>NZ_JBUYVC010000001.1:7500-3030000 GCF_055231875.1 Methylobacterium sp. Ger2507
TGAAGGCGGATTGGGATTCGGGCTACGGCCGCCGCATCGAATTGCAGCACATCAACGGCTACGTCACGACCTACAACCACATGTCCCGCTTCGCCCGCGGCGTCACCCCCGGCGCCAAGGTGCGGCAGGGCCAAGTCATCGGCTATGTCGGGTCCACCGGCCTGTCGACGGGCGCGCACCTCCATTACGAGGTGATCATCAACGGCCACTTCGTCGATCCGATGAAGATCCGCGTGCCCCGGGGGCGCGAGCTCGACGGCCGTATGCTCGCCGAATTCACCCGCCAACGCGAGCAGATCGAGGGCACCATGCAGAAGTCGCGCACGGCCTCCGCGATGGCGCAGCGGGACGCGATGCGCTGAGGCCGGCACCGCCGAGCCGGCTCGCACGCGAGATCGAAACGCAGGGCTTCGCGTCAGGAAAAGCCGAGGCGGCGGCGGATTTCGGCCGCGCTCTCCCCAGCGGCGCGCAGGTCCGCCAGGGACGGCGAATGCCGGGACTTCGCCAGCTTCTCGCCGGAGGAATCCAGCACTAGAGCGTGATGGTGATAGCGCGGCGACGGCACGCCGATCAGCGCCTGGAGCAGCACGTGCAGGTCGGTGCTGGCGCGCAGGTCGGCGCCGCGCACGACGTGGGTGATGCCCTGGTCGGCATCGTCCATCACCACGGCGAGGTGATAGCTCGTCGGCACGTCGCGGCGGGCGATCACGGGATCGCCCCAGCGGGCGGGATCGGCGGTCTCGCGATGCTCCGGTCCGACGCGGTATCCAGGCCCCCTCCCCTCCCCCGCCGGCGCACCTTCGCCCGGAACGGTCTCGACCGCGACGTGGGTGATCGTGTGGGGACCGGGGGCGGCCGCCAGCGCACGCGCCATGTCGAGGCGCCAAGTATGCGGTTCGCCGGCCGCCAGCCGCGCCGCGGCCTCCCCGGGCGGCAAGTGGCGGCAGAGTCCCGGATAGAGCGGCGCTCCATCGGGGTCGCGGGGCGCCGGTTGTCCGCTCCGCGCGGTGTCCGCCGCGACTGCGGCCGCGATGGTGCCGCGCGAGCAGAAGCACGGATAGGCGAGGCCCCGGGCGGCGAACCCGTCGACCTGGCGCCGATAGGTTTCGAGATGGGCCGATTGCCGGCGCTCGGGCGGGGAGAAGCGAAGGCCGAGCCAGGCGAGATCGTCGCGTAGCGCCGCGATCATCTCCGGCCGCGAGCGGACGGGATCGATGTCCTCGATCCGCAGGAGAAGTCGTCCCCCGGCGCTCTCGGCCAGCGCCGCGTTCAGGAGGGCCGAGCGGGCGTGACCGAGATGCAGCCGCCCGTTCGGGCTCGGAGCGAAGCGGAAGACCGGCGGGGCCTTCACGAGGCAGCCTCCCGCATCAGGCAAGATCCCTTCATGGCGGCCGATGCCAGGCCCGGTCGTTTATCGGACGTACCCGGCCGAGAACAGGGCCGACGAAAGACCCGTCAGCCGCCGACGCGGCGCAGGCAGCTCTGCTCCGCCTTCGGGGTGCAGGCGATCCCCGGCAGCGAGCAGGCGATGCCGTCCTCGGCGCGCTGGCACACGCGGCAGCCGTCGCCCCATTCGGCGCAGGTCGCGTCCTGGCTCGGGTTGGCCACGACGGGGTGAGAAGCGGGGTGATGGACCGGCGCGGCCGCGAGGGCGCCGATCAGCACCGTCACGGCGGTGAGCGCGACGACGCTCCAGGCGACCCGGCGGTCGTGGCTGCGCGTCCCTGCATCCGCGGGCGCAGAATCATGAGAACGAAGATCCGGAGAACGAGAATCCGGGGAAAGGTGATCGGCCATGGCGCGGTGTTCGCGCGCCCCGCCCGGCGTGTCAACGCTCCGGCAATCCCGGTGCCTCGGCGCTAAAGGATCGCTCCCGACCGTGACGTGATCGCGCGGCGCGGTCCTCGCTTAACGGTCGATCCGCCAGCGATAAGCGAAAACCGTCGCGGTCAGGCAGCCGCCGCGCGGCGCTCCAGCAGGCCCGGCAGGGCGCGCAGGTCGAGGGGCTTGGCCAGGAACCCGTCGAAGCCCGCCGCGCGTGCGATGCGCTCGTCGTCCCGGCCCGCATTGGCGGTGAGGGCCACGAGGTGCAGGGCGGGCGCCCCCTCGGCGGCCTCGATCGCGCGGATCTGCCGGGCCGTCTCCAGGCCGTCGATCCCGGGCATCCGGATGTCCAAGAGGGCCAGATCGAAGGGGGTGTCGGGGGTCGCCTCGCGGATGCGGGCCAGCGCTTCCTCCCCGTCATGGGCCAGCACCACCTGCGCGCCCAGGCGCTGGAGGGCCTTGGTCGCCAGCAGGGCGTTGATCGGGTTGTCCTCGGCGAGGAGCACGCGCGGTCCGGTGGTCGGGGGAGAGGATGCGACAGGACCGGATGCGCCGGGATTTGCCGGCGCTTCGAGCGCGGTGGCGGGCAGACGCGCCGGAATCGCGGCGCCGGGTTCCTCCGATCCGCGCCGCGTCGCCGCGACGAACTCGGCCTGCGACGAGGCGGGCGCCAGCAGGCGATCGAACAGAGAGCGGGCGCGCACCGGCTTGACCAGATAGCTGTCGAAGCCGGCGGCGGCGGGGGTGCCGAACTCGCGGCGATCGAAGGGCGAGAGCAGGACGAGGCTGCAGCGCACGCCGCAGCGTCGGGCCTCGAGCGCCAGCGTGCGCACCGCCGCGTCGCCGAGGGTGCGATCGGCCAGGACCGCATCGAAGGCGGCGGCCGCGATCGCATCGAGACCGGCATCGAGGTTCGGCACCACGAGGGCGGACGCACCCGAGCGGCTGAGCCGCCGGGCCAGGAATGGCGCCTGGAACGGCGAGGCCGCGACGATGAGGACCCGGCGCCCGCACAGGCTCGGAGGCCGTTCGCGATCCGCCGCCGCGACGGGGAGCGGCAACGTCACCGAGAAGGTGCTGCCCTGGCCGAGGCGCGAGGTCGCGTCGATGCGCCCGCCCATCCGGTTGACGAGGCGCCGGGTGATGGCGAGACCGAGCCCGGTGCCCTCGTGACGGCGGCTGGCGCTGCTGTCACCCTGCTCGAATTCCTCGAACAGGATCGGGATGCGCTCGGACGGGATGCCCGGACCGGTATCCGAGATCGCGATGACGAGGTCGCCGGCCTCGCGGCGCAGCTCGACGCCGACCCCGCCCGCATTGGTGAACTTGATCGCGTTCCCCGCGAGGTTGATCAGGATCTGGCGGACCCGGTCGGCGTCGCCGACCACCAGGCGCGGGATGTCGTCGGCGATGTCGACGGCGATCTCGATGCCCTTGTCCTGGGCCCGGGGCGCCAGCAGTTCCACCACGGCCTCGGCGATCTCGCCCGGATCGAACGGCTCGGCGGCGAGATCGAGGCGGCCCGCCTCGATCCGCGAAAAATCGAGGATGCCGTCGATGAGGCTGAGCAGGGCCTTTCCGGAGGTCCGGACGGCCTCGACATAGGTGCGCTGTTCCGGGTCGAGGCCGGTGTCGAGGACGAGATCGGCCATGCCCAGGATGCCGTTGAGCGGGGTGCGGAACTCGTGGCTGACGGTGGCGAGGAAGCGGGACTTCGCCACGTTGGCGGCCTCGGCCCGGTTCAACGCCTCGTCCAGGGAGCGGGCGGCCTCGACCCGCTCGGTGATGTCGGTGCCGGCGCGCAGCCACTGGGGCTCGCCCGAGCCCCCCGGCATCGGCATCTCGATGAAGGAGTACCAGCGCGGCGCGCCGGAGAAGGGGACCAGCCGCATCTCGACGCGGCGGATTCCATCCGAGCTTCGCACGCCCTCGTTCGTCTCCAGGACCTCGGCGGTCCGTGTCGTACCGACCAGCGACAGCGGCTCGGCACCGACGAGTCGCCCGAAGCCGCCATTGGCGAAGGTGATCCGCCCCTGCGCGTCGCGCTGCACGATGATCTCGGTGCTGGCCTCGACCAGCGCCCGGTAGCGCTCCTCGCTCTCCGACAGGCGCCAGACCCGGTCCTCGAGCTGCTCGGTCCGGCTGCCGTCGCGGGCGAAGGCAGGGCGTTCGATGGAAACGGTTGGGCCGGGGGCAACACGACGCGCGCGGCCCCACCAGCCCGCCGCGAAGCCGAACCCGCCGGATACGAGACCAAGGCCCACGGTCTGCCAGACCCAGGGCGGCATCGCGAAAACCTGCAGCGGGACATCCTGCAGCGTCATGGGACCGGCCTCCGGCAGGACCGACCCCTGCCGCGAGGGACCATGCCGGAGGAACTTGAAGGCGGGCTTTCGAAAGGCCGTTAAGAAACCGTTGCGGATCGGGATCGAATGCGATGCGGTGCGGCGGTGCGCTTCACGGGCCGGTCCTGATGGTGTAGGCGCGGCGGCTTGATCCCGAGCCGCCCCCGCCGCGGCGCCGAGGACCGTTAGACGTGGGTGTCATGACGATGACGAGTTCGGTGAATCCCGGTCAGGCGCGCATCGCCGCGACCTTCGCGCGCTGCCGGGCCGAGAACCGCGCGGCTCTCGTCACCTACGTGATGGCGGGCGATCCCGATGCTGAGACCTCGCTGAAGGTGCTCGAAGCCCTGCCGGCCGCCGGAGCCGACATCGTCGAATTCGGCCTGCCCTTCACCGACCCGATGGCGGACGGCCCCGCGATCCAGGCGGCGGGCCTGCGTGCCCTGAAGGGCGGCCAGGGCGTGGCCCGGACCCTCGATCTCGTGCGGCGCTTCCGCCAGGGCAACACCGAGACGCCGGTGATCCTGATGGGGTATTTCAACCCGATCCACACCTACGGCGTCGAGCGCTTCCTCGACGATGCGCTCGACGCCGGGATCGACGGCCTGATCGTGGTCGACCTTCCGCCGGAGGAGGATGACGAACTCTGCCTGCCGGCGCTGGCCAAGGGGCTGGCCTTCATCCGCCTCGCGACGCCGACCACCGACGAGAAGCGGCTCCCCGCCGTCCTCGCGAACACCGCGGGCTTCGTCTACTACGTGTCGATCACCGGCATCACCGGAACCGCCACGCCGAACTTCGACCGGGTGGCCGCGGCGGTCGACCGGATCCGGCGCCACACCGACCTGCCGATCGTGGTGGGCTTCGGGGTTCGGACCGGAGCCGATGCCACGGCGATCGCTCGCGGAGCCGACGGGGTGGTGGTCGGCTCCGCCCTGGTTGACGCCATGCGGGCCACCCTCGACGCCGAAGGCGCTTCGAACGGCGGCACGGTCGCGGCCGTCAGCGCCCTGGTGCGCGAGTTGGCCGAGGGCGTGCGCTCCGCGCCCCGCGCCTGACGCAATTTCGCGAGACCTTCCGGCTCGCTCGCTTCGAGCCCGCACAAGGACACCGTCGCATGATGGTTGAACCGATGAACTGGATCTCGGAGGTCGTTCGCCCCAAGATCAAGACCCTGTTCAAGCGCGAGACCCCGGAGAACCTGTGGGTCAAGTGCCCCGATACGGGCCAGATGGTCTTCCACAAGGAGGTGGAGAGCAATCACTGGGTCATCCCCGGCTCGGAGCATCACTTGAAGATGAGCGCCCAGGCGCGCCTCAAGATGATGTTCGACGAGGGCACCTGGATCGACGTGCCCCTGCCGGAGGTCGCCGCCGATCCGCTCAAGTTCCGCGATGAGAAGCGCTACGTCGACCGGCTCAAGGATGCCCGGGCCAAGACCGGCATGACCGACGCCTTCAAGGTCGGCTTCGGCCGCGTCTCGGGCCTGCCGATGACCCTGGCGGTGCAGGACTTCGCCTTCATGGCCGGCTCTCTCGGCATGGCGGCCGGCGAAGCCTTCGTGCGCGGCGCGGAGACCGCCCTGGACAAGCGCACCCCCTACGTCCTGTTCTCCGCCTCGGGCGGCGCCCGCATGCAGGAAGGCATCCTCTCGCTGATGCAGATGCCCCGCACCACCGTGGCGGTGCGCCGGCTCAACGCGGCCAGACTGCCCTACATCGTGGTGCTCACCAACCCCACCACCGGCGGCGTCACCGCCTCCTACGCGATGCTGGGCGACGTCCATCTGGCCGAGCCCGGCGCGCTGATCTGCTTTGCCGGCCCGCGCGTCATCGAGCAGACCATCCGCGAAAAGCTGCCCGACGGTTTCCAGCGGGCGGAATACCTGCGCGACCACGGCATGGTCGATCAGGTCGTCCACCGCCACGCCCTGAAGGACACGATCGCGACCCTGTGCGGCCTCCTCACCAATCAGGAGCCCGGGTCGCCGCCGGTCCGGGCGGCCGCCCCGGTTGCGGAACTCGCCTGAAGCGGCACACGCCGCGCGTCCGTCTCCACGATTCCTTCTCCGCGATCCCCTCCCCTCCGCCACACGACGTTCGATCATGGATTCCTCCGACGCGCTGATGGCGCGCTTCCTCGCCCTCCACCCGCGCACGATCGACCTGTCGCTCGGGCGGATCGAGCGGCTGCTCGCCCGTCTCGACCACCCGGAGCGCAAGCTGCCGCCGGTGATCCACGTGGCCGGCACCAACGGGAAGGGCTCGACCATCGCCTTCATGCGGGCGATCCTCGAGGCCGCGGGGTTGGCGGCCCATGTCTACACCTCGCCGCATCTGGTGCGCTTCCATGAGCGCATCCGTATCGGCGCCATCGGGGGCGGACACTTCGTCCCCGAGGATCAGCTGGCCGACGCCCTGGCCCGCTGCGAGGCCGCCAACGAGGGCGAGCCGATCACCGTGTTCGAGATCACCACCGCGGCCGCCCTGTTGCTGTTCTCCGAGCATCCGGCCGACGTGCTGTTGCTGGAAGTCGGGCTCGGCGGCCGGGTCGATGCCACCAACGTTATCGATCGGCCGGCGGCGGCCGTGGTGACGCCCATCGGGCGCGACCACGCCGAATATCTCGGCGACACCGTCGAGGCGGTCGCCACCGAGAAGGCCGGCATCTTCAAGAAGGGATGCCCGGCCATCATCGCCGCGCAGGATTACGCCGAAGCCGATTCGGTGCTGTGCCAGCTCGCCGAAGCGGTGGGGGCCACCCCGATCCGCGTCGGCAACCAGGATTTCTCGGTCCATGCCGAGCGCGGGCGTCTCGTCTACCAGGACGATACCGACCTATTCGACCTGCCCAAGCCGCGCCTGAACGGCCGGCACCAGTTCACCAATGCCGGCACCGCCATCGCGGCTCTGCGTGCCGCCGGCTTCGGCGATATCGGTACCGCCGCGATCGAGGCCGGGCTCAACGCCGTCGAGTGGCCGGGGCGCCTGCAGCGGCTGAACCGCGGGCGCCTGTCCGATCTGGTGCCCCTCGGCGCCGAACTCTGGCTCGACGGCGGCCACAACATCGATGGCGGGCGCATCCTCGCCGCCGCAATGGCGGATCTCGGCGAGCGCTCCGACGTCCCGCTGGTGCTCATCGTCGGCCTGCTTGGGACCAAGGACGCGGAGGGGTTCCTGCGCAACTTCGTCGGTCTGGCCCGCGCCCTTGTGGCGGTCCCGATCGCCGGACAGATGGCGGCCCGGCCGGCGGAAGAGGTCGCCAGCATCGCCACGGATGTGGGCCTGAACGCGGCCGTGGCCTCAAGTGTCGAAGCGGCTCTCGAGAGTCTTTCCGACATCGCCTTCGAGCAACCGCCACGCATTCTGATCTGCGGTTCGCTCTACCTCGTCGGCGCCGTCCTGACTGCGAACGGAACGCCGCCGACCTGAATTCCCTAACCTTTTCCAGTCCCACCGGCGCTCACATCAACTCTGCGGTGTGACCGCGGCGCTACATCTTGGCTGTGGAAACTGAAGTAGGTTCTCCCTCGATCGGGCACTTCGCTGGGGATCAGAATAATGAAAAAGCTTCTTACGTCTTTCGCGGCCTTCACGGCCCTCACCGCAGCCGCTTCGGCCGCTGACCTGCCGCGCCGCGCCGCTCCGCCGGTGTTCGTGCCGGTGCCGGTGTTCACCTGGACCGGCTTCTACGCCGGTTTCAACGCGGGTTACGGCTTCGACGCCTCCGACCGCGGCACCAACGTCTACAACAACGTGTTCCCGAACCTCGTCGCTCCGCTCAACGGCGGTCCGTCGCAGGTCGCCTACTCGAACAACTCCAACGAAGGTTTCACGGGCGGCGGTCAGATCGGTTACAACTACCAGTTCACCCCGGGTTCGGGCGTGGTCGTCGGTATCGAAGCTGACGCCCAGTACGTCGACTTCGGCCGTAGCCGTAACAATGCGATCCTGACCCCCGGCTTCGCTCCGATCGCCGGCGTCACCTTCGTCGACCCGCGCGGCACCGCCAGCCTCGACTACTTCGGCACCGTCCGCGGTCGCCTCGGCTACGCCTTCGACCGCGTCCTGTTCTACGGCACCGGCGGCTTCGCCTACGGCGCCGGCAGCAACGAGCGTTCGTTCGGCGGCTTCCGCGGCAACGACGATTTCCGCACCGGCTACGCTGCTGGCGGCGGCATCGAGTACGCGCTCCCGACCGACTCGTTCCTGAACTTCTTCCGTTCGTCGGCCGTCACGCTCAAGGTCGAAGGCCTGTACGTGAACCTCGAGAACAACAACCGCAACGCCGGCGTCTACGCCGTCGACACCAACAACGTTCTCTACCGCCAGCCCGGTTTCACCAACCGCAACAGCGGCGCCGAGTTCGCCGTCGTCCGCGCCGGCCTGAACTACAAGTTCGGCTCGTACTAAGCCGACATCTACGGTCTCGAAACGAGGGAGCCCGGCCGCAAGGCCGGGTTTCTTCGTTTGGGCCATCATCGGCGTTCGGTCATCCGACGCCCCACAAAAAAGCCCGGCCTCGCGGCCGGGCTTTGTCCGTTCAGGCCGTGGGTCGCGGCGCCGGACCGGCCCCGCGCTCAGGCGCTCGCTTGAATCCAGCGGGACAGGTCGCCCTTCGGGGCGGCGCCGACCTTCTGGCTCGCGAGCTGGCCGTCCTTGAAGATCAGCAGCGTCGGGATCGAGCGGATGCCGTACTGGGCGGCAATGCCCGGGTTCTCGTCGACATTGACCTTGGCGATCTTGACCCGGCCCTGGAGATCGGCCGAGATCTCCTCGAGCGCCGGACCGATCTGACGGCACGGGCCGCACCACTCGGCCCAGAAATCCACTACGACCGGCTCCGCGGACTGGAGAACGTCCTGCTCGAAGCTCGCGTCGGTCACTTTCACCGTCGCCATGGGAAACTTCCTTTCCGGTTCCGCTCTTCGCGAAACGTCTCATCCGCCGTCCTCGCGTCGCGACATCGAGCCGCGAGACGGATCGTCGAAGGCCAGAGTTGGCGATGCGGCGGGGAACGGTCAAGGCGTCCTGTGGCCGATGCAGGGCTGCCCTCCCCTGGACTCTGCAGATTGTCCACCTGGTCTCTTCGTCGGGACCCTTCAGATGTCGAGCCCGATGAGGCCGGCCGGACCTGTTCCGAACCCCGCGACGGTGGCCCGAGAGGCCGCCACCCTCGCCAAAGCGTGTCCGTCGCCCCATGTCCCAGGCATCCCGACGGCGGCGGCCCGGCCGCTGCCCGAGGGGGCTCGACCCGGAGCCGGCCAACGTGCCGGCATGGAGGACCATCCGACGTGAAGCGCATCCCGCACAGCCTGCTCGCCACCGCAGCCCTTCTCAGCCTCGGCGCGGCCGTCCACGCGCAGGAGCCGGCGGGCGCCGAGCCCCGGCAGCCCCGGATCGGCGGCGACGCCTTCGCGGCGCCCACCAGTTCCGCCACCGGCAACAGCCCCGCCGAAACCGAGGCGCCGAATGCGCCCTACAAGCCGCTGCTGCCCAACCAGACCCGCGCCCCAAAGCCCGAGGTCGCCACGAAGGTGAAGACGGAGGTCGTCGCCAAGGGCCTCGACAGCCCTTGGGCGATGGAGTTCCTGCCGGACGGACGCATGCTGGTGACCGAGAAAGCCGGCAAGCTGCGCATCGTCGCCAAGGACGGAACCGCCGGGCCGTCGATTCCCGGCGTGCCGAAGGTCGATGCCCGCGGACAGGGCGGCCTGCTCGACGTGGCCTTGAGCCCGAGCTTCGTCGCCGACCGTCTGATCTATCTCAGCTACGCCGAGCCGCGCGACAAGGGCAACGGCACCAGCGTGCTGCGGGCCAAACTGGTCGAGGACAAGGGCGCCGCCCGCCTCGACGAGGTCAAGGTCATCTTCCGGCAGATGCCGAGCTATGACGGCGACAAGCATTTCGGCTCGCGGCTCGTCTTCGCCCCGGACGGCAAGCTCTTCGTCACCGTGGGCGAGCGCTCCGACAAGGTCACGCGCGTCCAGGCCCAGGACCTCACCAGCGGTCTCGGCAAGGTCTTCCGCATCGACACCGATGGCAATGCCGCGAAGGACAATCCCTTCACGGGCGGCGAGAAGGCCAAGCCCGAGATCTGGTCCTACGGCCACCGCAACGTGCAGGCCGCGGCCCTCGATCCGCAGGGGCGGCTCTGGACCGTGGAGCACGGGCCGCGCGGCGGCGACGAGCTGAACCGCCCGCGTCCCGGCGTCAATTATGGTTGGCCCGAAGTCACCTACGGCCTCGAGTACAGCGGCGAGAAGATCGGCGAGGGCAAGACCCAGGCGGGCGGCACCGCCCAGCCGGTCTATTACTGGGACCCGGTGATCGGCCCCTCGGGCATGGCGCTCTACAGCGGTGACGCCTTCCCGGCCTGGAAGGACGCCTTCCTGATCGGCGGCCTCGTCAGCCAGGGCCTCGTGGCGGTGAAACTCGACGGCGACAAGGTCGTCAGCGAGGAGCGCATTCCCCTGGAGGACCGCATCCGCGATGTCCGCGTCGGCACCGACGGTGCGGTCTACGCCGTCACCGACGGCCCGGACGGCAAGATCCTGAAGCTGACTCCGGGCAGCTGATCCCGGATGCCCTGAGGCGTTCGTCGGGGACGCCGGCTCGTCCCTCCCCCTCTGCGGGGGAGGGAGATGCGCTCCGGCCTTCGGCCAAGACGCCTTCCCGTCAGCCAAGACGCCTTCCCGTCAGCCAAGACGCCTTCCCGTCAGGCAAGACGCCTATCCGTCAGGCAAGACGCCTACCCGACCTCCCTGCCCTCAGCCCCTGTCCTGTCCCTGTCCCCTGGGATCAACCGCGGCCGCAGGCGCTCCAGCGTCCGACCGAATGCCCCCGGGTCGTCGAGGGCGCGGGCGAGGACCAGACCGCCCTGGATGGCCGCGACGGTCTCCTCGGCCAAGCCTTTCGCCGCCGCTTCGGTGAACCCGCTGCGCCGCAGGGCCGCCGCCAGCGAATCGCACCAGACGGCAAAGTAGCGCCGGATGCGGTCGCCGAAGCGGTCGCGGCCCTCGGTCAGCGCGAAGGCGCCGACGAGGCAGGCGCGGCCCCCGGAGCGGAAATACGCCTCGGTCTCGGACAGCATGCGCCGGATCGCCGCCTCGGGATCGGACTCGTCGCGCAGGGGAGCGTAGAGACGCGTCTCGAACCAGGCCTCGATGGCGTCCAGGACAGCCTCCGCCATCTCGGCCTTACCGCCCGGAAAGGCGTGATAGAGGCTGCCCTTGCCGAGTCCGGTGCGGGCGCCGAGCAAGGCCAGGCTGGCCCCTTCGTAGCCGTGCTCGCGAAACACCTCCGCCAGCACCGGGATCGCGGCCTCCCGTGCACGCGCCCGCGACGATGCCCCCGATCCTACTCCCGACATCGACACCGGTACCGGTCTCTTACAGGCCGAGAGCGCTCAACCCGGGATGGTCATCGGGACGCGGGGCGGCGCGGTCCCAGTGGAATTGGCGCTCGGTGTCGCGAATCGAGAGGTCGTTGATGCTGGCATGGCGCTCGCGCATCAGGCCGTTGGCGTCGAAGGCCCAATTCTCGTTGCCGTAGGCGCGGAACCACTGTCCCGCCGCGTCGTGGAACTCGTAGGCGAAGCGGACGGCGATCCGGTCCTCGGTGAAGGCCCAGATCTCCTTGATCAGGCGGTACTCGTGCTCGCGCTCCCATTTGCGGCGCAGGAAATCCACGATCGCCGGCCGGCCGCTGAAGAACTCGGTGCGGTTCCGCCACCGGCTGTCGGCGGTGTAGGCCAGGGCGACCTTTTCCGGGTTGCAGCCATTCCAGCCGTTCTCGGCGGCGCGGACTTTCACGATCGCCGTGTCCCGCGTGAAGGGCGGCAGTGGAGGACGCGATTCGGCAGCAAGGGTCTCGGACATCGGCAAGGCTCCGGCACGGCTGGACCGCGGCTTTCCCGGTCCTGTACCGATCGGTACAAACAGGCGGGACAGCGGTCAAGATCGGCGCGACCCGAGCAGCTCCGCCGCGCCGTCAGGCGTGGCCGAGGAGCGTCAGCCAGGCGATCGTGGTGAAGGTCGCCAGCAGGGTCGACAGCATCACGGCGGCGGCCACCACGCCGGTCTCGGTCTTGTAGCGGGCGGCGAGCAGGTAGGCGTTGATGCCCACCGGCATCGCGGCGAACAGGGTCGCCACCCCGGCATAGGCCGGTGGCATGGTGAAGACGTGGAAGGCCAGGACCCAGACCACGAGGGGATGCAGCACAAGCTTCAGGCTGGTGATCACCAGGGCGCTCGGCATGTCGTGGAGGACCCGGTAGCGGACGAGGCCGGCGCCGAGGGCGATCAGCGCGCAGGTCGAGGCCGTACCCGCCAGCGAATCCACCAGCGCCTTGGCCATGCCGGTGGGTGCCACCCCGATGGCCTTGAGGCCGAGGCCCAGGACGAGCGCGAGGAAGATCGGATTGCGCAGAAGGACCAGGGCGAGGCCCCGCAGGCGCCGCAGGATGGAGGTCTCGCCGTCCGCCTCGATCAGGAAGGTGGCGCAGCCCATCATCAGGGGCAGGTGCACGGCCAGCAGCATGAAGAGCGGGAAGGCCCCCTCCTCGCCATAGGCCTGGAGGATCATCGGCACGCCGATGAACACGGTGTTCGACTGGCTGGCGGCGAAGCCGTGGAGGATCGCCCCGCGGCGCTCGACGCCCTTGCGGCGCAGGCTCAGCGCCGACCCGATTCCCCAGGACAGGGCGGCCCCGCCGAAATAGCTGACCCAGTAGGAGGGCGTGATCTCGCCAGTGAGCCCGGGACGGGTCAGCGTCGCGATGATCAGAGCCGGAACCGCGATCGAGAAGACGTATTCCGACAGGCCGTCACTGACCTTGTCGGACAGGAAGCCGGCGAGTGCCGCGATCCATCCCACCAGGATGAGGCCGAAGATCGGGGCGACGAGCGACAGGACGGTCATCGACGGGAAACCGGTGCTCCAACGCGAACGGCCACCGTACGCGCTGTCGCGTGCGGCGGCCGTTCGATGATCTGGCGGAAGGCGGCGCGGTCGGGAGCGCTCCCCGACCGATTCGACGCCCCGGAGGCCTCAGGCGGCGACGGGGGTCTCGACTTCGGCGAGCTTCTTGTGCAGCTCGCGCTTGAGAAGGCGGGCCGTCTGCGACAGCTCGATCTCGCGGGCCTTGATCAGGAAGGCGTCGAGACCGCCGCGGTGCTCGACCGAGCGCAGCGCATGGGCCGTGACGCGCAGGCGCACGCGGCGCTTGAGGGCATCCGACTGCAGCGTGACCTGGCACAGGTTCGGCAGGAACCGGCACTTGGTCTTGCGGTTCGAGTGGCTCACGAGGTGGCCGGTCTGCACGGCTTTGCCCGTGAGTTCGCAACGGCGCGACATTGTTCTATTTCCCGTCTCGTTCCGCATGTCCGACAGGCTGGCGGGAAACCCGGCCGCGTCGCGGCAAGCGGCTTCTCGCACGCCAGGCCCGGTGGAGCGGCGTTCTCATTGAAGGCGCGAGCCTATAGGGGAGAGTGCCCCGTGACGTCAAGGCGTGGGCCGATTTTTCGACGCTCCGCCCGGGCCGGGCGGGCCGGCACCGACGCCTCCGCTGCACCCGCCCGAACGATGTGTTAACCATGAGAGCGGACGATGATGGCCAGATGTCCCGGGCGCGTTCGGCCGGGGACCGACAGCGAACCCGAGTTTCCAGCCATGTGCGGCACCCGACAGCGCCCTGCCCCGCTTCCTCGTCTCGGCGCCCGGCTGCTTGACGTCCGGCTGCTCGGCGCCCGGCTGCTCGGCGCCAGCGCGCTGACCCTCGCGGTGGCTGTTCCCGTGGCGCTTGTCGGGCCGCCCGCGCAGGCCCGGCCGAAGGCCGCCGCCGCCTCGACGGTGACGGTGGATTACGACATCGCCCTGGCGGGCCTCACCATCGGCAATGCCCAAGTGGCGGGGGTGTTCGAGGGATCCGGCTACCGGATGGACGTCTCGGCCCGGCTCACCGGCCTCGTCGGCGTGGTGACGGGCGGCATGGGCTCGGCCCGCGCCAGCGGCGCCATCGCGTCGGCGCCCCAGCCCAGCAGTTTCGCGATCGCCACCAAGACCTCCAATTCCGGCATCGCCGTGCGCATGGCGCTCGCTCGCGGCACCGTCACCCAGGCGGAGATCACTCCGCCCCTCATCGACATGGGCGACCGGGTGCCGATCACCGCCGCCAACAAGCGCGGCGTGATCGACCCGGCCAGCGCCCTGATGATGCCGGTGCAGGGTCGGGCCGATCCGATGGACCCGGCCAATTGCAACCGGACGCTGCCGATCTTCGACGGGGCGACCCGATTCGACGTGGCGCTGAGCTACGGCGAGACCCGCGCGGTGGCCAAACCCGGCTACAGCGGCCCGGTCCTGGTCTGCAACGCCCGCTACACCCCGATCGCCGGCCACCGGCCGGACCGGCCGGGCGTGAAGTTCATGGAGGACAACCGCGAGATGTCGGTCTGGCTGGCCCCGGTCGAGGGCACCCGCGTGCTGCTGCCGGTGCGAATCGCCGTGCGCACCACGGTCGGCACCAACATCATCGAGGCCACCCGCTGGACCCGCACCGGCGGACCGCAGGGCAGCAGCACCGCCGCAGCCGCTTCGAATTCCGCCACTCAAGCCAGCCTGGCCCAGTGACCGGACGCCACAGCCTCGCCGCGCGATTCGTCGGCGCCGCTCTGGCGCTCGGGGCCTCCGGCGCGAGCGCGCAATCGATCCTGTCGACGGGACCCGATTGCGGCGGCGACGCCTATTCCTCGGCCCAGGTCATCGAGAACCGCCCGCCCCGGCGCGGGCCGCTGACGGCCGTGCCCGATACCCTCTGCGCCGATGTCGCACCGCAGCGGATACAGCCGCCCGTGGAGATCGGGATCTATCCGAGCCTCGGCCTGCCCGGCTCGGACCGGAATGGCGGGTATGGCCGGGATGGCAGCCGACGCTATGGCGACCCATATGAGGGCCAGCCGCCACGACAGCGCCGCCCCTGACGGCGTCGCGGCGGTCTCCCCATCCTTGAGCCTGCCGGCTTCGCCGAAGGGACCGCCCCTTACTCATGATCCGCCCCTCCCTCTCCCCGCAGGCCCGCGCACGCGGCGTCACGGCGGTGCTCGGGCCGACCAATACCGGCAAGACCCATCTCGCCATCGAGCGCATGCTGGCCCATCCGACCGGCATGATCGGCCTGCCCCTGCGCCTGCTGGCGCGAGAGGTCTACCTGCGGGTGGTCGCCAAGGTCGGCGCCGACAAGGTCGCCCTCGTCACCGGCGAGGAGAAGATCAAGCCGGACCGGCCGCGCTACTGGATCTCCACCATCGAGGCGATGCCGCGCGACCTCGACGTCGCCTACGTGGCCATCGACGAGATCCAGCTCGCCGCCGACATGGACCGGGGCCACGTCTTCACCGACCGCCTGCTGCACCAGCGCGGCCGCGAGGAGACGCTGCTGATCGGCTCCTCGACCATGCTGCCGCTGGTGCAGTCGCTGATTCCCGGCGTCCACACGACGACCCGGCCGCGCCTGTCGCAGCTCACCTTCGCGGGCGAGAAGAAGCTCGGGCGCCTGCCCCGCCGCTCCGCCATCGTGGCGTTCTCGGCCGAGGAGGTCTACGCTATCGCCGAGCTGATCCGGCGCCAGCGCGGCGGCGCGGCGGTGGTGCTCGGCGCCCTGTCGCCGCGGACCCGCAACGCCCAGGTCGAGCTCTACCAGTCGGGCGACGTCGATTACCTCATCGCCACCGACGCGGTCGGCATGGGCCTCAACCTCGACGTCGACCACGTCGCCTTCGCGGCGAACTGGAAGTACGACGGCACCCGCTTCCGCAAGCTGACGCCCCCCGAGATGGGGCAGATCGCCGGCCGCGCCGGGCGCCACCTCTCGGACGGCACCTTCGGCTCGACCGGGCGCTGCGCCCCGTTCGAGCCCGAGATGATCGAGGCCCTGGAGAATCACGATTTCGAGCCCCTGCGGGTCCTGCAATGGCGCAACCCGGACCTCGACTTCGGGTCCCTGAAGCGCCTTCAGGAGAGCCTGGACGAGCATCCCCGCGAAAAGGGGCTCACCCGCGCGCCGATGGGCGAGGACCAGTCGGCCCTCGAGATCCTGGCCCGCGAGGACGACATCCGCGACCTCGCTAACAGTCCCGCCAACGTACGCCGCCTGTGGGACGTCTGCGGCGTTCCCGATTACCGCAAGGTCCATCCCCAGACCCATGCGGACCTCGTCGCCCAGCTCTACCGCTTCCTGATGCGCGGCATGGCAGGGCGCATTCCCAACGACTGGTTCGCCAAGCACGTCGCCATGATCGACCGCACCGACGGCGACATCGACGCCCTGTCCCAGCGCATCGCGCAGGGGCGAACCTGGACCTTCGTGGCGAACCGTCCGGATTGGCTCATTGATCCGGTGCATTGGCAGGGCGAGACGCGTCGGGTAGAGGACAGGCTGTCTGACGCCCTGCACGAGCGCCTTGCGAGCCGTTTCGTCGATCGGCGCACCAGCGTCCTGATGCGGCGCCTGAGAGAGAATACGATGTTGGAAGCTGAGATCACCGCCGGCGGGGACGTTACCGTCGAGGGCCAGCATGTCGGCCATCTGCATGGCTTCCAGTTCGTTCCGGATCCCGGTGCGGAAGGACATGAGGCCAAGACCCTGCGCAGCGCGGCCGAGAAGGCGCTCGGCGGCGAGATCGAGGCCCGCGCCGAGCGGTTCTCGTCGGCTGCCGATGCCTCCCTCGTGCTGAGCCACGACGGCGTCATCCGCTGGACCGGCGACCCGGTCGCCAAGCTGACGCCCGGCGACAAGCTGTTCGAGCCGCATGTGCGCCTGCTCGCCGACGAGCAGTTGACCGGCCCCGCCCGCGACAAGGTTGAGGCCCGGCTGGTCGCCTGGCTCAGGGCCACCGTGGTCCGGCTCCTCGGCCCCCTGATGGAGATCGAGACGGCGGCCGATCTCACGGGCCTCGCCAAGGGCATCGGCTTCCAGGTGGTGGAATCCCTCGGCGTGCTCGAGCGCGCCAAGGTGATGCACGAGATGCGCACCCTGGATCAGGACGGCCGCGGCGCTCTGCGCCGCCACGGCGTCCGCTTCGGCGCCTATCACATCTTCCTGCCGGCCCTGCTGAAGCCGGCGCCCCGCACCCTCGCGGCCCAGCTCTGGGCGCTGAAGAATGGCGGCCTCGATCAGCGCGGCCTCGACGAGATCGCCCACCTCGCCAGCTCCGGCCGCACCTCGATCAAGGTCGACCCCGAGATCGCCAAGGGCCTCTACCGCGCCGCCGGCTTCCGCGTCTGCGGCGAGCGCGCCGTGCGCGTCGACATCCTTGAGCGCCTCGCCGATCTCATCCGCCCGGCCATCGCCTACCGGCCCGGCACCACGCCGGGCGACGCCCCGGTGGGGACGGCCGACGGCGACGCCTTCGTGGCGACCGTGGGCATGACCTCCCTGGTCGGCTGCTCGGGCGAGGACTTCGCCTCGATCCTGAAATCCCTCGGCTACGCCCCCGAGACCCGTCCGGGCCCGGCCATCACCGTGCCGCTGCTTCCGGCGGCCTCGACCCAGCCGGTGAAGCCGACGGTCGCGGAGGCCGGCGACACGGCGAAAGACGAGACGGCCACGGACGAGACGGTGACGGACGAGAACACCCCGGCCCAGGCCGCGGGCGAAGCGGCGCCCGAGGGCGAGGCCAGCGCCGAGGCCTCACCGGATGCCGAGGCGTCTGCCGGCACCGAAGCATCTTCCATCACAGACGCGTCTCCGAACGAAGACCACGACGCGCCGTCCGAAATGCTGCCCGGCTCGACCGAGGATTCCGGCGCCGCCACCGCGCCGGACGCCACCGAGGCACCGCATGAGGCAGCCTCGTCCGACGACACGGCGCAGGACGCGGCTTCGGTCGAGGACACCCGCGCCGCAGACGACGCGACGCAGGATCAGCCCGATCCGGCCCCGCAGCCGGTCGCCGATGCGGCCAGCGTGGCGGAGAGCGCCGAGCATCCGGCGGAGGACGCAACCTCCGAGACCGAGACCGAAGTCGCCCCGGCCGAGCCGGCAGCGGCCCTGACCGAGACCGAGACCTCGCCCGACGCGGACGCCACGGCGGCGGATGCGGCCGGAGAGGTGGCGACCGTCGAGGTCTGGCGCCTCCAGCGCCACCAGCGCAACGCCAATCCGCGCCAGAACCGCCCGCGCGGCCCGGGCCGCGACGGCGGCGCTCCGAACCGCGCCGCCGGCGACGCCCGCCCGGACAACCGTCGCCCCGGTGGCGGCGGCGAGGGACGCGACCGTCCGCGCGCCGGCGCCCCCGGCGAGCGTCCGGAAGGCAATCGCCGTGGTCCCGGCGGCGAGGGTCGCCCGGACGGACGGCCGCAGCGGCGCGAACGCTTCGAGCCCGGCCGGGTCCGGCCCGAGCGCCGCGACGAGCCGCGGGCCGCTCCCCGCGACGAGCCGCGTCCGCAGCGGCGCGAGCGCGCCCCGGACCCGGATTCGCCCTTCGCCAAGCTCGCGGCCCTCAAAGCCCAGCTCGAGGCCGGGCCGGATCGCAAGCGCTGAGTGAAACACGCTCGGCAGGCTCGGGTCGGCGCGCCGGCGCGACCCTGCCGAGATCCCTCGTAACGCCACGGGTTTTGGAACGCAGGTTTTTGACAAGCAGGCCTTTGGAACGCCCGCCCTCGCCGCAAAACCGCAGCCTCCTGTCGCGAACCCTGCCCGGACTCGGATGAAGCCGGGACGTCAGCGGCTCGACAAATGGCTGTGGTTCGCGCGGTTCGCCCGGACCCGAACCCTGGCCGCGCGCCTCGTGACCGATGGCTACGTCCGGGTGAACGGGCAGCGGGCCGCCTCCGCGGCCACGGCGGTGGGCCTCGGCGACGTCGTCACGGTCGCGGCCGCCCACGCCACGGTGATCGCCCGCATCCGTGACCTCGGTGAGCGTCGCGGACCGGCACCCGAGGCGCAGCAGCTGTACGAAGTGGTCGGCGACATTGTGGTCGGCGACATGCCGGATTGAGGAGCGGACCGACGGCGATCGGTCGAAAGGTTCCAGGGAGCGTGGCGGCGGAGCGACACCGCAGCGCGGTTGCGGCACCGAGGCGCCACTGCGCTTGTCAGCCCTCCGGACAGGGTCTAGAGCCAGCGCGACTCCTCGTGCCCGCGCGATCCGGCATCTCCGTCACCCTGCAGCCCCATCTCGCCCTGCAGCAAGACATCCGTGCATCGATCTGCGCGAGCGACCATGCGCCGGCATCGGGACATGCCCGCCGGATCAAGGACTGAAGGCCCCATGACCTACGTCGTCACCGACAACTGCATCAAGTGCAAGTACATGGACTGCGTCGAGGTGTGTCCGGTGGACTGCTTCTACGAGGGCGAGAACATGCTCGTCATCCACCCCGACGAGTGCATCGATTGCGGCGTGTGCGAGCCGGAATGCCCCGCCGAGGCGATCAAGCCGGACACCGAGCCGAGCCTGGAGACCTGGCTGAAGGTCAACGCCGACTACGCGCGCAGCTGGCCGAACATCACCCAGAAGAAGGACGCTCCGGCCGACGCCAAGACCTGGGACGGCGTCGCCGGAAAGTTCGAGGCGCATTTCTCGGCCAAGCCCGGCACCGGCGACTGATCGCCGCGATCGTCTCGCCAAGGCCCGCGTGACAGCGGGCCGGGCCGGCGCAACGGGCCGATCGATGAGGCGGCGCACGGACGCCGCCGGGAGGCTGTGGAGCGTGTGCGTCCCGCCTCCAACGACGCTGCGTCTCGCCGGCAATCCTTTGATTCGGCGGTCGGTTTGTGTTATTGACAAGGCCTGCCGTCGTTCGTGCTCGACGTGCTGCCTCCGGCCATCACCTGATGGGTCTCACATTCCAATGTGGATTGGGGTCGCATGCGATCGGTCTCCGAAAGCCCTCCCGCTTTCGGTGGACGATTTCTCGTTGCGCGCGCATCGGCTTGCCCGGGAACCGGCTGGTTGTGCATCGTCGATGCCCATCCACCGGACAAGGGGCTTAAGCCGGGTGACCCACCCCGGATTACAGGGTTCGGCGCGGCGTTCAAGGCCGCGCAATGTTCTGGAGGCGCTTCTCGCATGACCACAGCCAAGAAGACGACGGCAGGCCGCCAAGGCTTCAAGACCGGCGAAGCGGTCGTGTACCCAGCCCACGGTGTCGGTCGCATCACCGCCATCGAGGAGCAGGAGATCGCCGGCTACAAGCTCGAGCTGTTCGTCGTGTCGTTCGAGAAGGACAAGATGGTCCTGCGCGTTCCGACCGCCAAGGCCAACAGCGTCGGTATGCGCAAGCTCGCCGAACCGGAACTCGTCAAGAAGGCCCTCGACCTCCTCACCGGCCGCGCCCGGGTCAAGCGGACGATGTGGTCGCGGCGTGCGCAGGAATACGAGGCCAAGATCAACTCGGGCGACCTCCTGTCGGTCACCGAAGTGGTCCGCGACCTCTATCGCTCCGAGGCCCAGCCCGAGCAGTCCTACAGCGAGCGCCAGCTCTACGAGTCGGCCCTCGACCGGGTCGTGCGTGAGATCTCGTCGGTGAACCGCATCACCGAGACCGAGGCGCTGAAGCTCATCGAGCAGAGCCTCGCCAAGTCCCCGCGCCGCGCCAAGGGCGAAGCCGAGGCGGAAGGGGAAGCCGAGAGCGACGACCTTCAGGAAGAGGCGGCCTGATCGTCCAAGTTTTTGCCTGCCGATGGCCTCGCGCCATCGGGGGTTCCTCAATGACGACTTCGAGCCCGGCGCACCAGTGCCGGGCTTTTTTCATGGTTGCTTCCGTTACTCCCAGCCTCTGATCGTCGCTCGCGGCCCCGAAGCTCCCGCCGGGTCGCTCACGACCGCGTGTTCGAGGGGGACCGGCCGGGAACCAACCCACCCACCTCTTGTTGTCGCGTTACCACGCGAAGGCTCAGGTTCCGATTGGGATCGGTTCCGGTGCCTTGTGGTCAGAAACACACGTTTCATCGAGGCGGAGGCGGGGATGGCGGATATCGCAGGGATCCGGCGGCAGTTCATACGCACGGCGATGGAGGCGCCCTTCCTTGCACGCGATGAGGAACGTGGGCTTGCCGTTCGCTGGAAGGATGAACGCGACGAGCGCGCGCTGCATGGGCTCATCGCCGCGCATATGCGTCTGGTGATCGCGATCGCCGGCCGTTTCCGCCATTACGGTCTGCCGATGGCCGATCTGGTTCAGGAAGGCCATGTCGGCCTGATGGAAGCAGCGGCCCGGTTCGAGCCCGAGCGCGAGGTGCGGTTCTCCACCTATGCGACCTGGTGGATCCGCGCCTCGATCCAGGACTATATCCTGCGCAACTGGTCGATCGTCCGGGGCGGCACCAGCTCCGCTCAGAAGGCCCTGTTCTTCAATCTGCGCCGCCTCCGGGCGCGCCTGATGCAATCGACCGAGGAGCATGTCGGCGACGAGATCCACCGCCGCATCGCCACCGCCATCGGCGTCTCGCGCGAGGACGTCGCCCTCATGGACGCCCGCCTCTCCGGTCCGGACATGTCGCTCAACGCCCCCGTGGGCGAAGAGAGCGAGGCTTCCTCGGAGCGCATGGACTTCCTGGTCGATGGAGCTGCTCTGCCCGACGAGACGGTGTCGGCGACCGTCGACGGAGAGCGCCGCCTGATCTGGCTCAACGAAGCGCTGACCGTCCTGTCGGAGCGTGAGCTGCGCATCCTCAAGGAGCGCCGCCTCGCCGAGGACCAGGCCACGCTCGAAGCCCTCGGGCATCGCCTCGGCATCTCGAAGGAGCGCGTGCGACAAATCGAGAACCGTGCCCTGGAGAAGCTGCGCCGTGCGCTGGCCGAGCGCTTCCCGCAATCGGGCGGCAACGTCTACGCGTAGCGATCGCGGCGCCTGAAGCTTCTGTCCCGGCGCCTGGGCCTGTCGACTGAACCCATCGCAAAAACGATATCCCGCGTCCCGGCCCCTCTCAGGGGCGGGGCCACGCGGCGTGGGCGCTCGTCAGAAGCGGCTGGGCAGCGGGCGTCGCTTGGTTCACGATGGGGACATGCCCCGAGGCCCCCAGCATCGACCTTCCCCCGCCGCGATCGGTGTGCCCCCTGCCCCGGCATCCGATTGGGTCGAGGCGATGCCCGGCCCCTGTTCCGGCCCCACGGTGTGGCGGGTGGATCTCTACCTCGACCCGGACGATGCCGAACCGGGCACCGGCCTGCTGTCCCCTGAGGAGCAGGCGCGGGCCGATCGCTTTCGCCGCGCCGAGGACCGCCAGCGCTACCGCCAGAGCCACGCGGCCCTGCGCCTGGTCCTGGCCCACACCCTCGATGCGCCGCCCCTGGACCTTCGCTTCGCCACCAGCGCCACCGGCAAGCCTCACCTGATCCGGACCGGACGGCCCGCGCTGCATTTCAACCTGTCGCATTCGGGTCGGCATGTCCTCATCGGAATCGCATCCGAGTCGGAGATCGGCGTCGATGTCGAGGCGATCCGACCCATCGGCGATCCCCTGGCCATCGCCCGCCCCCACTTTCACCCCGACGAAATCACCGACCTGACCCGCCTGCCCGCGCCGGACCGGGACGCCGCCTTCTTCGGCTGCTGGACCCGCAAGGAGGCTGTGGTGAAGGCCCTCGGCACGGGTCTCTCGCTGCCCCTCGACCACTTCAGCGTCAGCGTTCCCCCGGCCGCCGGCGCGGTCCGGTGGATGCGATCCGGCCCTGCCGGCTGGTCGCTGTGCGACCTTCCCTTGGGACCGGACGCCGTTGGGACGGTCGCGATCCCCCTGCCGAATCAAGCCGTCCGCCGGCTCCGCCTGCCGACCGACTGGGCCGCGCGAACCGGACTCGCCACCATCGGATGATTTCCCGCAAGGAAGCGCTTGCGGGTCTGCAAGGGGCTCGCTATACGTCCGCTCGTCGCCGGCCCAAGCCGTCGGCACTGTCGGAGTGTAGCGCAGTCTGGTAGCGCACCACGTTCGGGACGTGGGGGTCGCAGGTTCAAATCCTGCCACTCCGACCAGTTTTCCCCTCTGCAACGAGCCTTCCCGAGGCGCAGAGGTAAATCCCGACCAAACATCCGACCAAGGATTGGTCGCGCAATCCTTCGCGTCCCCGCAGGTCAGGCCGCCTTCCGTTTCCCGCCCCGCCGGCCGAGCGCCTCGCGCGCGCCCTCCATGTGCTTGGCGCTGTGGTGCCCGTAGCGGCGCTCGATCATCTCGACCGTCAGTCCCACGTACCCGGCCAACTGCCAGATATCGACGCCGGCCTGCATGCCCCACGTGACGGCGGTGTGCCTGAGGCTATGCCTGACAACCTCGTCGCCGAGGCCCTCCTCGTAGACGAGGTTCGCGTACGCCTTCTTGTTGGAGGCGACCGGCTTGCCTTCCCACTCGACGACGTAGGTCTGGCCGAGGACGTGATGCCACCGCCAGAGATGGGCGACGAGGCTGTCCGGCATCCGCACCGTCGGGGCCTTCTTGTTGTCGGCCTCCTTCTTGCCCAGCGCCTTCCGGTGGAAGATCGCGACGCGCTTGATGACCGGGACCGTGACCTTCCGCTCGTAGACCTGCCCGTCGACGGTGACGGATTCGGTCCGCTCCTCCATCGTCGTCTCGGTCGTCAGTTCCATCCACGGCTTCCCGACCGTCTTGATGAACGATGCGCCGCAGATCGGACCGGACCGGCTTCCGGTCCGGAGGCCCACCAGGATGAAGCGCGCCGTGTGCCGGGATGGCCGCCGGGGCATCGTGTAGGTCTCCCCGGCGCGGGGACCGCTCCTGATCGTCTGGACCTCGCGCTTGCGCCACGCCCGGAGCAGGAGCCTAGCGGCTTCCGCGCGGGTCAGCCACCGGTTGCGCTCCTCGCCCTTCGCCGGCAGCGTCACATGGACGGTGTCTCTCGTCAGGTTGTCGCGAATCGCGGTGTTGACCGCCGCGCGCAGGTCCTCCAGTTCCCGGCGCACCCCGCCCTCGGTGACGAACCTCGCCTTCGCGGGCTTCGAGTAGCCCGTGCGCACCGGCTTGGCATCGTCGGGGCGCTTTTCCCCGTCCCGCGTCAGACCCTTCCGGGCATGCGCCTTCCAGGGCGTCCCGACGCGGGAGGCGCAGTATTGCTTGCACGTCACGCTGTCGACGTCGGTGAGGGTGCGCTCGCCCCACCAGAGGAGCAGCGTCTCGACCCGCTGGGCGAGTTCGTGGTGACGGCTGATGCCGTCCTTCATCAGGCCCGTGACCGGATCGAGAGTGCCGCGCTTGGCCTCCAGGTATCGGCTCAGGACCTCGGCGAGAGACACCTCGTGCGCCGGCCGGCCCTTCGTCATCGGGACGGCGTCGACCGCCTGGATGGCGAGGCTGGTCTTGTAGTCCTCTAGCTGCCGGAGCGCTTCGCGTTCCGGGCCTTCGCCAAGGCTGCAATCAGTGCTGCGGACTTGGGCGCCGCGGTGCATGATGATCCAGACGCCGCCGCGCTCGATGCCGTCGGTGCCGATGCGGCCGGGGCGGTACCACAGGTACGGCTCGCCGCGGCGTCCGACGCCGAGCTTCCTGGGCTTCTTTCTCTTGCGCTCTGCGGCCTTTGCTCGCCCTGCCATCCGTCCCCACCTCTCCATGCGCGCAAGCCCGCGCGAGTCACCATGATCAGCCGACCCCGCCGCTCCGACTGGAGCTCGCTCCGGGCTATCGCCCCGCGCAGCATCGGCACCGTGAACGCCGGCGCGCCGTACAGGCCGCGGCACTCGGGCGCCCACTGCGCATCTTCCAGCCCCATCGGCATGCCGTCGGGCGCGCCCTCCAGGGCCAGGCTGAGGCCACCGGAGGCGTCCCGCCACACGTCGTCGGACACGATGAGTTCGTAAGTCGATGCCATGGCAGGGAGACTCGACGTTCCTTTGGTCGCCCGCAAGCGACGCGTTGTAAGTGGTGCCCCTGCTGGTCCCGGGATCCCCAGGTACCTCGCCGGGGGCCAGGGATTTCGTAACCGGCCTCGTCTACATCTGATGATTCACCCGGCACCTCCGGAGAGACCCGTGAAACCGATACGCGCGCCCATCGAGAGACCCATTCCCCCGGGGGCGTGACACCGTGCGCAGCCCCCTCGCCAGAGGATGCTGCCCCATGACCTTCCAGACCTTTGTCACCGCTGACAGCCACTTCGGCCACGGCTCATGTATCCGGACAATGGCCCGTCCCTTCTCCTCCATCGAGGAGCACGACGAGGGCCTCATCGACGCCTGGAACGCCACCATCGGCGTCAGAGACGAGGTCTGGCACCTCGGCGACTTCGCCCTCGGGGCGAGCCCGGAGCGGTGCGCCCAGATTTTTCGGAGGCTCCGAGGCCGCAAGGTGCTCGTCAGGGGCAACCACGACCGTAAGCGGGTGCTGGACCTGCCGTGGCACTCCCAGCACCTGTTCGCTACACCGAAGTTGCAGGGCAAGCGCTGGGTGTTCAGCCACTATCCGATGCGCGCCTGGCCGGGCGCTTTCAGGGGCGTCCGCCACTGCTACGGGCACACACATGGTTTGCTGCCGGACACGAACCGCTCGTGCGACGTCGGCGTGGATCGCTGGTCCTACCGGCCCGCATCCCTCGACGAGATCCGCGAGCGGCAGGATGCGACGCCGGCGGTCCCCGAGGAGCTCGCCCTCGGGACGGAGATGGACGCCGAGGCCGAGGACTAGGCGCCATCACGCTGCAGTCAGGCGACGTCGGCCTTGCTGTAGCATCCGGCCTTGATGCGGGCGGCGCGGCGTTCTGCGCGCGTCGTCGGGGAATCGCCGTCGTCGGCCTCGTAGGCCCAGTAAAGCTCTTCGACGTGGGGTAAGGCCTGGGGACCGCAGATGTGCAGCAGCATCGAAGCCCCCTCGTAGATCTCATTCCGCACCTCGTCGTTGAGCCTGGCCGAGAACACGCGGTGGATCACCCACTCCGGACGCGCGAGGTAATCCTCGTCGATGCCGTAGATCTCGGCGTATCGCGCCTCCTCGGGGTTCCCGGCTGCGACCTCCGCGATCCAGGCCGTCACCGACAGGATCGCGACCTCGGGGATCTCGTCGGAATCGTAGCCGTCAGCCTCGGCCATCATCGGCTCCTGCTTTTCCACTAAAGCCGCTCCCACTCGTGCGTGGCTGAACAGTAGTCGAAGTCCCGCCCGCGGTACCGCATCCAAGGCGCCGCGCCGCGGGCGTCCGCGTTCTCGTCCTCGAAGACGATCAGCGCGCGACCGCCATCGAACACCCGGACGAGAGCCCAGACGAGACGCCCCCGCCGGCCAGTGCAGATGTACGACACGATGGGCGAAGGGCGCCCATCGTGGAGCCACGCGGCCATCAGCCTCTCGATGACCGGACGCTCCTTGTTCCTCCACCGAGGCGGCGCGACGGGAGGCGGGGCGACCTGGGGGAAGCCGAAGTTGAATTGACGGCTCGGGTCTGCGGCGAGCACTGCCGGTCGCCGGGCATTCCGGCGCGCCTGGGCCTCGCGGACGCGCTCCGCTTCGTCCTCTCGCCGGATGCGCATCGCCTCCAGGTAGTCCCGCCGCTCCTGCTGATGCTCCTCGACCAGGCGCGCCTGCTCCCGAGCTAGCCGCTCGGCGACTTCCCACCCTTCGGGCTCGTCCGGGTCGAGGTGGGCCGGGAACGCCTGGTCGTCCGTGACCCCGGTCTCGCGCTCGTAGAGAGCGAGCAGCTTCTTGGCGTCCTCGTCCGGGGCGATGAGCTCCAAGAGCATGCGCCAGTCGAGGCGGCTGTTGTGCCCGGCCCGTACGTCGACGAGCGACGCAAGGAAGCTCACGCAGTGATCGAGCGTGACCGGCTCCTCAGAGCACTGCGGGACCCAGCCGCCCGCCGTGTGAAGGGTAAGGTGCTCGTGCGTGTCGTCGTCGTCGGCGCGAGCCAGAAACGCGCGCAGGCTATCCCGCTCGGGTTCGG
Source organism: Methylobacterium sp. Ger2507 (assembly GCF_055231875.1). Taxonomy (NCBI): domain Bacteria; kingdom Pseudomonadati; phylum Pseudomonadota; class Alphaproteobacteria; order Hyphomicrobiales; family Methylobacteriaceae; genus Methylobacterium; species Methylobacterium sp. Ger2507. The sequence goes on from NZ_JBUYVC010000001.1 coordinate 34,551, forward strand.
TCAGCTCGTTGTCGAAGATCTTCTTCCAGTCCGTCACGGTCGTCTCCCAGCAGAGGCATGCGGCCTCGATGCGTGGAGGAATCCCGAAACCTCGCCCGAAGGCGAGTCATTCCAGTGTTAATGATTAAGACTGACCCGAGTTGACATCATCGCAGGTCACGCGAATGCTTGCAACCAAAAATGTATGCTGATGCTTGCTGATGCTTGAATGTGGTTAACAAGCATAGAGTTGCGATCTCAGTCCGGCCCGTGCGCTGCGTGCCAGGACACCAGCAGCACGGCGCGCGCCCAGATCCGCCGGTGGGCGACGTCGTCGTCCGGAATGGCGTCCACGGCCGCGGCCTGAGCCCGCCCGTCGCGGGCGAGGAGCCCGTCCACGAGGGCATCGACGATGGCGGTCTCGGCCCGCCACGCCCCCAGGTCACGCGCCGCCATGGCCATGGTCCTTGCCGGCGCAGGCGGTGCACAGCGTCTCCGACGCCCAGCCGCATCCTTCGTCGCAGGCGTCCTCTTGGCTGCAACCGCAGGCATGGCAGACTTGTCCGATCACCTCGGGCAGCCGGTAGACCTCGGTGAAGGATGAACCGTGTGGCGCCGCCTCGACCCAGTGGTGGTCCGCTAGGATTCCACCATCGAGGACGGCCTCCAGCAGGGCCGCTAGGGCGAGCCGCTCTACCTCGTAGCCGGCGCGCGACGCCGGGTCCGGCGCGTGCTCGGCGATGCCCCGGGCGACGACAAGATCGAGGGCGGCCAGCCCCACGATCTCCTTCTGCTCCCGCGTGAGGTAGCGCCAGGCCGCCATGGAATCGAAGCGGTCGGTGAGGATGTTGCTATCGGCCATGATCGGCCTCCTTAGATGACGGCTTGGCGACCGCGCCCTCGACGTCGAGCCCCATGGCCGCCGCCAGGAAGCACAGCGACAGGCCGATCAGCAGGCTCGCGGTCGCGAACACCGTCGTCACGAACAGGCCCCGCAGCAGCGCGTCGGCGTGCCCGGAGGCGAGGAAGCCGGTCACTGCGATTCCCACCGTGGTGATGGCGACCCGCTCGGGGCCGCCGGCGATCAGGGTGAGGACGGTGCGCATCAGGCGGCCGCCTTTAGGCTGGGGACGAAGGTGTGGTTGAGGACCCAGCATTCCGTGCCGTCCTCGCTCCACCCGAACGTGATTACGTTGGTGCCGTCCGGCGTGGTGTCGGTCGCGACAGTGACCCGGGCGACGGACCGGGGAAGGTCGATGGGGCCGGAGTTCAACAGGACGGACGTTTCCCTCTCCCGAGCGAGCTTCTTCCGCTCGCGCTCCAGCTTCAATCCGAGTTCCACCGTCCGGAGGGTGGTGTGAAGGTTCTCGATTGAGCCGGTACTCACAACCTCAAAGCCGGCCTGTGCAAGCTGCTCGATGACGACGCGAGCTTGCTCGTCCGGGGTGTCGTCGAACCCGCGGTTGTGGGACTCGAAGACCACGGCCTTGGCCATGGCGCCGACAACGTCGGTCTCGTTCTGCATGGGACGCTCCTCGTGGGCGTGGGTTGCTCGGGGGTCTCGGTGGCCACTGTCGCCTGGCGCGTCGGCGGGGGGGGGGGCTCAGCCGGCGATGCTGAGCCCGAGGGCCGGCACCGACTTGGCGTGCCACCCGGTGTCATCGGAGTAGACCTCGACCGCCCGCCACCGCGGTGGTGAGGTCCTGAGGATGAGCAAGTCGCCCTCGGCTGGGACGGTGCCCTTGGCGAACACCATGATGCGGGCGCCGGGCACGACCTCCACGAGCGCGTCGACGGTGAAGGTCGCCCCTTCGCGGTGGATGGCCATGGTCAGCGCCTCGGGTTGGCGGAGGGGAGCGTCGGCTTCCGCGTCGGCGGCTCGCCGTGGCTGACCGCGAGGCCCTCGGCGAGGTGCTCGACGGCGAGACGGCTCGTCTTGGACAGCATCCGGTCGACGCCGTCGGCGGTAAGCTGCAGGGGGTGTCGAAGGTCGGGATCGCGGAGCTCGTCGAGCCGGGCGTAGACCGCCTTCCGGACCGCAATCAGACGGGCCTTGGATGCGGCGCCGTCGAGCCGGGCGAGGCCGGTGACGAATTCACTACGGACCGTCATGCCGCGAGCCTCCTCTGGCGCTTCGTCTCGGCGGCCTTGCGGGCGGTCGCGTATCGGTCGACCGGCGGCACGGTGATCCCTGCCTCGCGGAGGATTCGGAGCACGACCCAGTACGTCTGCCCCGTCTGGGCGCCGGCGGCGGCCACGGTCCCGGTCCGGCGGAAAGCATCGACCACCGCAGCGTCCTCGCCGTGGTCGTCGAGCGGGCCTGGGAGTGACGGGCAGGCTCGCCGGCGGCGACGCAACGGAGACGTCGGCCCTCGGAGGCGAGCCGGACGAGTTGGTGGTGCTTGAGCCAGAACCAGCGCTCGTGGGCGGCCTCGGGCGAGCAATAGTCCCAGACGTCGGCAACGGTGATCGGGCGGGGGCGGATGTAGACGTCGACGCTCACGACAGCACCGACCGCTGGACGAACGTTGGCTCGCCACGCTGCAGGCCGAGGCCGCGCAGGACGCGATCGCTGAGTGTGCGGCGGCCCCTCAGAACCTCGCAGACGTAGCCCCCCGAGATCCCGACCTGGGCCGCCCATGCCGCCTGCCCGCCGGCCTCGACGCACGCCTGCCGCAGCAGCAGCAGGACTGCATCCTGCGTGAGGGGCTCCGAAGTGTGCTGAATATCGCCATCCGCCATCGCGGCCTCCCGGTGATGGATGACTATAGATAGCACTAATTAGCTAATTCGCCTGCGACATAATTGCTTCGAAAGTCGAAGCACCTCGATCAATGCTGGTCATGTCGACATGGCAAGTTGACATGTCAACTTAACATCTTGAGAAAATCTCGAAGACCACTTGTATTGCCGCTGAGGCGTGGCACAATTCACGAATTAGCGAATTCGTGGAGGCGCCCATGCTGACCTTGATCCTTCTCATCCTCGCGGCCGGGGGCATCGTCCTCACCGCCTACGCCGCAGCCCAGCAGCCGCAACACGTCGAGGCGGCCCTGCCTGGCGCCGCCCTCGGCCTGACGTGGCGCCGGGCCCGCGAGGTCTCGACGCGGAACGGCCCGCGGGTGTTCTGGCTGGGCGACGGCGATCCCACCGTGTTCTCCCGCGCGTACCGCGTCGCCCGCGAGGAGCTACGGATCGCCGGCTTCTCCTGGGGCACGGCCCAGCCGAACAATGGCATGCTCCAGCCCGTATGCTGGGAGGACCCGACGCTGCCGGGCATCACCCTGACGACCGCGTTGGCAGACGCGGAGGAGGCGCTGGCGGCCGAGGATGCCCGGCTCGCCGACGAGGCGGCGGCGGCGAAGCGCGATGCCGACCGGCTCGCCGGCTTCTACGCCACGGACAGCCGTGCGCACATCGAGGCCCTGCGGACGCACCTGACCAAGCTCGACTGGGCCTGGTCGAAGGGGAAGGCAGAGCTTGCCGCCGCCGTGCTCGCCGAGCCCCCGCAGTACGACGACGTGCCCACGATCAAGGCCGGCGAGACCGCCCGCCGCCTCGTTCGCGAGGTCGACGCCGCCATCGCCCGCGTCCGGGAAAGGATCGCAAAGGACCCGTCACGGGACTGGCTGACGTTGGCTCAGGACCCGGATGTGCGGGAGGCCGTCCACGAGGCGACCCAGATCCTGTCCGGGCGCGATTCCGACCTGGCGACGGTGAGGAACGACAGCGGCTGGGGCAAGAGCCACTCGCACGCCGGCCACGTCCTCGCGGCCGAGAAGTGCCTGAGCGTCATCATGGCCTCGCAGGCATTGGCCGCCGTGCACCGGCACCGGCGGCAGCTACCCGACGCCCTGAGGATGCGGATCTTCGGAGCCGCGCACTTCTAGTCCTTCTGGTTTTCGTCGCCACCGGCACAATCCAACCACCACCCCCACGCACAGGAGCACACCATGGCCGTTCGTTACGTCACCCGAATCGTCGCCCTCGTCGCCTCGGCCGCGAAGCTTGGCCTCATCGCCTTGCTGTCCGCGCCGAAGCTCGTATGGGACGGCACGAAGTTCGTGCTGCAGGCGCTCTCGCCGCCGCAGCAGGCCGCCCAGGCCCAGGGCGAGCTCGTCCAGCAGGTCGAGGAGCTCGTCGCCGAGACCGAGACGAAAGCCGCGATGACCGCCGCCGGTGTCCACAAGGCCGACATCCGCCCGACGCACCACACCGACCTCGGGCGCGCCGCACTCCAGTATCTGATGCCGATGGAGGGCGACGACGAGACCATCGCCGTCATGTTGGACGATCAGGCCAAGGACTACCTCGACAGCCTGCCGCGCGACCGCCTGGCCCTGTTCGTCAATTTCCGCCCCGAGCAGATCGGGCGGCACCTCACCCGAGAGGTCCCCATTGCGACGATGCCCAGGGTCCCGAACTACCGCGAGTACACGCAGTCCCTCTACGACCGCCTCGCCGCCGAGGGGCACAACCCGGACCCCCGCATCGTCCAGTCGATCCGCTGGGCCGACGTCGACGAGGAGCCCCAGGACACCGTCCGCTTCGGGGGCCGCTGACCCGGACACCGTCCGCTCACCCGGACGGCGTCCACCCCACGAGACGAGAAAGGCCCGCCCGGGACACCCCTTGGCGGGCCTTTTTTTACCTGCGCACCCCATGCGGCACGCCGCCGCACCATGTCGATTATGGGTAGATACTTTCCCTGTGCAGCCGTGTGCGCACTTCGTCAGCACGCCACGTGCGCACACATGCTGACGTCAGCATTCAGGCGGCGAAACGGGCGAGCAGGGCTGCCCGGCGGACGAGATCCCGACGCTGGGCGGCCCGCTCCCGGAGGGCGGCCTCGCGACGGACGGCATCGGCGGCGGCTTCGGCCCGGGCGAGCTTTAGGCGGGCGGCGGCGAGACGGGCGGAGGCGGCCTGGTAAACGGCAGCCTCTTGGGCGTCGGCCTGGAGGCGCGCGTTCGTGTCGGCCCAGGCCCGGGCTGCGACGAATGCGAGGCCCAGGGCCGCGCTCTCGAAGGTGTGGGCGACGCGGGAGGCGTCCGGGTAGCTGTTGTAGGACTTGCTCATCTTGGCCTCCCTCGGTCGCCTGCTGCCCATTGAAGATCGCAGCTCTGGGGCGGCTCCGAAAGAGTCGTGCGCACTCCACCTCGCATCGCGGTTAACCAGTCCCTGGTCGGACGCCAAAGCAGACGGGGCACCCCCAGCTAAGGAAGCGCCCCGTTACACCCTGGCCGTGAATCGGATTGTTGAAGGTACGCCGGGCGCGCCTCAGCGTGCCTGGGGGAACAGCCGATCTCGGATGATCTTGCTGCGGATGTCCTTCGAGAGCTCACGGCCGGCGAGCCCTTTGAGGGCAGTCCGGGCGATTGCCTCGGCATCGAGCATCAGGCCACCGAGCTTTCCATTGCGCTGGATGTGCTGCTGCGCCCCGGCCGCCTTGAACGCCTCGACGAGGGCTTGAACGATGAGGCCGTCGACGACGCGGGGATCGGGCAGGCCCTTCGCGCGGCGGGCTGCGCGCTCGTTCCGCTTGCGCTCGGCCTCGTCGCGGCGGGCTTTGGCTGCGGCGGCCGACGCGGATTCCGGCGTGGGCGGGGGGGCGAAATCGTCGTCCTGTTCCAGGTCGACAGCGAGCTCGTCGACGATGCTCTGGACGGCGGAGTTGTCGAAGAATGTCATGACCGGTCTCCCTGCTACAGGGAGTGTCCAGGGCCGTCACGCCTACAACAAGGACGGTGTCCGGCCGGACGGCGTCCTAGGCGGCGGGCTCGACGGGTACGAGGCGGATCTCGGCCCGGAGCCCGAGGGACGCGGCGACGGCGAGGAGGCGGTCGAGCCCCCAGCCCTCGATGTCGCCGGCCCTGAGTTGCGTCCGTATTATTTGGGAATTCATCCCCGGCATCCGGCACGGCTTGGCCGACGAGACGCGGGCCTTGGCCACCCGGCAGAGGTCCTCGGCGGTCCCCTCGCGTCGGCAATCCGCTCGGCGGTGGCCCGTTCCAGGGCCTCGGCCCCGCGGCGGCCGGCCTCGGCGTCATGCCGGGCGACGAGCTCGTCCCTTCAGACGAAGGGGGGTGATCGTCCTCGTCGGCGTGATCGACGCCCCCCTGCCCGGCATGCCGGACTGGAAGGTGGCGATCATCTCTCTGACACCGAAACTGTCGGACCCTGGAGCGCCGAGGAGGCGCACCATCCTCGTGGACAGGCGGTCGGTCCAGCTGGGACCAGGATACCTACCGCATTTGGCGTGAGCTTCTTTCAACGCCGAGGCGATCCAGCGACGACGCTCCGGGATGGCCGGGCGCTCCGCGGTGGAGGACCGGCCTGCCCTTTGTCCCCGGGCAAGCCGACCACTGCTCGCCTGCCAAGCGTCAAGCCTTCCCTCGGACTGACGAATGACGAGGGACCGAGGGTGGTGCATCACCGGAAAGCCTACCTTGCGGAAGCGTGTCGGTTCGGCTGGTCCTCCGAGTGAAAGGGCATCATAGCGGCACCGGACGCGACGATGCCGGCGACCATACGGATGTCGGGCAATTGCCCGGGATTATTGGCGAGGGCTTCCGCCTCGTCCTGCAGCCGTCGATTGCATGCCTTGGACGGCAAGCCCTCGTCGGGGGTGCAGGCATCGTGACGGGCACAGGCGGCGTCCAGGGCGTCGATGGGCGCCAGGGGGGCGTTGTTGCCCGGGCCGCAGTAGTTGCCGTGGATCAGCATGACCGGGCGCCGGGTCGCCGACTGCGCCCACGCCGACGTCGGACCCGCGAGGGTGGTTGCGATCAGGGTGGTGGCGATCAGGATCGGGGCTGCGAGCTTTTTGGACATGGCTTGAGTGCCTCGTGCGGTCTCACCCCCTCAGGTGGGACACGGACGGCCCGAGACCGGGCCGTCGTCGACGACGATGTGCGCGGCAGGGCTGGCAGGTCCCCTCGGACGTCCTGCCGCGTCCTGCCGACGTTCGCTCAGGTCTCTGGGTAGTCGGTGTAGCCCTTCGCCGTGGGCGGCGCGTACCAGGTCTTTATGTCGTCCTTGGCAGGCTCCCGACCTTCCCGCAGGACCGTCGGCAGATTCGGGTTTGCGATGAAGGCGCGGCCGAACGAGATCGCATCCGCCTCGCCCGCGGCCAGGGTCGCGTTGCCCCGGGCGAGGTCGAAGTTGCTGTTCATGACGAAGGTCCGGCCGAACGCCTTGCGCATGTCGGCGTGCACCTGCTCGGAGGCGGCGACCAGCATGTCCCCGCCAGGCGGCGGCTCGCGCACCTCGATGTAGGCGACCCCGACCTCGTCGAGGCGCCTGGCCGCCGCGGTGAACAGCGGGACCGGATCGAAGTCATTGACCCCCTGCGAGTCCCCGTTGGGCGACAGCCTGACGCCGACCTTATCCCCGCCGACCGCATCCACGACGCATTCCGCCACCTCGGAGAGCAGGCGGATGCGGTTCTCGACGCTGCCGCCGTAGGCATCCCGGCGGAAGTTCGAGGTCTCCCGCAGAAACTGGTCGATGAGGTAGCCGTTGGCCGCGTGGATCTGGACGCCGTCGAAACCGGCCTCCATCGCGTTGCGGGCCGCCGCGCCGTACTGGTGGGCGAGGGCCGGGATCTCCTCCGCCGTCAGGGGGCGAGCCATGACGTGCTCCTCCTTGCCCTGATAGGTGTGGGCATGCCCCGGGGCCGTCGTCTCCGAAGCTGAGACGGGCCGGCCTCCCCCGAGGAACGAGGAATGGACCACCCGGCCCATGTGCCAGAGCTGCAGGACGATCCTGCCCCCCGCCTCGTGCACCGCCTGGGTCACCTTGCGCCACCCGGCCATCTGCTCCTCGTTCCAGATCCCCGGGGCGTAGGCCCAACCGAGCCCCTCCTGGCAGATCCCGGTCCCCTCCGAGAAGATGACGCCGGCACCCGCGCGCTGGCGGTAGTATTCGACCATCAGGTCGGTCGGGACGTGGGCATGGGTGGCGCGGCCGCGCGTCAGCGGCGCCATGAAGATGCGGTTCCGGCAATCGATGCTGCCGAGGCGGATGGGATCGAAGAGGGTGGGCATGGTTAATCCTGCGAGGGCGGGTTTGGTTTCGGTGGCGGAGGGGAAAAGGGATCAGCCGGCGTCGGCGAATGCCGCGTAGAGGCTCATCCCGCCGTCGACGAGGATGGTCTCGCCGACGATGTAATCGGACAGGTCGCTGGCCAGGAACACGGCCGCCGAGGCGATGTCCTCGACGCGCCCGATGCGGCCGTAAGGGATCTGCGACACCGTTTTCCGCAGGTTCTCGCCCTGCATCTCGTCGGCGTTGATGCCGGTCCTCACGGCGCCCGGGGCGATGGCGTTCACGCGCACCCCGCGCGGGGCGAATTCCTGGGCGAGGCTGCGCATCAGCATCGCCGTGCCGCCCTTGGAGGCCGCATAGTTCACGTGCCCGCCCCACGGGATGCGGTCATGGACCGATCCCATCAGGATTAGCTTTCCCGACGCCACCGAAACGTCGCGGGGGCCTTGGGCCACGAACCGGCGCAGCGCGGCCCGGGAGACGAGGAACTGGCCCGTCAGGTTGGTCGCGATGACGGCATTCCAGGCGTCGAGCGTCATGTCGAGGGTCGGGCTGTCCCGCTGGACGCCGGCGTTCGCCACGACGATGTCGATGGCCCCGAACCGCGTCACCGCGGCCTCGAACATCCCGGCGACGGCGTCCTCGTCCCCGGTGTCGGCCTTCGCAGCGGACCACGACGTCCCGATTGCATCGAGTTCGCGGCCCATCTCGGCGATGGCGTCGTCGTTGCTCCGGTAGTTCAGCACGACCGAGGCGCCGGCCTTGGCGTACGCCATGGCGATGGCGCGGCCTATTCCCGACGAGGCCCCGGTCACCAGGGCCACCTGTCCATCCAATCGCATTGCGGATCGCTCATCCTAATAGGTTGCCCGGGGCGGGCGGGAGCGCGTCGCACGTCCCGACCCGATGTCCCGGAATTAATGGTACGATGTCGTCCTATTAATGTACAAGCCTCTCGGGCCCGCCTGGTTCCACGTGGAATGGCGATCTCGGAGACCTGGACGATGCGCGCCCAGGTTCGGTTCAGGCCGTCCATCCCGGCGGTGGCCTCCGACGCGAACGTCCGAAGCCCCGGTGCACGAGCGTCCCGCCACATCCGCAGGCCCTTCAGAACCGTCGCGGACGGAGGTGGCGGACCATGCGAAATCCTCACCGATTTTAACGGCTTAGCTTTACAAATGGACGATCAAGTACGATTATACCGGACACAGGAAGAGCTTCCCGCATCGGGCCTCAGGGCCATCAGAAACCGTTTCGACGGCGCGTCGCAGGGCGTCGACGCGTGCGGTTCCGGGAAGCCCCTCGCCGCCGGAACAGACAGGGTACGAAATGGCTCAGCTCGATACGCGCGAGAAGCTTGAGATCCTCGCGGACGCCGCCAAGTACGACGCCTCGTGCTCATCCTCGGGGACGACGAAGCGCAACTCGAAGGACGGCAAGGGCATCGGCTCGACGCTGGGCGGGGGCGGCATCTGCCACGCCTACACGCCCGACGGGCGCTGCATCTCGCTCCTGAAGATCCTGCTGACCAACAGCTGCATCTTCGACTGCCACTACTGCATCAACCGGAAGAGCTCCAACGTGCGCCGGGCTCGGTTCACCGCGCAGGAGGTCGTGCAGCTGACCCTGGACTTCTACCGCCGGAACTACATCGAAGGGCTGTTCCTCTCGTCGGGCATCATGTCGACCTCGAACTACACCATGGAGCAGATCGCGGAGGTCGCCCGATCCCTGCGGGAGGACCACGACTTCCGGGGCTACATCCACCTCAAGACCATCCCCGACGCCGACCCCGAGCTCATCGAGCGGGCCGGCCGCTACGCCGACCGCATCTCGATCAACGTCGAGCTCCCCACGACGAGCGGCCTGAGGCGACTTGCGCCGGAGAAGTCCGAGGCCCGGATCGAGGGCGCCATGGGCGGCATGCGCACGGCCATCGAGGACGGCCAGGACGCGGTCAAAAAGTACAGGTCCGCCCCGAAGTTCGCGCCGGCGGGGCAGTCGACGCAGATGATCGTGGGCGCCGACGCCGCCACGGACCGGGACATCGTCCATCGGGCCTCGACCCTCTACGACCGCTTCCACCTGCGCCGTGTGTACTACTCGGCCTTCAGCCCGATCCCGGACGCCTCGGCCGTCCTCCCGCTTCAGCGCCCGCCGCTGATGCGCGAGCACCGGCTCTACCAGTCGGACTTCCTGATGCGGCAGTACGGTTTCGAGCCGCAGGAGGTGGCCGAGGCCGCCGACCCGGCCACGGGCATGCTGCCGCTCGACATGGATCCGAAGCTCGCCTGGGCCCTGAAGTACCGCGACCGTTTTCCCGTCGACGTGAACAGGGCGCCCCGGGAGATGCTGCTGCGCGTGCCCGGCCTCGGCCCCCGGGCGGTGGCGGGCCTGCTCAAGGCACGGCGCGGCCGGACGCTGCGCTTGGAGGATATCGGGCGCCTCACGGTCTCGGTCGCCAAGGTTCGGCCCTTCATCGTCGCCTCGGACTGGCGGCCCGTCATCCTCGCCGACCAGGCCGACCTGCGCGCGATGTTGGCCCCGAAGCCGAAGCAGCTCGAACTCTTCGCCGCCTGAGTCGGGGGACGGGACAACCATGCACGTCGCCATCCTGGAGGCCGAGGACGATTTCGACGGGTGGAGGACCGCCGCCCGCAACCTCGCGGCCGCACGCGTTCCGGCGAGCGAGATCGTCTGGCAGGTGGGCGACCGGCCGACCGACCTGTTCGGCGGCGCGCCGGCCCCGGCGGGCGAGGCCCCGGCCCTCCGGTTGCCCAGCGCGTTCGTGCACATGCTGGAGAGGGTCATCCTCCATCGCGATCCCGAACGATTCGGGCTGCTCTACGGCCTGATGGTCCGGGTCGCGGCCGACCCGCGCCTGCTGCACGACCAGGCCGACCCCGCCCTGTGCCGGGTGCAGGCGATGTTCCAGACCATCCGGCGCGACATGCACAAGATGCGGGCCTTCCTCCGCTTCCGCGAGGTCGAGGTCGACGGGGAGCCGCGCTTCATGGGCTGGTTCGAGCCCGAGCACCACATCGTCCGGGCGAACGCCGCCTTCTTCGTCGGGCGCTTCACGGCCATGCGCTGGTCGATCCTCACGCCGCAGTCCTCGATCCACTGGGACGGCGAGACCGTGACGGAGGGGCCGGGCGCGCAGCGTTCCGACGCGCCCGAGGGCGACCCGCTGGAGGACGTCTGGCGCACGTACTATCGGTCAACCTTCAACCCGGCCCGCCTGATGCCCGGGGCGATGCTGAAGGAGATGCCGAAGAAATACTGGAAGAACATGTTCGAGACCGCGCTGGTCCCCGAGCTCATCGCCGGCGCCCAGGCGCGCGAGGCCGGCATGATCGCGAAGGGCCGGACGGTCCCCGCCCGGAACGGGGCCAAGCCCTGGGACCTGCTGCGCGAGGAGGCGACGACGTGTCGTCGGTGTCCCCTCTGGAAGCCGGCGACGCAGACCGTGTTCGGCGAGGGACCGCTCGATGCCGAGATCATGGTCGTCGGCGAGCAGCCGGGCGACCAGGAGGACCTCTCGGGCCAGCCCTTCGTCGGCCCGGCCGGCGAGGTTTTCGACAAGGCGCTCGCGGCCGCCGGGATCGACCGCTCCCGGGTCTACGTCACGAATGCCGTCAAGCACTTCAAGTTCGAGCCCCGGGGGAAGCGCCGCATCCATGCCAAGCCCGGGGTCGGCGAGATCGATGCCTGCCGCTGGTGGGTCGAGCAGGAGCGCGCCATCCTGCGACCCCGCGTGACAATCGCGATGGGCGGCACGGCCGCTCGGTCGCTGCTAGGGCGGGCCGTGACGGTCACGCGGGAACGTGGGCGACCCGTCGCGATGCCGGATGGCGGAGAGGCGTGGGTCACCGTCCACCCAAGCTACCTGCTCCGGCTCACTGACGAGAATCGCGCCGATCATGAGTTCGCGAGTTTCGTCGCGGATCTGAAGATGGCGGCATTGCGCCTGTAGGCCAAGAGTTAGCGTGTGGCATCCTTACCCTCGAACCGTCTGGTTCCGACCCAACATGGCCCTAAACATAATATGATACACTGCCCGAAAGCTGCCGTTCAATCGGCTGCGATTAGGCCGAGCTCGCGAAGAAGAAGGCCAGGCCGAACAGGACGTAGACCCCGAGGAGCAGGAGTCCCTCGAACCACGTCGTCTCGCCGTCCCGGGCAATGGCGTTGACGATGAAGGCGGTGCTCGCGATGCCGAAGAGGTGCAGCGGGTTTGAGAACACCAGCGTCATCGGATGGCCGAGCGCCCACGAGATGATGACCAGCAGCGGCGCCAGCACCAGCGCCACCTGGATGGCCGAGCCGATGCAGATGTTCAGCACCAGCCCCATGCGGTCCTCGTGGGCGAACCACGCCGCCGCGAACAAGTCGCCGGCCGTGCCGACCAGGGCCAGCACGATCACGCCGAGGAACATCGGGGAGAGATGCAGGCTCCCCGCGGCCTGGGTGATCGTCCCCGACAGCATCTCGGACTCGAACGCGATGGCGACCGTCGCGGCGACGAGGACCCCGATGGCGAACGTCAGGCTCCAGTCGGCTTCGCCGCTGCCCTTGTCGTTCGAGAACACGTCTCGATGGGTGACGAGGGTGAAGGCGAGGTTGGCAAGGTAGAGCAGAAGCAGCACGATAGAGACGCCGAGGCTGACCTCCTCGTCGGTGATCCCGAGCGACGCGGCCTGTCCCGACATTCGCCCGCTCAGGTCGAACACCGCCGGCAGCAGCAGGGCGATGACCACGAGGATCAGCAGGGTCGACAGCAATCCGGCCCGCTCGGCGCTGAACTTCTGCCGCTCCCGCGTCGCGCCGCCGACGATGATGGCGAGCCCGAGCCCGAACAGGCTCGTCCCCATAATCGAGCCGGCGATCTGGGCCTGCACGACGGCGGCCTCCCCGCGCATCAGCACGAACAGGGCCAAGACGAGTTCGGCGATGCTGCCGAAGCTCACGGTGAGCAGGCCGCCGATGGCAGGCCCGACGCGGTCCGCGAGTTGGTCGGTGGCGCGCCGGACCCACTCGGCCAGCACGGCGATGGCGAGCGCGCTGGAGATGAACACCAGGAGCGGAGAGGCGCCGACGAGATACTTCAACGCCGCCGAGATCGGGATGAGGATGAGGAGGACGGTGAAGACCATGACGGGGATACGGGGTCCTATGGCGGGCGTCGCATGATGGGTACGCCCAGCCCCGAACAGGGCGAACAGCGACCGTTGTCGGGAGCCGTCAGACGTCGCGCAGCGTGCGTCGCGCCACCAGCCCCAGGGTCGAGCCCTGGACGATGATGGTGAACAGCACCACCGCATAGGTCGCTGCCAGGATCGCGGGCTTGGCGTCGCTTTCGGGGATGGACAGAGCCAGCGCCACCGAGATGCCGCCGCGCACCCCTGCCCAGGTCAGGAATGGCAAGTTGCGGGGCGATAGGTGTCCGCCCCAGCGGAAGGCAAGGAGCGGCGTAGAGACGGCCACCAGGCGGGCGACGAGTACGATGGGGACAGCGCAAACCGCAAGGAGCAGACCGTTCGCCTCGAAGCGCAGCACCAGCACCTCCAGGCCGATGAGCAGGAACAGCACCGAGTTCAGCACCTCGTCGATCAGCGTCCACAGCGCCGAAACGTAGCGTTGCGACTCCTCGCTCATCGCATCGCGCGGAGCCCGGTCGCCGACGAGGAGCCCGGCCGCGACCACCGCGAGAGGGCCGCTGAAGTGGAGCTTCTGGGCGAGGGCATAGGTACCCGCGACCAGCGCCAGGGTGATCAGTACCTCGACGGGAAAGTCGTCGATGGCCCGCATGGCCCGGTAGGCGACGTAGCCGGTGACCACCCCGAGGACGATGCCCCCACCAGCCTCCTGCACAAGCAGCTTGACGACGCCACCCGCGCTGGTGGCCTCGCCCCCGATCCCGGCTGCGAAGGCCACCAGCACCGTGAACAGCACGATGCCGATGCCGTCGTTGAACAGCGCCTCGCCCTGCATCTCGACCTCAAGCGTTTCCGGCACCTTGACGTTCTTCAGGGTGGCCAGCACGGCGACCGGGTCGGTCGGGCTAATGAGCGCGCCGAAGACGAAGGCCCAGGCAAGCGGGATCGGTCGTCCGATGGCGTCGGCCGCCAGCCAGAAGGCGCCGCCGACGATGGCCGTGGAGATCAACGTACCGACGAGCGCCAGCGTCGCGACGGCCCAGGCCCGGTCGCGAAGCATCCGCAGGTCGAGGCTCATGGCGCCGGCAAAAAGCAGGAAGGCCAGCATGCCGTTCATCACCACGTCGGTGAAGTCGACCTGGCCTAGGACCTTGGTGAGATCCGCGTAGAGGTGCTGGCTCGGGAAGGCCAGGTCGAGGCCGACTAGGGAGAGCGAGGCGGCCAGCCCCATCACCAGCAGGCCGATGGTATGCGGCATCCGCAGGAAGCGACGATTCAGCCAGCCGAACAGGGCCGAGAGGGTCAGCAACAGGGCGGCGAGGTCGAAGATCGAGATGATGGAGAGCCTCCGAATGTAGCGAGGCTCGACGGGGAGGTCTCGCGCGCCGAACCTAGCCTTGGTCTCCGACCGCCACGCCTTCGTCGTTCCGGCCGGAGGCGACCGTTCCCGTGCCCGTATCGGACAGAACACCCGTTGGCTCCATTCCGTCGGTACCGAGGACCGTGGCTGCGGTCAGCCCTGGCGATTGCGTGTCGTGGCGCGGGGCGTCGATCCAGAAGGATGCGCTGACCAACAGTGCAATGCAGACGGCCGTCGCCGCCAGGAACGTCGTCAGGAACCTCATGGCCATCCAATGAATGGCCAAGCTCAAATGTTCCCGGAAGGGGATAGGCGGAAAAACTCGGCCCGCTTGCCGGCACATGGCAGGCGGGCCGTCCATGGCTATGGGTTACTTCGGCATCAGGACGCTGTCGATGACGTGTACGACGCCGTTCGACTGGAACACGTCGGCCTGCTCGACGAAGGCGCCGCCACCCTTCTGGTCGATCAGCGCGAGCCGGTTGCCGTCCATCTTCACGGTCAGCACCTGGCCCTCGACCGTCTTCAGGTTGGCGGCCTCGCCGCCCATCTTCGCCTTGGCCATCAGCTCCTTGGCGTCGAGCTTGCCGGGCACGACGTGGTAGGTGAGCACGCCCGTCAGCGTCTTCTTCATGTCGGGCTTCAGCAGCGTGTCGACCGTGCCGGCCGGGAGTTTCGCGAAGGCGGCGTTCGTCGGGGCGAACACCGTGAACGGACCCCTGCCGCTGAGCGTGTCGGCGAGGCCGGCGGCCTTCACCGCGGCGACCAGGGTCGTGAGGTTGCTGGCCTTGGACGCGTTCTCGACGATGGTCTTGTCGGCCATCATCGGCGCGCCACCGACCATCGGGGAGGTCTCGGCGAAGGCCGGGGCGGCGACGGCGATGCCGGCGACGAGGAAGGCGGCGGTCAGGGTCATACGCATCATTGAAGGTCCTGTTGACGTCATCAAGGCTCGATCATCGAGGCTCGTGATAGCGTTACGGGTCCTTGTCATTCGTAGTTTCAGCGCAACGATCACAAGAAAGTCATCTATTCGGCAGTCGCGGACTGGGATTAAATATCGTTCATGTTATACATCGTGTCATTGTACTACGGATCAGAGGGTATGACCGACCTCGCCAAGCCCGTTTATGATCCGTTTCTGGTCAGCAACTTACCAAACGTTCATGTGGTGGCCGGCGATTTTTCTGAACGTTTCCTGAACGAGGACGTTGTCGCTTCGAACCGTGCAGCCTGGAAGGGCATATCACTGGCCCCCTGGTCGGGCAGCCCGACTTGCACCTTCGAAGTCCCCACCCGCAGAATATCTTGTCCTACCGCACGATCACCGCTGCCCTCGCGCTCGCCTGTCTTTCGGTCCCGGCGCTCGCCCAGACGACGCCCGCGTCTTCGACCACGGGCATGAGCTCGTCCTCCGACATGGGGATGAAGATGGCCGACACCGCGACAGTGAAGCTCAAGTACGTGACCGTGAAGCCGGCCGACGTGATGTCGTCCAAGCTCGTCGGTACGACCGTCTACAACAACAAAAAAGAGACGGTCGGCGAGGTCGAGGATCTCGTGATCGAGAACGGCAAGACCGTGACCGGCGTCGTGGTCAGCGTCGGCGGCTTCCTCGGCATGGGCGAGAGCTACGTCGTGCTCGACCCGTCGACCCTCGCCATCCACGACAAGGACGGCAAGTGGGCGGTCTACGCCGATACTGACAAGGACACGCTGAAGAACGCGCCGAAGTTCACCTACTCGAAGATGAAGAAGTGATCGGCCAGAGGAAGGAGATACGACCATGAAGTACACCATTCTCGCCTCGGCGCTCCTGGCTGGCCTCGGCCTCGGGGCATCGACCCTTCCTTCGGCGGCCCTGCCGATGAACGCCTCTGGCGTGACGGCCTCGGACAGCAGCGACCTGGTTCAGGTTCGCATGACGCGGAGGGAGATGCGCCGTCATCGCATGATGCACCGCAAACACCGGATGCGACAGGGCTCCGCCAGCCGCGGCAATGCCAGCATGCCCTCGCGCAGCGGGTTCGGCGGGCAGCAGTACGGCGGTACAACCGGCGGCCCGCGCCGCTGATTGGTACGGAACCGAACCGCGAGGGCCTGCCGCCCTCGCGGATTGTCGATGAAGCGCCGCCGGTTGGCACATCCGCCACCGGCGGCTTTTCCATGAGTCAAGACACCGCATGATTTTCTCGGAAGCGCTCGGGCGTCTGGAGGTCTTGGGCCGTTCGGCCGCGGCACTCGTGCCGGGGCTCGTCATCGCCCTCGTCCTTTTCGGTGTCGGATTGCTCGTCGTCCGCGGCGTCCGCGCCGCCGTGCGCCGGGCCGCGGAACTGCGGCAGGCATCGCCCGGCTCGGCCGCGGTGCTCGGCCGGATCGCGGGCGGCATGATCATCCTGGTGTCGTTCCTGGTGGCGGCCTCGGCGGCCTTCCCCTCCGTCTCGGCCGCGGACCTGTTCAACCTGCTCGGCATCGGCGGCGTCGCCATCGGTTTCGCGTTCCGGGACGTGCTCCAGAACCTGCTCGCGGGCATCCTCATCCTGCTGACCCGCCCCTTCGTCATCGGTGGACCAGATCCGGGCGGGCTCCCACGAAGGCACGGTCGAGGACGTTTGGGTGCGAGCGACCGTTCTGCGGACCTACGACAATCAGCGCATCCTGATCCCGAACGCGACGCTGTTCGTCGACAAGATCACGATCATCACGGCGCACGACAAGCGCCGGCTCGCCTTCCCGCTCACCATCGGGAACGGCGACGACATGAAGGACGCCCGCCGCGTCATCGTCGACGCCCTGCGCGGCAACGAGGGCGTCCTCGCCGACCCGCCACCGGAAGCGCTCGTGACAGGGCTCGGGGCGGCCGGCGTCGATATGACGGCGCGGTTCTGGATCGACCCGCCCCGGCGGCGCGATGCGGTGGACGCGCTCGACCACGCCATCTCGAACGTCAAGGACGCGCTCACCACAGCCGGCATCGACCTGCCGTACCCGACGAGCCAGGTGCTGCTGCACGATCAGACCGAAGCCTCTGACGGCGACCGTACCCGCCAGCGCGAGGGCTGGCCCGCCGGCAAAAGCCCGCCGCGTGCGCACTGGCAGGTGCTCCGCGAGGATTATGACGAGACCGCCCTCCGCGAGGAGGAACGGGCATGAGGGCGCGCCTCCAAGCTTGGATCGAGTGGTTGGGCGATCTGTTCTGGCTCAGGCCCGCCCTGATCGTTCTGGGCTGCCTCGGGCTGGCCCAGCTCGGCGTCTGGCTGGAGACAGCGCACGTGGCCGGCTACGACGCCTCCTCGCCGAACCAGAACTGGGGTTACTCGGGCGGGGCGGAGGGTGCCCGGGCGCTCCTCAGCGCGGTGGCGTCCTCGACCATCGGTGTCGCCGGCACGACCTTCTCCATCACCATCGCGGCGCTGACGCTAGCCTCCGGGCAGATGGGGCCGAGATTGCTGCGCAACTTCACGCGCGATGCCCGCAACCAGGTCGTTCTGGGCATCTTCCTCGGCACCTTCGCCTACGCGCTGATGGTCCTGCGCACGGTCCGTACCGTGCAGGAGAGCCCGTTCGTCCCGCACCTCGCGATCACCGGGGCCATCGCCCTGGCGCTGCTGTCGCTGGCCACCCTGGTCTGGTTCGTCCACCACATCGCCGTCAGCATCAATGTCGAGACCGTGGTCGACGCCGTCCATGGCGACCTCTGCGCCGCCGTCGAGGCGCGCACCCACGACAGCGCGGGCATGACGCCTCCCACCAGTTTGCCGAAGGCGGGAGGGGTGACCGTGACCGGCAGCGGCTACCTTCAGGCGCTCGACGAGGACGGGCTGGCGGATTGGGCACACGAGCACGGCGTCGTCGTCGCGCTGCGAATACGACCCGGCGACTACGTGCCGAGCGGGTTCCCGGTCGCGTTCCTCTCCACCGCCGTCGAGGGCGCCGATGATGCCATTCGCGGCGCATTGACCTTCGGTCGTCGCCCTGCCGCCCTCCAGGACCTAGAATATTCGATCCGGCAGCTGGTCGAGATGGCGGTCCGGGCGCTCTCGCCCGGCATCAACGACCCGTTCACGGCCGGCAGCGTCGTCGACCACCTCGGCGATGCCCTGTGCCGCGTGGCGTCGCGTCACTTGCCGACCGGGGCGGTCGTGCGCGACGGCGAGGTTGTGCTCGTCGTGCCGGTGACCGACTACGACGGCCTATGCGATGCCCTGTTCCACATGATCCGCCAGAACGCGGCCGGCTCGGTGCACGTCCTGGCCCGGATGCTCGACATGCTCACCCGCGTCGCCGAGGTCGAGCGGCTGACCGACCGGGCCGACGAGCTCGCCCGCCATGCCGACCTCGTCATCGCAGCGGCCAAGCGCGATGTGGCCGATCCGCATGACCTCGCCGACCTGGAGGAACGCCACCGTCGATTCGGCTCCGTCATCGCCCTGGAATGGGTCACCGGCCCTTCCACGACGTCGTAGGGCCGGGTCCGGAAGCTGCGCTGCCTCTCAGAGGGCCAGGCCTGCATGCGCCCAGAACAGGTAATAGGCTCCTACCATCAGGGCCGCATAGGCAGGCACCAAGAAAGCACCCAGCTTGAGCAGGTCGGTCGAGGTCCAGGCCTGACGCTCGCCGCCCTGAAAGACCAGCAGGGCCTTGGAAGAGACCGGCAGCGTCAGGCAGTAATCCATCCCGACATTCGCCAGGAACGCGACCGCGACCGGGTTGAGGTGGAACGCCTGCGCCAGGAGGAGAAGGGGCGGCAGCAGCGCCGCCACCCGCGCGGTGTGAGAGACCATGTAGAGGTGCGCCGACAGCCCGAGCGCCGTCAGGCCG
The DNA here is from genome assembly GCF_055231875.1 of Methylobacterium sp. Ger2507. Classification (NCBI taxonomy): domain Bacteria; kingdom Pseudomonadati; phylum Pseudomonadota; class Alphaproteobacteria; order Hyphomicrobiales; family Methylobacteriaceae; genus Methylobacterium; species Methylobacterium sp. Ger2507. Next base: position 53,919 of record NZ_JBUYVC010000001.1, read on the forward strand.
AGCAGGATCGCGAGGGTCGGGCTGCTGCCGGTGATCCCGCTCGCCGCCAGGGTCGATCCGATGAGCCACTTGGCGGCGCCGGTCGAGATCAGGGCGCGGCCGAGCACCAGGGAGGCGGCGATGAACAGAATTAGTGACCAGTTCACGGATTCGACGCCCTCGTCCCAATCGAGCACGCCGACCACCGGCATCGTGAGCAGCACCGCCCCACCGACCGCCACCGTCGCGATGCCGAACGGGTGAAGACCCTCGGTCAACCAGAGGCCGAGCATCGCCGCCACGACCGCGCCCGTCCGCCATTCAGCGCCCGTGAGGGGGCCGGCCGGAGCGTCGACCTCCCCGATGCGGCGGGAGCGCGTCTCGCGGTCGAGGAAGAGGCGACCGATGAGGTAGGTGGTCATCAGGCTGGCGGCGACGCCGAACGGCAGGCCCCAGAGCATCCACTGGCCGAAACCGATGGTTCGGTCGGACAACCGCTCCAGCAGGTCGACGGCGACCAAGTGCGAACCGGCGCCGGTCAGGCTGCAGATCGTCGAGGTGAGGATCACGGCGGGGATCAATAGTCCGACGGCGCGTGCGACCCGCTCGTCGTCGTCGGCCTCGATCAGGCTGCGATAGAGCGGGAGGAGCACGGTGGCCCGTCCGGAGGTCGACGGGATCAGGAAGGCGAGCGGGATGGTGCCGAGCGTCATGCGCCACATCAAGGCGCCTACCGTCGTTCCGCGTCCGACGATCAACGCGGTGAGCCGGCCCGCGAGGCCGCTCTTTTCGACGGCCGCGCCGAGGACGAAGGTACCGATGACGAGCCACACCACCTTCGAGCCCAGCCCGTCGATCAGGGCCTGTTGCTCGACCGCCCGCGAAGCGACGAGGGCCATGGCGGCGGCGACCGCGACGTAGGACCCGCTCAGTCCGGTCATGATCCAGAGGATGGCCGCGCCGCCGAAGGCCAGTAGCGCGGCCCGGGCCGGCCAATCGAGCCCCTCCGGCAGGGAGACGGCCACATACAGGGACGCGAGGGCGCCCACGACCGACAACGTCCGTATCCGCATCGCCTCAGTCCCGACCGGCGCCGACGGACGCCCGTCCCTGCGCCGCGCCCACCAGGAATGTCCGCATCATCTGCTCGGCGCAGCGCGCAAGCTGTTCCTCGACGTCGCGCATGGCTTCCTCCAGGGACTGGGGCCGGCCGATCACCGAGAAGTATGCGCAGACGCCCTCGTCCATTACGTCGTCCGAGCGCTCACCCAGTTTGCCCGCCAGCACGATCACCGGCTTGCCCGCGGCCTTGCCCCGCCTGCCGATCTCCGCCGGGATCTTGCCGCGGGCGCTCTTGTAGTCGAGGCCGCCCTCCGCCGTGACGATCATGTCCGCCCAGGTCACCGCCTCGTCGATGTCGAAGTGCGGGAACAGCACGTCGAAGCGCGATCCGAGCCGGGCGCCGAGCAGGGCATGGAGCCCTGCTCCGGCACCCCCGGACGCACCGCCCCCCGGCATCAGGCGGACGTCGATGCCGCAATCGCGCTCGACGACCTCGGCGAAACGGTCGAGCGCCGCGCTCATGGCGAGGACATCCTCCTCGCTCGCGCCCTTCTGCGGGCCGTAGACCCGGGCGACGCCCTGCGGGCCGGTGAGGACGTTCTCGATATTGCAGGCAACCTCGACCGGCACGTGGTCAAGCCTCAGATCCCGCCCTGCGAGATCGATGCGTTCGAGTTCGGCCAGCCCGAGCCCGCCCTCAGGAATATCCCGGCCCGCGCCGTCGAGCAGACGGACACCAAGCGCCCGCGCCAGTCCGGCGCCTCCGTCGTTGACGCCCGAATCCCCACACCCGACGATGATCCGTACAGCCCCGGCGTCGAGCGCGGCCAGGATGAGTTCGCCGACGCCGCGCGTCGTCGTCCGCATCGGGTCGCGCCGGTCGCTCGGAACGCGGCTCAATCCGGCGGCAGCAGCGAGCTCGACGACCGCGGTCCCCCGTAGGGACCCGCCGAGGATGGCGAAGGACGCCTCCAACGGCTCGCCGAGCGGCCCCGTCACGTTCGTCGAAACGAGACTGCCGTCCGACATACGTGCAAGCGTCGCGGCCGTGCCTTCGCCGCCGTCGGCGAGGGCCATCTCCCGTACCTCGACGGTGTCGGACGCGCGTCGAAGACCGGCGGCTATCGCGCTTGCGACACGCTCGGCATCAAGGCATCCCTTGAAGCCCGAGGGAGCCACGAGGACACGGATGCTCATGGCTGTGTGGCTCCCTGCGCGACGTCGCTCGCCGCGCGACCGGCGACATGCTTATGAGGAGGATCCGCCGTGACGACGCCCGGCGGATCCTCGGGCTGTGGCGACCGTATCGCTCGAAAGGTTCGGACGCAGGGCTGCCATACGGCCTCCGCCAGCGTCATCGATGGCTCAAGGGCAGGCGTGCCGGGCGCCGTCGTTGCCGAGGTAGGTGCCGCTCGATGCGTCGTAGGACCGGAAGCGACGTGCGCATCCGGCCACGGCCTCGGAACCCGCCGCCCCCTGTGCCTGGGAGTTGGCGATGGCTCCGCCGATGATGGCCCCGGCGGCGAGACCGGCCACGCCCGCGCCGACGGCCGCACCGATGCCCGGCCCGCGACGATAGCCATATCCCCGGCCATAGCCACGACGGTAGCCGTAACCCCGCCGGAAGCCGCGGTGCCGGTGTCCGAAGCGCCGGAACTGCACGTAGGTGGTCGGCAAGGTTCCGACCGACAGCGCCTCGATGGGGGCGGTTGCGGGCCCGGCGACCGCCGGCTGTCCGAGCAGGGACGCCGCGACCGCGGCGGCGAGAGTAAACGAGAGCTTCATCGAGACCAGATTCCTGAATGGGCGCCGCATGCGATCCGGCACCGGTGCGGCCGGGGATGCGAGTGATCGAACCGGCGGAAAAAGGATGTCTGTCCGCAGCGGTCCGAAGTTCACAAACACCTGCCCGTCCCGGACGTTCCGGGCAGCCTGTCCCGCGGTCGCTGCGCAGGTCCTCAATGATATCCTGCCGTGCTCTCTTCTGCTCCTTGACCTTCCAACGGTTGGAAGCCCCATCTTGGGTACTTGGCGCTCCGTGCGACGCACGCTGGGAAGCCGACCTCTATCATCGCGTCATCGGGGGTCAGACAACCTGTCCCCTGGCGCTTGCCGAAAGGATTCCCCGATGCTCGACACCACCCGCAGGGCCACCGTCCATCGCATGGTGATGGAGAAGCACGTCTGTCCCTACGGCCTGAAGACCAAGGACCTGCTCGAACGCGAGGGCTTTCGGGTCGACGACTACTGGCTCACGACGCGCGAGGAGACCGACCGCTTCAAGGCCGAGCACGGCGTCAAGACCACGCCGCAGACCTTCATCGCGGGCGAGCGCATCGGCGGCTACGACGACCTGCGCCGCCACCTCGGCAAGCCGGTCGCCGATCCGAAGGCGACATCGTACACGCCCGTTGTGACGGTGTTCGCGGTGACTGCACTGATGGCCATGGCAGCGAGCTACGCTGCCGTCGGCACGCCGCTGACCGTGCGGGCCGGCGAATGGTTCGTCGCCTTCAGCATGTGCGTGCTCGCGATCCTGAAGCTGCAGGACGTCGAGAGTTTCTCGTCGATGTTCCTGGGCTACGACCTGCTGGCCCGGCGCTGGGTGCGCTACGCCTACGCCTACCCGTTCTGCGAGGCGCTGGCCGGCATCCTGATGGTTGCGGGGGCACTGAAGTGGTTGTCGATCCCGGTAGCCCTGTTCATCGGCACAATCGGCGCGGTCTCGGTGTTCAAGGCGGTCTACGTCGAGAAGCGTGAGATCAAGTGTGCGTGCGTCGGCGGCTCCGGCAACGTTCCGCTTGGCTTCGTCTCGCTGACTGAGAACCTGATGATGGTCGCCATGGCCGTCTGGATGCTGGCGATGGATCATTGAGGCGTCCGGCTCGATGATGATCCGCGAGGCGATCTCCCAGCCGGGGCAAGCATCATCACCACCGCGTCCGTGGTGGCCTACACCCCCCCCCTGATCCTGCTGGAATACGCGACCACCAAGGCCGGCATCGTCGCCTTTACGAAGGCACTGGCCAAGCAGGCGTTCGCGAAGTGCATCCGCGTGAACTCGGTGGCGCCGGGTCCGTTCTGAACGGCGCTGCAGCCATTCGGGGGCCAACCGCAGGAGGCGCCCGAGAAGTTCGGGTCCAAGGTTCCGTTAGGTCGCCCGGGCTAGCCGGTCGAGCTCGCGCCGATCTACGTCTTCCTGGCGCTCCATGAGGCGAGCCTCGTCAACGGCGAGGTCTACGGCGCCACCGGAGGCAATGGGACGGCGTAGGCCGAGCTCGCGAGGACAGGATCAGGCTTGACCTGATCCCGTAGTGGGACCGTCGGGCGACCATCCCCGTCCTTTGCCAGGCTCATGTGGCGGCCATCGGCGAGTTGACGTGCTTGGCGGGTGCCGCGGTCGGCAGCGCGAACCGGAACGTGGTCCCAGTACCGATGACGCTCGTGACGGTGAGGGTGCCACCCTGTCGCTCGACGAGGTCCCTACACAACAGGAGCCCGAGGCCGCTTCCGCGCTCGCCCGCCGTGCCGTTGGTGGTCGTCCGCCGGTCGAGCCGGAACAGGTCCTCGACCTTGCCCGCCGGCATTCCGACGCCGCTGTCGACGACCCTGATCTCGACGCCGCCATCGAGCCGTTCTGCCGTCACCCTGATCGTGCCGCCGGGCAGGGTGAACTTGACCGCGTTGCTCACGAGATTGCGCAGGACCGTGGCCAGCATATCGCGCTGGGCGCAGGCCCGCAGCCCGGCGCAGTCCATCGAGAGCGTGATACCTTTGTCGGACGCCGCCTCGGCGCTCCCCCGAACCACCTCGCGCGCGACCGCATCGAGGTCGACGTCGGTCAACGTCACCGCTATCGTGTCCATCTGCAGGCTCGCCCAGGAGAACAAGCTCTCCAGCAGGGCGTAGGCCTGGCTCGCCGCATCGTTGATGCCCTTGGCGCGGCGTTCGATCGAGGCGTAATCCTTGGAGGCGACCGCCATACTCAGGACCTGGGACAGACCGAGCAGTGCCTGGAACGGGTTGCGAAGGTCGTGGGCGATGATCGAGAACAGCAGCGTTTTCTGGCGGTTGAGGGTGTCGAGTTCGAGCGACTTGGCCTCGGCCTCGCGCCGCGCCTCGTCGAGTTCGGACTGGAACCCACGCCGGGCATCGGCGTAACGAATCGCCCGGGCGAGGCTCGATGGCGTCGCTTCCGCCTTTGCGAGGTAATCCAAGGCGCCCGCGCGCATCAGTCGGAACGCCAGATCCTCGTCGGCCTCGCCGGTGAGCATCAGCACCGCGTGACCTTCGCCCGGCAGGGCGAGGAGGGAGCCGAGGAGGTCGAAGGTATCGACGTCCGGCAGGCGGTAGTCGAGGAGAACGCAGTCGAATGCGCCCTCCCTCGCCAGGCGCAGGCCGGTCGTGCCGTCCGGCGCCTCGGTCAGGTCGTGCTTGAGCCCCGATTTCTTGAGGGCGCGGCGCACGGATGTCCTATCGACGGCGTCGTCGTCGATCAGGAGGATGCGGGTCCGGGACGCCACGACGGTGTCGCGACCTATTGCGGGAACTCGACCACCTTCCAGAAGTGCTCCAGCATGGAGACGGCCTCCAGGAAGGTGTTGGCCGGATCGCGCTTGACGATGTAGCCGGCCACGTTGTGCCCGTAGGCCCTCATCCGGTCCTCGTCTGCCTTCGACGTGGTGATCATGAAGACCACGGCCGTGCGGAGGTTCTCGTCCCCACGGATCTCCTCAAGGAACTCGATGCCGTTCATCCGCGGCATGTTGAGGTCGAGGAGGATGAGGTGGGGCTTGGGCAGCTTCGTGTACCCGTTCTGGCCCCGGAGGATCTCCAGCGCTTCGATGCCGTCGCGGGCGACCGTGATCGGGTTGCCGATCTTGCTCTTCTTGAAGGCGCGCTTGAGGCCCTGGACGTCGACCTCGTCGTCGTCGACCAGCAGCAGGTTAACCGTCGAACCCATCCGAACTCCCCTTCGCACCGTCCTTCGGCCACGTGAAATGGACCGAGAGGCCTCGTCCCTCGCGACCCTCGGTCAGCCAGACCTTGCCGCCCTGTCGCTCGACGAGTTTCCGGACGATGGCCAGGCCCATGCCGCTGCCCTCGACCTCGTCGCGGGGCCGCAGGGTCTGGAACATACCGAACACGCGCTCGCGGAACTGCTCCGGGATGCCGGCACCATCGTCCGTGATCACGAACTCTACCATATCCGCCGCGGAGTGCGCATCGACCCAGACGTGGCCGTCCCCCGGATGGTCATGGTGCTTGATCGCGTTTCCGATGAGGTTCTGGATCGCCTGGGTCAGGGGGGCCTTCGCCGCATTCAGCGTCGGAAGGTCGTCCGCGGCGATGACCGCAAAGCCGTCGGGAGGGCTCACCAAAAGCGCTAGGTCCCCGACAAGCGCTTTCGTGTCGACTTCCGTGAAGGCAACGTCGACGCGACCGGCCCTCGAATAGGCAAGCAGGTCATCGAGGAGGCTCTCAAGGCGTCGGACCCGGCTTTTCAGGAGCTCCATGTTGGTTTGGACGTCGCCGGTCAGCGCACCTTCGAGGTCTTCCTCGATCCAGCCGACGAGGTTCTCAATGCCGCGGAGCGGCGCCTTGAGGTCGTGCGAGGCGACGTAGGCGAACTGCTCAAGCTCCTCGTTCGTGCGCTTGAGGTCGCGGGCTTTCAAGGCGAGCCGCGCCTCCATGCGCTTGCGCTCGGTGATGTCGGTATTTGTCCCGTACCAGCGAACGACGCGCCCCTCCTCGTCGAGGAAAGGGTTGGCGCGAGACAGAAACCAGCGGTATTCGCCCTCCGCACTCCGCAATGGAAAGGTATCATTCCACGGTTTGCCGGCCACGAATGCATCCGAGATGCGTGCGACGACCCGGTCGATATGATCAGGATGGTGGACGGCCTTCCAGCCCCACCCCTGCATCGTATCGATGGTCGTGCCGGTGAACTCGTACCAACGTTGGTTGTACCAGAAGACGTTGCCTTCCGCGTCCGCGATCCAGGCGAGTTGAGGAAGCGTATCCGCGAGATTGCGAAAGTCCGCCTCCGAAGGTTCGTGGATGTCTGGGAGCGGCGCGCTGGGACGGTCGGCGTCGAGGGACGGCGTATCAGTCGCGTCGTCGACGGCAGCATTCGGGCGCCCGCGGAGTATGTCCGGCCTATGACCGTTCGCCCGCGAGACCCGACGTCCTTCGAACTGCGCCATGACCTGCCCGGCGAGCGCGCGAAGGCATTCTGCTTGTTCGCTCGTCAGCCCGTCCGGGCGGGCGACCGTATCGATGACGCATAGCGATCCGAGCGAGTGGCCCTCGGGTGTGACGAGGGGTGCGCCGGCATAGAAGCGGATTTGCGGTCCTCCCGTAACGAGGGAATTTCCCCGTGTCCGCTCGTCGCGGGTCAGGTCCGGGATGACCAGGAGACCCTTCCGACCAAGCGTATGCGCGCAGATGGAGGTATCGAGGCCCGTTTGCTCAAACGGAAACCCGGAGCGTGCCTTGAACCATTGACGGTCCGCGGTGACGAGGCTGATTAGGGCCACCGGAGCGGCGCAGACTGTGCGGGCCAAGAGCACGATGTCATCGAAGCCCGGCTCCGACGGCGTGTCGAGGATCTCGTAGCTGTCTAGGGCGGCGAGGCGTTCGGTCGACCAAGGTCCATCCGTCGGGTCAGGGCTGTGCGTCAAGGGTTCGTCCATGTGTTTCCGGCTCCGGACGGCATGCGGCGGCGATGACACGGCGGAGCAATCGACCGATCTGGTCGGCCGAGTAAGGCTTGTGAAGCAGATTGAAACCGTGGTCGTCCTCACGGGCGAGAACGTGGCTGTAACCGGATGCAAGAACCACCGGCAGGCGCGGCCATCTAACCCTGATCGCCTTGGCGAGTTCGAGACCGCCCATGCCCGGCATCACGACATCGGAGAACACCGCGTCGAAACCCACCCCATCGGTCGTGAGATGATCGAGGGCCTCCTCGGCGTTCGTGGCCCAATGCGTATCGTAGCCGAGGTCCTGTAGGATTTGTGTCGCGAACCGGCCGACTTCGACGTTGTCCTCGACCACGAGGATGCGTTGGCCATCCACGGCCACCAGGGCCTCGGCCTCGTTCTCGCTACGCATGTTTTCGGTTGGGGCGACCGTGACCTGCGGCAGGTACAGCGTGAACCTCGTCCCCTCGCCTAGTTGGCTTTCCACCTCTACGTCACCACCCGACTGCTTCGCGAACCCGAAGACCTGGCTGAGCCCGAGGCCGGTACCCCGACCAACTTCCTTCGTGGTGTAGAAAGGCTCGAAGATCCGCGGCATCACATCCTGCGGGATGCCCCCCCCGGTATCGATGACCGAAACGGCGACGAATGGACCAACCGCCGCCGCGTGGCCTCGGATCGATGGAATCGGCATCCCGCAAGAAACCCGCATTGTCAGGGTGCCAACACCATCCATGGCGTCACGTGCGTTCACCGCCATGTTCACCACCGCCGTCTCGAACTGGTTCAGGTCGGCACGGATGAAACAGGGTTCGTCCGGGACCTCGATGCAGAGGTTCAGACGGGTTCCCCCCAGGGTATCGAGCATGTCGCCCACGCTGGACAGGCGTTGGCCCGTGTCGAACACCTCCGGCGTAAGCGCCTGACGCCGGGCGAACGCGAGGAGTTGCCCGGTTAGCTTTGCAGCCCGGTCGACCGCCTCGGAGACCGCGTCCATGTACCGGCGACGACGGTCCTCGGCCAAGTCCGGGCGTCGCAGGAAGTCGACCGAGGAGCGGATGATGGTGAGAAGGTTGTTGAAGTCGTGCGCAACGCCGCCGGTGAGTTGGCCGACCGCCTCCAGCTTCTGGGACTGACGCAGGTCCTGCTCGATTCGCTCGCGCTCGACTGCCTCGGCCTGAAGCCGGAGGTTGGCGTCGGCCAACTCGGCCGTGCGGGTGGCGACTTGGGTCTCCAAGGTGGTACTCGCCTCGCGCAGAAGCGCCGCCTGTGCCTCCAGCTCGGCGTAGAGCGCGACCACGCCCCTATTTGTCTCGGCGAGTTCGCGGTTAAGGCGCTGCGCCTCTTCCTCGCGTTCGGCGATTTCGGCCAGACTTCTCAGGAGGTCGCGGTTCTGCTCACGGAGTGCCAGGATCGGCTCATCCGTGCGGGAACGTCCGACCTCTTCCGCAAGGGCCGCCAACGTTTTGCCGCCGAACGTTCCGGTACCTGAAGGAATACGCTTGCCGAAGGTGACGACGGTACCCTGTCCGATCACGGAGTGGATCTCGAAAAGGTCCATCAACCGGCGAGATCCGGTGATGCCGATGCCGAGGCCCGTTATCGAACGGTAGCGGCCGTCTAGGATCGCGTCGAGATCGGCTATGCCGGGGCCGCGGTCCTCGATCCGAACGGCAAGGGATTGCGCATCCGCTTCCTCGTCCACACCGTACACCACACGGCCACCATGTGCGTAGCTATAGGCATTGCGAGCGATCTCGGAGACCGCTGTGGCGATGCGGGTCTGATCCTGCACGCTGAAGCCCAGATGCGCGCCGAGGGCGCGCACGCGTTGGCGTACCGTGATGATATCCTCTTCCCGCTCGATCAGCGTCGTGAGTAGGGGCCATCTCATGGGGCCTCGCCCCTCACGACGAGCACGGTGGCATCGTCGCGCATCCGGGCGAAGTCGCGGTAGATCACGCCGGCCACGAGGCTGGGATGGGCGGCGGAGAGCCCAGGATACGCTTCGAGAGACCAGTTGGTGACGATGCCGTCGGAAGACAGGACGAAAAGACCGGCGGCATCCAGAGGATAGTCAAATTCCTGGATGCGACGCGCCACGTGTCCCGCCGTGCCGGCCAGCGATACCGTTCGCTTGGTCTCGCCGCGGGAGACGACGGCCCCCGCCACGTTACCGATCCCGGCGAACGTTAGCTGGTCCCTATGCCGGTCGTAACGGGCAACGGAAACCGCCCCTCCGCGGGTATGTCGCATTCCACCATGGACCGCGGCGAGGATCTCGCCGGGACGTTCATCCTGGTGCTTGCGGAACAATCTGACCGCCTCCTGCGAGGCTTGCGCCGCGATAGGGCCGTGCCCCAGTCCGTCCGCCACGATGACGGTCCAACCATCGGGGCGTTCGTGGACCGCATAGGCATCGCCGTTTGCGATCTCGCCGCGGAGTGGAACCGCCACCGCACCGAAACCCGGCAGGGTCGACGGCTGCGGACACGCGCGGTCCGCCGAGAGTCGTGCGGTCACCGCCGTACCCTTCCCGGGCCAGGAAACCATGTCGAATGCGTCGGACAGGCGCTTGACGGCACCAAGACCTGTGCCTCCGCTCCCGCCGGTGGAATGCCCGTCTCGAAGGGCGTGGACGGGATCGCCGAGACCAGGCCCTTTATCGAGGGCGAGCACCTCGATGCCGGTCCCAGTCGAATCCTCGTAGGTGCCGACGAGGATCTCCCCGGGCACGCCGTACTTGACGATGTTGGTGGCCAACTCGGTCGTCACGATGGCGACGCGCCCGGCGGCGGTTTCGCCGAAGCCGTGACTTTCGGCCATGGCCACGGCACGACGACGCGCCTCCGCCACTTGGCTCGCTTCCGTCACGGTGACCGGGATCATGTTCATTTCCAGCGCGCGATCATGACGCGCGTGCCGACACCAGGCGTCGACTCGATATCGAACTCGTTCGAGAGACGTTTCGCTCCTCCCAGGCCGAGCCCGAGACCACCGCCGGTGGTGAAATGGTCCGTCAGCGCCTTCTCGATGTCCGGTATGCCCGGCCCCTTGTCCTCGAAGGTCAGGCGAAGGCCTTTCCTAGTGCCGACCTTAAGGATTTCGGTCGTGACCTCGCCGCCACCTCCGTAGTCGAGCGCGTTGCGTGCAAGTTCGCTCGCCGCAGTGATGATCTTGGTCTGGTCGACGATGCCAAGGCCTATTTCGACGGCCAGGGTCCGTACCCGCTGCCGGACGCGTACGACGTCATCACCGCTGCGGATGGGCAGGACCTCAGTCTTCGTGGCGGTCACGGTCGCTCCCGTGACCGAGGGCCCCATCCTCCGACAGCCGAGCCTGGATGATTGCCATGCCCCGTTCGACGTTCAAAGCGGTCCTGATACCCGTTAGCTCAAGGCCGAGTTCGACCAGCGTGATCGCAACCGCGGGCCGCATACCGACGATCACGGTCTCGGCATCAAGGACGCGTGCGATGGCGGCGATGTTGTCGAGCATACGACCGATGAAGGAATCTACGATTTCGAGAGCGGAGATCTCGATCAGGACACCCCGCGCGCCGGTGCTCACGATCCTGGTGGTGAGATCCTCCTCCAAGGCGAGGGCCAGGCGGTCGTGCATGTCGACCTGGATTGTGACGATGAGCGCGCCACCGAACTTGAGGATCGGGATACGGTCCATCGGACTACCGTCCGTACTCGGTTGCGCCAGGCAGCGATGGCTTCTGGCGAACGACCGTGCGGCCGGTCCGCTTCAGCGCCAGGGCGAATGCATCGGCCAGCGTCGCCTTTGAGACGACGTTCAACTCGACGCCGAGATGCACCATAGTCTGGGCGATCTGGGGTCGGATGCCGGAGATCAGGCAGTCCGCTCCCATCAAGCGCGCGGCGGCGACCGTCTTTAAGAGATGCTGCGCCACAAGCGTGTCGACGGTCGGCACGCCGGTGATGTCGATGATGGCTATTTCCGCCTCCTCGTCGACGATGGCCTGGAGCAGGTTCTCCATCACGATACCGGTCCGGGCACTATCCAGGGTTCCGATCAGCGGAAGTGCCAGGATGCCGTTCCACAGGCGGACGACCGGCGTCGAAAGTTCGGCGATCTCCTGACCCTGACGCCCGATGATTTCCTCGCGGCTGGCCAGAAACACTTCCATGGTGTGGAGGGAGAGCTGGTCGAGCACCTTGCTCGCCGACCAAGTTCCAGCCGCTACTTGTCCGGCGTCCTCTCGGGACACGCGATTCAGCGCGTCGAAGATCGGCTCCTTGAGCGAGAGCACAAAATTCGCCGTGTCGGTGGGCGTGAAGCCTTGGATCGCCCGCGAACGCGAGATGTCGCCGAGGGTGTCGCGTAACGACGTGAAGGCATCGCCGTTCGCATCGGTCCCACCGGACGCAAGCGCCTCCCAAAACTGTCTGAAAACTGTCTTGGCCTGCGTGGTGAGTTCGGCCTCGCGGATGCGACCTGTCTGGAGCGAACCGCTGGCCTTCAGCAACCCGACCCAAGCTTCGAGGATCGCGCCTTCCTCCTCGGTGACTGCCCTGGTCAGGGCCTCGGTACCGTCCATCCCCATTCTGCTATTCCCTTGGTAGAACCGGCTTCGATTTTGACCGCGTTTTAGCCCACACGGCTCGACCTCGATAGCTCTTTCGGTCACGCACACAGTCGCGTGGGAGCCTTTTCCCTTGCCGCAGAAACGCTTGTTCATCCATCGAGTTCGTTCCGAGTTGGCAACCAATGCTCCCAGCCTCTGTTGAGAAGCCATGTCGACGAAGCGTTCTCTTCCCTCGTCGGTCGTCCTCGTCGTCGAGGATGATGACCTCGTGCGCATGAACGCGGTCGACATGCTCGAAGAACTCGGCTTCCTTGTGGTTGAGGCCTGCCACGCCGACCAAGCATGGCAAATTTTGGAGACTCGGCCGGACATAGGGGTGCTTTTCACAGACATCGACATGCCCGGGTCGATGTGCGGGCTAATCCTTGCACAAAGGGTTTTTGCCTGCTGGCCGGATATCCGCCTCGTCCTGACCTCAGGACGACACCGCCTCTCCGATGACGAAATCCCGGATCATGGCTTGTTTGTGCCGAAGCCCTACGGAACATCGGAGGTGGTCGAGGCCATCCATAGCGCATGCTAATGCGACCACTGACGTGGCAAGATTTTCACAACGAAATACATGAATAATTATTACTTACGAGCTATATGTCTTCGATTTCGTTCGATAGTACTCTCGTCTTAGAGAGATTTTAGCTGTCCGTGTATTTGCCGGACTACGCAGATTCAACGTTGAAATTCTCAACTCCATCACCTTGTCGGAACCGATGTTTCGAAAGAGGACCCGGCTGGCATAAGAAGCCCCCCGCTTCGCACAACTGGTGTGATCGCGCCGTGACGTCGGTCTTTGGACCAGATGACGAGACGACGTGAAATCATGGCGGATGCAATGTCTGGCATTGCTAGAGCCGGCGATATCGTAGAGCTCCTGAAGGATCGAGTTTGGTCGGCGGCGTCCCTTGGCCCCCCCCGAAACCTGGCCGCCGGCATTGGCGACCGCGGTAAGCCTGATGCTGGGTGCGCAGCAGCCGGTATCGGTGGTTTGGGGGCCCGCACTCACGTTCCTCTACAACGATGCCTATCTCCCCATCGTCTGCACCAAGCATCCGGCCGCGTTCGGCAAGCCGTTCCCGGAGGTCTGGGCGGAGATCTGGGACGAGTACCAACCCATCATCCGAGCCACCCTCGCAGGCGAGGCGCAGCACTTCGTCGACCGTCCCGTAGCCCTATCGGGCCGTTCGAAGCCCATCGGTTACTTCACCTTCTCCTATACACCACTCCGAGACGAAAACGGTGCCGTCGCAGGCTTCTACTGCGCGGCCACCGAGACCACTGATCGCGTGCTTGCGGAAAGGCGCGGAGCTGCCGAGGCCGCACGACAGCGTAAGCTCTTCGAGCAGGCTCCGGGGTTCACGGCCATTCTCGATGGCCCGGAACACGTCTTCACGTTCGTCAACAAGGCTTACCTGCGTCTTGTCGGCGAGCGCGATCTCGTCGGCAAGACCGTGCGGGATGCGCTCCCCGAGATCGCGGGACAGGGTTTTTACGAACTTCTCGATTCCGTGTTCTCTACAGGCGAACGCTTCGTCGCGTCGGGCGTGCCAATCCTGCTGCGACGGTCGGGATCGGCCACCGAGGAACGTGTCGTCGATTTTGTCTACGAGCCAGTCAAGGACGAGGACGGCGGGGTCACGGGCATCTTCGTCCAGGGGTTCGACGCGACCGAGGCACATGCGGCCCGAAAGGCTCTGGAGGCGAGCGAGCGGCGCTATCGTACGCTGTTCGAGAACATCGATGTCGGGTTCTGCATCGCCGAGGTGAAATTCGCCGAGGACAGACGGGCCATAGACCACCGCGTGCTTGAGGTGAACCCCGCATTCGGACGGCACACCGGCTTGGTCGACGTGGTCGGTGGCTGGGCGACGGAGGTGGCTCCGGGGATCGAGCAGGAATGGCACGACGCCTACGGGCAGGTGGCGCGGACGGGCCGGCCCCTGCGCTTCGAGCGGGAGGCCAAGCCGCTCGGACGCTGGTACGACGCCCACCTGTTCCCGGCGGGGACGGCCGACAACCACGTGGCGATGCTGATCGTCGATACGACGAGGCGGCAGGAAGCCGATGCGCGACTGCGCGACCTGAACGATACGCTGGAGGAACGGGTCGGGGATCGGACGCGCGAGCGGGACCGACTGTGGCGCAACACCCAGGACATCCAGCTCGTCATCGACGGAGCCGGCGTGTTTAGGTCCGTCAATCCGGCCTTCACCACGATCCTCGGATGGCTGCCCGACGAGGTGATCGGCCGTCCCGTGTTCGATTTCGTCCTCCCGGATGACGAGGCCGTCACCGAGGACGCGCTTCGGCATGCCCGGACCGACGTGCTACCCGTCGTCGAGAACCGCTATCGCCACAAGGATGGCGGCTTCCGATGGATCTCCTGGGTTGCCGCGCCCGAGGGGGACCTGATCTACGCGAGCGGGCGGCATATCACGGCCGACAAGCAACAGGCGGAAGCGCTCGCCGAGCGTACGAACTCCCTGCAGATCGCAAACGCGCGCCAACGCGCGATGTACGACGCGACCCGTCAGCTCATCGGCGTACTCGACCTCGACGGCACCCTGCGCGATGCCAATCGCGCCAGCCTCGATGCCATTGGCGCCGAACATGGTGACGTCGTCGGCAAGCCTTTCGCCGACACGCCGTGGTTCAACGGCACGCCGGGCATGCCGGACATCGTGAGCGCAGGCATCGCCGCGGCAGGAGCCGGCGAGAGCATCAAGACGGAGATGGCGCTGCAACTGCCCTCGGGGGAGACGCGGATCTACGACTTTCGGATGGCGCCGGTGCGCGACAGGACCGGCGAGGTCGTCGAGATCGTGCCGGAGGCGACCGATGTCACGGACCTGCGGTCCGCCGAGGAGGCCCTGCGCCAGTCCCAGAAGATGGAGGCCGTTGGCCAACTCACGGGCGGCTTGGCGCACGACTTCAACAACCTGCTGGCCGGCATCTCGGGCAGTCTGGAGCTAATGCAGACCCGCATGGCCCAGGGACGGTTCAACGACGTCGAGCGCTACATGGCGGCCGCCCAAGGCGCTTCCAGGCGCGCCGCCGCGCTGACCCATCGTCATCCTCGCCTTCTCGCGACGCCAGACCCTCGACCCGCGCCCGACCGACGTGAACCGGCTCGTCAACGGCATGGAGGAGATGGTCCGGCGCACGGTCGGTCCGGCCATCCACGTGGAGACGGTCGGGACCCCCGGCCTCTGGACTGCGCTGGTGGATCCTCCCCAGCTTGAAAACGCGCTGCTGAACCTCTGCATCAACGCCCGCGACGCGATGCCGGACGGGGGCAGGCTGACCATCGAGACCGCCAACAAGTGGTTGGATCGATCCGCGTCGCAGCGGCACGACATCCCCGAGGGGCAGTACCTCTCGCTGTGCGTGAGCGACAACGGCACCGGCATGTCGCCGGAGGTGATCAAACGGGTGTTCGAGCCGTTCTTCACGACCAAGCCCATCGGCGAGGGCACCGGCCTCGGCCTGTCGATGATCTACGGCTTCGCCAAGCAATCCGGCGGGCAGGTTCGGATCTACTCCGAGCTCGGCGAGGGGACCACGGTCTGCCTCTACCTGCCGCGACACCACGGCGAGGGAGAGGCGGAGCGGGACACCGTTCCCTCGACCAGGCTCGCCCGCTCCGAGCAAGGCGAGACGGTGCTGGTGGTGGACGACGAACCCACCGTACGGATGCTGGTGACCGACATCCTGGAGGATCTCGGCTACACCGCCATCGAGGCCGGCGACAGTTTGGCCGGGCTCAAGGTGCTGCAGTCCGACGTGCGCACCGACCTCTTAGTCACCGATGTCGGCCTGCCGGGGGGCATGAACGGCCGCCAGATGGCCGATGCGGCCCGCGAGACCCGTCCCAGTCTTAAGGTGCTGTTCATCACCGGCTACGCGGAGAACTCGGTGCTCGGCAACGGGCACCTGAAGCCCGGTATGGCGGTGATGACCAAGCCTTTCGCGGTCGACGCGATGGCGGCGCGCATCCGCGAGATAATCCTGTCCTTAGGCCCACCGTCCGGTCGCCTCAAACAGAATGTACGAGGCCTTGGCGTGGCGGCACCCAGCTCAGGCGAACGGTCAACGCCGGTATTCGGATGGACCCTGACGTTGAGCCAGGCGGCTATCCTTGAGTGGTGTCGAGCATGGAACCGGCGCCGTTACCTGCCAACCGACACCGATGATGCGGAATCGGCGGAACCAGCGCGTTCCCGGCTGGCGAGCCGAATGGGAGGCATCCCAACGATGTCGTAGGTCGCGGAGGCGATGCCGATGCCGGCCTCGTCGAAGCCCGCTAGGATGTCCCGGCTCATGGCGTCCTTGGCACCACGGATCTGGTGCGTGCCGAGGATGAAGCGCACGCTCAGTTCCAGCCAGTTGTCGGTGATCCGGTAGTACACCCGGGGTACGAGATCGATGGGCTCGACACCGAAGCGCTCCTGGAGGCGCGTCTTCGCAACCGCCGGCATGGCGTCGGCGTCGATGGCATGCGCTTTGGCAGCCTCCAGCAGGATCGCCTCGGCCCGCGCGCGGTCGTCGGCGTAGGTGATCGGGATGACCATCTCCTCCCAGATGAACGGGAAGTCGCGGGTGTAGTTGTAGACCGGGTCAGAGAAAATCTTCGAGTTGCTCACGGTGACGATGCGGCCGGTGAACTGGCGACTCTGCACCCACATCGCCGGCGAGGCGCCCTGGACGGACGGCGGCTGGCCCATCTCCATGATGGTGGTTTGGATGAAGCCGAGGCGCATCACGTCGCCGCGGACGCCGCCCATCGAGATGCGGTCGCCCACCGTGAAGGTCGCGCCCCTCAGGATGACGAAGTAGCCGGCGAGCGAAGTGACGACCTGTTGTAGGGCGAAGGCGAGGCCGGCGGAGACGAGGCCGAAGGCGGTGGCGAGCCGGGTTGGGTCGTTGAACCAGATCGAGAGCAGGCCGAGGATCAGCAGGACCGCCGCGAGCAGGCTGATGCCCTGGCGCGTCCAGAACTTGGTCTGAACGCTGGAATGGTCGGTCCGGCTGAGGATCAGGCCGACCAGGGCACGAAGGCCGATCCCGCCGCCGACGACGACGGCGATGAACACCAGGGAGAGCAGGAGCTTCTGACCGTTCTCGGCATTCACGCCGACCCAATCGATACCAAACAGATGCACGGTGTCACGGTCCTCGGTTGGGAGTACGCGTCGGCGCGGAAAGCCTGGTCTCGGCCAGGGTCATGCCGACCCCTCGGGGTCGACAGTCGAGGATGCTGGTACCTTCGCCGCAACCTTGTGGACCACGGCTTTGGTCCCGGAAGAAAGGGACCGCCATGCCCTGGAGGTTCGCCGGGATCACCCACTCACCACATCGGCGCGTGCCGGCTGCTCAAGAGGCCAGGACCCGGGATGTTCCGCACGCCGGGTACGGCCGCGGGTCACGATGACGTTGGCGCCACCCCGGCAACCGTTCGCTCACGCTCTCGTCATGGGCCCGGAGGCGGCACGAGCGCGACCGCTTCGATGGCCCCGGCATCGGCGACCGCCAGCTTGCCGCGTACCGTCAGGTCGCTGACAAAGGCGAACTGGTCGCGCATGTCGAACGGGTATGCGCGCAGCTTGTAGTGCGTGCCCCAGGGCTCCTCGTGCAGCACCACCCGGACCGGCTTGTCGTAGTTTAAGTAGGGGCTGGTCAGGGCGACGTCCCGGAGCAGCGAGCGCACCAGGGCGCCGTCGTGGCGCGGGAGAAGGTAGAAGTCGGCGACGCATTGCAAGGTCTGGGCCCCGTCGTTCGAATTGGTGATCCGGTCGGTCCAGATGGTGGAGTGCGGGACGGTCACCGCGTTGTCGTCCGGGGTCTGGAGCAGGATCGCGCGCAGGCCGACGTTGCGGACCTCGCCGTAGTCGCTGCCGACCTTGACCCAGTCACCCGGGCGGTAGGGCCGCTCGACGAGCGCGACCACCCCGGCGATCAGGCTGCTGACGTAATCCTTGAACGCGAAGCCGATGGCGACGCTCGCTGCGCCGGCGATGACGAGGAAGTTCTGGAGGGTGATGTTGAAGACGATGGGTACGATCCAGACGATGGCCACCACCATCAGCAGCAGCCGGGCGATGGGCACCGCGGCCAGCAGGTAGAGGCGCAGCCGGCTCGGTCCACGCTCGGCGAGGAACGGGAAGGTGCTTCGCACCAGCCAGATCGCGACCCATGTGCCGACGATGATGAGGCCGATCTCCCAGAACCGGATGTCCTGGAGGCTGTGGACCAGCTGCACGCCGCCGTCCTGGACGTCCTGTGCCGTCGCCATGCCGTTCACACCTGTCCCAACGGAAAGCCCGCGGCCTCCAGCCCGTCCCTGATGGCCGGATAGGCCGCGGCCCGGCAGGCGAACCGGTCGCCCTGACGCTCCAAGAAGCCCGCACGGACCAGGGTCGGGACGACGTTCGATTCCCCCACCACCGGCAGGACGAATCGCAATTCCTCGGGAGTCAGCGGTCCGTGGATCAGCAACGCGTGCAGGACGTGAAGCGCGGCATCGTCGTCCGTGCCCGGCAGGAGGTATTCGTCGAGGGCGGCGACCCACAGGGTCTGCTCGCTCGCCTGCCCATCCGTAACCGCCGCCTTGACGTCGTCGGCAACGCCCTCGTCGTCACCCGAGCGCAGGCTTCGCCGCCACAGGTGCCAGGCGACCCAGGGCACGCCGAGACTGCGACCGGCGAGCTTGCGCAGGTAGTCGTTGTCGGGGGCGCCGGTCGCGTCGGTGGCGAGGACGTCCTCACCCGTTCCGGGCAGGCGGAAGCGCATCGCGCCGGTGGCCTCGGAGGTCGAGAGCTGGACGAACCACGCATGCAGGCGCGGCGCGTCGAAGGGCCTGATCGTCACGGCATCCGGCAGGAGAGCGTCGGCCCCGGTCGCCTTGCCCAGGAGCGCCCAAGCCCAGGCGTTGCAGCCGACGACCACCGGGCGATCCAAGGCGTCTATGGCCGCCAGCAGCGCTCGCACGGCCCTGAGGCCGTCCCGGTGTCGGAGGAACCAGTCCTCCAGCCGGGGAATGACCAGGACGCCCGTCCCGTCGAGTTCGGGCAGGGCCGGCGGCACCGACGCGACGAGTGATTGTCGCGACGGTGCGGCGAGGATCTGATGGCCCGCTTGCATCGCCCACGTTTCGATGACTGCATTCTCGTCGCAGGGAGGAAGCACCACCGTCAGGACGTGGGAGGCCGTCGGAAGGCGGCCCAGCCATCGCTCGGCGGTCGCTTGGATCTCCGCCAGGACGGGACCGCAAGCAGGGGGCGCAACGACCTCGTTGAGCCGCTGCAGGGTCGCCTTGTGCAGCTTGTCGTCGGCGATGAACGGCTCGGACCTCTTGTGATGGAACAGGGCGAGCAGCCGTCCGAGGTAACGTCTCGCGATCTCCTCGTTCGGAACCGAGGGCGCTTCGGCGTCTTCGAGCGGGATCAGGCCTGCCGTATCGTCCCTCTCCGCCATCGCCTCGCCGTATCCCATGCTCGCGCCTGACAACGTCAACCGCCAAGGTTCGTTGCTAGGGGGACCCCGTCCCGTCGGTACGCGGCGGGCGCCTCCCTGTCTTCCGGACGAAACGGTGCATCAACCGCCCCGACGGGCGCTCCATGTGCCGCTGCAGGTGAACAGGCTCTCCCCTGTCGATCTCCAGGTTCCGGTGCCGGTTCCCTTACGGTCCAGATCGCCTGAGATGCTCGCCGTCATCGTGCCCTTGGTGATGGTCGCCCGTACGCCGCCGCCGGCCGCGACGCTGCCGTCCACGTCGATGCCGTCGCCCGGATAGGAAACGTCGCTTTTCGCGATCCGGACGTCGTAGTTCCGCCCATTGGGACACGGTCCCTCCTTCGTCGCGACCGCGATGGACCAGGAGCCGTCGTAACCGTCGGGAACGTTCAGCTTCTTGTCCCCCGCGGCGGCCGGGACGATGTTGGAGAACAGCAGCGTGAGGGCGATCAAGGGTCGAAGGCGGCGTGTCATGAGGGGCTTCCGCTACGGGTTCATGGGTTAAGGGTCGACGGCGACGGGAGTCTCCGAAGCAGGCAATCGGGTAATCCGTTCCGGTCACACATTCGGATACGTCGCCGATGGCTGAAACGGTCCAAAATCATTTGTGTCCGTCGAACGGCAACCGGCCTGCCGACGGTCAGACGATCCCTGACGGCCCGATCAGCTTCAGAGGCGCGAACGTTCATAGCACCTCGACCGTTGAGGCTTGCCTTGCGAGCTGCCCACGTTCGCGGACGTGGAGACCGTGGATGCCCGCAATCGCCAGGACCGAGTTCTCGACGTCGCATTCCCCGCTGCCCTCCGATGAGGGACATGGCCCGAGGTCAGGGTTCTGGGCGTTGACGCTCGGCTCGGTCGGGGTGGTCTACGGCGACATCGGCACCAGCCCGCTTTACGCCCTGAAGGAGTCCCTGCACGCCGCCGCCGGCGGGGGGCACGCCCCCACCCGTGAGATGGTCTTCGGCGTCGTCTCGCTGATCCTCTGGGCGCTCATCCTCATCGTCACGCTCAAGTACGTGCTCCTGGTGATGCGAGCCGACAACGACGGCGAAGGCGGCACGCCCTCCCTGGTGGCGCTCGCCCAGCGGGCGCTGGGCCACTCCGGCGGGTTCGTCATCGTGCTCGGCATGGTCGGCGTCTCGCTGTTCTTCGGCGACGCCATCATCACCCCGGCCATGTCGGTGCTCTCGGCGGTGGAAGGGCTGAAGCTGGTGACCCCGGCCACCGACCCGTACGTCCTGCCCATCAGCCTCGCCATCCTGATCGGCCTGTTCGCCGTCCAGAGCTTCGGGACGGCAAGGGTCGCGACCTTCTTCGGGCCCCTGACGGCGTTCTGGTTCATCGTCATGGCCCTCGGGGGCCTAAGCCATCTCGTCGACGATCCCAGCATCCTGGGCGCGTTCAACCCGGCCCACGGCGTCTCCTTCATCCTGAGCCACGGTACGGCCGGGCTGCTGGCACTCGGCGCCGTGTTCCTGGCCGTGACCGGGGCTGAGGCGCTCTACGCCGACATGGGCCATTTCGGACGGTCACCGATCCGGATGGCCTGGTTCGGACTGGTGCTGCCGGCGCTTGCCCTGAACTATCTCGGCCAGGGCGCCATGCTGCTCGCCCACCCGGAGCGGATCGAGAACCCGTTCTTCCTGCTCTATCCGGCGTGGGCCCTGCTGCCGATGGTTCTGCTCGCCACCGTGGCGACTGTCATCGCCAGCCAGGCCGTAATCACCGGCACCTTCTCGATCACCCAACAGGCCATGCAACTTGGCCTGCTGCCGCGCATGCGCGTCCTGCGCACCTCCGAGACCGAGAAGGGGCAGATCTACATCCCGCGGGTGAATTGGTGGCTGCTCGTCGCGGTCGTGTTCGTGGTCGTGCTGTTCAAGTCGTCGAGCGGCCTGGCTGCAGCCTACGGCATCGCGGTCACCGGCGACATGGTCATCACCGCCTGCCTGCTCTTCGTCGTGGCCTGGAAGGTCTGGCGCTGGTCGCCTGCGGTCGCGGCCGCGGTCATCGCACCGTTCCTGCTCATCGAGCTGGTGTTCCTCTCGGCCAACGCGCTCAAGATCCTGCATGGCGGCTGGGTGCCGCTGACCATCGGCGCCGCGCTCGTCACGGCGATGTGGACCTGGCGACGCGGATCGGCCCTCATCGCCGCGGAGATCCACCGCCGGCGCGTGCCGCTCTCGGAGTTCACGCGCATGGCCGAGACCGGCTCAATCCAGCGGGTGGGCGGCACAGCGCTATTCCTTACAGGCACGCCCGGGGACACGCCCGGGGCGCTGATGCACAACGTCAGGCACAACCGCGTGCTGCACGCCAACAACTACATCCTGCACGTGGTGACGGAAGACTTGCCGCGGGTCCCGGACGCGGAGCGCGTCGAGGTGAAGAAACTCTCCGACGCCTTCTCGTGCGTGAAGGTTCGTTTCGGCTTCACGGAGCTGCCCGACCTTCCTCGCGCACTGGCGGCCGCAGGCCTGGACAAAGGCGACCTGTCGTACTTCCTGACGCGAAGGGTCCTGGTGGCCTCGCCGGAGACGGGCATGCCGGTGTGGCAGGACCGGCTCTACATCTCGATGGCCCGTGCGGCGACGGACGCGTCCCGCTACTTCCGCATCCCGGTTGACCGAGCCGTCGAGATCGGCGCCCGGATCGATATCTGAGCCTAAGGCCAGACCCTGACGGTGCCGTTTCCTTCTCCATATGCCGGCGGCAACGCATGGAGCGATGCCGCCGGAATTTACTCTAGTTTTCAAAAATGCGGAACTTTGGGGTTCAAAAGCGAAACATTGCGTCGGCCATCATCAAGCAGCGGCCGTGTCAGCTCTGCCTACGTGCAGGAGCGCGATGATGTTGGTAATATTCATACCTGGGTTCGTACTAAATGCTGGTGCTTCCTCCTGTGGTTCGCTGATGGCTGCAGATTCATAGCATTCTCCGCCTTCCCGACGAGAGCAGCTGAGTTAGTCGTCTGCCACCCGTCGCTTGTGCCTATGTCTGCTTAGGCACAGCACACCGCCGAAAGCAGCCGGACTGCTCTCCACCCTCATTAGACGTTCCCTGACAACGGCGCCCTCATCCTAAACGGGTCGTGGGCGGACGACGCGACGGGGTCCGCCACGATGCGTTGCAGCCCGAGAACGGACGGACGGAGGTCCTCCCAGGTCGAGCAGAAGCGTCTCATCTCGAGGTTCAGCGTGACCATCGCCATTGGCGGTACTGCCGCACGCTCGCTGCTGGGACGGGCGCTGACCGTCGGTCAAGAGCGGACGGCCCATCGCGATGCCCGGCTGCGGGCTGGGTCAACGTCCAGTCGAGCCACCTGCTCCGGCTCCCTAAAGGACCGGGGTGAAGACAAGCTCGCACGCTTCGTCAAGGACCTGCGAAGGGCGGCGTCCCATCCTTGAGTCAGCCGTGGTCGCAGAACCGGGGCGTCCGATCCGTAGGCCGCCCTCACGCCGCGCGGTGATCCGCGTACCACTCGCAATTTCCGGCCAGGGGGCATGCATCGCATTTCGGAACGCGGGCGACGCATACCTTCATGCCATGCTGGATCAGCCACTCGTGGGCATGCCGCTTGAAACGCGGCGGGGTCCTGGCGTTGATGACGTCCGCCGCTGCCTGGGCCGAGGACGTGCTCACGACGCCCAGGCGATTGAGGACGCGCAGCACGTGCGTATCGACGGCGATGCTGTCCTCCGAGAAGACGAAGTTCATCATGATGTCGGTGACCTTGCGACCGACGCCGGGCAGCTCCATCAATGCCTCGCGCGTCCGCGGGATCTCCCCGCCATGCCGGTCTAGGATCATGCGCGACATCGCCTTCAGGAGCTTGGTCTTCCTGTTGTAGTGGGCGACCGGCTTGATGATGCGACGCAACTCCTCGTCGTCCAGCGCGGCGAGCCCCTCGAACGTCGAGACCCTTTCGTAGAGCGGCACCGCGGCGTTCACGACGCGCTTGGTGATGGTCATCGTTGACAGGCAGACCGACACCAGGCTCCTGAACGGCGTCGACGACAGACCGTTCGTCATCCACGGATCGTCGGTCTCCTCGAACGTCGAATAGGTGCGGCCAAGGATACCGTAGATCGTCGCGAGTTCGCCGGCGGAGCTCCGCGCGCCCTCCGCGCCGGCCGCTCCCTGCCGCCCTCCGGCGCCGGTCTTCCGGTAGCTTCCGGTCCGCGACCGTTCCTGCGTCGTCGGCATGATCCCTCCTCTCAGTCACCCGATCCCCGCATGGGGACCGGGCACACGTGGTTCGCTCGTGGGTCAGGCCGCCTTGCCATCATCCCGGGCCGCGGCGGCGACGACATTCCCGGCGACCTCGCCCAGGCGCTTCTCGATGTCCTGCCACTCCCTGGCCATCGCCTGCCATTGCTCGCCCTGGCCTTCCAGGCCGAGCGCACTGCAGGTCGGCATCTGAGAGGCGAAGGCGTTGGAGAAGTATTGGACGCCGGTCGCGCTGCCGGAGACCACGCCCAGGTCGATCATGCTCCTGTCGCCGGCCTTCAGCATCTCGTCGGTACCCTTGCCGATCCCTTCCATGACCCGGTCCTTAAACCCGTTCGGTCGCACGTCGAGCTCGTCCATGAAGCCGACGATCCGCTCCTAGTGCCTAGCGGCGGTCGACTGGTAGTCGGACACGATCTGCTTGAGATCGGCGTCGCGAGCCCTGCCGGCCAACATTCCGGCGCTCTCGGCACCCTGCTCGCAGGCCGAGCGCAGGGCATGGAGGCCGGTGACGTAGTAGGTCTTGAGATCGGTTAGGGACATCGGTCGCTCGCAATCGTGTCGGTGGAAACGGACATAAACGGACGATTTCGTCCATTGCATGGGGCAATGTGCTTGCCCGCCGGATGTTCCGGAGCGGCGAGCCTTATCGGGTGGGAAGGAGGCCCTTGGCCCGCAGCAGCAGGACGGCGTCCGCGACGTCGACCGGGCAGCGCTCGCGCAGCGTCCCGACGTCGCCGCCGAACGCGGCCTGGAACGCGATGGGCTGCAGCGCGACCTCGACGAAGCGGACCGCAGCGGCCTCACTGTCGTCGGATGCGAGGCCGGGCTCGCGGTCGAGTACGGCACGGACGGATTTGACCGCGCCCTCGAAGCTCACGCGATAGGCCATGCGGGCGAGATCGGGCAGCGTCGCCGCCTCGGCCGCGGTGATGCGCATCAGCGCGACGCAGCGCGGAACGAGCATGCTCTCGGCCAGGGCGACGCCGACTCCGAGAAGACGGTCCGCCACTTCGCCATGCTCGGGCAAGGCCGCCATCTCCGCGAACATCGTCAGGATGGAATGATGGACCACGGCGCCGAACAGCGCCTCCTTGTCGGGGTGCCGGCCGTAGAGCGAGGACTTACCGACCTGGGCCCGGGCGGCGACCTGATCGAGCGTGGTGCGACCGAAACCCTGTTCGAGGAACAGGGCCGTGGCCGCCTCCAGCACGCGCTCCTCGGCCTGACCGGCCTCGTGGATCGGCGGGCGCCCCCGCCGCGACTGAGTCGGGGCCGGATCCTTCAGCGGTTGCGTGCGGGAGCGAGCGGGTGCCATCAGGTCTCCGGATAGTCCGTGTAACCCTCGGCGCCTAGCGTGTAGTAGGTCTTCGGATTGCCCGGATCGGGCGTCCTGCCCTCGTGCAGGACCTTTGGAAGGTTCGGGTTCGAGATGAACAGGCGCCCGAAGGAGACGGCGTCGGCCTCGCCCTCGGATACGACCCTTTCCGCCCGCTCCCCGTCGAAGTCGCTGTTCATGACGAAGGTGCCTCCGAAGGCGCTCCGCATCGACGGATGGACCTGGTCGGTGTCGGACGACAGCATGAACCTGCCCTCGGGCGCCTCTCGCACTTCGAGGTAGGCGACGCCGATCTCGCCCAGGCGTCGGGCGGCGGCGGAGAACAGGGGTACGGGGTCCGTGTCGTTGACGCCCAGGATCTCGCCGTTGGGCGACAGGCGCACCCCCACCTGCTCGGCACCGACGGCGTTCACGACGGCTTCCGTGACCTCCGACAGGAAGCGGATGCGGTTCTCGACGCTACCGCCATATTGGTCCTTGCGGAAGTTGGAGTAGTTCCGCAGGAACTGGTCGATCAGGTAGCCGTTCGCGGCATGAATCTGGACGCCGTCGAAGCCGACCTCCATGCCGTTGCGCGCCGCCCGGGCGTACTGTCCCACGATGCCGGCGATCTCGTCGGTCCCGAGCGCGCGCGCCGTCTCGTACTCCTCGTTGCCGTGGTAGGTGTGGCCATGTCCCGGGGCGGTGGTCGCGGACGCCGACACCGGCTGGGCGCCGCCCATGAACGAGGAATGGACGACGCGGCCCATGTGCCAGAGCTGGAGGACGATCTTGCCGCCCGCCTCGTGGACGGCGCTCGTCACCTTCCGCCAGCCATCCATCTGCTCCTCGTTCCAGATGCCCGGTGCGTAGGGCACGCCCAGGCCCTGCTGGCAGATGCCGGTCGCCTCGGAGAAGATGACGCCGGCGTGCGCGCGCTGGCGATAATGCTCCACCATGAGGTCGGTCGGGATGTGGGTGTGCGTGCCGCGCCCCCGGGTCAGGGGTGCCATGAACACGCGGTTCCGACAGGCGATGCTGCCGAGTCGGATAGGGTCGTAAAGGGTAGGCATGGTTCCAAAATCCGTCTGGCCGCACAATATGGACGATATCGTCCATTGTGATGTCAAACGGGAAGCGGGTCGAGTTGTTCCGATCAGGTCACGCGCCGGCCCTGACATTTCTCGGAGCGGGCCCTGGATGGCGTGTAGCTGTAATGCCGTCTCCTCATCGGATCTCCACGACGACCTTGCCCTTGGACCTTCCGGCCTCAAGCTCGGTCAGGGCGGCGTCCGATGACGCGAACGGGACCACCCGGTCCAGGACCGAGCGGATGGTCCCCGCCTCGACCAGCGCAGCGACTTCCGCCAACTGCGTCCCGTTCGCCCGCATGAACAGGAACGCGTAATCGATGCCACGCGCCTTGGCCTTGCGACGGATGCCGAGGCTGAGCAGCCGCATGACCAGCGCGAGGAAAGCGTTCAGGCCCTGTGCCTTGGCGAAGGCCGGGTCCGGCGGGCCGGAGATCGAGATCAGCCTTCCGCCTGGCCTGAGGACGTCCAACGACTTCCGGAGTGTGTCCCCGTCGAGGCTGTTCAGGACGACGTCGTAGCCCGACAGCACCTTCTCGAAGTCCTGGCGCCTGTAGTCGACGACGATATCCGCCCCGAGGCTCCTAACGAGGTCGGCGTTCCCGGCGCTCGCGGTGGTCGCGACCGTGGCACCGAGATGCTTGGCGAGTTGGATGGCGAACGTGCCGACGCCGCCGGAGCCGGCATGGATCAGCACCTTGTCGCCCTTCCTGACCTTGGCCACCTCGACCAGGGCCTGCCATGCCGTCAGGCCGACCAGCGGGATCGAGGCCGCCTCGGCCATCGAGATATTCCTTGGCTTGAGCGCGAGGTCGGCCTCGTCGACTGCGATGCGCTCGGCCAGCGTACCGATGCGACCGTCGCGCGGCCGGGAGTAGACCTCGTCGCCGACCTTGAAGCGGCCGACGCCCGACCCGATCCCGATCACGGTCCCGGCGAGGTCATGACCCAGGACGAAGGGCGGCTTGTACGGCAGGAGGAGCTTGAACTCGCCGTTGCGGATCTTGGCGTCGAGGACGTTGAGCCCCGCCGCCGCGATCTCGACCAGGACGTCGCCGTGGCCCAGCGCGGGCTCCGGCATCTCACCCAGGCGGAGCAGCTGCTTCTTCTTGTACCGGTCGAGGATGAACGCCTTCACGGGCCTGCGGTCTCCGAATTTTTTAGGAGCTGTACGATTCAGGAGGCCGAGGCGTAGCGCGGAGCGGCGTGTACCTGGGCGAAGCCCGGGATCATCGCCTGCCGCGCGGTCTGGAAGGCGTCCCATTGCCCGGCGTCGTGGAGCGGCGGGATCGTCACGGGCTCGCGGCGGTCGAAACCGGCCAGGGCGGCATCGACGAGCTCGCCGACCTCCATCATCGGTGGCAGCGAGGCGGCATCCACGCCAGAACGACTCCAGATCTCCGTGTCGGTGGCCGCCGGCAGCACGGCCTGGACGTAGACGTCCTTGCCCGCCAACTCCTGGCTGAGGCCCTGCGACAGGAACAGGACGAAGGCCTTGGTCGCGCCGTAGACCGACATGGAGAACTCGGGGGCCAAGCCGACCACCGATCCGATGTTGACGATGGCGCCTTCGCCGGCCTTCGCGAAACGAGGGGCGACGGCGCTGGCGAGGCGCATCACCGCCGTGGTGTTCAAAGCCACGAGCCGTTCAATGTCGTCCGTCGCCTGATCGACGAAGGCGCCGCCGACGTTCGCCCCGGCGTTGTTGACGAGGATGCCGATGCGGTCGTCCTCGCGAAGGCGCGCCTCGACCGTCCCGAGTTGGTCCCGTTCCGTGAGGTCCGCCTGCAGGACGTCGACGGCGATGCCAGTTTCCCGACGCAGGCGTTCGGCAAGGGTCTCCAGCCGGGCCTTGTCGCGGGCGACCAGCACGAGGTCGTGCCCGCGCTTAGCGAAGCGGTCGGCATAGGTCGCGCCGATCCCGGTCGAGGCGCCGGTGACGAGGACGGTGGGTTTGGTCGACATGGCGCTCGCGCTCCGATGGTGCGTCATCATTCATGATCGCTATCATGATTGAAACTTAATATGATCGCGGTCATATAAGTGTCAACGGCATCGAAGGAGAAAAATTGGAATGCGCGTCACCCAGGATCAGATGCGGGAGAACCGCCGCCGAATCCTGTCCGAGGCCAGCCGCCTGTTTCGGGAGAAGGGCTTCGAGGCGGTCGGGGTCGCGGAGGTGATGAAGGCCGCGGGGCTCACACACGGCGGCTTCTACGGCCACTTCTCCTCGAAGGAGGACCTGATGGCCCATGCCATCACCCACGCCACGACCGAGACGTCGGGCCGGGGCGGCGACCTGGGCGAGTTCCTCGCGCGGTATCTCTCGCCTGCCCACCGGGACGGCGCCGCGGACGGATGCCCCATGGCAGCGCTGGCCGCAGATATCCGTCACCGGCCACCGCCGGCGCGGTCGGCCATGACGGTGGGCATCAGGACCCAGATCGACCGCTTGGCCGAGGCCCTCCCCGACGGCGTCGGCGCGGATCGGCGTCGCGAGGCCGTCGGGACCTATGCGGCCATGATCGGCGCCCTGATCCTGGCCCGTGCCGCGGACGATCCGGCGCTATCGGACGAGATCCTCCGGGAAACCCGGGCTTGGCTGGCCGACGAGGACGGCGGGGCAGGCGCCCGAACCGACGCAACCCGCAGGTCGTGAGGTCCCTGCGGCTGGGCGAGCTCGGATGCCTGTTCAGGTCCGTCCGGCGATGGCCGTGTTGATGAACTCCAGGAAGGGGCGTGCCGCCTTCAACGCGTCGAGGACGATGTCGAGACCCCCATCGCCCTCAAGGTCCTTGTCCGCGATCCGGTGGTGCAGGCCGAACCCCTTCATCCGGAGGTAATCGGCGGCCGGGTGGTCAGGGTCGTACCCACGTGGCGCGCGCTTCAGGGTGGACGGGCTCTCGACGCCTTGCGGGAAGACCCGCCTGACCTCCTTACCCTCCGCGATGTCCCGCCAAGCCTCGAACCGGGAGACGAACCGGTCCCGTATCCGCCCCAGCGGCTCGGGCTGGGTCAAGAAGTAGCTGGCCCCGGCGTAGCAGTTGCCGGGTTCGACGTGCAGGAAGAAGCCCGCCGTCCCCTGCCGGTCGCCCGTGGGATTCAACATCAGGAAGAAGTCGGTCTTGAAGGGCGGCTTGCCCCTGGAGAAGCGCGGGTCGCGGCGGATGCGCGTCAGGCACTTGCCCAGGTCCGGGTTGGCCTCGGCGACCCGGGGGTCGTAGCGGTCCGCGTGATCGCGCAGGGTGCCCACGGCGGCGAGCAGGTCGGCATGGGCGGCCTCGTAGGCGTCCCGGTGCTTGTCGAACCACTCCTTTGTGTTGTTCCGGTCGAGCTTTCTCAGGAAGCCGAGGGTCTCGGGGGCGAGCATGACGGGTCGGGTCTCCGGCCTAGAAGGATCTCGGCGACCTCGGGCACGTCCCGGGTCGCGCGCTCGCGCAGCCCGGCGAGGTCCGCACCGGAGAAGGCGTGCATGTACAGCGGGTGGAGCGCCATCTCGACGAAGCGCGCCGCCATGGGGGTGGCCTCCGCCACCGCCGCGTCGGAGCCGTCCCTCGTCAGGCATTCGGCGATGCAGCGGACGCAGCCGCCGAAACCGATCCGGAATCCCTCGCGACCGAGTTCGGGAAAGGCCTTCGCCTCGGCGAGCGTGAGACGCATCAGGGCGATGCTTTCCTCGGCCAGCGTCAGGTCGGCGAGCGCGATGCCGACCTGGACGAGGCGCTCCTTCACGGTCCCGCTGGTCGGGACGATGGCCATCCGGGCCTGCAACTCGTCGACGTAGCGCAGCACCACCGCCGAGAAGAGCGCCTCCTTGGTCGGGAAGCGCCCGTACAGGGTCGTCTTGCCCGCGTGCGCGGCCTCGGCGACCTGATCGAGCGTTGTCCGCCCGAACCCCTGCTCCAGGAACAGGGACGAGGCGGCCGCGATGATGCGCGCCTCGACCTGTCCGGCCTGGTCGGCGCGGGGGCGTCCACGCCGGGGGCGATCCGACGGCGGCTTGGAAGGGGAACGCTTGCTGGCCTGATCCAAGACGGGAACCGATTTCTGTGGGGAACGCATGCATCGAAGGTGGTGCCTTCGAACGGTCGAGCCAAGTCGTTCCAGGGTGCCGTCCACTCATCTTGGTGAGCGGCGACCGACCTGCGCGAGGGGGCGGAGCGCCGGTCGGTCGCCGTCATCACGAGGCTTGCGGCCCCGTGATCCCTGACGCCGTCCGGCTAGGCGGCGAGCTTGCCGACCGCGGCCTCCTCGGCCTTGGCGTAGCGCTCGTCGAGCGCCTTGCTCTCCTGGCTGAGCCCCAAGAACGCCTCGGCCTGCTTCGGCAGGTCCAGCGCCTTTGCGTAGATGGCATGGTTCGCGAACGCGACGACGACGTAGGTCAGGCCGGCCCGGGCACCGAAGCTGATGGCGACGTCGCGGGAATCGTCGTCCGTCGATGCCTTCACGGACATCTCGGTCCCCTCGGCGATGCCGGCCTGGATGCGGTCCTTGAAGTCGTTCGGCTGGGTGTCGAGCTCCTTGAGGAAGTCGATCATCGCCTGATGCTGGCGACCGCTCAGCGCGGCTCCCTCGCCGGCAAGCTTCTTGAGCTCGGGGTTCGTGAACTGCCCCTCGGCCTGCGAGGCGGCTTCCTTGCCCTGCTCGGAGGCCGAGCGGTAGGCCTGCAGGCCGGCTATGTACCAAGTCTTGATCGTGTCGCGGGACATTCGGATTGCCTGTCTGTTCGGGGGCTGTCGACCGTTACGCCTACGGGCCGGTCGGGGGCTGGGACGATGCCGTCAAAATAATAGGACGACATCGTACTATTATGAGAAGTCGCGGTTCGGCCCATGGTTCCTGGGCGGTTCCGGATTTTCCGTGCGGTTGGCCGGCCCGTCAGCCGGCGATGGCGTCGTTGAGGTAGCCCACCAGGGGCTGTGCCGCCTCGAAGGTCCCGACGACCACGTCCAGGGCGTCGTCGTCCTGAAGCTGCCTGTTCGTCAGCTTCCGGTTGGCGCAGAACCCCTTCATGCGCAGGTACTCGATGGCCGGGTGGTCAGGGTCGTAACCCTGGGGGGCACGCTTGAGTTCGCCTGGGCTCGTCAGGCCGTCGGGGAACATCGCCTTCATCTCGCGGGACTCGACGACGCCGGTCCACTTCGGCACCGAGGCGGCGATCCGCTTGCGGATGTTGTCAAGCGCCTTCGGCTCGGTCGTGAAGATGCCGCCGCCCGCGTAGCAGCCGCCCGGCTCGACGTGCAGGTAGTAGGACGCCGACCCCTGGTAGTCGCCGACGCTGTTGAGCATCACGAACAGGTTGGTCTTGTACGGCGGCTTTCCCTTGGCGAAGCGCATGTCCCGATTGATGCGCGTGACGCACCTCGTCGGCTCGGTGTTGGCCTTCGCGACCTTGGGGTCGAAGCGGGAGGCCGCGCCGATCAGGCGCCCCGCCACGTCGGCGAGGTTGGCCTTGGCCCGCTCGTAGTCGTCCCGGTGGTCCTCGAACCACTCCTTGTCGTTGTGGGCCGCGATGCCCTTCAGGAAATCAAAGGTGTGTTTCTCGATCATGGCGCGATGCTCCTCGACCCACAAATAGGACGAGATCGTACGATTATCGAGGGGTGGGCGCGAGGTCGCCGTCGATATTCCTCTTGGGGTCGCAAACGCTGGGTTCCACGAACCCGCAGCCGCCTGACGGGTCGAGGCTCGTCGAGCGTGGCAAGCGCCATCTGTCGTTGTCCACAGGTTGTCCCCCAAGTGCGTCGTCGCAAGCGTGACCGCTTGTGCGGAACCCACCCGATGTGTTCTTCTTTTGTTCCGAAGGATAAACGGAGCGCGGGCATGCAGGTCTACGACGTCGGCATCGGCTTACCCATGCCGGTCCCCATCCTCGGCACGCCGGTGCGCGCCGGCTTCCCGAGCCCCGCCGACGACTTCGTCGAGGAGGAGATTGACCTGCAGCGGCTGCTGATCGTCAATCGCCCGGCGACCTTCCTGGTTCGGGTGGCCGGCGACAGCATGATCCTGGCACGCCTGTTCGACGGAGACCTCGCCGTCGTCGACCGCTCCCTGACCCCGCGCAACGGCGACATCGTCGTGGTCGACATCGACGGCGAGCGCTCGTTCAAGGTCTGGAAGCGGCAAGGACCCAAGGTCACCCTCCACTTCGCCAACCCCCGCTTCCCGGAGTATCGGCTGGCCCCTGACGCACTCGTCGAGGTCTGGGGCGTCGTCTCCGGTTCCGTATGCGCTCGGCGCCGCTGCGAATGACCCGGGCCTACGCCCTCTCCGACGGCAATTCCTTCTACTGCTCCTGCGAACGCGTCTTCGACGCGCGGCTGGCCCGGCTCCCGGTGATCGTGCTGTCGAACAACGACGGCTGCGCCATCGCCCGCACCAACGAGGCCAAGGCGCTCGGCATCCGGATGGGCGAGCCCTGGTTCAAGATCCGGGACATGTGCCGGAGCCAGGGCGTGCGGGTCTACTCCTCGAACTACGCCCTCTACGGGGACATGTCCGCCCGCGTGAATGCCGTCTACCGGGGCTTCTCACCCCGCATCGAGGTCTACTCCATCGACGAGAGCTTCCTCGACATTTCGGACGTGCGGGAGTCGGATCGCGAAAACCTCGCCCGTGACATGCGGGCGACCGTGCGGGCGTGGACGGGCATTCCGACCTGCGTCGGGATCGGCCCCACCAAGACGCTTGCCAAGCTCGCCAACCATGTCGCCAAGAAGAACCCGGAGCTCGGCGGCGTCTGCGACCTGACCGACCCCGAGCAGTACGACCACTGGATCATTCGGGTGCCGGTGGGCGACATCTGGGGCGTGGGTCCGGCCAACACCCGGCGCCTGGAGGCGCTCGGATGCGACAGCGCCGCGGACGTTCGCGATCTCGACACCCGCGTCGCCCGCAAGGCCATGACCGTGGTCGGCGAGCGGCTGGTGCGGGAGCTCCGGGGCGAGGCGTGCCTCGACCTTGAGACGCTGCCCGCGACCCGCAAGGGCTGCGCGGTCACCCGCAGCTTCTCGAACCGCGTCGAGGATCTCGCCACCATGGAGGAGGCGGTCGCCGCACACGCCGCCAGGCTCGGGGAGAAGCTCCGGGGGGAGCGGCTCGGGACCGACCACGTCACGGTCTTCTTCCACACGTCTGAGCACGACCGCGACCGGCCGCAGCGTTCGGTCTCGACGGTGGTGACGCTGCCCGAGGCGTCGAACGATACCCGGGTGCTGGTGAAGGCATGCCTGCACGGCGTCCGCAGGACCTGGAGGGACGGCTTCCGCCATTCCAAGGCCGGTGTCGTCACCACCGACCTCGTGCCCCTGGCGGCCTCGCAGCGGGCCTTGCCGGGGCTGGGGCAGATCGACCGCGAGCAGGGCGCGGCGCTGATGGCGGCGCTCGATGCCTGCAATCGGCGGTTCGGGCGCGGGGCGGTCGTTCCGGGTGCTGCCGGCTTCGCCCCGAGGCGGGATTGGTCGACCAAGTTCGAGATGCGTTCGCCACGCTACACGACCCGGGTCGACGAGGTGCCGGTCGTGGCGGCGGCGTGACGAACAGGCACAAGGTGCAAGCCCGCCCCGAAAGGTACCAGGTCGGCGAGGTCCGCCCTGAGCCGGTCCGCCATCCGGTCGCCGTAGGCATCGTCTTCCACGAGGGGCGATGCCTCGTCACCGAACAGGTGTCGGAGCAACCTGTCCGCCTTGCTCGCTTCGCGGCGGTTCGTTCCCCCGTAATGAACGGCCCCTGCGAGCGCCCCTCGAAGGATCGGGTCCCAACGATCAAGGCCGACCTGGGTCGAGAGCAACCGCATGGTCTCTGACAGGCCGGAGTTATCGCCGTCGACCAACGCGTCGAGGAAGTTCATTCCGATGCGTTCACCCGCGATGGCTTCGGTCGACATGTCCGCCTCCGGCGTTCGCATGGAAATAACATGGTCCCCGCGGAGGCTTAAGTCCAACCCGTATGGGCCTTTGGGTGAACCGCGAATCCGACGGGGGCCATCGATCCACTGCGAACGGGAGACTTCGGGCGAGATCCGTGCATCGAAAGCCAAGGCCGCATGGCCATGCGGGAACGGCTGGCGTCGAGGCTATCGCCGGGAAGGTGTCCGGGCTCGAACCGGCAGCGCTTCGCTCCTGACACGTTCGTTGCCTCCCTCGTTACCGGCCGGGCGGCCTGAATCGGTCCGCAGCCCTCAGAGCAGGCTCATGGCGAGCCTGTGTATCAGGTCGTCCAGCCACGCCTTCTGATGGTTGCCCCTCAAGGGGAGGACCGGACGGTGCCCGATGTCCGCAAGGAGCCCTCCAAGGCTCACGAGGTGGTCACGCTTCCGCCGGTCGTATCCGAACTTCATGCTCGCCGTGTCCGGGCCGCAGACGAGCCAGTCGTCCGTTCGCGTCAGGGCGTGGGCCCACATCGACATCTCGCCGGCGTCGAGGAACGATCCGCCTGGGGAAAGCTGAAGCCTCATGATCGCGACGGCATCGTCGACGTGGTGCTCTGCAAGCGATGCGACCAGCACGGCGTAGTCGATGGCCTGCTCGGGATCTCGCCTCTGGTGGCCGGTCTGGGTCTCGCGGATGCACTCGTCGACCATGACGAGGCGGTAGCGGGACGCGAGCGCATCCCAGGCGCAGACGCGATGCGCCTCGATGGTCGAGTTCGCGTCCATGATGACGACCCCGCGGTGCACCGGCACGGGGACCTCACATGTCGAAAGGGCGTGGGATGCCGTGGTCGTCGAAGAGCTTCCCGAGCTCGTCGATGCTCACCGCAAGCAGCTTGGCCACCCGTCGGACAGAGACCTGTCCCTTCTCGATGCCTGCCCCCATCACCGTCATGAACCGGCGGCCGAAGAGCGGCGGCACCTCGGCGTCCTGCCCGTTGGGCGAGCCGTTGTTCCAAAGCAGCCTGTCATCCAAGGTGCGGGCGGTATCCACATCCATCAGCCCGAGGCTCACCAAACGCCACTTCAGGGCCACGGAGGTCACGCCGAGCGCGGTCGCGGTCCGGTTCAGCCATCCATAGTCGACCGATGCCTCGTGATGTCGGGAGAGCACCTCCCGAGGCATCAGCAAGGCGGAGGCGAACTTCTCCGCCATCGTCTCGATCCGCTTCTGGATCTTGCCGGAACCGACGCCGTCGTCGATCCGCTCGGGGGGCATCGCGTCCCAGGTAAGGACGTGGAAAAGTTCGTGCGCGAGGTCGAAGTTGCGCCGCCCTATGGATTCGTTCCGATTCACGAGGACGGCGCCCAGGTCGCGCACCAGGCAGGCCGCCCCGGAGATGCCGGATTGCGCGTCGACCATCAGGACGAGCGTGGATAGCTTCTCCTGCATCGCCTCGGCCAAGCCGCGGGACGGCACCGATCCGAGCTCCAGGAATGCCGCTACGCCTTCG
Source organism: Methylobacterium sp. Ger2507 (assembly GCF_055231875.1). Classification (NCBI taxonomy): domain Bacteria; kingdom Pseudomonadati; phylum Pseudomonadota; class Alphaproteobacteria; order Hyphomicrobiales; family Methylobacteriaceae; genus Methylobacterium; species Methylobacterium sp. Ger2507. The sequence goes on from NZ_JBUYVC010000001.1 coordinate 89,811, forward strand.
CCCGCCGCCTCGGCCGCCTCGTAACTGTCGAATCGGGTCAGGTTCAGCCGGTGCACGACGGGCGAGAGGCCGCGTCCGGTCGTGACGCACAGTTCTCGATACGCGCCGATCCACTCGCCGGCCTTGCTCTCGAACGCGTCGAGATCCGTCGCTTCGAGCTCGGCGCGTCGCCGCCACGAGAAGCGCGCCTCCCCGACGATCAGGAACGGGTTGGTGAAATAGTCCAGATCGACGCCGAACGCCTGCACCGCGGTCACGAGTTCCTCGGCGGAAAGCTTGCGCTGCCCGCCCTCGATCTGGGCGACGGTCTGATGGTTCTTGAACCCGAACGTCTGGGCAAGCTGCTCCTGGGACATGCCGCGGCGCTCACGCAACGCCTTCAGTCGGGTGCCGGTCGATGCTGGTGTCATGGTGTGCCCCATTCGCTCGGCCTATCTTGCAACAAGGCAGTTTGCAAGATAATAACGAAACCCACGAGGTTTCATCGGCGTTGAGTACCTATGCCGCTTCCTTTCCTCGGACCGGGGGTTCCGCGTCAGGACCCCCCGGCCGCCCCGGTGCCAGCGGCCCCGGATCGCGGATGCATCCTGACGTATCCCAGGACCGGTGGCGACGCCCCGGTGCATTCGACGGAGAAGACGATGGCCACCAACCCCCCATCCGGAGACGGACACCGCAACGGGGCGGTCCGCGACCGCTCCCAGGTCCACAACCCCCGGACGGACACCTGGACCAAGCGGGACACCGACACCGGCCGGTTCATGGACGGCAAGAAGGACGGCACCCCGTTCAAGGGCGTCCGCAAGGAGCGCTGAGACATCGCGGCGGACCCGGCCATCGGCCAGGCCCGCCGCCCGAGCGGCCCCGACAGGCGAGTTGCGTAATGCCCAAGAACATCGTCGTCTTCTCGGACGGCACCGGCCAGGAAGGCGGCCTGCGGGAGGAGCAGCGCCTCAGCAACGTGTACAAGCTCTACCGCGTCTGCCGGGTCGGGCCCGACAGCGGGATCGACCCGCGCGAGCAGGTCGCGTTCTACGATGCCGGGCTCGGGACCGACGCGGGTGCGCGGGGCTTCACCGGGGCGTATCGCCGGCTTCAGAAGCTCCTGTCCTCGGTGACGGGCCTCGGCATCACCAAGAATATCGCCGATTGCTACGAGTTCATCCTCAACCACTACGAGCCGGGCGACCGCATCTTCCTCGTGGGCTTCAGCCGGGGCGCCTACACGGCCCGCTGCGTCGCCAACGTGCTGTTCCTGTGCGGCGTGCCCACCACGGCGCCCAGCGGCTACCTTCCGCGCTTCAGCAAGGCGACCCGTGACATCGCCGACGAGGCGGTGATGAAGGTCTACGAGTACGGGGCCGGCTCTCCCCGGGGCGGCGACCTGGAGAAGGATCGATTCGAGCTCGCGCGGCGGTTCCGGCGCACCTACGGGTCCGGCGACGACCTGGCGTCGAACGTGGCTCCCCACTTTGTCGGCGTGTTCGATACCGTGGCCTCGCTCGGGGCAACGGGCCCCAAGTGGTGGGGTATGGCCGTCGGCCTGACGATGCTGGCGGCGCTGGTGGCCGCGGTTCCCGCCGTCCTGGCCGACCTGGCGTTCGGCACCGGCTACTGGTGGCCGTTCCTGGCAACCCTCGCGGTGATCGGGATTTTCGTGGTCTCGCGGTGGCTGCCGACTGCGGTCAAGACCATCGCGAACTCCCCGGTGAACGGGAAGACGCGCCGGCACATCGCCCAGTGGCGCTCCGGGAATTACGATCAGCTTCTCAGCGGCCACGTCGGCTTCGCCAGGCACGCCCTGTCCATCGACGAGACCCGAGCCGACTTCCCGCGGGTGAAATGGGGTAGTCGTGACGGCGTCCGCCAGAAGGTCGTGGGCGAGCCCGATCCGCTCATCCAGATGTGGTTCGCGGGCAACCACTCCGACGTAGGCGGCAGCTATCCCGAGGCCGAGAGCAGGTTGTCCGACATCGCCTTGGGATGGATGGTCGGCGAAGCCATCCGCATTCCCCACCCGCTGATCGTCGACGGTATGGAGCCCGGCAAGGCCGGGACGGGACGCCTCCAATTGCATCCGGCGTCGGACGGCATGCAGCACTGCGAGGTCGCGGGCATGCACGATACCATCGCCGGCATCCTGCCGGGCTGGCTGGCCCGTCGCATGGGGTGGCTCGGCTGGCCCGTGAAGGTCCGCGAGATCGCCGAGGACGCGTTGGTCCACCCAAGCGTCCGGGAACGGTTCGCGCTGCCCGAGGTGACCCAGTGCGACGGCAAGGGACCCTACAGGCCGATGGCCCTCGCCGGGCACGACGACTTCAAAACCGCCTATTCGGATGCGGCCACGTCGCCGCCCGCTCCGACCAAGCCCTGACACCCCCCTAAACTGGCCTACAGCAAGGCCGGACGACGAGGTCTCGGATGAAGCTCGACAGTTTCAAGGTTACGAACTTCCGCAGCGTGGAGGATTCCGGCGACGTCACGCTGGGGGACATCGTCTGCCTCGTCGGCAAGAACGAGGCCGGCAAGACGGCTCTGCTCCATGCGCTCGCCGGTCTGAACCCGCATCCCTCCACGCCCATCTCCTACGACAAGGAGCGCGATTACCCGAGGCGATACCTGAACGACTACCGCGGCCGGCACCCGAAGGAGGACGGCGAGGCCGTGGTCGTCACGACGAGGTGGACCTTGACGTCCGCGGAGATGACGGCGTTGGCCACCACGCTGGGGCCGGATTGCCTGAGCTCGGATAAGGTCGTCCTGACGCGCCGCTACGAGGACGCCACGTTCGCCATCTGGGCACCCCTGAACTACCCGGCCATCATCGAGCACCTGATCTCCAGCCATGGGCTCGACGACGAGGAACGGGCGCCCCTTGCCGACGCCGAGATCACCGATGCCCTACGTAAGGCCCTGGATGCGTTGCCCGAGCCGACGAGCGCACAGTCTTCCTTGTTGGACACGATCAAGGACTTTCCCGGCAAGAACGCGTCCGGCTTCGTGAACGCATTCATCCGGTCGGCTACGCCCCAGTTCATGTATTTCTCGCACTACGACCGGATGGCCGGCCAGATGAGGGTCGACGACATCATCCGCAGCGACGGCGAGCCATACCATAGCCCCGTCCACCCGCACGGACAGAAGAAGCTCGGCGTCAGCGAAAGGGTCTTCCTCGACTTCCTGGAATTCGCGGGCACGTCCGTGGAGGAGATCAAGGACTCGAAGACCTACGAGTCCCTGAATGCGAAATGTGAATCCGCCTCGAACGCCATCACCGACCAGTTGCGCGAGTATTGGACCCAGAACGCCTTCCTGGAAATCGAGGTGCGGGTCACCAAGGCCGAGCCGAACGATCCGGCCCCGTACGATGCGGGGGTGATCGCGCGGGCGCGCGTCAAGAACACCTTGCACCGTGTGACGGTGCCTTTCTCCGAGCGGAGCGCCGGGTTCATCTGGTTCTTCTCGTTCCTGGTGAAGTTCGCCCAGGTCAGCAAGCAGAGCGGCAATCTCCTGCTGCTCCTCGACGAGCCGGGGCTGACCCTGCACGGGAAGGCCCAGGCCGACCTGCTGCGGTACTTCGACGACAAGCTCGTGCCCCATCACCAGGTCGTGTTCTCGACCCACTCGCCCTTCATGGTGCCGCCCGAGGACCTCACACTCTCCCGCATCGTCGAGGACCAGATCGAGCAGAGGCGTGGCTTCTGGACGACCAAGGGGACCAAGGTCCGCGACGACGTCCTCGCGACCGATCCGGACACGCTGTTTCCCCTGCAGGCGGCCCTCGGCTACGACGTCACCCAGGCGTTGTTCGTCGGCAAGCACACCCTGCTGGTCGAGGGGCCCGGCGACCTCGTCTTCCTCAAGGCCCTTTCGGCCCAACTGAAGCGGCGTCGGCGGACGGCGCTCGATCCGCGCTGGACGATCTGCCCGGCGGGCGGGCTCGACAAGATCCAGTCGTTCGTCTCGCTCTTCAAGGGCGCGAACCTGTACCTCGCCGTGATGTCCGACAGGGCGCAGGGCGACAAGCGCAAGCTCGAACAGCTTCGCGCCGCCGGCGCGATCCCGGAGGACCGCATCATGAACTACCCGGACGTGCTCGGCCTGCCCGAAGGGGATGTCGAGGACATCTTCGATCCGGAAACCTACCTCGCCATCGTCAACGAGGCATACGGCCTGAGGGGCCGGGGAGTTCTCACGCCGGCGAAGCTCGACAAGGAGGCTGCGGGCGTGGTCCGCTTGGTCAAGCGGGTGGAGGCGGCCTTCAAGCTCCTGCCACCCGACACGCCGGAATTCGACCACTTCACGCCGGCGGACTGGCTCATCCGCAATCCGACATTCCTCGATGCGAAGACCCCCGGCGTCGAAGCCACGGTAGATGGCGCAGAGAAGGTGATACGAGCCATCAACGGCGCCTTGCCGCGCTGATCGTTTCCACCATGCATGATCCGAGGCATTCGGATCTTGTCGGCAGCCTAATCGAAGCTGAATTCCCGGATGCCGCCGTGTTCGCCCTGGTCGACGAGGCTGATTTCCGAGACGGGCGGCGCCACGACGAGTTCGAGTTGGCTGAGGTCCATGCCGTCGATGAACGGGGCGAACGCCACGACCCTCTGTTGCACGGCCGGGAGCGGTGCCGAGAAGATGATGGGTTCGCCGGTACCGCGGTTCGCGGTGCTCATCGTCTGGGCGAACTGCTCCACCGGGCCAAGGGCGATGGAATAGGAGTTGAGATAGTGGAGCTCCCTTCTGACAAGGTCCGTCGGCAGGGGCATGAAGACGCCGCGACGGACCGCCAGGTTGGCGAGGCCCGCGAAGTTCGGCTCGTCGAAGCAGTCCATGTATTCCGGGATGCGTGCGTGCAAAAGGTTGCTGTTCGCCTCGAAGAAAGCGCGGGTTTGCGCGGGGCTCAGCAGGGCCGCGACGCCGTCCGGCACGGGAGTGAGCACGTATCGGCCGGCACCACGCGGATGATCGATGCGGTCGAGATCCCTGATGGAAGCCTTCAGGCCCATCATGACGTCGGTTTTCTGACGTCGTGCACGCCCATCGACCCAGTCCGACCGGAACGCATTCGCGATCTGATCGAAAGCGGCCGCGGGGACGCCGGTCGAGATGGCCAAGTCGCGGAATTCGGCCGACCATAAGGGCTGCTTCGCAAGGAAGAACTCGGCCTGTCGAGCATAGCTTTCGTCCGAGTCCATCACCTTCGTCCCCGAAGCCCAAACCGTCCGGACGACGGCGTCGGGGTCATCGTCACCCTTCAGGAGGCGGTCACGCATGACGGGGTCGTTCAGATTGGTTTCGAGGGTCGCGTGCCTGAGTTGCCGGGATGGCTCCCAGGTGTCGAGGAAGACGTCGTATTCGTCGCGCATCGGTGTCGGTTCCTAAGGGCATGGGGGCATCTGGCGGGCCGCACCGGACGCATCGACCTTCGAGATCGATGCGCCCCGCGCGGCCCGTGGTGACCGCGAAGGCCGTCAGCTCCGCATCAGCCTGCGGAACCGGTCGCGCCGCCAACGCTCGGCATCGAGGCGTTCGGACATGAAGGCGTCCATGGCCCGGGCACGCCGCGTCACGGCCTCGGTCAGCCCCTTCACGATGGACAGGCCGTCCCCGTGCAGCGCCTCCTCCATCCTGTCGCGCAGGGCCTCGGACATGGCGCCCCCGGTCAGGACGACGGACGGAGGCAGGGCGAACGCGCGGGCGAAGGCCGGCGGCTCCTTGAGGAAGCCGAGCAACGTGCCCCACTTGTCGCCGCCCGAACGCTCGAACAAGGTCTTCAGCACCTCCGGGTCGAGGTCGATCCGGCGAGCCACGTTCACCATCTCGTAGCAATAGGACGACTCGTACGTGTTGGGTCCGGCCTCGTCGGCGGCGACCAGCAGCGAACGCACGTGCCGCTCGTAGTCCCGGCACCCGAAGGCCGGCCCGTCGTCGGCGAACGACACGTCGAACGAATCGTCCCCCTTGGGCACGTGGAGGCCGCCGGAGAACGGGGTGCCCTGGACGAAGGCGAAGCTTCCCCTGTCCATCCAGGACCTGGCGTGGCCGTCGCCCGGCTTGCCGAACAGCGCGGTCCACGGCTCGGCGAAGATCACCGTCCTCAGGCCCTTGCCATCGGGCACCAGGCCGATGGAATAGACCTCGACGACGTTGGCCTTCATCTCGCCGAGCGGCACCGGAAAGCGCTCGCCGTCGAGGGTCTCGTCATAGGTCCGGCAGTCGACCGCACCCACGGCCACCGTACGGGCGAACAGCGGGACTGTCGGGGACAGCCAGAACCCCGCATCCGGCACCGCTTCCTCCGGCTCGGGCAGCATGCGGTCCTTGACGATGCTGTAGCCGACCCCGGCGCGGATCGCGTCGGAGAAGAACCGCCTCAGGTCGACGGGCTCCCCATCGGACCCGTCGCGCACCCGACCGAAGTAGGTCGACAGCATCGCGAGATCCTCCGCGAGCAGTTCCCACGGGTCGCGGTCGGCCGAGGCGAACGGAGCGAGGTAGCCCACCACCGCAACCGCGAGTTCCTGCAGGAGGTCGGTTTCCGGAACGCCGGCCTTCGCCGCGATGTCGCGGGCCATGCGCACGTAGGGCGCCAGCCCCTTGTGGACGCGGCGTCCGCTCTTGAGCGGGGCCGACAGCGCTCCCCCGGCGTCCATCTCGGCCTGGGTAAGGTGGAACTTGAAGTAGTCGTTCTGCTGGTTGGCCACCCCTGCGGCCTTGCAGACTTCGGACGGCTTCAGCGCATGCCGCCGCATCATGCGGGTCACGGCGGTCGCCGCCGCGTAGGCGTCCGCCTCGCCCAACTTCCTCGCCGCTCCGGCCGGGAGGGGATCGGACGAGAGCGGGTCGAGCAGCGCCTCCGCGATCAGCAGCAGGTGGGCCTCGGGATGGGTCGCCTTCATGAGCGCATCCTTGATCAGCTTCTCGACGGTTTCGTTGGTGGTGGACATTGGGCTCTCCTTCTGGACACCCCGATCATGCCGACGCGTGGGGGACGTGGCCAACTGTTTTCTGCTTTTCTATATAAGACGCATTTTGCAGAAGTGGCGTATGATTATGCAGAACGTAAGGGCGGCTTTGCGCCCAGCCTCGCTCGGAGGCCGCCTGCTCGCCGACCATCACTCGGCAACGGACGGTTTGGAGTTGGGGTCAGTGCCGACCCGGGCCGGGCCCATGCCAAGTGCCGCCGGCTTTCCCGCAATCGCGATCACGCGACCCAGGCCGGTCGCCGTCCACCTGCCAGGCGGATCGGAGACGAGGTTCGCCGCCTCGGGGCGGCCGATGTGGAAGCCGAGCCGCCTCGGCCTTGGTCTCAGGCTCTGACTGGATCCTCCGATCTGCGCCTGCGATAGCGCCCGCGGCCCTCGCTCCAGAACAGCTTCTGGTACTTGATGCGCTGGTCGATCACGCCCCGGATCAGGTCCGGCCCCCACTCGCCGGGAAAATCCTCTGCCTCCTTGATGAACTCGTGGCCGATCCGCCCCGTGATCTCGTTCAGGTGCATCGCCTCCCGCTCCGGAAGGATTTCCCAGATCTCCTGCGCGACCCGCGGCCAGAACTCCCGCGCCCGCACGATGCGGAGATGCTCCCGCATCTCTTCCATCTCGGCGGCCTGCCGGGCGACCTCGGCGCGCAGCCCCTCGATCACGGCGTCGCGCGCGTCGACGATCCCGAGAGCCTCGTTCCGAAACTCCCGTTCGAGCTCGATGGCCTCCGCCATGCGCCGGCGCTCGCTCTCCAGGACCTTCGCCGCCTCCGCCTGGGCCGCCTCCCACAGCGCCACGCCGGCCTTCGCCAGCACCGTCGACACCGACCCCGGCAGCCCGGCGAGCTCGATGATCGGGCTGTATTGCCGCTCCTCCGCCCAAGCCGACAGGTGCTTGCCGACCAGCTGGTTGCTGCCTGCCACCCCGTTGTTCCGCTTGACCCGCGCGGTCACGTTGCGGAGCGCGACCCGTTCCTTGCCCTCCGCCCGGATCTGGTCAGCCGCCTTGAAGACCTCCCATCGCCGCGGGTCATCCATCCGCGCCAGATGATCTGCCACGCCGCCCGCCATCGTCGTCCCCCCGACTTAAGCCCGCAGGGGACGCGAACATGGTTAAGAAACCTGCCGATTCCGTAGCGCGTAGCCCATAGCGCTATCCGCTACGCGCCCTCCGCGGAGTCGCGAATCCCGGCCCGCGAGCCCTGTGGATCCGCGCTCCCGGCCTTGCCTATCGGCACCGGCCAGGTCACCTTCGCCGCCCTTCGAGGAGCCCCACGATGATACGCTTGAGCCAGCGCCCGACCGATTGATCCCGGAGTGCCGCAGCGTGCCTGAGCCTCCGATTTTTCGAGGCTCCTGTGACCCACTTCTTCGTTTCCGACACCCATTTCAGCCACGCCCGCATCCTCTCTAACAGGATGTTGGCGCCCCGACCGTTCGCCTCCATCGAGGAGCACGACGAGACCCTGATCGCGCGATGGAACGCCGTCGTGCGGCCCGAGGACACCGTCTGGCACCTCGGCGACTTCTGCTACCGCTGCCCCGAGGCCCGCGCCCGTAGCGTGTTTCGCCGTTTGAACGGGGTGCGACGACTGGTTCGAGGCAACCACGATAAGATCGCGTCGCGGCTGCCCTGGGACGGACCCGTCGTCGACGTCGTCAGGGTCGTCGTCGAGAATTCCGACGGCACGACCACCGGGGTCTGGTGCTCTCACTACGCCCACCGCGTCTGGCCGCGCCAGCATTACGGCGACCTCCACCTGTTCGGACATTCGCGAGGCAGCCTTCCCGGCACGGCCGGCAGCACCGACGTCGGCGTCAACTGCTTCGACTTCATGCCGGTGACCCTCGACGAGATCCGCGTACGCCTCGCCGAGAACGCCACGGCCGCGGGAGGCGAACGATGACGCGCGACCCCACACGCCTCTGGATCTTGTCGGACCTGCCTCAGGACTGCCCCGAGAACGCCTGGGACCCTGCCGCGCACGCGCCGGCCGGCGGCTTCGACGTGGCCGTAATCGCGGGCGACGTGCACATGCCGCTCATGCGGGCGCTGGACTGGCTCGGCGAGCGCCTGCCCCGCTCCGAGATCCCGGCGGCGACGGAGGCTGCATCGACCGGCGCGGCGACGCCCTCGGCTCAGTCAACGGCAGCGGGGACCTGATCGGGGGGCGGGTCCGCGGGGCATGTCGCGGTCCATAGTCGGTTACGGGTGCCGCCGCATTCGGAAATCCCCCATCCCCTTGGCCGGTCTGGCCATTCGCCAGAGGCAAATGCGGAATGCGGAATGCGGAGACCTTCTAGGAAATTTCACAGATCGCGCGGACACAGGGCGAATGCCTACCAAAAAGTTTTCAAGTGGGTCCAGGGGACCCCATCCATGGATCGGGCCTAGGCGCCGGCGAGGCCAGCAGCGGGCCTCGCGTTCGTAGCGTGGGTGATCGCCAATCCGGGGATGACGGGCGGCTGGCGAGCCTCCATGGACGTCGGGGTCTCAGAGCGTGACGGCCAAGCTCAATGGTCGGGATAATCGGGCACCACCACACCCCCATTGGGCACTGGCTGGCTGGGATCAGCCTGCCGCCCCGCCCGTGACTAGTTTTAGGTCACAGAGCCATGCGTCGGCCCCATCTCACGCCCATGAGTGGCCCATCGATCCCTATGTCTCCCAGCGCGGCGCGCATAGCTGGCCCATGAATGCCCCATCCCCGGCTCATCATGGGGTCCATCGCGTGCCCAATGGCGCCCATGGGATGGGGTGTGGCGCCCATGGGCCGTCATGGGCGCCATGGGCCAACGAGAAGGAGCGATCCCCTGGTGGAGGCCGCCCCGCTGTTGTTCCGTTGGCCCCGGGTGGTGCCCGGGGCCGGTAATAGGCTTTGATCATTTTGCCGTGCACCAGGATGTGCTCCTTGGCCAAGCCGACGTCGCCGGGCAGGCGAGTGTTCCGCCCATCGCCGAAGAGGTGCTTGAGCACGATACTTTGGTCGTCGAGCACGAACGCGTCGGCCGAGACCGCGTCGGACGTCCCGCGGGTCAGGGCGCGGGTGTACTGGTAGGCGCGCGAGATCCACGGCGTCGGACGGTCGATGGTCGAGGCGATGGCGTCGGTTATCGACGTCGCGACCTGCTTGGCGCTCTCCGACGTCACCCAGGCGCAGGCCCGCCGACAGCGGTCGAGCCCGGCCTCCGAGACGTAGGTCTCCTCCCAGGCCGCTAGCTGCAGGCCGAGGTCGGAGAGGAAGGAGAAGTCGGTGCGAGGCGCCATGGGCCGATGATGCCCCGGCCGCCGTGACACGTTCCAGGCCACGGCGTCGCCGAATCGTCGTGCCATGCTCCGAAGGAATGGATCGTCCATCCTTGGCCCATGCGGCCCATGGAGCCATGCGTTCGCCCATGAAGCCAATCATGGGCCGGCATGGGGCGGTCCACAGGCCCGAAAATAAAGTCTCGGCCCGCGTGAGGCACAGGGACGTGCCTAACAGGGGGGTTCGAGAGCCGATGGGAAATCACCCTCGGGTCGCGCGGGTCATGGGGATCTGATGGCCCAAAAGCCGAAATCGATGGGGCTGGATGCCGTGCCCTAGGGTCTGGCACCTGGGGCAGGCGGGGGCGGCCAGGGGCGGCTAAGCCCCTCTGGTGGAAGGCGGTTCCGCGGTCAAGAATTGCCTGTCGCGTCGGGTGTGGTGCCCCGGCTGAGCGACAAGCCAGGTCAGGACCACCCCCGTGCTCTTCATTCGAGGCGACGATGCGCCTCTCAGCTACATGCATTATGCATCCGAGGATGCGGTGCGGGCTCTAGGCGTGCCGCTGGGCCGGACACGCGACGATCTAGCGGTCGCCTGTGCGATGATCGGCCAGGCCATCGTCGAGGCCGATGGCGCCGGCCGGCGCATCTCCATCTCCAGGTCGGGCAAGTGGTGGGGGCTCAATCGCTACCCGTGCACGCCGCTCGGGCGCAATCGGGTCGTTGGGTTCGCTGACGCCATTACCGAGGCCGGCCTGTTCCATCAGCACCGCGCCAAGCCCGGCGCTCATCTCGCCGAGCGCGAGTGCGACCGGATGCAGTCGGCGATCTGGGCCACCGAGGGCCTGGTCGCGCGGATGCGGGGTGAGCCCATCGGGCACCGTCCCCCGCGCGTGCCGGTTCTCCTGCGCGACGACGACGGCGACCCGCTGCCGCTCCCGGATACGGAGAAGGTCCGGCGCCTCGTCCGCACGATGGAGCGTCGCAACGAGGTCATCGCCGGAATCGATGTCACTGTCGATCCAAAGGCGGCCGCGTCCGGGGCGTGGCGGTTTTCGGACCATCACTGGCACGCCATGTCGGGCTCCGGGAATTGGACCTGCGTCCTGTCCATCGAGACGCCCATGGCGGTCCAGATGTTCGCGCGATCCGACTTCGGCCTGCATGGCCGGATGTACGGTCAGTGGAGCAACCTGCCGAAAATTCGGCGGGCCGAGCTTCTTCTCGACGGCGAACCCGTCGAGGAACCGGACTGGTCCTGCCTCCACCTAGACCTGGCCTACGCCATGTGCGGCCACCGCCTCGATGGTGACGCCTACGAGATGAGGCAGAAGATCCGCGGCGTCTCCCGCAACCAGCTGAAGGGGGCGGTCAACACGTACATCAACGCCGCCGACCGCACCGCCACGATCAGGTCGCTCCTACAGAAGCGGTTCGAGATCGGACGCGACGGCAAGCCGGTCTGGCCACGCCGGATGACGTGGGAGGCGACTGCGGCGGCGCTGGACCGCATCGAGGAGCGGCACGAATCCATCAAGCGCCTGTTCGGCTCCGATGTCGGCGTCAGGCTGATGCGGATCGATTCCAACATGGCCGGCGAGGTGATGGACCTGTCCGCCAAGGCCGCCATCCCCGTGCTCCCGGTCCACGACAGCTTCGTCTCCCCGCGGGGAAAGACGGACATCGTGGAGGGCTTCATGGGAGAGGTCCTAGACCGTACCCGCGTCAGGCTTTCTCAAGGTTCTTCAAAGGGTTCGGTCGAGGCTCGCCTTCATAGAGCCCCCCGGTCGGCGGAGCCGATGGTTCCCTGCCGGGTGGAGCCCGTGGAAGCCCCCTTGGCGGAGCCCCGGGTTCTCCTTCCTGCGGAGCCGCGCACCCCTCCTGCGGAGCCCGTGGGGGCCTTCCTGGCGGAGCCCCGGGTTCCCCTTCCTGCAGAGCCGCGCACCCCTCCTGCGGAGCCCGTGGGGGCCTTCCTGGCGGAGCCCCGGGTTCCCCTTCCTGCGGAGCCGCGCACCCCTGCTGCGGAGCCCGTGGGGACCCTTCCCGCGTTCCTGGCGGGCTTCTTCCCCGAACCCTCGGAGGTGCCCTCCGTGCCTCTCCCTAGTCCCCGTCCCCTCGGTCTCCGGGGTGTCGGGTCTACAGGCCCCCGCGTCCCGGTGGCCAAGTCGTCGCGTCTCCCCATCCCCCACCTCGCATCGGACATCGTCAAGCCCTCCTCTCCCTCGCCCTCTCAGTCTCTCGCCCCCCGTCCCAGGTCCGCGTTCGACGCCCCCAAGGAGCGGTGCTGGCGCATCCGCGAAATGGACGGTCGCATCGTCACGGGGCCGACCGTGTTCATGGAATCCCGGGCACGCGAGTTGATGGCCCTCGGCCACGACCCGTTCGACTTCACCACCGAAGGCAGGGTTTCGCCCGGTCTCTAGACCGTTTCGCCTTGTGCCGGGCCTGTCCCGCGACTAGAATCATCATGCCTCGACCTGGCCAACTGCACCACAGTTGAGACGCGCCCTCCGCCGGGAAATCGGCGTGAGGGCGTCGTCGTTTCCGGTTCCCTCTCCCCGGGACCGCGAGGGGCACGAGACGGCCCCGCATCCCTGCCCAAATCGGTTCGACGCGCGCAGCCTTCCTCCACACCCTGGAGGTCTCCCGTGCCCGTCTCTGCCCTGTCCCTGCGTCCCGTGTCCGCTCCGCCTGCCCATCCTTCGCCGGTGCCGGCGTGCGTCCGGCATGACCGGTCGGAGGGGTATCGAGCCAAGCCGACGCTGCACGCCATCAGGCGGTTCGCCGACCGCGTCCTCGGGCTGGAGACGATCCTGGAGGGCCTGACGGACCGCGAGGCCCTCGACGTCCTCCGCAGCCTCGACGCCGACGTCTGCGGCATCCGGGAATGGCTCGCCTTCTACGGCTGGCCGGGGGCGCGGTACGGGGCGCGCCTCGTCTGCATCGACGGCTACGGGCTGCTCATGGCCGGGGACCGCGTCGTGACCTTGGTGGTTCGCGGACGGGAATGACGGTCCCTGCCGTGGCCTGGAACTGGTCACGGGGCGACGAGCACCGTGGGAGCATCCCGGCCGCGTCGCGGTCCCCAGAGGCCGCCCCCGTGCCCCAACTCCCTTCCGCCTACGCCTAACTCTCCAAGGAGGCCGGTCCCCGCGTCCTCGTCGAGGGCCTCGCCCTGTTCGGGACCAAGGAGGTCCCCGGCGCCGCCTCGAACCCTGCGATCCTCGGCTGGGCCCGTGAGGTCGGCGTCGCCGGCGCCTACGTCAACGACGGCATCGCCTGGTGCGGTCTCTACGTCGCGACCGTCGTCAAGCGCGCGGGATTCGCGCCGGTCGCCGCGCCGCTCTGGGCCCGGAACTGGGCCTCCTTCGGCACCAAGGCCGCGTCCCCGTCCCTCGGCGACGTCCTGGTCTTCGAGCGCCCCGGCGGCGGCGGCCACGTGGGGATCTACGTCGGCGAGAGCGCCACGACGTACTTCGTCCTCGGCGGCAACCAGGGTGACGCCGTCAGCATCGCCCCCATCGCGAAGAGCCGCCTCCTCGCCGCCCGCCGGTGCCCCTGGAAGCTCGCCCAGCCCGCCAACGTCCGCCCGATCCGGCTCGCGGCCGGCGGTGCCCTCTCCACGAACGAGGCTTGAGAGTGCCGGCCCACCGAGGCGAAAGTGGCCTGGATCAGGTTCCTCGGCCAGCGCCATATCGACCGCATCCGGCGCGCCATCGAGTCTTGAGCTACCGCCCAAACGTCGTCGTGTCCTCGGGCGCGCCGGCCGGCGCGATGAGCAAGGCGCCGCGCTGGCCGGTCAGGGCGCGCCGGCGCCGGTGGTCTCGATCCTCGGGACCCAGGAGGTAGAGCCGCCCGCTCTCGGTCCGGGCGTGGCTCTCGGACAGTTCGATGACCGGCGTCGTCGTCACGAGCGTGTCGCCCAGGCCTGGATGCCCCCAGCAGAGGCCGTGCAGGCGGACGCCACCGTCCGGCACCGGCCTCGTCGACCACTCAGTCAGGAAGGGCGCGGTCGCGGCCTCGGCGCCATGGCTCGCCCGAAGCCGGTGGCGCAGGACCGCGACGTTGGCGAGCTCGTCGGGGGAAAGGTCGCGCAAGCGCATGGGGTCTCCTCAGATCTGAGGAGACCCTGGGGCTCCCCTTCGAAATGCACCAGGCTTCAGTCCCCCGACGACAGGTCGCCCCGCCCGGACGCACAGACGGCATCCTGGGCCTGCACGGCTTGGTCGAGCATACCGTCGCCCCGGGGCTCGATGAGCCAGCCGGTCGTGGTATGCCCCGGCGACGTCGCCGTGCCCCCGAGAGCTCCCCAGCGCGACCGTCCGGCCGCCCCGATCCCCCGGTACGAGACGACCTCCTTCCCGGTCCGGAGCGAGACGGACCCGCACGTCAGCACCACCGTCCAGCCGGACGCCGGGGCCGGCGTCGCTTCCAGGCGGAGGAATCGCGCCACGCCGTCGCGGGCCGGGGCGCGCCCCTCGTAGCGCCACGTGTCCCCCTCCAACGGGAAGCGCTCGCCGGCGACGGCGGGGGCGGCCGCGAGCAGGACCAGGGCGATCATCAATGCGCGCATCACAGCACTCCCCAGCAGCGGCCATTACGGTCGAAATGGATCAGGTTTGCCTCGTGGACGGGCCACTCGCCCATCATGAAGTCGGGACCTTCGAAGGGGTCGAACTTGATCCTCTCGCTCGACCGCTGCAGGGGCGCGTCGATGACGATGCCGGACGCCCAGGCCATGACGGCCCGCTGCCCGAGGCGCAGGACGCGCTGCCGAGCGGCCTCGCTGACGTGGAAGCGGACGTCATAGAGGGCGATGCTGTCGACGTGGTCGACGACCCGACGATTCTCGCGGACCGACCAGCAGGCCCGGTTCAAGTTTCTGTAGACGTCAACGCGGCGCACGGCGGGCCTCCTCCAAGGCGTGGAGATCCCGGGCCGCGCGGACCGCCCGGTTGGCGAGGACGAGCCCCTCCGAGAGCGTGAGGTGCCGGTCCCGGACGAGGCGCCCGGCGTGGCCGACGTAGTCCTCCAGGACGACGCCAACGCGGGCATCGCACGTCCCTGCGAGCCGGTAGCCGCGGATCGTCGAGGCGAGATATTCCCACACGGGGGCGAGTGTCTGATCGCTCACGGTCGCCTCCCTCAGTTCCGGGTTGCCAGGACGTCGCGGCCGGCGACGACGGTTTCGCAGAGGCGGCGGACGAGACGCAGGCTGCCGCCGCGGTAGTGCTGCTCGACCAGTGCGAGCTCCTCGCCGTCCAGATCGGGACACCACGTCTCGTCCTGGCCGCGTTCTGCCCGGAGATCCGCCAGGATCGTGCGGCACACCACGGGCAGGTCCTCGCGCCGCGGTGCCGGCAGGACGTGGACACGGAATCGGTCGACGAGCGCCGGGTGGCTCCGACGGAGGCCCTCGACGCCGTTCACCGTAGCGACGTAGCTCAGGCCGCTGAGGTCGGTGTTGCACTCCAGGTACGTGTCGTGAAACCGCGCCGCGTCGTCCGTGAGCAGCGGGAGGATGCCGTCCAGCAAGTTCCCGTTCTGGGTACCGGTACCGACCTTGTCGAGCTCGTCGAGCACTAGGAGGGCGGACGCAGCACCGAGGCGCTTCAGAAGCTGCAGCGGCGTCGAAGCACGGCCGGTGCTCCACTGGCGCGAGGTCGAGAGGATGGTCGAGTCCGACGCCCCGCCACATGCGTGGACTTGCCACCCCAGCCCGAGGACCTCGGCCAGCCGGCGTGCGAACCGCGTCTTGCCGCTGCCCGGGCTGCCTACGAGGAGAAGCGGCCGGACGACGACGTGGGGACGCCCGACGAGGTCGCGCAGGACGGCGTCGACGACGTCCGCGGCGTAGGGGAACTCGGCGACGAGCTTCTCCCGCGCCTCGGCCAGGTCCGGCACGCGTGCGAGCGGCCATCTCTTGCCGGCGAACGGCCCCCACTCGGCCCTGGCGTTGTGGGCCGTGGTCTTGCCGGCCTTGCCCTCGCCATCGCGCGCCGATCCCGGCAGGTGCTCGACCGAGGCCAGCACCAGCAGGGACGGTTCGGACAGGAGCTGAGCGACCTCCGCCTTCCTATGGGCGGCCGCCGCCTTGGCCTCGGCGGCCCACGACGGCTCCGGCTCGCAAGCCTCGGGCGCGCTGGCCCGGGCCGCTCCGTGCAGCGTGTCATCGCCGCTCTGCAGTGCGGCCGCCAAGGCGCCCAAACCGGGTTGCCCCGGCCGCCATGTCCACCGCACCTCGCCCGAGAGGCCGAGCAAGGCGGCCGCGTACCGGTAGCCGTCCTGGCCGTGCTCGACACACCAGGCGGCACGCTCCCGGCAGTAGTCCCAGCCGCAGCGGTCGCCGCAATCCGCGAGGCTGCCCGCGGCCGCGCCGGCGAGCTGGTCGAGCTCGACGCGGTAGGCGACGGCATCCTGGACGTCATCCGGATCGAGGCCGAGGAGCTCGTCGAGCTCTTCGAGCAATCGCTCGGTCGTCTCCAGCAGGCAGAGCGCCTGCAGGTATGCCGTGTGGGCCCGGCGGGGGTCCTGCCAACCGCCGTCGCGGACGCGCTCGACGACGGCGAAGGCGCTCTGCCACAGCGCCAGGGCGCGGTCGTCGTCGCCGAATCGGGTGACGTCGCGACGCCGCGGCTGGTCCCTCGGGCACCGGGCGGCGACGACGAGTTCGAGCAACCTGAAAGGGCTGTCGTGGCGGGAGGGGGGTGGACAGAGCCCGCTCAGGCAGGCGTCGAGATCCACGGCGGACGCAGCCGCCCTCGTACGGTCGTTCTTCATCGTCGGTCTCCATTGGCCGGCGCCCCGGATGTCCCATGGGCGGTCGTCTGAGGTCTGATTACACGATGCGGGTTACTCGTCCCTTAACGGTTTCCGCTTCCGGAACTCGTCGCGGGCGGCGAGGACGCCGTCGACGATTCCGGTCGCCCGGTCGACGACGTCCGAAACGACCACGCTGCGGGCGTGCACGTCGACGGCAAGCGGACGCCCGGTGATGGCTGTCTCCGTCACGGCCGCGGCGTCCTGGACCGCCTCGACGCAGAGCAGTGCGTAGCCGAGTGCCCTCGGGACCGGATAGGCCGAAGCGTTTGCCAAGAACAGAAGAATGTATTCGGGCAATCCGAACTTGGCTATTCTGTCCTTCGCGGTAGACCGACGGTTGATCTGCATAAGGCGCGCCAGGGGCGTGACCCAGTCCGAGCCGAAGACGGCGCTCGCCGCGCGGTCGACCGCCTCGACGTAGGAGTCGGCGACGTCGGCCTGATCGTACTCTCGGCCGCCGGCGAACAGCTTGCGCTCCCGGATGACGAGGGGGACCTCTTTGCCCTTGTCCAGGATGCCGATGCAGACGCCATCGTCGGGCTGGGGCATGGGGCGGAGGTGGATGCGCATGTCGGGATCCTCGCACGGGAAAGGGCGGCCCCGCAGGACCGCCCAGGAAATCGTTGATTCGTGGCCAGTGTTACTCGGCGCGGCGGTGGTCGTGGAGCTGGTAGCGGACAAGCTCCAACTGCGCCTCGACCAGGGCGGCGGCGTGGGGGTGCCCCGCCCTGCCGCAGTAGCCCCGGGGCGGGAGCGGATCTGAGGGCAGGAACCACACGCCCTGATCCTCGTCGAGCTCCCACTCGCGCCCGTCGTCCGGCTTCCCAAGCCATGCGCCGCCGTCGAGGGCATGGACCTGATCCCATTCGGCCTTAACGGTCGCGGCAGGCTTCTGCCAGCGGGTGGACTGGTCGTGCCAGCGCCAGAACATGCAGCCGTCGCCGAGGCACATGCAGCCGACATCGGCACCTCCCAACGCGCGGCGATTTACTGTCGGGGGGGGCACGTGATCCGGGTATTCAACAGACGTAGACCTGCCCTCGGGGCACCAGAGGTATTTGGCCTGCGACACGGTGAGGAGGGCGGTGTCGAGATGGGTGTCCATGATCTGGTCTCCATGTCTCGGCGCGGAAGGCCCAGCGCCGGAGAAGTCGCCCCTGTCGGCGCTCCCCGCTCCCCCGGTGGGCATGCCCGTCCGGGGGAGCGGGGAGCGCCGCGTCAGGCGGCCTGGGCGGCCCGGGCGATGATGCGGTACGGCATGCCGTGTTCCATTCGGCAGAGCACGTGCGTCCGGTCCCAGGACAGGATCGCGTCGACGCCCCGGTCCGTGACCCAGCCCGGCGCATTGCCCCCGAAGCGGGGCAGAGCGCTCATGTCCAGGTTCTCGTCGGGGCAGACGCCCTCGGCCTTGCAGAGCTCCGTGTAGACCTCGACGGCGTCCCACAGGCGGAGGAGGGAGCGGGCAGCCCGGGCGTTGTCAGCGGCCGCCTCGATGCGTTGGATGTGGGGAAGTGTCATGTCGCTCTCCGTATCTCGGCGCGGAAGGCCCAGCGCCGGAGGAATCGCCGCTTCGGCGCTCCCCGCTCCCCCGGTGGGCGGACCCGCCCGGGGGAGAAGGGAGCGCCGCGTCAGGCGGCCTGGGCGGGCAGCGTGCCGAAGGGGTCGAGCGCGGCCCGGACGACGGCTTCCTTGGCCTTGGGGGTCAGCGAGATGCGGCTGATCATGGGCTGCCGCGGATGGACGTGCGCGGTGCTGGCGGACGTGACGACCCAGCCCTTCGCGGTCCGCTTCGCCTCGAATGCGATGACCGCCTTGGCGAACTTGTAAGCGGCCGCCTCCGGCCCGGCGCCGCGGTACTCGTATGTGCAGCCGATCCGGTTTGTCGGGGCGACGCCGGCATCGGCCAGCTTGGGGTCCTGATGGCCGATCCAGTAGGCCACGTCGTCCGCGTCCGGGAAAGGCTTCCTGCTGGACCCCTTCAGGGCTTTGAGCGCCTCGTTTAGCGCGTCGCGGTTCTCGTCGCAGACGACGATCTTGGACAAAGATTTAATGAGCTTGTCGGTCATGGGGGGCTTTCCTGATCACTATGCGTCGTCAGCTCGGATGACCCGTAGCTGTAATGTCCATCCTAGTGAGCCATTACGGTTAACGCAAGCTCCAATTTCGTCCTCGTCCTGGCCGGTCGGTAGACTCTCCCTCGGTGGATTCGGGAGGGCTGGATGGGCGATTTTTGGCACGTGACGGAGGAAGCGGGAGGGCTAACGCCGGGCCTCTACTGCGAGGATCGAGCGACCTTCGACTTGCTCGTGGCGGACCCCAACATCGAGACCGCGACGGTGCCCGCGGGGTCGCCGTCGCCCCTGCTGCACGGCATGCGGGTCTACGAGGACTTCGCGACGAAGGAGGCCCGCTCCGAGGCGCTGCGCCCCGCGATAGGCAAGCCCCTGTCACGCCGTGCCCGGCGGAGGAACCGGGGCCGTGTCCGCGCGGCGAAGGGTGTCCTGATGCGGAGGTTCAGCCCGTCCGTGCAATGGGCATGGCCGGACCAACCAACCCGGCCACCTACCGCTGGGCTGACCCGGAATCAAAAGGGCCCCGGCAGCGATGCCGGGGCCCTCTGGGACACTATACGTCGTCGGGGAGGATGATCTCTTCGAGATCGCTCACCACGTCGTCGAGTGCGTCCAGCCAGTCGGAGACTTCCGCAGAGCGGTCGCCTTCGTGCCAGCGTTCGGACATCTCCTCGAAGTTGCCCCGCTCCATCTCAGCGATGTTGCGGATATCGTCTCGGACAGTTGCGAACGCCTTCCTCACCTTCACGGGAAGGTTCGATCTGACGGGCATACCTGGTTACCTCGCTCTTTAGCCCGTCAAAAGCGACGAGCATCGAGATGCGCCGCTTCCGGAGTGCGAGAGGTCTGCCTGACCGCAGGTGTGCCACGGCCCGCCTTGCGGTCCGGTTAAGGCGGTGATTCTCGCGTGACCTGGAACGGGACACGGAGGGCATGGCATCCCTGTCCCGACCAAAGAACGACCAAAGAACATGTCATGACGAGCCATCACGAGGGGTGTCCGGCGGTGACGAGCGGACACCCCTTGCGCTCTGCGGAGGGCCATGCGAGAGGGCGGCGATGCGGTTGCGACCCCCGTTCGGGACGTGGGGGTCGCAGGTTCAAATCCTGCCACTCCGACCAGCTTTCCAATGGGAAGCGGTCTTCCCGGCTCAGAGAGCATCGGCCGATCCACAGATCGGCGCTAAAACTTCCGATCCGGTGTTTGCAACTCTGCCCGTTCCTGAACCGAACGTGCTCCTGAACCTTCCTGCGAACTGCACCACCCGCCTCGTGGCGGTGCTGACGGCCAGGATGCGGAAGCTCCAGGTCATCTCTGGCGTGAGCCTGGCTTGGGGGAGCCTCGACGTCCTCCTCCCCTTATCGAGATCGTCTCGAAGACAGATCGCCTTGCCCTTCCGATGACGGTCAGAATCGACGAGCGCCCGGGTCTTGGGTTTCGCCGCCGATCAGGGCAGATGCGAATGGCGCATCTCCGGAGAAATCGAGATATGGATAATCTATAGTTCTTCCAATTATTCGATGATTGAACACGATAGTCAGGATGAAATCTTCGAACCCACTCTCACGAACGTAAGTGGCTGAGACAACACACCGATTTCACAGACGCTCGATCTTAAAACGCCCCCGTCTGAACGGATGGGGAAACGGGGGCGCGACTTGCTGCGCTCGTCGTGATCAGGCCGCCATGGCCCCGTCGCGCCGGTGGCCCTTCACGTCGTACCGGTCGAGCATCATCACCTTGTCCCAGACCCGTACGAAGTCCGTGACGAACCGTTGGTGGCCGTCGCTGCCGGCATAGGCGTCGGCGATGTTGCGCAGCTGCGCGTTCGAGCCGAAGATGAGGTCCGCACGGGTCGCTTCGAACTTGGGCTGCCCGCTCGCGCGGTCCTTCAGGATGAAGGTGGTGCCGGCTGCGTCGGTCTTCTCCCAGATCAGGTTCGTGTCGGTCAGGGCGTGGAAGAAGTCCGTCGTCAGCACGCCGACACGGTCGGTGAAGATGCCCCGATTCGCGCCATCGTGGTTGGCGTTCAGAGCCCGCAAACCACCGGTCAGCACCACCCATTCCGGCGCGGTCAGCGTCAGCAGGTTGGCCTTGTCGAGGAACATCTCCTCCGGCGACAGGCGCGGCGCCATCGCGCCGAACCCGTCATCGACGTAGTTGCGGAAGCCATCGACGACTGGCTTCAACCACTCGAACATCTCGATGTCGGTAAGCGCCTGCGTGGTGTCGACCCGGCCCGGCGTGAACGGCACGCGCGTCTCAATCCCCGCATCCAAAGCGGCCTTCTCCACGGCGGCACAGCCGGCGAGCACGATCAGGTCGGAGAGCGAAATCCGCTTGCCGTCGCCACGCGCGTCGTTGAATGCGGCCATGACGCCGCGAAGCGCCTCGACGACGGGCGCAGCCCGGCGGTTGACGGCCCAGTCCTTCTGCGGGGCAAGGGCGAGTCGGCCGCCGTTGGCGCCGCCCCGCTTGTCGCTGTCGCGGTAGGTCGAGGCGGCTGAGAAGGCCGTGAAGGCGAGGTCCGAGACCGACAGGCCCGTGGCCAGGATCGTCTGCTTCAGCGTGGCGATCTCGGCCTCGCCCACGGAGGCATAGGTCGCATCGGGGATCGGGTCCTGCCAAAGCAGACCGTCCTCGATCGTTACCTCCGGGCCGAGATAGCGGTGCTTGGGCCCCATGTCGCGGTGGGTGAGCTTGTACCACGCCTTGGAGAAGGCCTGCGTGAAGGCGTCGAAGTCGTTGAGGAACTTCTCGCAGACCTTCCGGTACTCCGGGTCGACCTTGAGGGCGATGTCGGAGGTCATCATCATCAGGGGATGCGACTGCCCCGCGACATGTGCATCGGGCGTCCGCGGCGCGTTCGGGTCCTTGGGCGTCCATTGCAGGGCGCCGGCCGGGCTCTTGGTCTGCTCCCAGTCGAACTTGAAGAGGTTCTCCAGGTAGGCGTTGTCCCATTGCGTCGGATCGGGGGTCCAGCTGCCCTCGATGCCGTTGGTCATCGTGTTCTTGCCGGCCCCGGTGCCGTTCGGGTTGTGCCAGCCGAGCCCCATCGCCTCCATCGGCGCCATCTCCGGCGGCGGCCCGATCTCCTTGGCGGGGGTCATGCCGTGGCTCTTGCCGAAGGCGTGGCCACCGGCGATCAGCGCCACGGTCTCCTCGTCGTTCATGGCCATCCGGGTGAAGGTCACCCGGATGTCGTTGGCCGAGCCCTGCGGATCGCCGTTCGCGTAAGGCCCCTCGGGATTCACGTAGATCAGCGCCTGGTGGGAGGCGGCGAGCGGGTTCTCCAGGTCGTAGTCCGGATCGCCGTTCTTGCCGCGCCAGCGCTTGTCCCGGTTGACCATCTCGTCGAAGCTCGAGACGGAACCCATCTCGACGACCTCCGGCCCCCAATAGGTGGCATCGTCCGCCTCCCAGGCGTCCAGGCGCCCACCGGCGAAACCGTAGGTCGGCAAGCCCATGATCTCCAGGGCACAATTGCCGGTGAGTACCATCAGGTCGGCCCAGGACAGGGCGTTGCCGTACTTGTGCTTGATCGGCTGCAGCAGGCGGCGCGACTTGTCGGTGTTGCCGTTGTCCCACCAGCTCGAGATCGGCGCGAAGCGCTGCATCCCGGTGCCGGCCCCGCCGCGCCCGTCGGCGATGCGATAGGTGCCGGCCGAATGCCAGGCCATTCGAACCATCTGCGGGCCGTAATTGCCGTAATCGGAGGGCCACCAAGCCACCGACGAGGTGAGGAACTGTTTGATGTCGCTCTTGAGCGCGTCGAGGTCGATCGTTCGGAAGGCGGCAGCGTAGTCGAAATCCGGCCCGAGAGGATCGGCCGCCAGCCCGTTCTGGTGCAAGAGCTCGACCCTGAGCCGATGCGGGTACCAGTTCTCCAAGGCCGGACGGCTGCCGAAGGCCCCGCCGACGCGGTCGCCTCCGAACGGGCACTGGCCCGCCATCGGGTAGGAGTCGGTATTGGTCTTGTCGATCGTCGTCGTGTTCATCAACATCCCCCTTGGCGCAGGACCGGCGTCGCCGCACGGATCGGACCGCCGGACTGTCGCCGACGGCCGCTCGAGGCGTGGCTCTCGTCGCGAGACGGACGCGCTTCAATGATCCTGCATCGCGAGCGACATCAGCCGCGAGCCTCGAAAATCAAGGTGTCGTGCCGCGCATGGCGGTCGAAGGCCCCCGACGCGCCTAGGGAAAAACCATCTCACATTAGCGAGAGCCGATCGGGCGCGATTTAAATCTCCGCCGACGCTCAGCCGAGCACTGCGCGAAACGGATGACCCGAACCAATTGTCCGACCGGTCCGCGTTCGACCAGATGCCCGACATCGACGAGGACGAGTGCGCCGTTTGGCTCCGGCCGGTCCGCAGAGCCGGGCCGACGTCGATGCTCTCCCCGAAGGCTGCTCCATCATCCGAAAATCCGGGGGGAAATCCCTGCGCGGATTGCCAGCGTCACCGGAACGGTCGGGATCGCTTGTTCCGGGCAGCTCGGGCCATCATGACTTTGTTACCGGGCCTGCAACAGCCGAACCATCAGCCGCTTCGCGAACAGCTTGCAGGCATCGACGGCGCTGCTCTGGGTCTTTGATCCGAGAGTAGGCTTCGAGCAGTTCGAGGCACTCATGGCTGAGGCCGATCTCGAAGGCTCCGGAAGGAGGACAACCATTTGGCGCACCGGAAGCCGGCACAGGTGCCGTGCTGAACGCTTCCGGCGAAAGCCCGAGTTGCTCTGCGATCCGCTGCTGAAGCAGTTGGCTGCGGCTGGGCCGTATCGCGCTTGGCTCCTCGCTCGCGTCAGGGAAGCCGGACGACGCGCCTTCGATACGGTTCGGCTTACGGACCACGTCCCGTCCCCAATGATAGGCTCCAGAATGTCAAACTGCGGGCCTCTCAGTTTAGACCGTATGTAAAAAGCGTGGCCATATCGTGGCCACATGGCGCAGACGATTTATCGCATGTTAACCGGGCTGAAAAAGGTTTCACGTTGTGGTGAACGACAAAATCATGTGCATTGGAGGCAGTGGTGCGGCAAGCCGGGGCAGATATGGCCAAAGCTTCGCAGATACAATTGCAGGCTGCGATTGATGCGTCGGATGTAATCGGACGTTGGGATTGGGATATTCCCAACGATCGTCTGTACGCAGACGCAACGGTTGCTCTGCTCTTCAGCGTCGAACCTGCTGCGGCGCGCGTCGGGGTGCCACTGAACCTATTCCTGAAGGCGATTCATCCTGATGACCGGGCGGAAGCCGCGGGAGTCATCGCGAGAAGCGCAAAGGTGGGGCGCTCCTATGTGCAGGAGTATCGCGTTCGCTCGGCCGACGGCGCCATGAGGTGGGTTCTGGCTCGCGGTCTCATCGAGCTGGATGAGACAGGCCGGCCCCGGCGAGGAACCGGCATCCTGATCGACATCACGCAAAACCGGGCGGATGAAGCCGCGTGTTCGGCTGGGATGTCCGATGGCTTAGATCATCCTTTGGAGGAGGCCGCCGAGCTTTGCCTCGCAGCGCAAAGTGCCATCCAGAAACTCTCGGAGCCTCTTCTGCAGAACATGATCGACATGCTCCTGCTGGAGCTCGGACGTCGCCTCTCGAAGCCAGCCCATGACCGGCTCCGTACCCTCATGAATTGACGGCCCCGGCGATCAACGCCGTCGTCGCCGACACAGATCTCCGCACGGGGGTTCCGATGCCCTCGGGGGTGTTCGCCTCCGCTTCGCCCTCCGTGCTGCCTTCTGGCCGAAGCAGGACGATTTCCGGTGTGCTTCGGTCGCCCTGCCCGATGCCGGAGGGAGATCAGGAAGCGTCTTGTTTTGAACGGCTTCGAAACACCATGCCAGGGGCAAGGACGCTTTCGGCATCACCGGCTTGAGACGCTGACAAGAGGGGCTGGGGACTCGTTCCAGCATTTCCGTGCCGATACGGGTTCGCCGTTACGCCTCTTCGCCGTCTTCTGGTGCTCACAGGCGACGATGCGCTCCCGGTAAGCCAAGCGCCTCTCACGGTCAGCGTCCTGACGCGATGACGAGACGCGTGTGGTGTGTGCAGCCATCGGCAGGTCGCATGTTGCTGCGCTGATGAGCCGAAAATCGCAGGCGTACACTTGCCAGGGAGACAGCTTCTTGGTGAGCGCTCCAACGGCAACGCTTAGGGAAGCCCCTCCGGCTGCCAGGACGATGACAGAGAGGATGATTTTTCCTGCCTTTGTCATTCGTTCTGATACATCAAAAGTGACCGCTGCCGTAAGTGGCCTCCGGCAAGGATCTGGGGCTCCTCGAAGAGTCGTCTTCGTGTTTCTCGAACGAAGGTGAACCGCGGTTTTCCCCTGCCGCTCCCACGCGGCCTTCGATTCGATCCATGAACCTCCGGCTTCTGGCGCTGCACGGATGCCGCCGGGGCCTCGCCGACGACGTTCCGGCGGACAGCGCCGGCATCCCTCCCTGTCTAGAGGGTCAAGGCGGCGATGTGAGCCGCGCTGATGGCGGCCTTGATGCCGAGGTGAGCGACCTCGGGCGCGTTAGGGGTTGGAAGCCACCCGCCGGTTGCGCTAAACGCGCCGCTCCGCTCAACGCGGAACGGGAGGCGGAATGAGCGATACCGGCCAGCGCAATGCCGACTTCCTGGCTCTCTGCATCGAGAATGCCGAGCTGCGCCAGATGCTTGCCGAGGTTCAGGACCAGTGTGTCGAACTCGCGGTCGATGCCGGTGAGCTTCACGCGGAGATCGAAACCTTGCGATCCTGCCTTTCTCAGGTCACCGAACAGCGCGATGCCTGGAAGACCGAAGCCGAGCGCTTCCTTCCCCCCGCACGGAGAGCAGCCCAGTGACCAAGAAGCGACCCGGGCGTCCGGACTTCGATGCGTTGACCGAGGCCCAACTCATCGCCGGGCGTATGACTGGGCGGCGTGTTTATCTCAAGCCCGCCAACCAGCAGACCGTGAGCGACCTCCTGAATGAAATCGACCATGTGGCCGAGGCTGCGACGGGGGAGCGGAGTTTCCTGCACCTCAAGCCTCTTGCAGCCCCTGGTCCCTCCACCAAGCACTAAGCTCGCAACTGCCCCCTGATACGCGCCAGTCTCCTGCCGCACGTTCGGATCTGGACCGGCCGAGGAGGAACGTCCGTCTCACCCGATCAGGTGTGACGCTGCGCGAGCGCTCGCCCGATCCCGAGGAGCAGCGTTTCGGTGATACGGCGCAAATTCGTATATCCGCCTGCGGCAAGGGCCGAATGCGTTTCGAGGCAGCGATCTGCTGCATGCGCAAGGGGATCCTCGCCGACCTGAGCCAGGGACCCCGCTGAGACGAAGCGGGTATTGTGGCTGTCGGTTGTGTCGATATAGGCCCCCAAACCCTTCATCGCCCCTGAGGTGTCGGGTGCGAGCGTGCCGCGATTCAGAACCCAGCGCACATCGCCCGTCGCTGTCACGACCCGGAACTCGGCCGAGAAAACTCCGCCCATCTGGCGTACACGACGAATGCGCGCGAACAGCCATGCTTTATCGTCGGGGTGCGTCGCTCCGAGTGCGACTTCCAGTGGAATTGGTCGGCCGGCCAGTCCAATATTGCCAGCAAGGAGTGCAGCCGCACCCGCATCGAGAATCGATTTCCCGGCAACGACATCGGTATTCCAGACGCCAACGAGCCCGGCGGCCCTCAAAGCAGGAGCCGCCTCAGCGATCGACTGCATCCGATCCTCCCGCAATGGATTGTTGCTGGAAAGGGTGGACACATGTCAGAAAAAATCTACGCCTTAATAGGATTCTCTTATTCACGAATTTGTGAATACGACGAAGTACCGCACTAAATTATCCGACCGGCGCGGATTAAATCTCACCGCCTCGTTTGTATGCCATTTCGCAAGCCTTTGACTTGCCCGATATTTCGGACCGAGAGGCACAAACTACTGCATTGCGGTCGCCACGAGCAACCGGAAGACCAGATCCGGCAAGTCGCGGGTGCCATCGGCCGAAGGAGACACGCAGCCGGATGGGTTGCCGGTCGTTGGCCGGACCCCGTTCACGATCTGCGACGCATCGCGCGGAAAGACTTCCGTGACGATGGCACGCGGTCTTGAGCTTGCCCCTCGAGGTCGCCCAGGACCCGTTCTGCCATCCGGCCGCCCACAGCAGCACGGTGAACCGACTGATTCTCTCGATCGGCCCAATTCAAAGCATGCCGGTCGGGCCATCGATACTACCGGCGATCAAGGGCATTTTCGTCGAGCTTTGACCGGCCCCGTCGTCGAAGACCACAGTTTCGACAGCCGCAAGAACGGTATCAGGTGGCTCGCCGGTCGTGACGATTGAACATCACATCGCAATCGTCACAGTCATACCAGACATCGATCGACTCATCGGTTCGCGAGACTGATGCGCATAGGACCGCCTTATCGAAAGACAAAGAACAAAGAACGAAATTCATCGGAATCATTTCCGCGTTTATCAAGATCAATCTTGCGCCAAGATCGGTAGCATCCTGTATGACGCAGCCTTTGTAACTATGTTCATCGACGACAATAAATCCAAAGGCATCTTCGCTATCGGGTTCGATGTGATCCCACGCTTTTGCAGTCATCCGGTTCCCTCGCATCGTTCGGGTGGGATCGGGTTCTCGATTGCCTATGTCGCTCCCAAACTGTTATTTGAAGGCGAACAGATCAACTAAAATGCGAACCGCACCGGACTTCAGGCGGTGCGGCGGGGACCGCCATCAATCTGCTGTTCCGGGGAGCATCCGCGCTTGTCTCACGTCAAAATCCTCGGGCTTGGCGCCGGTCGCATCCCCCAAGGCAGCGCCGATTCCCAAATTAGAATAAATCGCCTGATGGTTGAATTTCAAGAGCGAAGAGGCATGGATCGTTAACCGGTGTGGCTTGATCCTGGGAATGTCATCTCCTGCCAGAAACCGCACACGGGCGGTCAAGCTGTCCAATAAGGCACTGAATGTATCCGTTATTGGAGAATGAGTCCGAACGGCTTGCAGTCCTGCGCGATCTCAAGGTGCTCGATACGCCTGACGAAACACATTTCGATGCCGTGTGTCGCACGGCACAGGCTTTATTCTCGGCCCCAATCGCCTTCGTCTCGCTGGTGGACAAGAATCGTCAGTGGTTCAAGGCCCGGTGCGGGATCGACGTCAAGGAGACGCCGCGGAACATCGCGTTCTGCAACTATGCGATCCTTTCGGATGATGCCCTCATTATCGAGGATGCACTGGCCGATCCTCGATTCGCGGAAAACCCTCTGGTCACGGGTCCGCTCGGCATCCGGTTCTATGCCGGAGCGCCCCTCATTCTGCATCAGGGAATTCGCGTCGGAACCCTGTGTCTCATGGATTCCCAGCGGCGGTCCTTTTCCCCCGAGCAGGTCAGGCAGTTTCAGGATCTTGCGAACATCGTGGTTGCCCATCTGCGCCTGCACGAGGCCCGGAACCAGATCGGACGGGATCTGGAGGCGCTGCAATCGGCACAAGCCAAGCTGCGGGAAGCCGCGGATTACCAGCTTCTCGTCGAGCAGGTCGGGGGCATCGGGTATTGGCAGTACAATCTGAAATCCGGAAAGGCGACGTGGTCGCCCAGCATGGGCAGGCTCGTGGGACAGGATGTGTCCGACGGCGAGCTGACTCTCGATGACCTCCTTCATGTCCTGCATCCCGACGAACACCGCGACATGTTTGCGGCCTTCGATCCCAGGAATGCTGGGGGCAACGGGATGGTCCTTCGACCCTTCGACCGGCAGCGCCGCCTCGTCAGGGCGGACGGCACGGTCCGGACCGTCATCTCGCGCGGATTGCCGCAACACGATGAAACCGGTGCGGTCGTCGCTCTCCTCGGCGTCTGTGTCGACATCACCGATCTCGTGCGATCCGAGGAGCAGTTGCGCGGAGTCAGCACGCTTCTTCGTGTGACGCTGGAGAACATGGACCAGGGCATCCTGATGGTCGGTGCGGACAATCGCGTCCTTGTGCACAACCAGAAGGCCCGGGATCTTGTCGGCGTTTCGGAGGGGCTGCTCCACGAGGGGGCCCGGTTCGATCTCCTGCAGCAGCATCAGATTGACCGCGGCGAGTTCCGCAAGGTCGATGGCGAACTCCGACACCTGCTGGAGAGCGCCGCCCTGGGAACCGCGGCCGTCACCTATGAGCGGGAACGCCCGAACGGCACCTCGATCGAGGTGCGATCGGTGCCCTTGCCGACAGGCGGACTGGTTCGGACCTTCACCGACATCACGGAGCGAAAGCGGCGCGAGGCGGCCCTTCGCCTCGCCGAGGCCGAGTACCAGACACTCTTCCAGAACGCCGTGGTCGGCGTCTATCGCGCGAATCTCGATGGCACGCTCGTTCGGGCGAACCAGGCTCTCGCGAAACTTCACGGATACGGTGACTCGGCGTGCGCGACGGCGCCCGGCACCGGCTTCACCCATGACTGGTACGTCGACGGCGACCGGACGCACGCGTTCATGCGCCTTCTGCTGACGCATGGCAGAGTCGATGACTTTGTCTCCGAGGTCACGGGTCACGCGACCGGCCGACCGATTTGGGTCTCCGAAACCGCGTGGCTGGTCCGCGATGCCGAAGGATGCCCATCCTGCTTCGAGGGTACGGTCGTGGATGCGACGGAGCGAAAGCGCGCCGAGGCACAGATCGAGCACATGGCCCGGCATGATGCCCTGACGGGCCTGCCCAACCGTCGGCAGTTCCAGGAACGGCTGACCCAAGAACTCGTCCATGCGCAGCGGCAAGGGACCGCGGTCGCCGTTCTCTGCTGCGACCTTGATCGCTTCAAGACGGTCAACGACACCTTCGGGCATCCGGCCGGCGACGCCCTGTTGTGTACCCTGGCCGACCGCATGCGGCGCTCACTTCAGCCGGGCGACATCGTGGCGCGTCTCGGAGGCGATGAGTTTGCGATCATCCTGCTGGGTCGAAGCCATCCGCACGGCGTGGGAGCGGCCGCGCAGCGTCTCATCGAGGTCGTGGGCGAGCCCGTGGATATCGACGGGCACCTGACGAATGTGGGTGTCAGCATCGGTGTCGCCATCGGATTGGACGACGGGGATCGTGCCGACCTCCTGTTCAAGAACGCGGACATTGCGCTGTACCGGGCCAAGGAGGCGGGTCGTCACACGTGCCGCTTCTACGAGGCAGGGATGGATATGGCGGTTGCGTCCCGTAATCTGCTTGAGATCGACTTGAAGGACACCGTCCGCAACGGCGGTTTCGCGCTGCACTACCAGCCGATCATTGACCTTGCGAGTGATACGCTCCGCGGTTTCGAGGCTTTGCTGCGCTGGCCGCACGCGGCAAAGGGGATGATCTCGCCAGCCGATTTCATTCCGCTCGCCGAGGAGACCGGCCTGATCGTCGAGCTCGGAGCCTGGGCGCTGCGCGATGCCTGTCAGGAAGCAGCATCGTGGCCCTCCGATCTTCGCGTCGGCGTCAACGTCTCTGCGGTTCAGATCCAGCACATCGACTTCCACCAGCACGTCCTCGACGCCCTGGTCCGGTCCGGTCTCGCGCCGGAGCGCCTCGAGCTGGAGATCACCGAAAGCGTGCTTGTGAAAGACGCCGAGAGGGTCATCGCCTGCCTGCATCGGCTCCGCAGGATCGGTGTCCGGCTGGCGATCGACGATTTCGGGACCGGCTACTCCTCGCTCAGCTACCTCTGTCAGTTCCCGTTCGACAAGATCAAGATTGATCGGTCGTTCATCCAGGATGCCTGCGCGTCGACGTCCGGAGCCATCGTCCGTGCCGTGGTGGGCCTGGGCAGGCACCTCGGCGCAACCATCACCGCCGAAGGTGTCGAGACGCAGGCGCAGCTGGACTGGGTCCGACGCGAAGGCTGCTCCGAAGTCCAGGGCTTCATCTTCGGCAAACCGATGCCGCCGAGTGTCATCAAGGGCATGATGCGGCCGGTCGGAGTCGGACACGACCAGCAGCCTGAGAGGACGCACTGCCCTGTATCCTGCGAGCGGCGATCTCTGCTCGATGCCTGATCGGGCGGATCGGCCCGAAATCCGCGCTCGTCCCTTGCTGGCCACGGCGCGACTTTCATCGTCACAATGTTCACACATGACCGCACCGGACTGCTCATCGCCTCAATGCGCATCGCGACCCCGTCGCATCGCCGGCGATGTCTCGACGCTGTTCGTGTGGGGGTGCCGTCCTGAGCGGGCCGCATGCAACGCCCCACCTCGGCCGGCTATCCTGGTCAGCAAGCGGCGGGAGAGTCATGAATCGAGGATTCGCGCGATCCACGTCACGGCGTTGTGACATTGCCCCAAGCTTGTGTTCATGATTCATTGATAAGCAGACGATGGCACACAAGTGGCGCGCGATCCCCGCCACGTCCTTGGTGGGATCGGTCCGCCGGCGCCGCACCCTGGCCGTTCGAACGAGAACGGTCAGGTCGCAGCGCCGGTGGGCGCTCGTACTCATGTCCAGGACTTCGATATTGCGCGGGCTTGTCGCGCGCACGAGATGACGATCCGTGTCATGAGCGCAGTCAAACGGCACGACGTGACTTTGTCGTGCTGGCGCCCCTCTCGGTGATCCAGACTTCTTTCGAGTAACACACGATGTCAGACGCAGATAAAGATGGCAGCGCAGACACGATCGGCAATCGCATCAAGTCACTGCGCCGCTCGGTCGGGCTCAGCCAGGCCAATCTCGGCGAGAGCCTGGGTGTAACGTTCCAGCAAATCCAGAAATACGAGAGTGGACGCAGCAGGATCGCAGCAGACAAGCTTCAGCGAATCGCGCAAGCCCTGAACGTAGACGTGAACTACTTCTACGATACGCGCAGCGGAGAGGCCTTGCCTGACAAGGAGGCCCGTCGAGGCCAAGCCTCACCGACGCCTGAGGGGATTCTGTTCAACGAGCATTTCGACAAGATCAAGGACCCGCGCGCCCGGTACCTGCTCTCCGAGCTTGCCCGCGTGATATGCGAGATCGAGGCGGGAAAATAACCGGACCGATGATCGGCATGGCCGTCCAAGGCGGCTCGTGGGCGCAACCGGGCAGCCGGTGATGTCCCGTTCGCGCCTGGAGGACGAAGCCTTCGGGCCTGCATCGCGACGGGTCGTTCAGCGCTCCCGCCAGGCCTTCGCGATCTGGTCCGTCAGAGGTTTGACGAGGTAGGATAGGACGGAACGTTCTCCGGTCTGGATGAAGCTCTCAACCGGCATGCCGGGTACGAGCCGTGCCTTGCCCAGGCGATCCCGTTCCGTGTCGGGCACACGAATCCGGGCCGTGTAGTAGCTCATGCCGGTCTTCGTGTCCTGGCTGACATCCGCGGAGATGCGGCTGACCATTCCACCGATCTCCGGCGTCACGCGCTGGTTGAAGGCGGCGAAGCGCAGCACGGCTTTCTGGTCGAGGTGGATGCTGTCGATATCTTGGGGCTGGATGCGCATCTCGACGGCGAGCGTGTCCGCATCGGGCACGATCAGCATCGCGGGCTCACCCGGGACGACCAGGCCACCCACCGTGTGGACGGTCATCTGGTGCACAACGCCGTCCTGAGGCGCACGCAGATTCGTGCGCTTCAACTGGTCGAGGGCGGCGACGCGTTTCTCCGACAACTCGGACCAGCGGCCGCGGATATCGGCAAGTTCCTTGCCCGTCTCGCTCCGCATGTCCTGATCGATCTGAAGGATCTGCAGCTCGGTTTCCGTAATCTTGCCGTTCGCCTGCGCTTGGGCGGCGACCAGTTGCCCGCGCTCGCCGCCCAAGCGCGCCGCATCGCGCTCCAGAGCCGTCACCCGCGAAACGGCCACGAGATTCCGCGCCCACAGCTCGCGCACACCGACGAGTTCGTCTCCGATGAGGGCGATCTCGCGGGCCTTGGCGGCGGCTTGCTCGGCGAGACCGGTGATTTCCTGGCGGATCTGCAGGATACGTTGTTGTAGCTGGGCCTTCTGGCCTTCCCGGCCGGATCGGCGCGTTTCGAAGAGGCGGCGCTCTCCATCGATCAATTGCGCGACGGCCGGCTCCTCGCGCCTGCGCCGTGTAAGCGCGTCGGGAAAATCGATCGTCGTCAGGCCATCGCGCTCCGCCTCGTTGCGGGCACGCCGGGCCGTCAATTCGTCCATGGCCTTCAGGATGATGTCGAGGTTGGCGCGGATCTGGGTCTCGTCCAGCGTGATCAGGACATCCCCGCGGGAGACCCGCATGCCGTCTCGGACATGAATCTCGCTCACAACACCGCCTGTCGGGTGCTGGACCTTCTTGACGTCGCTCTCGACGACGAGCTGCCCCGGGCTCACCACAGCCCCGTGGATCTCGGTCAGTGTCGCCCATCCGCCGATGCCGAAGACGAGGACGGCGATGATGCCGGAGACCACGGTCAAGTGCCGGCCGATCGACTGGTCGGCCTCGGAGTGCCGGGGACCAGCGCCGCGCGTCGGCAGCGACCCAGCCGTCACGCCGTTCAGAGTCATGCTGCTCGGGGTCATGCGGAAGCCTTCAGGTTCGTCTCGGCCGGATTCGCGGTTGCGGTGATGGTGCGTTTCGGAGCGCGCACGTTGGGAAAAGCCGTCGGGCGAAGATTCGTCTTCAGCACCTCGTTCTTGCGGCCGAAGGCGCGTGCCCGCCCCTCTTCCATGACCAGCACGAGATCGACGGCGGCCAGGACGCTGGGGTGATGAGCGACGACGACGACGATGCCGCCGCGCATGCGCACGCCGAGGAGCGCCTGCGTGAGTGCCGCTTCCCCGGCCTCGTCGAGGTTGGCGTTCGGTTCGTCGAGAACGACCAGGAAAGGATCGCCGTAGAGTGCGCGCGCGAGGCCGATCCGCTGGCGCTGCCCTGCCGAGAGCCCCGCCCCGCCGGGGCCGATGCGGGTCTCATATCCCTCGGGCAGCCGAAGGATCAGCTCGTGCACGCCGGCGCTCCGGCTGGCCGCAACGACGGCTTCGGCATTCGGGTCCGGCGCCAGCCGCGCGATGTTCGACGCGATGGTGCCGGCGAAGAGCTCGACGTCCTGAGGGAGGTAGCCGACGTGGCGGCCGAGACTGCCGCCGGACCGCTGATCGAGGGTGGCGCCGTCGAGACGGATCGCCCCACGCATCGGCGTCCAGACGCCGACGAGCGCCCGCGCCAGGGTGGATTTGCCGGATGCACTCGGCCCGATGATGCCGACGCCCTCGCCCGCCTTGAGGCCGAAGCTGACGTCGGAGACGATCGCACGCGTTCCGCCCGGCGGCAGGATCGATGCGTTCTCGACCGTCAGGGACCTGACGGGAGCCGGCAGAGCGAGGGCCGGTTTGTCCGGGGTGAAGCGCGCGAGCATGTCATGCAGGCGCACCCAGCCTTGCCGGGCCGCAACAAAGCCCTTCCAGTTGGCGATCGCGATCTCGGCCGGTGCCAGCGCCCGCGAGACGAGGATGGATGAGGCGATGATGATGCCGCCCGTGGCCTGCCCCTGAATGACCAGGTAGGCCCCGAGCGCCAGCACCGCGGATTGCAGCACCATGCGGAAGATCTTCGAGGTGGTCCCGAGACCCGCCGCGATGTCGGCGACGCGCCGCTGACGCCGCATGTACGCGTTATTCTCCGCGTTCCAGATCTGCGCGAACTCCTTCTGCATGCCCATGGCCCGAAGCACCTCCGCGTTCTGGCGCCCGGCCTCGGAGAGGGCGTTACGGCTCGCCCCATGCTGGGTGGCTTCACGCTGGGGCCGGCGGGTCAGGAGTTCGGTCAGCAGGGTCAGCGCCGCCAGGACGAGAGCGCCGGCCAAGCCCGCGATGCCGATCAGCGGATGGAACAGGAAGCAGATCCCAAGGTAGATCGGCATCCAAGGCAGATCGAAGATCGCCGTCGGTCCGAGGCTCGAAAAGAAATTCCGGATCTGATCGAGGTCTCGCAACGGCAGGAGTCCGTCTCCGCCGGCCGGTGCCTCGAGAGGATGGCGCACCACCATGTCGAAGACCCGCCCGGACAAAGCCTCGTCCAGCGAGCTGCCGATCCGGGCCAGGACCCGCGCCCGGATAGTCTCGATGAGCCCCTGGAACAGAAACAGTGTCAGCGTCAGCAGGCCGAGCCCGACGAGCGTCGGGATCGAGCGGGCCGGGATGACCCGGTCGTAGACCTCGAGCATGAAGAACGATCCCGTCAGGTACAGGATGTTGATGATGCCGCTCATGACGCCGACGCCGAAGAACGCGCGCCGGCAGCGGAGAAGGGCCGTTCTCAGCTCCGCATTCTGATGAAGTCGCATCGGAGTTCGCCTGTTTGCTCTAAGCTGATCAGCCGTAAGGCGAAGCTTTTCGCCTTTTACGCTAAGTTCGAACCGCGCGTCGGGTGTCGTTCGGGCTGGTTGCGCGCCTCACATCACCTAAGACGATCTTCAGGCTCTTAAAAATATCCTAAATTTTCTTGTCCGAATCGCGGAAACTTCCGGAAATCCGATCGAATTTCTGCCGTTATCGGGTTCATTAGGCAGTCATTAAGCTTGCAAAGCGAGAACCGCTGCTGCCGGTCGTTTTCGCACCCGGGCTCTGCCGACACATACTTGCGTGAGAACTGTTCGTATGTAGGTTGATATTTGTGAATGACCGACGGGAACAACACCGCGTCCTCGTCAGGCATGTCCAGTCTGAAGTGTAACCAGCCGTTGGATGTGGATCCGCGGGCGCACCTAGAGAGAACAGCTATGGCAAGCACCCAAACGTTTGAAGCATCCTCCGGCAGATCAGGCAGCTCGCTGACGATCGATGGATTTGTTTATGCTCAGCGGAATGCCTCTGGAGCCACAACGGGAACACTTGCCGTCAACCGCGAATTTTTGGAGCCGGATGCGAGCCTGAAAACCGGATCGATCTCGGGCTATCTGTCGATCTCGCGCCAAACCGGGACGTTATTCGATTTAAATGCTTTGTCGATCAGAGCAGATTTGAGTGTTTTATCCGGTGTCGTCTTCGTCGGATACAGAAACGGCGTCGAGGTTGTTTCGGCTGCGTCCGGAGACCTGGTCAGTCTCGGCCTGCTCCTGGGGGAGACTCGGTATCAGTTCAGCTCCGCATGGCAAAATCTGACTGAAGTCAGGGTGTTCAGAGGGAGCGTTCTAGATGTTTCACTTGGACAGCTCGGTTTTGGAATCGACGATGTTGCCTTGACGATCGATACGGTTGCGCCCGGTACGCCAACCATCACAACCGCAGCTGGGCTCACCAACGACGCCACCCCGACCATCGTAGGCACGGCCGAGGCGGGTTCGACCGTCACCATCTCGATCAACGGCACGGTGCTGGACTCGGTCGTCGCTGGACCGAACGGCGTGTTCAGCTTCACCCCAACCACCAACCTGGCTCAGGGTGCCAACAGCTTCACCGCGACCGCACGCGATCTCGCCGGCAACGTCTCGGCATCATCCACCGCCGTCATTCTCACCATCGACAGCGTTGCCCCCGGCGTACCGGTGATCACCACCGCCGCCGGCCTCACCACCGACGCCACCCCGACCATCACGGGCACGGCCGAGGCCGGTGCCACCGTCACCATCTCGGACAACGGCATCGTGCTCGGCACCGCCGTGGCCGGACCGAACGGCGCGTTCAGCTTCACCCCGGGCGCCGACCTGGGTCAGGGTAGCAACGTCCTGACCGTGACCGCCCGCGATCTCGCCGGCAACATCTCGGCGCCCTCTGCCGCTGTCGCTCTCACCATCGACAGCGTCGCCCCCGGCGCACCGGTCATCACAACGGCAGCAGGGCTCACCACGGACGCCACCCCGACCATCACGGGCACGGCCGAGGCCGGCGCCACCGTCACCATCTCGGACAACGGCATCGTGCTCGGCACCGCCGTGGCGGGACCGAACGGCGTGTTCAGCTTCACCCCGGGCGCCGACCTTGTTCAGGGTGCCAACAGCTTCACCGTCACCGCGCGCGATCTCGCCGGCAACGTCTCGGCAGCCTCCGCCGCCGTCGCTCTCATCATCGACAGCGTCGCCCCCGGCGCACCGGTGATCACAACGCCAGCAGGGATCACCAACGACGCCACCCCGACCATCACGGGCACGGCCGAGGCCGGTTCGACGGTGACCATCTCGGATAACGGCACCGTGCTCGGCACCGCCGTGGCCGGACCGAACGGCGTGTTCAGCTTCACCCCAACCGCCAACCTGGGTCAGGGTAGCAACGTCCTGACCGTGACCGCCCGCGATCTCGCCGGCAACATCTCGGCGCCCTCGGCCGCTGTCGCTCTCACCATCGACAGCGTCGCCCCCGGCGCACCGGTGATCACAACGGCAGCAGGGCTTACCAACGACGCCACCCCGACCATCACGGGTACGGCCGAAGCCGGCGCCACCGTCACCATCTCGGATAACGGCATCGTGCTCGGCACCGCCGTGGCCGGACCGAACGGCGTGTTCAGCTTCACCCCGGGCGCCGACCTTGTTCAGGGTCCCAACAGCTTCACCGTCACCGCACGCGATCTTGCCGGCAACGTTTCGGCGCCCTCCGCCGCCGTGGCTCTCACCATCGACAGCGTCGCCCCCAGCGCACCGGTGATCACCACCGCCGCCGGCCTCACCAACGACGCCACCCCGACCATCACGGGTACGGCCGAGGTCGGCGCCACCGTCACCATCTCGAACAACGGAACCGTTCTGGGCACCGCCGTGGCCGGACCCAACGGCGTGTTCAGCTTCACCCCGGCGGCCGATCTGGTCCAGGGTGCCAACAGCATCACCGTCACGGCACGCGATCTCGCCGGCAGCATCTCGGCGCCCTCGGCTGCCGTGGCTCTGACCATCGACAGCCTCGCCCCCGGTGCGCCGGTGATCACCACCGCGGCCGGCCTCACCAACGATGCCACCCCGACCATCACCGGCACGGCCGAGGCCGGTTCGACGGTGACCATTTCGAACAACGGCACCGTGATCGGCACCGCCGTGGCCGGCCTCAACGGCGTCTTCAGCTTCGCCCCGGCGGCCGATCTGGTCCAGGGTCCCAACCTTCTGACCGTGACCGCACGCGATCTTGCCGGCAACGTTTCGGCGCCCTCCGCCGCCGTGGCTCTCACCATCGACAGCCTCGCCCCCGGTGCGCCGGTGATCACCACCGCAGCCGGCCTCACCAACGATGCCACTCCGACCATCACGGGCACGGCCGAGGCCGGTGCCACCGTCACCATCTCGGATAACGGCATCGTGCTGGGCACCGCCGTGGCCGGACCCAACGGCCTCTTCAGCTTCACCCCGGCGGCCGATCTGGTCCAGGGTCCCAATTTTCTGACCGTGACCGCGCGCGATCTTGCCGGCAACGTCTCGACACCCTCTGCCGCCGTGACTCTGACCGTCGACAGCCTCGCCCCCGGCGCGCCAACCATCACCACAGCGCCCGGTCTCACCCCCGACGCCACTCCGACCATCACAGGAACGGCCGAGGCGGGCGCCACCGTCACCATCTCGGATAACGGCATCGTGCTCGGCACGGCCGTGGCCGACACGACCGGCGTGTTCAGCTTCACCCCGGCGGCCGATCTGGTCCAGGGTAGCAATGTTCTGACCGTGACCGCGCGGGATCTCGCCGGCAACGTCTCGGTGCCTTCTGCCGCCGTGGCTCTCACCATCGACAGCCTCGCCCCCGGTGCGCCGGTGATCACCATCGCGCCCGGCCTCACCAACGACGCCACCCCGACCATCACCGGCACGGCCGAGGCCGGCGCCACCGTCACCGTCTCGAACAACGGGACCGTGCTCGGCACGGCCGTGGCCGGAACGAACGGCATCTTCAGCTTCACCCCGGCCGCAGACCTGGCCCAGGGTGTCAACACCGTCACCGTGACCGCCCGCGATCTCGCCGGCAACGTCTCGGCAGCCTCCGCCGCCGTGGCTCTCACCATCGACAGCCTCACTCCCGGTGCACCGGTGATCACCACAGCGGCCGGTCTCACCCCTGACACCACCCCGACCATCACGGGCACGGCCGAGGCTGGCTCCACCGTCACCGTCTCGGACAACGGCACCGTGCTGGGCACCGCCGTGGCTGACACGAACGGGCTCTTCAGCTTCACCCCGACCGCAGACCTGGCCCAGGGTGTCAACACCGTCACCGTCACCGCGCGCGATCTCGCCGGCAACGTCTCGGCGCCCTCTGCTGCCGTAGCTCTGACCATCGACAGCGTTGCGCCCGGTGCGCCGACCATCACCGCCTTTGCAGGCACCATCGCCGACGCCACCCCGACCATCACGGGCACGGCCGAGGCAGGGGCGACGGTCACGGTCCGCAGCGACGCACTCGTGCTGGGTACCGTCATCGCCGCCGCCGATGGCAGCTTCAGCCTGACTCCGACGGTGCCTCTGCCGAACGGACCTGCCAACCTCACCGCCACGGCGCAGGATGGCGCCGGCAATCTGTCGGCTCCCTCGGTCGTGACGCCGGTCGTCATCGACACGAGGGTGCCCGGCGCCCCTCTCGTCGACTACGTGGCGCCGACCAACGACGACACGCCCGTCATCACCGGGACGGCCCTGGCTGGCGACCTGATCACGATCACCAGCAACGGGAGCGCGGTCGGCGTCGGCACCGCTGGTCCCGGCGGTCTCTTCAGCGTGACTCTCACGGTTCCGCTGGCGGACGGCACCAATGCGCTGGAGGTCACGGCAACGCCCCTCGGCGGCTCCGCCTCGCCGGCCGCACCCGTGACGGTGCTGGTCGACACGGTGGCTCCTCTCGCTCCGAGCATCACAGCGTTTGCAGGCCCCACGAACGACACGACTCCCACCATCACGGGCACGGCCGAGGCCGGCGCCACCGTCACCATCTTGGACAACGGCATCCTGATCGGCACGGCCGTCGCTGGCATGAACGGGGGTTTCAGCTTCACACCCACCATCCCACTCACGGCAGGCAGCAACGTCCTGACCGCCACCGCGCTGGATCTCGTCGGCAACGTGTCGCCAGCCTCTGTCGCCGTGGCGCTCACCATCGACAGCGTTGCGCCTGATGCGCCAACCCTCACCA
The DNA here is from genome assembly GCF_055231875.1 of Methylobacterium sp. Ger2507. Lineage (NCBI taxonomy): Bacteria > Pseudomonadati > Pseudomonadota > Alphaproteobacteria > Hyphomicrobiales > Methylobacteriaceae > Methylobacterium > Methylobacterium sp. Ger2507. The sequence continues at coordinate 129,919 of NZ_JBUYVC010000001.1, forward strand.
CAGCACCCGGCCTGACCAACGACGCCACCCCGACCATCACGGGCACGGCCGAGGTTGGTTCGACGGTGACCATCTCGGATAACGGCATCGTGCTGGGCACCGCCCTGGCCGACACGAACGGCACGTTCAGCTTCACCCCGGCCACCGATCTGGCTCAGGGTGCCAACAGCTTCACCGTCACCGCACGGGATCTCGCCGGCAACGTCTCGGCAGCCTCTGCTGCCGTGGCGCTCACCATCGACAGCCTCGCCCCCGACGCACCGGTCATCACAAGCGCAGCCGGTCTCACCAACGACGCCACCCCGACCATCACGGGCACGGCGGAGGCCGGTTCGACCGTGACCATCTCGGACAACGGCATCGTGTTGGGCACCACCGTCGCCGACACGAACGGCGTCTTCAGCTTCACGCCCGCCACCGATCTGGCTCAGGGTGCCAACAGCGTCACCGTCACGGCGCAGGATCTCGCCGGCAACATCTCGGCACCGTCCTCCGCCGTGGCTCTCACCATCGACAGCGTCGCTCCCGGCGCACCGGTGATCACCACCCCGGCCGGCCTCATCAACGACGCCACTCCGACCATCACGGGCACGGCCGAGGCCGGCTCGACGGTGACCATCTCGGACAACGGCATTTTGCTGGGGACGGCGCTGGCCGGCGCGAACGGCGTGTTCAGCTTCACCCCCACCACCCCGCTCACGGAAGGCAGCAACCTCCTGACCGCCACCGCACGGGGTCCGGCCGGCAACGTCTCCACGCCCTCGGCTTCCGTGGCTCTCACCATCGACAGCCTCGCCCCCGACGCACCGGTCATCACAAGCGCAGCCGGTCTCACCAACGACGCCACCCCGACCATCACGGGCACGGCCGAAGCCGGTTCGACGGTGACCATCTCGGACAACGGCCTTGTTCTGGGCACCGCCGTCGCCGACACCAGCGGCGCGTTCAACTTCACCCCGGCCGCCAACCTTGCTCAGGGCGCCAACAGCGTCACCGTCACCGCACAGGATCTCGCCGGCAACGTCTCGGCGCCTTCGGCCGCGGTCGCTCTCACCATCGACAGCCTCGCCCCCGCTGCGCCAACCCTCACTATCGCCCCCGGCCTCACCAACGACGCCACCCCGACCATCACGGGCACGGCCGAGGCCGGTTCGACCGTGACCATCTCGGATAACGGCATCGTGCTGGGCATCGCCGTGGCCGGACCGAACGGCGTCTTCAGCTTCACCCCGGCCGCCGATCTGGCTCAGGGTGCCAGCAGCTTCACCGTCACGGCGCAGGATCTCGCCGGCAACGTCTCGGCACCGTCGACCGCCGTGGCTCTCACCATCGACAGCGTCGCTCCCGGCGCACCGGTGATCACCACCGCGGCCGGCCTCACCACCGACGCCACCCCGACCATCAGGGGCACGGCCGAGGCGGGTTCGACCGTCACCCTCTCGGACAACGGCACCGTTCTGGGCACCGCCACCGCCGGCGCGAACGGCGTGTTCAGCTATACCCCAGTCGCCGACCTGGCTCAGGGCACCAACAGCATCACCGTCACCGCACAGGATCTCGCCGGTAACGTCTCGGCGCCCTCTGCTGCGGTCGCTCTGACCATCGACAGCGTTGCGCCGAACGCTCCAAGCATCACCGCCTTCGTGGCACCGACCAACGACACCACCCCGACCATCACCGGCACGGCCGAGCCGGGTTCGACCGTCATCGTCTCGAACGGCACGACCCAGATCGGCTCGACCGTGGCCGCTGCCGATGGCAGCTTCAGCCTGACACCGGCCGCTCTGCCCGAAGGCACGGCCAGCCTCACGGCGGTCGCCGTGGATGCGGCGGGCAACGCCTCGCCCGCCTCCACAGCGACGCCCCTGGTCATCGACCTCACGCCGCCGGGCGCACCGGTGTTCGACGCCCTGGCGCCGACCACCGACACCACCCCGACCATCACGGGTACGGCCGAGGCCGGCACCACCGTCATCATCTCCGACAACGGCACCGTGCTCGGCACGGCGCTCGCTGGGACCGACGGACGCTTCACCTTCACGCCGACCACCCCGCTGGCGGACGGGAACAACGTCCTGACGGGTACCGCCGCCGATGCGGCCGGCAATGTGGGGGCGGGCTCCACCCCGGTCACCCTCGTGGTCACCGCCACGCCGGGCAACGGGGACACCACGCCTCCCATCGCCCCGGTGCTGGATGCCCTGGCGCCCACCAACGACACCACTCCGACCATCACCGGCACGGCCGAGCCGGGTTCGACCGTCATCGTCTCGAACGGCGCGACCCAGATCGGCTCGACCGTGGCCGCTGCCGATGGCAGCTTCAGCCTGACGCCGGCCGCTCTGCCCGAAGGCACGGCCAGCCTCACGGCGATCGCCGTGGATGCGGCGGGCAACGCCTCGCCCGCCTCCACAGCGACGCCCCTGGTCATCGACCTCACGCCGCCGGGCGCACCGGTGTTCGACGCCCTGGCGCCGACCACCGACACCACCCCGACCATCACGGGTACGGCCGAGGCCGGCACCACCGTCATCATCTCCGACAACGGCACCGTGCTCGGCACGGCGCTCGCCGGGACCGACGGACGCTTCACCTTCACGCCGACCATCCCGCTGGCGGACGGGAACAACGTCCTGACGGGTACCGCCGCCGATGCGGCCGGCAATGTGGGGGCGGGCTCCACCCCGGTCACCCTCGTGGTCACCGCCACGCCGGGCAACGGGGACACCACGCCTCCCACGGCCCCGGTGCTGGATGCCCTGGCACCGACCAACGACACCACCCCGACCATCACCGGCACGGCCGAGCCGGGTTCGACCGTCATCGTCTCGAACGGCGCGACCCAGATCGGCTCGACCGTGGCCGCTGCCGATGGCAGCTTCAGCCTGACGCCGGCCGCTCTGCCCGAAGGCACGGCCAGCCTCACGGCGGTCGCCGTGGATGTGGCGGGCAACGCCTCGCCCGCCTCCGCAGCGACGCCCCTGGTCATCGACCTCACGCCGCCGGGCGCACCGGTGTTCGACGCCCTGGCGCCGACCACCGACACCACCCCGACCATCACGGGTACGGCCGAGGCCGGCACCACCGTCATCATCTCCGACAACGGCACCGTGCTCGGCACGGCGCTCGCCGGGACCGACGGACGCTTCACCTTCACGCCGACCATCCCGCTGGCGGACGGGAACAACGTCCTGACGGGTACCGCCGCCGATGCGGCCGGCAATGTGGGGGCGGGCTCCACCCCGGTCACCCTCGTGGTCACCGCCACGCCGGGCAACGGGGACACCACGCCTCCCATCGCCCCGGTGCTGGATGCCCTGGCGCCCACCAACGACACCACTCCGACCATCACCGGTACGGCCGAGCCGGGTTCGACCGTCATCGTCTCGAACGGCTCGACCCAGATCGGCTCGACCGTGGCCGCTGCCGATGGCAGCTTCAGCCTGACGCCGGCCGCTCTGCCCGAAGGCACGGCCAGCCTCACGGCGGTCGCCGTGGATGTGGCGGGCAACGCCTCGCCCGCCTCCGCAGCGACGCCCCTGGTCATCGACCTCATGCCGCCGGGCGCACCGGTGCTGGACGCCTTGACGCCCACCACCGACACCACCCCAACCATCACGGGTACGGCCGAGGCCGGCGCCACCATCACCATCTCGTCTGACGGCACCGTGCTCGGCACGGCGCTGGTCGGGACCGACGGACGCTTCACCTTCACGCCCACCACCCCGCTGGCGGATGGGAACACCGTGTTGACGGCCGACATCATCGATGCGGCTGGCAACGTGGGGCCGAGTACGAGCCGCATCGCTATGACGATCGATGCGACCAGCCCCGGAAATGTCGCCCCGCAGGCGGTGTCGGAGGCAATCTCGACGGTGACGCACGCACCAGCGGTGACCGGCAACGTCCTCGCCAACGACACTGACCCCAATGCTGGCGATGTCCTGCACGTGACGTCAGTGCGCTTTGCAAACGGCGTGACCGCTGAGGTTCCGACGACGGGTACCGCCACGGTCGTGTCCGACCATGGAACTCTCCAGATCTCCGCAGACGGTCACTACAGCTATCAAGCCATCGGAGCCAACAACGTCGGGAACGGCGCGCAAACCAGAACTGAGATCTTCACCTACACGGTCTCGGACGAACAAGGTCTGTCGAACTCGGCGTCCCTCAGCGTCGCTCTTCAAGGGGTCGCTCCAGCTGCCGCGGCAACGTTTGGCTTCGCCTTCGTCGATGCTCACGTCACCTTGGCTGGCGAGTCTCTCGTCCTGACGGACCCGGAGGGCGTGCATCACGACATCAGTGGTATCGGAACGCTCCACTTCACGGATGGTACGATCCAGGAGAACGACGGCCACTCACTCGTGGATGATGTCTGGTACCTGTCGAACAACCTGGATGTGTGGAGGGCCCACGTCGATGCCGACACCCATTACGAGACGTTTGGCTGGCGCGAGGGACGTGATCCGAACGCCTACTTCCATACGCGCGAGTATTTGGCCGAAAATCCCGACGTGGCGGCGGCCGGCGTCAATCCCCTGGAGCATTACTTCAACTACGGCGAACGGGAAGGCCGGAGTCCGGGTTCGGATTTCGCACCTGAGACGTATCTGTCTCTGAATCCGGACGTGAAGGCGGCGGGTGCCAATGCCCTGGAGCATTACCTTCAGCATGGCCAGCGGGAAGGTCGTAGCGTGTACGAAGGTGAAAGTTCTCCGACTCTTGTGGGAGACTTCGATGTCGAGTTCTACCTGGGACACAATCCCGACGTCGCTGCCGCCGCACGGTCAGCGACGGGCGTTCAGCCGGGGGACTACGCCTTCCAGCACTACCTCGACTTCGGTGCCAAGGAAGGGCGAGCCCCCAACGAGCTGTTCGATCCGGCCGCCTACCTGGCCGCGAACCCCGACGTCGCCGCGAATGGGGCCAATCCCTTGATCCACTACCAGGAGTATGGATGGCACGAGGGGCGCGATCCGGGACCCGGCTTTCACACGAACGCCTACCTCGAAGCCAACCCGGATGTCGCCGCCGCCGGCTGGGATCCCCTGCAACACTTCCTTGAGTTCGGCATGAAGGAAGGCCGCCTCCCGGTCTGAGATCCCGCAAGACCGGAGCCCGCGAGAATCGTCGCGGGCTCCACCGGTCATGCTTTGGCCGGACGGGACGAATCCAGCGTTCCGTGACGTCACAAGAACACCGCCCGGGGGCCAAGCCTCATCAGGGCAGCCGTACAGCCTGGCGAGCCCCACTTCACCGGGTTTGAGAGCCGAACAGCAGCAGATCGAGGTCTTGCCCTCATGATCCCCGCCAACGATTTGATCTCCGTGCCGGATGTGGTGCAGTTCCGGCGAACCATCCAGAGAAGCGTAGAGCAGCTGATGGATGCCCAGGACTACATCGCTGGACAGGTCGCGGCCTTGAAGGCCATCGAACGTCAGGTGCGAACTCTGGCGTTACGGGAGAGCAGCCGTCTCCTCGAAGCGGAGAGCCAGACGGACGATCTCGACCGTTTGAGTGATATGCAGACGGCCACCAACGCGAATTTCCGCCAGATGCAGGACTCCTATGCGGGCTTGCGCGCGCAGATCCTGACGCTGCTGGGGCAGCACGAGCAGCTCTACAGCTCTACGTTTGCCCCGACGCCGTCCGATCCGGCTCCGGCGCGATTCGCCCATTCCGACTGAACATCGGCCCGCGGATCCCGGTCGGTCGCCGCGACGGGGCTTGTCGAGCTGGGAGAGCGCAGATGGATCGCCCATGCGACGCCCCGTCCCGTCGAACACGCTCCGGATCACATCGGTGGTGCCGGCTATGGGCTGACTTCATCCGCGACACGCGCGCGGCGACAGCCGTCGAGGTCGCGATGATCACGCCGTGCTTCCTGGCGATGGTTCTCGCCTGGATCGAGGTTGGTCTGTGCCTGCTGATGCTCAGTACCCTCGACAACGCGGCGCGTGATGCGAGCCGGCTGCTCCGGATCGGGTCGGTGAACGAGGCGACCTTCAAGGCCGCGATCTGCGCGAAGGCGTCACCCGTCATTCCTTGCGACAAGATCGTCTATTATGTTCAGTCGGGTACGAGCTTTGCCAGCCTCTCGCCCGCGACATCGACCAGCGCCGGGGGATTGAGCAAGACCGGCTTCAATTCCGGCAGCTCCGGATCCGACGTTATTCTCCAGATCGGCTATAGCAAGGCGCCGCTATCGGGGATGTTGAAGGGCGCAGGCTTCGACACGCATGTTCTGCTGTTGACGACCTTGTCGTTTCAGAACGAGCCCTACTGATGCTCGCCTTGGCAAGGCGGTACCGGTCCGACGAAGCCGGCGTCGGCGCCGTCGAGTTCGCCCTGATCGCTCCGTTCATCCTGATCGCGATGCTCGGGAGTTTCCAGGTCTTCGCACTGGCGCGGGCACGGATGCTCGCCGTTGCTGCCACGCGCAACCTGGCGGATCTCGTTTCGCAGCAGGCGAGCGTCACGGCCTCGGACGTCGCGGATTACTGCAAGGGTGCCAAGCTCTCGCTGCTGCCCCTCGATACCGCGGGCTTTGCGGCATCGGTTGCGAGCGTGAGTTACCTCAACACGGTTCGGAAGGTCGACTGGACGAACACCAGCTGCGGCATCGTCTCGGCGATCGCCAATGCCGCGAGCGATGCCGCGCCCGTCACGACCAGTTCCGGAGACAGCGCGATCGTTGTCAAGGCGAGCTTTCGTTACGCATCACCCCTGACCTTTCCCCTTGCGTTGAACGTGACCTTCTCGGTTTCCGCCCTAGCGCGCCCGCGTTCCGGCACGGCGGTGACCTACGGCAGTTGAGAGCATGCGGATGCCGGTCGCTTCCTCGCCACGCGACACGCCTTGCTGTTTCCAGACGGATTGCAGGGGCACGTTTGCGGTCTGGTTCGGGGTCATGCTCGTTCCCGTTCTGCTGATTGCGGGCGGCGGGCTCGACATGATGCGGGCGGTCCAGCTCCGATCCGAGCTTCAGGCGGCGGCCGACAGCGCCGCCTTGGCGGGCGCGTCCGTCTACGTATCGGCCACGACAAGTTCGACCGCTCAGGCGACCGCGACGCGTTTCATGGCCAACGCCATCGCGCGGATGCCCTCCGCAGCGAATGTGACCTTCACCGCAACGCCGAGCGCGGCGAGCGCGGCCGTCTACAGCGTGGCCGTGGCGGCTGAAGCGCGGGTCCCGAACTCCATCCTCTCGATGGTGTCGAGCGAGACTGCCGTCACGGTCCTGTCGGAGGCCCGCAGTGCCGGCTACAAGCTGGCGTTCTCACTGTCGAGCTTCGCCAGCAATTCCGCCGACGCGAACAGTATCTACTGGTACGTCGTGCCAGCCAACAACGGAATTCCAAGCAACAGCGATCTGAACTTACTATTTTCCAACACGGCAGGGAGCAGTTCCAAGGATATTTCCGCCGTCATCGGAACCGGCCAGAAGATCGGGTTCGCTCTGAAGAACGTGACCGGTGGGATCTCGAGCTATGGCCGCAATGGCTATGGCGCCGCTCCGGGGAGCAGCCACATCTTCTATTCGCACCTCGTTCCCCCGTCATCCGCCGCCTATGCGCTGCAGCTGTTCAACTGCAGTCTTCAGACGACGACGCAGGGCGGGTTACTGAGTAACGGCTTCTGCTCGTTGGGCGCTCCGAGCAATGCAACGGTCAACTGCAATCAGACGCCGGGCCGGAAAATCACCTACAAATGGAATGATATGGGCGGGTTGGTCGACGACAAGGACTACAACGATGCCGTGTTCAACGTAACCTGTCCCAGCACCCCATCGGGCGTGGGCGCCACGAACACCGTGGTCTTGACCCGGTGACGTTTGAGGGTCGGCGGAGGACGGCTTACCGTCCCGACATCCTTTTGAAAAAAGGCGACGCATATCAAACGCCGCGGAGGCGCGCGCTGGTCGGGAGATAGCGGGTCGATCCGACGATCAGTTCATGCGCGCGCGGCGCTGATCACGTTCCAGTTTCGAGAGGCGTCGCCCAAGCTCCAGCAGAAGCATGTTGGTCATGTTCTCCAGGAGAGGATCGGCGAGCTTCTGGACGGCCTGACGGGCGGCGAGGCAATGCTCCGCCGCCTCCTCCAACGGATGCTCTGAGAGATCCGGTAACCCGGCGGAACAAGCGGCTTCATCGGCGTGATTTTCAGTCACGTCGATCAGGAAGCCGGAGCCGCGGCGGGGCTGGCCCGTTTCATCCAACTCGATGCGACCGCGTGCCAAAACCCAGCGCAGGGCGCCGTCGGCTGAATGAATGCGATACTCATGCACATAGGAGCGGCCCGACAGCGCGCTTCTGGCGATGATCTCGGCCGTTTTTACCCGATCTTCGGGATGAACGGCTTTCAGGAACAGACTCAGCGGAGCTCCGCCGCGCGCCACCGAAGGGTCGACACTCGAAAGCAGAGCAACGGTCGCATCGGCAAACAACCGGTCATTGGGGATATCCCATTCCCAGCGCCCGATCATATCCGACGCATCCATGGCATCTTGTAGCGCGATCTGTGGGGTTTCAGCCGCGCATGTATCCCGCCGCGCCATCAGATGATCCTGGCCTCGTGAATCTCCGACATAACTTGGCACCGAAACTGAAAAACAAAATATTAACATATGAAATCAGGTTCACACCTCGTACTGGTCTTTTTGCACCATCGCGTTCGAGCGTCCGGTCAGCTAAATCGACGGTGCCAAATTTTGTATGCAACCGGGGATGAGAGATGGGGCACAAGCTCGATGCCAGCGAGGGAGCAAGGTCCTTTCCACCCGAACCAGACGTCGACGGACACGATCAAGTCATTTCCGATCTGAGGCAGGACCTTCAGAATCGCATCGCGCGGCAGCTCGGAATATCCGCCGCCGAGCTGCGGGACCCAGGCGAAACCCCGAACGCCGTGCACAGCGCGTCCGACCCGTTTCAGTCGACCGACACCGCCTTGAGCCGGGAGTGCCTGGAACTGCTCGACGCGTACATCCGCATCACAGATGTTGAGCAACGCCGTCGATGCCTTCAAGCCGTTCGCGAGGTGGCATCTGCCTCGGCAGACGAGGGCCCGGTGGAAGAAGCATGATGGCTCGACGGTAGCCGGTTAAAAGTACGTCGCCGCATTGATCTCACGCTGGCGATCACGCCTCCAGCCGTTCCGCCGACGCCTCGTCAAAACGGTCCATCATTTTGCGGCGCTCGTCTTTCTGAGCGAGTTCCTGTGCAACCTGCCACAGCAAGGCGCGTGTCATGGCGCGCATCGCCGGGGTGCCTGTCTCGGCGACCGCTTCATGAGCTTTGAGGCATGCGTCCGCCATGGCCTCGAAACGTTCGTCGTATTCCATTGAGGATCAAGCCTGCTTCAGCGTGATAACAAAAGACAGAGAACGAAGTTGCACGCTGCCATTCTGTTGCAAGGAAGGGCGTTTCATTGATGTGTCTTAATATGAACGCGGTGTAAACTTTTATAATCGATCAACAATTTCAATCGCGTGTTTCAGAGGCTTACGTCCGATACCGAATGCTCGACGTCAGAGCTTGCCGTGCTTGTTCCTTTGAACTGCGTCCCGAACCATCTTCAGCAGGCGCTGGCGCTCTTCCGGGTCTTCCACACACGCGAAAACCGCGACGAGATCGGAACAGTCTCGGCTCAACGCCGTCTCGGCCGGTGGCCCGCCAGGACCGGCGTCTGGAACCTGATTGTCGGAAGCCCCTCGATCGAAAAGGTCTGATACGGACAGACCGAGCGCATCTGCAATGCGGGATTGAAGGGTCGAGCCATACGAGGGTGAAGCCTCCGCCTCCTGATCCGGCAGGCGCGTGATGTTTTTAGTAAACGCATCGGCTTCAGCCGGGCTCAGCTTACGGCCCATGGCGCTTCTCCACCACAACCCAAAACTGCATCTCGAACGCTTTCATGGAGGATACCATACAGCTTTTTATGTCGCATCGAGATTTTGATGAGGATAGCTTTCGCTAGTTTTTTTCTTATTATGCTGCAACATCACATTGTATCCGACCACGGAGATGCGAGTGGGGCGATTTCAAACGCGTGAGACCCTGGTGTCGCAAATCATGCTGCAACAGGCGCTTGACGCATCCGATATTATCGGACGCTGGGAATATGACGTTCCGAATGATCGCGTCTATGCCGACGCCCTCGTAGCACTTGTCTTCAACATCAACCCCGCGGAGACCGCAGCGGGCACCTCTCTCGGTACGTTCCTCGCCGGCGTTCATCCGGAGGACCGCGAGCGGTTTATTCGCGAGATCAAACTGAGCACTGAAACGGGCCTTTGCTGCGCGTTCGAGTACCGAGTTTGCTCGGCCGACGGTGTGGTACGCTGGGTTCTGGATCGTGGACGCATCGCATTGGACGAGGCAGGACGGCCTCAGCGTGGTAGCGGTGTGCTGATCGACATCACACAATCTCGCCTCGGTGATCATGCGAGAAGTTCTGATGCGAGTTGCCAGGCTCAGCACCCCTTGGAACGCGCGGCAGAGCATTGCCTTGCGGCCCGTGAAGCGATTCATGAGTATCCCGAGCCCCTCCTACACCGGATGAGCGATATGCTGCTGCTGGAGGTTGGGCGTGCGCTCTCCAAACTCACGGACGAACGACGTCGCGGTGCAATGAATTAGCCCGGAGGTCCTTGAGCCGGTTGCAGCGGGTCGCGATCCTTCGAGCACCGGGTCGAGGTCCTTCGCTGGCCGGTCGGTTGTCCCGTCTGCAAACAAGACTTCCGCCCGCCGGAGCAGTTCACAGAGCGGATGTGGCAGGACCGACCTCGGACGCGCCGGCGCCCTGTTCTCGTGCGTCGCAACCCATTCCGCACAGGTTTTCGATCGCTTTCGGCGCTGGTAGCGCCAGCGGTCGATCAGTTCATGCGCGCACGGCGCTGATCGCCCTCGAGCTTCGCCAGTTGGCTGCCAACTTCCAGCAGGAGTGCGTCGCTCAGCAGGTGGAGAACCGACCGGGGCAATTCATTGATGGCTTTGTGTGCAGCCAAGCAGTGCTCGGCTGCACGTTCCAGGGGGTGCTCGGAATGCAGGACCGCAGCCGAGGCGTGATCTGCCTGGTCAAACCACTTCTGTGTCACGTCGATCAGGATCCCGCTGCCTCGCAGTGGAGCGCCGGTTTGGCTGAGCGCGAATCGACCGCGTGCAAGGACCCAGCGCAGATTGCCGTCGGCCGAACAAACCCGGTATTCCGCCAGATATGAGCGCCCGGCCTCGGCGCATCGTTCGATCAGGCGATGTGTCGGATCGCGATCTTCAGAATGCATTCCGCTCATGAACCGAGCGAGGGGAGTTCCGGCTTTTGCCAAAGCGGGGTCGACGCCGAACAGCAGGGCAACGGTCGGATCTGAAAAGGCCCGGTCATTGGGAATATCCCAATCCCAGCGGCCGATCACGTCCGTGGCGTCGATCGCATCCTGCAGTCCGATCTGCGAAACCTTCGCGCCACCCAACTGACCTCGTCCCACTCTCACCTCCAACCCGCGTCAATTCCTCCGTTCACTGAATCATGAGGCATTTTTACGGCTGGTTAACACAGGATAAAGTGTTTCCCGCTCTCCCGACACGATACGGCCACGCGTTTGCATACACTTTGGCCTGTGGCATGTAGGCCTCAAGCTCATGGGCAGACGATTGGGGACAGGACGTGGACCGTAAGCTGAACCTCGTCGACGCCACTTCGTCCGCCTCTTCTGATGCAAGTTCGGAAGGTCAACTTCTTCCATCGAACCGCAAACGGCTGCTTCAGGAGCAGATTGCAGAGAAGCTCGGCATCTCGCCAGACGCGTTCGGCACATCACCACGTTCGGTTTCTGGCGGGCCGGGAGCGGGTATGCCGGTCGAAGGCTACGACGTCGCCCTCAGCCGTGAATGCCTCGAACTGCTCGACGCCTACTGCCGAATCGCCGATCCCGAGCAGCGCCGTCGATGCCTTCAGATCGTCCGTGATGCGGGCGTCAGCTCGACCGGTCGCCTCGCACCCTAACGCAGTTGTTCGAGGCCGCAGCGCGACGCCGCAAGGGATGCCCTCGGCTCCGGATGCCGCTCGGGGACGAAGCGTGGATCAGGCGCTGCGCACGATGAGGTAACCGATGGTCATTCCGACATCGAGCCCGAGCCGGCAATCGCCCGCCCTGTTCAGACATCGAAACGGGTCTTGCCGATACGATGTGGTCGAAGCAGGCCCCCGCGATGAAACGTTCCGCGATGATCTCCGAACGCCGCAGGATTGTCGGGCATACGCTCCGGTGATGTCCCCGACAAAAAGACCCAATCGCCACTAGACGACCGGTCTAATTCGGACTATCTCACGGTCATGGGACGCGTCACCGCACAGACCGACACCCGTCGGGGGATCCTCGACACCGCCTATGGCCTCGTCGGCGCGAAGGGCTTCTCCGGAGTCGGGCTCAACGAGATCCTGACCTCGGCCGGCGTGCCGAAGGGGTCGTTCTACCACTACTTCGGCTCCAAGGAGGCTTTCGGCGAAGCCCTCCTGGCGGACTACTTCGAAACCTATCTTGCCGACCTCGACATCACACTGGCGGAGCCGGGGCTGAACCATGCCGAGCGCCTGATGAACTATTGGCGGAAATGGCAGGCGACACAGGGGAGCATCGACGACCGGCGCAAGTGCCTCGCGGTGAAGCTTGCGGCAGAAGTCTCGGACCTGTCCGAGCCGATGCGCCTCGCCCTGAAGGACGGCACGGCCTCGATCATCGCACGGCTGTCGCAATCCATCGCGGCAGGCGTGGCGGAAGGCTCGCTCACGGTCGAGAGCGAACCGCATACGACCGCCGAGGATCTGTACCACGTCTGGCTCGGTGCGAGCCTGATGGCCAAGATCGTTCGGACCGACGCACCGTTCGGGGCTGCCATGGGGACGACCCGACGCATCCTTGGCCTCGCCTCGCCCTGAGCCATCGCGTTGCAACGAGATCGAGGACACCCCCATTCCCAGGCCCAGGAAAAAGACGACCGGTCTACTGAACTCCGCAGGACCTGGTTCGAGGAGGTGGGCGGCGCGAACCGAGAATCCTGCCCCCGACAAATGGCGCTGACGCGAGATCCAGACGCGGGACGCATCGCAAACGCACGATACGCCGCTCAGCCCTCCCGAACCCGGCGAAGTCCGTCGACCCGGCGACCGACCCGGTATCGAAAACCTTCTTCTCACCCAAGCGAAAGACCCGGAGAACGACGATGAAGATCCTGATGGTCCTGACCTCACACGACCGCCTCGGCGACACGGGTCGGAAGACCGGCTTCTGGCTGGAGGAACTCGCGGCCCCCTATTACGTGTTCAAGGATGCGGGGGCGGAGATCGTCCTGGTGTCGCCCGAGGGCGGCCGCCCGCCGCTCGATCCGAAGAGCGCCGAGCCGAGCTTCCAAACCGACACGACGCGGCGATTCGAAGCCGACGCGGCGGCCATGGCGGTGCTGGCCGAGACAGGCCGGCTCGATGCCGTCGGCTACGAGGGCTTCGACGCCGTCTTCTATCCCGGCGGTCACGGGCCCCTCTGGGACCTCGCCGAGGACCCCGCCTCGATCGGGCTGATCGAGACGACGCTCGGGGCCGGCAAACCCGTGGCCCTGGTCTGTCACGCACCCGGCGTCCTGCGCCACGCCAAGGGTCCCGACGGGAAGCCCCTCGTCGAAGGCCGGACCGTCACCGGCTTCACGAACACCGAGGAGGAGGCCGTCGGCCTCACCCAGGTGGTTCCGTTCCTGGTCGAAGACGAGCTCAAGCGGAACGGAGGCCTCTACGCCAAGGGGGCCGATTGGAGCCCCTTCGTCGTGACGGACGGCCTGCTCATCACCGGCCAGAACCCGGCCTCCTCCGGCCCCGCCGCCGAGCGTCTCGTCGCCCACCTCGCACATCGCTGAGGACGCGGGCGCCCTCGTCGGCGCCCGCACCCGACCGTCCGCCCAACCCAGGATCGTCGCCCGGCCGAGCCCGGGCGAAGACCCTGCATCGGCGACCTCGCGAAGCCCCGAGCCTCGGCACCGACCTCGGCCCCGCGGTGCGGGGTCCGGACACCGTGTCCCGGGCAACGACGATCGGCATGGACATCGTGAGGGCGAAAGGGTGAGCCGTTCGCGACGCAGGATTTCCACGCCGATATCTTGCCACTCAAACCTGTCGACAATCCGATTCGGCGACGCTGCGCCGACAGCCGAACCAACGGACCGATTCGACCCTGCCATCGCAGCCGTCCCCCGCGCCGGGTCCGTCAATTCCTGTTGCGGGTCGATGAGGGTTTTTGCGTCAGACTGCGGCACGCAGCCGGGTGGTATTGTGTATGGCGAGGTGCGTGTCACCGCCGACGCGGTCCTTTCTCCCGCGACCGCGACGCGACCCTGGTGTATACCGAGGCGCGCTCACGGAAGATTCAGGGTTCCCGCACATCCTCGGTTTGGCCCGCAAAGATGCCGTGGGACCGGATGGATGATCGACGCAGCGTGACCGGACGGCCTGACAACGCGGTCGCGAAGACCGACCTGGACGCCGCTGCCGCTCGCTTCGGGCCGGCCGCCCACGGGGTTGCGGACTGGCCGTTCCGGACGTCGCAGCCTGCCGATCGTGTTCCCCTGCCGGACGGCCGCCCGTGGCCGCGCCTTCGCATCATCACCCTCGGCCAAGCTGCCGGCCCCGCTTGGCTCGCCACCCAAGCCTCTGTCAACGCTCAGGATTATCCGGACTGGTGCCACGACGTGGTCTCGCCGGACGAGGCGGCGGCGCGGTTGCCAGGCCTCGTATCCGATGCCTCTGCCGAGGCCCTGCTGCTGCTCCGTCCCGGTGACCTGCTGGCGCCGGGCGCCCTGCTCGCCCTGGGCCTGCACTTCGCCCTGACCGGCGCCGACGTGGTCGCCGGCCTGCGGATCGTCTTCGACGAAGCCCCCCTCGGGCTCGATGCCCTCGCGGCGGCACCCGGCCCCCTCACCGACCCCAATCCTCCGGAAGGCCCCCTGGCGCCCTTCCGCGGCGGCGAGGTCCTGCTCTCCCGAACTCTGGTCCACCGCGCCGGCGGCCTCGATCCGGCCGCCCCCGACCCCGTCGTGGCGCTCTGGCCCCATCTGGTTCGCCACGGCGCCCGCTTCGCCCGCATCGGCCGCCCGGTCCTGCTGCAATGCGAACCGGGCCATGTCCCGCCACCGATGGCGCCTGGCCTCTCCGTGGCGATCCTGACCGACCAGGGCTATAGCGGCGGAGCCGGCATCGCCCACAGGCGCCTCGCCGACGCGCTCGCCCTCGCAGGTCACCGTGTCAGCGACCACCAACTGACGGCGGAATCGCCTGCCGCTGCCGCGGAATGGGTCGAGGCGTTCCCCAACACGGAGCGCC
This sequence comes from Methylobacterium sp. Ger2507, assembly GCF_055231875.1. Classification (NCBI taxonomy): domain Bacteria; kingdom Pseudomonadati; phylum Pseudomonadota; class Alphaproteobacteria; order Hyphomicrobiales; family Methylobacteriaceae; genus Methylobacterium; species Methylobacterium sp. Ger2507. The sequence goes on from NZ_JBUYVC010000001.1 coordinate 145,282, forward strand.
AGCTGCTCACGGGCGGCTACGATCTGATCCTGGCCGGCAACCTCCACGGCGCGACCCGGCGCACCACGATCCTGCGCCGCCTGGGACAGCGAATCCCGGTCGCTCTCGTGCTCCACGACCTGTTTCCGCTCTCAGGGCGATGCGCCTCGCCCTCCGGCTGCCCCATCCTTCCGGAGGGTTGCGATGCTCGCTGTCCCTTCCCCACCGCCTATCCGCAACTGGCGCGGAGCCGGATCGCCGGGGTCTATGCCGAAAAACACGCGATCCTCGCCGAAGCCTCAGCGCCCCTCCTCCTCGCCGCCTCGGACTGGACCGAGGCGGCCGCCCGTGACCTCGCCCCGGAGACCACACCGATCGCACGGATCGATCTCGCCTTCCCGACCGGCGTTTTCCGGCCGCAGGATCGCCAAAACCTCCGCCGTCAACTCAGGCTGCCGCTCGAGAACGTGCTGGTGATGTTCGCAGCCGCCATCGCCGATGCGCCCGGCAAGGGAACCTCCGAACTCGCTGCGCTCCTGCGACGGATCGCACGGCCGGGGCTCAGCTTCGTCGCCGTCGGCCGCCTCGACGACCCGGCATCTCTCGACATTCCGAATCTCATCGTGGCCGGCCCGATCAGCGAAGAGACGGTTCTGGCGCGCTGGTACGGGGCGTGCGACCTCTACATCACCGCGAGCCGGCAGGAGACCTTCGGGCAGACGGCCGTCGAAGCCGGTCTCTGTGGCACTCCGACAGTCAGCTACGATGCGACCGGCCTCGCGACGGCCGTGATCGACCGCATATCCGGACGTCTGGCTCCGGTGGCACCCATCGCCTTGGAAGCCGCGCTCCGCGATCTGATCGCCGATGTACCGGCGCGCCGGCAACTCGGGTTCCTCGGACGCATCGCCCTGGAAAGCCGAAACAGCCACGCCGCGGCAGCTATGCGATTGAACGACATCCTTGTCGCGCGTCATATCCTGCCGCCTTCGGCTGGCGCAGCGCGTCTTCGGTTTACCCTTCAAACGCTGTCGCAGTTCGCAATGGCCGAGACCCCTGCGATGGGGCGGGTGGGGACGATACCGGCGCTCTCATCCCCACTCGTTCGGTTCGCGCGACGCATGAAACAAGCTGTGCTGGGACGCGAGATGCCGCTCTGGCTACGCTGGGTCCTCTATATCGCGGCGATTCTGCGCATGGCCCTCGACCATCGCGGATCCAGGCCGGCGTCACGATGACTCGGCCGATGGACGCACCGCCAATGGACGATCCAGCATGCCGGATTTACGTGGATCACACGCACCTCCGTGGGCACGTGACCGGCATCGAGCGCGTCGCCATCGACCTGTTCGGTCCAGAGACGCTGCAGCCACATCCCGTCACGTTGATCCGCTCCACCGGCCTGGCCGGGATGATCGCCGCCCAGCAACTCGGATTTCCGATCCGGATGCTTCGCGACCGCTCCGCGCTGTTCATCTTCCCCGGTTTCCCGCCAAGCCCCTTCGTCGCGCTGCACCGGCAGCGCTGCATCACCTATGTCCACGACACCTTCCTGCTCACCCGACCCAAGGATCTAAGCTGGAAAAGCCGGCTCTACATGGCACCGAGCTTCGCGTTCGCCCTGCGGTTCGGACGCACCTTCCTGGTCAATTCACGCACCACGGGCGAAGCGGTACGAGCGGTCTGCTCGCGCCGAGCCCTGGTCGCCCTCCTGAGACCTCCCGTTCACGACGTCTTCGGGTTGAGCGACCTGTTCGCGCGGCCACCCTATGAAGCCGGCTCCCCGATCCGGATTCTTGCGATCGGCACGATCGAACCGCGCAAGGATTACCCCGCGGCCATCGCCATCACGGCGGCGCTGAATGCATCCGGCATACCGGCCGAACTCCACGTGGTCGGCCGGGTCGGGTGGGGGGACCATGCCTTCCTAGGAGCGCGACCGCCATTCCTCACGTTACATGGATACTGCGACGACGCCGAGGTCCGGCGCGTGGCGGCTCAATGCCACCTGCTTCTCTCGACCTCGAAAGCAGAGGGGCTCGGACTGCCATTGCTCGAAGTACAGCACGGTGGCCTGCCGATCGCCGCACCTTCGGGACCCGTCTTCTCCGAGGTGTTGAAACGTTCCGGCCTTCTGATCGACACAACTCAACCCGAAAAGGCTGCCTCGGCGATTCTGAGCTGGATCAGCTCCAAAGACTTTGCTGCCGTCCCATCGATATCGCGTGCGAACGTCGCGAGCTGGAACGGCCTTGCCGCCCAGGACGCGGTTCACTTCTCAGCCTTCCTCAAGCAGGGAGCCACCGCCTATCAGAATGCCAGAGACGCGCTCATTCAGCACGGCAGAGAGGGTCTGACATGAGGCAACACTTTGTACACAGGCACGAGGCTCAAGTTATACCGCGGCCATAAACGATAAACCGCCGGAGGATTTTTCTGCGTCAAGCTTGGTCCGCTAAAATCATCCATCTTTGGGAAACGATGATTCAGAATGGTTCGGGTGTTCCGTCGATAGCAAGGCGCTTTGTGGCATGCGATCTGCGGAACCTCGGGTGTTCGTCGTTTCTCGCGTCACGATCGTCTCATTCCGGAACGGCACCGATCGGAAATGGAACGAATGCAGTTTGAACGGCAGGTCGGACTTTGCGCTTCAGGAGCGGCCAAGTCGGGAGACGGAACAGATGTTCGACTTCGGAAGCCAGGTTCGCGGAGAGCCGGTGATCGTCGAGACAACACCAAAGAGCAGCTTCGATGGCCTTCTGGCGCTTCGGCGCCTCTGGCGCGGGAAAATCTTGATCCTGCTGAGCGGACTCATGACGGTGATCGTCGCCGTGGCACTGCTGAATACGATGACACCAACCTATACGGCCGTCACACAAATCCTGGTCGATCCGGCCGACCTGCCGGTTATTGCGAACGACCTCAGCAATCGCCAACCGCAAGCCGATAGCGGCGTGTCGATTGCCGAGAGCCAGACTCGCGTCATTCAATCGGACAATGTGCTACGCCGGGTCATCGAGAACCTTGATCTGACGCAGGACGAGGAATTCTTTTCGCCTGCCTCGACCAACCCTCTGATGATCCGGGTGAAAGCGATCCTCGGCATGGAACCGCCGCCGGCGAGCCGATACCCCGTTAATCTCGCGCTGGATAACCTGCGCCTCAAGCTGGGCGTTCGCCGCGCCGAGCGGACTTTCGTGATCGATGTCTACGTGCAGACCCGGGATCCGGAAAAATCGGCGCGGATCGCCAACGGGATTGCGGATGCTTATTTCGCTGAGGAAGCTTCGGCTCGCACCGATGTTGCGCGTCGAGCTTCGGAAGCACTGACGAGCCGTTTGACGGCTTTGCGCCAAGCGGTTGAGGAGGCAGAGCGCAAGGTTCTGCAATATCGCGAGACGAACAAGCTCGTGACATCGAGCGGACGATTACTGAGCGATCAGCAGCTCAGCGATCTAAACCAGCAACTTGTAGCCGCAACTCTCAGGTTGGCAGACGCCAAGTCTCGGCTGGATCAGGCGCGGCGAATGCGGACGGGGGAAGCTGGCACAGCTCTTCCGGAAATGCTGCAGTCGACAGAGATGCAGAACCTAAGGCAGCAATACGCCACCCTTTCGCGGAGTACGGCCGAACTTGCGGCGCGGCTGGGCGATCGCCATCCGGCCATGGCTGATCAGTACGCGCAACAGCGTGATCTTCAGCGACTGATCCAACGTGAGAAGGAGCGGATCATCGATACGTCGCAGAAGGAGCATGATCGCGCCGCCGCCAACGAAGCAGCGGTTCGACGGAGTCTTGAGAGAGCCAAGGTGGAAACCGCCGGAAACGATCGGGCCAACGTGGGTTTGCGCGAGCTTGAGCGCGAACTAAATGCCCGCCGGTCGATTTACGAAACCTTCCTGCGCCGCTCGCGCGAGACAAGCGAGCAAGAGCGCCTGAACAGTTCGAATGTACGGGTTATTTCGTCGGCGACGCCTCCACGCAGCCGCACCTGGCCTCCTTCGCCGAAGGTGGTCTTGCCGTTTGCCCTGCTAGTCGGACTTGCTGTTGGCTCAGGTCTGGCTCTGCTGTCCGGGGCACGGCGCGACCGGCGTTTGGCTTGGCCGACTACCCAAAAATCGATGTCAGGTGCCCGCAGTTTCCGCGCCGTTGATGCGTGAGAACGTCCGTGAGTGTTCTCGTCCGCGCCACCAAGCCGTGGGGAGGTTGGCGCGTTGGATCGCACCATGAGGTAGTGAACGGAGTTGTTCTACGCGGGGTGGATCAAACCGACCATTTAGATGGGCAGGGCATCTTTTGACCAACAGCGACGGCAGGAGAAATCAGGGGAGTTGCTCAGGCGACGACAGGCGTGTTCGCCTGTTCGACATCACGTTCACGCCCGGATCGGCCGTCGAAATCCTCTCTGTCGCCCGCGACCAATCTGTCACGGGGCCGCGCTTGATCGTGACGGCAAACCTCGATCACATCGTTACGCTTTCCGAAAACGCAGCATTCAGGAAAGCTTATGATCGGGCCGTTGCAAGAACGCTCGACGGAATGCCGCTGGTCTGGCTAGCACGGCTCTCCGGTGCGACAACGGCTCGAAGGGTCACTGGACATGACCTCGTGGAGGCAGCCTTCGCCGAGCCATGGCCGGCCGGCCAACGGATCTTCCTTATCTGTGCATCGGACATCGTCGGCACGCGCCTGACGGAGCGTCTTCTTGCGAAGGGCCTTCCGCGCCACGCCATCGCCGTCACGGTCCCTCCTTACGGATTCGAGGCCGACGAAGCCTACGGGACACAACTCGCGGCGGCAGTGCGCGCGCATGGTACGACGCTGCTGGTGTTCGGGGTTGGCGCTCCCCGATCCGAAATCTGGGTCGATCGCCAGGGTGAAGCCCTCGGGGGCCCAATGGTGCTCGCCGTAGGAGAAGCTTTAAACGTTGCGGCTGGTTTGGTCCCTCGCGCACCCGTGATTCTTCAACGTGCTGGCCTCGAGTGGCTTTTCCGCTTCCTGAACGCGCCACACCGTCTGTTCCGTCGGTATTTCGTCCGATCCTGGCGCTTGGTGGGATTGGTCCTTCGAAGGTTTTTCGTCAGACACAATCCTCAAAGAGCCACGACAGCATCCACACCAAGCGGTGCTCGCGATACACCTTGATCCGGGTTCAGACACCGGGAATTTTCAGGAAACGACCTTGTCGGGGATAAAAAGATCCGGATGACGTAGTCGGAGGGAGAGGATCAACGTCATGGTCTTAAGATCGGTGATCTCACCTCGGTCGGTCATGGCGGCAAGCTCGTTCAGTGCCAATTCTCGGACAATGATGTCCTCGTGCTCCCCGGCGAGACCGCCTCCTGGGCCAACACGATCGACAGCGTCGTAAGCCCCCAGAAACAGATCGATCTGCTCGGTCGATATTCCTGGCATGCTCCAGGCGCAGGTAACGAATTCCAGCTTTCCGAGACGTACGCCGGTCTCCTCGAAGGCTTCGCGTCGCGCGCCATCGTCCGCTTCGGCCTCATCAAGGAGGCCGGCAGGAACCTCAAGAACGGATGTCGCGCCGGCAGCGTAGAAGGCAGGGGCACGAAATTGCTCGACCAGCAATGCGACGCGGCGAAGTGGGTCATAGGGGAGGACCGCGGCGGCGCGTCCGTGATCCTCGATCTCGCGCGCGAGTCGGGTACCATCGCCCATCGTTACCTCTGCGACGAGAAACCGGCTCCAGCCGTCGTGCACAATCCGGGTGCCGCGGATATTCGGCGCCATTCTGCTCTCCCCGTTCAGATCACCGCGGTCAGGGCGATCGGATGTTTCGGGGCCTAGCAGGAGCTTGGCGCATCATTGAGGCGAGCCCGGCGTGATTTCCGTCGCGCTTCTGCGGATTGTGAATGACACATGGGTGGCCGTCGCATCCTGGCTCAAGAGGATGTCGCCCTCTTGGCGGACCAGATGCGGGATATCGATCGCCGACATCGGATCAGTACAGGTCACAACGAGAATGGTGCCTGGCGAGAGCCTCCGCAGCGCCTTTCGGGTGCGAAGCGTGGGCAGGGGGCATTTCAGGCCGCTGAGATCAAGGCACAGGGTTGAATCATCCGCCATCCGCATCCCCGAACCCGCTCATATGCCCAACTCCAGGCGGATCGCTTAAACCTAGCAAAACTCCGGCAAACGAGAAAGACTGCCCGCCGGAACCTCGGGTTAGGCTGAGCTTCTGACGTGTCAAGATCTTTAAATCAGTAACCGTAAGCCGGATATCCATAGTCATAAGCGTAGGACGGTCCGGTGTAGCCGTACGCCCCATATCCGGCGCCGACATAGCCACGGTCATAATACTCGTAACGCGGCGCTTGGCTGGCAGCGATGGCGCCGCCGATAATGCCAAGTGCTGCTCCAGCAGCGAGGGCACCACCAATCCCCGGGCCGCGGCGGTAACCACCATGGTAGCCACGGCCGTAACCGCCGCAATAGCGCACGTTCTCAATCGAGATGTAACCACCGGAAATCTGTCCGATGCTGATCGTCGACATCGGAGCGGTCTGCGCCGACGTCAATGAAATGGCCGAAAGATCAAGAGTGGCAGCGCCCGCCAGAGCGATGGACGAGATGCGCGACAGGCGTGCGGCCTCCACAGGTGAAAAATCACTCGAGTGAACGGAGGGTTCGGCGATTCATCCCCCTCAGGATCAGTGAAGCGAGCCGGTGCGTGTTCCCTCCTACATTCCGGCGGAGATGGGGCCTACGATCCGGTCCCGAGACAGTCAGAAACTGCACTGGGTGAACGCTTGCTCAACCGAGCGCTGCCAAGGCCCCTCGTAATCCGCAAGGCGGTCCTCAGCGAGCGACCGTCCAGCAGCGACGATTGCTTCGAGTGGCTGCAGAAAGTGGGATTCGTCCCGCCCGTGACCATCCTTTCGAGCACGGGCGACAAGCCCTGCTCGAGCAATCGTCAGCGCTTCGGCAGCGACAGCCCCGAGAGGGCGACCGACGATGCGGGCGGCGAGCCCGAGACGCGGCACCGTCGCGCGCAGGCATTCTCGATCGCTGGCGGACCAGTCCTTGGCGATATCCCAGGCAGCTGCCAGCGCCGCTTCATCGTAGAGCAGCCCGACCCAGAAAGCGGCCTGTGCGGCAATCATCGCGGGTCCACCGACATCGGCACCCCGCATTTCGATGAAGCGCTTGAGGCGGACTTCCGGAAAGGCGGTCGAGGCATGGTTGGCCCAGTCCGACACCGTTGCGCGCTCACCCGGCAGGGCAGCCAGACGGCCGGCCATCAGGTCGCGGAACGAGGCGCCGGACACGTCGTGGTAGGTCTCACCACGCTTGACGAAATACATCGGCATGTCGAGGAGCCAATCGACGTAGGATTCGTATCCGAACCCTGCCTCGAAAGCGCGCGGCAGCATGCCGGTCCGATCGCCATCGGTATCGCGCCAGATCTCCGACCGCCGCGAAAGATATCCGTTCGGACGTCCATCGGTGAACGGGGAATTGGCGAAGAGCGCCGTCGCCACGGGTTGAAGAGCCAGCGCCACGCGCATCTTGGCCACCATATCGGCCTCGGAGGCGAAATCGAGATTCACCTGTACGGTGGCGGTCCGCAGCATCATGTCGAGACCGAGGCTGCCGACCTTCGGCATATACGACGCCATGATCTTGTAGCGGCTCTTCGGCATCACGGGGGTTTCCTCCCGTGTCCACTTGGGACTCATCCCGAGATCGAGGAATCCGATGCCGAGGCCGTCGGCCACCCGTGACGTGGCATCCAAATGCGCCTGCAGTTCGGCGGCAGTCGCATGGACATCCGGGAGCGGGGCACCAGACAACTCGAACTGTCCGCCCGGCTCCAGGGAGATCGCTCCCCCCTCCGCACCCGCGAGGCCGATCAGATGTCCAGCATCCTCGATCGCCTCCCAGCCGGTTTCCTCCGCGACCCCCTGCAGCAGCGCATGAATGCCGTTTGGCCCTTCGTAAGGAACCGGACGATTACCGTCGCGATAGAAGGGGACCTTCTCGTGCTCCGTGCCGATGGCGAAGCGATCCCGCGGCTTCTCGCCCTCGGCAAACCAAGCGATGAGTTCGTCACGCGTGGTCAGGGGCGTCGTATCGGACGTATCGCGCGCCATGCGCAGCCTCTTCAGAAGGTCGTTCAAGGGAGAGGCGCGCCGGACCGCAGCAGCGTGGCCTCTATCTGGTCAACTCGCCTCATAGGCCAGGGGACCCCAGCGAACAACGCGGGACCAGACTGCCTCAGCGTGCGTCACCGAGGACAGACTGGACGAGCGCGAGCACCGCCACAGCTGCTGTGTCGGCCCTCAGAATACGAGGACCGAGCGATAATGCCACCGTATTCGGACGATCCAGGATAAGCGCGCGCTCCTCGGGTGCGAAGCCGCCCTCGGGGCCGACCAACACTGCGAGGGGCGGCGGCGCAGCAGGATTGGCCACCTGACGCAGCGCAAGAACCGGATCTGACACCAAGGCGTCCTCGTCGCAGAACACCAACAGACGCAAAGGGTTGAGGTCGGCAAGCGCGGCAGGAAGCTTGGCGACGTCCTGGATCACAGGGATTTCGAGGATGCCGCATTGTTCGGCGGCTTCGATCGTGTTGGAGCGCAAGCGATCGATATTGAGTCGTTCGTTCTGGGTGTAGCGAGTCAGAACCGGCCTGAGCGTTCCAGCCCCCATCTCGACCGCTTTCTGGGCCATGTAGTCGAGGCGTGCCGACTTCAGCGGGGCAAAAAGGTAGTGCAGGTCTGCGCGCTCCGGCTGTTGGCGTGTGCGCTCTCGCACGATCAGGTCAGCGCTCTTGCGGCCGGTCGGCGCGATCTCGGCACGCCACTCGCCGTCCCGCCCATTGAACAACAGCACCGGATCCGTCGGTCCTCGCCGCAGGACATTCAAGAGATAGTTGGCCTGCGCCCGGTCTAACGGGAGCGTGGCCCCGGGCACGAGTTGGGCTTCGACATAGAGACGCGGGGCGGTGAAGTCATAAGCGGCCATGACCGATGTGGTCGCGTGAGGTGTTTCAGCTGTCAACGGCTCAGGTTCAACCAGGCCGCCCTGATGCTGATTCGCAACACGCCGAAACATTGCGCCGCGAATCCACATTCGATCCGGGTGAAGCGTTTGCAGCTTGAAAGACGCCACATTCCTATGCCGAAACAATGTGAAGACCGGAGTGCGCTCAGAAGCAGGCGCGTCCCAACGCGAAACAGGCCATTCCGCAGCCGGCGACTGGGCTGAGCCAGCCGGATCCACGCGTGGTGGGAGAAGGGATTTCGAATCATGTCGTTCAAAACCATCGCCACCGCTGCTGTCGCTGGTGCGGTCCTGTTCAGCGGGCAGGCTTTCGCACAGGCTGCCGAATGCGGCGAAATCCAGCAGACGCTTCAGGCCCGAAAAGACCTCATCGGCAAGGCGAACGCCGCTTCGAACTCGAAGAAGAAGATGACGCCCGCCGAAGCCTGCACGCTCTTCGGGAAGCTCCAGGCCAACGGCGTCGCCGGGTTGAAGTGGATCACCGCCAACAAGGAGTGGTGCTCGATTCCGGACTCCTTCGCCGAGGGCTTCAAGGCTGATCATACTAAGGTGTCCGGCATCCGGACGCAGGTCTGCGGCGTCGCCGCCAAGGCCGCTAAGATGGAGGCTCAGGCCCGTGCACAAGCCCAGAACGGTGGCGGTGGCGGCGGCTTGCTCGGCGGTCCGGGGCTGACCGGAAGCTTGAAGATGCCGCAGGGCGCCCTCTGACCCGGTGCCATCGCATCCGTTGACAGGCCAGATCGCGTCGACTTGCAGGCACCGAGCGGGCCGATGACCGATGCGGGCTCCCACGGGGCGGACCACCGCGTCGCCGACGCCGTAGCCGGCCATTGGGTCGACCGGGTGGCGCCGCAGCGGGCACGCCCTTACCTCCGGCTTGCCCGGATCGATCGGCCGATTGGCTGGTGGCTGCTGTTGCTACCGTGCTGGTGGTCGTCCGCGCTCGCAGCCATCGCGAGCGGGGCAGCCGCTCCCAACCCTCTTCATCTGGTGCTGTTCTTCATCGGGTCGGTGGCCATGCGCGGTGCCGGTTCGACCTACAATGACATCGCCGACCGCGATCTTGATGCGCTGGTGGAGCGGACTCGCTCCCGTCCGCTCCCTTCGGGCCAAATCCGGGCGCGCCACGCCGCGCTGTTCCTCGTGGTCCAGTCCTTGGTCGGCCTTGCCGTCCTGCTGCAACTCAATGCTGTGGCAATCGCCGTCGGAATCGCTTCCCTGATACCCGTCGCCATCTATCCGTTCATGAAACGGATCATGCCGGTGCCGCAGGCGGTTCTCGGTCTCGCCTTCGCCTGGGGCGCACTGATGGGGTGGGTGGCGGTGTTCGGGCAGCTCGATGCAGCCGCCCTGCTGCTCTACGCCGGCACCATCGCCTGGGTGATCGGCTACGATACGATCTACGCGGTCCAGGATATCGAGGACGACGAGATCGCCGGCATCCGCTCGTCGGCACGCTTCTTCGGCCGTCGGATGCGGGGGGCGATCGGGCTTTGCTATGGAGCCAGCGTCGGCTTCATCGCAGCAGCCGCACTCCTGGCTGGTGCTGGTGCCGTTGGTCTCCTCGGCGTCGTCCTGTTCGCTGCTCATCTCGGTTCGCAGGTGCTGCGCCTCGACACGCGCGACGGACGCGGGGCGCTCATGCTGTTCCGATCAAATCGACAGGCGGGTCTGATCCTGTTTCTTGGTCTAGCGGCAGATGCTGCGTTGAAGCAGATTGTCGGCTGACGCCGGCTCAATGTGAGAGGTTGATCAGCAGCGGGCGCCGGAGATGATTTCGCTCTCACCGCGATGGATCAGGGGGCGAACCGGAAGAGCGCCGGTCTTGCGCCTGACGAGGAAGCGCGGGCGGCGACCGTTTAGCAGACCGTGACGGCGACGAGTGCGGGTCCGACCGAGAGCAACCGGACCGATCTGGTTCGACACACTCGCCAGTTCGCCATCCTCCTTGACGATCATACGCGGCAATCCGGACTTGGCTGAGAAGTCCCGCCAGTGCGCCACCACCTCATTCTCACAGAAGGGCCCGAGCCGGGTCACCACTCCGCCGGCAGCGTCGACGAGCAAGAGGTCAAAACGGTCCTCGCCGCAGGCATCCGAATCATCCTCAGCGAAGGCTAGAGCGATACCGGCCGGGCGACGCGCTCCGCTGCGCGTGATCACCGGCAGATCGGACGCAGCGAATGCGGCAAGAAGCTTTCCAAAGGAGCCCGCCGGGGACATCCCATTCATGTTCGCGAAAGTCTTCATGGCTCGTACACCCTGTTGGTCCCGGCAACCTCTGTGGGCCACCCGTCTATGACAAGCAGAATTGCGTCTAACCTCCTCAGACCACCTTAAGAGTGAGCGTTAAGCGAGTATGGACAAGGGTGAAGCAGCCAGAATGCTCAACGTTTCCTTGCCGGGTTCAACGACATTCGTGCGTATCGAGATCTGCGGAGCTCCGCTTGTGACAATCCGCTCAGCACCTTAGAACAGGCGAGGCGCTTCCCGGCACACGCGAATGACGAGCGAACGGGCCTCGGCGGCAAGCCCAATTCCCATTACCTATCCGGAGACGCATGTCCCACCCGATCGCCTCAGACGCCGTGCATGCCCTCCTCCCCGCCTTGCGCGCTACGATCCGAGAGGCGGCAGCCCTCGCCCTGCCGTTCTTCAAAGCTGGTGGACAGACGGGCGCACGTGTCTGGTCCAAATCCGGCGGCTCCCCGGTAACGGAGGCCGACGTGGCCGTTGACACGTTCCTGAAGGTACGGCTCAGCGCGATGCTACCCCGGGCGGCGTGGCTTTCAGAGGAAACCAGCGACAATCCCGTCCGGCTTGAAGCCGATCTTGTCTGGATCGTCGACCCGATCGACGGAACGCGAGCATTCATGTCGGGACACCCGGACTGGTCCATCGCCGTGGCCCTGCTGTCGGGCGGGCAGCCGGTCCTCGGTTTCGTGCATGCCCCCGTAACGGACACCTTCTACGAGGCGGCCGCGGGGTTGGGGGCGACGCGGAACGGCCAGACCATCGCAGCCTCAGACCATGCCGGTGTCGAGGGTGCCCGGGTGACCGGCCCGAAACCGATGATGGATCGGCTGGCACGCGGCGCCGGCTCGGCGGGGACCCGAGCCGACCTCGTTGCTGTGGAACGCGTTCCGTCCCTGGCTCTGAGGGTCGTTCGGGTCGCTGAAGGCTCCATCGATGTCGGCTTGGTTTCTCCCAATGCCCGAGATTGGGATCTCGCCGGTGCCGACCTGATCCTCCGCGAAGCAGGGGGAACCGTCTGCGATCTCAAGGGGCATCCCACGACCTACAATCGTCCGGACCCCGTCCATGGCGAGCTCGTCGCGGTGTCGCGCGGCCTTCGAGATGGCGTCGTGGCAGCCATGGGTCAGCTCTGATCCGATCCACGACACCCCACTCGGATGCCAAATAGCAAAGCCCGACACCATGGTGCCGGGCTCGACGTCACTTCGTTTGACTTTCCCGGACTGAAGCGCCGATCACGCCTCCAAACGGAACTTGGTGGCTACTTTGATCAGTGATGCTCGCGCAACGCGATAGCTTCAGGCGCCATACCAAAGCGCTCAGCAAGATGCCAACGCAATTCGCGTGCCGAATGGTAGTTGTAAGAAGTATCGATAAGGTGGCTGAGATCAATGGCCTTAGCTTCATGTGCCATCGACTGCTTCAGACGATCCACCTTGAAGGTCGCCGCATCAGTAACGGGCGAACGGGCGCCACGGCGCCAGGTGTATTCAAACAACATATTTTTCTTGTGTGCTTTCAAAAACGTGCAGGTTTTGCTTGCCGTATCTCGGACGTTTCAGCCCAAAACGAGCTTGGTACGTCGTTGGTGCTAAAGTTTTACCGAAGTCCGATCCGATTCACGCCACAAATCCTGTGGGGAACCGTCATGACCATCGGCAGCGGAAGCCTCGTCAGAGGCCCTGGAGGGTGACGCCAGCCCAAGGGCTGGCGCCGGGAGCGTCAGGCCGCCTGGAGGTTACCAGCCGAGTCCTTGCCGCTGCGCTTGTCGGTCTGAATCTCGTAGGAGATCTTCTGACCTTCGATCAGATTGCGCATGCCAGCGCGCTCGACTGCGGAGATGTGAACGAACACATCCTTGCCGCCGTCGTCAGGCTGAATGAAGCCGTAGCCCTTGGTCTCGTTGAACCACTTTACAGTACCGGTATTCACGAAATAGATCCTCGTATCGTTCGTCGATCAACAGCCTGCGTCTACTCGACGCAAGCAGCGGATCCTCTTCGGTAGGCCTGACGGAATCAGCAGGACGTGAGACGCTTGACGGTACAAGATCTCAGCTCACCGATACCCGCTACAACTCATGTAGTCCGATCATGCGGCCGCAACAAGGCATTCGATCCGACCTAAGAGCACTCTGGCGGGGCGGGCGGGGGCGCAGCCCCTGTGTTAATTGCCCCCCCGACCGCATATAAAAGTTCCCGAGCAGGCAGTTAGGCGATTCATGGCGGGCATCTCAGTTTCCCTCGAAGGGGCGAACATTCAGCTTTCATTCCAGAAGGATGATCAAGCGACAGCGGTCGTTATGGACGCGCGGGCTGCGCGCGCGCTCGTCCGCGCAGTGGGCCAACTTTTGACCGCCATCGACGAGCCTGATGACGGAGATATTCCGGATGACCTGAGCGACGAAGACATCGCAATGCTCGATGTCACATCGTCAGCCATCGAAGTCGGGACTGACGAACAGGGCCAAGCTGTCGTAGCGTTGCAAGCGGGTGCCCTACCCCCCTTTCAGCTGCGCCTAACCGACGAAGAGGCCCGTCACGTTGCGACGAGCCTCTCCGAAATTCTCAGCGCACCGCGCGATGTGCGCGCTTCACACGGGGATCACTGACGAGGATCACATCCTGACGCCGGGGTCGGTCGGGCCGCCCGGCAGATAATCCGGCTCGGAGCCCGGGCCGGCCGGCTCGCCAATCCCGGGATCGTTAACCGGATACGGCGTTCGAGGACCGGTCGGTCCGATGTCGGGTTCCTCGTCAGGCGTAGGCGGGGTGGGCAGATCACCGGGAATCCCACCCGGCAAAGGCTCGGGAATCGGCAGGCCGGGATTGGCCATTTCATGGTTGGCCATGCGAAGCCTCCTGTTCTTGTCTGCGAGATGCCTGAACCAACACGGTCGAGCAGGGCGGGGTTCCGCCGGAAACCCGCATCCGATCGGACCCGTTCAGTTCCACATTCTCACCCATGTCCGGAGAGTTCTGAATGGTTGATATCAGGCAGGCTAATGTCTTGATCATCGCAACCGCCGGCTTTGAAGAGACATAGCTGACGGTTCCGCAAAGCAAGCTGAATCAAGCCGGCGCGATTGTTCACATTGCTGCCCCAAAGTCTCGGAGTGGATCGGAATCTATTCGTGGACGGGACAAGGCGGACCGGAGAAAGAACGTCGGCTACGATCAGAACATCGAAACTATAAACCAGAACGGCTACGATGCGCTGATACTTCCTGGCGGACAGATCAACCGGGACAAGTTGCGCCTTAAGCCAAGCGCTTTGGATGTCGTTTGAAGCTTTGTGGAGTCCGGCAGGGACGTGGCCGCCATCTGTCACGCGCCCTGGCTTCTCATCGAGGTCGGGGCGGCGAAGGGTCGTCGGATGACCTCATTCGCGTCGATCCGCACGGATGTCGTCAACGCCGGCGCGGAGCGGCAGGATCCGCCGGTGGTTGCCGATCAAGGCATCGTCACGAGCCGTAACCCGGGCGAGCTCGATGCTTTCAGTGCCAAGATCATCGAGGAGATCGAACAATGGAATCACGGCGTTCGACGGCTTGCCGCCTAGGGGCCTCCCATATCAGCAGCCCGTGAGCGGTCAGAGATCGCGCGGTCCGTCGGCGGGATCAGTGCTTGATGACCGTTTTCTGAATCTTTGCCTGATCCGGGACGGCGCCGGCGAAGAGCTCCGACAGCCGACGCTGATCGAAAGTTTTGGCGAAGTCGGGAGCCACCTCAACTCGTGCCGTCGCTTCCGAGGGGCGCGGTGTGATCGACCCGGTGGTGAGGGGATCAGCTGCATCCGCCGGAACTCGGGTAGGAGAGGCATGCTCGCGCTGCAGGCGCAAGGTCCAGTGGGCGGCGGTGGAGAGCGCAGCGACCGCGAGGATCGCCTTGATGCCACCCGTCAGGAGGCGTCTCATGTGGTCAGGCCCGAAACTACGCGTTGGCACCCGGCCGGTTCCCCGACCGACTCCTACACTTGCCGAAGAGCGTTAACGACCACCATCCTGGCGAACAAACTACGCGTTTCAATTCGGTGCGCTTTATCGATGTGGGCCTTGCGCCACAGCAGCGGTTCCTGTTCCCCGCGTCCGTGACACGCCTGTCGCTACCCGGCCCACAAGGCCTCACAGGAACGCCGCAGAGAACTGGTCCGCATCGCCCCGTCACGACAGACCCCGCCGCCATGCCAAGCCCGAGAGGGTTCGCGAAACCGTCGAGCGCCTCAGCAGCAGGGATCGCCGATGTAGGTGGCGGGAGCGAGGGCGGCAACCGGGAACAGCCGCGTCATTCCGGCTGCGACGATCCGCACGCCGTCGCGAAGGCCTGCAAGGTCGCGCGCTCATTGTCGGACGAGGGGTCCGACAACCGGGCGTAAAGGCCTGCGGCACCTGAGAAAACCTGACGGCCATCTGAATCGTCGCCGAGGAACGCGGCGATTTCATGCATCTCGGCGACCCAGCGTCGGGCCTTCGGGATCATATCGGGGAGATTGCGGGCAAAGCGTGAGAACAGCTCCGGCTCGTTCTCGGCGAGTTCGGCCCGCAGGGCGTCGCCGGCCCCGGCACGATCGGCAGCGAGCACCATGATGGACGCGAGGGCGGTGAGCCCCTTGTTGATGCCGGCATAGGACATTTTCAGGGCCGAAGCGGCGCCGATTCCACCCTCAACGACGCGGAGGTCGACACCGAGGTCGCGTAGAGGTCGCGCGGTTTCCGGAGCCTCACCGGACACATGGACGCGCGGACCCCGCGTGCCGGGCTTCGGCGGCAGGCCGATGATCGCGGCATCCAGGAAGGCCGCACCGGTCGGCCGGATCAGGTCGGCGATCCGCCGGACCGTCACGACGTTGACCGCGTTGCAGTCGACATAGACCGGCTTGCGCGTCGCTGTGGCCAGGATCGGGGCGAGCTGTTCGGCCAGCGTCTCGGCCTCGGCGGGGGGCACGATCGAGAGCAGGAGGTCCGCACCCATCAGGCCGACGAGGTCGGTCCCGATCATGCCGGCGGCGCGCGCCCGCGATTGGGTGGCGGAACTCCGTCCGTCGAGGACCGTCAGCACCGTGGCGCCGTTCTCGGTGAGACGGGCCGCGAGGGCGCTGCCCATGGCCCCCGCGGCTAGGATGGCGATGGTCGGCATGGGGCGGGCTTCCTCCGAAACGGGAACGACCACGCCGCGGTTCAGGGCCGCGGCGTGGTCGTCGTTCGGGATGCAAGGCGTGCGCCTGTCCAGCCGATGCCGTCAGGTGAGCGAGCCGCAGAAGCGCTGGATGCGGGTGCAGGCTTCCTCGAGCGCCGCGTTCGAGGTGGCGTAGGAGATGCGCAGGTTGGGGCCGAGGCCGAAGGCGGAGCCATGGACGGCGGCGACGCCCTCGGCCTGAAGCAGCTCGACCACGAAATCCTCGTCGGTCGCGATGGTCTTGCCGGACGGAGTTTTGCGCCCGATGGTCTCGGCGCAGGACGGATAGACGTAGAACGCGCCCTCGGGCGTCGGGCACTTCAGGCCCTTGGTCTGGTTCAGCATCGACACCACGAGGTCGCGACGGGTGTGGAAGGCCTTGCGGAACTCGCCGAGATGCGCCTGCGTGCCCTCCAGGGCCGCCACCGCCGCCCACTGGGAGATCGACGACGCGCCCGAGGTCTGCTGACCCTGCACGAAATCCATCGCCTTGATCAGGTGCTCCGGCCCGGCGGCGTAGCCGATGCGCCAGCCCGTCATGGCGTAGGCCTTGGAGACGCCGTTCATGGTCAGCGTGCGGTCGTAAAGGCCGGGCTCGATCTGCGCCGGGGTGACGAATTCGAAATCGCCGTAGGTCAGGTGCTCGTACATGTCGTCGGTGAGCACCCACACCTGGGGGTGACGCATCAGCACGTCGGTGATCTTCTTCAGCTCGTCGCGGGCATAGGCCGCCCCGGACGGGTTCGACGGCGAGTTGAGGATGATCCACTTGGTCTTCGGGGTGATCACCCGCTCCAGCTCCTCCGGCTGGAGCTTGAAATCATGCGCCATGTCGGTCTCGGCGAAGACCGGCGTCCCGCCGCAGAGCACCACCATCTCGGGGTAGGACACCCAGTAGGGACGCGGGATGACGACCTCGTCACCGGGGTTCAGGGTCGCGAGCAGCGCGTTGTAGATGACGTGCTTGCCGCCGGTGCCGACGATGGTCTGCGACGGCTTGTAGTCGAGCCCGTTCTCGCGCTTGAACTTCTTGGCGATGGCCTCGCGCAGCGGCACGATGCCGGAGACCGGGGGATACTTGGTCTCGCCGCGCCGGATCGCCTCGACGGCCGCATCCTTGATGTGCTGGGGCGTATCGAAATCGGGCTCTCCGACCGAGAGGCTGATTACGTCCATCCCCTGCGCTTTCAGCTCACGGGCCTTCTGCGTCATCGCGATGGTCGCGGACGGCTTCACGCGGGACAAGGCGTCGGCCAGAAAGCCCATGGGTGGTCACTCCCGTACATTTTACGAAGGTCGGATCGAGCGGCGCGGACCCTAGTCGCGCCGCCGCGCACGGGCAAGGGAGACCTGCCGTTGCTGCGGCGTTCCCCCCTGCAACCCAGCGAAGGCTTGCGACGAACGAAAAAACGCCGCGACTCCGGGGGAGCCGCGGCGGTGAGGCCGTCGATGGGGGGCTGCTGCTCGGCGCCGGCGGGCCGGGTCCGGACTCGTCAGATTCCGCCGAAGACCCAGCGCAACTTCGACAGGAAGCCGCCGCCGGAGCGCTTTTCGCGGATCTCGGCCGGTTCGTCCTTCACGGCGGTCGCGGTCGCGTCGGCCTGGATCAACCCGAGGGCGGCCGTGTCGGTGGTCTCGCGGTCGATCAGGATGAAGCCCCCGGTGTCGCGGTTGGCCGTGTAGGCATCCACCGCCACCGCTCGGTCGAGGGTCAGGGTGACGTCGGCGATGTCGTTGGCGGTCAGGCGCGCGGCCGGCTCGGGCTTGCCCGTCTCGGGGTCGATCCGGGTGCGGATCGTGGTCACGACGGCATTCACCGTCACGGTGCCGATCTTGGCCAGCAGGGTGGCGCCGGGCAGCAGCTCGGTCTCGGCGGCCCAGAACAGGCGGGCGTCGAGGCTGTCGGTGACGCGCATCGGCGCGTCGGCGGTGACGATCACCGATCCGCGCGAGGCGTCGATCTCGTCGGCGAGCACCAGGGTGACGGATTGGCCCTCCACCGCATACGGCAGGTCGCCGTCGGCGGTGACGATGCGGGCGATGGTCGAGGTCCGGCCCGAGGGTTCCACGATCACGGCATCGCCCGGCGCCACGCGCCCGCTGGCGATCAGGCCGGCGAACCCGCGGAAATCCGAGTTCGGGCGGTTCACCCACTGCACCGCCATGCGGAACGGTGCGGCCTGCTCCTCGATACGCACCGGCACCTCTTCGAGGTATTGCAGCAGCGGTGTGCCGGTGTACCAGGGCGCGGCAGCGCCCGGCAGCACGACGTTGTCGCCGTTCTTGGCCGAGAGCGGGATCGCCCGGATCTCGGTGAAGCCGAGCGGCGCCGCAAAATCCTGGAACGCCGCCAGAAGCTCCTCGAAGCGGGTCTCGGACCAGCCGACGAGGTCCATCTTGTTCACCGCGAGCGCGACCCGCCGGATGCCCAGCAGCGACACCAGCAGCGCATGGCGCCGGGTCTGCCGGGTCAGACCCTGGCGGGCATCCACCAGGATCACGGCCACATCCGCCGTCGAGGCGCCGGTCGCCATGTTGCGGGTGTACTGTTCGTGGCCGGGGGTGTCGGCCACGATGAAGGAGCGCTTGTCGGTGGAGAAGAAGCGGTAGGCGACATCGATGGTGATGCCCTGCTCGCGCTCGGCCTGGAGGCCGTCGACCAGAAGGGCCAGATCGATCTCCGCGCCCTGGGTGCCGTGCTTGCGCGAATCGCGCTGCAGCGCCGTCACCTGGTCGTCGAAGATCTGCTTGGTGTCGTGCAGGAGGCGGCCGATCAGCGTCGACTTTCCGTCATCGACGGAGCCGCAGGTGATGAAGCGCAGGACTTCCTTGTTCTGGTGCGCGGTCAGGAAGTCGTCGTAGCCGAAAGCCTGGGGTGCCTGATGGATCGTCATCTTAGAAATAGCCCTCCTGCTTCTTGCGCTCCATGGCGCCGGCTCCGTCCTTGTCGATCACGCGGCCCTGGCGCTCCGAGGTGCGGGCGGCCAGGGTCTCGCCGATGATCTCCGGCAGCGTCGCGGCGTCGCTCTCGACGGCCCCGGTCAGCGGGTAATCGCCGAGGGTGCGGAAACGGACCGACACCTCCTTCGGCGTCTCGCCGGGCTCGAGCGGCAGGCGCTCGTCGTCGACCATGATGAGCTGGCCGTCGCGCTCCACCACCGGGCGGGGCTTGGCGAAGTACAGCGGCACGATCGGGATCTGCTCCTGCTCGATGTAGAGCCAGACGTCGAGTTCGGTCCAATTGGAGAGCGGGAACACCCGCAGCGACTCGCCGCGCTTCTTCTTCATATTGTAGAGGTGCCAGGGTTCGGCGCGCTGGCGCTTGGGGTCCCAGCGATGCTGGGCCGTGCGCAGGCTGACGATACGCTCCTTGGCGCGGGACGCCTCCTCATCGCGGCGCGCCCCGCCGAAAGCCGCATCGAACTTGTGCTTGTCGAGGGCCTGACGCAGCGCCTGCGTCTTCATCACGTCGGTATGGACTTCCGAACCGTGGCTGACCGGGCCGATGCCACGGGCCAGGCCATCCTGGTTGGTGTGGACGAGGAGATCCAGGCCGAGTTCCTGGGCGCGCCGATCACGAAACGCGATCATCTCCTTGAACTTCCATGTGGTGTCGATGTGCATCAGGGGGAACGGCAGGCGGCCGGGCGCGAAAGCCTTCAGCGCCAGATGCAGCAGCACCGACGAATCCTTGCCGATGGAATAGAGCATCACCGGGTTCTCGGTCTCGGCGACCGTCTCCCGCATGATGTGGATGCTCTCGGCCTCCAGGCGCTGCAGGTGCGTCAGCCGCGCGGACCGGCTCGCCGCCTGGGTGGTGAGGGGTGCGGCGCTCATCGGGCCATCTCCAGAGGTTTGGTGTGAAGGGTGGTTTCGAAGGCGGCCGCCTCCTGACCGGGTGCGACGTTTTCTTCGGGCGCGTGGACATGCAGGCCGCACTCCTTCTTGGAGGCCTGCTCCCACCACCAGCGGCCGGCGCGCTCATCCTCTCCGACCCGGATCGCGCGGGTGCAAGGGGCGCACCCGATCGACGGGAAGCCGCGATCATGCAGCACATTGTAGGGCACGTAGTTTTCCGAGACGAAGCGCTCGACGTCGGCACGGGTCCAATCGGCGAGCGGATTGATCTTGATCAGGCCACGCCCTTCATCCGACTCGGCCAGGGGCGTCTCGGCCCGGTTCGCCGACTGTCCGGCGCGAAGGCCGGTGAGCCAGCCGGCGGCTCCCGCCAGCGCTCGACCCAGGGGCTCGACCTTGCGGAAGCCGCAGCAGGCCTGCCGCGCGGCGACCGAATGGCGGAACCCGTTGATACCGGACTCGGCCACGAAGCGCTCCTCGGCCTCGCGCTCGGGCGCATAGGCGCGGATGCGGATGCCGTAGGCCGATTCGGTCTCGGTCCATGTGTCGTAGGTCTCAGGGTAGAGCCGTCCGGTGTCGAGGGTGACGATCTCGGTCCGGCCCTTGTGCATCGCCACCGCGTGGGTGAGCGCCTGATCCTCGATCCCGAGGCTCGTGGTGAAGACCAGACGGCCCGGTACCGTCGACTCGATGAGTGCGATCCGGCCCTTGAGGTCGAGTCCCGCCAGGGCGGAGGCGAGGTCGCGCGCCGTGTTTTCCAGTTGAGAGGTCATCAGAGACTTTGCGATGCTGGCTTGTCTGACGTGTGAAATGTTCGCTATAACGAACGCTGTCAAGGCATGGCGGCTATCTCCAGGGGGCAAACCCCACCGGCGATGCTCCTTGCGGCAACGGGCTCGGACGTATTCTGTTGCCCAACGAGGAAACTTCCTTCTCCATCGGACAGCGTTGCGTGCCGTCCCGCACGCCAACGCCGCTCACGAACCCGCGAGGCCAGCTTGGATTCGATCGATCTGAAGATCCTGGCGCTGCTCCAGCACGACGCCACCCTGTCCATCGCCACCATCGGCGAAAAGGTCGGCCTGTCGCAGACGCCGTGCTGGAAGCGCATCCAGCGCCTCGAGGCGGATGGCGTCATCGACCGGCGCGTGGCCGTGCTCGATCCGGTGAAGCTCGGCCTCGGGCTGACGGTGTTCGTCTCCATCGAGACGGCGGATCACTCGCGCGAATGGCTCGAACGCTTCGCCGAGACCGTCTCGGCGATGCCCGAGGTGCTGGAATTCTACCGCATGGCAGGGGACGTGGATTACATGCTCCGCGTCGTCGTCGCCGATATGCGCGCCTACGATACGTTCTATAAGCATCTCATCGCGACTCTGCCGCTCAAGAACGTGACCTCCCGCTTCGCGATGGAGAAGGTCAAATCCACCACCGCGCTGCCCCTCCCGGCCCCGCCTGCCAACGGTCGCTTCACCCCGACCCTGTCGGTGGTGGCTGGAGAATAGAATTCTCTTTTGCCCTGCCCGCGCAGGCAGCTCCTTCTACCGTGACGTCGTTCTGTAAAACGGACAACCCCGTTGACAGCCGGCCTCTCAGGACGACATGGCTTTCCTTATGGCACGACACGCGATCCTTCCCCGCACGGCTCCCTTCGGCGACACCGAACGCGCGAGCCTCGACGCCGTCCTCGGCGCCGCCACCCCGATACAGCGCGCCTGGCTGGCTGGCTTTCTGGCCGGCCTCGACGCCGGCGGAGCGCCGCAGGCCGCTGCCGTCCCGGCCGCGCCGCCGAAGGCGGCCGAGCCCCTGACCATCCTGTTCGCCAGTGAATCCGGAAATTCCGAGACGCTCGCCAACAACATGGCCAAGCTCGCCCGCAAGAACGGCTTCAAGCCGAAGGTGGTCGATTTCGCCGATCTCGAGATCGCCAGCCTCGCCAAGGAGAAGCGCATCGTCGCCATTGCGGCGACCTGGGGCGAGGGCGAGCCCCCGGCCCGCGCGACGCGGGCCTATAACGAGCTGATGGGCGACGGCGCCCCGCGGCTAGACGGCGTCTCGTTCGGCGTGCTCTCGCTGGGCGACACCTCCTATGCCGAGTTCTGCGCCATCGGAAAGGCGCTCGACGCCCGCTTCGAAGCCCTGGGCGGCATCCGCGCCCACGAGCGTGCCGACCTCGACCTCGATTTCGAGACGCCGGCAGCGGCCTGGATCAAGGACACCCTGAAAGCGCTCACCCCCCCGCCGAGCGCCGACAACGTGGTAGCCGTCGATTTCGCCGCGCGGGTCGCGGGCGACGAGGACGACGACGTCGAGCCGAGCCGCGAGCCCAAGGTGGTCGAGGTCATCGACCATGTGAACCTGAACTCCTCGCGCTCCGACAAGGAGACCATCCACCTCGCCCTCGAATTCGAGGACGGAGCCCCCGCCTACGAGCCGGGTGATTCGCTGGAGATCTATCCGGAGAACGACCCGGCCCTGGTCGACGAGATCCTCGCCGCCACCGGCCTGTCCGGCGACGCGGCGCTGCGCCAGGCCCTGCTGGCGGAGCGGGACATCACCACCCTGTCGGCGACGACCGTGGAGCGCTTCGTCAAGGCCACCGGCCATGCCGAGGCGCAGAAGCTCATCGACAGCGGCGAGGCCAAGGCCTGGATCGAGGGGCGCCACCTCATCGATCTCATCCAGAGCTTCCCGGCCACGCTCACGGCCGAGCACCTCGGCACCATCACCCGGCCGCTGCCGCCGCGGGCCTATTCCATCGCCTCATCGCGGAAGGAGGTGGGCGACGAGGTCCACCTCGTGATCGCGGCGGTGCGCTACGAGACCCACGGCCGGGCGCGCTCGGGTGTGGCCTCGACCCATGTGGCCGACCGCATCCGCAACGGCGCCAAGCTGCGGGTGAAGCTGAAGCCGAACCGGCACTTCCGCCTGCCGCAGGACCCCGCCACCGACATCATCATGGTGGGGCCGGGCACCGGCGTCGCCCCGTTCCGCGCCTTCGTGCAGGAGCGCCGGGCCGTCGCGGCCCCGGGCCGTTCCTGGCTGTTCTTCGGCGACCGCCACTTCACCCACGACTTCCTGTACCAGCTCGAATGGCAGGAGGCCCTGGAGGACACGTCGCTGACCCAGATCGACGTGGCCTTCTCGCGCGACCAGCCGGAGAAGATCTACGTGCAGGACCGCATCGCCCAGCACGCGAAGGAGGTCGTCGCCTGGCTCGACGGCGGCGCCAGCTTCTACGTCTGCGGCGACGCCACCCGGATGGCCAAGGACGTCCGCAACGCCGTGGTGAAGGCCTTCCAGGACGTGAAGGCGCTCAGCCCCGCCGACGCGGAAGCGGCGGTGGCCGCCCTGGAGAAGGCGCACCGCTACCAGCAGGACGTTTACTAGGACACGAGCATGACCCTCCCCCTCCGCGGGGAGGGTGCCTGCGGAGCAGGCGGGAGAGGGGCAACCTCTCCGGATAGGGCGCTCCCCTCACCCGACCCGCTTCGCGGGCCACCCTCTCCCGCAGAGGAGAGCGGGAAGAGCCCGCACCGCTCAACATCGAAAAGACCGGAAAGCCCGCCATGGCCGACAAGACCACCACCCGCACCTACGAGACCCCGCCCACCGACCGCCCGATCTCGGACGCGGAAGCGGCGCGCGCGGCCGGTCTGGCCGCCAACGAACACATCAAGATCGCCAGCGGCTACCTGCGCGGGACCCTCGCTGACGGCCTGCTGAAGCACGCCACCGGCGCCATCTCGGAGGATGACGGGCAGCTCGTGAAGTTCCACGGGATGTACCTGCAGGACGACCGCGACATCCGGGCCGAGCGCACCAAGAAGAAGCTCGAGAAGGCCTACAGCTTCATGATCCGCCTGCGCATCGCCGGCGGCGTCGTCACCCCGAAGCAGTGGCTGGCCTTGGACGAGATCGCCACGACCTACGCGGGCGGGGCGCTGCGCGCGACCACGCGCCAGACCTTCCAGTATCACGGCGTCATCAAGTCGAACCTCAAGCGCACGATGGCGGCCATCGACGCGACGCTCCTCGACACCATCGCGGCCTGCGGCGACGTCAACCGCAACGTCATGGCGGCGACCAACCCGGCCCAGACCGGCGCCCACAAGGCCGCCTACCAGCTCGCCAAGGACATCTCCGACTCGCTCCTGCCCAAGACCAGCGCCTGGCGCGAGATCTGGCTCGATGGCGAGCGCGTGGTCGGCGGCGCGGAGGTGGCCGAGGTCGAGCCGGTCTACGGCAAGACCTACCTGCCCCGGAAGTTCAAGACCGTGGTGGCGGTGCCCCCGTCCAACGAGGTGGACATCTTCGCCCACGATCTCGGCTTCATCGCCATCCTGGACAATAAAGGCCAAGTGACGGGCTGGAACGTCACGGTGGGCGGCGGCATGGGCATGACCCATGGCGAGACCGACACCTTCCCGCGCACCGCCGACGTGATGTGCTTCGTCGAACCGGCGGACGCCCTGAAGGTCGCCGAGGCCGTGATGACGGTGCAGCGCGACTGGGGCAACCGCAAGGTCCGCAAGAACGCCCGCCTGAAATACACCATCGAGCGTTACGGCCTCGCAGCCTTCCGGGCCGAGGTCGAGACGCGCGTCGGCAAGCCGCTCGCCGATCCGAAGCCTTTCGCTTTCACCGGCAACGGCGACCGCTACGGCTGGACCGAGGGCGACGACGGGCGCCATCACCTGACGCTCTACGTCGCCTCGGGCCGGATCAAGGATTACGACAACGGTCCGCAGCTGCTCACCGGCCTGCGCCGGATCGCCGAGATCCATCAGGGCGATTTCCGCCTCACCGGCAACCAGAACGTCATCATCGCCAACGTGCCGGCCGAGAAGCGCGCCGAGATCGAGGCGCTGGTGGACCAGTACGGCATGCTGAAGGGCGCGAGCGCGCTGCGCCGCAACTCGATGGCCTGCGTCGCCCTGCCGACCTGTGGACTGGCGCTGGCCGAGAGCGAGCGTTACCTGCCGGACCTGATGACCGAGCTGGAGACCAGCCTGGCGTCGCACGGGCTCCAGGACGACGAGATCACCATCCGGATGACCGGCTGCCCCAACGGCTGCGCCCGGCCGTTCATCGCCGAGATCGGCCTCGTCGGCCGCGGCCCCGAGCGCTACCACCTCTATCTCGGGGCGGCCTTCGACGGTTCGCGCCTGGGCAAGCTCTTCGCGGAAGACGTCACCGCCTCGGAGATCAAGACGATCCTGGACCCGCTCTTCGCGGCTTATGCCCGGCACAAGCAGGCTGGCGAGCGCTTCGGCGACTACCTCATCCGCGACGGTTACGTGACCCGGACGATCAACGGACCCGACTTCCACGACCACACCGGCGCCCTCAAGAGCGCGGCCTGACCCGGCCTCATCGGTCCGGAGGGTCGAGGCCCTCCGGACGGCTCTCTGCTCCCAGAGAGGGAGGGCCCGCAAGCAGGAAATCGTTGCGATGCAGCATCGGGCCAACGTGCTGCGGCATCCCGCAAGACTAAAGATTCGCCGCGAAGTTCGTTAACCCACCGCGCAACCGTTCCGGCCCATCCCCGTTGTCCGTCGAGACAGCCGGGGAGGCCCCAATGGCCAAGCATGAAATTTTGAGCTTCTTCGAACATCGTCGCGATGGCGCCTGGATCTGCGTCAAGCCCTTCACGCTGACGACGAAGGAGAGCCGCGTCGACATTCAGCAGGGTATGCGCTTCGATTACGGCAAGCGCGTCGGCGGCGTCGATCTGGCCGAATACTTGGAGCAATTGGGTTCCCAGTTCGGCTCCTAAGCATCGAAACCTCCGCCACGGCCCGTCGCATCCTCGTACGCATGGGCCTGGCGTCGCCTGGGCCTGACTCGCCTCAGGGTTCCCGTCGCTGTACCCGGCGCCATCCATTCGGGACCGTCGCGACGCGTCGGGAGATTTGTGATTTTTTGACGTTGCGGTCGCAACGGCCTAGTTTACCCGGATGATGCGTTCCGCGGTCATCGATCGCACGATCCCCGAAGAGGCTGCCCCCACCACCCGCTGCCGGATCCTGGCGACGGCCGAAGAGGCGTTCCGCGTCGTCGGCTATCAGAAGACCACCGTCGCCGACATCGCCAAGACACTGCGGATGAGCCCAGCCAACGTGTACCGCTTCTTCGACTCGAAGAAGGCGATCCACGAAGCCGTCATCAAGCGGCTGATGGACGACACCGAGCTCAGAGTCACCGAGGTCGTGGAGACGCCCGGCCTGAGTGCCGTGGATCGCATCGCCCGCACGATCACGGTGATGCATACGGCTTGCGTCGAGCGCTGCGAGGCCAACCCGCGCCTGCACGAGATGGTCGAAGCGGCGATCACCGAGAGCTGGAACGTGTGCCGTGCGCATGTCGATCAGATCGGCTCGCTGTTCGAGCGCCTGGTCCGCGAGGGCGCCGAAGCAGGCGAGTTCGTGGTGGCCGATCCCGCCCTCGCCGCGGCCTGCATCCACACGGCGATCATCCGTTACTGTCATCCCGCACTCGTCAGCCACTACCCGGATGCCGGGGCCCCGCCCTTGGCGGCCATGATCGAGTTCCTGATCGGAAGCCTGCGGCCTCGCACCTGAGGGTCGTTCGTCCGGACATCCCGGAGTCGAAACGGGCTGCGCCGGTCCACCTTACGGGACGATCGGCTGCGTCCCGAGCAGCGGCAGCCAGGCTGCGAGTGCCAGAAGCGTCACCGCCAGTACGGGCGGGGTGATGACGAGCCCGACCCGCATGTACTGCCCCCACGTGATGGTCTGGCCTTTCGACGCCAGGACGTGCAGCCAGAGCAGGGTCGCCAGACTGCCGATGGGCGTAAGTTTCGGCCCGAGATCGCAGCCGATCAGGTTGGCGTAGATCATCAGCTCGCGGGTCAGCGGTGTCAGGTCCGGGGCCTGCTGGATCGACAGCGCGCCGACCAGCACGCTCGGCATGTTGTTCATGACCGAAGACAGGATCGCGGCGGCAAACCCGGTGCCGAGCGTCCCGACCCAGGGGCCATGCCCGGCCAGCCACACGAGGCCCTTGGCCAGCGCGTCGGTCAGGCCGGCATTCCGCAGGCCATAGACCACGAGGTACATGCCGAGGCTGAACAGCACGATCTGCCAGGGCGCACCGGTGAGCACCTTGCAAATGGGAATGACCCGGCTGCGCAGCGCCAGACCGAGCAGCACCGCAGCGCCCGCACAGGTGACGACGGAGACCGGGACGCCGAGCGGTGCGGTGATGAAATAGGCGAGCAGGAGCAGGCCAAGCAGCGGAAAGGCGGCCTTGAACACGACCGGATCATGGATCGCGTCCCGAGGCGGTTCCAGTTCATCGACCGGGTACGTCGCTGGCAGGTCGCGCCGGTAATAGGCCCACAGCACCCCCAAGGTGGCGGCCAGCGACACCAGGTTCACCGGGACCATCACGGCAGCGTAGCGGCCGAAGGTCACGTCGAAGAAGTTCGCCGAGACGATGTTGACGAGGTTCGAGATCACCAGCGGCAGGCTGGTGCTGTCCGCCACGAACCCGCAGGCGACGATGAAGGCCAGCGCCGCCGCCGGCTTGAAGTTCAGCCGGAGCAGGATGGCCAGCACGATCGGCGTCAGGAGCAGGGCCGCGCCATCGTTGGCGAACACCGCCGCGATGGCGGCACCGAGCAGAATGACCAGCGGGAACAGCAGCCGGCCCCGGCCGCCGCCCCAGCGGGCGATGTGCAGCGCCGCCCAGTGGAAGAAGCCGGCCTCGTCCAGCAGCAGCGAGATGATGATGAGTGCCACGAAGGTGAACGTGGCATCCCAGACGATCTGCCAGACCACCGGAATATCACCCGGCTGGATCACCCCCGTGGCGAGGGCGACCGCGGCACCGATCAGGGCGCTCCATCCGATCCCGAAGCCCCTGGGCTGCCAGATGACGAACACGAGGGTGACGAGGAAAATCGCAAGCGCGAGCATCGGCGAGGTTTCTTGTTGTGGTTGCAGGTGAGGCTCAGGCCGTCGCGATGCGCCGGCCGTGCTCGTCCACCACCCGCTCACCGTCTTCCTTGACGAATTCGCCCTGCTGGACCGGCAGGAGATGCAGCACGGCCTCGGACGGTCGGCACAGGGCGACGCCGCGCGGCGTGATCACCAGCGGGCGGTTGAGCAGGATCGGATGCGCCTCGACGGCATCCAGCAACTGCGCATCGGTCAGCGCCAAGTCGCCCAGGTTCAATTCCGCGTAGGGCGTGCCCGTCTCGCGCAGGACATCACGGACCGACAGGCCGGCACGGGAGAGCAGTTGCACCAGGAGCGCCCGTGCGGGCGGCGTCTTCAGGTACTCGATCACGTGCGGTTCGATGCCGGCGTTGCGGATCATCGCCAGGGTATTGCGGGACGTGCCGCAATCTGGGTTGTGGTAGATCACGACATCGAACGGGTCAGGCATCGTCGGCCTCTCCAGGTTGGCAGGGACAGGCGGCCAGCGCTCCGGTGATCTGGCCGCAGACTTCGGGGCGACCCTGGCAGCAGTCGCGCATGAGGAATTCGATCAGCCCCGAGAGGCCCGGATAGGCAGCGCTGTAGAGGATCGATCGCCCGTCCCGCCTGGCCTGGATCAGGCCGGCATGGAGAAGCTCCTTCACATGGAAGGACAGGTTGGTGCCCGAAACTCCGACCGCCCCGGCAAGCGCCCCCGCCGACAGACCGGCCGGACCCGCGATGACCAACGCCCGCACGATGCGCAGGCGATGTTCCTGACCCAGAGCCGCGAAGGCCGCGAGGGCTTGCCGTTCCTCGATCATTCACACAATATCTCAACGATCA
Source organism: Methylobacterium sp. Ger2507 (assembly GCF_055231875.1). Lineage (NCBI taxonomy): Bacteria > Pseudomonadati > Pseudomonadota > Alphaproteobacteria > Hyphomicrobiales > Methylobacteriaceae > Methylobacterium > Methylobacterium sp. Ger2507. The sequence continues at coordinate 174,374 of NZ_JBUYVC010000001.1, forward strand.
TTGAAATGTAGAGGAGAGTCGTACCGTGGACAAGCCCGAACAGCCGTTCGCCGATGGTTTGCCGAACGTGAGCCCTGCGCATTTCGCGGTGCCGGTCCCGGCCGATCTTGCGGTGGCTCGGCCGTTCGCGCACGCCCCTCGGTTCCTGATCCTCTACGGCTCGCTGCGTCCGCGCTCGTTCAGCCGGTTCCTGGCCTACGAGGCGGCCCGGCTTCTGGAAGCGATGGGCGGAGAGGTGCGCCTCTACCATGCGCACGGGCTCCCCCTTCCCGACGATGGCACCGTCGATCACCCGAAGGTGCAGGAACTGCGGCAGCTCTCGATCTGGTCCGAAGGCCACGTCTGGGTGACGCCAGAGCGGCACGGCAGCATGACCGGCGTCATGAAGAGCCAGATCGACTGGCTTCCCTTGAGCGAGGGCAGCGTGCGACCGACGCAGGGGCGCACCCTGGCGGTGATGCAGGTCTCAGGGGGGTCGCAATCGTTCAACGCGGTCAACAACCTGCGAATCCTCGGGCGCTGGATGCGGATGATCACCATCCCCAACCAATCGTCGGTGCCGATGGCCTACACGGCGTTCGACGACGACGGCCGCATGAAGCCGGGGCCGCTCTACGAGCGGGTGGTCGATGTGTGCGAAGAGTTGATGAAGTTCACGCTCCTGACCCGAGAGCGCGCCGATTACTTGGTGGACCGCTACAGCGAGCGGAAGGACCGGGAGCCGGAGCGCCTGAGGGCAGTGGCGGCGGATGTCGGCTTCGGGAAGCGCTAGGGCCACGCCCCGGTAAACCCGATCGGTTGCACGGGCAGGCCCGGGCTCGAACCGGATGGTCCCGGACCTCGACCTTGGATTAAGAGACCGGGGGCCGAGCCGCGCGGGACGCGGGCGCCTCGCGCCGAACAAGGGACTAACATGGCATCCGGTCGCAGGCTTTCCGAACGCTGGTTCACGCTGTTCCTTTGGCTGGTCGCGCTCCTCTTCGCCTGGTTCCTGATCGGCCTCGGCTCCCTGGTGGTCGGCAACATGCCCCAGGTCGAGCATCGCTACACCCTGCAGCAGTTCCTCGACACCGAGGACGCGCGGCCGGCAGACGAGGCCCTGAAGCAAATCCGCCGCGAGCAGGCCGACACCCTGCGGCAGGACGAGCAGGACCAGCTCGCCCTGGAAGCCGCCCGCTCCGCCTCTCTCTCCGCACAGGAGACCTTCACCAACTGGCTCAAGACCCGCGATGCGACCCAGCGCGTCGACCAGGATCCCGGCCTCGTCGCCCGCACGCAGCAGCTCGATGCCCTGAAGGCGGCGGAGCGCGCCATCGAGGAGCGCCTGGAAGCCCGGGCCAGCGCGCGACTGACCCTGTCCGACCGGGAGGAAGCCCAGGAGAAGGTCGTCGGCGACCTGCGCGATGCGGCCCAGGCCCGGCTCGATGCCGCCGAGCGCGAGCAGGAGCTGCGTGTGTTCGGCGACCGGCTCGCCGTGACGCTGCCCCTGCTGATCCTCGCCGGATGGCTGATGCTGAAGCGCCGGCGCACCCGCAACTGGCCCTTCGTCTGGGGCTTCGCGCTCGCGGCGATCTTCGGGTTCTTCGTCGAACTGGTGCCCTACCTGCCGAGCTATGGCGGCTATGTGCAGTACGGGGTCGGGGTGGTGCTCACCCTCGTGGCGGGCCGCGCCGCGATCACCGCGCTCCACGCCTACAACGAGCGCCAGAAGGCCGCCGAGCTGCGGCCGAATGCCGAGCGCCGGACCGAGATCGTCACCGATCAGGCTCTGCTGCGCCTCGCCAAGAAGGCCTGCCCCGGATGCGAGCGGCCGATCGACCTCGCCAACCCAGAGGCGAATTTCTGTCCGCATTGCGGGATCGGCGTGTTCGAGCGCTGCCCCGCCTGCAGCCATCGAAAGAGCACCTTCGAGCGCTTCTGCTCGGCCTGCGGGACGCCGGCCGCCGAACCCGCCGGCGCGCCGGTCGGCGCCTGACGAGCGCACTTGCGGGCGCGGCGCCCTCGGCGACAGTTGGGGACGGCCGGCGGAGGACGTCAAACAGGCTCTGACCGCAACCTTCCCAAGCCTCGACCGGAAGGCAATTTCGACAACTCCCGGATACGGCGCTAAGCAGTCTGGAATGAGCCGCTGATTCTGGTCCAGGTCATTGATTTTGCAACATGCTGTGTTGCCCACTCCCGCCGTGACCCCCGCATGAGTTCGCTTGGCGACCCAAACAGCGCGACCGCGATACCGACCTTCAGGATCGATGGCTCCGCCCTTGGGGCGGATGTGGCGCTGAAGCAGTTCCAGGTCGCCGTCGAAGACGTGTTTTCGGTGGAGCGGACAGGCGAAGACGACCCCGTCGTCGTGGATCTGCTGAGCTGGCACCTCGGAAAAATGATGCTCGGCGTGTTTCGTGGCCCGCCCCTGATCTTCAGGCGATCGGCGGCGCTCGTGGCGACCAGTGGACTCGACCACATTCTCATTCAACTTTATCTCGAGGGCGGTTTCGTTGGCGCTACGCGCACGCGTTCGATCCGGGTCGCGGCGGGAGACATCTGCGTCTTCGATCTGAGCGACACGCTTGAGACCCGCAGTAGCTGTTTCGCCAACGTCAGCCTCCTGTTTCCACGCGACGAGTTTCGGCCCTTCCTGCAGGATTTCGGTCGATTGCATGGGGTCGTTCTCGCCGCCGGCGATCCGCTGACGGACCTCCTCGGGGAATACCTCCTGTCTCTGACAAGACGCGCCGCGCTGTTGAGCGTGCGCCAGGCCATGCTCGCGGCGGGAGCGACCGTCGCGCTGGCGGGTGCGGTTCTGGCGGGCCAGCCAGCGGACCATGATCGTCGAATCGCTTGTGGTCAGCCCTCGGATTTACGCCGCATAGGCCAATACGTGGATGCCCATATCGCAGATCCCGACTTGAACGCGGCCCGGATCGCCAGCCACCTGGGCATCTCCCGCTCAGCTTTGTACCGGGCCTGCGAGTCTGCGGGCGGCGTAGCCAATCTGATTCGTCGCCGGAGGCTGACGGGCGCGGCGTTACAATTGGCGGATCCGATCAAACGCGAGCGGATCAGCGAGGTCGCCTGTCAGTGGGGCTTCGCCAGCGCCGCGGCCTTCGCGCGTGCGTTCCGAGAGGCGTTCGGCATTTCCCCGCGAAATGCGCGTGAGCGCGGAAACGCGCTGGTCGCAGCCCATACGGACGGCTTGGTTGACGCTCAGGGTTTCGCCAACTGGATGCGGTTGTTGCGCACGACCTGACAGCTTTCGGGTCTAGCGCATCTCGGCGACGATGGCCTCCGCCACCGCGCGCGGGTCCGCCGCCTGGGTGATGGGGCGGCCGACCACTACGTGGTCGATGCCGATGCGGCGCGCCTCTCCGGGCGTCATCACGCGCTTCTGATCGCCGGCCTCGGCCCCCGCCGGCCGGATGCCCGGGGTGACGATGGCGCGGTCCGGCCCGATCCGCGTCCGCACCGCCGGCGCCTCGGCGGCGCTGCAGACGATGCCGTCGATGCCGATCTCGGCCGCCTGCGCGGCGCGGCGGGCGACGAGGTCGGCCACCGACAGGGCATAGCCCGCCTCCGCCGCATCGGCATCGTCGTAGGAGGTCAGGACCGTGACGGCGAGAATCCGGGGGCCGCTCGCGCCCCGGCCCCGGATCGCCGCCCGCATGGTCTGCGGATAGGCGTGAACGGTAAGGAAGGTGGCGCCGAGGTCGGTGAGGGCGCGCACCCCCTCCTCCACGGTGTTGCCGATGTCGTGGAGCTTCAGGTCGAGGAACACCTTGCGGCCGCTGGCGGCGAGGCGCGGCACCAGGGCGAGACCGCCCGCATAGGCGAGCCGGTAGCCGATCTTGTAGAAGGTCGCCGCATCGCCGATCCGGTCGACGAGGCGCTCGGCCTCGTCCACGCTTGCCACGTCGAGGGCGACGATCAGGCGGTCGCGCGGGTCCAGCAGGGCGGTCATGGGTCTCTCCGGTTTCGCAGCGAGCGATCCCGCGCGCCGGCCCTCGTGTCAACGGGGCGCCATCGCGCGCGCCACTTCCGCCTTCAGGACGGGCAGCAGCTCCGTTTCGAACCACGGATTGGCCTTGAGCCAGCCGCTGTTGCGCCAGGACGGATGGGGCAGCGGCAGCACCCGCGGCGTGCCCGGGCTTCCCAGAACCTCGCGCCAGCGCCGGACGGTGTCGGTGAGGCCGGCCTTCGATCGGCCGAGATGCCAGGCTTGCGCGTATTGGCCGATCACCAGGATCAATTCGAGCTTCGGCAGCCCGGCGAACAGCTCGGTCCGCCAGCGTTCCGCGCATTCGCGTCGCGGCGGCTTGTCCCCGCCCTTGGCATCGTAGCCCGGAAAGCATGCGCCCATGGGCACGATGGCGAGGCGGCGCGCATCGTAGAACGCCGCCTCGTCGAGGCCGAGCCAATCGCGCAGGCGGGTGCCCGACGGGTCCATGAACGGGATGCCGCTCTGGTCCGCGCGGTTGCCCGGCGCCTGACTCGCGACGCAGAGCCGGGCCGAGGCGAGCCCCTGCACGATGGGACGCGGCTCCTGCGGCAGGGGAGCGCCGTAGAGGGGAGCGTCACGGCAGATCCGGCAGGCCCGCAGGCGCGCCACCGTGACGTCGAAGGCGGTTTCGGCGGGGGCGATCTCGGGGGCGGCGATCTCGGCGCAATCGGTTTCGGGAAGCATGATGCCCACCGAGATAGGCGGCCCCTCCCCCGGCGGCGAGGGGCCGTGTCGTCGCTCCGGCTCGGTTCAGGCGCCCTTGAGGCCGCTGAGGTCGAGAGGCAGCGAGCGTAGGCGCTGGCCGGTGGCGGCGAAGATCGCGTTCGAGATCGCCGGGGCGATCACCGGTACGCCGGGCTCGCCGATGCCGGTGGGCGCGGCTGTCGAGGGCACGATATGGACCTCGACCACCGGCATCTCGCTCATGCGGGTCGGCTCGTAGGCGTCGTAGTTCTTCTCCTGCACCACACCGTCCTTGAGCGTGATCCTGTTGCGCAGGACCGACGACAGGGCGAAGCCGACTGCGCCCTCGACCTGGGCGCGGATCACGTCCGGGTTGACCGCGACGCCCACATCGACCGCCGCCACGATGCGGTTGACCTTCACCTTGGCATCCTCGGCCGTGACATCGGCCACCATGGCGACGTAGGAGCCGAAGGATTCGTGCGCCGCGACGCCGAGGCCGCGGTTCTTGTCGGTCGTCTTCTTCGGGTCCCAGCCGGCCTTCTCGGCTGCCAGCTTCAGGGTGGCGGAGAGGCGCGGGGCGCCACCCAGCAACCCGAGGCGGTAAGCCACCGGATCGGCGCCGGCCGCGTGAGCGAGCTCGTCGATGAACACCTCCATCGCCTGGGCAGTGTGGGTGTGACCGACCGAGCGCCACCACAGCACCGGCACGCCCTCGCGGGCGTTGTGGACCTCGAAGCGGTAGGCCGGCAGCGCATAGGGCGTATCGGAGGCGCCCTCGACGGTGGTCGCGTCGATGCCGTCCTTGACGATCATGGTCTCGAAGGCGGTGCCGATCATGATCGACTTGCCGATGGTCCGGTGCTCCCAGCCGGTGATCCCGCCCTTGGCGTCGAGGCCGGCGCGCAGGCGATGAACCACCATCGGCCGGTAGAAGCCGCCGGCCATGTCGTCCTCGCGGGTCCAGACCAGATGGACCGGCGCCTTGCCGCCCGTCGCCCGGACGATCGAAGCCGTCTCGGCGAAGTAGTCGGCGCTCGGCGTCGCGCGCCGGCCGAACGAACCGCCGGCCCACTGGGTGTGCAGCCGAACCTTGTCGGTGGTCACTCCGAGATTGGCCGCCACCACGGCCTGCTCGATGGTCTGGAGCTGGCAACCGGCGAAAACGTCGTAGGTGCCGTCCGAGGCTTTCTCGATGGTGGCGTTGAGGGGCTCGAGCGCCGCATGGGCGAGGTACGGGAAGGTGAACTCGGCCTCCAGCACTTTGGCCGACCCCGCGATGGCGCCGGCGGCGTCGCCCTTCTGCGAGGCGACGAGGCCCGGCGTGTCGAGGCGCTTGCGGTGATCGGCCAGGATCGCGTCGGAGGAGCGGGTCTCGGCGGCGCTGTCGTCCCAGGTGAGCTTGAGGGCGTCGCGGCCCTTCATCGCCGACCAGGTATCCTTGGCGAGCACGGCGACGCCGGTGGGAATCGTCACCACGTCGACCACGCCCGCCACCGCACGGGCAGCCGCGTCGTCGACGGTCTTCACGGTACCGCCGAAGCGCGGCGAATGGGCGACCACCGCCGTGAGCTGGCCGGGGCGACGGATGTCGAGGGAGTAGATTGCCGTGCCGTCGGTCTTGGCCGTCGAATCGAGGCGCGCCACCTTCTTGCCGATGAGGGTGAACTGGCTCGCCTCCTTGAGGCGGGGCTCCTTCGGCACCGGCTGGGCGGCGGCGGCTTCCGCCAGTTCGCCGAAGCGGGCCTGCCGGTTCGAAGCGGCGTGGCGCACGGTGCCGGACGCGACCGTGATCTCCGAGGCCGCGACCTTCCAGCGCTCGGCCGCCGCGGCCACCAGCATGGCCCGGGCGGCCGCACCCGCCTTGCGGAGCTGGACCCAGGAATTGGCGATGGCGGTGGAGCCGCCGGTGCCCTGGACCGGGCCGAAGGCGAAGTTGTTGTAGAGCGTGGCATCGGCCGGCGCGAAGGTGGTGCGGATGGTGGCCCAATCCGCGTCGAGCTCGTCCGCCAGGATGGTGGCGAGGCCGGTGGTGTTGCCCTGGCCCATGTCGAGGTGCTTGATCACCACCGTCACGGTGTCGTCGGCGGCGATGCGCACGAAGGCGTTGGGTTGGGCCGGCAGGCCCGACAGGTCGGGACCGGCGGCGGCCTTGGCGAACTTCGCCGGATCGAGGGTGAAGCCGATGACGAGGGCACCGGCGGCCACGGCGCCCCCGCCAAGGAATGCGCGGCGGGAGGGCACGGGCGGCGTGGCCTGACGGACCTTCAGCATGGGGGGCTCCAGTTCAGACGCGGGATCGAGAGAGAATCGGACGGATCGAAGGCTTGAACCCCCGCTCAGGCGAGGGTGCGGGCCGCTTCGTGAATGGCCGCGCGGATGCGCTGGTAGGTGCCGCAGCGGCAGACGTTGCCGTCCATGGCGCCGTCGATGTCGGCATCCGTCGGCTTCGCGTTCTCGGACAGGAGGCCGATCGCCGACATGATCTGGCCGGACTGGCAATAGCCGCACTGGACCACGTCGAGGCCGCGCCAGGCGGTGCGTACCGCCTCAGCGACCTTGCCGGAGACACCCTCGATCGTGGTGATCTTCGCCTCGCCGATATCGCCGATGCGGGTCTGACAGGCGCGAACCGGTTGTCCGTCGAGATGGACCGTACAGGCGCCGCATTGCGCGATGCCACAACCGTACTTCGTGCCGGTCTGATTCAGATGATCGCGCAAAGCCCAGAGGAGCGGCATGTCGGGATCGGCATCAACCTGATGGGCGACCCCGTTGACGGTGAGTTTCAGCATCCCGACCTCCCGATGCACAGTTTGGAATGAGGCTAATCCTTGCCGCGGCGTAACCATGTGCGCCAGCACACGATCGCGAAGTCGATCCTGTGCGGCTCGATCCTGGATCAAGGTCGTGAGGCGCCGCCGACGTCCCCCCCGAACAACAGTGGACGGCCGGAAAATTCCGACAATTCGGCCGGTTCCGGCAGGCCCTTCTTAACACATGCCCAGCAGTCTCGGACGTCGCGTATCCCGGCCTCTCGGCGGTCCCGACATCGACCGCGATGCCTCCCCGAATCCTCAAGACGGTGATGACCGACCTGACTGCGGAAATGATTCAGCGTGGCCGCGGGCCCTCCGCACAGGAGGTGGCCCGTCGTCGCGAAGTCGCGCGCGACATGCGCTCGGCCCGGGAGAAGCTCACCTCGACGAGTGGGTTGGAACGCGCCTTCGATTACGAACTGATCCGGGTCTATGCGCAGTACCGTTCGGGAGCGGTGATCCCGTTGGCGCTGCTGGGCCTCCTAGTCGCCGGCGTCGCGTCGATCTGGGTGCAGCCGATCGTGGCGGGAGCCTGGGGCCTGTGCCTTCTGGCGACGGTGGCGCTCTCCAAGCTACTGACGCGCCGCTTTCTGGCGCAGGACCCGGCCACGGTCTCCGTGCGGCGCTGGCGCCGGGCGTTCATGACGGCGGAATTCCTGCAGAGCACCGCCTGGGCGATGATGGTCCTGGTCGGCGCCCTGGGCGCGCGCACCTTCGTGCTGTTCGGCCTCGTCATCGTGGCCGCCAAAGCGACCATGCTGGCCGCGACCCTGCCGGCCGCCGCCTGTGCGGCGCTGGTGCCGCTCTGCATCGCCGCGCTGTCGCTCCTGGCGGTGTCGCAGGACATGAACACCATGCTGCTGGTGACCATGGTGGTCGTCGCGCAGCTGTTCTTCCTGGGGCTCGGACGCCGCGTCTACGCCTCGACGGTCGAGGCTCTGCAATCGCACGCCGAAAAAGACTCGATTTTCGGCGAGCTGGAACAGGCCAAGGCCAATTCCGACGAGGCCCGGCGCCGCGCAGAGGAGGCCAATCTGGCCAAATCACGCTTCCTCGCCACCATGAGCCACGAGCTGCGCACGCCGCTCAACGCCATCCTGGGCTTCTCGGAGGTGATGAAGAACGAGGTGTTCGGCGCTCATGTGGCGGCCTCGTACAAGGAATACGCCTCCGACATTCACGACAGCGGGCTGCACCTCCTCAACCTCATCAACGAGATCCTCGACCTCTCGCGCATCGAGGCCGGACGCTACGAACTCAACGAGGAAGCGGTCCAGCTCGGCCATGCGGTCGAGGAGTGCCGCCACATGATGGGCCTGCGCGCGCGCGGCAAGCACCAGATGATCCAGGAGTTCATCGATGATAGCCTGCCCCGGCTCTGGGCCGACGAGCGGGCGTTGCGCCAAATCGTGCTGAACCTCCTGTCGAACGCGGTAAAATTCACGCCCCCGGGCGGCGAGATCACCATCAAGGTCGGCTGGACCTCGTCGGGCGGCCAGTATGTCAGCGTCAAGGACAGCGGGCCGGGCATCCCCGAGGACGAGATCGGCACCGTGATGTCGTCGTTCGGACGCGGATCGCTGGCGATCAAGACGGCCGAACAGGGCTCGGGCCTCGGTCTGCCCATCGTGAAGGGCCTGATCGACCTGCACGGCGGCAACTTTCAGCTCAAGTCGAAGCCGCGCGAGGGCACCGAGGTCATCGTGATCTTCCCGGCGAGCCGGGTGATGGAGACCCTGCCGGCCCTGGAAGTGCCCGGCGAATCCCCGGCGGCTCCCGCCGAGAAGCGGGCCCGTGCCGCCTGAAAGCGGTGCCGCCTGAAGCCGGCGCCGTTCAGAGCCGGCGCCGCCCTGGAAGCGGCTCAGCCGGCGCTACGCTCCGACACCCCGGCCTGGGCGAACGTCGCCATGTCGCGGTGGCAGGCGAGCGCGCCCTTGAGGAGACCGAGGGCAAGGGCCGCGCCAGAGGCCTCGCCGAGGCGCATGCCGAGCGCCAGCAGCGGCACGAGGCCGAGGCGCTCGAGCACGTCCGCATGGGCGCCCTCGGCCGAGACGTGGCCGGCGAGGCAGTGGTCGAGGAGCGACGGGTCGAGGGCGTGCAGGATGGCGGCGGCGGCGGTCGCCACGTAGCCGTCGAGGATGACCGGCACCCGCTGCAGGCGCGCGGCCAGGATCGCCCCCGCGATGGCGGCGATCTCGCGGCCTCCGAGGCGGGCCAGGATCTCCAGCGGATCGGCGAGATGGCCGGCATGATGGGCGAGTGCGGCCTCCACCGCCGCGACCTTGCGGGCGAGCCCGGCCGCGTCGACGCCGGTACCGCGCCCGACCCAATGCGCCGCCTCGCCGCCATAGAGGGCCGCGTAGATCGCCGCCGCCACGGTGGTGTTGCCGATGCCCATCTCGCCGAGCGCGAGGCAATCGGTGCCGGCGGCCACCGCCTCCATGCCGAACGCCATGGTGGCGACGCAGGCTTTCTCGTCGAAGGCGGCCTGCGTGGTGATGTCCCCGGTGGGCATGTCGATGGCGAGGTCGAACACCTTGAAGCCGAGGCCGTAGGCGGCGCAGATCTGGTTGATCGCCGCACCGCCGGCGGCGAAATTGTCGAGCATCTGGCGGTTCACCGCGTCCGGAAAGGCCGAGACGCCCCGGGCGGTGACGCCGTGGCTGCCGGCGAAGACGCAGACCAGCGGGCGATCGAGGGTCGGCTGGCCCTTGGCCTGCCAGGCAGCCAGCCAGGACACGAGGTGCTCGAGGCGTCCGAGGGCGCCGGTCGGCTTCGTCAGGGTGGCGTCGCGCTCGGCCACCATCGCCACCGCGTCCCGGTCCGGCCCCGGCAGGGTCTCGACGAGGCGGCGGATATCGCTGAACGGGGTGGTGGCGTCGGTCATGAGGCAATTCCGGTGGCCGGCCCCGGCGCCAGGATGGCGGGCCGCCCGTTGCGGCAGCTATAACGGGCGCGACGCGGGTGGTGAAGGCAAGGCAGGATCGCGATGAACGAGGAGGCCGAACCCGCTTTTCCGGGGGCCCGCCTGGCCTACGACCTCGCCGGGTGCCTGCGCTTTTATTCCCGCCTGCCGGTGCCGCGGCTGCCCGGCGAGGGCGACCCGCACGCGGTGCCGGATTTCCGCTCCCTGCCCCGGATGCTGCCGCTCGCCGGCCTGATCCTCGGCCTGCCCGGTGCCGGGGTTCTGCTCGGGGCCTGGGGGCTCGGCCTCGGGCCGTTCCTGGCGGCAAGTCTGGCGGTGACGGCGGGCGTCCTCGTGACGGGCGCGCTGCACGAGGATGGGCTGGCGGATGTCGCCGACGGCTTCGGCGGCGGAGCGGATCCGGCCCGCCGCCTGGAGATCATGCGCGACAGCCGCATCGGCGCCTATGGGGGCGTCGCCCTGATGCTGTCGCTCGCCCTGCGCATCGCCGCGTTGGCGACGCTCCTCGATCGGGTCGGGTCTCTGGCCGCTCTCGCCCTGGTGCTGGCCGCCGCCCTGTCGCGCAGCGCAGCCTTGGCACCCCTGACGCTCCTGGCGCCGGCCCGGCCGGGGGGCGCCGGCGCCTCCGTCGGCCGCCCGAGCCGGGAAACCCTGGCCACCGCGACGGCCCTCGCGCTCGCGCTCACGCTGGCGGCTCTCGCCCTCGGGCTGCCGCCCTGGGGCGGCGGCCTGATGATCGGCCTCGGCCTCGCCGCCGCCCTGGGCGTCACCGCCCTGGCGCAGCGCCAGATCGGCGGCCAGACCGGGGATGTGGTCGGGGCTGCCCAGCAGGCGGCGGAGATCGCGGCGCTGCTCGGGCTGCTGGCGGCGATCCCCGCCTGACGGCGACCGGGCTTGATCGCGTGGCCCCAGCCCGTCATGGACAGGGGCGATGACCCAGACCCGTCCCAAACCTTCCAGTCCCTGCACCAAGCACTGCCTTCTCGATGCCGCGACCGGCCTGTGCGAGGGCTGTGGCCGCACGCGCGACGAGATCGCCCTGTGGGGCTCCCTCTCCGAGACGCAGCGGCGGGCCGTGATGGCCACCCTGGAGGCGCGGCTGCGCGCCGCCTTCCCGGCGCGTGCCCCCTCCCCGGCCGCCTCATGATGGCCCTCGGCCTGATTCTCCTGGGCGGTGCCCTCGCGGTCCTGCTGTTCTCGGACGACACCCAGCGCATCGTCGGCATGGAGCCCGACCAGTTCGCCCAATTGGCCATGAGCGCCGGGCTCCTTGCCGTGGTGGCGGCCGGCTTCTGGCACCAGTTCCGGGGCCGCATGGGCGCCAACCTCACGGCCCTCCTGATCTGGGGCGCCCTCGGCGCGGCACTGGTGGCCGGCTACGCCTATCGCGACGAGGCACGGGTCATCGGCGACCGGATGCTCGGGGCGGTACGGCCCGGCAGCGCCGTCACGGGCCCGAACGGCACCGTGACGATCACCCGGCGCTCGGACGGCAATTTTCACGTCCGGGCCGAGGTGAACGGTCAGTCTCAGGGATTCCAGTTCGACACCGGGGCGAGTTCCGTCGTCCTCACCGCCGAGAGTGCGGCCGCCCTCGGCCTCCGACCGGCGGAATCGGAGTTCAGCGTCCGGGTCTCGACGGCCAACGGCGTCACGGTCGCGGCGCCGGCCTTCCTCGACAGCCTCCGGGTCGGCGCCATCGTCGAGCGCCGCGTCCCGGCCCTGATCAGCCGCCCGGGCGCCCTGCGCGAAAATCTCCTGGGCATGAGTTTCCTCGACCGGCTGGCCTCGTTCGAGGTCCGGGGCGACCGGTTGGTGCTGCGCGGCCGCTGACGTTTTCGCGGAACGAGGACGCCGCCCGGCCGAGCGGGCGGCGTCCTGTCTCTCAGACCCGGTGGGTCGCCTGTCAGAACCGGTAGGTGAAGTTGCCCTTGACGGCGTGGTCCTGGGCGCGTTCGCCGACCTGGCCGGTATAGGCCACGCCCAGGGTGGTGGCGCGGCCCACCCGCACGTCGAGGCCGGCCTGCGCCACCAGGGCGTCGCGGCTGATCGGCGTGCCCGCCGTCAGGAAGCCCGGACCGGCGCCGAAGCTGAGGAGCGCCTTCGGCACCACCTCGCCGTAGGCCCGGCGGTAGCCCACCAGCCCGTGCAGGGACACCGGCGCCCCGGCGCCCAGATCCAGGCTGGTCTGGCCGCGCACGCCCACCGTCGAGGTCGCCACCTCGGTGGTCTGGGCCGCGCCGCTCAGGGCCGCGAGCCCGCCCGTCTCGGCGAAGCGGTCGCGCCCGATCGACACGTAGGCGCCGCCCACGAAGGGCTCGAGGGAGGTCGGCTGGAGCGCAGGCGCCGGGGCCGCCGCCATCACGAACCGGTAGCCGATCTCGCCGAAGCCCTGCACGGCGGAGCCGCCGTAGCGGGCCGTGTCGCTGTCGGAGAAGCCCGCGAAGGTGACGCTCCGGCGCAGGCGGCTCGCCTGGTCGGCATAGACCGCGCCGAGGCGCAGGGCGAAGGGCCCACGCTCGAAGCCGCCATAGACGCCGCCCAAGCCGCTCTGGATCGTGCCGGAGGACAGGCGCCCGGCGCTGTCGAGGCTGGTGACGGTGTAGCCGCCGGTGAACCCGAGGCGGAAGCCGGTCTCGAGGCGGACATCGGCGCCGAGCACGAAGCCGGAGGTCTGGCGGGCGAGGGCGGCGGCGTTGCCGTCGCCGCGGGCCTGGCCGAAGCTGCCGAAGCCCTGGCCCCAGAGCCCGAACACCCGCGGGTCGAGCACCCGCATGGGCACCGGCACCACGGGCGCGGCCCGGCCCGGCAGGTCGGCGCTATAGGTCGCCGGCAGGGCGCCGTAATCCTCGGCCTCGTCCGCGCCCGGGGCCGGCCCCCGGCGCAGGCGGTCGAGGATGGCCTCGCGCACGAAGAAGGCGGTCTCGAACTGGGCGGCGGTGGCGCTGGCGTGGATGTCGCCGGTGAGCGCCCCGAAGGCGGCCCGGGCCTCGGGCGTGCTCAGGCCGACGGTGCGGGCGTAGAGGGCGCTGCCGGCCCCCGCCGCCTGGATGGCGTCGGCGACGCCGCCCTGGTTGCGGGTCTGGGCGATGGTGGAGAAGGCCACGTCGTTGCGGGTCAGGGTCAGGTCGACCGCGTTCGCGCCGTAGCCGAGGGTCGGCGTCAGGAAGGCGAAGTTGGCGCTGACCCCGGCGAACCGGCCCTGCACGCCGCCGGCGGCGGTCAGGACGGTGTAGCGGGTGCGCGGAGCGTAGGCGCCGTCGGCCGCCAGCACCTGCACGGTGCCGCCCGCCAGCGTCGCGGTGCCGGCCACGGCGAGGCGGTCGGCCCGGCCGGCGGCGTCGGCCTCGACCCGGAGGGTCGTGCCGGCCGCGAAGGCGGCGTTGCCGGCGACGGTCAGGGTGCCGATGGAATTGCCCGGCGCCACCACGGCGCCGGCCTGGGCCGCGAGGCCGCCGATCGTACCGGTGCCGCCGAGGCTGGCTCCGTCGCCCACCGTCACGAGCGCGTTGGCCAGGCTGCCGTCGACCGCGAGCCGGCCCTGGGCGACGCCGACCGGGCCGGACAGGGTGCTGAGGCCGGTCAGCGCGAGGCTGCCGGCGCCGGTCTTGGTCAGGGTGCCGCGGCCGGCGATCGGGTTGGCCAGGGTGGCGTCGGTGGCCTGGTGGAGGATCAGGCTGGCATTGTCCAGGATGGCGCCCGAGCCGAGGCCGGCGGCGGAAGCCACGAGGGTGCCGCCCGCGATGGTGGTGCCGCCCGCATAGGTGTTGGTGCCGGTCAGCACCAGGGTGCCGCTGCCCGCCTTGGTCAGCGAGCCGCGACCGCCGATGTCGTTGTTGAAGCTGTCGAGGGCCGAGACCCCGCCCTGCGCCGCATCCATCGTCACCGTCACGGCGTCGTTGAACGCGCCGTACCCGTCCGCCGCCGCCAACAGGTTCAGGCGGGCATAACCCGACCCGTCGTCAAGGGGCTGGCCGGAGGCGATCTCAGTGGTCGCCAGCACGTCGCGGCGCTGGGCGGCGGTGAGATAGGGAAAGCGGGTGGCTAGCAGGATTTCGGCGCCAACCGGCACCACGGGGGCGAGATCGGTTGGCCCGACCGGCGCGAAGCCGTAGGTCAGCCGGTAGGTGTAGTCGGCCTTGGTCTTGGCCTTGTCGGCGAAGCGGTCCGGCGCACCCGACGCGGCGCAGACCGCAATCGTGGTGCCGCACTGGCTGGTGAACAGGCCGGTGAGGTCGCTGCGTGCGGCATTGAACAGCGCCTGGAAGTCGCTGGTCGTGGTGAGCGAACTCGAAACGGCGTAGTTCAGGTATTGCGGATTGTTATTGAGCAATTGGACGAGATCATAGGTCGCCAGAATACGGCCGGCGATGACGTCCATGGGATAATGGACGGCGAGTACGACGCGACTGTTGCCGTATTCGGAGCCGCGCGCAACGGCCTCCTGAAAGCGCTCTGGGACGAGCTGGGCGAACAGGATCGCTGTGGTCTGCGCGAAGGTGGTGTGGCCGCTCGGGTAGGCGGCGTTGGTGCGCACGGTCGGGAGAATGTCCGTCTTATTGTTCGCCGGCACGCCGAAGAAGTTCGGCTGCGTGAAGGACGCCGTCTGGTCCAGGCGGACCTGTCCCGGGCGGGCATTGCCCACCGTGTTGGCTCCAACCGGAGGATCGTAGATCCGGTCATAGGCCCCGAACACGCCACCGGTGGGAAGGTATTGCGGGCCGACATAAGTTGTTAGCGAACCCGAGAATGTTCCGTTGGCAAGATAGTTCTTCGCGAAGGCCGAGTCGCTTCCGGAGACCGCATTCGCCTGACGGATCAGCTGCAGCACGTTCGGCGAGAACGAGGACTGGCTGGTTGGACCGATCGTGGCGGGCCCCGGATTGATCGCGCTGGTCGGGCTCGCGGCCCGGTAGATGGCACCGAGGCGCGAGCCGAAGGCATCAGCCAGCGCGACGCCGTTGGAACCGGTGATGGTGTTGTCGATGATGGCCCGGCGCTGCTGGTCGGGGGTTGCGCCGTTGTTGATCGCCAGCGCGGTGGCAAGATTCGCCTTGAGGTCGGCGATGCCGACATTGGTGTTCGGAAGGACGCTCAGGCCCGAAACCAGGCCCGTGGCCGTGATATTCTGGGCCGACTGGGCCCGTGCGCCGGTCGCGCCGAGCGTAGCGGCGATGATCGCCGCCACGGAGACCCCGGATCGGGAAAGACCGGAAAGGGAAACACCTGAATGACGTCGCATCTCTGCCCCCGTGCAAGACCCTCCCGAACGAATCGGCGGGAGGGCGCCGCCGCAGGCATGGCGGCAAACAGGCATAGCCGCCCGTTCATAATGTAGTCATGTTTTACCAGCGCTAGACCCGTGATATTCAAGCAACGTCGGAACGCTTCTATTCAATTAAATTCATAAGGTCTCGAATTTTTACTTGCTGATCCAAACGGGACCATGCCGTACGCGATTCAGGCCGCATCAGCGTCGGCTGCGCTCATCCGGCGCTCGGCCTGCACCACCAGCTCGACCGCGTCCCGGAGGGTCGCGAGCCCGGCTTCGGGCTGGAGGGCGAAGGTCGAGAGGTGCCGGCGATAGGCGCGCGCGCCCGGGCGGCCGTTGAATAGGCCGAGCATGTGCCGCGTCACCGCATGCAGGCGCGTGCCGTCCTGCAGGAATCCGGCGAGGATGGGCTCGAAGGCCGTGATCGCGGCGAACGGGTCGGCGGCCGGCGCGGCCTCGTCGAACAGGACCGGATCGACGTCGAGGAGGATCGCCGGATCGCTGTAGGCGGCCCGACCGATCATCACGCCGTCCACCTCCGCGAGATGGGACCGCGCGTCGGCGATGGTGGCGATGCCGCCATTGATGGCGATGGGCAGGGCGGGGTGGGCCCGCTTCAGCCGCGCCACCCGCGGATAATCGAGGGGCGGCACGTCGCGATTTTCCTTGGGTGACAGGCCCTGGAGCCAGGCCTTGCGGGCATGCACCACGAGGCCGTCGACGCCGGCCGCGATCACCGCTTCCGCCAGGGCATCGAGGGCCTGCTCGGTGTCCTGGTCGTCGACGCCGATGCGGCACTTCACCGTAACCGGCACCGACACCGCCGCCTTCATGGCGGCGACGCACGCGGCCACCACGGCGGGCTCGCGCATCAGGCAGGCGCCGAAGCGCCCGTCCTGAACCCGGTCGGACGGGCAGCCGACATTGAGGTTGACCTCGTCGTAGCCAAAGCCCTCGGCGATGCGGGCGGCATGCGCGAGGTCGGCCGGGTTCGATCCGCCGAGTTGCACCGCCACCGGATGCTCCATCGCGTCGAAACCGAGCAGCCGGGCGCGCGGGCCATGGATGACCGCCCCGGTGGTGACCATCTCGGTATAGAGGCGCGCCCGCCGCGACAGCGTGCGGTGAAAGGCCCGACAGTAACGGTCGGTCCAGTCCATCATGGGCGCGATGGAAAAGCGGAGGTCGCGGGCGATCATGAGCCGGACATAACCGTCCGCGCCCGGAGCTTCAACGCGGGGCCGGCCCGCTCAGTGGTCGTGCTTGCAGTCCGGCCCGTGCACATGGCCGGGGGCGCCGTGGTCGTGCGCATGGTCATGCCCCGCATGGGAGTGGTCGTGCGCATGGTCATGCCTTGCATGGGAATGGTCGTGCGCATGGTCATGCCCCGTATGGGAATGGCCGTGATCGTGATCGTGATGGGCATAATCGTGATGTTCGTGCGCGTGGTGATCATGCGCATGATGATCATGGCCGCACTGGCTGTGGTCGTGGGCAGCGCGCTCAGGCTTGAAGGCGCGGGTCACCGGGGTGGCGGCGCAGCCCTGGCCGCGCACCAGTTCGGCGGCGCTGCGGGGCACGTAGAGCACGTCGGCCGCGATCTCGGCCGGGACATGGCTTCCGCCGAGCTGCCAAGCGAGGCGCAGGAGCCGGGCCGGGTTCTCGGCGCGCACTTCGAGGAGCGGCTCCCCCGCGGCCCGGATGGCGACGAGACGGCCGTCCTCCAGGCGCAGGGCATCGCCGTCCTCGAAGGCGGCCGCCTTGGCCAGCGCGAGGGTGAGACTCAGGCCACCCTCCGCCGTCAGGCTCTCCGGCGGGGCCTGCCGGGCGGCGTGATCGAGCACGATCGTGTCGACGATCGCATCGGCGCGGACGGCGACCTTGCGGACGATGGCGGTGGCGCGCTGCATGATTTCCTCGCGTCGGAAGGGGTGGCCGGCACCACCCCGATGGGTCCTGAAGGCCGCATCACTAGAGGGTTTTTTCACCAAACGGAAAGGCGGGCCGGAACCTTAGCCGTACGGGGTGCATTTCCGAGGTGGAATGCTTAAGCTCGGGCGGCACGAACATCACGGCCGAAGGCCGGGTCACGACGCACAAGGGAGTCTCGGAACCATGAAGAAGCTCATCGCCGCCACCTTCGCGGGCGCCCTCGCCCTCTCGCTCGGCGCCTGCAACACGCCGCAGGATCGCGCCCTCGGCGGCGCCGGCCTCGGCGCCCTCGCGGGTGCCGCCATCGGCGGAGCCGCCACCGGCCGCGCCGGCGGTGCGCTCGCGGGTGCGGCCATCGGCGGCGCCGGCGGCGCCATCGTTGGCGCCTCCACGGCTCCCCGCTGCCCCTACGGCACCTACCGCGACGCCTACGGCGACGTGTACTGCCGCTGAGACCCCAAAACCCGTACGGCCCTCAGGCCTGCGCCGGACCGCGAGGCTCCCTCTCCCCCGAGAGGGAGCCTTTTTCATGCGTCTGTCTCATGCCTCTGTCCGGGCCGCCATCCAGGCCAGCATGCCCTCGGCCGCCGCGCGGCCGGAGGCGAAGGCACCCTGGAGCAGGTATCCGCCCGTGGGCGCCTCCCAATCCAGCATCTCGCCGGCCACGAAGGTGCCGGGCCGCCGCGCCAGCATGAAGCGTGCGTCGAGTTCGCGACCATTCACACCGCCTGCCGTCGAGATCGCCCGGTCGAGCCCGCGCGGAGCCAGGAGGCGGATCGGCACCGCCTTGATCAGCGCCGCCAGCGCCTCGGTGGTGACGGGCAGCGGATGGGCGGCCTCGCGCAGGAGGCCGATGCCCACCGGCGGCAGGGCCGCATCCTTCCGCAGGCGGTTGGCGAGCGACAGCCCGGGCTTCGGATCGCGCAGGGATTTCGCCAGGGTGGCCGCGGCGAGATCGGGGCGCAGATCCAGGTGCATTACGGCGTCGCCCCGTTCCGTCGCCGCCCTGAGGATGCGCGAGAGGGCATAGATCGCCCCGCCCTCGATCCCGTCGGCGCTGATCACGGCCTCGCCGCGAACCGAAGTGCCGTCGATCGCGAGGGCGATGCGCTTGAGAGGCGTCCCGGCGAAGCGCTCGGCGAAGACCGGCGTCCAGGGCACGGTGAAGCCGACATTGGCGGGCTTCAGCGGCGCCACCGCGACGCCCTCGCCTTCGAGGAGCGGCACCCAGGTCCCGTCCGAGCCGAGGCGGGGCCAACTCGCGCCTCCGAGCGCCAGGAGCACCGGGCGGTGGGCGGTCTCGATCCGGCCCTCCGGCGTCTCGAAGACCGGGCCGCCCGAGGCCGCCCAGCCGGTGAACCGGTGGCGGGTTCGAATGCGGACACCCAGGCCCTCGAGGCGTTGCAGCCAGGCGCGCAGCAGGGGCGAAGCCTTGAAGCGCTCCGGAAAGACGCGGCCGCTCGATCCGACGAAGGTCGGCTGGCCGAGGTCGTCGCACCAGCCGCGCAGGGCGTCCGGCGGGAATGCCGTGATGGCCCCGGCCAGGGTGCCGCCCTCCGGGTGGTAGCGCGCCAGGAAGGCCGGCAGCGCTTCGGAATGGGTCAGGTTGAGCCCGCCGCGCCCGGCGATGAGGAACTTGCGGCCGACGCTCGGCATGCGGTCGTACAGGGTGACGGCAT
Source organism: Methylobacterium sp. Ger2507 (assembly GCF_055231875.1). NCBI lineage: Bacteria > Pseudomonadati > Pseudomonadota > Alphaproteobacteria > Hyphomicrobiales > Methylobacteriaceae > Methylobacterium > Methylobacterium sp. Ger2507. The sequence continues at coordinate 193,680 of NZ_JBUYVC010000001.1, forward strand.
GCCCGGCCTGCGCCAGCACCTCCGCTGCCGCAAGACCGGCCGGGCCGCCGCCGATCACGGCAGGGCCACGGGCCTTCGGATCGCAGGGCTGCGGTTCACACGTGTTCGGGCCGCTCCGTTCAATCTCAGTCATGCGTTCTGGGAAGCCGTCGCGCGGCACGCCTGTCAAGCGTAGCCGGTCTTCTCAAACGCAGCCGGTCTTCGCCCTTGATTCGCCATCGGGCGAGTCCCAACTGCGCCTCATCGGCTGCGGGCCCCTCTGGCGGGATGCTGCATGATGCATTCCGTGATGTCGGAGCCGATGCTTTCTCTCCTCAAGAAGCATCGACGGTCCTGCGTCATGGTTGATTTTCTGTATTACGACTGGCTCGGCAAGCCCGTATGGATGTGGCTTGGGTTCCACGCCCTCGTGGCCGGGCTGCTGGCCTTTGATCTCGGGCTCCTGCACCGCGACAAGAACCACGAAATCGGCGTGAAGGAGAGCCTGCTCCTGACGCTGTTCTACTTCACCCTCGGGATGATCTTCGGCGGGTGGGTCTGGTGGTTTCTCGGTCCGCAGACCGGGCAGGAATACGTGGCCGGCCTCGTGGTCGAGAAGTCGCTGTCGATGGACAACGTCTTCGTGATCGCCGTCATCCTGACCGCGCTCGGCATCCCGCGCGCCGCCCAGCACCGGGTCCTGGTCTGGGGCATCCTGGCGGCCGTGCTGCTGCGCGGGTTGATGATCGGCCTCGGCGCGGCCCTCGTGCACCAGGCTGCCTGGGTGCTGTCGATCTTCGCCGCCTTCCTGATCTTCGCCGGCCTCAAGATGCTGTTCTCGAAGGACGAGGAGCCGGGCGACATCCGCGAGAACCGGGCCGTCCGGTTCCTGCAGCGGGTCCTGCGGATCACGCCCGAGCTGCACGGGCAGCACTTCTTCGTGCGCAAACCCGACCCGAAGACCGGCAAGACAGCCCTCTGGCTGACCCCGCTGGCCCTGGCGCTGATCCTGGTGAACGGCGCCGACGTGATCTTCGCCGTCGACAGCGTGCCGGCGATCTTCGCCATCACCACCGACACCTTCGTGGTCTACACCTCCAACATCTTCGCGATCCTGGGCCTGCGCGCGCTCTACTTCGCGCTTGCCGCGATGGTGGATCGCTTCGCCTATCTCAAGACGGCTTTGGCCTTCATCTTGATCTTCATCGGCGGAAAGATCGTGGTGGCCGATACCTTCGACCTCGTCCACGTGCCGCCGTGGGTCTCGCTCGCGGTGACCATCGTGTTCCTGGTGGCCGGCGTCAGCTACAGCCTCTGGCGCACCCGCGTTACCGTTGCGGAGGATATGCAGGCGCAGGGCGGCGAGGCGGCGCAGCACCGCGCGTGAGCGGCGACCTGTGCCTGGAGTTTCACGCCGGCTCTTCCCTCTCCCCGCAGAGGGGGAGGGTTGCGCATCCGGGTGCGCTACCGCCCCGGTAGGGCCGCGATCAGGTCCCGCAGCGTCGTGATCGTGGAGGCATCCGCCACGCCGTCGACGCGGGCCGGGCGGAAGTGGCGCTGGAACGCCGTCACCACCGCACCCATGCGCGCGTCGAAGGTGGCGCTCACCGGCAGGTCGTAGCCGTAGAGGGCGAACATCGCCTGCAGCGCCTCGATCGGCGGCCCCGCATCCCCCTGCGCGAAGAAGCGTCCGTCGCGGATCGGGGCCGGCGCCACCCAGTGGCCGATGCCGGCGCGGGCCAGGGTCTCCCACGGGAAATGCTCGCCCGGATCTTCCTTGCGCTCGGGCGCGACGTCGGAATGGGCAAGAATCCGGTGCGGGGCGAGGTTCCAGCGCTGGGTGAGATCGCGGCAGAGGGCGATCACCGCCTCGATCTGCGCCGGGGGATAAGCGGGCAGCCCGCCCGCATGGCCTCCGTTGACGATCTCGATGCCGAGCGAGCGCGAATTGATATCCGTGATTCCCCCCCAGGAGCCCTGGCCCGCATGCCAGGCCCGTCGCCCCTCGGGCACCATCTGCACCACGCGGCCGTCCTCCAGCACCACGTAATGGGCCGAGACCTCCGCCACCGGGTTGGCGAGGCGTTGCAGGGCGGCGGCCGCGCTGTCCATGCCGGTGTAGTGCAGGATCAGCAGGTCGATCGGGCCGGCCCGGCGCTCACCGTGGTTCGGCGAAGGGTGGACGCTGGTGGCGATGGGGCTCTCGGGGGTGGGTTTCATGGCAGGCCCCGCTCGGCGGTGATCCGGTCATAGGCGGCATTGATGGCCGCGAGCCGGCGGGTGGCGATGGCCACCGCCTCCGGCGGCAGGCCGCGGGCGATGGCGCGGTCCGGGTGGTTCTCCACCACCAGGGCGCGGTGCGCCGCCTTCAGGGCGGCATCGTCGACGTCGTGATCGAGACCCAGCACCAGGTAGGGGTCGTCGGACAGGCGCACATGCCGGGCGGCGATGCGCCGGAACGCGGCCTCGTCGTAGCCGAAGGTCTCCGCCACCGCGCGCAGGTAGCGCTCCTCCGCCTCGTGGATGGCGCCGTCCGCCTTGGCGATGTGAAACAGGCCGTCGAGCACGTCCTCCAGCAGGGCCGGCTCGTCACGGAAGGTGGTGGCCAGCTGGCGGGCATAGGCCTCGAAGCCGTTCGAAGTCCCCTTGGCGAGATCGAACAGGCGCTGCACGCCGGGCCGGGCCCGCTCGTCCACCTGCACCACCTTGGCGAAGGCCTCGACCTCGGCCGGCGTCACCACGCCGTCGGACTTCGCCATCTTGGCGGCGAGCGCCACCAGGCCCGTGGTGAACACCACGTCGCGGGGCGTGGTGCCGAACAGCGCGCCCTCGCGGTCGACCAGGAAGTGCCCGGCGACCCCGCCGACGAGGCCGCCGAGGGGGCCGCCGATGGCGAGGCCGATTCCGGTGCCGCCGAGCTTGCCCCAGATCCCAAGGCTCATCGGATGGCCTCGCGGGGGCTGGGATGGATGCTGGAACGGGCAAGCGGCATGAGGGGGATCGACAAGGGCAGAATCGATATCGGCGCGAAACGAAGCGCGTCCTTACACCGGACGGCTTCGGTTCGGCGATAGGCGAGAGGCGCCTCAGCGTCGGGCGCAGAGGCCGACGAGACCCTGGCTCTCGCTGGGGCAGGCGGCACTCAAGGTTCCGTCGGCGCCCGCCGTCACGATGGCGCTGCCGCCCTTCAGGCAGAGCGCCGAAGCCAGGATCTCGGTGCCCTCGCAGGTGATCGCGCAGCCCGTCGCCGGGCAGGTGTCCTGGCGCACGACCCGGAACGGGGAAGCGGGTGCGGCGGCCGCGAGGGCGGCCTGACCGGCTTCGCCCTTCGGGCCCGCCGGGCCGCGCTCGCCAGCCGATCCCTTCTGGCCCGGTTCGCCCTTCGCGCCCGGATCACCCTTCGCGCCCGCCTCTCCCTTAAGGCCGGCCTCGCCCTTGGGTCCCGTCTCGCCCTTGGGTCCCGCCTCACCCTTGGGTCCCGCCTCACCCTTGGGACCGGTCTCGCCCTTCGCACCGGTCTCGCCCTTGGCGCCCGGTTCGCCCTTCGGCCCCTGGGGACCGGGCAGGCCGGCGACGCCCTGCGGTCCGGCGGGGCCGGTCTCGCCCTTGTCGCCCGTGTCACCCTTCTGCCCCGTCTCGCCCTTCGGGCCGGGCTGGCCGGCCGGGCCGCAATTGGCGATCACCGCCTCGCGCTCGTCCTCGCCCGCCTTCAGGGTAGCGATGCAGTTGGTGGGCACGTAGGGCAGGCGGAACACGAACCGGCCCCGGCTGTCGGCGATGATCGAGATGTCTTCGTCGAGCACCACCACGGTGCCCGGCTTGCGCACGCTGCCGGAGATGCGCAGGTCCCCGTTCTCGAAACGGGCATCGTAGACCTGGATCGGCTGCGACACGGCCTGGGGCCGGCGCGTTCTGGCCGCCTCGCTCCTGGGCTGGGCCGCCGTCTGCGCGGCAGCGGGCAGGCCGCCCGCGACGGTGATCAGGCCCGACAGGATCACGAGGGCACGAGCGAGACGCATGGAGTTCTCCCGGCTGATCCGCGTCTTCTGCGCGGCAGGTGAGGAGTGCTGCCCTGCCCTCGCCACAGGGTCAAGCGTGGCGGATCGGCCGGCCCGGAGACCGCCATCCACAGGCATCCACAGCCGTCCACAGGCCAAGTCCTTGAGCACGAGCGAAATTCTGAATCCCCCCGGAAACCGATTGAGTGTGTTCCTGTTTTGTTCTTAGCGTAGCGGGATGGAACGGAGCCGATGAGACAGAGCCCTGAAGACCCTCCCGACGCGGAGACCGAGACGTCATCGGCGAATGCGCCAGATTCGGACGCCTCGAGCCCGGATGCTTCGAGCCCGGATGCTTCGGGTCCGGATGCTTCGGGTCCGGATGTTTTGAGTTCGAGTGTACCCCTGGATCTGGCGCCCCTGGATCTGGCCGCCCTGCGCGCCCTCGTGGCCGATCGCGGGGGTACGTCCGTCCTCCGGGGGGCCTTGCCCCTCGGCATCCACGACGTCGATACACGCCTCGCCCAGGGCGGCCTCGCCCTCGGGCAGTTGCACGAGATCGCCCCGGCGCAGGCGGGCGACGAACCGGCGGCGCTGGGCTTCGCCCTCGCGCTGGTGGCGCGCCACCTCGCCCGGGTGCGCGGCGAGGCCCTGCTGGTGGTGGGCCGGGGGCACCCCCTCCCCTACGGGCATGGGCTGGCCGGGCTCGGCCTCGATCCCGGCCGCCTGCTGCTGTTCGACGTGGCGAGCGACGGCGACGCCTACCGGGCGCTCGAGGAATCCCTGCGCGCGCAGGGGTTGGCGGCGGTGGCGGGCCTCATCGATGCCGCCTTGCCTCTCGCCCAGAGCCGCCGGCTCCATCTCGCGGCGGCCCGCACCGACCTGCTGCTCCTCGTGCTGAGACCACCGGAGGCGGACAGCCCCAACGTGGCGGCGACGCGCTGGCGGGTCGCCGCCGGCAAGGCCCTGCGCGACCGCTTCGGCTGCATCGAGCGGCCGTGCTGGCAGGTGACGCTCGACCGGAGCCGCAACGGACGGACCGGACATTGGCTTCTGGAGTGGGATCATGCCGCGCATCGTTTCGGTCTGGCTGGAGCATTGGCCGATCACGCGGCTGAGGCGGGCCCAGGCGGCATCCTCGGCGAACGACGCGCCCAGCGCTCGGGCTGATGGCGGCCCAAATGAAGGTGGCCCTGGCGAAGGCGGGACCGGCGAAGGCGGCCCGATGGTCGTGGCCGCCATGGAGGCCAACGGCTTGCGCCTGGTGGCGGTGGACGCGGCCGCCCGCGCGCTCGGCCTCGCGCCCGGCGAAACCCTGGCCCGGGCACGCGCCCGGATCGGGACGCCGGTCGCCGTCCATCCGGCCGATCCGGAGGCCGATGCCGCCGCGCTGCACCGCCTGTGCCTCTGGGCCAAGCGCTACACGCCCGTCGTCGCCCCCTACGGCCCGGCGGAGGGCGGCGACGGGTTCTTCCTCGACATCGCGGGGGCGAGCCACCTGTTCGGCGGCGAAGCCGCGCTGATGGACGACCTCGCCCGGCGTTTGTCGACGCGCGACATCACGGCCCGCATCGCGCTCGCCGATACGCCGGCCTGCGCCTTCGCCCTGGCGCGCCATGGCGGAGGCGGATTCGTGGCTCCGGGCTGCAACGCGGAGGCCCTGCACGCCCTGCCCGTCTCGGCCCTGCGCCTCGATGCGGCCATGGCGCAGGCGTTGGCCCGCCTCGGCCTGCGCCGAATCGGCGACCTCGCCACGGCGCCCCGGGCACCGCTGGCCCGACGCTTCGGCGAAACCCTGCTGCTGCGCCTCGATCAGGCCCTCGGACACCGGCCCGACCCCCTGGTCACCGCCGAGGACCCCCGGGAATTCCAGGCGGTGCGCGGCTTCCTCGAACCGATCGGGCAGCCGGAGACCATCGTGGCCACCGCCATGGGTCTGATGGAGCGCATTGGGCCCCGGCTGGAGGCGGCCGGCCTCGGTGCCCGGGCCGTGCGCCTGACCCTGACCCGCGTCGATGGAATCCTGCGCACCCTCGATCTCGGCTTGAGCCTGCCGACCCGCTGCCCGAGCCAGATCGGACGCCTGCTCGCCCTGCGCCTCGACCGCCTCGGCCCGGCCCTCGATGCCGGGTTCGGCTTCGAGACCGTCAGTCTCGACGTCACCGCCACGGGCACGATCACGGCACGCCAGGCGACGCTGATGGAGGCCTCCGGCGGGTGTGAAGGCGCCGAGCATCTGGGCGATGCCCTGCGCCAGCGCCTCGGCCGGCGGATGATGCGGCTCGGGTTTCGCCAGACCCATCTGCCCGAGCAGGCCGAGGCCGCGGAGCCGTGGCGCGCCAGCCTCCCCGCGCAGGCGGACCGGCCCGATCCGGGAGCCCGCGCGCGCCTGCCGCCGCGCCCGCTGGTGCTGCTCAGCCGGGGCGAGGCGGCCGAGGACGTCATCGCGCTGGCTCCCGACGGGCCGCCGCACCGCTTCCGCTGGCGCCGCCGGGTCCATCGCATCGCCCATGCGGACGGCCCGGAGCGCATCGCCGACGAGTGGTGGCATGCCCCCGGCCCGACGCGCGATTACTACGTGGTGGAGGACGAGGCCGGCCGCCGCCTCTGGGTCTATCGCGAAGAAGTTCCGGCGATACCGGCGCCGGCGCGCTGGTTCGTGCACGGGCTGTTCGCCTGAGATGACAGATGGCGGAGAAGCCCCGTGATGCAATTACAGACTGCATGACGGGCGCGGGCGATGATTCTCCCGACGATCGGAATCGGGAGCCGCTGGAATGACCCTCACCACCTTGGGGCGAATCGGAACCCGCTGCATCGCTTACGCGATGCTGATGGCCGCCTCCGGTCCGCCCTCCGACGCGGCTCCAGCCGATCGCGACCGGGCAGCCTTCATCAAAGCCCGTCGCTGCGCCGTCATCGAGCGGGTGCGCAGTATCCACCGGCTTGGCCCGCGCTCAACCTCTCGGGATCGGTTCCTCGTCGTCAGCGATGCCCGACTGGACCAGAGCTACGTGCAATGCATGTTCTTCAATGCATGTTCTTCGATGAGGACACGAAGATGTTCTGCGAAGCTTCGTCCGGTGCTTATGGCCCTCAATCAGCGACACTGCGCTTCGAGCTCTCGCACGCTTCGGACGCGGCTCTGCGGCAGTTGGGATTTACCCAAACCGATCAGACGAAAAACCACACCCGGGAGATCACGCTCGGGACACCACCGGACTATGACATCGCAGCCAAGCTCATGCTCGGTGCGCTTTACGATGCCTACGGCGTAGGGATGGAGACCCAGCTCGCGTTCAAGGCACCGATGGCGATCCTTCCTTTTCGTGCCTGCCCCGGACCCGTCAGACGCCCCTGACCGATCCGGGGAGGAAGGGACTACTCCGCCGCGTCGACGTAGAGCTTGCCGCCCTCGGCCTGGAACTCGGCCGACTTCGCCGCCATGCCGGCCTCGCGCTCGGCCTGGCTCATGGCCGTCGCCTCGCCCAGAACCTGGCCGGCCGCCTCCATCGCCAGCACCTCGGCGCGCAGGTCCTGCGTGATCTTCATCGAGCAGAACTTCGGACCGCACATCGAGCAGAAATGCGCGACCTTGTGGGCGTCCTTCGGCAGGGTCTCGTCGTGATAGGCGCGGGCGGTGTCGGGATCGAGGGAGAGGTTGAACTGGTCCTCCCAGCGGAAGTCGAACCGGGCGCGCGAGAGAGCGTCGTCGCGCAGCTGCGCCGCCGGGTGGCCCTTGGCGAGGTCTGCCGCATGGGCCGCGATCTTGTAGGTGATCACGCCTTCCTTGACGTCGTCGCGGTTGGGCAGGCCGAGATGCTCCTTCGGGGTGACGTAGCAGAGCATGGCGCAGCCGAACCAGCCGATCATGGCGGCGCCGATGCCCGACGTGATGTGGTCGTAGCCGGGGGCGATGTCGGTGGTCAGCGGGCCGAGGGTGTAGAACGGCGCCTCGCCGCACTCCACCAGCTGCTTTTCCATGTTCACCTTGATCTTGTGCATCGGCACGTGGCCGGGGCCCTCGATCATGGTCTGGCAGCCCTTGTCCCAGGCGATCTTGGTGAGTTCGCCCAGAGTCTCGAGTTCGGCGAACTGCGCCGCGTCGTTGGCATCCGCGATGGAGCCGGGGCGCAGGCCGTCGCCCAGCGAGAACGAGACGTCGTAGGCCCGCATGATGTCGCAGATCTCGTCGAAGCGCTCGTAGAGGAACGATTCGCGGTGCCCGGCAAGACACCAACGCGCCATGATCGAGCCGCCGCGGCTGACGATGCCGGTGACCCGGCGCGCGGTGAGGGGCACGTGCGCGAGGCGGACGCCCGCATGGATGGTGAAGTAGTCGATGCCCTGCTCGGCCTGCTCGATGAGGGTGTCCTTGAAGACTTCCCAGTCGAGCTTCAGCGGATCGCCGCCGACCTTCTCCAGGGCCTGGTAGATCGGCACCGTGCCGATCGGAACCGGCGAGTTGCGCACGATCCACGAACGGATGTTGTGGATGTTGCGCCCGGTGGAGAGGTCCATCACCGTGTCGGCGCCCCAGCGGGTCGCCCAGACCAGCTTCTCGACCTCCTCGGCCGCAGACGAGGTCACGGCCGAATTGCCGATGTTGGCGTTGATCTTGACCAGGAAGTTGCGGCCGATCGCCATCGGCTCCACCTCGGGGTGGTTGATGTTGGCCGGGATGATGGCGCGGCCGCGAGCCACCTCGTCGCGCACGAATTCGGGCGTGATGAAGGCCGGCAGGGCGGCGCCGAAGCTGTTGCCGTCGCTGAGCGCCGCCTGGGCGCCCTCCAGCATCGTCTCGCGCGCCAGGTTCTCGCGGTGCGCGACGTAGATCATCTCCTCGGTGATGACCCCGGCGCGGGCGAACTCGTACTGCGTCACCATCTGGCCCGGTGCGGCCTTGCGGATCTCGCGGGTGGCCGGACACGGGGCCACGAGCTTGTCCTCGGGCACGAAGCCGTTGTCCTCGGGCTTGACCGCGCGCGGGGTCACGGTGGCGTAGCCACGCCGAGCGATCCAGGGCTCGCGCACCAGCGGCAGGCCGGCGCTGAGGTCGATCCCCGCATCGGTCTCCGTGTAGGGGCCCGACGGGTCGTAGACCCGCACCGGCGCTTCCTTCGGATCGCTCAGGGTGATCTCGCGGAACGGCACCCGGATGTCGTCATGCCCGGCCACCGCCGCATAGACCTTGCGCGAGCCCATGATCGGGCCGGTGGTCACCGCGGGCGCCTGGCCCTGCGGCAGATCTTTCGGGAGAACGGGTGCATTCATCGGGGTCGCTCCTGGCGTGGGAGACGATCCGGACTCGCGAACGGCGGTTTGGATGGGACGACGCCTGAACCCACGCGCCGCTTCTGATAATTCCCGTCCCTCCGCCGGTACGAACCGGATCAGGTTCAAGGGTCAGGGCGACGCGCCCAATCTCAGCCCCCGCACTCGGGGCCCCCCTCGGAATGGTTCCAGATTCAAGGTCGGCGTCGCGTTTGTCAATCGTTGCCCTGACAAACCGACGCGGAATGTCGTCCAAGACGAACTTCGTCGCTCAGTCCCGCGTTTACTGATCAGACGTCCGGTCTCTACGATCGGCATGCCACCATAGGATTTCTCCCATGAAGCGCATTCTTCTGGCCTCGGCCGCCCTGGTCGGTGCCCTCTCGATGATTCCCGTGACCGCCGACGCGCGTCCGGGCGGCGGCGGGTTCCGGGGTGGCGGCGGCGGCTTCCACGGCGGCGGAATCGGTGGCGGCGGATTCGGCGGTCGCGGCGGATTCGCGGGCGGCGGCTTCCGCGGTGGCAACTTCGGTGGCGGCGGCTTCCGCGGCGGCTTGGCCCAGGGTGGCCTCAACCGCGGCGGCTTCAACCGGGGTGGTGTGATCGGTGCGGGGGCTGGTCTCGGCGCCGGAGCGGGTTTCGCCGCCAATAACGGCTTCCGGGGCGGCTTCAATCGCGCGGGCTTCGCCGGACACCGGGGCGGCTTCGATCGGGGCCACTTCGCCGGCCGCGGCTACGGCCACGGGTATCGTCGCGGCTACGGCGGAATCGGCCTCGGGCTCGGCCTGGGTCTTGCCGGCGCAGGCATCGGCTACGGCCTCGGCAGCGCCTATGGCGGCTATTACGGCGACGACTACTACGCGGGCGGCTACGCGCCGGCCTATTACGGCGGTGGCTATGCGCCCTACGGCGGCGCCTACGCCCCGGCCGGCTACGCGGAAACCACGGAAGTCGCGCCTGCCGGCAACGATGTCGCCTACTGCGTCCAGCGCTTCCGCTCCTACGATCGCCGGAGCGGGACCTATCTGGGCAATGACGGCCAGCGCCACGCCTGCCCGTAAGATCCGAGCCAAGCACGAATCCCCCGATACCCGCGAGGGCCCTGCCGAAAGGCGGGGCCTTCGTGCGTCGAGGAACCCGGGATCCGACTCTGGTCTGCCCTCAGCCGCCCTGCAGGCTCTCGGCGAAATCGTCCGGGATCTCGCCGAAGCTGCCCAGGATGGTGGCGCTTTCCAGTTCGCCCGTCTCGTCGTCGGCCACGACCTTGATCGCCGCCGTGCCGGGGAAGCGGCCGGCCATCGCCTCGGCCTTCTTCAGGGCGCCGCTCTCCGTCACGGCCACCTCCCGGTCGCCCGGCGAGAGCCGCTTGCGCTTGATCACGAAGGTCTGGACCAGGAACGTCGTCTTGAGGGCCATCTTGGGTCTCCACCGGCTCCGCGGCGGAGCGAGCCGGGTCCGGGTGCGGAGCGCACCTAGCACGAAAGCCGCGCGATCCTCACGCGCCACGGACGCACCCCCGACCGATCGCCGCCCGCGATCACCAGAGGCGTACGAGCCTGTAGCCGGTGATGACGTCGGCAAGATCGATGCCGAGGCCGGCGGTCAGCCGCAGGCTCGCGCGAAAGAGCGGGCGGGTGAAGGCGCCGGAGACCAGGAAGATGCCGAGCAGCACGAGGCTCGAATGCCGGGCCATCCGATCCGCCCAGGTCCATATGCCGGACGGGCGTGATGGGGCGGTCCCGGCCCGGGCCGTTGCAGGGCCTGAGATCCAGGGGCGGACGATATCGTAACCGTCGAGGCCCGGCACGGGCATCAGGCCGAGGATCAGGGCAGTGCCCTGGAACAGCACCGAGACGGCCAGGGCGGCCCGCAGGGTCTCCGCCGCGGGACTGGCCAGGGCATACAGGACCACGAGCGCGACCAGGAAGGCGAGGCTCATCGCCGGGCCGGCCGCGGCGATCATCGACCGGCGCGCCGGACTCGAAACGCCCTCGGGGGACGCGCCGACCCCGCCCGGAAAGCCGAGCCCGCCCAGGATCGTGAACACGGTCGGCAACAGCATCGTCGCCAGCGGATTCGGCGCGCGCAGCGGATCGAGGCTGAGGCTCCCGGCCGCGGGCAGGCCGCAGAGGCGAGCGGCCTCGGCATGGCCGAATTCGTGCAGGCAGAGCCCCAGCACCCACCCGGCCATCAGGAACACGAAGGCGGCGCCCGAGCCTTCCATCAGGTCGGCTCCGATCCCGAAGCCCAACCCGCTGAAGATCAGTCCGACCAGCAGCACGTTCGTGCTCAGGCCGATCCGCCCCTTTCCCCGCACGCACCCTGCCATGCCCATCAATCCGCGCGGCACTCGACCCTGACCGCCGATGCGGATCGCGGGCGGGCCGCACCGCGATGAGCGCGCAAGACCATGCGGGAGGTGGTGGACGGATCGGGGGCTTTCACGCGACGCAACATCGCTGGTGACACGCCAAAGTCCAGTCCCTACCTGCCTGGAAGCTTCGGATTTTCCCGGCCCCGCCGCCGGAACACTGCCGATCATCGGCACCAGGACCTTGTCCGCACCAGGACCTTGTTCGCACCAACACCTCGTCGGCACCAACACCTCGTCGAGCCCAATCCCCCGGCGGGTCTGATCAGGAGAACACCGTGGGACGACGCGCCCGGCTCTGGCGAGAGGACGACCCGACCACGCACGGCTCCCAGGCGAAGCCGGCGGTCATCTGCCCGCTTTGCGAGCGCGCGATCCCGCCGCACGCCAAGTCGAGCCTGCACCATCTCACCCCGAAGCTGAAGGGCGGCGCGCGAGCCGGCACGGTGCGGCTGCACCAGATCTGCCACTCGGCGATCCATGCCCGCTTCAGCGAGGCCGAGATCGCCCGCCGCCTCGCCGACGTCGACGCCTTGCGGGCCGCCCCCGAGATGGCGGAGTTCCTGGCCTGGGTCCGCACCAAGCCCGACGATTTCCACGCCGCGACGCGGATGACCCGCGGGCGCCGGAGCGCCAAGCGCGACCCGCACTGACCGGGACAATCGCCACCGGCTCCTTAACCCCACATTCGGCATGATCCCGGCGCGTTCGGCCGCGTATCCGCCTCCTTAAGGGTCTGCGCCGAAACTGCCCCCCCGGTGGGCAGGGGCGGGATCATGACGGTGGTCGGAGCGGAGCGGCATGCGGGGGTGTCCGCGAAGGAGAGCCACCGGCTCGCCTGGGTGGATGTCGCCAAGGGCCTCTGCATCATCCTCGTGGTGATGATGCATTCGACCCTCGGCACCGGCATCGCGATGGAGGGCGAGGGTTTCCTCCACATTGTGGTGGCCTTCGCGCGCCCGTTCCGAATCCCGGATTTCTTCCTGCTGTCGGGCCTGTTTCTCGGTCGGGTCATCGACCGTGACTGGCGCCTCTTCCTCGACCGGCGCCTCGTGCACTTCGTCTATTTCTACCTCCTCTGGGTGCTGATCCAGTCGGCGGTGAAGTACGGCCAGATCGTCGACGGGGCCGGCCCGGGCGCCTTCGTCGCCCATCTCGCCCAGGCCCTGATCGAGCCCTATTCCACCCTGTGGTTCATCTACCTGCTGGCAGTGTTCTCGGTGCTGACCAAGGCTCTTCGGCGGGTGCCCCTGCCGTGGCTCCTCGGCGGCGCGGCCCTGCTGCAGGTGCTGCCGATCCACACCGGGGCGGAGCTCGTCGATGAATTCTGCGACCGCTACGTCTGGTTCCTGGTGGGCTACCTCTTCGCCGAGCGCATCTTCACCTTCGCCGGTCTGGTGCAGCGCCACGCCCGCACCGCCCTGATCGGGCTGGCCCTGTGGGCCGTGGTCAACGCCGCCCTGGTCTTCGTCCCGACCGGGTTCCGGGCGGTTCCGGTCCTGGCGGCCCTGCCGGGCCTCGCCCTGATCCTCAGCGGCGCGGGCGCCCTCGCGGTCGTCGCCATCGGCGCCCTGCTGTCCCGCACGGGCGGACCGGTGACGGCGGCCCTGCGGGCCTGCGGCCAGCGTTCGATCGTGATCTACCTGGCGTTCTTCCTGCCGATGGCGTTGACCCGAACGCTGATCGTGAAATCCGGGGCGATCACCGACATCGGGCTCGCGAGCCTCGTCGTCACCGTGGTGGCGATCCTGGTCCCGCTGGCCTTCGAGCGGCTCGTGCGCCACACGCGCCTGTCGTTCCTGTTCGTGCGGCCCCGGGCGTTCCACATCGTCGGCGAACGGACGCGGCCGGAGGTGGCATCGCTCCGGGCAGTCTGATCCGTCGCGTCGGTAAGGCGCCTGCCACGCCCCTGGGCAAGCCCCCGGCAAGGCCCTGGCAAGCCCCCGGGCAAGCCGGTCGCGGAACGATCCGGACTCCGCCTCGTTCCCGTCACTGCAGCCGCGGCGGAGAACGAAGGCCGCACCGACCAGGGATAGACGACCGGAGGCCCGGATGGCGACGCGACGTCCTGCACCGCCGACGCCCGGCAAGCCGCCGAGACAGGCGTTCGCCGTCCTGTCGCGGCGACGGGCGCTGGCCGCCCTTTCTGTCGCGGGCCTGATCTCCGGGCTCGCACTCCCGGCACCTGCGGCGGCGCAGTACATGGCCCTGACGGCCCCCGCCCCGACGCCATCGCAACCCCCGGTACCGCAACCTGCGAGACCAGTCCCGCCGGTGGCCCGCGCGGCCGAGCACGCCTTCAACAGAAGTTTGCCGAACCAGCGCACCGGCCCAAGCCGCCAGCGCGTGGTGCGCGACATCTGCATCGGCTGCGACCGCTGACAGGCCAAGCCGGCAGGCTACAGGCCAGGCTGTCAGGACGGGTCCGACATCCCACGCGCGCTCCGGGTGATGGCCTCGACCATCCCCTGCGACAGGCGCACGAACTGCCCGGTGCCGTGTCCGCGGGTGTCGAGCAGTTCGGCGAAGACCGGCTGGGCCGGCTCATAGGCGAGGGCTGCGCGCGGGCGCGCCTTGCGGCGCTTCTCCCGCAGGCGGTCGGCAAGGGCGGCAGGTACGAACGGATCGCGCAAGCCCGGCAAACTCCTGATGCGACGGCCCGCGGGATCGGCTCGGGCGAGACGAGCGGGGCTTAGAACCGGGGCGGTTGCCGAGAGCTTAAGAGACCGGCATCGACGCGTCCCCGCGGAACCACCTTCGCGCGGCCGAAGTTTGGTCTGCCAAATAAGGAGAAAACTGAATGTCTGACAGCGTGTTGGCCTCCGTGACGGTTCCGTCCCTCCGGGCCGCCCGTGCAGCGCGGGACCGCCTGTCCCGGGCCGGATTCGCTCGCAACAGCGTCGAGATCGACCGCATCGACGACGAGGCCTTCGCCGTCTCGATCGCGATCCGCCCGGAGAACCAGGCTCGCGCCGAGCGCATCCTGAACGGCTCGCCCCTCGGCAACGACCTGCGCGACGCGGGCCAGGCGGCCATGGGCCGGCTCCAGGATAATCGCGGGCTGGCCCTCGGCTTGGCGGCCCTGGCGGGATTCGCCCTGTACGGCCTGATGCGGCGGGACTGACGCCCGGGCAACACCCGCCCGCCACCATTCCCTCGAAACACCTTGGCTCCGCCGGCGCATCGCCCGCGGGGCAAACCGGAGTCGGACGTGGCGAGCCGTTACGGACTGGAGATCCGGGCGGCGACCGGCGCCGATGCGGTTGGCCTGTCAGAACTCCTGCGCGCCGCCGGTCAACGCCTCGACCCCGATCGCCTGTCGCAACGGATCGAAGCCTTCCGGCATGGAACCGGGTCGGCCCTCCTGGCCCTGGAATGGGGTCCCCCCAGCGGTCTCATCGTCTGGCACGCCTACCGATCACTCGACGCGGACCTGCCGACGGCCCTGATCACCACCCTGCTGGTCGGACCGGACGAGCGCCGGCGCGGCATCGGCCGCCTTCTGCTCAAGGCGGCCTCCCAGGCCGCCCGCGCCTCCGGATGCGGCACCATCCAGTTGCTGATCGGCCCGGAGCAACCAGAACTGATGGCCTTCAGTGCGGCCACCGGCTTCTCCGACATCGGATCGCTCTGGGTCAGGCCGCTGCGCAAGAAAACCTGACGAGAAAGCCTGACGACGAAGCCTGCCGATTCCGAAATTTCCCTGATTTCTCAAAGCGTTGAAAATTCCTCCGGTTAACACCCCTTAAACCCGCCGCAATTACCGTGCGCAAGCAGGGTCGCTCGGATCACGAACGAACCTTGGGGCAGACGGGACGAATGGCGAAGGGACGCGCAGGCGGAGGCAGGGGGGAGCCGAATTTCGACGTGCCCGAGGGGCGCGCCGGAGATCCGGCCGATCTCGACCTGCGCCTCTCGCGGGCCGATCGCCCGGGAGGCGGCGTGGCGCGAGGCGAGTCAGGTTCACGGGGCGGACGGGTTGCGTCTGCCGGCAAGCCCGCGCCCTCCCGCGGGCGCAGTCCCCGCAAGGGGCCGCGCCGGGCGCGTCGCTCGATCCTCGGACGGCTCACCTACGTCACGGTGGTCGTGGGACTCTGGGGCGTGATCGGCATCGCCGGCCTCGTGGCCTATCACGCCTCGCAACTGCCCCCGATCGATCAGCTCGCGGTGCCCAAGCGCCCACCCAACATCGCCATCCTGGCCAGCGACGGCTCGCTGCTGGCCAATCGCGGCGAGACCGGCGGCCGGGTCGTGAGCATCAAGGAATTGCCGCCCTACCTGCCGCGCGCCTTCGTGGCGATCGAGGACCGGCGCTTCTACAGCCATTTCGGGGTCGATCCCGTCGGCATCGCCCGCGCGGTCGCCCAGAACATCACCCGGCGCGGGGTGTCGCAGGGTGGCTCGACCCTGACGCAGCAGCTCGCCAAGAACCTGTTCCTCACCCCGGAACGCTCGGCCTCGCGCAAGATCCAGGAGGCGATCCTGGCCCTGTGGCTGGAGCACAAGTACAGCAAGGACGAGATCCTCGAACTCTACCTGAACCGGGTCTATTTCGGCGCCGGCGCTTACGGCGTCGAGGCGGCGGCCCAGCGCTATTTCGGCAAGCCGGCCAAGGCCGTGACGCTGGCGGAGGCGGCCATGCTCGGCGGCCTCGTGCAGGCACCGTCGCGCCTCGCGCCGAACCGCAACCTCCCCGCCGCGCAGACCCGCGCCGCCCAGGTGCTCGCCGCCATGGAGGAGCTGGGCTTCGCCAAGCCCGCCGACGTCAAGCTGGCGCTCGCGACCCCGGCCCGACCGGCCGGCATCCGCGGCGGCGGCTCGGCCAATTACGTCGCCGACCTCGTGATGGACGTGCTCGACGACTTCGTGCCGAAGTTCGAGAGCGACATCGTGATTTCCACCACCGTCGAGACCGGCCTGCAGGCGGCCGGCGAGAAGGCGCTGGTGGACGAATTGAACCAGAAGGGGGGCCGCTACAACGTCGGCCAGGGCGCCCTCGTGTCGATGAAGCCGGACGGAGCCATCCGCGCCCTGGTGGGCGGGCGCGATTACGCCCAGAGCCAGTTCAACCGTGCCACCACGGCCAAGCGCCAGCCGGGTTCCTCGTTCAAGCCCTTCGTCTACCTGGCGGCGGTGGAGCGCGGCCTGACCCCCGACACGGTGCGGGAGGATGCGCCGATCAGCATCAAGGGCTGGAGCCCGGAGAATTACTCGCGCGACTATCGCGGGGCCGTGACCCTGCGCGACGCGCTGGCGCTCTCCCTCAACACGGTGGCGGTCCGCCTCGGCCAGGAGGTCGGCCCCAAGGCTGTGGTGCAGACCGCGCAGCGGCTCGGCATCTCCTCTCCGCTCCAGGCCAACGGCTCGATCGCGCTGGGCACCTCGGAGGTGACGCCGCTCGAGATGGTCGGCGCCTACGCGGCCTTCGCCAACGGGGGCACCGGCGTGATCCCCTACATCATCGCCAGCGTGAAGAGCGCCGACGGCAAGGTGCTCTACAAGCGCAAGGACGGCGGCCTCGGCCGGGTCATGGACGCCAACGCCGACGCGATGATGAACGCGATGATGCACGAGACCTTCGTCTCCGGCACCGCTCGGAAGGCCGAGATCCCGGGTTGGGATCTCGCGGGCAAGACCGGCACCAGCCAGGATTTTCGCGATGCCTGGTTCATCGGCTACTCGGCCACCCTGGTGACCGGCGTCTGGCTCGGCAACGACGATGGCGAGCCGACCAAGAAGGTCTCGGGCGGCAACCTGCCGGGCGAGATCTGGAAAGCCTACATGACGGTGGCGCTCAAGGGCCAGACCCCCGTGATGCTCCCCGGCGCCAGGAACTGGCGCAATCGGGCTCCCTCCGAGCCGGCCGTGACCAACAGCACGCCCGGCGGCCTGATCGGCGCCCTCCTGGGCGAGCCGCAGGCGGCCGCCCCTTCGCGCCCGACCGCACGCCACGCCGATGCCGGCCGCGGCCCGAGCCGCGACGACCGCAACTTCCTGGAGAAGCTGTTCGGCGTCGGCGAGTAGCGCCCGGGCACCGCTTGCCGCACCCTGGCCCTGCGCTTCACCAGTAGAGCTGGAACCGGCCGATGAAGGTGTCCGCGTCGAGGGTGCGACCGCCCTGGACGGCGGAGGGGCTGGTATGGGAGCGGACGTAATCCGCCACGATCCGGATGTTGCGGTCGGGATACCAGTTCAGCCCCACCGTGACGTCCCGCTCGATGCCGCCGCGGATTCCGGCATCGTCGAGGTCGATGGCGCTGAAGCGGGTGCCGAGTTCGAACACCCCGATCCCGCCCCGCGAGACCCGGTCGGCTTCCGGCACCTCCACCCCTGAGAAGATCGCATAGGTGGTGCCGTAATCGGGGGCGAGCTTGTAGGCCCGGCCCTTGCCGTTGAGAACGACGCTGGCCTGGATGTAGCCGCCCTGGAAGCCGGCCGACGGCGCTCCGCCGAAGCGGTCGACTTCCGTGCGGATGTACTCGGCCTGGACCAGGAACGGCCCGTCGCGATAGGCCGCCTCCAGCCCGATCCGGCGCACCCCCGACGCATCGCGGATGTCACCGGTATCGACGAAGGTCCGCTGGAACAGGAAGGCTTCGGAGCGGCTCGACAGGGCCAGCCCGGACCCGTCGCGGGGCAGGTCGCGCACGCTGCCGGCGAGGCCGAGATGCAGCACGCGGTTCTCCTCGTGGATGACCGCATAGGTGGCGCGTGCCGTGGCGGCGACGCCCTCGCGAGTGACGCCCGTGTTGGCGTTACCGCCGAAGACGCTGGCGACCACCGTCCAGTCCTCGCCGTGCCGGCCGACGGCGAAGCCGAAATTGCGGGCGGGCGCGAAGGCATCGGCCAGCGAGCGTTCGGTGAACAGGGTGTTGTTGTCGCTGGTGAGCTGATCGAGGCTGAAGGGCTCCTTCATGTTGCCGACGGTCAGCAGGGTGTTCTCGAAGCCCGTATAGGCGGCGGCCGCATCGTTGATCGGCCGCATCGGGTCGGCGAAATCGTACTGGAAGGCGAGTTCCAGGCTCTTGCCGAGGGTCAGATAGCTCTCGATCCACGAGCGCCGCACGGCGAAATTCTCGGGGAACGGCTCGGGAAACCCGGCTTGGCGGATTCCCGCGACCCCGAAATCGAGCTGCAGCTTGCCGCCGATGCGCAGCTTGGCGACATCGTCCGGGAAGGTCAGGGTGATGCCCTTCTCGTCGATCGTCAGGGTCTCGCCGTTGGGCTGGTACGCATTGCGCGTCTGCGCTCGGGCCTCCTCGGCCGCAGCGGGCGCACTGGCGAGGCAGCACAGCCCAAGACCGAACAATCCACGATTGTACGGCCCAAGACCGGTCGGACCCAGCCAACGCGCCATCGCTCGCACTCCCTGCATCGACCGGCGCCGCCCTCCGGCGCGGACGGTCCACCCGTGTCAACCTTGGCCATAGGCCATGGGTTCATCCGATGGATTACAGCATCGGCAGGCTACGCGGACGCGGGCCACGCGGAAAAGCCGCGTCCAGCGCCGCGAGATCCTCCGGCGACAGGGTGATCGCCCCGGCCGCCGCGTTCTCCCGCGCCCGCTCCGGCCGCGCCGTCTTCGGAATGGTGAAACTGCCCTCGGCCCGTGTGAGGAACGCGACCGCGACCGCGCGCGAGGTGGTGCCGTGCGCCTCGGCGATGCGGGCGAGCACGCGGCCGCCGGGACTGCGAGGGTCCGGAAAGTCGCCGCTGCCGAAGGGCGAGTAGCCCACCAGCGCGACTCCGTTGCGCTGGCACCAGGGCAGGACCGCGTGCTCGATGGCGCGCTCCTGCAGGTGATAGAGCACCTGGTTGCAGGCGATCTGCCCCGGCCCGGCGATGGCCAGGGCGGCGTCGAGATCGGCGACATCGAAGTTGCTCACGCCCCAGGACAGGATCTTGCCGGCTTGCCGCAGGGCGTCGAAGCCCGCGATGGTCTCCGCCAGCTGGTGCCGGCCCGGCCAGTGCAGCAGGTAGGCGTCGAGGCGGTCGGTGCCGAGACGCTTCAGCGAGCGCTCGCAGGCGGCGACCACGCCCGCGCGGCTGGCATTGCCCGGCACCACCTTGGAGACGAGGAACACCGCGTCGCGCCGGCCAGCGATCGCCGCGCCCACCAGGGGCTCGGCCTCGCCGTACATCTCGGCGGTGTCGATGTGGGTCATGCCGGCCTCGAGCCCGGCCCGCAGGGTGGCGATGGCGGCGGCGGGATCGGCCTGGTCGAGGTGCCACGTGCCCTGCCCGACCACCGGGACCGCGCGTGCCGTTCCGCCGAAGGTTCTGCTGCGCATGCCCGTCCACTCCCGTCCTGTTGGGTCCCCCTACCAACGCGCGGAGGCCACACCGGTCCCCGTTCCGACGGGGGGCGCCACCTTGGCCTTACTCGCGCCATCATGCGACGGTGATCAGAACGCGGTTCGAAGCTCGGCGCGCCAAGGGGCTGCGCCGCCGGCGGACCCATCCCCGAAGGGGTACATCCGTTGCGCAGCGCTGCTCCCTCCCCCATTCCCGCCGGATCGCCGCCGCCGGACCGTGCCGGGGCGCCGCACGGGGGACGCCGCTGATGCTGCCGCAGCACCGCTGGTTCTGGCTCCTCATCCTCATCGCCTGCGGCGGGGCCGGCCTCCTCTACAACGTGCTCTTCGCCGGCGGCGCCACGCCGCTCGCCGGCATGATCTACGGTCTGGCGGTCGGCGGCACGACCCTGGCCTTCGACCGGGGCATGATTCTCGGCGGGCTCCAAGCGCGGATGCGCCGGATGCCGGCCAAGCTCTACGTTCCGGCGGCCGAACTCGCCTACGTGCTGATGATCGCCGCCGGCATGGCCCTGGGCGGACTTCTGGTCTGGGCTCTCGGGCTGACCGACGACGACCTCAGCCACGCGGTGCGGATCACCCCGCGGGTGCTGGCCTACTGCCTCGCGGTCTCGGCGATGCTGGTCTTCGTCATCCGCATGCGCGACCTCATCGGCGGCGAGGTGTTCGTGAACTTCCTCGTCGGGCGCTATCACCAGCCGGTGCGCGAGGAGCGGATCTTCCTGTTCCTCGACGTCGTCGGGTCGACGGCCTTCGCCGAGACCCATGGCGACCTGAAGGCCCAGGCCTATCTGGGCGCGGTCTTCGCCGCGCTCGCGGAACCGGTGCGGCGCAATTCGGGCTCCATCGACGATTATATCGGCGACATGGCGATGATCACCTGGCCCATGGCCCGTGGCCTGAAGGACGCGCGCTGCGTCGCCTGCGTGTTCGACGTGATGGATCGCCTCGAAGCCGAATCCGAGGCCTGGATGGCGCGGTTCGGCACCGTGCCGCGCCTGCGCGCGGCCCTGCACGGCGGCTCGATCGTCACGGCGGAAGTCGGGGTCGACCGACACAAGATCGCGTATTTCGGCGACGCCGTGAACGTGACCGCGCGGATCGAATCCCTGTGTCGCCCCCTCGCCACCGAGATCCTCGTCTCCGACGACCTTCTGGCCCGGATCACCCGCCTGCCCGAGGGCATCCGCGCCCGGTCCCTCGGGGCCCATGCCCTGCGCGGGCGTGGACAACCGCTCAGCGTCTCGACCCTGGAGCGGGTGCCGGCAGCGGTCGCGATGTTGGACGAAACGCCCCTCGCCCAGAGCGTCGCCGCCCAATGACCGACGCCGCCCCGCCCAACCCGATCGTGGTCTACATCGATGCGGATGCCTGCCCGGTGAAGGACGAGACCTATCGGGTCGCCGGCCGCTACGGGCTCCACGTGTTCGTGGTGGCCAACAGCTTCATGGCCCTGCCGCGGGAACCCTGGATCGAGCGGGTGGTGGTCAGCGACGGCTTCGATGCCGCCGACGATTGGATCGCCGAGCGGGCGCGGCCGGGGGCCATCGTGATCACCGCGGACGTCCCGCTGGCCAGCCGCTGCGTGAAGGCGGGGGCGGAGGTGATCGGCCCCAACGGCAAGCCGTTCAGCGAGAGCGGAATCGGCATGGCGCTGGCCACCCGCAACCTGATGCAGGACCTGCGCGAGGCCGGGGCGATCACCGGCGGCCCGAAGCCGTTCTCGGCCCGTGACCGCTCCGCATTCCTCGGCGTCCTCGACCGCACGGTGATGCGGCTCAAGCGGGGCGGGTTCGGCTGAACCGGCTTGGCGTCGGCTACAGGCCGGCGGCACTCTTCAGGGCCGCGTTGATCCGATCCTGCCAGCCCGGGCCGTCCTTCTGGAAATGCTCCAGCACCGCCCGATCGAGGCGCAGGCTCACCATCTCGCGGGCACCCGGCACCGCAGCGCTCGCGACGCCGGCGACGGGCGCCACGGCGGCCGGCTTGGCGACCTCGGGTGGCTTGGTGGTCGCGGCCTTGAAGGCCGCCTCGGCGGCCTGTCGCGGGTCGCTCGGGCGACGGGAGCGATCGAATGCCATGGCTTCTTCTCCGCCGGATCGTGTCAGGAGCGCTTGCGCTTGGGGGCGGCCGGCGGAGCCGCGGCCTTCGCCTCGGCCTCGGCCGCTTCCTTGGCGAGACGCAGGGCACGCAGCTTCACCGTCCGCTCGTCCACGGCCTTCACCGAAGCGATGTGCTCGGCCATGGCCTGGGCGCCTTCCTTGGCCATCCGCTCGGCACGCTCGGCACGCTCCTCGGATCGGGTCCGGGCGTCGGTCTCGTCGCTCATTGCATTCCTATCCTTGAACCCTCCCGCACGCGCGCAGCGCAGCGTCCTGACTGTCGGACGGCGCGGCCGCGTGGGCGGCTCGACGCGCCGAGGTCCGGTGACCGATGGGGTCGTGACGCGCGCCGGATGACGCCGGAAACGGCGATCGGGCGGCACGAGAGGCAGTCCACACACCCTTGACGCGGATCGGCTCCGGGCGGGATCGTCGAAGCTTTAGCACGCCGGGGGCCGAAAAGGCCAACGTTACCCGGTGGGTGCAACCGTTTGTCCTCAAGCTTCGCGCTTGGGAATACGCAGGCGGGCCTCAGAACACAGAGATGAGGACGATGCCCCCAACCATGAGGGCGGCGCCGCCGAGGCGAGCCGGGCCAGCCTTGACTTGCTTCATGCCGACCCAGCCGAAATGGTCGAGGGCCACCGAGGTCAGCAGGTTGGCGGTGATCAGCAGCCCGTTGAAGGCGCCGGCCCCGACCTTGTCGACGAACAGCAGGCCGCCGAACACCGCCACGGCACCGGTGATGCCGGCGAGCGGCATCCACCAGCGCACGCCCGCGACGTCCGTCTTCGCGGGCAGGGGTGTCGGGCGCAGGAGGAACACCAGCACGAACACGAACACGACCGGCAGGAACGAGACGGTGGCGGCCAGCCAGGGATTCACGAGGGCGCCGCGCAGCTGCGCGTTCCACACCACGCCGACGGCCTGCAGGATGCCCGCAACCACGATGAACGGGTAGAGCAGCTTCGGATTGAGGCCATGGCCTTCGTCCTTCGCGCCGCCCTTGTCGGCGGTGGTGCGGGCGATGAAGAACACCCCGATGGCCATCAGCAGCCCGCCGAGCCAGGGCATCGGCTTGAAGCCGCCGCCCGGGAGCCCGAACAGGCCGAACGCATCCATCGTCAGCGAGGCCAGGATGTTGGCGGTCAGCGTCAACCCGTTGAAGGGCCCGGCCCCGACCTTGTCGATGAAGGCGAGGCCGCCGAACACCGCCACCGCGCCGGCGACACCCCCGAGCGGCGCATACCAGGGCATCCTGCCCAAGCTCTCCAGGGTGGGGAGCGGCGTCGGCATCACCAGGAACAGGGTGGCGAACACGAAGACGATGGGCAGGAACGAGACCGAGGCGGCGAGCCAGGGGTTCACGAGCCGGCCGCGCAGCTGCGCGTTCATCGAATTGCCGAGCGCCTGCAGGATGCCGGCGACGAGAATGAAGGGATAGAGCAGGGCGGCGTTCACGGGGAGCCTTGGGCTGGATAGCGCGGGTCGGACGAGGATGGATCGGACGACAGGGAGTCAGACGAGGAGCAGCCCGGCGAGCGCCAGCAGCAGGGCCGGCGGCATCACCAGCAGGCCGAGCTTGAAAAAGCGCCAGAAGCCGACATCCTGGCCCTCGCGGCGGATCGCGGTCAGCCACAGGATGGTGGCGAGCGAGCCGGTCACCGACAGGTTCGGGCCGATATCGACGCCGATCAGCACCGCGCCCGCCACCGTGTCGGGCACGTGGGCGGTCTGCACCGCGGCACCGGCGATCAGGCCGGCGGGCAGGTTGTTGACGAGGTTGCACAGCACCGCGATCAGGGTGCCGGCGCCCCAGGCGGTCTCGGTGGGCGCGGTCGAGGCGGCCTGCTTCAGCGCATCGGCGATCATCCTCAGGACGCCGGTTGTCTCGAGCGCCTCGACCAGCACGAACAGGCCGGCCACCAGGGGAAGCACGCTCCAGGACACGTCCCTGGCGACCTCCACGAGGCCGCTGCGTTTCATCAGCAGCACCGCCGCGGTGGTCAGGCCGCCGGCCACGAAGGTCGGCAGGCCGAGGTCGAGCCCGAGGGCGGAGGCGCCGATGAGCACGCCGCCGGTCGCCACGATGCCGAGGCCGGCGACGAGGCCGGTCCGCGACAGGGGCACGGCCGCGACATCCGTCGCGACCTGCTGGGTGCGCAGGGCGGCGTTCTGGGTCAGCCGAAGGGTCGCGTAGGTGGCGACGATGGCCAGCGCCGAGGGCAGCGCGAACATCGCCAGCCACTGCGTCAGCGGCGGCATGTGCTCGGCGAAGACCACCAGGTTGGCGGGGTTCGAGATGGGCAGAACGAAGCTCGCCGCATTGGCGATGAAGGCGCAGATCAGCAGGTAGGGCAGCGGGTTTTCGACCTTGGCGGCCTTGGTGGCGGCGTAGACCGCCGGGGTCAGCACCACCGCGCAGGCATCGTTCGAGAGGAACACCGTCACGACCGTGCCGACGATGTAGATCAGGGTGAACAGCCGGGTGGCCGAGCCCTTGGCCGCCCGCACCGCGATGCCGGCGAGCCAGTCGAACAGCCCCTCCTTTCGGGCCACCTCCGACATCAGCATCATGCCGACGAGGAAGAGGTAGACGTCGGTGCCCTTGAGGACGCCCTCCCAGGCGGTCCCGGCGGGCATCAGGCCGAACAGCACCAGGGCGGCCGCCCCGAGGACGGCCCAGACCGCTTCCGGCCAGGAGAACGGCCGGGTGATCACCCCGAGGGTGGCCAGGCCGGCGATGGCCCAGGTGGCAAGGTTCGGGGTCAGCGTCAGCGCACCCATCGGGATTCGACGTCCTTGAGAGAGAAGCGTTCAGGCGCGCCGGGCGCGCGTCACCAGTGGCGCCCATTGCGGTTCGGGCCGAGCTGGGTTCCGAGAATTCCCCGGTCGGGCCAAGCGCCGACGGAATCAGCGTCGCTGCCGAGCCCCTTCGAGCGGACCAGGGCGGGGGCATCGCCCGCCGGCTCGATGCGGTCCTCGCCGACGCCGCCCTCGGCATCCTGGGCGCGGACGGTCAGGCGGCTTCCGCCGGCGGGCCAATCGACGGTCGCGCGGAAGCGGCGCTCGCCGTCGCCGCGCTTCATCGGACGCCAGGGGCCGCCGTCGAGGCTGAACTCGCAGACCGCGATCCGGTTGGCGCCGAGCACCAGGGCGCGGATCTCGGTCGGTCCCGCGACGATGTGGTCCTCGGCATGGGCGAGGCGCCGGTCGGCCGGCGCAGTGATCACCACGAAGGGCCAACCTGCGGCGAGTTCCTTGAAACGCCAGCTCACCACGCCCCGGTCGATCGCCGCGACCGTATAGCCGACCGGTCCCTCTTCGATCTGTCCCGTCGAGCGGGTGGCCGCGTAGATGGTGCGGCCGTCATTGGCGAGCTCGTTGTAGTGGGTGTGGCCCATCTCCACGAAGCGGATGCGCGAGGCGTGAACCAATTCGGCCACCGCATTGGCCTCCCCCTCATCGGTCAGGTCGGCCGGATAGCTGTGCATGAACAGGGCGCAATCCCGGCCCTCCGCCTCGGCCGCGGCGACGGCCTGCCGGAGCCAGGCCAGCTGATCCGGCCCGAGGCGAAAGTCGAGGCCGCCCGTCCCGGGTCCGCACATGTCGAGGAACAGGCAGCGGGTTCCCGAGACCGTGACGCCATAGGGCAGGCGCGGGGTGCCGAGCCCGGCATAGAAGGCCTCGAGGCTGCCGCCCTCGCGGTCGTGATCACCGGTGATCACGTGGACCGGCCTGCGCAGCCGATCGAGCTGGGTCCGCACCAGGGCGTATTGCTCGAGCGTGCCGTTGTCGGCGTTGTCGCCGGGCAGGTAGACGAAATCGAGCCCCTCGATGGCATTGAGCTGGTCGACGATGGCGGCGAAGTCCCGGGCATTGTCCGCCTCCGCGCCGGTGAGGTGCAGGTCGCCGATATGGGCGAAGGCGAGGATGTCGTCGGAGGCGGACACGGGTCAGGCCGCCGGGGACGGGATCGGCGACGGACCGCCGCCGGTGCGCGCGGCGCCGGGTTCGTAGCCGTAGGTCTCCGGCATCGCGAAGAGGTAGAGGGCGAACCCCGCCGCCGCGATGGCTGCCAGGGCCAGGAAGGCGGTGGAATAGCCGGCCGAGACGATGATCAGGCCGGCGAGCGTGGCGCTCAGTGCCGCGCCGAGGCTCTGGGCGGTGGCGACCGCCCCCTGCGAGACGTTGAACCGGCCCGTACCGCGGGTCAGGTCGGCGACGATGACGGGGAAGAGCGCGCCGTAGATGCCCGCGCCGATGCCGTCGAGAAGCTGGACGCCGACGAGATAGAACGGATTGTCCGACAGGGTGTAGAGCACGCCCCGCACCGCCAGGACGCCGAAGGCCGCGAGGAAGATCGGCTTGCGCCCGATCGCGTCGGCCTTGGCCCCGACGAACACCGCCACGGGCACCATTACCAGCTGCGCGGCCACGATGCAGATGGCGATCAGCGAGGTGGCGTTGTCCTTGCCGGACAGCTTGGTCAGCAATTGCCCCACCGAGGTCAGCATGGCGGCGTTCGACAGGTGGAACAGGGCGGCGAGCACCGCGAAGAGCAGCAGATACCGGTTCTTCAGAAGGGCCGTGAGGCCCGAGGGCTCCTCCTGCCCGTCCGTGCGCGCCTGCGTCTCGGTCTGGTCGAGGCCCCGGGCGAGATCGTCGTCGATGGCCTTGGCCGGCACCATCAGCATGGCGCCGATGCTGCAGACGGCGAGCAGGGCCATCAGCCAGAACACCACGATCGGGCCGAAGAAATAGGCGGTGCCGCCCGCGATCGCCGCCGAGGCGGCATTGCCCGCATGGTTGAAACCCTCGTTCCGGCCGATGCGCTTGGCAAACAGTTTCGGGCCGACGACCCCAAGGGTGATGGCGGCCAGCGCCGGCGGGAAGATCGCCCCGGCGATGCCGGCGACCGACTGCGTGGCGGCCACCACGTAGAAATTCGAGATGAAGGGCAGCACCAGACAGCTCAGCGTGACCGCAACGGCCGCCGCGATGACGATGGCGCGCTTGTGATTGGTGCGGTCGATGAGGGCGCCGGCCGGCGTCTGCGCGATCAGGCCGGCGATGCCCGCGATGGTCATCACGAGGCCGGTGGTGGCCTCGTTCCAGCCCTGGTCCGGCCCCCGCACGGCGATCAGGTAGATCGCGAGGTAGGGTCCGAGCCCGTCACGCACGTCGGCGAGGAAGAAATTGAGGGCATCGAGCCCGCGCAGAACCCCGGTCGAGGGCGCCCGCAAGGAGCCTCCGGGCGTGGTCGAGATGTGCGAAGACGGCGTCTCGGCCATGGAGGGGCCCTTCCGGACGTTCGAGCAGGACGAAACACGGACGGGGGAGCCCGGTCCGCGACGACGCTGCCCAAAGCGCAGCTTCGAACCATTGTTCCTGGCGGACGGATTAAACTCTCCGTGATGACGTGCCGTAGAACGGCCGAGCGATCCTTGCGGACCCTCAGGGGCTCGCCCGGAAGCGCCGACGGACGCGGCCGGCGCCATCGATGAATTCGAAGGCCGGGCTGCGGTTGAGCGTGTGCAGTCCGGTGCCTGGAAAGCGCGGGCCGGGGCGCAGGATCATCTCGACGCTCTGGGCGTAGCCGTCGTCATCGAGCCGCTGGATGCGCGCGAGGCCGAGGGCCTCCCCATAGCTCGACCGGCAATCCTGCACCGGCCGGAACAGGGTTCCGTTCCGTTCGACGATGCGCCCGGCCGACCGGGCCGCCGCGATGTCGATGAGCACGGGGTTCTTGGGATGCGGCGTCCAGGGCCCGCGAAAGTCCGGCGCCGACCACAGGTGCAGGCTGTCCGAATACGAACCCCAGGCGGCGAAGGGGCCATCCTGCTCGCCGTCGTCGCGCACGGTGGCGAACAGCCACCAGCGCCCGCCGTGGCACAGGAGCGTCGGGTCACTGGCGTTGAGGCCCGCGATCAGGGTCGCCTCCCGGACCCAGCCGCCCGGAAACGCGGTGGCCCGATAGAGGTCGAGGGTGCCGGTGGCGCCGCTCTCCGGCACCATCCAGTGGGCGCCGGCCGCGGCGAACACGAAGGGGTAGGACAGGTGATGGCGCGCCTCCAGCACCGGCACCGGCGTTCCGAGCGGCCCCGCCGGGCCGAAACGCACCGCCGAGATCACGCCCTTCTGCAAGGCGTGGCTGTAATCCTCGACGAACAGCACCGTGCCCGCGGCATCGGCGATCGGAAACGGATCGGCGTAGAAGCGCAAGCCGTCATCCGGAAGGGTGTGCCAGCCGGTTTCGGGATGCGCCCGCAGGTCGATCAGGTCCGGCCCCGACAGGGCGCGCCAGCCGACGCGCCAATGCGGCGCCCGGGTCACCAGCGACTGGAGCCGGCGGCCCGCGATCCGGGTACAGGTGCGCACGGCGCGGGCGGCGAGATCGAGCGCCGTGAAGGATGCCGGCGGCGGGGCGCGGACGGGGCCTCCCTCGGGGGACAGGCACGGACCCGATCCCGCGAGGGCGGCCAGGATGAGGCTCGTGGTGCGCACGAGGGCATCCTCGAAGGCGGTGAGCATGACGCCGCGCGCCTCGGTGCCGACCCGGCCGGAAGCCACCACGCGTGCGCCATCGGTCAGGCTCACCACCGGCGCCGTGCCGGCCAGGAGGGCGGCGAGAAGGGCGGCCTCGCCGCAGACGCCGTCATAGGCGAGGCGCCAGACCGGCACCCCGGCGGGCGCCTCGGCATCGCCGCACAGGTCGAGGATCAGGTCGGGCGCCCCGGTGGCCGGGCCGGCGACGGCGTCGAGGCCCGCCCGTGGGATGGGCTGGGACGGCCCGGTCCCCGGCAGGCGCCGCAGCAGGGATTCGAGGCGGAACAGCAGTGCGGCGTTGGCCGGAAGGGCGCCCGGCCCCGGCGACGCATCGAGCGACACCGACAGGCCCGGACGGCGCAGGATGCGTTCGATCAGCCGGAGGTGCCAACGGCGGCACAGGCCCCCGTCGAGGCGAACGCTCAGGCGCATGGAGACCGGTGTCCTCGGACGAGGAAGGGACGCGTCGGCTCGGAATGGGGCCTTGCGCGAGGGCCGTCAATCCACGCCGGGGCCGAGCGAGGTTCGGAAGCGAGCGGCCGGACGGTCGAGGCGCGCTACGGCCGGGCCATGGCACCGTCCGGCTGCGGCGGCCGCCGGCGCGGCCAGCCGAGCAGGCGCTGCGGCGCGAAGGGCGCGACCGGGATGGCGGGTTCGCGCCCGGTGGCGAGGTCGGCCACCAGCCGACCGGTGATCGGCCCGGTGGAGAGGCCGATATGGCCATGGCCGAAGGCGAAGATCAGGCCGCGATGGCGGGGGGCTGGGCCGATCACCGGCAGGCCGTCGGGGGTCGAGGGGCGCGCGCCCATCCAGGGCCGGTTGTCGAGATTCGCGCCAAGGCGGAGCGTCCCGGCCGCCTCCCGCGCGGCCGCCTCGATCTGGACGTAGTCGGGCGGCGCCGCGCGGGCATTGAGTTCCACCCCGGAGAGCACCCGCACCCGCCCCTCCCCCATCGGGGCGACGATCGAGCCGGCGCCGGTGTCGAGCACCGGTCGGGTCAGCGCCGGGCTGTCCGGATGGAGTGCGTAATGGGTGTGGTAGCCGCGCTCCGCCGCGAAGGCGAAGCGATAGCCGAGGCCGCGGGCGATCTCGCCGGAGGCGGCTCCGGCCGCGAGCACCACCTGGCGCGCCTGCACCGCGCCCTCGGCGTGCCGCACCTGCCACCCGTCTTCGGTCGGCTGCAGGCCGGTGGTCACCATCCGCAGGATTCGGCCGCCGAGGTCGGCATAGAGCTGTTGATAGGCCTCCATCAGGGCGCCCGGATCGCTGACGGCGCCGGTCTCCGGCAGGAGCATCCCGTGCGCGTAGGCGCGGATCAGCGCCGGCTCCGCTTCCCGGACCGCCTCGGCATCGAGCAGGTCCACCGCGACCCCGTGCCGGGCCAGGATCGCACGCTCCAGGGCGGCGCCGGCGAAGGCCTCGGGCGTGCGATAGAGCTTGATCCAGCCGCAGCGGCGGATGAGGTGGCCGGCCCCGGCCCGCTCGGCCAGGCCGAGATGCTCGGGCAGGGCCGCGCTGGTCAGGGGGACCAGGGCCGCGGCGGCCCGCTCCCAGGCGGAGGTCCGGGCGGCGGCCAGGAAATGCGCCGTCCAGGGCAGCACGCGGGCGACATGGGTATGGCGCAGGCGCAGGCCCCGGTCGGCGTTGCGCAGGTAGGTCGGCAGCTTGGCCCAGAGCGCCGGGCTCGACATCGGGAAGATCGAGCCCCGGCTGACCACGCCGGCATTGCCGTAGGAGGTTCTGGCCCGCGCCTCGCCGGGGTCGCACAGCAGGACGTCGAGGCCCCGGTCGCGCAGGGCGATCGCCGAGGCGAGCCCGACCATGCCGCCTCCGATGACGATGATGTCCGCCTTCGTCGTCTGCTCGACCGCCATCGAAAGGTCCCGGAAATTCCTGCCTGTCCGGGCCGGCGGCCCGATCGCCGGACCGCGTTAGCAGGCGCCGGGCCGGTGATCGAGACGGCCTCGGCGCAGGACGCCCCGCCGCCCGGCGCATCCCGGGCCGATCAGCCGCGTCGGGACGAACCCGGATCGCCCGCCTGCTCCTGCTGGCGGTCGACCTCGTCCCGGATGCCGCGCCCGGCCATCAGGATCTCGACCAGGAAGGCACAGACCGCCGCCACGGTGCAGACCAGGGCGATGCCGAAACAGGCGAACAGGATCGAGGCCGTCGCGGCGTCGCGCAGCGCCCCGACATACAGGGTCAGCACGGCGATGCCGGTCATCGCCGCACCGGTCGATGCCAGCACGACGGCCGCGTCCAGGACGAAGGAGCGCCGCCGCAGGTACGACATCTGGCGGGTCAGCCGGACGGTCTCGCGCGCATCCGCGTCCCGCAGGCCGGCGGCGGCGGCATCGACCTTGTCGGCGACGCGCCCGAGTCGGGTCGAGAAGACGTTCAGCAGGGTGGCCAGCGCCGTCAGCAGGAAGGCCGGCGCGAGGGCGATCTGGATGACGTGGGCGATGTCGTCGGGAGCAACGGGAACGGCGGACATGGACGCCTGATAGGCCAAAGCGGCGGGCGCCGGAATACGGGCGCCCCGGCGGAGGTGTTCACGCGCGCGGCCCCATGCTCCGCTGCTTACGCTGCTCCTCGGGCCGCACTTCGTGCAGCTCCGCGACCGGCCTCCCGGAAGACGGGCTGCCCGGAGCGGGATATCTTCGCCTGTCTCATGCTTAGCCAGGTCGCTCGACCTTAGCCAGGTCGCTCGACTCGCGGCCGGCTCATGACAACCTCTCGATGCATCGAGGTATTGGGAGGCTGACGTGTCGTCGGGCGGATGACGCGTTCAAGGTCCCGGAGGCGATCATGGAGCCAGCCGGAGAGGCATAGCCCGGCACTCTGGTCGGCTTCATCCAGGGCCTTGCGTCACGCACGTCACCGGCGTCCCATTCCGACGGCGTCGCAGCGATCCTCAACGATCCTCAACGAATGGGGATCGAGCCCTGGAGCCATCCCTGCATGATGGCGAACTGGACGATCTGGGCGCGGCTGTTGATGCCCAGCCGGCCGCATGCCCGGGCCTTTTGGGTTTCGACGGTCTTCGGCGTGGAACCGAGGTGGCTGGCGATCTCCTTGCTGGTGAAGCCGAATGCCACGAAGCGGAGGATTTCCCTCTCGCGGTCGGCCAGCGAAGCCTGCATGTCGTCGTGGCTCTGACACGCCATCGGCGCCTTGTGGCCGGCAGCGCGCGACGGCAATGCGGCATCCACGTAGGTGCCGCCGGCAACCACCGCTCGGACGGCCTGGACGATGTTGAGGAAGGCCGAGCGCTTCAGGACGTATCCCCCCGCGCCGGCCTCGAACGCCTGGTCGACATAGACCCGGCTCTCGTAGGCGCTGAGGATGATCGACCGGGTCTGGCATTGCCGTTCGACCAGCTTGCGGATCACCGCGACCCCGTTCATGTCTGGCATCGCGAAGTCCAGGATGGCGATGTCCGGCGACAAGCTGGATATCGCCTGCACCGCGTCGAGGCCAGTATCCACGGACGCGACGATCTCGATCCCGCCGGTGTTCGCCAGAAGGTCGGCGACGCCGTGCCGGAACACGGGATGGTCGTCCGCGAGCGCGATCCGGATGGGGCGTTGGTCATTCATGGCCCGAGGCATCCTTTCCGAGCCGCACCCGTGCGACGACCGACGCCCCCTGGCCAGGGGAGGACTCGATCTCCAGGCCGCCCCCGATGAGGGCCATGCGTTCACGCATCCCGATCAATCCGAGCTTGCCCTGGGTCACCAGGACATTCACCGAGGCGGCATCGGCCTCGAATCCCAGGCCGTCATCGTCGACCGTGAGGGTCAGCCGCCCCGCGCCGAACAGGAGCACGATGGAAACGTAGCTCGGCAGGCCCGCATGCTTGGCGACGTTGTTGAGCGCCTCTTGCGTGATGCGATACAGCGTGATGGCGTGCTCGGCAGGCAGGGGGATCTCCGCCCCGCTGACCTGCAGCTCCGTCGGGACCGACGTGGTGCGGCTCCACTCCTCCACGAGGTAGCGCAGGGCGGTGACGAAACCGAACTCGTCGAGGGCCGCCGGTCGCAGTTCGAGGGTGACGCGACGCAGCGCCTGTCCCACCTCCTGGGCCTGATCGAGGAGGCGGTTGAGTTCGCAGCGTCCATCCTCACCCGAGAGGTAGGGCAGGAGGCGTCGAAGACCGAAGTTCAGGGCAACCAGATGCTGGCCGGCATGGTCATGGAGGTCGCGCGCAAGCCGGCGCCGCTCGTCCTGTCCGGCGCGGTACAGCCGGGTCAGCACCTCGTCGCGTTCCCGTTCGGCCGCCAGGCGTGCGGCGGCATCGGCCTCCAGGCGGACGAGCAGATCCTCGCGTTCCCGAAGGAGCGCCTGCATCTCGCGCGTGCGCCGCCGCCGCTCCAGCATGACGCGGCGGGCATCGTGGAGCTTCGAGGCGAGAATCCCGAACCGACGGCCGAGTCCCACTCCGTCGAGGTGCAGGATGACGAGCGGACGACCCGGGAAGCCGCCCAGCCGGGCACGCGCCCCGTGGCAGGCATGCCGCTCAAGGTTTCCATCGTCGTCCTGGAGGAACAGGGTGCCCGGCAACGTGGCAGCACAGGAAGCGCAGCGTTCGAGATAACGGCGCAACTCCGGCTCGGCGGCTTGCTGGACGGGCAGGACGTCACCGAGCCGGAGACCGTCCAACACATCGCGCGCGGAGGCGTTGGCGGCTTCGAGTTCCCCGCTCGGCCGCACGATGAGCATCGGGGCGGGGACGAACTCGAACAGGACTTCGAAATCCGACTTAGGCGACATCCTGTCCGAAGTAGTCCTGTCCGAAGTAGTCTTGTCCTCCCTCGTCGGGGGCATCGGGGTCGAGGTCGATGACGATCCTGCAGCCGGCGCCGCCGCGGGCGATGGTGTCACCAAGCGTGATTCGACCATAGCCTTGGCTCTCCGCAACCATGTGACCGAAGACGTTCGAGGTCACCATGCACATCGAGGGGGACTTCTTCACCAACTCGCCGAACGGGCAGCGCCTGTTGCCGAGCACGATGCGCCGGGGTGTCGCCTCGATGACATAGAAGTCTCCCCCCAAGCGCCGCTTGAGATCAATCATGGCGTCGACGGTGGCGGCGAGATCCAGCCGAGGCGTTCCCAACGCGCGAAGGTATCGCGCCTTGATTTCCTCCGACACGGCCATGCTCACCAGGGCGATGAAGCCGCTCGCCTCCGACCTTCCGACGGCATCGTCCAGGGCGTCCGTGAAGGCACCGAACACCATGCCGAGGAAATCCTCTCGGTCGATGGCGATCGATGCTCGCGCGACGTCCGCTACGCCAACGACTTCTGGGCCCATCGGCCGCGCTCCCTCCTTGACCTGATCGTCATGAGAGTAGCACAAAAAACCACTGAAATCACTAATTCGGAATAAGTAGAAATACCGATTCCTGATATCATTCCCGCCACGCCAGTCATCGACTGCATATCGGGCGACAAGATGGAATGATTTACGTCATTCCCGCACTCATCTCTCCCGAAAGCTGCGCGTGAATTGATCCTGAATGGGCTTCATCAGATAGGAAAGCGCCGTGCGTTCCTCGGTTGCGACGTGCACCTCCACCGGCATGCCGGGAACCAGGTGAGATCTCTCGCCGAGACGGTTCATCTCCCCCTCGTTGAGTTCGACGTACCCCACGTAGAACGCCTCATCCTTGCCTCCCTTGGTGGTCGACGGCGAGACGTATGTCAGCGTCCCCTTCAGTTCGGGGGTCGTGCGCTGGTTGAAGGCGGTGAACCGGAGCTTGGCCGGGCGTCCGATGCCGATCTGGTCGATGCTTGCCGGAGAGATGCGGACCTCGATCCGCAGCGCGGCGTCCACGGGCACGACGGTCGCGAGCACGTCGGCCGGCGTGACGACGCCGCCGACCGTGAAGGTCTTCAGCTCGTGCAGGACGCCCGTGGCGGGGGCGCGGATCTCGGTCCGGGTGAGCCGATCCTCCAGGGCGACGCGTCGGTTGCCCAGCTCAGCGAGCTTGGCATCGACGACGCTGAGCTCCTTCTGGGCCTCGGTGCGCGCGGTCTCCGTGATGGCGAGAAGCTGGACCCGAATTTCGCTGGTGCGGACCTTGGCCCTGGCAATGGAGGCTTCCAGCGAGCCTTGCTCACCGGTCAGGCGGTGCCGGTCGCGGCTGATGGGCAGAAACTTCGAACTCTCGAACAGGTGCTTGTCGACGAGGCCCTGCAGCTTGCCGTGTTCGCTCGTGAGGATCGCGAGTTCGTCGCGCTTGGCTTCCTTCTGCTTGACCAGGCCGGCGATCTCCTCGGCCACCTGACCGATCTGCAGCTCCAGCTGCTGGCGTTGGCTGTCACGGCTGGCGAGATTGCCGCGGAACAGACGGCTCTCGCCGTCGAGGATGGCCCGCATCTCCGCATCACCGTCCGACAGGCTCGCCGGGATGGCGATCTCGCGCAGCCCGTCGCGCTCCGCCAACAGGCGGGCCTTCTTGGCCGACAACTCCCCCAACTGTCCCCTGACGATCGCGAGTTCGGCGCGTGTCTGGGCATCGTCGATGCGGATGAGGACCTGACCGGCGGTCACGGCCTGCCCGTCCCGCACAAGGATCGCGCCGACGACGCCGCCGTCCCGGTGCTGGACCGCTTTGGCATTCTGATCGACGGTGACCGCTCCCGATGCCAGGATGGCGCCGTTGAGATCGGTCGTCGCCGCCCACCCGCCGACCCCGACCAGGAGGCTGACGCCCAGCGCGAATCCGAGAGCGATGCGAGGGAAGACGGAGAAGGAAGTCTCCGTGCCAAGGTCGATCCCGTCCAAGGGCTTGGGACGATGGACACCGATGGTGCGCGTACGCATGGTCCGCTCCTTCGAAGGCTGCATCAATGGATAGGCGTCGTCGGCTGGGTCGCCGCGGCCGTCTTCTCGACGAACAGCAGGGTGTGGTGCCCGTCGAGGACGAGGGTCGTCTCGAAGGAATCATCGCCGTCGAGGTCGGCCGAGATGACGGTCGCGTCGCCCTCGTCGAAAAGCGCGGCCCGGTAGCGGATGCCCGAAACGGTGCCATCGTCGCGGTCCATCGCTTCGGACAGCGAGTGACCGGTGGCACTCGCCCCTTTTTCGAAGAGGGACCATTTCAGGAGATCGACGTAATCTCCGACCGAGAAGTCGGTGATCTGCACGGAGCGGGTGGTCTCCTGCGTTCCGGTACGGGCAAGGAACACGTAGCCATCGTTCCCGCCGCCGCCCGTGAGCACGACGTCGTCCTCACCGACGACGAAGCGGTCGTCGCCCGATCCGGAAACGATCCGCTCGATGGACTCCACCATGTCGTGCCCGAGTTCGGTGCCTGACACGACATGGTTGACGAGGTCGACCAGCAGATCCCCGGTCGCGCTGCTCAGGTCGAGCGTATCCGAGCCCTCGCCACCGTCGACAAGATCGTCATCGCCATCCAGCGCGAGGACGATACGGTCGTCGCCCGCACCTGCGTGCAGGGTATCGCGCCCGGCTCCGTCGAGGAGCGTATCGCACCCTGCACCGCCATCCAGGACATCGTCGCCCCCTCGTCCGGCGATGAGGTCGTGCCCCTCCCCGCCGGTCAAGCGGTTGCTCCCGTCACTGCCGGACAGGGTATCGTCGCCGGATCCACCGATCAGCGCCTCAAGCCCGTTGAGGTGGCCCCGCCCGGTCTCGGCGCCCGTCGCGATGCCGATGAGCAGGTCGGCGGCGATGCCCGTCCGCGTCCCGGACAGGTCGAGCGTATCCATCCCGGCGCCGCCGTCGAAGATGTCGGCTTCCCCATCGAGGGCGACCCTGACGAGGTCGTCGCCGGCACCTCCGAGGACCGTGTCCGATCCGGCACCGTCCGCGAGGGTATCGTCACCCGACCCGCCGTCGACGAGATCGTCGCCGGCGCCGCCAGACACCGTGTCCCGTCCCGCTCCTGCCATGAGGGTATCGCCCTGCGAGCTTCCGATGAGGACGTCGTTCCCGACACCGGCTTGCACAACTTCGATGGATGCGACCGTGTCACGTCCGATCTCCTGGCCGACAGCCGTGCCGGTGGCCAAGTCGACCACGACATCGGTTGCCACCCCCGCCAGGTCGAGCGTATCCGTTCCGGCGCCGCCCTCGAACAGGTCGGCCTCGCCGTCCAGGGCTGCCACGAGGACGTCGTCCCCGTCCTGCCCCGAGACCACGTCCCGACCCCGACCGTCCGAAAGGACGTCGGCGTCATCGCCGCCTTCCAAACGGTCGTCCCCGAGGCCGCCCAGAATCACGTCGCGCCCGGCGCCGCCGAACGCGACGTCGGCTCCCTCGGACCCGTCGAGGCGATCATCGCCCCTGTCGCCGAGGAGCAGGTCGTTTCCCGTCCCCCCCACGAGGATGTCGCTGCCTTCCCCGCCGTCGAGCAGGTCGTCACCGGCGTCGCCGAAAAGGATGTCGTCGCCCTCCTCGCCGAAGATGCGGTCGTTGCCGTTGCCTCCCGAAACCCGATCCGCCCCCATCCCCGCAAACACGACGTCGTTCCCGTCGCCCCCCAGGATCACGTCGTCCCCGGCGCCACCGAGGATGTGGTCGTCTCCGGCGCCCCCGTCGATAATGTCGGCCGCGGCACGGGCGTCGATGATGTCGTTGCCCCCCCTGCCGTCGATCTCGTCCGCGCAAAGCGTTCCGAGCAAGAGGTCGTCGCCGTCCGTGCCCACCATCGGCTCGTGTTCGACGACGTTGAAGACCGCCGTCTGGGTGACGGAGAGCTCGCCGTCCGTGACCTCGTACGTGACGGTGACCGGACCGAGATCATCGGCGTCGTACACCCAGCCGTCGCCGTCTCGGGTCAGCGCTCCAGACGAGACCGTGACGTTGCGGACCGAAAGGCTGTCGCCGTCCGGATCTTCGGCGTTCCTGAGAAGGTCCGCCAGCGCGATGGGCAGCAGCGCACAGGCGGCCATATCGGCGAGCTGGACCGTGCCGCTGGTGGTCGGCGCGCGATTGCGCCGGCCCGTCGAGCCGTCCCCATCATCGTTTGACACGGGACGGGGCGCGACGGCGCCGGAGCCATCTCCGGTATCCTTAGCCCCCCCGGAAGGGTCGCCAGGCCCGACGCCCCTATCTCCGTCGATCCCGGTCGACTTGCCGGGGCCGGCGGTATCCTGTCCCGAGGGACGGTCCTCGGCTGGAGGCTTGTCCTTGACGCCGGGCAGGTCTTCGCCGCCGCCCAGCCCGCCGGGCGGCGGGGTCGCGGGATTGTCGGCGTTGTCGGAACCCGTTCCCTCGTCGCCGTGGCCCTTGTCCCGGCCTCCCCCGCCGCCGCCCCGGACGCCGGGTCCCTGGTCGGCATTGTCGTTGATGGGGCGTGGGATGATCGGTGACGCCTTGAAGTCGCTGAGGTTCGGTTGGGGGTCGTGCCTGGCGAAGTGGAGCGTATGCGCGGGGAAGTGGGTGGCATCGTACTCTGGCGCTGGCGTCTCGGCCTGGGGGACGATCCCGGATGATCCCACCAGCCGATGCTCGGCGGGGGGCTCGTCCGAATCCACGTCCGACGCGGCGATGACGATCAGCTTGGGCGCGGCCTTCGTCTCGTGTCCGGCGACGCTGGGCTCGACCTCGGCCTGCACCGAGGTGTGGAACAGGGACTTCAGGTACCCGGCCACGGCCGCGACCGCGAGGGCCAGGTAGTAGGGCGTCGGCGACGACTTGGCGGATACCTTCGGCGCGTATGTCTGCGCTCCGGTCGGGGCGGCGTCGCCGGTCTTGGTTCCCTTCGTCTCGATGATCATGCCGGCACCCGCTCCAGAACGGAGCGCTCCCTTGCGATCTTTGCGGGATCGGTTCCCACCGATGCGTCGCGCACGGCCTTGCCGAGGATCGCATCCTTGGGCCCGAAGGCGGTCAGCTTGCCGTCCTGGATCACCGCGATGGTGTCGACGGCGGCCAGCACGCTCGGTCGGTGCGCGATCACGACCGCGATCCCACCGCGGGCGCGCACGCCCTGGATGGCGGCGGCCAGCGCCGCCTCTCCCTCGCCGTCGAGGTTGGAATTCGGCTCGTCGAGCACCAGCAGGAAGGGGTTGCCGTACAGCGCCCGCGCGAGGGCGATGCGCTGGCGCTGGCCGCCGGAGAGCGCGGTCCCGAACGGGCCGAGCTCGGTGCGGTAGCCGTCGGGCAGGCGCAGGATCATCTCGTGGACTCCGGCGGCGCGGGCGGCGGCGACCACCAGGGCCGGGTCGGCATCCTGGGCCAAGCGGGAGATGTTCTCCTCGACCGTCGCATCCATCAGGCAGACCTCCTGGGGCAGGTACCCGATGATGCGACCGAGGCTGTCTTCGTCCCACTGCGACAGGTCGGCCCCGTCGAGGCGGATTCCGCCGCGCAGGATGGGCCAGATGCCCGTCAGCGCCCGGCTGAGCGTGGTCTTGCCGCCGCCGCTGGGGCCGATGACGCCGAGGGCTTGGCCCGCCTTCAACTCGAACGCGACGTCCGACAGCAGCACCCGCCCGGAGCCGGGCGTCGCAACCGTGATCGACCCGACGCGGAGGGACGATTGCGGCATCGGCAGCGGCATCGGCCGCTCGACGCCCGAGAGCGCGACAAGGGTTTCCGTCAGCCGCCCGAAGGCCTTGCGGGCCACGGCGATGCCTTTCCAGTTGCCCACGGTCTGGTCGATGGGGGCCAGTGCTCGGGCCGAAGTGATGGAGGCCGCGATGATGGAGCCGGCCGAGAGCTCGCCGCCGATGACGAGGTAGGCCCCGAGCCCCAGCACTGCCGATTGCAGGATCATGCGCAGGACGCGGGAGATGGCCGCGAAGGTCCCGGTGATGTCCGTCGTCCGGGTCTGCAGTTCCAGGTGCTCGTTGTTGGCGAGGCGATACCGGTCGACGGCCCGCTCGGCGAACCCCATCGCCTTCAGGACGTCGGCGTTGCGGGCGTTCGAGTCCGCGATGGCGTTGCGGGCCACCACCGCCTGCTGGGTCGCCCCGGTCCAGCGCCGGGTCAGCAGTTCGGTGAGAATGGTGATCAGGGTGAGGAGGACGGCGCCCGCGACGGTCAGCGCGCCGAGCCAGGGATGGAGCATGTAGACGAAGACGAGGAAGACGGGCGTCCAGGGCAGGTCGAAGAGCGCCACGAGCCCGGGGCTCCCCAGGAAGCCACGGACGGTGTCGACGTCCCGGCTGCGTTCCATCGCCTCTGCGGTGGAGAAGCCGAAGCGCGGCATATCGATGGAGACGCGCTGCGCCAGAGGGGCGATCCGGCGGTCGAGCTGCGCCCCGATCCGAACGAGGATCTGCTGGCGCAGAACGTCGAACATGCCCTGAAAGACGTAGAGGCCGATGGCGAGCGTCGAGAGCCCAACCAGAGTGGGCAGGCTGCCGCTCGGCAGCGCCCGGTCGTAGACCTGGAGCATGTAGAACGATCCGGTCAGGGCCAGGATGTTGATGATGCCCGACATCGCGACGAGAAAGACGAACGGCATCCCGAAATGCCGGGTCAGCGCCTCGGTGCTTCTCTTCTTGGCGAGCTGTTTCTGATCCCTGGAGCGCATGTCTCGATCCCCCATGAGCGCGGCGGAACCGGAGGGGGCCTGGCGCGGCCCCCTCCGGCGTCAGAGGGCGAAGTCTGCGGCCGTCGCGGCCGGGGCTCCCTTGATGCTGAACTTGAACTCGGGGGCTGCGTCGCCGCCGGTGTTGCCCGCCACGACGGTGTAGTCCCCGTCCCCCCGGTGTTCCTGGGTGACCAGCAACTCGCCGACCCCGGTGAAGGCCGCCCCGGTCGCGAGCGTGAACGCCTGGTTGCCGGCCACGCCCTGGTTCGCGTCGATGCCGCTGAGGTCGACCTTGTCGCCGGGCTGGAAGCTCGCGATGGTGTCGCCGTTCGCCGCCGACGCCGAGAGGAAGCGGTAGACGTCGGCACCGAGGCCGCCATCCATCACGTTCACGGCGTCGCTGGCCGTGATGGTGTCGTCGCCCGAGCCGGCCACGATGTTCTCGATGCCCCAGAGGGTATCGGAACCGGATTGGCTGCTCGTGACGCTGCCTCGTCCGGCAAGACCGGTGCCGAGGTCGGCCATGATGGTGGCCGTGATAGCCGACATGTCGAGCGTGTCGATGCCGATGCCGCCCCCGACCTCGTCGCCCCAGTAGCTGTCGCTGCCATCCCCGACCTCGGCCACGAACAGGTCGTTGCCGTCGCCGCCGATCACCGAGTCGTTGCCGGCCCCCGCCGTCACGAGGTCGTTGCCGGCCCCAGCCAGGATGCGATCCGCACCACCATCGCCGTAGACCATGTCGTCTTCGCCGCCGGCGAGGATGTCGTCGTCGCCGGCCCCGCCGAAGACCACGTCGCGGCCACCGCCGGCATCGACGAAGTCGTTCCCGTCGCCGCCACGGACCACGTCGGCCCCCTCGCCGGCAAGGATGTTGTCGTCGCCGGACAGGCCGAGGATCGTGTCGGCGCCCGCAGTCCCGGGCAGGACATCGTCGCCGGCGGTACCGGCCACCAGGCTTGCCGGAAGGTCGGCCGGAGGCGTGGTTGTCCCGCCGCCGGTGGTGCCTCCGGTCGAACCTCCGGTCGTCGCGCCCCCGCCCGTCCCGGGCGCGGTATCGCCGTCATCGTCGCAACCGCCACCACCCGGGGTGTCGCCGTCCCCGTCATCGGAGTCGCCGCCGCCCGCGGTATCATCGTCCCCGTCATCGGGGTTGCCACCGCCCGGGGTGTCGCCGTCCTCATCGTCGTCGTCGTCCGTGCCCCCGCCGACCGTTCCGCCCCCTCCGTCGATGGGTTCGTCCTCGTCGCTGACGGCGAAGATGTCTTCCTGGAGGCCGGTCAGGCCGGTGTTGCGCGCGACGATGTCGGAGAAGTTCTGGCCATCGACGATGTTTTGGTAAAAGTCGAAATTGTCGAACCGGTCGGTGTAGTAGAACCGGTCCCCTTCCTGCAGGCGGTCGAACTGCTCGTGCAGCACGACCCAGAAGGTCTGGCCCACGACGCCGCCGTTGATGTGCTGCTCGGCCAGGCCGCCGACCCAGAGGTCGACCCGGTCGATGCCGCTCACGTATGGGGTGCCGTCCGCCCGCTGGTGAATCGCGATGTCGGGATTGGCCGCCACGAAGGCCGCCTGCTGCTCGGCCGTCGTCAGGGTGAGGTCCGGGTAGGCGGCCTTGAACTGCGCGATAACGGTGTCGCTCAATCCGTTCCGGGCCTGGAAGTCTTCCCAGGAGGCATAGGGCGTCAGGTTGCCCGCATACTCCAATGCCTCCCGAATGTAGGGGTCCGCGGACGCCATGAGGTCGGAGCGGACCTGGTTCAAGGAGCCGAGGCCGACGTCGCGGCCGCGAGCAACATTGAAGGCGAACAGGTCGGCGTTGATCCGCACCAGATCGTTGCGCACCGCATCGACGATGTTGAAGTCGACCTCTTCGGCGGGCTGCGTCGCGACGCCGGCCAGGATGGCGTTGGCCCCGAGCTGGGCGTAACCCGGCTGCGGCACGTAGCCGGGCGGCAGGGGTGCCGTGAAGACGTCCGGGGCGTTCGAGGGGTTCAGGAAGGCATCGAAGAGGGCGACCTGCCGAGGCGCTCCGTCGGAACCGATGACCGTCAGCGTCTCGCCGATCAGCGAGTGCCCGACGCGGTACACCGCCGAGGCGAACTCGTGGGAGATCCGGGCATCGACGTTGGGGTTGTAGCCGCCGTGACCGTGCGTGCCATTGCCCTTCATGCCGCCGATGAGCTGATCCGCGAACTCGTCGAAGACCACGCGCTGGTACTCCGCCTCGTTGATCGTCTTGGCGGCCTGGAACACCTCTTCCGGCGTACCCTGGAAACCGGCCTCCACGAGGTTCTCCACGTGGAAGTTGTGGTTGCGCGCCCAGATCGTGTGCATGGCGGTGAGCGACACGTTCTCGTTCGCGCGCCCGTCGCCGGCCACGTAGTGGTCGAGCAGACTGACGAAGGGGTTCGTGTCGAGGAGCAGCGCGTTGCCGCTTCCCATGAAGTTCGAGGCGAAGGCGCTCACCGCCTCCGGGTCGAACGCCCCGGCCGCATTGAACAAAGAGCCGGTCCTGGTCTCGGAGAGGGGGAAATTCGAGACGTAGCTTCGGAAGCTGACGGCTCCACCCGGGAGTGAGGCATCGTGGAAGATCGTGTCCGCATCCCAATGATGTTGGATGAGCTCCCGCAGAGTGGGCAGCAGATTGAAGGCGGGATTGGACGGGTCCGGAACACCCGCGAGGAGGCGCGCACCGACGCCCTGGTTGCCGTCGCTCTCCCGCAGGAACTGGCCGACGAGTTCGTGCGAGCCGTAGGCTTGGTTCTGGTCGACGAAGGGGGAGGTCTTGTTGAGGTGCTGGGGCACGCCGTCGACGATGGACGAGACCTCGCCCCGGGTCAGATCGGCCGGATTGTTGGTTCCGGGCGCGCGCCCGGAGCCGGGCAGGTCGATCTGAACAATGCCGTTGGATGCACTCTTCGGCAGGAAGTCGAGGCCATGGTCGAAATACTGGCCGAACGCCATGAAGAAGATGTTCGAACCGTTGGCCTGGTGCGGCAGGTCGGCCTCCTGCGTGCCCAGCACGTTGCTGATGGCGCGGGGATCGAGGCCGGCGTAGAGCGGATTGAGGGCGTTGTTGTTCGTCGCCGGGTCGAAGGCGCCGTAATGGGCGTCGGTGAGCCGGATGAACGGCTGGTCGGCCGCTCCGAACTCGGGATGATCGAGGTTGTTGCCGGCACCCGAGAGGTGGCGCACGCCGGCGGCCCCGCTGGCGTCGTCGTCGCCTCCGGCGACGGGCTGCCCGGTGACGAGGGCCTTGATCCCGGCAATGTCCGCTGCGGTGAGCGCGAAGCCGCCGCCTCCACCGTTCCCGACGCCGCCACCATTCCCGACACCCCCGTCCGGCGGATTCCCGCCGGTGGCCGGCACGGTCCCGAAGGTGGGGGTCCCCGAGCTTGCGAAGGTGATGCTGTGGGAACCGTTCGTCAGGGTTGTGACCCCGTTCGCCTGCGTCTCCGTGTAGTTCGCGCGGGTCGTGCCCGGCGCCAGTTCGATGACGTCCTGGGGCCGCAGCGTTCCCACGATGGTGTCGGTACCGCCATTGGAGCGGAATACGATCCGGTGGGCCGAGGTCAGGCCCGAGATGTCGACGGTATCGTTCCCCTCGGTTCCGTCGATGGTGACGGTGTTGAGGTTCAGGCTGGTCGTCGAGAAGTTGCCGATCAGGAAGACGCTGTCGCCTGCCCCCGCGTTGGTCGGCGGGTTCGGCACCGAGACCGCGGCGGTCCCGATCCGGATCTCCTCGATCTCCTGCAATTCGGCGATGACGGTGGTGACGGCGCCGATGCCAGCCCCCGTGGTACGGGTGATGACGATCTCGGTGCCGGGGCTCAGGGTGGCGACATTGTTGCCGGCGACCTGCCCCCAGGCGGCGACCGTGTAGACCCGGAAGGTCTCGGCGAGACCGAGGGTGCCGTTGACCACGAGGGTGTCTCCCACGGGTCCCTCGGTGCCGCCCCTCACCACGTCGCGTCCATCGGTGGGGACGAGGGCGACCGGCCCAAGCGCAGCTCCACCGTTCCAGGTCACCCCATCGTCGCCGGCGCCGGCATCGATGGTGTC
Source organism: Methylobacterium sp. Ger2507 (assembly GCF_055231875.1). Classification (NCBI taxonomy): domain Bacteria; kingdom Pseudomonadati; phylum Pseudomonadota; class Alphaproteobacteria; order Hyphomicrobiales; family Methylobacteriaceae; genus Methylobacterium; species Methylobacterium sp. Ger2507. The sequence continues at coordinate 237,852 of NZ_JBUYVC010000001.1, forward strand.
GTTGCCGGTGCCGCCCTGGATGGTGTCGTTGCCCGCCGCGCCGTTGATGGTGTCTGCGCCGGCCCCGCCGTCGACGACGTCGTCACCGGCCCCGGCGTTCACCGTGTCGTTGCCGCCGTTGGCGAGGATCCGGTCGGCGCCTGCCGTGCCGTTGATACTGTTGCCCAGGCCGTTGTCGACGATGTTGTCGCCGACCACGTCGGTCGGCGCGGAGACGACGCGCTCGGCATAGCCTCCCTGGTCGGTGAAGCTCACCGCGACACGGACCGGAAGCCCGACCTGGGCCTGCTGCGGCGTGAAGGTCTGGCCGGTCGCCCCGACGATGTCGGTCCAGGCTCCGGTGGCTGACTGGGCTTGCCATTGGAAGGCGAAGGTCGTGGGCAGGCCGTTCAGATCGGCGATTCCGGCCACGTTGGCCCTGATCGTCGCCAGTTCGGTGGGGGTCGTGTCGTTGACGGTCGGCGCCCCCGTCGCGGGCACGTTGGTGAGGAACACGGCCCCGTCCGAGAACTGCGCCCGCTCGATGTTGTGCAACGTATCGATGCCGTCCGAGAACCTCAGGGTCGGGCTCACGGCGAAACCGGTGTGGTCGACCCGGAAGCTGCCGTCGCCGAGGTTGGTGAGGGTGTAGTTGGCCCGCACGTCGGAGAAGACCGCCGTGTCGACGTCGGCTCCTTGTCCGGCGTCGAGGATCTCACGCACGATGTTGAGCTGGCCCGGATTCACCGCCCGCGACATCAGCGCGGCCTGCAGGGTCATTCCGCCGAGGTAGAGCGGTCCGGTGCCGCTCGCGAGCCCGGCCGGCGTCGTGAACATCTGGCCCGCGAGGCTGTCGGCGGTCGCCACCTCGGTGCCACCAGCGTCACGGATGCTGATCCTGACGTTGAGCCAGCGGTCGCCATCGATGATGTCGTTGCCGGCCTTACCGGTGATGGTGTCGCTGCCGGCGCCGCCAAGCAGGATATCGCCACCGTTCTGGGGGTCGAATACGGTCGTGTCGGGAGCGAGGCTCCCGAAGGGCGTGGCGTCGCTGCCCACCGTCTGTCCGCGTACGGCGCCGGGGGTCAGCTTGAGCAACGCCTCAAAGCCGTCGATCAGGGCGACATTCTGGGACAGCAGCATGCTGTCGGTCGCCGGTCCGCCGACGATGCCGCCGGCGGGGTCGCCGACCGCACCGGTCGGCCGCTCGGTGCCGATCAGGGTATCGTTATGCTTCCAGCCCGAAGCGCCCTCCACGGAGTCGTTGCGGTCGCGAAGGGTCAGGGCCTGCTGGTTGACGAAGCGGGAGATGCCGAGGTCGATGATCCCGTCGTTGGGGTCGCCCTTCTGGATCGACCAATCGAACCCGAGCATGCCGTTGTTGCGCTGGATGCCGGCGCCCTGGACCATGATGTCGTCGCCGGACTCGCCGTCGTAGTCGGTGTCGTTGCCCTGTCCGTTGAGGACGTCGTGGCCGATGATGATGCTGTTGAAGAACAGCTGGGAGTTCTCGCCCGAGAGGCTGTCGAAGCCCTCGCCGCCCTCGATCCAGTCGTCGCCCTCGTTGCCCATCAGGCCGTCGGCGGCGCTGCCGCCCAGGACGAAATCGTCGCCGCGCCCGGCAAAGACCTCGACCGTATCGGTCGAATGCGTGATGAAATCCTTGCCCCCGCCGCCGAACAGGATGTCGAGGCCTGGACCGCCCGAGATGGCGTCGTTGCCCTCGCCGCCCCGGATGAACTCGTCGCCGAAGGGGTCCTCGATGACGTCGTCGCCGTCGCCACCGTAGATCTGGTCGGATTCCATCCCGCCGTTGAGGTAATCGTCCCCGCCGTCGCCCCAGAGGGTGTCGATGCCCTTATCGCCGATGAGGGTGTCGTTGCCCTCGGTGCCGCCGAGGACGACGTGCTCGCCGCCGCTGAACTTCAGCATCCCGCCATCGGCGCGCCCGTCTCCGTCGATATCGGCGCCCGGGGCCACGCGAACCACCTTCGGGTCCAGGATCTGCAGCAGCAGGTCGTCCTGGGTCGGGTCGTCCCCGACCTGGTTGACCGGATTGAGTTCGAGGATGTGGTCGGCCCGCCCGAACAGCGATCCGTTGAGATGCGAGGAGCCCTCGTCGCCGAGATCGGTGTTGCGCTGCACCAGGGCCGAGAAGGTGTTGGCCTCCAGCTCGTTGAGCAGGTTCATGCCCTGCGTGCGGCTGAGATAGTAGAAGCGGTCGCCGTTCTGCAGGTTCTCCATCTGCGTCTCGAAGACGAAGTTGAAGGTGTTGCCCAGCATCCCGCCGAATTCCATCTTCTCCTCGGCCAGGCCGCCGATCCAGAAGTCGACGTCGTTCAAGCCGGAATTCGCGGCATTCCAAGCGCCGGTGCCGGTGAGGAAATCGAGCCGATCCGTGGGCGGCGCGATGGTGTGCGCGTCGTTCACCGGGGTCGACGGATCGTCCGGCACGTCGACCGAGATATCGAAGACCAGGGCGGTCGCCGCGGCGCGCTTGCCGGCGAGCGTGCTTTCCTGCGTGATGAGCGCGTGGTCGCCGTAGGCCGCGATGAAGTTGATCACCGAGGCCGGGTTCTTGATGTTCTGGGCGAAGTCGACCCAGCTCGTGTAAGGCTTGAGCTTGGCGTCGGCGGTCATCGCGTAGAACTCGGCGCGGGCCTCATTCAGGGTCGGGACGCCCTGTTCCCGTGAGCGCGCGATGTTGAGCGTCGCCAGATCGAGCGGGAGCCCGAGCAGGTTGTTGCGCAGGGCATCGACCACGAATTCGTCGATCTCGTTGCCGATCTGGCGGGTCATGCCCCGGATGATGGCGCCGGCGGCCGCTTCCGTGTCGACGCCGCTCGCCGTGAAGGCCAGCGGGTTGAGGAACGCCTCGATGAGGCCGAGCTCCTGGGTGCCCGCGACGGTCACGTCGCCATCGATGGGCTGCATATCGAAGCCGATGCGGTCGATGGTGTCCGTCAGCATCGAATGCCCGAAGCGGTAGACGACGTGCGCGAACTCGGCCGTGATGGCCGGGTTGAGGTCGGCGCTGTTCGTGAACACGAACGGGTCGACGTTGGGCTGGACCGTTCGCGCGAACTCCTCGAACACGAGGTGCTGGTACTGCATCTCGGTCACGAACTTGGCGCCCTGGAACAGGCGCTCGCCGTCCCATTGCAGCGCGGCGACCTGGTCCGGTGTGGTCGGCAGGGAGGTCAGGTCGACCCTCAGCCATTCGTTGATGAAGGCGAGGTCGCCCGAGGCCAGGATGGTCTGCTTGTTGGCCTCGACGAGCCGGTTGTGCTCCGAGTGGAAGATGGTGTGGACCGCGGTGAGGCCGATGTTCTCGTTCCCGCGCCCATCGCCCGTGATGAAGTGCCGGTCGAGAAGCTCGTTGTCGTAGGCGAGGTTCGCCCCGGTCAGGGGATTGATCCCGACCGCGTTGCCGGTGAGCGTATCCGTGTCGGCGGCCACGGCCTGCCCCTGGACGATGGGGTTGGCGGAATGGGCGATGTCGTCGAGGAAGGCGTGACCGGTCTTGACCGCACCGACCGTGCGGATGCCCTCCGCCGTTCCCTCCTGGAACCACGTGGTGGCGTGGGTCGCGTCGGGCTGCATGAGCATCTGCGCGTAGCCGTTGGGCCCCGGGATGAAGCGGCCGTAGGGGTCGGTCATCAGCACGGGCACGTTGTGGATGTCCGTGTCCACGAGTTCGATGCCCAGCATCATCTTGGCCTGGGCCTTGACCTCGGCCCAGTTCGCGATGGCCTTGCCGTCCGCTCCGCCGTTGAGAAGGTTTCCGGTCGCGAAGGTGACCGGATTGGCGACGCCGTCGCCTGGGGTCACGTCGACCCGGACGTACTCGCGCAGGAAGACCTGGTGCGAGGGATGGGAGGTGTAGGTCTGGTTCTGGTCGATCCAGGGCGTCGTGGTGTTGACCGCGGTGCGGATGTCGTCCGCCGTGCCGAGCACGCCGTCGGCGCCCGGCCCCGCGACGGGGGTCGCCCGGGTCAGGACCATGAAGCGTTGCGCCTCCGGCAGGTCGTCGACGGTGCCGAACACCCCGTCGCCGCCCGCGATCAACGGATCGTCGGGCATCAGCGGAACGATCACCGAGCCGTTGTTCCCCTTGGTGATGAGGTCGAGCCCGTGGTCGAAGAACTGCCCGAACAGGGTCATCCAGCCGTTGAAGGGCGGCGACAGGCCAATGTCGGGCGACTGGTTCGGGATGAAGGCGATCTCGGTCGCGGTGGGGACGTAGTCCGCGGGGGGCGTCTCGCCGTTGTGAGCCGCCGCATAGGCGGCCTGGGCGATGGGATTGGCGAACCAGGCCGCGACCGCGGACGGGTTGTGCGGGCTCATGTCCACGATGAGATTGCTGACCGTCCGAATGCTGGTGTCGATGACCGTGCCGGGAGCGCTGTAAGCGTTGTTGGTGACAACGCCGCCGGGGGCCGGCCCGTTGACGTCGAACTGGCCCGCGCCAGTCGTGTACTGGGTCGACAGGAGGCGTGGCATGGGCTGGTCCGCCGCCCCGAGAAGGCTCTGACCCGGCAGGAGGTTATTGTTGCTCCCGTCGACGGCGCGCAGGCCGTAGGGAAGCAGGGCCGCGTCCGGTCCGATGATCTCCTGCAGGGTCCGCGTGTTGCCGGGAGCTGCGAACTCTTCGGCGATGCGGATCTGCGTCAGGATGTGGCGGAGGTCGTTGGTGTCGACGGTGAACGTGACGGACATGGCGGTATCCTCGGCTCATGGGTCAGCGATGGGACGCGCGTCGGACGCCGCCCCGGAGTTCGAATGGGAAGGAGGCACGTCGGCGCGCGCCGGCACGGATGCCGTCGAATCGGACGGGTCGAGTCAGTGTGCGTGGGGCTCGGCGACCTGGGTCGCGCCCGTGGCCGTCAGGCGCGCGTGATGCACGTCCATGACGACGGGCGCATTCGATGATCCTGCCGAGCGGTCTTCGGCCCTGATTTGGCGCACATGAAACGTTCCCCGCGAAGTTGATGAGGGTAACGATTGCCGTCGTTCGGAGCTGCGATTGCCCTTGCGCCGAACCTCGCACAGATTCGGAAAATAGCGATGGTAAAAAAACCCTTAACCCCAAAGGAAAAACCCAATGGTGAAGGTTTTTTCCTCGTCCCCTTTCGCGACTGCTGATATCGGCCAGGGTTATTCAATTGGCAGGCCGACCGAAAAGAAGACGTAGGAACTACGTACTTCCCGAAATGGACAATCCACGCTTTCGGGCGAAGCCTCGGTCTTTCGCGCCCGAACCGGATTTTACCGGGACAGCATCCACGAAACCGCTTTCCCATTGGTTCGGAGTCTGCCCACGCTCTTTGCCGCGAGCCGGTCCACGCCGACATCGACTTTGCGCATCTGCCGGCGCGCAAGGCGAACCTCGCCGACCGCGACAGCGCAAATGCACCGGGGCAGCACTCGGCAATCCCGCTTTCGCGATGCGCTGGCGGGGCGGTCCACGCGTCATCGGATGGGGCCGACCGACCTGTCCGGCGTCATCCCCCCTTGCGCGAGCCTGATCGCGGAAAGCCTGGGTCTCGGCCCCGCCGAATGCCGTCCGACGGGCTGGCGCCATGCGAAGAGCGGCCCCGGGGCCGCTGCACCGCCAATCCGAGCATCTTTCGTTTGTCTGGGTGGGATCACCGGTTTCCACTTGATCCCTGACAAACTCCAGGGATGCGGGTCGCTATCGGGGCCTAAGAGAAGGGGATCGATCCCGGATCGGCTTCGAAGCCGCCTTTCGGTTCCCTGAATGCCAACCGTCGCGGCGCCGACGCCGAATTCGGTCCCCATGGCACCCAGGACGGAACCAACCCGCGAAAAGCCGATTGACTGCTACATTGGATCTGTTCTAATTCGTAACTGCGAGCGGCGTCCGAGCCGCACGGGATGGAGATCTCCGACATGGCCCACGCCAAGTGTGAAAGCTGCAAGTTCTTCGACGAGCACAAGGTCAATGGCGCCGCCGCAGCGGCCGACGAGGGCCTGTGCCGCTTCAACCCGCCGGTGAGCCAGCCCGGCCCGCAGGATCACGGCCTGTGGCCGGTCGTCGGCGCCGCCGATTGGTGCGGCCACTTCGCGCCCGAGATGACCGCAGCCGAGTAGGCGCGTCACCACGGAGACGACCGACGATCCGAAGGCCAGCCGCGAGGCTGGCCTTCTGCGTTCCGGCGCCCCTCGCTCCGCTCAAGACGCCGGATCGCGATCCGGCTCTGCAGGCTCCACCTCGGACACGTCGTCGGGGAAGGCGAGCACCTCCAGCGGGTCGCCGACCCCGCGTAGGGGAAAGGTGCCGAGGCGGGTCAGGCGGTGCCCGTCGGCCGAGCGCGCCGCGACGGCGCCGGAGAACAGCACCCGCCGGTCGAGCACCTTGGTCAGGCTCTCGAGACGTGCCGCGACGTTGACGGCGGGGCCGATGATGGTGAAGTCCAGACGCGAGCGGGAGCCGATATTGCCGTACATGACGGCGCCCACGTTCACGCCGATGCCGTAGCCCAGGCGCTGGAATCCCCTGGCCGACCGGGCCGCGTTCAAGGCCCGCATGGCGACGTGCGCCTCCCAGGCGGCGGATTGCGCGGCGGTGCAGGCAACGGGTGTGTCGAGGTGGAAGATCGCCAGCAGGCCGTCCCCCATGAACTTCAGGATCTCGCCACCGTGGCGCTCGATCGGCAGCGAGATCGCATCGAAATAGTCGTTCAGCAGCGCGATCACGTCGTCGCGCGGCCACAGCTCCGAGATCTCGGTGAAACCGCGCAGGTCGATGACCATGATGGCCGCCTCGACGGTGACGCCGCTGCCGCGCCGCGTCGCTCCGTTGAGGATCATCTCGCTGGCATGCGGCCCCACATAGGTGTCGAGCAGCAGGCGGGTCAGGCGGTTCTTGTGCCGGACCTCGGTCACCACCGACAGGGCCGGCAGCAGCGCGGACAGGAGATCGAGATCCTCGGGCGCGAAGCCGCCGGGCCGGTCGGCCGAGAAGGTCACCACGTGGCGCTTGCCCAGGGTGTAGTGCAGCGGCCAGGCGACGTAATCGGTCAGCCCCTCGGCGCGCAGGTCGCGATAGATCGAATGGTCGGTCTCGGGCCGCTCCGGCTCCTCCAGGCGTTTGCGCACCTGCTCGGCACCGTTGTGGATGTCCGCCGCGGGGCTGCGCTTGAAGCTGTCGGTGTCGACGATGCCGTACTCGTAATTCGTCAGTTCGGCCGCCTCGGCCCCGGTGCGCCAGAGGATGCGGGTTCCAAGCCAGAGCGGGTGATGCGTCCGCAGGTGGATGGTGGCGCGCGCCACCGGCACGCCGGCCGCGCGCAGGCGGCCGCAGAAGGCGACGAAGATGTCGTCGAGGTAGCGTTCGCCGCGCGTTCCGGCGAGAAGCCAGTCGAGCATCTCCGCGCGCAGGGGCGCCTGCGCGAAACGGCGGATCTCCTCGGGATGCGAGGGACTGTTCATGTCGGCGCCTCGTGGCCTCTCATGGTTCGAGCCGGCGTTTCACGGCCGGCGAGTCTCGGTCTGGAAGTCTCGGCCAGGGAGTCTCGGCCAGGGAGGCTCGGCCGGCGTCAGTCGGCCGGGACCCGGCGCGAGCCGGTCGTCCCGCCACGATGCGCCCGGATGGACGCTCACGCCAGGGCACCGGCGCAGCGTTCGACACCGGCCTCGGGCTCGACCATCCGGCGCCAGCGCCCCGGGCTCATGCGCTCCTCGCGGGCGAACACCCGGGTGAAGTGGCTCTGGTCCGCGAAGCCGCAGGCCAGGGCGATCTCCGCCAGCGACGGGCCGCGCGTCCGCATCAGGGTCTTGGCGCGGGCGATGCGCTGGCGGACCAGCCAGGCATGCGGGGAGGCTCCGACCGACTGGCGGAAGGCGCGGGCGAAGTGGCTGACGGAGAGGCCGCATTCGGCCGCGATCTCCTGAAGGCGGGGGGCGTCGCCGAGTTCGGCGCGGATGCGCTCCTGCGCGCGCCGCAATTGCCAGGGCGCCAGGCCGCCGCGAACCGGGTCCGCCACCGCCGATTCGACGGGCAGGCCGAGGAGATGCGCCGCGAGCGCCCGCGCGATCTGGTCCCGGAAGACGAGGGCGCCGCGATCCGGCCGGTCGAGGGTCGCGACCGCGCTCGCCACGAGATCGTGGATCGTGGCATCGACCAGGACGCGGCCGTGGATGGGCCGCAGGGCCTCGATCGGGTCGGCGAGGCCCATGCTCGCGCCGACCTCGTCGAGAAGTCTGCGCGACAGCCAGACCTGCACGGCGGCGCCGTGGTTCGAGGCCAGCGACCGGACCCGGTTGTCGAGAAGGATCACCGTGCTGGCGCAGAGGCCTTCGGGCGCCCCTCGCGGGCCTGCCCCCGGCAATCCGGCGCCGAGTTGGGCCTGGATCACCAGGCCGTCGCGATAAGCGCCGAGGCGGGGCGCACCGGAGGTGCCCGCCCCGGCCCGGAACTCCGAGGGGGCGATGCCGTCGCTCGGCATCGCCATCCGGTGCGCGGGCCGGGTCCCGCCCCCCTGCGGCGAACCCCTCTCCGCCGGTCGCATCTCGCAGCCTCCGAGCCGTTGCATCCCCGTCTCCTCACGCCGGCCTGTCTCGGCGGCGAGGATGGGCGCCGCCGACCCGCACGGTCTTTCGCCACATTGCTCGGCCGTTGCGCGATCCTGCTCTTTGCCGGGCCGGATCAGGGGGCGCGCTGGCGGTACTCCCCGGGTGTGCAGCCCGTCACCCGCTTGAAGGCGGTGCCGAACGCGGCCTGGCTCGAGAACCCGGACGACAGCGCCACGTCCACCAGCGGCAGCTTGCGCTCGGCCAGCAGCCGGCGCGCCCGTTCCAGGCGCTCGGCACTGACGAAGCCGTAGGGGGTCTGGCCGGTGACCCGCTTGAACAGGCGGGCGAAGTGGAACGGGCTGAGGCAGGCGGCGGCGGCGAGTTCGGTCACGGTCAGGTCGCGGTCGAGGTTGTCGCGGATGAAGGCGATCGCCCGCTGGATGCGCTCGGGGCAGTCGTGGTCACCGCACAGGGGGGCGGCTCCGTCCGGCCGGTCGTGCCCGTAGGCCTGGGCCACCCGCGCCGTGAGGGCGAGGGCCGCAGCCTCGACCATCATGCGGCCGGCCGAGGTTTCCTGCATCAGTTCGCCGAGGATCGACAGCCCAATCTGCCGGATCAGCGGGTCGGGCACATCGGCGAGGTAGCGCACCGTGTCGGCCCGGATGCGGGCATCGCCGTAGAGGCTCGCCAGGGCGCTGAAGCGCTCCGCCGGCAGGTAGATGTGCAGGATCTCCGTCAGGGGCGCCGAGATGTTGATGTCGTCCTCGCCGACGCCGACCGGGCAGAGCCAGATCGTGCCGGCCTCCACGGCGGTGCGCTGCCGGAGGCCGGCCCCCTTGCGGGTGACCCGGGCACCCGGGTTGCGCCGCGTCGCCAGGGTGATCTCCATCTGGGTCGGGACGATCGCCGGCAGGTCGCCGGCCGGGTGGGAGCGCAGCTCCGCCGCGACGCCCTGCCAGTGCCGTCCGCGGGAGGAGGCGAGCAGCCCGGCCTTGGGAAACTTGTGCGCGCCATGCCGGTGGAGATCCATGCGCGCACCGTGCAATCCATGCGTCGATCGCGCCATTATACAGGTGTATCGGAGACCCGTGGGCAGGGCCCCGCTACCCTGGCGAGCCCAGGTGGATGATGCGGATGCGGCAGGTATTTTCGCGGTGGCCGAGCCGGGCCACGCCATCGGCCCGGGTAGAGCGCGCCGTCGGCCGCGATTCCGGCGCCCAGGGCATCGACGATGACCGCCTGCCCGCCTGGATGCTGGCCGAGCCGGACTCCCGGGCCGGAGCGTGGCTCCGGGCCTTCGGCCGCGCGGTCCCGCTGGTGCTGGTGCCCGCCGCCCTGGCCTATGTGGCGGGTGCGAACCGGGACGATGCCGACGCGCGCCTCGCCGGCGCTGTCGCGGCGCTCGCGATCGTTGGAGCCACGATCCTGGCGGCGCGGCTGGCGCAGGCGCGGGCCGCCAGCGCAGCCGGCCTCGAGGCCATCTTCGAGCGGGCCGGCATCTCGATGTGGCGCGAGGATTGGAGCGCCGTCGGCGACGCCGTGGCGGCGTTGCGCCGGGCCGGCGTGGTCGATCTCGAATCCCATTTCGCCGCGCGGCCCGAGGCGCTGCGCGCCCTGCGGGCGCGGGTGATCATCCGGGACGTGAACCGGTTCACCGTGGAGGAGACCGGCGCCGCCGGCAAGGACGCCTATCTCGGCCCCCTCGACCGGCTCCTGCCCGACACCGACCAGACCTTCGTGCAGTGGTTGGTGGCGTTCGGCCGGGGCGACCGCTTCTTCCGGTCGGAGGCGCATGTGGTGCGGGCCGACGGCCGCGAGGCCGACATGCTGTTCACCGCCATGCTGCCGCGGGACCGGGCCGGTTTCGCCGACATCCTGGTCACGGCCCTCGACGTGACGGGCTTCAAGCAGGCGCAGAAGCGCTTCGCCGTCGCCGACACCGAACTGGCGCGGGCCTCGCGCATCACCACCGTCGGGGCGCTCAGCGCCTCGATTGCCCACGAGGTCAATTCCCCGCTGGCCGCCATCCTGGCCAACGCCCAGGCGGGCCTGCGCTGGCTCCGGCGCCCGCAGCCCGATCTGGCCGAGGCCACGGCGGCGCTCGACGACGTGGTCGCCGAGGCGAGCCGCGCCCGCGACGTGATCGCCCGGACCCGCTCGTATCTCGGCAATGCCCCCCGCGCCTCCGCGGCGGTCGACCTCCTGCGGGTGGCCCGCGAGGCCAACCTGCTGGTGGAGGGCGAATTGCGGCTGCACCGCGCCGCCGTCCACATCGCCGCCGAGGGCGAGATCCCGTCGATCGCGGCCGACGCGATCGGGCTGCAGCAGGTCTTCGTCAACCTGCTCCTCAACGCCGCGCAGGCGATGGCGGAGGCGGACGGCCCGCGCGACATCACGGTGACGATCCGGGCCGCCGGCAGCCAGGTGGCGGTCGACGTGATCGATACCGGCCCGGGCATCGCCCCCGAGCGGCGCGCCCGCATCTTCGAGCCGTTCCACTCGACCAAGGCGGGCGGCATGGGCATGGGCCTCGCCATCTGCCGCAACCTCGTCGACGCCCATGGCGGCGACCTGTGGGTCGATGCCGGGCCGGGCGGCGGGGCCGCCTTCCACTTCTGTCTGCCGGTCGCCGCGTGACCGAGATCGCCCGCGAATTCCCCGCCCAAACGCCCATCGTCGCCATCGTCGACGACGATCCGGCCATCCGCGCGGCCCTGGCCCGCCTGACGCGGGCACTCGGCTACGCGCCGGCCCCGTTCGCCGGGGCCGAACCGCTGCTCCGTGCCGGCCCCTTCTCGCCCGAGGCGGACGGATCGACCATCGCGGTGGTGATCACCGACGTGCAGATGCCGGGCCTCAGCGGCCTCGATCTCCTGCGCATCCTGCACACCCGCCATCCGGCGCTGCCGGTCATCGTCATGACGGCCTATCCCAGCGAGGCCAACCGGGCCCGCGCCCTCGCCTCCGGCGCCTTCGCCTATCTGGCCAAGCCGTTCGACGCCGAGCAGTTCGAGGGTTGTCTCCGCTCCGTCCTCGGTGGTGCCCCGATGTCCTGACGGTTCCGCTGCAAACGCCCAGGTTTCGCGCGACGGTGGTCCGTATCTTGTGTACGTGAGAGACTGTATTCGCGCCCTCATGCAAGATGCCCGAAGCAACCGTCCATATCGTCGACGATGATCCAGCGTTGCGCGGCGCCCTCATCCGGTTGTGCCGCTCGGCCGGTCTCGCCGCGGTGGGCTACGGTGATGCGGCCGCCCTCGTGGCGGCTCCGGCCCGGAGCGGCCCCGCCTGCATCCTTCTCGATGTGCGCCTCGCCGACGAGAACGGCCTGAGCGTGCAGGAAGCTTTGCGCGCGGCGGGCAGCACCGTGCCGGTCATCTTCCTGACCGGCTACGGCACCATCCCGATGACGGTGCGGGCCATGCGCGGCGGTGCCGTCGAGTTCCTGACCAAGCCCGTGATGGCCGACGTGCTGCTCGACGCGGTCCAGCGGGCGCTGGCGGCCGACGCGGCCGCCCTTGACGCGCGCCGGACCCGGGACGCGCTGTCGGAGCGCTTCTCATCCCTCACGCCGCGCGAGCAGGCGGTGATGGGTTGCGCCATCGGCGGCCTGATGAACAAGCAGATCGCCGCCGAACTGGGGATCACCGAGATCACCGCGAAGGTCCACAAGCGGCGGGTGATGGAGAAGATGCAGGCCCGCTCGCTAGCGGACCTCGTGCGCATGGCCGATCAGATCGGCTTCGCGGCGACGCGCCAGCGCTGAGGCGGCCGTGCTGAGGCGACTGTCCGGCTTGCGGCGCAGAAGCAAACCACGCCGGTATTCTTCAATCGTGGCCCTTGCGACGGCCGTCACATGCCGATGATCCGTCGCCGCGCGGGGATCGCCCCGCAGGAGAATGTCGAATGAGCTGGCACAGTGCAGACGATCCGATTCCGGGCGACCGCTTCACCTGCGACGCGATCAAGACCCTGATCGTGCCGCGCTCGCGGGATCTCGGCTCCTTCGCGGTGCGGCGCGCCCTGCCGTCGACCGAGTGCCGGATGGTCGGCCCGTTCATCTTCTTCGACCAGATGGGTCCGTCCGAGTTCCTGCTCGGCCAGGGCATGGACGTGCGGCCCCACCCGCATATCGGCCTCTCGACGGTGACCTACCTGTTCGAGGGCGAGATCATGCATCGGGACAGCCTCGGCACCGAATTGCCGATCCGCCCGGGCGAGCTGAACTGGATGACGGCCGGTCGCGGCATCACCCATTCGGAGCGCACCGGCGCGGACCTGCGCCGGACCGGCTCGACCCTGTTCGGCCTCCAGAGCTGGGTGGCACTGAGCGGCAGGGACGAGGAGACCGCGCCCGCCTTCGCGCATTACGAGGCCGAGGCGCTGCCGATCCTCAGCGGCGAGGGCAAGACCGTCCGGTTGATCGCCGGCGAGGCCTTCGGCGCGAAATCCCCGGTGCGGACCTCGAGCCCGATGGTCTATGCCGACGTGATGCTGGAGGCCGGCGCGGTGCTGCCCCTCGACCCGACCTACGACGAGCGCGCGATCTACACGGTCTCGGGCGCCATCGCGATCGCCGGGGACGGGTTCGGCCCGGGCCAGCTCCTGGTGTTCCGGCCGGGCGACCGGATCAGCGTACGGGCGACGGAAGCCTCCCGTTTCATGGTGCTGGGCGGCGAGCCGATGGACGGCCCGCGCCACCTCTGGTGGAACTTCGTCTCTTCGCGACCCGAACGGATCGAGCAGGCCAAGGAGGATTGGCGCCAGGCCCGCTTCGACACCGTGCCGGGCGAGTCCGAGTTCATCCCCCTGCCCGAGCAGCCGGCCCCGGTGCGCTACCCGTGAGCCGGCCTCCCGCGCCTCAGTAGCCGAGGGCGCAGCCGTCCTTGCGCGGGTCGGAGCCGGCGGCGCGGATGCCCGTCTGCGGGTCGATCCAGATGATCTGGCCGCCGCCGATGGGGACCGGGGCCGGCACGGTGACATGGCCGCGGGCCGCCAGCGCCTCGGCGAGCCCGGCCTCGAAGCCGCCCTCCAGCTCGATGCCGCCGCCGTAGGCGAAGCTGCGGGGCGCATCGAGGGCTTCCTGCACGTCGAGGCCCCGGTCGATGATGCCGGTGAGCAGCTCGACATGACCCATGGCCTGGTAGTGCCCGCCCATCACGCCGAAGGGCGCCACCACGGCGCCGTCGCGCATCAGCATGCCGGGGATGATGGTGTGCATCGGGCGCTTGCGCGGCGCGATGGTGTTGGGGTGTCCGGGCTCGACCCGGAACGAGAAGCCGCGATTGTGCAGCAGCACGCCGCTCTCCGGCGCGGTGATGCCGCTGCCGAAGCCCTGGAAGATCGAGTTGATCAGCGAGATCGCGTTGCCGTCGCGGTCGACCACGCAGAGATAGACCGTGTCGGTGTGCCGGATCTCCGGCCACAGCACCGGCTCCTGCGCCCGGGTCATGTCGATGGCGCCATGCGCCCGCGCCTGCCAGGCCTGGGACAGCAGGTGCTCCACCGGCACGGCGTTGACCACGGGATCGGCGAAGAGCGCGTCGCGGTGGTGGTAGGCCTGCTTGCAGGCCTCGGCGAAGAGATGGACCCGGTCGACCTCGGACAGCGCGCCGACGTCGTATTGCGACAGCACGTTCAGCATCATCAGGGCGGCCAACCCCTGGCCGCTCGGAGGACACTCGTAGACGTCGTAGCCGCGGTAGCGGGTCGCGATCGGCGTCACGTATTCGGGGGCGGCGCCGGCGAAATCCTCGAGCGTGTGCAGGCCGCCGAGGGCGCGCAGACGCGCCACCATGTCCTCCGCCACCGGTCCCTCATAGAAGCCGGACGCGCCGTGCTCGGCGATGCGCCGCAGGGTGGCGGCGAGCTTGGGGTGGCGCATGGTGGTGCCGACCTTCGGCGCCTCGCCGTCGATCAGGTAGGCGGCGGCCGAGCCGGGATCGGCCCGCAGCTTGTCGCGGTTGCGGGCCCAGTCATAGGCGACGCGCGGCTGGACCGCGTAGCCCTCCTCGGCGTAGCGGATCGCCGGCTGCAACAGTTCGCTCAAGCTGCGGGTGCCGTGGTCGGCGAGCAGCCGCGCCCAGGCCGCGACAGCGCCCGGCACGGTGACGGCGTGCGGCGAGGTCGCCGTGATGGCGACCTCGTTCGCCACGTACCAGGCATCGTGCGCGGCGGCCGGGCTGCGGCCGGAGCCGTTCAGCGTGATCGGGACGGCCGTCCCCTTCGGCGCGTAGAGCGCGAAGCAATCGCCGCCGATGCCCGTCATGGCTGGCTCGACCACCCCCTGCACCGCCACCGCCGCGATGGCGGCGTCGACGGCGTTGCCGCCGGCCTTCAGGATCTCGATGGCGGCCAGCGAGGCGAGCGGGTGCGAGGTCGCGACCGCGGCCTCCTGGGCATAGACGGGCGAGCGCCCCGGCTTCGAGAAGTCTCTCACGGCGATCGATCCTTGAAGGGTCAGGAATAGCGGGTGTCGGCGACCCAGTGGCCGGGCGCGACCTCGACCAGACCGCCCGTGGCGTTCGGGTCGGCAGGCGGCAGGAGCGAGGCCGCGCGCAGGCGGGCGCGCTCCTCCACCGGGTTCGGCACCGGCACCGCGCTGAGCAGGCGCCGGGTATAGGGGTGGCGCGGGTCCTCGTAGAGGGCGTCGGCCTCGGCCATCTCGACAATGCGGCCGTGCCACAGCACGGCGACGCGCTGGCACAGGTAGCGCACCATGCGCAGGTCGTGGGAGATGAACAGGTACGAGATGCCGAGCTCGTCCTGGAGGTCCTGCAGCAGGTTGACGACCTGGGCCTGGATCGAGACGTCGAGGGCGGCGATCGGCTCGTCGGCGACGATGAAGCTGGGTTTCAGCGCGATGGCGCGGGCGATGCAGATGCGCTGGCGCTGCCCGCCGGAGAACTGGTGCGGGTAGCGCCGGGCGAAGCGCGGATCGAGCCCGACCCGGGCGAGGAGGCCCTCGACCTCGTCGCGGCGCTCGGCCCGTGCCATGGCCGGACGGTGGAGCTTGAACGGCTCGGCCACGTAGTCGCCGATGCTCATGCGCGGGTTGAGCGCGGCGTAAGGGTCCTGGAACACCATCTGGATGCGGGCGCGCATCCGGCGCATCTCGCCGGCGGAGAGCTTGGCCAGATCCGTACCCTCGAAGGCGACGGTGCCGGCGCTCGGCGGATTCAGCATGGTGACGGCGCGGCCGATGGTGGATTTGCCCGAGCCGGATTCGCCGACCAGCCCCAGGGTCTCGCCGGGCCGGATGTCGAAGCTGACATTCTCCACCGCCCGGAACACCGAGCCCTTGCCGCCCCACCAGCTGCGGAGCGGGTAATGCTTGCTGAGATTCCGCACCGAGAGCAGCGGATAGCGATCGACCGGTTCGGGCGTCATCGGGCGGAGCCCTCGGCGGCGAGCAGCGCCGGCAGGTCGTACCAGGCGGCGACGAGGTGGCCGGGCGCAGCCCCCGGCGCCTGGGCGAGCGGGGGCGCCTCGTGCAGACAGCGCGGGGTGGCGTAGGCGTTGCGGGCCGCGAAGGGATCGCCCGTCGGCGGATGGCGCATGTCGGGGGGCGCACCCTCGATCTGGTGCAGGCGCCGGCGTCCGGCCCGGCCGCGCGTGAGGTCCGGCAGCGAGCGCAGGAGTCCCAGCGTATAGGCACTGCGCGGATCGCGAAACATGTCGTCCACGGGGCCGCGCTCGAGGATACGGCCGGCATACATCACCTGAACGGTGTCGGCGATGCCCGCCACCACGCCGAGATCGTGGGTGATCCAGATGATCGCCATGCCGATCTCACGCTTCAGTTCCTGCACCAGGGCGATGATCTCGGCCTGTACGGTGACGTCGAGGGCGGTCGTCGCCTCGTCGGCGATGAGGAGCTTCGGGCGGCACGACAACCCAATGGCGATCATCACCCGCTGGCGCTGGCCGCCGGAGAATTCGTGCGGGTACTGGTCGAGGCGCGCGCCGGCATTCGGGATGCGCACGAGGTCGAGGAGGTCCCGGGCGCGGGCGCGGGCCGCCCGCCCGTCGAGCCCGAGATGGATGCGCAGGGGCTCGATGATCTGCGCCGCCACGGTCATGCCCGGGTTGAGCGAACTCATCGGGTCCTGGAACACGAAGCCGATCTGGCCGCCCCGGACATTTCGCAGGGCCTTCTCCGGAAGACTGAGCAGGTCGCGGCCCTCGAACAGCACCTGCCCGCCGGTGATCCGGCCGGGCGGGCGCGGGATCAGCCCGAGCATGGCCAGCACGTGGACGCTCTTGCCGGACCCGGATTCGCCGACGATGCCGAGGGTCTCGCCTTCCTTGAGCGCGTAGGACACGCCGTTGACCGCGTGGACCGCGCCGCCCTCGCTGTCGAAGGCGACGCCGAGGTCACGCACGTCCAGCAGGGTCTTCGGGCTGTCTTGAACCATCGCCTGCGCCATCGTCAGGTCCTCTGCCTTGGGTCGAGGGCATCGCGCAGGCCGTCGCCCAGGAGGTTGAAGGCCAGCACCGCGAGGAAGATCGAGGCCCCGGGCCAGATCGCCATCCAGGGCGCCTGCTCGAGGAAGTTCTTGGCGACGTTGAGCATCGAGCCCCAGGACGGCTCGGGCGGCTGCTGGCCGAGGCCCAGGAACGACAGGCTGGCCTCGGCGATGATCGCCGCCGCGATGGTCAGGGTCGCCTGGACCAGGATCGCCGGCACGATGTTGGGCACGATGTGGCGGAGCGCGATGCGCCATGGCGGGTTGCCGACGGCGCGGGCCGCCTCCACGAACTCCTCCGCCGCCACGGCCTGCACCTGCGCCCGGGTCAGGCGCACGAAGGTCGAGGTCGCCGACAGGCCGATCGCCACCATGGCGTTGGTCAGGCTCGGGCCGAGGAAGGCCGCGAGCGCGATGGCGAGGATCAGGAACGGGATCGCCAGGAGCGCGTCGGTCAGGCGCATGATCAGCATGTCGACCACGCCGCCGGCATAGCCCGCGATCAACCCGAACGGCAGGCCCAGAGCCACCGCGAGCGCCACCGAGGTCAGGCCCGCCCCGAGCGAGGCGCGCGCCCCGAAGACGATGCGCGACAGCACGTCGTGCCCGACCTCGTCGGTGCCGAACGGATGCGCCCAGCTCGGCGCCGAGCGGATCGCGCCCCAGTCGGTGGCGATGGGATCGTAGGGCGCGACCCAATCGGCGAAGATCGCCATCAGGATCAGCGCCACCACGATGACGAGGCCCACCATGGCGGTGCGACGCGCGGCGAGGCGCGCCCAGAATTCACGGACCGGGCCGGGTTCGGCGCGGAGCACCGGCGCGGATGCCGGCAGGGCGACGCCGGTGGGAGCGAGGGCGGCTTTGGTCATGGGGCCTCCCTGTGGACGCGGTTCCACCGGCCCCCTTTCCGCGATGGCAGCGCGATCGCAGATGCCGCGAGGCTGTCATTCCGGGGCGCCGCAGGCAAGCCCGGACCCGAAGGGGCGCGCCAGCGGCGTGCAATCCAGAGCCGGCACCCGTGTAACGTCCTGCAGAACCTGTGTTTCGGGATCCCGGGCTCCGCTGCGCGGCCCCGGGATGACGCCGTGCGGCATGAGGTCTCCCCGGACGACCTCGCACAGAGGCGATCACGCTGCCCGAAACGGAAGTCACCCGCGTGTGAATGCGAGACATGCCGATGCAGTGGAAAAGCCGCCATGCTCACGCGCGCCTCAGCTTCGGATTGACGAAGGCGGCCAGAAGGTCCGCCGCGAGGTTGAGCAGGACGTAGGTGGTGGCGGTGCAGATCACGACGCCCTGCACGGTGGCGTAGTCGCGGTTGAACACCGCATCGACCATCAGCTTGCCGAAGCCCGGCACCGAGAACACCTGCTCGGTGAGCACCGCGCCGGAGAGGAGCTGCCCGAATTCGAGGGCGCCCAGGGTGATGATCGGGATCGCCGCGTTGGGCAGGGCGTGGCGCAGGATCAGGCGCAGCGGCGAGACGCCCTTGGCCCGGGCGGTGCGGACGTAGTCCGATCCCAGCACCCCGAGCATCGCCGCGCGGGTGTGGCGCATCATCACCGCCGCGATGGCGTTGCCGAGCACGAAGGCCGGCATCGCCATGGCGCGCAGGTTCTCGGACAGGCTCTCGAAGGGCGAGACGTAGCCCGAGGCGGGAAGCCAGCCGAGCTGCACCGAGAACAGCAGGATCATCAGGATGCCGAGCCAGAAATTCGGCACCGACAGACCCCAGAGGGCGATGCCGTTGGCGAGGGTGTCGGCGGCCTGCCCCCGCTTCACCGCCGACAGGATGCCCATCGGCACGCCGATCGCGAGCGCCACCAGCATGGCGAGGCAGGCGAGTTCGAGGGTGACCGGCAGCTTCTCCACGACGAGATCGAGCACCGGCTTCTGCAGGCGGATCGACTCGCCGAGATCGCCCTGCAGCACGCCGCCGGCCCAGAGGGCGTAGCGCACCGGCAGGGGCTGATCGAGGTGGTACTTCTGCCGGATGAAGGCGATGACCTCGGGGTCGCGCTCTTCACCGGACAGGGCCGTCGCGGTGTCGCCCGGCAGCAATTGCTGCAGGGTGAAGATGATCATCGAGGCGATCACCAGGGTGGGGATCGCGAGCGCCAGGCGCTGGACGAGGAAGCGCAGCATCGGCCGGGCCCCCGCCTCAGTTCAGCGTGAGGCCGGTGAAGCGCACGAGGCCGTCGGGATAGGGCGTGAAGCCGGTGAGCTTGGTGCTGTAGGCCCAGAACAGCTTGCGGTGGAACAGGTAGATCAGCGGCCGGTCGGCCATCACCCGGTCGGCGAGGTGCTTCCAGGCCTCGGCGCGCTGGCCGGGATCGACCGTGGCACGCTCGGCGGCGAGGGCGGCGTCCGCTTCCGGGTTGCAGTAGCGGGCGTAGTTCAGCGGCGTCTTGCAGGCGAGGAAGCTGAAGGTGTTGCCGTCCGGATCGGGCCGGCCGCTCCACGAATAGAGGTAGGCGTCGAAATTGCCCTTGTCGGCGGCGTCCAGCGCCGTGGTGAAATCGGTGGCCTGGAGCTTCACGTCGAAGCCGGCCTCGCGGGTCATCGCCTGGATGACCTGGCCCACCTGGGGCGCCTCGTTGTTGGCGTAGACCGTCAGGGTCACGCTCGGCTTCGGCACGCCGGCCTCCGCCAGCAGGGCTTTCGCCTTGGCCACATCCCGCTTGGGGATCGGATAGGCCGGAACGTAGGCCGGGTGCTTGGGCGAAACCCACTGGTTGCCGGGCAGGAACTCGCCGCTGAATACCACCTGGTTGAGGGCGTTGCGGTCGATGGCGAGGTCGAAGGCGGCGCGCACGCGCGGGTCGGCGATGGCCGAGCCGGCCCTGTTCGGGTTGAACACGATGGACTGGAAGCCGAGCTCGATGGTCGAGCCGACCTTGAGCTTCGGGTCGCGGCTCACCTGCGGCAGGTCGGTGGGCGTCAGGCGCTCCAGCAGGTCGAGTTGGCCGGCGCGAAGGTTGGTCAGCCGCACGGTGCCGTCGGGAATCGGCCGGAACTCGATGCGCTGCAGGTGGATCTGGTCCTTGTTCCAGTAATCGGCAAAGCGCTCGACCACGATCCGGTCCTGCGGCACCCGCTCGACGAACTTGAACGGCCCGGCGCAGACCGGCGCCGTCGAGAACTTGTCGCCCAGGCGTTCGGCGGCCTTGGGCGAGACCATCATGCCGGCCCGGTCGGTGAACTGCGCCATCAGGGGCGCGAACGGCGTCTTGAGGAAGATCTTGAAGGTCAGGTCGTCCACGACCTCGACCCGGTCGATCGGCGCGATCTCGCCGCGCCGCTGCGAGCCGGGCAGCTTCATGTGCCGCTCGAGGCTGTACTTCGCCGCGGCCGCGTCGAGCTTCTCGCCGTCATGGAACAGCACCCCCGGCCGCAGGGTCATGGTGAGGGTCTTCTGGTCGTCCGACAGGCTCCAGCCGGTGGCGAGCTGCGGCACCGGCTTCAGGTCGGGGCCGATATCCACGAGCTTGTCGCACAACGCCGCGAAGACCATGCGGCCGGCGAAGGTGCGGGCCAGCGTCGGGTCGAGGGCGTCCGGGTCCTCCATCAGGCCGAAGCGCAGGGTCTGGGCCTGCGACGTCCCGACAAGACCAGGAGACAGCGTGGCAATGCCCGCAACGAGACCGGCAGCGAACAGACGCAGCATCAAGCTTCCTTCAGAACAGGGATCGGTCCGGATCGCAGAGCCGCCGCACGGGAGGGCCGATCGGCGCGAGCCGGGAAGACGTTCGAAAGTGCATACATTATCCGTGCCAGGGGAGCGCTTGGCAACGGCTGGGGCGCCGGGAGGCGGCGTTCGGATGTGGGAGGCGCAAGCAATCAGGGTCGCCTGCCTGAAGCAGCCAAGGCTATTCGTAGCTGTGACGCACCGTCATTCCGAGTCGCCGGAGGCGAGCCCGGGATCCAGAGCCGCCGGACAGCGCCCAACCTCGCGATCCCGATGGATCTGGATCCTGGGCTCCGCTTCGCGGCCCCAGGATGACATTCCGGGTGATGACATTCCGGGTGATGACATTCCGGGTCTTGCCGGAAACTCAAGCGTTCTTCACGCTTCACCACACCGCCACCTGTCCGTCGCGGCGGGGATCGCTGGCGCCGACATAGCCCTCGATGCCGGGGTCGCCCATGCGCCAGATGAACTGGCCGGCGCCGAAATCCTGGTAGCTGTCCTGGATCACGTCGACCCGGTGGCCGCGCGCCTGCAGGCCCTGCAGGGTCGCGGCCGGCATGGTCGATTCCGCGTTGATCTCCAGGCCGGCGTTGAAGCGCCAGCGCGGCGCGTCGCAGGCGGCTTGCGGGTTCTGGTGGTGGTCGATCATCCGCACCAGGGTCTGCAGGTGGCCCTGAGGCTGCATGTTGCCGCCCATCACGCCGAAGCTCATCACCGGGGCGCCGGCTTTCGTGAGGAAGCCCGGGATGATGGTGTGGAAGGGGCGCTTGCCGGGCGCCACCCCGTTCGGGCTGCGCGGGTCGAGCACGAAGCCGTAGCCGCGGTTCTGCAGCGACAGGCCCCATTCGGGCACCACCACGCCGGAGCCGAAGCCCATGAAGTTCGACTGGATGAAGCTCACCATCATGCCGGATTCATCGGCCGCGGTGAGGTAGATGGTGCCGCCACGGACCGGATTGCCGGCGCCGAAATCCTGGGCCCGGCGCGGATCGATCAGCTTGGCGCGCGACGCCAGATAGGCGGGGTCGAGCATCGCCTCCGGGGTCACCTCCATGGTGCGCGCGTCGGCGACGTAGCGGTAGGTATCGGCGAAAGCGAGCTTCATCGCCTCGATCTGGAGGTGCTGCGCCTCGGGTCCGTCCACCGCGAGGCCGGCGAGGTCGAAGGATTCGAGAATGCCGAGGGCGATCTGGGCGGCGATGCCCTGCCCGTTCGGCGGGATCTCGTGCAGGGTGTAGCCGTGATAGTCCTTGGCCGTCGGCGTCACCCATTCGGGCCGGAAGGCAGCGAGATCCGCCACCGTCATGGCGCCGCCATGAGCCGCGGCGTGGCGCGCCATGGCCTCGGCGATCTCGCCCTCGTAGAAGGCGCGCCCCTTCGTCTCGGCGACGGCCCGCAGCGTCCGGGCGATGCCCGGCAGAGTGACGCGCTCGCCCACATGCGGTGCGCGGCCGTGGGGCAGGAAGGTCTCGGCGAAGCCGGGCTGGCTCACGAGATCGGCGACCTTCGCGGCGGCCGCCCATTTCTGCTGCACCACCACCGGGGCCAGATAGCCGCGCTCGGCGATCTCGATGGCGGGCTGGAGCAGGTCCCCGAAGGGCAGCTTTCCGAAGCGCTCGCTCAAGGCGACCCAGGCTGCGACGGCGCCCGGCACCGTGACGGAATCCCAGCCCCGCATCGGCGGCCGCTCGGCCGCCCCGTATTTCCGGGTGAAGTAGTCGGCGGTCCAGGCGGCGGGCGCCCCGCCCGAGGCGTTGAGTCCGTGCAGCGCCTTGCCGTCCCACAGGATGCAGAAGGCATCCGAGCCGAGACCGTTGCTGCACGGCTCGGTGATGGTCTTGGCCGCCGCCGTGGCGATGGCGGCATCGACGGCGTTGCCGCCCTGCCACAGCATGCGGATGCCGGCCTGGGCCGCCAGCGCGTGCGAGGTCGAAACCATGTTGCGGCCGAAGATCGGCATCCGCACGGTGGGATAGCCGGTGGTCCAGTCGAACGGCGTCATCGGGTCGGGGTCTCGCGCATCGGAGGGTGTCCGCTGAGTGTGGAGACAAACGCCGGGGCCGCCAAGTCGCCAAATCGGCGTGCAAGTCGAAGAATGGGCGAAGGGACGGAGCAGCAAGGTGAGGGAGCCGCCCCGGCCGGTCGCCCTCAGCGTTCCGTCGCCCGTTCCGGCATCAGGCGGTTGATGACGCTGTAGTTGATCGCCGTCCAGAACTCGGACGTCTCCGGATCGGCGATCGCGTTCTCCGCCGCCTCGATCACGGCATGGTCGGCCGTCACCAGGAAGTCTTCGACGTCGTTCAGCGAATCGAAGGACAGGACCGAGATACCGTCGATCTTCGAGCCCTCGGGATCGGCCCGGGTCGCGCCGAACGGATGGAGCTGGGCGTAGCGGCGGACATACTGCGCGGTCGCGCCCTGCGCGCGGACGAGGTCGGCCTGCGCGTGCAGCCACGCCTCCTGGAACGCGGCGCGCGACAGGTGCGGCCGGCGCCGGTGGATCTTCACCAAGCTGACGGGATCGCGGTGACGCGCGCTCGGGATCAGGATGTATTCCCGCGCCACTTCGCGGGTCACCATGCGGAAGGCGGTCCGCTCGTCGGCGACGATGCGCTCGGCATATTGCTCTTGGTCGAGCACGGCCGCGATGTCGTCCTCGTCCGCGTAGGCGATGTAGGCGAAGCCGTCGAAGCTCGGGCGCCGGTAGGCCGGGACCCGCGCCGCCGGATCGGGCACCAGCTTGCCCGCTCCGTCCACCATCGCTCGGTAGGGTGGCCGGAAGCCGGAGGACGGCCCCGAGGCGACGCGGTGGACCTGATCGTAGCGCACCACCCGGTCGTTCCGCGTTCCGGGCTCCGCATAGGCGAATTTCGGCCCGTGCACCTTGCGCCAGTATTCGTCCCAATGCTCGAAGGCGAGGTTGGGGTCGGGCTCCAGCGCCACCGCCTCGGGATGGCGCGCGGGCCGCATCACGGGCCGGCCGTCGCGGCCGACATTCGCGCCGTCGTCGCGCGGGCGCCGGGATGGCGAGGTGTCGTCGCTGCGCGAGACGAAGGTCGGCGTCACGATCAGCGGCTTGGTGGTGGAGCGGACCGCCTCCCCGTGGGGCGGCCGCTGCAGCATGTCCGAGCGGGCGAGGTCGGGGGTTCCGGCGGGATCGGTCATCGGGGCTCCTGGGTGCGGACGGGACGGCGTCGGGATCACGGGATCACCCGCTCCGCCCGCAGGCGCGCGAACAGGTCGAAGAAGGCCTCGTCGGTGGCCTGATAATCGAGGAAGCCGAGGCGCCGGCTCTTGCTCATGTCGGTGACGACTTCGATCGGCCGCCCGAGATCGGCGTCGGTGTGCCAAGCCGAGGCGAGGCGGCCGAGATCGGCCTCCTTGAGGCCGTGGCGGGCGGCAAGCTCGGCCCAGAGCGGGGCGGCCCCGTCCATCTGCTGCTCCAGGGGCAGGACTTCGCCGTCGAAGGGCGCCGGCGCCACGCCGAACCACTCAGCGATCCGGCCCCACATCCAGCTCCAGCGGAAGACGTCGCCGTCGACGATGTTGAAGGCTTCGTTGCGCGCCGCCGGCGTGGTCGCGGCCCAGGCGAGCTGGCGCGCCAGGATGCGGGCGTCGGTCATGTCGGTCAGCCCGTTCCACTGCGCCGCCGAGCCTGGGAAGCGGAACGGCCGCCCGGTCTCGCGGCACAGGGTGGCGTAGACGGCCAGCGTCACGCCCATGTTCATGGCGTTGCCCAGCGCATAGCCGATGATGGTGTGCGGCCGGTGCACGCTCCAGCCGAAGCCGTCCCGCTCGGCGGCGGCGAAGACCTCGTCCTCCTGCGCGTAGTAGAAGTTCTCGACGTCGAGGCGGCCCTGATCCTCGCGAAACGGCGTCGCCGGCAGGGTGCCCTTCCCGTAGGCCTCGAACGGCCCGAGATAGTGCTTGAGGCCCGTGACCAGGGCGACGTGCTCGACGCCGCCATTCGGCCGGAGGGCGTCGAGGAGGTTGCGCACCATCGCGCCGTTGACGCGGATGTTCTCCGCCTCCGTCGCCTGGCGCAGCCACGTGGTGATGAAGACGTGGGTCGGACGGACCTGCGCCAGGGCGCCCTTCAGGCTGTCCGGTTCGAGAAGGTCGGCCTGGACCGGGGTGACACCCGGCAGGTCGGTGGGCGGCTTGCGCGCGAGGCCGGCGACGGACCAGCCCTCCGCAACGAGATGATGCGCGAGATTGTTGCCGACGATGCCGCTGACACCGGCGATGAGGGCCGTCCTGCTCATGATGGGTCTCCGTTTTGCGTCGAAAGGGACCTATGGAGCGGGTCCGGCCCCGACCAGACGGCACCGTTTGGGGTCATAGGCACGAGAAGGTAACCAGCATGGAGCGGGGAAGTGCGGACGAGGCATGGCGCGAGGACTGCGCCCCGCGCCGGGTGCTCGACCTGTTCGCCACCAAATGGACCAGCATGGTGCTGCACACGCTCCAGGCCCGCCACGGCGGGGCGGCGCGCACCGGCGTGCTCCAGCGCAGCCTGCCGGGCATCTCGAAGAAGATGCTGACCCAGACCCTGCGCGACATGGAGGCGAGCGGCCTCCTCACGCGCCATGTGGCCGGCACGGTGCCGCCCGCCGTGGAGTATCGCCTGACCGCGCTCGGCCACCGCTTCGTCGAGCCGGTCGAACTCCTCTACGCCTGGGGCCGCACCAATGCCGACGCCCTCGACGCCCTCAAACCCCGGCCGACCTCCCGGCGCTGATTGCGTGCCGAACCCAATTCAACAAACCTCCTGCATACGCGGGCGTTATCGAGCGGGAACGGGTGGAGACGGACGATCATGGCGGCACGACCCAAAGTGGCCTTCCTCGGAACGGGCGGGACGATCTCGTCGCTCGGGTGGGATTCCCTCGACGTCCTCGACTACACCGCCACCGGACAGCGCCTGGACGCCGAGGCGATCCTCGCGCGGGTGCCCGAGGCCCGGACCATCGCCGACATCGTGGCCGTGCCGTTCCGTGCAGTTCCGAGTCCGGCGATCGGGTTCGCCGAGTGGCGCGCCTTGGCCAATCTCTGCGCGGAGCTGGCCGGGGCGCATCTCGACCTCGCCGGGATCGTGATCGGGCACGGTACCGCCACCCTGGAGGAGACCGCCTATGCGCTCAGCCTCACCCTCGCGGTCGATTGCCCCGTGGTGATGGTGGGCGCCCAGCGCCCGATCAGCGCCCTGTCGAGCGATGCCGGCCTCAACCTCGTGGCGGCCCTGCGTACCGCCGCCGACCCGGCCTCGCGCGGACGCGGCGTTCTGGTGGTGCTCAACGACGAGATCCAGGCGGCCCGGGAGGTGACGAAAACCTCGGTCGGCCGGCTCCAGACCTTCCGGACACCGGATTTCGGCGTGCTCGGTCAGGTCGACGGCCCGGCGGTGCGCTACTACCGACGCGCGGAGCGTCGGCACGGTCCCGGCACGCCCTTCGACATTCGCGCCCTGCCCGCCCTGCCCCGGGTCGACGTGTCTTACGCCTATGCGGATGCGGACGGCACGGCCGTGCGCGCCTTCGTGGCGGCCGGCGCGCAGGGCCTCGTCTCGGCCGGCCTCGCGCCCGGCATGACCCCGCCGGGCGAGGCCGACGCGCTCGCGGCCGCCGTCGCGGCGGGCGTGATCGTCGTCCAGTCGACCCGGGCCGGCAGCGGCGTGGTGCCCGCCACCACGCGGTTGCGGGAGCGCGGAATCCTCAGCGCCGACAACCTGACGCCCCAGAAGGCGCGCATCCTGCTGGCCCTCGCGCTGACCGTCAGCCGCGACCCGGCGGACGTCGCCGAGATGTTCGCGACCTACTGAGGAATGCGGCACCCGAAGGGTTCACCGGGACGTCTCCACGCGAATATTGCGACCTTTCCGGCTCTCGGCCGTTGATGGGACAGACCGGACCGGTCGCCTAAAGCGCGATCGGCCCCTCACGCACCATCACGAGGAACCGCTTCATGAAGTCATTCGTCATTGCCACCGCCCTCCTTCTCAGCCCCGTCGCGCTGTCGGCCACGGCCCAGGCCCAGGGCACCATCCGCGGCGCCGAACGCGGCGTCGAGGACGGTAACCGCGCGGCCGGCCCGATCGGCGGTGTGGTGGGCGGCGCCGTCGGTGCAGCCACCGGCACGGTCGGGGGCGTCCTCGGCGTCGATCCGGATCGCCGCGAGGACCGGATGGAGCGCCGCGAGGAGCGCACCACGATCACCCGCGAGCGTCGCGACCGCTAGAAACCAACGGCCTCGGCCCCCGAGCGGGGCTGGGGCTCCGGCCTGTTCCTTGCTCGCCGCCCCCTATGATGCCTGAGGCCGATTCCCACGCGCACCTGCTGGCCGTGGCGCAGCGGTTGTCGACGCCGCTCTACGCGGCCCTCGCCGGCTTGGGTCCGGTCGCGATCACGCCCCCGACACACGCGCGGGTCGCCGATCGGCTCGCCCTCGAAGTGGTGAACCAGCAGCTCTCGACCAAGGCGGCGGCCGCGATCTGGTCCCGGGTCGAGGCCGCATCCGCCGCCCAGGGCCTCGCCCCGCGCGACCTCTTCGTTTCCGAGCACACCGAGACGCTGCGCAGTTGCGGCCTCTCCGCCGCCAAGGTCCGGGCCGTCCAGGCGATCAGGCTGGCGGACGAGGCGGGCCTGTTCGGCCCCTCGCTCGCCACCCTGCCCCACCCGGAACGGTCCGCGATCCTGCGCAGCATCAAGGGCGTCGGACAATGGACCGCCGACATGATCGGCATCTTCCACTACGGCGACCCGGACATCTGGCCGGCCGGCGACGTTGCCGCCGTGGGGTGCCTCCGGCGCCTGACCGACGGCACCGCTACCCAAGCCTTCGATACCCGGGCCTTCACGGCCCCCTTCGCCCCCTACCGGTCCCATCTCGCTGTGTCGCTGTGGCGGCTCCGGGATGGAGTGCCGGCCCCGACCGTCGCGGTCTGATCAGCGCCGATCCGACGCCGTCAGCGGCGGCGTGCTGGCCGGGGCCCGGCGCAGCTTCGTCGCCTGCTCGAAGGCGTAGGCGAGGCCGAGCAGCTTCGCCTCGCTCCAGGGCCGCCCGAGCAGATCCATGCCGATCGGAACGCCGTCCGGCGCCGTCGCGCTCGCGGCCGAGAACCCGGCCGGCACGTCGATGGCCGGAAAGCCCGTCAGCCCGGCGACGATGCCGTTGCGGTCGGCCTGATTCAGTTCGCCGATCGGCACCACCAGCCGCTTCTGCAGCGGATAGACCAGGGCGTCGAGGGTCTGGGCCTCGAACACCGCTGCCACATGCGCCTTGAAGGCGGCGATCCGTCCGAGCCGCGCCGCGTATTCGGGATCGGCCATTCCGTCCGCCCGCGCCTCCGCGCCGGTCAGGAACTTTTCGAGTGCGGCGCGATGGAATTGGCCCGAGGCGAGAATGCCGGCCAGATTCGTCTGCGGCGCATTCGGGATGGTGGCGAGGTAGGCGTTCATCAGAGCCTTGAACTCGTAGGTCTGGACGTCGTCGTCGCGGTTCAGCGCATCGGCCTCGAAGGCGGGATCGTCGACGGTCACCAGGGTGGCGCCGGCCGCCGCGAGGGCATCGAGCCCCTGGCGCATGACGCGATTGACCTCGGCGTGCTCGGGCTTCGTGCCGAACAGGGCGGTGACGACCCCGAGGCGCGCGCCCTTCAGGGCATCGGGCTTGAGCGCATCGGCATAGCGCTCCGGAACCCGGCCGGCCGCCGCCGCGGTGAGCGGATCGGCCGGATCGACGCCCGCCATGGCCTGCAGCAGCGCCGCCGCGTCCGCGACCGTGCGGGTGATCGGCCCGATCGCATCCTGCGTCTTCGAGACCGGCATGATGCCCGCGAGGCTGATCAGTCCTTGCGTGACGCGCAGGCCCACCAGGTTGTTGGCCGAGGCCGGCGAGCGGATCGAGTTGACCGTGTCGCTGCCGAGGCCCCCGAGGGCGAAATCGGCCGCGATGCCGGCGCCGACGCCCCCGCTCGAGCCGCCGGGGGTCCGGGTCAGGTCGTAGGGGTTTCGCACTTGGCCGCCCAGCGAACTGACCGAGACGCCCCCGAGGGCGAATTCCTGCATGTTCGCCTTGGCGAGCACGATGGCGCCGGCCGCGCGCAGCCGGGCGACGGCGGTCGCGTCCCGCGCCGGTTGCGCCCCCTCCAAGGATGCCGAGCCGCCGGTCGTCGGCACCTCCGCGGTGTTGTAATTGTCCTTGAGCAGCAGGGGCACGCAGCCGAGAGGCTTGGAGGCGCCGGCAGCCCCGACAGCGCGGTCGGCGTCGTAGGCCTGCGCCTGCGCCAGGGCGTTCGGGTTCACCGCCCGGATCGCGCGCAGAGCCGGCCCGGCCTGATCGTAGGCGGCGATGCGGTCGAGATAGGCCTGGACCAGGCCCACGCAGGTGATCCGCCCGGAGGCCAGCGCCTGCCGCACCTCGGCGATGGAGGCCTCTTCGACGGCGAACGCCCCAGGCGGTCCGCCCTGCGCCGCGGCCGGCGAGGCCGGCAGAGCCAGGCAGATCGCGACGGCGATCGGCAGTCTCCGAGGGGACGAGAGCCTGAAGACCGAGGAGAATCGGGAGATGGGAGAAAATCCGGAGATGGAAGAAAATCCGGAGATGGAAGAAAATCGGGAGACGGACGAAGAAATGGACATGTATCCCTGACGGTCAGATTGCGACGCGTGCCATGAGGCATGCATCATACCAGCTTCCTCGCCGCGCCAAGCCGCCCGTAAAGATGCCGCCCGTAAAGATGCCGCCCGGAAAGATGCCGCCCGTGAAGATGCCTCCCGAGAGAAGCCCCCGGCCATGACGTCTCCCCTGGTCCTCGTCACCAGCCTGCCCCCGGACGAGAACGCAGCCTGGCGCGACTGCCTCGCCCGGGCCATGCCGGCGGAGCGCATCCTCGAGCCCGAAGCGATCTCCGATGCGGGCGCGGTGGAGATCGCCATCGTGGCGAACCCGGTGCCCGGATGGGCCTGCGCCTTCCCGCATCTGCGCTGGGTCCAGAGCCTGTGGGCCGGTGTCGACCGCCTGCTCCGCGATCCCGCCCTGCCCGACGTGCCGGTCCGGCGCCTCGTCGATCCGACCCTGGCACGCGCCATGGCGGAGGCGGTGGCGGCGGCCGTGCTGTCTTGGCATCGGGATTTTCCCCGCTACGCGGCCCAGCAGCGCGCCGGACTCTGGCGCCAGCACCCGGTTCGACCGGCCAGCGCCCGGCGGGTGACGATCCTGGGCCTGGGCGAGATGGGCCGGGCCTCGGCCGAATTGCTCCGAGCGATCGGCTTCCCGGTCCAGGGCTGGAGCCGGTCGGGCCGGCCCGCCGGTGCGATCCCGGTCTCATCCGGCCCGGAGGGATGGGCCGCGTGCCTCGCGGAGGCCGACATCCTGGTCAACCTCCTGCCCCTGACGCCCGAGACCCACGGCCTCCTCGATCGGTCCGCCTTCGCGTGCCTGCCCGAGGGGGCGGCCCTGGTGAATTTCGGGCGCGGCGCGCACGTGGTCGAGGACGACCTGATCGCCGCCCTGGCGACGGGCCCCCTCGCGCATGCGATCCTCGACGTGTTCCCGGAGGAGCCGCTGGCCGAGACCCATCGCCTGTGGTCGCAGCCCGGCGTCACGATCCTGCCCCATGTCGCCGCTCCGACCAGCCTGGACTCCGCCGCCGCCATCGTCGCCGAAACGGTCGCCGCATTCCGCCGGACCGGACAGGTGCCGGTGGGGATCGACCGCGGGCGCGGATACTGAAACCGCGCCGTCGCAAACCTCGGGGCGGCGATCGGCGCGCCCAGACGTCTTCGTTTGTCTTGTCGGGATGACCGGTTTCCACGGATCCCCGACAAACTCCGGCGCTTCCTCTAACGCTTCTTGCCGAGTTCGGCCGCGATGTCCTTGGTCATCCGCCCGACCTTGCGGTGCGCCGCCGTGATCTGGTCCTGGGTGACGCCCCAGCGCTTCATCCAGAAATCCACGGCCTTCCGCTCGGAGAGGTCCAGGCGCTCCTTGTCGATGAAGCCGCGCTTGTCCTTGAGGCCAGCCATGATTGCTCCTGTGGGGCGGAGAATGCTCCTGTGAGATCGGACCCGTGTCGGCCCGCGAGGGCGCGCGGTCAAGCGGTCCCGAAGGCGCGCGGCGCGCCCGCCGGCCCGGCCGGCGGGGCGATGCCCTGCGGGCGAAGACTCCGCGAATCCGAACGAAGCCGCCGGGTTCGTGCCCGACGGCTTCGGGCTCGGTGCGCCCCGCCCGTCTCTCCGCCTACCAGCGGCCGTCGCCATGCGGTCGGTCGCAATCCCGGCCGAAGCCATATCCCTCGGAACGGTATCCATACCCCGCGCGGCGATAGCCGTACCCCTCGGGGCGGTCGTACCCCTCGAATCGATCGTGATCGAAGCGCGCGCGACGCGGATACCGGTAGACCGGCGCGTCGGCGAAGTCGTCTTGCGGGACCACCCGGGCGGGGCGATAGCGGACCACCGGGGGTACGGCGTCGTCATATCCGTAGACCGGCGCGGGACGGGCATAGCCATAGCCGTCAACCGGGGCCGCCTGCGAGACGGCGGCCCCCAGGAGGGCGCCGGCGGCGAGCCCCCCGATGAGGCCGGCCGCGACGGCACCCCCACCGCCCCGGGCCTCAGCCTTCGGCGCTCCGAGGGCGCCGGCGGCAACGAGCGCCGCGGCCGTCAACGCTGCAAACCTGTTCATCGCCGAACCCCTGATGCTTCGCCCAAAGCCGCGCCGAGACCCGCGCCAAAACCGGCCTGCGGCCCAGCCGGGGATGTCCCGGCCGTGAGGAAGACATTGGCAGATCCACGCTGCATCGCGGCTGAAGCGCCCCGGCAGCATCCGTTCAGGTTCGGGCGGGCGGTGGCGATGGCGCGGAGCACCGCGCAGGCGGACGGGACTCCGCCCTGGCGCGGGGGACGAGACCGAATTCGGACGCCGTCAGTGGAGCGTGCCGCCCCCTCGCTCGGGTTCGGGGACCGGCTGCTCGATGAGCGCCTCGCTCAGGGGAAATTCAAGGATGATCTCCCGCGCTTCGTCCTCCACGAACAGGACGGCGGTGAGGAGCGCGGGGTCGCTGTCGGCGCCCTGAAGCAGTTGCCGGGCGAGAATCCGGGCGGCGTCCCAAGCGGCATCGGCGCTCGCCAGCTCTCGGCCGTCCGGGTCCACCACCACGTCGTCCCCGATATGTGTGTGGAAGAAGTAGCGTTGCATGCGAAGCCCGTCCCTTGCCCGTCGCGAGACCATCCGGGTGGCCCGCCTCCGCAACCGAGATGGGGATGGGCACGGCCGAACCCCAGCCTTCGGCCCAGCCGTGCTTGTCCGGTCCGCTGAATCGTCAGCGCGTGGGGGCGCTGGTCCCCTTGCCGGCCGCGCCCGGTGACGCTCCCGAGCCTGCATCGTTGGCCCCGGTGCTGTTGGCCGTGCCCGAGCGGCTCTTGTCGCCGGTCGAAGGGCCGCTTCCCGCCGCACCGGGCGAGGCGCCGGCGCCGGCGTCGTTCGGGCCGGTGCTGTTGAGGGTGCCCGACCTGGTGGTCCCGGAGCCCCCTTCGGCGGCGATGGCCCCCGAGGACAGGACAAGCGTGGTGGCGAGCGCAAGCGCGACGGCCTTCATGGTCTCTCTCCCTGATGTTTGGCGTGAAGCACGCCCAGGGTAACGCCCGGCCCAGCTGCGATGTTCTGGCACCGCCCCCACTGCGCCGAGGCCCCATGGCCGCGCATCACCCGGGTCGATGCCCCGAGGTGCCGAACGCGGCCCTGCCGCCACGCGGACGAGCCTCGCAAAAGAGGCCGCCCCCGGACAGGAGCGGCCCAAGTCGAAGGAGGAACACCCACGCGGGTGCCGCACGCGACGCAAAGGGGGGCGTGGGTCGCGTGCTGCGCGGCAACAGAGTTCGCCACGCCCCGTTCCACGTTCCGGGCACAAGGTTGCTTTTCGGGTGTTCGCGCGCCGTCGCCTCGAACGGGGCCGCTACGGCGCCGCGCCGTCCGCCTTCTCCTGGAGCGCCGCATCGTACCCGGCGGTCCACTGCCCATGCGCTTCGGTGCCCTCCGCATAGGGGCAATCCTCACGGCGCAGGCCCTTGCCGGGTGCGTAGAAGCCCAGGGCGTAATGGTCGAGATTGTCGTCTGGCGGCTCGGTCATGGGAAGCAAGGTAGGGCGCCGGGTGGCCGCTCCAAGCGGTTTTTCGCTGGCTTGGGAACGCAATCGCGACAGACCGGCGTCGGCCCCTCGCGGACCGAGCGCATGCAAGGTCCATCGCCAAGACTATCCGCGAGCGTCCTGCCGGCCGCGTTTCAGTTATCTCGGCCAGATGCGCGCCAAGAGCGATAACGAGTTCTAAATCGGAATACTTGATCGAAGCGAGTGTCGGACCGACCCCGTCTCACAGCGAGCCTGCGCTCAAACCTTATCGATCACATGTGTTGTGCGGATCAGCGGCTGAGCCAGCTGATGGTGCCCAGGAAAGGACTCGAACCTTCACCTCTTGCAAGACTGGTACCTGAAACCAGCGCGTCTACCAATTCCGCCACCTGGGCTCGTCGGGGCCGCTTGCGGCGCCGACGCGGATTTCGTTTAGGCGGGGTGGGGCCGGTCGTCAATCCGGATTGTGCGGGATTTTCGACCGGCCCTTCGATTGTGGCTCAGGCGTCGCTGCGCCACTCGCGGATGTCGACGAAGCGGCCGGCCACCGCCGCCGCCGCCGCCATGGCGGGGGAGACGAGGTGGGTGCGGCCGCGATGGCCCTGGCGGCCCTCGAAGTTGCGGTTCGAGGTCGAGGCGCAGCGCTCGTTGGGGCTCAGGCGATCGGCGTTCATGCCGAGGCACATCGAGCAGCCCGGCTCGCGCCAGTCGAACCCGGCCGCCTTGAGGATGCGGTCGAGGCCTTCGGCTTCCGCCTGTTGCTTCACGAGGCCGGACCCCGGCACCACCATGGCCGAGACGTTGGCGTGGACCTTGCGGCCCTCGACCATCTGGGCCACCGCCCGCAGGTCCTCGATCCGGCCGTTGGTGCAGGAGCCGATGAACACCCGGTCGAGGGTGATGTCGGTGATCTTCGTGCCGGGGGTCAGGCCCATATAGTCCAGGGCCTTCTCCTTCGACTGGCGCTTGTTCTCGTCGGCGATCTGGGCCGGGTCGGGCACGGCGCCCAAGATCGAGACCACGTCCTCCGGGCTGGTGCCCCAGCTGACGATGGGCGGCAGATTGGCGGCGTCCAGGCGCACCTCGCGGTCGAAATATGCGCCCTCGTCGGTGACCAGACTCTCCCAGTAGGCCCTGGCGCGGGCGAAGGCCTCGCCCTTGGGCGCCTTCGGCCGGCCCTCGACATAGGCGTAGGTGGTGGCGTCCGGCGCCACCAGGCCGGCGCGGGCGCCGCCCTCGATCGACATGTTGCAGATCGTCATCCGGCCCTCCATCGAGAGGGCGCGGATGGCCGAGCCGGCATATTCGATGACGTAGCCGGTGCCGCCGGCCGTGCCGATCTCGCCGATGATCGCCAGGATGATGTCCTTGGCCGTCACGCCGGGCGGCAGGGTGCCGTCGACGCTGACGCGCATGTTCTTCGCCTTCTTCTGCAGCAGCGTCTGGGTGGCGAGCACGTGCTCCACCTCCGAGGTGCCGATGCCGTGGGCGAGCGCCCCGAAGGCGCCGTGGGTCGAGGTGTGGCTGTCGCCGCACACGATGGTCTGGCCCGGCAGGGTGAAGCCCTGTTCCGGCCCGATCACGTGGACGATGCCCTGGCGGCGATCCAGCGCGTCGTAGAACTCGATGCCGAAGTCGCGCACGTTCTCGGCCAGGGCTTCGAGCTGGATGCGGCTTTCCGGGTCCTCGATGCCGAAGCGGCGATCGGAGGTCTGCACATTGTGGTCGACCACCGCGAGGGTCTTCTCGGGATGGCGCACCCGGCGCCCGGCCACGCGCAGACCCTCGAAGGCCTGGGGGCTGGTGACTTCGTGGACGAGGTGGCGGTCGATGTAGAGGAGCGTGGAGCCATCGGGCTCGACATCGACGACGTGGTCGTCCCAGATCTTGTCGTACAGGGTGCGCGGCGCGGTCATGGCGTGGCTGTTCTGGTTGTTCGTCAAAAACGGATCGGCGTGTTCCTTTAGTAGTGTTCCAAGGCGCGCAGCGAAAGGTGCCTCGCGCGAAACCGCGGCGTTGCTTGCATCGGGCGGATGGCAGCCCGGAGGCGGCCGCATGAAGCCCGCGCAGCGCGCGAGAAGCCCGCGCAGCGTGAAAAGAGCCCGCGCGGCGCGCGATGATCCCGCCCGGTGCTGTTCGGGCAGGTCACTGGACCGGTCCGGACCGCGCGCCTAAAGCTGTCGCCATCGTCCCCGGTCCGGGGGCCGCGCCCTCACAAGACACCGTCGCCGAGATCCGCCGCATGCAGCCCGTCGACATCCTGATGCTGAAAGCGATGCATCCCGACGTCATGGACGCCGTCGCGCAGCGCTTCACCCTGCACCGCCTCGACACCGCCCCCGACCCGGACAGGTTCCTGGCCGAGATCGGCCCGCGCATCCGCGGCCTGGCGACGGGCGCGCAGGGTCCGGTCGACCGGACCCTGCTGGCGCGCCTGCCCGGCCTCGCGATCGTGGCGAGCTTCGGGGTCGGCTACGACACCATCGACACGGCGGCGGCGGCCGAACGCGGCATCGTGGTGACCAACACCCCCGACGTGCTCACCGACGAGGTGGCCGACCTCGCCGTCGGTCTGCTGCTGGCGACCGTCCGTCAGATCCCCCAGGCCGACCGGCACCTGCGCGCCGGGCACTGGCCGAGCCGGACCTACCCGCTCACCCCGACCCTGCGCGGGCGCACCGTCGGCATCCTCGGTCTCGGGCGGATCGGGCGCGCCATCGCGCGCCGCCTGGAAGGCTTCGGCGTCGCCCTGGCCTATCACGGCCGGCGGCCGCAAGCCGACATGCCCTACGCCTACCACCCCACCCTCCTGGGTCTGGCCGAGGCCTCCGACGTGCTCCTGGTGGTGGCGCCCGGCGGCCCGGACACCCACGGGATCGTCGACGCGGCGGTGCTGGCGGCGCTCGGGCCGCAGGGCCTGCTCATCAACGTCGCCCGCGGCAGCCTCGTCGACGAACCGGCGCTGATCCGGGCGCTGCAGGCGGGCACGATCCTGGGCGCCGGCCTCGACGTCTTCGCGCACGAGCCGCACGTGCCGCCGGACCTCGTGGCCATGGACCAGGTGGTGCTGCTGCCGCATGTGGGCTCGGCCTCCGTCGAGACCCGCGCCGCCATGGGCCGGCTCGTGGTCGACAACCTGACGGCGTTCTTCGACGGCCGGGGGCCGCTGACCCCCGTGCCCGAGACGCCCGTGCCCGAGACCCCCCTACCTGAGACCTCCTGGACCGGGGGGACCCGCGCATGAGCCGCGCCGTCGTGGTCAGCCGCGCTCTGCGCCTCGCCGGCTTGAGCGCCACGCTCCTCGTCCCGGCCCTGCCCGCCG
The DNA here is from genome assembly GCF_055231875.1 of Methylobacterium sp. Ger2507. Classification (NCBI taxonomy): domain Bacteria; kingdom Pseudomonadati; phylum Pseudomonadota; class Alphaproteobacteria; order Hyphomicrobiales; family Methylobacteriaceae; genus Methylobacterium; species Methylobacterium sp. Ger2507. The sequence continues at coordinate 273,983 of NZ_JBUYVC010000001.1, forward strand.
CGAGCCAGGAGACGGCGCCCGGACTGGCCGAGCCGGCGACGCCGGCAGAACAGGCGAGTTCCGCCGCCGGGACGCCCTTCGTCGAGAGCCTGCCGCGCGACATCGCCGGGGTGCCGGGGACCTGGGACCTGTCGCGCGACGGCAGCACCCGGCGCTGCGTCCTGACCCTGTCGGGCGCGAGCGGGCCGGCCGGGCGACGCCTGTCCTTCCCGGCGGGGTGCCGCCGCGCCCTGCCGATCCTCAACGGCGTCGCCGGCTGGCTGTTCGCGGACGGCAACCTCCGGCTCGTCGACAAGGATGTCCGGCCGGTGCTGCAATTCGCCGCCCGGGTCGATGCCCGCAGTCTGGTGGCGGCCGCGGGCGAGGAGCATTTCAGCCTCGTGCCGCTCCAGATCGTCGCGATGGTGCCGCCGACCGATGCGGTGCCCACCAGCCCCGGCGCCGGCAGCGCCGCCCCGGACGCCCGCAGCGCCGCGCCGGCCCAGCCCGAGCCGGCCGGCGACGCCCCGGCGCCCGGCATCTATGCCCTCGACCGCTACCGCGAGCAGGACGTCTGCCGCATCGCCCTGACGCCCGGCACCGCGCCGGCCCCGGTCCGCATCCTCGATTCCTGCCGCGACGGCGGCCTCACGGTGTTCGATCCGGTCTCCTGGCGCTTCGCCAACGGACACTTGACCCTCAACGCCCGCCGCGGCCACGCCGTGAACCTGATCGCCGCCGGCGACGGGCGCTGGCGCCGCGACCCGGAGGTCGGCACCACCTTCGTGCTGCGCCGGGTCGAGGGCGCGGCCCCGTAGGTCCTCGTCTCTGATACTTCCACCCCGAGTTCTTCCACCCCGAGTTCTTCCACCCCGAGTTCTTCCACCCCGAGTTCTTCCGCCCCGAGTTCTTCCGCCCCGAGTTCTTCCGCCCCGAACGCCTCCCGAAGTCCCGCGATTGCCCGACCCGATGCCCCTCACCGTCGCCGCCCTGTACAAGTTCGTCGCCCTGCCGGACGTCGCCGCGCTGCAGGCCCCGCTCCAGGCCCTGTGCGAAGGGTTCGGGATCACCGGCACCCTGCTGCTGGCGCCGGAGGGCCTGAACGGCACGGTGGCGGGCTCGGCCGAGGCGATCGCGGGCTTCCTCGCCGCGCTCCAGGCCGGACCGCCGTTCGGCGACCGCCTGCACGGCCTCGAATGCAAGCTGTCCCGGGCCGAGGCGCCGCCGTTCCGGCAGCTCAAGGTCCGGGTCAAGCGCGAGATCGTCACCTTCGACGACGGCGCCACCGATGCGGCCGCCGGCGCCGGCACCCCCGTGGCGCCGGAGGCCTGGAACGCGCTTCTCGACACGCCCGGCCTGCTGCTGATCGACACCCGCAACGCCTTCGAAGTCGCCCTCGGCAGCTTCCCCGGCGCGGTCGATCCGGGCATCACCCGGTTCAGCGCCTTTCGCGATTACGTCGCCGGCCTCGATCCGGCGGCGCATCCTCGGGTCGCCATGTTCTGCACCGGCGGCATCCGCTGCGAAAAGGCCGGCGCCTACATGCGCGCGAAGGGTTTTGCCGATGTGCGCCATCTGGCCGGCGGCATCCTGCGCTACCTCGAGACGGTGCCGGAGGCCGAGAACCGCTGGACCGGCGACTGCTTCGTCTTCGACGGCCGCATCGCCCTGGGGCCTGCCCTGGTGGAGCGGCCCGACCACGCCCCGGAAACCCTGCGATGACCGACCTCTCCGCCCGCATCGACGCCCTGGAGATGCGCCTGACCGAACAGGACGTGGTGATCGACGACCTCAACACCACGATCACCGCCCAGTGGCGCCAGATCGACGCCCTCACCCGGCAGATCGCCAAGCTCGTCGAGGAAGTGGAGCAAGCCTCCCACCGCCCCGGCTCGGGCGCACCGGAACCCCCGCCGCCGCATTATTGAGCGGTCGGGCATCCGGCGACCTCATCCGCCCGCACGGCATGGGCGCAGTCCGCGGGTCGATGTCGCGCAAAGCCGGCGCGCGCAGGCCACGGCAGCCAAGAAAGAATCGGCAGCACCCCGTCATCCCGGGGCCGCGGAGCGGAGCCCGGGATCCAGACACGCAGGTGATACACGACTTTGCACGGTCAGCGGCTCTGGATTGCGCGCCGCTGGCGCGCCCCTTCGGGTCCGGGCTCGCCTGCGGCGCCCCGGAATGACGGTGCGGTGCCCTCTGCCGCTGCGTTGCCTGTGAAAAGCGCGCCCCCAGTCGGGCGGCACCCGACCGTTCCCTCCTCCGTCGCCCCTATTGTCGCCTCATCAGCGGCCGGCCACGTCCGCTTCGGGAGGCCGAAGGCTGCGCGGGGCCCCTCTGCTTGCCGGAGAGGGGGCAAGTCGGGGCGCGCATGGATCGTCTCCCTGCCACAGAGGGGGCAGGGACGACCCGCGACTTCGCCCCCTACCCCCCGACGCTCGCCTGGCTGACGAACTTCGTCGTCAGGTAGGCCTCCAGCGCCTCCGAGCCGCCCTCGCTGCCGTAGCCGGATTCCTTGACGCCGCCGAACGGTGTCTCGGGGAAGGCGAGGCCGTGGTGATTGATGCCGACCATGCCGCTCTCGATCCGGGCGGCGGCTTCGACGGCCCGGGCCGCCGAGCGGGTATAGGCGTAGGCGGCCAAGCCATAGGGCAGCCGGTTGGCCTCGGCATAAGCGGCCGCGTCGTCGGAGAAGCGCTGGATCAGCGCCACCGGGCCGAAAGGCTCCTCGTTCATGATGCGGGCGCTCACCGGCACGTCGCACAGCACGGTCGGTGCGAAGAAGGTGCCGCGATTGCCGATGCGCTGGCCGCCGGTGCGCAGCGTGGCACCCTGCGCCACGGCATCGGCGCAGAGCGTTTCCATGGCCTCCAGGCGGCGGGCATGGATGAGCGGCCCCATGGTGGTCTCGGGGTCGAGCCCGTCGCCGACCTTGCGGCCCTCGGCGAAGGCCACGAAGCCATCGCGAAACCGGTCGTAGACGGAATCGTGCACCAGCATCCGGGTCGGCGCGACGCAGACCTGGCCGGCATTGCGGAACTTGTTGGCGCCGAGCACGGCCACGGCTTTGTCCACGTCGGCATCCGCGAACACGATCGCGGGCGCGTGGCCGCCAAGCTCCATCGTCGCCCGCTTCATGTGGCGCCCGGCCAAAGCGGCGAGTTCCTTGCCCACCGGAGTCGAGCCGGTGAACGACATCTTGGCGATGACCGGATGCGGGATGAGGTAGCCGGAGATCGCGGCCGGATCGCCGAACACGAGGGAGAGCACGTCGCCGGGCACCCCGGCATCGAGGAAGGCCCGGATCATCGCGGCGCAGCTCGCCGGCGTGTCCTCGGGTCCCTTCAGCACCACCGAGCAGCCGGCGCAGAGGGCGGCCGCCACCTTGCGCACCGCCTGGTTGATCGGGAAGTTCCAGGGCGTGAAGGCGGCCACCGGCCCGACCGGCTCGCGCAGCACCATCTGGACGACGCCGTCCGCCCGCGCCGGGATGATGCGGCCATAGGCCCGGCGCCCTTCCTCGGCGAACCAGTCGGTGACGTCGGCCCCGGCCAGGATCTCGACCCGCGCCTCGGCCAGCGGCTTGCCCTGTTCCAGGGTCATGATGCGGGCGATGGCCTCGACCCGCTCGCGCAGAAGATCGGCGGCGCGGCGCAGCACCTTCGCGCGCTCGAAGGCCGAGACCCTGCGCCAGAGGGCAAAGCCGCGCGCGGCGGCCGCCAGCGCCCGGTCGAGATCGTCGCGGGTCGCGACCGCCAGCGTGCCCAGGGTCTCGCCGGTGGCCGGGTTCAACACCGGCAGGGTCTCGGCGCCGGACCCGTCGGTCCAGCTCCCGGCGATGTGCAGCGTCACGTTCGGATACGTCATCGGCGGCTCCCGCATGGCGATGGAGCCGGTTTGTCCGCCCATCCCGCGCCGCCCGCAACCCTTATCCCGCGATGGCTGGGGCGCCTGACGCGGGAAGCCGCGGGACGCATCACGCTGCACCGACGACTCACCCTGCCGTGGATCGCGCCGCCGTGGATCGCGCGGCCGAGTCCCTTCAGGCGGCGATGCGCTCGGCGGCGCTGGCGCCGGTGACGACGACGGAGCCGCCGATTCGCGCCTGCAGGGTGGCGCCCTTCGGCACCACGGTCCAGCCGTCGCGGCAGCCGTCGATCGGCTCCGACACGACGACGAGGCCGGTGTCGGTCTGGCGGTAATACAGGCTGGGCGGGCTGCTGTCGCAGGCCCAGCGGAAGGCCGTGAGGGTGTCGCCATCGGTGACGACGGCGGTGAAGCGCAGGGGCTCGGTCGCCTCGGCGGCCCGCATCAGCTCGCGCACCGTGGCCAGGGTCTTGTGCATGGCGCCGACCGGGTCCTCCGCGAGGCCGTTGGCCAGGGCCAGCAGGAAGATCGCCTCGGAATCGGTGCTGCCGCGTCGCTGGTCGTAAAGCGCGTCGGGGATCAGCGCCTCGATCCGGCGCTTGATGCGCCCGTAGCCGCCGATCTGGCCATTGTGCATGAACAGGTGCCGACCGTGGGCGAAGGGATGGCAGTTCGCCCGGGTGGTGGCGGTGCCGGTCGAAGCCCTCACATGGGCGAAGAACATCCGCGCCCGCACCTGCTGGCAGAGGTTGACCAGATTCTCGTCCGACCAGGCCGGGCAGACGTCGCGGTAGAGGCCGGGATCGACCCGCTCGCCGTACCAGCCGATGCCGAACCCGTCGCCGTTGGTCTCCGTCTTCGCCTCGGCCGCGTGAAGCGACTGGTAGACCAGCGAGTGCGTCGGTGCGCAGACGAGGTCGGTCAGGAAGACCGGCTCACCGGAATAGGCGAGAAAGCGGCACATGACGGACAAACACCCCCTGATCCCAATGACCCGCCGAACCGACCGCCGCCCCTAGGGCAGCGTCCGTCTCATGCAACCACGTCCACAGGCTCGATGGTCAGGTTCGAGCGAACATGGTGAATGCATCGTTAACGTGAGCACCGGTCTCGACCTCCTGCGAGGCGAGCCATGCAAGAGACGCACCGCTCTCGCGCCGGGAGGGGCGAGCCGCCCCCATCCACTCCCCCATCCTCATCACGGGAGCCCGGCGGGAATACGGCGAAGACCGATTTTTCGACCGCGGGAACCACAGAGCCGGCTCAGCGATTCGGATTCTGATCGGTCAGACTGTGCCGATCAGCCTCTCGCCGTTCAAACGCTCGCCATTGGGACTCTTGCCGATCACACCGTGGCGGCGCAGCATCACTGCGAAAGAATCAGCGCCGCGACAGGGTCGCGACGGACAGGATCACCGCGAATTCCGTCGGCACGGGCCGCAGAAAGCCGTCCGCCGACCGTGTGCTGCGTCACGTTCATCCCGGCTCATTGCCCGGCGCCCGTTCCCGCGCCCCTTTCGTTCAGAAACCCAGATGCCCGACGAGGAGACTCCATGGATCGCTCACACACCCCCTGCCCGATCGCCCTCGTGGTCGAGGACGACGCCGACGTCCGCAATCTCGCCACCGCGGTTCTGGAGGAGAGCGACCTCGACGTGATCGCCTGCGACACGGCCGAGGCCGCGATCTCCGTGCTGGAGCGCTCCGGCGGCAACGTCGCCCTACTCTTCGCCGACGTGCGCCTCGGCTCCGGCATGGACGGCATCGCCCTCGCGAGCACCGTCGAGCGGCGCTGGCCGGACGTCCGGGTGGTGCTCACCTCGGGTGGCGATGCGCGCGGCGGCGGCAGCCTGCCGGCCCAGGCGGTCTACATGCAGAAGCCGTGGCGCGCCCTCGATGTGCTGGTCCAGGCCGAGCACGCCGCCGAGGCAGCCCGGGCCGCCTGAGACGGGTCCTCCCGGACGGGTCAACCCACGCGAAAAAGCCCGGCCGCCGAGCGGCCGGGCTTTTTGCAGATCGATGGGACACGCAAGGCGACGGCACGGGGCGGGCGATACGTCCCGCCGCGCCGCGCTGCGGCGTCAGGCGTTGCCGGCGGGCGGCAGCACGGTCGGGGCCGTCGGGGCGAACGGCGAACCACCCGGACGACGCGGCGCACCGGCACCGAAACGGGGCTTCGGCTTCGGCGCGGCGATCAGGCCCTCGCGGATCGCGGTCTTGCGAGCCTGCTTGCGGGCGCGGCGCACGGCCTCAGCCTTCTCACGTGCCTTGCGGACGGAGGGCTTCTCGTAAGCCTTGCGCTGCTTCATCTCGCGGAAGATGCCCTCACGCTGCATCTTCTTCTTCAGGACGCGGAGGGCTTGGTCGACGTTGTTGTCGCGAACGAGTACCTGCAACGGTTTCAATCCTCTGAAACGGTGTTTGTTGGGCGGCGCCGACCCTTGAGACCCGAACGGAGCCCCGCGACGCGAACTGCAAAACGTCCCGGACCCAGGATTACCCCGGGCGGGACGTCCGTCAGACGGCCTCGAATCGGCGCAGAAACTGCACTTGGGGCAGGCTCATACACCAACCGCCCGCGAGTTCCAACACGCCTTGCGACGGGTCGACGGCATTGTGGCGCTCGGAGTGCGCCGCCGGTCGGCGTCGGGTCGCGCCCGGCACGGCACGGGGATGCTGAGAACAGACGCCGGACATCCTGAAGGATCGCAGTTCTCAGGCGACAGGACAGTGCTGAATCGCTGCGCCGGAGCCTTTATCGTGCGGATGAAGATTTGGATTGATCGCCCACAGCTTTCCCGCAGTGAACGTTGAGGTTCGGAACCGACCTTTGGTTGCTGCATCGTCACGAAACCCGGCCCAATTTTCCAATAATTAATTTTTGTATGCAACATTCTTTGAGCAACACGGCCGCTCTTCGGACGGGACGGCGCGCAGTTGCGGCATGAATCCTTCAGGGTTCTCACGTTGGGGCGACGGATGTTGGGTCTGCGGAACAAGGCGTCGGTTGAGACGGACGCGAAGCTGGCGGCCCTGGACAAGTCTCATGGCATCATCGAATTCAATCTCGACGGAACCGTCATCACCGCCAACGAGAACTTCCTGGCGGTGATCGGTTACCCGCTGGCCGAGATCCGGGGCCGGCACCACAGCCTGTTCGTCGCGCCGGGCGAGCGCGACGGCGCCGCCTACGCCGCGTTCTGGGCGAGTTTGCGCGCGGGCACCTATCAGGCCGCGCAGTACCGCCGCATCGCCAAGGGCGGGCGCGAAGTCTGGATCGAGGCGTCGTACAACCCGATCCTCGACCGCGCCGGCAAGCCCTACAAGGTCGTCAAGTTCGCCACCGACATCACCCGGCAGAAGATGCAGGACGCCGACCGCGAGGGTCAGATCGCCGCCCTGCACAAGGCCCAGGCGGTGATCTCGTTCTCCCTCGACGGGGTGGTGCTCGAGGCCAACCCGAACTTCCTGGCGGCGGTGGGCTACAGCCTGCCGGAGATCGTCGGCCAGCATCACCGCATGTTCGTGCGGCCGGAGGAGCGCGACAGCCCCGCCTATGCGGCGTTCTGGGCGAGCCTGCGCGCCGGCACGTATCAGGCCGCGCAGTACCGCCGCATCGCCAAGGGCGGCCGGGAGATCTGGATCGAGGCCTCCTACAACCCGATCCTGGACGCGGCCGGGCGCCCCTACAAGGTCGTCAAGTTCGCCACCGACATCACCGCTCAGGTCACCCTCCTCGACGACCTGAGACGGCTGATTGCCCAGAACTTCGGCGAGATCGACAGCGCCGTGCTGTTGTCCAACACCCAGACGCGGGACGCCGAGACGGCGGCCGGCACGACCGCGGACAACGTCCAGACCATGGCGGCGGCCTCCGAGGAACTCGCCGCCTCGGTCGCCGAGATCTCGCAGAGCATGACGCATTCGCGCGCCGCCACCGAGGCCGCCCAGGGCCAGGTCGCGGCGGCCGCCGCCGAGACCCGGCGGCTCACCGACGCCGCCAGCGCGATGACCGGCATCGTCGGCCTGATCCAGAGCATCGCCGGCCAGATCAACCTGCTGGCGCTCAACGCGACGATCGAATCGGCCCGGGCCGGCGAGGCGGGCCGGGGCTTCGCGGTGGTGGCGCAGGAGGTGAAGAACCTCGCCAACCAGGCGGCCCGCGCCACCGAGCAGATCGCGGCCGAGATCGACAACGTCCAGGCCGTCTCGAAGGAGGTCGGCGACGCCCTCCAGACCATCCAGGGCTCGGTGGCCCAGATCGGCGACTATGTCGTCAGCACCGCGGCGGCGGTGGAGGAGCAGAGCGTCGTCACCCAGGACATGTCGGGCAACATGCAGCACGCCGCGAGCGCGGTGGCGGCGATCTCCCAGAACATCCAGGCGATCGCGCAGTCCATCGGCGACGTCTCCCGCGCGGTCGGGACCACGAAAGACGCGGCGCGCGTCCTCGCGCGTTAGAAATGGTCAGGGATCAGGGGAAACCGGTGATCCCGACCAGACAAACGAAAACGAAAGACTCGCGAAAACGAAAGACTCGCGAAAACGAAAGACTCGCGAAAACGAAAGACTCGCGAAAACGAAAGACTCGCGAAAACGAAAGACTCTAGCCGGCCATCGCCCCGCCCTTCGGCCGCGCCAGATCCGCGAGCAGGCTCGCCGCCACCGTCGCCTTGGAGACCGTGAGGCCGGAGGCGGTCACCGCCTCCAGGGTGGCGCGGGCCTGGTCGAGGGCGGCGCCCCGGCTCCGGCTCCAGGCCTCCACCGCGTCCGCGCCGGCCCCCACGGTGCCGACGATCTCGGCGGTGAGCTGCCGGTGCGCGGTGGCGATGGTGGCGATGGCGCGTTCCAGGGCGATGCGGTCGTAGGTGTCGCCGGTGGCGACCGCCCGGGCCGCGCCGGTTAGGTCCGAGAGCTGGAGCGCCCGGTCGAGGGCGAAGTGGGTCGCGGCGATCTCGGGCATGGCCCCGCCGCCGGTCTCGGCGATGCGTACGATGTCGGGGGCCGAGGTCAGGGTGGTCAGGGCCGCCAGACGCCGGGCCGGCGCCTCCGCCATCCCGAGCCCGACGAGTTCGGCTTCGCGGGCGGCGAGTTGCCGGTTCACCGCCTCGCCCATCACCGCCGGCAGAGCCGCCTGTAGGGCGCTGATGCCCTCGCGGTAGCGGGCGACGATCGGGGCGACGCTGCCCGAGAGGTCGAGGTTGCGCAGGAACCAGACGATGCGGCCGACGAGGAGGTCCTGAACCTCGGCGTAGAGGGCGATCTGCGCCTGTCCGCCGATGGCGCCGGCGAGCCCGTCGATGGCGAGATTCAGCTCCATCAGCCCGTAGGCGTCGCGGGTGATGGCGTAGGCCTTGGCGATGGCGCTCGCATCCGCCCCCGTCTCCTCGACGAGGCGGGTGACCAGCGAGGGGCCGCCGCGATTGACGATGATGTTGGAGAGCGCGGTGCTGATGATCTCGCGCCGCAGGCGGTGGCCGTTGACCGCGTCGGGGAAGCGCTGGCGCAGGGCGGCGGGGAAGTAGCGCTGCAGCTCGCGGTCGAAATAGGGGTCGTTCGGGGCGGTGCTCGCCAGCAACGCGTCGTAGAGCGCGAGCTTGGCGTAGGCGAGAAGCACCGCGTATTCCGGCCGGGTCAGCCCCTCGTCCTTGCGCATGCGTTCGGTGATCGCCGCATCGTCCGGCAGCAATTCGACAGTGCGGTCGAGGCGCCCGTCCGCCTCCAGCGCCTGCATGGTCCGCATGGCGAAGCCCGTCTCGGACAGGCCGCGATGCTGGGCCAGCGACAGGGCCAGCGTCTGGAGTTGGTTGTTGCGCAGCACCAGGGCGGCGACCTCGTCGGTCATCGCCACCAGGAGGGCGTTGCGGTCTTGCCCGCCGAGGCGGCCGTCACGCTCCGGGCTCATCAGGGCGATCTTGATGTTCACCTCGACGTCGGAGGTGTTGACCCCGGCCGAATTGTCGATGGCGTCGGTGTTGAGGCGGATGCCGTGGCGGGCCGCCTCGATGCGCCCGCGCTGGGTCGCCCCGAGATTGGCGCCCTCCCCGATCACCTTCGCGCGCAGCATGGCCCCGGTGATGCGCACCGCGTCGTTGGCCCGGTCGCCGGCCTCCTCGTCGGATTCGGTGGTGGCGCGAATATACGTGCCGATGCCGCCGAACCAGAGCAGGTCGACCGGCGCCGTCAGGATCGCCTGCATCAGGTCGGCCGGCGTCGCCTCGGCGTCCGCGATTCCCAGCACGTCCCGGATCTCGGGCGAGAGCGGAATGGTCTTCAGGCTGCGGGCGAAGACCCCGCCGCCGGGCGAGATCAGGCCGGCATCGTAGTCGCGCCAGGACGAGCGCCCGAGGTCGAACAGGCGTCGGCGCTCGGCGAAGCTCGCGGCCGCGTCGGGGTTGGGGTCGAGGAAGATGTCGCGGTGGTCGAAGGCGGCCACGAGGCGCAGGGTGCGCGACAGCAGCATGCCGTTGCCGAACACGTCGCCGGACATGTCGCCGACGCCCGCCACCGTAATCGGGTCGCTCTGGGTGTCGATGTCCATCTCCAGGAAGTGGCGCTTCACCGCCTCCCAGGCGCCGCGCGCGGTGATGCCCATGCCCTTGTGGTCGTAGCCCTGGCTGCCGCCCGACGCGAAGGCGTCGCCGAGCCAGTGGCCGCGCTCCGCCGAGAGGGCGTTGGCGATGTCCGAGAAGGTGGCGGTGCCCTTGTCGGCCGCCACCACCAGGTAGGCGTCGTCGGAATCGTGCCGCACCGTGTCGGCCGGCGGCGCGATGGCGTCACCCACGATGTTGTCGGTGAGTTCGAGCAGCGTGCGGATGAAGATCCGGTAGCTCGCCGTGCCCTCCTCCATCCAGGCCTGACGGTCGGAGGCCGGCGGCAGGCGCTTGGGGAAGAAGCCGCCCTTGGCGCCCACCGGCACGATCACGGCGTTCTTCACCTGCTGGGCCTTCACCAGCCCGAGCACCTCGGTGCGGAAATCCTCCGGCCGGTCGGACCAGCGCAGGCCGCCGCGCGCCACGTAGCCGAAGCGCAGGTGCACGCCCTCGACGCGGGGCGCATAGACGAAGATCTCGAAGAGCGGCCGCGGCAACGGCATGCCGCTGACCCGGGCGCAGGCGAACTTGAAGGCCAGGGCCTCGCGGCGTCCGCCCCCCGGCGCGACCTGGAAGAAGTTGGTGCGCAGGGTCGCCTCGATCAGGTTGACGAAGCGGCGCAGGATGCGGTCCTCGTCGAGGCTGGTGACGGCGGCGAGCGCCGTCTCGATTTCGGCGCGGATCTCCGCCTGCCGGGCCTCCCGATCGCCCGCCAGCGTCGGATCGAACCGGGCCTCGAACAGGGCGACGAGGGACCGGGCGACGTCCGGATGCGCGCCGAGGGTGGCGGCGAGGTAGTCCTGGCCGTAGCGGATGCGGAGCTGGCGCAGGTAGCGGCCATAGGCCCGCAGCACCGACACCGCGCGCCAGGGCAGCTCCGCCTCCAGCACGAGGCGGTTGTAGCCGTCGGATTCGGCCGATCCGGTGCCCAGCGCCAGCAGGGCGTCCTCCAGCAGGGTCTCGAGGCGGCCGAGATCGATGGCGGCGCCGGTGGCGCGCTCGAGCAGCATGTCGTGCAGCCAGACCCGGGAGCCTTCGTCGGTCCCGGGGGGCAGGATGCGATAGGTCCGCTCGTTGATGACGCGGAAGCCGAGATTCTCCAGCACCGGCACCCGCTCGGAGAGCGACAGCGACGCCCCGCGCGAAAACACCTTGAGGCGGATCTGCGCGTCCGGGTCGGAGGCGCGCCGGCCGATATCGGCGGCGCGCGGGCGCTCGGAGCTCAGGCGCTCCAGAGTCATGATGTCGGCGATGGCGACGCGCGGGGCGAAGCTCTCGCGATAGGCCGCCGAGAAGGCCTCGCCGTAGCGGGCCGCCAGGGCGCGGGCCTCCGGCCCGTCGAGGGTTTCGGCGAGCGCGACCCGCAACGCGTCGCCCCAGGTGCGCACCAGGGCGGCGATGCCGGCCTCCAGGGCGGCGGGATCGCGCTCGGGCGCGCCGGATTCGGGCAGGCCGATGATGAAGTGGGTGCGCGCCAGCGGCCCGTCCGGGAAGTACGGATAGGCCGCCGAGAGCCGGCCGCCATACTCGGCGGCGAGGTAGGCGCCGATCCGCGCCCGGACGGTGGAATCGTAGCGATCCTTCGGCACGTAGACCAGGAGCGAGACGAAGCGGCCGAAGCGGTCGGGCCGCGACAGCACCCGCAGGCGCGGCCGGTCGGCGAGATGCGCGATGGCGAGGCTGAAGCGGTAGAGCCGGTCGGCATCGATCTGGAACAGGTCGTCGCGCGGATAGGTCTCCAGCACGTCGAGGAGGCCGCGCCCCGCATGGCTCATCGGGTCGAGGCCGGCGCGGGCCGCCACCCGCGCCACTTTTTCGCGAAGATAAGGAATTTCGCGGGTGGGCAGCGTGTAGGCGCTGGCGTTGAACAGGCCGACGATACCGACCTCGCCGGTGAGCCGGCCGTCGGGGCTGAACAGCTTGCAGGCGACGTAGTCGAGATGGGCCGCGCGGTGGACCCGCGACTTCACGCTGGCCTTGGTGATGATGAGCGCCTGCGGGCCTTCGAGGAAGGCGCGGATCTCCGGCGTCATGTCCACGAGGGCGCCGCCGCGCCGCAGCACCGCCACGGCGGAATCGCGCAGCAGCCCGAGGCCGGAGCCCTCGACCAGCGCGTGCTCGTCGCCGGCCAGGCCGTGCTCGCGCAGGCCGAGCAGGGTGAAGTGGCCCTCGCCGAGCCAGGCCAGGAAGGCGCGGGCATCCGCCACCTCCCTCTCGGACAGGGGCGGCGGGGCGCCGGCATAGGATGCCGCCAGGGCGGCGAGGCGGGCCGCCATGGCGGCGTGATCGTCGGTGGCCAGCGCCACATCGCGAAACACCCGGGTCAGGCCGTCGACGAGGCGGGTGCGGGCCGCGTCGTCGTCGAGCCGGTCGAGGTGGATGTGGATGAAGCTCTCGCGGGCGAACCCCGCCTGAGTGTCGGCGGTGGTCTCGCCGACCACCCGGATCAGGACGCCGGTCGCATCGCGCTCGACACCGAGGATCGGGTGGGCGACGAGGTGCGGGGCAAGCCCCTGCTCGGTCAGCTCGGCCAGGGCCGAATCGAGCAGGAACGGGCGGTTGTCGTTGACGATCTCCACGATCGTGAGATCACGGGCACGGCCCTCGCGCACGACGATCCGGTCGCTGACGGACAGGTTCGCCGGCGCGCCGGGATGGCGGCCTCGCGCCAGATTCGCGCGCGCCGCCAGGGCGAGGTCGGCGAGATCCTGCGCCGGATAGGGCGAGAGATCCTCGGGCGGCACCCGTCCGAACAGGTCGGTGACGAAGCCGCCGGGGCCGCCTTGCGCGGCGACCCGCTCGGCCGCGGCCCCGAGGAGATCGGTGCGGGCGCCCCGGGCCTGGGGGCTGGAGAGCGCGGCATTCCGTTCCAGAGCCATGGTCTTCCGTGTCCTTGCGTCGGTGCGGCCGGCCCGCGCTTGCGGGCCTCGGCGCGCGTCGAGACGAAGAAGCCCGACCCGGCCGTCGCGGCCCGTCGAACCCGGACGCACTTGAGCATCGGTGCCGATGGGTGGCCAGAGCGCGCCCCCCGTTGCACCCCCTGCAAACCGCGCCGGAGGCTACGACCCATGATCGATGTCAGGCTTTCCGGTCACGCCGCCGCATCGACCCACAATAATGCAAAGCTGGGTTGCATAATATGCATATCGATCGCCACAGACGAGCAGGGTGCAGCACCGGAGCCTGCCCTGACGGGTGGCGGAGCGTGACAATCAACTCGGTCGCCGGAATCACACGAAGATCAATGAGTCTGCCGACTCGGTCTCGCTGATTGAAAGTTGCGATTTCAATACAATACCCCCGACAGGTGGTAGATCGTCGTCAGATTAAGCGGCTAAAAACACGAATAATCACTTTTTTTGAAAACAACCACCGGTTATCATGCACGCGAAATGGCACGAATTCTCGTCCTTTGAGCTCCTAGTCACATGCCGTAACTCAGTCGTACAACGTCGCATTCAAAATTTGCTAAATGTTAGTTGGCGGCCGAGTTGGCGGGAGAGGCCCTTGCGAAGGAATCGCAGGATTTTCTCAGATTAGAATTGCGGCGCCGAGCAGTCCTGACGTCATTTGGTCGACCGGTCGCGTGTTGAGAGGCTGGTACGGGCAAAGGAGGCAGATCAAACCCTGATAGCGACCCGCGTGGGGCGTGGGTACGACCATGCGCACGACTCCGGGCGGTCCGGCGCGGTGAGAAACATCTGCGTTCATAGCCCGCAATCAATGCAGAAACCTATGCTGATCATGCGTTGATCTGAACAAGACTGCGAAGATGGACTGATCGATCCACGCCGGGCGTCTTCACGGAAAAATACCTATTCCCGGTGCACGTTATTGGTCGACCCGAGGAGCGATATGGACCTCCCTCAGAATTTCGCTCATAAAACCGCGCGGTACGGTCATGTCGTACCGATCCCGAAGCTATCGTGAGAGATGATCACGTGTTCGCCGCGAGCATGACTCGGCTAGAATCGCATCTTTTAACAGGTCAGCAGCGCCGGCCCTTTCCGGCTGCACCCGGACGCATGCTCCAGTTGGCCGAGGATCTGACGCAGATCGGGCTCTGGTCTGTCGATCTGCGATCGAGTGAACTGGCCTTCTCGGATGGATTCGCGCGCCTGACCGGGTTGTCGCAGCTGAATGGCAAGCTGGATACGCTGGGTGACCTGTTCCATCCGGACGACCGGCACATTTTCGAAGAGATCTCCGCCGCCTTGCGAACCGGAATTCCGGTCGATCGCGGGTTCCGGGTTGTGCGGTCCGACCGCTCGGTGCGCTGGGTCGAGCTCAAGGGGCACGTGATCCTCGGACACGACGCCTATCCGATCCGGGCCGATGGCATCCTGCTCGACGTCACCTGCCGGCACGAGGCGACCCAGTCGGTCCTGCGCAACCAGGCCCGGTACGAGGGACTGGTCGAGGCCGTCGCCTCCGTGGTGTGGGAGATGACGGCCGACGGTCATTACCTCCCCTCGACGAGCTGGTGCGCGCTGACGGGGCAGACCCCGCAGGAATGGCAGGCCGGCGGCTGGTCCGCCGCGATCCATCCCGACGACCGCGCCCAGGCCGCCGCCGCCTGGGCCAACGCCGTCCGGCGCGTCGAATCCTACGAGGCCAATTACCGGCTGCGCTGCGCCGACGGGCTGTTCCGCTGGGTCAGCGCCCGGGCGGTGCCGATCCTCAACCCGGACCACTCGGTCCGAGAGTGGATCGGTCTCGTCATCGACATGACAAGCTCGGCCAGCGTGATGAGCCAGCCCAACGGCATCCCGCTGGAAGAGATCTCGGGCCCGCTGATCCGCAGCGCCCGGGCGATGCTGAACTGGTCGATCCCGGATCTCGCCGCGGCGGCCGAAGTCTCGGGCTCCAGCATCAAGCGATTCGAGGAAAGCGACGGCGGTGCCCTGCGGCCGCGAACCCGGACCGCCATCCGGCTGGCCCTCGAGGCGGCCGGGATCACGTTCGTGTCGCGCCAGCCCGGCGAGGTCGGGCTGGTATACCGTCCGGTCTCGAACGCCTGAGACGGACCGAAGATCGCGTGACCTCCACGCGACCCTCGTGAATACGCGTCGGTCGGAAACCCGCCTCAGCGGGCGCCGAGCAGCTCCACGTCGAAGATTAGGGTGGCGTTGGGCGGGATCACGCCGCCGGCGCCGCGCGGGCCGTAGCCCTGGTCCGGCGGGATGATCAGCGTGCGCTTGCCGCCGACCTTCATCGTGGCGACGCCCGTATCCCAGCCGGCGATGACCTGTCCGGCCCCGAGGGTGAAGCTGAACGGGGTGCCGCGATCCCGCGAGGAATCGAACTTCTTGCCGGGCTTGCCGCCCTCATCGAGCCAGCCGGTGTAGTGGACGCTGACCTTCTGGCCGGCCTTCGGCTCGGGGCCGGTGCCCACGACCTCGTCACGGTACTGGAGGCCCGAAGGGGTGGTGACGGTCTCGGCGGAAGCGGATGCAGTCATGGCGAGGATCAAGGCTCCGGTGAGGGCGTAGAGGGGACGGCGCATGGATAGTCCTGTCTGGCATGCCGAGGCGGCGCAGTAGCACGGACTCGGGATGCCGGTACAATCCCCGGCGCGAAAACCCTCGGCGCCTCAGCGCCTCAGCAGGCGCCGCACCTCGTGACGCGCCTCGCCCTCGAAGCGGGCTAGGCGGAGGCGCCGCTCCAGCGAGATCAGGCCGCGCCCCGCATCCGGCACGGCGATGATCTCCGCGACCGCGTCGCGCTCCCGGTAGAGGCTCTCCAGGGCGGAACCGGCCAGGGTCGCCGAATCGAGCCGGTTGGCAAAGGCCTCCGCGTGCAGGGCCCGCACGATCTCGGCCTCCAGCACGAGACCCGGCGCGTAGGCGCGGGCGGTCTCGTCGTAGGCGGTCTTCAGGAGGTAGGCGGTTCCCCCCGAGACCAGGGCGAGGCTGACGGCCAGCGGCGTTCCAGCCTGACGCAGGGTGTCGGCCCGGATGCCGACCGGACCTTCGCCCGCTCCGAACACGGCGCGGGCGAAGGTCGCGTGGGCGGCCTGGCACGCCATGGCGCTCCCGGCGGCGCCCTTCCACCCGGCGGCTTCCACGGTCAGGAACACCTCCACAGCCCGCGCGAGCCCCGGACCGCGGGTCTCGGTCTCGAGGCTCACGGCCCCTCCCTCGGCGATGCGCCGCTGGCGGCGGCGCAGGTCCTTCAGCCGGGACGGATGCGGATGCCCGGCCAGGAACGCCGCATGATCGGGGCGCCGCTGCAGGACGGGGCGCCAGAACCGCGCCACCTCTCCGACATCCCAGCCCGCAAGCTCCATCGCAGTTAGCAGATCGCGACCGAGGCTGGTCTCGACCGAGAGAAGGGGCCAGCGCCACGGGCGTCCAGCGGATGCGCCCGCCAGACCCGCGACCAGGGTCGCCAGGATGGCGGGTCGCTCCGGCCCATCGGCGACCAGGGGCGCCGTGGCGGTGATGAACGGCGAGAGGTAGGGCAGCGACACGCAGCGCCCGAGGCCGCAGATGTCGTAGGATCGGCGAAACGGCAGCACGGCCTCCAGCCGATCGCCGAATCGCACGACGACCACCCGGAGATCCGGTGCGGCGAGGCCGCTCGCCCGATGGGCCAGCATCACGTGGCGACTGTAGAACGGATGGGCATCCCCCGACCGGGACGAGAGATCGTCCCAGGCCGCGGCGTCCTGCCCGAGGGCGTCCAGGGTGGTGACGGCGCAGGAATAGGCCTGACAGGGATAGGCCGACGCTGCAGGCGGGCGCGCGACAGCGGCGGTCATTGGGCAAGCCTTCCGAAGTGAGCGATCCGGACCGGCGTGAACAGCCCATGCACGGCATAGGCCGCCCGGGCCATCGCGACGGCTCGCACCACGGTGGCGATCGCCATCGCGAACGCCGCCCCCGCGACACCGAGCACCGGGACCAGCGCGAGGCAGAGGCCGCCGGCCAGGATCAGCATTGCTAGGGCGATGCCGGCGGCGAGGCGCTCGCCACCGAGCATGTTGAGCAGATCCTCGCCCGGACCGAAGGAACTGGCGGCGACGCTGCCGGCGACCAGAACCGCCAGGATCGGCAGGCTATCCCGAAACTCGGGTCCGAACAGTCCGAGCAGCAGGGGAGCGGCCACCACGACGGCGATGCCGATCAGGGCGGTGGCCGCCAGGGTCAGCCGCGCCTGCAACGACACCAGGGTGGAGAGCCGCTCCCGATCACCGGCGGCATGCGCTGCCGTGAAGCGCTGTGCCGTGGCGGCAGTAGCGGCGAAATGCACGAAGACGACGAATTGCTGGATGCGGGTCGCCGCGAAGTACAATCCGACCGTAGCCGGCGGCACGAGCAGGCTCAACACCACCACGTCGATGAAGCTGGAGGCTGCGCTGGCGAGATCGCTTGCGGCGATCGGCAGACAGGCGCGGAACCAGTTTCGCCAGGCGTAGCGGCGTGGCCCCGGAGGCAGGATCGCCCGCAGGCGAAGCAGCAGCAGAACGGCCTGGATCGACACGGCGACGCCCGTCGCCACCAGGGTGCATAGAACGGCGATGCGGGCTTCCGCCGGGGCGCCGAGCGCCACCGCCGCAAGCATCGCGGCCATGATCAGGCCCTGGCGCAGCAGGTAGGGCGGTGCGATGGCCAGCACCGCCCAGTTCTGGCCACGAGCGACACCCTCGCAGTAATCCTGGAGGGCGAAGAGCGGCAGAACGAGAGCGGCGACCAGAATCGGCGCGGCGTAGGGCCCGTCGAGCAGCGATCCCTCCAGCCAGACCAGGGCGAGTCCGCCGATCGCCACGGCGATGGCGCTGGCCAGGGTGACCATCGCGCCGCCGAGGAGATAGGCCCGGACCGCCGCGAGGTCGCCGCGCGCCTGGTCGCCCGGGATGAAGCGGCAAGCGCCCTGCGAAAGCCCGAGGGTGGCCGAGTGCCCCAGGATCGCGATCCAGACCCAGATCGCCGCAAAGATCCCGTACTCCGTACCGCCCATCAGGCGGGCCATCAGGACCTGTCCGATATAGGCGAAGCCGGCCGCCCCGATGCGGATCGCGAAGACTTGGATCGCCGCACCGCCTGCGCCGGTTCGTAGGCGCGTGAGGGTGCTCCACAGGCTGGCGGCTCCGATCCTGTCCGTCGCTATGCTCACCGAATGGCCCCCGCCCGATGCGTTCGGGTCTAGGCCATCCGGCCTTGCGGCGCGGTTAAGCCGGGCGGTTAAAGCATTGCGTTCAGGGGCCGGCGGACGGGGTCGGCTTTGCACCAACCGCGTCGTTCGGAGGCGCCAGGGTCAGGGCCGGGCGCCCGGCCGTGCCGGTGGAGACGGGGTCCGGCTGGAGCAGCGAGAGCGTGATGGCGCGGGTGACGTGCTCGGCCATGCAGCGCAAACCCAGTTCGTTGAGGCGAAACTGGGTGCCGAGCAGGTGCCCCTCTCCCTTGTCGTTGCTGCGGGCGAGGTAGCGCATGGCCTCGTAGCGCTGAACCAGCGGCACGCCCTCCCGCTGGGCCACCTCCTGCACCTTGCGCACGAGGCTTGTGTAGTAATCGTCCTTCGCGAGGCTGGCGGTGTAGACCGGACTGACCAGCACGACATCGATCGCGTGGCCCTTGATCCACTGGACGGTCTCATCAAGAGCGCTGCCGAAGGCCTCCAGATCCACCCGCGCGAGGGCATCGTGCGATCCGACCTGCCAGATCACGAGATCGGGCTCCACCTCGGCCACCATGCTGCGCAGGCGCTCGCCGGCTCCGGAGGCGATCTCGCCCTGCAGGCCCCGGCTCTCCACCACCACGTCGACATTCGTCAGGGAGCGCTCGAGCGCCGTCTCCAGCTTGACCGGGTACGTAGCGGAGGCTCCGAGTCCCATCGTCGAGGCCCCGATGGCGAGCACCCGCACCGGACGATTCTCTTTGAGCGCGTCCTTGACCGCGCCGAGCCGGGCCAGGGTGTAGAGCTTGGAGCCCGGCACCCGGCATTCCGGCGAAAGCGCCACGTCGACGGCTTCCGCATCCGCGCCCTGACCGGCCACGACGACGCTCGGCGGCGAAACGACGGTGGGCGCAGGCGGCACCGCCTTGACCACGGGATCCTGCTTGACCACGGAGTCCTGCTTGACCACGGGGTCCTGATGGGCCGCCGGCTCCTGCGCGTAGGCGCTCTCTCCGCTCCCGTACCAGAGGAGCGAGAGGCTCAGGGCGAGGAGAGCCGCGGTTTGCGGGAGCGCCATTCGACGAACCATGCGGTGAAACCTAGTGCGAACAGGCCGGACCCTACGACGAAAACGTCAACGACGACACCGCCTCCGGTCCAGAACCTGACAAGTTGCGCGGCCAGACTCAGCAGCGAGCCGATGGAGAAGACCGCGAGGGAGTTGCGTCCAAGGCTCGCAAGGAAGTTCGTGACCCAGCCGAGCCGGGGCGCCAGGACGGCGTAGACTGCCTGGAACGCGAGGAGCACGCCGAGGAAGTGCACGACACGGGCCGGCGACAGGTAGGTTTTGTCGAAGGTGAAGACGAGGCGCGGGTCAGGCACGAGAAGCGGATCCGGCCGCAGTTCCAGCACCGACAGGACGATCCCCGTCACGACGATCACCAAGCCGAGCGGAAGCAGTCGCCGCGACCAGCGCTTCAGCCAGGGGGATGTCCGACTCCAATCCTGCATCGTGAATCCGAGCACCAGGAGGAGCTGCCAGCACAGGGGATCGAAGAACCAGTCGCCCTCCCCCGGCCAGGAGGGCAGGTTCCACTCGAAGACAAGGCTCGCGGCATAGAGGGCGAAGGACAGGACCAGAGCGGCGACGCGGCTCACCCGGCCGATCAGCACGAAGATCGGGGCGATGCCGAGAAGCACCACGTAGAGCGGCAGGATGTTGAAGAAGCCGAGCTGGTGGGTGAGCAGCACGAAACCGACCATGGTCTGGATCGGGTCGGCGAAGAAGCCGCCGGCATTGTGCCATTCGAGCAGCAGCGGGTTGTCGAGAAACAGGGCGGCACCGGCGATCATGCCCAGCGCCAGGGCCATGGTGGTGATCTGGGCACGATACACCTCGATGGTGCGGGACAGGAGTCGCAGCACGCTCTTCAGGCGCAGCTCGGGGCTGCCGTCACGGTTGCGCGTGGCGATCCCGATCGACCAGCCGGCCAGGAAGACGAACAGCTCCGCAGCATCCGAGATGCCGTATTGCGAATAGGTGTACCGCTCGAAGGTATTACCGGGGATGTGGTTCACGAAGATCGTGATGAGGGCGAGGCCCCGCCAGAAATCCACCGCGTTCGGTTCGCGCATCGGGGCTCGGCACTCCGGCAGCTCGAAGGGACAGGTGCTAGGCGGACTGGAGGTCGCGGCCGCGCGGCAAGGGCCGGCCCTGATAAGGTGCCCTCGACGTTCTGCAAAGTGCAACCTTCGCGGGCTGCCGGTCGGCCCGGATCGGCTCGGGCACCGCGCTCAGTCCGGCCGCAGCCGATGAGGAGATGCGTGTCTTCGCTGGATCGGGTCCAGGGCCGGGAGTTCAGGCCTTATCGCCCGACCGGTGTGGTATAAATACCGGGGACGTCGCGCGGTCCCGCACCTATGATGGACCTCGTTTCTCACGAACCGGAATCATCCATGCAGACCCCCGTCGTCGGCGATGCCGCGCCGATCCCGACCGGAGTGCCCGGCCTCGACGAGATCCTCCATGGCGGCTACGCGGCCCAGCGCGCGCACCTCATCGAGGGACGTCCGGGCAGCGGCAAGACCACGCTGGGGCTGCAGTTTCTCCTCGACGGCCTGAAGCGGGGCGAACGCGGGTTGTACATCACGCTGTCGGAGAGCCGGCGCGAACTTCTGTCGGTGGCCGAGCGGCATGGCTGGTCCCTGGACGGCGTCGAGATCTACGAGCTCGTGCCACCCGAACTCAGCTTGGATTCCGAGCAGCAGCAGAGCCTCATCCACTCGTCCGACCTGGAGCTCGGCGAGACGGTTCGGATGGCGCTGGCGGAGATCGAGCGCGTGAACCCGGTGCGGGTGGTGTTCGACAGCCTGTCGGAGATCCGCCTGCTGTCGCAGGGCTCCCTGCGCTATCGTCGCCAGGTCCTGGCGCTGAAGAGCTACTTCCTGCTCAACAATGCCACCGTGCTGATGCTCGACGACCTCAGCTCGGAGGACGACGACCTCAATCTGCACTCGATCAGCCATGCGGTCCTGCGCCTGGAACAGGTGACACCGACCTACGGAGCGGGCCGCCGCCGGCTCCATGTCATCAAGATGCGCGGCACGCCCTACGAGAGCGGCTACCACGACTTCGTGCTCCGGCGCGGCGGCGTCCGCATCTTCCCCCGCCTCGTTGCGGCCGACCACCACACCGCCTTCACCTTTGGAGCCGTCGCCTGCGGAGTCCCGGAACTCGACGCGGTACTGGGCGGCGGTCTCGACAGGGGCACCACCAACCTGATCATCGGGCCTTCGGGAGCCGGCAAGTCCACGCTGGCTCTCGGCTACCTCATGGCAGCCCTCGAGGCTGGCGAGCACGGCTTGATCATCAGCTTCGACGAGACCACCGGCATTCTGCTGCGTCGAGCCCTGGGCGTCGGATTCGATATCGGCCCCCACGTCGAATCCGGACTGCTCCGGATCGAACAGATGGATCCCGCCGACGTATCGGCCGGTGATTTCGCCGGGCGCATCCGGGACGCCGTGGAGACGGATCAGGCCCGCGTCGTGGTGATCGACAGCCTGACCGGGTACATGAACGCGATGAGCGGGCAGCCGCACCTCGTGCTGCAGATGCACGAGATGACCACCTACCTGAACCAGCAGGGGGTTGTGACGATCCTCGTGCTGGCGCAGCATGGCATGGTGGGCCGGATGGAGGCCCCGGTCGATCTCACCTATGTCAGCGACACGGTCGTGATGCTGCGCTTCTTCGAGGCGGGCGGTCGCGTCAGACGCGCCCTCTCCGTGCTCAAGAAGCGCACCGGCCCGCACGAGGATACGATCCGCGAGTTCCGGATCGACGCCCAGGGTCTGCGGGTCGGATCGGTGCTCAGGCAGTTCCGCGGCGTGCTGACCGGCGTCCCGACTTTCGAAGGCGACCGGGCCGATCTCCTCGACGATCGGCCGGACCCGTCGCCCCGAATCATCGACCAGGAGTCCAGGCAACAGGCCGGAACCGGGCCTGATAACTTGACCGGGCCTCATGGTGTGACCGGGCCTCATGGCGCAGCCTGAACCCATCGCCCTGATCCTCGCACCGGGTGGACGGGACGCCCGGATCGCGACGGCGATCCTGGCCGAAGTCGGCGTCGCTTCGCGGATCAAGGACAGCTTGGCCGACTTGGTCGAGAACCTCGACACGGCCGCCTGCGCGGTCATCACCGAGGAAGCCCTGCTGCGTTCCGACCGACGGGCGATCGCCGACTGGTCCGAGCGCCAGCCCCCCTGGTCCGACTTTCCATTCATTGTCCTGAACCATCGCGGCGCTTCGCCGGATGAGCGCCTGACCGGTCTCCTCGGGAACGTCACGCTCCTGGAGCGGCCGTTCCACCCCGCGGTGCTCGCAAACGCCGTGCGCTCCGCCCTGCGCGCCAGGCGTCGGCAATGGGAGGTCGCGGCGTATCTCGACGAGCGTCAGAAGACGCACGAGCGCCAGGCCCTGCTGATCCGCGAATTGCATCACCGGGTGAAGAACACCCTCGCGACGGTGCAGGGGCTGCTCGGCGCGACCGCGCGTTCGACCACCGATGTCGAGACCTTCTACCAGTCCTTCTCGAACCGCATCGTTTCGCTGGGCAAGACACACACCCTGCTCACTGAGGATTACTGGCAGACGGCGCCCCTGCACGAATTGCTCGAGAACGAGCTTAGTCCCTACAACGATGCCGACGGGCAGCGCATCCGTCTCGAAGGGCCGGTGATCGAGCTTGCGGCTGATTTGGCCGTTCCCACCGGCATGGCCTTTCACGAGCTGACGACCAACGCGGCCAAGCACGGGGCCCTGTCGCAGCCCGGCGGTCGGATCTCCATCGTCTGGAACGTCACCGCCGCCGAGGCGGGCCGCCGCTTGCAACTCACATGGACGGAATCCGGCGGTCCCGCCGTCGAGGCCCCGAAACGGAAAGGCTTCGGCTCCACCCTGCTTCAGCGGGTGCTGGCTCAGCAGTGCAACGCCACCGTGACAATCGACTATGCGCCGACCGGCCTGCGGTTTCACATGGAAGCCCCGCTGCCCGAGGAGCGGCTGGTCCCAACCTACTGAGTGCGTGCGCAGGGCTCAGTCGAGATAGTCGCCATATTTTTCGACATGACGGGCCAGACCCAGGCCATGCTCGCGGACCAACCGCTCGGCCCGCTCGGCATCTCGCGCCTCGAGTGCCTGAATGATCTCGACATGCTCCTTGATCGAGTTCGCGGCCCGATCGCCCTGGCGGAGGGCGGTGTTCCGGATGCCGCGCACGTGCATCAGAAGGTTGCTGGTGATGTCCTGGATGACATGGCATCCGCCGAGCGAGATGATCTTCTGATGGAAGCGGATGTTGGCGTCCGAGTACTCGTCCATATGGTCGGTTGGACGTCCCTCGTAGAATTCGGGAAAGTGCTCCCGCAAGCAATGCAACTGCTCGTCGGTGGCATGCTCACAGGCGAGGCGGGCGGCCATGCTCTCCAGCGCCGACCAAGCCTGGATCATGGCGACGATCTCTTTCTTCGACTTCTTGATGACGAAGACGCCACGTCTGGCTTCGAACCGAACGAAGCCCTCCTGCTCCAGCACGGTCAAGGCTTCGCGGACGGGGGTGCGACTGACGCCCAGATCCTGAGAGAGCTTGCGCTCATCCAGCCTGACCTCCTCGCGTTGGCTATAAATGTTCATGTTGGTGATGGCTTCTTTCAGCGCATCGTAGGCCAAGGCACGCAAGCTTGACGTCGCCGCCAGCGGCTTGATCTGGAATGTCGTCGACTCAACCATCTTTAACACCTGGAACAATGACAAGGACGCAGACGCCACGTCAATTTTGCCCGAAACATGCCGAACCCGCTGCCGGAACACAAGGAAACCAAGGCGTTTCAGCCGGGACAAGATTTGAATATCCCCCCTGCGGCAACAACATAGCTTCAGCCGCTCACTGAAGTGTGACGCCGCACGCTGGAGCTGCCCTTCGCGATTCGTACCCGTTCACGTGCAGAGCGAGCAATTTCGACTCAGGGGCAGCCGGAGGGCCGTCGTGAAGGGCCAAACGCTCGGAATCCCCTCACATGGCTCAGATCCAATTTGACACCTGGTATTTGGTATGCCACCATTCTTGAACTGACAATGACGTTGTCAGAAGTGAATGCACCGCACCCGACACAGTGATCGTAGCGCAATCTCTCTATGTGAGCACCGGCCCCCGAACAGTTTTACATCTTGAAACTGAATTGGACCGATTTCCACGGATCGTTCACAACGAAATCCTCGAGCCCGGAAGATACGCCACCGGGACACCGGACCGACGACCGATCCTTCTTTCAGAAACGATCAGGATCTCTGTCTAAGAGCTCGTCCGTCAACACCGCGTTACTCTGAATTACGATCAAGAACGGCGCGTCATCGAAAAAATAAGCGCCCGAACCGGAGGAAACCATCATGGATAGAACCGCTGGCTCCGAGACCGCTCAGGCCGTCCACGACGTCGCAACCGGCGTCGGTGTCACGTCCGATCATGCGGGCGAGCAGATCGACGGCTTCCACCTCGTCATCGACGCTCTGAAGTTGAACGGCATCACCAATATCTACGGCGTGCCCGGCATCCCGATCACCGATCTCGGCCGCCTTGCGCAGGCCGCGGGCATGCGCGTCATCTCCTTCCGCCACGAGCAGCATGCCGGAAACGCCGCCGCGATCGCGGGCTTCCTCACCAAGAAGCCCGGCATCTGCCTGACGGTATCGGCGCCCGGCTTCCTCAACGGCCTGACGGCGCTGGCCAATGCCACCACCAACTGCTTTCCGATGATCCTCATCTCCGGCTCCTCCGAGCGCGAGATCGTCGACCTGCAGCAGGGCGATTACGAGGAGATGGACCAGCTCGCCATCGCCAAGCCCCTGTGCAAGGCCGCCTTCCGCGTCCTGCACGCCGCCGATATCGGCATTGCCGTCGCCCGTGCCATCCGGGCCGCCGTCTCGGGCCGTCCGGGCGGCGTCTACCTCGACCTTCCCGCCAAGCTGTTCTCCCAGGTGATGGATGCGGAGGCCGGCACCAAGTCCCTGGTGAAGGTGATCGACGCCGCTCCTGCGCAACTGCCCGCCCCGAGCGCCATCGCCCGTGCACTGGACGTGCTCAAGGGCGCCAAGCGGCCGCTGATCGTTCTCGGCAAGGGCGCGGCCTACGCGCAGGCCGACGAGGAGATTCGCAACCTCGTCGAGCGCAGCGGTATCCCCTACGTCCCAATGAGCATGGCCAAGGGCCTGCTGCCCGACACCCACGCCCAGTCGGCCGGTGCGGCTCGCTCCCTCGTGCTGAAGGAGGCCGACGTCGTCCTGCTGGTCGGCGCACGACTGAACTGGCTGCTGTCGCACGGCAAGGGCAAGACCTGGGGTGCCCCCGGCTCGAAGAAGTTCATTCAGATCGACATCGAGCCCAAGGAAATGGACTCGAACGTCGAGATCGTCGCCCCGGTGGTCGGCGACATCGGCTCCTGCGTCACTGCTCTCCTCGAGGGCATGGGCCAGAACTGGCAGGCCCCCCCTGCGGCCTGGACCGACGCCATCCGGACCAAGAAAGAAGAAAACCTCGCCAAGATGGCCTCGAAGCTGAAGAAGAACTCGGCTCCGATGGACTTTCACGGGGCGCTCGGCGCACTCCGCACCATCATCAAGGAACGTCCCGACGCGATCCTCGTCAACGAAGGCGCCAACACCCTCGACCTCGCTCGCGGCATCATCGACATGTACCAGCCGCGCAAGCGCCTCGATGTCGGCACCTGGGGCATCATGGGCATCGGAATGGGCTTTGCGGTGGCGGCCGCCGTCGAGACCGGCAAGCCGGTCCTGGCGGTCGAGGGTGACAGCGCCTTCGGGTTCTCCGGGATGGAGGTCGAGACGATCTGCCGGTACGATCTGCCGGTGTGCATCGTGGTCTTCAACAACAACGGCATCTATCGGGGTACCGATACGGATCCCACCGGCCGCGACCCTGGCACTACGGTGTTCGTGAAGGACTCGCGCTACGACAAGATGATGGAGGCCTTCGGCGGTGTCGGCGTCCACGTCACGACCCCGGACGAGCTCTCCCAAGCCGTCAACGCCGCGATGGATTCGGGCAAGCCCACCCTGATCAACGCGGTGATCGACCCCAGCGCCGGGACCGAGAGCGGCAACATCGGGAGCCTGAACCCGACGAGCACAGTGGTTCGCAAGAAGACCGTCTGAACCTCCAGGCCTCCGGAGATCGACGTGGTCTCCGGGGACCATCGAGCGGGCCGGCTCCCCCGGGACGGCTGCCCGCTCGATGCCAGAGAGTTCGGCCAAGCGGCGCCGGAGGCCCTTCGGCCTCTCTCGTCGATCGCCTCGAAGGTCAGCGCTCGAATCCCCGTGCCGAAGTCTCCCTTGAAGCTGAAGTCTCCCGCGAAGGTGAGCCCGTGCCATGAAAGCCCTCGAAGGCGTCAAAATCCTCGACTTCACCCATGTCCAGTCGGGACCGACCTGCACCCAGTTGCTGGCCTGGTTCGGCGCCGACGTGATCAAGGTCGAGCGCCCGGGCGTCGGCGATGCCACGCGTCAGCAATTGCAGGACATCCCGGATGTGGACAGCCTGTATTTCACGATGCTGAACCACAACAAGCGCTCGATCACGCTCGACACCAAGCATCCCAAGGGCATCGAGGTGCTGTGGCGCCTCATCGATGAATGCGACGTCCTGGTCGAGAACTTCGCCCCCGGGGCGCTCGCCCGGATGGGCCTGACCTGGGAGGCGATCCACGCTGCCAACCCGCGCATGATCCTGGCCTCGGTGAAGGGCTTCGGCCCCGGCGCCTACGAAAACTGCAAGGTCTACGAGAACGTTGCGCAATGCGTCGGGGGTGCCGCCTCGACCACGGGCTTTCGCACCGACATCCCGATGGTGACCGGCGCGCAGATCGGCGATTCCGGCACCGGGCTGCATCTGGCGCTCGGCATCGTCACCGCCCTGTACCACCGAACCCAGACTGGCCTCGGCCAGCGGGTCGACTGCGCCATGCAGGACGGCGTGCTGAACCTCTGCCGGGTCAAGTTGCGGGATCAGCAGCGCCTGGAACGCGGCCCCTTGCCGGAATACAGCCAGTTCGGCGAGGGCATTCCGTTCGGGGACTCGGTGCCGCGGGCCGGCAACGATTCCGGCGGCGGCCAGCCCGGCCGGATTCTGAAGTGCAAGGGCTGGGAGACCGACCCCAACGCCTACATCTACTTCATCACCCAAGGGGCAGTCTGGCCAAAAATCTGCGACGTCATTGGTGAACCCGCCTGGGCGACGCATCCGGACTACGCCACACCGAAGGCGCGGCTGCCGCACCTCAACGAGATCTTCACCCGCATCGAATCCTGGACGATGTCCAAGACCAAGTTCGAGGCGATGGAGATCCTCAACGCGCTGCACGTGCCCTGCGGGCCGATCCTGTCGATGAAGGAGATTGCGGAGGACGAGTCCCTGCGAAAGTCCGGGACCGTCGTGGAAGTCGATCACCCGACGCGGGGCAAGTACCTCACGGTCGGAAATCCCATCCGGTTATCGGCGAGCGAGACCGAAATCACCCGGTCGCCGCTGTTGGGCGAACACACCGATGAAATCCTGACCCAGGTCCTCGGCTACTCCGAGGCCGAGCGTCTCAAGATCTCAGAATCCGGCGCCATCGGCACGATGCAACAGATCGCTGCCGAGTAGGCACGTCCCCCAACCCGGTCTCTCCTCTCCACCCGGTCTCTCCTCCCAACTTGGCACGGCTTCGATCCGTCGAAGCCGTGCTTCTTTTGAGGACGATCGAACCGAGGGATGCCCAGCGGCCCTTTCCGGCGCCGACGATCGGAGTGCGACCCGAGGCGGACGTGTTATCCTGCGGAAGCCAGTTGGCGGGCTCGCTCGCCCCAGGCGCCAAGCGTACGCGCTTGGCTCGGGATCAGCACTTCGGCGGCATCCCCCAAGGTCGCGTCCATCCGGATCACACCCAGCTCCGTGAGTACGCGGTGGACGATCGGGTCCGCCTCCGCCAGCGCAGCTGCCAGACCAGTCACGCGGCCGCGGTCGAGGCGAGCAAGAACGCGGCCGGTGGTCTGTTCGGCAAACCGGATCGTGGTCATCCTGCGAAGGCAGTCGCGCAGGAAGCGCATGTCACCGAGCCTGTCCCGGGGCGGTACGCCGACATACACCGCGTCGGGATCGCGCGCCTGGATGTTGATCGCCCGATAGCGATCGATATCGAGCAGGACCCGCACGTCGAGGATGTTCATGACGCCGCCCACCCCAAAGGCGACGGTTCGTGGCCGTTGGCCGTCCGGCACGCTGTTGTCCAGAAACTCGAAGTGAACTTCCTTGTCTCGCCGCAGCACCCAGGTGAAGAACAACCGCGGCATGCCCGTATAGGCCTCCACATTGTGCGCGAGCAGATCCTCGACCGCTTTGTAGCGGCCGAACTGCTGGCCCCGCTTCCAGGCCCGCTCCACCGTGGCGTCGGGCGGCGTGACCATGAACTGCATGTAGACCTGGTGCCCGAACCGGGTGAGGAGTTGGCTCCCCATCTCGGTCCCGGGATTCACCGCGAAGCTGTCGAAGCGGAAGCGATCGATCAGAAGGTGGGAGATCCGACCTGCCTCCGCCTTGCGCGCCATGTAGCCGTCGAGTTTCCGGTCGACGATCTCGACCTCGTGCCCGGTGAGTGGGCCTGCATAGCGCCAGGCCGGGCCGAGGCTGTCGTAGTCGAGCAGATACTTTCGCCAGACATCCGGAGTGATCAGCGCAAAATCCGCCCAATCGAGCCCCAGGGATTCCACCAATGCGCGCTGATGCGGCCGGACCGTACTTTTGCCGGAGGCGGAGGACCCCTTCACGTTCAGGATGACGGGGCCGTCCTGCGGCCTGAGCCGCCCATAGCCCTCCCGGTCGATCACAGTCTGCATCCAGGGCTCGATCATCTCGCCAAGCGCACGGCTGCCATAGCTGTTCGCGAAGAGAATGCCGGCGAGCTTGCAAAGCAGCGTCCGGTCGCGGAGCAGGAAGCCGCGACGGCCGATCACGCTGGCGACGACGGAGCGAAGCGCTGCGCAGGCTGCGATCGCCATAGGATCGGCGGCCTCGGCGGCGCGTTGCTGCCACGCCTCGAGATGAAGCTCCGCCCTCCGCTCCGGGTCCAAGCCTGCACGCGGCGGGCGCGCTAGCGCAGAATCGTTTTGCCGGAAGGCGCTGGTCCAGAAAGTCAACCAGGACGGCGATGGGCGGATCGGCGGCGCGGACGGCAAGCCCTCGCCCAGCATCGCGGCGACTTCGATCTGGAGAAGCGCCGCAGCCTCCGCACGAAGCGCCGCGAGGCGGGTGGCGATCTGCGGAGCGTGAGCGGCGAGGCCGTCTTGGAGGATGGTGGAGACCATGGCGCGGAAGTTCACGCCAAGGTCGCCGTAGGTCTGCCCCATCGGCACGAAGAGATCCGCCATGACGCGGATCAGAACCTCATGGATCACCAGCCGTTCGGCCCGGAAGACCACGAGTTGAGTCAGTGGCAGACCGCTGACATCGCTCATCTCGAAGGCGTCCGCGAGTGACGTCTCGACGTTTTCGCTTCGAAACACCGTCGCCAGGGGCAGGATCGTGCGGGGTAGGCCTGACTCGAGACCCGGGTTCCAGGGTCCGCAGACATCATCGCGCGTGGCCGGCGGCGGGTCCTCCAGGGCACGGGTCAGCATGCCAAAACCTTCCGCCCCCCAAGAGACCCTTGCCCTGACGTCCCGGCTGAGACCTCGAAGATGAGAGCCGTCAGGCCGCCTGTGGCTCCTCGATCGCTTCCAGCCGGAGCTGATACTGATCGCCCCAGAGTTCGCTAGCCTTCTGATACCAAGCGGTGTCGAAGTAGACGCGGCAGCAAAACTCGCTGGTCCAGATGCAGACTGCGATCAGACGGCCATCGATCACCTTCACGTGGCGGCTGATCAGGCCACCTGTAATTCCAGTCGATGGGCACATATCGATGCTGGTCATCCCGTAGCTGTTCTCGCCACTGAAGATCACGGGGCAGTCGAGGATGGCCAGAAACCGCATGGAAGTCCCTCCTTCATGAACCGACCGAGGATCGAGGCGTCACCGGGTGCGCCCTCTATGCTCGTCGGCGCCGGCGCCAAGAGCCAGCTTTGTTGTGCCTCATCCGCCGGACGAGGGTTTAGAAAAATCTGTGTTCAAACGAGATCAGGGTCAAGACGACCGCACCGCAAAAGCTTTTGTGCAGCACAAACCTTGCCTCACCGAATCTACATCTCGCGGTCCGATAAGTTGAAGACGAATCCTGTCACAACCCATGCATCGGTGTCCTTTCCGACATCTTCCCACATTCCAACGGCTCATCACGGCGCAAGTTCGGTCACGCGACCTCGGCGCTCACCTCGGCGTTCGCTTTATCGCTTGGAGGCACCGCCGCAACGCAATCCCAGATGCTCTGGACAGAGTGGAGGGCGAACCCGTCCATGATCGCGATATGGTTGGTCTTGTGGGTGCAGAAGACGTGTAGACGATCAGCTGGGGGCGTCCGGATATCGACGGACACAACGTCTGGCGCCGTCAGCATCCACACCAGACTATCCAGGACCTCAAGACCCTGATCCGCCATGGCCTGAAAGATATCGCGCTCCGTCAGTAGACCCATGAAGGACCCGGTGTTCTCGCAACGCCCATCCACGACGATCAGGGCGTCGACATCGGGTAAAGACAAGGTTTGGATCGCTTCGCGAACGGAACGATCCATGCGGATGGCACGAACACGGGAGTCAGGACTGATCGGTGTCTGACGTAATTCCGTCATGCCTCCCCTCCCCAGATCTCTACGTCTTCTCGGATGAACACTGGTATACAGAATTTCAGCCGTCAACGCGCGCGCTGCAATATTATGCAAAAATCAGCAACAGAATCTCCCCTTTGTCGCCTTCGACGCTTCGGCCTGATCAGGCGTTCGCAAGCTGCGTTTTGCGAATCACCTCGGTATTTCGACGATTTCGTGCTGCATCGCAAAAATAATCGATCTGGGAGGCCAGTCTTCGCCTGGAACGGGCCACCCCGCGATTTTTTATGAACTTGGCTGGCAGACACGACCGTCTGGATACGAGAAGGTGCATTATCGCGCAGCTTCCGACCCCGGGAGCGCGAGGGTGCTGTCCGTCGCGGAGGCGCTCCGGTGTCAGGCGCAAAGTCGGTGGAATGGCTAAGCGATTGAGCCCGTCCCCCTCGAACGCACAGGTTGAGAAATCGATTGGCTCTGCCGACGCCAAAACCCACGCTTTGTTATGAAGGCACTTCCGATTTTAATCCCTGTTGCTGCGTTGCGAAATCGATTTCTTGACCAAAGACCCTTGACGACTGCATCGGCGCGAGCGAGGCTGGTATTCCACATACCAGTCGGCACCAAGTTCGGCGGCGGGTGGCCTTTGCGCCCAGGATCGGCCCTCGAGCCGACCGCGTATCTCGTTTCAAAAAATGATGGAGGAAAGCCATGTCGAGGGCGGAAACTGCACCTGAGCGCGTATCCGACAGTTATCGATGGGGACAGCTCGTAATCGGCGTCATCTGCATGGTGATGATCGCCAACCTGCAATACGGCTGGACCTTCTTCGTCCCGGATATCCAGAAGAAATTCGGCTTCGATCGCGCCGCGATCCAATGGGCCTTCACCTTGTTCGTGCTGTTCGAGACCTGGCTGGTTCCGGTCGAGGGCTGGTTCGTCGACAAGTACGGCCCGCGCGTGGTGGTGCTGTTCGGCGGCCTGCTCTGCGGCATCGGCTGGGTCATCAATTCCTACGCCAGCAGCTTGAACATGTTCTATCTCGGTCAGGTCGTTGCCGGCATCGGCGCAGGCGCCGTCTACGGCACCTGCGTGGGCTCTGCCCTGAAGTGGTTCCCGGACAAGCGCGGTCTCGCCGCCGGCATCATCGCCGCCGGATTCGGCGCGGGCTCGGCCCTGACCGTGGCACCGATCCAGTGGATGATCGCCGATCACGGCTTCCAGGCCGCGTTCTTCAACTTCGGAATCGGCCAGGGTCTCGTCGTCTGCGCGCTGGCCTTCTTCTTCACCTCGCCGAAGAAGGGTCAGGTCCCGGAGGTCGTCGCCAACGCCAACATCATTCAGACCCGGCGCAATTACACGCCCGGTGAAGTTGCCCGCCAGCCGATCTTCTGGCTGATGTACTTCATGTTCGTCATCGTGGGCGCCGGCGGCCTGATGATCACCGCCAACCTCAAGCCCATCGCCTCCGACATCGGCGTCGACAAGGTTCCGGTCACGATCATGGGCATTACCATGGTGGCGATCACCTTCGCGGCCACCATCGACCGCGTACTCAACGGTCTGACCCGTCCGTTCTTCGGCTGGGTCTCGGACAAGATCGGCCGTGAGAACACCATGTTCGTCGCCTTCGCGATGGAAGGCTTCGGCATCTACATGCTCTATCTCTGGGGCCATGATCCGCTGTGGTTCGTGCTGCTCTCCGGCTTCGTGTTCTTTGCCTGGGGCGAGATCTACTCCCTCTTCCCCTCGACCTGCACGGATACCTTCGGCACGAAGTTCGCCGCCACCAATGCGGGGCTGCTCTACACCGCGAAGGGCACCGCCGCCCTCCTGGTGCCCGTCGCGAACTACCTGCAGCAGGCGACCAACAGCTGGGACGGCGTATTCCTGGTGGCCGCCGGCGCCAACATCCTCGCCTCGCTGCTCGCCATTGCGGTGCTGAAGCCCTGGCGCAAGCGGGTGGTGGCTCAGGCCCTGGCCGTCTCCGACGAGACCAAGCCGGCCTCGCGGATCGCGGTCGCCTGACTCTTCGGACCGAATGACAGCAGAGCGCGGGGGCCGGACCATCAGTCCAGGCCCCCGCGTCCGTTGCGGCCCCCAGGCAAAGCCTCGGTCTCGAGCAGGCAACGCCATACCTCAGGAGGAGATGTCCGATGCAGCCGCTCGCTCCCTGGCGCCCGATGCACACCGCGCCGCAGACGATCGATCGGATCTGGCTCAATCATCTGACGCTCGGGCCGATCCTGGCGGAGGGACGGCCCGGACGCTGGTATGCTCCGAGCGCCGCCCATCAGGTCTGGCGCTGGTATCGCTCCGTCGAGACGAGCGCGATCGAACCGTTCAGCGGCTGGCTGCCCTTCGAGGCCGTGGCGGGCACGGCGCTCCCTGCGCGGCCCGCAGCCGACACCGGCCTGATCCATCCAGGCCTGATCCGGACGGAAAGTACGTCGGAGGATCTGACGACGACGCGCGCCTGATGCGTGCCGGGTGACCCGTCAGCCTGATCGCCAGGACCGATCCGGTCGCCCCATCGACGCCGGGTTCTGGGCGTCCACAGCCTGGATGGCCGTTCGAGGCATGCGCCGAGCGGCCTGTCCGCAGCGTGCCGAGCGCGTATGGTAAAGGCCGCGTTTGTCCTCAGGTCGAGACAGGACGTTGGCCACCATGAGCCTTGCCCGAACCCTGCGGCCGGTCGCGGATCTCGAGTTCCACGATGTGCAGTCGATCCTGCTTCCTGTCGCGGTCACCCCGCTTGAGGCGTGGAATCTCATGACGGGCGCCCCCCGCCCCCTCATGCGGCTGGCGTTCCGTCTCCGCGATGCGATGTCCGCGTTGTTCGGCGTCAAGCGCATCGGCGGATACGGCCGAGCGAACCCGAAGCAGGTCAGGGCCGGGGAGCGGCTGGATTTCTTCCTCGTCGAACATGCTGAACCCGACGTGCTGATCCTGACCGAGCGGGATCGGCACCTCGACGTCATGATCTGCATCGCCATCGAGGGCCGCCGACTGACGATCACGGCCTCCGTCGTCACCCACAATGCCTTCGGGCGCCTCTACATGCTGCCGGTTGCACCGGCGCATCGGCGGATCGTCCGTCACGATCTCAGGCTCCTGCAGCGAATCCTGCGGGGCAGCGTGGCGAATTCTGCGGTCCCATAACGTCAGGTGGCGCAGACCGTCGCGCTGACCGCCACCGTGCGGTTCGATCCCTGGCGACATCAGCAGGCCGCCTCCTCGCAGGGTAGCAGACCGCCCCCGGCGGGCGAACAGACCGCAGATCGTCCGGGCACGAACGAAGAACGGCGCGCCTCGCGGCGCGCCGTTGTATCAATTCTTGTGATGTTGCGGCGGATTTCGCCTCAGACGGCCCGAGCCTGGTGCAGGTGCTCGATCTGCTGCTGCGTGTAGCCAAGGTCGAGCAGGACCTCGTCGGTGTGCTCGCCCAGCAGCGGCGAGGCCTTCACCTCGACCGGCATATCCGAGAACTTGATCGGGCTTCCCACCGTCAGGTACGAGCCGAGCTTCGGGTGCGGGACCTCGACGATGGTGCCACTGGCGCGCAGGGACGGATCGACCGAGAGTTCCTTCATCGACAGCACCGGCGAGCACGGGATGTCGAATTTGCGCAGGATGTCGACGGCCTCGAACTTGGTCTTGTCGGCCAGCCACGCCTCGATGGTACCGAAGATGTCCATGATCTTGTCCTGGCGAGCCCGGGCCGTGTTGTAGGCCGGATCGTCGATCCACTCTTCCTTGCCGATCGCCTTGCAGATCGGCGCCCAGGCATGGCCCTGGATGGTGAAGTAGATGTAGGCGTTCGGGTCGGTCTCCCAGCCCTTGCACTTGAGCACCCAGCCCGGCTGGCCGCCGCCGCCGGCATTGCCGCCGCGCGGCACCACATCCGTGAACTCGCCGTGCGGATACTGAGGGTATTCCTCAAGGTAGCCGAGGGCATCGAGACGCTGCTGGTCGCGCAGTTTCACGCGGCACAGGTTGAGCACCGAATCCTGCATCGACACAGCGACCTTCTGGCCCTTGCCGGTCTTGTTCTTCTGATGAAGCGCCGTAAGGATGCCGATGGCCAGATGCATGCCGGTGTTCGAGTCCCCGAGGGCGGCGGCTGACACGGTGGGCGGGCCGTCCCAGAAGCCGGTGGTCGAAGCGGCACCGCCCGCACACTGGGCGACGTTCTCGTAGACCTTCAGATCCTCGTAATGGTGGCCGTCCGAGAAGCCCTTCACCGAGGCGAGAATCATGCCCGGGTTGAGTTCCTGGATGCGGGCCCAGGAGAAGCCCATACGGTCCAGCGCACCCGGACCAAAATTCTCGACCATCACGTCGGACTGCTTGATAAGGTTCTCGAGAACCTCCTTGCCCTCGGGGGTCTTGGTGTCGAGCGTCAGCGAACGCTTATTGGAGTTGAGCATCGTGAAGTAGAGCGCATCGGCATCCTCGACATGGCGAAGCTGCGTGCGCGTCACGTCGCCTGCACCGGGGCGCTCGACCTTGATCACGTCGGCGCCGAACCAGGCCAGGAGTTGCGTGCAGGCCGGGCCAGCCTGGACGTGGGTGAAATCGATGATCTTGGTACCCTCGAGCGGCTTGCTCATCGTGGCGTTCTCCCTGTCGCTTAAACCGATAGACTTGGTTGGAAGCCGTTATCCGACATTCTGCCCGGTCGATCCGGGTTCTGGTTTGGCCAACACGACCGGTGAAGACGCGTCTTCAGAGTCGTCCTGGTCCGATCCGGCGCGCCGCCTTCAAGCGACGCGGGATTCAAGGTCTGCGAGGCGCCGGCGCAGGGTGCGCTCGTCGTTCCAGCGTTCGGTCTCGTCGCGGATGATCGCGGCGATTCCGGTGACGTTCTGGTCGGGACCGTGGATCAGCCCGACCGTGAAGGCGATGGAGAGCGCGCGCCCGTCCTTGTGGATCGCCGGAACCCGCAGGACGTCGGCGCCATACTTGGTCACCCCCGTCGCCATGGTTTTGGCGTACCCGTCCCAGTGGCGCTTGCGCTGTCGCTCCGGAGTGATGAGATCGAGGGACTGGCCGATCGCCTCCTCCGCCGCGTACCCGAAGATGCGCGTTGCGGCCGGATTCCAGACGGTGATCGCCCCCGCAGGATCGGACACCACCACCGCGTCCCCCGCCGCCGCCACCAGCGCCGCGAAATCGACGTCCTGCGCCATGGTCATGCCGTCTTCCGGCGGCCTCGCACTCCGCATCGTCGGATCGAAAGGCTCGGGGATTTCGGCATCGGACACTCCTCTGTTCTCCGCCGGGCCGGAACCCAGACGTTGGCGTTGCGAGGACTTGCTGTTTCGACGACTTGCTTTTTCTCTGCTTCCGTCGTTGGTATTTGGTATGCCAACGATTAGAGGGTGTCAACCGAGGCGTTCCGCACCGCTGGTGGGTTTCACTCCAGGGCCATGAGGCCGGCCGTGACTGCCCCTGCAAGGGGTCGGAGCAAGGAGCTGGGCCGGAACGTTCTCGGATCGGTGCCGACAGAAAATGATCGTCTGAGGGAGACACGCGATGGGACCGGGCCCGAGCATCACGATCACGCAGATCGAAGGCTACAAATTCGCGGTCGATTTTGGCAGCATCCTGCCGCACTTGATCGTCGACGAGGCCGTGCCGATCGGCAAGGGCGAGGGTCCCTTTCCCGAGCAGTTGCTGGTGAGCGCCGTAACCAACTGCCTGTGTGCCAGCCTCGTATTCGCGCTCGGCAAGTACAAGCAGGATGCGGGCGGGATTCGGGCCGAGGCCCATTGCGAGGTCACGCGCAATGCGGAGAACCGCCTCCGCATCACTGGGATTACGATCGCCATCACCCTCGGGGCGACGGCCGACGCCGTGCCGCGCATCGACCGGGTGCTGGAGCAGTTCCAGCGCTTTTGCACCGTCTCCGAGAGCGTCCAGGCCGGCATACCCGTCGCGGTGGCTGTCCGCGATGCGGCCGGCACGCTGCTGTCCTGAGAGTCCACCACCTCCGTTACGGAAGGATCTGCCATGACCCATTCAGATCGCACCACCGACACGGCCCCGGCGTCAGCCGCACCTGCATTGACTGCGCAAGCCCCGGAAGATCTGGCCCGCCTCTTCAACGAACGCGCCAATGCGGGTGACGTGGAGGGCCTGGTGGCGCTCTACGAACCGGATGCCGTGCTGGCCGCCGGCCGGGTGGTGGCGACCGGGCATGCCGAGATCCGGAAGTTCTATGCCGACCTGCTCGCCCGCAAGTCGGACTTTCCGGCGGCCGAGGCCCTGCCGGCGATCTGCAACGGTGACCTTGCCATGACCTTTGCGCGCCTGCCCAACGGCACGATCTCGACCGAGACGGCCCGGCGTCAGGCCAGCGGCGGATGGCTCTGGTCGATCGACCAGCTGAAAATCAAACCGCTTCCGGTGGACAAGGCGGACTAGCAGGCCCTCGGCGCCGCCCCACCCATCCGCCACAGAGGTTCGCATGATCGATCCCCAGCTCGCCGGGCGGCTCACCTTCGCCCATCGGCTTCCGACGAAGCCGCCCCTGCCTCCGGGGCGCCATGCCCTGGAATTGTTTGCCGAACGCGACGCGATGCTGGTGGTGCCGGACGGGATCGTGCCGCGCCGGCCGACGCCCCTGGTGGTGCTGTTCCACGGAGGCGGCGGCAGTGCCGAGAAGATCCTGCCGATGCTGGAGGACCACGCAACGGCACGCGGCTTCCTGCTTCTGGCGCCCCAGTCGCTGTTCCCGACCTGGGATCTGGTGATCGGCGGGCATGGTCCCGACCGCGAGCGGCTCGATCAGGCGCTCGCCGAGGTGAGCGCGCGCTATCTCCTCGACCCGACGCACCTCATCTTCGCGGGCCATTCGGATGGCGGCAGCTACACGCTCTCCCTCGGCCTCGCCAACGGCCACGTGGTCACCCACCTCCTCGTCTCCTCGGCGGGCTTCCTCTCCGTCCACCTGCAATCGGGGGCGCCGCGGATCTTCCTGTCGCACGGCACCCGCGACGAGCAGATTCCGATCGCTCGCAGCGCCCGGGTCCACGTCGCCCAGTTGCGAGAGGCCGGCTATGAGGTGATGGCGGTCGAGTACGATGGGCCGCACGCCTACGATCCATCCGTGGTGTCCGAAGGGATCAGGGTCCTCCTCGAGGGTACAACCTCCTGAAGGCCCGAACGCGCCGGACGAATGCCCGGAGTCTCGCCGGCCCCTCGCTTCTTTGCGCAGGCACGACCCGGAGGACCTGCTGCAGCCTGATCGACAACGTCGACGATGCGGTCCGACGGCACACGGCGCTCGCTTTCTGCGCGCCGATCCGAACAGGAGCCACGCCAGGACAGGTCGCCCGCAGATCACGCCCCGCTCTACGCGAGCAGATCAACATCAGTGCAGGACTGGCGCCGCAAATATAAGTATGAACCCTTTTCGCCAGCTCGACGTTAGGACGGAGTTAATCCTAATCTTGAGCACCGCGACGATGCCGTTTGGCCCTTGGAAGAACACATCGGATCGCGCTGCGCGAACGCTTGTGATGGCAAATTCACACGCGGACGCTCCGTCCATGCTGGAAGTGTTGGGCAAACGTGGATTGGATATTTCCGTTGCCGCCATCGCGCTCTTTCTGCTCCTCCCGCTGCTGCTGATGCTCGGCCTGCTTGTCTGGGCGAGCGACCGCAAGGCGCCGATCTTCCGCCACATGCGGATTGGACGCGATGGCCGCCACTTCGGCTGCCTCAAGTTCCGGTCCATGATCACGGACGGCGATGCCGTGCTGCGCGCGCATCTGGCGGCGAACCCCGCCGCGCGGCGCGAATGGGAGGCGACGCACAAGCTCACTCATGATCCACGGATCACGAAGCTCGGCTCGATCCTGCGCAAGACCAGCCTGGATGAGCTGCCCCAGTTGGTGAACGTCTTGCGCGGCGAGATGAGCCTGGTTGGCCCCCGCCCGATCGTTTCCAGCGAAATCGAGCGCTACGGCGCGGCGTTTGCGGCCTGCTTTTCGGTCACGCCTGGAGTGACCGGCCTGTGGCAGGTGTCGGGGCGCAGCGATTGCTCGTACGC
This sequence comes from Methylobacterium sp. Ger2507, assembly GCF_055231875.1. Lineage (NCBI taxonomy): Bacteria > Pseudomonadati > Pseudomonadota > Alphaproteobacteria > Hyphomicrobiales > Methylobacteriaceae > Methylobacterium > Methylobacterium sp. Ger2507. The sequence goes on from NZ_JBUYVC010000001.1 coordinate 313,409, forward strand.
CGAGCGGGTCGCCCTGGACCTCGACTACGCCACCCGCTGGAGCTTCTCACGCGACATGGCCATCCTGTTGCGGACCGTCCCGACCGTGCTGACGCAGCGCGGCAGCCGCTGACATCCGGCAGCGCAGGCGTCGCTTCGCAAGGTCGGGAATTCGATCGGATGGGACCCGGTCCGATTCGCCGGGGTGCCTTGCCTGCACTGCACCCGCACCTGGACCTGAACCCGGGAATCCCGATCGCGGCATGGACGAACCCATGCCGTGGCTGCATCTATCGCGAAGCGCCCGTCTTGGATCGGGCGTGGTTCTCGGATGAAGACGGGATCGGGAACGGCTTTTCGCGGCGCGCCGGCGCGTGAGACGTCCGCGAACAGAATCAGCTGCCGGCCTCGGTCTTCGGATTGTTAACAATCCCAATTGCGCAGTATCCAAGCGCGTCATAAAATACTTGAACAATTAGGGAGGCCGATCATGGCAGCAGGCGGAAATCTTGCACCTGTGACCCAGGACGATATCCTCAATGTCCGTCCCTACTACGATGATTTTCAGCAGTTCTTCAGCTTCTCGGATCTCACCCAAAACGACAGAGATCCTGAGGGTGGCCCTCTGACGCTGGTGGCGATCGAGCCAAAGCCCGGCACCGGCACGGGAGACTGGGCTTCCTTAAGCGACCCCAATACCGATGCCATCTATTTTTCCGTCGGCAATCCGTCCATCCGTGCTGAGGGCGTGGCCACCTTCGTCTACACGGTTGCCGATCAGGAGGGTCTCACTAGCACCGGCACGGTGCAGATCCTTTACGGGGAGCCCGCTCCGGAGCCACGGTCGATCACGGTTTCGGAGGACACGCGCGTCTTCGTCGCCAGCTACATCATCGCCAATGGCGGAGGGACCAGCTACGATCAGCCCGAACACGGCGTGGTCTATCAAGAAGACGATCCGAAAAACGGCCGCAACCAGCTCATCTACTATCAGCCGGATCCGGACTTCAACGGTACCGATACCTTTGACCTCATATCCGGTCCCAACGGCGGCCCTCTCACTTACGCCCCCATCGTTCTCACGGTCACGCCGGTGGCGGACGCGCCCGAAGCCAGCAACGACAGCGGCGCCACCGGTGCCGGCCAGCCTCTGGTCATTCCGATCGCGCAACTCCTGAGCAACGACACCGACGCCGATGGCGACACGCTCACCCTCACGGCGGTCGGCGACGCCGCCAACGGCTCGGTGAGCCTCGGCAACGGCCAAGTCGTCTTTACCCCGAAAGCCGGCTTCACGGGTCAGGCCAGCTTCACCTACCAGGTCGAGGACGGGACCGGGCTCAGCGATACGGCCACCGTCAGCGTCCTCGTCGGGCAAACCGCGGCCGGCAGCTATGTGCGCGGCACGGCGGGGGCCGATACGCTGGACTACGCCTCCGCCACCACGCGCGTGCAGATCGCGGGTCTGGAGGGGAACGACACGCTTCGGGGTGGCGCCGGCAACGACGCGCTCAACGGCGGTGCGGGCAACGACATCGTCACGGGCGGTGCCGGCAACGACAGCATCACGGGCGGCATGGGCGCCGACCGCCTGGGTGGCGGTGCGGGCAACGACACCTTCCACATCGCCCTTGGCGATCTTTCCCTGACGGGTGCCACCGACCTGATCGTGGACTTCCAGGGTGCGGGCCAGGCTGGGGGCGATGTGATCCGCTTCACGGGCTTTGCCGCGGGCTCGACGCTGGAACTGGTCGGTGCTTCAGGCAATGCGCGGGTGTACGAGGTGCAGGACGGAGCAGGCGTGTCGGAGGGGCAGATCCTGGTGAGCGCGGGCGGTGCGCTGGGTCAGGTACTGACCTCGAGCGATTACGCCTTCGCCTGAACGCCAGGAAGGGGTCCGGTCCGAGCGCCCTTCCTGAAGGGTCCCAACTCCACCGACCGGACACGAGCAGCCTGCGCCCTCATGTCGAACCGGCCCCACCGGCTCCCCGGCCACACAGTTTGACTGAGATGACCGGCCGCGAGGTCCCGGCTCCGGCAGCACTGGTTCGGACCTGCGTTCGAAGGAGAAGGCCTTCGGTCGGCCTCTAAGCAAGGGCTCGGCTGAGCCCGGCATTGTCGAGGCGTCCGCCAAAGGTTTGTGCGTCCGCCTTGCCGATGCTGATGCCCTGAATACTGAGGGTCTCGATGTCGCCCCCAGCATGTCGCGGCCGCCTAAGTCGATGACGGTGGCAGTGCTCGCACCGGCCGTATCGACGATCTTGGTATTCTGAATCCCGATCGTGTAGACGTCGTCCCAACGCCGCCGATGACGGGGACCTCGCTGGCCGTACGGCGGGACGTATCGGTCTCGAAAGGACTCACCAGGGTTGTATTCCGGTCCAGGCAAACCATCGCCGCGATCGTCCCTGGGCCAATCTCCGGCATCGGGTTGCCGGCATCATCGGGAGCGGGCGATGCAAGGGGCTTGACCGGGATCTGTAAGAATATTTTCAAGATCAGACTGTATTCTTATAGGACTGTATCTCTAGGAATTCAGCACTTTGCCAAATCGGCCAATATATTTCGCGTTGCCAAAAAACAACAAGGCATAAAATTCTGGTAGCATCGATCTTTGTAGCTTCAAAGAAGCGGGGCTCGCGGTCGGATACAAGCGCGATTGCCTGCGAAATCTGGACGCACTGAGGCAATTACCGGCCCAGGGGTTGCATAAACTTGTCCATAGTGCTCTAGGTTCCCTCCGTCGGAAGCAAAATGTGAGTGACGGATGGCAAGTACAACCCAGTCGAAAGCGCAATACACCGCAGGGACTGCGAACGCGGACCGGATCGATCTCTCTTCTCGCGGCACGCAGACCCAGCTGATCGCGGGCGGCAACGGCAATGACGTCCTCATCGGGGGGACGGGCAACGACAAGATCAATGGGGGCGCCGGTCAGGACACGATTCGTGGTGGCCTCGGCGCCGACACCCTGACGGGCGGGGCCGGAGCGGACCGCTTCGTGTTCAGCAAGGCGGATCTCGCCGGCACGGCCAACCTGATGGGCGCAGCCCTCGATCGGGTCGTCGACTTCCAGGGAGCCGGCGTCGCCGGAGGGGACACCCTGGTGTTTGAGGGCTTCGCCGCCGATGCCAGCGTAGTCGAGATCAGCAGCCGCGGCGCGCTGCACACCTACGAAATTCAGGAGAACGGGACCGCCGTGGGCCGCTTGAACGTCGTTCATGCCGGCGACCTGATGGTATCCGTCGACGTTGTCGGCGCCTCTGCATCGACGACCATTCCGCTGCCGCCCGTGCCGCTGCCGCCGGTGGTGGTTGCCCCTCCGGTCGAGCCCAAGCCCCCCGTGGTGGTCGCGCCGCCGGCTGAGACGGGCGAGTCGGCCCGCGCGAGTGCCACACCGACCCACACGATCAAGGCCAACAACGCCGTCAAGGCCCTGAGCGGCACGGCCGGTCACGACGACATCTGGGGCTGGGACAAGGGTGGTGCGGTCCTGACCGGCGGCACCGGCGACGACACCTACCACATCTGGCAGTCGAGCGATCAGGTCGTCGAGGCGCCCGGCGGCGGCGTCGACACGGTCATCATTGCCTGGCGCGACTACATCCTGCCCGACAATGTCGAGAACCTGAGCTTCAGCAACGCCAAGAGCGGCACCGGCAACGGCCTCAACAACATGATCACCGGCGATGGCGGCGCCCAGACCCTCAACGGCAAGGCCGGCAACGACATCCTGACCGGCCGCGGCGGGGCCGATATCTTCGTCATCGCCAAGGGCGAGGGCAGCGACATCATCACCGACTTCGCCTCCGGCGTGGACAAGGTCCGCATGGAGGGGGTCAACCTGCACAGCTTCGCCGAGCTGAAGATGGCGGCCAGTCAGGTCGGTTCGGACACGGTCATCGCGTTGGGTGGCGGCGAGACGCTGACGCTGGACAATTTTTCCGTCACAAACCTCAAGGCGAAGGATTTCGCCCTGCCGGCGGACCCGTCGCATCCGGGCATGACGTTGAGCTTCGCCGAGGAGTTCAACGGCCTGAGCGCTTCGGCGACGGGCAACGGTACCGTGTGGAAGAGCTCGCTCGGCATCGGCAGCCAGGATCGGACCCTGGGGTCCAACAACGAGGCGCAGTACTACACGGACAAATCCGTCGGCTTGAACCCGTTCTCGATCTCGAACGGCGTCCTCAGCATCACGGCGGCTCCGGATCACGACGGCAACCCGCTGGGCCTGGCCTACACCTCGGGCGTGCTCACCACGGCCAAGTCGTTCGCCCAGACCTATGGCTACTTCGAAATGCGCGCCGAGCTGCCGGCGGGCCAGGGCATGTGGCCCGCCTTCTGGCTGCTGAACGCCGACGGGACGTGGCCGGCCGAACTCGACGTTCTGGAGTTCCTGGGCCACGACAAGGACACCGCCTACGCCACGGCGCATTCCTCGATCGGCGGTCACACTCTGACGAGCTTCCCCGTTAAGACGGACGACCTCACCGAGGGCTTCCACACCTTCGGCGTCGATTGGCAGAAGGACACGCTGGAATGGTACATCGACGGCGCGAAGGTGGCCGAGATGGCGACCCCGCGTGACATGCACAAGCCGATGTACATGCTGGTCAACCTGGCGGTGGGTGACACCGGCAGCTGGCCTGGCAAGTACGACGCCTCCATGCCGACCACGCAGCTGAACGTCGACTATGTCCACGCGTGGGCCAACGATGCCATCCACTGACCCGCGTCTGTTGGTGCCTTACCTCCGGCCCTGAGATCCGGCGGCTTCGTCGACGCCGCGGCCTGCAGAGGCCCGGGTCTTCGGGACTTCAGATCAAGCAGGGCTGACAGAAAAACACCGGATGCTGCTGGCACAGTCGGGTCGACCGACAGCAGCATCCGGTCCGGTGGCGGATCTTCCTTCCGGCGAGGAAGGTTTTAGCCCGCCACTCCCATGAAAACGATTTTGGTGGAAGCCAGGGCACGGCGCGTCTCGCGCTTTTGGCCACGGCGCACTGCCTCCCGGGAGCGACCTCGTCCGGTGAGGGGGCGACGTCCACCTGACGTCGGAACTCCGGATGGAGGGGTCTGGATCGTGCGGCAGGCCCGCGCAACCGCCCTCGACATAACGCCGTCGCCTGCGCCGGACCGCGAACCGATATCCGCCACCCTCCCTGCCCATTGACGGCACGTCCGGGCGCTTGGCCAGATGCAGGCCGCGACCAGCTCCCGCACTCGCTCCATCCGGGGCCTTTGAACTCAATGTTTAGATCAATTTGTCTGTGTCGCGGTACTGATCTTTAACGAAACAAGTACCTCACTACGCTAAGTTGGGGAACAACCGGCAGTATTTGCCCTGCATTAACTTGGCTGCTCGCATCGTCCGTCATCGATCGCGAGAAAGTAAGCGACCCATGGCGGACACGGCATTGTTATCGGCTCAGTACACCGCAGGCAAAGCGGGTGCGGATCGGATCGACCTCTCGTCGCGCGGGACGCGCGCACAACTGATTGCCGGCCAGGATGGTGACGACATCATCATCGGGGCATCGGGCAACGATACAATCAACGGTGGCGCCGGAAACGACATCATGACCGGCGGGCTCGGCGTCGACACCCTGACGGGCGGCGCCGGGGCCGACCGCTTCGTGTTCAGCAAGGCGGATCTCGCCGGTACGGCCACCCTGACGGGCGCCGCCCTCGACCGGATCACCGACTTCGAGGGCGCCGGCGCCGCGGGCGGCGACATGGTGGTCTTCCGCGGCTTTGCCGCCAATGCCAACGTGGTCGAAATCGCCCGGCAGGGCACGCTGCACACCTACGAAATTCGGGAGAACGGCGTCGCCGTCGGCCGTTTCACCGCCGTCCATGCCGGAGAGGCGCTCAAGTCAGGCGACTTCGTGTTCGAGGCGTCGGAGGCGTCCGTGGTCAAGCCTTCGCCGGAAGCGCTGATCACGCCGGCGGCGTCGAGCACGCTCGCGCCGGTGGTTTCCGCAACCGCACCGGCCAGTTTGAGCAGCGGCCCGATCGCACCCCTGGCGGCCCAGTACACCGCCGGCACCGCGGGTGCGGATCGGATCGACCTCTCCTCGCGCGGGACGCGGGCGCAGCTCATCGCCGGCCAGGACGGTGACGACATCATCATCGGGGCGTCGGGCAACGACACCATCAACGGCGGCGCCGGCAACGACATCATCACCGGTGGGCTCGGCGTCGACCTGCTGACGGGCGGGGCCGGAGCCGACCGCTTCGTCTTCAGCAAGGCGGATCTGGCCGGGACGGCCGGCCTGACGGGCACGGCCCTCGACCGGATCACCGACTTTCAGGGGGCCGGCGCCGCCGGCGGGGACACGCTGGTGTTCCGCGGCTTTGCCGCCGATGCCAACGTGGTCGAGATCGCCCGTCAGGGAACGCTGCACACCTACGAGATCCGCGAGCACGGCGCGGCCGTCGGCCGCTTCACCGCCGCCCATGCCAATGGCACGCTGAAGTCCGGCGACTTCGTCTTCGAAGCCTCCGCGGAGACGCCCGTGGTCGCTGCTCCCCCCGTGCTGTCGAAGCCGCCCGTGGTCGTGGCTCCGCCCGTGCTGGCTGCGCCCTCGGCTGAGACGGGCGAGGCAGCCCGCGCAAGTGCCACGCCGACCCACACGATCAAGGCCAACAATGCCGTCAAGGCCCTGAGCGGCACGGCCGGGCACGACGACATCTGGGGCTGGGACAAGGGTGGTGCTGTCCTGACCGGCGGCACCGGCGACGACACCTATCACATCTGGCAATCGAGCGATCAGGTCGTCGAGGCGCCCGGCGGCGGCGTCGACACGGTCGTCGTCGCCTGGCGGGATTACACGCTTTCCGCCAATGTCGAGAACCTGATCTTCAGCAACGCCAAGAGCGGCACCGGCAACGGCCTCAACAACATGATCACCGGCGATGGCGGCGCCCAGACCCTCAACGGCAAGGCCGGCAACGACATCCTGACCGGCCGCGGCGGGGCGGATGTCTTCGTCATCGCCAAGGGCGAGGGCAGCGACATCATCACCGACTTCACCTCCGGCGTCGACAAGGTCCGCATGGAGGGGGTCAACCTGCACAGCTTCTCCGAGCTGAAGCTGGCAGCCAAGCAGGTCAGTTCGGACACCGTCATCGCGCTCGGCGGCGGCGAGACGCTGACCTTGCAGAACGTGGCGCTCACGAACCTCAAGGCCGGCGACTTCGCCTTGCCGGCGGACCCGTCGCATCCGGGCATGAAGCTGAGTTTCGCGGAAGAGTTCAACACCCTCAGTGCCTCGGCCAACGGCAAAGGCACGGTGTGGAAGACGACGTACGGCATCGGCAGCCAGGATCGGACCCTGGGGGCCAACAAGGAGGCGCAGTACTACACGGACAAATCCGTTGGCACGGACCCGTTCTCGATCTCGGACGGCGTCCTCAGCATCACGGCGGCCCCGGATCACGACGGCAATCCGCTGGGCCTGGCCTACACCTCGGGCGTGCTCACCACGGCCAAGTCGTTCGCCCAGACCTACGGCTATTTCGAGATGCGTGCCGAGCTGCCGGCGGGCCAGGGCATGTGGCCGGCTTTCTGGCTGCTGAACGCGGCCAACAATGGACGGACCGAACTCGACGTCATGGAGCTTCTGGGCCACGACACGGACACCGCCTACGTGTCAGCCCATTCCAAGATCGGCGGTCACACCCTGACGAGCTTCCCCGTACAGACCGAGGATCTGACGGAAGGCTTCCACACCTTCGGGGTCGACTGGCAGAAGGACACGCTCAAGTGGTATATCGACGGGGCGAAAGTCGCCGAGATGACGACACCACGCGATATGAATGAGCCGATGTACATGCTGGTCAACTTGGCCGTCGGCGACACCGGCAGTTGGCCGGGCAAGTACGACGCCTCCATGCCGACCGCCCAGATGAACGTCGACTACGTTCGGGCGTGGGCCAACGACGACCTGCTGTAAGATCCAGCTGGCTCGATTGAAGCGCTGATTTGCATCAGCCCGGCAGGCGTGTGGCTGCCGGGCTGAACGACACCGACCGCGTTCCGCATCCACGGCTCGGCAGCGTCTCGCCTGCCCGAAGCAAGCGATCGACAGGCGCCTTCTCCGCCGAATCTCACGCCTCGTATCGGTGCAGAGCGCGCCAGGACCACCTCCGCACACATGACCGACAGGCTGAATGCGAAGCGGTGGAACCGCAGCGCAGGCAGGATCCGGCGACCGTGGCGCCAGCCGAGACCGGCCCCGATTGGACGAGCCGTCGTCATGATGTTCGTAAGATCCAGAAAACACGAAAGCTCCGGACGTAGGTCCAGAGCTTCGGCCGTCTGAGGAGATTTGGTGGGTGCACAAGGGTTCGAACCTTGGACCCGCTGATTAAGAGTCATTTTTCTGCTTCCATTATAAATCAGCTGCTTAGGCGTTTTTCCTATTTATATGAACACCTTACGCTTGTCAGCGGTGATTATACAGGTATGCTGATGTGCTCTCAGCACACACAATTGCGCGGACACATTGCGGACACAGACCAAAGCGTCGGCTCGGCTCACTGAAACACTGGTGAAGTCACTGCCCCTTCCCGAGCAAGGGAACCGCATCACCTATGATGCAGAATTGAAGGGCTTTGGCGTTCGCGTGACCGCCAAGGGAGCGAAAGCCTTCGTCATCAACTACCGGGTAGACGGCCGCGAACGCCGATTTACGATTGGCGGCTACCCCGAGTGGTCGGCTACTGCCGCACGTGCGCGAGCGGAGACCTTAAAACGGGAGATTGATCTCGGTGCCGATCCGATGGGCGACCGCCGCGAGCATCAGCTTGCTCCGACAGTGACAGACTTGTGTGACCTTTATGTCGAAAGGCACCTTCCTAAAAAGCGCCCATGTTCACAGCGGAATGACCGATCGATGATCGATCAAGTCATCAAGCCTCGGCTGGGGGGAATAAAGGTCCGAGTCGTCCGACACTCCGATATTGATAGTTTGCATAGGGATGTGTCCAGCGTGGCACCCATCCGGGCAAACCGAGTCGTCGCCCTCCTATCCAAGCTCTTCTCACTAGCGATCAAGTGGGACCTGCGCCCCGACAATCCCGTTTTGGGGATTGAGCGAAATCCGGAAGCCCACCGTACAAGGTACCTGAACCCTGACGAACTGCTGCGCCTTGCCGCCGCACTGGACGAGCATCCGAGCCGGTCGGCAGCTAACGCTTTTCGGCTGCTGCTTCTTACGGGCGCCCGCCGCATGGAGGTACTTTCCGCGACGTGGCAAATGGTCGACCTGAAACGGGGCATTTGGATAAAACCTAGGGGTAATGTGAAACAAAAACGTGAGCATCGCGTGCCTTTGTCCGGCCCCGCATTGAAACTGCTTTGCGAAATGGCGAGTGCACGACTGATTCATCCAGATCAGAGCCAGTTTCTCTTCCCCAGCAGGTCAAAAACCGGGCACATAGTAGAACTGAAAAAGGCCTGGTCGATCGTTCAACAGAGAGCGAACCTGCGCGACTTTCGATTGCACGATCTTCGACACACGTACGCAAGCTACCTAGCCTCATCGGGTTACTCACTTCCGGTCATTGGAGCCCTGCTAGGCCATACACAGTCGCAAACAACGCAGCGGTATGCACATCTACTCGATGATTCTCTCAAAGCAGCTACGGACCGGGTAGGTACACTTCTGAGCCTTTCCTCCCCAGCAACGCTAGGGTCAGAGTCCAGTGCTGACGAGGAAAGAGCTTGAGCGAGCGGCGTAGCAAAACCCGAGATTTCACCACCTACGGGAGGGTGCAAAAAGGTGCCCAGTCTGCAGACCTACGTGAGGCAATCCTCTATGCAGCGTGGGGAATCGGTCACTGGGCAGCTTACGGTAGAGCCAAGGGGTTGCCTCCACCTGAGTGGGCTACGGATGTTTGTCAGGAGTTTCTCATCGGTGTCGCTATCGCGCCCCGGATAATCGATGACGCTGCTAGGGGCCCAAAGCCTTCACGGAAGGACCTGCGGCTTCTCTTGCAGATCGCGCAACTACGAAGCGGCTCTTCTCAGGAAGACGGGGCGACGTCGAACTCTGTCCGAGCCGCGCTTCTCAAGCTGCTCCCGGTCGCCGATCTAACGCAGCAAGAACTTGAGAACACAATCCGACGCCTAACTGATCTCTATAATCGACAGATGCCGAAAATCCGTTCGGGTGAGGATGAGAGCAATCCAGCGATTGAGTACAATGCCAAGCAGGAATCCATCCGCCGTGGGTACCGCAATTTAGGAGACGAAGAGGCTTAAATCTCTCACCAATTTACTTCAGATAACATCATTGCTCTCCTAAGCTCTGGCATGTCCTCGGGAAGACCTGATTGCTCAGCGGGAGTACCAAAATGCATGAACGTGCTTCGGATATTTTCTCCGATTACGTTGGCCGCGAGGCTCTCGCTGCGGAACTCGGCATACACGTCCGAACCCTCGATCGATGGCACTTAGAGCGTGTCGGCCCACCCAGAACATTGCTTGGTCGCCGCATCGTCTATCGCGCAGATGCTGTGAGAGCGTGGCTACGATCTAACGAGCAAAGTGGCGTGGCTTGCCGCGATTTGAATAGGAAGTGATTTGCACCCAGGTGCAAAATGATTGGGTGATGCAATGGCGGCCTTCGAAATTAACGAAGTTAATAAGAGCGTTCGTCGTGCGGAGCGGGCTGTAAAGAGTATGCTCAAAGCTCTTCGCGACGCCTCTGATGCCGGACGCATTCGGACAGCGCGGAATATCCAGAATACCTATTTCCGTTCCAAAGACGCGAAGCTCGTGGCCGCAAGCCGCGCCTGGCATCGCATGGCCAGAAAACACCGCCCGGCAGCTATTCTTGCCATTGCCGATCGTATTGATTGCCGCGTCGCATCAGGCGAGCCCACTGCATATCGGCAACAGCCGAAGCCGTCGGGAGCCATGCGTACCATCTTCGACTTTGGTGTTGAGCAGACCGCAAGACAGATCATCACTGACGCCGTGCTACGGTCTACTTTTAGTCCGCCAAGCTGGCAGTACGAGCACCGAGGTCGGGGTGGAGATCGAGCGGTCGGCGAGATACTCAGGCTTAGCCGAGAAGGCTTCTGTCATGCCGCATGCCTGGATATCAAAAACTGTTTTGAGAGCTTCGTAGACGGGAGAGTTGAAGAAATTCTTCCCCTGCCGAGGGAGGTCACTCGTCACGTAATTCTGGCCAGTGGTCTCGAGTTAGCGGATCATAGACGTTTCGCTTACCGTATGAGTAATGCTCATCATATTTCCCGGTCCGAGCAGCCAACCGGCCTGCCGCAGGGTTCCGTCGTCTCCAACTTGGTGGCCAGCATTCTTCTTTCGGATCTGGGTCAAGTAATCACTCCAGGGTGCCACTTGATCGGGTTCAGGGACGACTTCGTCGTCCTTGGCCGCACTGAGTTGGAAGTTGACGAGAGCGCAAAAGCCTTGCGACAGGCTTTATTAAACCATCGGGCTGGCAGCCTCGGGCTGGGAAAATATGAGCGAGCAAACCTTGATCAAGGCTTCGAGTTTCTGGGTTATAAGTTGATCACGCTCGGGGGTAAGCCCACCGCGGTGCTCTCTCAAGCAAACAGAGAGAGGTACTTTTCCGCTTTTCAAAATGCGCTACTAAGTGATCTTCAGGCAGATAGGCTTCAACCGTTAGAAGTCGAGGCTACGCTGCGGCGACGAAACTGCTCATTCCCGAACTGGATCCATGGACCAGCGGAGGCCGAACGGCTAATCATGGTTGCGCAGAAAATCATTGACTACGCATATGTCAACAGCGCGAGCAACAGACATTGAGATTCCAGTGAGTAAGGACCGCTCCGCTAAAAAATTTTGATACTTGGCACCTCGACGAGATCGAAGGATAACTCGTCCATATGTCGCTCAATCACGCTGGATGTGTCCTTCAAATTGTGTCAGTAGCCGCCGTGGAATTGCATGACTAGATGGCGGCGGTCGCCAATTCTCTAGCGCGATAAAACAGGGTGAGCGTTCAAACTAGAATCTCTCCGATGCTCCAGCACGCAGCAGCGACATGGCAACCTGATCCATCTCGCCACGATCACGGGTCGGATCGTCTGCGCTCCCAAGTGGGACATGGAGAATCATCCCTGCCCGGGCGCGGGTAAGAAGTACGCGATAGGCATTCAACCGGAAGCGGCGACGCTCTTCATCCTTGACCAAGACCCAGCGTGGCGCACTCATGCGTCTCGGCGTCCATCCCTCATTCCGCCAGATCAAGTCACCGCCCCAGGAGAGGCTGGCATAGTCAAGCTCGAGGCCTTGGCAACCAAACTCGCTCATTGGCACTTCGAGTGCGCCGGAACTGCGAAAGTCCCACCAGGGCTTGAGGAACCAGTGGGCGATCGGCGCTAGTTCGTTAGAGCGTGGGGTTGGAGGCAAACCGTCGCCGAGCAGTCGCACCGCGCCTGAACTGGCCAGCAGACCAACTGAGCGGCCACCTCGGCGGCGCTCGCGCAGCCAGGCCTTCGCGGTCGCAAGGTCACGACATAGGAAGGCCGGCGGCATGTCCATTCTTTCGGCGATTGCGGCAGCAGCATCAATGTCATTCGCGAGCAGCGCCGCGACCCACCGCCCTTGGAGCGGACTGCGATAGCTTCTGAGCGCGTTGGATAGATGAAGCCTAGGCTCGGGGCGCGCCGAGTTGAGCCGTGCATCCGCGCGTAGGCCCGGGCCCGCGATGTCAGCGCCACCAGCGAGCGCCTGAGGCGCGGCGACAATCGACCAACCATCGCCCCTTTGATGGGCATCGTCGAGCGCCTTGCCCCAAAGCGCCAAGCCGCCCTCACCGCGATTGATCTCCTGACCGGGCCCGACTAGGCAGATCAGGCAACTCCAGTCGAGCCGGCGGAGGATGTCGAGGAACAAGGCCGGCTCTGACCGTGGCCGGCCCATTAACTCCTGGCCGACCTTCTCGTCCCAAGCGCGCTGCGCCTCATCAAATATAATGACATGCTCGGGCGGCGGCGGCCCATCGGTATGCTCCTTTAGGAAGCCGAGCAGTCCTTGGATGGCAGCGCCTGCCTTATGGCGCGCATTTGTCATGCGCCCGCCATGACGCATTGCGTGGTCGGCGGCGAGCGCCTCCGTGAGGACATGGACGAGTGGCCGGTTGCCTGACAGCAGCGCCGCTAGCTGGCCGGAATCGCGGCTGCGAAGCGCAGCGTCGAGGCCAAGCAGCGTCTTGCCCGCGCCTGGCGCGCCGGTCACGAAGCAGATGAGATGCAAGCGGTCGCGCTCGGCCTCGCGCGCCAGCGCTTGAAGCGTGGATGCAGCTGACTGAAGTATCGCATCTTCCGCGTCGCCCCGCCCAACCTCGGCGATCTGATGCCCGGCGTACAGCGCGCGCGCAGCTTCGATAATGGTCGGCGTCGGACGGTAAGGCGACATGTCAAAAGCGGCAACGTCGATGACTTGAGCGGAGGGCACAAGCGACGCTAATTCGTCGATCACGCCGCGCAGGCCATGCGCGCCGGTTAACAGTGTGCGCATGACACCGTCGCACAAGATCGAAGCGCCAGGCGTGTCGCTCGCGCGCTCTGCACAGAGGATAGGCGCGATAAGCAGGGACTGGCTGACCAGGTGAAAATCCCGCAGCAGAAGCGCGTATCGCTCCACCTGCTCACGGTCGACGATATTGTGCCGCGACGCGCCAATCTTGAACTCGATGATTGCAGCGACGCCGGGTATTAGCAGCACCGCGTCAAGGCGCTTGCCGAGCCGGAGGAGCGGCGCCTCGAGCAGCACACCCCACTGCTCGGCTTTCTCGCCGCGCCCACTAAGAGCGTCGCGTAATATATCCAACTCGCGCTCCCAGGCGCGCATCTGCTCGGCCTCGGCCGCGGCGTGAAAGCCGACATGACGTATCGCCAGTTTACCGATGACCGCTATCGGGTCGGCTCTCAGCAGTTCGGCCACCGTGCCACGCCAAAAGGCACGAGAGGGCATATCAGGCTCGACAGGCCCGTTCATGCGCGCGCCAGCGCTGCGATCTCCGTCTGCCAATCTTCGGCCGGATTATATGCGGAGACGATCGCGGGAATCGTCAACTCGAAGGACAGGCTGTTAGGGACCACAAAGGTCTGCGCGACATCATCACGACGGAGTAGAAGCATCCTCGGATCAGAGACGTCGTAGAGCCGAGCGAAGGTGATGGCGTACCGCTGCTGATATGTGTTCAGCCCGCACATCATGTCATGATCATAACTCGGCGCGCTTGCACCACCATATAGCGCGACCAGGCTTAGAAATTGGGTCTGCTCGGCAGTCCGCACACCGCTGCCGTCCCCAAGAAGTGATAGTAAGTCGTCAATCAACTCCGGCAGGCTAAGCCCCCCGGTCAGTACGATCTGGAGGCCAAAGCTGAGCAGATGTACCGTCTCGAGGCTGCCATCGCCCAACGGCTGCGGCTCGAGTTGATGGAGTCCACTGAACGCGTGGCGCGAGGCAGCGCCAACAGTCGCCTTGACCTCAATACCGTGCCTGCCCAGCACGAAGTCGCGGCCAGGCGCCCACCCACGCCAACCGAGCAAGGCCCTACCGCGCTGACCTGGATCCACGGCGATTAGCACCGCTCGCAGGGTGTGGAGTTCCGCAATCAGTCCGAGGATCGTCTCGCTCGACAGCGCGCCCCGACGGATTGCGAGTTCGATGATTGGCTCCACCTCGTTAAAGGAGCGCTGGAGTGCATCGCTGCTCGATAGGTCCAGCCGACCGAGTTCGGTGGCAATGAGCGCCGCCATGGCCGCGAAATGCGCTGCGGGCCCAAGCAGCACTCGGCTTGCCTCGAATGGCGTCCCGCCATTCCGCGGCTCCCAGCGATCGTGAAGTAGGTTGTTCGCGACGAGCGGCAACGCAGCCTGCAGCGGCGGTCCCAGCAGAAAGATCTCGAACGCGCCGGTGGCGGTCATTGCCGCGCCTAATTGCCCCGGCACGACCCAAACGAGTTGGCGAGCCTCACCGGCCGGCACCGCGAGCGTGGAAAGTTCGTCCCGAAGAGCCTCGAAGCTTCGCATTGTTAGCGCCTGAGCGCCGCAATGTGATCCGGCCCACCATGTGGCAGCCCGAGACCCAGCGTCACCATATCCTCGCCACCCTGATCATCCTGAATCACATGGATGAGCACGAGCCCGGGATGGCCCCGCGGCCGCCAACTCTGTCCGCCCTGCAGCCGGGGAACCGGAGTGTTCTCATGGTAATGATAGTCGATAAGTTGATCTCCCAGATAGCTGCCCGCTCCATAACCGCGACTGCCCCATAGGGTGTTGAGCTGATCGAGAGCGCCGATGCCGCGCTCCATAGAGCCGATACCGGCCTCGCGCAGGACCTTGTCTGTGGCCGAGCCTGGCCCCGACCGGATTGCCAAATAGAAACGCGGCTTAACCCGAGCGTCGATTTGAGACCAGCGCACATCCGGCTTGTCGGTGGCATGGAAGCCCGGCGCATGAAGCCCATCGGACAAGGAACTCCATAAGCGCAGATATGCAGCTATCGCATAGGGGCAGCCTTGCGGCCGGATCGCATAAGGTTTGGCTGCGATGCCTGGTGGCCGAAACAAAGGCTCGGATAAGCCAAGCGCGTGCTGGAGGCTCACCCATCGCCGGCTCATTTCGTCATCGAGGGTCGGATCATGGCGCGTGTAGCGCAGCCGATCGAGCAGATCGGCCAGTTCAAGGGGGCCAACCGTGTCCTCGCGGATAAGACCGAGATTGCGCGTAGGATCAATTCCGATCCAGGAGCCGCTTCCAAGTAACTCGCGGACGATGTTGATATTGTTATCCGCAAACTTGGGATCAGCGCGCTCGACGAGCCGGATTTGCGGGCTGGGCCCTGGACTGAGCGGGACCTTGCGCGTCTCGACCTTACCTGTTGCAACAAAACTCTCGCCCTCGAGCACTAGCGTGCTCGCGTCAGCACCTCCATCGGGCATCGCCATGCGGCTCAGCACGATAGATTTTAACGTCTTGTCATGCTCATTATACTGTTTGAACAGCGCAAGCTGATCGCTGTGGAGGAAGACACGACAGAAGGGTAGGTGCGTCCCGCGATAGCCGAACCATCGTTGCATCTGCATCTGGGTGTCGGCCGCGGGCTCATTGCTGCTGCGCAGGAATAAGCTGGTCGTGAGCCCCTCTACGGTCAGACCGCGTGAGAGGATGTTACCGGCAACGAAGATCGTGAAGACGTCATTCGGCGCGCGCCAGCCAGTATTGTCGCGGGTCGCCTCGAAATTCGGTCGGTCGTCAGCGTTCGGATCGCTGTTGATGACACGCAGTTTAACATGGGGAAAGACCTCTTCCTCAAGAATCTGCTGTATCTCAGGCCACCGACTCTCACCCAGTTGTGGGAAGACACCATGCGGAAGGCCCGCCAGCACAAGACGTGTCTGCTCAAAGCTGGCGAGGCAAGCGCGCCACATGTCCTGTTCTATGACTAAACGCCGAGCCAAGCCTTCGGGATTGAGCTGCAAGATCGGCTTACCGCTTTCATCCTCAAGAATTTCAGCTGTCGCTTCCTGACCTGGCAGGCTAAGTGACCACCGAACGATATCCTCTGCCGCAAGAAAATGTTGGTCCTTACGGGCGGAAGGATGGAACATCATCGTGTGTGGGTGCGGCATCGCAGCCTTGAGAGTCTCAAGGTCATCGAAGACCGCGTCAGGCACGCTCGAGAAGCGCCGACCATCGAGCAGCAAGCGTGCAGCACCGGCGACAAGATAGTGCCGCATCGCATCCGAGATCATGTCCCAACGCGTCCGGGCGACCCGCTCAGCAAAGTCAGATGCCGGCTCTTGTAAGGCCTGTATAGGAAAAGGCGTCGTGACCGCGAGCGTGCCTGGCAAGGCCGCAAGTGCCTCATAGTAGAGATCGCCGCCGCAATAGAACCCAGGTAGCCCCTTTGGCTCTTGGTAGGTCAGTTGGCGTGGCTCGAGCGCGCCTGTCGCTCCGGGGACGCGCAGCGCAGCGCTGAAGTGCCGTGGTGCGAGCGGATTGTGCGATTCCTGAAGATAGTTAGCTTGAGGCGTTGCAGTGTAGGCGACATAGCTAGCCAGCAACTTAGTGTGACGGCTCGCCGATTGACGATGGCTACCGCTCCAGAGCGCCGCGATGAAGCGTGGCGTGATCTTTTCCGAGGTGGCGCTGTCGAGCACCGATGCATCGTCGGCCTCGTCGTCGAGGACCAGCATCGTTGTTGGACGGTCGCGGCTATCGAGTGTGTCATCCGGCAGCACCGAGTTCAACATGCGTGCCAGATGATTGAGGTGTTCGTCGAGTTTAGGGACCACAATAATGATGGGCAGGCCGTCATTGACTGCTAGGATTGCCTTAGAAGATTTCAGGTAGTTGGTTGGCCCAAGACGCTCAGCCTTCAGAACGGCCTCCGGCTGCGGTAGCAGCAGGCGAAAGTCGTCGCGCTCATAAGCGGTGTCGAGGGAGGTACCATCAAGTTGGTCGAGCACGCGCTGATAAGTCTGCAGCCACAATCCGACCCGAGTGCCGGCGAGTAGGATGATGATGTCGACACCGCGGTCGAGCGCCATGCTTGCCACTCCAAGCATGCTCGCGGTCTTGCCGGACTGAACTGAGCCAATCACTATTCCTGTACGAACGCCATCATCAGGCCAAGCCGCGCCGTCGCCTTCTTGCGGCAAAGCGCGGTCAACAATGTACCGCGCGTCAGCCTCAAGGACCGCCAGTGCAGCCTCGGAGAACTGGCGGGATGCCTGTGAACGGTACCCCTCCCACCAGCCATCGATCTGAGCGGCGGAAGCCGGCGCAACAGCGCGAATTGGCACAACAGTGACAGAGCCGGAAGGTAAGGTTTTAGCCATCAGTTGGAACATCTCGCAGTTCGGCGAGGATCCCGATCGCAGACGTTCCGAACTTCTCGGTAAGCGCCTTATCAGCCTCCTGCTGTGTTACCCCGAGGGTTTCGAGGATCGCGAGCAGCGAGCCCGCAATATGCTTCCACTGGGTCTTGTTTTGCGTGCTGGTTGGCGGCTTGCGCTCACTGGTGAGCTTGCGGACCGCAACCTGATTGTCGAGAAGTAATTGCTGTTTCTCGAGAATTACCAGCATCAAGCATGCTCCGATGCTTGCAACGGCGCCAAGTTCCTCCCAATTATCCTTCTCCTTTTTGCTCCGAAATTGCGGATGCCATGCTTTGCCCGCGCGAGTGTGCAATTCTATTGCGGCGACGAGCGCCGTGGCTAGCCCGGTGAGTACGTGTACCGATTTGAGCCGTGGTCGGCTCTCGATCGAGTCGAGGAAGCCATCGATGTGCGCTGCGGTTGAGGGAGCACGCAGTTGTCCAGCCGCGCCGGTTGGATGTAGCAGCGTCGCGATCATCCAAAGCAGTACTTTAGTTCGCCTGAAACGAGCGATGCTGAAGCCCATGTCGTTGATGACACGATGTGCGAATTTCGGGTTGACGCCGGCGTTAACCGCATACGGCGCCATCATCGGGTCGTCACGATCACCACCAATGAATAGCAACAGCTGAACAATCTTCAGGTGATTATATACCGCATTGCGAAGCTCTTCGGCATTGAGCTTTATCCCCTGCCTATTGTATATAGTAAATACCTTATGAATATCCCTAATATCTGTATTTTCGTATTTTAGAATTGGTATGCGATAAGGGGAAGCGCTGGACTCGAACAGTTTACGCACCGTGGATCTTTTCCCGCCGATACGGATCTCGACATCTTTAATCTCATCGTAGTATTTTCCCGAAACCGGCCGCAGCGGATCAGAGCTATTATAAGTTCGAGCCTTAAAAGGTAAATAATGCTTGCGGATGTCTTCAGGAGTAAGCGCATGTTTCTTCGCGAACTTGCGGAAATTAGTCCGCAAAAGCTCGCGGTCTTTCTTTGCTTTAGCGAAAGCTATTGCTTTGGGATGCGCACCGACGAAGCGCAGTAGAGAGGTGAGCCTCTGCTTTCCGTCAACAATCTGCAGCTTATCACTCTCAGCTATGCTGGCCAGGATGATTGAGGGCAACGGGATCCCACACAGAACAGACTCGATAAGCTTCTGCGCGTCGGGGTTCGACCAAATATATTCGCGCTGGTAGGGTGGATCGAGGTCGAGTTCATCAATCTCTGCATGCCCCACAAATTCGCTGATTGGCCAAGTGTCGACGGCCGCGTTGATGTTGCGCGGCTCGCTCGCCTCGGGTTCCTCCCACTCCTCTTCCCAGGTCGCGGTTGCAGCCACTAAGGTCGCCCCCTCCTCCATGGCTTCCGCCAGGTGAAGGCTGCGCTCGTCGGCCTTTGAGAGTCGTTCCTCTAGCGCCTGGACGCCAATTTCGGTGATCCGGATGACGCTATCAACGATAAGGTAAAGCGCTTGATCAGCGTTCGGCGCCAACTGGCTGAAGAGCGTCTCGGCTACCCTCGACTCATCATCGCTGGAGATGAGCATGTCCTCAAGCTTTAGCCAACCCTGAACGTCAACGACTCTCGCGAGCCAGCTATTGTCGTCGAACGCCACATCCTCGGGGGCGAACTCGCTCGGCGGTTGCGCCGTGACTGTCGTGGGCAATTGGGGGCGTTGCGAGAGGTTGCTCAGCAACCGCGCGATGTCGCCATATTCAATCTCGTCCAAAAATTCCCCCGTTCCCCGACTTCAGCGTGATGGCACGGGGCTACAGGTGCCGCGCGCGATATCTGAGTGCAACCTCTTTTCGCCTGCAGGCGGACGAAAATGTCCCTAGCTTGGCTGACGTGGATCGGAGAAGATGCTAGCGAGCGGCTCAGAGTGTCCGTGTCGCGTACAGGAAGGAAAAGGTGATTGCGCAAGCTCAGGTTTGTGGACCTATTTGCTGGGCTTGGCGGGTTTCACCTGGGCCTAAAGAGGCTCGGGCACGAATGCGTGCTCGCCTCTGAAGTCAATCCGGAGTTGCGTGATATATACAAGGCGAATTTCGGAATCGAGCCGCATGGCGACATCCGCGCGATCGATCCAAAAAGCCTACCGAAATTCGACATTCTTTGCGGTGGTTTCCCTTGTCAGCCTTTCTCAAAGGCCGGACCGCAGACAGGCCTGGCCTGTGAGCGCAATGGCGATCTTGCAAGCGTAGTTATCGAGTGGTTACGGACTTGCCGTCCAAGTTATGTAATTCTCGAGAATGTTGCCAATTTTGAACGTCATGACGACGGACGAACTTGGCGCTGGCTTGACCAGGAGTTGCGCCACGCAGGGTATCCGCTGGTGCAGAAGATGGTTCTTTCGCCGCACCGCTTTGGCATCCCCCAGATGCGCGAGAGGCTCTTTATCGTCGCTGCGCGTGATCCAGGAGTAGCATTCAGTTGGCCCGAACCATCAAACGAGCTCACCAGCATCCGGTCGGTGTTGCGCGCCGCCGAGCCGGGCTCGCGGATATCAACTAAGATCGAGCAAGCGATTGAGGTGTGGGCCGACTTCGTCCGCATGTATCCTAAAGGCGCTAAGAAACCATATTTCCCTATCTGGGCGGCGGAGTTCGGTGCAACCTATCCCTATCTGACCACGCCGCCTATGGCGGCCGCGGACGTCGCTCGGCGCGGCCGCGGAAGCTTTGGTGCGTCGCTTGTAGGTTTGGCTGACGATGCGCTTGAGGCGGCGCTTCCGCCTTATGCGCGGGGCACGAGCGCCTTCCCCGGCTGGAAGAAGGTGTTCATCGACCTCAATCGTCAACTCTATTCCGAGCATAGGAGTTGGATCGATCCGTGGGTGAAACGACTCGCGGGATATGATCATAGCTATCAAAAGTTCGAGTGGAACTTTGACGCCGACGTGGAGAATGTCTGGGAAAGTGTGATCCAGATGCGAGGGTCGGGGATCCGTGCCAAGTCGCCGCGTACCGCGCCTGCGCTAATCGCCTCGAGCACATCGCAGGTACCGATCATAGGCTGGGAACGTCGCTACATGACTGCACATGAATGCGCTCGGCTGCAAGACATGGGCAGCCTCGGAACGCTGCCACGTACCTTTACCGCCACGACCCGCGCGCTTGGCAACGCAGTCAACGCTCGTGTCGTCGAGCTCGTAGCCCGCCAATTAGTGGGCGAGGCGCCCCGTCTCTCCCTTGTTGTGAATGGCTAAAATGATTGATGACCTTCAGCGGGTGAGTATTCGCCCCGGCGTCAGCCTGCTGACGGTGCTGCCTCACCTGAACTACAAACCGTGGTACGCGCTCGCCGAGTTCGTCGACAACGCTATCCAATCTTATGAGGGCAATCGGACCGCGTTGCGTAAGTTAGAGGGTAAGGGCTGGAAACTCTCGATCGACATCGACATCGATACCGAACGCGGAGTGATTGTCGTGCGCGACAACGCAGCCGGAATCTCACGCGAGGCTTATGGCCGGGCGTTCCGACCCGCAGAAGCCCCCCCTGACGCCAGCGGCCTGTCTGAATTCGGGATGGGGATGAAGAGCGCGGCGGCCTGGCTGGCGCCCCGCTGGGTAGTGCGGACTTCAGGGCTCGGCGAGACGGTCGAGCGTACTGTATCATTCGACATTGCCTCGATCGTGGCCAACACAATCGAAGAGTTGGTGGTGGTAAGCACAGCGGCGCCCCGAGACAGCCATTTCACCGAGCTCGTTCTGTCCAGCATACGGCGCGCGCCGAAGAGCCGGACGATGAGCAAAATCAGGGATCATTTGTCGAGCCTCTATCGCAGCTTTATCGCACGAGGTGACGTGGTAATCACGCTCAATGGTGAGCCCTTAAGCTTTGAACAGCCTGAGGTTCTGGTTGCGCCGTACTGGCGGGACCCCGCCGGGCAACCCCGCGAATGGCGGACGCCGATCAAATTGAGCCTCACCGGCGGCAAGCGTGTCGAAGGCTGGGTCGCACTTCGGTCTAAAGGTTCTACCACGCGCGCGGGGTTCGCACTGCTGCGTCGTGGTCGTGTGATTGAGGGCAGCGCAGATGAGCCCTATCGGCCCCGCGAACTATTCGGCTCGTCCAATTCGTTCGTCTTCCAGCGGCTGTTCGGGGAACTCACGCTTATCGGCTTCTCAGTCAGCCACACCAAGGATGGCATTCGTTGGGACGAGAGCGAGGAAGAACTGATCGAAAAGGTCAAAGCTCAACTCGCGAGCGATGCCGTTCCGTTCCTTGATCAGGCTCAGAACTGGCGTTCGGGCGAGCAAGACCGCGCTGCCGCGGAAGGTGGGCCGCTGCTCCTGAAGACAGAGCCAACAAGTCTTGCGCGTCTGGCACGGCCGCGCAACGAGGCGCGGATCGGCGTTCAAGCTGCTCCGGCCGGCGATGAAAGCTCACGCCGCTTGACGATGACCTTGGGCGGTGACCAATGGGAGGTTGATGTCTCGCTCGATCAGGGCGGCAGCGAAGAGAACTGGCTCGAAGTGGCCGCAGCATCTGGCTCAGTTCCAGGCAAGCGCCACCTGGTGGTCCGCCTGTCCATGCGGCATCCCTTCTCGAGCAACTTCCTCGAGGAAACCGGTACAATAAATGAGGGCGTGATCAGGCTCGCTGTCGGCCTCGCTATTGCTGAGGCGATCGCACAGGACGACGGCGTGCGCTATTCCGGCAGAATTCGCAGCTCACTCAACGAATTGCTCCTCATGGGCCTGGCTGACCGCTGATGCATGTTAGCGCGTCCCTTACAAATTTTACCGCCCTTCATGCAGAAAAGATGTCACTTCGTCTTATCGTAGCAACAGCACGTCGCTCCTCCGCTGTGAGTAATTGCGCCCAGTCACTTGCGATCCATCTTTCTACTATCAAATTTGGCCTCCTCGCTGAGGAAACCTGAGGGTCCAATAAAAGGCTCGAGGTCGTAGTTCAATCTCAGATGCAGAATACTCGGATCGCACATTCATTCGAGCCGCAGATCCTTGGCACGCACATTCGCGATCTGATGAGTTGAAGGATTTCTGGGATTGCCGAGCAGGCATTTTGCACCCAGGTTCAAATTTACAAACTCTCTACCACCCTCCACTCTTTGTAAAAGGCAGGCGGCGGCCATGATGGCAGCAGTTGGGTACCTGCGGACCTCCACCAAAAAGCAAAACCTTGGGCTCGATGCACAGCGTGCTGCCATTCAGCAGTTCGCAGCTGCCTTAAGCTACGATGTCGTGACATGGTACAGCGAGCAGGAAAGCGGGAAGGGTTTCGACGCCCTCGATCGGCGTCCTCAACTTGCAGCAGCGCTATCCAAGGCGAAGCGGCTGCGCTGCCCCGTCCTGGTGAGTAAACTTGATAGGATTTCGAGGGACGTAGCCTTTATTTCTGGGCTCATGGCCCAACGGGTGCCCTTCATAGTAACGGAACTCGGGGTCGATACGGACCCCTTCCTGCTTCACATTTACGCCGCTCTTGCGCAGAAGGAGCGCTCACTGATCGCCAGCCGGACGCGCGACGCACTCCAGCGGAAGAAAGCGGCTGGCGCTGTTCTAGGCAACGTCATGAACCTCGCTGAAGCTTATAAGCGCGGAGCCGCCACTAATGCCCGAACTGCGGACAGCTTTGCGGCCAACGTGACGCCTGTTGTTCGCGAGATCATTGCGAGCGGTCGGATTACTCTCCAGGCCATCGCTGGAGCCCTTAATGACCGGGGAGTGCGAACGGCGCGCGGCGGGGACTGGCATGCCTCGACAGTGAAGAACCTAATGGCACGCAGTACACCCACGCCGCGGCCAGAATCGTGTTAATACACTGACACGGGCGAACGCATCAGGGGGCCGGTTGCCAAGCGATTGCAAACGTGAGGCAATTCGCACTGAGTCGTGTACGTTTTGAAGACGTCAATGCGCAAGGTTGCCGGACGAATGAGCGTCTGAACCCAAATACCTTGACCTTCCATGCAACAACTTGCGCCACGTCGCTAGCCAACATCTTTCGTGCTGCCGCTCCCGCCTATTGCGCAGTTCACCTGAAGCTCGCTGCGCCGAACGTGATGGCGGCGATCGCGCAGTGTCGCACGACTACCTGCGGCGGCCCTGTCTAGGGCTGCAATGTGCGGCCACTTACGCGTCGCCTACAGGTCCTGCCGCAACAAGCTGCGAATGGAGCAGCGGAGGGGCGTGGATAGCTAGCTATGGCGTACTCAGTCGGGGGCGAGAACGTCCTCGTCGAGTCCCGAGCCTTAATCTTCAATGCGTCTGCTCCGCACCAGCAGCCGATCGCTAGGAGGAAAGCGGTGAACGCGGCCATTCGCGTTCAGTTGCTCCAATCGACTCGCTGCCTCGGACGCAGTCAGCTTGAACCTTTGGCGCAGGACGCTCCCAATCACCGCGTACTCGTTGCGGAGGTTTGTTGCGAAGATTCCGGGGTCGTCGCTCCCGACGCAAACGGTGGGCCGGTTCGTGATCGTCGGCTCGCACAAGCCCAGCCAGCGGTAAAGGTGATGCTCGGCCATGCTGTCATAGAAGCTGATCCGCAGGTTGCTTGTCGGCAGCGTCTCTAGGACCACCCCGCGTTCGTTGATGAAACCGAGAGCGTAGTCCTGCAAGGCTGTAAGAGCTTTTTGCGAGATCTGCGCCGCCTCAACGTCGACGCGCTCGTTCGCCAGCTTTGGATCGAGGGCGTGCCGCCGGCTGAAGATTTCGTAGGCGGTCCCAGACCGGGCGACCATGTCCGCGATCAGGTGAAGCTCGGATGAGCGCTGCTCGTCCACGGCAGTTTCAGACAGGAACCGTGCTTCTCGAGCAACGGCCTCACTCGTAAGCACCTGGCCGCTTCTCAACAGGCTTCGTTCCACCGTCCGCACTTCGATCACATCTAGGCGGCGCAGCTCCCAGGCCCGATGAAGAAGATCTGGGCTTTGCTCCTGCCCGTAGAGGAACTCAGAGTGCTCAGCGATCAGGCGCTCAAGACGGAGCATATCCTGGGCATACCCCCCAACCGCGGCTAGCGAGCGGAAGGCGAAGACTGCGTCGTCCAGAACGTCAATACGGCTCAGAACCGCGCGCGGGGCTGTCCTAGACAGCCAGAGAGCTGGATCGATGCCAAGAGCCGTCGCGTGGCCGATACGATCACCGGAGCGAAGGTCCAGAAAAACGAGCGCCTCCATAACCGATCTGATGCCAGACAACAGGTGCCGAAAGTCCTCTCCGACGTGGAAGGTAGCATGGGGGATGCCCGAGCGACGTGCGAGGCGGAAGGCGGGCGCGAACGGTTCGGGCGGAGCGTGCAACTCGTTGGAAGCTCCGTCGATCCCCTGGAGCAGAGCTCTCACCGTAGCACTGCCCTTCCGGAGCATCTCCAGAACGCGGGCCTGCTCGTTGAGCCCGATTCGCAGGTCGCTATCGCGGCAGCGCCGGCTGCGGTCGTTGGCATCGATCGGACGACGCTTGATGAAGTGGGCGACGAGGGCGAACTCTGCATTCGCACGCCCCGACGCGCCGCATGGGGTGGTCCCGCAAGGACGGCCGAAGAGGCAGGGCGGCGGCGGGCCTCGCAGGTCGCGCTCCTGCCGATCGAACCGGCAGCCCCGGAATTCAAGATAGCCATCTACGATATCGGCGATGAGGGCCTGGGTCTTGGTTACGGTTGCTTTGGGCGCAAAACGGCCTTCCAGGTGCCGAAGCGTGTCGAACGGCTCCCGGCCATTCAACTGGCGGAAACGGGCAAGGTAGCGGCGCTCGATCCGTTCCCGAGTGCCGAGCATCGTGTACTTCTGAAATTGATCGAAGCCGATTTCGTCGACCTGCTGGACCGCAAGTCGCGCCAGTTGGGTGAGCACGAGGAGGTTAAAGTAGAGCCCTACCCCGATCGCCTGGTGCCCTGGGTCGCGCCGAAGGGCGGTGAGGCAGACGTAGAGGAAGGCCGCTTCTTCGATGATCTGCCGGTGCGGCGGCCCGCCGAACAGTACTTGGGCCGGATGCATGCTCAGCGGACTGCCCAGCGGGTGGGGCCAGTCGCCGTCCGAGAGGCCGAACTCTGCCGCTCGCAGCAAGGCTTCGAGCCCTGTCGCTAGTGGGTTCTTCTCCGCCTTTCCTCCGAGGTCGGGGGCAAGCTCCGCGACGAGGTGCCTGCGCACGCGCCGGGCGGCGCGAAGCCGTTGGTAGACGCCATAGGGCCCCAGCCCTGGCTCCAGTTGCTCGTAAAGTTCTAGAGACGGCTCTGGGCTCTTGCCTTGGGCCTCCTTAAGCTCGGCGTAGAACGCGACCGGCGCGCTGCAGGCTTCCGGCCAAAGCACGTCGAGTTCCGTGGAGCCGTTGAGGTGCATGTGCAACTCGTTCAGGCCCTCGCGGCTGACAAGGTCGTCGAGGCCGGGATCCGCGGCCCCGATGAGGGCCGTTTCACCAATCTCTCTTGCAAGGAACAGGCGCGGGTCCACGCCCGGGGTGGGCCCGCGCTCCTCGTTCACAAGGAATGCGACGATGACGGCTAGCGGAGAGAGGAACGGCAGAAGTTCGTGCCACTCCCCGAAAAGTTCGTAGCGCACGGCCACGTGCCCACCTCGCCGCTCTAAATAACGCTCGGCGAGGCTTCCGAGCACGATCCAGGGTAGGTCGCCGACGTGTTGGGCATCGCCGAGGCGATGCTCGAGGTAGCCCTTGTAGAAGTGGTCTGGCCGCCCAACATCGGACCGCCGTTCGGCGATGAAGATCCGCCGCCGCGTCTCCTGAATAGACGGAACCCGCCCGCGGCCAAGCATGGTTAAACCGTAGCTGTCGCTGAAACCGCGGCGGTAGATGAGAGCTGCCATGCGGATTAAGTGGACTTTTTGGGGCTGAGGGTGACAGTACTTTTCCTTGTTGTTACCCTTAAAGGCCTTCTTTCAGCCTGAAAATCCTCAGATAGAGACATCATTCTTTCCCCAGCTTCTGAAACTTTTGACTGGGACGATCTTGGGCTAACCGACGAAGCCTGAATAGGGACTGAGTTTAGAAGCAATTGCAGGCCTTCTAGCCTTACCTTACTGCCTCCAATTAGAAACTCAATTTCGAAATTGGGGATCTGTTTCGTCGCCGCCAAAACGGCCAATCTGTAGAGCTCAAATACCTCCTTATCTGCACTCCGGCGCGCACCGCGTTTGGCGAATTCATCTTCGCTGCTAGCAAGGTAATACCCCCACAACGGGCACGAAAAAAGTGCCTCAAAGAGGCGGACGTTCTGGTCATCCTTCACGCTCGGATTGTTTTTAAGCGTCTTCAATACCTCAAGAAGCGGTGCGCTGTTCTTAACTGGGTTATTCATCGCCTGAGCTTCCGGCGAGAGGCCCGAAGCGCGCACCGCCTCCAGCCCCACGGCATGTAGAAAGGCCGTGATGGATCGGTGAGTCAGCACTCCCAAATAGCGTGTTTCGCCAAGCTTGAGGTCGTTCGAAATCGCGTCGAACGCATAGGTAAACCTCGTCCACATGCGAGAGAGCGTGACGGGAGCGACCGTTATGGGCCTCTGCTCGATCTCAAGGCTTCTAAGCCATTCTGCGAGCAACTGGGCGAGCGGGATCGAGCTTGCGTCAGGTTTGCCGCCAGGGGAAGAGGCAGGTTTCGCGGCCGTCTCAGACAAGGCACCCTCGTCGGACGTTTGCTCATCAATCGAACTATCACCTCCGGAGAACGTCGTCGTAGGATAGCCTCCACGGCTCACGAGCGTGTTCATGATGCTCTTGACGGTATCCTCAGAGATACTCGGCTGTCTTGAACCGATCATCTCGGAAATGAAAGCGATGAGACGGAGGACAGAGAAGGCTCCATTCTCTGCTCCTTGGCCACTGACGATATGAAAAGCCGGCAGCATGGCGACGAAGCGTGCATCCTCGGTGAGGCCGGCCTCGAGGCTTTCAAGAGAGTTGGCGAGGATCGATTTGGATCCAGTTTCAGAAAGGAGTTGCGTCGGATAGCCTCCTTTGGCTTTTTTCAGAGCTTGGTGAAAGCCTACCAGCGGGGGCGGAAGCGCATTCAAGAGCCGACTCTCTTGGTCTGTCGCACCTGCGCGAAAAGCCTTCTTCAAAACAGCTCTGATGACCTCCGCTTTCGCCACTCCGTACAGTTGTAGAGCTGCAGCATCGCCGGGCATCGTGTTTTTAGCGAATACGATGGCGCTACTCAGCCGTATGCGGCGATCAACCTGACGGCCCCGGCCGGCTTCCCAGGCAGCCAGCCGGCTGACGAACTGGGTTGCCCGTTCCGCCATCCCGGCATTGACGTGCTCTAGCAAAGCGTGAAGGTCTCGCGTCCCGCTTTCGGGAGACCGATCCGATGCTTTCTGACGGCTCCAAACGACTTCACCTCGATCCAGCTTCTCGCGGATCGTCGAGATCCGAAGCCAGTAATCGACCATAGCGTGAGGCTGGTGGAGAAACAGTTCGACGAACTGAGCCGCGATCCGAATGCTAACGAAATCGATTTTCTCATCGACGCCGCCTGGATGGCAGCGTGACATCGCTAGCCAGAGATCAGCCTTTGAGGCCATCCACTCGCTCAATGCTCCCAGCACCCGGCCCGAGTTCGGATCCATAAGACCGTACTCGTCCAGATCGAGGCTCATTAGGGACGTCGACGCAACCTGTCTCAGCATGTCCAATGCGGCGGCTCTGGCTCGTTCAAACTCGCCACCAGAAGGCGTCTCCTTCGTGGAGACTAGGTCCCAGGCGCCTGCCATTACTTGCAGACCGCTCCGTATCGGAAGTCGGAGCACGGTCGCGCGGATCAGTTCCTGATCGGCGCTCGATCGAATACCGAGGAGCCGCTCTGCGAAGCGTCTGGAGGTATCGCGCTCTCTCGCCGGCCCCTGCGTCACCGACCGCGAGGCATGAAATTCCATTTCACTGCTCTGGTTCGCCAGATGCAGCAGTGGAGCAAGTTCTATCCGGTTCTCCGGGCGTACGATTTTTACGAGGTACTGGTCCTGCAGTACGTCTACCATCTTCACGAGTTGATCGGCGTACGAGCCTGATCCGCCCACCTCCTGCTCGATTCCGAAAACCTTCTGCTCGACGTCCAAGAAATCCTTCGTAATCTGCTTCCATTGCTGCTGGCGCACTAGCAAATTGTAGAGCCTGAGGTCGCCAGCGAGGATCACCTTTAGGTGCGGCGTCGCGAAGTACTTTCGGAGCGCCTCGAGGACCGGCCAGCCTTTATCGAAGGATGTGTCCACGTCGTCGATAGCAAGGACGAAGGCGTCCACCCCGATGAACGAGCAGGCTTCCCTGACGAAGTGGTGGAACGCCCGCTCGAATCCTCCGGCACTGCGCGCTTTGTCCAACCCGCGATCGAGCACGTAGTCGGCGTCCGCCCAGTCCTTGCCGTAAAGCGCGTCGTTTCCGATGCCGTCAAGAAGAGTAAGGCCGGCGGCCAACTCGCGCAGTGCCGTCTTGAAATCATCGTACGCGCCCTTCTTCGCGGCCTCGTTGCGGCGGTGCACATGATCCACCGCGACCTTGATTTTCTCGATGACAATGACGACGATATTCTGCTTCGTCTCGATGAGGGTCGGGTCAACGATCCCGAGGCTGTAGAGGGCCGCGAGCTTTTCGTCCGCCCTGCCTTCGGCCACAAACGGTTTGTAGGCCGATGCGCCTTTTTCGATGAGACGCAGGATATCGATCAGGAAGGTCGTCTTGCCGTCCCCTCGCCGTGCGCTCACTAGGATGGCCTCGTGGCGGCGGTTGGGCATAACATCGAGCGCGCGGGGCCGGGACTGGAAGCGGTCGTCCTGTTCGGGCTCCTCCCAGCCCGGCATCGCCGCGAGCTTACGCATGACCTGTCGCATAGCATCCTGTCGGATACCGATCTCTACGTTGACGCCGTTCGACTTTCCGTCGACAGATCCCGCCCAATCCAGATCGATCTCAATCTTACCCACCGGTCCCTCTTACGTCCGAACTCTCCGTTCAAGACGGTAGGTCGCCGTTGGGGGGATGTCGACCGTCAAGGTTGTTCCACAAACTTCTAGGTTTGCAGAGGATACCCAAATGCGATCGTGCGGACGTAGAGACAGTCATGAAATCCATCGAGGTCGGCTACCACACTCCAATCATCGGCGCTGAACCGGTAGAAAAACTGATCATGAGCCGTGTTCCTCGAACCCTCTGTTAGCCCTCTCCCGAGCGGCATAATCGAAAGCATGAACGCATCGCTCTGCTGCATGAGTCCCGAACTCAGGAACGTGGCATTATCACACGGCCGCCGTGAGGAATGGGGGGGCCGCAGTGCTCCCGATAGCGCCATGACGAGTTTTGCCGCGAAGATGTCGAGAGAGGATTTTAGCATCGACTCATCGGCCTTCATGACAGCCATACGCTTCAGGATCCCGGCTGCTCCGGCCCTAGGAGAGTTGGGAACGCAAGGGATCGAAGAACTCGCTGGATAAGCCGGGAGCCTTCACATCTTGTATGCTCTGTCAGCTCTGTGCCTTCACCGCTAGTTTGATCCTTTTGATCGTATCGAGGGCTCAGCAGCGCGATGAACCCCGCGACTAGATCAGTTTCGCTCGTTCCGTTGCCGCAGGCACAGCAACTGATGAAATCGAAAATACTTGATCGTAACTTCGCCTTGAACATTCGCCTTGGCGGCATGTACTCGGTCTCGAACTCATCCATATCGCGGCAAGAGCATTAGATGGAGCGGGCCTCACCAGCCAAGACCCCTGCTCTGATTGGGGTCTTCGCAACATAGAATCTCACTGCGGAAAACCGTCCCCGAATATCCGTCCATCAAATCAAGCGCAGGGCCTTATCGTGGTAGGTAATGTGAGCCAACCCCTTGATGTATAACACCTGCACACGCCAAAATACGATTCCCGTGCCCGCGCGTACGCGCACGCGAGGAAACAACTGGTAGTGACAGCCAAACGAATAGATGAAAGTCTTCTCTCAATCACTTTTCTTGAGAGGAAAACATGGCTGCTACTTGCTACACAGGATCATGGTTCGATCTCATGCCGCCCGGCCATGTGAGGATTGGGATCTCGGTTGGAACCCCACGGGGCCAGCATGCGGTTCCGAAAATCATGGCCTTGGCGCCGGGGAGATCGTGGTTCCGAACGGCTGGGACGGAGGAGTATCGAGCGCGATACGCCGCTCAGCTTTCCGCGCTCAATGCCTCGGAGATCGTGGCCCAGATCGATGATGTGGCTTCCGGTAAGATCCCTGTACTCGCATGCTTTGAGGCCCTGGGCTCAGGCGACTGGTGTCATCGCGGCTACGTCTCGGCTTGGCTCTGCTACCACCTTGGCCTGATCGTACCTGAGCTTACCGACCCATCCGGTTCTTACGGCGGCTCGCATCCAATGCTTCCAGCGGAGTATCGACGTCAACCTGAATGCAAAAGGCATTATGCTCAGCAGTTATCCATAACCTGACAATCAGTTTTGCACCCAGGTGCAATGCCCGTTGCTGTATATAATTTCTCAGCAGGTTTAGGATCAGGCCGCCTTTTTGGAAGCTCCTCCCCGTCAACGGATACCCTGACTGGGGATGGTCATTCCGCCTCACTTGTAGTGCGCAGCTTTGTCTCAACATACTCAAGAATGATTTTTGCTAGGGCGTGACTCACCCCTTGGTTCCCCTGCTGTGCTGGTAGCAAGCAGGGCCGTAACTCGCCGAGCGCCTCCAGCTTCTCCGCCCCGCTTGTGAATGTCGCTTGGTAAGCGTCTATCGCCTGTTCAGCTTGTTGGACTGCGTTGAGGTCGCCCGTGGCGACGACAGCCCGAACGGTTTGGAGGCATTGATCAAGCGGGGACATGCCCAAGCATGCCACGCTCACTAGCCCGCACCAAGGCCTAATCGACCCCGTCAGATTTCAAACTGACCCACTACCGAGAAATATCAGGGTTTTTAAATGCGGTCGCCAATCGAATCTTATGCGCCAAAACGCGTTGGCCGTTAGGTGCCACTCATCACGACCTAAGACACCGACTCACGCACACTCGAAATTTGGTAGCCATCCCGTTACACATCCCAAGCTGGGCCAAGATGCGGACACAGGCCGGACACAGCAATCTGCCTGGCTAGGGAGAACCGGCTAAGCGTCTGAATTGTTTGGTGGGTGCACAAGGGTTCGAACCTTGGACCCGCTGATTAAGAGTCAGCTGCTCTACCAACTGAGCTATGCACCCAACGCCTTGCGGCGGTCGCTGCGGCCCACCAAGTCCGCTGCGACGAGGGGGCTGATAGCAAAGGGCTCCGGGGGTGTCCACCCCCGGAGCGTTATTTTCTCGGCTAAACCGCCGCCGGGCTCTGGGCGTGCAGGCGAACGGCCGAGGCCGAGAGCTTGTTGAGGGCGGAGAGATAGGCCCGGGCCGAGGCCACCAGGGTGTCCGGGTCGGCGCCGCGCGCGGTGACGCTGCGTTCGCCGCTCTTCAGGCGAACCGAGACCTCGGCCTGGGCATCGGTGCCCTCCGTGACCGCGTGGACCTGATACAGCTCGAGGTCGGCCTCGTGCGGCACCAGGGCCTGGATCGCGTTGAAGACGGCATCGACCGGACCGTTGCCGTCGGCCTCCTCGGTGACCACGCGTCCCTCGATATCGAGCTTGAGGGTGGCGCGCTGCGGGCCGCGCGTGCCCGCGATCACCGACAGGGAGACGAGACGGATGCGGTGGTGCGCGGTCGCGAGGTTCTCATCGACCAGGGCCTCGATATCCTCGTCGTAGACATGCTTCTTGCGGTCGGCCAGGGCCTTGAAGCGCTCGAACACGTCCTGCATCTGGTTGTCGCTCAAGCTCAGGCCGAGCTCTTCCAGCTTCGAGCGGAAGGCGGCGCGGCCCGAGTGCTTGCCCATCACCAGCGACGTCTTGGCGACGCCGACCGAGGCCGGGGTCATGATCTCGTAGGTCTCGGTGTGCTTGAGCATGCCGTCCTGGTGGATGCCGCTCTCATGGGCGAAGGCATTCCGGCCGACGATCGCCTTGTTGTACTGCACGGGGAAGTTCGTCGCGTGGCTGACCAGCTTCGAGGCGCGCGTCAGCATCGTCGACTCGATGCCGGTCTCGTAAGGCATCACGTCGCCACGGGTGCGGATCGCCATCACGATCTCTTCCAGGGCGGCGTTGCCGGCGCGCTCGCCGATGCCGTTGATGGTGCATTCCACCTGCCGTGCACCGCCCTCGAGCCCCGCCAGGGAATTGGCGATGGCGAGGCCAAGGTCATCGTGGCAATGCACCGAGAAGATCGCCTTTTCGGCGTTGGGCACGCGGTTTCGGACGTCCTGGAACATCCGGCGGTACTCGTCCGGCGTGGCGTAGCCCACCGTGTCGGGCAGGTTGATGGTGGTGGCGCCCGATCGGATCGCCGCCTCGACGCAGCGGCAGAGATAATCGATCGGCGTGCGGGTCGCGTCCATGGCCGACCATTCGACATCCTCGACGAGGTTGCGCGCCTGGGTCACGGTTTTCAGGATGATCTCCACCACCTCGTCCTCGGACTTGCGCATCTGGTGCGCGAGATGGATCGGCGATGTCGAGACGAAGGTGTGGATCCGTCCCCGGACAGCGTGGCGCACCGCCTCGCCCGCGCGGGCGATGTCGGCCGGGATCGCCCGGGCGAGACCCGCGATCGTGGCGCGCTTGGCCCGGCGCGCGATCTCGGACACCGCCTCGAAGTCGCCATGCGAAGCAATCGGGAAGCCCGCCTCGATGATGTCGACGCCCATCGTGTCGAGGAGTTCGGCCACCGCCAGCTTCTCGTCGAGCGTCATGGTGGCGCCGGGGCATTGCTCGCCGTCGCGCAGGGTGGTGTCGAAGATGAGGACGCGGTCTTTGGGTGTGGAATCGGTCACGGAAGCGGTCATCGGAGGAATCCTGTCGCGGCGCGGTCCCGGGCGGACGCGGACGCCGGTGGTGTCGAGGGAGCCCGGGCGGTCAGCGCCGTCACGGGTCTCGCGGATGCGCTCCCCTGAGAGCCCAGGCGCACGCGCCCGGACGGCCCTCAGGGGCGGATAAGGAGACGCAGGAGGACGAGAGACGCGCGCGACCGAGCCGCCGCGGAAGCGGCGTCGGTGAAGCGGCGCGTGGAGCCGGCACTGGCCAAGGCTCGTCTCTCCCGAGGGGCAAGGGCGCGTCGATGGGGCGCGCGAACCGTTGCGAAGGAGGCTGTCGTAGACCCTGGGCCGCGGATTGACAAGGTTCGGGGCTGGCTGGGCAGGCCGCAAGCTCTGGCCGGGACGCAGGAATTTCGGTCGAAGGCAGCTCCAGGGCGGTTCTGGCGCTCGATCGCAGGCGATAACCACCACGATCGGATCGCTGCGCATTGCCGCCAGCGCAACTCTGCCTAGCTTGCCATTCGGGCCTCACACGGTCCGGCGGGCAAAACAGTCCGCTCACCCAAGAAAAAACATCAGGAAGGAACCCCCACCATGCTTCGGACGCTCACGCGCACCCTCGCGCTGCCCACCCTCGCGCTCCTCGCCGGCACCCTCCCGGGCTATGCCCTCGACGTCGCCAAATCCACCGAGGTCGCGGCGCCCCCGGCCAAGGTCTGGTCGACGATCGGGGATTTCTGCGGGATCGGCCAATGGCATCCGGCGATCGAGAAGTGTGTCCTGTCGCAGGAGGGCGGCAAGTCCGTCCGGACCCTCAGCCTGAAGGGCGGCGGTACCATCGTCGAATCGCAGACGGCCCGTGACGACAAGGCGATGTCCTACACCTACGCCATCGTCTCCGGCCCGTTGCCGGTCAGCGATTACAGCTCCACTCTGTCGGTCATGCCGAAGGGCACGGGCTCGACGGTCAAGTGGACCGGCAGCTTCAAGGCGAAGGGCGCTCCGGACACCGTCGCGGTCGATGCCATCTCGGGCATCTACGAGTCCGGCCTGAAGGCGATCGCCGACAAGTCGAAGTAACAGTGCCAAGTAACGGCGCCAAGTAACTACGGCAAGTAATGGCGCCAAATAGCGGCAGGGCGATGCCTTCGCGCCGTCCTGCCGTGTTTTCCGCCTTCGGAGCTTCGCCGGGACGGAGCGGCAGGCCGGATTGACCGGCCCTGCGAGGCAGCGCAGAACCGGCCCGGATCAAGCTGTGCCGTTTGCCGGCACCTTCGTTGTCAGGAGCCGCCGTGTCCCGCGTCAGCCTCATCGTTGTCCTCGTCACCGCCGGCCTCGTCGGGGCCTGCAAGCCGACCGCCTCAACCCCACCGGCCGCGGCCGTCGCCGCCGCTCCCGTGGTCGCCGCGCCTTTTCCACAGGGCAGTGGCTGCGGGCCGGCCATCGCCCGGACTCAGGCGGTGGTCGACAGCGATGTCGCGACCGGCAATCTCAACGCCCCCGTGGGCGAGCGCTTCAGCACCGACCTGCGCAATGCCGCGACGGCCTGCGAGGGTGGACGCGACCGGGAAGCGCTCGGTCTGCTCGCGGCCGCGAAGGCGCGCTACGGCTACCCGTAGGTCCCCGCGAAGGCGCCCTCCAGGTAGGCCCGCACGAAGGGGGGCATGCGGGTGGGATCGAGGTCGTCGCGCCCCCGCACGGTGACGAAGCCGGCGAGTTCCGGCGCCGCCTCGGCCCGGCGATGCGCTTCCATCCGGGCCAGCAGCGCATCGGTCTCCTCCGCGAAGCGGACCGGCCGCAGGAAGGCGCGCTGGCTCTCACCGCTGAGGAGAACCCACGCCTCCGCCGCGTCCGGGGCCAGGGCGATTCCCGTCTCTTCACGAAACTCGCGGGCAGCGCTGCCGGCGAGATCGACCTCTCCGCCAGGGCGGATGTCGTCCCGGTCCGGCGTTCCGCAGGCGAAGTAGATCTGGCCCGCATTGGCGGTGTGCGACCCCATGATGCCGAGGAGGGCCGCGCCGTCGGCGGTCCACGGCACGATGGCCGCGAAGGCGTTGGTCACTGCGGGATCGGGCGATCCGGCCTGCCGGAAGGCCAGGAACTGCGAGTACGCGACCTCGAACAGGTCGATCTCGCAGCGATCCCCCGTGATGCGGCAGGCGCGGGCGAGGAGAACGCGCCCGTCGAACAGGCCGGACCGCTCCGCGCAGCGCCGCGCCCATGTGGCGGCGATGGTCTCGGCATTGTCGCGGGCCCAGGCCCAGTCATGCGCCACCAGCCGCGCTTCGAGGTGGCGCAGCCGCGTCCAGGTGAAGGACTCAGACAAGCAGGGTTCCCTCGCTGACCAGCACGGCGCTGCCGCTGATCTCCACCGAGCGCAGGGCGCCGGCCTCGATGCAGAGTTGCACCCCGATGGTGCTCGGGCGGCCCATCGCGACGCCCTGGGTCAGGACGATGTCGTGCTCGCCCTCGCCGAGGGGCTCGAACTGCATCATCACCCCCGCGAAGGCCGCCGCCGCCGACCCCGTCGCCGGGTCCTCCGGCACGCCCAGATGAGGCGCAAACATCCGGGCCTGGTAGCGATGGCCGAGCCCCTCCGGGTCGGGCGTGTAGCAGTAGAGCGCCGCAGGCGGTCCCAGGGCCGCGAGCGCGCTCGACGCCACGCGTGCGCGCCCGAGGGCTTCGCGGCTCGCCAGCGGCACGAACAGGAAGCCCGGTCCGGCCCCGTGGCGGCTCGGGGCATGACGCAGGAAGCCGATCTCGGCGGGCTCCAGGCCGAGCGCGGCGGCGACCGCGTCCGGCTCCGGGCCATCGCCCAGGAACTCGGGCAGGACCGGCATCTTGAACCGGCCGGTGCCGCGTCCCTCCCCCGGCACGATCACGCAGGCCAGGGTCCCGAGCGTGGTTTCGAGCCCGAAGGCCAGCGCGTCGGTCAGGCCGGCCCTTCGGTCGCGGAGCGCCAGCAGCACGGCCGTGCCGAGGGTGGGGTGCCCCGCGAAGGGCAATTCGGTGGCGGGTGTGAAGATGCGCAGGCGGGCCCGGTGGCGCGACGCCTCGGGCGGCAGCACGAACACCGTCTCGGACAGGTTGAACTCGCCCGCGAGGGCCTGCATGGCGCCCGTGTCCAAACCCTCGGCATCCAGCACCACCGCCAAGGGGTTGCCGGCGAGAGCGGTGTCGGTGAACACGTCGAGGGTCACGAAGCGGCGCGTCATGGTGGGGATCTCCGAACGGGGGGGGCGATACAACCCTGGAGGGTCTTGCCTAGACCGTCTTACCTTAACCGTCCTGGCTCAACCGTCTCGCGTCAACCGTCTTGGCTAGACCGTCTTGGCTAACCCGTCTTGGCTAGACCGTCTCCACCGGGAACGTCTCGCTCGGCGTGACGAACTCGTCCTGCGCGGCCACCGTCAGGATCTCGCGCGAGCCGGCCTCGGCCGTCCGCCGAAGCAGTCCATAGACCGACGCCCCCGCCAGCCCGAGGGCCTCGGCCGCCGAGCCGGTGCGGGCATAATGCACCAGGAACAGGGCCGCGATGGCGTCGCCGGCCCCGTTCACGTCGAGATGCAGGCGTGGCGTGCGCAGCCGCCAGAACCGCCCGCCCTCCCCGGCCATCAGGTCGATGGCGTCGGCGGGGGTGTCGTCGGTGATCAGCGACGTGACGAGCACGACCCGGGGGCCGAGGGCCTGTACCGAGGCCACCGCGCGCTTGGCCTGCGCCAGGGTCCCGGTCGGCAGGCCCGAGAGGTGATTCAGCTCGAACTGGTTCGGGGTCACGATGTCGGCGGCGGGAACCGCCTGGTCGCGCATGAATTCCGGGATGCCAGGGCGCACGTAGATGCCCCGATCGGTATCGCCCATCACGGGATCGCAGGCATAGAGCGCCTTCGGGTTGAGCGCCCGCACCGAGGCCACCGCCCGCACGATGGCGGTGCCGATATCGGCCGAGCCCATGTAGCCCGACAGGACGCCGTCGCAGGTGCCGAGCACTCCGCGCTCCGCGATGCCGGCGACGAGATCCTCGATCGCGGGTCCGTCGAACACCCGGCCGCGCCAGGCGCCGTAGCCCGTGTGGTTGGAGAACTGAACCGTGTGGATCGGCCAGACTTCGACACCGAGGCGCTGCATCGGAAACACCGCGGACGCGTTGCCGACATGGCCGAAGGCGACGTGCGACTGAATCGAGAGGATGTTCAAACCGTTTTCTCCCAAAGACGCGCGCCGAAGGATCGGTCGTGCCAGCCCTTACCGCAAGGTCTCCCGCCTTCGCACCCTCCTTCGTGTGACCCCGGCTTGCCCCGGCACAGGGCTTTCGCCACAGCGGCGCAACCGGTCCGGTCCGCATTCGGGGTCAGGGCTCCGAAACGCGCACGACACACTCAGCCATGATGGATTTCCGGACGACATGGACTTCGAAGCCCTCCGCACCAGCACCCTCGCCTTCGTGGAGGCGAATCAGGGATGGACGCCGCTCATCGTCGGCATCCTCGCCTTCTGCGAATCCCTGGCCTTCCTGTCGCTGCTGGTACCCGCCACCTTCCTGCTTCTCGGCATCGGGGCGCTGATGGGCTCGGTCGGCATCCCGTTCTGGCCGGTGATGCTGGCCGGCGCCTTCGGCGCAGCCCTGGGCGACTGGGTCTCCTACGAATTCGGGCACTACTACAAGGAGGGCGCCAAGCAGATGTGGCCGATGCGGCGCTACCCCGCGCTCGTCGAGCGCGCCGAAAACTTCTGCCACAGGTGGGGCGCGGGCGGCATCCTGATCGGGCGCTTCATCGGCCCGGCCCGCGCCGTGGTGCCCCTCATCGCCGGGGTGTTCGGCGTCAAACGCCTGCCGTTCCAGATCGCCAACGTGACCTCGGCCCTGGCCTGGGCCTTCCTGATGCTGGCCCCAGGCGCCGGCCTGCTCGCCTACTTCAAGGGCTGAGCGCCATGCGGTGCTTTCCACCCGAGCGCATCGTCTGCCTGACGGAGGAGACGGTCGAGACCCTGTACCTGCTGGGACAGGAGGACCGCATCGTCGGGGTCTCGGGCTATGCGGTGCGGCCGGCGCGGGTGCGCCGCGAGAAGCCACGGGTCTCGGCCTTCACCTCGGCCGACCTGCCGAAGATCCTGGCCCTCAGCCCCGATCTCGTGCTCGCCTTCTCCGATCTGCAGGCGGAGATCGTGGCCGACCTGGCCCGGGCCGGCATCGCCGTGCACCTGTTCAACCAGCGCGACCTGCCCGGCTGCCTCGCCATGATCCGCACCGTCGGTGCCCTGGTGGGCGTGCCTGGCGACGCCGACGCCCTGGCCACGCGCCTCGCCGAGCGGATCGACTGCGTCGCCCGGGAGAGCGTCGGCCGGCCGCGGCCGCGCGTGTATTTCGAGGAATGGGACGCGCCGATGATTTCCGGGATCGGCTGGGTCTCGGACCTGATCGCGCAGGCGGGCGGCGACGATGTCTTCGCAGACCTCAGCCGGGAACCGGCGGCCAAGGATCGGATCGTCACCGCGGAGGCGGTGATCGCCGCGCGGCCGGACGTGATCCTCGCCTCCTGGTGCGGCAAGCGCGTGAACCCGGATCGTATCCGCGCCCGCCCCGGTTGGGACGCGATCCCCGCCGTCGCGGCCGGCCGCATCCACGAAATCAAATCGCCGCTGATCCTGCAGCCGGGTCCGGCCGCGCTTACCGACGGATTCGATGCGATCCGGGCGGCCCTGCACGCCTCGGACGTTCTGACCGGCGGGTGATGCTCGGCCGGTGATGCTTGGCGCCGATGCCCGCGCAACGGGGTCGCAGGTGACAAGCCGCGCGGCGGCTGATTTCCTGTGGTCGATCCCGATTCGGGACAAATTCCCGATCCATCAGAGCCGTATGTCAGCAGCCCTCGCGACCGTCCTCCTCCCGCCCGACCGGCGTCAGTCGGCCACCGCGCTCCAGGTCCAACGCGGCGTCCGGCGTCTGTTCGCCGAACTCGGCCACGTCACCATTCCGGAATTTTCCCTGGCGAACGGTCGGCGCGCCGACATCATCGCCCTGTGCCCGGCCGGGCGCCTGACCATCGTGGAGATCAAGTCGAGCGTGGCCGATTTTCGTGCCGATCGGAAATGGCCGGATTACCGCGACTATTGCGACCGCTTCTACTTCGCCATCCCCGAGACGCTCTCCACCACCCTGACGCCGGAGGAGGCCGGCCTCATCGTCGCCGATGCCTTCGGGGCAGCGATCCTGCGCGATCCCGCCGATCATCCCCTGAGTGGTCCCCGGCGCAAAGCCGTGACCCTGCGCTTCGCCCACAACGCGGCGCGCCTGCTGCACGCCCTGGCCGATCCCGGCGCGATCCGCGAAGGCGCCCTCTGAGATCCCGTTCGCCGGATCGCCGGCGATGATGCTCTCCCGCGGATCACTGCCGGTCGGCGCACCGTCGAGACCCGCCATTCCTGGCTTCACGGGTTGCGAGAAGTGCGGGACCTCGTCAAGTGCGGGACCTCGTTCTGGCCAGGGCGACGCAGCGCTGCGGCCGAACCGTGCCACCTGCGAGACGCGCGGTTCGGAGTTGTTATGACGCCGCGGACGCACAGGGTGCTAAGCCCCCGCGATCCCTCCAATCGATCGTCCCGTCATGCGCATTCCGTCCCGTCGCCGTCCGAACCTGGGTGACCCCACCATCCTGCGCCGCCTCCAGGCGGCTTCGGGACGCCGCTCGCTGGTGCTTCATCTCGTCATCGTCCTGGTGCTGCTCGCCACCGCGCAGGGCTATGACGGATCGAACCACTCGGCCCATCACTGGGTCGGCCTCAGCATCTACGCGCTGTTCTCTCTCGGCCTCGGTCTCGCCGATTGGCGCGCGAGCCAGAGCGACCGGGCGGGCGAGCGCACGACCGAATGGCTGGCCTGGACGGCAACGCTACTCAATGCCGGCGTGGCCCTGTTCCTTCTCGTCGAGCACATGCTGGTCGGCGCGGTGGAGACCGAGGAGACTGCCACGGCCGTCAGCCGTCTGCCGGCTTTCCTCCTGCTGCTCCAGACCGGGCTCAGCATGCGGGTGTGGCACACGGCGGCCTTCTCAGGGCTGGTGGGCCTGGGGTGGGGCCTCACCCTCCTGTTCGCCTTCCTGGTCCCCGAGAGCGCGCTGCTCGGCCCGCACGTGACCTTCGAGGAGGAAGTGCCCGGCCTCCTGACCTTCCTGGCCGCCAGCCTCGTGGTGATCGACGGGGTGCGGCGCCTCCAGGCGGCGGTGACCACGGCCCTGCGCATGGAGCGGGAGCGCACCAGCCTCGCGCGCTTCGTGCCCCGCCGGGTCGCGGGCGCCCTCGCCGAGAGCGGCGGCGGGCTCGGCACCGTACAATCCCGCCACGCCTGCCTGTTCGGCCTCGACCTGCGCGGCTTCTCGGCCTTCTCGCGCAACCACGCGCAGGAGGAGGTAGTGCGGGCGCTGCTCGACATGCGCGCCCTGACCCATGTGGCCGTCACCGAGCATGGCGGCATCGTCGACAAGTACGTCGGCGACGGCATCCTGGCCCAGTTCATCGTCGGACGCCCCCAGGCCCAGGCTCAGGCGGCCCTCGCCTGCGGCCGGACCATCCTGGCGCGCCTCGCGCGCCTGAACGTGGAGCGTCGCGACGAGGGCCGTCCCGTCCTGCGCATCACCCTGGCGCTGCATGCCGGCGAGGTCCTGGTCGGCGTCTTCGACGACGGGCACCGGGCCGAATTCACCGTGCTGGGGACGCCGATGAACCGCCTCGCCCGGATCGAGGCGCGGGCCAAGGCCGCAGATCTGTCCGTCGCGGCCTCGGACGACGTGATCCGCCTGCTGAGCCCGACCACCCTGGCGACGCTGCGGCTCTCGGCCATGCCGCCCTCGGATTGTCGCGACACCCGCGACATGCGGCTCTTTGCGGTGTCGTGGGCCGATGACGCGGATGCCCCGGAGACCGAGCCCGCCCTCCCGTCCGTCGCCTGAGGCAGCGGCCAGACAGCCGCCGCCCAGGTTTGTGTCAGGCCGCGTGTCCGGTCGTCATCACCCGAGCGCTCGGAGCGTCGGCGACCGGAAGCGCCGCGCCGTCCGCGAGGCCCACGAAGCGCGACTGCGCGCCGTCATAGGCCAGGACCTCGCCGGTCTCGATCTCGAAGAACCAGCCGTGCAGGCGCAATTCGCCCTTGGCGAGGCCGGCGGCGACGCTCGGATGCGTGCGCAGATGGTTGAGCTGGACCACGACGTTCTCGAGCGCCAGGACCCGCGCATGGGTCCTGGGATCGAGATCGGCCGGATAGGCCTCGCAGA
Organism: Methylobacterium sp. Ger2507; assembly: GCF_055231875.1. Classification (NCBI taxonomy): domain Bacteria; kingdom Pseudomonadati; phylum Pseudomonadota; class Alphaproteobacteria; order Hyphomicrobiales; family Methylobacteriaceae; genus Methylobacterium; species Methylobacterium sp. Ger2507. The sequence goes on from NZ_JBUYVC010000001.1 coordinate 355,351, forward strand.
CGATCTTCTGAGCGGCGTGGCTGTGGCGCAGCCAGGCGGCGACGCTCGGCATCGCCTCCAGGGCCTTGGTATCGGCCAAACCCTTCATCGCCCCGCAATCCGAATGGCCGCAGATCACGATGTCCTTCACCCCCAGCGCCACCACGGCGTACTCAATGGCCGAGGAGACGCCGCCGTTCACCTGCGAGAACGGAGGCACGATGTTGCCGGCGTTGCGGCACACGAACAGGTCGCCGGGGCCGGCCTGGGTGATGTGCTCGGGCGAGACGCGGGAATCCGCGCAGGCGATGAACAGCGCCTGAGGCTGCTGCCCGTCGCGGACCAGCTGGCGATACATCGCCTCCTGCCCGGGGAAGACGTTGCCGCGAAACTCCGAAATGCCCTGGATGAGCGTGTCCATACCTGTTCCTTCGCTGGTGATGGCCTTGCCCGACGCGCCGAGGCGCCGAAGCACCGGGATGCAAGCCGGTGAGATGCGAGGCGCCGAGAGGCAGGCAGGAGCGGACGATGCGCGCCTGCATCCGTTCGACCCCGCCGCGTTCTCTCGTTGATGCAGGAAGAACAGATTAGGTCGCAACATCGCGACGGAAAGTGCAGAACTGCACAAGTATAAAGATTTATTTTAATCCATTCGCCCCATCGCCCGGGTGCGCGGCGGCACGACTTCGGCGATCAGACTGAAATACACTGGGATTAACTGCCCTTCGGCAGCCTGCGCAAAGACCTGGATCTGCCTCACGCGGGGAACCAATCGTGTGTCCCGACAGACGAAACCCTCCGTGGCTTTCCGCGCCAAGGAGGGTTTGATGGTCGATCGGTGCTTGAGGATCCGCGATCGATTTTGGCGATCCCGGCCGGCCCGGTGTCCTCAGCCCGAGAACGAGCCGAAGCCCTCGAAGGCGGTCGGCTTGATCAGGCCGGAATCCGGTGCCGGACGTTCGATGCCGGCCGAATTCGGCGGCGGGGTGTCAGCTTGGGCAGGCTTGGGCTCCGGGCCCGTCCGCGTGTCGGGGACGGGTGGCCAGATCGGACGATCCGGCTTCACTGTCTGTGTCATCGATGCACCTCTCGGCATGACGCGAGAACGCCACTTGGAATACGGTATACCAACAACTTTGCAAGGGGATGGTTCGCGGGGCCAACTGGTTTCGGCGCGCGTCCCAATGCGGGATCAGCCCTCCGCCTTGTCGCGCTGCCCGGTTTTCATGCCGCCCATCGGGTCGGTTTCATCCGGGTCGGACGCGTCCTCGCCGGTCCGACCCTGCGGGGTCAGGCGTGGTCCGTCGATGGCTCCCGCGATCCCCCCGGTCCCCCCGGTCCGCGCGGCCTGCTCGGCGTTTTCGGTTCCGGGCCGCTCCATCGGCTCACCCGGAGCGTCCCGGACCGCGCCGCTGACGGTATCGCGCGGACCGGTGGCGAGCGATTCGGACGATGTCGTGCGTGTGTCGACCATGGCTGAAGGTCCTCCTGGCTTAAGAACGCTCCGCCGGCCGGACCTGTTCTGGAAGCACCGATAACCGCGTGCCGGTGCTCCCTGGGTGTCAGGTGCCGCAGAAGGTGCGCAGCACCCGCTCGTGCGGCTGGGGCGGCTCGGCATAGGTCGCGAAGGCAGGCTGGTCGTCGTAGGGCTTGGCCAGCACCGTCACGAGTTCGTGGAAGGGGCCGAAATCGTCGCGGGCGATCGCCGCTTCGATGACGGCTTCGACTCGGTGGTTGCGCGGGATGAAGGCGGGATTGACCCGGTTCATCGCGGCCCGGCGCGTTCCGGGGTCCATCGGTTCGGCGGCGAGCCGCTCGCGCCAACGCACCGCCCAGGCGTCGTAGGCCCCGGGATCGTCGAACAGGGTGCGCATGCCGGCGTCACCCTCCGGTCCGAGGGCGGCCTCGCCGAGGTGGCGGAACGTCAGGGTGAAATCCGCGTGGTTCGCGCCCATGATCTCCAGCAGTGCCCGGCCGAGGTCCTTGTCGGCTTCCTCCGCACGAGTCAGGCCGAGCTTGGCCCGCAGGCCGCCGTAATACGCTGCCTCGAAGCGCGGCCCGAAGGCCCCGAGGAGATCCTGCGCCACTGCGACACCGTCCTCCGTCTCGCGGGCGAGCAGGGGCAGCAGGGCCTCGGCCAGACGGGTGAGGTTCCAATGCAGGATGCCGGGCTGATTGCCGTAGGCGTAGCGGCCGTTCTCGTCGATTGCGCTGAAGACGGCGGACGGGTCGTAGGCGTCGAGGAAGGCGCAGGGGCCGAAATCGATGGTCTCCCCGGAGACCGCGCAATTGTCGGTGTTCATCACCCCGTGGATGAAGCCGACCAGGAGCCAGCGCGCGACGAGGTCCGCCTGCCGTTCGACCACCCGCGTGAGCAGGGCCTGATAGGGATTGTCGGCTTGCGCCAGTTCCGGATAGTGCCGGCCGATGACGTGATCGGCGAGATCGCGCACCCCGTCGACATCGCCCCGCATGGCGAAGAACTGGAAGGTGCCGACGCGGATGTGGCTGGTGGCCACCCGGGTCAGGACACCGCCGGGCAGGACCGTCTCGCGCATCACGGAATCGCCGGTGAGCACGGCCGCCAGGGCGCGGGTGCTGGGAATGCCGAGCGCCGCCATGGCCTCGCTGACCACGTATTCCCGCAGCACCGGACCGAGGGCGGCCCGGCCGTCACCCCGCCGCGAGAACGGGGTCGGGCCCGACCCTTTAAGCTGGATATCGCGCCGGATGCCGTCGCGGCCGACCACCTCACCGAGCAGGATGGCCCGGCCGTCGCCGAGCTGCGGCACGCGGTTGCCGAACTGGTGGCCCGCATAGGCCATGGCGAGCGGCTCGGCGCCCTCCGGCACCCGGTTGCCCGCCAGCACCGCGACACCGTCCGGGCTGGCGAGCCAATCGGGATCGATACCGAGCAGGGCGGCCAGTTCGGCGTTCACCCGGATGAGCCGGGGCGCGGCGACCGGCGTCGGCGCGACTTCGGCGAAGAAGCGCTCTGGCAGGCGCGCGTAGGTGTTGGCGAAGGGAATGGCGGAGGAGGTAGCGGGTGTCATCGAAGGGGTGATCCCGTGTGGGGCGCGGCGGCCATGTCGATCCCCGAGCTGGGGTCTGGCAGCCCGCAAGGCAAATCCTGCGCGGCGACGTTCATGGGGTATGGCTCCGGTCAGTTGTCCCGACCAGAGGGATCACGGTGCCTTCGGAGAGGCGGCGCCACCCTGATCTCGGCGCTCGGCGTCGAAGCTCCCGGCCGCAGGTGTGGTAGCGATGAGCCGATGCGAAGCGCCGATCCGGACCGCAGGAGCCGTCACGCCGGACAACGCGGCCCGTCCGCGGCGGGTTCAGAGGCGCCCCGCGCCCTCGGGCGAGACCAGACCCGCCGCCGCAGCATCGAGCGACCGCCGATGACGACGGCGGACAGGGCGAAACCCGCCAGGACATCCGGCAGATAATGTCCGCCGGCCCCCAGGGTCGCCACCATGATCACGGCGTTGAGCAGGATCGCCAGCGGGCCGACGACCGGAACCGGCGCCAGCGCCCAGGCGGTCAGGGCGGCGAGGCAGACATGGAAGGACGGAAAGGTCACGAGGCCCCGGATGTCCCCGAGGGCCAGGGTGTGAAGGGTGCCGGCCCTCAGGTGCTCCAGCGCGTCGAGGTGCCAGAGCGCCCCCATGGTCTCGATCGACCCGTCCGGGTCGGTCGGAAGGCCGTATTGCACGAAGGGACCGGCGGCCGGCACCAAGGCGGCGATCAACACCACGGCGACGAGCAGGACGGTGAACATCCGGACATAGGCCCAGAGCCGGCCGAGGCGGCAGGTGGCGGCGAGCACGATCACCGTCAGCCCCACCTGCGGGCCGCTGGTGTGGTAGGCGAGCGCCAGCCACCAGGCGAGGCGCGGATGCGCCTGCAGAAAGGCGAGATAGGCCGGCCAGTCGAAGCCGAGCGCGACCTCCGTGCGCGCCAGGCGGGCATCGGCGAGCGGCAGGGCCCAGGTGGCGGTGAGGTAGTGCAGCACCGCGATCGGCAGCGTCACGGCGATCAGACAGGCACTTGCGAGGGCCATGGCCCGCAGCTTCGGTTCGGACAGGATCGGCCCGAACAGGAAGGCCAGAGCGAGCAGCGCCCCGACGAGCCCCGCCGCCACGGTGAATCCCTGCGGCGCCACGGCGATCCCGAGCCGGCGCAGCCAGAGCGCGTCGAGAAGTGCGACCGCGCCAGCGAGTCCCCAGAGACCGGGATGCGGCGCCGCCAGGGCCGCGGCGAACCGGTTGATCCGCCCGACCGGCGTCTCGAGACGGGAGCGGACGAAACGGGTCGGGGCCAGGAACACCGGAACGATATCGGCACGCCACCGGCGCGCGCCGCGCACGGGCATCGAGATCGGTGTTGCGTCGCTCACACAGGGTCCTTCGCGGTTCGTCGAAGCCGGAACTCGGCTTTGTGCCGGTTTGTTGCCCGGCATCGTTCCTTTTCCCGTGCCGATCCTCTCGACCCCGAGCCGTGGCCCCACCGATGGTCCGCCCGTGACCCGCATCGCCTTCCTGGATTTCGAGGCTTCGTCGCTGGCCAGGACCAGCTATCCGATCGAGGTCGCCTGGGTCTTCGCGGACGGGCCTTCGGAGAGCTACCTGATCCGCCCGGCCCCAGGCTGGACCGATTGGTCCCCGGAGGCGGAGCGGGTCCACGGCCTGGAGCGCGCGCGCCTGATCCGGGAGGGCGTGGCTCACGACTGGGTGGCACTGCATATGCTGACCACTTTGCGCGACGTCGCCCTCTATGCCTCGGCGCCGTCCTGGGACGGCCAATGGCTGAGCCGGCTCCTGCGCGCGTCCGGCCTGCCCCGGCACGCCCTCCGGCTCAGGGCGACCCGGGAGGCGCAGCGCAGCGCCATCCTGGACGTACTGGCCCATGGCGGCATCCCGCTCCCGTCGCGCGACGGCATTGCGGGCAAGCTGCTCGCGGACCTGCTCCGGGACGCGCAGGCCGACCCCGCCCCGGACCATCGCGCCCTGTCGGATGCGCGGCGCGAGTGCCGGCGCTGGGAACGGGCGCGGTCCCTGGCCGAGGCCACGATCCGCGCGGCTGAGCCGGGTTTTGCCGACTGAGCCGTTTCAGGCCGCCCCGAGATAGGCGGCCTCCAGGCCGGCATCGGCGCCGAGTTCGGCCGCCGTCCCCGCGGTGACGACCCGGCCCTGCTCCAGCACGTAGCCGCGATCCGCCACCGTCAGGGCGAGAGCCGCCATCTGGTCGACGATCAGGATGGTCACGCCCTGGTCCCGCAGGTCCGCCACCACGGCGTAGAGGGCGTTGATCATCGCGGGCGCGAGACCGAGGGAGGGCTCGTCGAGGAGGAGGATGCGCGGCTGTGCCATCATCCCGCGGGCGATCGCCAGCATCTGCTGTTCGCCTCCCGAGAGGAGGCCGGCCCGGCTCGTCGCCCGGTCGCGCAGACGGGGGAACCGGGTGAGCAGCGCCTCGATCTCGGCCGGGTCGATCGGCGCCTTGCGGCCATGCGCCCCGAGGCGGATGTTCTCGATGACGGTGAGTTCGGGAAATACCTGCCGGCCCTCGGGCACCAGGGCGAGGCCGAGGCGGGCGATGGCATGGGCCGGCAGGTGCGCGATGCTGCGGTCCTCCAGGACGATCCGGCCCTCCACCGGCCGGAGCAGCCCGGCGAGCGCCCGCATGGTGGTCGACTTGCCGGCGCCGTTGGCGCCCAGGAGCGCCACGGTCTCGCCGGGGCGGACCTCGACGCTGACGCCGTCGAGGACCGGGGCGGCGCCATAGCCGGCGGTGAGGCCCAGGGTCGAGAGCACCGCGTCGGCCGGGGGCGTCCATGCGGCCGCGCGGGGCCGCGCCGGCGTGTCGGCGCCGCCCAGATAGGCGCGGATCACCGCCGGGTCGCGCCGGATCGCGGCCGGGGTCCCCTGCGCGATCGGCCGCCCGGCATCCATGACCAGGATGGCGTCGGAAACGCTCATGACGAGGGGCATGTCGTGCTCGACCAGCACCACGGCGATGCCCTGCCCGGCGATCCGGCGCAGGAGCCCGCCGAGCACATCGGTGTCGGCCCGGGTCAGGCCGGCGGCGGGCTCGTCGAGGAGGAGGATGCGGGGCCGGCCGGCGAGCGCCCGGGCGATCTCCACGAGGCGGCGGTCGACATGCGGCAGTTCGGATGCGGGCCGGTCCGGAGCGCCCGCATAACCGACAAAATCCAGCAGGGTCGCGGCCGCGGCGCGATCCCGGGCACGGGTGCGCCGCCACAGGCGCCCCGGGTCGAGGGCGAGGGCCACGTTGTCGAGAACGCTGAGCGAACCGAACAGGCGCGTGGTCTGGTAGGTGCGGGCGATGCCGGCCCGGGCGATGACGTGGGCCGGAGCGCCGGCGAGGTCGCGCCCTCCGAGGCGGATCGTCCCGGCCTGAGGACGGTAGAACCCCGAGACCATGTTGAGCACGGTGGTCTTGCCGGCGCCGTTGGGGCCGATGAGGCTCGTCACCGCCCCAGCCTCGGCCCTCACCGAGACGCCCTCCGCCGCGCGGATGCCGCCGAAGCTGATGCCGATGCCCTCGACCACCAGGGCCTCGGCCGCGCGCTGCCCGATCAGTTGCCCGAAATCCGTGGCCGGCGGGACGGTACCGGCGCGCGGCCGCGGCAGCAGCCGGGCCGCGCTGCCGACGATCCCCGAGGGCACCAGCCACAAAACCACCAGGGTGGCGAGGCCGAAGAACAGCAGCCGGTACTCGGCGAGCCCCGCCAGGGTCTCGGGCAGCAGCACGGTGACGAGGGCACCCAGCAGCGGCCCGAGCACGGTACCGGCCCCGCCGACCACCACGGAGAGCACGAACAGGATCGACTGCGAGAACGGGAAGGAGCTTGGGGCGATGAAAAGCATCAACGGCGGCAGCACAGCCCCGGCGAGCCCAGTCAGCGCGGCCGAGATCGCGAAGGCCAGGGTCTTCACCCGCACCGGGTCGAAGCCCAGGGACGCGGCCGCCACGTCGGCATCGCGCACCGCCCGCATGGCCCGGCCGAGGCGGCTGCGGGCGAGGCGGTGGAAGCCGTAGAGGCTCAGGCCTGCGCCCAGCACGGCGAGGCAAGCCAGCTCGCGCTCGGCGAAGGGAACTCCGAACAGGCTCGGCCCGGCGGTGACCACGAGGCCGTTCTGGCCACCGGTGAGCGACCCGCCCTCGATCAGGGCGTGCTCGATGATGAAGCCGAACGCGATGGTGACCATCGCGAGGTAAGGCCCCTTCACCCGCATCGCCGGCACCGCCAGCCCGGCCCCGACCAGGCCCGAGAGCAGGCCCGCGGCCGGCACCGCGAGCCAGAAGCTCAGGCCGGCGCCGGTCAGGATCGCGCTGGCATAGGCGCCGATGGCGTAGAAGCCGGCATGGCCGAAGGAGATCAGCCCGGTCAGCCCGAGAAGGACGTTGAGCCCGGTTCCCGCCACGGTGGTGAGCGCCACCAGGGCGATGACGAAGTGGCTGTAGCCGCCCGTCAGTCCCACCAGGGCGAGGCCCGCCAGGGTCAGGGCCAGGATGGCGACCGGCATCGCACCCGGGGCGCGCAAGATGTGCATCGGGCTCAGACCTTGTTGATCGCGGCGCGGCCGAGGAGCCCGTCGGGACGCAGCGCCAGGGCGACGATGATCACCGAGAACACCACGAGCTGGGTGTAGGTGGAGCCGAGGGTCGCGGTGACGCCGGCCTCGACGAGGCCGTAGAGCAGGCCTGCCAGCACCACGCCGGTGGCCGAGCCGATGCCACCCAGGATCGCCACCGCGAAGGCCTTGATTCCGAACAATGCGCCCATCTCGGCCGAGACCGAGAACAGCGGCGCGATGAGGAGGCCGGCCGCCCCGGCGAGCAGGGCCGAGAGCGCGAAGGCGCAGGCGACCGTGCGCCGGACGTCGATGCCCATCAGACGGGCGGCGTCGGAATTCTGCGCCACCGCCAGCAGCACCCGGCCGAGATCGGTGCGGCGGAACAGGGTCTGGATCGCCGCAGCGACCGAGAGGCCGACGACGGGAATGAGGAGCTGGAGCGGGTAGATGCCGGTGCCGAGGATTTCCACCGGCGTCACCGCAAGCGACGAGGGCAGGCTGCGCGGCTCCTTGCCGAAGGTGAACAGCATCGCGTTGTCGAGGACGATGCCGCCCGCCACGGTGGCGAGCAGCCAGGCATCCGAACCCTTCTCGACGAAGGGCCGCACCAGCAGCCGCTCGACCACGAGGCCGAGGACGGCGCAGCCCAGCAGAGCCCCGAGGATCGCCGCCGGCATCGGCCAGCCCAGGGTGACGCCGAGCGCGTAGCCGAGCACGGCCCCGAGCGTGACGGCGCTGCCCTGTGCGAAGTTCACCGTGCCGGAGACCGCGTAGGTGATGTGGAAGCCGAGCGCCACCAGCCCGTACATGCTGCCGAGGCCGAGGCCGGTGATGAGGGTGCTGGCGAGCATCGGCGCGGCGCCTTCAGTTCGTGACGGCGACGATCTCGCCATCCTTGAAGCGGGTGAAGACGTAGTCCTGCGGCCCGAGGGCGTCGTGCTGCCCGGGCGCGAAAGGCTTGTCGTAGGTCTTGATCAGGCCCGGATAGGCCGCGACCTTGTAGAAGCCGTCGCGCACCTCCGGTCCCTTGGTCGAACCGGCGGCCTTGATCGCCAGGGCGAGCAGGTGGATGGCGTCGTAGGCGTTGGCGATGCCCACCGCCGGGGTGACGTCGGCCATCGACTTGATCGCCGGATACTTCTTCTTCAGCGCCTCGAGCACGGCCAGCGCCTTCGGGGCGCTGTTGCCCGCGAAGGTGAAGGTCTGGATGAAATGGACCTTCGCGGCGCTCGGCCCGGCAAGCTCGTCGAAGCGTCCGCCGGCCGGCCCCCAATGCGAGACCACCGGCACGCTCCAGCCCATCCGGTCGAGGGACTTCACCACCTGGGCCGAGGGGCCGACATTGCCGACGAGGAACAGGGTGTCGGCGCCGGCCTCCCGCAGGCGGGTGAGCTGGGGCACCATGTCGAGGTCTGCGGCCTCGTACTTCTCGATGCCGGCGGCCGACAGGTTGGCGGCCTTCAGCGCCGCCGTCAGGCCCTGCTGGTTCGACTCGCCCCAGGCGTTGTTGACCAGGATCATCCCGGGCTTCTTCGCCCCGTGAGTCTTCACCGCGTAGGCCACCAGCGCCTCGTCCACCAGGGCATCCACCGCCGAGACCCGGAAGGCGTAGTTGTCGGCGGCCCCGTTGCGGGTGATGCCGGTGCCGGCGGCCCAGGGGCCGAGGAACGGCACCTTCATCTGGTTGGCGATGGGCACCAGCGCCATCGAGACCGGCGTGTCGAGACCGCCGACCAGCGCCACCACGCCGACCCGCTGGATCAGCTCCCGGGCGGCGAGCACGCCTTTCGACGGGTTGGCCTCGTCGTCGCGCGCCACCAGCTCCAGGGGCCGCCCGAGCACGCCGCCACCGGCGTTGATCTCGTCGATGGCGAGGCCGATGCCGCGGGAGATCGCCTCGCCGGATTTCGCCGACTGTCCGCTCAGCGCCGTGACGAGGCCGATCCGGATCGGCTCCGCGGCCCGCGCCGCACCGGCGAGGGGCAGCCCCAGGAGCAGGCAGGCGCCGAGCGCGAGGCGGCGGGTCAGGGGCGGCGTCGATCGGCGGGGCATCGGGTCTCTCCGGCGGGCAATTTGGCAACCCGTCCGCAACCGCCATGCCATCGGGCACACCGCTGACATCGCTGGGAAATTCTCGGGACTGTCCGCGTCGGTGCCTCACGATGCGCCAAAGTGCATACAGTTGTTGCATGCACTTTGGCGGCATTTGCGTCAGGTTTGGCGACGCCTCGGAGACCCGACCATGCCCGATACCTCCCTCACTCAAGACATCACCGCGCGCGACGCGGCCAACGTCACCGCCTATCTCGAAGCCTCGATGGTGCCGGACCCCGAGCGGGCCGCGACCTACATGGCACCGGGCATCAGCATCGTGTTCACGGGGGCCCGCACCTTCGCGCATCCGCGCGAGGTCACCGCGTTCAATGCCGGGCGCTACGCCTGGGTGAAGAAGCGGATGGAGCGCCTCGACGTGGTGCCGGGCGATGGCGTCACCACGGTCTACAGCCTCGGCACGCTCTACGGTGCCTGGCCGGACGGGACGCCGTTCGAGGGCAACCGCTACGTCGACCGGTTCACGGTGCGGGACGGTCTGATCGTGACCATGGAGGTCTGGAACGACAGCGCCGAGCGGCTGCTCACCCGCGCCGGCCTCGACACCTGAGCCGGGCTCAGCCGTCCACGGCCTCGATGTAGGGCGCCAGCAGGCGGCCGAGGTCGCGCTCGCGCGGCGGGGTCGCGACGATGCGCGCCCGCTCGGCGACCGCGTCGAGATGATGGTCCATCAGGGCGCTCACGCGCTCCGGATCGCCGGCGATCAGGGCGGCCACCAGGGCGCGGTGCTCGCTGACACCGCACTCGGCCGAATGGGGTCGGCTGTAGAGCGAGAGCACCAGGGCGCAGCGGTATCCGAGTTCGGCCACGTAGCGCTCCAGCACGGGGCTGCGGGTCATCTGGGCCAGCAACAGGTGGAACTCGGTGGCCAGCCGGATCGACCCGGCCTCGGAGCCTCCCTGCGCGGCCTCCTCCAGCGCGATATGCGCGAGCAGCGCCGCCTGCTGCGCCTCGGTGAGGCGCCCGGCCAGGCGGGCGACCACCAGCCGCTCCAGGCAGATGCGGACATCGAAGGTGTCGCGGGCCTCTTCCCAGCTCGGCGTTGCCACCACGGCGATCCGGTTGCGCCGCAGCTCCACCAGCCCCTCGCTCGCCAGTTGCCCGAGGGCCTGACGGGCGATGGTGCGGCTGACCCCGAAGCGTTCGCCGAGGGCATCCTCCGGCAGACGGTCCCCGGGCACGATGGCCCGCTCGACGATCGCGCGGCGCAGGGCCCGGCAGATCGACCCGACCCGATCCTTGGTCCCCGCCCGCGTGTTGTCGTCCTGCGAGTGGCTCTGCAAGTGACTCTGCATGTGGCTCTGCAAGTGACTCTGCCTTTCGTCCCGTATGTGGTCCCGATTCGTCCCGGTGGTTCGGAAGCACGAGCGGGACCAGACAGGGTCCGATGCCTTCGGTCGAGGGGCCACGGGACGCTGCCTGGTGCGAAAGGCGGGAATCGTCACGGGCGGCGCCCCGGCTGGGCGCCGGTGACCAGGGCGGCGGCGAGGCACCCGAGCCCGATCAGCGCGAGGCTCAGGCGCTCGCCCTGCAGCATGGCGGAGGACAGGAGGCCGATCAGGCGTGGCGACCAGGCTACGGTGAGCGGCTCCTCGACGGCGAGGGCGGCAACCGGCAGCGGGATCGCCGCCAGCAGCATCTGCCAGGGCGCGAGTTCGAGGGGGTGGGCGGTCCAGTTGTGGCGGCGGACATGCAGGATGGCGATGGCCCAGCCCAGCCCAGCCCAGCCCAGCCGGCAATGATCGATTATGAGTATCGGATCGTACAGCGAGACGGACCCACTGCTCATACCATCCGGATGTCAACATAGATCAAAATTCGAGCCGCGAAACAAAGTGATCCGGGCGCGGTTATCGTGACAGAACCGACCCAACACACCGGGACACGTCGCAGGCCGACGCACGATACAAGGATGCGGCGCGGTCAGATCTGGTCCTCGGGTCTGCCCCGACCGCTGCACCACCGCCACGATGCCGAACCGCCCTTCCGGGACATCCTGATCCCGTGCGCGGCGCGGCCTGCCGGTGCCCCGAACCCGATCCGCCACCCCTCAGGAAGAGTTTCGCGATGACGGACTTCCCGAAGCCGCCCTTCGACAAGCAGCGCCAGCTCACGCCGCCGGCCCGCGACGCCGACATGGACCCGCGCCCCGATTACGGCGAGGCGCATTACCGCGGGTCGGGGCGGCTCACCGGGCGGAAGACCATCATCACCGGCGCCGACAGCGGCATCGGTCGCGCCGTCGCCCTGGCCTATGCCCGCGAGGGTGCCGACGTGCTCGTCGCCTATTACGACGAACACGACGACGCGAAGGAGACCTGCCGCCTGGTCGAGGAGGCCGGACGCAAGGCCGTAGCCGTCGCGGGCGACATCAAGGACCCCAAGCATTGCCGCGCGATCATCGACCGGGCGGTGGCGGCCTTCGGGCAGGTCGACGTCCTCGTCAACAACGCAGCCCACCAGAAGACCTTCGAGAAGCCCGAGGACATCTCCGACGAGGAGTGGGAGGTCACCTTCGCCACCAACATCCATGCGATGTTCTATCTGGTGAAGGCCGCGCTGCCGCACATGAAGGCGGGTGCGGCCATCATCAACACCACATCGGTCAATGCCGACACGCCGAGCCCGCAACTGCTCGCCTACGCCACCACCAAAGGCGCGATCCAGAACTTCACCGGCGGTCTGGCCCAGATGCTGGCCGACCGCGACATCCGGGTGAATTGCGTCGCGCCGGGGCCGATCTGGACGCCGCTGATCCCCTCCACCATGCCGATGGAGAAGGTCCGGAGCTTCGGATCGCAGGTGCCGATGCAGCGGCCCGGCCAGCCCTGCGAACTGGCCCCCGTTTACGTCATGCTGGCGAGCCCGGAAGCCAGCTACGTCTCCGGCGCCACCATCGCGGTCACCGGCGGCAAACCTATCATCTGATCACGTCTATCATCTGATTCCGGCAATCATCTGATCACGCCCGTCATCCGAGCGCGCCGATCCTGTGATCCTGTGATCAGCCGATCCTGTGAGGAGATCGCCATGAACGCCCCCCGGAACCGCCCCGATGCGCCCGCGCGCCCGAGCTTGCGAGACTTCGACGCCTATACCGACCGGAACGGCCAGGATTTCGGTCAGGACGAGGCCCGCGATGTCGGCCGCCCGGACCGGTTGCAGAACGCGTTGGACTCGGACCCGAGCTGGCAGGCCGAGACGGCGCGCGTCGCCTCCGGCTTTCCCCGCCAGGATTCCATCGGCGGCGGCGATATCGCCAGCGTCGAGGCGACCGAGGCGGAGACGCCGGCCGCCAACCTGCGCCGCATCTCCGATCCAAGCCCTGCTTCGAAGGTAAGCCTTTCCTCCAAGGCAAGCCCCGCCTCCAATTCGAGCCCCGATCCCGATCCGCGTCCGGCCGCGTCCGGTTCGAAAGAAACGCTCTGACACGAAGGCCGACAGCGATGATTCCCACCCGCCTGCACGCCGTGGCCGACTACCTGCTGCCGGCCGCCATCGCCGCCCTCTCGCTCTCGCCGCGGCGTGGGCGCGCGACGCGCCGGATCATGAGGGTCGGGCCGGTCTGGCACTACGGCTACACGATGCTCACCCGCTACGAAGGCGGTCTCGTTCCGGCGATCGGAATGCCGACCCATCTGGCGTGCGATGCCGTCGGTGCCCTCGGCTTCGTCGGGGCGGCCGCCCTGCTGCAGGACGAGCCGGCCCGGGACCGTCTGCTGCTGGCCGCCATCGGTCTCGGGGAACTCGCCGTCATCGCGGCGAGCCGCCGGCATCCGCCGTGGGACGCGCGCGCGACGACCGATGGACGGCAGCGCTAGCGGCTCACCGAACGCCTTCCTGATCGAACCACGGGAGCCCGCCATGGAGCGCGACATCGAGGACTCGACATCGGACAAGCCGGACTCCACCGGCACCAACGCGCGTCCGCGTGAGACAACCATCGCTCAGACCGGAGACGGTATTCCGGACGACAGCGGCCGTCCGGTGCAAGTCGATGACACGGAACTCAAGCGCATCGCGGACAAGATCCGCACGCTATAGCCTGGCACCGATGCGACAGCATCGCGACGGAACTGTTCGAATGCGGAACGATTGATTCCTTACCCACCCGAAACCGCAGACAGGAGCCGCGCATGACGGCCAAGGCACCGCCCGTTCCGCCCGCCAACCAGTCCGATAAGGGCCCCGGGAGCGCACCGGAAGCGCCCCTTGCCACGGGTCCGAAGGGGTCGAGCCAGACCCAGAACCCCGACAAGATCGGGCAGGCCGGCAATTCCAAGGTGAACACCACGAACCAGGGCTACCAGCAGGATCGCTAATGAGCACCTCGAAGAAGACGCCCGCCGCCGACCGTCATCACGGCGGCCCCGGCAGCAGCCATCAGGACGCGTCCAAGCCGCAGGCGGACGTACGGCACGGCCCGATTCCGGGCAGTCCGACCAACGACGCGACGTCCCATGTATCCGGCGGCGGCGGTGAGCGCGACCGCCATCATGCCCACGATGCCGAGGGCAAATCCGCCGCCCGGTCGCACTGAGTCGGCTTCTTCGGAGCTGACTTTTTCGGAGCTGACCTTTGCCGAGCCGGCGTCTTCGGTGCCGGCGCCGGCCCTCAGGATCTCAACATCTCAGGAGACGCAGCGATGGCGAACGCCGATCGACACAAGATGGGTCCGGCCGCACAGGGCAAGGGCACCGGAACCGGCGCCATGACGGACCTGCCGGACGGAATTCTCGAAGAGAACATGGTTCTCAGCAATCGCGACAAGTCCCGGCACAACGACATGCGCGGGCTCGACAGCAAGATGGTCCAGACCGAGCAGTATCAGGACCATGCCGCCAACCGGGAGATTCCGGCCGACGCGATCGAGTCGGGTCCGGCCGGAAACACGACCGGGCTCGCCAGCCCGAAGTCGGACCTGTCCGGCGCTCAGAGCAGCCTCGCCAGCCAGGACAAGCCGTAGGCCGCAGAAGATCTTGCTCACGAGGATCTTGCCCACGAGGATCTTGCCCACGAGGATCTTGCCCATGCAGACAACCACGCAGCTTCGCGACCAGGGCCGCCCCGAGACCGGCGGCCCCCGTCAGGGTCCGGGTTCCGGCGACGGTCGGACCGTCGATCAAGCCGATCAGGTCAGCAGCCTGGTGTTGCTCGGCCTCGCCATCGTGGGCGCCGGCGTGGTCGTGACCCTGGAAGCCCTCATCCACTGAGCCGGGCTTACCGACGGACGCGGGATCGGCTTCGGATCTGGCGACCGGATGCAATTCGGGAGATCCTTCGTGCCGCCCATCGACCATAAACCCAACCCTGTGCGGACGAACCGCTTCGGATGGATCGCCGCCGGTCTGCTGGTAGCAGCCCTGATCGCCTACACGATCTACTTCGTCATGATCCCATCGCCCCTGCCGCCGCAATGATCGGCATCAGCAAAGTGCTCACCTTGAGCCGGGCACGGGTCGCAAGGTCATCATCGGATAGTCTACTCATTGATCGAAGTTAAGATCTTTTCTAATCTGAAAATCGACTCGGCCGCATCCGACAAGTGGGAACAAGCAACGGCGAACTGAGATTCACGGAAATGATCACGCCTTAAGATCAAAATCCTGTTCTCTCAGCTCGAAAGACCGTTCCCATGGATCGACGTTCCGTTCTGTTTGCTATGGCAGGCTTGGTCTCGGCCGTGCCGCTGGCCCAGGCCCAGCCCGCTTTCGACCTCGGCTCGCCGGATCAGTTCCGGCTGTCGGAACTGATGGGCGGCGAGTTCGCCATCCAGACCAGCCGGCTCGCTCTCGAGCGCTCGCGCAGCCCCGCCATCCGCAACTTCGCGCAACTCGAGATCAACGAGCAGACCGCCGTGGCGGCCGCCCTCGGGGCGACACCGGGCAGCGTGCAGCCGCGGCCGGACCAGATGGCGATCCTGCAGCAACTACAGGGCGTCTCGCCGGGTCGAGCCTTCGACCGCGCCTACGTGCAGGGACAGATCGCCGGTCATGAGGAGTTGCTGGCGCTGAACACCGCCTATGCGCAGGGTGGCTCCGACCCCCGCGGCCGCGCGGTGGCCACCGTGGCGGTGCCGTCGATCCAGACCCACCTGTCCATGCTCAGCAGCCTGCGCCGCGGCGGCCACGTCTGACGCGGATCGGAGAAATTCGCGGGGCAGACCGCGTCATGCCCCGCGAATTTCGTGATCGACCCGTGGGGCTGGCGGCTCAGCCGCCGCCAATCCCGCTGGTGATGGTGCCGGTCCCCCGGCATTCGGGGCAGGGCTGGGCGTTCAGCAGTCCGGTCCCCTGGCAGTGACGACACAGGTTCTCGCCGGTCCCCGGCGCGCCAGGCGTGGCCTCGTCACCGGGTTTGGTCGGTTCCGGATCCGGCATTCGTCGCTCCTCATGGCTCTCGATTGTCAGATCCTGGTAAAAACTCAAACGACAACGTGTGTTCCCCATCGGACAGCAGAGCCATTACAGGAACTGTACGGATCAGGACAGAAGTATCGCGCGTCTCAGGACTGAGGAACGAGCGCGATATTCGGCGATTGCCCTGACATATCCCCTCTTCGGAAAGCCTTCGTAGCATGTCCCTCGTGAAAACGTCCGCGCCCCTTTTCGGAGCCGCCCTCATCGCCGCCGTCACCGGCCTGTCCGTCTCGGCCCAGACCGGCGTCCTGCCCGAGCGCGGACCCGGTGGACGCGGCACCATCGTCGAGAGCCAGCCGAACACCACCGGAAACGATCCCGACGTGGTGATCGCGCGGGGCGCCAACGGGGCCGACACCATCACCACCGACTCGGCCGCGGGCGGCAACGCCAACCTGCCCGAGCGCGCCATCCCGAACGGCAGCGCGGGTGGCGGCGGCGGCGGTCGCTGATCGCACAGGCCCGATCACCTCGGACCCGAATGCAGCCAGAAGAGCCCCGAATCCCGGTTCGGGGCTCTTCTGGCATTCCGGCTGCGTCACAGCGTGGCGTCGCCCGAGGGCGTCGAACGGCCGGTCGGATTGACGCGTTGGCCCCGCACAGACACCCGGAGACCTCCATGGCCCTGCGATCCGAAACCCCACCCACCCCGGGCGATCTCTCCGTCGAGACGCCCCCGGACTCCGAGCGGCCCACCACCGCCATGCTCAAGGCGGATATCGACAGCGGGCGGACCGGCGACAAGATCGCCCATTACGACACCGGCCTGTCGCAACTCGGCACCGACGACGAGGCGGCCGGCAATGCCCCCTCGCATGCGCGCATCGCCCTGGCACGCAAGACCGAGGCGGCCCCCCCGAAGGTCCGCGCCGCAGCGAAGCCCGAGGGTCACAACCGGTGGATCCTGCCGCTGTTCATCGGGTTCGCCGCGATGGTCCCCGTGGTGGTCGGTACGTCGCTCTACCTGTTCGGACGATAGGCGACCGCACGCCGCGGGAAGGGCCGGACCTCAGACGGTCCGGCTGCGCCGGCGGGCGACCTCGGCGAGGGCGGCGAGGTCCTTGTCGGCATCGCCGTAGTCCATCGCCGCGATCAGGGTGTCGCGCAACACGTCGGCGAAGGGCATCGGCACGCCGGCCGCCCCGGCGGCGTCCAGGGCGAGGCCGATATCCTTGGCGCCGAGCTTGAGGGCAAATCCCGGCGGCTCGTAGCGATGGTCGGCGATCAAAGCGCCGTAGTTCTTGTAGACCGGCGATGCGAACAGCGTGTTGGTGAGAAGGTCGAGGAGATCGCCCCCCGTGACCCCGTGCCCCTCCACCAAGGCGGCCGCTTCGCCCATCGCCTCGATCGCCGAGATCAGCATGAAGTTGCCCGCGAGCTTGACCGCGTTGGCCCGGTGCGGCTCGGACCCGAAGGCCCAGGTCCGGGCGCCCATGGCATCGAGCAGCGGCTGCGCCCGGGCGACGGCTGCGGGATCGCCCGCCGCGACGATGTTCAGCTTGCCCATGGCGGCGACATCGGGGCGACCGAAGACGGGGGCCGCGACGTAGGGCACTCCGGCGCGCGCATGGATCGCCGCCAGATCCTCGGCCAGGGCCACCGAGATCGTGCTCATCGACAGGTGCAGGCCCGGGCGGGTGCCGCCGTCGAGGAGACCGCCCGCGACGATCACGGCGCGCAACGCCGCGTCGTCCGCCAGCATGGTGATCGCCGCATCGCCCGCGAAGGCTTCGGCGGCCGTGGCCACCGGCACCACGCCTTCCAGCCCCTCGACCCCCGCCGGGGAGCGATTCCAGACCCGGACCCGGTGACCGGCCCGCACGAGGCTCGCCGCCATGCCGCGTCCCATCCGGCCGAGGCCGATCACGCCCACATCCATGAACCGTCTCCCGCGTTGCGTCGTCTCAGTGGCCGTTGAGGAATTCGAGGGTCAGCGTGTTGAACTGGTCCGTCGCTTCCAGGTGGACGAGGTGGCCGATGCCCGGCAGCACCACGGCGCGGCCGTTCGGCATCCGAGCGGCCAACGTGCGCGCGTGCTCGGCGTTGCGCCCCATGTCGGCCCGGAGCGATTCCGGCGCGAAGGGCTTGCCCGGGGCATTGTGGTCGTTTTCGCCCATGAGGAAGAGGGTCGGCACCGGGATCAGCGGGATCTCATGCACCACCGGCTGGCCCCAGATGGCCTGGTAGGAATTGACGAAGGACTGGAGCCAGCGCGGATACTCGCCCGAGCCCTTGACCCGCTCGCGCACGGAGACGAACGGCTCGATGGCGGAGGACGGCAGCGACAGGGCATAGTTCGTCATCAACTGGCGGCGATAGGAATCGGCGGTCGCGTCGCCCTCCAGGCGCAGCAGGGTCGCGTCGGAGACGGGCGGCACGGTGAACCGGTAATCCTCCAGACCGATCGGGGCTTCGAGCACGAGGCTGTTGATGCGGGCCGGGGCATTGCGGGTCAGGCGCACCGCCAGCATTCCGCCCATCGAATGGGCCACCACGTCGACGCGCGGCAACCCGAGGGAATCGAGCAGGCCCACCGTGTCGGCCGCCATGGCGTCGAACGTGTACGGGCCGACGGGCTTGGCCGATTTGCCGAATCCGAGCTGATCCGGAACCAGCACCCGGTACCCGGCGCGGCTGAGCGCCAGGATCACCGGTTGCCAGTAGCTCGACGGGAAATTGCGCCCGTGCAGGAGCAGGACGGTGCGTCCGTTGGCCTGCCCCTCGGCGGGCACATCCATATAGGCGAGGCGCTGGCGCTCGCCGTCGCGCATCCGCTCGAGGAAGAACACCGGATAGGGATAGGCGAAGCCTTCGAGGGCGATGCCCAGGGGAGACGCGTCGTCGGACCTCGTCTGCGCGGCGGCCGGTGCGACGGTGAGCTGGGCCGCCAGAAGGAGGGCGGAGACTGAGCGGAGCGCGTCCATGTGTGTTCCCGACAACGGCGCGCGGTCGCACGCGTCGGCTGACATAGCGCAGGTTCCGGCCGCATGCCGCCCGATCCGGGTGACAAAGGACACGCGGAGTCTCCGGCCCCCTTGCGGAAACCGGCGCCGCGTCCCACGCCTCGGCCATGAATGTCGACGCGCCCCGCCACGCCTCGCCCGAGCCCGTACCGGATGGTTTGCCGGTGCGCGAACGCATGCTGGCGCTTTTGGCGATCAGCCTTGCGATGACCATGGCGGTGCTCGACGGCGCCATCGTCAACGTGGCCCTGCCGGTGATGGCCAAGGATCTGGCGGTGGAGCCCTCCGCGGCGATCTTCGTCACCAACAGCTTCCAGATCGCGGTGACGGCCTCCCTGCTGCCTCTGGCCTCGCTGGGCGACATCCTCGGTTATCGCCGGGTCTACCTCACCGGCCTCGTCCTGTTCACGGCGGCCTCCGTGGCCTGCGCCTTCGCCCCGACCCTCGACTGGCTGGTGGCGGCGCGGATCGCGCAGGGGTTCGGCGCCGCCGGCATCATGAGCGTCAACATCGCCCTGGTGCGCTTCATCTATCCGCATCGCCTGATCGGGCGCGGCGTCGGCAACGTCGCCCTGGTGGTGGCCATGGCCTCGGCCGCCGGGCCGACGGTGGCGGCCGCGATCCTGTCGGTGGCGACCTGGCCCTGGCTGTTCCTGGTCAACCTGCCGGTTGGGGTGATCGCCCTCGCGGTCGGCGCCCGCACCCTGCCGGCGACGCCGAAGAGCGGCGGCCGCTTCGACATCCGCAGCGCGCTTCTCAACGCCCTGACCTTCGGGCTCCTGATCACCGGCGTCGACGGCCTCGGCGATCCGGCCACGCGGGGCGTCGCCCTGGCGGAGATCGGCGCGGCCCTCTGCGTCGGCGCCGTCTTCGTCTGGACGCAGACCCGGATGACCCGTCCGCTCCTGCCGGTCGATCTCCTGCGGATTCCAGCCTTCGCCCTCTCCATGGCGACCTCGATCGCCTCGTTCGGGGCGCAGATGATGGCCTATGTCGCCCTGCCCTTCTACTTTCAGGACGTGCTGCACCTGTCCGAGACGCAGACCGGCTTCCTGATGACGCCCTGGCCCATCGCCATCGCGGTGATGGCCCCCCTGTCCGGGCGCCTCGCGGACCGCTACGCTCCAGGGCTGCTGGGCGGCCTCGGTCTCGCCCTGATGGCGACCGGCCTGGCGGCGATCGCGCTGCTGCCGGCGGACGCCTCCCATCTCGATATCGCCTGGCGCCTCACCCTGTGCGGCCTCGGCTTCGGGCTGTTCCAGTCGCCGAACAACAAGGTCATCATCACCAGCGCCCCGCGTGACCGCAGCGGCGGGGCCAGCGGCATGCAATCCACCGCGCGTCTGACCGGACAATCCTTCGGGGCCGCCCTGGTGGCGGTGATCTTCGGGTTGCACCAGGGCGCCGCTCCGGCCGGACCGGTGGCCGCGACCCTGTGGTGCGCCGTCGGTCTCGCCGCCTTCGGGGCGGTGGCCAGCGTCTTGCGGCGCCAACAGACAGGATGACGCTTCGGAGAAACGAGACTTCGGAGAGACGGTCTTCGGAACGTTGACCCAGCCCCGGCAGAGCCGCGCCGATGGCGTGATCGCACCAGGGCCGTTCCGGCGCGTTGACCCGGTGCCAGCTCCACCGAGGACAAGACCATGCAACTCGACCTGTCGGGCAAGCGCGCCCTCGTCAGCGGTTCCACCACCGGCATCGGCTACGCCATCGCCAAGGCCCTGGCGGAGCTCGGCGCGACGGTGGCGATCAACGGGCGCACCCAGGATCGCGTGCGCGACGCCGTCGAGCGCCTCAAGCGCGAGACCGGCAAGGCGACCTTCATCGGCGCGCCGGGCGACGTCTCCACCCCGGACGGGGCCGCGCGCGTGGTCGCGGGGCTGCCGGACATCGACATCCTGGTCAACAACACCGGCATCTTCGAGCCGAAGCCGTTCTTCGACATTCCGGACGAGGACTGGCACCGCTTCTTCGAGACCAACGTGATGAGCGGCGTGCGCCTGTCGCGCGCCTACACGCCGGGCATGGTCCAGCGCGGTTGGGGCCGGGTTGTCTTCATTTCCAGCGAATCCGGCGTGAACATCCCGGTGGAGATGGTCCATTACGGCATGACCAAGACGGCCCAGCTCGCCGTGGCGCGCGGCCTGGCCGAGACCGTGTCCGGCTCCGGCGTGACCGTGAACAGCGTGCTGCCGGGACCGACCCTGTCCGAGGGCGTCGCGGACTTCATGAAGAGCATGGCCAAGGACGATGGACGGGGCGGCGACGTCGACCTCGATGCCGCCGGCCGCGCCTTCGTGGCCGAGCACCGCCCGACCTCGCTGATCGGCCGCCTCGCCACCGTCGACGAAGTCGCCAGCATGGTGGCCTATATCTGCAGCCCGGCCGCCAGCGCCACCAGCGGGGCGGCCCTCCGGGTCGATGGCGGCGTGGTGCGCAGCATCGTGTGACGCCCAAGTCACACGGAGCCGAGCACTCGATTGAGAAGGGCCGGGATCGAAAAGGATTGAAAAAAGCGCGGTGTCATTAACGATTTGGTCATCCTTCCATTCGAGGTTCCCGGGCCGATGGGAGGATGCCGATGGGAGATTACGCGCTCGAGGGACCGCGCTGGGGCCGAGGTCCGGCGGGGACAGGCGGCGGCATGGTCACCTGGGCTCTCGACGCAACGATTCCCGCGAGCTTCGTCGGCGTCATCCAGGCCGCCTTCGCCGCCTGGTCGAGCTATGCCGACATCGCCTTCCAGCAGGTCGTGTCGATGGTCGAATCCGATATCGATTTCACCCTGAACAGCATCGACGGTCTCGGCAAGGTCGTCGGGAATGCGACCTATTCCTATAGCGGACAGCGCCTTCAATCCGTGACCGTCGCCTTCGACAGTGGAGAAGGATGGCACACGGCGAAGGGCCGCGTCGTCAGCAATCAGAACGTCGATCTTTCCGCCGTCGCCCTTCACGAGATCGGGCATGCGATCGGGCTCGACCACTACAATGCCAAGCCGGAGGTGATGAACGCCATCCTGGATCCCACCATCTCCAGCCTCGCGGCCGGCGACATCGCGGGCGTCCAGGCGCTGTACGGCGCTCGCAGCGCCCCGATTCAGGCAGCACCGCCCGCCCTGGTCGTGCAGGCCGAGGTCACGGCTGTGCACCGTTTCTACGACACTAAGACCGGGGACCATTTCTACACCACGAGCGGCGCCGAGAAGGCGCAGATCCTGCAGACCCTGCCGTGGTTCACCTACGAGGGAACCCCGTGGGCGACCCCGAGCCAGGGAGCCGACACCATCGACGTGTTCCGGTTCTTCGACACCGGCACGACCGCGCATTTCTTCACGACCAGCGTCGGCGAGCGCGACCAGATCATCAAGACCAACCCGTCCTACAAATACGAGGGCGTCGCGTTCGAGGCCTACGCGGATGCCAGCGCGCCCGGCACCGTGACGCTGGAGCGGTTCTTCAACACCAAGACCGGCCAGCATCACTTCGCCGGCAATGCCGAGGAGGCCGCCGGCATCAACCAGGGCGCTGCCGGTGCGGGCTGGATCGACGAGGGCAAGGGCTTCACCGTGCACGCGCCCAGCGACGGCATGCTGTTCGCCTGACTGCGTGGTAACGGCCGCCCTACTCGCCCTCTGCCTCGAACATCTCGTCGAAGGAATAGCCCGAGCCGCGCACGGTGCGGATCGGGTCGCTCTGGCGCGGACGGTTCAGGGCCTTGCGCAGGCGGCCGACATGGACGTCGACGGTGCGCTCGTCGATGTAGACGTCGTGGCCCCAGACCCCATCGAGGAGCTGCTCGCGGGAAAACACCCGGCCGGGGCTCTGCATCAGGAACTCGAGCAGCTTGAACTCGGTCGGCCCGAGATGGATCTCGCGGCCCTCGCGGCGAATGCGGTGGCTGACCCGGTCGAGCTCGATGTCGCCGGCCACCAGCAGGTTGGCCACGTGGGCGGGCTTGGCCCGACGCAGCAGCGCGCGCACCCGCGCCAGCAGTTCCGGCACCGAGAACGGCTTGACGATGTAGTCGTCGGCGCCCGTGCCGAGACCGCGGATGCGGTCGCCCTCCTCGCCGCGCGCCGTGAGCATGATCACCGGCAGGCGCTCGGTCTCGCGCCGGGCCCGGATGCGGCGGCACAGCTCGATGCCCGACAGGGCCGGCAGCATCCAGTCGAGCAGGACGAGGTCGGGGACCTGCTCCTGCAGGCGCAGGTCCGCCTCGTCGCCGCGCGCGGCGGAATCGACGATGAAGCCCTCGGCCTCGAGGTTGTAGCGGAGGAGGAGGGTCAGGGCCTCCTCGTCCTCGACGATCAGGATACGCGTACTCATCGTGCGCTTTCGATCAGGCGGAGTCAGGCCGCGCCGGGCATGTCCACCGTGGCGTAGTTGGACGCGTCGTTCTTGGGTCGCTCCCGCTCCGCCAGCAGGTTCTCGCCGGTGACCAGGTAGTGGATCGTCTCGGCGATGTTGGTGGTGTGATCGCCGATGCGCTCGATGTTCTTGGCCACGAACAGCAGGTGGGTACAGAACGAGATGTTGCGCGGGTCCTCCATCATGTAGGTCAGGAGTTCGCGGAACAGCGAGTTGTAGAGCGCGTCGATGGCGTCGTCGCGCTCCCACACGTCGAGCGCCGCCTTGATGTCGCGGCTGGCATAGGCGTCGAGCACGTCCTTGAGCTGCTCCTGCACGAGGTCGCTCATGTGCTGGACGCCGATGACGATCTTCTGCGGCTGGATCTGGTCGGCGATGGCCACGACGCGCTTGGCGACGTTCTTGGCGAGATCGCCGATGCGCTCGATATCGTTCGAGACGCGGATCGCCGTCACCGTCTCGCGCAGGTCGATGGCCAGCGGCTGGCGCCGGGCGATCAGCAGGATCGCCCGCTCCTCGATCTCGCGCTGAAGGGTGTCGAGGCGGGTATCGGCCGCGATGACGGCCTGAGCCAGGGGAGAGTCGCGGCGCACCAGGGCCTCGCCGGCCTCGGTCATCATCTTCTCGGCGATGCCGCCCATCTCGGAGATCGAGCGGCGCAGGTTCTCAAGATCCGTGTCGTAGGATTTGACGATGTGGTCGGGCATGGGTCGCACTCCTCGGTCGGGCCCGCCTGTCCGGTGCCCGCCACGGCATGGGATCTGGCATGGGTTCTGGCATGGGGTCTGGCGTGGACCGGATCAGCCGAAGCGGCCGGTGATGTAGTCCTGGGTCTGGCGCTTCTCCGGATTCATGAAGATGCGCGTGGTGGGTCCGAACTCCACCAGTTCGCCGAGATACATGAAGGCGGTGAACTGCGAGATGCGCGCCGCCTGCTGCATGTTGTGGGTCACGATGACAATGGTGAATTCCGAGCGCAGCTGCTCGATCAGCTCCTCGATGCGACCGGTCGAGATCGGGTCGAGGGCCGAGGTCGGCTCGTCGAACAGGATCACCTCCGGGCGCTGGGCCACGGTGCGGGCGATGCAGAGGCGCTGCTGCTGACCGCCGGACAGGCCCATGCCGGATTGCTTGAGCTTGTCCTTGACCTCGTCCCAGAGGGCGGCCTTGCGGAGCGATTCCTCGACGCGCACGTCGAGGTCGGCCTTGGGCAGCTTCTCGTAGAGGCGCAGGCCGAAGGCGACGTTGTCGTAGATCGACATCGGGAACGGCGTCGGCTTCTGGAACACCATGCCGATGCGCGAGCGCAGCTCGTTCAGGTCGACGTTGGAATCCAGCACGTTCTGGCCGTCGAGGAGGATTTCGCCCTCCGCCCGCTGGTCCGGATACAGGCTGTAGATGCGGTTGAAGGTGCGCAGCAGGGTCGACTTCCCGCAGCCGGACGGGCCGATCAGCGCCGTCACCTGGCGGTCGTGGAAGTTGAGGTTGACCGACTTCAGGCCGTGGAAGCTGCCGTAGTAGAAGTTCAGGTCCTTGACGGCGATGCGGATCGGCGAGGTCTCGTCGGCCTTGTGGCGTCCGGTGAGCTGCGCGGAGGTGATCCCGGGGGCGGCGTTCATCGGTTCAGCATCCTGTCGAGCGAAGGGGAGGAAGCGGGAGGCGGGGCGCTGGAGGTCAGCGCGACCGCTCGGTCTTGATGACGAACCGGGCCACGATCGACAGGGCGAGGATCGTGACCGTGATCAGGAGGGCGCCGGCCCAGGCGAGCTGCTGCCAGTTCTGGTAGGGCGAGAGCGCGAACTGGTAGATCATCACCGGCAGGTTCGGGACGCCGCCCATCAGGTTGGCGGAGAACCAGCTGTTGTTGTTGAGCGCCGTGAACAGGAGCGGCGCCGTCTCGCCGGCGATGCGGGCGAGCGCCAGGATGATGCCGGTGACGATGCCGGCGCTGGCCCCGCGCCAGGTGATGCTCTTGATCACGATGGAGGGCGGCGCGCCGAGCGCCGCGCCGGCTTCGCGCAGGGTCGAGGGCACGAGGCGCAGCATGTCCTCGGTGGTGCGCACGATGACCGGGGTGGCGATGATGGCGAGCGCCACGGCGCCGGCCCAGCCCGAATAGGAGCCCATCGGGCGCACCATCAGGGTGTAGACGAACAGGCCGATGAGGATCGAGGGCGCCGACAGAAGGATGTCGTTCAGGAAGCGGATGACATCGGCGAGCTTCGAGTTGCGGCCGTACTCGGCCAGGAAGGTGCCGGCCATCACGCCGACCGGGGTCGCCACCAGGATGGCCAGGACGGTCATCACGAGGCTGCCCAGGATGGCGTTGGCGATGCCGCCGCCCTCGGAGCCGGGTCCCGGCGTCGGCTCGGTGAAGAGCATCGGCGAGAAGCCCTTGATGCCCTCGACCACCAGCATGAACAGGATCGAGCCGAGCACGACGATGCCGACCAGCGTGGCGATCGTGCTGGCCAGGATCAGGGTCCGGTCGGCGATCCGGCGGCCCGAGCGGACCCGGCTGATCCGGGCCGGCGTGGCAGTGAGGGGGTTGGCGGTGAGGGGGTTGGCGGCGTCCATGATGGGGTTCCTGACGTCTCGAAGCGCGGGGTCGCGGGCCTTGGGGCGATCCGGCTTCAGGCGACCTTGGCGCGGCGGGTGAGGATGCGGGCGATGATCAGGACGAAGAAGGTGATCACGAAGAGGATGCAGCCCAGCGCCATCAGGGAGTTCAGCTGCAGGCCGTCGGCCTCGTTGAACTCGTTGGCGATGCGCGACGCGATGGTGGAGCCCGGATCGAAGACCGAACCCGAGAGCCGGTTGGCGTTGCCGATGACGAAGGTCACCGCCATGGTCTCGCCGAGCGCCCGGCCGAGGCCGAGCATGATCGCGCCGATGATCGAGACCGAGGCCTGCGGCACCAGCACGTGGCGCACCACCTCCCAGGTGGTGCAGCCGATGCCGTAGGCGCTCTCGCGCAGCACGGTCGGGATCTGGTCGAGCATGTCGCGGGTGATCGAGGCCACGAAGGGCACGATCATGATGGCGAGGATGATGCCGGCGGTGAGGATGCCGACGCCGGAGGGCACGCGGGCGTAGAACAGGGTGCCGACGATGGGCATCCCCTCGACCAGGTTCGAGACCGGCACCTGCACGAAGCGGGCGAACAGGGGGGCGAACACGAACAGGCCCCACATGCCGTAGATGATGCTCGGCACCGAGGCGAGAAGCTCGATGGTCATCGAGACCGGCTTGCGGGCCCAGCCGGGGCAAAGCTGGGTCAGGTAGACCGCGATGCCGAGCGACAGCGGCACGCCGATCAGCAGGGCGAGGACCGCCGAGGCCAGGGTGCCCACGATGGCCACCAGGGCGCCGTACTGCTCCTGCCCGATATTCCAGGTGCTGGAGGTGATGAAGCCGAAGCCGAACTCGTTGAAGGCCGGCCAGGCGCCGTAGGCGATGGAGCCCAGGATGCCGGCCAGGAAGAGGAGCACCAGGAGGGCCGAGCCGTAGGAGGCCGTGCGGAACAGGCTGTCGCCGAGGCCGCCGGGCTTCTTGCGGACCGAGGCGCGGTCCCGCGTCAGGGCGATCTGGTCAGTCAAGGCGGCCATCCGAGTGTCTTCTCTTCACCGGGCGGCGTCCTACCCTGCGCCGGGCGTCGGCGCGAGAGGGGATCACCGGATCGTTGCCAGGGGGGGTGCGCCGGCCGAACCCGGCGTCGTGACGCCGGGCCGGTCTGGCACGCTTGCGCGAGGTGGCTCGCCCCGCGGGGCTCGCTGGCCGCGCGGGGTGGCTCGCCCCCGCGGGGCTCGCGGGCCGGAGCCCGCGAGGGTTTCGGCTCACATGTTGAAGACGGGCTTGCCGTCCTTGCCCTTGATCTCCTTCCACGCGTCGTGGATCTGGCTCACGACGGCGTCGGGCAGCGGCACGTAGTCGAGGTCGACCGCGAGCTTGTCGCCATTCTTGTAGGCCCAGTCGAAGAACTTCAGGACTTCGGCCGTGCGGGCCGGGTCGGTCGGGTCCTTGTGGACGAGGATGAAGGTCGCGGCGGTGATCGGCCAGGCATCGTCGCCGGGCTCGTTGGTCAGCGAGATGCCGAAGCCGGGGGCGGCTTTCCAATCGGCGCTGGCGGCGGCGGCCTGGAAGGCCTTGTCGTCGGGCTGCGGGAACTTGCCGGCCTTGTTCTGGATCAGAGCGTAGCTGAGCTTGTTCTGCTTGGCGTAGGCCGACTCGACGTAGCCGATGGCGTTCGGGACCTGCTTGACGGTGGCGGTGACGCCCTCGTTGCCCTTGCCGCCCTGGCCCACGGGCCAGCTGATGGTGGTGGCCGAACCGTAATCCTTCTTCCAGGGCTCGGAGACCTGGGACAGGTAGGTGGTGAAGATGTTGGTCGTGCCGGAGGCATCCGAGCGGTAGACCGGGGTGATGTTGGAATCGGGCAGCTTCAGGCCCTCATTCAGCTTGGCGATGCGGGCATCCGACCACTTGGCGATCTTGCCGGCATAGATGTCGGCGATGACGTCGCCGGTGAGCTTGAGCTTGCCCGGCTCGACGCCCGGGATGTTCACCACGGTGACGACGCCGCCCATGACGGTCGGGAACTGGACGAGGCCGTCCTTCTCCAGGGCGGGGCCCTTCAGCGGCGCGTCGGAAGCGCCGAAATCGACGGTCTTGGCCTGGATCTGCTTGATGCCGCCGCCGGAGCCGATCGACTGGTAGTTGAGGCCGAGACCGCTCTCCTTGCGGTAGGCTTCGGCCCACTTCGAATAGATCGGGAACGGGAAGGTCGCGCCCGCTCCCGTGATCTCGGCGGCCTGGGCCGGTGCGAGGGAGGCAAGGCCAAGTCCCACGAGGGTGGCAAGGGTAGTGAACTTCATCGAAGGATCTCCTGGAGGAGTGCGCACCGGATCACATGCCGCAGCGCGTCGTCCGGTGTGCACCGCGCCATACGGTGCGTTGGGCCAAGGCGGTATGACGATTGCGCGACAGTCTCATGACACACGCCTCGGCGGTGGTGTGGCGCATTACAATCTGCGGGATTGACTGGTCGAGGCCGGCCCGGAGCGGTGCCGGGCCGCGCATGGGGTCGATGCCTTGAAACCCTGTCGCGGGACCGGTATCGCCGGCTCCCAGGGTGAGTCGGTGCCGAGGGGGCTTCGTGACAGGCCGGCATCGCCGCCGGGTCCGGTGACGTCGCGCCCGACCCCGCACCATCGTCGAAGGGATGCGCCATGACCGAGATCCGCCCTCGCCGCAGCGTCCTCGCGATGCCGGGCTCGAATCCCCGTCTGCTGGAGAAGGCCCGCACGCTCCCGACCGACGTGGTGATGATCGACCTGGAGGACGGGGTCGCGCCGGAGACGCGGGCGGCGACGCGCGAGGCCGTCGCCCGCGCGGTGGCGGAGCGGGGCTTCGGCCGGCGCGAGGTCGTGGTGCGGATCAACGCCCTCGACACGCCCTATGGCGAGGCCGACCTCGCCGCCATCGCGCCCGCCGGCCCCGACGCGATCGTGGTACCGAAGGTGACGGGCGCCGATGCCCTGGTGGCCGTGGGCTCGCGCCTGCGCCGCCTCGGCGCACCGGACCGGACCCGCACCTGGGCGATGATCGAGAGCCCGATGGCGATCCTGCATCTCGCCGACATCGCGAGTTCGGCCCGCGACGTCGACACCCGCCTCGCCTGCCTGATGGTCGGGCCGAACGATCTGGCCAAGGCCAGCCGCCTGCGCCTCGGCGTGCCGGGCCGGCCGGCCCTGATGCCGTGGCTGATGAGCGTGATCGCCGCCGCCCGCGCCTACGAGATCGACGTGATCGACGGGATCTACAACGAGTTTCGCGATGCGGCGGGCTTCGCGTCCGAATGCGCGCAGGGGCGCGATTGCGGCTTCGACGGCAAGATGCTGATCCACCCGGACCAGATCGCGCCCGCCAACGCCGCCTTCGGCCCGAGCGAGGCGGACATCGCCTGGGCCCGACGCATCCTGGCGGCCTTCGCCGAGCCGGAGAATCGCGACCGCGGCGTCATCGGCCTCGACGGCAAGATGGTGGAGCGCCTGCATGCCGCGGAGGCGACCCGGACGGTCGCGCTGGCCGACGCCATCGCGGCGCGGACCGCGTGACCGCCGGAGCCGACGGTGCCGAGGGCCTCGCCGTCAACCTCTCCATCGTCATCAACCTCGCCGTCGACGTGCGCCTGCTCGATTCCCGCCTCGCCGGCTGGGGATTTCCGCGCTGGGGCTCGGCCCAGGCCGCCGGCCTCGATCTCCACGCCTGCCTCGACGCGCCCCTGATCCTGGCGCCGCAGGGTCCGCCGGCCCTGATCCCGGCCGGGTTCTCCCTGGCGATCCGCGATCCGCGCTGGTGCGGCCTCCTCTTCGCGCGCTCCGGCCTCGGCCACCGCGAGGGCCTGGTCCTCGGCAACGGCACGGGCGTGATCGACGCGGACTACGAGGGGCCGCTGATGATCTCGGCCTGGAACCGCAATCCGCCCGGCCCGGACGCCGCCGGCATCCGGATCGAGCCGGGCGACCGCATCGCCCAGCTCGTCTTCACCCGCGTGACGCGGCCGACCTTCGCGATTCGGGACGAGACCGGGCATGACGGGCCCGGTGCGGCTCCGCGCCTCACCGAGTCCGGCCCCCGCGGCACCGGCGGCTTCGGCTCGAGCGGGCGCCGCTGAGGGACGCCGCTTCGCCCTTACACGATGCCGCTGCCCTCGAACGGCCAGGGCCGGCCGAGCCGCGCGGCGACGGCCTGGGGATCGTGCCCCACCGCCGCGACGGCCGCCTCGACCTCCTCGCGCGGCACCTCGAAGCGGCGGGCCCAGTAGGCCAGGGTCCAGGGCTCCGAGACGTTGACGGTGGCGGGCTCGTGGTCGTTGTCGGGCGTGGCCGTGCTGCTCATCGGGCGGTCTCGCTTCGGTTACTCTGCGCAGCGTCAACGCGCGGCGCCGCGCGCGGTCCCACCCGGACCCGGCGTTTCGGGGGAGAAACGATCCAGCCCCACGCAAGCCATCCTGGTTAGGTCCGCTCCATCGGATTTTTCCATCCCCAGCGGAGGCGTCGAGCCTTGGGCGTTCTGATCGGCCTCGTCATCGCAATCGGCTGCATGCTCGGCGGCTTCGTCGCCATGGGCGGCCATCTGGTCGTGCTCTGGCAGCCCTGGGAATTCGTCATCATCGGCGGGATGGGGGCCGGCACCTTCGTGATGGCCAACCCGATGAAGACGGTGGTCGACTCGGGCAAGGCCAGCCTCGATGCGCTGACCGGTAAGGTGCCGAAGCGCAAGGATTACCTCGCCCTGCTGGGCCTCCTGCACGCCCTGATGCGCGAGCTGAAGGCCAAGCCCCGCAACGAGGTCGAGCCCCACCTCGACGACCCGGCCAATTCCGAGATCTTCAAGGCCTACCCGGACATCGCCAAGAACGCCGACCTCGTGCTGTTCATCTGCGACTATGCCCGTCTCATCCTGATCGGCAACGCCCGCGCGCACGAGATCGAGGCGCTGATGGAGGAGGAGATCAGCGGCTACCGCAAGGATCGCCTCAAGCCCTACGGCGCGGTCACCACCGTGGCCGAGGCGATGCCGGCGCTGGGCATCGTGGCGGCGGTGCTCGGCATCGTGAAGGCGATGGGCGCCCTCGATCAGTCGCCTCAGATCCTCGGCGGCCTCATCGGCGCGGCGCTGGTGGGCACCTTCTTCGGCGTGTTCATGTCCTACGGCGTGCTCGGCCCCTTCGCCATCAAGATCAAGATCATCCGCGAGAAGCAGAACCACGTCTACGTCATCGTCAAGCAGAGCCTGATCGCCTACATGAGCGGGGCCGTGCCGCAGATCGCCGTCGAGCATGGCCGCAAGGGCATCGCCCTGAGCGACCGGCCCACCATCGACGAGGTCGAGAACGCCACCGTCAACGGCGGCGCGCAGAGGGAGGCCGCCTGAGCATGAACGTCCCCACCGGGAACGCCGCCGAGGTCCGTGCCCGCCTGATCGAAGCGGGCGGGCTCTCCCTCGACCGCATGCCGATGCTGCACGTGGTGTTCGACCGGCTCACCTCGGGCTGCTCGGACAACCTCAAGCCCCTCGTCTCATCGCCGGTCTACTTCTCCTTCAGCGGCGTCACCAGCGGCCGCTTCGGCGAGATGCTCGACGCCTACGAGAACAACGCGATCGCGGGCATCTTCCACGCCCCCGAATGGGACAGCCACATCCTGGTCGGCCTCGACCGCGACTTCCTCTTCACCCTGGTGGAGGCTCTGTTCGGTGCGGATGGGGCCGAGCCGCCGGTGGAGGACGAGCGCCCGTTCTCCAGCCTCGAGATCCGCCTCGCCCAGACCATCCTGGAGCAGGTCGGCAAGGCCCTCGAATCGTCGTTCTCCCTCGTCTCGATGACGCCGTTCCGGTTGGAGCGCACCGAGACCCGGATGGAGTTCGCGGTGATCGGCGGGCGCAACAACAAGGCCGTCGAGGCCAAGTTCTCGGTCCAGGCGCTCAATCGCGGCGGCGAGATGTTCCTGATCCTGCCCCAGTCGGTGATCAACCCGATGCGGCCGGCCCTTGCCAAGGTGCTGACCGGCGACTCGGCCGCCCGCGACCCGAAATGGACGCAGCAGATCGCCGCCGAGGTGCAGAAGGCGGAGGTCACCCTGCGGGCGGTGCTCGAGGAGCGCACGCTCACGCTCGGCGAGATCGCGGACCTCAAGGTCGGCCAGGTCATCAGCCTCGACGCGACGCCGTCGACGCGGGTGAAGCTCGAGGGCAACGACCGGGCGCTGTTCTGGTGCCACATGGGCCAGGCGCAGGGCTCCTACGTGCTGCGCGTCGACGAAGCCATCACGCAGGACCAGGAGGGCGTGCCCCATGACCCCGTGGGTTGATACCATTCTGCTCCTCGCCCTCATGGCGACGAGCGCCTGCGTGGTGCCGATGTACCTCAAGCTGAAGCGCCTCGACCGGACGCAGGCCGAATACGGCCGCATCCTGACGCAGTCCGGTCAGGCCCTGGCCCAGGCGGGCGAGGCGGTGC
This sequence comes from Methylobacterium sp. Ger2507, assembly GCF_055231875.1. Lineage (NCBI taxonomy): Bacteria > Pseudomonadati > Pseudomonadota > Alphaproteobacteria > Hyphomicrobiales > Methylobacteriaceae > Methylobacterium > Methylobacterium sp. Ger2507. The sequence goes on from NZ_JBUYVC010000001.1 coordinate 387,820, forward strand.
GCAACTTCAGCGCCGAGGGTCGCGAGATCCTCGAAGCGCTCGACCAGCGCATCGGCGAAGCGCGCCAGACCCTGGCCGAGCTGGAGGCCAGCCGTCGCGAGATCGCGGGTCGCGAAGGACCAAGTGGCGAAGGACCGGATCGCGAAGGACCGGGCCGCGATGTGGCGGCCACAGGTCGGCACCAACTGACCGCCTGACGCCGATCCGCTTGCGTGCGGACCGACTTTCCCCGATCCTTATCCCTTCCGCACCCGGCCGGCCTCCTGTCCGGCTTTCGATTGCAGCCCCTGACGAGCGGATGATGAGCAACAGCCCCTTCGACGATGCGGACATCGCCGCCGCCGGCACCGCCCCGGTGTTCCCCAGCGTGTCGGTCGACGTGCCGGCCGGGAACGACGCGCGGATCGGCGACGGCCGCAACCTCGATTCGATCCTGCGCATCCCCGTGCTGATCCAGGTCGTGCTGGGCTCCGCCACCATGCCGGTGGCCAACCTGATGAAGCTCGGGCGCGGCGCCATCGTGCCCCTCGACCACCGGGTCGGCGAACCCGTCGACGTCACCGTCAACGGTCGGGTCGTGGCGCGCGGCGAGATCGTCGTGGTCGAGGAGGACAATTCCCGCTTCGGAGTCTCCCTGACCGAGATCGTCGGCCCGGCCGACGCCGGCCAGAACGGCTGAGGACGAAGACCGTGGCGAGCGTGCCGATCCCCCAACGGGCCCCGGGCGCCCATCGGCCCCTCAACCCGGTGGACGAGGTCGCGGCCCTGCTCCTGGCCATGGGCAAGCCCGCGGCCGGGCGCCTGCTGAAATATTTCGAGCCGGACGAGATCCGCCGCATCACCCGCTCGGCGACGCAGCTCGGCACGGTCAGCGCGCATCAGCTCGACGACATCGTCGAGATGTTCTCGCACGAGTTTTCCGCCGACGGCCGTCTGATCGGCACCGCGTCGGAGGTGGAGAAGCTGCTCACCGGCCTGATGCCCGCCGATCAGGTGGCCGCCATCCTGGCCGATGTCCGGGGCGATGCCGACCGCTCGGTCTGGGAACGCATGGCGGCGGTCTCCGAGGGCGTGATCGCGAGCTACCTCGTCAAGGAGCATCCGCAGACGGCGGCCCTCATCCTGTCGCGCCTCAAGCCCGCGGCGGCCGCGAAGGTGATGGCCCATCTGCCCCAGCCCACCCGCAACACGGTGATGCGGCGGATGCTGAGCTTCAAGCCGGTCTGCGACGAGGTGATCGCCACCATCGAGCGCGCCCTGAACGAGGACCTGCTCGCCAACGGAGCCCGCAATGCGGGGGCGGACACCCACGCCAAGATGGCCGACATCATCAACAAGATGGAGCGCACCCAGATCGACGAGGTGCTGTCCAGCCTGTCCGAATCGCGGCCGAAATCCGTCGAGATCCTCAAGGGCCTGCTGTTCACCTTCGACGACATCGTCAAGCTGGCGCCGCGCGCCCGCACCACCCTGTTCGACGCGGTGCCCAACGATCGCCTCGTCCTGGCCCTGAAGGGCACCGATGCCGAGTTCCGCGGCGTCATCCTGAGTGCGCTCTCCGCCCGCGTCCGCCGCATGGTCGAGCACGAATTGAACGGCGGCGAGCCGGCGGCCCAGAAGGACGTGACCGAGGCGCGCCGCAGCATCACCGATCTCGCCCTGGAGATGGCCGGGCGCGGCGAACTCGAAATCAACGCCGAGGGCGAGGTCGAGACCCTCGTCCGCTAAGGCGAGCGGTCCCGGCCCGGTCATGCGATGTCCGACGACGACAAGGAGAGCAAGACCGAGGCGGCGACCGAGCGCAAGATCCGCGAGGCGGTCGAGAAGGGCAACGTCCCGTTCTCGCGCGAGGCGCCGATCTTCGCCTCGATTCTCGGGCTGCTCATCGCCCTCAGCTTCGGTCTCCGCGAGTCCCTCACGCCCCTGATCCAGGCGCTGGCTCCGTTCCTCGACCACCCTCGCGACTTCGCCCTCGAGAACAACCAGGACGTAGCGCGCCTCCTCGAAGCCACCGCCCTGGCGGCGGCGCGCTTCCTGGTGCCGATCGTACTGGTCATCGGCGGCTGCGGCCTCGTCTCGGCGCTGATCCAGAACGTGCCGAGCCTCGTCCTCGAACGCATCCGCCCGCAATGGTCCAGGGTGTCGCCGATGGCCGGCTGGGGACGGATCTTCGGAAAGGCGGGTCAGGCCGAATTCCTGAAATCGGTCCTTAAATTTTTAAGTGTCAGTCTCATTGCCCTGCTGCTCCTGCGCTCGGAGGGCGGCAAAGTCGTGAGTGCCATGTTCGCCGACCCGAGCCAGATCCCGGATCTCATCCTGACCGTGTCGATCCGGCTCATTTCGGTCGTGTGCATCGCCACGATCGTCATCGTGGCCGCCGACCTGGTCTGGTCGCGGATGCGCTGGCAGCGCTCGCTCAGGATGTCGAAGCAGGATCTGAAGGACGAGCACAAGCAGACGGAGGGCGATCCGCTGGTGAAGAGCCGGCTGCGCTCGCTGGCGCAGGATCGCTCGCGCAAGCGCATGCTCGCCAACGTCAAACAGGCCACCGTGGTGATCGCCAACCCGACGCACTACGCCATCGCGCTGCGCTATGCCCGCGACGAGCAGCCCGCGCCCCTCGTGCTGGCCAAGGGCAAGGACCTCGTCGCCCTGCGCATCCGAGAAATCGCCGAGGCGAACGGCATCGCGGTGGTGGAAGACAAGCCTCTCGCAAGGTCCCTGTACGACAGTGTCGAGGTGGACCAGATGATTCCCGCGGAGTTCTACAGCGCAGTGGCTCAGATCCTGTTCTTCCTGTTCTCGAAGGCGCGCTGATGACCGAAACGTCGTTTTCCGCCGAAGCCTCGCCCTGGCACGAGCCGGACGTGCTCGCCGATGCCGAGCGCGTCTTCGCCACCGCGATCCGCGACTTCATCGCCGAACTCTGCCTGCTCGACGGCGGCATCCTGATCGGATGGGTGCAGGCTGCGCGACACGGCAACATCGCCGACCTCGTCGCCTCCTCGGCCGAACCGTTCTTCAAGGAAGCGACGATCGCCTATGCGGACGGCGCCGACGTGCAGTTCGATTGGGGCCGCTCCCTCACCGTCGTGCTCGACATGGAATTCGTCACCGAACCCGTGACGGTCTTCTTCAAGCTGATCCTCGACGGGGTCTATGTCGGCGTCGCCATCCAGCGCATCCTCGCGGACCGGGATATCCGCGCCGACCAGGACATCCGCACCAATCAGGACATCCGCGCCAATCAGGATATCCGCGCCAAAAAGGAACCCGGCTTCTGCCTCGCCGAATTCAAGGCGGCCCTGGAGGATGCCAGGCTGGTGCGCGCGGCGGCGTGATGCGGCACGATCTCGGGCGCGGCAATTTGGTATGCCAAAGCGGTTCGATCACGTTCGCGTGTGCTCATTCAGCCATTGACGGCGCGGTCGATGCTCGACATTGCTGAATGATAGCCGAATCGAACCGCCCTGCTTTGTCTCCGCCTACATTGACTAAGCGCCGGCGGAACTTTCAGTTGTCTTGCCTATGCGCGTTGACACGTTCGCCTGTGATTGACGTGCACGGTGACCCGGAGACTGTCGATGTACGTCCTGGTCGATGAGCGGCCATCAGTAAATTCCGGATACAAGGCCAGCTTCGATCGCGAAGGCATCTCCTCCCTCGGGCTCGATCCGCAGGAATTCACGCACTGGTTCCAGTCCTCATCGCCGGTCGACCGGGAGGCGATCCAGGGCTTCCTGCTCGGGGATTTCGAGGGCCGGGCGCGCTGCGCCGGTCTGATCCGGAAGATGTCGCGCGCCCCGATCATCGCGCTGAGCGATGTGCGCTCGCTCGACCAGACCCTCCAGCTGTTCGAGGCCGGCATCGACGACGTGCTGCCGAAGCCCGTCCACATCCGCGAGATCCTGGCGCGTTCGGAGGCGATCTGGCGCCGCGTCAACGCCGAGACCCAGCCGGTCCGGGAAACGACGCCCGAGGCCGCGCGCCTGAAGGTGCATTTCGATGGCCGCGACCCCGAGGTCGACGGCGCGGTGCTGCCCCTGCCGCGCCGGGAACGGCACATCCTCGAATGCCTGGTGCGCCATCGCGGCCGCCGCATGACGAAGGCGCAGATCTACAACATCGTCTACGGCGTCTACAGCAACGGCGTCGAGGAAAGCGTCATCGAGGGCCACGTCAGCAAGCTGCGCAAGAAGCTCAGCCAGCGCCTCGGCTACGATCCGATCGAAGCCAAGCGCTTCATGGGCTACACCTTCGTCGGCTGATCTCCCTCACTGGCAGAAGCTGCGCGCCCCCGGGGTCCAGGCTCCGAAGCCGGTGGCGACCATGTTGGTGATGACCCGGCAGACATACTGCTTCTGCGCCGGGTTGTTGTTCGGCCCGGCATGGTAGCGCGCCACCGCCAGGGTCCAGCTGCCCTCGCGCGCCTTCAACTGCTTCAGGAACAGGGTGGCGTACTCGACGTTCTGGCGCGGATCGATCATCGCCTCCAGGCTCGCGAATTTTTCGCGGTGGTAGTGATGGTTGATCTGCATGCAGCCGAGATCGACGAGCTTGATCCCGCCGGCCCGGGCCTGGGCGAGCTGGCTCATCACGTCGGCGGCGCTGGTCCCGAAATAGGCCCGCCCCTGGATGTTCATGGCGTAGGGCTGTAGCGAGCCGCGCCTGCCGCTCTCGGTCAGGCCCACCGCGTAGAGCACGCCGAGCGGTACCCCGTGCCGGGCCGAGGCGCCCGCCATCTCGCGCTCGCAGATATTGGCCGAGGCGGGCAGCGCGGCGGCCTTGGCCGGCGCCGGCGGCGCGCTGTTGGCGACCGCCGCGCCCGGAAGGCTAGAGGTAAACGCCGCTGCGATCAGGGCTGCTCGAAACGCTCTCATGCATCCGCTCTCGGGAATCGTGGGAGGCCGCACCGGACTCGTCCGGGGCACGCCGGCCCGACTGGTCGGGCGTCGCACGGCCGTGGTTCGCGCCGGACTCGCCCTGCGCCGGGAAGCCTTGTGCGCCCTGTCCCTGTTGCGAGCCTGGATTGGCCGACCCGTCGCCCTGCGGGCTGGCCGGCAGGATGGTGACCGTCACGGCCTCGGAACGATATCCGGCCTGACGCAGGAGGTCGTTCAGGACCGCACCGCCCTCGCGCAGGAGACGCGCCGTGTCCTCACGACCAGCCTGCAGGCTCAGCGCGAGCTGACCGTCGCGCAGGCGCATCCGCACCAGGACGGTGCCGAGATCCGCCGGGTGCAGTTGCAGCGTCAGGAGCCTCAAAGGCCCCTCCCCCTGGGCTGCGCCGGGAAGCACAGGCGGGCCGGGTGGAAGCGCCGCCACGACGGCGGCAGCGACCTGCTGCGCGGGGGCGGCCGCGGGGCCGGGCAAGGCCCCGGTTAGAAGGCCGGGATCGGCGATCCCCGGCAGGGAGGGAGCCGGGCTGGGCACGGACGGGATGGCGGCTTCGCCAGCCCCAGAGGCGACCGCCGGCGCGATCCGCCACCCAGCATCCGCCATCGTCCGGGCGAGGCCGGCGGACTGGACCGGCCCACCGCTGGACGGCAGCGGACCGCGCAGCGCGGAGGCGACGCCGAGATCCGGCGTCCGCGCGGCCGCGCCGGCTCCCCGAGTTTCGCCGGGGCCGGATTGGGCATCCGCCCGCGCCTCGGCATCCGGGGATGCGGCCCCGAGCCCGGCCGGGGGGCCGGAGGGCGCGCCCGGGAGCGGAGACCCGTTCGCGCCGGCACTCTGCGCGCGCGCCGCCGCCAGCCGCGCCGGATCGGCCAGGGCTGCGGCCATCGCTCGGTCCGGGTCCTGAACCGGGCTTGCCGAGCCCGAATGAGCCGCAGCCGCGACCGGCGCACCGCCCGGAGGTGACACGGACGGGGATGCGGGCATCGCCGCGGCATCGAGCAGACCGGCGGCCTCATGCGCCAGAGATGCCGCATCGGGCGGGCCGAAGGCCGGGGTTCCGGCGATGATCGCCTGGCTGCCCGTCTCGGCTCCCGATGGAGAGGTGCCGGGCAGGAGGTTCGGGCGAACCGGGGCGAAGTGGGTTTCGCGCTGGAGTACCGTGACGCGGGTGCGCGCCTCGGCCGTTCCGGCCGCGGCCTCCATCCCCGGTGCCCCGATGGCGAGGCTGGCTTCCGACCCGGCCGCCAGAGCCACGCCGTCAACCTGCACGGCCACCGAGGCAACGCCCTGGCCCGGCAGGGCGCGGGCCACCAGCGTTTCCAGCGTTTCTTGAGGCAGGTCGTGCGGTCTCGGTGCCGGCGTCCCGCCGGACGGCATCAGGAGGGCGAGGAGGGCCATCGGGCCGGAGCCCTCGCCGGGTGACGGCGCCTGTGCGTCGGCGGACGCCGGATGGCCCTCCGCCTCCGCCGTCTTGTCCTCCCGCGATGCCGTCTCGCCGTCTCGCGACGCTGTCTTGTCGTCGATGCCGGCGGCGTCCTCCCCGCGCTTCCCGCGCTCGGCCTTCGGCGGAACGGTGTCGCCCGGGGCTCGCGCACCGTGCAGGGCTCCGAGCACGGTCCCGAAGGCGTCGGCGCCGGGCTCCGGCGTCTCGTATCCGGTTGAGCGGGACCCCGCCGGATCGGTGAGGGATCGGGAACCGGGATAAGTGGCACCGAGCGCGTTCATCGCTCACTCCTCCGCATGATCTCGTCGACGCGCCCGAGCGCGCCCTGCGCCCGCGCGATGGCGGGGGCGACGGGCAGAACCCGGGCGCCCGTCGGCTCCGCTGCGGCCGGAATCGGCGCCGGGGCCGGCGCTGGGGCCGGGGCCGGGGCCGGGGCAAGGGCTGGGGCAAGGGCTGGGGCAAGGGCTGGGGCAACGACATTCGCCCGGATCCCGCGCGCGGTCGACAGGGCCGCATCGAGCAGGTCGCGGTCGGCGGGCTCCAGCAGGGTGCGATCGGTCATCCGCAGAGTCTCGATCGATTCCTCGAAGCGTCCGTCCACCACGACGAGGGCCGCCGCCCGGTAGAGGCGCGCTCGCATGGCATCGACCGAGCCGGGCTCGGTCAGGGTGACGCCGCGCTCGGCGGCGAAGACCGCCGTCCCGCCCTTGCCCTGGTCGAGGGCCGCGCGGGCGACGAGGAGGTAGAGTTCGCGCCGTCCCTCGACCTCGATCTCGTCGAGCATGGCCTGGAGGCGCCCGAACCGGGTGTCGTCCCCGGTGAAATCGAGCCGTGTGAGCGCGGCGGCGAAGCGCTGGCGGAAATTGCCGGCATAGACCGAGTGGCGGAAGCGGCGCAGATACTGGATCGCCAGGGTCTCGAACTTGGACAGGTCGTTGGCCTGGGCGAGGACGAAGATCTCGCGGCGCAGGGCCCCCTCCTCCACCAGCGTACCGGGCGCCAGCAGACGCGCCAGGTCGAGCAGGCGGACCGATTGGGTCGGATCATCGCGCACGACGAGCGCCGATTGGGCCAGGGCGAGCTGGCCGCCGAGGCTGACCGGCACCGATTGCGGGTCGATCTTGACCAGCAGGGCCCGGGCCTCCTTCTCGCGCCCCTCCAGATAGGCGAGCGCCCCGAGGACCAGGGGCGTTTCGGCCTCCGGCAGCTTGCCCGAGGCGACGAGGTGGCGCAGCACCGTCGGCCCACCGCCGCCCAGAGCGAAGCTGACGGCCGCATTCAGGGCGGCGGAGTCGGTCCAGACCTCGGGTTCGAGGGCGAGCATGCGCGATTCCGCCAGCGCCAGAAGGGCGCGCTGGCCCTGATGCGCCTGGGCCGAGCCCTGGGCGATGCGGTCCTGCAGCAATTGCAGGGTCCGAACGAGTTCGACCGGGACCGGGCGCGGCTTGACCGGCAGCGGCTCGATCGGCGCGGCCGCGGCGGCGCCACTTCCGTGATCGCCGATAGGAGAGCTTGCCGGGGCGTTTGTCGCTCCCCCCGCAGGGGAACTGCCGTGGCCACCCGCCGGGGAACTTCCATGAGCATCGGCCGCTCCGGCCGGTGCGGCGAGCATCGCACCGGCGACGAAAAGGCCGCCGGCGAGCCACGCCCGGCGCAATCCGGCGCCCGCCCTCATTCGGGGCGCGCCCGCAGCAGGATCTCGATGCGCCGGTTCTCGGCGGCCTTCGGGTCGGCGCCGTTGCGCGGCTGCCGGTCGGCATAGCCCTCGATGCGCTCGAGGCGGGCATCGGCGACGCCGCCGCGCACCAGCATGTAGGAGGCCATCTGGGCGCGGGCCGAGGACAGGCGCCAGTTGTCGTAGACCTCCGAGCGGAACGGCCGCGCATCGGTGTGGCCGCGCACGATGATCCGCCCGGGACGGTCCTTGAGGATGCGGGCGACCTGCTCCAGGGCGCGCACCACCTTGGCCTGCGGCTCGGCCGACCCGACGCTGAACATGCTGAAATTGACCTCGTCGGTGAGGCTGATGAGGATGCCCTCGCCGGTCCGCCGAACCTCTGTCCGGGGTGCCGGAGCGCCCCCTTGCGACGGCAGGACCTTGGCGATCTCCGCCTTGATCTCGGCCATCGCGGCGGTCTCGGCCGCGTCGGCCGCCTGCTTGGCATCCCGAAGAATCTTCTCCGCCGCTTCCGCAGCCACCTTCGCTTCGGACGCCTTCGCTTCGGAGGCTTTGGACTCCGACGAGGGCTTGGAATCCGGCACGGCCTTGCCGTCCTTCGGACCCGCGACCGGATCGGGTTTGCCCAGCATCGCCAGGACCTTGGAATCCGTCTCGCCGGGCAGGGCCGACGCGACCCGGATCGGCGCCGGCTTCGGGCCGGGGGCCGCCCCGCGGGCGTCGGGCAGACTGTCCTGGCGCAGGGGCGTCACCGTCGCGGTGGAGCCGGCCTGCTCGGTCCGGGTCTTGGCCAGCGGCGCGACCTGCCAGTAGAGCGGGTCGAACGGATCGCGCGCGGCCTCGCCGCCCTTGATCCCGGGCTCGCCGGTCTCGGTGGCGACCGCGTCGGCGGAGGCGGTCTCGGGGCCGGGCTCGATCTCGGCGGCGAGCTTGGCCAGCACCGCGTAGGGGTCCTGGAACAGAGCCGCCTCGCGCGCCCGGGTGCCCGGCGCGGCGGAAGCGCCCTTGCCGTCGCTCTTCCCATCACTTTTGCCCCCGGTCTTGCCCTCCGTGCTGCCCTCGCCCGTGCCCCCGTCCGGCTTGCCCTCCTCGGGGGTCGGCTCTCCGGGCTTGTTCTGGGGATCGCGCAGGCCGCGGCGGTCGAAGCTGGAATCGGCGAGCTTCACCGGGTTGAAGTATTCGGCGATGGCGGATTTCGTCTCCTTGGTGGTGGAGCCGATCAGCCAGAGCACCAGGAACAGCGCCATCATGGCGGTCATGAAGTCGGCCAGCGCGATCTTCCAGGCGCCGCCGTGATGGCCCTCTTCCTCGCCGCCCCGGCGCCGGATGATGATGATCTCCTGGAGCTTGTCGTCCGCCATGGCGTCAGGCTCCCCCGACCGCGGCGGTCATGAGGCGGCCCCAGGCGCCGAGCTGGGTCTCGATCACGGTCTGGTCGGCCTGAACCGACACGTCGGCGGCATCCGACGGCACGAAGGCGACGGAGGCCTCGAAGGGGCCGAGCTTGCCCGCCACCGCCTCGAGGAGGTCGGCCGGGCCGCTCACCCGGACGGGCGCGCGCACGTCGCCGAGGATGCGGGCGAGGCTCCGGGCGAGTTCGTCGACGGCCTGGCGCCGCAGCGCCTCGGTCAGCACCGGCACCAGCAGATGGCCGACGCGGTCGGTCAGACCGGCCCCGAGCGCCTGGAGCGCCTCGGCGAAGCCGGCCGCGAGGCGGTCGCCCTCGTCGGCGCACCAAGCCTGGCGCATCTCGACGAGGCGGGCGTCGTAATCGGCCTGCAGGCAGGCGAGGACCGAGGCGGTCTCGGCCGCCGCCTCGGCCCGGCCGAGGTCGCGCCCGCGCGCCAGGCCCCTGGCCTCGGCGTCGCGCAGCAGCGTCTCGCGGTCCTCGGGCGGGGCCGCCGGCTTGCGCAGCAGAGCCGCGAGGCCGTCGACGGGCCGGGGTGCCGGGGCGGCGGGCGGCCGGGCCGCCGGGGCGGTGCGCGCCGGCGCCACGGCGTCGGAGAAGTCGGGCAGGAAGCGGGCGATCGCGGCGGCCATCACGCGGCCTCACGCAGGAGCCAGCGCTTCAGGATCTCGGCGGCCTGGGCCTCGTCGGCTTCGATCATCTGCTCGAGTCTCTTCTGCGGCGAGCGGTTCAGCTTGTCGGCGAGGTCTTCGATCATGGCGCCGACCGGGTTCGAGGCGGGAGCCGCGAGGCTCGCCACGGCGGCCGAACCCGTGGCCGGCTGGGCGCCGGGTCCCGCCAGCGCGGCGTTCGGCGCGGCATCCGCCAGGGCCTGGATCTCGGCGGCGGCGGCGAGCGCCCGCGCCTCCTCCTGCTGTGCGGCGGGGATCTCCAGGATCGCCCGCATGGCCGGGCGCAGCCCGAACCAGATCAGCAGGCCGGCCACGAGCAGGATGGTGCCGGCGTTGATCAGGGTCGCCGACTGGCGCATCAGCACGTCGGTGAGGCTCAGGGGCGCCACCGGCTCCAGCGGCTGCCCGTCATTGACGAAGCCGACGGCCGCGACCTTCACGTTGTCGCCGCGCTCCTTGTTGAAGCCGGCGGCCGAGCCGACGAGCTGCTCGATCTCGGCGACCTGGGCGTCGATGGCGGCCTTGCTGGCATCCGGCCCGGCCAGTGCCGTGAGGCGGGCGCGGTTGACCAGCACCGCCACCGAGATGTGCTTGATGTTGTAGCCGTCGCTCACCGTCTGGATCGTCTTCGAGGAGATCTCGTAGTTGGTGAGGTCCTCGCGCTTCTGGGTCTCGTTGCTGGCCGAGTCGTTGCCGTCCGAGCGGGCGCGCTGGTCCGGCAGGTTCGCCTGCGCGGTGGTCGGGCGCTGCGCGGCGTTGCGGTTCTGCGAGTTCTCGGTCTCGCGCACGGCGCGGGTGGAGCGCTCGACGCGCTGGTCGGGGTTGAAGATAGTCTCGTTCTGCACCGTCTTGTCGGTGTTCAGGCGCGCCGCGACGCTGACCTCGAAGTTACCGACACCGAGATAGGGGGTCAGCGTCCGGCGGATATTGTCCTGCACCTCGTGACCGATGGTTTTCTCCAGGGTCGCCATCTTGCCGGTGGGGACGGCGTTGGCGTCGTCGCCCGAGAGCAGCAGCGATCCGTCCGAGCCGATCACGGTGACGCGGTCGGGCTTCATGCCGGGCACCGCGGAGGCGACGAGGTGGCGGATCGACTGGGCGCCGCTGACGTCGTCGGCCGGTTCGGTGCGCACCACGACGGAGGCCGAGGGGGGCTGCTGGTCGCGGCGGAACGAGCCCCGGTCGGGCAGCACGATATGGACGCGGGCGGCCTTCACGCCCTTCATGCCCTGGATGGTGCGGGCGATCTCGCCCTCGAGGGCGCGCACCCGGGTCACCTCCTGCATGAACGAGGTCATGCCAAGGGAGCCGAGATCGTTGAACAGCTCGTAGCCGGATTTGGCGCTCTGCGGCAGGCCCTTCTCGGCCAGCAGCATGCGGGCCTGGGCGGTGTGCCCGTAGGCGACGAGCACCGCGGCGCCGTCGGCGCTGACGTCGAAGGGAATGTTGGCGTCTTTCAGGACGCTGCCGATGCGGCCGACATCCTCGCGGCTGAGGCCCGTATAGAGCGGCTCCTGGGCCGGGCGGCTCAGGTAATAGGCGCCGAGGCCGACGGCGAGGAACACCACCACGCCGATCAGCGACAGGGCGGCGATGCGCCGTCCGCCGAGCGCGAGGATGTTGTTCCAGAGCCGTTCGGCGTGCTGAAGACCGGACATTCGGTGGGCTGCTCCGCTTCGGATCCGCGATCCGATAGCGTCCTGTCGCTCGCCAGCCTTGCGCGGAGATTGCGTCGCGGAGATCGCGTCGCAGCGCCATCGGGACCGTCCGAACCCGACCCGGACCGGCCATCGGTCCGGAATGCGGTGCGCTCACGCACATCGACGGCGCTGCGCTTCATCCCCGTCAGGTCATCGATATCTTTGTCATAGACATCCGACTCCATGCCCGGCTAACCTCTGCATCGCCGACACAAATCGCAAGGTTATGTGGCGATCAGAACCGAACTTTGACGACTGGAATACGATTTGAAAACGCATGATTTCATGTGCAAAGAGGGGGCTTTGCATATCATTGGTCGGCATAAACCAAATCATAGGCTGAGATTTTCTCACAATATGGTCTGAATACAGCCGACGTTCAGCGGGATGTGCGCCATCGATATTCGGCGCCCGCCGCTTTCGTCAGGTATAGGCAAGATGATCAAGCCGGCTCTGCGCGATCTCGGATGTGTCGAGACAGAAACGATCCCTGGCAGATCGAGACCTCGTCCAGCACCTGCCGTCTATGTCGGCGCCCCCAGTCACGCGCAGGCGGCGGCCACGCCGGCGATGCCCCCGGCCCGTCAGGCCGCGCAGCTGGTTTCCCCGCTGATCCGACCCGGTCTGCTGGCGGATCGCTGGTTTGACACCGTATTCCGCCGCGTCTCGGAACGGCGAAGCGTCCGGGCGGCCCGCTTCGAGTACATCGAGCGCGGCTTCGGCGAGGATCTGATCGCCGAGATCGATCCGGCCCGGCTCAAGCGTCGCCTGATCGACGTTGTCTCGGACGGTCGCGACCACGTTCGCCTGTCGCACTGGTTCCTCGACGGAGCCGAGTGGACCTCGGCCCTCGTGCCTCTGGAACCCTCCGAAGTCCACCTGGAGATGGAGGCGATCTTTCAGCCGGAAGACCGCCTGCATCAGACGGTCGCGTACCAGCAGCTTCTCGCGGTCGCGGCGCTCGGGCGCCCCCAGATCCACAATGGCGTCCGTCTCGCGACGCCGGAACTGATCCGGGATTATTTCCAACATTACCGGACTCTGCGACAGAGCATCGAGCAGCACGGATTTCTGCCACGCCAGCACGTGTCGCGTGAGATCGCCGGCGCCTTCGCCAGCACCAGCGTACGGAGCGGCCGGGCCGAGCTGAAGGAACGCGAGGTCAGCGTCGCCATCGCGGCCGATGGCGAACTCGTCCGCATCGTCGGAGGGCACCATCGAACCGCCATCGCGCAGCGCCTGGGCCTGCGGCGCATGCCGGTGCAGATCCGCCTGGTGCACACCCAGTGGCTGGCCCAGCAGGTCCGTCGCACGCGCCTTGCGCCGGCAAAGGCGCTACGAGCCGGAATCCGAGACCTGAAACACGCGGTCTGGCTTCTGGCGGTGCTGTGTCAACGCTTCATCGATGAAGGCGGCGCGTCGGCTGCCGTAATCCTCTGAGGCCGCCGGCAGGGCCGGTCGATACCACCTCCGCCACGGGGCCGAGGGGCTGCGAGCCACGCCCTCGAATTTGTCAGGGATTCGTGGAAACCGGATGTCCCGACCCGACAAACGACGAAAGACACCAGAGTCCGGCTGGTTCGGAATGACCCGGACAGATCCTAGAAGAACGACCGGACCAGGCCTCCGACCAGCATGTTCCAGCCGTCGATCAGGATGAAGAACAGCACCTTGAACGGCAGCGAGATCACGGTCGGCGGCAGCATCATCATGCCCATCGACATGATGATGGTCGACACGATCATGTCGATGACGAGGAACGGCAGCGCGATCAGGAAGCCGATCTCGAAGCCGCGGCGCAGTTCCGAGATCATGAAGGCCGGGATCAGGATACGCAGGTCAACCTTCTCGCCGCCCTCGGCGCGGGGGATGTTGCGGCTGGCCAGATCGGTGAAGGTCTGAAGATCCTTCGGCCGGACATGCTGGGTCATGAACTCGCGGAACGGCTCGACCAGCTTCGGGATCGCCTCCTCCTCGGAGATGCGGTTCTCGGTGAGCGGCTTCAGGCCCTCGTTCCAGGCCCGGTCGAAGGTCGGCGCCATCACGTAGAACGTCATGAACAGCGACAGGCTGACCAGGAAGATGTTGGCCGGCGTGCTCTGGAGGCCGAGGCCCGAGCGCAGGAACGAGAACGCGATGGCGAAGCGCGTGAAGCTCGTCACCATCACGAGGAGGCCCGGGGCCAGCGACAGCACGGTGAGCAGGGCCACGAGTTGCAGGATGCGCCCGCTCGCCGCGCCGTTGCCGGCCGGGAGCAGCGCATCGAGCGCCGGCAGCCCCGTGGCGGACTGGGCGAGTGCCGGCTCGGCCAGGACGAGGCCGGCAGCGAGGACGAGGCCTGCCGTGATGAGCGGTTTCATGCGGACCGATTTCATGAGGACAAAAGTCTTGGGGCTTCCGACCGGTCGCGTCGCGGATTGCGCCTCGGCGCGTCCGGCAGGACGGGGGCGACTGAATTCCCGCACCTCCGAAGAAGCGGACCGCGATCGGAAATCGGATGATGGCGGTCAGCCGCGGATGGGCGTGAGGCACCGCGGGCCCCCCTCTCCTGAAAGAAGAGGGACCCGCGCAACCCGCGCGTTCCGGGAAGGCCGTGGCGGCTGGGGAGAGACCACCGGCCGGGGATGGAGGATATCGCAGCCATGGGGCGCCCTACTGCACCACCAGCGTCTCGACGATCAGTTCGCGCACCTGTCCCTTGGTGCGAAGCGCCACGCGCTCGTTGAGGTCCTCGCGCAGGTGCAGGAGGCCGCTGGGGCCCTCGATCTGCTTGGTCGTGACGGTGCGCAGATAGGCGACGATATCGGAGCGGATCTCCGCCAGGGCGAGGTCGGGGTTCGGCACGGCGCCGGTCTTGAACACCACCGAGGATTCGAGCCGGATCCAGGCCTCCGTGGTGTCGGCGAGGCTCGTCACCACCGAACCGACGCTGCGCAGCGCCACGTCGCCGGTGTATTTCAACACCTTGACCGCCTTGTCCTCCTCGTCCTTCTTCTTCACGTCCACCGCCTTCTCGACGGTGGAGAGGAGGTACATGCCGAGACCGCCGCCGGTGCCGATGGCGACGAGGCTGGTGAGCGCGAGGGCCGCGATCCAGCCCTTGCCGCCCCCCGCCTTCGCGTCGGTCTTGTCGTCCGCCTTGGCCGCCATGGCTCGGGTCCCGCCTTCCGGTTCGTCGAACGGCGCCTCAGAACGGCGCCAGGGTCTCGAAGACCTGCTGGCCGAAGGTCGGCGCCTGCACGTCGGTGATGCGGCCGCGGCCACCGTAGGAGATGCGCGCCTCGGCGATCTTGTCGTACTCGATGGTGTTCTTGCGCGAGATGTCACGCGGCCGGACGATGCCCGCCACGGTGAGCACGCGGACCTCGTTGTTGACCCGCACCTCCTGCGAGCCGCTGATGACCACGTTGCCGTTGGGCATCTGCTCGGTGACCACGGCGGCGACCTGCAGGCGCAGCACCTCGGAGCGGTCGATGTTGCCCGCGCCCTTGGTCTCGGTCGAGGAGCGGATGCCGGTATCGGCGGTGGCCGTGTCCTTGAGGGCCGAGACGCCGTAGCCGAAATCGAAGCCGAGGCCGGACTTCTGACTGCGCGAGCGGTCGCTCGAATTGCCGAACTGCGCCTTGTCGTCGATGAGGATCGAGACCGTGATGACGTCGCCGACATTGCGGGCGCGGGGATCCTGGAACATCTCGGCGCTGCCCGGCGCCCAGGTCGAGTGGTAGGTGCGCCGCCCGAGGGAGCCGTAGGTGGTGGGCAGCGCCTCGCGCGGCGGCTGCAGGCCGGTGCCGATCGGGGTCAGCAGCGGCGGCTGTCCCATCCGGTCCATCGGCGTGTTGCAGGCGCCGAGAGCCGGCGCCAGGAGCGCCAGGGCCAGACCGGCCCGAAGGGTGTTGCGGGACATCAGGATTTCTCGCTCTCGCGGGCCTTCTTGCCCATCTCGGTCATCATGCGGGCCAGCTGCGCGGCACGGGCCGCCTCCATCTCGCTCAGGATGGCGCTGGCGGTGCGGGCGTTGAGCTTGGTCAGGATCGCGGCGGCCGACTCGTCCGGCATGTTGGCGAGCTGGAGCGCGGCGGCATCCGCCCGCATCTTGGTGTAGATCGCCACCACGCCCTCGTCGGCCTTGGCCAGGAAGGCGTTGCGCCGGGTGAGCCAGGCCTCGTACTCGGCGCGCTTGGCCTCGAGCTGGGCGATGCGTTCCTCGACCTGCTTCTCGAGCACCGCGAGCTGCTCCTTCTGCCAGGCGAAGCGGGCATCGGCGGCGGCATCCGCGATGCTGGCACAATAGGCCGGCGGCTTGGGTGCGGGCCGTACCGGCTCCGGCGCGGCCTCGGGCGCCTTGACCTCGGCGACCTGGGCGGACTCGATGGGCTTCGACGGCTCGGCGGGTTTGGCGCCTTCGGCCTTCGGGTCGATCGCCCCGGTCGTCTCGATGATCCGGGTGTCGACGATCCGGGCCTCGACCGGCTTGATCGCGACAGAAGGCTTCGGCTGCGCCGGCTTGAACGGGCCGGGGTTCAGGCCCGAGATGGCGGGCTTGGCGCCCTCCAGCGCCCGGGCCGGGCCGAGCCCGAACGAGGCGAGCGCCAGGGCGCCGAGGCACACGAGCAGGCGCAGGGCCATCGGGACCAATCCGCCGGGTGGTCCCATCGGGGTCCGGGCCGGCACCACGAGCCGGGCCGGCTCGCCCACCGGCGACAGGGTGTTGCCGGCGCTCATTGCACCACCAGCTCCGCCTGGAGGGCTCCGGAGGTCTTCACCGCCTGGAGGATCGAGATGATGTCGCTGGGCTTGAGCCCGACATTGTTGAGTCCGCGCACCAGGGTCTGGAGATCCGAGCCGCCGATGATCGCCATCCGGCCCGGCTGCTCGTTGACCGCCACCTCGGTGCGCGGCACCACGGCGGTCTGTCCGTTGGAGAAGGGGGCGGGCTGCGAGACCTCGGGCGCCTCGGTGACCCGCACGGTGAGGTTGCCGTGGGTCACCGCCACCGTGGAGATCTGGACGTTGCGGCCGATCACCACCGTGCCGGTGCGCTGGTCGACGACGACGCGGGCCGGGGTGTCGGGATTGACGGTGAGGTCGCCGATCTCGGCCACGAAGCGGGTCTGGGCGATGTTGCTCGGGCGCTGCAGGGCGATGGCGCGCTGGTCGCGCGGCGCGGCCACCCGGCGGTGGAAGCGGGCGAGCGCGTAGGCGTTGATGGCGTCGGCCACCATGGTGGCGGTCTTGAAATCGGGGTTCTTCAGCTCGAACACCAGTTCGGGCAGATCGCGAAAGGTGCCCGGCACCTCGCGCTCGATCAGGGCGCCGTTGGGGATGCGGCCGGCGGTCGGCACGCCCTGCGTCACCGTCTCGGCCTGGCCGCCGACGCTGAAGCCCGAGACCGCCAGCGGCCCCTGCGCGGCGGCGTAGGTCAGGCTGTCGCCGCCCATCAGGGGCGTCATCAGCAGGGTGCCGCCCTTGAGCGAGGTGGCGTCGCCGAGCGAGGTCACGGTGACGTCGATGCGCGAGCCGGTGCCGGTGTAGGGCGGCAGGTCGGCGGTCACCATCACGGCGGCGACGTTGCGGGTGCGCAGGCGGGCGTCGCGCACGTTGATGCCCATGCGGTCGAGCATCGATTGCAGCGACTGCTCGGTGAACTGGGCGTTGCGCAGGGTGTCGCCGGTGCCCTGCAGGCCGGTGACGAGGCCGTAGCCCACGAGCTGGTTGTCGCGCACGCCCTTCAGGGTGGCGATGTCCTTGATCCGGGTCCCCGCCGCGGTGGCGGGCGCGGGCAGGACCAGGAGCATCGCCGCGATCAGCGCCAGAACGCGGCGCATCAGCGGTCCCCGGTCCGGATTCGGCCGTCGGCCATCACGGTGCCGAGCACGATGCGGTTGGTGTCGGTGTTGCGCACCCGGATGACGTCGCCGAGGCCGCCGTTCTGGAGCGGCGCGCCGACGGCGGTGATGAGCAGGCCGTGCTCCTCGAACACGATCTGGGTCGGCGTGCCCCGGCTCACGAGGCGCGGGTCGTCGACGGCGTTGACCGGCACCGGCTCGCCGGGCAGCAGCATCCGCTTGGCGATGCGGCCGGTGATCGCCAGCGGCGCGTCGACCACGGCGGTGCGGGCCCGGAAGTTCTCGGGGTAGGCCTGCATCCGCAGCATCGTCTCCTTGATGGTGTCGCCGGGATAGATCGTCACCGTGGGGACCGGCAGCATCAGGTCCGTGGCCGAAGCCGAGCTGGCGAGGAGACCCAGCCCGGCGGCGAGGGCCGCGCGGCGCCCGGTGCGCTTGAGAAAACCCATGACGTGGTCGCGCCCTTGAAAGCTGGCCCGGTGGGGCGGCCGCCGGCCGCGCCGGGAGGCCGGAGCCCCCCGACGCCGCGGCGTCGGTGTGAAGGTCGGTGGTGCAGGCGCCGGAGGGCGCCTAGCGGATGCCCTTGGAGACCGTGCCGGCCATCTCGTCGGCGGCCTGGATCACCTTCGAGTTCATTTCGAAGGCGCGCTGGGCCGTGATCATGTTGGTGATCTCCTTGACGGGATCGACGTTCGAGCTTTCGAGGTAGCCCTGCTGCAGCTTGCCGAAGCTCGGATCGCCGGGCACGCCGGTGACCGGCGCGCCGGAGGCGCCGGTCTCGCGGTAGAGGCCGTTGCCCAGGGGCTCCAGGCCGGCATCGTTGGCGAAGTTGGCGAGCGTGATCTGGCCGAGGTTCTGCGGCTGCACCTGCCCGTCGACCTTGGCGAAGACCTGGCCCGACTGGTTGATCACCACGTCGACCGCCCCGTTGGGGATGAGGATCGCCGGGTCGAGGGCATAGCCCTCCAGGGTCACGATCTGGCCGGCATTGTTGCGGTTGAACGCGCCGGCGCGGGTGTAGTTGATCTCGCCGTTGGGGTTGGTGATCTGGAAGTAGCCCCGGCCGTTGACCGCGAGGTCGAGCTGGTTGGCGGTGTTGGCGAGCGGCCCCTGCCGGTGCAGGTTGCGGATGGCGGCGGTGCGTACGCCGAGGCCCAGCATGGCGCCCTCCGGCACCGGCTCCTGGCCGGCCTGGTTGGGCACGCCCTGCTGGCGCTCGGCCTGGTAGAGCAGGTCGGTGAACTCGGCCCGCGCGCCCTTGAACCCGGTGGTGTTCAGGTTGGCGATGTTGTTGGCGATGACCTCGAGGTTCATCTGCTGGGCATTCATGCCCGTGGCCGCGATGGCGAGCGCTCTCATGGGTTCACGGTTCCGTCGGGTCGGTGCGGCAGGGTTTTGAAACGATCAGATCGGGAGAGCTTCAGATCAGCAGAGCCTCAGATGGGCATGCGGCTGAGTTCGAGATAGGCGGCGACCACCTTGTCCCGGACCGCGATGGCGGTCTGCAGGCTCTGCTCGGCCGACATCACCGCCTCGACCACCTGCTGCGTCGAGGCCTTGCCCTGGATGCCCGAGATGGCGGTGGCCTCGCCGGTGCGCAGCGAGGTGCGCAGGCCCCCGGCGAGCTGGGCCATGACGTCGGCGAAATCGGTGCCGGGGGCGGCCGGGGTGGTCGCCGGCATCACCGGGAAGCTGGTCCGCGCCAGGGGCAGCGCGGCCTCGGTGCGGGTGAGGCCGGCGGCCCGGTCGAAGGCGGCGAGCGAGGTGAGGGCTTCGATCATCGCGGGGGTTCAGGTCCTCAGGAGGTCGATGACGCTGGCGACCATGGCGCGAGCCTGCTTGATCACCTGCACGTTGGCTTCGAAGGAGCGGTTGGCCTCGCGGATGTCAGCCATCTCCATCAGGACGTTGACGTTGGGCATCTTGACGTTGCCCTCGGCATCGGCGGCCGGGTTGCCGGGGTCGCGCTCAATGCGGAAGGGCGCGTCGTCGGTGCCGATCTTGCGCAGGGCGACCGTGGGGCCGCCGGCCGCCCGGTCCAGGGCGGAGCGGAAGGTCACGGTCTTGCGCGCATAGGGGTCTGATCCCGGGGCGTCGCCCGTGGACTGAGCGTTGGCCACGTTCTCGGCGGCGATGCGCAGGCGCAGGGACTGCGCCTCCATGCCGGCGGTGGCGAGACGGGTGGAGGCGGCGAGCGGGTCGATCATCAGCTGCCCCGGACCGCCGCCTTGAGCATCCGGTCGAAGGCCTTCACGATGCCCATGTTGAGGTTGTGCTGGCCGCTGACCTCGCCGGCCTTGAGCATCTCCTGCTCCAGGCTGACGGAGCTGCCCGTCGACAGGGCGTCCCAGGCCTCGGCGGCCGCGACCGGCTTCGTCGGGATGCGGCCCTCGCCCGTGGTGACGTGGGCGCTCTGCGTCATGGCCATGCCGGACGCGGCGGTGCGCGCCATCACCTCGGAGAACGGCACCACGTCCCGCGCCTTGTAGTCGGGCGTGTTGGCGTTGGCGACGTTGCTGGCGATGGTCGCCTGCCGCACCCCGAGGTAACGCGCCTGCTGCGAGGCCAAATCGAAAAGATAGACGCCCGTCACGGCTGGCTCCGGTCCCGATCGTTCATGACCGGAGCATTAGGGCGGCTATCTTGTCCGAGGCTGGCGGGGGTGGACGGGCGATTTTCTCAAGGCTCAAAGCCTCGGCTCGGGCCACCCGGCCGTCAGACTCTAAGAGCCTGCGGTAGCTTCGGAAGAGAGGCCTCGCGGGCGACAGCAACCAAGCTTCGACACGGAATCGACCACCCTCTCGGAGGCGGCTGCGTTGCGCGGCTATTTCCCTTTCAGCCAAGCGGCATTGATCCACGATCGCGGCGCAACACGGAGCGAAGAAAACGCTTTCCCGCCGTCGACGTCTGAGAGACGCAGAACCTGTTCGCCGGGAGGGCATACGATCCCTCCCAAGGACCGACCGCCCTACCGGAGATCCGGCTGTTGCTGCGGAGCCAGTGAAAGCATTGCAAAACCCGTTTTCTCAGCAATCAATTTCGCGACACACTTTCCCGACAGAATCGAGCTGCTGTGTTGCGCGCACGGTCTCAAACCTGCGAGCCGTTGGGAAAACGGTCGGTTTTCTGACATTAACCCGCGGACCGTCTAAATCGGTTTGATCCGGAAGCAATAAGAAAACATTCTTGTATTAACGACGTCGTGCTTGCTCAAGACGGACAAGCCTACGCACAACGATGAGAGACATTGCGAGAGCTGCGCGAGGGACACACCTTTCTCGACAAATAACCGAATGAAACCGATTGCCCATACTCCGCGCCCGCGCTTGACGATCAACAAGTTGTTACAAAAGAGCAGGCAAATCCTCGCCTAGAAGAAGATTTTTGATTTGATAACATCGATCCTAAGTATTTTTTACTCGGTTTACCCCCGTGGATCTTTGATAAGCTCGTAAAAATTTCGGATCGATGAGCCGTAGCGATAGGTTCTTCGGCCTAGCAACACTAAGGATCGCATCCCCATGGCAGACACGTTTACGTTCCGCATTTCGGAAGACCGGTTCGAGTATAAAGCTGACGCTGAGTTCGTTGTAAAGATAAACGGAGTGGCATATAGCGATACGCTTACTTCTACATCATCGCATACAGCAGGATTATACCAGGACTTTAGTTTTACGGGCGACTTCAGTAATGCCCAACAGGTTTCGGTTACATTTCTGAATGATATTTCTAACGGTATGGGTGCTGACCGGAACCTATATGTCGATAGTTTTAGCTTTAATGGTAATACCGTGAGCGGCTCAAGCGCTTCGTATACGAATGGTGCGCCGTCTTTCGGAAGCACAGGTCTTTATAAGACGTTCGATACAGCAGCGTTCAACGTCAATGGGCATGCGGGCAACACCGAAGTCGGTACGTATACGTCTGAGGGTGTGCACCGCTTCTTCAACACGAAGACCGGCGGGCATTTCTTCACGATCTCTGACGCGGAAGATGCACAGGTGCTAGCTACCCGTCCTGATCTGCGGCCCGAAGGAATTGGCTTTGGTGGATTTGCCACGGACCAAGGTGCGGCGACGGAGGAGGTATACCGCTTTTTCAACACCAAAACCGGTGGTCACTTCTTCACGACTTCGGAGGGCGAGCGTGACGAAGTGATCGCCACCAACCGTGACTACAAACTGGAAGGCGTGGGCTTCTACGACTTTGCGGTCGATCAAGGCGCTGCAACGGAGGAAGTGTACCGCTTTTTCAACACGAAGACTGGTGGACACTTCTTCACCGCCTCTGAAGGCGAGCGCGATCAAGTGATCGCTACCAATCATGACTACAAATTTGAAGGTATTGCTTTCTACGCTCCGGAACATGCAGGTACATTTGTAGTTTAAACTCGGCACGACACCAATCAGTCGAATAAACGTCCCGCGAGCGTGACGGCAGATATCTCGCTGCCGTCACGCTTGTGCAGGTCGGCATGGAGAGCCACGCTAGCGAGAGCGAGCTAGTCTTTGCGGACAGCCCCGTACCGGCCCGACCGTGTTGCGTTCAGAACCAAACTTATGATTTCCAATCAGCTTTTCCTAACGGGTTTGAGCGTCAGGTTTACGGTCGTTTGATCGAACCCAAACGTATTCCCGACGGGTGCACGCAATCGCTCATCCGCCGCCCGCTAGGGCAGCTCGGTTCACGCCGGGGCAGCAAGCGACCCTTGGCGTCGTAGCCAACGAGCGGTAATATTTGCGTAACTCCAAATAATCGTTGACGCGAGAATTTATGTGGTTACACATAAGCAATGGTGGAGACCTTCCACCCCGCGAAAAGAGATAAGGCGTTGACCGAGCGCGGCCGCGATTTCGCGCTGGCATCCGAGGTGTTTGCCAGCTCCCTCGTCACCGTCCTCGACGACCGACAGGAATACGGCGAGGAACGCCTCGTCACGGTCGGCCTGCTGATCGGCCGGATGGTGGTGGTGTGCTGGACGCCGCGCGGCGAGGATCGCCATGTTTTTTCGATGAGGAAGGCCAATGATCGCGAGCAAAAGAAATACGCTTCGCTCCTCCGTTAGGGGGATTGGGGCAACCGACCTCGCCAGGGTGGACTCTCACGAGATCACCGCCGAAGAGTACGATGAGATTCCGGAGCTGACTGACGAGATGATGAGCCGGGCCGTGCCCGGCGACGGCGTCGAGTTGCTCAAGCGGGGTCGCGGCCGGCCGCCTTCCGACAGCCCTAAGCGACAGGTCACATTGCGCCTGGACGGAGATTTGGTCGAGGCGATGCGGGCGAGTGGGCCGGGTTGGCAGACCCGCGCGAACGACGCCCTGCGCAAGCGGTTCAAGGCGTAGTGGCTCGCTCTTCGCCGCGGCAAACATCCGGCTAGGACAACAGACCCGATGGCGATCATCGAAGCCGAGGCCATGTGGGAGACGCAAGGCCCAGACGAGTAGAGAAAACGACCGTTTGTTCCGCCTACCAGATGCTGATTCATTCAATGCCACAGCGGGCGGATACGCACCGGATTACGCCTGCCTTGTGATCGTACAGCCTCGCAGCTTTGATGAGTTGTGGCCCGCTAAACCCCTCACTTCACCTCAGGGCAGGTGCTTGCCTTGATCCCATCGCATCATCCCGCCCGAAACACCGCACAGCGTCACGGCGTCGGACAATCGCTTGCGCTGAAAATCTGACCCGATGGGGACGGCGATCTCTCTTGCAGGTCACCCTGCTTGACACAGCGTGGCCCCACCCCCTCAGTGGCCCTATCGCACCGTCACCGGGGCGCCACAGAACAACAAATCGGCCCCCTCTGTTCCGCACCCCACGCCCCACTGTGCCGATGTCCCCTCCCCCCGTCTCCGTCCGGTCCGCCCCGTGAGCGAGGCGCGCGTGCCCGGCCTTCGGGTCCTGCTGCCCGACGCGGCCCGCTATGCCGGCGGGGCGAGCGTCGGGCCGGAGGAGAACGCGCACTGGGTTCCGGCCAAGAACCGCTGGTCGCGGGTGGTGCTGCCCTTCGGGGGGCTGGTGCCGGAGGCGTGGTGCCATCTCGGCTTCCAGCTCGGCTGGGCGCCGGAGGAGACCGCCGGCTCGGCCCTCGACTTCGCCCTGGTGGGGATCGATTTCCTGGCCGAGGACGGGTCGAGCCTCGATTTCGACCACGTGCCCGGGCTCGACCGGACGCTGCTCGATCCGCACGGCACCTGGATCGCCGGCCCCGCCACCCTGCCGCCGGAGATGCAGGGCGCGCGGGCCGGGCGCATCCACCTCGCCTTCCGGGTCCCGGCCCCGGCCACCCGCCTCACCGTCACCCTCCGCTCCTGGCGCAACAGCGCGCCCTTCACGGTCTCGGAGGCCAGCCTCGCCCAGGGGCCGCAGCTGGCGCCCTCGCCGGCCCTGATCCCCCGGGTGCGGCACCGGCTCGGGCCGGAGCCGGCCTGGATCGACCACGCCCTGGTGCCGGGCGGCGGCCTCGTTTTGCGCGGCCAGCTCTACACGCCGCATCCCGGCGCCCACGCCGCCCTGGCGCGCATCGTCTACCGCGACCGCCAGGGCGCGGATCTGGCGCCGCCCTATCCCGGAACGATCTCGGTGCCGGGGCTCGGGGCGCTGATCGACCTCTCCGCCCACCAGCAGGCCCGGCGCTTCACCCTGGAGCTGCAGCCCCCCGCCGGGGCGGCGCGGGTTTCGGTCGGCTTCGCCACCTGGGAGGCGGACGGGCCGGCGGTGGAACTCCTCGCCCCGCCGGAGGTGGCGCTGGAGGATCGCCTGCGGCTGGAGAGCCTGGGCGCCGACGACCTTCTCGGCCCGACCGACTTTCTCGCCCGTCTGGCCGAGCGCCTGTCGCTGCCCGGCGCCGCCTTCGCGGGCTGGTGCCCGCAGCCCGAGGCGGTGGCGGCCCTGCCCCCGGTGCTCGCCCGCGCCCGCGCGATCCAGCGCGGCGAGGGCCATCGCGCCCTCGGCCTCGACCGGGCGCTGCGCCTCGCCGGCCATCCGGCCTGGACCGTGCCGGAGGCGCCGGACTGGCGCGAGGACCCGTTCCGCTCGGTGCCCTGGCGCCTCGAGTACCAGTCGCTGGCCTGGCTCGGCGCCCTCGCCGAGGCGCCCGGCGGCGGCGGTGCCGCCCTGGCGCTCGCCCTGTCCTGGTCGCGGGCCAACCCCTGGGGCGCGCCCACCGACGGCCTCGCCCTGCATCCGGCGGCGCTGGCCGCGCGAACCGAGACCTTCGTGCGCCTGCTGGCGCGGGCCGGCAAGCCCGGCGGCCCGGCCGCCCTCACGCTCACCGGCGAGGTGGTGCGCCACGGCTTCGCGCTGGCGGAGATCACCGGGCAGAACACCTTCGGTCGCTCGATCCACCAGATCCAGGCGGCGGCGACGCTGTGGCTCGTCGCCCGCGCCCTGCCGCTGCTGCCCCTCGCCGGCCACTGGCTGTCCCTGGCCCGCGCCGCCCTCGACACCGGCCTCGCCCCGCTCCTCGATGCATCGGGCCGGTTCTCCGACCCGTCGCTGCACCAGCGCCTCGAACTCCTGACCCTGCTGCGCGCCCTCGGCCTCGCCCTCGACTCCGACGACGCCGCCGAATCGGCCCTGAAGGACCGCCTCGACCGGGCCGTGGCGGCCGGCCTGCCGAGCCTCGCCGGACTGCTCGATCCGAGCGGTCGGCTGCCGCCGTTCGGGGACGCGCCGCACGGCGAGGATGCGGCCGGCTGGATCGGTCGCCTCGGCGCGGAAGCCGGACGCGCACTCGTCGCCGAACGCTGGTCGGAAACCCCGCGACCTCGACGCGACCGTCCTGGTATACCGCGCGTCGTTTCCGAGCCCGCGACGGGCCGGATCGACCCGATCGCGGGCCTGATCGCGCAGCGCCACGACGCCCCCGGCCGGGGCTGGGGCCACTTCGCCTGCACCTTCGCCAGCCAGGGCCAGGGGCCCGGCCCGGGCCATCGCGACGCCGGTTCCTTCACCTATGCCTGCGAGGGCGTGCGCTGGATCGTGGAGGCCGGCGGCTCGTCCCAGGTCGAGACCGGGGCCGCCCGCCACCACCTGCTCTCGGCCGCCGGCCACAACACGGCGACCCTTCAGCACCGCGAAACCACAGCCGGATCAACGCTTTACCTCGGGGCCGAGCGCCTGATCGGCGCCACCGTCCATCGCCTCGCCACCCAGGGGTACGGGCCGGACATCGCCCACCGCCGGGTCTTCCTGGTGCTCGACGACCTCTCCGGACTCGTGGTGCTGGACCGTTTCACCGGCCCCGGCGGTCCCCTCGCCTTCGAGGCCGCGGCCCACCTGTCGCCCGGAATCCTGGTGGCCCTGGCGGGTCCGCGCCGCGCGATGGCGCAGTCCGGCCGGCATCGCCTCTCCCTGTCTCCGGTGGCGATCACCGGGCGCAGCGCCGGCCTCACCCTCCGCAACGGCTGCAACGCCCATCCCGGCGCCCTCAGGGGCTTCGTCACGGCCGCGTCCGGCGGGCTCCAGCCGACGAGCATGCTTGGCTATGCCTTCGCGGGCGCCGGCGCGGTCTGCGGTGGCCTCGCCCTGGCGGCCGATGCCGACGCCGACCAGCGGCTCACGGCGTTGCTGGAGGAGGCCGCCTTCGGCCGCCTGCTATCGGAGGACTGAGCGGCCGCCGCTACGAGCGGACCTCGCGCTTGGCGACGAAGTTGAACTCCTCCACCAGCACGTCCTTCACCACATCCGATCCGAGACGGAGATTGACCTGTTTACGGATCTCGGCAAGGCGCTGGGTGACGTTGTAACGGGACAGCCGTTTGAAATCGATCGCCGGGTCTGTGTAGATTTGCCGGAATGTTTCATCGATCACGAAGGCATTTGGTGGCACCGAAAGCGTATGCATCAGGCGCGCATCGGCGGTGAACACCAAGACGGCAATGATGTATCCCTGCACCTTACCGTCGACCACCATCGGAACATTGATGGGTGCTAGTTTTTGATACTGAAGTCCTTCAAGATACGGCTCGGCCTTCTTGGCGAACAGCCCGGCACCCCAGGTCACGGCGCCGTAGCAGGACAGGATGGTGAGGCCGCAGATCCACAGGCCGGTGACGAGGATGCGCATGACGGGGTGCAGGCCTCAGCGTCGGACGTGGCCGGAATAGGTGCCATCGGATTCGGCATCGCGGAGGGTGTCCGCGACGATGCCGGAGATCTCCTCGACGGCACGCAGATGCAGTCCCACGACGTCCTGGTTGCGCTCCAGGACCCCGCGCAGGCGCAGGAGCTGATCCAACAGCGGCGGCTCGAGCTCGGCAGGATCAAGGCCGCGCGTCAGGCGTGTAAGTTCGAGCAGGCTCTGGCTCTTGCGCCGGTTCACCGCCTCCTGATCGATCGGGCGATGCGCCAGGAGCGCTTCGGTCTCGGCCGCGACGGTCGCTTCGAGGCGCTTCAGGGATGCGAGCAGCATGGTCGTTCAGATCTCGGAGGTCTTGTTGGACAAAGCATTGGAGGGGGCCGCCGGGTGCAGCGGACGGGCCGCCTCAAGCATCTTCGCGATACCGAGGCCGCCGGCCTTGGCCACCTGCGTACCGACCTGATCCGCCAGCATCGATTTCCAGATCCCGCCGGCATTGCCCTTGCCGAAAACGGCGTTGGACTTCGACGGCATCATGGTCTCGACGAACTGGCGCAGAACGAACGCTTCGAACTGCTTGTAGGGATCGCCCGCCTTGCCGGCTCCCGAGACCGCGTTGTCGGTCTGCAGGGCGGTCAGCGTCCCGCGTGCATCGAGGGGCATGTGCACCGAGACGCCGGCCATGCGGTAAGCATCACCGAAGGCCGCAGGATCGGCTCCCGGAGCCGACAGCTTGGCGGCTGCCTCCTGCACGCGGCCCGGATCGGCGGCGCGGGCCACGTCGAGGACGATGTCGGTCGGTGGAGAGATGCTCATGGCGGGCGCCGGTCGGGTTCGAGGGGCCGATCGTTCAGGGGCTTAGACGCCGTGGCTTTCGGCAGGCTTGCGTCGTGGCGGCGATCAGTCCGGGGCGTGGCCGGCGCGGGCGACCATGAGGTCGAGTTGCTCCTGCAGAGCGTGCTGCTCGCGCTCTTGGGTGCGGAGCTTCGCGAGGCTTTCGGCCTGCCGCGCGGTGCGCTTTTCGGCGAGGCCCCGGGCGCGCAGTATTTCAGACAGTCGCGTCGAGGTCGCGGCGATTTCGGTCGCCTCGCAGGCGAGACCGCGCAGGCGACGGGACGCGGCGTCCAGGAACAGGCCCTGCATGGTCTCGCCGGCGAGTGTCGTCAGCAGGGCGGCCCGGTCGGCCTCGATCCCGGCGGCCTTCGCGCGGGCGTCGGCGAGATCGCGCTCGGCGAGGCTCCGCATCTGCTCCTGGACCTTGAGCAGGCGCTGGGCGCGGACGAGGCGAAGGCGGGTGGTCATGGTCTCAGCCCCGGCGCAGGTAGTCGAAGTAGCCCATCACGAACTGCATCAGGAATTCGTTGCTGATCAGGTACAGCAGCATCAGCCCCCCTGCCATGATGAACGGCGTGGCGATGAAGTAGACCGGGATCTGCGGCACGAGCTTGTTGATGAATCCGGCCGCGAGATTCACCGCCACCGCGTAGACGAGGAACGGCGCGGTGATGCGCAGGCCGAGGACGAAGGCCGTGGTCACCTGATCGACGATGCGCACCAGGGCGACCTGCGAGCCGATACCCTCGCCGGGCGGGATACGGCCGTAGGAATCGATCAGGCCGCGAAACAGCTCCCAATGCAGGTCGGCGGCGAACAGCAGGGCGGCCGCCGCCATCATGATCATCGCCTCGACGGCCGGCACCGGGTCCATGCCCTCGGCAACGGAGCCCGGCATGCCGCCGAAGCCCACCATGGTGGCGGCGGCGTTCACCACGGTCTCGAGGACCACGTAGTAGATCCGACCGAGGAAGCCGAGGACGAGGCCGGTCAGGCTCTCGGTGACGATCCAGCCGAAGGTCGCGCCGGGATCCTGCGCGGAGAGCTTGCCCTGGAACAGCGGCAGCAGCAGCGGAGTCAGGGCGAGCGAGACCGCGAGCGAGATCAGGAGGCGGACCTGCGCCGGAACGCGGGGGCTGGAGAAGCCCGGGACGACCAGGAGGCAGGCGCCGACGCGGCAGAAGATCAGGAACACGCCCAGGAAACTCTCGGGCGCGAACAGACTCGCGGCCGACAGCACCGTCACGAGATCGTCCCGAGGGAGCGGATCTCGACGCCGCGGGCGATCTCCAGGTGCGAGAGCACGGCCAGCGTCGGATAGAGCCGCTCGATGATCATGCGCACGTAGGGGCGGGCGTCCGGCGCGGTGACGAGAGCGAAGTTGCGGGTCTCGCGCATCTGCTTGCGGATGGCTTCGGAGGCCTCGGTGCCGAACTGCTCCACCAAGCGCGGGTCGATGTCGAACTCGATGACCTCGCCCTTCCCGTCGCGCTTCAGGCTCTGGTGGAAGGAAAGGTCCCAGGCGCTCCCCAGGCGCAGCACCGCCAGAACGCCGTTCTCGGCCAGGTCGCCGCAGATCTGCTGGGCGATACGCATGCGGACATGCTCGGCGATCTGCTCGGCCCGGCGGGCATGGGGCGTGATCTCGGCCACCGCCTCCAGGATGAGGTGCAGGTTGCGGATCGACACCCGCTCGGAGAGCAGCAACTTGAGCACCGCCTGCAGGCCCGAATAGGAGATCTGCGACGGGCAGATCTCGTCGAGCAGGCGCTTGTACTCGGGGTCGAGGCGGTCGAGCAGGTTGCGCATGTCCTTGTAGGACAGCAGCGTCGGCAGGTTGTTGCGGATGACTTCGGACAGATGGGTCAGCAGCACGGACGAACCGTCGATGGGTTCGAAGCCGCCGCGCCGGACCTCGCCCGCATAGGCGTCGAGCACCCAGCGCGCCTTCATGCCGAAGGCGGGTTCCCGTACCTCGTCGCTCGGCACGTCCGGCACCGGCCCGTCGCCCACCACCACGAGCAGTTCACCGGGCCGCAGCTCCTGGGTCGCCACCACGGTGCCGTGGATCAGGATCTGGTAGGATTTCGGCGGCACAGCGAGGCTGTCGGTCAGCTTGATGTCCGGCACCACGAAGCCGTACTGGCGTGCGAACTTGCGGCGCATCTTGGCGACCCGGTGCGACAGCTCGGATTGCCCGCCCTGAATCTGAGCCGAGATCTGGCGTCCGAGGCACAGCTCGATCTCCGGGGTCTTCAGCGATTCCTTGACGGATTCGCGGACCGCGATCTGCTTCTTCTCCTCTTCATCGGCGGTCTTGGCATCGACCAGAGCCTGCTGGGCGGCGAGCCGGCGCGGAATGGCGTAGGCGGTGAAGGCCATCAGCCCGGACAGGACCATGAAGGGCAGGAACGGCAGGCCCGGCACCAGGGCGAACATCGACATCAGCGCCGAGGCGACCCACAGGGCGCGGGGATAGGCGCCGAGCTGGCCGAGCACCGCCTGCTCGGCCGTGCCGCGCGTGCCGCCCTTGGAGACCAGCAGGCCGGCGGCCAGCGAAACGATCAGGGCCGGGATCTGCGAGACGAGGCCGTCGCCGACCGAGAGCTTGGTGAAGACGTCGGCCGCCTGGCCCAGCGGCATGCCGTGACGGGTGGTGCCGATGATGATGCCGCCGAAGACGTTGACGGCGATGGTGATGAGGGAGGCGATGGCCTCGCCGCGCACGAACTTCGAGGCGCCGTCCATGGAGCCGAAGAAGGCGCTCTCCTCCTCCAGTTCGCGGCGGCGGTGCTGGGCTTCCTTGTCGTCGATGAGCCCGGCATTGAGATCGGCGTCGATCGCCATCTGCTTGCCGGGGATCGCGTCGAGCGTGAAGCGCGCGCCGACTTCCGCGATGCGGGTCGCGCCCTTGGTGATGACGAGGAAGTTCACCGTGATCAGGATCAGGAAGACCACGATGCCGATAACGAAGTCGCCGCTCATCACGAACTGTGAGAAGCCCTGGATGACGTGACCGGCCGCCGCCACGCCGTGCTGGCCGTTGGCCAGGATCAGCCGGGTGGTGGCGATGCCGAGCGCCAGCCGCAGCAGGGTGGCAATGAGAAGGACGGTCGGAAAGGCCGAGAACTCGAGCGGCTTCTTGATCCACAGCGCCACCATCAGGATCAGCACCGACAGGGCGATCGAGAAGGCGAGCCCGACATCGAGCAGGATCGCCGGCACCGGCAGGAACAGGATCGCCAGGATGGCGACGATGCCCGCCGCGAAGCCGATGTCCCGCTGGGACCGGCGCTCTCCTGCAATCGTGGCGCTTGCCGCCATGGCGGATACTCAACCCCCGTGAACCGATACGGGCTTTTCGCTGCGCAAGCTTGCGCGAGGATCGCATCAGGGCTGCCACCGTCAGGAACGGGATCTGCGGCTTCCCTCAGAAAGGACGGGGCGAGGGCGGATCGTCCTGGGGAAGGCGAACGCGGTCGGATCGGACACCCCTCCGTGCAAGCGTCCGACCCATCGATCGACCGCATGGTCCCGACGGGGAGACGCATGTGGTCGAGGACAGCCTGGAGGCCGACGATTCCGTTCCGAAGACAACCTCGTGCTAAAGACGGCGCGGGCGTTGCTGAGGCTCGGGACTTCAACCCAGGCCAGCAACATCCGCGTCGCGTCTTCGAAAGTTTCCATCGACCCATGCCCAAGATCAGCTCCACGCTCCTTCTGCTCGGCGCCATCCTCTTGCCGAGCAGCGCCGTCCTCTTGCCGAGCGGCGCCGTCCTCTTGCCGAGCGGCGCCCTTGCCCAAGCGACGCCGATCCGCGAGTTGCTGAAGCTCTCCTGCACGGGAGACTACCTCGAGCATTGCAGTATGCATCCGCCCGGCGGACCGGAGGTCGAGGCCTGTTTCCGAGAGAACATCCGCAAGCTCTCGCCGGATTGCGCCCAGGCGATCCGGACCTATCAGCGCCAGAAGAAATCGGGCCGGTGAAACCCGGCGTAGACACCAGGATTCTCCCCTGAAGCGGATCGGGATCACGCCGTGTCGCAGGCCGAAGCAGGAGCAGACCCCGTCCGGTTCCGCGATGCCGGCGAGACGGCCCTGGTGGTCGAGTTCGGAGCGCGGGTCGACCCGGAGCTGAATGCCCGGGTGCTCGCCCTGGACGCGGCGCTGGAGGCGGCCCGGAACGCGGATTCGATCCCCGGACTGCGCGAGACGGTGCCGACCTATCGCTCGCTGATGATCCACTACGATCCGTTGGTGCTCGACCGCGACACCCTCCTGGCGCGGGTGACGACGTTGCTCGAACCGGCCGGCGCGGCGCCGCGCATCGGCCGCGGTTGGACGCTGCCCTGCTGCTACGACCCGGCCCTCGCGGAGGATATCGAGGCGGTCGCGGACTGGGTCGGGCGGCCGGCGGCCGAGGTGGCCGACCTGCACACCGGGGGCAGGTACCGGGTTTACATGTACGGCTTCGCGCCCGGCTTCGCCTATCTCGGCGGCCTGCCGGAGGCCCTGGCGATCCCGCGCCGAAGCCATCCGCGTCCACCCCATCCCGCCAGCGCGATCCTGATCGGCGGCGGCCTCGCGGCGGTGGCGACCCTCCCGATGCCTACGGGCTGGTACGTCCTCGGCCGCACCCCCGAACGTCTCTTCTCCGAGGCCCGCCCACGGAGCTTCCTGGTCGAGCCCGGCGACACCCTGCGCTTCGAGGCGATCGACGTCGCCACCTTCGCGGCCCTCGACGCGCGGGCGGCCCGGGGCGAGATCATCGCGCGGGCGGACGGATGATGGCGGAAGCCAGGCTGTGCATCCTCGGCGCGGGCGCGGGGGTCACGCTCCAGGATGCCGGACGCCACGGCGCCCTGCGCTACGGCATCACGCCGGCCGGACCGATGGACCCGCTCGCCCACGCCACGGCCAACCGCGCCCTCGACAATCCCCTCGGCGCCACCGCCATCGAGGTCTCGCTGGGCGGGCTGTCGCTCACGGTCGAGGGAGGGCCGGTCGACATCGCCCTGGCGGGGGGCGACCTGCGCATCGACCTCGACGGACGCCCCCTCCCCGGTTCCGTTGCCCTGACCCTGCGGCCGGAGGCGCGCCTGACCCTGCGGGCGGGGCGAGCCGGGGCCTGGAGCAGCCTCGCGGTGGCGGGCGACATCGCCGTGGCGCCGGTTCTGGGCTCGACCGCGACCCACACCCGGTCGGGCCTCGGCGGCCTGCACGGCCGAGCGCTCCAGGCCGGCGACACCTTGGGGGTGACGCATCCGCGTGCGGGGATCGGCGAGCCGGCACTTCTCGCGGTCCCCTGGCTGGACCGGCCCCCTAAGGTGATCCGCGTCATCCTTGGGCCGCAGGACGACCATTTTGAGGCCACCACCCTCGCGGCCTTCCTGGCCGGGCCCTGGCGGATCGGCCCGCGCGGCGACCGCATGGCGTGCTTTCTCGAAGGCCCCGCCCTTCCGGCCCGGACCCACGACATCGTCTCCGACGGGATCGCCATGGGGGCCATCCAGGTGCCGGGCTCGGGCGCGCCGCTGGTGCTGATGGCCGACCGCCAGCCCACGGGGGGCTATCCGAAG
This sequence comes from Methylobacterium sp. Ger2507, assembly GCF_055231875.1. Classification (NCBI taxonomy): domain Bacteria; kingdom Pseudomonadati; phylum Pseudomonadota; class Alphaproteobacteria; order Hyphomicrobiales; family Methylobacteriaceae; genus Methylobacterium; species Methylobacterium sp. Ger2507. Next base: position 420,964 of record NZ_JBUYVC010000001.1, read on the forward strand.
ATCGCCACGGTGATCGGCGCCGATCTCGGTCGCCTCGCCCAGGCGCAGGCGGGCACGCGCCTGCGCTTTGCCGCCGTCGGCGTATCCGAGGCGGTGGCGGCGCGGCGGGCCGAGCGCGCGGCGCTGGAGCCGGCCATCGTGCGCACGCCCCTGGTGCGCACCGAGTTCCCCTCGGAATTTCTGCTCGGCACCAACCTCATCGATGGCGTGGTGGGCTAGGATCGCCCCCGCCGAGGAGACGCCGGATGCCGACCATCGATTTGAACGCCGATCTCGGAGAGGGTTTTGGAGCCTATCGCTGCGGCGACGACGCGGCCATGCTCGACCTCGTCACCTCGGCCAATGTCGCCTGCGGGTTCCACGCGGGCGACCCCGGGATCATGGCCGAGACCTTCGCCGGGGCGCGGGCGCGCGGCGTCGCCGTGGGCGCACATCCAGGCTTTCCCGATCTCGCCGGCTTCGGGCGGCGGCCGATGCCGTTCAGCGCGTCCGAGATCGAGCGGCAGGTCGCCTACCAGATCGGCGCAGCCCAGGCGCTGGCGGCCCTGGCCGGGCATCGCCTGACCTACGTCAAGGCGCACGGAGCGCTGGCCAACCGGGCGGCGGCGGAGCGGGATGTGGCCGACGCCATCGCGCGCGCGGTCCGGGCCGTCGATCCTGCCCTCGGGCTCCTGGCCATCGCCCGCACCGCCCAGGTCGCGGCCGGCGAGGCGGCGGGCCTCTCGGTGCATGCCGAAATCTTCGCCGACCGCGGCTATACCGAGGACGGCCAACTGATCCCGCGCGACCGGCCCGGCGCCCTGATCGCGGAGGCGGCCGTGGCGGCCGAGAGGGTGCTGGCGATGGTCCAGGCGGGCGGCCTCCTCACGGCCGACGGCACGCTGCTGCCGACGCGGATCGACTCCGTCTGCGTCCACGGCGACAGCCCGCATGCGGTGACGATGGCGCGGGCGGTCCGGGCTCGCCTGGACGAGGCCGGGATCGGGCTCGCGGCCTTCGCCTAGAACCCCGTGACGATGCGCCCGTAGGTGGCTTCGGCGAAGGTGTAGATCTGCGCGCCGATGAACGAGCTGGTGACGAGAAGCACCAGCAGGATCACCACGATCTTGGGCACGAAGGTGAGCGTCACCTCCTGGATCTGCGTCAGTGCCTGCAGCAGCGCCACCAGGATGCCGATCAGCATCGCGGCGCCGATCGCCGGGCCGGCCGCGACGATCACGGTCCAGATCGCGGCGCGCACGAGTTCGAGGGCGTCGACCTCGTTCATCCGGTGAGCGGCCTTGTCCTGAGAGTTGCTACGTCGGGCCGTCTCTAACCCGAACGCCGTCAGCGCGACAGCGAGATGCCTTCGGTGAGCAGCACGTCCTGGCCGTTGGTGAGGCGGGCGAGCGCGCCCTCGCTGGTGATCTTCACCGACTGGACTTCGCCGCTGGCGCTTCCGTCGGCGGAGGTGATGGTGCGGCCGATGATCTGGTCGGCCTGCGACAGGAAGCTGGAGGAAAGCAGCGAATCGAGCTTGGTGTTGGTCTTCGTCGCCTGCTCCACCTGCGAGAAGGTGGCCAGTTCGCTGACATAGGCCGTGGAATCCATCGGCTTGGTCGGGTCCTGGTTCTTCAGCTGCGTCATCAGCAGGGTGAGGAAGGTGTCGGCGTTCATCGAGGCGGCGATGCCCGTCGCCGACTTGGCGGCGGCGGCGGTGGTGGCCGTCTGAGATGTGGCCGGGCTGGTGACGCTGGCGACGCTCATCGGCGGGCCTCCTGGTGTGATGGCCGGATCAGGCCGGATGGACGGGGGATTCGATGGACGAGATCGTCAGCTCCGGGATGACCGCGCCCGCCTGCGGCGCTGGCGCCATCAGGGCGGCCTCCGCCGGGTAGAGGCCGCGGATCAGCTTCAGCGCCTCGATCAACCGGCCGGTCTCGACCAGCTGGCCGGCGCCGACGACGCCCTCCGCGATATCCGGATCGGTGACGGTGGCGAGAATGCCGGCCTGCAGGCTGCGGCACAGGGTGCGGGCGTCATCCGCGTTGGCCGGCTCCATCAGGATCGTCTGGACCGCGAAGTAGAGCTGGCGCAGGGGCGTGGTGGCGGCCTCGGCCTGGAGCACGTGGGTCTCGAGCAGGAAGGTGGCGTCGTTCAGAAGCTCCAGGGAGACCTTCCGGTCGACGCGCAGCACTGCACCGTTCACGTAGACGCGCTCGCCGGCGCGCAGGGACAGGCGCATGGCCCGGCTCACCGCAGGCCGTCCCGGATCGCGGTGTTGACCGCGATCAGCGACGACAGGGTCCGCTCGGGCGCGGCGATCACCGCGTTGGCCTCGTGCATGCTCCACAGGCCGATCGAGACGAGATCGGCGCGCAGGTCCGGCGCCAGGCCGTTATCCTCGCTGGACAAGTCCTCGATCAGCACGCCCCACAGGCTCTGCAGGAAGCCGGCGGCCGAGGCGCGGTCGGTCTGCTGCGCGTCGGGCCGGTCGGCGATGCGCAGGAGGTCGATCGCCCGATCGAAGGCGGCGCGCTCCCGCTCGCGGGCGATCGCGGGGGCTTCCTCCATGATCTCGGCATAGGAAAACTGGTACATGTCGATCCTGTCCCGTGGGTCCGCGGCCCGCCGCGCCGTGGCGCTGGTCCGGGCCGGTGCATCGTGTGGGGTGGGACAACCCGGGCGGAGGGCGCTCCCCCCCGCCGGACTGTCGCCCTAGCGTCGAGGCGTTCAGAGATAGTTGACGAGGTTGAGCTGCCGCAGCTGCGCGGTCAGGGCGTAGGAGATCTGCACCTGGGTCGAGAGGCGATCGACCCGGGTCTTGGCCTCGGCCTGGTCGACCCCCTCCATCTGCCCGATCTGGGACTGCAGCAGGGTTTTCTGGGCGTCGAGGCGGGTGTTGGCCTCGGTGATCGCCCCCTGCGACCGGCCGAGATCGGCCTGCAGCGTCACGAGCCCCCGGCTGGCTTCGCCGAGGAGCCCCGCGACCCGCTCGGTCAGGACGCCCTGTGCCTCCGCCGAGAGATTCTCAGCGCCGAGACTGGAGGCCATGACGTAGGCCATCGCGAGCTTGCGCAGAGCCGGCGCGTTGGCGCTGACCGAGGTCTGCGTGGTCTCGCTGAGGGAGATCCGGCTGGTCAGGGGCGCGGTGCCCGCCTTGGACCAGGTGGCGCTCCAGCCCGCGGCGTCGAACAGGTCGCGGAAGACCGGCCCGTCGAGGAAGCTCGCCATGGCGGCCGGGGTGATCGCGGCGGCGCTCGGGTCGTCCTGACCGATGCCGAACGCCGCCCGGAAGGCGGCATCGACGGCGGATTTCGCCGGGGAAGCCGGCGTGGTGGCATAGGCCGTCACCGGTGCTTCGCCGGCCCGCGTACCGCCGAAGACGAACTGGCCGCCCGCGGCGGTGTTGAGGAGCGCCGTCAGGGAGACGAGCTGGTTGGCCGCCATGTCCTTCAGCACCGAGACGCGCTGGACCTGGGGCGTGCCGATCAGCGCCGTCAGGGTGGCGTCGGCCCCGCCCTGCATCTGCTTCAGAACGGCTTGGGTCGTCCCCAGGCGCAGGGTCGCGGCGGCGTTGCCCTCGCGCAGGGCGGTGAGTTCGGCCGAGGTCTGGCGCAGGCCGACGGCGAGGCCGGTCCGGCTGCCGAGGGCGAGGCCGACATCGGCGAAACGGCCGGTGACCATTTCCTGGTTGGCCTTCGCCATGTCGGCCTGCATGCGGGCGACCCCGATGCGCGGCGTGTTCCAGAAGCTCAGGGTGGAGAGGGCGTTGGTCCGCATCGGGTCTATCGCACCGCATCCATCAGGGTTTTCAGGAGGTCGTTCACCAGCGTCAGCAGCTTGGCCGAGGCCGTGTAGGACCGTTCGAGGTCGAGGGTCATCGCCGTCTCGTCGTCGGCATTGACGCCGGTGGCGTTCGAGTAGGCATCCGAGGCCCGGGCCAGCAGGGTCGACTGGTAGTTCGACTCGGAGGTCGCGGCCTGGCGCTGGCTCGCAAGCCAGCCGACCGAGGCATTGGCGAAGTCCTGCAGGCTGGCGCGGCTGTTCAGGTCGGTGGCCGGATCGAACGTGCGGTCGGCCCCGACGAGGGCGGCCAGGGCGCGCAGGCGGTCGGGATAGGCCGTATCGGTGGCGGGCGCCGGGCTCGACCGGTACGCCGCGCCGGCGATGCCGCCATCCCGCAGACGGGTGACGTCGCCACCCGGCTGCGGGTCGACGGCGGCGTTGATCCGGATGCTGGCGGCGCCGCCCGGCTGGCCTGGACCGGCCCCGCCGGTGAACAGGCCCGCTTCCCGCGGCGGCGCACCCGCGACGATGCCGAAGCCGACATCGACCAGTGACCGGCCAGGGCTCGCGTCGATATTCGCGACGGTGAGCTGCGCGGCGGCGCCCGAGGTCGCCGTGGTGATGAAGGTCAGGCGTCCGAAGCCGTCGAGGGAGGCGCTGACCTTGCCGGCGAGCGGCGTGTTCGCGCTGTCGGCCGCGATCTGGCCGTTGATCGCGGCGAGAAATTCGGCCGGGGTCACGCGGGCCGGGTCCGCGGCGGCGGAGCCGATCGAGGCCTTGTTGATCACGATGTTCGCCGCGGAGCCATCGGCGAGGCGGAGCGCGAACGCGACCTCGTTGGCGCCGCTGAAATCGGCCGTACCGGCAAGTCCCGGCGCCGCACCGGGCCGGAACGCGCCCGTGTCGGCGAGCGCGCTGGTGCCGCTGACCTGACCAGTCGACTGTCCGACCGCGAAGGTCCCGGTCTCGGCGAAGGCGTCGACCAGTGCGTCGGCTATGCCGTCGAGCTGGGTCTGGTAGCGGGTGGCGACGCCATCACGCAGTTCGGCGAGCCCGGCGAGGCGGCCCGAACGCAACGGCATCGGCGAATTGGCGCCCGTCACCGGCACGCCGTCGACCATGACGGGGGAGCCCGTGGAGCCGGCCGAGAAGGGAGCGGTGGGCACGAACGAGACGCGGCGTGCACTGCGCTCGAACAGGGGAACGCCGCTGTCGGTGTAGATCGCGACGTCGTTGCCCGCCCGCACGACGGTGGAGATCCCGATCTCCTGCGACAGGCCGGCCAGGATGCGGTCACGGTCGTCGAGGGCGTCGGTGACGTCGGTCCCGTTGGCCGTCCCCCGGGTGACGATGCGGTTGGCCGCCTCGAACTGGGTCAGCAGATCGTTGATGCGCGAGACCGAGTCGGCCATCCCCGCATCGGCCTGCCCCTGCACGGTCTGGACGGCAGCGGAACCGGTGTTGAGGCTCGTGGCGAGATCGCGCGCCCGGTCGACCGCGTTGCGGGCGAGCGCCGCATCGTCCGGCTTGTTGGCGGCGGCCTGAAGTGCCGCGTTGAGCGCGCCGAGGCGCGCGGCGGGCGAGAGACCGTCGTCGGTGTCGCCGACGGAACTCTGCAGGGTGGTCAAACCGTCGAGGACCGCCTCGCTCGCCGCGACCGAAGAGGTTCCGGCGAGCTTGCGATCGAACAGGGCGGAATCGGTGGCGCGCTGGATGGAGACTGCGCTGCCCCCGCCGGCCGCCACCAGATTGGCGATCTTGCGGGTGTAGAACGGGTCGCTCGCCCCCGCGGTGTTGCGCGCGGCGACCGCGATCTGCGTCGAGGTCGCGACCAGCGAGGTTCGAGCTGAATTGAGGGCGAGGGCGAGGCCCATCGGGTGTTTCCTGGCAAGCGGGCGGGTCGTGGAGGGTATCGGCCGCCGCACCGGGAGGGCGCGGCGGTGGGGACGTGAGCAACCGCGCCGGCGCGGCGCGGCATTCCGTCAGCGCTTGAGGTTCATCAGGGTCTCGAGCAGCTCGTTGCCGGTCATGAACACCTTGGAATTGGCGGTGTAGACCGTCTGCGACTCGATCATCGTGGTCAGCTCGGTGCTGACGTCGACGTTGGATTGCTCCAGTGCGCTCGCCTTGACGGTGCCGAGGCCGCCGAGACCGGCGAAGCCGATCTGGATGTCGCCGGATTCGAGGGTGGTCTGGAAGACGTTGCCGGCGCGGGGATTCAGGTTGTCGGGGCTCTTCACATCGGCGAGCGGGATCTTGAAGGCCCCGACCCGGGTGCCGTCGGCATAGGTCGCGTAGACGACACCGTCCGAGCCGAACTCGGTCCCGGTCACGGCGGAGGGCGCCCGGCCGTTGGCGGTACCCTTGAGGTCGTAGGCTCCGGCGAGCTGCGTCGTGCTGCTCAGGTCGAGGGTGACGGTCTTGCCGCCCGGGACCGGCACATCGAGCTCGACAGGGCTGCTCAGCTTGCCGTTGGGTCCAAAGGTGAAGGCGGCCGGCGGGACGAGGGGGAGGTTGTCCGGCCCGTAGACGACGGCAGTCCAGGTGTCAGCCGGAACGGCCGGCGCAGCGGCGACCGGCGGCACGGCGGTCGGGTCAGCGGCAACCGCCGCGCTCGCAGGCGACTTCTTGAGGTAAACGTCGAGGGTCACGCTCTTGCCGAGGTTGTCGTAGGTGACGAGCGACGTCTTCTTGGAATAGTTGTCCTTCGACACGACCCCGGTCTTGTCCGGCGTATCGGCCGAGAGATTGCCGGTGATGGCGGCCCCGTCGGAGGGCGCCGCCCGCAGGCCGAGGCTCGCCATGTTGACCGGGACCAGGCCATCGGTGCTGTTGAGGGCCGGGCTCAGTTCCTTGCCCTCGACGATGGGATAGCCCAGCAGGGTGAAACCCCCCGAATTGACGAGGTTGCCGCTCGGACCGTCGACCACGAAGTTGCCGGCCCGGGTCAGGTAGGGCGACTGGCTCTCGTCCTGGACCACGAAGAAACCCTTGCCCCCGATGGCGAGGTCGGTCTTCGAACTCGTGAAGGCGATCGGGCCTTCGGCGCCGATCGAGCGGCGGATCGTGGTCTCGACCGCGCCGGAGGTGTAGTTCGCCGTCGAGGCGCCCTCGATCAGCAGGGACGAGAACTCGGCGGCCGAGCGCTTGTAGCCGGTGGTGCTCGAATTCTGGACGTTCTCGGCGACCGTGGAAATGCGATTCGACTGGGCGTTCATGCCGGAGACGCCGGTGCGCAAAACGCTGATGAGACTCATGACGTCACCTCAAGGATGGGGATCGCGGCACGGCGCGACGGCTGGCGGGCACTAAAGGAAGACAGGCTTGCGCGGGGCTGGACCCTGCGGCGCCGGGCGCGCGCGGGGTTGAATTCGGACCGGAAATCATGATCCGCCTCACGTCCGCAGGGATTGGGCGAGTTCCAGGAACGCGTCCTGGCTCGCCGCCATGCCGGGCTCCTGGCGCAACGCTTCGTAGATGCGGGGGACCAGGAGGATGGCCTGGTCGAGCTCGGCATCCTCGCCGGCGCGGTAGCCACCCATCAGGCGCAGGTCGCGGGTCTCTTCGAACCGCGCCATCATGGCCTTGAGGCGGCGCACCAGTTCGCGCTGCTCGGGCGTCCAGACCTCGGATGCGAGGCGCGAAATCGAGCCGAGGAGATGCATCGCCGGGTAGCGGCCCTGCTCGGCGATGGCCCGGTCCAGCACCACGTGACCGTCGAGGGTGCCGCGGATGGAATCGGCGACCGGATCGTTGTGGTCGTCGCCGTCGACCAGGACCGAGAACACGCCGGTGATGCTGCCGGCACCGTCGAGGCCGGGACCGGCGCGCTCCAGGAGACGCGGCAGGTCGGAGAACACGCTCGGCGGATAGCCGCGCGCCACCGCCGGCTCGCCGGCCGCCAGCGCCACGTCGCGGGCCGCATGGGCGTAGCGGGTGACCGAATCGACGATGAGCAGGACGGATTCGCCGGCATCACGGAAGGATTCGGCGATGGCCATGGCCATCTTGGGTGCCTGACGCCGCATCATCGGGCTCTCGTCGCCGGTGGAGACCACGATGACGGCCCGGGCCCGGTTCGGTGCCATCGCGCCCTCCAGGAACTCCCGCACCTCGCGACCGCGTTCGCCCACCAGGGCGACGACGACGCTGTCGAAGCCCGTGGCGCCGGCCAGCATCGCCAGCAGGGTCGATTTGCCGACGCCGGAGCCCGCGAAGATGCCGATGCGCTGGCCGAGGCAGAGGGGGGTGAACAGGTCGATGGCGCGGACGCCGGTGCGCAGGGGTGTCGTGACCCGCGCCCGTTCCATGGCGGGTGGCGGGGCAGCCTCCAGCGGCACGGCGCGGGCGCCCGGCACGAGATCGCCGAGCCCGTCGATGGGGCGCCCGAGGGCGTCGATCACCCGCCCCTTCCAGCCCGGATCGGGCCGCAGGGTCGGGTCGCCGAGGCGATAGGCCAAGGTGCCGATCCCGGCCTCGATCCGGCTGTCGAACGGCTTCACGGTGACCCCGGCCGCATCGACGCGCACGACCTCGCCGATCTGTTCGCGTCCGTTGGCCAAGAAGCCCATGCGGTCGCCGAGGGTCATGAACGGCGCGACGCCGGCGACGCGGGCGGCGCTGGCGGTGACCTCCTGGATCGGGCCGCCGACGCGCACGAGCGGCAGGGCCTCGCGGCCTGTCGCCAGGGCCGCGCCGAGGCGGTCGAGGACATCGGTCATCGGCTCAGCCCTGCGGGCTCAAGGAGCGGATCGCCCCCGAAAAGGTGGTCTCGGTCTCGCTCGACAGGTTCGCGGCGCTCTCGAAGGCGCGCTGGATGGTGATGAGCTTCGTCATCTCCAGGACCGGATTGACATTGGCGCCCTCAACGTAGCCCTGCACCATGCCGATCCGGGTGAAATCCTGGACCGGACGGGCCGGCAGGTTGGAGGTGACGCCGTTCGGCTCGGCGCGGGTGAGGGTGCCCTTCGGGTCGAGGGTGAAGAGCCCGAGGGCGCCGACCTGATTGATGCCCTGGGACACGCTGCCGTCGCGCCCGATCGTGGGCGGGCCGGCCTGGGGATCGAGCAGGATCGGGGCACCGCCCGGATCGAGCATCGGCTGCCCGGTGAGGCTGCGCAGCTGGCCCAGCGGGTCCATCGTCATGCGGCCGTCGCGGGTGTAGACGGTGCCGTTGGCGCCGCGCACCGCGAACCAGGCCTCGCCCTGCACCGCGACGTCGAGGGGACTGTCGGTCTTGATCGTCGGCCCGGCGCGCTGGGAGATATAGGTGTCGCCCGACGACGCGAAGGCCACCGCGCCCTTGCTCGCCTGGGCCAGGAGGGCGGTGAACTTGGTGTCCTCCGCCCGGTAGCCGCTGGTGGAGAGGTTGGCGACGTTGTTGGCGACGGCGTTCAGGCGCTTGTCCAGGGCGACCTGGGCCGAGAGCGCCACGTAGAGTGCGTTCTGCATGGCGCGTCAGCTCCCGAGGCGGATGCGTTGCAGGCTGAGGAGCAGGCTCGCGTCGAGGCCTTGCGCGCTCGAATCGGCGAACAGATTGAGGATCGGGGCCGAGGTGGCGTTGTTCTGCGCATCCCAGATCGCGGTGAAGCGCTGCACGAAGCGCTGCAGCGTGACCGGGTCCTTGAAGCTGGTGAGGTCGACCCGCTTCTCAATGATCGCGGCCTGCCGGGCGATGGCTTCGGACGACGATGCGTCCGGTAGGCCCAGCACCGTCTTGACCACCTGCGACAGGGCCGGATCGCCGAGCACGCCGTAGCCCGAAGACACCGTCGGGGCGATGCGGGCGAAGTAGAGCGCGAGGCGGACGCCGGCGTCCTCGCTGCCCGCGTCGGTTTCGAGGCTCTGGCGCAGATAGGCGGCGGTGGTGTCCGTGGTCGCGGCGGCGAGCGTCGTCGTGAAGGCGCCGTAGGTCTTGAAGTCGAAAGCCTTGGCGAAGGCGACGTAGCGGTCGTCGGCGAGGCGATTGGCGAAGGCCGTGCGATCGGTGACGCCCTCGGTCAGGACCTTGCGCATGAAGGCCTTCGCGTAGGTCATGTCTTCGAGGCCGTAGGCCTTCATCGCGTAGGCATAGAGGCGCCGGTCGCCGAGAAAGTCGTCGATGGATTTCACGTCGGCGATCTTGGCCTTGTAGTAGGCCGTCTCCCGGGCGACGTCGGGCTGCTTGGCCTTGCGCGCCAGGGTCGCGTCGAGGTCACGCGCGAGCAGCGAATAGCTGGTGAAGGTGCTGGTCATGACGGGGCGCGATCGCTGGTGGGGCCGGCGGTGTCTGGGCCGAGGGAGATCCGGGCGGACTCTCCCCGCTGTGGGCCGGATCGCTCTGGACCGGGTTCCTTGCGGCAGGCTGGTGCCTCCACGACGCGGCGACGAAATCCGGATCGGCGGTGCCTCACAGCGGTGTCGGCCCGATGATCGTCTCCGAGGTGATCACGACCCAGCCGGCGCCGGTGGCGCGGATGGACAGGATGCGGCCGGCGCCCGGCAGGACCGCCCCGGGCACCACCTGCCGCAGGCCCTCGGGACCCTCGACCAGAGCGGCCCCGTCGGCGACCCGGCGCAGGACGTATCCGCCGCGCGCGCTCGGCGATGATTCCGCCCGCTCCGGTGCCGCGGGCAGCGGGACGGGATCGGGCAACGCACCCGTGGTGGTCGGATCGAGGTCGAGGGCGGCCTCGCGCACCGGGGCGGCGCCCCGCTTGAAGAGGAAGCCGCCACCGCCCGCCGGGAGGAACGGCTGCACCGAGTAGATGTTCGAGGCGCCGGTGATGGCATAGGCCGCGAAGCTTCCCGAGACGACGGCCAGCCCGAGGCAGACCGCGACCGCGGCCCGCTCGATCGCGGCGGCGCGGGACCGGCGCCGGATCTCCGCTCCGGCGGACGGGCGGCGATAGCCCGGACGCTGGGGAAGCGGGGATGCCGAACGACGTTTGAGTGACGCAGTCATGACCACCGCATGAGAAGACCGGCGATTGAGACAAAACACTCTCAAATCATAGTTACGATCCGGTTAATGCCCCGACATCGACAGACCGGATGCCTGAGGCTATGCCCGGCGACACTTGATAAAGGGAGCGGACCCTCGATGGCGGATTGGCAGGAGGCGGTCTCTCGCGGGGACCGGCCCGCGCGTGGGCCATCGCCGAAGCGCCACCGCGTCCTGCAGCAGGGGCGCATCGTCCTGGGGCCGGAGCGGCTCCTGGCCTGCATCATCCGCGACCTGTCGCCGACCGGTGCCTGTCTGCGCCTACCGCGCCCGACCTCCCTGCCCGAGCGGTTCGACCTGGTGATCGCGGGCGACGCGCTGCGCACCGTCGCAGTCCAGTTGCGCTGGCAGCGGGCGGATTTCGCCGGCGTGACTTTCCTGGCCGAGGGTTAGGCGCCGGGTTGTCCCCAGGCATACCGGCCCGGCGCATCCGGGCACAGGCCGGGACCGGTCGCCTTAAGCTCCTGCTAATCCGGAGCGGGCATATTGGCTTTATCGGCAAGCGACTGTCCCAAGAGGGAACAAAGCTTCCTCGATGCGAACGCGGTGGATAGGTTTCGTGGACCTATAGACATGATGTCGCCCCACCGCTCCGGTGAGAATCCGGGATGTAGACAGCAGTAGCCTGGCTTTACTCGATGAAGCCTATCCGCCCTGGCGGCCTGCTGCGCGGCCACACACACGAATTCCTTGCAATTCCTGTCAACCGGACATCCTCGCAATGACCAGCCTGCTGACCAACAACGCCGCAATGACGGCGCTGACGACCCTCAAGAGCATCAACACCCAGCTCGACATGACGAGCAACCGGGTCTCGACCGGCCAGCGGGTCTCGAACGCCTCCGACAACGCCGCCTACTGGTCGATCGCCACCACGGTGCGCACCGACAACGCCTCGCTCTCCGCCGTGAAGGACTCGCTCGGCCTCGGCTCGTCGGCCGTCGACACCGCCTATAACGGCCTCAACAGCATCATCACCGACCTGCAGAACATGCGCGCCAAGCTGCAGACCGCGCTGCAGCCCGGCGTCGACCGCTCCAAGGTCCAGACCGAGATCACCGCGATCCAGAACAAGATGAAGGCCACGGCCGACTCGTCGAACTCGAGCGGCCAGAACTGGCTCTCGGTCAACTCGGCCACCTCGAACACCGCCTATCAGCCGATCCAGAACGTCGTCGCGGGCTTCTCGCGCGATCCGAGCGGCGCGATCAACTTCTCGAAGGTCAACGTCGACGTCAACAACATCAAGCTGTTCGACGCCAACAGCACCAGCGTGACCACCACGGCGACGAAGGCCGTCGTGTCCGCGGCGAACTCGCTGACCGGTACCGCGGCCTTCGTGCGGGGCGGGACCGCCGACTTCAGCGGCACCGCCGAGTCTGCGATCAAGATCACCATCGGCGGCGTGAACGATACGATCAAGCTCAACAAGGAGACCCTCGCTTCGGCAGCGGCGGACCTGACGAAAGTCACCACGGAGGAATTCCTCAGCGCGCTCAATAACCAGATCGCCGCTTCGGCTAATCTCGCCGGCAAGGTCAAGGCTGACCTCGATACGCAGGGCCGCCTGACCTTCACCTCTACCGCGACCGGCGGTGCCACGAAGATGACCATCGAGGCCGGCACCGTCACCGGCGGCAAGGCTCTGGTGGACGTCGGCTACGGTCTCGCGGCCGCGACGGACCTCGCGGCTCCCAGCGTGACCGGCGGCGCCTACACCGCTTTCGACCTGAGCGGCACGAACACGAAGGTGCTCACCATCAATGACGGCTACGGGGCCAAGACCGTTACCCTGAACGCCGCGAGCTTCACCGCTCTCGGCGCTGCGGCGACCTCGGGCGCCAACACCGCCGTCAACGGCGCCGACGTTGCCGCGATGATCAACAAGCAACTGGCCGATCAGGGCAGCAAGGCCACTGTGACGTTCGCCGCGACCAAGTTCACGGTCGCGACCCCCGAAAAGGGAAGCCTCAACAGCGCCGGCACCGCCAATACCATCACGTTGGGCGGCGCCGATGTGGCAGGCTTCGGCCTCACCGCGGGCACGACCACGGGTACGGATCTGGTCTCGGCCTCCCTCGTGCGGGTCGGCTACGGCACCGATGCCGGCACCACGGTGGCGCGCGGCATCCTCGACTCGATCGACAACGCCACCAGCGTGTCGGTCTCCAACGTCGACATCTCGCAGATGGTCGGCACCTCGGGCGATACCGCCCTCAGCGCGATCATCACGCAGATCGACAAGGCCATCGCCAAGGTCACGGATTCGGGCACCAAGCTCGGCGCCAACAAGACCCAGATCGACGGCCAGAAGACCTTCGTCGACACCCTGATGAAGGCCAACGATCGCACCATCGGCATCCTGGTCGATGCCGACATCGAGGAAGAGTCGACCAAGCTCAAGGCCCTGCAGACCCAGCAGCAGCTGGCGGTGCAGTCCCTCAGCATCGCCAACTCCTCCAGCCAGGGCATCCTCTCGCTCTTCCGGTAAGGTCGACAGCGCCCCCGGGGAGGTTCCGGGGGCGCTCCAACGCAGAAAGGCCACGCCTCCGCGAGGGGGCGTGGCCTTTCTGGTTTCAGAACGGCGTCTCCGGCGTCGGCCTCGGACCGGCCGTCCGGATCAGCCGATGAAGGTGTACCCGGCGAGCCGCTTGGCCTCGATCGGATCGTAGCCGAGGCGCATCCGCAGCTTCTTGCGCAGCTTGCTGATGTGGCCCTCGACCACGCTCTCCTCGACGTCACTGCCGTGGTCGGCATAGACGGCGTTGAAAATCTGCGTCCGGCTGAGTTGGCGGCCGCGATGGCTGGCGAAATATTCCAGGATGTGGCGCTCGCGGCGCGGCAGGATCAGGCTGGCGCCGTCGATCTCAGGATCACGTCCGTCGGCGAACACCTTGAGGCGGCCGCTGCGGTCCTGGGCAGGGGGGGCCTGGATCTCGCCCCGGATGCCGCGCCGGCGGATCGCCTCGACCCGGGCTAGGATTTCGCGGACATGGACCGGGCGGCGCACGACGTCGTCGATGCCGGCGGTGAAGAGATCGAGGGTCTGCTCCAGGGAGCGGGTCTCGTTGAGGGCGATGATGGGCGCCTGGGAGAGGCTGCGGATCGCGGCGGTCCGGCTGGCCCGATCGGAGCATTCGCCGAGCACGATCCCCTTCAGGCTGTCGGTCGGATTGCCCGCAAGCCAGACGAGAAACTCGTCGGCGTTGCTGCTACGGGCCGGAACCGCCTGCGCACCGAAACCTGCCACGTACTCGGCGGCAACGGCCTGTCTCTCATCCACAACGATATACATTTCAGCGCCCCGCCGAAAACGAATTGTTGGGCAAATCCGGCGGACGATCACCTTGGATGCGGAGCGACTTCGTTGTTCGCTCTCGGCATCCTGGTTTTGCTTGATGATACTTTCGCAGAAGATCCTCTAGTGGGATCTATTCGCTGCCGCCCGCCGTTTTGCGTTAACAATGTTTCTTTAAGGAAATGGTTAATTTTGCATTAAGTGTGCCGGCGTCCTGTGATCCCGGTTCATTTTTACCGGTACGGCGGACCCAGTATCGCTTTCCGGCGCGTCGAGTGTGCCCGATCGGTGACAGTCCTATCAGGGATCCGCACGGCCGGACGTCCGGCTGCGAATCGCAGCGCCGATGAGGCCGAGCCACAGAGGCCGAGCCCGGCTCAGCCGGTGCCGACATGCGGTTCCGGGTACCGCTCGGGTCCGGGTCGCCACGGCCGACCCGACAACTTCCCGGGATCGAGCGAGCGCCGCGTCAATGTCCCGGCAGGATCTGCGGAGTTGGAGTCTCGGCCCCCCGCCTGGTGGAGGGGTTCAGGGTTTCGGCCAGGAGTTCGACCTGGGCGACGAGTCGGCTCAGTCCATCGCTGCGCGGAGCCGTCGGCATCGGTGGCATCGCCCCGTCTCCACCGAGGCTCGACAGGGCGACGGTGACCCAGCCGCTCCAGGCGGCCAGGGCTTCGGGCTCCGCCGTTTCGACGGCATAGCGCAGGGCGGTCAGGCGAGCCGAGATCCGCCGCAGGGTGGCGTCGGCGACCATGGCGGATTCCACCTGCGGGTGGCGTCCCGCCCGGGGCTGCTGCAGGGCGCGCGCCAGGGCCGCCTCCAGATCGTTGAGAGCGAGGCCCGCGCCACGGGAGGCCTGGGCGCGCAGGCCGGACGCTTCCGCCTCTGGGCCCGCGCAGAGTACCGCGCGGGCGAAGGCGGCGTGGGCCCGAACCGCCTTTCGCAATTCGAGGCGAACTTGGTCGGGTTCCCAGATCGGCCACAGCACCAGGGCGCTCGCCACCGCTATGGCACCGCCGAGCAGGGTGAGCAGGGCGCGCATGCCGACCACCTCCCACGAGCCGTGCCCCGGCTCGATCACTTCGACGAGGAGAACCACCAGCGGCGTCAGACAGGCGATGAACACGCCGTAGCTCACTTGGCGCGCGGCAAAGCCGACGATGCTCAAAGGAAATACCAGGGCGGCGAGCGCCAGCGGCGTGGTGGCGACACCCGCGAGGGCGGCGCCGATCAGGCCGCCGAGCACGGTGCCGCCGATGCGCTCCAGCGCACGCTGCCAGGTTGCGGCGTAGAAGGGCTGCATGGTCAGCACCACCGTGATGGTGAGCCAGTGCGCGAACGGTCCCGACCAGACCAGCGTGGCCCACAGGGCCGGCGCCGCCACCACGGTGGCCCGCACGGCGTGCCGCAGGTTGGCCGAGGCCAGCGTGAAGTTGGTGGCGAGGGGCTCGCGCAAGCGGGTCCCCAGGGGCAGGCTGGCACGGCCCAGCAGGGCGCCGCCGGGGCGATAGCCGTCCGGCGTCGAGAGCTTGGCTCCGATCCGGACACGATCGAGGATGCGCGTGGCCAGTTCGTGCAGGCTGCGATCATGCGCGAGGCGCCGCGTACTGCGATCCATCGCGCGCTCCAGGCGGGCGAGATCGACCACGCTGTCGTCGCGGATGGCGCGGGCGATGACGCCCAGGAGGGGGCGCAGGCGCCGCAGGAACCGGCGCACCATGCGCCGCCGGCGCGGATCGGGCTCGCTCTCGATGAGGTCGGACACGGCGATCAGGGCCGCGAAGATCTGCTCGGCCGCTTCGAGGCGGATCAGGGCCTGGGCCGTCCGATCCGAAATTCGCTCTCGACTACGGGCAAGATCGACGATCACCGTGCGGGCCTGCTCGATGGCCTCGCGTACGCCCCGGCGATGGGCGCGCGCATGCCGGTCGAAAGCCTGGTGATCGATGATCTGGGGGTCGGAGATCTGGAGGTCCGAGGCGTGGGGATCGGAAGTTTGAATATCGGAAGTCTGGATGTCGGAAGTCTGGATGTCGGAAGTTTTGATGTTGGACGTCTGGCGATGGCCGTCCTGCGGCATCGCCCGCGTGCCGGGCGTTTCGGGGCTGGCCGGCGAGGCAAGGTCCTCCAGGTCGTCGCAGAGGCGGGTCAGACGGCGCCAGACCTCGGCCACGGCGCGGTGGGTCGGGCGGTAGGGATGGAGCCGCCACAGGAGAAGCGCCAGGAGCGTCGCCCACAGGCCGCCGGCGCTGAAGACGAGTCCCGCCACCAGGGCTTGGTCCGGGCTGAGGGGCCGATCGAGAGCGAAGCACAGCACCAGGACCAGGACGTTGCCGGCGGACTGCGCCTGCACGCCCCAGACCCGCGCATAGGTGCAGGCAAAGATGACGATGCCGGCGAGCGGCACCACCGGCCCCGGCCCCAACGGCTGCATCAGACCGAACAGCCCCCAGATCACTCCACCGAGCAGCGAGAACAACGTGAGCACGAGGAGGCGGGAGCGCATCGGACCGCCCGCATCGGCGAAGCAGGCGAGGTTGGCGGCGAGTGCCACGGTCAGCAGCGGCGGCCACGCCACCCACTCGTGCAGCAGGATGACGAGGCCGAAGGCCAGGGCCGCCCGGATCCCGTCGAGAAGGCTCAGGCCGCGGGGATCGAGGCCGATGGGCAGGCGCGTGAGGTCGAGCCCCGGATTGGTCAGCGTTCCGCGTCCCCGCAGGAACGCGACCGCCCGCATCCGCCGGCGTGGTCCGGCAGCGGTGGCGGGATCGGCAGGGGAGGTGGAATTCGGGGACACGCGGGAAGGCTCCCGGTGGACGCGACCTCCACCGTCCCGACGATCTAGCGCCGCACGCGGCCCGGCGGAACCGCCCGACCCGACACGGGAGCCCTGCATCTCGGGGACACCGGCAGCCCCCGTCCGTCACGGGCGGCGCCGGCGAGCCCCTTCTGGCGGACGAGCCGCCCGGTCAGAACTTGCCGCCGAGGCCGACGCCGCCGCCCTGGCTCAGTTGCGGCGCCAGGCCACCCGAGCTCGACCGGCTGTTGGTCTCGCCTTCGATGTCCTCCCGGCGGACGCGACGCTCCTCGTTCGCCGCCGAACGGGTCTGGGCGCCGGAGGCGTTCGGGATGTTGAGGCGGCGCGTCGGCGAGGTCTGGGGCGCGGCGTCGTCCGGGTCGATCTGGGCGGCGCGGCCACGCTGAGGACCGGGCACGGTGCCGCGCATGGAGGGGGGCGGCCCGACCTCCGTCTCGGGCATCACCCCGCCGCCTCCGCCGAGGGCTTGGCACCCGGCGAGCGCAGCGGCAACGAGCGCGACGGCGCAGGCTTTGGACGGAAGGGACATCGGCTGCAGGTCCTCGAAACACCGGCGACCACCTCGGGCCACCCACTTGAGCTGATGGCCTCTCTACGACGCGGTCTTGTCGAAAACCAGACGGCGCCGCCGGGTGACGCCGCGACAACCGCTCGGGCCCGCGGGCTGATCTTGCAAGACGCGAATCCTGCACGACGCGAATCCTGCACGACGCGAATGTGAGAGGTGCGAATTTCTGAAACGAGAATTTCTGAAACGAGAACCTGCAGGAGGCCAACCTGCGGGAGGCCAACTTGAAAGACACGGGCGGGCGGGATGTCGCCCGGGGCATTGCGGCCACGCTTCCCCCGGTGCGAGAGTGCGCTTGCAGGAACGGGGTCGCCACGGACCGGTCCGGTTCTTGCGCCCTACCCTCCCGACTGCCCGCAGCCAATCCCGGTTGGCGACGAGCGATCGAGGGCCGCTCCCGCCCACCCATCCATGCCAAACGTCCATCCACAACTTCGCCTTGGTCCACGCGCAATGAGACCGGAGCCGCCATCGGGCGGAACCCGCCGCTCAAGCTGCCATTGTGTCAGGCCGGCGAGACGCACAAACCGGGGAACGCGCGTGTTCAGAACTGTCCGGATGATCGCCACCGCGACGATCACCCTGTTGGCCGCCTCCGCGGCCGCCGAAACCCCGGCGCCACCGCCGGTCAAGGAGCCCGTGTCGAATTCCGGCGACGGGACGACCGGCACGACCGGATCACCAGCGCCCGTCGCGCCGGCACCACCGCCGGCCGCAGCGCCCGTGGCAGCGCCGCCCGCCTCCTCTCCGCCGCCCGCGTCGCCCCCCGTCGCGGCACCACCTGCCGTCGTACCAACGCCCGCGTCGCCCCCCGCGGCCACGACGGGACCGACTCCGCCGGTCACCGGCACGCCCGCGACCGTGCTCGACACCCAGGATTACGAGGGCATTCTCGGGAAGGCCGTGCGCAGTTCCACCGGCGAGGATATGGGCCGGATCATCGACATCATCCTCGACAAGGATGGACGTCCCCGCGCGGCGATCATCGATTTCGGCGGCTTCCTCGGGGTCGGCTCCCGCAAGATCGCGGTGGACTGGCGTGCGATGCGCTTTACCGCCGACGGCAAGGCCAGCCGGCCGGTGCTTCAACTGAGCCGCAACCAGGTGCGCGTCTCGCCCGAATACAAGCCCGGCGAGCCGATCGTCGTGCTCGGCCCGGCCAGCCCCGCCACCCCGCCGGAGGGTGAACCCGCAGCCAACGCCGTTCAGGGTCCGCCCACGCCGCCCGCTGCTGCAGCACCTGTCGCGGCGCCAGCGGCTTCGCCACCCGTCGTGGCGCCAGTGCCCGTACCTGTCCCGACCCCCGCGCCCGAGAAGGCGCCGGATAAGCCGGCCGAGAAGTCACCGGATCGATGACGGTACCGCTTCCGAAGGATCGCCGGGCGCTCAAGCCGCGTGAGGTGTCGCGTCCGGACTTCCGGCCGCGCCCCCTCCCCCGTCGCGACGCCCTTACGGACGACGGTCCGACGTCGACGGCAGCGGAGGCCCCGGCCGACATGAAGGTGATCTCGCGCACGAGCACGCGTGGCCTCGACGGGTTCGCGTTCTTCGTAGCGAACCTGCAGACCGGCTTCGGACCGTTCCTGGCGGTGTACTTCACCCAGGCGAAATGGACCCAGTCGGATATCGGCTTCGCCCTCACGGTCGGCAGCCTTGTCAGCCTCCTCGGCCAAGTGCCGGGCGGGGCCTTCGTCGACGCCGTGCGCTCCCGCCGTTTCGCCGCCGGCTTCTCGGTGGTCGCCATCGCGCTGAGCGCTTTCGCGCTCGCCATGTGGCCGAACTTCCTCGTGGTGCTGCTGGCGATGGCGGCCCATTCGGCCGCGAGTTGCATCCTCACCCCGGCCATCGCGGCCATCAGCATCGGCCTTGTCGGCCATGCCCGCGCGGGCGAGCGGCTGGGGCGGAATGCCAGCTTCTCGGCCCTCGGCAATGCGGTGGCGGCCGCCGGCATGGGCGCCTGCGGCTACTATTTCTCGAATGACGCGGTCTTCTATCTGACCGCCGCCCTGATGGTGCCGACCCTGATCGCGCTCTCGCGGATTCGCGCCGACGAGATCGAGCCGCCGCCGCGCACGAGGGCGACCGAGAGCACCCCGGCGCCCCGGCGCGACGCGGGCCTGCGCCCCCTGCTCACCAACCGCGCTCTGCTGTGCTTCGGCGCCTGCATGACCCTGTTCTTCCTGGCCAACGCGGCGATGCTGCCGCTGGTAGGCAGCATGCTGACCCTGCGGGCCAGCGAGACCGCCACCGCGCTGATCGCGGCCTGTATCGTCGTGCCCCAGGTGGTTCTCGCCCTGTCGGCCCCGGCCGTCGGGCGCGCGGCAGAGCGCTGGGGCCGTCGCCCCCTGCTGCTCATCGGCTTCGCAGCGCTGCCGATCCGGGGCCTGCTCTTCGCCTACGTCGACAGTCCCGAACTGTTGGTGGCGATCCAGGTCTTCGATGGCGTCTCGGCCGCCGTGTTCGGCGTGATGGTACCGCTGGTGGTCTCGGACGCGACCCGGAAGACCGGACACTTCAACCTCGCCCTTGGGGCGGTCGGGACGGCGATGGGGATCGGAGCGGCCTTGTCGACCTCACTGGCCGGCATCATGGCGGACCGGCTCGGCAGCCATACGGCCTTCCTGGGGCTGGCGATCGTGGGATTCGCCGCTTTCGCGCTCGTCGCCCTGATCATGCCGGAGACCAGACACGCGCCCGAACCCTAAGGGAAACGCCCGAAAGCCGCGTTCCTCGAAGCGGACGGCATCGAATTCGCTTGCCAGAAAACCCGCGCATGGGAATTTGCTTGATCGGGACTTCGCTTGCCGCTCAAGCAACATTCAGGTTCGCGCGCTATAACGCGCGAACCTACGCCCGACACCGCAACGCTTGGGTTCGCTTTGCGTTGCGACCCAGGGGGACTCAAGATCCCGTGTGCGACATGCGCGGGAAACCAGGGTCCGTAAGGACGCCTTCATAGAAACAGGTTCACGCCACTGCCGGGTGAACCTTCGACACCGGGATGGTCACCCTGATGGAAGACCTCTGCGTTTATGCCGATCGGCCCTTCGCCTTCGTCGGTCGCTATCTGCGCCGACGCGCCCTGCCGCATATCGTGATCCTGTGCGCCGTCCTCGGCGCCGTGGGTTTCTCGGTGAGCACGGATTATGCGCTGAAGGGCGTGGTCGACGCGCTGAGCAAAGGCCCCTCCTCCGGCCTGATCTGGGGCGCGCTGGGCGTCCTGATCGCCTTCATCGCCGCCGACAACATGCTGTGGCGCGTGGCCAGCCTCGTCGGCTCGTTCACCTTCGTGGGCGTGACGGGCGACATCCGCCGCGACCTCTTCCGGCACATGACCGGGCACTCGCCGTCCTTCTTCGCCGACCGCCAGCCCGGCACCCTGGCCTCGCGCATCACCGCGACCTCGAACGCGATCTTCACGGTCGAGAACATGTTCGTGTTCAACGTGATGCCGCCCTGCGTCGCGGCCTTCGGCTCGATCCTCTACATCGGCACCGTCAACCTCACGATGGCCCTGGTGCTCGCCGGCATCTTCGCCGCCGTGGTGGTGCTGATGTTCAAGATGGCGGCAGCCGGCAAGCCGCTCCACCACGACTTCGCCGCGAAGGCAGCCTCGGTCGACGGCGAGATGGTCGATCTCGTCGGCAACATGCCTCTGGTGCGGGCCTTCTCGGCCTTCAAGCGCGAATACACCCGCTTCGACGGCACCATCGGGCAGGAGATGCGTTCGCGCCGCTCCTCGCTGCTCTACCTGGAGAAGCTGCGGATCGTGCACGCGATCCTCACGGTGCTGGCGGTGCTCGGCCTGCTCTACTGGGCCATCAACATGTGGGAAGCCGGCCAGGCCACCAACGGTCAGGTCGTCCTCGTCTGCACCCTGGGCATCCGCATCCTGGCCGCCACCCGCGATCTCGCTGTGGCCCTGGTCGACGCGACCCAGCACACCGCGCGCCTGTCGGAGGCGCTTCACACCCTGCTGCAGCCGCACGACCTGATCGACCATCCGGAGGCGGAGCCGCTCTCCGGCACCCATGGGGCCGAGATCACGTTCGACCACGTCGCCTTCTCGTATCCGGACGGCCGCGGCGTCTTCACCGACTTCGACCTCGTCATCCAACCCGGTCAGCGGGTCGGCCTGGTGGGCAAGTCCGGCGGCGGAAAGTCGACCCTGTTCTCCCTCCTGCAGCGCTTCTACGACGCGCAGGGCGGCCGCATCCTGATCAACGGCCAGGACATCCAGCGGGTGACCCAGGAATCCTTGCGCGAGGCCATCACGGTGGTGCCGCAGGACGTGTCGATGTTCCACCGGACCCTGCGCGAGAACATCCGCTACGGCCGGCCTGACGCCTCCGACGAGGATGTGTGGAAGGCCGCTGCCGCGGCCCATTGCACCGACTTCATCGAGGCCCTGCCCGAAGGGTTCGACACCATCGTGGGCGACCGCGGCGTGAAGCTCTCCGGCGGCCAGCGCCAGCGCATCGCCATCGCACGCGCCATCCTCAAGGACTCGCCGATCCTGCTCCTCGACGAGGCGACTTCGGCCCTCGACGCCGAGTCCGAGGAAGCGATCCGCCACGCCCTCGCCAACCTGATGCACGGCCGCACCGTGATCGCCATCGCGCACCGGCTCTCGACCCTGAAGGACTTCGACCGGATCGTGGTGCTCGAGGGTGGCCGCATCATCCAGGACGGCTCGCCGGACAAGCTGACTCATCTCGACGGGTTCTACCGCGAGCTGATGAAGAAGGAATCGATGTCCATGGCGCTGGCCGCCGCCTGACCCTCCGGCGAGCCTCCAAGTGCTCGCACTTGCCTGAACGGGATCGCCCACCGCCGGCTTCCCCGTTCGGCCGGCTTAAGGTGTCACGACGAAACTCTGCTCGGTGGACACGGAACGGTCGGAACGCTTGTCTCGGGCGCTGAAGCCGAGGATGTAGGCGCCCGGCGGAAGACCCGAGATCGCCAGATCGTAGTTGATGAAGAACTTCGGTTGGCCGTTGAGGAGGTCACGCGCGTCGACCACCAGATCCTTGTCGATGGCGCCCTTCTTGCCCCAGAGGATATCGCCCTCCGGGTTCCGGACATCTACGTCAACGATGTAGCCGAAGCGCCGCTTGTCCCCCTCGACGGGTACCAACGTCGCGCCGGTGGCCTCGAGATAGGTGAAGATCCGCTCGTCCTTCCGGAACGTGTTCGAGGTCAGAGAGGTGTACGATCCGAAGCCCGGCGCAGTCTCGGTGACGAACAGGTTCCGGGGCACGCGCAGGGGTGTCGGGGCCTTCGGCACGCCGCACAAAACCTCACTCGCAGTATTCGTTGAATGGTCCACCGTCCTCGGGGCCTCGGCCATCGGCGCGGCGCCGCCCGACCAGAAGCTCGACGGGGCTGAACCGGAATCGGCCGGGAGCTTGATGCTGTTCATGACCGCCGGCAGAGTGGCCTCATTCGCCGTCCGCTCGTCCTTTGTGCCCCAGATGGTGATCAGCACGACGCGGTCGCGGCTCGCTTCGACGGTGACGAAATCCACGATGGTTTTCTCGGAACCGGCGGTGGTGGTGTAGCGCTGGACCTGGGCCGGGGTGCCGCCGACATCCAGGGTGACCGCAACCGGCTTGACGCTCAGGTCGACCTTGCCCTTCTTCAGGTAGGCCCTGGTTTCCTTGATCAGGTTTTCAAGATCCGATCGGTCGCCATAAGCCACGTTGACGACCAGGTAGCCGTCCGAGGCGACAGAATTGATCTCGTTTTGCTCTGCAGTGACGTTCCAATTATCAGGAATCGTCAGCGTTATGGCCGGGCTTTTGGCAGGAAGCGCGTAAGTCTTGGCCTCTGCCGGCAGGGTGAACGAGGCCAGCAGAACAAACGTCAGCATTCGTGTCAGCATGGGCGCGTCTCATCCGGAACCCGGTCCCACCGATGCGACGACCAGAGTTCCGCTGATAAGGGAGGAAACTTGCCATCGTCTTCCGATACATTGTGTTCGGGCGATGTGCCGGCACTAACCTCCGATCACGGAGAAGAATCGATGAAACGCCCCGGGACAGGTCGGTCGATCGGCTCATCCCGTGCGATACGGCCGCGGTCCGGCGCGCATGACGGAAACCGCGAGCCAGCACGTCTGCCGGACAGATTCCGGCGCGATCCGGGATGCCTTGGGCTCAGTTAGTTGTGCGACTGGATGAAGTTGCGCACCAGCGGGTAGGTCTGGCTCTCCCACTTGCGGCCCGAGAAAACACCGTAATGCCCGACGCCGGCCTGGAGATGGTGGCTCTTCATGTGGTGCGGCAGGCTGGTGCACAGGTCGTGCGCCGCCATGGTCTGGCCCACTGCGCAGATGTCGTCGCGCTCGCCCTCGACCGTCATCAGCGCGGTTCTGCGGATGGCGCCCATGTCGATCGGATTGCCCCGATAGGTCAGCTCGTTCTTGGCCAGGGTATAATCCTGGAACACGGTCTTGACCGTCTCGATGTAGAACTCGGCCGCGAGATCGAGCACGGCGAAATATTCGTCGTAGAAGCCCTCGATCTGGCGCGCCTTTTCGGTTTCCCCGTTGGCGAGGTGCCAGAACAGGTCCGCGTGCCCCTGCATGTGGCGCTTGGCGTTCATGGACACGAAGGCCGAGACCTGCATGAAGCCGGGATAGACCCGCCGTCCGGCGCCCTTGTGACGATCGGGAACCGTGGCGATGAGGTTCTTCTCGAACCACGCGATCGGCTTCGAGGTCGCGAGGTGGTTTACCGAGGTCGGCGAGATCCGACAATCGACTGGGCCGGCCATCAGCGTCATGCTGCGCGGCTGCGCCACGTCCTTCGTGTGGGCCATCACCGCAGCGGCGGCCAGCGCCTGCACCGCCGGCTGGCACACGGCGACGAGGTGGGCCCCCTCACCAATCGCCCCGAGGAACTGCACCAGATGGTCGACGTAATCGTCGAACCCGAAGGCACCGGCGGAGAGCGGCACGTCGCGGGCGTTGTGCCAGTCGGTGATGTAGACGTCGTGATCGGGCAGCAGGGTGCGGACCGTACCGCGCAGCAGCGTCGCGAAATGCCCGGACAGGGGCGCCACCACGAGCACGCGCGGCTGCTCGGTTTCCACGTCCTTCTTGAAGCGCAGCAGGGTTCCGAACGGGGTGGCGAACGCGACCTCTTCGGTCACCGGCACCTCGCGGTTGCCTACTGTCACGCTGTCGATCCCGTAGGCGGGTCGCGCGAAGGTGAGGCCGGCCCGCATCATCATCCGGGCACCGGCCGACCACCAGGTCAGCGGCTCCTTGTAGCCGGCGGCGGTCCAGGGCGAGACGGCGTCGTGGACGAGACGTCCCCAGGCGCGCGTCTGCTCAGCCAGATCCGACTGGGCATCAAAGGCACGATACAGCATGCAGCCCGAACTCCTACGCGAACGGTCGAATCGCAGAACGTCCGCGGCAAGCGGGCGCGGCGGAAGAGCCGCCGACGATGGGGCGCTAGGCTGCGGCACCCCGGCCCCGGACGCAACGGCCTTAACGTGTGATATCCTGCGGTTGTTGTGCGTATGCATCACCGGAGAAGTGTCGCGCGTCGCTTCGGAATAACAGGTGAACATGAGGTCGCCGCCGGTCGTGACTGTGAAAGGACAACCTACACGTTGGGAAAAGGCTCCGCTGACGGCCAGCGACGCCGCGGCACGACCGGAACCATCGTGCCTGTCGGTGGATCGCGGCGGCACGAGTCTTGGATCACGTGTCGGCGAGGAAACATCAGGGGGGACACGACGATGCCTGCGGCCACGCTGACCATTTCGAGCCGGAATTATTCGTCGTGGTCGCTGCGCGGCTGGTTGGTCTGCCGGATGGCCGGGATCGACTTCGAGACGGAGTTGCTTTCCGGAAACGACGCCTCGACCCGCGCCGAGCTTCTGCACCTGTCGCCCTCCTTCCTGGTTCCCCGCCTCGTCCATGGCGAAATCATCGTCTGGGATACCCTCGCGATCGCGCAGTATCTCAACGAGATCCGGCCCGAGGCCGGGTTCCTGCCAAGGAACGACGTGGCGCGTGCCCATTGCCGCTCGATCTCGGGCGAGATGCATGGCGGCTTCATCAACCTGCGCTCGGCGCTTCCGATGAACCTGAAGGGCCGCCATCCCAACTTCAGGATCTTCAATGGCGCCCGGGGCGATATCGAGCGCGTCATCACCATCGTGGACGAGTGCCTCGACCGCTACGAGGGCCCGTTCCTGTTCGGTGCGACCCCCAGCCTCGCCGACGCGATGTTCGCCCCCGTCTGCACGCGCTTCCGCACTTACGATGTCCCCCTCTCGGGCCGGACCGCCGCCTATCGCGACACCATCCTCATGTGGCCCCTGATGGAGGAATGGGCCGAGGCGGCGGCGCGCGAGCCCGACGAGATCGAGGAACTCGACATGGAGTTCTGAGGGCGCCTGCACGAACCCGCTCGCGCGCCGAGATGGACCGTGCGACCCCCGCCGGACGCCAGGTGCGAAGCGACACGTCAACCTGCCAAGACGATCCCTATATCACTCTCATCGCAGTCGAGACGAGAACAACGAAAGTCTTCGTCTCACGTAGGAGTGATCTGGCCAGATGAAAACCCGTCTTTCCGCCCTCGTTGTCGCTTCGGTTCTTGCCATCGCGGCTCCGGCGACCGGAAGCTTCGCGTTCGACCGCGCCGCCCCGGCCTATGGCGAGGTGCCCGCGTCGCGCTACGACGACATCACGACGGGCTCCATCCGCTCCTACGATGTCCCGGCGACCGGCCGCTGCGCCGAGAGCTCGGCCGCCGAAGGCAACGCCAACCAGCAGAACTTTCCGGTCCAGCAATACGGCCAGACCTCCGGCGGCCCGCGCTGCTGATCGCCTGACGACTTGGCATGATCGGGCGCGCGAGCGCCCGACTTTCCGACGAGTCCCGTTCGAAGGCCCGGCCCGCGTGGTTCGGGCCTTTTTCGCGCCCTCACGGCCGGCGGGCGGTACTCATTCGGCGGCGGCGCGGTGGGCGGCCTCTGCCGGGGAGTTCGAAGGGGAGGCCGCGGCGGCGCGCGGCAGCTCGATCCGGGCGGTCAGGCCGCGCGGGGTCCGGTTGCGCAGGGTGAAGCGCCCTTCGTGCGAATCCACGATGGCGAGAACGATCGACAGCCCGAGGCCGAAGCCGCTGGCGGTGTCGAGGTTGCGGGCCCGGTCGCCGCGGACGAAGGGCTGGAGCATGGCGTCCCGCTCGGATTCCGGGATGCCCGGACCGTCGTCGCTGATGTCGACGGCGATGCCCCGCTCGGTCTGCGTCACCGTGAGCCGCGCCGCGCCGCCATACTTCACCGCGTTGTCCACGAGGTTCACGATCGCGCGCTGAAGCTCGTCCGGGCGCCCCTGGACCAGCACGTGACGGGTCTCGTCGACCCGGACATCGGCGCCGATATCCGCGAACTCGTCGGCGACGGTCTGCACGATGGAGGCGAGGTCGACCAGGATGCGCGCCCCTCCGCCGGGGCTCTGTCCGTCGCGCACGAAGGAGAGGGCCGCCTCCACCAGCCCATTCATCTGGTCGAGGTCGCGCAGGGTCATGCTCCGGGCGTGGTCGTCCTCGATGAACTCGGCACGCAGGCGCAGGCGGGTGATCGGCGTGCGGAGATCGTGGCTGATGGCAGCGAGCATCTGGGTCCGGTCGTCGACGAGGCGTCGCACGCGAGCCCGCATCCGATCGAGGGCGCGGGACAGCGTGACGACCTCGCGCGGGCCGTTCTCGGGCAGGTCCACAAGGTTCATGCGGGTGCCGAAGGCGTCCGCCGCCTCGGCGAGGCGGGCCAGGGGAGCCGTGAGTGCCCGCGTCGCCCACAGCGAGATCAGCGAGACGGCGACGGCCAGGAACACGAAGGTGAAGATGATGGCCCCCTGCCGCATCGGCGGCCGGTCGTCGTCCGGCACCAGGGCGGAGAGGCGGGCACCGGCGGGCGTGACGAGGCCGACGCGGACGCCCGCCGGCGCATCGGCCGGACGCCGATCAGCCCACAGGTCGGTGATGCCGAGGGGGCGGCCGAAGCCGTCGCGCAGGCGCTGGACCATGGAATGGTCGCCAAGGCGGTCGCCAGGCCGGTCACCAAGACGGTCGCCAAGACGGTCACCAAGACGGTCGCCGCCCGTCGCTTCGGAACGACCGGTCTCCGGGCCGGTGCCATCCCAGGGCTCGATACGGAGGGTCGGCAACATCCGGGCCGCGTTGGCCAGCAGCGCCGGGCGGTCGGCAGGGGCGGCGCCGTCGAGGAGACGGGCGACCGTCGCGAGGCGGGTTGCGGCCACGCCGGGATGATCGTCGGGCCGCCAGGGCTCGCGCAGGGTGAAGAACGCCAGCGTCGCCATCGCGTGCGCCAGAACCACGGCGGCGACGATGAGCAGGGCGATCTGTCCGGCGACGCTCGACGGCACCAGAGTGCGCAGGCGGGTCCAGGGCGCCCTCATGTGCGCGTCACCTCGGGCGTGAAGAGGTAGCCGCCGGAGCGGATGGTGCGGATGATCTCCGGGTTGCGCGGATCCGGCTCGATCTTCTGACGGATGCGGCTGATCAGGACGTCGATGCTGCGCTCGAAGGGGCCGGCCGCGCGACCCTGCGTCAGGTCGAGAAGCTGGTCGCGGGACAGCACCCTGCCGGGGCGCAGACAGAGGGCGTGAAGCAGGTCGAACTCCGCGCCCGTGATGGCGATGCGGGCCTCCTCGGGGCTGAGGAGTTGGCGCAGGGAGATGTCGAGGGTCCAGCCGAGGAAGTGCAGGCGCCGCACGCCCTCCTCGGTTTCCGCCTCCGCCGCGGAGCCGCGCCGCAGGATGGCGCGGATGCGCGCCAGGAGTTCGCGCGGATTGAACGGCTTGCCGAGATAGTCGTCGGCGCCGATCTCGAGCCCGATGATCCGATCGATCTCCTCGGCCTTGGCGGTGAGCATCAGGATCGGAATGCGGGAGGCGGCCCGCAGGCGGCGGCACAGGCTCAGGCCGTCCTCGCCGGGGAGCATCAGGTCGAGCACGACGAGGTCGACGCGGGCATCGGCCAGCACCTTGTCCATGGCGGCCCCGTCGCCCGCGAGACTGACCCGGCACTCGTTGGCCCGCAGGTAGCGCGCCACCAGGGCGCTGATCTCGCGGTCATCCTCCACGAGGAGGATATGCGGCTGGGTCGTGGTCATCGGCGTCAGGGTCCCGAGCGTCGCGGCGGTCTCCGCACCCGGGCGGATTTGTCGGCTCGCGAGTATGCACCGCCGCGCACCGCCCCCGAAGGCCCGGCGCGGCGGGGATTTGTAAATGGCTGTTTCGGAGCGCCCGGCCGCCCAAACCGGGCGTCGGGCCTCGTCGGGGCCCGAACCGGCAGTGCCGGGAAACTCATTGCCGGGAGACCCGCCGATTCTTATGTCGGTGCCCACAGGCGCCGGTCTCGTGGCCGTCACGGACGGATGGTGACCTCAAAGCTTCGGGAGACGACGATGCAAGGCTCGAACCGGCTGTTCGACGATTTCGCCCGCCTGATGACCGACGCCGCCGGAGCCGCCCAGGGCGTGCGCCGCGAGGCGGAGACGGTGTTCAAGGCCCAGGTCGAGCGCCTGATCCGCGACATGGACATCGCGTCGCGAGAGGAACTCGACGTCCTGCGCGACCTCGTCTCGGCACTGCGCAGCCAGAACGACGCCCTGGCCGCCCGGATTACCGCCCTCGAGGCAAAGGTCGGCGCCGAGCCGGTGGCCGGAGCCAGCGAGGCCATCTGATTCCAGGTTGATTCGCGCCCCTTCGGTCGCCGTCACGCTTGTACACAGGAAGGAACGGTGGACGGTCGCTTTCCTGTTCACCGGCTTCCCGGGCCGCTTTGAAACGCGAGTCCAGCCCGGTCTATAGTGGGTCATGACCTGATTCGCTCCCGACCCGAACCACCCTGAACCGAACAGAATCCGCGCCTGCCGCACCCCGACCGGGTGTGTCAGGTGCAAATCGGGCTCCGGGCGGTGCCGGCCTCTGGCGTGAGTTTCACAACGACTTCGCCGATCTTCGCCCAGATCGACATATTGGACCGCCATGACCCAACTCCACATCGAAGATCACGATCGGCACGAGCATCCCCTCGACATCGTCGAGCGCCTCGCGTCGCTGCGCGACTGGATCTTCGACCGGGCCGAGACCGACGAGATGTCTGTTTCCGTCGCCGGGCGCTGGGCCGACTACCATGTGGCGTTCACCTGGATCGAAGACGTGGAGGCGCTGCACGTCGCCTCCGCCTTCGACCTGAAGGTCCCGGAGCGCCGCCGCACCGAAATCCTGACCCTGGTCTCCCTGGTCAACGAGCAATTGTGGGTCGGGCATTTCGACCTGTGGTCGACGGACAACGTGGTGATGTTCCGCCACTCGCTGCTCCTCACCGGGGGCGCCGCCCCCACGCAGGGTCAGTGCACCATGATGCTGAAATCCGCTGTCGACGCCTGTGAGCGCTACTACCAAGCCTTCCAGTTCGTGCTCTGGGCCGGCAAGTCGGCCCGCGAGGCCCTCGATGCGGTGCTGTTCGAGACCGAAGGCGAGGCGTGAGCGCAAATTCCCGTCCCGACACCGCTGCGCCTGACGCCGCACTGCCCCGGTCGCTCACCCTCGTGGGGGCCGGGAAGATGGGGGGCGCCATGCTGGCCGGCTGGCTCGCGGGCGGCCTCGACCCGCGTCGAACCACGATCATCGATCCGCAGGCCCCGCCGGAGATTCGAGTGCTCTGCGCCGCGCGGGGGCTGGGTCTGAATCCGGCCGAGCCGCCGGTCTCCGAGGCGCTGGTGCTCGCCATGAAGCCGCAGGGCCTGGAGGGCGCAGCCGCCGGTCTCGCGCCGCTGATCGGGCCGGACACCCTGGTGGTGTCGATCCTGGCGGGTAAGACCCTTACCAACCTGCGCGACCGCCTGCCCGGCGCCCGCGCCATTGTACGGGCGATGCCGAACCTGCCGGCCAGCATCGGCCGAGGCGCGACCGGCGCCGTGGCCAGCACCGCCGTCAGCGCGCAGCAGCGGGCGCAGGCGCAGGCACTTCTCGCCAGCGTCGGTCTGGTGGAATGGCTCGACGACGAGGCCCTCATCGACGCGTTGACAGCCGTGTCGGGCTCCGGACCTGCCTACGTCTTCCTCCTGGCCGAGGTCATGGCGCAGGCGGGCGTGGCCGCCGGCCTGCCGGCCGACATGGCCGCGCGGCTCGCCCGGTCCACCGTCTCGGGGGCCGGGGCTCTGCTCGAGTCCAATCCCCGCGAGGCCGGCGCCCTGCGCCAGGACGTGACCTCGCCGGGCGGGACCACCGCCGAGGCGTTGGCCGTGCTGATGCGTCCCGGTGGCCTGCCGGACCTGATGCGCGAGGCAGTGGACGCGGCGCGGCGCCGCGCCGGTGCCCTCGCTGGCTGAGACGGACCTGACGATCCGGCTCCGCCACCCTACATCAGGGTCTGATTGGACGAGGATCGTACGACCATGGCTAAACGCCCCGGCTCTCCCAAGCCCGATACCGAGATGCCCGATACCGAGATGCCCGAGACCGAGATGCCCGAGACCGAGACCCGGTCCACCGACGCGGCGGCGCCAGCCGAGCCGAAGCGTCCACCGCGCGAGGCCGCCGTCGAGGCGCTGATGCGGCTCGCGGCCGAGCAGCCCTGGAACGACATCGAGGTCGGCGACATCGCCCGGGAGGCCGGCCTGAGCCTGGCCGAGTTCCGCGATCTGTTCCCCTCTAAGGGCGCGGTACTCGGAGGCCTGTCCCGCATCATCGATCGCAAGGTGCTGGAGGGCGACACGACCGATCTCGCCGACGAACCGACCCGCGAACGCCTGTTCGATGTGCTGATGCGCCGTCTCGACGCGATGACGCCCTACAAGGAGGCCCTGCGCCGGATTTCCTACGCCCTGC
Source organism: Methylobacterium sp. Ger2507 (assembly GCF_055231875.1). Lineage (NCBI taxonomy): Bacteria > Pseudomonadati > Pseudomonadota > Alphaproteobacteria > Hyphomicrobiales > Methylobacteriaceae > Methylobacterium > Methylobacterium sp. Ger2507. The sequence goes on from NZ_JBUYVC010000001.1 coordinate 452,283, forward strand.
GCGGCGACCCGCTTTCCATGCTGGCCCTGAACGGGGTCGCGCTGAACTCGCACCGCTTCATGCTGGCCGCCGCGGGCATCAACACCGAGGGGCCACTCGGCCGCCTCAAGCTCCAGGGCGTGGTCATCGCCTTCGCCCGCACGGTGGAGGTCTGGCTCGACGACGAGGATCCGGCGCTGGCCCGCACCATGGCGCGCCTCGACAAGGAAATCCGCAACGGCGAGCGTTTCATGGAGCGAGCCGACGATGCGCGCCGCCTCACCGCGCCCTTCCGGGCACTGGGCCGCTCGCTGCTCGATCGCGGCAGCCGCACGCGCCGGGATCGGCACGCCGCGGATATGCGTGACGGGGATACGCGCAACGAGGATGCCGGCAATCCCCTCGGCGGCGATCCGGCGGCGGCGATCTGAGACCTCGGCCGGCCCGGCTCAGGTCCCGATCGGCATCCCCGTTTCGCCGAGATGGATCGCGAGCCAGATGGTGGGCCGGTCCGGATCGGTGAAGGTGACCCGATGGGTGGTACCGGCCGGGATGAACAGGGGATCGCCGGGCACCAAACGGTCTCCGCGTCCCCCATGGCCACCCGCGCCGCGCCCGCCAGGAGCAGCACCCACTCGTCATGGTCCTGCCGATAGGGTTGATCCAGCGGCGTGACCTGGCCCTGGGAGACGATCCGTTCGATCCGGCATCCGGGACGCGCGAGGAATTCGGTGAAGACCTCGCCCGACCGAGCATCAGGCAGATCGGCCAGAAGGTTGGCTGAGAGCGTGACGATGGGCGCGGGCGGAGTCATCCGGCGGCTTTCGGCTTTGGGCTCACTCCTGTCGGAGATCACCGACATGGCAATGAACGGATTGATCGTCGGGCTGTGATCCGCCGCCGAGGCGTGAATGTGCTGGATGGTGATCGAGCGACATGGCGACGACCGGTCCTACCGGATGATCGAGAACGTCGAGAGCGGTGGGCCGGGGCGGCGATGATGATCCCGCTTGGAACCTCTGCACAATAGCCGAGAACGCCCCGCTCTCAGGCCGGCGGATCGGACCGGCCGGGCTCGACGACGAGGTTCGGGGGCGTCGCTCCGGCCCCGCCGAGAATCTTTCGGAGAGCGCGAGCGCGCAGGCGGCCGGCATGGCGGCGCGTCTGTGGGACCGTCCCGTCGGCGCTCCATTCGCGCAGGACTTCATCGACGGCGTCTCGGCCGATCAGCCCGCGCTCGGCGGCGTGCTCGGCCATTGCGAGGCTGTCAGCGGCCAGCACAAGGCTGCTGCCGGCCGCCTCGACCACCTCGGCCAGCCGGGCGATTTCGTCGAGGCGCTCGGCATCCCGCGAGACGTTGCGGATATAGACCGCCGCCACCCGGCCGGGATGAGCCGCCACGATCTGGGCGTAGACCTCGGGATCGTGCTGGCCGCTATCGCCGATCAGCACGAAGGGCAGGTCGTGGTAGAGCGCCAGCATACGCTCGATCAGATCGCGCTTGTGGTCCTCCGCCCGGCGCGGCAGCGGGCTCGTCCAGGACAGCCCCCATTCGCGCAGGAACAGCACTGGCCCGACGGGAATCCGGTGCATGGCGAAGAACTCGCTGAGCATGTCGTAGATGCCCCAGGGCGCCCTCGAGACGTACAGCATCGGATTGCCCTCGGCGCCCGACGGTCCTGTATACAGCGCGCGATAGAGGGCGGCGGCGCCCGGGAAAGCGACCCGGTTCTCGGCATCCTCGACGAACAGGCGCCACAGCATCTTGGCCTTGTTGGCGACGCCGGTTCGCATGATCGTGTCGTCGATATCGCTGATCACCACCCGCCGGCACTCGGCGGACGGGATGAAGATCTGGCCTTTCGCGCGCACCGGGACCGGGCCGGCAAGATCGAGGTCCATCGGGTGCCAGGACGCCTCTGGCGGAGCCGGCAGGCGCGGATGCAGATGGATGCGGAAATAGCCGTCGCGATCGGTAACCACCTGCTCCTCGCAGCCGAAGAACCGTGCCGTCAGGACCGCGCCGGCGACCTTCCGGCGTGTGATCCGGCGCCGAATGTCACGCAGTTCGGCGGTCCAGCCCGCATTCGGGGCGTTGCCGGCGCGCTGCGACTGGCGAAACACACGGCCGATCAGGAAGACCTGTTCGCGTGAGCCGTAGCCCCGATAGGTCTCGATCACAGTCCCGGCCTTGCCCTGGGACCGGCGAACGGGTTTGGCCAGCAGGCGCAGCGCCCGCAGGGTGCCTTTCGCCAGCCGACCTTTCGCCGAAGGCCTTTTTTCGGGGAGACCTTGTTCGGAAGGATCCTGTTCCGAAGGATCTGGGGCGCTGGTTCCGGACGGGGTGTTCATCGGTACGATATCACTGGGTTCAGGGCCCGCCTCGCAGCATCGCGGGTTCAATGCCTGATGCCGGAGAAGGTTCGTTTGCCCGCACGCCTCTCGACCCCCGGTCTTCGGCATCGTCCGTGGTGTCTTGTCTCAAGGGCGGTTTGTTGCCTCAGCGGTGGGCTGATGCCGCGACACCGAACTCTGTGGACACCGCGTGCCATCCGGTCGCGTTCGCGGAACTCCCCTCCCCGCCTCCGGTTCACGCCAGCACCCCCCACAGGGCTCGACCCGGATTTTTCGATCCGGGATCGGCCGTTGTGGGGGGATTGCCCGCGTTTCTCCAGCGTCGAGTTCTTATGCATCTGCCCCCGATGGACCACGCCTTCGCCGATCCTCTTCCCTTCGGTCAGCTGCCGGCCATTCGCCTGCCCCTGGAGCTTCCCTCCGACGACAATGACCATCCCCTGGCCGTTGCGTTCCAGGACTTCATCCGAAGCCAGCCGTTCCCCTGTGTCGGTGCCAAGTCCGCCCTGTCGAAGGGCCAGATGAAGATCGTGGTGGCCCGCAACATCACTTCGGGCTGGGACGATCCGCGTCTCTATCCGGCGCTGCTTGCCTTCATCTGCCGCTATCGCGACAAGCCGGACCTGTTCCAGAGCTTCGCCGTGGTGTTCGAGGGACCGAACGCGATCGACGAGGAAGCGTTCGAGCGGCATCTCTGGGACAGGGTCCAGTCGCTCTCGGACAAGGACGCCTTCCTGGGACAGCGCTACGACAGCCGCGTGGAGGCCGACCCGGACGATCCGCACTTCTCGCTCTCGTTCGGGGGCGAAGCCTTCTTCGTGGTCGGCATGCATCCGGGCGCGAGCCGGCCGGCCCGGCGCTTCACGCACCCGGTGCTCGTGTTCAACCTGCGGGCTCAATTCGAGCAGTTGCGGGCCGAAGGCCGTTACGAGAAACTGCGGGCTGCCATCCTGTCCCGCGACGAGGCACTCGCCGGATCGATCAACCCGATGCTGGCGCGCCACGGCGACGCCTCGGAAGCGCGCCAGTACAGCGGCCGGGTCGTCGGAGCCGACTGGGTCTGCCCCTTTCAGGGTCGCAAGACATCGGGCGCGGCTCCGGACGGAACGAAGCAGGACGGCCCCCGGGAGAGCCGCGATGCCGCCTGAGGCGCAGACCCACGAGATCGCACCGCGCTCCGGCGTAGCCTTCACCCTCGACAAGGGCGAGCGTCTGACGGTGATCGACCCGCAGGGCGAACAGGTGGCCGACCTTCTGGCCTTCGTACGCGGCGATCTCGACGAGGTCATCTCGTCTGGCCGGACGCTCGACTATGCCAGCCGGATCTATCTGACCTCCGGCGATCCGATCTATTCGAACCGTTCGAACGTGCTCCTGCGCATCGTCGAGGATACGGTGGGGCGGCACGATTTCCTGCTCACGCCGTGCTCGGCCGACACCTTCCGGATCATCTATGGCGATGCCCACCCGCATCGCGGCTGCTTCGGCAACCTCGCGGCGGCGCTCGCTCCCTACGGCATCGTGCCGGACCGGATTCCGGTCGCCTTCAACGTGTTCATGAACGTCACCGTCGACGGTGGCACCGGCGAACTGAAGGTCGAGCCTCCCTTGAGCCGGGCCGGTGATCACGTCACCTTCGAAGCGGAATGCGACCTCGTCATCGGTCTCACCGCCTGCTCGGCCCTGCAATCCAACAACAACAGCTTCAAGCCGATCCGCTACCGCATCGACCCCGCCCGCACCTGAAACGGCTGCCGTCGGGGCACGTCCCCGTGTTATGGGCGGCGCCCGGAAGCTCCGGTGCCGCTCGATCCGAGGGCGGCCCCATCGTGAACAGGTCGAAGCGAACCCATGCGAACCATCGCCTATGCGGACGGCGGATGCGATCCCAATCCCGGCCCCGGCGGCTGGGGCGTGGTGATCGAGGCTGAGACCGGACGGGTCGAACTCTGCGGCGGCGACCGCGCCACCACCAACAACCGCATGGAGCTGACGGCGGCGATCAACGCCCTGCGCTACTTTCCCGAGGGCGCGCAGATCGAGATGCGGTGCGACAGCCAGTACGTCATCAAGTCGGTGACCGAGTGGATGCGGGGCTGGAAGGCCAAGGGCTGGCGCACGGCGACGGGGCCGGTGAAGAACGTCGAGCTGATGCAGGAACTCGATGCCCTCGCGGCGCGGCGCGACGTCCGCTGGACCTGGGTGCGGGGCCATACCGGCGAGGTCGGCAACGAGCGCGCCGACCGGCTGGCGGCGCAGGGCCGGCGCGAGGCGCTCGGCCTGCCGTCGGCGCGTTCGGAAAGCCCGGCGGCGCCGCTCCTCACCGGCACCGCCGCCCTGCGGGCTGCCGCTTCCCCGGCCGCCCTGGCAAAGGCGCCTATGTCTCCCGTCGCTGCGTCCGAGCCGCCCCCGTCGCGAACCAGCGCGATTCCCCTCGATCTCGGCCTCGGCCTGGAAGTCTCCCGCGCGGCGAAGGCCTCCGGACTGACGCCGCAGGCCTATGTGGAGCGGGCGGTGCGCCTGGCCATCGACCTTGGACCTGAGGGACTGGAGCGGACTCGCGCGAGCCTGGGTCCGGCCAAGGGTGCCGGACCCGGCGCGTGACGCTGGCGGATGACACCCTGGGACGGCCCCTCCCGGCCGCCTTCTTCGCGCGACCGGCGCCGCAGGTGGCCGCCGCCCTGATCGGCTGCGACCTGCAGGTGGACGGCATCGGCGGAACGATTGTCGAGACCGAGGCCTATGATTCCAGCGACCCGGCCTCGCACAGCGTCAACGGCCCGACCCGGCGCAACGCGAGCATGTTCGGGCCGGCGGGGCACGCCTACGTCTACCGTTCCTACGGCATGCACTGGTGCCTCAACCTGGTCTGCGAACCGGGCAGTGCCGTGTTGATCCGCGCACTGGAGCCGCGCCATGGGCTCGCCGCCATGGCCGAACGGCGCGGACTCACCCCGCCGCGCCTGCTCTGTGCCGGGCCGGGGCGCCTGTGTCAGGCGCTCGGCGTCACCGCCGCGCTCGACGGCCTGTCCCTCGAAGAGCCGCCCTTTCGGCTCTCCGCCGCACGCGGGGCACCGGACTGGATCGCCGATCGCCGGATCGGAATCTCCCGCGCGGTGGAAACGCCGTGGCGCTTCCTGCTCGCCGGCGCCCGTTTCGTCAGCCGTCCGCCCTCGCGCTTCGCGAAACCCGGGGCGCCCGTCGAATCCAGCGGCGACCTCACGCCGCCCGGACCGTCTCCAGGAAACGACTGACCTGCCGGGAGAGATGCTCCGACTGGACGGTCAAGTCGGAGGCCGAATGCAGAACGCGCCGCGCCGCGACCCCGGTCTGATCGGCCGCGTGAGCGACCCCCGCGATGTTCTCGGTGACCTCGCCGGTGCCGGCGGCCGCCTGAGCGACGTTGCGGACGATCTCCTGTGTCGCCGAGCCCTGCTCCTCCACTGCCGCCGCGATCGTCGTCGTCATGTGGCTGATCTCTCCGATCCGCCCAGAAATGGTGCGAATCGCCCCGACCGCGTGCTCCGTCGAGGACTGGATGCGGCCGATCTGCTCCTCGATCTCGTGGGTGGCGCGGGTGGTCTGGTTGGCCAACTCCTTGACCTCTGCGGCGACCACGGCGAAGCCGCGCCCGGCCTCCCCGGCACGGGCCGCCTCGATGGTGGCGTTGAGCGCCAGCAGATTGGTCTGGCCCGCGATGCTGGTGATAAGGGCCACCACGTCACCGATCCGGGCGGCGGCGGTACTGAGGTCCTGGACCAGACCGGCGGTCTGCGCCGCCTCCTCGACGGCCCGCAGCGCCAGGTTTGCGGAGCCGTCGACCTGACGGCCGATCTCCTGAACGGAGGAGCCGAGTTCCTCGGCCGCCGCCGCCACCGTACCGACGTTCGAGGCCGCTTCCTCGGCCGCGGCCGCCACGGCCACGGACTGGTCCGTCGTACGGGCCGCGTTCGCGCTCATCGTCTCGGCGGTCTCCTGCAGGGCGCCGGCCGAGGCCGAGACCGTCCCGATGATCGAGCCCACGGCCGCCTCGAAGCCATCGGCCAATTCGTGCATGGTGCGCTGGCGCTCGGCGGCCGCCGCCGCATCGGCAACCTGCTGGCGCTCCGTCTCCTCGGCGGCCTTTCGGGCGACGAGGGCGCGGATGTCTTCGACCGCGCGGCCCACGGCGCCGACCTCGTCACGCCGATCGCGACCAAGGATGACGGCCTCGCTGTCGCCGGCCGCCATCCGCCGCAACGCCTCGACCAGCCGGCGGATCGGCCGGGTGATGCCGAACACGGCGACGAAACCGGCTGCCAGCACGCCGGCGAGAAGCCCGAATCCGCCGAGCAACAGGGTGTTCGTCCGCGTCTGCTCCGTCATCGCCGTGAGATCACGCGCACCGGCATCGACGAAGGTCCGCATGTCCCGCCCGAGGGTCGCCCCCTCCGCCACCATGGCGTCGAAGGTCGGGTCGACGGCTTGGTGCAGCAGGGCGACGGCCTCGGTCTTCAGGCCGCTGCTCGCCAGGGTCCTGGCCTCGGAGCTGTCGGCGACGAAGCGGTTAATCTTCTGTTTGAGGGTATCGATTCGCGGTGCGAAGCTCGGTGCCTCGTCGCGCAATTCGACCAGCACCCGGTTCAGGCGCTCGGTCGCCTCGTCGAATCCCTTATCCGTCCGGAGCATTTCCTCGGGGCTCACCTCCGCGATGTTGCGGAAATTGAAGTAGCTCAAGGTGAAGATCAGTCGGTTTACAGTCCTCAGATCGGCGATGGCCTTCGTATCCTGGGCGACGAAGCGGGTGTAGGCACTGTCGATGACCGACATCTGAGTGGTCGCGTACCAGAGGCAACCGCTGACAATGAGCCCGATCAGCCCCACCACGGCGATCAGTTTGGTGATGATGCTGAATCGCGCGAGCAATGCCACGGGAGATCTCCGAACTCTGACCGGCACGACGGTAGCTAGACGGAACTTAAGGGGCTGTTAATAGCCTACCTTTGCCTAGAATTTCCACCGTAACCCCAATAAGATGCACTATATTTGCTTTAGATCGCACAATGCTTCTCCTTATGCGACTGTTTGACGAAGACATAATTTCTATCAAATGATAGTGATTCTCCCCTCGGAAGCGGTTCCAGCTACGGCAATGCGAGGCGGGGTCATTCGTAAAGTGGTTGGTCAGGCCTCGTGGATCCGAAAAAAAACCCGCCTCGGCGTGAGCCGGGCGGGGAAAGGGTCTTCGAGCTTGGGTCGTCGAACAAACAGTCAGAAGGCTTTATGGTTCCGGTGCCGGCGGATGCTTTGCCCAATGTCGTCACACCACGGGCCACGATGGAGGCTGCCCGGCGCATGAACCGGAGAGTCAGGTCTGGCGTTTCAGGTGCCAGGCCCGCCCGCGATCGGGCCAGGCGATCGAGGCGGCGCCTCTTCTCGTGAAAGCCTGCCACCGGAGGGATGATCATGCCTGCCATGGATGACCGGAAGACGCAGTATCTGGCCGAGCGCGAACGCCTGATCGCAGAACTTGAGGCGATGGGTCAGGAGGCACACACGGAGAAGCGCCAGTTCGTCGACGGCTACGCCTTGCGCGACACCGACGAGAGCACGCGGGAGGGATTGCGCCTGCGCATCGGCGAATTGACCGCCCTCATCGCACAGATCGACGGCGGCGACGCCTGAGATCGGTTGTCGGCAACGGGCGGGAGACTCGGCGGCCGAACCCGCCGGAGACCGGGAAAAGGACCCGCAGGGGCAAACCCCTGCGGGTCGAGACGGTCCTGAGCCTTGGAGATGTCCAGGCTAGAGGCGTTTCCGGTCGCCGGCATCCCCCAAATGGGGGGCGGCGCTCGACAGGACCGAAACCCGAGGGGGCGTCGGTTCGGGATAATGCCCGTACGCCACGTCACACAGGGGGCGTGTCCGGCAGTCGGACACGGGCGGACGACGCGGGCGTGGCGTCATCCAGGCTTCGCACGCGGCGCTTAGAGCTTCGGTTCCGATTGTCTTTCTAGGGATCGAAACGGGCGAACGGAGGGTGACACGACCCGTTCTGCGGCGTTTCGGCAACAGCGCGGTCGATCCTGCAGCGTGCCCGTTAAACATCATTGTCACAGTTATAGCATCGCCTATACCCGTCGCGGACCTGAACGCTGGGGGGCGATATGCTGAGATGGGATCGCTTCGGCAGCGCAGGCCCGAACCAGCGAGCGCCCGTGGGCTTGGCGCTGCTCACGCTGGCAGTCGCATCCGGCGCCCGGGCGGCCGATCTCGGCGCGCCACGCCCCGCGCCGGCCATTCCGGCCTTCGTCGACTGGTCGGGTTCCTATCTCGGGGTCGAGGGCAGCGCCGGCAATTCCTACGGCGCCACCAATTTTCGCGGCACGACCATCGGTGGGCGGCCGGTTCCGGCCTTCAAGACGGGCGACAGCACCGGACGGTCCGACCTCGGCCGGAACGCCACCACGGTGGTCGGCGGCGTGTTCGCGGGCTACAATTGGCAGACCGGTCCCTGGGTCTACGGCGTCGAGGCCGACATTGCGGGCGCCAACCTGAAACGCTCCGTCCTGCTGCCGGCCCTCGGCGTCACGGCGGACGGCGACCCCGCCGCCGGCCTGATCCGGGCCAAGACCGATCTCTACGGCACCGTACGGGGCCGCCTCGGCTACGCCTTCGAGCGCGCTCTGGTCTATGCGAGCTTCGGCCTTGCCGGCGCGAGCACCCGCGTCCTGGCGAGCTATCCCGGTCCCGACGGCGGCCTCGCGTCGATGGCGCGGGCAGACCGCTCCGGCCTCGGCTTCACCCTGGGGGCCGGGGTGCAGTTCGCCGTGACCGACCACCTCGCCCTCGGCATCGACTACCGCTATCTCGACCTCGGCAGCAGCGGCCGCTTCGATCTCGGCGTCGCTCCGGGCCTCGCCGGCGGCCCGGTCTCCACCGTGGCGGCGAACACCGCGCACCAGATGATGGCGCGCCTGTCCTGGCATCCGGGCGGCTTCGTGCTGCCGCCGGAGGTCGATGAGGTCGCCCCGCACGATCCCGGCGACGGCTCCGGCGACCGCTTCTCGCTTCACGGCCAGACGACGCTGGTCGCGCAGGGCGTACCCGGCTTCCGGGCGCCCTATACGGGTCCGGCGAGCCTGATCGGGAATCAGGTCCAGGCGACCACCACCGCCACCGCCTTTGTGGGCCTCAAGCTCCTGGAGGGCACGGAACTCTACTACAACCCGGAATTCTCGCAGGGCTTCGGCCTGAGCCGGACCCTCGGGGTGGCGGGCTTCGTCAACGGCGAGGCGCAGAAGGCCGGCGCACCGTTCCCGAAGCTGCGCTCCAACCGCTACTTCGTGCGTCAGACTTTCGGCCTCGGCGGCGAGACCGAGGACGTGCCGGACGGTCCGAATCAGGTGGCGACCCGGCGCGACATCGAGCGGATCACCGTGGTGGCGGGCAAGTTCGCCCTGGGGGATTACTTCGACGGCAACGTTTACGCCCACGATCCACGGGTGGACTTCATGAACTGGGGCATCTGGGCCTCGGGCGCCTACGACTTTCCCGCCAACCTGCCGGGTTTCACGCAGGGTGTGATGGTCGAGTACAACCGCGCCGCATTCGCGATCCGCGCAGCCTACACGCAAGTGCCGAAGGAACCGTCGAGCGACGTCCTCGACCCGCGTGTCTTCCGGCGCTCCGGGACCACCATCGAGTTCGAGGAACGCCACGTGCTGCCGGGGCTCGACCAGCCCGGCAAATTGCGGATCGGGTTCTTCACCAACGTGGGTAACACCGCCGACTTTCGCGATGTGGTGGCGCTGACCAAGGCGGGCGTGTTCGGCGACATCAACGACGCAGCGGCCGCCACCCGCGCCGCCCGGCGCAAGACCGGCTTCTACCTCAACCTGGAGCAGGCGGTGACACCCGACCTCGGGGTGTTCGCCCGGTTCAGCGCCAATGACGGCCGCACCGAGAGCCTGTCCTTCACCGATATCGACCGGTCGGTGTCGGGCGGCGTCTCGCTGAAGGGCACCGCCTGGGGCCGCCCCGCCGACACCGTGGGCCTCGGCACTTCGATGAACGGGATCTCGCCGAGCCATCGCGCCTTCTTCGCCAATGGCGGCCTTGGCCTGCTGATCGGCGACGGACGCCTCAACTACGCCCCCGAGCGCGCCGTGGAGGTCTATTACGCTTTCAGCCTCAACAGGACCCTGACCCTGTCGCTAAATTACCAGCATGTTCAGAACCCGGCCTACAACCGGGATCGCGGCCCGGCGAATTTCTTCGGGACGCGCATCCACGCGGATTTCTGAAGCGGGCGCCTGCGCGCTTCCTACGATCGCGGACGCTCGCAACGGTAGTGTCGGCCGCCAGCCGAGACGATCGGAACGAAGCGCCCGCCCTCGGCGCGACAAGCCTCAGCGTCGGCGTCCATAGCCCATTTGTCGGCCAAGGCGAGGCTGAGCGGCACCACCGTGACCACCAGGAGAAGGGCTGCCACAGCGCAGATCGTCAAGCCGACCCCGCGCGGCGGCGGAACCGGCGGCTCGAACCGTTGCGGCGGAAGCGGCGCGAGAAACGCCAATGTGGTGAGGCCGAGAAAGGACATCGCGCCCATAGTCACCCTGCTGCGTCAGGGTGCCAGGGTAGCGCACGCGCTCGGCCGCGCGAGGCGACGATACGAAGCAGCGGCCCGAGGGAGCCTGGGCTGCGGCGCTTACGCCCAGCGCGCGAGGGCGGCTTCAGCATCCCCGGCCTTGTCCCGGATGCGATAGACCGTCTGCCGACTCAGGCCGGTGGCGGCGGCGATGACCGAGATCCCGGTCCCCTGGCTCAACGCATTGCGAACCGCCTCGAACTGCGCCCGGCTGAAGCTGGGCTTGCGCCCGCGATAGGCATCGCAGCGCGCGCGGGCCTGGGCGATGCCGGCCTTCTGCGCCTCGCGGGTGACCTCGGCCTGTGCCTGCGCGGTCGCCGCCATGAATCCGATCAGGGCATCGCGCACGGCCTGCTGCATCGGGTCCTGCGTGGCCCCGTCGAAGGTCAGCCGGTGGATGACCGTGCGGACGACGACGCCGCGCCGCATCATCTCGCGCAAGGTGTCGCAGACGTCGACGTAGTTGCGCCCCAGGCGATCGACCCAGCGCACCACGAGGGTGTCGTCCCGGCGCAGGAGATCGAACAGGCGGCGCCCTTGCGGCCGGTCGCGGAGACACGTCGTGAGGCCGGACACCGCATCGTCCGCCACCACCGTGTCGATTGTGAAGCCGGCCGCCACCGCCTGCGCGTACTGATGGTCGCTCGACTGGTCGCTGGTCGAGACCCGGGCGTACAGAATGGTCGTCATCGGTCCCGATGGTTCTCAGAAGATTCCGGCCGCCGCAGGACCGCGGCTCCGCCAGCGATTGTGGGTCCTGAAGACGACCCTGCGGGACGCGGCAGTTGTGGCCATCGGCCGGTACGGCTTCAGCCGCCCCGCCTCGCCTTGGCCCAAGAGGCGAACAGGTAGCCCGCCGCGCTCAGCAGCAGCGCCCCCCCGATGATGCTCAACCAGATGAGCCCGCCATCCATCTTGCTCTCCCTCGTCCATCACGCGGTCAACGCGAACACGGCGCATCCCGTTCGACCGGAATGCGTCGCAGGACAGCCAAGATCGGATGCGGGGAGATGGCGAGCGGATCGGCCGCCCGGACCTTTCACGGGGAAGCGGGCGTCGTCGTGTCAGAGTTTACGGTGTTGGCCCACTTGAGCGGCACGGAACCACAGCACGGACGCGGCGACATAGGCCGATTCGACCACGAACAGCATCAGGACGGCGTCGACCAGAACAGTCGCCGCGGTACGATGACTCATCGCGCCCTCGAGACCGATAGCGATCGCGAGCAGCGACACGATAAGGAGCAACCCCGGCAATTTGACAGCGCGGCTGGCTGCGGCGCCGAGAGACATAAAACACATCAAAAGCATGGTGACACCGTCGTGATCACCCCGGAGACTACCTAAGTTGTCGTGGTTTACAAGTTTAAATACAAGGCAAAATTGTGCTACGCGGCAGACATGCTGCAGTGCAGCGGTCATCCCAGCAAGAGGCTCACGAAAGTATAGGCAATCCAGCACAAGAGGACAGTCCAGGCCAGGGTTGCTCCCAGACCGAGGCCGATCAGGAGCGAGCCGGGCATCCGGCGGAGCACAGGCCACGATGTCAGGAGCTTGAGACACCGCCTGATAGCACCCACGCGACGCTCCGAATGACTAGCTTTCGTACTACGAATGTCGATCGTCACGGGAAGCCCCTCGATGGACGATGATGCACGTAACCGTCAGGACCAGCCTCATCAACGCCGCAGGGAACGGAACCGTTGCCGAGGCTTTGCGCCACCTCAATCAAGATTTTCATGATCGAAACCATCGATTCCGGTCCGGTTCAGAAGACAACGTTGACATGACCCCAACCGCATGCCTTCGAAAACCTGCGGAATACGCTAATTTTTTCCGAGAAATTTACGCATTTTCTTCAACGGACATCGCTGGCGATGGACAAGATCGGTGGTGTCATTTCACCGACCCGACTTTTCGGCCGATGCCGTCCGCCGACCGGCAGGTGCGACACGACCGCCTGCGGTCTGTGCGGCAGTGCCTCACTGCAACACGGATGGGACGTCTCACGGCGGAGCGCGTTTTCAAATGGGTCATCCGGAGATCAGGGTCATGAGACGTTCCCATGCGTGACACGCCGTTCGCGGAACGCCGCCGGCCGGAAGGATGGCGCGACGGCCGCCTGCGCCTCCTCCTCGGCACGTGGCTGATCCTGATCGGACCGGATACGGCGGCTTTCGCCGAGACAAGGTCCGCAGACGATCGCAGGATCGTCGATGCGGGGAAGGAGGCCCGGGCCCTTCTGCGCGAGGTTCAAGGGGCACAACGCCGCCGCCGCGATCCCGAACCCAAGCCGTCTCTCAAGGGTACGGAGCCGCCTGAACGGGAAGCGGTCCGGATGCGCAGGGCCATGGCGCGGACGCAGAAGGCGCGCAGCCGTCTGAGGCTGGGCAGGGATGGCGGCGTACCCCTTACCGGGGGTATCTGCACCGGATGCCTCCCCTGACGGCAGACCTTCCCTGACAGCGGACTTTCCCTGACAGCGAGTCTCCCGGCCGAAGCGCCTAAGGCTGGGCGACGTCCCCTGATGCCGACGAGGCTGTTCTCGGCGTCTGCTCACGATCGAACCAGCGCGTGATCCAACGGGCCGGCGCAGGCTGTGGACGAATCCGCGGTGGCTCGACGGGGCGCGGCAGGGCGCCTTCGTGACAGACAGACCGGCAGGACCAGAATCCCCCTTGCCGGCCTCCGATCATGCCGAGGCCGACCGGGGCGCCGGGTGCCTCCCCGGGCTCGAAGCGGCCCGCCGCCCAAACTCTCTGCCAACGCTCGCGGACGGTGAGATCCGCGTCGCGCCAGGCCAGCCTGCGAAGCCCACAGGCGGCAAAAATCCGGGTGGCCGTGCAATCGACCGGAATCCAGACCCAGGCGCTGAAGACATAGACCCGCGCCGGCTCGAACGCTGCCGGATCGACAGCCTTCATGAAGGACGTATGACTGTCCTGCGTCGGCGGCCCGGGGGTGGAACCCCCGGCGCTAGACTTCCCGACATGGTACCGGAGCCGAGTCCGGAACGTGATGGGGCTGGGAACCGGCGCCGCCGCCAACGCCGAAGCGGGCAAATCGTGCCGCGCGGCATAGGCTGCATCGCAGAGGTGAACCCAGGGCTCGAAATCGACAGCCCAAGCCTCCTCGATGGCGAAGCGTCGGACGGAGCCCTCGAAGCGATGGGGCCCCACCTGGCGGACGGGCTCCGGCTTCCACGCCGCGCCGACGGCCTTCACCCGCAGCAGCGGGGCAGCCCCGTGAGCCTGCAGGGCCGCAGACAGCCGCGCGAAATCCGCATCCGTTTCGCCCTGGCTTTCCGTCCGAACCAGGATGTGGGACCCAGCCGCCAACTCGGCCAGGAAGCTGGCCCGGAGATGGGCGGCCCGGCCATATTCCCGCTCCAGCAGCACCTCCGGTGCGACGGAGCCGACGAGCTGCATGGTGTTCCACCAGATGTTGTAGCGCTCGCTGCGGCAATAGAAGGCGCCTGTATCGGTTTCTTCAATGCACAGATCGCCGGGGACACCGAACCCCTCGAACGCGCATCCGAGGCCGCGCACCAGAGCGTCGATCGGCGTGTAGGCAAAGCGCAGCAGGCCCGATGGCTCGACGCCGCAATAGCGCTGGACGAAGCCGAACTCGCAATTGCCGCCGAGGCTGCGGAAGGTTCGCATGCGCGCGGCAAGGTCGGCCACCGCAGCGCTCGGCATGAGGGAGCGTGAAGGCGCCATGGCTCCGATGTACCCGAAGGCGTTTCAGGATGTACAGGGCAGGAGGCGGATCGTCAGAGTGGCGAAACACCGGGCGCCGGCCCGCCGTCTTCCGCCCTCTCGCAGAAGCGTCGAGGGACGGCGTCAGATCACGATCATCGATCGGAAAACAGATGGTGCCCAGGGACGGAATCGAACCGCCGACACTGCGATTTTCAGTCGCATGCTCTACCAACTGAGCTACCTGGGCCTCTGCCGGTTCGCGTGAGCGGCACCGGCTGGAGCGGGGGTATAGGGGGTCGATTGCGGACTGTCCAGCCTCGTTCGAAAGAGAAAATCACGGCGCGCCCGGTGGCCTCAATCCCGAGGCCGCGAGACGCCGCCGGTGCCCTCCGCATCTTCGTCCTCGTCGTCCGCAGTGGGGATGGCGTAGCGGTCCGTCAGCCAGCGCCCCAGGTCGACATCGGCGCAGCGGGCCGAGCAGAACGGCACGAAGGCGGGCTCGGACGGCTTGCGGCAGATGGGGCAGGGATCGGGTTGAGCCGGCTTTGCGCGCGCCCGGCCGGACGATGGATCGTTCATGCAAGCCCTCCCCAGGTGCTGCGAACCGGAAATCCCTCGCCGTCGAGTAAGCTGAGGGTTTCATAGAGGGGTAACCCGACCACCGCGCTGTGCGATCCCACCAGCTTGACCACGAAAGCGCCGGCCAGCCCCTGAATGGCGTAGCCACCGGCCTTTCCGCGCCATTCGCCGGACGCCAGGTAGGCCTCGATCTCCCGCGACGACAGGCGCTTGAAGCGGACCCGGGTCTCGACCACCCGCTCCCGGCGCACATCCCGTGGCGAAAGGAGGCACACGGCCGTGTAAACCCGATGCTGCCGACCGGACAGGAGCCGCAGGCAATCGGCCGCCTCGTCGGGCAACTCGGCCTTGGGCAGGACGCGCCGCCCGACCGCCACCACGGTGTCGGCGGCGATCACGTAAGCCTCCCGCATGTCATCGCGCCGGCGTGCGGCCGCGCCGGCCACGGCGAGCTTCTCTCGCGCCAGGCGCCGGGCCAACTCACGCGGCGTCTCCGACTTGCGAGGCGTCTCGTCGATATCTGCCGGCAGCAGCGCGTCCGGCTCGATGCCCACCTGCTGCAGGAGGGCGAGACGCCGGGGCGAGGCCGAGGCCAGGATGAGGCGGGCGCTCCGGCCTGCGGCGGGGATGTCGTCAGGGGTCGTCACGTACGAGCCGTCATGCGCGGGGTGGCATCCTTCAGGGGGCAAAACCGATCCGGCGGACGCCCCGTCGCGCACGCCGGATCGCACGGGGCGTCAACGGCATTCGCGCGAGGCGGCCTGCGCCGGACGGACGGCCGGGACCCTAATCGAAAGCCCCGGGCTTGGGAACGCGCATGGTCCTTCGCGCGAACCGACAGCGCGGAGCCCGTGGACATCGACGGCGCGTCTGATAAGGTTCCGCTCGTGGCCGCACAGACCACCGCCGCCGCCCTCGGGCGTCGTCGCGCGGGCGTAGTTCAGTGGTAGAACGTCAGCTTCCCAAGCTGAATGTCGTCGGTTCGATCCCGATCGCCCGCTCCAACCAACTCGTAATCGCTGATTTCGCTTTACCCAGTGCATGTTTGCGGTGGAGCGCCCGCCAAGGCGAGACGGAGTGGAACAGCGCCGCCGCTCCGCACCACGATTTCGATCGGGTCTCTTCAGGCGCCTACGACGTCGTCCTGGTCTGCACGGAGGTGGGTCTCAGCCCGCGGGCCGTGCCCGTTCTCGCCGCTGGCGAGCGTCACCGTGTCACGAAGCTGCTTGGAGACCTGAGCCGTTTCCCGTCCCAGAACGCGGCTTTCGTCAATAATCCGGTCAATACGCTCCAGACGAAGACCAGCGAGGACACGGTTCACGTGACGGCCCGAGTCCAGCGGGATTTCTAAAGCGGCATCCGATCAGGTCGGATCGAAGGAATCTGACCGAGCGACAGCGAAGCAACGTCGGAACTCGACTGACGTGAAGCGCCAGAACGGGACCCCGATCGCATTCCGGAGATCGGGGACTGTTCGGCCAGAACACGCTCTCGGAAAGTCGAAGACCCAGAGAAAAGCTTCCGGTCCTGCGCGGTGAAGGAACCGGTCTTTGTTCGCAGCTCGTGCGTGATAGAACTCGGCGCGAGGTCGGACGGGATGAATCCGCCCTCGTAGGGTCGGCCATCTTCCTGTGTGTAGACGAGGGAGATGCGGATGAGGGCCTGAAAGCCCAAAGCAGGCTTTCAGGCCCCACAAATTGGCTCATGTGTGCCGTGAAAACACGCGTCCCTCAAGCGTTCAATAGGCCATCGGTCGATACGTGGACCGTGAAAGCCTTGCCCTCATCAACCCAGCCGGCCCCCTGTTGGCCCATGTTGATGCTGGCCGCTTCCTCGGCATTCGCGGCGAAGTGGTGTTGGCCCGTCTGCGTATTGAAGAAGCGCTCGAGCGTAATATGCCCCACGCCCGCTGCCTCGTTGTACGCCTCGAAGGCAACGCCTTCGAACTTGTAGTTGGCGAGGTTCGCGATGATGCCGTCGCGCTCATTGACGCTGTCGGTATAAAAGTGCGTGCCCGTCTTCGTATCGAAGAATCGGAAGACATCATGGGTGTTGACGCTCTCGTCCGGTGTCGACCAGGGCGAGCCTTCATAGGTAAAATTCGGTATCGTTGATTGAATTTGCGCCTTTTCCCCTGCACTCGTCGTATAAAAGTGATCGCCGGTCTTGGTGTCGAAGAAGCGAAACACTGGATCCGGCTGGTCCACACCGGAACTCCGGATCACAGGATCCGCAACCGTCGAACTACTTCCGCGAGCCGCATAGACGGACACGTCGTGCTCAGCACCGTACCGCACGAAGGTGTCGACAAACCTTCCGGCATCGAGGAATTGGGACGGTGTCAGGGTGGTTTCTGTCCCGTCAAGGCCGGGCAGATAGTCGATCGCGCCACGGTTGACGTAGTCGGCCGTCAGGCTCGGGATGGAGGCTGCCACATCCTGAGCCGTGACACCGTCTCCGATGGCGGTGGAGAGCCCCACAGACACCGTGGCGGCGTAGATCGGATCGGAACTGGCGGCCTGGCCGATCTGCGCCCTGTACATCCCCAGATAGGGCACCGGGTCGTCGGCGATTTCGTAGTTGATGATGCGATTATCGACAGACGAAGAGATCAGCGCACCCGGCGACCCGAACGTGGCCGCCTGATAGAGGACGTCGCCGGTGTCCGGGTGGTTGGCCATGAAGACCTGAGTGAGGGCGCCGCCGAGGCTGTGGCCCGTAACGATCACCGTTGCATCGTTCTGCGCGGCGTAACTGTCGACGGCCGAAACGAGCGGCGTGAGCTTGTCATAATCGGCGTTGATGTTGCGCAGATTGTTGAGCCAATCTTGGCGGTCGTCACTGCCGCGGAAGCTCAGGACGACGACGGACTGATTGCCGAAGGTCCCCGTCACGGCTGCGCCGTAGGCGTTCTGATTGGCGTAGGTGCCGTTCGTGAGCCCGGCGCCAGAGAGAGGCACGAAGCCTGCGGGAAGTCCGGCGAGGGTATCGGAATAGGTTGATGCAGCGATCGTCGCCAGCGTTCCCGCTATCGTTCCCATGAACAGTTCTCTCTTCCCAGGTTCCGGCCCCCGCACCCTTTGGGAGGTGCAGCTTGCCTTTCTCGACCGACGGTAACGCAAGCTCGACCGAAAGCGATCCGGCCGCCTGGTCTCAGAACAGCCGATCGGGCCTGCACCGGCGGCGAATGCCTCAGAGCCTTCTCTGAGTGGATGGAGCGAGCAACTGGCTGGCGCCGTTTACGACGCTGGCGCCCCTCATTCAGGCGGCCCGGACGGTTGCTAGGAACCGCTGCATCTCGCTGCCGAGGCGCTCGGCTTGGACCGAGAGGTCAGAGGATGAGGCCAGGACCTGGTTGGCGGCGGCCCCGGTCTCATCCGATGCCTGCGCCACGCCCGCGATGTTGGAGGTGACCTCGCCGGTGCCGACGGCGGCCTGCGCAACGTTCCGTACGATTTCCCGGGTCGCAGCACCCTGCTTCTCCACGGCGGTAGCGATGGAGGTGCAGACGGAATCCAGTTCACCGATGCGTCCGGCGATATCCCCGATCGCATCCACGGCTTGCGTCGTCGCAGCCTGGATCTGGCCGATCTGCAGCCCGATCTCGCTCGTTGCCTTCGCCGTCTGGCCCGCCAGGGTCTTGACCTCGGCGGCTACAACCTCAAAGCCCTTTCCGGCTTCCCCGGCGCGCGCGGCTTCGATGGTGGCGTTAAGGGCAAGAAGGTTGGTCTGGGAAGCGATGCCGGCTATGACTTGCACCATGTCGCCGATGCGGCCAGCCGCCTCGTTGAGCGCCCGCACGTGTCCCCCCGTCGCGTCCGCCTCGCCGACTGCGGCATGGGCTAGGCCGGCGGCACCCAAGACCTGCCGGCCGATCTCCTCCACGGAGGTCCCGAGCTCCTCGGCCGCCGCAGCGACGATGGCGACGTTGACGGCCGCCTGCTCGGCTGCTGCGGCAACGTTGGTCGCCTGGGTCGCTGTCTCCGTCGCGGTCCCGGCCATGCCGTGTGACGTCACCTGAAGCTGGGTCGCGGCTACGGTGACGCCAGCCATGACTCCGCCGACCGCGCTCTCGAAGTCCCGCGCCATCGCCTGGAGGGCGGCCCGACGCTGGACCTCGCCGTCGGTTCGAACCTGGGCGGTCTCGGCTTCCAACGCCCGGGTGCGGGCGAGACCGACGCGGAACACGTCGACGGCACGGGCCATGGCGCCGACCTCGTCGCGGCGCTCCATCCCGGGCACCGCAGCCGCCGTGTCGCCCTCGGCCATCCGGCGCATCGTGGTCTCCAGGCCGCGCAGGGGCGCCGTGGCGCGCCGGAGGGCGAACCACAGGACGCCGCTGCCGATCAGGCAGAGCAGGCCGCCGACACCCGCCGCGCGCAGGGCGGTCTCGTCGAGACTTGCGAGGTAATCGGCCTTGCGCACGCCGACGAAGAGGATGCCGAGCGGTTCGCCCTTGGCGTCGAGGATGGGTTCGTAGGCCGTCAAATAGGCGGTCCCGAGGATGTCGGCCTCGCCACGATAGGTCTCGCGCCGGACCAGCACGGTATCGCGGACCGGTCCTGCGGCGAGCTTGGTGCCGACGGCGCGCTGCCCCTGGGCATTGATCACGTTGGTGGCCACGCGCGTATCGCCAAGGAAGACGGTGGCGGTGCCGCCCAGGATGTCCTTGACGCGGTCGACGGCTGGCTCGGCCTCGTCGATGACGTGGGTTCCAACAGTCAAGCGTCCGTCCTTGAGATTGAATGTGGAGTGGCCGCCCTCGTCGGCGAGCGTGGTGCGCAGGAGCTTGAGGTTGCGGTCGAGAGCAGTCCCGGCGCGGCTCAGCATGTCCGAGCGCAAGTCGAGCACCGTCAGCCCGAGGGCGCTGGCGCAGGCTAGCACGATCAAGACCGTGCCGATCAGGCTGGCGCGCGCCCCAAGGGACAAGGAGGGGTGGCGAAGGCGGTCGAGCATCGTGTCTCCCAAGGGTGTTCACCCGGGCAGCCTTGAAATGGCGCCGAACATTGGACCTGAGCGATAGTCTTGACCGATTCAGTTAAAATGCTACTACATCGCAGCCATAATGGGATATTCTAAACTAAAACTTCTGAAATTGAAATTGTATATTGCCTGTACGTACTATTAGTATATTTGTATGATGCAATATTAGGCGATGCCCAGCCCAGCAACAGGATTTTATCATCATATTTCGAATAGAAAGTATCATTTATCAAGGAAATGTTATTGATTTAACTACATAAAATCTAAATGCCCTCATTATTTTATTAAATTTCTCATATCACTTACTGGACTTTAGTACCTGGCTCGGCGAGCCAATTGCGGAGCGGCTTTGAGATCATCTCCAGCTTGTTGTCGCAGCGGATGTGCTCAAGGATGCCGTAGAGGCACATCGCGTCAGCCAGAGCCTCGATCACGCCCAGGCTGTTGATGCGCCAAGCGACCTTTAACGTGAGACAAGACCGGCTGATCCCCCCGGCCAAAACCTGTGATCGTGCTGGCCCTCAGCGAGCTACACCGCGCCAAGGCACACGACCCCACGGAAGCGTTCGCCGGCACCGTCCAAAACGGCCGCAAGTTCCCGTCAAAGATGCCGGCGCTGCGGCGGATTGAAGAAGATCAAGCTGAGGGGCGCCGGGATCGGATCGCGACCATCGAGCGAGCGGATGGACAGCTCCACGCGCGCCGGAAGCTCCGCCGCCTCTGTCCAGATGTCGGTTCGGGTTCCGTCGCGCGAAACATAGTTGAAGTGCATCCGGTAGCCGCCGGAGATGACGGCGACGGCTGCTTCCAGGGCACGCGGATCGCGACCGAATCGGTCAGGGTCAAAGAGCGCGGACCTCCGGATCAAGGCGGCCCCCTTCGCGCTCTCGTCGAGGCTCAAGGTGATGCTCTGCAGGACGACGCCGAACCCCTCCGGAACCGCGCGCACGAACCAGCAGGATTGCGAATTCCCGCCAAACGCCAGAGATGCCTGCTGCGCTCCGCGCGACGCCACGTCAAGGGAGGCGGCCGCGGAGAAATCGGCTTGCAACCGGATCGCGGCCCGCAACACCTGATCGCTGCGTTCGCTCCACTCCACGCCGGCCGTCCAACGGGTCAATGTCTGGGCGACGAAGGGCAGGAACAGGCCCACCAACAGACCGGTGATCACCAGCGCCGCCAGGACTTCGATCAGGGATGTTCCTGCTTCACCGCTCCGGTGCCGCCGGTACGGCGCTTTGGGCGATGAGGCCTTCCAGGCGATCGCGCCGCCCTGAGGGCGTGACCACCTCCACCATGACATGCAGGAGGTCCAGGACCGGGGAGCGGTGAGGTTGGGTTGCACATCGGTTCGTCCTGCGGTGGCTGTCGTCTCTCCACCGCTCCGGGGTGGGTCCTCTGCTGGCGTCGTGGCGGAGAGAGGTGCGGCCGGAGCGGTCGCCCGAGGGGGATTGCGGGCACTGGAGGCCCGGGGTGGGGAGGCACGGCCCAAGTTTCGATGCGCCAACGATACCCCTCGGTGATGCCGTCGCGGGTTACTGTCCGTCGTCAGATGATTTGGGACTGTCTGCTAAGTTCAGGAGCGGAGGCTCTGATCCATCTGGGGTTGAGGAGTTAGGCAACCAGCGCGTGGTGACGCAAGCGGCAGCCCATGAGGGTCTGACGCTTGATGCGTTCCCGCTCGGCTAGGATCACTTCGCCGCGTCCGAAGTAGACGTCAGGAGGCGTGAGGTTGCCGAGACTCTCGTGCGCCCGGCAGTCTTTGTGAGGCGCGAAGATGGCCGACCCGGATCGGATGCAAGGAGCCCCCTTGATTCCAAGGCCACCTCCTCTGCAGCCGCGAAGCTTCCATTTCCCCTGGCTGATTGGAAAAGTTAGAAATTTTTTGACGACGTAGGAAATTCCCTCAACCGCAGGCTTTCCCCACAGGCGCACGCCTTTAATATTGCTACCTGCTTAATGAAGATAACCGAACATGAATTTACCCAAGCAAGATCCGGTTTTCGAACCCAAATCGCTACATTGGGCGAGGCGAACGAATTCCACAGCAGGACGGCTGAATGCTGTTGACAGGCTGACCTTACAAGCCTGCGTATTCGAGAGGTCTCGTCACGCCCGGAACGAAGCGTGAGTTCGCCCCGCCCAACCTGCGCGCTGGCGACACGGGAGCCCGCGCAACCATTCGGGTGGATGTTGACTATGCTCTCGACAGTTTGAGGTTCTGACGATGCGACCCTCGCCTTGAACACATCTTTTCTGACGCTTCCGACGACACACAGCGTCGAGTATGCCCCGCATGGCCAAAGCGAGTCCGCCTTGCTGCAGGGCTACGCAGTCGATCTGGCTCGCAAAAAGTTCGGAATCCAGCGCGATGATATCCCTAACCCAGTGCATAGCGTAAGCGGGATTGGTACTCTGATGTGAAAACCGATCACGACCGATCGGTCGGAACTCAAGAGCGGTGATCTGAACGCACCATGACTCTGGTGATGCAGAGCCGTTCTTGGCTGGATTTTATGGGACCGATCCAAGAGCGTCTCGGCCGGGCACCGGCATCAAAGATGAAAATCGATTTCCGTCAGCAGCATCGCCTTCGAGATCTGGATCTGGAACTCAGCGCCGTCGGCTCCCGAGACGTTGCCTTCGATGATGGTTGTATTGCCCGATACGACGTACCGGATTTGCCCTGCAGCGGTGAAAGCTGCGGTCCCGATGAGGCTGAATGCATCGTCGCTCCCACCCGCCACCGCATCGATGGCTGAAAGATCGATCCGATCACTCTGAGTGCTGAGAAAATCCGTAATCACATCCCGCCCGGTGGTCGTATTCGTGCCGTTCCCCGCTTCCTCGACGCTCCTGAACACGAACGTGTCGCCGCCGGTCCCACCGGTCAGGGTATCCTTACCACTGCCTCCGACGATCCGGTCGTCGCCCGCAGCGCCGTTCAGGGTGTCGTTGCCTGACGCGCCGATCAGGGTGTCGTTGCCGTCCTGCCCGTTGACCAGCTGTGGCCGCGTCCCGCGGGACGATAGGTCCAGGAGATCGTCACCGGCCGTCCCGGCGGTGTACTGAGCCGTCTGAGGCGGGGTGGGCGGCGCGGCGCCCTCGAAGAAGACGTCGTCCGAAAGGAGCGCGGGGCCGGAGTGTACCACGGTGATGCGGCCGACCGCCGTTCCGCCTTCCCTGACCTCGTAGCTGTGAAGCGTGTTGCTGGCACTGATGTGGATGAGGGCGGCGCCAGGATCGAAGCCCTGGAAGACGAGAACATCGCCGCCGGGCATACCGGCGCCGCCAAAATCGTCCACACGGTCGAGCACGGCGGTCGCGACAGTGGTGCCGGCCAGATCTCCCTTGGTGAATACGAAGCGATCGTCGCCCGCGCCACCCGTCAGGCGGTCGGCACCGAGCCCGCCGGTGAGGACATCATTGCCCTCGCCACCGTTGATCGTATCGTTACCGCCCCCCCCAGTGACGATATCGTTGCCGCCCTTGGCGGCGATCAGCTGAGGTGCCGATCGGGCTGAGAGGTTGATGACGTTCGCGCCGTCGTCGCCCGTCGTATACTGCGCCGTGGTTTGGGTCGGCTGAGGCGGCGGGGGTGGCGGAGGGGCGGGCGCGACGTTGACGGTCACGTTGCCGATCGCGCTGTGCTGGGCTCCATCGGAAAGGGTGTAGCTGAAGGTAGCCACGCCAGAGAAGCCCGCCGT
This sequence comes from Methylobacterium sp. Ger2507, assembly GCF_055231875.1. Classification (NCBI taxonomy): domain Bacteria; kingdom Pseudomonadati; phylum Pseudomonadota; class Alphaproteobacteria; order Hyphomicrobiales; family Methylobacteriaceae; genus Methylobacterium; species Methylobacterium sp. Ger2507. Next base: position 476,215 of record NZ_JBUYVC010000001.1, read on the forward strand.
CGGGATGAAGGTGACGTGATCGCCGCTGAGCAGGACCGTGCCGTTCAGACCGGCGGTGACACCGGTCAGGCTCAGGGTATCACCGTTCACATCGGTGTCGTTGGCCAGCAGCGCAGATGCCGAGAGCATCAGGGGCGTACCTGCCTGCATGAACAGGATGTCGGCCATCGCGGAAGGCGGGTGATTGCCTCCGGGATAGGCGCCCTCGTAGTTGAGGTCCGAAGACAGATCGTGGATGTTGTCCGACGTCATGAAGTGCATCATGGCACTCTGACCAGCTGCTTTCACATTGGGATGAGCAGCATAATAGTTGTCCGGATCGAACAATTCACTGGTTGGCTTGCGGCCCTCCGCTTCGCCAACCTCAAGGTAGTGCTGAAGCGGGTTGATATTAAGAGCCGCCACATCAAGGTTGGTGCTGAGATAGTAGGCGGTGTTGAACACCGCATTGGGATCGAGCAAAGTCTTCCAGCCGATCGTATTGTAGTGCTGATCCGCTGTCATGCCCGTTTGGGCGAGCCGATCGCCGTACGCGGCCTGGTAGAAATCTGCATCAACGCCACTGGCACTGATGTGCGAGCCCGTATCCGTCCTCACATCGATGATCGTCTTGGCAATCGCTTTGCCAACCCACAGATTGTCATCGATCTCCCAGGTGTGATTTCCGAGGTAGTGGAGCGCGGCGAAATTGTGGTCGCTGAGATCCAGTCGGGTGCTGACTACATCGACAACACGCCCATTCTCAAGACCTGCTTCGGCGAAGATCACATTGTCGAACTTCTGCGTTTGGGTCTGCGTCTCGAACTGATTACCCCGCGGAACCTGCGTCTGAATGACCAGCTCGAGGTCACTGGGACGGCCCTGCTCGGGCATCTCGCTGCGGTAGGTCGCGTGCAGCGGCTCGCCCTGCAGACCGACCTCCCAGAGAACACCACCCTCGACGCCGAACGTGGCACGTGTGGTCACCCATACGTTGTTGAGCGTGGCCATGCCGATATCAGCGTTACTTGTGAATAAGGCATCGTTATAAGGATTCGGACCAAGCATGTCCCAGTGCGTTCCGACCGCCAAACGGTTATTGGAAGCCTCGCTCAGCTGAATCTCTTCATGCCAATCTGCGCGGTTCTTGCCGAACAGCGCTCCACCATACCAACCCGTGCGCCCGAGTTCATTGGGGATAGCAAAGCTGTCCATCTGCACATAGCCAAAGGACATGCCCTTGCTCGGATCGAGGGCGCCAGGATCAATGGTGACGATACCTCCGATGGTCGTGAACCCATCGCGCTCCCCCGTCGCATTCGGCACCGGCCGAGTTGTGACGACGAGGTTGCCATCCGCAATGCTCACCGGATCAAACTGACGGTTCAGCCAATGACCCGACGTCATGTCACCGTTGGCGAAAGCCGTTCCAGAGTTGTTGGGATGGAACCAGATCATGTCGCCCTGGTCCACCGTTCCATAGGCGGCACCTTTGGTGAGAACCGAGGATGACGAGAACGTTTCGTTGAGTATCACGACGTAGGACATGTTTTCCTCGGCGCAACGAGATTGGCGAGACCTCGCTACTTTTCTAAATCCTCAGCGGATAAACTGTATTTTTATCAAACTATGAAGTTAACAATATCGCGCAAATCAGACCGAGTCAATCATTTCGATTCATTAACATGCGTCAATTAAGCAACCCGCCATACGATCAAACCCTCTTATGGTCAAGCTTCCATTTTTGTAATTTGACAGATCATGAACTGTTGAGCATTAATCGCAAATAATTACGTAATATTTTTCGACTATACATAGGGTGACGCAGCTAAGCAGCAGATTCTACTTCGGAGTGCAGGCGAGATGATTGTGCTGACGGGCCGTGTCGCCATCGACCCATCACCGCCCATCGAGAACTCGCGAGGCGTCGAAATGCGTCTCGTCTTGAAACCTTGCCGCAAGCGGTCGAATGCGGTCCCGATCGCACACCATTTCACGTCGCCTGCGGCGCGAACGCCAACACCATCCACAATGCGAACTCAGAGGCAGGCCTTCAGCAGGCTTTCAGACGTCATTTCCGCTGTTCGCGATCGTTGTTGATCGAACAACATCCAGAAAGTTTCTGATCGATGGTCCCGATTTTTCTCTTGACCATAGGGCGTAGACGTCGGCGCGGATCGGTTGTCCACTGACAGGCGTGTATACGACGTCCGCGTGCGCCAGTCGGGCGACGAACTCTGGGATGATGGCGATGCCGAGCCCAGCCGCAACGAGGCTCGTCAACGACGCAGCTTCGACGACTTGGTGCGTGATGTTCGGGACGAACCCGGCGTTGACGCAGCATTGCCGGAGGTGCTTGGCGAACAGCGAGTCCGAGAGCCGCAAGAACACGAACGGCTCCCGATCCAGGTCGGCAAGGTCGATGGCCCCTCTCCGCGCCAGGCGGTGGCCTCTCGGCAGGACAAGGGTAACGGTCTCACACCAGGCTCGTTCGCTGACGAGGTCGACGTCTGGGGGTGGACTGCGCAGGAAACTGACGTCGGTCTGCCCGGCCTTCAGCATCGAGATCTGTCGGTCCGGCGACATCTCGTGAATACGCAAATCCACGTCGGGATAGATCATCGCGAAGTCGCGGATGGCGCGTCCGAGCGGGCCGGCCAGCATCGATCCCGTCAGACCGACATTGACGATGCCGGCGATACCGGTACCGATGGCCCGCGCTCGCTCCACGGCCTCACCGGACCTTTCGAGAATGTCGAGCGCCTGTGCGTGGAAATCGACGCCCGCCCTCGTCAACGACACCCGCCGCGTCGTCCGTTCGAACAACGCGGTGCCAACCTCGGCCTCGAGATCCCGGATCTGCTGGCTTAACGGCGGTTGGGCGACGCCGAGGCTCTCGGCGGCAGCGGTGAAGCTCAAGTGCCGAGCAACGGCGACGAAATAGCGGAGGTGGCGAAGTTCCATCGTCCCATTGATATCTCATAAATCTTAATCGAGACATACGGAATATTTGACGTCTAGATGTGCTGGCAACATGGTGCCACCGTGCAAGACGAGCGTTCGAAGCTCTGCAGGCTCAGGTCGACCGACCAAAGCGCCTGCGGCGTGGATCGTGCTTGAACAAAACGGGCTGAGCCCGGCATGGAACGACTCGACCACGGACTGGGGTATGATGATGCGGTTCTTCCGTTCGTTGTTCGGGCAGGTGGTCGCCGCCCTCGTCCTCGGCATCGTCTTGGGCATAGCTTGGCCGAACTTTGCAGTGACCCTTAAGCCCCTCGGCGACGGGTTCATCAAGCTGATCAAGATGGCCATCGCGCCGCTCGTCTTCGGCGTGGTCGTACAGGGCATCGTCGGGGCCGGCGATCTGAAGAAGGTCGGACGCGTCGGGCTCAAATCCCTGATCTACTTCGAGGCGGTGACGACGCTCGCCCTCGTGCTCGGTCTCGTTCTGGCCTACGCGTTCGCACCGGGCCAGGGCATGAACGTCGACGTGACGGCCTTGGACGCGAAGGCGATCGCCGGCTACACCGATCGCGTCGGTCAGGTCACCGGGACGGTCGACTTCCTGATGAAGCTGATCCCGACCACGTTGGTCGATGCCTTCGCCAAGGGCGATATCCTTCAGGTTCTCATCATCGCGATTCTGTTCGGGGCCGGTCTCTCCCTCCTGGGCGAGCGGGGCAAGCCCTTGGCCGGCAGTCTGGAGCGCATCACCGAGGTCCTGTTCAAGATTATCGGCTTCATCGTCAGGCTCGCGCCGCTTGGCGTGCTCGGTGCCGTCGCCTTTACCGTGGGCAAGTACGGCGTCGGCTCGCTCAAGCAGCTTGGAATGCTGGTGGTGCTGTTCTACGCGGGCGTGGCATTCTTCGTCTTCGTGGTGCTCGGCAGCATCCTGCGCGTATCCGGATTCAGCATCCTCAAGCTCCTCGCCTACCTGCGCGAAGAACTGACGGTCGTCGCCGGCACGGCCTCCTCGGACTGTGTCTTGCCGCAGGTCATGCGCAAACTGGAGCGCCTCGGCATCAAGGATTCGACCGTCGGCCTCGTGATCCCGACCGGATACTCGTTCAATCTCGATGCCTTCTCGCTGTACCTGACCCTGGCCACGGTCTTCATCGCCCAGGCCACCAACACGGATCTCTCCTTCGGTCATCTGATGCTGATCCTCGGCATTGCACTTCTCACCTCGAAGGGAGCACACGGCGTTCCGGGCTCGGCCATCGTCGTGCTGGCCGCCACCCTATCGGCGGTGCCGGAAATTCCCGTAATCGGATTGGTGCTCGTGCTGTCGATCGACTGGTTCGTCGGCATCGCACGCGCCCTTGGCAACCTGATCGGCAACTGCGTGGCGACGGTTGTGATCGCCGTGTGGGAGGGCGACATCGACCATGCGCAGGCTCGGCGCGTTCTCAATGGCCAAGCTCCGACTGATACGGCCGTGATCCTCGACGCGCCGGTCGCGGAACTGCACTCGGCCTGACGGCGACGCCGCGACACCTGCCAAAGGCGGCAGCGCGGCTGCTAGGCCGACTCCCGACGTTCCAACCGGATCACCGGAGACCCCTGATGACTGCATCGCCCTACAACCCGCCGTGCGGCGGCCTCCCGCCTCAAACTGCGCTGATGACCGGCCGGGCGGTGTTCACGGAAGCCTACGCGGTCATCCCTCGGGGGGTGATGAGCGACATCGTCACGTCCGTGCTGCCGTTCTGGGAGGGTACCCAGGCCTGGATGCTATCCCGGCCGCTCTCGGGCTTCTCCGAGACTTTCGCACAATACCTCATGGCGGTCGCCCCCGGCGGTGGCAGTTCGCAGCCTGAGCCTGATCCGGACGCCGAGGGCGTGCTGTTCGTGGTGGAGGGACAGGCCCACCTGATCGTCGACGCGCAGGCGCATGACCTTGTGCCCGGCAGCTACGCCTACCTGCCACCCGGCGCTTCCTGGAGCCTGCGCAACGCCGGGGCCGCGACCACCCGCTTCCATTGGATCCGAAAAGCCTACGCGCGGGTGCCCGGCATCGAGGTTCCGCCAGCCTTCGTCACCCACGAATCCGTCGTTCCGCCGGCACCGATGCCTGGCACCGACGGGGCTTGGGCCACGACCCGCTTCGTCGCCTCCGACGACGTGCGCCACGACATGCACGTCAACATCGTCGTCATGCGCCCGGGCGCATCGATTCCGTTCGAGGAGACGCACGTGATGGAACACGGACTGTTCGTGCTGGAGGGGAAAGCGGTCTACCGGCTTAACCGCGACTGGATCGAGGTGGAGGCCGGCGATTTCATGTGGCTGCGCGCCTACTGCCCGCAGGCCTGCTACGCTGGCGGCCCTGGCCCGTTCCGCTACCTGCTCTACAAGGACGTCAACCGCCACGCCGCCCTGGCGCCATTCCGGACGGCCCGATGAGTGATCACCGAATTGTCGCCGAGCCGTTGACGCAGAAGGCCTTCGCCCCGTTCGGCACCGTGATCGACAAGGGCGCCGTCGCACCGCGCCCCATGAACGCCGGAAAGGCCCGCCGCTTCCACGATCTCGCCCAGGTGGGGGTGGTGGGCGAGGACGGGCACGTGGTGATCGGCTACGTCGAAGCCGAACCCTACGATTTGCCCCTCGCGGTCAGCCTCGTCGAGCGCCATCCCCTCGGAGCGCAGGCCTTCCTGCCCCTGAACGCCGCGCCGTTTCTCGTCGTGGTCTGCCCCGACGCGGGCGGGCGCCCCGGCAGGCCACGTGCTTTCGTCACCGCGCCCGGCCAGGGCGTCTGCTACGCCATGGGCACGTGGCATGGTGTGCTGACCCCGTTCGGTGCCCCTCAAGACTTCATCGTGATCGACCGGGCCGGGCCGGGCGTGAACTTGGAAGAGTTCACGTTTGAGGTGCCCTGGGCGATACAGATCCAGGACGGTCGAGCGCTCGATTTCTGATGCTGGACGAAGAGAGTCAGAGCGGAGGCCCCGTGGCGCGCTGGATCAATCCCGGTGGCTTTCGGAGTTGCGATGCCTCGTGCGTGCGGCTTCCGGCAGGGTGACGATCGGTCAGCCATTTCGGGACTCACCAGGTACCGAGAAAATTAGTTTTCCGATAAAGACTAGTCGTCCTACACCGATTTTTTGCCTCTGCTAGAGTATTTACCAGTCCGCAGCAATATCATGCCGAGTGAATCGAAGGTGGGCCGGATAAGATTCGGCAGCCTTGTCGTTGCACCCGCGCTCTTCGACTTCGTTGCGACCGCCGCGCAGCCCGGCACCGGCATTTCGCCAAAAGCATCCTGGGGCCGAGGCTCCAGGAAGCCGTGAAAGCAGCAAATCCTGCGCAAGCGGAGACTGCGCAACTCGACTGTACCAGCCGGGGTTTGCGGGTCCTCCCTGTCAGGCGCATCCGTCCGACCGTCCGCCTCCAATTCTATCAAACGCTCGGCCGCGAGGCGGGCAGCGCTTTGGATCAGCTCGAACGCCGCGCGAATGCACCGGATGGCGCAGCTGCGTCGAACCGTTCGGCCGTATGACGAGTGGCCTCCCAAGCGCTTCCGAAAGCCCTTTCTAAACGCGGGGTGGGGAAAAGAACGTCACAGCCAGTTTTTGCTTGAGCGCCAACGCATTGACGCTGGGCGGCTCGAATTTGCTTCAAATGCCGAAGGTTGCGGCCATGATTAATTAGGCTACGGCTTTCTAAAGCAGTGAAAAGGACAATCAAGATCAAATCCAGGCGACTCATTCGGCCGTTGACGCGGGAGCTTAAGCTTTGCCCTATCAATTCATGGAAGACGCAAAATTAATGCGTCTTCTTGAAAGCTTTGTTGCGAATGCGCCAAGTTCGTCTGCACTGAAGATCGCAGACCAGTTCGACAATCCGCTATCCGACAATGAAGTTCGTGTCTTCGATGAAATTCTTCTACGAATGTCAAGAATTGAGACACTCAGTGTTCGTGCAAAGCTCGCCCGTAGCCTATCTCATCTCAGTCGCGGCCCGGCACAAACAGTGAAAGAACTATCTTATGATCTGCACAGCGAAGTCGCCAGCCCGCTCCTGTCCGGTTCGGTGCTGGCGCTCGACGAGGATCTGATCGCGATTGCTCATGTCCGGAGCCAGCAACACCTGGATGCCATCGCCAAGCGGCCTCACGTCAGCATTCCCGTCACGGATGTCGTGGTCTGGCGCGGAACCTGGCCGGTTCTCCGAACGCTGTCGGCCAACCGGACCGCTCGGTTGTCGCACGGGGGATTGCTCCGCCTTGTCGCGATCTCGCAAGGTGACGGCCACATCACCGTGGCCCTGACGAAACGCCAGGATGTCCCACCGGAAACCAGGAAGGTGCTCCTCACGCAGTTCAGGCAGATGGTCGAGACGCGGCAGCCTCCCTTCTGCGGTGAGAATTCCGGCCTCAGCCTCGAAAGCAGCCGCATGCCCGCCATCCTGGCTCCGCAGGTCTCGGCGGGCGATGCGCTCTCCGACCGCCGACTGCGCGCGGCGGTAGCGCGCGTGCGAAGCCTGGAAGCGCAACGTCCGCTCGCACCCGTCGACATCGCCGACGCCCTGACGCGGGAGAACCTCGCCGAAGCGCTGGCCGTGATTGCCTACCTCGCGGAGACCGAGATCGATGTCCTCGCGCGATCTGTGACAGGGACCGGCCCCACGCGGCATCATGCGCTTTTGATCATGAAAGCCGCAGACCTGCCCTGGACCCTGGTCGAACGCGTCCTGCTGGACGTTGTGCGAGTGGTGACTCCGGGTGCCGATCCGGCGCCGAGCCAAATCTCGGCCCAGCGGCAGACCTACGCGAAGCTCCTGCGCCGGTCCGCCCAGCGCGCCCTCAAGGCGATTCATCTGCGGTCTCGGATCCGCGTCATCGAGGGCGGGATGACCGGGGGCCTTTGACGATTGCGACGCGGACTTCCGCATTGGACCGAACGGCACCTGCGCGCCGGATCTGCGTCGACGGAGGCCGACAACTCCGTCCGGTCGCTCGACGCCGGACAATGCGGGCCCGAGCGGATCAGAATCCTGGAGCAGCGTGCGCTCCCGGGACGTCGATAAGGAATCACGCGCCGGCACCGGGACATCACACCATTGGTATAAATTCGTCCCTGCGCCGGATCCGCGCAGCGAGTTTTGCTTCGATAAAGTGACAGATCTACATTCTGGCAGATTTCGACCGACAAAACGACAACTTCAGCGACATCGTCACAGGACCATGACGCGTGGGACTGGGCAAACCCGAGTTTGCTCGAGCAATTAAAACTAATAGGTCTTGTCGTTCAGATCGGTAGTTCACCCCATCGATCGCACCAGAATCCCCATATAAATGATTCATTAATTATAACATCCAGAACGTTTTCAGGAATGAGTGTCGTTTCGCTGACGGTTGCGCATGGAGCCATGGAACCGGGCTGGATCTCTTCTGCTACAAATGATCACCCCATTCCGCCCTTTGACTCAGGATTGCCATCTACTATACTTATACAGATGATCCTAAATCTGACATCCCGCAACACAGCGCGAGCGCCTCAGATGATACGGGCGCGAGCACCCATATATTTTCTTCGGAATATGGTGATCTCAGCTTCGCAAGCGACAGCATCACCGCCGGCACCGTATCCGGCGTAAACATGATGTCGCCGGACTGGCAGGGCGACGCGACCGCGGTTATCTCTCTCAATCAAGCTTGGAATTCGAGCCGCGGCATCGAGATCGCCGAGTTCAGCGGAACGAGGCTGGTGCTCCAGAACTGAGGCGACGCCTGAATTCATCTCTCAGACAACCTCGACCATGCCATCACGCTGGACGGGTCCAAGCGCGGCGAAGTGGTTTTCGGCAACGGCAACAACACCGTCCTTATCGGCGCCGAAAACACGGGACATCGATCCGCGTAATGCCGAGTGCCACGACGGCAGGATCTCGGTCGGGTTCGATGCCGGGACGTGGGAGCTGTCGACGCTCCTTCTCGCCAATGACCGGGCGATCGACGAGGGCGACTCCCTCCACATCACCAGCGTCGAGACCGGGAGCACCATGGGCAGCGTTGCCTTCGACGCAGCGAGGGATCTTCTGTCCTACGCCGCATCGAACCAGGTTGCCTTTGCCGAAGGCGAGCACGGCACGGATCGGTTCACCTACTCGATAGCGACGGGCATGGCGGCGTCAGCACCGCGACCGTCACCCTGGACATCGTCGGCACCAACGATGCGGTGGTGCTGGACGCCGATGCCTCGGGTCCTCACCGCCTGAGCGAGACCGCAAAAGTTACCGGAAGTCTCGCGGCGCAGGCCGCCAGCGGCGACTTGCGCTTCCACGATGCCGACCTGTCTGAAACGCACGTCACCACGGCCGGCCCCGCGTGCTTCTCATGGTCCGGCGGCCAACTCACCATGGATCAAGTCACGTTGCTGACGGCGGCGAGCACATTCAGCCTGCAAGTGACCGACAGCACCGGCACCGGCGCGGGTCGTGTTCAGTTCGCGTACGGCACGGTCGACAAGACCCTCGATTTCCTGGCCTGGGACGAGACCTTGACCGTCATCTACGACGTTCAGGTGGCGGGCGGCCTTGGCTCATCGTCTCTGCAGGCCGTCGAAATCATGGTGACGGGCGCCAACGATGCGCCGACGATCGCCCAGGCTCAGAGCCTGGCCAGCGAAACGGTGCGCGAGCGGTCAAGCACGACCGGCAATGCCGCTCTCGACCAGACCTCCGGACGCATCGCCTTCAGCGACGCTGACCTGACCGATCGTCCGGACGCGACATTGGTGGGTCAGACCACCGTGTACAAGGGCGCGAGGGGTGCAGAATACACTCTCGACGCAGCACAATCAGCCACCATCAGGAATGGCTTCGCTCTGACGGCCGATACACCCAATACCAATTCCGGGGCCGTAAACTGGAACTTCGCCCTCAAAGACAGCACCGTATTTGGCAATCAGGCGGATGCCTTGGTGGTCAGCCACTTCGCCTGATTGCCGGCCGGTGGGCCTTCACGGGTCCCCGTCCGGCTCCCCATCGGTCGAGCGCCGTTTCAGGCGCTCAATCATCCAGCGCCCAGCCGGTCCGGGCGGCGCGGCGGTTCGGTAAACCGCCGAGATCGGGAGGGACAGCCCTCCCGGCGGAACGTCTTCGATCGCCAGTTCGACGAGGCGGCCCTCGGCGATATCCTGGCGGACCGAATGCAGCGGCATGCCGCCCCAGCCGAGCCCGCTGACAAGAAAGGCGTGCTTGGCGAACAGATCGGCTAGGCGCCACGTCGTCGGTGACATCACACCGAACTCGCGTCCGGCCGAGAGCTCGGAGCGATCCGTGAGGACGAGCTGGATATGCTGCGCCAGGACGTCTCTCGGAATCATGTCGCGATGTGCCGCCAGCGGGTGATCGGACGCCGCGACCATCACGAACTCGACGGTCCCGATCCGCTCGACCGTCAAGCCTGCGGGCAGGGTCGGAAGCGAGCCCACCAGGCCGAAGCTCGCCCGCTGATCGAGGACGGGTTGAATCACCGCCCCAAGCGCCTCCACGTAGAGACGCAGCGGCGTCGCCGGGAACTGCACGCGGAACTCGCGGGCGGTGTCGGCCAGAACCCGGATCGGGAAGAACACGTCGATCACGGCGGTCAATTCCGCCTCGAGCCCGCCGGCCATCCCCTTGGCCCGCGCCTTCATGCCGTCGACCCCGGCGACGATCGCGCGGGCATCGGCGAGAAGCAGGACGCCCTCGGTCGTCAGGCGGGGATAGCGCCCGCTCCGATCGAACAGCGTGACGCCGAGTTGCGCTTCGAGGTTGGCGATTGTTTCGCTGACGGCCGATTGCGTCCGCCGGACACGACGGGCTGCCGCGGAAAAGCTGCCCTCATCGGCCGCCGCCTGGAAGATCCGCAATTGGTCCAGCGAGACTCCGTCGAGCATGGTCAGACGCCTCCATCGGCCAGCCCGATGGATAAAATCAAAACCAGCCCGATGTCATCGCCTAGCACTGTGAACATGACGGGTTATCTCAGGACGAAGACGTCCGTCGCCATCAACGGACCGGCGTGGCAACCATCGTCGCTGACGATGGATCGCATCGCAAGAGACCGGCTGGTCTGAAAATGGCCGCCTGTCATGAAGGGGAAACAGGCCAGGACGCCGACAACCACCACGAGGGCATGACGATGGAAATCGGGATCGACAGCTTCGCCGCTACCATGCCGGATCCGGAGACGGGCCGAACAGTCTCGCCGGCGGACCGGATGGAGGCGCTGCTGGCCGAGGTGGAGACCGCCGACCGGGTGGGCCTCGACGTCTTCGGCATCGGCGAGCACCATCGCACGGAGTTCCTCGATTCGGCCCCCACCGTCATCCTGGCCGCGGCCGCGGCGCGAACCCGGCGTATCCGGCTCGCCAGCGCCGTTACGGTGCTCAGCGCCGCCGATCCGGTACGGGTCTTCCAGGAATTCGCAACCGTGGATCTCATCGCCAGAGGCCGCGCGGAGATCGTCGTCGGTCGCGGCTCCTTCGGGGAGGCCTATCCGTTGTTCGGGTTCGCCAGGGAGGATTACGACGCCCTGTTCGCGGAAAAGCTCGACCTGCTCCTGACGCTGCGCGACGAGGTCCATGTGACCTGGAGCGGACGCTTCCGTCCCCCGCTCAGCGGTCAGGGTGTCTATCCGCGCCCCCATCAGGCCCAGATTCCGATCTGGCTCGGGGTCGGAGGTACCCCGCAATCCTTCGCGCGCGCGGGTACGCTCGGCCTGCCCCTGATGGTGGCGATCATCGGCGGCAGCTTCCAGCGCTTCCGTCCCCTCGTCGATCTCTACCGGGAGGCGGGCCGCAGGGCTGGACATGCGCCGGACACGCTCCGCGTCGGAGTCCACGCCATGGGCTTCGTCGGCGACACCGATCAGGCCGCGCGCGATGCGTTCTTCCCCGGTTGGGCACACATGTTCACCGAGATCGGGCGCGAGCGCGGCTGGGCCCGAGCCAACCGTGTCCAATTCGACGCGATGTGCGGACCGGACGGTACCTTCCTGATCGGTTCGGCCGAAACGGTCGGCGCCAAGATCCTGGCTGCGAACGAGGCCTTGGGCGGCCTATCCCGCGTCACCTTCCAGATGAGTTCGGCCATGCTGGAGACCGACGCAATGCAGCGTTCGATCACGCTGCTCGGCACGCGGGTCGCCCCCGCCGTCAAAGCTGTTTTGGCCGGCACCCGGCCATGATGGCGTGGATGCCCGGCGCGTGCCGGACGGCGCTCACGGCCGGCATTGGGCGGGACGCCCTTCTGCATGCGTCGGACGGTTGAGTTTGGCCGAATGATCGAAACCCCGGCGCGAGTTAAACAATAATTCACCGCATGATGCTTTCTTGCCGCGATCCCCACCTGTGTTTTGAGAGGAGGTTCAGAGATGGAGGCCGAGAGGAAGCTTGCGAGCCAAGCCACCGTCAATGAAGAGGCCGATCGCATCCGGGAGATCTTCAAAGAATCCTTCCAACAGACGGACGGAAGCCTGGAGCGCCTTCTCCCAAGCAATTTTACCGAGACCATCGCTCAGAGAGCAGAGACCGGCAAACCGGCGGATGATGACTTTGATTGGTCGGTAACACTGGCCAACGTCGAAGCGATCGTCGATGCCAGCAATGCCAGCCGATCCGCCATCGTACAGGCGGAGATGCGTGCGGAAATCGCGGAGGCCAAGGCCAAGGAAGCGCTTCATTGGCTTCGGACCCTACACAACGCCGTTCTCAAAGGACTTCCCCGTTAAGGTTCACGAGGCAATTGGCTCGGGCTCCGGCGGGGCCCGCTCATCGGCTGTGACATCGCTTCATCGTTGCGCCTTGCCGGATCGTGTAAGGTGATGTGGCATAGGGGCAGTGGACATGGTCAGGTTTCTTTTGAAGTGGCTCGTGCTCTCGATTCCCCTGGGGATCTCTCTCGGGAAATTCATTAAGGCCGCTAAAGAACCGGGCCGGGGGATGCCCCAGCCACAGACCGCGAAGCGGCGCGACGTAGTACGGCGCTCCGACCCGGCATAACGGTGGCCCGGACTCGCCTCGGTCTGCTTCTCCCGACCGGGCTTTCCACCGCTGACGCATCCAACGAACCGATCGAATTCGATCGTGCTTAGGCATCGGGCCTCCAAGCTCTTACCCCTGCCCCAGTTCACAACCTGTGGTTTTTCCTTGCGTGCGACCTCGCGTACAACCAAGCCATGGCACGCCCGAGAGCGTTGACCTGCAGACAGGATGATCTGCGGGAATCCTGATCGGCAGGAATCTTCGGGCTGCCGGGAGGAAGCGCAATGGCGGTTGCGGTGCGGGCAGATGTGTCGAGCAGGATTGGTCTCGCCTCGCACCAGAACGCCCGTCCGGTTCTCAACGAACTGGAGATCGTCGGCGACGACGAAGTCCACGCGGATCTCGTCGTGACGCTGACGGCCGACCCGTCCTTTCTGAAGCCGCGCTCCTGGGCGATCGATTGCATCCGTCCAGGCGGGTCCGTCCGGTTGGCTGACCGCGACATTTCGCTCGCCGCAGGTTTCCTGGCGGACCTGAACGAAACGGTCACCGGCACGGTCATGCTGCGTGTGTCTCATGCGGACCGAACGCTGGCCGTCAGCGAGCATCCGGTTACGCTTCTCAAGCCATCCGAATGGGGCGGGGCGGCGTCGATGGGCGAGTTGCTCGCCGCCTTCGTGAGGCCGACCGATTCGGCGGTCGATGGCATTCTGCTGGAAACCTCGGGAATCCTCCGGCGTGCGGGTAAACCGGATGGCTTCGATGGCTATGCGGACCGCTCGCGGAGCCGCGCCTGGGATGTCACCTCGGCGATCTGGTCCGCCATCTGCGGGTTGCGCCTCGTCGGAGAGCGATCGCCTGCCGGCTTTGCGACCGAGGGTCAGGCAGTGCGTTCTCCGACCGACATCCTGAAGGATGGAAGGGCGACGGACCTGGATCTGGCGCTCCTGTTCGCCGCCGTGGTCGAACAAGCCGGCCTCAACCCCCTCGTGGTGCTGACCGGGGAACAGGCCCTTGCGGGAGCCTGGCTGCAGCCACAGGAATTTGCGGCCCTCGTTACGGACGAGGCGGCCTCCCTTCGGAAGCGGGCCGATCTCCAGGATCTCGTGTTGCTCGAAACGGCTCTGACTGGGCAGGCTCATCCGCCCGGCTTCGGCAGCGCCCTGGCAGGAGCGCGCCGGCGGATCGCGGAGGATGCCGACTCCACCTTCACCATGGCGTTGGACATCCGCCGCGCGCGCCTGCGCCGCATCCACCCGCTCGACACCCCGCGACACAGCCCCCCGAACAACCCGTCGGACGATTCAGCCGTGCGGGTCGGAACGCTCGCGTCCTTCGAAGCAGCCCCGCCCCTTCCCGCCTTCGACGTCGAGGTGACGGCGGAGCCGAGCACGCCGGCCGGCCGGATCGCGCTCTGGCAGCGCCGTCTGCTGGACCTCACAACGCGCAACCGGCTGCTCAACCTGCCCGAAGGTGCGAAGGCCGTCCGGCTCGCCTGCCCGGAACCGGCGAGGCTGGAGGACCGCCTGTCGGCGGGCAAACGAATTCGCGTCATCGCCGAACCCGACTTCGGGAACGGCGGACCCGGCAAGACCTCCGGTCCGCTCCCGGACGGCGAGGACCAGCGAGCGGCTTATGCCCGCGCCGCCCTCGAACGCGATCAGGTCGTCGCCGTCGGCGACGCGAAGCATCGCGATGTAAAACACCTCGATGTGAAACACCTCGATCCGATGCTGATCGACCTCTACCGGAAGGCGAGGTCCGATCTGGAGGAAGGTGGAGCCAACACGCTCTACCTCGCTCTCGGCTTCCTGAAGTGGCGCCGCTCGGGCGCCGACACGCGGGTCTACCGGGCGCCCCTCATCCTCCTGCCGGTGAAACTGGAGCGGATGAGCGCCCTGTCCGGAGTCGCCCTGCTGCGCCATGACGACGAGGCGCGCTTCAATCTCACGCTTCTGGAAATGCTGCGCCAGGATTTTGCGCTGCCGATCCCGGGACTGGACGGCTCCCTGCCGATGGATGCGAGCGGCTTGGGTGTGGCTGGGATCTGGAACCTCGTGCGGCGGGCGGTGCGGGACGTGCCGGGCTTCGAGGTCACCGAGGATGTGGTGATCAGCACCTTCTCCTTCGCCAAATATCTGATGTGGAAGGACTTGGCGGACCGAAGTGATCAATTGGCTGCGAGCCCTGTCGTGCGGCATCTGATCGAGCGGGCGCGTGAGCGTTTTCCCGAGGGGCCGCCCTTTCCGAGACCAGAGCACCTCGACGACGCGATCGACCCGTCAGAACTCTTTGTTCCCCTTCCGGCGGATTCCTCGCAGATCGCGGCGGTCGTCGCCTCCGCGCGGGGCTGCGACTTCGTCCTCGACGGACCGCCCGGGACGGGCAAGTCACAGACCATCGCCAACATGATCGCGCATAATCTCGCCCTCGGACGGCGCATTCTGTTCGTGGCGGAGAAGCGCGCCGCCCTCGACGTGGTCCATCGGCGGCTCACGGAGAAAGGTCTCGGCACGTTCTGCCTAGAACTTCATTCGAACAGGGCATCGAAGCTCGAGGTCCTGAAGAGCCTTGAACGCGCCTGGGAGGCTCGGGATGCCTTGTCCCCCGAGGAATGGGCCCGCGAAGCCGCTCAGGTCCGAAGGCTGCGGGATCGTCTCAACGCAGTTGTCCGACTGCTGCACGAGAGGCATGGGAACGGCTTGACGCTGCACGGCGCCATCGGGCGCGTGGTGCGGGACTGGTCGCCCGACCTGCCGGACCTCGGCTGGACCGAAGACGTCGCGCACGACAAAGCGTCCCTCGATGCCCTGCGGGAGACCGTCCACCGGCTGGACCTGCATCACAGCGCCATTCCTGTCATCCCCGACGCCGTCGCGCCCATTCGGCACCAGGCGTGGTCGAATGGCTGGCAGGCGCGGACCCTGGCCGCCGCACGGGCGATCGCGCCAGCGCGCAGCGCCCTCGACGAGGCGCGGGATGGGATCCTGGCCGCCACGCGCCTGCGCTATCCGGCGACCGACCTCGATACGATCGCCAAGCTCCATCGGCTGGCCACGGCACTGCTCGCGGCATCGGGCCAGGATCTGCGCTTTGCCTTCGCGCCCGACGCCACTGCCCGCATCGCACGTGTCCGAACCGTCGCCGATGCGATCGACGGATTCCGAGCGGCGGAGAGGAGCCTATCGACATCCTATTCAGCGGACGGGCTGCGGCGCCTGGACCTCGACCGGCTGGATGCCGCGTGGGCCGAAGCAGCGCGGAGCGTTTGGCCCTTCAACGTTCTCGCGCGCCGCCGCGTCACCGCGCGACTTCGGAGGGAAGGCCACGCGATTGCGCGGCCCGACCCTGCACGTGACCTGCCGGTGCTGCGCCGGATGGCAGGTTTCCAGAGCTTCGTCGCCTCCGCCGCGCCGGACCTCGCCGGTCCGCTCGGGTGCGACGCCGGCCACGACACCGTTGCGATGCGGCGCACGGCCGATATCGCCGAGGCGCTGCGATCGGCACTCTCCGCAACCGCCGCCGATGCCGACACGCTCGCTGCGCTTGCGCGGGTAACCGCCACCCTGGTGATCGAAGCCAACGATCTGCTGAGCCCGGATGGCCGGATCGCCGGGGCGGCCGCCGACCTCGGACTTCGCCTCGCTGCGTGGGAGGACACAGCGGGCCATCTCGCGGTCCTGCTGGCCCTCGGCCCTTTGGCGAGCCGAGACCTCGACGGGATATCGGCCCTGGGGGCCGCCATTATGACGGCGCCCGCCGGGCTCAAGCCATGGTGCGACTGGCAGCGGGTTCGGCAGACTGCCCTCGACGCGGGTTTGCGCGCGGTCGTTCTAGCCCTGGAGGCCGGAACCGTGGCGGAGGGCGGCGCGCTCGCCCTGTTCGAGACGATCCATGCCCGCTGGTTCGCGGCGCGCGGCATCGATGCCGAGCCCGAACTGCGGGATCTTGTCACGGCCGAGCACGGCGATGCGATCGACGCCTTTCGCCGCTTGGACGAACGCCTCGACGCGCTCGTGATCCGCATGGTCCGGGCACGCATCTGCGGGTTGATCCCCGACAAGGACACGGTCGGGCGCAAGGGTGGATACGGCGTCCTGAAGCATGAACTGCGCAAGCAGCGCGCACACAAACCCATCCGCCAACTCGCGGCCGAGATGGGGGAGGCCTTTACCCGCCTCGCGCCGTGCATGCTCATGAGTCCCCTGTCGATCGCTCAGTACCTACCGCCGGATCAGGCCCTGTTCGACCTCGTCATCTTCGATGAAGCGTCGCAGATCGCCCCCTGGGACGCGATCGGCTCGATCGCCCGCGGACGGCAGGTCGTCGTCGCCGGCGATCCGCGACAGATGCCGCCGACCAGCTTCTTCACGCGATCCGCGAATGCCGACGATGCGGACGAGGTCGAGGCCGATATGGCCAGCATTCTCGACGAATGCCTCGCGGCCGGCGTCCCGAGCCATGGGCTGAGCTGGCACTATCGTAGCCGGCACGAAAGCCTGATCGCCTTCTCCAACCACCGCTACTACGACGGCGCCCTCATCACCTTTCCGGCTGCGGAGACCCGGGCCAGCGCGGTCGAATGGCGGCGCGTCTCGGGCGTCTACGCAAAGGGGAAGGGGCGGACGAACCAGATCGAGGCCCAGGCGATCGTTGCCGAGATCGTCCGGCGCCTGACCGACCCCGATTGTGTGGATCACGCCCATACCCTGGCCGTCATCACGCTGAACACCGAGCAGCAGGCGCTGATCGAGAACCTTCTCGACCTCGAGCGGAAACGGCGTCCCGAGATCGAGTACGCCTTCGGCGAGGACGTTCCGGAACCCGTGGTGGTCAAGAACCTGGAGACCGTGCAGGGCGACGAACGGGACGTGATCCTGCTCGGCATCGGCTACGGGCCGACAGAGGCCGAGGCCGGCACGATGTCCATGAACTTCGGTCCGCTCAACCGGGATGGCGGATGGCGACGCCTGAACGTCGCCCTCACACGCGCCCGTCGCGAAATGGTGGTGTTCACCTCCTTCGAACCAGGAATGATCGACCTCAATCGGACCAGCGCACCGGCGGTCAGGGACCTGAAGCACTTCCTCGAATTCGCCGAGCGCGGACCTCGCGCCCTGGCCGAGGCCGTCCAGGGCTCGCTCGGCGGCGCTGAATCTCCTTTCGAAGAGGCGGTCGCTGCGGCCTTGTCGGGTCGGGGGTGGGTCGTGGTTCCGCAGATCGGGGTATCGCGCTTCCGCATCGACCTCGGCGTGGTGCATCCCGACAGGCCGGGCGACTATCTCGCGGGTGTCGAGTGCGACGGGGCAACCTACCACGCTGCTGCCACGGCGCGCGATCGCGATAGGGTCAGGGCGACGATCCTGGAAGGCCTCGGCTGGTCGCTGGTCCGCGTCTGGTCGACGGATTGGTGGGTCGACCGGGCGGGTGCCCTCGACCGCCTCGACACCGCGCTGCGATCACGTCTGGCCGAGTCGCGCCTGCAGCTGACGGCGGCAGGCGGCGCGTTCGATCCACCCGCCGATCCCGAAAGCCCGGACGGCGAAACCTCATTCCGCTGAAGGCCCGCGGGTCGGTCGTGGTGCAGCTGAACCAGCCCGCGCACGACGAGGTTGGTCACCGCACCAGACCTCCTCCCTTGAGCACCCGCCATGAACCCCGATGAACACCGCGCCCTCGTCATCCTGGTCGAGGAGGAGCCTGACCAGCGCCGGGCCATCGCCGACATGCTCGATCGGGCGGGCCTTGCGGTCCTGGGGGCGGAGACGACGGACCAGGGCCTGCGCCTGCTGGACGCGACACCGGACGCCCGAGGGCTGGTGACCGACGCGCATGTGCCGGGCGCGATCGATGGCTGGGAGTTGGCGCAGCGTGCCCGCGCGCTGAGGCCGGATCTCGCGGTGGTTCTGATGTCGGGCCATTCCGATCCCACTTCCGGATTCTTGACGGAGGGAGCGGCCTTCCTGCTTAAACCGAACGTTCCAGCGAACCTCGCCACGACGCTGGGGGCGATGCTCGCGCAAGCCTGAGGGATCCTCGGGGATACATTCCGGCCCGGCTCCAGTTCTGCCAGCATGAGTCAGGAACAATCGTCATCCGGAGCAGTCACCGCTCGCGTCGTCATCGTGGGCGCCGGCTTCGGCGGCCTCGCGACCGCCAAGGCCCTGGCGGGGTCAGAAGTCGCGGTCACGCTGATCGACCAGCACAACTACCACCTGTTCGTACCGTTGCTGTACCAGGTGGCGACGGCAGCGCTCTCCCCCGCCGACATCGCCGAGCCGATCCGGCACATCCTGTCGGGAGCCGCTAACGTCAACGTGGTGATGGGGCGGGTCACGGGCATCGACCAGGGAGCCCGGCAGGTACTGCTCGCGGATGGGAGCGGAATCGCCTACGATCGCCTCGTCATCGCCACGGGCTCGACGAGTACCTATTTCGGACATGACGCCTGGGCGCCGCACGCCCCGTCGCTGAAAAGCCTTGAGGAGGCGCGGACCATCCGCACGCGGGTGCTGCAGGCCTTCGAACGGGCGGAGCGAACCCAGGACCCGGCCGAGCGCGCGCGCCTGATGACGATCGTAGTCGTCGGCGGCGGTCCGACCGGCGTCGAGATGGCCGGCTCCATCGCCGAACTCGCCCACCACGCGCTTGCCCGCGATTTCCGCCACATCGATCCGACCACCGCGCGGGTGATCCTGGTCGAAGCCGGCCCGCGCCTGCTGACGGCCTTCCCGGAGGCGCTGGCGGCCTACGCGCTCGGCTCCCTGGAGCGCCTCGGGGTGAGCGTGATGACGGGCCAGGCGGTGCAGGACATCGATTCGGAGGGCGTGACGCTCGCCGGGCGGGTCGTCCCGGCCGCCACCGTGATCTGGGGGGCCGGGGTGCGCGCCTCGCCGGCGGCCGGGTGGCTCGGGGTGACGCCGGACCGGAACGGGCGCATCCCCGTCGAGCCCGACCTTTCGGTGACCGGGTGTCCGGACGTGTTCGCCCTGGGCGATACGGCGTTGATCCGCGATGCGGCGGGAGAGCCCCTGCCGGGTCTGGCCCAGGTCGCCCAGCAGCAGGGAAGCCATCTCGGTCGCGCCCTGCGCGAGGCCCTGACCCAGGGTAAACCATTGCCGCCGTTCACGTTTCAGAATCGCGGCAACGCCGCCATCGTGGGGCGGCATGCGGCCATCTTCGATTTCGGGCGCGGACGCCGGCTCAAGGGTTTCCCGGCCTGGCTGCTCTGGGCGGCCGTGCACGTGGTGCTGCTGGTGGATTTCGCCCAGCGGACCCGGGTGTCGCTGCAATGGCTGTGGCGCTACCTGACCTATCGCCGGGGGGCGCGCCTGATCACCGCGCCGCCGGCCCGTTGAGCGCCGGAGCTTACCCTGCGGCGAAGAGGTCGGCGCGGTTCAACGAAGTGGTGAGGAACGTGCGATAGAGTTCGTGGAATACACGCGAGCGTTCGTCGCGGTCGCGCCAGTTTTGAACCAAACCGAGGGAGAGTGCGGGTGAGTGCCGCTCCAGCAATATCGATCGGGGCCACGACGCCGGCCGACCGCCTGCCCGAGCTGTCGCGGCTCGCAGCCCGCTTCGCCGCGACGGTGCTGGACGCCCAGATCGCGGGCCGCCCGGTCCCGGACGACCAGATCCGCTACCTGCTCGACGCGGCCCTTCTACTGAACGAGTACGGCGCGGAACTGCCGTCGCCGCTCGACCAGATCATGCAGGATGCCAGTACGCCGAAGGCCCCCGAGGCGCAGCCGGAGGATGCGGAGTCCGGAAACGCGGGGCCGGCGGATGCCGCACCGGCCGAGGTCCAGGACGACGATGCCGGCCGGCTGGCCTGGCTCCTGCGCCCCTTCCAGGGCGCGAAGCGCTGAGCGGGGCTCAGGGCAGAGTGTAGCCCGGCTTCCGGACCAGAACGTCCGGCTGCCCGACGATCTCGGGGTGATAGACCGTCGCCGCCCAATCCGCCTCGGGCACGTCGACGATCGCCACCGAGAGCGCCGCCTCGGGCACCCCGGCGCTCGCCATTACGGCGGCCACGATCGCGTCGGCGATCTGCGTCTTCTGCTCGTCCGTCTTGCCGGGGTAGAGCTTCACGGTCACGTGCGGCATAGGTCGAATCCTTTGGCCCGGGGATCAAGGCGTGCGGGGCGAGGCCCCCCGGTCCATTGCCAGGAGCGCACGGGCTGGGCAAGCGCGTCGGCCCTCGGCGAGAGGGAAACGCTGCGGGTCCGCGAGGCGGCTCGCCGGCACGCGTAACGGCCCCTCCGCCGATGTGTGACGCCGGGTCGGTCGCTGGATCCCGCTGCTGAGGGATGAGGAACTTCCCCAGCCCCTTTGCATTCCCACCGCGGCTGGGCGGCATGCCCGCGCCGATCCCGGAGGCAAGCCGGGATCGTGGATTGCCGGGGGAAACGCAGATGTTCGGCCGACTCGCTTTCGCGACCCTGCTCGCGCTTCCGGCCCTGACTTCGGGCGCCGCCTTCGCGGGCGAGGAGGAGCAGGCCGCCCTGTGCCGCGGCGACGTCATGCGCCTGTGCCTGAGCGCCGTGCCGAACCGCGACCAGATCGTCTCCTGCATGCGTGTGAACCGGGCGAGCCTCAGCCCCGGCTGCCGCACGGTGTTCGATGCGGGTTCCCGCGACCGGGCGGGGACGCGCTCGGCCAACCTGCGCTGAGGGGGTTTCGCCGGCGGGACGGTTGAACCCCCGCCCGATCCCTGTAAGCCGGAGGGCATGCACGCCCCGTCCCCGCTCCGGCGGCCGTTCTCGGCCCTCCGTTCGACGCTCACCAGCGAGGCCGGTGGCGGCCTCGTCCTGATGGCGAGCGCCGCCCTCGCCCTCGGGGTGGCCAATTCCGCCCTGGCCGGGGCCTACGTCTCGGCGCTCCAGGCGAAGCTCGGCGGCCTGACTGTGCTGCATTGGGTCAACGACGCCCTGATGGCGCTGTTCTTCCTGCTGGTCGGCCTCGAGATCAAGCGCGAGATGCTGGACGGGCGGCTGCGGACCTGGCCGGACCGCATCCTGCCGGGGCTTGCCGCCCTCGGCGGCATGGCTGCGCCGGCCCTGGTCTACCTGGCGGTGAACCGGCACTCGCCCGAGACGATGCGAGGCTGGGCGATCCCGGCCGCCACCGACATCGCCTTCGCCCTCGGGGTGCTGGCGCTGCTGGGGTCCCGGGTGCCGGTCTCGCTCAAGATCTTCCTGACCGCCCTGGCGATCATCGACGACCTCGGCGCCGTCATCATCATCGCGCTGTTCTACACCGCCGACCTGTCGGTGCCGATGCTCGGCGGAGCGGCCGTGACGCTGGCCCTGCTCTACGGCCTGAACCGGGCCGGGATCAGCCGCCTGTCGCCCTACCTGCTGCTCGGGCTGGTGCTCTGGGTCTTCGTTCTCAAATCCGGCATTCACGCCACGGTCGCGGGCGTGCTCCTGGCGCTGACGATCTTCGGCTTCGCCAATGCGGGCGTGTCCCTCGCGGGCTTCACGCCCGGGATGCTGCTCGATCCGGTGACCCTGGGCGTGGCCCTCGGCCTCGTCGTCGGCAAGCAGGCCGGGGTGTTCGGTCTCGTCGTCCTGGCGGTGAAACTCGGCCTCGCCCAGCGGCCGGCGGGGGCCGGGTGGCTGCAGATCTACGGGGTCTCGCTCCTGTGCGGCATCGGCTTCACCATGAGCCTGTTCATCGGACTCCTGGCCTTCGCCGGCGCGCCGGAGCTCGAATCCGAGACCAAGGTCGGCGTTCTGGCCGGATCGATCGTCTGCATGCTGGCCGGCGCGCTGGTGCTGCTGGTCGCACCCCGCCGCGAGGTGGGGGCGACCGAACGCGCCCGCTGAGGGGGCTGGCCGGGACGAGCGGGGGCGCCCGCCTGCCTGCGCGCTCTCGGGCGCGCCCATCCTGGTGCCGTCCGCGTGCTGCACGTCACCCTGCTGGGTAAGCAGGCGGGAAAGGAGTGTTCTGGAGGTCATCTGCGGATGGGATTCAGGCCCCACGGGGCTCCCTCTCCCGGAAGGAGAGGCCTGGGGTGAGGTGTGTGACCGCTCCGGACACTCCCCACACCAGCCCGCAGAGGGGGAGAGAAGAGCCCGCGCTTCGACAACACCGTTCCGGACACCGTCTCCCCGACTGCGCACGAACGTCGCAGGTCTGAAAGCTCGGGCCGGCGCAGCGGTTGTCGCGAGTGGCAGCAACGCCAGACCGGCACGCCTCCGCGTCCGGTCGGATGCCGGGACCGAGACGGACACGCCATGCCCCTCCTCATCGCCTTCATCGCGGCCGCCGCGGGCGTGCTGAACACGGTCCAGGCGGGGGCGAACACCACCCTGGCGCGGACACTCGGCCAGCCGATCCTCGCCGCCTTCGTGGTGACGGGGGCCAATGCGGCAGTCTATCTGCTGGCCGTGCCGTTCGTCGGCCTCGCCTGGCCCGGCACCGCACGGGTCGCGGGGGTGCCCTGGTGGGCCTGGGCCGGCGGCGCCATGGGCGGGGCCTACGTGCTGGCGATGATCTTCCTGGCGGAGCGCCTCGGCGCGGCGGTCTTCACCGGCATCACCGTGACGGCGGCGATCCTGACCTCGACCTTGCTCGACCATCACGGATGGCTCGGCTTCGCCCAGCACGCGGCCGGGACGGGGCGCATCCTCGGCTGCCTGCTGATGGTCGGCGGCCTGGTGCTGGTTTCGATCTTCTGAGGGGATCGTCCAAGCGTCGGGGCGGCTTCGGAGGGAATGGTGGGCGCGACAGGGATCGAACCTGTGACCCTTCGCGTGTGAAGCGAATGCTCTCCCGCTGAGCTACGCACCCGGACCGAGGGCCTTCTAGGGCTATGGGCGCAGCGGCGTCAAGCGCTGATCGGCAGGTTCTGTCGCGGGCTCGGCGGGTTTGACCCCGGCTCCGGCGCGTTCCGGCCCGGCCTCGGGGCGCGGGGTCCCGAGGCGGAGAAGGATCACCACCGGCACGAGCCCGACGGCGACGATGAGCAGGGCCGCCACGGTGCCGTCCTCGTAGGTGCCGCGTGCCGCCTCGCCGTAGAGGTGGGTCGCCAGGGTCTCGACGTTGAGAGGGCGCAGCAGCAGGGTGGCGGGCAATTCCTTGACGCAATCGACGAAGACCAGGAGGGCCCCGCTGAGCACGGCCGGCCAGGCCAGGGGGAACTGCACCCGCCACAGGGTGGCGCCGGGGCCGCGCCCGAGCATCCGCCCGGCATCGGGCAGGCTGCGGGGCACGCGGGCCAGCCCGGCCTCGCAGGTGCCGATGCTGACCGCGAGGAAGCGCACGAGGTAGGCCGTGACCAGGGCGCCGCCGGTGCCGAGGCCGATCAGCGCCGGGGCGATGCCGAAGAGCTGCGTGGTGCCGGCCGAGAGGGCCGTGTCGGCGAGCGCCAGGGGGCCGAGCAGGCCGATGGCCAGGATCGCGCCCGGCAGGGCATAGCCGACGCTCGCCACCCGGATCAGCGCCTCGCCCCAGCGGCGCGCCACGAGGCGCGGGCCGGCCGCCACCAGGAAGCCGAGGGCGGCCGCCAGGAGCGTGGCGATTCCCGCATACAGCAGGGTGTAGCCGATCTCGGGCAGGATCGTCTCGGGCAGGCCGCTGCGCAGCACCCGCCGGAGGGCGGCATGGGCGAGGTAGCTCGCGGGAATCGCGAAGCCGATCGCCACGGGCACGAGCCCGAGGGCCAGGGCGGCCCAGGCGCGCGGACCCGACAGCCGCTGCCGGGCGAGCCGGCGCGGGCGCTGGGCGGTGCCGGCGAAGCCCCGGCCCGACCGGGCCCAGCGCTCCACCGCCACCAGGGCCACCACCGCCACCAGCATGACCAGGGCGATCTGGGCCGCGCCGGCGAGATCCGAGCGGTTGACCCAGGTGGCATAGACCTGGACCGTGAGGGTGCGGACGCCGAGGAATTCCGCCGCCCCGATGTCGTTGAGGGCCTCCATCAGGGCGAGGCTCGCCCCGAGCGCGATGGCCGGGCGCGCCATCGGCAGGGCGACGCGCAGGAAGGTCCCGGAAGGCGAGCGCCCGAGCATCCGCGCCGCCTCGATGAGGTTGGCGGCCTGCATCAGGAACAGCGCTCGGGTCGGCAGGTAGACGTAGGGGTAGAGCACGAAGCCGAGGAGCAGGATGCAGCCGGGCAGCGAGCGGATCTCCGGCAGCACGAGGTCGCGCGGGCGGGCATAGCCCAGGAGATCGCGCAGGGTGGTCTGGACCGGTCCGATCGGGTGCAGCAGGTCGAGATACGCGAAGGCGACGATGTAGGTCGGCACCGCCATCGGCAGCAGCAATCCGGCCTCGAGCAGGCGCCGCCCGGGGAAGTCGTAGGCCGCCACCAGCCAGGCCGATCCGGCCCCGAGGGCGATCACCAGCACGCCGACCCCGGCGAGCAGCAGGGCGGTGTCGCGCAGCGCCTGCGGCAGCACGTGGGCGACGAGATGGGGCCACAGGGCCCCGCCCGCCGCGTCACCGGCGCCCTCTCCGGCCGCCACCAGGAGGGCGACGACCGGACTCAGTACCAACACGCACAACGCCAGCCCGGCGGCGCCCCAGGCGAGGCCGCGTGCGTTGCGGGTGAACGAGAGGGCGGGGGCGGCCCCGGTCATGCGGGTCTCGAATGCGTCTGCGATGGATCGGCCGAACGTGTGGGCGCTTCTCCCGCAGGGACCGGCCCGCTCGCACGCCGTGAAGGCGTTGCGCGCGTCCCTCTCCCCTCTGCGGGAGAGGGTGGCCCGCGTCAGCGGGTCGGGTGAGGGGCGCGACATGCCCGGAGAGGGCTTCCCCTCTGGCGGGACTTCGTCTCGGCCCGCCTGCTGCGCAGGCCCCCTCCCCCGCGGAAGGGGGAGGGTTGGAGCGCCCTCAATTGTCGAAGCCGACCTTGTCGAGGAGGAGGCTCGCCGCCTTGCGGTTGCGGGCGATCTCCACCAGGGGCACGGAATCGATGGTCAGCGGGCCGAGCGCCGTGAGCAGCGGGTCGATCGGGGCGCCGGCCTTCACCGGGTACTCGTAATCGGCCTTGGCGTAGAGGCCCTGGGCCTCGTCGGAGACGAGGTATTCGAGGAGCTTGACCGCCTCGTCGCGGTTGGGCGCGGTCTTGGACACCACCGCGCCCGAGATGTTCACATGGGTGCCGCCGCCCGCGAAGGTGGGCATCACCACCTTGATGCCGTCGCCCCATTTCTGCTGCTCGGGTCCGCCGCGGCCGGAGCGCATCAGGCCGACATAGTAGGAATTGCCGAGGCCGATCTGGCAGGTGTCGGCGAGGATGTCGCGGGCGACGTCGCGGTCGCCTCCGGCCGGCTTGCGGGCGAGGTTGGCCATGAGGGCGCGCAGCCACGCCTCGGTCTTCTCGGGCCCGTGCTTGACGAGGTAATGGGCGATCAGCGCCGTGTTGTAGGGGTGCTGGCCCGAGCGCAGGCACAGGCTGCCCTTCCAGTTCGGATCGGCCAGTCCCTCGTAGGTCATGGCCGTGAGATCGGAGAGGTCCTTGTCGGCGTAGAGCACGCGGGCGCGCATCGACAGGGCGAACCAGCGCCCCTCGGCGTCGCGCAGGGTGGCGGGCACCGCCGCCTCCAGCACGCCGGAGCGCACCGGCTGGGCGAGGTCGCGGTCGACGAGGTCGATGAGGTTGCCGACATCGACGGTCATCAGCACGTCGGCCTTGGCGCGGGCGCCCTCGGCGGCCACGCGCTCGGCGAGGCCCTTCTCGACGAAGACGGTGTTGACGGTGATGCCGCTCTTGGCCGTGAAGGCGTCGAGCAGAGGCCGGATCAGGCCGGGCTCGCGGGTGGTGTAGAGGTTCACCTCCGCGGCCGAGGCCGTGCCCATCACGGTCGCCAGCATCAGCCCCGCGAACCCGATCACCCGCATCCCGCCCGCCATCGCCGATACCCTCTCCGCTGAACCCGACGGGTGTTCAGAAGCATCACGGCGAAAAAAGCAAGGATGATGTCTTAGACTTAAACCAATTCCAAACAACAGGTGCAGACTAGGCGCCGGGGCAGGCGCGGATCGTCTTTTAATCCCGTTCGCCGCCAAAAATAAAACCGCTCTCCGGCGCGACGGTGAGGCCGACCCGGTCGCCGGGCTGCCGGGAATCCGCGTCGGGCACGGGCAGCCGCAGGGGCTCGGCGAAGCCCTCGACAGCCAGAGTCAGGAGCGCATGCGCTCCGAGGAAGCGGCGCCCGGTCACCACCGCGTCGAGGCCCGCCCCCGCTGCGCCGAGGCGCAGGGCTTCCGGGCGCAGGCAGTAGCGCAGGGCCGTCCCCTCGGCCCGTCCCGGCGCCGGCACCGGCCCGAACGGCGTCGCCAGGGCGCCCGCGCGGCAGGGGCCCGCCCAGGCGATCAGGTCGCCGAAGAAGCGCGCGGCGAAGTGGCTCCCGGGGCGCTCGTAGAGGTCGCGCCCGGTGCCGACCTGCACGATGCGGCCCCGGCGCATCAGGGCGATGCGGTCGGAAAATCCCAGGGCCTCCTCGGGATCGTGGGTGACCAGGAGCGTGGTGGTGCCGCTGGCGCGCAGCACCGCGAGGGTGTCGTCGCGGACCCGGTCGCGGGTGCGCCGGTCGAGATTCGAGAACGGCTCGTCGAGGAGGAGGATGCGCGGTCCCGGCGCCAGCGCGCGGGCGAGCGCGACGCGCTGGCTCTCGCCCCCCGACAGGGTGCCCGGATAGCTGTTGGACCGGTCGGCGAGGCCGACCTGCTCCAGGCGCGCCGCCGCGAGGACGCGGGCCTCGGCGGCGGACCGGGCATGCAGGCCGAAGCGGACGTTCTCGGCCACCGTCAGGTGGGGGAACAGCGCATAGTCCTGGAACATCAGCCCGACGCCGCGCGCCTCCGGCGGAACGCCGCGGCCGCCCTCGCTGACCACCGTGCCGTCGAGGCGGATGGTGCCGGTGTCCGGCTGCTCCAGCCCTGCGATAGCCCGCAGGAGCGTGCTCTTGCCGCAGCCGGAATCGCCCAGCAGCGCCAGGATCTCGCCGGGCTGCACCTGGAGCGAGACGTCGGCGAGCGCCCGCACCGCGCCGAAGCGCAGGCCGATGCCGCGCAGATCGAGGCGCGGCGGCGTGGGGGCGGGCTGGGGCGCATCGAAGCTCATGCGAGCCTTGTGTCACCGCGGGCCGACGGCGAAAACCCTCCGGTCCGCAGGAAGCGGAGGGTCTCGGCGATGACCGCGGGGTTGCGCATCATCAGGCCGTGGCTGGCATGCAACGTGATGTGGTCGGCCATGCCCGCGACCCGCGTGCGCTGGACGGTGACCCGGCCGTCATTGGCAGCCCGCAGCATCAGCCACGATTCCACGGGATAGAGCGTGCGGTCGCCCGCGATGACTCCCAATGGATAGTCGATGGCGCCGAGGAGGTCGCGGAGGCGATCGTCCGGCCGGGTCGTCAACTGGGCTCCGGCCGGACCGAAGAAGCGCCGGTAGGCGCGAAAGCCGTGGAGCCGGTCGGCGACCTCGCTCCCGCCGTTCGGCGGCCCCAGCATCACCACTCGTCCGAGATTGGCCGGCCGCTGCGTGTGGAGCCACGCCCGGGCGAGGAGGCCACCCATCGAGTGGGTGACCACGTGCAGGGTCCGCACCCGGGCGGCGAAGGCGGCTGCGGGTGGTCCGATGACCGTCACGAGATCGCCGAGACCGGCTTTGCGGGAGGGGTAGTCGAGGTTCAGCGTCGCGAACCCGGCCGCGCGAAACGTACCCTCCAGCCGGGTCATGGAGGCGGCCCGCCGGGCGAGGCCGTGTAGAAGCAGCACCCCCTCGAGGTCCGCATCGCCGGGCGCGGATCGTCCGGATTCGTCCATCCTAGTGCACCTCCTCGCGACGATCGGCTGCGCAGCGGTCGCGCATTACCACCAGGATGCCTATATTCCGGTTATGTTCCATCAAAGCCCCGCCCGATGCCTTGCATCGCCGAGATCCTGATCCCGCTGGCGCTCGACAGCGCCTACAGCTACGCCGTTCCGGCCGGGCTCGATCTGGCGGTCGGCGAGGTCGTGCAGATTCCCCTCGGCCCCCGCGAGACCGTGGGCGTCGTCTGGGGCGTGCGCCAGAGCCCCGGCGGCTCGAACCTGCGCCCGGTGACCGGCCGGCTCGACGTGCCGGCCTTGCCGGACGCCCTGCGGGAACTGGTCGACTGGCTCGCCCGCTACACCCTGGCGCCGAAGGGCTCCGCCCTGGCCATGGCCCTGCGCCTGCCCGACGAATCGGCCCTGACCGAGACCGTGCGGATCGGGGTGCGGGCCTCCGGCAAGGCCCCGGCGCGGCCGACCGCCGCCCGCACCAAGGTGCTCGCCGTGGCGGCGGACGGGACGCTGCGCGGCAAGAGCGCGCTCGCCAAGGAGGCGGGCGTCTCCTTGAGCGTGGTCGACGGCCTGATCGATGACGGCGCCCTGGAGGCGCTCGCCCTGGCCCCCGAGCCGGTCGCCCTGCCGCCGGACCCGGACCATGCCCGGGTGCCGCTCTCCGAGGCGCAGGAGGCGGCGGTGCGCCACCTCGTGGCGCTGATGAACCCCGCCTCGGCCGAGCCGGCGGCGACGGACGCGATCGGCGATCCCCTGCCGGCGGACGGCAAGGTCGCGCCACCCGGCGTGGAGCACAAGGCGCCGACCGTGCTGCTGGAGGGCGTCACCGGCTCGGGCAAGACCGAGGTGTATTTCGAGGCGGTGGCCGATTGCGTCCGGCGCGGCCATCAGGCGCTGATTCTGATGCCCGAGATCGCCTTGACGGCGCAGTTCCTCGACCGTTTCGCCGAGCGCTTCGGCGTACGCCCGGCGACCTGGCATTCGGGCGTCGGGGGCAAGCGCCGCGAGCGCATCCGCGCCGGGGTCACGGCGGGCGAGATCGCCGTGGTGGTGGGCGCCCGCTCGGCCCTGTTCCTGCCCTTCGCCGATCTCGGCCTGATCGTGGTCGATGAGGAGCACGAGGCCGCCTACAAGCAGGAGGACGGGGTGCATTACCACGCCCGCGACATGGCGGTGGTGCGCGGGCGCATCGAGAACTGCCCGGTGGTGCTGGCCTCCGCCACCCCGTCGATCGAGACCCGGGTCAATGCCGAGCGCGGGCGCTACCTCCGGGTCGCCCTGCCCGAGCGCTTCGGCGGCCGGCGCCTGCCCGACATCGCCGCCATCGACATGCGCGCCGACAAGCCCGAGCGCGGCCGCTTCATCGCCCCGGCCCTGGTGGCGGCGGTGCGCGAGACCGTGGATTCGGGCGACCAGGCCCTGCTGTTCCTCAACCGGCGCGGCTACGCGCCCCTCACCCTGTGCCGGGCCTGCGGCCACCGCTACCAGTGCCGCAACTGCTCGACCTGGCTGGTGGAGCACCGCTTCCGCCGGGCCCTGGTCTGCCACCAGTGCGGCTATGCCGAGCGGCGCCCGGATTCCTGCTCGGAATGCGGCACCTTCGACAATCTCACCCCCTGCGGCCCCGGCGTGGAGCGCATCGCCGAGGAGGTCGCCGAGCTCTTTCCCGACAAGCGCGTCATCGTGCTGTCGAGCGACTTTCCCGGCGGGGCCGAGCGCCTGCGGGCCGAACTCCAGACCGTGGCGGAGGGCGGCTGCGACATCGTCATCGGCACGCAGCTCGTGGCCAAGGGCCACAACTTCCCGCACCTGACCCTGGTGGGCGTCCTCGACGCCGATATCGGGCTGACCTCCGGCGACCCGCGCGCGGCCGAGCGCACCTTCCAGCTGCTGCAGCAGGTCACCGGCCGGGCCGGGCGCGGTGAGAAGCCGGGCCGCGCCCTGTTGCAGACCTACCAGCCCGACCACCCGGTGATCGCCGCGCTGCTGTCGGGGGATTCGGAGCGCTTCTACGAGGAGGAGATCGGCGCCCGCGAAGCCGCGGGGCTGCCGCCCTTCGGCCGGCTGGCCGCCCTGATCGTCTCGGCCAACGAGCGCGACGTGGCCGAGGCGCACGGGCAGGCGCTGGCCCGCGCCGCCGAGCCGCCGGAGGGCGTGATGGTGCTGGGGCCGGCCGAGGCGCCCCTGGCGCTGATCCGCGGGCGCTACCGCTTCCGGCTGCTGGTGAAGACCGAGCGCGCCGTCGATTTGCAGACCTACCTGCGCGAATGGCTG
The DNA here is from genome assembly GCF_055231875.1 of Methylobacterium sp. Ger2507. Lineage (NCBI taxonomy): Bacteria > Pseudomonadati > Pseudomonadota > Alphaproteobacteria > Hyphomicrobiales > Methylobacteriaceae > Methylobacterium > Methylobacterium sp. Ger2507. Next base: position 507,225 of record NZ_JBUYVC010000001.1, read on the forward strand.
GCACGCGGCCCGAAGATTCGCGGCAACGTGAAGGTCGCCATCGACGTGGACCCGCAGAGTTTCCTATAACGCTGGCGCGACGTTCGCTTGGGTAGCGTTCGATCCCCTGAGGAGTGCCCCACGTGCTGACCTACACCAAGAAGCCGGATTCGAGCGTCGCCGAGATCGTGGTCGACGGACAGATCACCGATGCGGACATGAACACCGTCATCACCGCTATGCAGGCCGACCTCGACAAGGGCGGCAAGATCAAGCTCCTGGAAGACGTCCGTGAGTTCAAGGGCATGGAGCCGGCCGCGTTCTTCAAGGACCCGCGCTTCGGCCTCGCCATGATGAAGGGCGTCAGCCACGTCGCCCTGGTGACCGACGCCTCCTGGCTGCGGATGATCGCCGACACCTTCGGCAAGGTTTCCCCGGCCCAGATCAAGACCTTCGACCGCGCGCATATCGAAGAAGCGCGCCAGTGGCTCGCCGCCGCCTGAGGGGCTGAATCGATTTCTGGGACCAAATCCAGAGCGCCCGTCCCTCTCCCCCTTATGGGGAGAGGTTCCCTTAGTGGGGAGAGGCTCGGGATGGTGGTGGTTGAGTGACCCTCAGCTGGCGGAGGCTGGCGGAGCCACCTCCAACCTCCAACGCTTCCCCACACGTCCGACGGATCTCGGGCAGGCCCGGGATTCAATGAGGAGGAGGCCCACGTCGCGTTTCGAGATGCGCGAGTCTGCTGTCACGGACGCGGCGCGGCGCACCGCCCGCGCGCTCAGTCCGCCTGCGCGGTCCGCGTCGTCTGGCGGCGGGCGGTCCAGCGGCCCGAGCAGAGCGAGGAGACCTTCCAGGTGCCACCGCCGCTCTGCGACTGGAGGCGGCCCGAGATGGCGCCCGAGGCGGTGCCGTTGGAGACGTTGAGGCCGACCGTGCCGTCGGGGCCGACCCGGCCGCTCACGCTGGCCGAACCGGAGGCCGACGCAAGGCGCACGGCCCCCTCCTGCACCGACACCGCGTAGGTATAGCGGCTGTCGCAGACCATACCGGTCTCGGTCACGAGTTCGACCGACCACGCCCCGTTGAAGTTTCCGCCGTCACGCGCGGCGGCCGGGATCATCGCGGGCGAGGACAGGCCGGCTCCGAGCGCCAGAACCACCACGAATTTGGTCATGCATCATCCTTCGGCAAACAGCGCCCGTGCGTGGCGCGGCCGCAAGGCGGCACGCCGACGTTCCAAGCAGACGATCGATTGAGAGTGCGTCGAGCATACCCGCCGAAGCGGCAAGATTGTGACAGACGCCGCAACCACATGACGAGACGTATGTCTCAAACTGCCTGAACAGGGCACAACAGGCCGAAAGCCTGGCCTTTATCGATCGTAATACAGCTGCAAAGCTTCCCGATCGCGGGTGATCGGGAGGGCGAGCAGCGCCAACACGCGGGCCTTGTCCGGCGAGAGGTCGTCGGCGAAGACGGCGCCGGCCGCCCGAAGCGTGCTGCCGCCGCCCTTGAAGCCATAGACCGGGAGCGCCCGGCCATGAGGCACCTGGCTCGCCACCACGATCGTGACCCCGGCGGCGATCGCCTCCACCACCGCGTCGTGGAGGGCCTCGTTGACGTTGCCGAAGCCGTAGGCGGCGATCACCACGCCCTCGGCGCCATCCGCCACCGCGTGGCGGAGCTGGCGCCCGTCGCTGCCCGCCGCCATGGCGACCAACTCGACCCGCGCGAGCCGGTCCGGCAGCGGCAGGGTCTGGCGGCGCAGGGACTGGCGGGTGAACACCACCCGGTCCGGATCGACATGGCCGAGGAAGCCGGCCTCGCCGGAGTTGAAGGTCTCGACGTTGTGGGTGTGGGTCTTCCGCACGTCGCGGGCGGCGTTGATGTTGTGGTTGAGCGTGACCGTGACGCCCATGCGACCTGCGCCCGGGGCCAGGATCTGGCGCACGGCGCTGAGGAGGTTGCGCGCGCCGTCGGCATCGGCATCCGACGCGTTGCGCTGGGCGCCGACCATGACCACCGGCTTGTCGCTCTTGAGCGTCAGGTCGAGGAAGTACGCGGTCTGGTCGAGGGTGTCGGTGCCGTGCAGGACGATGGCGCCGGCGATCTCCGGCCGGTCGAGCAGCCCCGCCACCGTGCGGCTGAGGTCCGGCCACAGGGCCGGGCCCATATAGGCGCTCGGCACGTTGGCGAATTCCACCACCTCGATCGCGGCCCAATCGGCGAGGCCCGGCACCGCGGCGGCGAGATCGGCCCCGGTCAGGGCCGGGACCGGCGCCCCCGTGACGGGATCGTTCCGCATCGCGATGGTGCCGCCGGTGGCGACGATGGCGATGGTGGGTCGCCCTGCCCTGACGGAGCGCTCGGCCATGATACGGCGCCGGTTAGTCGGTGAGCGCGCGCGCCTCTTCCGGCAGCATGATCGGGATGCCGTCGCGGATCGGGTAGGCGAGGCGGGCGGAGCGGCTGACCAGCTCCTGCCGGGCGGCATCGTACTCCAGGGTGGTCTTCGTCAGCGGGCAGACGAGAAGCTCGAGGAGCTTGGGGTCGACGCGTGTGGCCTCGACGGGGCTCGGGGTGTCATCGGCCATCTGGGGCGTATCCTTCGCGGGAGAAAACTACTGGAGCGTGGGCTCGGAGCCCGACCCGCGCACCAACTCCATTTCGGTCACCGCGATCAAGACCTCGGCCCGGGTCTTGAGGTCGGCGGCCTCCAGCATGGCCTGCTTCTCGCGGGCGCCGAACGGGCTCATCATGCAGAGCGCGTTGACCAGCGCCTCGTTGGGCGCCTCCTCGATGCCGGCCCAGTCGACCTTGAGGTCGTTGACCTCGACGAAATCGCGCAGGGCCTTCAGCACGCCCTCGCGGTCCACCGCCTCCTCGCCGGCGCGCGGCTCGAAATCGGAGGCGAAGTCGTCGTACGAGACCTGGCAGCGGCGGTAGCGCGTGGTGGTGGCCAGCTCACTCTCCATCCGGAACCGGGCGATGCCCGTGAGCGAGATGAGATAGCGCCCGTCACCGGTCTCGGCGAATTGGGTGATCCGCCCGGCACAGCCGACGCGGAACAGCTTCGGGGTCATGGGCGACGCGCCGGCCTCCACGTCCGGCTGGATCATGCCGATGATCCGGTCGGTGCGCAGGGCATCGTCGATCATCGCGAGGTAGCGCGGCTCGAAGATGTTGAGCGGCATCTGTCCGCGCGGCAGCAGCAGCGCACCGGGCAGGGGAAAGACCGGGATCACTCCGGGGCAGTCGGCCGGTCCCTTGTAGCCCGCATGCGTGCTCATCGCGTCCCCCCGCCGTTGCTTGGCTGCCTCACGCGAAGACCAGCGTCGACAAGCGCCGCCGCCCGCGAATCGAGGCCTTGTCCATGAGGCCCCAGGCCTCGAAGAACGTGAGCAGCTGCTTGCGCGCCGCGCCCTCGTTCCATGTCCGGTCCCGCCGCTCGATCTCGATCAGCTGGTCCACCGCCTCGTCGCGCATGTTGCGGCCGTTGAGGCCGAGCGCGAGGTCGAAGCGGGCCTGGAAATCGTTCGGATCGGCCTCGATCCGGGTCTGGAAGCTGCCGAGGTCGCCGAGCGCGGCGGCCTGCTCGGCCAGTTCGATCGCAGCGCGCACGCTGGCGAGCCCCGCATGGGAGGCCTTGTCGGCCGGCGCCATCTCGACCAGCTGCTTGGCGTTCTCGATATCGCCGGCGTCGAGCTGGATCTTGGCGAGCGCCGCGATCGCGTCGACGTTCTCGGGCTCCTCGGACAGAACGGCGGCGTAGAGCTGCGCGGCCTGGGCCACGTCGCCGGTGCCGAGAAGCGCCTCGGCCTCGGACATGGCCTGCTCGATCGGGCTCGGACCGGCAGGGCCGGCGAGGCGCGTGATAAACTCCTTGATCTGGGCTTCCGGCACGGCGCCCATGAAGCCGTCGACCGGCTGGCCCTTATCGAAGGCGATCACGGCCGGGATCGACTGGATGCCGAGCTGGCCCGCGATCGAGGGATGCTCGTCGATGTTCATCTTGACGAGCTTCACCTGGCCTGCGGAGGCTGCCACCACCTTCTCCAGCACGGGCGCGAGCTGCTTGCACGGGCCGCACCACGGGGCCCAGAAATCGACCAGCACCGGCTGGTGCATCGATTCCGCGATGACGTCCTGGCGAAAGCTCGCCGTGGTCACATCCTTGGTGGGTTCGCCCGGCATCGGCGCATCGTTCAGCATCACGTCCTCGAGGCCTTGGTTTGGATCGATGGAGGGCCGGGTCTGTCCACCCATCGCCTCCCGCGTCAAGAGCAAGAGATGGGAACTCCGCGCGTCTGGACCAGAGCGGCAGCCTGCAGGCCCTGCCCCCGCCCCGACGACGCGCCCGGAGGCCGGGCCCTTAACGCGCCGGCGCGCTTCCGCCCGCCGTCTCGTCCGGCGCCTTGGTATCCGTCACGAAGACGCCCTGGTAGGTGCCCTTGGCGGCGTTCGCCTCGCAGGTGATCGCGGTCTTGCCCGGCTGCGGCGTGCTGAAGGCGCAGGAGCCGACCGCCACCAGGGGTCCCTGGACCACGCCGTCCTTCGTGGTCTCGCTCGGGATCACGAGGTTGATCGGCTGAAGCGGATCGGTCTCCTCGGTGCGCTCCTGCTGGGCGCCGTTGCCGCTGAAGCTGAGGGACCGGCCCTCGGCCGCGAAGTCGAAGCTCGTGCGGTTGCGCGAGACCGTGTTCATCAGGGTGTTCTTGCAGGTCGCCGACACGTCCTTGCCGGCGATCACGAGCTTCTCGCAGCGACCCTCGAGCTTGACGGCCGTCTGGGCGAAGGCGGGCGCGGCCGCGATCAGCGGCAGGGCGGCGAGGACGAGGCGGGCGGTCGAGAGCAGCATCATGACTCCGATGTAAGGCTGGGTTGCGATTCGTCGAGGGTCTGCGGCGGCGCGCCAAGTGCGCTCAGGCCGGGAAGCGCCGGGCGCGGTCGTTCGGCGCGTCGAAGTCGAGAGCCGGCCCGAGGGGCACGATGCCGGTCGGGTTGATGGTCGGGTGGCTCTCGTAATAGTGGCGCTTGATGTGGGTGAGGTTCACCGTGCCGGCGACGCCCGGCAGCGCGTAGAGATCGCGCAGATAGTTCGACAGGTTGGGATAGTCGGCGATGCGCTGCCGGTTGCACTTGAAGTGCCCGACATAGACCGCATCGAACCGCACCAGGGTGGTGAAGAGGCGGATGTCGGCCTCCGTCAGCCGGCTGCCGCAGAGGTAGCGGGCGCCGTCGAGCCTTGCCTCTAGGGCGTCGAGTTCGGCGAACAGGGCGGTGAAGGCCTCGGCATAGGCATCCGGCTCGGTGGCGAAGCCCGCCTTGTAGACCCCGTTGTTGACGGCATCGTAGACGCGGGCGTTGACGGCATCGATCGCCTCGGCGAGGTCGGCCGGGTAGAGGTCCGGCCCCGCCCCCCCGAAGGCGCCGTTCAGCATGCGGATGATCTCGGCCGATTCGTTCGACACGATGGTGGCGCGCCGCTTGTCCCACAGCACCGGCACGGTGACGCGGCCGGTGAAGCCGGGATCGTTCCGGAGGTAGACCTCGTAGAGACGGGCCGCACCGTTGACGGTGTCGGGGGTGGCGCCGGGCGAGTCGCCGAAGACCCAGCCCTCCGCCCCCATATGCGGGTCGACCACCGAGACCGAGATCGCGTCCTCCAGGCCCTTGAGGGCGCGCACGATCAGGGTGCGGTGGGCCCAGGGGCAGGCGAGGGAGACGTAGAGGTGGTAGCGCCCGGCCTCGGCCGGAAAGCCGCCCGCCCCGGTCGGTCCGGGGGCGCCGTCCGCCGTCACCCAGTTGCGGAACTTGGCGTCGGTGCGCTTGAAGCGCCCCCCGGTGCCCTTGGTGTCATACCAGGTGTCCTGCCAGACCCCGTCGACGAGCAGCCCCATGATCCTGTCCCTTCGTCACGCCTGAGGCCCAACATGGGCGTTCAGGCCTGGACGGGAAGTCCCTCAGGCGTCTCGCCCTCTGGTGCCTGGACCGGCGGCGCCACCGGATCGGCGGCGGCCAGGTGCTGGCCCGTCTGATAGGTGGCGATGTCGAAAGTGTCGTCCGGCAGCCGGGTGACGAAGCGCTCCGCCATCTCGAACAGCAGCAGATCGGGCTTCACCCGCTCGACATAGGCCCAGTCGATGCTCGACGACCACACGAAGTGAACCTCGCGAAAACTCTCGGCGAGGATGCCGGTCAGCATGATCGGCGCGAAATGCGCGTAGGAATCGCCGAACAGCACGAGGGTGCGGGGATCGATGTCGGGACGGTCGTTGCGGAAGCACACATGGGCGCCGACATGCAGGTCGGGGGCGCGGCCGGCAGCCTCGTAGGCGGCGACCAGGGGGCTGGCGTAGACGCGCTGCGCGTCGCGGTCGAGGACGGCGTGGCTCGCGGTCTCGACCGGCTTGTCCGGCAGCTTCTCGCCCAGGTCGCGCACCCGCGTGGTCTCGTAGCGCTGGCGCGCGTCGAGATCGGCCGGGGGCACGGCCCCGCAGGCCCGCATCAATTCGCGGTAGGCGAAGCGGCAGCCCTCGTAGTTCCAGTGCGTGTCGGTACGGTAGTACAGCGGCACCGGCCCGTCGCGGGCCGCCCGCATCGGCGACAGCAGGTCGACATAGGCGGGGTTGTTGATGAGGCGCCGCCCCAGCACCCGGGCGGGGGATTGGCGCGGATCGTAGCGCAGATCCACGGTGCGGTCGTCGTAGACCGACAGCTTCTCCGGCACGACCACGTGCAGGTAGCGGATGCCGAGCGCCTGGGCGCGGGCGGCCCGCGTCTCGATGAGCTTGACCCAGCCGCGCAGGCGCCACCAGCGGGACAGGGTGGCGCGATACTGCTCGAGGACCCCGTTGGTGCCTCCGATCAGGAAGAGCCAGCCATCCCGCCCCACATGTACGATCTCCCGGTGTCTGCGCCGCATGGGGGCTGTCTACCCGGCCCGGGCGCCTCTGAACAGGTCGGACGCTCGGGCCGGGACGATGGCGCCCCACGCGAAACCTGGCCCGCCCGAAACTTGACCCGCCCGAAACTTGACCCGCCCGAGACATCGCGCGCCGGAGACATCGCCCGCCCGAGCCTTGGCCCGTCCAAGCCCTGGAATGCGGCCGCGGCCGCGCCATCTCGAACGGATCATGACAGACCGCAGCCCGACGCCCGACCCGCTGATCCTCACCCTGGCGATGGAGCCCGACGCCTTCGCGCGCTTCGACGGCCTGCGGCGCCGGCACTTCCCCAAGGCGCTGAACCACATCCCCGCCCACGCGACCCTGTTCCATCACCTGCCGGGCCTGAGCGAGCCGGGTATCGTCGAGACCCTGGCGGCACTCATGCGCAGCCAGACGCCGCCGGAGGTGGCGGTGACCGGCCTGCGCTTCACCGGGCGAGGGGTGGCCTACGTGCTGGCCTCGGACGCCCTCTCGGCCTTCCGGGCTCGCCTCGCCGAGCAGTTCGAGTCCCTGGAAGACGGCTTGACCGCGCAGGACCGGCAGGGCTGGCGCCCGCACGTCACGGTGCAGAACAAGGTCGACCCGGCCACCGCGCGGGCCCTGCACGCCGAACTCGAGGCGGAATTCACGCCGTTCCGATTCACGGCGCCCGGCCTGCTGCTGTGGCGTTATCTCGGCGGCCCCTGGGAGCGCCGGGCCAGCGTTTCGTTCGGGTAGGCCCATCAGGCTTCGAGGGGCGAGCGACCGATGAGAGACGTCGCGCGCTCAGAAACCGTGTCGGGATGGAGCCTTGTCCGCCGTTCGTCTATGCCGAACGGCTCCGTGAGCGGGGCGTTGGTGTCTCGGGGAGCTTTCGCGCCGTCGGAGGCCTCCCGCGCCGGCACGCTCCCGGTCCCGACCGACGAACGATCCATAGAAGTCGCCCGCATGAACGTCCTGCCCTCCGGCTACCGGAACAACCCGCTCGTCACGCGGGTGAACGCCCTGCGGTTGGCCCTTCGCCTCAACGAGGTCGGCCCCGTCATCGCGCTGCTGGCGGTCAGCCTGCTCGGCTACGGCTTCTTCGCCCTGGCCAACGAGGTCGGCGAGGGCTCCACCGCCGCCCTCGACCGCAAGGTCCTGCTGGCCCTGCGCAACCCGGCCGATCTTTCGGACCCGATCGGACCGCGCTGGCTGGAAGAGACCATGCGCGACATCACCGGGCTCGGCAGCGTCTTCACCATCGTGTTCGTGACGGCGGCGGCCTGCGCCTACCTGGCGATGACGGGGCGCCGGCGCATCGCCGTCTTCGTGGTCGCGGCGATCGGCGGCGGCGAACTCGCCTCGACGGTGCTGAAGCTGTTCTACCACCGGCCGCGGCCGGACCTCGTGCCCCACGGCATGGAGGTGTTCACCGCGAGTTTCCCGAGCGGGCACGCCATGATGTCGGCCATCGCCTACCTGACCCTGGCCAGCCTGATCGCCCGCGTCGACCGCCAGCGCGCCGTCAAGCTGCTGGTGCTGATCATCGGCGTCTCCACCACCCTGCTGGTCGGCATCAGCCGGATCTATCTCGGGGTGCATTGGCCGAGCGACGTGGTGGCGGGCTGGTGCGTCGGCGCCGCCTGGGCCGCCCTGTGCTGGTTCGTTGCCCTGGTCCTGCAGGAGCGCGGCGAGGTGGAGGCTCCGACCGGCTCCGGCGACCCGTCCCGGGACGCTTGAACGCCCGCCCGGCCGGGCGGGGCACCCGGCAAGGAGGTCGGCAAGGGGGTCGGAACTCGCCCCGCCGGGCTGACGTTCCCGGGGGACAGGCAACCTGCGGCCCCCGCGCTTTCGGGGCTCCCGGACGCCGCTCCCTCCCCGGAACCCGCAGCGAGTTTCATGACGGATGACCTCCCGCTCTCCCGCCGCAACGTCCTTCGGGCCGGCAGCGCCACGCTGACCGGCCTCGCCCTCGGGGCGACGAGCGCGGCCGCGCAATCCGGACCGCCCGGTCCCTCGGTTCCGGCCGATACCGGCGCGGTTCAGGGCGGCAAGGTGCTGTTCCCGAACTGGCGCGGCCCGGGAGACCGGGCGCCTCCGCCGCCGCCGGCTCCGATGCCACCGGGCAAGCGGGTGGGCTTCGCCATCGTGGGCCTCGGGCGGCTCAGCCTGGAGGAGATCCTCCCGGCCTTCGGCGAGACCAAGCGCGCACGCGTGGTGGCGCTGATGTCGGGCACGCCGGCCAAGGCCAAGCTCGTCGCCGAGCAATACGGGATCGCGCCGGAGGCGGTCTACGGCTACGACGCGTGGGACCGGCTGGCGAAGGATCCGGCGATCCAGGCCGTCTACGTGGTGACGCCGAACGCCATCCATCGGGGCGATGTGCTGGCCGCCGCCAAGGCCGGAAAGCACGTGCTGTGCGAGAAGCCGATGGCGAATTCCTCGGCCGAGGCGCGCGACATGATCGCGGCCTGCGCGGCGGCCAAGGTCAAGCTGATGATCGCCTATCGCTGCCAGTACGAGCCCTATAACCGCGAGGTGGTGCGGCTCGCCCGCTCGGGCGAATTCGGCAAGCCGCGCCTGATCCAGGCCTTCAACGGCCAGACCACCGGTCTGCCGCAGCAATGGCGCCTCAAGAAGGCGCTGGCGGGCGGGGGCGCCCTGCCGGATATCGGGCTGTACTGCCTCAACGGCGTGCGGGCGCTGACCGGCGAGGAGCCGGTCTCGATCGACGCGCAGATCCACTCGCCTTCGGGCGACGCGAAATTCGCCGAGGTCGAGGAATCCGTCTCCTTCACCCTGCGCTTCCCGTCCGGCCTCATCGCCCAGTGCATGACGAGCTACGGCGTGCACGAGTCGCGTCGGCTCCAGCTCCACACCGAACGGGCCGACATCGATCTCCAGAACGCCTTCGCGTATCGGGGCCAGCGCCTCGTGGTGGCACGGCCGGACGGAGCGGTGGAATCGCAGGACACCCGCATCCTGCCCCAGAAGAACCAGTTCGCTCTCGAGATCGACCACATGGCCCGCTGCATCCAGGAGGACCGGCGCCCCCGTACCCCCGGTGAGGAGGGCCTTCAGGACCATGTCCTGATGGAGGCGATCTACGAGGCGGCGCGCACGGGACGGCCGGTCACCGTCGGCCCGCCGGCCGGCGCGCCGGGCGGCCCCGATGTCACACGCGGGCCGGAACTCGACGACGCGGGCTGATCCGGCCGCCAGACGGTTGCCAGTCCGTCATTTGAAACGAATAGGCTCAGATCGCGGCGGCACCCCAGCGCCCCGGGATCACGAGACGCTTGGCCCCCCATCACCTCCCTTTCCTCCGGCAACGGCCGATGACGGCCTTCGCCGGAGGGATTCTCCTGCTCTGCCACCTGGCGGGGCTCGCGCGGGCCGAGACGCCGGCCGAGACGGCCGCGCGCCTGGCGCTCGAAGGCCGCGCCATCGGCTCGCCCCGGGGCGCCGGCGGCGATCCGCAGACTTCGGTCGCCCAGTCGGTCACCTCGTCGCGCCCATCGGCCAACCTCGACACCTCGATCGCCGACCAGCTCGGTCCCTATGCCGACCCGTTCGGATTCCGGGCCTACCTCAAGGATCGCGGCGTCACCTACAGTCTGACCTACATCGCCGAGAGCCTCGGCAACGTCTCGGGCGGCCTGCGCCGGCGCGGCATCACCGAAGGACTGCTCGATCTCGAGATCGACGTCGATCTCGGACCCCTGATCGGCTGGCAGGGGGGTGCGCTCCACACCAACCTGTTCCAGATCCACGGTGCCGGCCTCTCGCGCAGCGCGATCGGCAACCTCATCACGGTGAGCGGCATCGAAGCACTGCCGTCCTCGCGGGTCTACGAATTGTGGTTCGAGCAGAAGGCCTTCGGAGACCAATTCGGCCTGAAGATCGGGCAGATCGCCGCCGACACCGAGTTCGCCGTGACCCAGACCGGCACGGTGTTCGTGAATTCCACTTTCGGCTGGCCCAACAACATGGCGGTGGTGATCCCGAGCGGCGGGCCGATCTACCCCCTCGCGGTGCCGGGCGTACGGGCCAAATACGTGCCCAATGCCAATCTGTCGTTCCAGGTCGGGGTGTTCGACGGCGATCCGGCCGGGCCGGCGCGCGGAAGCCGTGATCCCGACCCGCAAAGGCGCAACCGCACCGGCACCAACTTCCGCACCACCGATCCCGCCCTGGTGATCGCGGAGGCCTCCTACGCCTACAACATCGCGCCCGGCAGTGCCGGAGAGGCCGGGACGGTGACGCTGGGCGGCTGGTACCATTTCGGCCGCTTCGACCACCTGCGTTTCGACGGGGACGGCGTGTCGCTCGCCGATCCGGCCAGCTCCGGGATCGCCCGGCGCTTCCGGGGCCAGGCCGGCCTCTACGGCCTGATCGATCAGACCGTCTATCGCGAGCCCGACGACCCGAACGACGGCGCCAGCGTGTTCGTGCGCGTCTCGGGCTCCCAGGCCGATCGCAGCCTCGTGGATGTCTACGCCGATATCGGCATCGCCTATAAGGGGCTGCTCCCCGGCCGCTCGGACGACACGGTCGGCCTCGCCTTCGGCCTGTCGCGGATTTCGCCCCAGGCCCGGGGCCTCGACACCGACACCGTCCTGGCGACCGGGGTCGCCAGGACGCGCCGAGGCAGCGAGGCGGTGCTGGAGGCGACCTACCAGGCCGTGCTCGGCCCCGGCATCACCCTGCAGCCGGATTTCCAGTACGTCTTCCGCCCCGGCGGCGGCCTCCCGAACCCGCGCGACGCCAACGGCGCCCGCATCCGCAACGCGGCGGTGTTCGGGCTGCGGGGGACGATCCGGTACTGAAGCCTATTCGGCCGCCGGCGTGTGCAGGGACAGAAGCCGGGCGGTGCGGGCATGGTCCACGGCGCGACCGGTCTCGGGGCCGGCATCCCCGAGGGTGCGACGCTCGTCGTTGATCGCCGCATGGACCGCGTCGATGGCGAGGATGAGGGCGCTCACCGTGCGGTTGTCGATGTTGCGCTCGCGGGCATGCTGTACGACGTCGGCCACGAGGTCGTCGGTCTCGCGCACCAGTCCGTCGAGATCGGCCTTGCAGGTCGAGGCCCGGACCTCGCGCAGGATGTCGAGCAGCCGGTCGAGGACGACGTCGATGCGCTCCCGGCGCTTGCGGGCGAGGCGCTGGGCGAGCCAGGCCACGCCCGAGCCGACGGTGCCGCCGAAGAAGGCGAGCAGGTAGATGTAATCCTCGTAGCGCTCGAAGACCGTCTGCTGCTCGCGCTCGAAGTAATCCACCGCGCCGGGGTGGTTCGGCAGGCGGGCGCTGGTGGCCGCCACCGTCGAGTCGAAATCGGGCGCCTTCATCAGGTTGGCGATCGGCGCCCGCGGCGCCAGCTTCGAGCGCCACTCGAACAGGTGCTGGGTCACCGACGCCACGGTGAAGCGGCTGACGCCGCCCCGCGCCATCAGGCGGTAGGAGGCGCCCACGGTCTTCACGTCCTCGTCGGGGCGCTTGGGGCGTCCCCCGAAGGTCCCGGCGGGAATCGTCACCGACTGCAATTCCGGCATCCGCTGGATGATCGCCTCGCCGTCGGGGACCGAGACGAAGTTGATCTTCTTGTCGACCGAGGCCGCCTCCACCGCCCGCACCGTCGTGATCGCCGCCTTCGAGGCCGGGGCGGCGATGACCGCCACCGCATCGACGCGGCCCTCGGCGATGGCGCTCGTCACCTCCTGGGGCGTGAGCGGGACCAGCGCCACGCGGGCCGGCCCGACGCTCCCCTCGGGGACCGTCTCGGCCGCCGGCTGGGAGACGAAATCGTAGAAGGCGAGGAGATTGGTCAGGAACGGCAGGTCGGCGGCGTGGCGCTCGACCACGCCGAGGCGCTTGCGCGCGAGATCCGGGAAGTTTTCGAGGCCGGCCGCTTCCGGCGCGGCGATCAGCAGGGCCTCGTCGTGCAGGATCGCCAGGGTCAGCCCGTTCTCGGGCAGGAGCACGTCCGGACGCACCACGGCGAGATCGGCCTTGTTGCGCTGAAGCGCCTCGGCGCTGTCGCGGACGTCGTCGTAGAAATCGAGTTTGAGGCGGACATCCTCGCGGCCGCGGGCCAGCGCCTGGGCGTAGGTCTGGAGCAGCGTCGCCTCGGCGCCGTCACGGGGGCCGACCGCCACCGTGAGGGTGGTCGGACGCGAGAGATAGACCAGCATGCCCGCCACCAGGGCGAAGCCCAGGGCCAGGAGAACGAGGAGCCACTCGCGTCTCACGACGATTGCCGGCATGGCAGGATCGAGCCTTTATCCAGCGTGATCACCATATCTGCCGAACCCACTTCCGCAACCCGTCCGGATCGTGAAGAACCGATGACACCGCGAAACGTTGCGCCCCGCCGGTCCGCCCCCGATGGATCGACCGAGGCGAAGCCGCCGCCCCCCGTGACGCCCGCCTATCTCGAGCGAGCCGCCCTGCATTATCTCGAACGCTACAGCGCCTCCGTGGCGATGCTGCGGCAGACCCTGAAGCGGCGCGTCGACAAGCGCTGCCGCATGCGCGGCGAGGAGGCGGGCGCCTTCGCCGAGGCGATCGAGGCCACGGTCGCCCGCGCCGTCAGCGCCGGTCTGGTCGACGATGCCCGCTTCACCGCCGGCCGCCTCGCGGCCCTGCGCCGGCGCGGCGCCTCCGCCCGCGCCCTGTCGGCCAAGCTCGCCGCCAAGGGCGTGTCGCGCGAGCAGGTGGCGAGCGCGATGGAGCACGAGCGCGAGACGGCGGACGAGGGCGTCGACCTCGAGGAGGCGGCCGCGCAGGCCTATGCCAAACGCCGCCGGCTCGGCCCCTGGCGGCGGCCCGGGACCCGCGAGGCCCATCGCGACCGGGACCTCGCCGCGATGGCGCGGGCCGGCTTCGGCTACGCCCTGGGACGGCGGGTGATCGAGGCCGAGGATGGCGGCGAGGCGGACGTCTGAGGCTGCGACATCGCGCCAGCGGACGAGGCGGGAATTCGCGCGCGAAAACTTGAACGAAAGGCGAACGAGGCGCATTTCGTGTCGATGGACGAACTCCTCGCGAAGAAGCTGCGCATCCTCGCCGATGCCGCCAAGTACGACGCCTCGTGCTCGTCGTCCGGGGCGCCCAAGCGCACGGCCGGCAAGGGTGAGCTCGGCTCGACCACCGGCGCCGGCATCTGCCACGCCTACACGCCGGACGGGCGCTGCATCTCGCTTCTGAAGATCCTGCTGACGAATTACTGCCTGTTCGACTGCGCCTACTGCGTCAACCGGCGCTCCTCCAACGTGCAGCGGGCGAAATTCACCGTCGAGGAGGTCGTGACCCTCACGGTGGAGTTCTACAAGCGCAACTACATCGAGGGCCTGTTCCTTTCGTCGGGCATCATCAAGTCGCCCGACCACACCATGGAACTGCTGACGCGGGTGGCCAAATCCCTGCGGCGCGACCACGGTTTTCGCGGCTACATCCACCTGAAGTCGATCCCGGAGGCGAGCCCCTGGCTGATCGAGGAGGCGGGCCTCTATGCCGACCGGCTGTCGATCAACGTCGAACTGCCCACCGAGGCGAGCCTGGAGCGCCTGGCCCCCGAGAAGGACGGCGCCGTCATCCAGAACGCCATCGCGCAGATCGGCGAGCGCATCGCCGAGGCGAAATCCGAGAAGCGCCGGTTCTCGCCGGCCGGACAATCGACGCAGGTCATCGTCGGGGCCGACGCCACCACCGACGAGGCGCTGATCCGCAAGAGCGCCCTGCTCTATGGCTCGTACAACCTCAAGCGGGTCTATTACTCGGCCTTCAGTCCGATTCCCGACGGCTCCACCATCCTGCCGCTGGCCGCGCCCCCGCTCCAGCGCGAACACCGTCTGTACCAAGGCGACTGGCTGCTGCGGTACTACGCCTTCACGCCCGACGACGTGGCCGACGCCACCGAGAACGGCATGCTCTCCCTCGACATCGACCCGAAGCTGGCCTGGGCTCTGAAGCACCGGGCGCGCTTTCCCGTCGACGTGAACGCCGCCGACCGCGAGATGCTGCTGCGGGTGCCGGGTCTCGGGGCGCGCGCCGTCGACAAGATCATCCGCGCCCGGCGCCATACGCGCCTGCGTCTCGACGACGTCGCCCGCCTGACCTCGGCCCTCAAGCGGGCAAGGCCCTTTCTCATCGCCGCCGACTATCACCCGGCGGGCGGGCTCACCGACCGGCTCGATCTTCGGGCACGGTTGGCCGACCCTCCGAAGCAGCTGAGCCTGTTCTGAGGATGAAGACGCGAGCGCCCTCCGATCCGACGGTGGAGGACGGCCATACCCAGACAGCACGCGGGCAGCACGGTGCCCCTCTCCCGAAAGAAGAGGGCCGGGGCGACTCGCCTGCGGAGGGCGGCGGGTTCGGGACCTCGTCCCTCGACGCCGTTGATCTGCGACCGGGCGCCGATCTCGACGGCTTCCGCGCCGCAGCCCGCCGTCTCGCGGGCCGGGGCGTTCCGCCGGAGCGGGTGCTGTGGTCCATCGGCGAGACGCCTGGGCTGTTCGGGGCGCAGGGTCCGGCCCTGGCCGACGAGCCCCCCTTGAGCCTGCCGCGCGGGGTCGGCGCGATGGTCGGCAGGGTGGTGCCGCACCGCGACCCGGAGCGCTATGCCCTGCTCTACGGGCTGATCTGGCGCATCCTGCACGGGGAGCGCCGGCTCCTGGAGGTGTCGAGCGATCCCCTGGTCCATCGGCTCGAGCGGATGGGCAAGGCCATCGCCCGCGACCTGCACAAGATGCACGCCTTCCTGCGCTTCCGCCGGGTCGAGGGCGACGGCCCGGAGCGCTTCGTGGCGTGGTTCGAGCCCGACCATCACATCCTGGGAGCGGCGGCCCCGTTCTTCGTCGAGCGCTTCCGCTCCCTGAACTGGACCATCCTGACGCCGGAGGGCTCGGCCCGCTGGGACGGCACCAGCCTCGCCTTCGGTCCGCCGGGGCGACGCGAGGACGCACCGGAGGCGGACGGCTTCGAGGCGGGCTGGCGCGATTACTACGAGAGCACCTTCAATCCCGCCCGCACCAACCTCGCGGCGATGCGGGCGGAGATGCCGAAGAAGTATTGGCGCAACATGCCGGAGACCGCCGCGATCCCGGGCCTCGTCCGGCAGGCGGCGGCCCGCACGGGCGCCATGATCGAGAGGGAGCCGCAAATGCCGGTCAAGCGCAATCCCGCCCGCGCCGTGGCGGCCATGGCCGATCAGGCCCCGGATTCGCTGGAGGCGCTCAACGCCATCATCCGGCGCTCGGAGCCGCTGGTGCCGGGCGCGACCCAGGCCGTTCTCGGCGAAGGCCCGGTCGGCGCCACCATCGCCTTCGTGGGCGAGCAGCCCGGCGACCAGGAAGACCGCCAGGGGCGGCCCTTCGTGGGGCCGGCGGGGCAGTTGCTGGCCCGCGCGATGGGCGAGGCGGGAATCGTGCGCGGCGCGGCCTACCTCACCAATGCGGTCAAGCACTTCAAGTTCGAGGAGCGCGGCCAGCGCCGCATTCACCAGAAGCCCACCGCCGGCGAGGTCAGCCATTATCGCTGGTGGCTGGAGCGGGAACTCGACTTCGTGGCGCCCAAGCTCGTGGTGGCGCTCGGCGCCACCGCCGTGCTGGCCCTGACCGGCAAGGCGATCCCGATCACCCGGGCGCGCGGCCCCGCCGACTTCGCCAAGCCGTTCCAGGGCTTCATCACGGTGCACCCGTCCTATCTGCTGCGCCTGCCGGACGCCGCGAAGGCCGAGGCCTACGCCGCCTTCGTCGACGACCTGCGCCGGGTCCACGATCTCGGGCAATCGCTGGCGGCCTGAGGCCTCGTCCGAACTCTCATCGAGTCCTTCGGAGAGGCATCACCGTCGCGATGGCGGAGTTCGATCCCGCTTACGCTTTGCACGGGCTCGCCGACAGGCCGCCCGTGTCGAGCGAACGGACGCCCGGTCAGGCCCCCTCCTCCTTGTGCGGGCGCAGTTCCGGCGTGACCTGATCGATGGCGGTCTCCACCGGTGCCGAACGGCTCTCGACGCGCGTGCTGTCGACGAAGATGCGGGCCTCGCCCTCCTTCAGGCCGAGGCTGCGCAGGGCGTAGAGGGTCATGCCGAAGGCCAGTTCGCGCTCGGCCATCAGGACGAGGCCGACGCCCTGCTCCTCGAAGTGGCGGCGCTCGCCGTCGTTGTGGGTCCGCACCAGCGTGTCGATGTCGGGCCGGGCCTCGCGGGCCAGCTCGACGATGCGCCGGGCCGTGTGCGCCTCGGGGGTCGCCACCACGATGAGCCGGGCCTGGGCGATGTCGGCAGCCTGGAGGATACCCGGCGCGGTGGCGTCGCCGAACACCGCCTCGATCCCCTCCTGGCGCAGATCCAGCACCCGACGCCGGTCGCGGTCGAGGACGATGTAGGGCAGGTCCCAGGCCTTGAGGGCCTTGCCGATGGTGCTGCCGACCCGGCCGTAGCCGATGATGATCGCGTGGCCGCGATGGGGCTCGCCCTCGGTCGACACCGCCAGCGTCGCGACGTCCTTGCGCTGGAAGCGGGCGGCGAGGTCGGGCCGCTCCGCGACCTTGCGCCCGACCCAGTCGGTGAGCGCGAAGAACAGCGGGTTGAGGGTGATCGACAGGATGGCGCCGCCGAGAATGAGGTCGCGCCCCTCCTCCGGCAGGAGCTTCAGCGACAGGCCGAGGCTGACGAGGATGAACGAAAACTCGCCGATCTGGGCCAGGCTCGCCGCGATGGTGAGGGCGGTGCCGAGCGGATGCTTGAAGGCCAGCACGATCGCCACCGCCGCCAGCGACTTGCCGACCAGGATGACGCCCAGCACGGCCAGCACCGAGAGCGGCTCGCGGATCAGGATGCCGGGATCGAACAGCATGCCCACCGAGACGAAGAACAGCACCGCGAAGGCGTCCTGCAGCGGCAGCGAATCCGCCGCCGCCTGATGGCTGAGGTCGGATTCGGCGAGCACCATGCCGGCGAAGAAGGCGCCGAGCGCGAACGAGACGCCGAAGAGTTCGGCCGAGCCGAAGGCGATGCCGAGGGCGAGCGCCAGCACCGCCAGGGTGAAGAGCTCGCGCGAACCGGTGCGCGCTGCCTGGTCGAGGAGCCAGGGCACGAAGCGGCGGCCGCCCACCAGCATCACGGCGGCGAAGACCCCGACCTTGGCGAGGGTGAGCCCGAGGGTGAGCCACAGGTTGCCGTCGCCCGCATGGTGCGCGGCGCCCGCGCCGTCGCCCCCGAGGGACGGGGCGAGCGCTGGCAGCAGCACGAGGGCCAGGACCATCGCCAGATCCTCGACGATGAGCCAGCCGACCGCGATGCGGCCCTTGTCGCTGTCGAGAAGCCGGCGTTCCTCGAGCGCGCGCAGCAGTACCACCGTGCTCGCCACCGAGAGAGCGAGGCCGAAGACGAGGCCGGCCCCGAGGCCCCAGCCCCAGGCCAGCGCCAGGGCGCCCCCCATCGCAGTCGCCGCCACGATCTGCACGATGGCACCCGGCAGCGCGATGGCGCGCACCGCCATCAGGTCCTTGATCGAGAAGTGCAGGCCGACGCCGAACATCAGCAGGATCACGCCGATTTCGGCGAGCTGGCCGGCGAGCTGGCTGTTGCCGACGAAGCCCGGCGTGTAGGGGCCGACCAGGACGCCGGCGAGGAGATACCCGACCAGGGGCGGCAACCGCAGGCGCTGCGCCGCCATTCCGCAGACGAAGGCCAGCACGAGGCCCAGGGCGATGATGGCGATCAGCTCGGTCGCGTGCGGCACGGGTCTGGGGTCTCCGGGTCGAGGGACAGGGGCTCAAGGGCCGTGCCGCCTGCCGCCCGCCAGGGCAAGCGGCCAACCGGCTTCACGTCCGAGATGCGCCCGAAATTCCGCAGCCCGCGGCGCCTCGGGTGCCGCGACGCACAACGCTCGGCGCGCGCGGCGGGTTTCGGGGAATAAACCCGCCACGCGCCGCCGCCTCGCGATTCCGTGAGGGCGGATGAAACTCTCAGCCGCCACCCTCCGTTGTCGAGTCAAGGTATGCGCGCGTGACGAATTCATGCGTCATCTTGCAAGTACGCTCCATCCGGCGGAACAGACGATCGATGACATTACCCGACGAGACATCAACCACCACGAATACAACCAGGGACATGCATTCGACGCTTTGGACCGTCGCGCTCGCCAGCGCATTGCTGGGCTTGGTCGCCCTGCCGCGCCGGACGGGGGGCACGGTCGCACGGCCTTCTCCAGCGACCCCGACCGACCCGTCCCGCCAAACTTCCCCGTCCCATGCCGGCCCCGAGGCACGGCAGGTGGCGGCGCGGGAGGCCGACCGCGGCCGGGGCGCCCGGACGCCCTCGGACATTCCCGCCAAGGGCTGGAAGGATATCGGCCTGCGGGTGTTCCACGACGTCTCGGAGAACAACATCGTCTCGGTCGCCGCCGGAGTGACGTTCTACGTGCTGCTGGCGATCTTCCCCGCCATCGCGGCCCTGGTGTCCTGCTATGGGCTTGTGGCGGACGTGGTCACCATCAACGAGCACCTGCAGACCCTGCAGGGGGTGGTTCCCTCCGGCGCCCTCGACATCATCGGCGAGCAGGTGAAGCGCATCGCCGCCAAGGGCGACACCACGCTGGGGCTGACCTTCTTCACCGGCATCGTGCTCTCGCTGTGGAGCGCCAACGGCGGCATGAAGGCGGTCTTCTCCGCGCTCAACATCGTCTACGAGGAGCGCGAAACGCGCAGCTTCATCTGGCTCAACCTGCGCTCCCTCGCCTTCACGGGCGGCGCGCTGCTGTTCATCATCCTGGCGCTGGTCGGCATCGTCGTGGTGCCGGCCGCGATCAACATCATCGGCTTGAGCTCGGAGGCCTGGTACATCGCCCTGCTGCGCTGGCCGGTGCTGCTCGCCGGCGTGCTGGGCGGCCTCGCCCTGCTCTATCGCTACGGCCCGAGCCGCGACGCGCCGCGCTGGCGCTGGGTGACCTGGGGCAGCGCCGTCGCGGCGGTGGCCTGGCTGGTCACCTCGCTCGGCTTCTCCTGGTACGTCGCCAATTTCGGCAAGTACAACGAGACCTACGGCTCGCTGGGCGCCGTGATCGGCTTCATGACCTGGATCTGGATCTCGACCACGATCGTGCTCGTCGGCGCCGAGATCAACGCCGAGATGGAGCACCAGACCGAGGCCGACACCACCCGCGGACCCGAGCAGCCTTTGGGCACCCGCGACGCCCAGATGGCCGATACGGTGGGGGCGGCGACCTGAGGGGAGCCCTTCAGCTCGGCCCCGATTTCGAGTACGGTCGCGGCATGGATCGCAGCACAGCCCTTGATATCCTTCGTGCACACGAGGCTGCGTTGCGCGAGCGGGGCGTCCTGCATGCCGCCCTCTTCGGCTCGGTTGCGCGCGGCGAGGCGCATGCCGGAAGCGATCTCGATATCCTGATCGACATCGATGAGACCACCATCCGGGATGTTTACGGATATGTCGGCGTCATCGGGTTCATCGCCGATCTGTTCCCCATCGAAGTGGACGTCGCCACGCGCTCGATGCTGAGACCTCACGTACGTCCCAGAGCCGAGCGCGACGCGATCCATGCTTTCTGAGCGTGGACGTCGCGCCCTTCTCGGCATCATCGAAAATGTCGAGGCCGCTCAGGATTTCACCGCAGACCTGAGCTTCGAAGATTTCGCCGACAACCGGCTCCTCCTCTACGGCGTGACGCGTTGCCTCGAGATCATTTCGGAGGCGAGCCGGCGCGTCGACGAAGAAACACGGAGACGGAACCCCCATATTCCATGGCGGCAGATCGCCGATTCGGGGAACGTCTATCGGCATCGATACGAGCGTGTCTCGGCAAAGCTCCTCTGGGGGACCGTCCATGAGGCATTGCCTGACATTCTCACGGTATGCCGGAACGAACTGCACGCCGACGAATGATTGTCGTGGCGCCATCGCCATTTCCTTTCTCTTTCCATTGATGGATCGATGACCGCTCCCGCCTCCGCTCCCGTCGGCCCCGGCGATCAGATCATCCTGGTCGACGGCTCGTCATTCATCTTCCGGGCCTACTTCCAGTCGATCAACCAGGACCAGAAGTACAACACCCGGCCGTCGGACGGCCTGCCGACCGGGGCGGTGCGTCTGTTCTGCACCAAGATCGCCCAGTTCGTGCAGGAGGGGGCCGCCGGCGTGATGCCGACGCACCTCGCCATCGTGTTCGACAAGTCGGAAGGCTCGTTCCGCAAAGAGATGTTTCCCGACTACAAGGGCCACCGGCCGGATGCGCCGGACGACCTCAAGCGCCAGATGCCGCTGATGCGCGACGCGGTGCGGGCCTTCGGCCTGCAGCCGATCGAGCTGATCCGCTACGAGGCCGACGACCTGATCGCCACCTATTCGCGTCAGGCCGAGGCGCGGGGCGCCGGCGTCATCATCGTGTCCTCCGACAAGGACCTGATGCAGCTCGTCGGCCCCCTCGTGCGGTTCTACGATTTCGAATCCGGCTCCAAGGGCAAGGCCGGCTACCGGCCCGAGCGCAATCTCGACCGCGACGCCATCATCGCCAAGTGGGAAGGCCTTCAGCCGGAGCAGATCGGCGATGCCCTGGCGCTGATCGGCGACACCTCGGACAACGTGCCGGGCGTGCCCGGTATCGGCCTGAAGACGGCCGCCGCCCTGATCAAGGAATACGGCAGCCTCGACGCGCTGCTGGAGCGCGCCGCCGAGATCAAGCAGCCCAAACGCCGCGAAACCCTGCTGGCCAGCATCGATCAGGCCCGGCTCTCGCGAAAGCTGGTGGCGCTCGAAGAGAACGTGCCGGTTCCGATCCCCCTCGACGACCTGCGGCTGCCCAAGCCCGATCCGCAGAAGCTCGTCGGCTTTCTCAAGGCGATGGAGTTCAACACCCTGACGCGGCGCATCGCCCAGATGCTCCATGTCGACCCGGAGGCGGTGCAGCCCGACCCGGCCCTGCTGCCGAACCGGGAGCCCGAGCCCGACGCACCGTTCTTCCCCGACGCTCACGGCGATCCCGTTCCGGTCGATCCCGAGACCGCGTCCGGCGCCGGGCAGGCCGAGATCGACCCCTTCGCCGATCTCGGCCTGCCCGACGTCGCCCCGAAGCCCCGCGGGTCGTCCGAGCCGACGCCCGCTAACCTCGTGGCGGCCCGGGCGGCGGAATCGGTCAAGCCGTTCGACACGGCGGCCTACGAGACGATCGGGTCGGTCGAACAACTCGATGCCTGGATCTCCGAGGCCGAGGAGGCCGGCGTGATCGCCGTCGACACCGAGACGGATTCCCTCGACGCCAACAGCGCCAACCTCGTCGGCATCTCGCTCTGCGTCGCACCGGGCCGGGCGGCCTACATCCCGCTCCGGCACGTGGAGCCCGTGACGGGTGCGGAGGGCGACCTGTTCGGCGACGCCAAGGCGGCCACCGACGTGTTCCAGCCGCTGGCGGGCCAGATCGCCGTCAAGGTCGTGATCGAGCGCCTGAAGCCGTTGCTCGAAAATCCCGGCGTGCTCAAGGTCGGCCAGAACCTGAAATACGACTTCGCCGTGCTCGGCCGCTCCGGCATCCGGGTGGCGCCCTTCGACGACACCATGCTGATCTCCTACGTGCTCGATGCCGGCAAGGGCGGCCACGGCATGGACGAGCTCGCCCGCCGCCATCTCGGCCACCAGCCCATCACCTTCTCGGACGTGGCCGGCACCGGGCGGGCCAAGGTCACCTTCGACCGGGTGCCCCTCGACAAGGCCACCGCCTACGCGGCCGAGGATGCGGACGTCACCCTGCGCCTGTGGCGGATGATGAAGCCCCGCCTCGTGGCCGAGAAGCGGGTCGCGGTCTACGAGACCCTGGAGCGTCCGCTGGTGCCGGTGATCGCCCGGATGGAGGCGGAGGGTATCCGCATCGACCGCAACATGCTGAGCCGCCTGTCGGGCGATTTCTCGCAGATCCTGGTGCGCCTCGAGGAGGAGATCCAGGCGGATGCGGGCGAAACATTCCAGGTCTCGTCGCCGAAGCAGATCGGCGACATCCTGTTCGGCAAGATGGGACTGCCCGGTGCCAAGAAGACGCCGTCCGGACAGTGGGCCACACCCGCGACCCTGCTGGAGGAGCTGGCCCAGGCCGGGCACGACCTTCCGAAGAAGATCCTCGAATGGCGCCAGCTCGCCAAGCTGAAATCCACCTACACGGATTCGCTGCAGGTCCACGCCAACCGCGAGACCGACCGGGTCCACACCTCGTTCTCGCTCGCCGCCACCACCACGGGCCGGCTCTCCTCCTCGGAGCCGAACCTGCAGAACATCCCGATCCGCACGGAGGAGGGGCGCCGCATCCGGCGCGCCTTCGTGGCCCAGGAGGGCAACCGCCTGATCTCGGCCGATTACAGCCAGATCGAGCTGCGCCTGCTCGCCCACATCGCCGATATCCCACAGCTGCGCCAAGCCTTCGCGGACGGCATCGACATCCACGCGGCCACCGCCAGCGCGATGTTCGGGGTGCCCCTGTCGGAGATGACGCCGGACCTGCGGCGGCGCGCCAAGACCATCAACTTCGGCATCATCTACGGCATTTCGGCCTTCGGCCTCGCCGACCGCCTCGGCATCGGCCGCGAGGAGGCCGGCGCCTTCATCAAGCAGTATTTCGAGCGCTTCCCCGGCATCCGCGCCTATATCGACGACACCAAGCGCCGGTGCCGCGATCTCGGCTACGTCACCACCCTGTTCGGCCGCGTCTGCCACTATCCGCAGATCCGATCGAACAACCCGAACGAGCGGGCCAGCGTCGAGCGTCAGGCCATCAACGCCCCGATCCAGGGCTCGGCCGCCGACATCATCCGCCGGGCGATGATCCGGATGGAGGATGCTCTGAAGGCCGAAAAGCTGAACCTGCGCATGCTGCTGCAGGTGCATGACGAGCTGGTGTTCGAGGCCCCCGAGGACGAGGTGGAGAAGGCGCTGCCCGTCATCACCCGCATCATGGTCGA
The DNA here is from genome assembly GCF_055231875.1 of Methylobacterium sp. Ger2507. Lineage (NCBI taxonomy): Bacteria > Pseudomonadati > Pseudomonadota > Alphaproteobacteria > Hyphomicrobiales > Methylobacteriaceae > Methylobacterium > Methylobacterium sp. Ger2507. The sequence continues at coordinate 531,077 of NZ_JBUYVC010000001.1, forward strand.
GGCCCCGGCCCCGGCCCTGACCCTCAAGGTGCCGCTGGTGGTCGAGGCCCGGGCGGCGATGAACTGGGAGGAGGCGCACTGACGCGCGGATGGCGCCGCGGGGCGACGTCGTTCCGCGCGACCGGACCTTAGGCTGGAGTGGCGGCCACGGCCTGACACCCCTCCCCACGCAATGCTCCAATGCGACGCAGGGTTGGAACGGCTCCGGACGTCGGGTGTTGCCGCACCGCAAACGATGTTCGCCAACGGCGCCACCAAGGGCGCCACGGAAAGAGAACCCGCCATGACCAAAACCTTCCTTGCCGCCCTCGGCCTGTCGGTCGCTGCCCTCGCCACCCCGGCCCTGGCCCAGGAGCCCCTGTCGTTCCGCGTCGCCCCGCAGTTCGACGGCAACCAGCCGGCCGTGACCGACACCTCCGACTTCCGCGCCGCAGCTCTTCGCTCGGACGCCGTCAGCATCGAGTCGAGCCGCATCGCCCTCGAGCGGTCGCGCAACCCGCGCGTGCGCCAGTACGCTCACAACGTCCTCGTCGAGCGCAAGGCCACCACTCAGGCGCTGCTGCCCGAGGGCACCTCGCTGACCGCTGGCGGCACTGTGGTGTCGGATTCCCAGCCCTTCGAGACCCGCCTCGACAACCCGGTCGGCGTGATCCTCGCTCCCGTCACCATCTCGGCCGGCATCGCCCAGCGCGTGGTCGGTGGCGTCCTCGGCGGCGTCGGCCTCATCGACAACAGCCCCTCCGAGCCGGGTCGCCGCGTCGCCATCGGCACCGAAGGTCAGGGTCGTATCGATCGCCTGAAGTCGGCCCGCGCCGGACGCGACTTCGACCGCACCTACGTGGACCAGCAGGCCCGGTCGGACGCCCGCACCCTGGGCCTCTACGCCTCCTACGCCCGCAACGGCGACAACGCCCAGGGTCGTGAGTTCGCCAACCAGGCGCTGCCCTACATCGCCGGCGAGCACGCCCACTCGGCCAACTTGGCCGACCGCATCAACTGAGCGCGTCGTCTCCGTTCTGAATGCCGAAGGGCCGCCCCATGGGGCGGCCTTTTTTTGTTGCGCCGGGGACGCAGCCCGTCGCAGCGGCTTTCGCCCAGGTTCAGGCGGCTGGCACGAGGGCCGCCACCGCCGCGCCGAGGTCGTCGAAATGGGCGATGACCCGGTCGGGGCCGAGTTCGGTGACCGGCCGGTCCGTGTAGCCGAACGGAACCGCCACCACCGGAATGCCGGCGGCCTTGGCCGCGTCGATGTCGGCACGGGAATCGCCCACCATCACGGCGCGGGCGGGATCGCCGCCGGCCTGCGCGATGGTCATCGTGATGTGGCGCGGGTCGGGCTTGAAATAGGGGAAGGTCTCGCGGCCGCAGATGGTGGCGAAGCGGTCGGCGATGCCGAGGAGTTGCAGCAGCCGGATGGCCTGCCCCTCGTACTTGTTGGTGCAGACGGCCAGGAGGAAGCCGCGCGCGTCGAGCGCGTCGAGCGCCTCGACCACGCCGGGGAACAGGTGCGACTGCTCGCACAGGTGGTCGCCGTAATGGGCGATGAAGTCCGAGAACAACGCTTCCAGCCGCTCGGTCGTGAGGGGCTCGCCCGCCGTGGTGAAGCCGCGCTGGATCAGCGCCTTGGCACCGGCGCCGATCATGTCGCGGGCCTGCTCCAGGGGCAGCGCCTGAAGCCCCTCGCGCCGCAGGATGACGTTGAGCGTGCCGATGAGATCGCCGGCGGTCTCGGCCAGGGTTCCGTCGAGGTCGAAGACGGCGATGGGCGGCAAGGCAGTCATGGACGGGGAGGCAGTCATGGGCGGAGGGGCAGTCATGGGCACTCGCAGAAGGGACGCGCGCGGGACGGAAGGCGCCGCGAGGCGGATCGGGACGGGGACCATCGCCGCAGGCGTGAGGCCGGGGGGATGCCGGGGCTGTACCCCATCCTGCCGCGCGCCGCGAGATGTGTGCTGCCGCGGGGGCTCCGAAGGGCTTGCCGCCGCCGGCCGCGAAAGGCTTGCTGCCATTGGCCCCGAAAGGCTTGGCCTTTGGCGGTGGACAGGTGCGCCGGGCATGGAACCTCCGTCGCCGTCGCACTTGCCTCCGCGTCTCAGGCTCCTGTACGGTCCCCTCCATCGACGGCCGGGGGGCCGCTGCCCATCACCGAGAATCGCCCTTCTGCCCGTGCCATCGGCCGGGGTTCGGGGCGTTTTGCGAGTCGCTGGGGCAGATGCGGACGATTTCGGAGGGGGCGATGATGGAAACGGTCCCGGGTTGGTCAGACGAGCGGGTCGAGCTGCTGCGTCGCCTGTGGGAAGACGGCCTGAGCGCCAGCCAGATCGCCACGCAGCTCGGCAGCGTCACCCGCAATGCGGTGATCGGCAAGGTGCACCGGCTCGGGCTCTCGGGCCGGGTCAAGTCGGCGGAGACGCCCGGCGTGGCGCCGCGCAAGATCGGCCGTGAGACGGAGCCGGAGGCGGAGATGCCCGTCGCGGTTGTCGCCGAGACGGACGGCGCGCCTGCCCGCTTCGAAGGCGCGCCCGCCGCACCGACGCTGGTGGCACCGGTGTCCCTGTCGATCACCCGTCGGGTGACGATCATGGACCTGCGGGAGTCGATGTGCCGCTGGCCGATCGGCGACCCGACCTCGCCCGACTTCCACTATTGCGGCGATCGCGCGATCACCGGCCTGCCCTATTGCACCGCCCACGCGCAGATCGCCTATCAGCCGGCGGCCGAGCGCAAGCGCGACCGGCGCGTGGGCGGCTTTCGCTGATCCGACACCTTGCGGGCCGAGGCAGAGGGGCCAAAAGCCCTGCCGGCAAAGTCCCGCGAGACGGCACGGTTTCGAGACTTCGTGCGTTGATCCCCGTCGCCGGTTCCCGATCGGCGCAAGAAGGTGACGCGCCGTGACGGAGCCGACGAGCACGATCGATGCCGACGAAGCCGCTTTCCTCGACCTGCATGGGCAGCGCGAGGAACTGGAGCGGCAATTGGCGCTGGTTCAGCTGAAGCGGCAGTTCGGCCCCGGTCAGGATGCGATCGATCAGGCCACGGCCGACGAGCAGTCCCTGCTGGTCAGCCTGGACCGGGTCATGACTCTGATCCGAGCCGCCGAATATAAGCGCCTGCCGAACGCGCGACGCTGGTAGACGCGCTCAGTCGAAGCGACGCCGGTCGCGCTCCTTGTGCCGAAGGCGCAGGAGAAGGTCGATCTGGCTGTCGGGAATCGGCTGCGTGTCGCAGGTCTCCTCGTAGATCGAACGGAGCGCGGTCCCGAGACGATGACGCGTGTCGTCGGTCAGGCTGGGCTGGCAGGCGTTCATACCGTCCTCCCGCATGTCGCCGTCGCTTACTCTCTGGTCCAACGTCTCAGTCCCTCGTTCGAGCGATCCAACGCCGGCGCCGAATCGGAGCGCACTTGTGGTTTAGCGAGTGTCACCGAACATGGTTAAGAAAACGTTAACTCTGGGTTGCCCAGCTGCGAGAGGCGTTGGCGGTCAGACGTTGGCCATCAGGCTTCGGCTGCCTGAAGCAGGCGGGCTGCGGCGGCCCGGGCCTCGTCGGTGACGGTGGCGCCGGCGAGCATGCGGGCGATCTCCTCACGGCGGGCCGGGGCTTCCAGGGACGAGACCTGCGTGGCGACCCGGTCGCTGCCCTTGACCGGGTCCTTGGCGATCAGGAAATGCGTTTCCGCCCGGGCAGCGACCTGCGGCGCATGCGTCACCGCCACCACCTGCACCTGCGTGGCGAGGCGCCCGAGCCGGGCGCCGATGGCATCGGCCACGGCGCCGCCGACGCCGGTGTCGATCTCGTCGAAGATCAGGGTCGGGGCCGAGCCCTTGTCGGCCAGCACCACCTTGAGGGCGAGCATGAAGCGCGAAAGCTCGCCACCCGAGGCGACCTTCATCATCGGTCCCGGCCGGGTGCCCGGATTGGTCTGGGCCCAGAACTCCACGCGGTCATAGCCGGAGGGATCGCGCGAGTCCGGATCGGTGGCGATCTCGGTGATGAAGCGGGCGCGCTCCAGCTTGAGCGGCGGCAGCTCGGCCTTGACCGCCGCGTCGAGAGCCTTGGCGGCGCGCTTGCGCCCTTCGGTCAGCTTGGCGGCCGCCTTGGCGTAGGCCGCCTCGGCTGCCGCGAGGGTGCCCTCGAGTCCACCCAGGGCCTCGGCGCCGGCGTCGATTGCCGCCACATCGGCCGCGTAGCGCTCGCGCAGAGCCGCGAGGTCGTCCACCGGCACCTGGTACTTGCGCCCGGCGGCACGGAGCGCGAACAGGCGCTCCTCCACCCGTTCCAGCTCGCGCGGATCGAACTCCGCCTCGCGCAAAGCCGCGTCGAGAACCGTGTGGGCCTCGTCGAGGGCGGTCAGGGCCGCATCCAGGGCGGCGACGCAGGGCTCGACCAGGGCCGGCAGCTGCGACGCCCGTCGCTCCAGCTTGCGCAGGGCCGAGGACAGGTGGGAGACGATGCCGCCGCCCGAGGCTTCGATCGCCTCGTTCAGTTCGCGGGCGACCTTCTCGCTCTGCTGCATCACCGTGCGGCGCTCGGCCAGCGTCGTCTCCTCGTCCGGCTCCGGGGCCAGCGTCTCCAGTTCCGCCACGGCGTGCCGGAGGAAATCGGATTCTTTGGCGGCGGCCTCGACGCGGGCGCGGTGCTCGGCCAGAGCGCTGCGGGCAGCCTTCACCCGCCGGGCCGCCTCGCCGACCTGGGTCAGAGGCCCCTGCAGGCCCCCGAACGCATCGAGGATGGCCCGGTGGGTGGTGGGATCGGCGAGGGCCCTGTCGTCGTGCTGTCCGTGGATCTCCACCAGGGCGGCGCCGATGGCCCGCAGGACCTGCACGCCCACCGCCTGGTCGTTGATGAAGGCCCGGGTGCGCCCATCGGCCATCTGCACGCGGCGCAGGATCAGGTCGCCCTCGGTGTCGATCTCGGCCTGCGCCGCGAGCGTGCGCGCCGGATGGTCGAGGGGCACGTCGAACACCGCGGTGACGGCGCCCTGCCCTTCCCCATGACGCACGAGGCGGCCGTCGCCGCGGCCGCCGAGGGCCAGCGCGAAGGCATCGAGCAGGATCGACTTGCCCGCACCCGTTTCACCGGTGAGGACGCTGAGGCCCTCGCGGAAATTCAGGACGAGCTTGTCGATGAGAACGATGTCGCGGATCGCGAGCTGGCTCAGCATGCCGCGTCTGGGGTCCCGTTGTGAACGCTGGCGCTGTCTTTACGGCGAAGTGCCGCCGGCTTCACGCAAAAAGATGCCGCCCCCACGGGGAGCGGCAAAGCGGCACGCGGATCGCCGGACGGGCGCCGGAACGGCGTCGGGCCTACTGGGCCTCGGCGGTGCGCCCGATGACGCCGCGATAGACCTTGCTGATCCACGAGGTCTTCTCCTCGCGCGGCTCCAGGCCCCCGTTCTGCAGGAGCGCGTGGGCGTCCTTGTACCAGGGGCTGTCGGGGAAGTTATGCCCGAGCACGGCGGCGGAGGTCTGAGCCTCCTGAGTCAGGCCGAGAGCCATGTAGGCCTCGGTCAGACGCTCGAGGGCTTCCTCGGCGTGCCGGGTCGTCTGGTACTTGCTGACCACGTCGCGAAACCGGTTGATCGCGGCCGGGAAGTTGCGGCGCTCCAGGTAGAAGCGACCGACCTCCATCTCCTTGCCGGCGAGCTGGTCGCGGGTGATCTGGATCTTGGCCTTAGCGTCGGCGGCGTATTCCGAGGTCGGATACTTCTGGACGAGCTCCTGCAGGCCGGCCAGCGCCTTCTCGGAGCGGTCCTGGTCGCGGGTCACGTCGGGGATCTGCTTGTAGTGCGACATCGCCATCAGGTACTGGGCGTAGGCCGCGTCCTTGCTAGCCGGATGGCGCTGAAGGTAGCGCTTCGACGCGTTGATCGCGTCGTCGTACTTGGCGCCCTCATAATTCGAGTAGGCGGTCATCAGCAGCGCTTTGCGCGACCAGTCCGAGTAGCTGTAGGCCTTGTCGAGTTCACCGAACTTCTTCGAGGCGCCCTCGTAGTCCTTGTCCTCCATCCGCGCCAAGCCCTCGCTGTAGAGCTTGTCGGCGGGAACATCCGGGATGACTTCGGGCTTGTACTTTTCGGCAAAGGGATTGATCGAATCGAGGGCGTCGCAGCCGCCGAGCCCGAAGCCCATCACGGTCACCAGCACGGCCGCCATCGCACCGCGGTTGGGATGAGTAAGGCGCATTCCGGTCTTCCCCCAACAGACGGGTCCGTTTTCGGACGCGCGTCGTAACGCCATCACTAAAGGTCGGTCGCGTGGCTGACGGCCTCATGCCACGATCCGGGTGCGCTGCACACCGGACGGACGTCCCGTTTCACGCTCGTTTCACCGTGAAGCGCGATTTGGGCGTGAAAGCGGCGGGCGGGCTGAACCCTTAACAGAAACGACCGATGTGTCGGTAGCGCTACAGATCGCCGACGAAGGCGGCCATGCCGAGGCTGGCTCCGAATTCGGTCAGGCTGGTCTCGCGGCGGGCGCCGGGCGCCTCGACGATGGCGTAGTTGGCGCGATCGGAGAACAGGGCGGTGAGGATGCCGACATTCATGCGATGGCCGCCGCAATAGGAGCGGTAGCCGCCCTGGATCGGCAGGCCGGCCAGAGCCAGGTCGCCGACCGCGTCGAGGAACTTGTGCCGGACGAACTCGTCGGCGTAGCGCAGGCCCTCGGGGTTGACCACGGCGGTCTCCCCGACCGCGACGGTGTTCTCCAGGGAAGCGCCGAGGGCGAAGCCCGCCTTCCAGTAGCGCTCCACATCCCGCATCATGCCGAAGGTCCGGGCGCCGGCGATCTCGCGGCGATAGGCGGCGGGGGTCAGGTCCATCGCCTTGCGGCTGCGGCCGATCACCGGGTTCTCGAAATCGATCTCGACATCGAGGCGGAAGCCCCGGTCGATGGGGCGGAGTTCGGCGAAAGCGCGGCCGACCTCGATGCGGACGGAGCGGAGGACCTTGATCCAGCGACGGGGGGCGCCGCAGGGACCGATGCCGACGGCGTCGATGGCCTCGACGTAGGGACGCGCGCTGCCGTCGAGAATGGGCATCTCGGGGCCGTCGATCTCGACCAGAACGTTGTCGATCCCGAGTCCGTAGAGCGCCGACATCAGGTGCTCGATGGTGGCGACGGCGCCGCTCTCGACGTCGCCGATCACGGTGCAGAGCTCGGTGGCGGAGACGCAGGCGTGGTGGGCCTTGATGAGCCGGTCGTTGCCGGTGGCCATTCCGGTGCGGAGGAAGGCGATTCCGTGATTGGCGGGCGCTGGATGCAGCGTGATCTCGACCGGGTTCCCGGAGTGGACGCCGATGCCGCTCAGGGTCGCGGGGGCTTTGAGAGTTGTCTGTTGGTTCGTTCGCATTCCATAGCCCTCGGCCGTGATCAGGCGCGCCCATCCCGTTGAGATGCGCTTTTCGCCCTTGTCGATCCGTCCGCTGCTTGAAGCCCCTGCCGGCGCTTGACGGCCGAAACCGCCGCGCCTTTTCGTTCCAAAATTCGTATAGCCGCGCCTCAAAGGCAGGCCAAATCACGGATTCTTACGCTCTGTTACAGTCCCGGTTTCCGACAGCGAATCAGAAACCCATTTTGGCACAGTAGGTTAACAACAAGCATAGCCCGGAGCTGTGAGGCTCCGGGCCTGTGGCTGAAATATCTCAGCCGGCGGGTAGAGGGCCGGTCGGCCCCCGTCTCAGTTGGCCTGGCGGCGCAGGAAGGCCGGGATTTCGAGCTGATCGTCGTCCATCATCCGGGACTGGGGCGCGACGCGACCCTGCGGATCGAGGTTGCCCTGAGCCGGACGGTAGGCCGGCGGAGCCTGGACGGGGGCGCGCTTGGGATACTCGGCCGGAGCGGCCGCCTGGGGAGCCGGAGCGGCGGGCGCCCGCATCTGCGGGGCCGGCGCGGCCTCGGTCTCCTCGCGGCGTCCACCGAAGCCGACCGTCGCGAGACGCCGCAGCAGGGTCATGCGCTTGGAGTCGCCGGCCGGCTCGGCCGCCGGCTGCTCCTCGCGGGCCCGCAGCTGGGCCTGGGCCGGCAGCGGCAGGTCCTGGATCTGCGGCATGCGCGGCGCGCGGGCGACCGCCACCGCCGGGCGCGGCGGCACGAACGGGCCGGCGGCATGCTGCAGGACCGGCTCGGGCGCCGGCAGCGGCGCGGGCTCGTAGGCCATGGCGGCGCGGGGCTGCGTCTGGGTCAGCATCACCTCGTCACGCATCACCGGAGCCTGGGGCAGCTCCACCCGCATCGGCTCGGGGGCGAGGGCCACCGGCTCGGGCGCACGGAGGGTCTGCTGCACCGGGGCCTGGGCCGGAATGGCCTGAACCGGAGCCGGAGCGGCCGACGGGGCGGACGGAGCCGCTACGGAACCGTCCTGTCCGGCGGGGCGAAAGGTCGGCGCGGGCTGTGCGGCCCGCGCCCTCGCTTCCGCACGCAGGCGCTCGGCGACTTCGGCGATGCGCTGCTCGGTCTGCACGATGTCGGGGTTGTTCTGGGAGTTGGCGGCGATCAGCGCCGGCTCGATGCCGGTGGCGACCACCGAGACCCGGATGATGCCGTCGAGGCTCTCGTCGAAGGTCGCGCCCAGGATGATGTTGGCGTCCGAATCCACTTCCTCGCGGATGCGGGTGGCAGCCTCGTCGAGCTCGTAGAGGGTGAGGTCGTTGCCGCCGGTGATCGAGATCAGCAGGCCGCGCGCGCCCTTCATCGAGACGTCGTCGAGGAGCGGGTTGGCGATTGCGGCTTCCGCGGCGCGATTGGCGCGGTTCTCGCCCGAGGCCTCGCCGGTGCCCATCATGGCCTTGCCCATGCCGCGCATGATGGCGCGGACGTCGGCGAAGTCGAGGTTGATCAAGCCTTCCTTGACCATCAGGTCGGTGATGCAGGCGACGCCGGAATAGAGCACCTGGTCGGCCATCGCGAAGGCGTCGGCGAAGGTGGTCTTCTCGTTGGCGACCCGGAACAGATTCTGGTTTGGGATGACGATCAGGGTGTCGACGGCGGCCTGCAGCTCCTGGATGCCGGCCTCGGCGGTACGCATGCGGCGCACGCCCTCGAACTGGAACGGCTTGGTCACGACGCCGACGGTGAGAATGCCCATGTCGCGGGCGGCGCGGGCGATGACGGGGGCCGCACCGGTGCCGGTGCCGCCGCCCATGCCGGCGGTGATGAAGCACATGTGGGCGCCCGAGAGCTGGTCCCGGATCTCGTCGATGACCTCATCGGCCGCCGCCGAGCCGACCTCGGGGTGCGAACCGGCGCCGAGCCCCTGGGTGACGCCGAGACCCATCTGGATCACGCGCTCGGCCTTCGAGGAGGTGAGCGCCTGGGCGTCGGTGTTGGCGACCACGAACTCGCAGCCGAGAAGGCCGGATTCGATCATGTTGTTGACGGCGTTGCCGCCGGCTCCGCCGACACCGAAGACGGTGATGCGGGGCTTGAGTTCACGGATATCCGGCGCCTGCAGACTGATGGCCATGGTGTCGAGCCTCTCGTGCCTTTCACGTTTCATTTGACGCCTCGGTTGAGGGAGGCGCCGATTCTCGTCTGGCCGTTCGCACCCACCCCGATACCCGGGGTTTGGGGCGCGACGGCGGTCGTTCTCAGAAACTCTCGCGGATCCAGCGTCCGACGCGCGAGAGGTAGCCGTCCGTTCCCGTGCCGGCGAAGGCGCCATGGCCCCGCGGCTCGAAATGTTCCGCATGCGCCACCTGCGGGTAGACCAGCAGGCCCACCGCCGCCGAGAAGGCGGGGCCCTTGGCGGCTTCCGGCAGACCCCGGATGCCCAGGGGGCGGCCGATGCGGACCTGGCCTTCCATGACCCGGCGGGCCACCTCGGGCAGACCCACGAGCTGACTGGCGCCGCCCGTCAGCACCACCCGGCGCCCGGCCTGGGCCGAGAAGCCGGCGGCCCGGAGGCGGTCGCGCACCAGCTCCACCACCTCCTCGACGCGCGGGCGGATGATCCGCACGAGCTGCGAGCGCGGCACATGGGTGGGGGCGTCGCCCTCGTCCTCGCCGACCCCGTGGACCGCGATCATGTCGCGCTCGTCGGAGGCGGTGGCGATGGCCGAGCCGTACAGAGTCTTGAGGCGCTCGGCCGCGGCGACCCGGGTGGAGAGGCCGCGGGCGATGTCCATGGTGACGTGATGGCCGCCGACCGCGACCGCATCGACGTGGACGAGATGGCCGCCGGAGAACACGCCGACGCTGGTGGTGCCCCCGCCCATGTCGACCACGGCGACGCCCATTTCGGCCTCGTCGTCGACCAGGGCCGAGAGCCCGGCGGCGTAGGGCGTGGCGATCACCGCCTCGACGCCGAGGTGGCAATGCTCGACCGCGAGCATGAGATTGCGGGCGGCCGCCGCCTCGCCGGTGACCACGTGAAGGTCGACTCCGAGGGCATCGCCCATCATGCCCGACGGATCGATGACCGTGCCCTGGCCGTCGATGGCGTAGCCGGTGGGCAGGGCGTGGAGCACGGCCCGGCCGGGGCTGACGCCGTGGGCGGAGGCGGTCTCCAGCACGCGCTCCACGTCGGAGCCCGTGACGGTGCCGGTGCGGGTGCCGACGCGGGCCTCGAAGTGCTGCGAGCCGATGCGGCCGCCGGACATGTTGACGATGACCGACTGCACCTCGACCTTGGCCATCCGCTCGGCGGCGTGGACCGCCTGGCGGATCGCGCTCTCGGCGGCCTCGAGGTCGACGATGACGCCGCCCTTGAGCCCCTGCGAACGCTGGTGGCCGATGCCGATGACGCGGGCGAAATGGGTGCGTCCGCGCAGGGTGGTGAGGGCCTCGGCCGGCTGAAGCTCGGCGATGAGGCAGACGACCTTGCTCGTTCCGATGTCGAGCACCGAGAGGGTGGTGCTGCGCCGGGCGGAGAGAGGCTTCAGGCGTGGGGTGAGGCCGTGCGGGTCGTGCATCGGGCTACCGGGCGGAACGGGTGTGGCGGGGGCGGGACGCGGGATGCGCCGGACGGATCGTGCGGCTCATGTGCTGGTCCCCTTGGTCTTGGACTTCTTCTGGGATTCGGCGCGGGCCGCGGCGGCCTCTTCGGTGAGGCGCACCACGATCCGGTCGGGCATGCGCAGGTCCACCGCGATGATGTCCTTCTCGAGCAGGCGATTGTCGCGCTCGAGCTTGACCAACCGGGCCAGCGCTTCGGTCGCCCCGGTCTCGGGCAGGCGGATGTCGACGCCGTCGAGTTTCAGGGTCCAGCGCCGGCCGGACACGTAGGTCCCGGCCTTGACGCGCTCCGCGAGCGAGCCGGCCGCCTCGATCAGGGCGAGGTAGTCCTTGAGCTTGAAGTTGGCGTCGTCGCCGACCACCAGCGGCAGGGCGGCGTAGCGGTCGTCGCGCATCTGGTCGATCACCGTGCCGTCGGCCGCGATCACGGCGATCTCGCCGTTGCGCTGCCACAGGGCGGCGGGCTCACGCTCCACCTGGGTGATGACGATCTCGTTCGGATAGACCTTGCGCACGGAGGCGCTGGCGATCAGCGGCACCGCCAGCAGGCGCTCGCGGGCCTCGGCCACGTCGAGGAACACCACGGAGGAGTGGCCGTCGATGCCGGCGGCCTGCAGCACCTCGCGCTCATAGAGCCGGGCGATGCCCGAGATAGTGACGCGCTCGACGCCGAAGCCGGCGAGGCGCGCCAGAACGTCGAGGGGACGGCCGTTCTCGGCCACGAATCGGTCGTAGGCGCCGGTGCCGACGAAGCTGGCGAGGGCGAGGGCCGCGAAGGAAACGGACATCGCCGCCGTGCCGAGGTGGCGCGGAACCCGGCGCTCGATCGGAAGCGCGAGGCGGGGGCGGCGGCCGGGGGGCGTGAAGCGGCGCAGGCGGGCGGCGAGCGCCCCGCGGACGGAGGCGACCGTGCCGGCGGCGGGCCCCAGCGAGCCGTGACCCAGCGAGCCCTGACTCAGCGAGCCTTGACCCAGCGGGCCAGGACCGCCGAGCGGACCTTCGGCCCCTACCGGCCCAACGTTGCGTCCTCCACCATCCATTGGACGAGCTCACCGAAACCATAGCCCGCATGGGCTGCCATCTCCGGGACCAAGCTCGTCTTCGTCATGCCGGGTTGCGTGTTGACCTCCAGGACGACGAGGGCACCGGTTCCACCCGGTGTGTCGTCGTAACGAAGGTCCGCACGGCTGATGCCCCGGCACCCGAGTGCTTGATGCGCCGTTAACGACAACTCTTGGACACGCTGGTAAAGATTTGGTTTAATTTCTGCCGGGAGGACGTGGATCGACCCCCCCTCGGCGTACTTCGCATCGAAGTCGTACCACTCCCCGGAAGCCGGCTTGATTTCGATCACCCCGAGGGCCTTGTCCCCCATCACGGCGCAGGTCAGCTCGCGCCCGGCGACATAGGTTTCCGCAAGGATTTCATCGCCATAGCCCCAATCGGCCCGGCCCACTTCCTGGGGCGGATGGGTGCGCCCGTCGCGCACGATGATGACCCCCATGGAGGAGCCCTCGGCCACCGGCTTGAGCACGTAGGGCGGCGTCAGCACGTGTGACTTGGCGGCCTCATGACGGTTAACGACGCGGCCCTCCGGAACGCTGACTCCGGCCGCCCGCATGATCACTTTGGCACGTTCCTTATGCATCGCCAGCGCCGAGGCGAGTACGCCGGAATGGGTGTAGGGGATGCGCAGGAGTTCGAGCAGGCCCTGAATCGTGCCGTCCTCGCCCGCCGGTCCGTGCAGCGCGTTGAAGGCCACGTCGGGCCGCAGGGCGGTCAGCACCGTGGCGATGTCGGGCTGGACGTCGACGCGGGTGACGCGAAAGCCCTGACCTTCGAGGGCGTCGGCGCAGGCCTGGCCCGAATTCAGCGAGACCGGCCGCTCGGAGGACCACCCGCCCATGAGGACGGCGACGTGCTTGGACATGGGGACTCCTGAGATTTGCGCAGACATGGATTGCGGCATCACGCCGGCCGTCCGGGGCCGATCCTGTCGTGGATCGCATCGAAAACGGCGCCGGCCACCACCGGCGGCAATGTCCCGATGCGCTTGAGGATACGTGCCGGTTCGATGCAGGCCAGCTTGACGGGTCTGACGACCGAAGGCGCATCGAGCCCGGCAGCGGCAAGATCGTCGATGGCCTGATCGCCCCGCATGGCGGGGTTGTTCGCACTGGTGATCATGGCGATCCAGACGAATCCCGTCTCGGCGACGGCCGGTCCCGAGACCACGACGGCCGGGCGACGCTTCTCGGCGAGACGGTCGGAATAAGGAAACGGGACGACCACGACGGCGCCTGCGGCAAGCATGCCTCCGATCGGGTCCCTAGAGACTGCCATAGGCTTCTTCGTCGGCGGCCCCAGCCCATTCCGTGAAGGTCACGAAGGGATCTTCGCCCTCGGGACGCGCCTTTTCGATGCGGATACCGTCCGGCGTGATCACGTAGCGAAGACGGTCACCCGGGCCGATGCCGAGGCGTTCGCGGACCTCGGCCGGGAGCACCGTCTGGCTCTTCACGGAGACCTTCGAATAGGTCGTCAGAACATCCCGACCGGTCATCGGCCACTCTCCAGCAGAAAACTTACGTCTTACCGCCTTACTCCGCGGGTGTCGACCGGCCGATGCGCTTGATCTCCCAGTGCAGCTCGATGCCGGAGGTCTCGCGCACCCGCCGGCGGACCTCCTCGCCGAGGGTCTCGATATCGGCGGCCGTGGCGTTGTCGCGGTTGATCAGGAAGTTGCAGTGCATCTCCGAGACCTGCGCACCGCCGACCGTGAGGCCACGGCAGCCGGCCGCGTCGACGAGTTGCCAGGCTTTGCCGCCGGGCGGGTTCTTGAAGGTCGAGCCGCCGGTGCGCTCGCGGATCGGCTGGGCCGCCTCGCGCGCCGCCGTCACCCGCTCCATCTCGGCCTCGATGGCCGCGCGGTCGCCCGGACGGCCCCGGAAGAACGCCTGGGTGAAGATCACGTCGGCGGGGGCGCCGCTGTGCCGGTAGGCGAAGCCCATCTCGGCGTGGCTGAAGCGGCGCGGGTTGCCCTGGCGGTCGACGCCGTGCGCTTCGACCAGCACGTCGGTGGTCTCGCCGCCATGGGCGCCGGCGTTCATGCGCAGGGCGCCGCCGACCGAGCCGGGAATGCCGCGGAAGAACGCGAGCCCGTCGAGCCCGGCCTCGGCCGCCGTCTTGGCGAGGCGCATGTCCGGCACCGCGGTGCCGACCCGCAGGGTCTCGCCGTCGATCGCCACCGTGCCGAAGGCCTTGCCGCCGAGCCGGATCACCACGCCGGGCACGCCGCCGTCCCGCACGATGAGGTTCGAGCCGAGGCCGATCACGGTGACGGGGGTCTCGGGGTCGAGGGCGCCGAGCAGAACGCCGAGGTCCTCCGCATCGGCCGGGGTGAACAGCACCTGGGCAGGACCGCCGACCCGGAACCAGGTCAGGTCCGAGAGCGGCTGGTTGGCGATCAGCCGCCCCCGCAGGCCGGGCGCCCGGGCACGGATGTCGGGCGTGATGTCCGGGAAGGCGGTCATGCGAGCACCTCCCCTCTCCCTTTGTTGGGGGCGAAGCGCGCGGAGCGTGGGTGAGGGGACATCGGGGACAGGGGCTGTGCGTCCCTGAGAAACGCCCCCTCACCTCCGCCCTTCGGGCTCACGCCGAACGCGGCGAGAGGTTCGGCGTCCTCTCCCCGCAAGCAGGGAGAGGCTGGGAGGGCCGCGAGGATCGTCGCGGTGATGCAATCGGTTTGATGCATGATGTCGGAATTCCAGAAGCTTGGGATACGATAGCCGCGCGCTATCAACCAGGCATCTCGGGCCTGATCGTGCGTGTTCGCAGCGTGCTGGCTACCATCCGCCTCGACGATGAGCCGCGCTTCGCGACAGCCGAAGTCGGCCATGTGGGGACCGATCTGCGCCTGCCGAACGAACTCGAAACCAGCAAGGCGCCGATCCCTCACGTGCGACCGGAGACGCCGTTCGGCCTCAGTTTCGTTGGCCCGCAAGATCCGGCGGAAGCGCGTGCACGCCTTCGAGGCAGCGCGCATCGGCGTCTCACGCCTTCACACCATCCAGAGCCGCGAGTTCGCCCGGGAGCGCATAGGCCCATTGGGTGATGTTGCCGGCCCCGAGACAGACCACGTAGTCGCCCGGCTTGGCGCGGCCGGCGACGATGCCGGCGAGGTCTTCCGAACGCTGGAGCGCGATGGCGTCGCGGTGGCCGCGGGACTTGAGGCCCGAGACGAGGCCGTCGCGGTCCATGCCCTCGATCGGCGCCTCGCCCGCCGCGTAAACCGGGGCGACGATGACCGTATCGGCATCGTTGAAGCAGGTGCAGAAATCGTCGAACAGCGAGGCGAGGCGGGTGTAGCGGTGCGGCTGCACGATGGCGATGACGTTGCTCTCGGTGGAGGCGCGGGCGGCCTTGAGCACCGCCTTGATTTCCACCGGATGGTGCCCGTAATCGTCGAAGATCAGGGCCCCGTTCCACTCGCCGGTGCGGGTGAAGCGGCGCTTGACCCCGCCGAAGCCGGCCAGCGCCTTGCGGATCGCCTCGGGCTCGACGCCGAGCTCGTGCGCGACGGCGAGGGCCGCGGTGGCGTTCAGGGCGTTGTGCTTGCCCGGCATCGGCAGGACGAGGTCCTCCATCTCCAGGCGGAAGCCGGGGCGGCGGTCGCGGATCATGACGCGGAAGCGGCTCTGGCCACCGCGCAGGTCCACGTCGATGAGGCGGACGTCGGCCTGCGGATTCTCGCCGTAGGTGATGATGCGACGGTCCTCGATGTGGCCGACGAGGTCCTGCACGATCGGGTGGTCGATGCACATGACGGCAAAACCGTAGAACGGGATGTTGTCGATGAAGCGCCGGAAGGCGTCCTTGACCGCGTCGAACGAGCCGAAATGGTCGAGGTGCTCGGGGTCGATGTTGGTGACGATGGCGACGTCGGCCGGCAGCTTCAGGAAGGTGCCGTCGGATTCGTCGGCCTCCACCACCATCCACTCGCCCTCGCCCATGCGGGCGTTGGTGCCGTAGGCGTTGATGATGCCGCCGTTGATCACGGTGGGGTCGAGGTTGCCGGCGTCCAGCAGGGTGGCGACCAGGGAGGTCGTCGTGGTCTTGCCGTGGGTGCCCGCGATGGCGACGCAGGACTTGAAGCGCATCAGCTCGGCCAGCATCTCGGCCCGGCGCACCACCGGCAGGCGGCGCTCGCGGGCGGCGACGAGCTCGGGATTGTCCCGGCGGATCGCGGTCGAGACCACCACCAGGGCGGCGTCCTCGACGTTGCCGGCCTCGTGACCGATGAAGGTGCGCATGCCCTTGTCGGAGAGCCGGCGGACATTGGCGTTGTCGTTGGCGTCCGACCCCTGCACGGTGTAGCCGAGATTATGCATCACCTCGGCGATGCCGGACATGCCGATGCCGCCGATGCCGATGAAGTGGATGGGACCGAGCTTGTCGGGCAGCTTCATGGGAAGGACCAGTCTCAGGGGCGTCGGGGGTCCGGACGAACCGGCCCGAACGGGGTCAATCGGCGGACGCCGTCAGGTGCGGGCCGCCGTCGCGATGACGATGTCGGCGAGCCGCTCGGCCGCGTCGTGAATTCCGGCGCTTTTGGCGGCTGAGGCCGCCGCGGTCAATTTTCCGGGATTGGTGAAGAGGTCGACCAGCTCCGCCGTGAGGCGATCCGCCGTGAAGGCGGATTGCGCGATCGCCTGCGCGGCGCCGATGGCGGCGAGCGTCGCGGCGTTGGCCGCCTGATCCTGATCAAGGGCGCCGGGGAGCGGCACCAGGATGGCGGGCCGCCCGATGGCGGCGAGTTCCGAGACCGTGGAAGCCCCGGAGCGACCGATGACGAGGTGCGCCGCCGCCATCCGGGCCGGCAAATCCTTGAAGAAGGGGGCGGCCTCGAAGCCGGCGAGGCCCAGGCCGAGATAGAGGTTCTGGACCTGCGTCAGGTCCTCGGCCCGCACCTGCTGCACGAGATGGAGCCGGGCGCGCAGATCGGCGGGCAGGTTGGCGATGGCGGCGGGCACGACCTCGCCCATCACCCGGGCGCCCTGGCTGCCGCCGAAGACCAGGAGATGCAGCGGATCACCCGGACCGACCGGCGGATAAGGGATTTTCGCGGCCTCGAGCACCGCCGGGCGCAACGGGTTGCCCGTATGGGTCCGGGGCGCGAGGGCCTTGACCGGCACGCCGCGCACGTCGCGAAACCCGGTGGCGATGGCACGGGCGCCGCGCGCCAGGAAGGCGTTGGCCCGGCCCATCACGGCGTTCTGCTCGTGCAGGATGGTGGGGACCTGCAGGATCTGTCCCGCCAGCATCGGCGGCACCGTGGGATATCCGCCGAAGCCCACGATGGCGGCCGGGTTGATGCGTCGGATCTCCCGCGCGGCGACGCCGAAGCCGCGCCCGAGGGTGAGGAGCGCGGTGCCGCGCTTGATCAGGGAGCGCCCCGAGGGCGTGGCGGAGGCGATGGTGACGATCTCGGAGGCCGGGAAGCCAGTGGCGATCGAATCCACCCGGGCATCGGTGGCCAGCGCCACCCGCACGCCGCGGGCGCGCAGGGCGTGGGCCAGGCTCTCGGCGGGAAACAGATGCCCGCCGGTGCCCCCGGCACAGAGCAGGATCGTGGCGGTGGCAACGGTCAACGCATCACTCCGGCTATCGTCGCCGGGGCGGTGCCCGGCGGCTTCTGGCTCAGGGTGGTGGTCCGGGGGCGCTTGCGGGTCAAGGCCACGAGGAAGCCCATGCCGAGGGCGAGCGAGATCAGCGAGGAGCCGCCGTAGGAGACGAACGGCAGGGTCATGCCCTTGGCGGGCATCAGGCGGACGTTCACCGCCATGTTGATGCAAGCCTGCAGCCCGAACAACGTGGTGAGACCCGTGATCGCCAACCGCGAAAAGGTGTCGTCGGTGCGCCGGGCCAGCTTCAGGCCCCGCATGACGATGTAGGCGAAGAGCAGGACGAGGCCGAGGCACACGATGGTGCCGAACTCCTCACCCGTCACCGAGAAGATGAAGTCGGTGTGGGCGTCGGGCAGGTGGCGCTTGGCGACGCCCTCCCCCGGGCCGGTGCCGAACCAGCCGCCGGAATTGAACGATTGTCGAGCCCAGTAGCCCTGGAAGTTGTCGCCGGAATCGCTGTCGAGGAAGCGGTCGATGCGCTCGCGCACGTGGTGCAGGAAGCGGTAGGCGGTGGCGACGCCGATCAGGCCGCCGACGCCGAGGCCCGCCACCCAGAACCAGTGCAGGCCGGCCACGAAGAACAGGGCGCACCACACGATGGTGATGAGCATGGTCTGGCCAAAATCGGGCTGGAGCACGAGCGGCACGATGGTGATGGGCAGGAGCAGGATCGCCAGCAGGCCGCCCGGCATGTCGCGTCGTTGCGCGCCCTCCGAGAAGGCCCAGGCCGCCACCACCACGAAGGCGGGCTTGACGAATTCCGACGGCTGGATGCCGATGGCACCGAACTGGATCCAGCGGTGCGCGCCCTTGATCTCCGGGCCGAACTTGCTCGCCAGGATGCAGAGCGCGACGCCCATCATCCAGGTGAAGAGCGCGACGCGGCGGATGTGGCGCAGGGACAGGAACGACACGCCGACGATGATGAGGATGGTGGGCGCAAGATAGAGCGCCTGCCGATTGAGGAAGTGGAAGGTCGGCAGGCCGATCTTCTCGGCCACGGGCGGCCCGCCGCCCATGAGGAAGACCAAGCCCGCCACCATGAGCGCGCCGAGGCCGGCGAGGAGGCCGCGGTCGACGGTCCACCACCAGTCCGTCAAGGGCGTGCGTTCCGCTCGGGACATCATGGGATCAGCACTCTCCGGGGCCTCACGGCGCCCGGGCAGGGCAGCCGATCGCGGCCGGCGGCGTCAGGCCGGCACGAATTCAATCCTGTGCCGGAATGGTAAACCAAGTGTTGCGATCCGCCGTCGAAGCTTCGCCTGTCCCGAGGGTCGGGCCGTTCGAAGAGCTGGCGCTTCGAGAAGGTTTCACTCGGGCTCCAGCGCATTCGCACAAACCCTCTCCCGCACTTGCCTCCTCGTCGAGCCAGGAACGTCCATCGATTTCCAAGGTCCTGCGTGCGGAAACACGCACGATTTCTTCTTTTCTACACCCACCTCCCAAAAACAGACAATTCTAATACTGATTGCGATGGATTACTGCTATCCAGCATAGACCAATTTCTTACTCACATAAGATCCGAGACTTTGGCGCATCGCGCAGATTTTGCTTCGCTTATCCGGACAGAATAGCGAACATTAAGATTTATTTTATCGCGAAACGCTATTCTTAAGTAGGTGAATTCAATCTTCGATCTGCAGGACGGGATTTTTGATGAGGACGTTCAATAACTTCAGCCTTCTGGTGAAGATCATCATCCCGCTGGTCATGACGACCCTGGTCGCCCTCGGTCTCGTGATCTACGCCCGCTACGCCCTGTCCCAGATTGCGGATCAGACGCGGGAGATCGTCCAGGTGCAGACGGCACGTCAGGGCTACGCGCTCAACCTGCAGATCACCCTGACCGAAGCCGCACTCCAGAACCGCAACATCCTCATCGATCCGACCGGGCCGAGGAGCCAGGACTTCAAGGCCCGGCAAGCCGGCGCCATCGAGGCGACCTACGAGGCGCAGGCCAAACTTGCCGCCCTGGCCGATACGCCCGAGCGCATCGCGGCGAACGCCGATCTTCGGCGTGGGCTGGAATCCTACTTTACCGTTCTGAACCGCTCCTCCGAGGCCGCCCTGAATAACGATCCAGCGACCGGAAACAGGATCGCGCAGGCTGAGGCGGCACCGTTGCGGGCCAAGCTGCGCGAGCAGGCCAATCAGCGGATCACCCTGGTCGAGTCTGAGTTGAAGGCGAGCGCCGCTCACGCCGACGAGATCGTCAGAAGCACCACGACCATGCTGGTGTCCTCGGCCGTCGTCGGGCTGCTGGCCGCCCTGGGCAGTGCCGGCCTGATCGTGATCTACGCGATCGCCCGTCCGGTGAACGCCATGGGCGCCGCGATGGGCCGTCTCGCGAGCGGCGACCTGACGGTCACCGTGGAGGGCATGGCGCGCAAGGACGAAATCGGTCTGCTGGCCCGGTCGCTGGGGGTGTTCAAGGACAACGCCATCCTGGCCCGCAGCCTGGCGGCCGAGCAGGAGGCCGAGAACCAGGCCAAGATGCGCCGGGCCGAAGTGCTCGACGGGCTGACCAAGCGCTTCGAGGCCAACGTCTCGAACCTGACGCACGGGCTGGCAGGGGCCGCCACAGAGATGGAAGCCACCGCCCAGTCGATGGCCTCCACGGCGGATCAGTCGATCCAGCAGGCGACGACGGTGGCGAGCGCGGCGGAAGAAACCTCGGCCAACGTCCACACGGTGGCGTCCGCCAGCGAGGAGATGTCCGCCTCGATCCAGGAGATCGTAACCCAGGTCAGCCAATCCTCCATCATGGCCAACCAGGCCGTCGAGGATACGCACCGCACCGAGGCGACGGTGAAGCGCCTGACCGACGTTGCGGCCAGCATCACCGACGTCGTCGCCATGATCACGAATATCGCGGGCCAGACCAATCTGCTGGCGCTCAACGCCACCATCGAGGCGGCCCGCGCCGGCGAAGCGGGCCGCGGCTTTGCCGTGGTGGCCACCGAAGTGAAGGAACTGGCCGGGCAGACCGCGCGCGCCACGGAGGAGATCCGCACCAAGATCGGCGAGATCCAGGGGGCCACCGGCGAGGTGGTGTCCGACATCACGCGCATCGGCCGGACCATCGCCGACATGTCGACCTACGCCAGTGGCATCGCCGCCGCGATGGAGCAGCAGGGCGCCGCCACCCGGGAGATCGCCCGGAACGTCCAGGAGGCCGCGCAGGGCACCCAGGAGGTGACCAGCAACATCGAGCATGTCCGCGCCGGCGCGGGCTCGACAGGCGCCGCCGCCAGCCAGGTCCTGAGCGCCGCCAAGGAATTGTCGCGCTATTCGGAAAACCTCGGCCAGGAGGTGTCGCAGTTCCTGGCCGGCGTGAAGGCCGCCTGACGGCCCGGGGGACGCACGCGCGTCCCCCGTAATCGCGAGCCCCCCGGAAGGCCGGGCGTCAGGCCGCCTTGCAATCTTCGAACCCGGCGCGGATCGCCTCCGGATCGAGCTTGCGGCCGATGAAGACCACGCGGGAGACGCGCGGCTCGTCGTCCTTCCACGGCCCCTGAAGGTCGCCGTCGAGGATCTGGTGGACGCCCTGGAAGACGAAGCGCTGCGGCTCGTTCGGGAAGGCGACGATCCCCTTGCAGCGCAGGATGTCGGGGCCCTGGACCTGGGTCAGGGTCGAGATCCAGGGCATGAACTTCTCGGGGTCGACCGGTCCGTCGATCTTGGCCGAGACCGACTGCATGTCGTCGTCGTGGTGATGGTGGTGGCCCTCCTCGAGGAAGTCGGGTTCGATGTCGAGGATGCGGCCGAGATCGAAGGCATTGCGCTCCAGCACCGCCTCCAGCGGCACCACGCAGCGCTCGGTGCGGTGGACCTTGGCGTAGGGGTTGATCGCGCGGATCTGGCCCTCGACCCGGGCCAAGTCCGCCTCCTCCACGAGATCGGCCTTGTTGAGCAGGATCACGTCCGCGAAGGCGATCTGGTTCTTGGCCTCCGGCGCGTCCTTCAGGCGGTCCGACAGCCACTTGGCGTCCGCCACGGTCACCACCGCGTCGAGGCGGGCGGCCGCGCCGACATCCTCGTCGATGAAAAAGGTCTGGGCCACGGGGGCGGGATCGGCGAGGCCGGTGGTCTCGACGATGATCGCGTCGAACTTGCCGCGCCGCTTCACCAGGCCGTCCATGATGCGGATCAGGTCGCCGCGCACGGTGCAGCAGACGCAGCCGTTGTTCATCTCGAACACCTCCTCGTCGGCGCCGATGATGAGGTCGTTGTCGATGCCGATCTCGCCGAACTCGTTGACGATCACGGCGTAGCGCTTGCCGTGGTTCTCGGTGAGGATGCGGTTGAGAAGCGTCGTCTTGCCCGCGCCGAGATAGCCGGTGAGCACGGTGACGGGGATCTTCGCGGTGGCGGGGTTCGGGCTGTCGGACATGGTGACTCTTCGTCGATGGCACGGGGTCGCCCGCGCGGGAGGCGTCGCTGCGACCTGTTATATTGTATCAGTCGGTTCGGATGAAACCCCGGTCGGATGAAACCCCGGCAGCCCGCAGCCCGTCGCAGAGCGCCGCGAGGGTGCCGCGGAAGCCCGCCGGTCCGGCCAGCAGGCGCTCCATCAGGAGGGCGCCTTCGAGGGCGGCAATGACCATGCGAGCCGTGGCGGCGGGATCGAGGGAGGCCCGCACGCTTGCGGTCGCGATGCCCTCGGCGAGCACCGCCTCCAGCCAGGCGATGTGCTTTTCGAAGAAGCGGGCGATGTCGGCGCGCAGCGTCTCCGGCAGGGCGTCGCCCTCGATCGCCAGGACGGCGCAGAGGCAGCCCAGCCCGGCCTCGACGCCCCCGAGATAGAGGGTGCCGTAAGCCTCGATCCGCCGGATCGCGTCGGGCTCGCCGGCCCGGATCTCGGCCAGAGCCGCGTCGTAGCGGGCATCGTAAACGGCCACGAGGGCGCGGGCGAGATCGGACTTGGTCGGGAAGTGGTGGTGGATGCTCGCCTTGCGGATCTGCACCGCCTCGGCGAGGTCGGCATAGCTGAAGCCGGCATAGCTCCGGCGACGCACCAGGGTCTCGGCCTCCAGCAGCAGCGCGGCGCGGGTATCCCTCATCGTCCCATGATCTCCCCTGCCCGCTCCATCTCGTCCGCCCCGGACCTTTCGACGCTTCGACACTTGGACACTTGGACATTCCGGCGCGCGGGACCGTGATCGCCGGGACGTGGAGGCTCCGCCTTATGCCGTTGACGTCGGCGGAAATCTACCTACTACTTGGTAGAACAAAAAACGGGAGGCATACATGCGGGCTGAGGCCGGCCGATCACGCTGGAATCCGACGCGTCGCGGCGCCTTGTTCGGCGGCCTGTGCCTGTGCTGCCTGCCCAGCCTCGGGCGCTCGGCGGAGGGCTTCGACCTGCACGAGGTCGGCCCCGGCATCTTCATCCGGCGCGGCCCCGACGCGGAAGCGAGCCCCGAGAACAACGACGCCATCGCCAATATCGGCTTCATCGTGGGCGAGACCTCGGTCCTGGTCACCGAATCCGGCGGCAGTCTCGCCGACGGGGCCTGGCTGCGCGCGGAGATCAGGAAGCGCACGGACAAGCCGATCGGCCATGTGGTGCTGACCCATGTCCACCCCGACCATTGCTTCGGGGCGGCGGCCTTCGCCGAGGACAAGCCGGTCTATGTCGGGCACGGCGCCCTCCGGGCCGCCCTCGACGCGCGGGGCGAATATTATCGCGGCCGCCTCGTCGAAATCCTCGGCGCCGACCGCGCCGGCACGGTGGTCTACCCCACCCTGGAGGTGACGGACGGCGCCGACATCGACCTCGGCGGCCGCACCTTGCGCGTCACCGCCCACGGCCCGGCGCATACGAGCTGCGATCTCTCGATGCGGGATTCCGCCAGCGGCATCCTGTTTCCCGCCGACCTCCTGTTCGTCACCCGCATCCCCTCCCTCGACGGCAGCCTCGTGGGCTGGCTCAAGGAGGCCGACCGGCTGCGCGCGTTGGGCGCGACCAAGGCCGTCCCGGGCCACGGACCGACCCTGGTCGACTTCGCCCCCGCCATGGACGACCTGACGCGCTACCTGACGGTGCTTCGCGACGAGACCCGCAAGGCCATCGCGGCGGACCTGCCGATCGAGAAGGCGGTGCAGACGGTCGGACAGGCCGAGCGCGACAAGTGGGTCCTGTTCGACACCTACAATGGCCGCAACGTCACCCAGGCCTTCAAGGAACTGGAATGGGAATGAGGCCGTGGCTCAAGACTGTGACTTGAGGCTGATCCCGCCCCGCGCCACATGATATCAGAGATCTCGCAAGAAGAACGGATGTCGCAAGAAGAACGATCATCCCACAGGAGAAACGCCGTGACCCGCTCAATCACCAAACCTGTTCTCGTCCGCTCGATCCTGACGGCCCTGTCGCTCGCCCTGCCGCTGGTCGGCGCCGGCACCGTGCTGGGGACGGGTCCGAGCCTCGCCGCCGGGGCTTCGGACGACGAGTCGGAGCGTCTCGCCCGCTGGAAGGAGATCCAGAAATCGATCTTCGGCGACAAGACGATCGCGCCGACCGACAGCCTCGTGACGATCGACGCGCCGGTGCGGGCGCTCGATGCCTCGCTGGTGCCGATCACCCTGACCATGCCGGAGAAGGACACGGTCGCGGGCGTCCACCTCATCATCGACGACAACCCGTCGCCCTACGCGGCGCACGTCACCTTCGGGCCGGGCGCCGAGGCGAACGAACTCAAGCTGCGGGTGCGGGTGAACAACTACACCAACATCCACGCCGTGGTGGAGACCAAGGACGGCCGACTCTTCGAGACCACGAAGTTCGTCAAGGCTTCGGGCGGCTGCTCGGCCCCGATGGGCATGAGCGACGAGGAGGCGATGAAGGGCATGGGCGACATGAAGATGAAGTTCGCCGAGAGCCAGCCCGGCCAGCCGGTCGAGGCGACGCTGATGATCCGCCATCCGAACTTCAGCGGCATGCAGATGAACCAGATCACCCGCGACTACACGCCGGCCCGTTACATCAACAAGATCGCGATCAGCCGCGGCGGCCAGACCATCCTGACCCTGGACGGCGACATCTCGATCGCGTCGAACCCGGTCCTCAACTTCGCCCTGAAGCCCGACGGCCAGGGGCCGATCCAGGTGGTGGCCTCCGACAACCAGAACGGCCGGTGGGAGCACAGCTTCCCCGCCCCGAGCGCGACCAACTGAGCGGGCGCCCCATCATGCTGCGCCTCGTTCGGCTCGCGCTCGCGGGCGCCGCCGCCTTCGTCCTGGCGGCGGCGAGCCCGGCCGATTCCCCCGTCAACGTGCCGGAGCCGGACGGGATCTGGACCGGGCCGCAGCGGGGCTACACCCCCGCCACCCTGTCGGGCGCCACGGTCCTCACCATCGACACCCTCGACGCCCTGATAGCCCGTGACAAGCCTGTCCTGCTCGACGTGTCCCTGGCCGACCGGCGCCCGGCGGGCTTTCCGTCCGACCGTCCCTGGCTGCCCGCCCACCGCTCGGTGCCCGGGGCGGTGTGGATGCCCAATGCGGGCGCCGCCCCCCTCGATCCGGCGCACGAATCCCTGTTCCTGAAACGCGTGGCGGACCTGACCGTGGGTGACAAGAACCGGGCCATCGTCGCCTTCTGTCATCCCGAATGCTGGGGCAGTTGGAACGCGGCCAAGCGGCTGGTGCTCGAAGGCTATCGCGCCGTGCACTGGTTCCCCGAGGGCATCGAGGGTTGGCAGGAGCGCCACCCGACCACGGTCATCACCGAGGATGCCGCCTGGACGGCCCGGAGCGGCGGCGAGGCCCAGCGCTGAGGCGCGGGCCGAGCCGCGGCCAGGACGAACGTCAGATTCCGATCAGGTTAAGCGTCTCGCCCTGCGGGATTTTTCCCGTCTTCGCCGGCCTGCGCTCAAACAATCAGCATGCGGATACTCAGCCCCCAGTGTGAACGCAGTTGACAGGGAGCCGGTTGTGGCGGAATAAAGGCATCGAACGGCGCCCGAAAGTCTAGGGAGGAAACGCCCGGAGAGAGTTCGGAGCAGCGACGCCATCGCTGTTACCGATACCCCCGGACAAGACTTTCCACGCAGTGACATTCGCCGGCAATATCTGCGGTGGGCGGTCTGATATCTGATATATCACTTGCACGACGAAGGCCTTGCGGCGCGACAATCGTGCGGGAGCGTCACACCGGCCCGCGCCATCTCCGCCGAGGCGGTGTATAGAGCCTCCACCAGCAGACGGTCCGCCGCGTTCCGGCGGCCCGAACCAGCCGGGTGGAGTTCGATGTCGCAAGCCGTTCAGTCCCGCCGAATCCGCGCGATCGACCTGGCCAAGCGCAAGGCCGAGGGGCGCAAGATTATCGCGCTCACGGCCTATCACGCGCACACGGCCGGCATCCTCGATCCCTATTGCGACTTCATCCTAGTCGGCGATTCCCTCGGCATGCTGATGCACGGCATGGAATCGACCCTGCCGGTGACCCTGGAGATGATGATCGTCCAGGCGCAGGCCGTGATCCGGGGCACCTCCCGGGCCCTGATCGTGGTGGACATGCCGTTCGGCTCCTACGAGGCGAGCCCGCAGCAGGCCTTCCTCAACGCCGCTCGCGTGCTCAAGGAGACGGGGGCCGGGGCGATCAAGATGGAGGGCGGCGCGCGCTTTGCCGAGACCGTGGCCTTCCTGGTCGAGCGCGGCGTGCCGGTAATGGGCCATATCGGCCTGACCCCGCAATCGGTGAACACCATGGGGGGCTTCAAGGTGCAGGGCCGCGAGGCCGACGGCGAGCGTCGCCTGATGGCCGATGCCCGCGCCATCAACGATGCGGGCGCTTTCGCCATCGTGATGGAGGGCATCGTCGAGCCGGTGGCCCGTGCCATCGCCACCGCCCCCGAGATCACCACGCCCACCATCGGCATCGGCGCCACCATGGCGTGCGACGGACAGATCCTCGTCCTCGAGGACATGCTCGGCCTCAGCGACCGGGTGCCGAAATTCGTGAAACGCTTCGGCACCCTGCGGGGCCAGATCGAGGCCGCCGTGAGGGACTATGCCGACGAGGTCCGCTCCGGCACCTTCCCGGCCGAGGAGCACACCTACCAGCCGTTGTGACCGGCCTCCGCGGGTTTGCCCCGCGCAAGCCGGCCCCGGCCGGCTACCAGCGATAGCCGATGCTGCCGAGCACCCGGCGGCGCTCGCCGTAGTAGCAGGCCGTAACGGTGCTGCAGCTGTTGACGATGCGCTCGTCCGAGACGTTCGCGACGTTGAGGGCGAAGCGCCAGCCTTCCCAGTCGTAATGGGCGACGAGGTCGCCGACGACGTAGCCCGGCACCCGGAACTGGTTGGCCTGATCGGCGAAGGAGCGCCCGACGCCGCGCACGCCGCCGCCGAGACCGAAGCCGCGCAGGACGCCGTTCTGGAAGGTGTAGTCCAGGAACAGCGAGCCGTACTGCTCCGGCGTGTTGGTCGGGGTGGTGCCGAGAAGCGCGGTGTTCAGGTCCCGCGTCACCGAGAGGTCGTAGGCGGTGTAGGAAGCCACCGCCCGCAGACCGGGTGCGAGGTTGGCCACCATCTCGACCTCGGCGCCGCGCGAGTTCACGGCACCGGTCTGGACCACCTGCTGGATGTTGAGCGGGTTGGTGGTCAGCACGTTCGAGCGGGTCAGGTCGAACAGTGCGGCGGCGAAGTAGCCGTCGAAACCCGGAGGCTTGTACTTCAGACCGATCTCGGTTTGCTCGCTGCTCTCGGGCAGGAGGAGCTGGCCGGTCACACCGTTAAGGCCGACGGTCGGGTTGAAGCCCTGCGCGTAGGAGACGTAGGGAGCGAGCCCGGATTCGTCGTTGTAGATCAGGGCGACGCGGCCGCTGAAGGCGCTGGTGTCCCGGGTGGCGTTGTTGACGCCGAGCCGGTCGACGTTGTCGGTGGCGACCCAGTCGTGGCGGCCGCTGAGCACGAGGGAAAAATTGCCGAAGGTGATCTCGTCCTGCAGGTAGGCCGCAAACTGGTTCTGGGTGATCAGTGCGTTCTGGTAGGGGGCGCCAAGGTTGAGGGGGGTGTTGGGATAGATCGGCCGGACCAGGTTCAGCGACGGACCGAAGCCGAAGGCCTGGTAGTCGTCGATCTGGTAGCGCCGGTACTCGAAGCCCGCCAGCACCGTATGCCCGAAATCGCCCGTGCGGAACGGGATGACGAGTTGGTTGTCGATGTCGCTCTGCACCGCCGCGCCACGGGTGAAGAAGTCGAAGCGGCTGAGGTCGGCTGCGGCCGGCGTGGTGGCGTAGCCGCCGCCGTAACGGTTGGACAGATTGACCGTGACCGTGCCGTGGCGTGCGTTCTGCCGGAACTTGATGTCATTGTCGAAGCGATGCTCGAACTCGTAGCCCACCATGTCCTGTGAACGGGTCAGGCGGTCGGTCGCCGGGTCGCCGGTGAAGCGGCTCGTCTTGATGAAGCCGAAGGGCGCCGGTGTCACCGTGCCCTCGTAGGGCAGGAAGTTCTGGGTGCCGGCACGGTCGCGCTGCACCTGGGCCAGAAGGGTCAGCGAGGTGTCTGCGTCCGGCTTCCAGGTGATCGAGGGCGCGAAGAAGAAGCGGTCGTTGTTGACGAAGTCGACCTGCGTTCCGCCGCCCCGGCCGAGCCCGACGAGGCGATAGAACAGCTTGCCCTCGGTGCCGGCCTCCACGGGACCGCCGATGTCGAAGCCCGCATAGGCGTTGCCGAAATTGTCGATTCCGGCCTCGACGTAGCGGATCGGCACGATCGGCGGGCGCTTGCTCACCGCGTTGATGATGCCGCCCGGGCTAGCGCCGCCATAGAGGCCGGAATTCGGTCCGCGCAGGATTTCCAGGCGCTCCAGGCCGAAGGGCTCCAGCTTCCAGGTGGCGAAGGCCGAGGTGAACAGTTGCAGACCGTCGAGGAAGTAGCCGGATTCCTGGGCGGTGAAGCCACGGATGAGGAACCAGTCGTTGCGCGGATCGGCGCCGAAGGTCTCGCCGCGGATGCCCGGCGCGTAGCGCGTCGCCTCGGCCAAGCTCGTCGGCTTCTGGTCGTCGATCTGCTGGCGTCCCACCACCGAGATCGCCTGCGGCGTCCGGAGGATCGGGGTGTCGGTCTTGGTGCTGGAGACGGAACGGGTCGCGACGTAACCGGCGACGGGGCCGCGCGGGTCCTCGGCCGCACCGATCACAGTGACGCCCCGGCGATCGCCGACGACCTCCAGGGTGTCAAGCGTCACGTTCGAAGCGCTCGGCGGGCTGGATTGCTGCGCGACCACCGGACCCGCCATGCAGGTCACGAGGGCAGCCGTCGAACCGATCAGTGTCCGGCGAAGAACGGCACCGCTATTCAACTTGTGCGCGAGCAGAAACCCAAAGATGATTGGCACGTGCGGACCTGCGACCAAAGATTATTTTGGTGCATTGGAATGAAAAAATCAGACGGTCAACGATCCAGACGGGACCGAAAACTGATCATTTCACGCCGTGCTCGCAAGGCAACATCTTAGAATCAGTACAATGAAATACTGGAAGACACACATCCACATGCCCGACAAGCGGACGGGCGAAAGCTTTCATCTCGCTCCGGGGGCGATGCCGCTGCCTGACATGCAAACGGGCCCCGCCTGCGATGGCGGAGCCCGTTGGGATCGTTCGTGGAGAGCAGCGCCGTCGGTTACCGCGCCGAGATGCGTCGCGGCGACGCGTCCTATTCGCAGACGCGGACGCGGCGGATGTGCTCGTAGCCGTAGGCGTCGATGAAGCCGCGGCGTTCCATGTGGCACACCTCCTCTTCGACATAGACCGGGCGCGGCGCGCGATAGACCGGGCGACCCGGGTAGTAGCCGCCGTCGTTCTGCGACGAGGCGATGGCGCCGCCGATGGCGAGGCCGCCAAGCACGCCGAGGGCGGCCGCGCCGCCCGCCCCAATTCCGTCGCGCGCCTGGGCGCTCGGAACGGCCACGACGGCGACCATGGCGGCCACCAGGGCCGCGACCAGCGTATTCTTCATAGCTCCGTTCCTTCAATCCCGAAGAGCTTGCGTCAAATCAGAAGCGTCACAGTGAGAGAGAATCACCGAACGGTTGATGAACGGTAAGAGAATCGATGATTGTCAGCCCCCCGGCTGTGCGCTGCCTCACGCATCCTTGAAGATCCTCACTTCAAGATCTCCCTGCCGAGTCCCGTCCCACGCAGGCCCCCGGGACGATCATACCCCTTCGGGCCGCCGCCCGGCACGCCGGGTCAGATCGTTCCGGTCGGTGCCTCCACCAGGGTAAGCAGCGTCCGGCGCAGCCAGCGATGGGCGGGATCGTCGTCATAGGAGGCATGCCACAGCATCGAGACCGCGACGTCCTCCAGGGCCACGGGCGTCGGGCTCACGGTGAGTCCGAGGGCGCCGGCGAAGAAGGTGGCGAGTCGCGCGTGCATCGTGGTCAGGACCGGGGCGCTGCGCACCAGGAACGGCACCGCGAGGAAGCGCGGCGTGGTCACCGCCAGGGTCCGGCTGCGTCCGAGCTTGGCGAGCGCATCGTCCACCACCCCGTGCGCGGTCTCCTTCAGGCTGGTGAGCACGTGGGGAAAGCGCAGGTAATCGTCGAGGGAGATCGGCGGCGACAGCCCGACGAGGTCCGCGTTGAACATGCACAGGTAGCTGTCGCGATAGAGCAGGCGCTGCTTGTGGTGCGTCTGGCCCTCCGAGAAGAAGCCGATGCCGAGGTCGACCCGGTCGGCATCGAGTTCCTGCAGGATGCGGATGCGGTCGATGGAGCGCAGCAGCAGGCTGATGCCGGGCGCCTCCGCCCGCAGATGGGCCAGCAGGCGCGGGCCGATCAGCACCTCGGCGCTGTCCGGCAGCCCGATGGTGAAGGTGCGGGTCACGGTGCGGGGATCGAACTCCGCATCGCGCCGCACCAGGGCCTGGATCTGCCGCAGCAGCGTCCGCACCGGCTCGGCCAGCGCCAGGGCGCGGGGCGTCGGCCGCATCCCCTCCGGGGACCGGGTCAGGAGTTCGTCGCCGAACAGGGTTCGGAGACGGGCGAGGCTGCTGCTCATGGCCGACTGGCCGATGCCGATGCGGGCGGCTGCCCGGGTGACGCTCCGCTCCGACAGGAGCGCGTCGAGGGCCACGAGCAGGTTCAGGTCGACCCGGGATAGATCGACGTGATCAATAGTCATTATCGATTCGTTCTGTTTGATCCATGGTGCAACGCACAGCATATTCGCCTCAGAAGCAAGGGCATCGGGCGCCTTGCCCCAGAGCAGAGACCTTCGATCATGTCCGTTCGTACCACACTCCTCACCGCCGCCACCGTGCTCGCCACCCTCGCGGGTGCAGCCCAGGCCGAGCCGATCAAGGCCCGCGCCGGCGGCAGCGTCAGCCTCGGCGATGTGGCCGGCGTCGCCTACTACACCCCCGAGACCACGGGTTACCGGGTCGTCGTCACCCTCGCCGGCACGGAGAGCGCCGGCCCGGTGCGCTTCGAGACCGTGCTGGCCAACGGCCAGAGCGTCACCCTCTCGACGCCGCGCGACCTCGGCGGCGAGACCCAGGCGATCGAGATCCTCCGCACGGGCGACAGCGTCTCGGTCTCCCGCGCCAAGCCGACCGTGACCCGCGAGGCCGCGGCCCTGAACTGAGGCCCCCGCCGTGACGACGCGCGACCTCGACGACGGATCTCCCGGCCCCCAGGCCGGGGGATCCGAGCCCCCGCCGGTCGTCTCGGCGCTGGCGGCGCGCGGATCGGGCTGCATCGGGATTGAGCGAGGCACGGCGTGATTTTCGGCTGGCCTTATCGGTGGTGCGGGTCACAATGCCACTCCCGAAACGACCCGAGTCTCAGCATGCGCCGTACCCTGCCGATCGCCCTGATGGCCCTGATGGCCGGCACCGTCCTGCCCGCGCGCGCGCTGGAGGGACCGATCCCGGCCAAGCCCGGCGCAACGGTGATGCCCGGCGCAACGGTCAAGCCTGGCAATGAGGCACCGGCGCCGACCGCTGCGGCCAAGCCGCGGGTCGTCATCGTGGCGACGGGTGGCACCATCGCGGGCGCCGGCGCGGACGCCGCCAACAGCGCGACCTACCAGGCCGCCAAGGTGCCGGTGGACAAGCTGATCGCCGCCGTGCCGGCCATCGCCCAGGTGGCGGACGTGCGCGGCGAGCAGGCCTTCCAGATCGCCTCCGAGAGCTTCACCAACGCGCAGCTCATCGAGCTCGCCAAGAAGATTTCGGCCCTGGTCAAGCGCGACGACGTCGACGGCGTCGTCGTCACCCACGGCACCGACACGGTGGAGGAGACGGCCTACTTCCTCGACCTCGTGGTGAAGACCGACAAGCCCATCGTGATGGTGGCCTCGATGCGCCCCTCCACGGCGATCTCGGCGGACGGCGCCCTCAACCTCCTCGACGCCGTGACCGTGGCCGGCGCCAGGGACGCCCGCGCCAAGGGCGTGCTGCTGACCATGAACGACGAGATTCAGGCCGGCCGCGACACCACCAAGCGCATCAACATCAAGCCCTCGGCCTTCTTCAGCCAGTGGGGCCCCCTCGGCATGGTGGTGGAGGGCAAGACCTACTGGTTCCGCGCCCCGGTGAAGCGCCATGGCACAACCTCCGAGTTCGACATCGACACCATCGACAGCCTGCCCGACGTCGCCATCGTGTACGGCTCCGGCAACATGCACCCGGAGCCCTATACCTCGGCGGTGGCGGGCGGCGCCAAGGCGATCATCCATGCGGGCACCGGCAACGGCTCGGTGGCGGGCTACCTCGTCGACACCCTGAAGGACATCCGCTCCAAAGGCGTGCAGATCATCCGCTCGTCCCGCGTCGGCGACGGCTTCGTCCTGCGCAACGCCGAGCAGCCCGACGACAAGTACGACTGGGTGGTGGCCCACGACCTGAACCCGCAAAAGGCCAAGATCCTGGCCGCCGTCGCTCTGACGAAGACGCAGGACTCGAAGGAACTGCAGCGGATCTTCTGGGAGTATTGAGCAGCGCGGGTCGAGCGTCGACGCCATGGACGCGTCCGTCCTCGACCCGACATGGCCGGTTACCCTCGTCACGTCCGCACTTCAGCGACGATGAGCGGATGAACCGTAATGAAAACGCTGTTTCTACCCGGTGCATCCGGAAGTGCTTCGTTCTGGAGGCCCGTTGCCACCCAGGCCGGATTGGATGGTGTGTTTTTCGGATGGCCGGGATTGGGCGCAGAGCCCCCTCGGCAGGACGTGGACGGGCTGGACGATCTCGTCGCTCTGGTCGCCACTGAAATTCGCGAGCCGGTGGCCATCGTCGCTCAGTCGATGGGCGGGATCATCGCGATCAAGGTGGCGCTGGCATTTCCCGATCTCGTCAAGAGCTTGGTGTTGACGGTGACATCCGGCGGCGTGCCGATGGTCGATCTGGGCGGATCGGATTGGCGGCCGGACTACTTCAGGGCCTTCCCACGCGCTGCGAAGTGGATCGCCGATCCGATCGCCGATCTCTCTTCCGGTTTGCCGTCCATCCGAGTTCCGGTCCTGTTGTTGTGGGGAGACTCGGATTCGATCAGCCCGGTCGCCGTCGGGAAGAGGCTGGCTGCTCTCTTGCCGAATGCCCGCCTTTGCATCCTGCTGGGGGCGAACCACGATTTGGCGCAGACACATGTCCGGGCGGTTGCAGACGAAATCAGACGGCATCTCATGGCTGTCGTCGCGCCTCAACCGCTCGTCAACGACTGACCGGCCCTTCACCCGCTCGAATGATCGACAATCGAGGCGCTTCCGCGACGAGCACGCGCGCGGCCTCGCCCCTCACGTCAGCAGATACCGCTCCGGCTCCAGGGGCGGCGGCGCGGTCTCGCCCAGGGCATCGAGCACGATGCCGTCGATGGTGTGCAGCAAGGCATCGAGCGGCAGGTCGTTCGGCGCCAGGCCGAAGGGCTCCTCCAGTTCGTCACCCAGCGCATCGAGGCCGAAGAACGTGTAGGCGACCAGGGCGGTGGCCACCGGCGTCGCCCAGCCGAGGGAGGCTGCGAGGCCGAAGGGCAGCAGCAGGCAGTAGATCCACGCCGTGCGGTAGAGGAGCAGGGTGTAGGCGAAGGGCAGCGGCGTGTTCTGGATGCGCTCGCACACCACCTGGACCTGCGCCAGGGCCGCGATCTTGTGCTCCAGGGCAGCGAACAGGACGTCGGTCAGCGCCCCCCGGCGATAGGCCTTGGCGAGGTCGGTGGTGAGTCCGGCGAGCACCGCATCGGCCGCGCTCGGGTGGCGGGCGAGGCGCTCCGCCTCGGCGCCCGGGAGCCAGGGCTTGGCCGCCGCGGCCACGTCGCCGCCGCGAAGCTGGGCGTGGAGGGCATGCGCGAAGGCCGAGAGGCGCCGCAGGGCGCGTCCGCGCAAGGGCTCGTCGGCCTCGCCGGGCAGGAGGGCGCTGAGAAGCCGGGCGAGTCCGCGCGTCTCGACCACGAGGCCGCCCCAGGCCCGGCGCCCCTCCCACCAGCGGTCGTAGCAGGCGCTGTTGCGGAAGCTGAGGAAGATCGACAGGGCGATCCCGATGAGGGTGAAGGGGCCGACGCCGGCAGTGATCGGGAACGCCTCGGGCCAGCGCCGCTCCACCGCCACCACGATCACCGCGATGAGGGTGATGCTCAGCACCTTGGGTGCCACCTGCGGCAGGATCGAGCCGCGCAGGGTGAACAGAATATCGAACAGGCTCGGGCGCGAACGGACGATCATGGAGCCTGTTGTCTCGGATTAAGCGAACCCCGGCAATTGCCGCGCCTCCGCGACGCGCCCGGGTCCGGCAGCCGACTGGCCGCGCAGCCGCATGCGGACGCGGCCTGGGACCGGCCGGGCATAAACCCCGGCGGGGCACAAACGCCCGCCTCCGGCTCAGATGGAGCACGGGATCGGCTTGGATCGCCGAGGACGCCGCACGGTCGCGGAAGGACCGGCCCGTCGGGCCGGCCCCGCCCTTCACGCCGCCGAGGCGATCGCCGTCGAGGCCCGGCGGACCTTGCCGGCGCCCTCGAGGAAGGCGTGGGCGTCCTCCTTGCGCTCGAAGACGTGGGGCGCGAGGCCGCGACGATTCAGGGCCTCCTCCATCTTGAGGCGCAGGAAGGCGCTGGTCGCGTAGCGGGTGGTGGTGAGATAGTAGTTGGCCTGCAGGTATTGGATCATGTGGGCGTAGTCGTCGTACAGGTTCTCGTTGATGCGGAACCCGTCGTGATTGACCACGGTGTTGACCCGCTGGCCGGCCTTCTTGCAGGCGCCCACCAGCACCATGCGCAGGTCGTCGAGGTCGCTCTTGGCGCGGGCATGCCAGCCCTCGAGGTTCACGAACAGGATATTGCGCTCGGGGTCGTAGCTCACCCGCTCCGGCAGGTTGAGGTTGAGCAGGTCGGCGAGCAGTTCCATCGGCTCGTCGCGGAACAGGCGGGCATCCATCGGCATCGGCTGCTTGATGATCGGCCGGAAGCCCATATGGGGCAGGATGTCCCGCTCGATGTCGATGCCGGGTGCCACCTCGATGAGCTCCAGGCCCTCGTCGGTGAGCTGGAAGACGCAGCGCTCGGTGACGTAGATGACCGGCTGCGAGCGCATCTGCGCATAATGCCCGCTGAAGGTGATCTGCTCGACCTGGGGCAGGAATTTCTGCGAGCGGCCCTCCGTGACGATGCGGAGCTTGCCGTCCTCGATCGCGGTCTCCAGGCCGCCCACCGTGAAGGTGCCGGCGAAGACCACCGAGCGGGCGTTCTGGCTGATGTTGATGAAGCCGCCGCAGCCGTTGAGGCGGCCCCCGAACATGCTGGTGTTGACGTTCCCGTGCTGGTCGCACTCGGCCAGACCCAGGCAGGTCATGTCGAGGCCGCCGCCGTCGTAGAAGTCGAACATCTGGTTCTGATCGATGACGCAATCGGCGTTCGTGGCGGCGCCGAAGCTCGACCCCGATGCAAGCACGCCGCCGACCGCGCCGGCTTCGGTGGTGAGGGTGATGTAGGGTGTCACCTTCTCCTCGTTGGCCACGGCCGAGATGCCCTCGGGCGCCCCGACGCCGAGGTTGACGACGCCGTTCGGCGGCAGCTCGAAGGCAGCGCGGCGGGCGATGACCTTGCGGGCATCAAGCGGCATCTTCTTCATGCCGCTGACCGGCACGCGGATCTGGCCGGCGAGGGCCGCATCGTGCTGCACCCCGTAGTTCATGCGGTGCATCTCGGGCTCGGCCAGCACCACGCAGTCGACCAGGATGCCGGGCACGCGCACGTCCTTCGGCAGCAGGAAGCCGTCATCGACGATGCGCTCGACCTGGGCGATGACGATGCCGCCATTGTTGCGCGCCGCCATGGCCTGGGCGAGGCAATCGAGGGTCAGGGCCTCCTTCTCGAAGGAGATGTTGCCCGACGGATCGGCCGAGGTGCCGCGGATGAAGGCGACGTCGATCTTGGTGGCGGTGTAGAACAGCCATTCCTCGCCATCGACCTCGACGAGCTTCACGATCTCGTCCTGCGTCACGGTGTTGACGCGGGCGCCGCCGTGACGGGGATCGACGTAGGTGTGCAGGCCGACCTTGGAGAACAGCCCAGGCTGGCCGGCGGCACAGGCTCGGTAAAGCTGCGAGATCACGCCCTGAGGCAGGTTGTAGCCCAGGATCTTGTCTTCCTGCGCGGCCTTGGCGACCTTCGGCATGCGGCCGAAATTGGCCGCGATGACGCGGCGAAGCAAGCCTTCGTGATGCAGACGCCCGGTGCCGAGGCCTTTGCTGTCGCCGGCTCCCGCCGTCATGATCAGGGTCAGGTCACGGGGTGCGCCGGTGTCGACGAAGCGCTTCTCCAGGGCCGCGTGCAACGCTTCCGGGATGCAGCTCTGGACGAAGCCCGTCGTGGTGACCACGTCGTTGTGCCGGATCAGCGCGATCGCCTCGCCGGCCGTGATGACCTTGTTTTTCTTCATGAACCGGGCCGTCCTCCGCGCGCCCACAGCGACGACGAGCGACAGGATTCATCCTGGCGAAAGGCGTGCAGGGGCAGTCTTGTTCTGGGGCGGAAGCGTAAAGACCCGCGCGAAGCTTCGCAAGGGCGCCACTACTATCGCCGCAGTGCAATTATATCTTGGTGCGCTGCAAATTTTTCAATGCAGCCTCAAATTTGACTGGAGACATTCAGCAAGACAGACGCGCAACGGCGGGGAAGGCTCTTTTGTTAGGGTTGCGATGCCTTGCGACGCCATAGGATTATTCAAAATACTCTAGCCCGTCTTCGTCATGCCAGCAGGTAGGTCAGGAGCGCCCGCAACTGCGCCGGGCGAACCGGCTTGTGCATCAGTTGCCCTCCCAGTGCCGCGACCTGCGCGGCGATTTCGGGCGCATGATCGGCGGTGGTCACGATGACCGGCAGGGGCGTCAACATCCGGGCCTGCAGGTGGGCCGCCACATCGAGGCCGCAGGCCCCGTGGTCGAGATGATAGTCGAGGACGAGAAGGTCCGGCAGGTCCAGCCCCGCGGCGAGCGCCGCCTCCACCCCTGCGAGATCGCGATGAACCGAGACCTCGGCGTCCCAGGCCCGCAGGAGGCGCTCCAGGGCATCGGCGGTGGGCGGATCGTTCTCCACCACCAGCACCCGTGCGCCGGTGAGCCGGGTCGCCACGGGTGGCGCCGGCACCACACGCTCGGGCGGCGTAGGGCTGACCGGCAGGGTCAGGGCCATGCGGGTGCCGCGCCCGACCTGCGAGGTCAGCTCGAGGGGATGGTCGAGGGCCTGCGCCATGCGGCGCACGATTGAGAGACCGAGGCCGAGGCCGGGTTCACCGCCCTCCCCCTCGGCACCGCCGCGGAAGAATTCCTCGAAGACGAGGTCCCGCTCCGCCGCGGCGATGCCGCAACCGGTGTCGAGCACCTCGAGCCGGCAGGATGCGCCGCGCCGCCGAACCGCCACCAGCACCCCGCCCGCGCGCGCGTACCGGATGGCGTTCGACACGAGGTTCTGGACGATGCGCTGGAGCATCAGCGGATCGCTGGCCACGACGAGGTCGGGGCCGCGGACGACGAGGCGCAGGCCCTTGCGCGCGGCGAAGGGCCGGAAGCTCGCCGCGATGCCGGCCAGGAGGTCGCCGAGGGCCACCGGCTTGATCGCCGGGCGCACCACGCCGGCATCGAGCTTCGAGATGTCCAGGAGGGTCTTGATCAGATCCTCGATGATCTGCAGGCCGCGCTCGATCCGGCCGGAGATCGCCACCGCCTCCGGCCCGAGGGCCAGGCCGGCCAGCGCCGAGGCCGAGAGGCGCGCCGCATTCAGGGGCTGGAGCAGGTCGTGGCTCGCGGCGGCGAGGAAGCGGGTCTTGGAGCGGTTGGCGTTCTCCGCCTCCTCCTTGGCGGCCACCAAGGCCTCGTTGGAGCGCTCCAGGCGGTGCATGAGGCCGGTTAGCTCCTCGGTGCGGCTGCGGACGCGCCCCTCCAGCATGGTGGCGGTCTGGAACAGCGAGTAGGCACCGCCCTGCTGGTCCATGCTGCGCTCCACATGCGCCATCAGGGCGGCGTTGATCCGCTCCAGCTTGGCGATCCGCCGCAGGTTGGCGCTCTCGCCCGGCGCACCCCCCTGGGCTTCGGGGGACGGGACCGTCACCGGTCCACTCCGCCCCGCCCGATGGCAATGCCCGTGAAGGTCTGGTTCAGGTGCATCGAACGGTACTGCTCGCCGTAGGTGTCGAAGCCGACGACGTCGTAGCGCCGGTAGAGGTCGACGATGCCGTGGCGCACCTGACGGCTCTCGGCGTCGAGGCGGCGCAGCACGCATTCGAAGCCGATGACGAGGTCGATGCCGCCGAGCGCCGCGTCGAGGCGCGACAGCTCGGCCTCTGTCGCCGCCACGATGTCGCGCGGTCGCGCCAGGGTCAGCACCACGCCCTCGTCGATGGCGCAGAAGAAGCTGAGCGAGCCGTCGGGATTCATGCGCCGGATCGACCGGCAGAAATACTCGCCGCCCACCTTCACGGCGAGGGGATAGGCGGCAAAGCTCATGGGCGACAGACGCTCCGGGTCGAGCCCCACCGCCATGGCGTATTCCCGCGCGGCCGGCTCGGCGTTGAGTTCGTGGACGGTGCGCTGCTCGTCGTCGGAAGCGGTGACCACGAACCGGGTCGCGGTCGGCTCGAAATTGTCGCTCTTGAAGATCTGGACCGGGAAATCCGATTCCACCAGCAGCAGCACGGCGGCGCGCTGATGAATGCCGCCGTCATGCAGCAGCACGGTCTCACGGAAGGTAAGGTCGTCACCGGCCGAGCCGCCCACCAGGGGGATGCCGTCGAGGGCCCAGGCGATGGCCGAGACCACGGTCTCCTCGGCATTGGCGAGCCCGTCGATCAGCGACAGGGCGAAGCGGCGCCCATTGATCGGATCGGCGGATGCCCCGTCGAGACTCCTTCGCAGGGCGCGCACGCTCGAGGCGGTGCGCTCGACGTCGAGATGGTCGATGGCGTCGAGCAGCGTCGAGACGATGCGGAAGCCGTCGGACGGAAAGGCGATGACCACGAGGCCGCGATCGAGGCCGCCCGCCGGGGAGATGCCGCCGGACATCGTGCACCCGGCGATGCCCGCACCGGGAAAGCGGGTGGAGAAGCCCCGATTGAGGGTGTCGACGTCGTAGTCGGCCGAGAAGAACGCCACGATCTGGGCGACCCGGCCGGTGCCGATGGCCGCGCCGATCTCCGCCAGTGCCGTTTCGGCGTCGGCGGCGTCGGTCCAGGTCGTGGTGATGCCGCACCGGTGCGTGCGCACCCGCGTCCCCTCTGTCACGCGCGTTCCCTCGCTGCCCGGCGCGGGCCGGGCTTGACGCCCGGTTCTCCGCGATGACACGAGTATGTCGGGCGACCGGTGGCCGCGCAATGCAGCGCCGAACGGCTCCGGCACAGGGGCGCACGCACCGGGCGGAACGGGCATGCATCTCCTCATCGTCGACGATCACCCGCTGTTTCGTGAGGCGCTGGCGAGCGCCGTGGGGCTCGCCTATCCGGACGCGACGGTGCACGAGGCCGATGGGATCGTCGGCGCTTGCGCGGTGCTGGCCCGGCAGCCCGCCACCGAGATCATCCTCCTCGACCTGTCGATGCAGGGGGTTACCGGCTTCGAGGGCCTGCTGGCGATCCGGGCGCAGGCCCCGCGCGTCCCGATCCTCGTCGTGTCGGGCCTGGAAGATCCGCGGATCATCCGCGAAGCCCTCGACCACGGCGCCGCCGGCTTCGTGCCGAAGGCGGTCGACAAGGCGACGCTGACGCGAGCCATCGCCGATGTCCTGGCCGGCGGCCTCTCGGTGCCGGCGAGCCTGCCGGCCGCGCCCCCGATCCCCTCAACGGCCCGCAAGGCCCCGATCGCCGAGCGGGTTGGGAGCCTGACCCCGCAACAGGTGCGGGTGCTGGCGATGATCCGGCAGGGGATGCTGAACAAGCAGATCGCCCACGAGCTTCAGGTCGGGGATTCGACCGTGAAGGCGCACGTCTCTGAAATCCTACGCAAGCTCGACGTCATCAGCCGCACGCAGATCGTGATCGAGACCGCGCTCCTCGACTTCGACCGGATCGTGGCCGCGCCGGAATCGTGAACCGGCGGGCGGAGATCTTTCAATCGGCGGGGATTTGCCAGGCATCGGACGTTCTTCAGGCAGTAGGCACCTTCGAGCCGCCGTAATGGCCGTCGACGCGCTCGCCGTAACGCGGATCGGCGAAGGGGTCTTCGCCGGGGCCATGCGTCGGGGCGCCCTCCAGGGTGTCGCGGTCGATGTCGACGATGTAGCCGCCGAGTTCGACGCTGTAGGTCAACGCCCGCCAGGGCACCGGGTGATAGCTCTCGCCCAGGCCGAGAAAGCCCCCGAAGGACAGGACCGCGTAGGCGACCTGGCCCGAGACCTTGTCGACCATGAAATTGTAGACCGTACCGATATGCTCGCCGTCGCGGCGATAGGCGGCCGTGCCCTCGACCTTGTTCGAGGCGATCAGGCGCGAGGTCTCGTCGATGGCGACGCCCTCGGCGGAGGGATCGAGCTCCATCGAGCCGGCGGGACGGATGCTGCGCTCGTTCGGGAGGTCCGTCGGCATGCAAACTCCTCGTGGCTGGGGGATGCGCCGGGACCGGCGCTCGACCGGACAAGCCGCGACCCGCGCGGGGGTTCCAGGACAGGGGTCGGTCGTCAGCTCCGTCTGGCTCGCCCGTGCGGTGTCAGACCGGCGTCAGATCAGGCCCGCATCCGCCCGGGTACCGGGATGGCCTTGCGCCTCCACCGACACCAGCGTGCCCAGTCCGATGATGAGTGCGGCGGCGGCGCCCAGCGAGAGCGTGAAGGCAAGGAGGATCATGACCCTGGATTCACCGATCGCCCTTAAGGTTCGGTGACGGTACCCATCGGGCGATGTCCCGAATCCGCCCGGGGTCAGGCGCTCTGTCTGCCAAAATTCCGACCGGTCGTGGAATGTTCTCGGCGGAACCGACCGTTCCGCTGAACGAAGCGCTCGGGCTTGAGCGTCGGCCGCCCGGCCCGCCTGCACGGGCGACACGCCGCCCGCGCGAGGGAACGGCGGCCTCCGCCCGGGACCTGCGCCTAGACGAAGGCCGAGAAGTCGCCCTAACCTCCTCTGCACTCACGTCTTTCGCCCGACATACCCGCCTGGATCCGATCCGCTGGCGCCTTGGCGTCGGGCGGAAGTACAGATCGCCGAGACCGCGTTTCCGCGCAGGTGGAGCGGGGTTTGTCGCGTCCCGCACCGGCCCTTCGCCCACTCTCCGCCAGCCCTTCGCAGGCCCTTCGCAGGCCCTTTCGTCTGCACGCCTGTGGATGACGCGGGCGCAGCGGGCGGTTTTCCCTTGGAACGCTCGCGGCACCGCTTAGTTGTTGCACCTATGCGCTGCGAGGCCACGGGCCGTGGGCGTACCGGCGCTCACCGTCGACATCCGGAGGAACATCCCATGGCAAAGAGCACCACGAAGACTGCCGAGAAGGCTGCACCCAAGGCGGCCGGGAAGGACGCCGAGAAGCCGGCCGCCAAGGGCAAGAAGGTCGCCGCTCCGAAGGGTGAAGGCGCCAAGCCCAACGCGCTGCAACAGCCTCTGAAGCCGTCGCCCGAGCTCGCCGCCGTCGTCGGCGACGCGTCCCTGCCGCGCGGCGAGGTCGTGAGCAAGGTCTGGGAGTACATCAAGAAGCACAACCTCCAGAACCCCGAGAACAAGCGCGAGATCCTGGCCGACGACAAGCTCAAGAAGGTTTTCGGCAAGGACAAGTGCACCATGTTCGAAATGAACAAGCACCTCGCCGCGCACCTCAAGTCGGCCTGAACGCAAAATCCGGATCGGCGTCGGGGAGGGGTCGCCCCTCCCCTGGGCCGTCCGGCGATCGAACGCGGCGCCGGGCGCTCAGCGTCCACTGCCGGCGCGGCGTGTGCGCCGCTCGACCTTGCGGGTTGCCGTCTCCCGCAGGTGGCGCTCGATCTCCCCGTTGGCGCGTCCTCGCATGGCGCGCATCGCTTCGGCATCGTCGAAGGTCTCGGGAAAGCGCCGCGACAGCCAGAGATAGGCGCTGGCGAGCTTCACCGTCCGCTCCTGGTAGACGAGTTCCCCCGCCAGGTTCGCGCGCAGGGCAGGCACCGTCGTGCCAGCCGCCCGTGCCTGGGTCCAGCGCTCCAGCATGCCGAGGGAGACCGGATCGCGCCGGTCCACCGGGCAGACCGAGAACGCGAACTTCTCCGCGATCGGCAGCCGCGCCTTGTCGACCACTCGGGCGATCTCCAGGATTTCCTCCAGGGCCGAGGGCTGGAACGGCGA
This sequence comes from Methylobacterium sp. Ger2507, assembly GCF_055231875.1. NCBI lineage: Bacteria > Pseudomonadati > Pseudomonadota > Alphaproteobacteria > Hyphomicrobiales > Methylobacteriaceae > Methylobacterium > Methylobacterium sp. Ger2507. The sequence continues at coordinate 573,456 of NZ_JBUYVC010000001.1, forward strand.
TCCGGCATAGAAGGTGGCACGCGCGAAATGCGCCAGCACCTCGCGCAGGCTGTCCGTGCGCATCTCCTCGGCCACCGAGTTGATGGCGATGAGGTCGGGCCGCACGAAGAAACGGGTATCGGCGGCCGGCGCCGTGGGCGCTCCCGCGAGCGCCGCACGGATCGGCTCCAGTCCGGTCTCGTCCACGGCAGCGACGTAGCCCTCGTCCTGATGCCCGAAGCGCCCGGCGCGGCCCGCGATCTGGCGGATCTCCGAATTGGTCAACGCCCGCTCCCCGACCCCGTCCCACTTGCGCACGGCCGAGAATACGACCCGCTTGAGGGGGCCGAGGTTGAGGCCCATGCCGATGGCATCCGTGGTGACCAGGACGTCGGCCTCGCCCGCGCGGAAGCGCGCGGCCTCGGCCCGGCGCACCTCCGGTGAGAGCGCGCCGTAGATTGTCGCCACCCGGTGGCCCGCCGCCACCAGGATCTCGCGATTCTCGTGGACGGCCCTTCGCGAAAACGCCACGACCGCGTCGCCCGGCGTCACGTCTTCGAGGGGTACCGGCACCTCCTGCAACACCAGGGGGGTCTTGCGCACGAAAGTGACGACCTCGAGGGATTCGTTGGCTGCCTCCGCCGCCCGTCGCACGGCGGCCAGCGCATCGTCCGAGCCGCACACCACCACAGTGCGGGCGGCCACGCCGAACAGGGCGTTGGTCCAAGCCCAGCCCCGGTCGGGGTCGGCGATCATCTGGATTTCGTCGATGACCGCGACGTCGACGGGCCGCGTCAGGTCGGCGGTTTCGATGGTGCGGGCGGTGTGGGTCGGGTTCAGGTCGCCGAGGGTCTCCTCGCCCGTCACCATCCCGGCGCGCAGGCCGCGCTCGGCCAGAGCCTCGTAGTTCTCCAGGGCGAGGAGGCGCAGGGGCGCCAAGTAGGTGCCGGTGGGCGCGGCGCGCAGCATCTCCAGGGCCGCATAGGTCTTACCGGAATTGGTCGGCCCCATGTGGAAGATGATGCGCCGGCTGAGGCGTCGGGCCGCGGTGAACTTCTCGATGTAGGCGCCGAAGCCCACCTGGTCGCGCAGGCGGCGCAGGCGCGAATCCTCGCGCGCCACGTTGCGGGCGCGGGCGCGCACGCCCTTGAGCGTGTCGGTCAGGGACTGATTCAGGTTCGGCGAGAGCTGGAAGGCCCGCGACCGCAGCGAGCGGTCGAGATGGTCGATATAGGTCACCGCGTCGGCGCCGACCTCGCGCAAGTCCTCTGCGACCTGGTCGCGCAGGCGCTCCACCGCCCGGCGCAGGGACTTCGCGCTCCGGACCGCGGTTTCGGCGACGGCGGCGCGCAGTTCGTCGAGGCGCCAGCTCGGGTCGTTGCGATGGGCCATCCCGGAGAGGATGCCGGCGATTCCCGTCTCGGGAGCCGCATCGACCCGGAGGTCGAGGCGGCCCCCGTCCAGGATGGGGATCAGGGTCCGGATCGTCCAGGCGATGCTGCCATCCCGCATCACCGCGGCGCGCAGGGCCGGCACCGCCTTCCTCACGGTGGCGACACCGCCCTCCGAGAAGGCGCGGCGCGCCTTCAGCTCGCGCAGCGCCTTGGCCACCACCGCATCCTCGACGAAGCCGCCATATTCGGGCAGGCCGAGATGGAGCCGCAGGGCATCCAATTCGACGCTCCGGGGCGGCAGGCCGAGGCGCATGGCTACCTCGGCCAGGATCTCGTTCGTCGGTCGCGCGCGCTTGCGGGCCATGGGCTCTCGTCGGGGAGTCGTTCACCGCCACGGACGGGCGACCGGGCCGCGCCAGGGTGCGCGGGACGCGGCCCAAAAAGCAACGGCCCGCATCAGCGCAAGATCCCCACGTCGGCCGGTTGGTGACCGCTTCGTGCGCGGCGCGCCGGTCAGGCGGCGCGCTGGTTGACTTGCCGCTCGGCCATGGCGGTGAGCAGGTGGTCGGTCGCCTTCTCCTCGTCGAGGTTCTGCTGGAGGACACCCGCGCAATCGTCGCGCCCCAGGCGCTTGGCCCAGGCGATCAGCGTGCCGTAGCGGGTGATTTCGTAATGCTCGACGGCCTGCGCGGAGGCGACGAGGGCCGCATCCAGCACATCCTTGTCGGCGATCTCGCCGGCGACCTCGTTGGCTTCCTCGATGATGCCGTTGATCGCCGGGCAGGTCACGGCCTTCGGACTGTGGCCATGCATCTGAAAGACCTTCTCCAGGCGCTGGATCTGGGTCTCGGTCTGGCGCAGGTGGGTCTCGAAGCTCTGCTTCAGCTCCGGATGCGTCGCCTTGGCGATCATCTTGGGCAACGCCTTCGTGATCTGATTCTCGGCGTAGTAGATGTCCTGCAGGGTGTGAACGAAGAGATCGTCGAGGGTTTTGATGTCTCGGGTGAACAGGCCCATGCGTGCCTCCACTGGTGTCCGGTGCGGTTTCGAAGGGGCTGGCAATGACCGTCCGGTGCGCCCCTCGTGCTCGCCGCCGCGCGGCAGGTTCGCTGTCCCCTATGTCGATCGAGCGCGATTCCAGGTTTCGGCAACGCGGAACTTCGACACGAGTGAAGCTTCGACAAACCATGACTTCAGCTGACCGGCCGCAGCAATTTAGGCGAGCACGACATGAAAACCGGTCCTTTGCGCTCCGTGTTCCCTGATGGCCAGGATCAACCATTGATTTGGTCACAGAATAAGTCACCCCATGACTTTTCGAGCGACAACCCAGAGTGGTTTTCAATTACGACTTGATCCAAGTTATTTAACGCTCCGCTTCCTTCTTGTTAACGGGATCACGGGGTTCGGATTCGCGTCGCAGCGCGCAGAGGGAGGCGAGGTTCGCCATGCCCGACGCGGGTGGCTCGACGCGGGCCGTCACCCCTTACGCGTCAACACACGTCAGGGAAGCGAGACGATGCACGAGAATTCCGCCGGACCGGCCGCATTCTGGGCCTCGGTGGCGCACGACGTCACGTCACGGGTCGAGCCGGTGCTGGCTCGCGAAGGCCAGATTCGTGAAGGCAAGGTTCGTGAGGGCAAGGCTCGTGAGGGCAAGGCTCGCGGAGGCCAGGTTCGTGAAGGCCAGGTCCGCGAAGGCGTGATCGAATACCTGCGCGATCTCGAGGCTGTGGCCCTGCGGGAGGGCAGCAGCCGCGAGGCCCTGCAGGTGATCGCCTCCGGCCGGCGCCTGCTCGGAGACCGCAGCGAGGTGCCGGCCGACAAGATCGCCCGCGCAGTGCGAAGCGCCCTGGTCTGAACTCGCTACCCGGGGGGCGACCCCAGGGCCGCCCGCGTGAAGGCATCGGCGCCGATATCGTCGGTGCCGTTCATGCCCAGGCTCTCGATGAGCCGTCCGCGCGCCCGGCTGACGCGACTCTTCATGGTGCCCACGGCCACGCCGCAGATCTCGGCCGCCTCCTCGTAGGTGAAGTTCTGCGCACCCACGAGCACCAGGGCCTCGCGCTGGCTGAACGGCAGGGTGTTCAGGGCTTCCTGGAACTCGAGCATCTCGACGCGGATCTCTTGCTCGGGCAGGCTCGTGAGGCGCCCCGCCAGGGCACCGTCGGCATCTTCCACCTCGCGCTTGCGCTTGCGCTGCTCCGAATAGAACAGGTTGCGCAGGATGGTGAACAGCCAGGCGGTGAGGTTGGTCCCCCGCGTGAAGCTGTCGGCCTTGGTCCAGGCGCGCACCAGGGTGTCCTGCACGAGGTCGTCGCTGCGGTCGAGATCGTAGGTCAGCGAGAAGGCGAAGGCGCGCAGCGCGGGAATCGCGCCGAGCAGCAGATTGCGCATCTCGTCATCGGCGCCCCGTGGGGTACCGACCGGGCTCTGCATCGCGGCGTTCATGAAGATCCTCGCGTGTTGCTGCGGGTGGCCAGATCGGCGAGGAGTGCGTCGAAACGGTCGGGAAGGGGCTGTTGCAGCACCTCGGCGTAGAGGAGGCGCAGGTTGCGGCCGATGCGCCGGCGGGCCTCCGGCGTCATGCCGGTCTGCGAAGCGCGCCGAGGGACGGACAGGGCGTGGGGCACGACACCCGCAGGACCACCGAGAACCGCCTCTGTCGCCGCCGCGGGGACTCTCGATGCATCGGCGGCGATGCAGAGAGCCGGCGTGCCGGAGAACGAATTGCCGCCCAGGAGGCTCAGGTTCGGTTCGCTCGAATCAGTGCTCATCGCTGCCCATCGCTCGACGGCAGCTTCGGGAGAGCCCGGAGCGCCGTCATTTCGGCCGCCGTGCTACGGCTGCGCGATTTAACGGCCACTGAAAAACGCATTCATCGGATCTTAAGTCTGCGAATGCAGCCGAAAGACCATGCCCTTTATCCGGAAACGATTAGATACAAACTTGAACTCTCAATCAAGCATCACCATGGCAGCGGTATAGTCCACGGATGCTGTCGCTAAGCTGAACCGTACGCCGCCGCGAACGACCTGTGCACCGGCAACGACCGGCGGCTCACCCGTCCGCACGCTTCGCGTTCGCCGTGGCCCGGCGTTTGCCCGATCCTTGCCTGACGCTTGCCGGGTCTTTGCCCGCCCTTCGTAGCCTCCAGCGGAACTCCCATCCGATGCCGTCAGACGTGCCCGACCTCGACCGTGTCGTCCGCGAGATCACCGACGAGATGCGGGATCGGCAGGACCGCGGCGAGGTGGCGACCTACATACCCGAACTCGCGCGCGTCGATGCCGGGGCCTTCGGCCTCGTGGTGATCGACGCCGAGGGCCGGGTCGCGGCCGGCGGCGACTGCGACGTGCCGTTCTCGATCCAGAGCATCTCGAAGGTCTTTACCCTGACCCTCGCCCTCGGCATGGCCGGCGACCGGCTCTGGCGCCGCGTCGGGCGCGAGCCATCCGGCAGCCCGTTCAATTCCATCGTCCAGCTGGAACGCGAGCGCGGCATCCCGCGCAATCCCTTCATCAATGCGGGCGCCATCGCGGTCACCGATCTGATCCTCTCGGGCCACCAGCCTCGGGAGGCCCTCGGCGAGATCCTGCGCTTCCTGCAGTTCCTGGCCCAGGACCCCACCATCACCATCGACGAGGCCGTCGCGGCCTCGGAACTGCGCACGGGCTTCCGCAACATGGCGCTGGCCAACTACATGAAATCCTTCGGGGTGCTCGACAACCCGGTCGATTTCACCCTCGGCGTCTACTTTCACCACTGCGCCATCGCCATGTCGTGCCGCCAGCTCGCCATGGCCGGGCGCTTCCTCGCCCATTCCGGGCGCAATCCTTCCACGGGACATTCCGTGGTTTCGCCGGAGCGGGCGCGCCGCATCAACGCGGTGATGCTCACCTGCGGCCATTACGACGGTTCCGGCGAGTTCGCCTACCGGGTCGGCCTGCCCGGCAAGAGCGGCGTCGGCGGCGGCATCCTGGCGATCGCTCCCGGCAAGGCCTCGATCGCCGTCTGGTCGCCCGGACTCGACACCTCGGGCAACTCACACCTCGGGCGGATCGCCCTGGAGATGCTGACGAAGCGTCTCGGATGGTCGATCTTCGGGGCGTAAAGGACGCTCGACCTCCGGACCGCTACACGCCACAGGGCGCGGGGGCTTGTCCTTCTGACTCGGCCGTCCCCCCTGTGCCGCACCTCCGACAGGCCGAGCACCAGGGCCTCGATCTCGATCCGGTCAAAGATCTGAGGCGGCAGCGCTCCATCCTCGATCAGGCGATAGCCGTAGCCACGCTCGTGCTCGATCCGGGCTCCGGCTGCCGGACCTGCTGCGGCACTCGCCCTATGCGTGATTCGACAAGTCCGGCGACCCACTCCTCGACGCCTGGATCGACCGCTGCACGGATCGCCCCAGCGCACGCTTGTCTGCCGACTTCGGCGCGCGGTGTCTGGCCACGGCCCAACTGGCCTGGCCGCATCCGGCGCAAAGGTGCCAGCGAAAGGATTTAGCGCCTGCGAAACAGGCAAAAAAGAAGGCCCGCCGCAGGTGATGCGACGGGCCGTGATTTTAAATCGAGCAAGTATCTACGGAAATCGCCTAAATCTTAGGCGGCGGCCTTCTGACTGGTCTCGGTCGGAACCGACGAGATCGTCTTCAGGATCTGCGAAGCGATCTGGTAGGGGTCCCCCTGGCTGTTGGGCCGGCGGTCTTCCAAATAGCCCTTGTACGCGTTGTTGACGAAGCTGTGCGGCACGCGGATCGAGGCGCCGCGATCGGCGACGCCGTAGCTGAACTGGTCGATGGCCGCGGTCTCGTGCTTGCCGGTCAGGCGCATGTGGTTGTCGGGGCCATAGACGGCGATGTGGTCGTCAAGGTTCTCCTTGAAGGCCGCCATCAGCGCCTCGAAATAGGCCTGTCCGCCCACCGTGCGCATGTGCTCGGTCGAGAAGTTGGCATGCATGCCGGAGCCGTTCCAGTCGGTCGCGCCGAGCGGCTTGCAATGGTATTCGACGTCGATCTCGTAGGACTCGCACAGGCGCTGGAGCAGATAGCGGGCGACCCACATCTCGTCGGCGGCCTTTTTGGAGCCCTTGCCGAAGATCTGGAACTCCCACTGGCCCTTGGCCACCTCGGCATTGATGCCCTCGTGGTTGATGCCGGCGTCGAGGCAGAGGTCGAGGTGCTCCTCGACGATCTTGCGGGCGATGCTGCCGACTTCCTTGTAGCCGACGCCGCAATAGTACGGGCCCTGCGGAGCCGGGTATCCGGCGGCGGGGAAGCCGAGCGGGCGGCCGTCCTTGTAGAAGAAATACTCCTGCTCGAAGCCGAACCAGGCGCCGTCATCGTCCAGGATGGTGGCGCGCTTGTTCGATGCGTGCGGCGTGACGCCATCGGGCATCATGACTTCGCACATCACCAGCACGCCGTTCTTGCGGGTGGAATCGGGGAAGTGCCGCACGGGCTTGAGCATGCAGTCGGAGCTGCCGCCCTCGGCCTGCATCGTCGAGCTGCCGTCGAAGCCCCAGAGCGGAAGCTGCTCGAGCGTCGGGAACCCGTCGAACTCCTTGATCTGGGTCTTGCCGCGCAGGTTCGGCACCGGGGTGTAGCCGTCGAGCCAGATATACTCGAGTTTGTATTTCGTCATGCCGAGCCTCTCGTCCTGTAGCGATGCGACATCCGAGGACACCTGAGCGGATGCGCAGCCATCGCTGGCTGGGCCGGCCTAAGCAACGATCGCGCCAGACGTTCCGGAACCCGGGATGCGGCAAATGGACCATAACAACCGGCGTGAGATTTCCTTAACGGGTTCCCACTAGCGCTGGCAGGATCAGGAGATCGCGATGCGCAGACAGGTCGGGAGCATGCTCGCGGGCGCCGCCCTGATTGCCGCCATGGCGTCGGGGTTCGGCATCGGGTCCTTGGGGGCGGGCGAGCCGAGGGGAACCAGGGCCGGCACGGTGCAGGCCGAGGCTGCGGCCCTGCGCGAAACCTATCGACGCGTCGACGAGCCGGTCCATCCGGCGAACAATCCCTACAGCGCCGCGAAATCCGAACTCGGTCAGCGCCTGTTCTTCGATCCGCGGCTTTCGGGCGGTGGCACGATGAGTTGCGCCAGTTGCCACATTCCGTCCCGGTCGTGGAGCGATGGCCGGCCGCGCGGCATCGGCGAGACCGGTGCGGCGATGAAGGTGCGCACGCCGACCCTCCTCGACGTCGCCCAGATCCCGATCTTGGGGTGGGACGGCAAGTTTCGCGATCTCGAGAATGTCGCCTTCACGCCGATCACGAGCGCGAGCGCGATGAACCTGCCCGAAGACACGCTGATGCAGCGCCTCCGGGCCGAGCCCACTTACGTCCGGGCCTTCGCCGACGCCTTCCCGGATCACACCACGGCAGCCTCCGCCCCCGGCGCTCCCCCTGAAAGCGCGATCAGCCGCCGCACCGTCGAGCTGGCCCTGGCCACCTTCCAGCGCTCCATCGTATCCGGCGAAGCCCCGTTCGACCGCTGGGTCGCCGGAAACGAGGACGCCATCAGCCCGAGCGCAAAGGCCGGCTTCGCGGTGTTCAACGGCAAGGGCCAGTGCGCGGCCTGCCATTCCGGCTGGACCTTCACCGACGGCTCCTTCCACGACATCGGCGCCGGCACCGGTGGCGACATCGGCCGGGCCGCGTTCTTCCCGGACTCGGAGCAGCTGCGCTACGCCTTCAAGACCCCGACCCTGCGCGATGTCGCCGAGCGCGGGCCCTACATGCACGACGGTTCGCTGCAGTCTCTGCAAGAGGTCATCGATCTCTACGATCGCGGCGGCATCGACCGGCCGAGCCGCTCGCCCGCAATTCGGCCGCTCGGCCTGACCGATACCGAGAAGCAGGACCTGATCGCCTTCCTGACCTCCCTGACGGCCGATGGTCCGGCGGCCGTCGCTGCCCAGCATCGCCTCAACTGACGACGCGCCCCTCCGACGAAGCTCGCCCTCAGCGGAACAGCGGCAGGCTCGCGCCCAGAAGTCCGAGTCCGCCGACGAGCAGGCGCCCGGACCAGAGTTCGAGGCGATCGGCCCGGTCCGGTCTCCGCGTGGCCGCGTAGGACAGGCCCGTTCCCAGCATCAGGCTCGACAGGCTCAAAGCTGCGATCATCGGGCCCTTCGGACGAAACGGCAGGTCATGGTTCTTGTCTAACTTTGCCAAGCTTGGCAGGCCAGTTGTCGCCATAGCCTTTCGTTCGCCACCGTCATCAAACTCTGACCGCCGAGGGTCGGATGCGAGGAATACTTCGCGATCGCTGTGAATCAGGGCCCGGACAAGTTAACCATTTGGTAAGATCCGTTAACGAATTCCTTCCGCGAAAGAACAAAGACGCGTAGTTTTTACCGACCGGCAAGCCCCCGCGCCGGCGTCGTGAACAAGGCCTCCCCCATGCACCCTGGAAGACGCTGGCTGCCGCATGGCGCAGTCATGATGACGACGACGCTCCTCACCCTCGCCGGCACGAATGCCGCGATGGCGCACGTCAAATGGTTCTGTGCCTACGATCTCGTCGGCGCCCCGCGCGGCCTCGACGAAGTCCTGTGCGCGGATTTCGAGAAGCTGGTCGGCCTCTCGGTCCTCGCCCTGCTGGTGGGGGGGCTCCTCGAGGGAACGGTGCTGGGGGCAGCACTGATCCGATCCCTCGACCGCACCACCGCCTGGGCGCGCGCCAACACCGAACTGATGTTCCGGGCGGTACTGGGCGCCTTCTTCGTCGCGCTCTGGACGCTGGGCGGCATTATCCTGACTCCAGAGCTGAAAACCGCCAACACCGCCCTGCCCTGGTTCCAGCTCGCCATCGCCACCGGGTTCCTGTGGCGCCGGACGATGCCCCTCTCGGCCCTGGGGATCGTCGTGCTGTTCGCGACCGCGGTGGCCGAGTACGGCGCATTCCACCTCGCCGACTATCCGATCTTCCTCGGACTCGCCGGCTATTGCGCCCTGACCGGCCTCGGCCGCGCGCTGCCCGGAAACGTCCGGCCGCTCGATCTCGTGCGCTACACCGCCGCCGTGACCCTGATGTGGGCCTCGGTCGAGAAATGGGCCTATCCTCAATGGTCCTATCCGCTCTTCATCGAACATCCCGCCATGACACTCGGGTTCACGGGCGAGTTCTTCATGAAGGCCGCCGGGGCGGTGGAGTTCGCGCTCGCCTTCGCGCTGGTCTGCACGCCGCTCGTCCGCCGGGTCGCCGCGATCCTGCTGGCCGCCACCTTCGTCACGGCGATCTTCGAGTTCGGGAAGATCGACGCGATCGGCCATGCCCCGATCATCGTCGCCATGGTGGCGATCGCCGCCGACAACGCCACGGCGCCCTACCGCCTGCGCAGCCTGGCCCTGACGCCCGTGGGCTTCGGGGCGGCCCTCGCGGCCTTCATCGGGCTCTACTACGGCGCCCATGCGCTGCTGCAGGGCTCGACCGTGCTTTAGAGGGTGTCCGGGATCAGCGGAAACCGGTTATCCCGACACGACAAACGAAAGCCTCTCGCGGCCGAGACCGCCTCGGCGGCGGGAGGCGGAAGGCTCCCGCGGGACCTCAGTGGCCGTCGACGCGGACGGTCAGGCGCATCTTGGGATGGATGCCGCACAAAACCGCGAAGGTCCCGGGTACGGTGAAGACCACCTGGGTCCGGCTTCCGGGCTTCAGGTCCCCGGAATCGAAGCTGAAGTCGGGCGCGTCGATGTAGACGTGGTGGAGGAGGTCGCCATCGTCATTGACGATCTCCACCCGCGCGCCCCGCGACACATTCAGGGCGTTCGGCTGGAAGGCGCGCCCCTTCTGCGAAACGTGCAGGCTCGGAGTTCCGACGGCCGCCAGAGCGAGGCCGGCGCTGGCCGCCCCCAGAAATCCGAACGCCACGCAGAATGAGGTCAGGCGCCGCATCCGTTCTCCATCCGCTCGTAATGCCGTGGCCTTCCGCTTGGCCCGTCGACATCGAACGAACGACCGGACAATCGACGGGAAGACTCGGCACCACGACCCCTGTCATAACGGAGTGAACGGGCGGTTAAGGTCGAAACGCTCAAGGCATGCAGCAAGATCGCTTTAACATATCTCGATTATTCTTCTTTGGCAGGGGCAACGGGACAGCAGTGATGACGTTTCCGGAAACCCCGATGCCGTCGCGTTTCCGAGGCCGCCGGAGTTTGATGGAAGCATTCGGCACGATAACCGGCAAGTTGCTTGGCACGATCCGGGGATGGATCGTCATCGCTTTCCTGATCATGAGCGCGATCACCGGAGCGCTCGGATTGTCGGCCGCCTCCAGCATCCGCCGGACCGACGAACTCGTCAGCCAGACCTTCGACCGCTCGCTGATGTCGATCAACTACGCGCGCGCCGCCGCCACCGATTTCGCCGGGATGCGGACGGCCGAAGCGCGGCGCTGGATGGTCACCAACCCGGCGGCCCGCACGGTTCTCGACGAGCGCCTCGTCGGTCTGCAGCGCCTGCTCGCCGAGGACCTTGAGATCGCCGTGGAGCGCGCCCAGTCCGAGCGGGCGACGCGAGCGGCGCAGGCGGCCGAGCAGGCGGTCGCCGCCTGGACGGAGGCGCGGGCCAGGATCACCGATCTCGGCCGGGACGAAGCGGCCTATGCGGACCTGGACCGCCACGCCGCCGTGGCGGAGGAAAACTTCGACCTGTTCATCAACTACACCGCGGGCGACGGCTTCATCTATCGTCAGCAGGCCCGCGCCATCGTGGCTCGGGAGACCCGGTTCAATCTCCTCGGAACCCTCATCGCCGTGCTCTTGTCCGGCACCGTGGCGTTCTGCCTGGCACGCCGCATCATGAACCCGCTCGCCGATGCCTCGCGGGCGGCCACCCGCATCGCGGGCGGCGATCTCAGCGGCACCATGCCGGCCGGCGGCGGCGACGAGGTCGGAACCCTGCTGGCCGCCATGGGCACCATGCGGGACAACATCCGCCATGCCATGGAGAAGGAGGTCGCGCAGCGGATTTCCGCCGAGGACCAGCTCGCTGACGCCCTGGAGACCTCGCGGGAAGGCATCGTCGTCGTCGACGAGGCCGGACGGATCACCCTGACCAACAGCCAGGCGGAGGATTATCTCGGCCTCTCCTCCGGTACTCTGGCACCGGGCAGCACGATCGCCCGTCTCTCCGAGGGCCATGGCGGCGGTTCGGGCCCGCTCGCCCGGGCTCTCCTGTCCGCCACCGACGAGCGCAGCGAACTCCGCCTCGCCGACGGCCGCTGGCTCCGGATCAGCCGGAGCGACACCCGCACCGGCGGGTTCATCGCGGTCTGCAGCGACATCACCCTGCTCAAGATCCAGGAGGCGACCCTCCAATCCACCAACCTGCGGCTCGACACCGCCCTCGACAACATGTCCCAGGGCCTGTGCCTGTTCGATTCCACCGGGCGGCTCACCGTCGTGAACCGGCGCTACTGCGAGATCTTCGGCCTCGCTTCGGCGCAGCTCCCCTTCGGCCTGACCTACCACGAGGTCGCGTCCTTGAGCGCCGCGCGGTGCGACTACCCGGAGCCGGCGCCGGACGCCTTCGTCCGCGCGCAGGCCGAAACCGCGAGCGGCGGCACCGTGGACGCGGATTTCCTCCATCTCGGCGATGGCCGGGTGGTCGCCGTCTCGCACAAGGCGGTGCGCGGGGGCGGCCTTGTGGCGACCTACGAGGACGTGACCGAGCGCCGGGAAGCCGATGCCCGCATCGCCTTCATGGCCCGCCACGACGTTCTCACCGGCCTGCCGAACCGGGCGATGTTCGGCGAGCGGATCGAGGAGGCGGTGGCGCATCTCGGCGCCGGCAGCCCGTTCTCGGTGCTCTGCCTCGACCTCGATCGCTTCAAGGAGGTCAACGACACCCTGGGGCATCCGGTGGGCGACGCCCTCCTGCGGGCCGTCGCGGATCGACTCCGGGCCTGCGTGCGGGACGTCGACACCGTGGCGCGTCTCGGCGGCGACGAGTTTGCCATCATCCTGTCGGAGACCGGCCGCCCGCAGGAGGCCGCCGTGCTGGCCCGCCGGATCGTCGAGGTGGTCAGTGCGCCCTACGAGATCGACGGCCATCGCGCCAGCGTCGGCGTGAGCATCGGCGTCTGCTTCGCGCCCGGCGACGGCACGACCTGCGACAAGCTCCTCAAGAACGCCGATGTCGCCCTCTACCGCGCCAAGGCGGATGGGCGCGGAACCTGGCGCTTCTTCGAAGCCGAAATGGATATCAGCCTGCAGGCGCGCCGGGCCCTCGAACTCGATCTGCGCGAGGCGCTGGCGCGCGAAGAATTCGAGCTGCACTACCAGCCGATCTACGATTTCCGTGCCCGCCGCGTCGGGGGCTTCGAGGCGCTGGTTCGCTGGCGCCATCCGGTGCGCGGTCTCGTGCCCCCCGGAGATTTTATCGCCGTCGCCGAGGAGATCGGCCTCATCGTACCGCTGGGAGCCTGGTGCCTCACCACCGCCTGCACCGAGGCGATGCGCTGGCCCGACGGCATCAAGGTCGCGGTCAACGTCTCGGCGGTGCAGTTCCGCGACGAGGTCATCGTCGAGGCGGTGCGCCAGGCCCTGTCGGCGAGCCGCCTCCCCCCGGGACGGCTCGAACTGGAGATCACCGAGTCGGTGCTGCTCAAGGACAACCTGGCCACGCTGGCGACGCTCTACGCCCTGCGCCGCCTCGGAGTGCGGATCGCCATGGACGATTTCGGCACCGGCTACTCATCCCTGAGCTACCTGCGCAGCTTCCCGTTCGACAAAATCAAGATCGACCAGTCGTTCGTGCGCGACATCACCAACAAGACCGATTCCGGCCTGATCGTCCGGGCGGTGATCGGCCTCGGCCTCAGCCTCGGCATGCGCACCACCGCCGAGGGGATCGAGACCGAGGCGCAGTTCGAGCGCCTGCGGAGCGAGGGCTGCGACGAGGGCCAGGGCTATTACTTCGCCCGGCCGAGCCCGGCCAGCGAAGTTCCGAAGGCGATCGAGCGCTGGTCGCGCGGGACCGGCGAGACCGGGCGGGCCGTGGCCTGAAACAGGCCCCTGCCTGAGACAGGTCTTCGTCCCGGAAGTGCAATCGTGTCGGACGGCTCCGGGCATCGCGGGAGCGGTCTCCCGCGCCGGCCCGACGGTCAGTCGACCACCTTGAGGTCGTCGACGGCGACATCGCCGTTCTGGCTCGAGAAGGTCGGCGATCGCCCGTTCGACTGCGAGACGCCGCTGATCTGGTGGTCGCCGCTGTCGTAGGTGGTGAGCTTGCCGTCGGCTTCGATCAGCAGGCGATGCTTGTCGGGAAAGAACGCGTAGCGCATGTCGTTCTGGCCGCCGCTGGTGGAGGGCTGGCCCAGCTCCTGCGGCCACCAGGGATCCGATCCCTTCATCGGCTTCATCGGTTCCATGGGCTTCATGGGGGCCATCGGCTTCATCGGTTCCATCGGTGCCGTCTCGCTCTGGGTGGGTGTGAAGGCACGGCTACGCCCCAGACCCGCGAAGGTTGCATCGCAGCACGGCGGAATCGAAGCGCATCCGCCATGGCGGCCCGATCGTCACCGGAGACATCCGTCCGCCGGGATCGCGGACTCGACCTGGGCCGCCATTGAATTCGCCCCGGCGCGGAGGCATATCGCGCTCGCTTCTCATTCTTTTCGCCATCAGGAGGCGTTCCCTTGAGCGACACCGTGGAACGGCACGAATTCGGTGCCGAAGTCGGCCGCCTGTTGGACCTCGTGGTCCACGCGCTCTATTCCGACCGCGAGATCTTCCTGCGCGAGCTGGTGGCCAATGCCGCCGACGCCATGGACCGGCGCCGCTTCGAGGCGCTGACCGACCAGGCCTCCGCCCTGCCGCCCGATGCCAAGGTCCGCATCGTCCCCGACAAAGCGGCCCGGACCCTGACGCTCTCGGATGCCGGCATCGGCATGACCAAGGCGGAACTGGCCCAGAACCTCGGCACCATCGCGCGCTCGGGCACCCGGGCCTTCAGCCAGAGCCTGGGAGACGCCAAGCCCGAGGACAAGCCGAGCCTGATCGGGCAGTTCGGCGTCGGCTTCTACTCGGCCTTCATGGTCGCCGACCGGGTCACCGTCACCTCGCGCCGCGCCGGCTCGGACGAGGCCTGGACCTGGGCCTCCGAGGGACAGGGCAGCTACACCCTGGAGCCCGCCACCCGCGCAGAGCCCGGCACCGACATCGTCCTGCACCTCAAGGACGATGCCGACGAGTACCTGGAAAGCTACCGGCTCGACCACGTCGTGCGCAAATGGGCCGACCACATCACCGTGCCGATCGCCATCCAGGGCGAGGACGGCAAGGAGGAGAACGCCAACCAGGGCACGGCTCTGTGGCGCAAGGCGAAGTCCGAGGTGACGCCCGAGCAGTACACCGCGTTCTACCGCCATGTCGGCATGAACTTCGACGAGCCCTGGGCCACCCTGCACTGGCGCGCCGAAGGGGCTCTGGAATTCTCCGCCCTGCTGTTCGTGCCCGGCATGAAGCCGTTCCAGGCGGTGGAGGGCGAACGCGCCAGCAAGGTGCGCCTGCATGTCCGGCGCATGTTCATCACCGACGAAGCCGAACTGCTTCCCTCCTGGCTGCGCTTCGTGCAGGGCGTGGTCGACACCGAGGACCTGCCGCTCAACGTCTCGCGCGAGATGCTGCAGGCGACGCCGGTGCTGACCAAGATCCGTCGCGCCGTCACCGGGCGGGTGCTGTCCGAACTCACCACCCGGGCGAAGGACGCCGAGGGCTACCGGCCGTTCTGGGAGAATTTCGGCCCGGTCCTCAAGGAAGGCATCTACGAGGATCACGAGCGCCGGTCCGAGATCGCGCCGCTGCTGCGCTTCCACTCATCGGCCGTCGAGGGCTGGACCTCCCTGCCCGACTACGTCTCCCGCATGAAGGACGGCCAGGACGCGATCTACTACCTCGTGGCCGACGATGCCGACGCCCTCCGGCGCTCGCCGCAGCTCGAAGGCTTCCGGGCGCGCGGGGTCGAGGTGCTGCTGCTCTCCGACCATGTCGACGCGTTCTGGCCGGAGGCACTCGGGCGCTTCGACGACAAGCCCCTGCGCTCGGTCACGCAGGGGTCGGTCGACCTGTCGAAATTCGCCAGCGAGACCCCCGAGGGTGAGGAGGCTCCGGCCTCCGTCGAGGCGCTCGTCGCCGCCCTGAAGACCACGCTGGCGGCGGATGTGTCGGACGTACGAGCCACCGACCGGCTCGTCGAGAGCGCCGTGGTGCTGTCCGCCTCGGGTCATGGCCCCGACCTGCAGATGCAGCGCCTGCTGCGTCGCGCCGGGCGGGGCGCCGGCGGCCTGCCGGTCCTCGAGATCAATCCGCGCCATCCGCTGATCCGCTCCCTCGGGGCCCGGATCGAGGCGCAGGAGGATATCGCCGACGCGGCCGGCACGCTGCTCGACCTGGCCCGCGTCCAGGACGGCGACACGCCGCGCGATCCGGTCGCCTTCGCGCAGAAGATGGCGGCGGCTCTCGCGGCAGCCTGAGCGCGGTCGTCGGAACGACCGGATATCCCGGCGGGCGCATCTCGCCGGGACGATCGGCCGGGCGCCTGCCGGCGGGACATTCCCGGACCCGCCATCGCGCCGACGCGGGACGCGGCAGATTGGCCACGGACGGCGACGCCCGCGGGCGTTAGAACCTCCGCCGATGGACCTTCGACCCTATCAGCGTGCCAGCCTCGATGCCCTGTACGCCGCCTGGACGCGCCGGGCCGGCGCCGGGCTCATCGTCCTGCCCACCGGAGCCGGCAAGTCGCTCGTCATCGCGGTCCTGGTGCGGGAGGTGCTGGATCGCGATCCGGCCCACCGCATCGTCGTCGTCACCCACACCCGCGAGCTGATCGCGCAGAACCACCGCGAACTCCTGGCGCTCTGGCCCGAGGCCCCCGCGGGCATCTATTCCGCCGGGCTGGGACGCCGCGACGCCGGCGCGCAGGTCCTGTTCTGCGGCATCCAGTCGATCTGGAACCGGACGCACGACCTCGACCCGCACGACCTCGACCCGTTCGAGCTCGTCATCGTGGACGAGGCCCATCTCATCCCGCGCGACGCGGAAACCCGCTACGGCCGCTTCCTCGCCGCCCTGCGAACCGCACGCCCCCATCTGCGCGTCGTCGGCCTCACCGCCACGCCCTATCGCCTCGACAGCGGCCGTCTCGACGCGGGTGCGGGCCGGCTGTTCGAGGACATCGTCTACGAGGCCAATGTCGGCGACCTCATCCATCAGGGCTACCTCGCTCCCCTGGTCTCCAAGGCCACCATCACCGCCCTCGACGTGAGCGGCGTGCCGCGGCGCGGCGGCGACTACATTCCCAGTGCCCTCGAGGCGGCGGTGAACCAGGACTGGATCACCCGCGCGGCGGTGGAGGAACTGGTGGGCTACGGGCACGGGCGGCGCGCCTGGCTCGCGTTCTGCGCCGGCATCGCCCACGCCACGGCCGTCCGCGACGCGATCCGGGACGAAGGGTATTCCTGCGAAACCCTCTCGGGCGAGACGCCGAAGCGGATGCGCGACCGCATCGTCCGCGACTTCCGCGAGGGCCGGGTGCGCTGCCTGACCTCGGTGGGCGTGCTCGCCACTGGTTTCAACGTACCCCAGGTCGATCTCATCGCGCTGTTGCGGCCCACGCAAAGCACCGGGCTCTACGTGCAGCAGGTGGGCCGGGCCCTGCGGCGCGCGCCCGGCAAGACCGACGCGCTCATCCTCGATTATGCCGGGCTGGTGCGGATGCACGGCCCCGTCGACATCGTCACCGCCCGCAGCGCGGCGGCGATCCGGGGCCGCGAGGGCGAGATCCGCGCCAAGGCCTGCCCCGGCTGCGGCGCCCTGATCGCCCTCAATGCCAGCACCTGCGAGGCCTGCTGGGTCGAGCCCGACGGGGAGGAGGCCGGCCCGAGCCACGAAGCGTCCGCCGACGATGCACACCCGATCCTCTCCAACCCGGGGCCGGCCCGGACCTCCGCCACCTGGGAGCCCATCGCCGACTGGAGCTTCGCGGCCCGTCCGCGCCCCGGCTTCCCCGACGACCTCGCCGTGACCTTCCACTTGCGCGATGGGCGGCACCACCAGATCGTCATCGGTCTCGCCCAGGCCGGTTACCTGCGCGAGAAGGCGGTGCAGTGGTGGCGGCATCTCGGGGGCGGGCGCGACGCGCCGATGACCGCCGCCGAAGCCCTGGAGCAGACCGATGCCCTCACCCGCCCGGAGGCGATCGAAATCTGGCCGAACGGTCGCCTGACGGAAGCGGTTCGCTATCGTTTCCCGGATGGCCGCACCTTCTCCGACACGCGCCGGCTGGGAGATCTCGTCGCCTAGCCACGGGCTCGCCGTCTCCCGACCGACGATCCGTCCCGCCCCCCCCCGCACCGGACTTGCGCGCCGTTGACGGCCCTGCTAGCGCAAGGCGGCACGCCGGTTTAGCTCAGCTGGTAGAGCAACCGCCTTGTAAGCGGTAGGTCGCGAGTTCAAGTCCCGCAACCGGCACCACCAAAATCTTGGCTAAAGCCCTGTGAAAATAGGGCTTTGGCTAGCTTCGCGCAATCCTTGGGGTTCAGCAGAGAGAGCCTTTCGGCCTGAACCGGAAGGTCTACGCGGCCGACATGCGCCTCGTGCCGCCGACGCGGCGCGTCCGCAAGCCCGTGCCGGACCAGGAGCCGCGGCACGCCGAGGCCATGCTGTCCGATCTGCCCTGGCGGCGTGTGACGTGGCGCCAGGGCACGAAGCGCAAGCTCCCGGCCCGGTTCGCCGCCCTCCGGGTGCGGGTCGGCGACGGTCCGGTCGGGGGACAACCGGCACCTGCCGGGCACCGAGGTCTGGCTCGTGGGCGAGGGGCGCTCGTCGGGCGCGCGCAAGGACTACCTGTCCAACCTACCGCCCGGCACGTCACGACGCGCGCTGGCCGGTACGATCAAGGCGCGTTGGGTCTGCAAGCAGGTTCACCAGCAGCTCAAGGAAGAACTCGGGCTCGATTACTTCGAGGGGCGGTCCTGGACCGGGCTGCATCGACACGCGCTGATGACGTGCATCGCCTGCGCCGACCCGCAGCAATCCTCCGGAAGCTGGCGCGCCAGGGTCTGCGTGGTGTGAAACTGGTGATCTCGGACGCCCACGAGGGCATCAAGGCCTCGGTCGCCAAGGTGATGAACGCAACCTGTCAACGCTGCCGCGTCCACTTCATCAGGAATGTCCTCGCCCATTCCGGCCGCTCGGGTCGCCGCGTCGTCTCGGCCTTCATCGCCACCGCGTTCGCTCGCGGCACGACGCCGAGGCGGCCCGTCTGCAATGGCGGCGGGTCACCGATCAGCTCCGCCCCAAGGTGCCCAAGCTCGCGACCCTGATGGACACGGCCGAGCCCGACGTGCTGGCCGACATGGGCTTCCCGGCCGCTCATCGGGCCAGGCTCCACAGCACGAACCCCCTCGAACGACGGAACGGCGAGATCAAGCGCCGAACCGAGGTCGTGGGCATCTTCCCCGACGAGGCGGCCATCACACGTCTCGTTGGCGCGATCCTGCTCGAACAAAACGACGAATGGGCCGTCCAGCGCTCCCGCTCCATCACCCTGGAAAGCATCGCCCCGATCGGCGATGATCCCCTCGTCAGCCTGCCGACCCTGGCCGCTTGATCCTCCCCGCCCAAGCTGGTCATCGTAGTGGCCCTCACCGAGCTACACCACGCCAAGGGACACGACCCAGCATCCGCTGCGACAACAGCCAAAAGTTGACGTGAAGGCGCTCCGCAAATGGGTTGCCAAGACTGTGTCATGCGTGGTGGACGTTCCCCGCTCGCGCAACTCGCCCGCCAGCGCCCGCATGGTCAGGTCCGGCTTCTCCGCCAACCTTTGGCGCAGCCGATTCGAAACGCTCGCCGTGATCGCAGACGGGCGCCCCCCACCCCGCTTGGCAGGCGTCAGATCAGAACCCGCACGGAGCTTCTGCCCAGGCTGCAACGCACTCGTCGCCAGCACATCGGATCGTCGCGCGACAGAGCGAACTGTTTCCTTCCCCACCGCTGCCGCGGCAATTCGGCTGCGCAGATCCAAAGAGAGCGGCTTCGGCATCGCTGAGAGCCTCCTGCCAACAGTCATACGGAATTAGAAAACAGCGCCGAACGCCAGACCAGCCGATTCTATTATCCGCAGACAGACTCCAGCGGCAGAACCACGCAGAGATCGTGCGCGCGGCCAACGTTGTTCCAGGGGGGCTGGAGATAGACTTTATAGCCACCGCCACCATCCGGCAGAAACATCTCACCCGATCGGGGAAGCCAATCCAGGCTCACGCTCGCATAGGTTTCCAAGATGGAATCAAACGGCTTCCGATGCCGCATGCTGACGTAGCGGCCGGACCGGAATTCGAGGGGCTGGAGAAGCGGATCCTTCACCTCAAGCCCGCGATCGACGATCGCGCAATCGTGCCGGAACAAGTGGTCCGGCGTGATCAGTGGCGTGTCGTACGTGATGCCCACAGCCTCGGCGCGATCCGGGTCGATGCCGATCGACGCGATGTAATGGCAGAAGGTGGTCCAGTGCGATTCGAAGCGCGCGTAAGGCCCGTGAAAGCGCATGGCAAGAAGCGTACAGGGTTGCCGCTCTCCGACGAGCGCCGGTTCACTGCCGGTCGAGCGGGCAACGGAGCGCGCGGGCAGCGCGCGCTGTGCGAACATCCGGTACTGCGAGGGCACGACGCCGAACTGGCGGTGAAAGGCCCGCACGAAAGCTTCGTGGCTGGCATAGCCGGCGTTCAGCGCGATGCGGGTAATCGGCTCACCGCTCATCTGTAGGTTCATGGCGCCGCGGTCGAGGCGCGTCCGGCGCATGTAGGCAGAGGGCGTCTCACCCATCACGTGCTGGAACAAGCGCTGGAAGTGGAACAGGCTGAGCCCGACATGACGCGCGATGTCGGACAGGCCGATCTTCTCGGCCGGCGTGCGCTCGATAAGGCGGATCGCCCGTGCAATCCGGGGCTCGTCGAGCATGAGCGGCGGCGGCCGCTTCGGTGTGCCCGGCGTGCGAGGTGCGATCCTTGGATCCCGAACGAGGAGATCCTGCTCCCACGTGATCTGATCTGCCGGATGTTTTGCCATCGTGCCTCTGCGCGAAGCCGAACCGCAAGTTCGATCAAGTTCGAACGCCTCGTTCAAGCTAAGCCATAAATCTCACGGCGGTGCCGAACAAGTCTTGCTCGGACTGTAGAGCGTCCAGAACACAGACACCTGCGGAGAGAGACATGAGGCGCGTTCTGCTCGGGTCCGCAACCATCCTGGGACTGATGTCTGAAGCGTGGGCTGCGGATGTGCCGGGGCGCACGGCGATGCCGCTGTCGCAGGAGACCCCAACCTTCACATGGACCGGGCCGTACATCGGCGTGAACGCCGGCGGTGTCGTCGGCGGCGACTTCCAGGCATCCACGCTCCCGCCGCTGCCATTGGGTGCGGGCCGGCTCTCGGCTGCCGGCTACGTGGCTGGCGGTACTGTCGGCTACAATTATCAGCCCAAGCCGGGATCCGACTGGGTTGTCGGCGTTGAAGGCGACGCTGGTTACGCCGACATCCACAATCAGGCGCAGATCAGCATCCCCTTTCTCGGGGCAGCCAGCCTCGGAGTACAGACCGACACGTACTTCGCCAGTTTGCGTGGGCGTTTCGGCTACGCGTGGGGGCCGTTGCTCGCCTATGCCACGGGAGGGTGGGCGTTCACGCGGATCGGCGCTGAATCCAGTGCCGTGATCCCCGCCGTTGCCCTTGCGGGCACCTTCGCGCGGGCCAGCGCATTCGACGGCTACACGGTCGGCGCAGGCCTCGAATTCGCAATTTCACCGAACGTCTCGCTCAAGGGCGAGTATATGTATGCGGATTTTGACAAGAACATTGCAATTACTTCAGGCCAATCGGTAATGACTTTCAAGTCCGGACTCAAAATAAATCAGATAAAAGCTGGCATCAACTATCGTTTCGGCATCTTTTGATTGCAGAAAATCAGGTGTTTCCAGAAATAGATGAACGTGATCTTGAGACGATCGACATGACGCGGATCCGTTCGCACACTCAGCGGTGGAAACGGATCGCCGGCCTGACCCTCGGCCTCGCCGCGGGAACGCTGCTCCCGGCCGCTGCCCTGGCTCAGACGGCCTCGCAGATCACCCCGCCCTCGTTCAGCCCGCCGGTGCAGCGCAACGACGGCGGCTTCGCCATTCTCGAAGGGGCTGGCTCGACGGCACCCGAGGGGGCCGAGCGGCTCTCGCTGCGCCTCGGCCGCCTGCGCGTGGAGGACCTGCCACCGGACCGGAGCACGGCCGCCGGGAGCCTTGCTTCCGCGCTCGTCGCGCGCTTATCGGGCCGCAGCGTAACTGTCGCGGAGCTGTTCGCTGCCGCGCGCGAACTCGAACGGGCCTACGCCACGGACGGCTTCGGACTGGTCCGCGTTGTCCTGCCCGCCCAACAGATCCGGGACGGCGGCGACGCCCGCCTCCTCGTCGTCGACGGCATCATCGAGGCCGTCGACGACGCGGCCCTGCCGCGCGAGATCCGCGCCCGGGTCGCGGCGGTGCTTGCCCCCCTGGTCGGCCGCCCCGGCCTCACCCTGGCCGAGATCGAGCGGCGCTTGCTCCTGGCCGGCGACACGCCCGGCACCGTGCTACACTCGACCCTGGCGGCCGGCGCGCGGACGGGCGGCACCGTGCTGGTGGTCGAGGCGCGCTACAAGCCCGTTACCGGACTGGTCTCCACCGACAACGTTCTGGCGCAGAGCCTGGGCACCAACACGTTGGGCACCGGCCTCGACCTGAACGCCCCCACCGGCCACGGCGAGACCCTGTACCTACGCGCCTCGGGCGCTCCCTATCCCGGCGGCAGTGCGGCCTTCCTCGGGAGCGACCCGCGCAACCGGGCGCTGGCAGCCGGACTCATCCTGCCCCTCGGGATCGACGGGCTGACCCTGAACCTGGAGGCGACCGACGCGCGCACCACCCCGCGCCCCGTCACCGGCAGCCCCGGCTTCACCTCGAACTTCTCGCGGTCCTCGGCCCGCCTGCGCTATCCCCTGATCCGCGCGCGCAGCTTCACCCTGAATGCCGAGGCCGCCTTCGACGCCCAGGAGGAGCGCGTCACCGTGGTCAGTCCGATGGCCGCGCCGCTCTCCCTCGATCGGCTCCGCATCGCCCGCACGGGCGGTGACGTCCTGTGGTTCACGCCGTGGGAGGGGGTCGTCAGCGGGCGGCTGATGGGCGCCTTCGGGATCGACGGGCTCGGCGCCCGCCGCCCGCCTCCGGCCGGTTCGGAGCGCGAGCCGCTCTCGCGCCAAGGTGCCCGGCCCGAGTTCCAGAAGCTGGAGGCGACGCTGGCCTACACCCAGCCGCTGGCCGAGCACCTGACCCTCGACCTGCGCGCCCGCGCCCAGACCGCATTCAACCAGGCGCTGCCCCGCTCCGAGCAGATCGGACTCGCCACTCTCTCGGGCCTGTCGGGCTTCGATGCCGGCCTGTTCCAGGGCGACGACGGCTACGTCGTGCGCGGCGAGGTCCAGGTCCCCTTCCTGGTACCGGTGAGCCTGCCCTTCGGCTTGCCGTCGATTCCAGCCCAGCTCGGCTCGGGCCTACCGGGCAGCGAGACCACCTCCGCCCTCGTCGTGATCGCCCCCTACGGCTTTGGCGCCTTTGGCACGGTACGCCAGCAGCGCCCCACCGCCCTGGAGCACGCCGTCGTGCGGGCTGGGTCCTACGGCGTCGGCCTGCGCCTGGGGGCCGCGCCGGAGGCCAGCTTCACCAACCTCTCGGCCACGCTCGAATACGGCCGTTCGGAGCGTTCGGACCGGCTGCCCACCGACGACCGCCTCACCTTCACCGTCGCGCTGCAGTTCTAGGATGCCGGCCGCCATGACCTTTACAGCCGTGACCTCCGGCGCCATGCGCCCTGTGGCCCGCCTCGGCTGGGCGCTCCTCACTTCCACGGCCCTGGTCGGGCCGGCTTTGGCCCAGTCCGCGCTGCCCATCGGCGGGCAGGTGGTCTCGGGTGGAATCGCCATCGGCACGCCGGCCAACGGCGCCCTGGCGATCACGCAGTCGAGCCAGAATGCCATCGTCAACTGGCAGGGCTTCTCGATCGGAGCGAACAACCGCGTTGACATCCGCCAGCCCGGCGCCAGCGCGGCGATCCTCAACCGGGTCACGGGCACGACGCCCTCGACCATCGCCGGCCAGCTCAACGCCAACGGGCAGGTCTACCTCGTCAACCCCAACGGCATCGCCATCACCCGCTCGGGACAGGTCAACGCGGCCGGCTTCGTCGCCTCGACGCTGAACACCTCGGACGAGGACTTCCGGGCCGGCCGGCGCCAGTTCCGCGGCTCGGGCGCCTCGGCATCGGTGGCGAACCACGGGAGGATCACGATCGGGCAAGGCGGCTACGCGGCTCTGATCGGTGGCGAGGTCGCGAACACCGGCACCATCCGCGTGCCGATGGGCCGGGTCGGGCTCGGCGCGGGCGAGCGGGCGACGCTGGATCTGTCCGGCGACGGTTTCCTGCAGGTCGCGGTGCCGACGCAGGCCAAGGGCCGCGGCGCGTTGGTGGAGCATTCGGGCACGATCGCGGCCGATGGAGGCAGCGTGACCCTGACGGCGGCGGCCGCCCGCGACATGGCCCGCCAGGCGGTGAACCTGTCGGGCGTAGTCGAGGCGCGCTCGGTGGCGGGCCGTAACGGCCGCATCACCCTGTCGGGCGGGGACGGCACGGTGGCGGTGACCTCCGGCGCCCGGCTCGACGCCTCCGGCCTCGGCGATGCCGGTGGCGGGCGCGTGCGGATCCAAGGCCGGCGCCTCTCCGTGGCCGGGACCGTGGACGTGTCGGGTACCAGCGGCGGGCGGGTGCGACTGAAGGCTTCCGGCGATGCGACCTTGTCGGGCCGGGTGCGGGCCGACGGCCATTCCGGACCGGGCGGACGGGTGATCCTCACCGCACCGGCGATCACCACGCAAGCGGCGCGGATCGAGGCCTCCGGCGCGACGGGCGGTGGCACGGTCCGGCTCGGCGGCGGCCGCCAGGGCCAGGGGCGGCTCGCGCACGCGCAGACCGTCGACGTGGACGCGGCGACGACGATAAAGGCGGATGCCGGGCAGGCGGGCCGCGGCGGCGACGTGGTGGTATGGTCGGACGCGGCCACGCGCTTTGCAGGCACGATCACGGCACGTGGCGGCGCGCAGAGCGGGGACGGCGGCGAAGCAGAGGTCTCCAGCAAAGGCGTGCTCGCCTATCGCGGCCACACGGACCTCACCGCCCGGAAGGGCGCGTTCGGCACGCTGCTGCTCGATCCCTACGACATCACCATTTCGTCCGGTCCCGACGCCAACCAGTCCGGCTTCGCTGCGACCGGAACCAGCTCGGTGATCAACGCGGGCACGCTGCTCACCGCGCTGGCCACCGCCAACGTCACGGTCTCGACCGGGGTCACGGGTTCGGCCGGCGCACAGGCCGGCAACATCACCCTCGCGGCGGCCACCCCGCTCGCCTGGAGCTCCGGCGCCACGTTGACCCTGCAGGCGGCGGGCGTGGTGACGCTCGGCAGCGACGTCACGGCGGCGGCCGGCGGGCTGACCCTCGCAGCCGGGACGGGGAGCCCTTCGACGGCCACGGGCGCCATCGCGGTGGCACGCTTCACCCTGGCCTCGGGCGCCTGGGTCCAGAACGCCGCCACCTTGCCGGGCTTCGCCGCGGGCGACTTCCAGGTCGCGGGCGGGTCGTTCCTGCGCGCGGCCGGCGGCGTCGGCACCATCGCCGACCCGTACCGCCTCGCCGACATCTACGGCCTGCAGGGCATGGGCACGTCGACGGCACTGCTGGCGGCGCGTTACCGGCTGGCCGGCGACGTCGACGCGGCCGGCACCGCCGCCTGGAACGCCGGCGCGGGGTTCGTGCCTGTGGGCAAAAACGGCAATATCACAGCCGTGTTCTCCGGCAGCCTGGACGGGGCAAGCCACACCATCACCGGGTTGACCATCAATCGCCGGAACCAGAATTTAGTCGGGCTGATCGGCTATCTCGGCAGCGGCGGCACGGTGACCAACCTCGGGCTGGTCGGGGGCAGAATTGCAGGCAGCAATAACGTGGGAGCGCTGGCCGGTATCAGCGACGGCAGCATCACCCGAGCCTATGCCACCAGCGCCGTTGCCGGCGGCACCATCGTGGGCGGGCTCGTGGGTATCAACGACGGCAGCATCAGCCAAGCCTATGCTACCGGCGCCGTCTCCGGAAGCACGATCGTGGGCGGGCTGGTCGGCTTGAACCGCAATGGCAGCGTCACCCAAGCCTACGCCACCGGCGCTGTCCTCGGCATCAGCGACGTTGGTGGCTTGGTGGGCGACAACTTCGGCAGCGTCACCGAAGCCTATGCTACCGGCGCCGTTTCCGGCGCGCG
Organism: Methylobacterium sp. Ger2507; assembly: GCF_055231875.1. NCBI lineage: Bacteria > Pseudomonadati > Pseudomonadota > Alphaproteobacteria > Hyphomicrobiales > Methylobacteriaceae > Methylobacterium > Methylobacterium sp. Ger2507. The sequence goes on from NZ_JBUYVC010000001.1 coordinate 599,245, forward strand.
CATCGTGGGCGGGCTGATCGGTTACAATACCAGTGGCCGCACGCTGGCGAGCACCTACTGGGACACCGAGACCACCGGGCAGGCCAACGGCTTTGGCAGTGGATCAAGCGTTGGCACCACCGGTCTGACCTCGGCGCAGGCACGCACCGGTTCGAGCTACGCCGGCTTCGATCTATCGACCGTCTGGTATCAGGCCGGCGACATGCGTCCGATCCTGCGCTCGGAGGCCGCGCCGGCCGTGGGTGGGGTGGTGGCGGTGTCCAACCTGCACCAACTCGCCCTGATGGGCGCCGATCTTGCGGGCCGCTACCGCCTCACCGGCCCCATCGACGCCTCCGCGACCAACCAGACCGCCAACACCGCCGACGTGTTCGGCACCGGCGGTTTCGTGCCGGTGGGCAACGGCACGACCCAGTTCGCCGGCAGCCTGGACGGGGCGGGCTACACGGTCACCGGGCTGACCATCAACCGGCCGAACCAGGATTACGTCGGGCTGATCGGCGTTCTCAGCAGTGGCGGCACGATGACCGGCCTCGGACTGGTGGGGGGCAGCATCACGGGCCGCAACAACGTGGGCGGCCTGGTCGGGCTCAATACCGGCACCCTCAGCCAAGTCTACGCCACCGGCACCGTCTCCGGCAGCAAGACCGTGGGCGGGCTGGTCGGCTTTAATTTCAGCTTCAGCAGCCTCAGCCAAGCCTACGCCACCGGCGCCGTCTCCGGTAGCGACCAAGTGGGCGGACTGGTCGGCAACAACTCCGGCAGCGCCAGTCAAGCTTATGCCACCGGAGCCGTCTCCGGTAGCACCCAAGTGGGCGGGTTGGTCGGTTTCAACTTTACCAGCATCACTCAAGCCTACGCCACCGGCAGCGTCTCCGGTGGTGACCGAGTGGGAGGGCTAGTCGGCGACAACAACGGCAGTCTCACTCAAGCCTATGCCACCGGCGCCGTTTCCGGAAGCAGACAAGTCGGCGGGCTGAGCGGAGCCAACTCCGGCACCATCGACCAAGCCTATGCCACCGGCGCCGTCACCGGGAGCACCAGCGTGGGCGGGCTGGTCGGCTTCAATACCAACGATCTGACAAGCACCTACTGGGACACTGAAACCACCGGACAGGCCAACAGGTTCGGCAGTGGGTCACGCACCGGCGGGACCGGCCTGACCTCGGCGCAGGCACGCACCGGTTCGAGCTACGCCGGCTTCGATCTCGCGAACGTCTGGTATCAGGCCGGCGACATGCGTCCGATCCTGCGCTCGGAGGCCGCGCCGGCCGTGGGCGGGGTGGTCGCGGTGTCCAACCTGCACCAGCTCGCCTTGATGGGGGCCGACTTGGCGGGCCGCTACCGCCTCGCCGGCCCCATCGACGCCTCCGCGACCAATCAGAACGCCAACACCGCCGACGTCTTCGGCGCCGGCGGTTTCGTTCCGGTGGGGAACAACGACACCCCGTTCACCGGCAGCCTGGACGGGGCGGCCTACACCGTCACCGGGCTGACCATCAACCGCCCGAACCAGCGTTACGTCGGGCTGATCAGCAGTCTCGGCAGTGGCGGCACCGTGACCGACCTCGGGCTAATCGGGGGCAGCGTCTCGGGCAGCAGCACCGTGGGCGGGCTGGTCGGCTACAACGGCGGCAGCGTCACCCAAGCCTACGCCACCGGCGCCGTCTCCGGCAGCACCGTCGTGGGAGGGCTGATTGGTGACAACTTCGGCAGCGTCACCCGAGCCTACGCCACAGGCGCCGTCTCCGGAATCATCGAGGTGGGAGGGCTGGTCGGCTACAACGGCGGCAGCGTCACCCAAGCCTACGCCACCGGCGCCGCCTCGGGCAGCAACGCCGTGGGCGGGCTGGTCGGCTACAACGCCAGCGGCACCATCAGCCAAGCCTACGCCACCGGCACCGTCTCGGGCAGCACCAATGTGGGCGGGCTGGTTGGCTTCAATGCACGTGGCACGCTGGCGAGCACCTACTGGGACACAGCGACCACCGGGCAGGCCAACGGCGTCGGCACGGGATCGAGCAGCGGCGCCACCGGTTGGAGCACGGCGCAGATGCAGGACCTGACCGCATTCCGGACCACCTATGCCGGCTTCGACTTTACCGACGTTTGGGCGCCCCCGAACCAGGCCGGGCAGGGCGGCCAGGGCAGCGCCTTCCATCCGGAGCTCTACAGCCTTTCGAAGGTCGTGGCGGTCTCCCCCGCCAGTACCAGTCGCGTCTACGGCGACGCCAACCCGGGTCTGGCCGCAAGCTATGCGGGCGTGAGAGCCGGCGATTTCGTCACGACGCTTGGCCAAGTCACCACGACCGCCACGGTGGCGTCGAACGCCGGCGCCCATGCCGTCAACGCCACGAACAGCGTGGTCACGAGCGCGACCGGCGGGCGCTACCGCATCGTCTACGTGCCCGGCACGTTGACCATCGTTCCACGCGCGCTCACCGTCATGGCCGATGCGCAGGGTCGCGTCTACGGCGACGCCAATCCGCCCCTGACCTACCGGGTCGGCGGCGGCGGCCTCGTCAATGGCGACACGCTGACCGGCGCCCTGGCCAGCGCGGCGACGCCCACCAGCAATGTCGGCACCTATGCTATCACCCAGGGGAGCCTCACGGCGGCCGCCAACCCGAATTACGCCGTGACCTACCAGGGTGCGAACCTCACGGTGGGCCAGCGCGCGGTCACGGTCACGGCCGACGCGCAGGGCCGCGCGTACGGCGACGCCAACCCGGTCCTGACCTACACGAGCACGTCGCTGGGCGCCGGCACCACGCTGGCGGGCGGGCTGACCACCGTGGCGGATGCGACGAGCAACGTCGGCGCCTACGCGATCACCGTCGGAACGCTGATGGCCGCCGCCAACCCGAACTATGTGCTGACCTATCAGGGGGCGAACCTCACGATAGGCCAGCGCGCCCTGACCCTGACGGCGGATGCGCAGAGCCGTGCGTACGGCGACGCCAATCCGGCCCTGACCTATCGGATCGGCGGCAGCGGCCTCGTCAACGGTGACACCCTCTCCGGTGCCCTCGCCACCGCAGCGGTCGCCACCTCGGACGTCGGCGCCTACGCCATCGACCAGGGTTCGCTGGCCGCCTCGGCCAATTACGCCGTGACCTATCAGGGGGCGAACCTCACGGTAGGCCAGCGCGCCCTGACCCTGACGGCGGATGCGCAGAGCCGTGCGTACGGCGACGCCAATCCGGCCCTGACCTATCGGATCGGCGGCAGTGGCCTCGTCAACGGTGACACCCTCTCCGGTGCCCTCGCCACCGCAGCGGTCGCCACCTCGGACGTCGGCGCCTACGCCATCGGCCAGGGTTCGCTGGCCGCCTCGGCCAACTACGCCGTGACCTATCAGGGGGCGAACCTCACGGTAGGCCAGCGCGCCCTGACCTTGACGGCGGATGCGCAGAGCCGCGTCTACGGCGACGCCAATCCGGCCCTGACCTATCGGATCGGCGGCAGCGGCCTCGTCAACGGTGACACCCTCTCCGGTGCCCTCACCACCGCAGCGGTCGCCACCTCGGACGCCGGCACCTACGCCATCGGCCAGGGTTCGCTGGCCGCCTCGGCCAACTACGCCGTGACGTATCAGGGGGCGAACCTCACGGTAGGCCAGCGCGCCCTGACCCTGACGGCGGATGCGCAGAGCCGTGCGTACGGCGACGCCAATCCGGCCCTGACCTATCGGATCGGCGGCAGCGGCCTCGTCAACGGTGACACCCTCTCCGGTGCCCTCGCCACCGCAGCGGTCGCCACCTCCGACGTCGGCGCCTACGCCATCGACCAGGGTTCGCTGGCCGCCTCGGCCAATTACGCCGTGACCTATCAGGGGGCGAACCTCACGGTAGGCCAGCGCGCCCTGACCCTGACGGCGGATGCGCAGAGCCGTGCGTACGGCGACGCCAATCCGGCCCTGACCTATCGGATCGGCGGCAGCGGCCTCGTCAACGGTGACACCCTCTCCGGTGCCCTCGCCACCGCAGCGGTCGCGACCTCGGACGCCGGCGCCTACGCCATCGGCCAGGGTTCGCTGGCCGCCTCGGCCAATTACGCCGTGACCTATCAGGGGGCGAACCTCACGGTAGGCCAGCGCGCCCTGACCCTGACGGCGGATGCGCAGGGCCGCGTCTACGGCGACGCCAATCCGGCCCTGACCTATCGGATCGGCGGCAGCGGCCTCGTCAACGGTGACACCCTCTCCGGTGCCCTCACCACCGCAGCGGTCGCCACCTCGGACGCCGGCACCTACGCCATCGGCCAGGGTTCGCTGGCTGCCTCGGCCAACTACGCCGTGACGTATCAGGGGGCGAACCTCACGGTAGGCCAGCGCGCCCTGACCCTGACGGCGGATGCGCAGAGCCGTGCGTACGGCGACGCCAATCCGGCCCTGACCTATCGGATCGGCGGCAGTGGCCTCGTCAACGGTGACACCCTCTCCGGTGCCCTCACCACCGCAGCGGTCGCGACCTCGGACGTGGGCACCTACGCCATCGGCCAGGGTTCGCTGGCCGCCTCGGCCAACTACGCCGTGACCTATCAGGGGGCCGACCTTACCGTCTTCCCACGTGTGGTCACCGTCCCGCCTGCTGCCCCGCCCACGACGATCGCCCCTGACGCCACCGGCTTGGCCAGCACCGCAGAACGGGTCGAGCGCCGCCACGGCTGGGCGTTCGTTTCCACCCTACCCCTCCGTCTCGACATCACACCGGCCGGGCAACTCGTCGCCTCGGATCCGCGCTTCGCGGCCACCTTCGTCTGTACCGGCCGACCCACCGGTGCCTGTTTCCTTGGGCCGGCTCCCCCGCCCCGGCTCCAGGCCGATCTGTCGGTCCGCTTCCGCGGACCCGCCAACAGCCCTCTCCTGCAAGCTCCATGACTGGAGATGGCCATCACCCAGCGCAGGCCTCGTGACGTGATCCATCATTCCGACCGGGGATCGCAATATACTTGGCCGGCCTTTGGCAGCCTCTGCCAGGAGGCGGGCGTGCAACCCTCGATGTGGTCGGTCGGCGACAGCTACGACTGTGAGAGTGTGAGCGTCGCCCGGAGGACTGTGAGCGTCGCCCGGAGGACCTGACCCTTGCTTACGATTGACCTTCGTGTCCTCGCATTGACGTGTCGGTTCGCCGGGCGGCGCCTGACGGTGGGAGGAGACGTGACCTCATAGGAGCGTGGGGGACCCTCTCCCGTCACAGTCCTGTCCGCTCACCTGCCGGCCAGGCTCTCATCTCGCGGAGAGCCGACCCATGGAAACCATCGCTCCTGCCGACGTCATTGTCGGTGTCGACACCCACAAGCACATCCACGCGGCTGTCGCCTTCAACGGGCTGGGTGCACGGCTCGGCACAACGAGCATTCCTGTGAGCCCGAAGGGCTATCGCGAACTCGAAGTCTGGGCGCGTCCCTTCGGATGCGTCCGCGCCTTCGGCATCGAGGGCACGGGTTCCGACAGTGCCGGTCTCTCGCGTGCCCTCGTGGCGCAAGGGCACACCGTCGTCGAGGTGAACCGTCCCAATCGGTAGCTGCGCCACCAACAGGGCAAAAGCGACCCGCTCGATGCCGAGGGTGCGGCGCGTTCCGTGCCTGCAGGCTAGGCCACGGCATGCCCCAAGAGCGGCACCAGCGCCGTGGAGATGATCCGCCAGCTCAAGGTCGTGCGCGACACGGCCGTAAAGAGCCGGACCCGGGCCATGATCACGCTCAAGACCTTGATCGTGAACGCGCCAGCAGCCCTCCGCCAGCAGCCCTCCGCGAGCAGCTCGATCGCCTCACCGGTCGCGTGGCTCTGGTTCGACATTTGGCTGCTCTACACCCTGGCCCACTGACTTCGACGACCGCGTCGACCAAGGTTGCCTTGAAGGCTCTCGCGCGGCGCTGGCTCAGGCTTGATGCCGAAATCAAGGAGCATGACACTGCCCTCGATGCCCTGACGGACACCTGCGCACCGGGCCTGAAGGCGGCCTTTGGCATCGCGACGGGCACGGTGGCCGAGATGCTGATCCTCGTCGGCGACAACCCTGAGCGCATCCGCTCGGAGGCGGCCTTTGCAAAACGGTGCGGGGCTTGCCCGGTCCCCGCCTCCAGCGGCAAGACGAGCCGGCATCGACTGAACCGCGGCGGCAATCGACAGGCCAATGCGGCCCTCTATCGTGTCGTCGTCGTACGTCTGCGCCGCCATCCGCCGACCCTCGCCTATCTCAGCAAACGGCTCGCCGAGGGACTGACAAAACGCGAGATCATCCGCGGCTTGAAACGGTTCGTTGCCCGCGAGGTCTACACCCATCTCTGCGGGCGTCTTCGGGCTGCCTCCGTAGGTCCGGCTCCCGCTTGACGGATATAGGAGCATTGTGATGGGTGGATTCCAGCCTGTCTGTTTTCGGCCCGAGCGGCCGGGCGACGCTGAGTATCTGCCGTAAGATCCGTCGCGCGGAACGGAGAGTTCTGGCAGCGCGGTGATGCCTATGGCGGTGGTTAAGCACGGCCGTCGCTGGCTTCGGATGCAGCCTGAAGCAATATTGTGTCCCGACGGCAGAACGCGACGCCGGTTGCGAGACGCGCCTCAGGTTCGAGCCGCCTGTCGCCCTTGCGTGAACTGCGCGGCGTAGAGCCGGCCATAGGCGCCGCCGGACGCGAGCAGGGCTTCGTGCCGCCCCTCCTCGACGATACCGTTCTCACCCACCACAACGATCCGGTCCGCCTGCTGGATGGTCGCCAGTCGGTGGGCGATGACGAGGGTCGTGCGTCCCTCGGCGAGTTCCGCCAGCGAGCGTTGGATCTCACGTTCGGTCTGCGTGTCGAGGGCCGAGGTGGCCTCGTCGAGGATGAGGATCGGGGGGTTCTTGAGGAAGACCCGCGCGATGGCGAGGCGTTGCTTCTGTCCGCCCGACAACTTCACGCCGCGCTCGCCGATCAGGGTGTCGAGACCGTCGGGGAGGCTCGCGATCAGCCCGTCGATGCGGGCCCGGCTCGCCGCCTCCCGGATCGCCGCATCGTCGGCGTCGAGGCGGCCATAAGCGATGTTCTCCCGGATCGTGCCCGCGAAGAGGAACACGTCCTGCTGCACGATGCCGATCTGCCGCCGCAGGGACGCGAGGGTGACGTCGCGGATGTCAAATCCGTCGATTGTGATGCGGCCGGCCTCGACCTCGTAGAAGCGCGGAATCAGCGAACACAGCGTGGTCTTGCCTACCCCCGAAGGGCCGACGAAGGCCACGGTCTCCCCGGCCCGGATCGAGAGGGTGAGGTCCCCGAAGACGGAACGACCCCCGCCGTAACCGAAATGTACGCCTTCGAAGCGGATGTCGCCCCGGAGGTTGGGCACCGCAACGGCGTCGGGACGATCCGCAATATCGGGCGCGGTGGCCAGGAGATCCCTGTAGCGCCGGAACCCGGCGATGCCCTTCGGGTAGGTCTCGACGACGGCCCCGATCTTTTCCAGAGGCCGGTAGAACACGCCCACCAGCAGCAGGAAGCCGACGAAGCCGCCGGCGCTCAACTCGCCCCGCACCACGTAGGCTGCGCCGCCGAGCAGCACCACGATCTGCACCAGACGCATGCCGAGATAATTGATCGACAGACTCGCCGCCATGATCCGGTAGGCGTCGAGCTTGGTTGAGCGATAGCGCGCGTTGTCGAAGGCGAAGAGACGCCGCTCGTGCGCCTCGTTGGCGAAGGCCTGAACGACGCGCATCCCCCCGACATTCTCTTCGATGCGCGCGTTGAAGGCGCCGATCCGGCGGTACTGGGCCTGCCAGTTCCGGGTCATGCGACCGCCATAGCGCAGGGTCACGAAAGCGATCACCGGCAGGATCGCGGCCGTCATCACGGCGAGGGGCGGATGGACGAACAACATCAGCGCGAAGGCGCCGAACAACGTCATCACGGCGATGAACAGGTCCTCAGGGCCGTGATGGGCGACCTCACCGATCTCCTCCAGATCCTTGGTGACCCGAGCGACGAGGTGGCCGGTCTTCTGGTTGTCGTAGAAGCGGAACGAGAGCCGCTGGAGGTGCTCGAAGGCACGCGCCCGCATCTCGGTCTCGATGTTGATGCCGAGCACGTGGCCCCAGTAGGTCACCACCACCATCAAGCCGGCATTGGCCACGTAGACCAGTCCGAGGCCGAGGGCGGCGAGCACGATGATCTGCCAGTCCTGGCGTGGGAGCAGCACGTCCACGAAGACCTTGACCGCCATCGGGAAACCGAGTTCGAGCAGGCCGGAGAGGATCGCACAGCCGAAATCGACCAGGAACAGCGTCCGGTGCGGCCGATAATAGGCAAGGAAGGCCTTCAGCATGGGAAAGCGCCCTCGCGGCTCGCGGTTCGCGCGCGCTTCGGCGGGAGGATGGCCATGCCTTCAGGCCCCACGGGACGGGCGCAGCCGCGCCATGCAATGGGCGTCGGCAAAGACTCCGTCGCGAAAGCTGGCGGCCCGATGCGTGCCCTCGACCTCGAACCCGAATTTCTCATAGAGCGCGATCGCCCGCAGGTTGTCGGTGAAGACCGTCATCTCGATCCGCAGGATGTTGAGCCAGTTGTCCGACGTATCGATGATCGCGGTCAGCAGGCGGGAGCCGATGCCCCTGCCGACGAACTCGGCATGCACCGCGATCCAGAATTCCGCCGCGTGCGCCCGCCGCCCATAGAAGGGGCGCAGGGCTGCGGCACCGACGACGCGTCCGTCGAGATCCGCCACGAGATGCAGGTCGCGCGGGGACCGGGGCTGCGCCCACGTCCTGACCGCCTCGAAGGATTCATAGGGTAGCGCGAGCGTTCCGGAGCGAAAGGCCGGTTGATTGTAGATCTCGAACAGACCTGGCACATCCGCCTCGCCCATGGCCCTGATGCTCACATCCGGGCTGCCTTCGACCAACGTCATGTCCGAACCTTCTTCGCGTTCCATGCTTCACGTCCCATAAGTTCGTCCCGCGCCTCGTCATGACCATTCGAAACGCAGCGTCTCGCGGAAGGCGAAGCGTTCGAGGTGACGCGCGACGACATCGCGAAAATCCGGAAGTGCGTCCGCGTCCTCGGTCGAGAGGTCGATGGTCAGGGATTCGGCATCGGCGCCGAGGCGCGTCTCCCCCAGCGGCAGGACGATGCGGCCGTGCGTCTCGGTGAACTCCGTCTCGAACTTGTGCGACCAATGCTTGCAGAGCTGGAGGAGGTAGCGGCTCGCATGCGGCGTGCTGACGACGGCGCGGCTTTGGGGCATGGGATGGTCCTCTGAACTGGGTCGGCGACCGGCGCGGAAGACCGCGCTCACTGCGCCATATCGAGGTGGAAGGCCGTTTCGTTGCGGCGCCTGGCGGTGGCATGCCGGACCCCGAGAAGATCGGACGGCAGGACCGAGAAGCAGGCTTCGCCGAACCATTCGAGGGAGGCCTCCGCATCCGGCGGCAGGGTTTCGAGGAACGCTCCGTAATCGAAGGCCCCATCGAAGAGGCCGGTCATGCCCTCTCGCCGCCCGGCGGCGGCATAGACGTTGGCCGGCGCGAAGACCGGGAGGTCGGCGCGGTCGCGGACGTTCTTGAGATGGTAGTAGTCGACGTGTTCGGCGAGGCGCCCATGCACCGTGCCCGGGTCGTCGCCTCCCTCCCAGACGTGGAGGATGTCGAAATTGACCTTGAGGGCCGGGTGGTCGACCGCCTCGAGCAACTGTTCGAGAGACGCCGTCGTGTCGGCCAGGGTGTCGGGATGAGTCTCCACGAGGAGCCTCAGGCCGCGATCCGCCAGATACCCGGCCGACCAGCGCAGGCTGCGCGCGACATGCGCCCGCTCCGCCGGCGAGGTCGCGCCGCTGCCCTTGGTGCCGGCGAAGGTGCGCAGGCGTGGAGCCTGCCAGATCTCCGCGAGGCGGCACAGATCGTCCAGGCGCTCGGTCAGGGTCTCGGGCGGTGCGTCGAGGGGCAGGTAATCGCTGATCATCGGCACGCGCAGGCCGTAATCCGCGAGCCAGGCGCCGTGATCGCCCGGCCCGAGATTGCGGGCATGGATGCCCCAGAGTTCGATGCCGTCGAACCCGCTGCCACGCGCGAACCGGGCGATCTCGCCGATCGACAGGAGGTGATGCCGAAAGCTGATGGTGCAGAGGGAGATTCTCATGCCTTGAGCCTTTCAGGGATACGGGCTTCTGGGCGCAGGGCCGGGCTGCCCGCGCGCCAGGCGTCGAAGGCCGTCCCGAGCGTCCGCTTGATCGCGAACTCGGCGGCGTCGAGGGTGTCGAGCCGCGCGAGGATCGGCGCGACGAGGCTCGCATCCCCGGTCCTCGCCAGCTTGAGGACGGCGTAATGGAGCGCCGTGAGGCCGTTCACCAGCGCCTCGATGTCGTCGCAGACCCGCTGGAAGGTGGCGTCGGGCCAGCGCAGCGCGCGCCAGAAGAAGGCGAAGCCGTGCTCGTAGGCCCATTTGCGGATGGTGATGACCGGCAACTCGCGCAGGGCCGCGCCCACATCTGCGAGGCGAAGGCCGCAGCACCCCTCGGCATGGGCAAGGACGATGGCCCGCACGGCGTCGGTCAGCGGATTGGCGTCGGGACGCAGGCAGGCCGCGAAGAACGCAGCGAGATCGGCATCCGCCGGCGGGCGGGCGACGGAGGGATCGAACCGGTACCCGCCGGCGACGCTCGGCTGGCAAATGGCGGTGAGGAGCGCTTCGCGGGCGATCGGGCCTTCCCAGCGGAAGTCCGGGTCGCGCACCTGCCAGATGTCGGGATCGTCGGTGAGTTCCACCAGGAGATAGTGCGGGAAAGGGTTCTGGTTGAACTTGTTCTCCCGCTCCGGCAGGTGGAACATGTCCAGCATCACCATGATGCGTTCCTCCGGTGCCCGCCGCGCGAGCAGATCGAGGAGCGTGGCCACATTGGCGTCCTTGGAGGCCGCGTGGTCGTACCAGACCTGCAGCGGGACGCCGTAGAGGCGCTGGAACCAGTGGCGGAACGCCTCGTGGTCCATGGCGTCCGAATGGTAGGCGAGCCGGAAATCCTCCGTGATGGCGAACTCGGCGTCCCAGATCAGGGCGTAGAACGGCCGGTGGTCGATGCCGCGCGTCTTCAACCCGTCGCAGACGCAGCTGACGAAGCAGTGGATTTTCAGATCGTAGGGCATGTCCCCATGAACGCCCTCGGAGGCGCCCGCCGGCTTGTCGACCGTAGGCGCAGCCGGCGTACGGGGTGCGAGGAGCTTGGCGAGATCGGCGACGGTGGCGACATCTTGCCGGTTGATCGCCGTCTCCGGGATGGCGAGGCCGAGAGTCATCTCCAGGGCAAGGATGAGCTGCAGGAGTTGAACGGAATCGAGGTAGAGATCCTCGTTCAATCGCGCCTGCGGGCCGAAGCCGTCGAGGTGGCAATGGCTCATCTCGTCGCGCAAGACCGTGCCGATGGCCGCGACGATGGTCTCGGGGGTCATGCGTCGACCTCCGCGAGCGCGCCGCTGCGATATTCCTCGGCCACGGCGCGGCGGGAGATCTTGCCATTGGCCTGACGGGGGATCACCCCCACCTGCCGTGCCTCGCCCGGCACCTGATGGCCGGCGAGCCAGCGGCGGCACCAGTCCTGGAGGGCGCGGGGCGGCACCGGCGCCTCGGCGCTGAAGAGCAGGGTCACGCGCTCGCCCGCGAAGGGATCGGGCCGGGCGAAGGCCACGGCGTCGGTGATTCCCGGCATGGCCATGACCACGTCCTCGACCTCGCCCGGATAGACGTTGAGGCCCGACACGTTGATCGTGTCGTCGAGGCGGGACACGAAGACCAGCATGCCGTCGGGCCGGCGATAACCGAGGTCGGCGGTGTGCACCGCCCCGGTCTCCGTCTCCACCACGATCTCCGCCGGCTGCTCGGCGCCCGCGCCCGCGCTGACCCTGTGGTGCGGCAGGGGGCGGCCGATGGCGTTGGGCTGGCCCAGATCCGGATTGATGGCGATGCAGCCGGCCTCCGAGCAGCCGTATTGCTGGAAGAGCCGATCGACCCGGGCGCGGATCGCGGCGAACCAGGGGGCCGGCAGCAGGGTGCCGGAGACCATGGCCGCATGGATGCGCTCCCCGTCCGGGAGCAGGCGCGCGAGCGTGTGCAAGAGGGCCGGCGCCGTATAGAGCAGCGGCCGGTCGATCTCGCGCAGGCGGCGCAGCAGATATTTCGGGTTGGTGGTGTCGAGCAGGACCGGCACACGGCCGCGCCGCAGCCCGACGAACACGCCGCAGATGAGCCCGTACGAGTGGGTGATCGGGCAGGCGACGACGGGCGTCATGCCGTCCGGCTCTGGGAAGGCAGCGACGTAGCTCTCGACTTCGCGTTCCACGGCGCTCCAGGCGCGGGCGATGCATTTGGGCTCGCCCGTGGTGCCGGAACTCATCTGAAGAAGTTGTCCATCCCCCGGCACCGGCGGAGACGCGCCGGCGAGGGCTTCCCCGTCGAGATCGTCGAGGAACAGACGGTGGCATCCGGCGCGTTCGGCGAGCCGGCGCGCGCCGTCGTCCGGCACGGCCGGGTGGATCGGCAGGAGCGTCGCACCGAGGCGGCGCGCGGAGAGGATGAAGGCGAGGCTCTCCGTGGTGTCGCGCAACCGCACGGCGACGCGCTCCCCGTCGCCGCCCGCGAGGCGGGCTCGCGCCCCGATGCGCCGGATCGCAGCCTCCATTTCGTCCGCGGCGATCGTGCGTCCGTCGATCTCGATCATGGCGTCTCCAGAGGGATGGTGAGGGGCCGGAAACAGTGCGTTGGCCACGGTGCGGCTGCACTGCGCTTCCCCGAGACCGAGCTTTCGCGACAGCAGCGCCTCGACGGTCAGCCGGGGGCCGTCGACACGAAGGCGCGCGAAACGGTCCGCAAGGCCGTGCTCGGCGGCGTGGCGGCGCAGGCGTCGGCCCAAGGCCCGCCAGAACGCCGTCTCGTCCAGCGCGTGGCGCCGGCCGAGCAGATGGGTGACCTCGGACAGGCTGAAGACGAAGAGGCTGTCCGTCACCAGTTCGGCGAGCACGGCGGGCGAGCGCATGGCATGGAAGCGGTCGTCGACGGGCCCGGCATGAGCGGGGTCGATGGCGCCGAAATCCGGCACCCGGTCGGGTTCCGCGACGAAGTCGAGCCCGTATTCGGCGCTCTCGTGGAAGTCGCGCAGGACCACCCGCTCGGGCCAGCCGTCACGGTGGACGAGGATCATGTTCTGGCCATGCGCCTCCAGGGCGACGCCGTGGGCCACAAACAGGTGCCAAACGGGCAGCACCGCGACCTCCACCAGCCGGTCGAGCCAGGCCGACACGCCGTGGCGCGCCAGCCACGGGGCGACGAAGGCGGCGCCGTCGGCTTCGCACAGCATCAGGGCGTTGAACGGCAGAGCCGCCTCACCGGGGGACAAGCGGAGGCTCTCGCGCCAGAGCGCGGCGAGCTGGCCCGCGAGGGGACCATCGCGGTCAGCGAGGATCGCCGCGTATTCGCGCAAGATCCCAAGCCGGTAGCGCCCATGCAGGAGCGGGTCGCGGGCAACGATTCCTGCGAGCCAGTCCGACAGAGCCGGCCCCGTCAGCACGAAACGCGGGTCGAGGATGCGCAGGCTCGAGGTGGCGACGACGCTCAAGGCGAGCTTGACGCTGGCGGCTTCCGGGTCGTCGAGGTTGTGCAGGGTGCGAAGGGACTGGCTGGCGCCGTAGTGCGCGCCGGCCGTCCCCAGCGCCACGGCGCGCCCCTCGGCGAGCCAGCGTCCAAGGACACCGGCTTCGAGCTGGCGCATCTGCCAGGGGTGGACGGGCAGGAGCGCGTGGGTGTCGAAGCCGTGCCCCGCCTCCTGGAGGCGGTGCGCCAGGACATCCCATTCCGTGCCGAGTTCGGCCCGCCAGAAGGCGTTCTCCGTGTCCGGCAGCGACAGCGCGACGGCGTCCCGCGGCAGGCCGAGCCATTCGAGGCGGAACGGCGCGGCGCATTCCGGCCCGAAGCGGCGATGGTCCTCCAGGGTGAAGCCGGTGCGGGCCTTGAAGCAGGGATGGTAGGGGTGGCCCTCTCGGATCGCCGCGTCGAGAGCGGCGAAAGGGAGGGGGCGGCGGTCGCCGAACGGCAGTTCGGCCGCGTTCCAGCGACAGAGGTCGACCGTCTGCCGGAGTTCCGCGAGGAGGCGATCGCGCTGCGCGCGGCCGGCGGGCAGGGCCTCCACCAGGGTGGCGATGTCGGCGCCGCGCCAGGACCCGTCCGGCCCCGCCATCTCGATCGTCCCCGGGGTGAGGCGCGGGCGGCCGAACGGGCCGACGACGCCATCCGCGCGCAGCTTGAGCACACCGATGCGCCAGACGAAGCTGCGGGTCGCCGCGCCGTCTTCGAGCTCGGATACGCCGAGGCCTTCGAACAGCACCGCCTCCGCGAGTTGGCGCAGGACCCGCTCGTCCGGCGGGGTTACGGCCTCAGGACGCGAGGGCACGGTCGGCCTCGCCGCGAGAAACCGCGCGGGCGCGGAGGGGATTGGGCATGTCGATGTAGTTGCCCGCCTCGTGGCCCGAGGCGAGTTCGTCGCGGTTCGCGAGGCGGACGCGCAGGTTGGCCTTAGTGCAGAGCGTCGTCCCGCGCAGCACCGAGCGGGCGAAGCTCCGTCCGGCGCCGGTCATCCGGCTTGCCATCGCTTCGAGGCGGTGGGCGAGATCGTCGAGAAGAACGGTCTCCGGCAGGATGTCGTCATGCCCCATGCGCGCAATGACGGAGAAGATCTGGTTGACCACGAGATAATAGGCGAGGCGCCGGTCGATCTCGTCCTCGGGGAAGTAGAGGCCGGCAATGGCGGCGGTTTCGGGCGCCCGCCGCAGGAGCCGGGGGCGCGCGGCCTCGGACAGGTAGAAGCCCTGGTTGTCCCGGTAGTACCCCCGGCGCGGCCAGCCTGCGGCGACATCGAGGAGCGTGTTCTGCTGGTGGGCCTCGAGGGCGATGCCGTGCGCGTCGTAGAGGGCCACGATAGGCTCCAGCATGCAGTCGAGGTAGCGGCCGAACCAGGCCCGCGCCGTGCGGGCGCGTTCGCCGCAGCCGGGGGCGAGGCGGCGTAGGAGCGCCTCGAGGCGCGAGGGGCGGCCGGGCAGAGGCTCGGCGGTGAGTGCCGCCAGGGTGGCGATGCCTTGCTCAGCGCCGCCGCGAAACGGGTTCTCGCGCAGGACGGTCTCGAACCCGCTCTCGCGCCGGTCGGGGCAGCGCAGGGTGAGGTAGGCTGGGTCGGACACGATCCGGAAGTTCGGATGGTGCGTGCCGAACCCGCTGGCGGTGAGCAGCCTCGCCATGGCGACTCCGGCTTCGAGTTCGGCGAAGCGGTTCACCCGCAGCGAATTGGTGAGGGTGACGGGCAGGGAGAACTTCGCCATCCAGGGGCTCTCCGCCGCGTAGACGGTCCGGAGTGACGAGGTGGCGGTGTAGCGGGGCCCGAAGGCGCCCAGCGGCCGGACGAGGCCTGCTTCGATCAGCGCGACGACATGCGGCTCCAGCATGAGGGCGTCGGCCTGAAGCGGATGCATCGGCAGGGCGATTTCCCCGGCGCGCAGGGGCAGGCATCCGGCCTCAGGTCCCAGGAGTTCGCTAGCGATCTCGGGCGCGGAGCGCGGACCCGCTGAATCGTGGCGGACCCGGTCGTTCGCGACGGCGAATACGGCGAGCTGAAACGTGCCCGCCTCCTCGGGGCCATAGGTCCGCGCCTGCCAGGTCGTGAGGCCTTGCCGGCTCTTCGGGGTCGGGTGCAGCCAATGGCCGAACACGAGGGTCCGCTCGGCCCCGATGAAGCTCCCGTCCTCGCCCTCGTCCGCCAGGGCGATGTTGAGTTGGCGCGCCGTCTCGCGGTAGCTGTCGAGGATGCGCCCGAGGAGTTCGAGTTCCTGCGTCCGGGCGGCCTCGCCCGCCCCGAGGCGGTCATAGGCCTCGCCGAGGAGTTCCTGCAGCGCCGAGAGGGGCGGCGCGGCGCGCCAGCGCGGTTCGTGGAGATGCCGGGTCCAGATCCGGCCGAAACCCTGCGCGCCGCAGAGCGACGGCGACCGCACCTCGGCCCGGATGGCGAGGCGGCGGGTGCGCAGGGTCCATTCCACGCACGCCGCCGGAGGCCCGTCGGGCAGGGTGTGGCGGACAGGCATCCCCGGGTCGATCTCACGCAGGTAGCCATTGGCGAAACTGCGGAACGCCGCCGCCTCGGCGGCCTGCTGGGACGATGGTGGCATGACGACCGAACCTCGTTCGAGCCCTGGATGACACATCGCGCCACGCACGGGCCCGATGGTGAACGGCAAATGTTCGTATTCGATCAGCAGACACCGATAGAGATGCTTTCGGACCTCACATCGATCTCTGCATCCGGCCGGTTTCAGACGCTGTCGCGATGTCGATTTGAGCCATCAGGCTCCGGAAAGACACGTAAACCGCGTCCTCTTTCAACAAGTTGTGCAAATACGTCAATAGTATTCGGTAAAAAATTGCGATTTCCATACTATGCTGGAATTATTCTTGATTGATACTTGAAAATCTAGCCCTCGAACGGCGCGCTTTTTTCGCTGACGGAACACGTCGCCCCGATCCCGATGCGCCGGCATCGCTCACAGGCCATGGGGGCGTGAGGCGCCCGGAAAAGCGGTTTGCACCCCGTCGCTTTTCCTCCGGCGCGGCGCGGGGGCTTTGTAGCGAACCACCTTGCGGGCCGCGACGGCGAACAGAACCGCGAGCGCCAACATCGCGGCGTCGAACCACAGGTACAGGGGATCGCCCCCGAGGCGGCGCAGGGGGTGCTGCGGCAGGGTGAGGATGTCGGCCGTGGCGACGGCGCAGCAGAGGAGTGCGACGGCGGCGAACCCCTCGCCCCAGGCGCGGCGGTGCGGGCGAACGAGGGAGAGCAGGAGCACCGCGATCCAGGTTCCGAAGAAGGCGCGGATCTCCCACTCGGCCCGACCGTCGAGGTCGACGGGCAGGAGCCGGTTGGCGATAAAGTAGGCCGCCACCGCTGCCGGCAGGCCCGCGACGGTCCCGACATTGAGCGCCTGGACGAGGCGAAGGCCGGGGAAGGGTCGTTCACCCGCGCGCGGCAGGCGCGCGAGGGACCACAGGATGATCCCCGTCGCGATGGTGACGCTTCCCATCACCCCGCAGAGGAAGAAGAGCAGGCGCAGGGCGGGGCGTGCGAACTGCGCCTCGTGCAGGCCCGTCAAGACCGTGAAGGTCTGGGCGGCGGGCTTGAGATCGAGGCCCCTCGCCTCCAGGACCGCGCCGGTCACGCCATCGAAGGCGAGTTGCGGCTGGCGGCGGGCGATGCCGCGCGGTTCTTCGAACACCGCAACGACGGTGGCGTTGGCGTCGCCCGGACTGACGACGGTCAGGCGCTGCAGGGGTTCGGCGACCAGCGCGACCGCGCGCTCGACCACGGAGCCGATCGGCGTTCCGACAGCGGGGCGGTTGGCCGGGCGGCGCGGGGTCGTGATCCAGGCCGCGTCGGCGAAGAAGGCCGGGGCGTTGCCGCGATACGCCGCCGTCACGCCCCAGGGCATGTAGAATGTCGCCAGGGTGACCACCCCCGTATAGGTGATCATGAGGTGGAACGGCAGCGCGAGAACGCCGCCGACGTTGTGGGCGTCGAGAAGACTGCGCCGGATGGCCTTGTCCCGCCGGAAGGTGAAGAGGTCGGCGAAGAAGCGCCGGTGGGTGATGATGCCGGAGATCAGCGCCACCAGCATGACGATGGCGCAGATGCCCACGATCCAGCGTCCCCACAGGGGCGCCATGTGCAGTTCGAAGTGGAACCGGTAGAGGAAGTCGCCGCCCTCGGTCTCGCGGACCCGCGCCTCGCGTCCCGTCGCGGGGTCGAGAAGCACATGGCCCGGGGGCTCCCCCGGCCCGGTGCGCCAGAACAGGTCGAGGACCGGCTTGTCGGGCCCCGGCATGCCGATAAACCAGCTGCGCGCCTTCGGGGCATGGACGGTGAGGTACGCCGTGGCGCGTTCGGCCGCCGCCCCGAGTTCCGCCGCTGTCAGCGGCTCGGCCCAGGCGAGTTCGGGCCGCATCCAGCGTGAGATGTCGGCGCGGTAATAGCTCGCGGTCCCGGTGACGAAGATCGCGAGAAGCACCCAGCCGACAACGAGGCCGGACCAGGTGTGCAGCCACGCCATGGACTGACGAAAGCTTCCCATCATGGCACGCCCTCCGAGCCTATGACGGGATGCACGCCGCGAGGGCTCGCGGCGTACCCCCTGCCCCTGGTCCCTCGCGCCTCGGTCTGCCCCGACACCTCAGAAATCGACGGTGGCCGAGAGGATCACCGTCCGGGGAGCGCCGACGGCGAGGTAGCCACGGGCGGCCGAGGCCCAGTAGGAATCGTCGAGGATGTTCTGCACCGTGGCGCGCATCACCACGGGCTTTCCGTTCACCCCCTCGAACGTGTAGCGCAGGCCCGCGTCGAACCGTGTCCAGTCCGGAACCGACTGGGTGTTGGCCTGATTGTAGAACATGCTGCTCGTGTAGATCGCCCGCCCCGTGAGGGTGAGGCCGGGCGCCAGCCACGGCGGCAGATCGACTTCGCCATAGAGGTTGAACGCCGTGTCGGGCACGCCGGGCGCGGCACGTCCATCGTTCGCGCCACCCACGGTACTCACGAGCTTGGCGTCGATGAGGGTGATGCCGCCGAGCAGCCGCACGCCCGGAACGAGTTCGCCGAACACGTTGACCTCAACGCCGCGGTTCCGCTGCAGGCCACTCACTGAGAAGATTCGGGTGCCCGGATCGGTGAAGGCGTTGGGCTGCTCGATCTCGAACAGCGAGGTCGTAAGCGAGACCGTCCCGAAATCGTATTTCGCGCCGACTTCCTTCTGCCGGCTCACCACGGGGGCGAAAATCTGGCTGTTGTTGAGCGCCGTGGCGGGCGCCGACGGCCCGGCATCGAGGGACTCGATGTAGTTGCCGTAGAATGACAGGTTCTCGAATGGCCGCAGCACGAGCGCTATGGCGGGGCTGAACCGGCTCTCGACGTAGCTCGACGCCACGGCGCCCCGGGTCGGACCAGGCCGGGTGTTGTAGCTCCGGAGATCGATCTCCTGGAAGCGGCCGCCGAGGGTGAGCAGGAAGCGGTCGTCACCAAGCGAGAGAGTGTCGGCGATGGCCACGCTGCGGGCGTAGAGCTCCGAGAACAGGGGCTGCTGGTTGGAGCGGGGAAGGTTGGCGGTGGCCACCGACCCGAACGGCAGGTCGACCGGGTTGTAGATGTTGGTCAGGTAGCTCGGCAGGGCGAAGGGGGTGAAGCCACGCGAACGGTTCTTGTTGATGGCCTCCACGGCCGCGACGGTGAGTTGATGCCCGATGAAGCCGGTCTGGAAGCTCGACCGGAATCCGACCTCGCCCGTGAATCCTTCGAGTTCCAGGGGCTGGATCGCCAGGGAGTTCAGGGCTTGGCCATTGGGATTCCGCACCAAGTAGTTCGAGGTCAGGAAGTCCTCGTTGTAGCGGCTGAGGCCGCCGGCGGCGTAGATCGTGGTGTCGGGCAGGATGTCGTATTCGACCCGGCCGGCGGCCATGTTGTAGCGGCTGTCATTGAATTCGAAGGCATTCGCCGTGTTGCGCCGGGCGTTCGGAGCCCGGGGAACCGGGATGCCCGGTGCCACCGCGTTGAACAGGGAGGTCGGCGCCGTGACGTTCTGGGTGGAGTGGTTGAGATCCACCGAGGCGCGGAAGCCATCGCCGCGATAATCGAGGCCGAGGGCCGCGACGCCGACCTCGATGGCGTTCTTGTCGAGCGGTGTGTCGCCGTTGCGATAAGCGCCGTTGAAACGGACGCCCCACTCCTTCTGGATGCCGAAGCGACGGCCGACATCGAGATGCGTTCCGAACTGGCTGTCGCTGAAATAGCTCGTGGTCACCCGCGTCAGAGGCTCGTCGAAGGCGCGCTTGGGCACGAGGTTGATGGTACCGCCGACGCGACCGGTGCCGCCGCTGAGGAGCGCCGTCGGCCCGAGCAGGACCTCGACGCGCTCGAGCCCCTCGGTGAAGCTGCGGCGTGGGTTGGCGATGTAGAACAGGCCGTCGAAAGCGGTGTCGAGGTTGGTCACCGAGAAGCCGCGAATGAAGTACGAATCGCGTTCGCTGTAGGGGGGGGCGTCGCTCCGGACGGAGGGATTGTTCAGCACGACGTCGCCGACGGAGCGCGCCTGCTGGTTCTCGATGAGCTTCTCGGTGTAGCCTGTGACGTTGAAGGGCGTCTTCAACACGGAGCGGTTGCCCAGCAGGCCGACCCGCGTGCCGGTGCCGACCTGACCGCCCGCATAGGGGACGGGCGGTTGCCCCACGGTGCCGGAGCGGGGCGGCAGGCCGGAGACGAGCCCGGGGGCCTGCCCCTGTCCGGCCACGTGCAACTCCTCCAGGGCCACCGCGCCAGCGGTCGCAGCGCCGAGTTGGACGTAGCGCGGATTGACCAGGGTGATGGTGGAGGTCCCCGCCGTGCGGAAGCTCAGATCGGTTCCGGCCAGAATCCGTTCCAGGCCGTCGCGGGGCTCGAACGCACCCGCGACGCCGGCCGTGGTCAGCCGTGCCGTGAGATCGGTGGCATAGACGAGCTTGACGCCGGTCTGTTCGGAGAAGGCGACGAGGGCCGCTTCGAGGGATCCCGCCGGGATCGTCAGCGCGACGCGTTCCCCCGCCCCCGCGGCCGATGCGTCGTAGGCAAGGATGTTCGCCGAGCGCTCCACGACCGCCCGGCTACCGCGCACCGGCTGACCCTGCGATTCACGGGCCTGCCCGGCGGCCGGGACCATGGCCAGCATCGACACGCCGGCAAGGGCCGATCCAGCCAAGCGTTCACATCTCACCCCCCGCCCACGCGCCGTCATACCGAGTCCTGTCCATCTCTCGCGGAAGGACGACCCTTTCGCGGGAAGACGACCTGCGTCGCGCCGGCTCGTCCTCACCGATTGAGATCAACGGGACCGCAATCTCCTGACGTCCCCGGCCAAACTTTCTTCAGGAATTTCGGCGCGGCGATCCGACAAGGATGAGGAGGGGCGACAGCCGGGTGATGCCCACGCCCATGCTCGATGCGATGGCGTCGAGGGCCTCGTCCGTGTCCCGAGGATCGAACGATCCGGTGACGCGCCGCTCGCCGGCCGCGGCATCCAGGAGCACGATGGCCCCACGGCGATACCGGTCGAGTTCGGCCAGGACCGTGGACAGGCGCTCGCCGGAAAAGACGAGGCGTCCCGTCCGCCACGCCGTCGCCCGATCCACATCGGCCCGCGCGACGGACAGAGGAGCACCGTTCGTATGGTAAAGCGCCTCGCCCGCCGACACGCGCACCGGACGCTCCGAGGCCGCGACATCGACACTGCCCTCGACGACGCCGGCGGGTTTATCCGTATCGCCGGCCCTGACGAAGAAGCGTGTCCCCACGGCACGGACGCGCAACCCGCCGCTCCGAACGACGAACGGACGGCGCGGATCGGGGACGACGTCGAAGAACGCCTCTCCGCGCAGAAGCTCGATCCCGCGTTCGGTCTCGCTGAAATGCAGGGCGATGGCGGTATCGGTGTTGAGGTCGATGCGGCTGCCGTCGGTCAGGGTCGCATGGGTGATGTCGCCGACGCCGCTCCACAGGTCGGACCGCAGGCGATCGATGAAACCGAGCTGAAAGGCCAGGGCGGCACAGAGGACGATGGCGACGACGACGCCTGCCAGCCCTTTGGGCACCGAGCGCCGGTGCCGGCGACCGGGAACGTGGCCGAGCGTTTGCCACAGGGCTTCCATCTCGGCATACGCCTCGGCATGTGCCGGATCGGCTGCGCGCCACGCCTCGAATGCGCCCCGATCCGCCTCCGTCGCATCGGGCGAGGACAGGCGTGCGACCCAACCCGCAGCCACCTCGTAGACCGGGTCTTCGCGCTCCACCTCGCGCACATCGGTGCCGTCGCCGCTGGCCACGCCTTCTGCTCCATCCGGGCTCACCAAGCCCGGACGGCCCAGTCTCACGCTCCTACACCCTTAGATCCGCGAACTGGCAAGATCCTGACGTCTGGACCTCGACGGTATCACGCGATCCCTGATGCGCTCCTGAGATGGGCGGCCTGGGATTGGCGGCGACAGTGCAGAAGCGCCCGGATGAGGTGTTTCTCGACCATGTTGCGGCTGATGCCCAGACGGGCGGCGGCCTCGCCATTCGACAGGTTCTCGAAGCGGACGAGCAGGAAGACCTCCCGGCACCGGGGCGGCAACGCGTCGATGGCAGCGGCGAGCCGCCTGAGTTCCTGGCGCGCGATCACCTGGCGTTCCGGCATGGCGTATCCATCCGCGATCTGCGCGAGGTCGAGATCGGTCACCGGCTGGAACAGCGCGCCTTCGAGGCTTCGCCTGTTTCGCATCCGCAACGCCACGTTGTTGGCGATCTGGAACAGGAATGCGGAGGGATGTTCGACGGTCGTGCGGGACAGGGCGCCGAGCATCCGCAGGTAGGTTTCCTGATGGGCGTCAGCCGCCGCATCGGCGCTTCCAAGCAGGCGCAGAAGGAACCGCCGAAGCCTGACGCCCTCGCTCCGATGCAGCGTTTCGATCAATGTCGGCTGCATGGCCCCCTCCCATAACCCCAGATGATCGCACCATTGCTCGATCTCGATGGGCCCAGGAAGCAGATGAGGGAAAATTATGCAAGCTCTTCAATAGTTTATATGAGCTCTAAACAAGGATAGCCCAAGCATTGCAAGGCTCTGCATTTCCGGCGAAACGTTCCCGTTCGGAACTCAAGGGTCTCCGGCGACCGGGCTTCGGAATCATATGAATATGTTCGTCTGTTGCGCTGTGAGCACGTTGCGTCGCCATCTGCGGAGTGAGACGGCGGAACTCTTTACTCGTCCTGCCGGCGGTCAGGCGGGCCAGCGTCACCGGGCTTCACCGTGCGGCTCGAACGCGACCGACCGAGCCCTCTCGATCGATCGCCTCGGTTTATTCGGTATCCAAGTCGTTGGCCGTGCAACATCGCCGGAAGTGCGATGTTCTCACTGCGAGGACCAGGTGGTGCAATGGTCCTCGTTCCTTTCACTGGCAGCCTTATGGGCGATCACGGCTTGGCCGCCCGCAAGGCTCTGGTCCAAGGGCGCGGCATCGCGGCAGCGCACATCTGGCGCGCCAACGATCTGTTTGCCGCTGGAACGATGAAGCAAGTCCTGGTGAGATCCATGCCAGACTCCGCTCCCCTGTTTCTAAACGTTCTTGGCCGCCCGCGGATCAATCGCACCCGTATACTGATCGATGCGCTCACAGCTCTATCGGTAATCCTAGCTGGCCTCACCCGGCGGTGACGTCCGCTTTCAAGCTCTGGGCAGGACTTGCTTAACGGCGAGGGCGGGTCGGAGGTGGCGTCAATGGGTCCTGCTTCCATGCAGGCCCTCAATACGAAACCGCGCCATCTGCGCGGAGGCCCCGCCAATTATGGTCAGGCTCATTGCTATCGCGAGGACCGTTGCCTGCAGCCGAGACACCATAGATCGCGTTTGCGTGCCCTCCGAGCACTACGTAGACTGTACGGGGATCTCTTCGCGGGCCCGTCGAAGCCGGGCACGGGCCATCAGCTTCAGGCAATCTTCCTGCGCGCGTAGACGTTCTGTGTCGCGCACGGCCTCGACGGGGTTTCCATCGACGTCGTGCCGCATCGAGTTGGGCTGGGCCATCGCCAGCCGGTAGGCGAACGTGCGTACATACGCCCCCAGCGTCTTGGCGACGGTCGCCTCGTCTACCTCCGGCCTGCGGCAGACCGCGAACGTATCGTGGATGCCGACCGCGAACACTCGGACGGGATCGCCCTCCGCCTGAGGCAGAACGCCGGGGGGCGTGACGAGCAGGTCATTGAGCGCCCGTGCCCGCGCGATGACGTCTGGACGAGCCTCGATCACCTGGGCTCGCGTCCAGGGCTGGTACTTCGACGCTGAGGGCTGATCCTTGCTCATCACCATACTCGCAGGGTCACGGGTCGTCCGTTGATTGTCTTGCTATCCAGCCTCTGAGGTATAACAGTTTAGGATGGATATTTGAAGTTCGTACGTTTCAGGCGGAACATAGAGCGCGTGGATTGTTTGGCTCACATGACCCCCATCGGTTTGTTTGTCTCAGATTTAGTCTTAGAGGCTGTTATGGACCTATGACGGCTGGATTCCAGATGAAGGGGCATGACCTCTTCACGCAAAGCCTACCCGTCCGACGTCTCCGATGACGAATGGGCGCTGGTCGCCCCCCCCTGTCTGATGCTGCTGCGCGCGGATGCGGGACAGCGTGAGCACAGCCTGCGCGCGGTGGTCAACGGGCTGCGCGATGTGGTGAAGACGGGCGCGCCGTGGCGGTGGATGCCCCAACGACCTTCCGCCCTGGGAGGCCGTCTACCAGCAGGCGCAGCGCTGGCTGGCGGCCGGGTGCTTCGAGCAACCGGCCGCGGATCTGCGGGCCCTTCTGCGTCTGGCCTCCGGACGTTCGCCCGAGCCGCGTTCGGCCATCCTCGACAGCCGGACCCTGCGCTCCTCACCCGAGAGCGGCGAGCGGGCCGGACGGCTGAGAAGTCGGCCAAGGCCGCCCGCGCCCACGGGATCGAACGGGAGGTCGCGAAACCGCCGGAGACCAAGCGCAGCTTCGTCCTGCTGCCGCGCCGGGGGGGGTCGTCGAGCGCTCCTTCGCCTGGGCCACGTGCTTTCGCCGCCTCGTCAAGGATGACGAGCGCAATCCCAGCACGCGAGCAAACCTCCCAGAGTCGCCTTCGCCTGCCTCATGCACGAACAGGCCACTGAACCCGCGGCCCGTTCAGGAATAGCCTCTAGGCAGTCGAGCGACGGGTCTCGGAGGGCGTGCACCCGTAGAGCCGCCGGTAACGCTGGCCGAAGTCGCTCATGTGGGCGAAGCCCCAGCGCTTCGCGATCACCGCCACCGGAAGGGCGGCATTGCGCGCGCTGATCAGATCCTGATGGACCCGCTTCAGGCGCTGATCGATGAGGAATTGAAATGGCGTCTGTCCCACGTCCCGGCGGAACCGGGTCTGCAGGCCGCGGACGCTGATCCCGGCGGCGGCCGCAATGTCCGCCAAGGTGAGGGGGCCGGACAGGTTCGCCTCGATATAGTCGAGCGCCATCCGGAGGCTGCGGGACGGAACGTCGACCCTGTCGCAAACCTTCGGCTCCACCCGCTTCGGCCAGGCCGAGAGCAGCTGATAGCTCAGAATTTCCTGAACCAGGGGCAGGACGTAGTCACACGCCGGATCGGCCTCCTGGACCCGACGCTGGATATCGCGCAGGGAGCAGGCGAGGGCCTTCATGCCCGGGGTCGCGATGTCGGCGACCGGCGCGAGGGACGACAGGCCGCGGGAATCACCCATCAGGGCCGCATCGGCGGCCGTCAGGGTCTCGACGGCGATCGTCCCGCTGAGGGCGCTGAAGCTGCCCGAGGCCTGAACTTCCCGCAGATCCTCGAATCCCACGAGGGTCGCGTGCGTCGGTGTTCCGATCGAATTGCCGGCGCGGTGGCGGTAGGTGACGTGGCCGCGCGTGACGAAGCGGAACGTCATCACGGCCGCGTCGTATTTCGGCTTGGTGACGAAGCCGCTGATCGTGTGGGTCTCCCACAGGCTCATGCACGCGTCGACCCGCCCGTCGATCTCGATCTCCGGCGCGATCGAGCGCATCACGTCGAAATGGACCGGGATCCCGCCGCGATCGTTGAAGGCCTGGAGTTGCCGCAGGGAGTCGATATGGGCGGCGAGCCGACGCGGCGGCTGCCTTGCGGACGGATAAGCCGATGCGCGATCCACCATCCTACCCTCCTGGCCGCTCCGCGCCCGCGCAAGAATCCGCCTCGTGGAGCCCTCGGATCGGACCTGCGGGCGCAGATCAGGACGGAAGGCGGGACGCTGAGCCCTGCAACGTCGCGGGTGGCGGATCGAACGGCGCCGCGCCGACCCGTCGCCGGAAGCTCAAGGCCTGCGGGACACCGGCTCCACATCCCGAAAGGCGACCACGACGCCCCTCTTCAATTTCTCCCACAGGCGAAGCGGAAAGAACAGGATGCAGGCCAGGGAAACGAGGACCAGGCCGCACAGCATCGCCAATCTTTGCATCGGCGGGTCGGATTCCTCGCGATCGTACCAGAGGGGATCTTCGTCGGGAATCACGATGGGTCCTCGCCAACACGCGCGCGATTGTCTGCTCGTTTCAGAACATCACAGATCTGAGCATAGGTCGATGACGGGTTTAAGATATCGTTAATCCTAACCCGGCGCCTCGGGCCAAGCAGCCCGTCCGGGATTCCACGTTCACGCCGAACCGTCACACCGAAAGGTCCCTTCCGGCCCTTGGTATTCCGAACTTAGCACTCCGAACTCGGCATTCCGAACTCGGGACCGGGTGGACCGCCACGGATGGGGACGAGGCGGTCCCGGATGCGTGTGGCGCTGGGGCCGAGGATCGTCGCGACAGGCTCACGGGGATACCTGCCAGAACCGGACCGATGCCGGCCCGAAAACGAAACCGGCTCACCGAGGAAGATCCCCGCGGGAATCGCTCGATGAGCCCGGTTCGAGGCGGTCAGCGGTGGACCCGCAGGGTCGACGCCGTCGGTCTTCTTCAGAAAGAGCCGGTCGTTTCCACCTCTCCCGCCGCCTGCGCGCTCCGCGGCGGCGCCGCAGGCCCGGCCGAAGCGGTCGGCTGAGGCGTGGTGGTCAGGTCGCTGACGCTGCGCACCTGCTGGGTTTCACGCACCTGCTCGCGAAACAGCGGAGGCGTCAGGTAGAGGGCTTCACCCGCCTGGGCGGCACCGCCGGCGAAGGACACCGACGCGAGAACGGTCAGGGTGAGAAGGCGAGCGACGCGCATGGGAAATCTCCTGATCGGCTGGCAAGGGGCCGCCGTTGAAGAGATTGAACCACATTTTTGTGCGCTGCGGTTTGCTGATTTTGCAACGCAGCATAATGCCCGCCCGCCGTCCGATGACCACTATATCGCAGCTTTGCAAGGGCACGGGGCCAATGATGACCGAAGAAAGACATGTCCTGAGTGCAGGCCGCCCAAAATCAGCAATGCTGTCCAAAAATTAACTTTTCGGACTTCGCAAAAATACTTTGCGGGACCAGGCGATAAGCCGTCCGTCGCCCATGGGGGTAGGGGGCCATCGGCTCCCTACCCTGGGACAGGATCGTGTTACTCGGCCGTGCCCCACTCATCCTTGGCTTCCGCGGTCGTGCGATTCAGCCGGACTTCGCCGCCCTCGACGGCGGCGATCGAGTCGATATGGATGAAGTGATGCTGGCCCTGAGCCTCGGGATCGGTGCGGGTGAGCTTGATGCGTTGCCCGTCGAGGTGATCCACGGTTCCGACATGTCCGCCATCGGAGCCGACGACGGGCATGTGCTCCTGGATCTGACTGGTGTCGGTCATGGCGGTGTTCCTCTATCCAAACGCTGGTGAGCAGCGAACGCGCGTCCGACCAAACGGGTCCGAAGCATGTTTCCGAGCTGTGGAGGAACTTTCGCGCGGTGCGGGAAGGGGTCTCCGCCCCGCCGATTTCGCGACCGCGACGGTCAGCGTGAGGCCTGCGAGCCGCCGCGCAGCGGCGCGTGATCGGGCACGGGACGGGAGATTTCGGCCGGGCAGAGGCAGATCGCAGGTGCGCGGCAAGCCGGGACGGCGCCCTGCATCGGTTCGGGGGATCGCCCAGGCGGACCGGTCCCGCCCTCGGGTCGAGCGGTCCTTCTGCGATCGCGCGTTGCATCGGCGCCGTTGCGTTCGTTGATCGAACCGCAACGGCGACCGATCCGCCGAAGGCTAGATGTTCTCGCCAGGCTCGGGACTGGCCACGAGCTGCTCGGCCTCGACGGTCGTGTACCCTTCCAGCCAGTCCGCACTCTCCTGCGATCCCGCCGGATACGGGTTGGCGGAGACGGGCTGGCCCTCGCTCCGCGCGGCACTGCCCTCCAGCCAGATCTTGTTCGACGCGACGACGGTCATGACGGTCCCTCCTGTGGAGGTGAAAACGGCCTTCGGGGAGGACGGTTCACGCCAAACCGAAAGTCCCAAGCTGCCGTTTGCCTGCGCGGGCCCCTGGAATTGTCGGACATCCCCTGTCGCCCCCGGCTGCAGACGTGCCGTACAACCCGGACGGAGGCCGCAGCGGCGACCTTCGCCGGGCTTCGGAGTGCCGGGGCCGGCCCCGCGCGGGCACGCATCGAGGCCCGAGGTCCGGCCACCGAATCGGCCGCGCCGGCACCGGGCGATCGCTGGCAGGCCCGGCAGGCCCCTCCCCCGCCGGGCCGCCCCCTCAAATCGGCCTTCGCATGCGCCGCGCGCTGGCGGCCGGCGTCGCCGACGACATCGCGGGCGGCCGCCGGAACCGCTCGGGCCGTGCGGGCGCCTTTGGGGGTGACGCGGGAGGCCGCCGCGATGGCGCTTGCGACCCGCCCGTGCGAGCCGGCACGACCCTTCGCGTCCGACGAAGGCTTAGCCGCTGTTCGACACTCAGATTCCTGCGGGGGTGTGCCCTTTTAGGAACAGCGACCTTGATCGCACCATCAATCGTTTGTTAGCCATTTTGAGCGCGTATCCGTGACTTGGACCTGCGTATTCGTTCACCACTATTGTGAGGTTGTATGGCAAGTTGGCTCAATTCATCTGGTGTTGCACTGAGAGACAGTACATCTCCGGCGAAGTGGTTCACCACTTCCTATGGCGGTCAGACCCTCAACGGCACCAGCGGCGCCGACTCGCTTTCCGGTAAGGCCAACACCGTGTCATCGCTGGCCGGGGGGGCAGGCGACGACAGCTACGCGCTGCCCGACCTGAAGACGAAGCCCATCGAAGCGGCCGGGGGCGGCGTCGACACCGTGACCACCTGGTGGCGCGACTACGTCCTGGCCGACAACATCGAGAATCTGAACATCAACGGCATCGCCCGCGTCGAGGGCAACGGCCTCGCCAACATCATCCGCGGCGACAGCAGCGCCCAGACGATCGACGGCGGCTTGGGCAACGACGTCCTGATCGGCGGCGGCGGGCGCGACACCTTCCTGGTGACGAAGGGCGACGGCAGCGATGTGATCGTCGATTTCCAGACGAGCGGGGCCGGCGACCTGGCGCGGCTCGACGGCTACAGCCTGACGAGCTTCGCCCAGGTGAAGTCGGCCATGTCGCAGGTCGGATCGGACGTCAAGCTGGCCTTGAGCGGGAGCGAGTCGCTCATCTTCCGCAACCACAAGATTGCAGACTTCACCGCGGACGATTTCCAGCTTCCGGTATCGACCGCGGGCCGCACCCTGACCTTCGCGGACGAGTTCAACAGCCTGAGCCTGTGGAACGGCAAGTCGGGAACCTGGGAGACGACCCAGGCAGGATCTTCGCTCAACGTCAACGGCAGCACACTGGCCGGCAACAAAGAGCTGGAATGGTACATCAACAGCAACTACACGCCGACCGCTTCGGTCAAGCCCTGGACGATCAACAACGGCGTCCTTGAAATCACTGCCGCGAAAGCTCCGGCCGCGATCAAGCCCTATATCAATAATTACAATTACACGTCCGGCATGATCCAGTCGCATCAATCGTTTTCCCAAACCTATGGGTATTTCGAGATGCGCGCCCAGCTTCCTGCCGGGCAGGGTTTGTGGCCGGCCTTCTGGCTGATGCCGCAGGATGGCACCTGGCCCCCCGAGCTCGACATCATGGAGGTGGTCGGAAGCAAGCCGACCTCGCTGGTGACCACGCTTCGGTCGATGCAGACGGGATCGCTGGTCGAAACCTCGATCGGCTCGACCGTCGCCGACATGACCAAAGGCTTCCACACCTACGGCGTCGACTGGCAGAAGGACACCATCCGCTGGTACTTCGACGGCCTGGAAGTCGCCTCGATCGCCACCCCGGCCGACCTGCACAAGCCGATGTACATGGTCGCCAATCTCGCGGTCGGTGGGACCTGGCCGGGCAATCCGGACGCCACGACGACGTTTCCGTCCAAGATGCAGATCGACTACATCCACGTCTATTCCGGTGACGGCACCGCGGCCGCCCCGACAACTCCGGTCACCCCGACGCCCGCCCCCTCCTCTCCGGACAAGAGCCCGACCGGCGGCACCCTGTTCGCGCTCAATGCCGAGGATAAGCCCCTCTACGAGAGCGCTGTCGCGACCAAGGGCTTCGTCGCCAGCGGAAGCTACCAGACCCTCACGGGCACATCGGGCGCCGATGCGCTCCGAGGCAACGGCACCTCCACGCTGACGGGCGGCGCCGGCGACGACACCTACTACGTCTCGAAGGACAAGGTGGTGGAGAGCAGCGGCGGCGGCACCGACACGGTCATCGCCTATGCCAACCATACCCTGGCCGCCAATGTCGAGAACCTGTTCGCGTTCGGTGCCAACACCACGGCCACCGGCAACAGCCTCGACAACGTCATCCAGGGCGGTGCCGGGCGTCAGACCCTCGACGGCGGCGCCGGCAACGATGTGCTGAAGGGCGGTGCGGGCTCGGACATCTTCGTGTTCGGGTCGGGCCACGACCGGGTGCTCGACTTCCAGGGCGGTTCCGGCTCCGACAAGGACCTGCTCCGCATCTCCAAGGCGGATTTCACCAGCGTCGCGGCCGTCCAATCCGCAAGCCACCTCGTCGATGCCGATCATGACGGCGCGATCGACGACGTGGTGATCACGCATGGCTCGGACACGATGGAGCTTCTGAACCTCAGCCTGTCGACCCTCGATGCCGGGCACATCCTGATCGTCTGACCCTGCTCCTGACCCTGCTCTCGCGCGAGAGCGACCTGACCGGCTCCGGCGCGTCCTGCGTCGGAGCCGTCTTGCGTTTCCAGCGTCACGGGCGCAGCGCTGCACCGATCCCGCCGGCAGACGGGGACCGCCCGCCGGTACCGGTCCCGGCGCGGGAACCGCGCCGGTTCGCGCATCGGGGTCGTCGAGCGCGCGGATCTCAGTGGATGGCGTCGTTGGCCCAGACCCGGACGTAATCGACGTCGAGGTGCGTGGTCGGCATGGAGGCGTCGTACTTGCCCGGCCAGCTGCCGGTGTCACCCACCGCCAGATTGACGACCATGTACATCGGCTTGTGCATGTCGGCCGGCGTTGCCGTCTCGGCCACCTTCGCACCGTCGATGTACCATTCCAGCGTGTCCTTCTGCCAGTTGACGCCGAAGGTGTGGAAGCCCTCCGTCAGGTCTTCCGTCTGCACCGGCATGCTCGTCAGGGTGTGACCGCCGATCGAGGAATGCGCCGTGGCGTAGGCGGTGTCCTTGTCGTGGCCCAGGAACTCCAGAACGTCGAGTTCGGCCGGCCACGTCCCGTCGGCGTTCAGCAGCCAGAAGGCCGGCCACATGCCCTGGCCCGCCGGCAGCTCGGCGCGCATCTCGAAATAGCCGTAGGTCTGGGCGAACGACTTGGCCGTGGTGAGCACGCCCGAGGTGTAGGCCAGGCCCAGCGGGTTGCCGTCGTGATCCGGAGCCGCCGTGATGCTCAGGACGCCGTTCGAGACCGAGAACGGGTTCGTGCCCACCGAGCTGTCCGAGTAGTACTGCGCCTCGTGGTTCGACCCCAGGGTCCGATCCTGGCTGGTGCCGACGCCAAGTGCGCTCTTCCACACCGTGCCTTGGCCATTGGCCGAAGCACTGAGGGTGTTGAACTCGTCGGCGAAGCTCAACGTCATGCCCGGATGCGACGGGTCCGCCGGCAGGGCGAAATCGCCGGCCTTGAGGTTCGTGAGCGCCACGTTCTGTAAGGTCAGCGTCTCGCCGCCGCCGAGCGCGATGACGGTGTCCGACCCGACCTGACTGGCCGCCATCTTCAGCTCGGCGAAGCTGTGCAGGTTGACCCCCTCCATGCGGACCTTGTCCACGCCGGAGGCGAAGTCGGTGATGATGTCGCTGCCCTCGCCCTTGGCGATGACGAAGATATCGGCCCCGCCGCGGCCGGTCAGGATGTCGTTCCCGGCCTTGCCGTTGAGGGTCTGGGCGCCGCCATCGCCGGTGATCATGTTGTTGAGGCTGTTGCCGGTGCCGCTCTTGGCGTTGCTGAAGCTCAGGTTCTCGACGTTGTCCGGCAGGGTGTAGTCGCGCCAGGCAATGATGACCGTGTCGACGCCGCCGCCGGGCGCCTCCACGACCTGATCGCTCGATTGCCAGATGTGATAGGTGTCGTCGCCGGTGCCGCCGGTCAGGACCGCACCACCCTTGTCCCAGCCCCAGATGTCGTCGTGCCCGGCCGTGCCGTTGAGGGCCTGGACGGCATTGTTGGCCTTGATCGTGCTCGTCGGTGCCACGCTGGCCCGCGCCGGCTCGTTCACCACGACGGGTGGAGCGACGACCACAGGCGGGTCGACGACGGGCGGGGTGACGACGGGCGGAGCGACGACGACCGGCGGCTCCGGGGGCGCCGGCGGTACGGCCACTTCGGGAGGCTGCGGCCCGGGGGGCGCAACGACCACGGGCGGCGTTTCGGGCGCCACGGAATCCTCCAGGACGAAATCGCCTGACGTGAGGGCATTCCCGGCATGGACGGCGGTGAAGCGGCCGACGGCCGCGCCGTGCTCGCGGATCTCGTAGGTGTGCAGCGTACCCTGACGGGCGATCTCGACCACGTTGGCATCGGCGGCAAAGCCGCGGAACACCAGCGTGTCCCCGCCGGCGGCGCCGGCCCCCTGGAAGTCGGTGATCCGGTCGAGGGCCGTGCCCGTCAGGCCGGCCGTCCCGGCCAGATCCGCCTTGCTGAACACGAAGCGGTCGGCTCCGGCCCCGCCCGTCAGCAGGTCGACGCCGAGCCCACCGGTGATGATGTCGTTGCCGGCGCCGCCGTTGATGGTGTCGTTGCCCGACGCCCCGATGATGATGTCGTCACCGTCCTGGCCGGCGATGAGCTGCGCCCGCGTCCCGCGCGAGGAGAGGTCGATCCGGTCGGCACCTGCGGTGCCGGCGGTGTACTGGGCCGCCAGGGGTGCGATCGGGCCGCTGCTCGAACTGACCGGTGCGGTTGCGGAAACCACCGGCGCGAGCGTGCTCGACGCCGCCGGCGTGATCAGCGCTTCCGGAGAAGGCTTGACCACGGACGCCTCCGACGCCTCGAACACGAAGTCGCCTGACGTGAGCGCCTCTCCGGCATGGACAGCGGTGAAGCGGCCGACGGCGACGCCGTGCTCGCGGATTTCGTAGGTGTGCAGCGCGCCCTGCCGACTGACCTCGACCACACTGGAATCGGTGGCGAAGCCCTGGAGGACGATGGTATCGCCCCCGGCGACGCCGGCGCCCTCGAAGTCGGTGATCCGGTCGAGGGCGGCGCCCGTCAGGGTGGCCGTACCGGCGAGATCCGCCTTGCTGAACACGAAGCGGTCGGCCCCGGCTCCGCCCGTCAGGGTGTCGACGCCGAGCCCGCCGGTCATGATGTCGTTTCCGGCGCCACCGTTGATTGTATCGTTGCCTGATGCACCGATGATGATGTCGTCACCATCCTGGCCGGCAATCAGTTGTGCGCGCGTCCCGCGCGACGAGAGGTCGATCCGATCCGCACCTGCGGTGCCGGAGGTGTACTGAGCCGAAAACAATGCCGTGTCCGCCATGGGTCGCTGACTTTCTTGCGATCGATGACGGATCATGAGAACGGCTAAGTTAATACAGAGCAAATACTGCCTTTGGTTCCATCGTCTGAATCGGCAGAGTATTTCTCTCGTTAAAGAAGAGTACCGCCAGGCCGACAAATTAATCGAACCCTTTCGCTCAAAGGCTTAGGGGCAAGGGTGGCCGGTGGCGGATGGCCTTCCGTCAGCGGTTCCATCCCGAGGCGAGAGGGTGAGGATCGTCCCCGAAGCGGCCTTGCTCGTCGGCGTCACGCTTCGCTGGAGATCGGGCGCATCCGGGGCGCCAACGGGGCGACCGCCCTCGCCTGCATGACGGAGTCCTCGCCTGCATGACGGAGTCCTCGCCCGCATGACGGATCGGGGGCCGGTTTCCGGCGGTTCCGTCCAGCCGGATCAGAGGCCGGCGCAATCGCTCGGCCGACCGGTGAGACTCACGTGGTCACGCTCCCTCTGCCCAGCAGGAACAGAGCTGCGCCGATGACGAGAAGGCTTTTCGACAGGAACGAGAATCCGGAAACGCCCTCGCCGTCGTCCAGGGATCGCAGATAGGCGACCTGGGCGAACATCGCCGCCCAGTACGCGGACCACAGGGCGAGGACGGACATCATCCCCATCGGCGCGGCACGCCCCCAGGATGCCGCCGGGCGATCTAGGCTTCGACCCGCCGCTCATGCCGCCAGAGCGCGACCGCATGCCGGCGCGCCTCGTAGGCCCGGCGCACGGGCGTGCCGTCGGCGCCGCGGCCCTCCTGGCTGTAGCCGAACCGGAGCACGCCGTCCGGACCGTAGAGACGCGTCATCTCGGAACGCCAGGCCTGATCGGTGCGCGCCAGAACCGCTTCGGTCTCGGCCAGTCGGTTCGTCTGCATCGGGGCTCTCTCGCGGGGCTGAATGCAGGTCTAACGCGCGCCGAGGCCATCCGGTCCCGAGCCCGTCCCTCCTCCCCATCGCATCATACGCGACCCGGCGACCGCGCATGCACAGGTGAGTCGCGTGCAAGGTTGAGTCGCGTGCAAGGTTCGCGCCCAAGGGAGCTTCCGGCCTCGACGGCTCAGCCCTTCGGCGCGGCCTGCGTCGGCGCGGGCGACGCCCCCGGCGACGCGAGAGCGCTCTTCGGCATCAGCATGTGCACGCCCTTGTTGCCGTCCACCGTCTGGGTGATGCGCAGGTTTCCGGCGAGCGAGCACAGCATGTAGGCTTGGTTGCGGGTGAGGCTCGTGCGATCGCAGACGTGCCGCACCATCTCGCGCACGGCCTGGCGCATCGCCTCGTCGAGGCTCTCGTGCAGGCCGATCGACATCAGGTCGGTGGGCGTCTCGGCGAAGGGCCAGGCATAGCCGAGGTCCTTGCGCACGGTGAGGCGGAAGGTGCCGGTCAAGCCGGTTTCGAGGGCGGTGATGCAGACCTCGCCGTCGCCCTGCACGCCGTGGCCGTCGCCCGCATAGAAGCCGGCGCCCGCATTGTAGACCGGCAGGTAGAGGGTGGTGCCGACCTTGAGTTCCTTGTTGTCCATGTTGCCGCCGAACCCGCGCGGGACCGGGGTGCCGACCCGGCCCCAGGCGGCGGGGGGCGCCGTGCCCATGATGCCGAAGAACGGATCGAGGGGCAGCTCCGTACCCCAGGGCAGCACGGCGACGCCGCGGGCCACATCGATGTCGGGGTGGATGGTCTCGTAGTCGGTGAACTCGTCCGGCAGGGTGCCGAGGAGCGGCAGGATCGCCACGAAGCCCCAATCCATGCGGAATTTCAGGTCCAGGATCTCGACCTGGAGCACGTCGCCCGGCTCCGCCCCGCGCACATGGACCGGCCCGGTGACGAAGTGGGGGCCGGGTCCCTGCGCGAGCGTGTCGAGGGCGAGGCGATAATCGGCCGGTACGCGGGCGGGATCGGGGTGCAGGGATTCCCGGCCGCCGGCCGGAAACGAGTGCAGCGTCACGGTATCGCCGGAGGCGATCTCCAGGACGGGCGGCAGGGCGGCGTCGAAGTAGCCCAGCGCCATGGTTTCGGGGGTCGCGGGAATCTCGTGGTGCTGCGACATACGGGGTCCTTGCTGTGTCGGATCAGACGGTGATGTGACGCGAGACGGCGTCGTGGTTCAGGGTTTCGCGGCTGCCATGCTCGACCACGCTTCCGCGCGCGAGCACCACGAAGGCATCGGCGAGGCGGATCGCGAAATCGAGGTACTGCTCCACCAGCACCACGGTGATCCGGCCCTTGAGACCCGCGATCACGCCCTCGATGGCCGAGACGATGGAGGGCTGGATGCCCTCGGTCGGCTCGTCGAGGAGCAGGACGCGCGGCCGCGTCGCCAGCGCGCGCGCGATGGCGAGCTGCTGCTGCTGGCCGCCGGAGAGGTTTCCACCCGGTCGATGCCAGAGGTCGCGCAGGGCGGGGAACAGGGCGATCGCCTCGTCGACGGCGTCGCCGCGCTCCAGCCCGTGCGCGCGCGCGGCGACGCGCAGATTCTCCGCCACGGTGAGGTCGGCGAAGATCTCGCGGCCCTGGGGCACGATGGCGAGGCCCGCGCGGGCGCGCCGGTCGGAGGGCAGGCGCGTGATGTCGGCGCCGTCGAGACGGATCGTCCCGCCACTCGCCGGGATCAGCCCGGTCAGGCAGCGCAGCAGCGTGGTCTTGCCGGCGCCGTTACGGCCGAGCACGGCGAGGCAGGCTCCGGGCGCGACGGCGAGGTCGACGGTCCGCAACACCTGGGCGCTGCCGTAATGCTGGTCGAGCCCCGAGACCGCGAGGCCGGCCGGGCGGGGGGGACAGGGCGTGCTCATCGGCCGAGGAACACCTCGATCACGCGGGCATCGGCCCGGGCGGCGGCCATGCCGCCCTCGAACAGGGTGCGGCCCTCGTGCAGCACCGTCACCCGGTCGGCGACCGCCTCGACGAAGGCCATGTCGTGCTCGATCACCAGGATGGCGCGATCGGGCCGGCGCAGGGTGGCGATGAGTTCGGCGGTCCGGGCCGTCTCGGCATCCGACAGGCCCGCCACCGGCTCGTCGAGGAGGATCACGCGCGGCTCGGAGGCCAGCACCATGCCGATCTCCAGCCACTGCTTCTCCCCATGCGCCAGGGCACCGGCCAGCGCACCGGCCCGGGCCTCCAGGCCGGTCTCCGCGAGCGCCGCAGCGATGCGGTCCGCCTGCGCGCCCGGCGGGCATCCGGGGCCGCAGCCGAGGCTCAGGTTCTCGCGCACCGTCAGGGCCGGGAAGACGCTCGGCTTCTGGAACTTGCGCCGCACGCCGGCCCGGGCGATCGCGGCCTCCCCGTGCTGGGTGAGATCGAGACCGTCGCCGAGGACGATGCGCCCGGATCGCGGCCGGGTGATCCCCGTGATGGCATCGAGCAGCGTGGTCTTGCCCGCGCCGTTGGGGCCGATCACCGCCCGGACCTCGCCGGCATCGACGGCGAGCGACAGGCCGTCGAGGGCGCGAAAGGCCCCGAACACCACGGAGAGGCTGTCGACCACAAGGGCGCTCATCGAAGTCCGCCTCCGCGTCGAAGCCATGTGGGCTTGAGCGATGTGGGCTTGAGCGATGCGGGCCGGAGCCGGAGCGCGGCGAGGTCGAGCAGCCCGTTGGGCAGGCCCAGCACCACCGCGAGGACGAGGCCCGAGAGGATGAAGGGCCAGGCCTCCGGCATCGCCGCGCTGAGCCAGAACTTCAGGGCGTTCACCGCCACGGCGCCGATCACCGCGCCGCCGAGCCGGCCCATGCCGCCGATGGCGACCCAGACCGCGATCTCAATGGACAGGTCGGGGCTCAGCACCCGCGGATTGATGATGCCGACCTGGGGCACGTAGAGGAGGCCGGCCAGCGCCGCGATGACGGCCGAGAGGCACCAGATGCCGAGCTTCAGGCGGGTGGTGCTGTAGCCGAGGGTGCGCAGCCGCGCCTCGTCGTCCCGGCAGGCGAGCATGCGGCGGCCGATCGGACTCGCCACGAGAACCTTGGCACCGACGAGCACGCCCGCCAGGGTCAGAAGGGCCGCCACCGCGAGGCCCGTGACCACGCCGGGGCTGCCCATCGGCCAGCCGAACAGGACGGAGAAACCCGTCATGCCGTTGTTGCCGCCGAGCCCGGTATCGTTGCGGAACATCAGCAGCATGGCGACGTAGACCAGCGCCTGGCTGATGATCGAGAAGTAGACGCCGTTCACCCGCGAGCGGAACGAGGCAAGGCCGAACACGAAGGCGACGGCCGCCGCCAGACCCAGCGCCAGGACCAGGGCGTAGGGCGCGCTGGTCAGGCCGGTCCAGTAGGCCGGCAGGCTCTTCCAGCCCATGAACTGCATGAGGTCCGGCGCCGTGCCGGTGACCGCGTAGGCATGGGCCAGCAGGTGCATGGCGCAGACGTATCCGCCGATGGCGAAGAACAGCCCGTGCCCGAGGCTGAGGATGCCGAGATAGCCCCAGACGAGGTCGAGGGAGACGGCCAGGATGGCGAAGGCCGCGAGCTGCCCGACCATGTTGACCAGGTAGGGGGCGGGCTGGAGCAGCACGAGGCCGAGGGCCGCCGCCAGCACGAGGACGACGAGGCTCGCCAGCAGCGGGTCGCTTCCCAGAGCGGGGCCGATCCGCCGGACGGCCGGGACACGCGGCGACAGGTCCACGGCGCCGCTCATCGCCGGCGCCTGAGGGCGAACAGGCCCTCGGGCCGGCGCTGCAGGAACAGGATGATGCCGGCGAGCACGATCACCTTGGCGGCGACCGCCCCGTAGAGCGGCTCGATCAGCACGTTGGCGCTGCCGATGCCGAGCGCCGCCACCAGGGTGCCCGCGACGGTGCCGACGCCGCCGAGCACCACCACCATGAAGCTGTCGACGATGAAGTTCGCGCCCATGCCGGGATTCACGCTGTAGATCGGGCAGAGGGCGACGCCCGCGAGGCCGGCCAGCCCCGAGCCGAAGCCGAAGGCGAGCCGGTCGACCCGCCGGGTGCGGATGCCGAGGCAGGCGGCCATGTCGCGGTTCTGCGTCACCGCGCGGATGTCGAGCCCGAGCGGCGTCCGCTTCAGGATCACGAGGGTCAGCGCCAGGGTGGCGACCGCGAAGGCGATGGCGAAGAGGCGGTTCCAGGTCACCACGAAGTCGGCATAGAGCGGCACGCCGCCGCTGACGTAGGACGGCATGGCGAATTGCAGGTTCTGCGATCCGACCGCGACCCGTACCCCGTTGATGAGGAACAGGCTCACGGCCCAGGTGGCGAGCAGGCTCATCAGCGGGCGCCGGTAGAGGTGGCGCAGGATCAGCGCCTCGATGGCGATGCCGACCGCCGCCGAGGCCAGGAACGCCACCGGGATCGCGGCCAGCAGGTACGCATCGAGCCAGGCCGGGGCGAAACGCCGGAGGACCTCCTGCACGCCGTAGGTGGCGTAGGCGCCGATCATGATGAACTCGCCCTGGGCGAGGTTGATGACGCCCATCAGCCCGAAGATGATGGCGAGGCCGGCGGCCGCCATGAACAGGATGCTGGCGAAGCTCAGGCCGTTGTAGAGCACGGCGAGACCGTTGCCGATGGACACGGCCCGCTCGACCCGGGCGAGGGCGGCGTCGAGGGCGCTGCGGAAGGCGGGATCGCTGCCGTAGGCCGCGTCGGCCTTGAGGGCGGAGAGCCGCGAGAACGCCGCGCCCGAGGGCGCCTCCGAGACGGCCCGGATCGCCGCGGGGCGGCGCGCCGGGTCCGGCGACGACAGGGCGGCGGATTGCGCGACGGCCGCGAGGCTGGCCCCGAGGCCGGGATCGGTCTCGGCGGAGGCCGCGCGCAGGAGGAACGCTTCCGGCACGGCGCCGATGCGGCGCTCCAGGATGGACAGGCCGGCCCGGCGCGCCTCGACGCTCGGCCCGGTCAGCAGGGCCGCCGCCCCGGAGGCGGTCTCCACGAGGGCGCGCTGGCGCAGGCCGAGCACCGGGGAGCGCCCGCCCGCGGCCGGACGCGCCGTCCCGGTGGTGGCCTCGACGCCTTCGGCGGCGCCGGCACGGTCGAGCAGCAGGGCGGTCTCGCCGAGGCAGGCGAGGCGCCGGTCGAGGAGCGCGCGCAAGGCCGCGCCGGCCCAGGAGATCTCGGCGGCCTCCGCCTCCGCGGCGCGGTGCAGGAAGGCCTCGACGGCCTTCGTCTGCGCCGCGCCGTCCCCGCACAGGGCTGCGGCGAAGGGGCCGCGCTCGAGCGGCGCATCCGCCGCGAGGGCCGGCGGCATCACCAGGCTTGCGCCCCACGCCAGGAGGGCGACGAGACCGAGCCGTCTCACCCCCTCAACCATACGGGCTGAACGGCACGGGCTTGGGGGCGTCGGGCGATTGCCAGAGGATGTCGAAGCCCTGCTTCTCGTTGACCGAGCCGATGAAGACCCCGCGGGCGACGTAGTTGTTCTCGGCCCCCATGGTCAGGGTGTAGCCGGACGGATCGGCGAAGCTGAGGCCCGGGAAGGCCTTGCGCACCTCCGGCACGTCGAAGCTGCCGGCCTTGGCGGCGGCGAGCGCCCAGAGCTGGACGCTGTCATAGGCCGAGACCATGGGGTCGATGACGGTGTCGGCGCTGAAGGGCACGGACTTGGCCTTCACGTAGGCCGCCCATTCGGACAGGAACCGGGTGTTGGCCTCGGCCTTGGCGGCCTGAAGATAGGCCCAGCAATTGAGGTGCCCGACCAGCGGCGCGGTATCGAGGCCTTCGAGGTCGGCCTCCACCATGTCGAGGCCGAGGATCGGCACGTCGGTGGCGCGGATGCCCTGGTTGGCGAATTCGCGCAGGAAATCGGGAATCGACGAGCCGACCACGGTGAGCACCACGATGGGCTGCCCACCGGGTTGCGCGGCGAAGCTGCGGATCTGGTTGACCAGGGTCTGGAAGTTGGAGAAGCCCAGCGGCACGTATTCCTCGCGCCACGCGGTTTCGGGCACGCCCTTGGATGTCCAGTAGGCCTTGAGCTGCTTGTTGATGGTGCGCGGCCAGACGTAGTCCGAGCCGATCATGAAGAAGCGCTTGGCGCCGACCCCCTCGGCTCCCATCAGGTAATCGACCGCCGGCAGCACCGAGCTTGCCGGGGGCGAGTTCACGTAGACGATGTTCTTCGAGTTCTCGTCGCCCTCGAAATGCAGCGGGTAGAACAACAGCCCGTCGTTCTGCTCCACCACCGGCAGGACGGATTTGCGCGAGACGGAGGTCCAGCAGCCGAACAGGGCCGCGACCTTTTCCTGCTGCAGCATCTGCCGGCCGATCTGCGCGTAGAGGGGCCAGTCGGAGGCCGGGTCCGAGGTCACCACCTCGATGCGCCGGCCGTTGACGCCGCCCTTGGCGTTGAGGCCCTCGGCCGCCATCCGCACCACGTGGTTCAGGCGGCCCTCGATGTTGGCCATGGTGCCCGAGGACGAGAACAGGCAACCGAGCTTGACCGTGTCGGCGGCCCAGGCCGGCCGGATGAGGGCCGGGGCGGCCAGGGCCGCCGCCGCTCCCAGAAGGCTGCGTCTCGTGAATTCGACCATCGCTCTCGCCTCGTTCCGTGACGCCGCGATTGTCCGAGCTGAGGGCGTGAGGAGGAAGGCCAAATAGGCTGCACGGCGCCCGTGCCTTGCGTAAAACCCAGGCGTTCCGCTCAAGGTGAGTGCGCCCGGGTGCGACAAACGTCAAAAGTTGCACAATCGGCCGGACGGCACACCTTTGCGCGTCGATTGACCGACGGTTCGTTTCTTGCTGGAGGCCGTTCCGGATACCGACTCGATTGGCTCCTGCGCATGCGGCGATCCCGACATACCGATCAAGAGATCGCCTTCCTGTTGCGGGAGGCGGAGAACGGAACGGCCATCCCGGCGATCTGCGCCGCTGCGCATGTCTCGGTCGGGACCTTCTACCGCTGGCGCCGACGTTTCGGGGGTCTGCCGCCGGCCGGCGTCCTGCACCTCGGAGAGGTCGAGCGCGAGAATGCACGGCTGCGCAGCGAGGTGACGGCTCTGCGGCGCGCGCTGCTCGCCTCGGTTCCGGGAGAGCGCGCCGGGAGAACGCAGCCGCCGTCGACCGGGCTGGCTGCATCGGCCGGGCGGCCCGCATCGGTCATGACACCGCCCCGCTTCAGAGGCAGTCACGCCTCGGTCGGGCGCTATGCCGGTCTCAGGACCGCGCGCTGACGATGAACGGACGAGGCGCCGCGATGGGCAGGCCTCAGCGGCCCCCATCGATCCACACGTCGATTCCCGTGCCGGTGATGCGGACCGGATAGGTCCGAAGCTCCCGGACGTGCCATCCGGGCGAGACGGCACCGCCCCGGAGGGTGACCCACGCCGGGTGCCGGGGGCCGAACAGGCGTCCGGCCACGCACCGGCCGAGAGCCTGATCCGCCTGATGACGAAGATCACGGCCGCGCCGGCGCAGCGCCGGGCGCCGGACGGGTTGCTGGCGTGGTTTCCTCCCGTGGGCTCCGTGTCGGTGGCGGCCATCTCAGAATCGAAGCGGCAACGGAGACCCGGCGGAACCCGGACCGATGGCGTCGCCGTGGCTCAGGCGTTCGGTTTGTTAAGTCCAGCCGCGTAAGTCCGGGAGCCCGAAAATTCGGGCGCACAAGATCAACGTCATCGGGGGCATCGCTATCATGAAGAGATTTGCATCGAGGATCTGCACATCGGCTGTGTTCGGCCTCGCGCTGTGCGCGAGTCTGCCTGCTCTGGCAGGCGGCGCCGGCAATTACAGCGTCAAGGGCAGCAACGGAGAGCCGGACACCGAATATTCCGGCACGCTGATCATCGTCCAGACCAGCAAGGACACCTTCAAGCTGAACTGGAACATTGCCGGAGACAAGTACACCGGCTACGCCGTGGGGGACGCCCGGATCATGGCGGCGAGCTTCACCAGCGACGGCACCAGTGGAACGGCACTTCTCGTCGAGGACGACGCGGGTGGCTACAAGAGCATCTGGGCCTTCAACGGCGAGAAGCGCATGGGCTACGAGATGATCAAGCCCAAGCCATAGCCCAATCGAGCCGTAGCCCAATCGCGCCGTAGCCCGATCGAGCCGTAACCTGATCAAGCTTTGGCCTTCTCACGCCCGCCCGGTTCCGGCCGCGGCGGGTTCGGTCGGTCGACGCCGTGGCCTCAGCGATCCTCGATCAGGTCTTCGACCGACTGGATCTTCGTCTCCAGTTCGACGATCCGCTGGAGGACGGCCTGACAGGGAGGCCGTTCGTCGGCCTCGGCGTCCAGCAGCAGAACGTCCTGCTCCGCCCTCAGGCGTGCGACGACCACTTCCAGCTCTGACGTGACACGATCCGACATGA
Organism: Methylobacterium sp. Ger2507; assembly: GCF_055231875.1. Taxonomy (NCBI): domain Bacteria; kingdom Pseudomonadati; phylum Pseudomonadota; class Alphaproteobacteria; order Hyphomicrobiales; family Methylobacteriaceae; genus Methylobacterium; species Methylobacterium sp. Ger2507. The sequence continues at coordinate 642,056 of NZ_JBUYVC010000001.1, forward strand.
TCGGAGAAATCCTGCCCGCTCCCGTCTGTTCCGGATTTTTCCGGCACGCGGGCGTCGCAGCGTTGATGAATCCTTTCCGCAACACCGATTGCAGACGTCACCACGAAACCCAGACTTGACCACGAAACGCAGACTTCCGCGCTCGCTGCCCTATCTTCTTTGGGAGCAGGAATGAGGAGCGCCCATGCCGACACCGCCGAGCCACGTCGTCGACCGCATCGAGACCAAGGCGGCCAAGCTTGCCGAGCGCGACCGCGTCGCCGAGGCGGCCTGGTCCGAATTGCGGGAATCGCTCCAGGCGCGCGACGAGAAGACGGAGCGGCTCAAGGCTCAGCGGCTGGCCAAGCAGCTCGAACGGCAGGCCTGATCCCGACGATGGCGGACGATGTCCAGACGCCCCAGGGGCGAGAGCGCGAGGTTCGAGAGCGCGAGGTTCAGAAGCTCGAACTTCTGACCGGCCTGTACGAGGTCGCCATCGGCCGGCTGTTCGAAACGGTCCCGGGCGGCGACGAGGCCAAGCGCCGGTTCGCCGCGGATGTCCGCCAGCTCCTGGAGGTCACGCGGGAACGCCAGCCCGACGGCCCGGCCGTCCAGACTTACGAAGCCCTGCTGCGCCGTCTCGGTGCCGCCCCGCCGGATGCGGCCGGCGGCCTCGGCGTGGTGCCGACCCCCGAGCAGGGCCTGCCGCCATCCGGGTCCGGCGCGTAGGCGAACCGGCGGGCGCATCCGTTCGGTTGTTTCACGCCGACGCCATCCCTCGAAGCGGCCCTCCTTCAGGCGGCCCGCGTCAGTGGTGCGATGGCACAGCGGGATTCACCCTGGGCCTTGCCCTGGGCCTTGGCCTCGTAGAGGGCCTTGTCCGCCACGGAGAGCAGTCGGGGCAGGTCGGTGCCGTGTTCGGGCGCCAGGGCGATGCCGATGCTGACGCCGATCCGTGCCGTCCGGCCGCCCTCCAGGGCATAGGGCTCCGAGATCCGGGCCGCGATCGCCTCGCTGAAACCGATCAGCGCCGAGGGGGCGAGGCCGTCGGCCAGGACGACGAACTCGTCGCCGCCGAGCCGGGCGGCGACGTCGCCCGGCCCCGTGCCCGCCCGCAGGCGATCGGCGACGGATTGCAGCAGAGCGTCGCCGACCCCATGCCCGTGGGTATCGTTGACGGTCTTGAAGCCGTCGAGGTCGAGGTAGAGCAGCGCCTTCGGGGCATCGCCGCGCGCCTCGATCGCCTCCGCCAGTCCGGCCCGGTTGGGCAGGCCGGTCAGGATGTCGTGATGGGCCCGGAAGGCGTTCTCGCGCTCGGCCCGCATGGTCGCCACCAGCAGCTTGTTCAGGCGAAAGCCCGCCGCGCTCATGCTGGCGAGGTAGAACGGGATTTGCAGGAAGGTGATGAGCAGGATCGGCTCGCCGGTGAACGGCGCGGCGAGGCAGCAGCAGCCCAGCGTCAGCACGATCATCGCGCCGGCGAGGCGCGGCGCCCCGAAATTGCGGAACGAGATGCCGCCCACCATGGCGGCCGCCGAGAGGCAGGCCAGGGTCGCCACCACCCAGTCGCCGCTGATCAGGCTGATCAGGGTGCCGTAGCCGACGCTGGCCGCCCAGGCGAGCCCGAGCACCAGGTACAGATCCGTTGGTGTCCGGCGCCGCGCGGTCGCGGCACGCTGGGCGATCACCAGCACGACGAGGCGCGTGAGGCAGATGGTGTATTCGAGGGCGCACCAGATCAGGAATTCCGGCCGGGGCAGCCGGAGCGCCACCAGGGTCGAGACCGCGATCGTGTTGAGAACGCCGCCGGCGAAGATCGGAAACGTGCCGAACAGGCTGCGGATCAGGGCCGCGCGGATCTCGAGGGGAACGTCGGGACCCGCATCCGTCAGCCAGCGCGTGAGGCGCCAGGACGGGAGGCTGAACGACCGGGCATCGGTGTGCATCGAAGGACCTGGCATTCGCGAACGGCGATCGGCGTCGGAGAGGGTTCCGCAGTGCCCCCCGCCGCCGGTCCCCGCAGGCTTGATGGCCCGGTTCGGTTAAGATTCACGCCACACTCTCCTTCACCGGCGCGCCCACCGCGGCGACCCGGATCGACCCTCCAGCCGCGCCGCGCTCCATCAGCAGATCCGCCGGCAAGGTGGCCGGGAACGCGTCGTCGGAGGAGAGGCGCTCAGGTCGTGTACGGCGCGTGCCAGAGGCCCGTCATCGTCACGGTCGCGGTGTAGGCGAGATGGCCGGATTCATCGCGTACGGAGGCCTGGAACGTCTGCTGATCGTTCTTCGGCAAGGCGTCTTTCACGATCTCCGCCAGAGCCTTCAGGATCTCGTCGCGGCCCGCAGCCGCATCCGGAAGGTCGAAGGCGTCGCCTTCGACCACACGCAAGTGATTACAATCAAAGTCGAAATAGAATCTCTGCATGAAACACGGGCTCTGGAATAGGGATAAACTTCAACAATCATACGATAAGATCGACCATCTGTCGCGGATATTACGGGTCGTTTGAATTATGTCTGCTGCAACACATAGGACTATCGGTCGAGCTTCGCCTGCTCCTTCAGCGGCCCGGGCTTCCTGTCCTCCGGTAGAATGCGCTGCAGGTGCGCGTGGACGATCCCGGCGCTGAAGGGCTTCTCGATGAAGCAGGCGGTCTCCGGCAGATCGCCCGGGCCGGGTGTCTCGTGGCCGGAGGCGACCACGATGCTGATATGTGGGTAGTCCGCAGCGGTGACGCGGGCCAGGGCGAAGCCGTCATGCGCGCCCTGAAGGCCGACGGCGGTGAACAGCAGGGTCACGGCGGCGCCGTGCTGGCGCAGGATCACCACGGCCGCGTCGCCGGTGGCCATGTCCAGCACCCGGAAGCCCGCATCCTCCAGGATGTCCACGGCGTCCATCCGCACGAGGGCGTTGCTCTCGACCACCAGGGCGAACGACGGAGGGGACGAGGATCGGGTGCTTGCCATCTGGGCGATACGCCCGAGGCCGCGAAAAGCTCCGCGCGGCCGCTTGATCGCGCGTGATTTCGACCCCAAAAATCTTGACTGCACGAAATCTTGATCACTTAAGATTTCATTCGCCTGAAATCTTGACTGCTCTGAAACGCGATCGTCCGCGACCCTGATCGCTCAAGGTCTCAATCGCGCGTGATTTCGGGCAAGGGGGCTTCGGCCGTGAAGACGACGCCGCGCGGCCGGTAGTCGATCTCGGCGGTGCCGCCGATCTCCTGGGCCAGAGCCCGCTCGATCATGCGCGAGCCGAAGCCCGTCCGGGTCGGCCGCGACACCCGCGGGCCGCCCACCTCCTGCCACTGGAACCAGAGCCGCGCCGGGCTCGATCCGTCCACCACGTCCCAGCTCACGATGACCCGCCCCGCATCCCGCGAGAGCGAACCGTACTTCACCGAATTCGTCGCGAGTTCGTGGATCGCCAGCGCGAAGGCGAGGCCGACCCGCGGCGCCAAGCGCAGGATCGGCCCGCCGACCTTGAAGCGGTGGTCCTGCTCAACCCCGAAGGGATGCAGCGCCGCGATCACCACCTCGGTCAGCGTCGCCCAGTCGCCGCTGCCCCGGGTCAGCATCTCGGTCGCGGCCGACAGGGACCGGAGCCGGGATTCCATGGCGACCTGGGCCTCCTCCAGGGAGGCGGCGCCCCGGAGGGTCTGGCGCGCGATGGACTGCACCGTCGCCAGGGTGTTCTGGATGCGGTGATTCAGCTCCTTGGCCAGGAGGTCGCGGTGCTCCTCCGCGCGCTTGCGGTCGGTGATGTCGAGGCTGATCCCGGCGATGCTCAGGGGCGTGTTGTCGGCCCGGTAGGAGGCCTGGCCGCGGATCTGGAGCCAGCGGATCTCGCCCCCGGGCGTCACCACCCGAAGCTCGATGTCGTAGTCGGAATGCCCGTCGATGGCGGCGGCGGTGGCGGCCAGCTTCCGGTCCCGGTCATCCGCATGGATCGTGGCCAGCATCTCGTCGTAGGTCAGGGATTCGTCCGGCCGACGGCCGAAATTCTCCTTGAAGCCGTCGGAGGCCAGCAGCCGCATGACGCCGAGATCGAGCGACCACGCGCCGAGGCGCCCGGCCTTGAGTGTGAAGCGCAGGCGCTCCTCGCTGTGGATCAGTTCGAGGGAGCGGCGCTCGGATTCCGCCTCCAGGGCATCGCGATCCTTCTGGAGCAGGACGAGGCGCTCCTTCTCCAGGGTCACGTCGTATTGCGAGGCGAAGAAGTAGGTCAGCGTGCCGTCCGGGTCGAACACCGGCGAGACCAGGAGGCGGTTCCAGAACGCGGTGCCGTCCTTGCGGTGGTTCTTGAGGTCGATCTCGATGGTCACGCGCCGCTCGATCGCCTCCCGCACCCGGGCCACGTCGGCGAGGTTCGTCTCCGGCCCCTGCAGGAAGCGGCAGTTGCGGCCGACGATCTCGTCGCGGGCGTAGCCGGTCAGCGTCACGAAGGCGTCGTTCACGTAGATGATCGGATTGTCCGGCTGCTGCGGATCGGTGATCACCATCGGCATCCGGGTGGCCCGGACGGCGGCCGCGAACGGATCGGAGCCCGGCACCGTGCTGGTCATTTCGGCGTCGATGCGCGCGCCGTCGTCGTGGTCGCTCATGCGCCGATCGGTCTCCTGATGAGATCGGTTCTAAGGACTGTTTCTGATCAGGAAAGGGGTACAGTTGTCACATTGCCGGGGGGCGCGTGTCTCCATTCCGACCATCACGTCCGACCATCACGACACCGGTCCGGGCATGCGTCCTCGAAGCGATGAACCTGTGAGGCCTGCGTTGCTGTCCCGGCATTGCGGCCGGCCCTCGATGACGTGCGCGCCTCCGGTGCCGGCCGGATCGGGACGAACGGGCTCTTCCCGAGCCGTCGCACGGCCTTCATCCCCTGGTCGACACCCTTTCGACCGATGACGGCTTCGATCCGTGCCTTCAGGCACCTGCCTATCTTGAATGCATTAAGCACTCGGAATAGGCAATTCCGGCCGCCCGTCTCCCTTGATGTGACGCCAAACTGCATCGAGGTTCATCATAGTGATCAACAAAGCCGCATCGATCTCCGTCGCCCTCTCAATCCTCATGGCCCTGCCCGCCTTTGCGGGAGAGCCCGCACGGCGCAAGAGCCGCCCGTTCCTGCCCGCCATCACGGAGCAGCCGCCACACGCCGTCCGCAGCGAGGCCGACCGCCGGCGCGACCCCCTGGGCATCATTCAGCGGCAGGGCGTCAGCAGCCTGTATGGCGGCATGGGCAACATGGGCGGCGGCTCGGGGCGCAGCGCCAATACGGGGATCGGCCTCGGGGCGCACGGCAACAGCCAGGGACCGCGATTCTGAAGGGCGGGCCTGCCGCCGATTCGCGCCCTGGGCTCGCTCCGCTCCGGGCGCCGGCCGGCCCTTGGCGCGCCTCCGGGATCGGGACGCCCGGGATCCCGTCAAGGTTCCGGTCCCGGAGGACGCGCCGAGATGACGACCCAGGAAGAACCAAGGATCACCCGCCGAGGCATTCAGCCCCTCCTGCGACCGTCGCCGGGTGCCGATGACCGAACGCTCAACCACGGGCGGAGCGATGTCTGCTCACGCTCGACCGGGTCCCATCCAATGGGCCGCCGACATGCAGGTCAAGCACTGGATGGGCGTGCTCTCCGACTGGAAGCAGCAGCTCGGCCCCGACTGGGGCAAGGTCTATGCGGCCAGCAACACCATCTACGTCGCGCGCCAGAACAACGTGCTCTTCAGCACCCTGGCGCAGTTCTTCAAGCCCGAGGACATCAATGCGCGGCTGATGCTGATCGAGACGATGGGCTTCACCACGACGCCGGGCGAGATGCTGGAATCCCTGACGCGGATCATCTCCGACCGGACCGTCGGCGAGACCTTCTTCGGCAACGCCTTCCTGATGGATTACGAGCTGATGGGAGGCGACGCCCGCGACACCATCGTGGCCGAGACCAAGGCGCGCGGCCTGCCGACGAACCTGCCGCCGCGCGTCCCCTTCGGCTCACACCAATGGCCGACCCTGATCACCCCGGGCAACGGGCCGGCCTCCCTGGCCGACCTGCCGTAAGCCGCGGCACCCCGCCGGGTTTCCACCGTCCGGGGCCGGTCCGTCACACAGACGGGCCGGCCTCGCCCGGAGCGTTCCCAGCGCGCGCGTGCCAGCGCATGGCGCTTCCGCGAAACCGTCCTCGCACAGGCCGGCCTTCTGCTCGCGCAAGGGGTCACGGCGACCGAATGACGGCGGCCTGGACCCGGCGCTACGCCGCGCGGCCGAGCGGGTCCGGCGCGGGGTTCGACGAAGTGTTCGACGCAGAATTCGATGACGTGCGGGCCGGGCGGCCGATCAGGTAGCCCTGGACCGCGTCGCAGCCGAGCGTCCGCAGGAGCGCGAGCTGCTCGGCGGTCTCGACGCCCTCCGCCAGGGTCGGGATGCCCATGTCCCGGCCCATCTGGGTCACCGCCCGGATGACCGCCAGGGATTGCCGGTCGGTCAGGGCCGCGGCGACGAAGCTCCGGTCGATCTTGATCCGGTCGAGGGGCAGGTCCCGCAGATGGACGAGGGACGAGTAGCCGGTTCCGAAATCGTCCATCGCGATCTTGATGCCGAGGCGGCGCAGGGCCGTCAGGGTGTGGGCGATCTGCGGTCCATCCTCCACGAGGGCGGTTTCCGTCAGTTCCAGCTCCAGGCGGTTCGCCGGCAGGCCGCTCCGGGCCAGGGCCTCGGTGACGTGCGACAGCAACTGGGGCGAGCGCAGCTGGACCGCCGAAACGTTGACGGCGAGGTGCTGCTCCGGGGGCCAGCCGGCGGCGTCGCGGCAGGCCTGCTCCAGCACCCACCGGCCGATCGGCACGATCAGGCCGTTCTCCTCCGTGAGCGGGATGAAATCGGCCGGCGAGACCAGCCCGCGATGGGGATGGTTCCAGCGGATCAGCGCCTCGAACGCGACGATCCGGTCGCTCGCGAGGGACAGGATCGGTTGGTAGACCAGATGGAACTGCTGGCGGACGAGGGCGCCGCGCAGGTCGGCCTCGAGGCGTCCGCGCTCGGCCAGGGCCTCGATCATGCCGGGTGCGTAGCAGACCGCCTGGCCGCGGCCGCGGCGCTTGGCTTCGTAGAGGGCGATATCGGCCCGCTGCAGGAGGTCGTCCGGGCCGGCCGGGGCGTCCGGGCCGGCGAGGCCTTTCGGGTCGCCCGCCCGCACGCACAGCCCGATGCTGCACCCGATCACGACCGTGGCTCCGTCGAGGCTGTAGGGCCGTTCGATCGCCCGCACGATCCGGTCCGCCAACGTCTTGGCGGTTGCCAAGGTGTTGGCCGTTGCCAGTGTGTTGGCGGTCGTCACGGCCTGGGTGGTCGTCAGGTCTTGGGTGGTCGTCAGGTCCTGGCTCGCATCCGCATCCCGGCCCGGAATCAGGATCGCAAGTTCGTCGCCGCCATGGCGGGCGATGAAACCGTCGCCGGCGCAGTCGCGCAGCCGGGCCGCGACCGCCACCAGGAGTTGGTCGCCGACCGTATGGCCGAAGGTGTCGTTGACCGCCTTGAAGCGATCGAGGTCGATCAGCAGCAGGGCGACGCGTTCGCCGTCGCGATGGGCTGCGCGCATCCGCTCGTTGAGCGCCCGCCGGTTGCCCAGCCCGGTCAGGGGATCGCGGTAGGCCAGATGCGAGATTTCCTCCTGGGCGCGCCGGTCCCGGGTCACGTCGTCGTAGGTCAGGACGGCGCCGCCGGCGACGGGCTGGCAGGCGATCGACAGGATGCGGCCGTCGTCGAAGCGATGCTCGATCAGGGTCTCCTCCGCCCGCTCCATCCAGAGCCGGTGGTTCTCCAGAACCCGGGCGACGCGCGCGGCATCCCAGCCGTTGGCCCGGCCGGTGGCGGCCAGAAAGTCATCGACCCGCATGCCCACCCGCATGGTGTCCGGTGCGAGGTTGAGCATGGTGCAGAGGCGCTGGTTGTAGAGCTCGACGATGCCGCCGGACGAGATCTTGAGGATGCCGTTCGACATGTTCTGGAGCGCGGTCGCCAGCACGGTCAGGTGGGCCGTCTCCTGGGCCTCGAATCGCCGGGTCGCGGCCAGCACCACGACGGCGCCCAGGATGAGGATCGCCGCACCCGCCGCGGTCAGCAGGCTGAGGGCGACCTGGATGTCCGAGAGATGTCCGTCGGGGCGCTGCCCGGTTACGACGGTGCCGGCCAGCGAGATGAAATGCGTGCCGCACACCGCCAGCACGATCAGGCCGCAGGCCAGGAGGCCGGAATTGCGCCAGCCGGACCCATCCGAGGCCGGCACTTGCGAAGCCGGCACTTGCGAGGCAGGCCCCTGCGAAGCAGGCACTGGCGCGTCCGGCGAACGCCGGTCCGGCAGAAGGCGCGCGACCGCCATCAGCGTCGCCCCCACGAGGCCGGCCAGGGCATTGGCCCAGACCGACTGGCTCTGGGTGCAGCCCTCCAGGGCCGCCATGCCGGTGACGTGCATGGCGCCGATGCCGAGACCCGAGGCGGCGCCGAGGAGGCCCCGGCCGACCCGGCCCGCCGGCAGGGCGGAGAGCCCGAAGGGCAGCCCGACCGCCAGCACGGCGATCAGGACGGAGACCAGCGTGGTGGCCGGATCGTAGCCGAGGATGATGTCGGTCCGGTATCCGAGCATCGCCATGAAATGCGTGGTCCAGACGCCGAGGCCGGCCGCCACGGCCGTGCCGGCGAGCCAGATGGGGCGTCCCGCCGGAGCCGCCTCGACCCTGCGCAGCAGGTGGACCATCAGCCAGGCGCTGAGGGCACAGATGGTCGCGGCAGCCAGGACGAAGCTGAACGCCTGGGCCTCGATCAGCGTGACGAAGGTAAGCATCATGCGCCCCTCTTAGCGGGCCAGATCTTTTCTCTTCCTCAAGCGCTTACGTAAACGAGGACTTACGATTTTCTGGATCGGAATACTTCCGCAACACAGATCAATATCCTTTGTTGCGGCGCGGCTGTCGCTCACTTTTTTGTGATTCACACCCGATCGAAGCGCGGGCCGGCGCCGGTTCGCCGCACCCCCGGCCGCGTGGCGATCCGTCGGCGAAAAACGTCTAGGATGGGTGCGGGCGGGACGAGGATGACGGGATGGCCTTCAAGGCGAAATCGGCGGCGGAGACGAAGGCGGCGGACCTGGCCTCCGCGCTGATCCGGATCGCGGACCGGGAGGGCGCGCCCCTCACCATCGGGGTCGACCCCCTGCGTCAGGCCAATCCGCGCCTGACGCCACTCGCGATCGGCCAGACCTTCCGCAAGCACCGCGACAGCCTCGACGCGGCCCTGGCCGAGCGCGGCTACGTCCTCGTCGACTATGCCGATCTCGGACCCGGACGCGGCATGGCCTTCACCATCGCGGCCGACGCGTAGGGCGGGCACCGCGACCTGCGGACCGCCACGGAACGAACCGCTCCCAGGCGGCGTCATCCTGTCGATTCGTGACAGATCGAGGAGACACCGATGGATGATGCCCGCGTCTGGTCGTTCGAGGAGAGCCTGTGGGTCGGCGACGCCGACCACTACCGCGAACTCGTCGACGAGGAATGCCTGATGGTGCTGCCGCAGCCCCCCTTCGTGCTCGGCGGCGCCCAGGCGATCGAGGCGGTGGCCGACACCCCGCGCTGGTCCCGCGTCGAACTGTCCGAGGGGCGGATCTCCCGACCCCAGGAGGGCCTCATCGTCATCGCCTACCACGCCAAGGCCTCCCGCGACGACGAGACCTACGAGGCCAACTGCACCTCGACCTATCGCCGGCTCTCGCCCGAGGTGTGGCGGGTGGTCCAGCATCAGCAGACCCCGCCCCTGATCGCCCCGGCGGCGGAGGCCTGAGCGGCCACCCCTCATCCGGGGCGCGACAGCGCACCGGGTTGCCGCCCGGCCGGGGAACGCCATCTGGCCCCGTCCGGACACGCGATGATCGGCAGGATGACAACCTTCTTCACGGCCGACACCCATTTCGGCGATGCCCCCCTGGTCGCGCGGCGCCGCTCCGCCTTCGGCTCGGTCGAGGGCCACGACGAGGCCCTGATCGCCCGCTGGAACGCGGTGGTGGCGCCCGGCGATACGGTCTGGCACCTCGGCGACTTCGCCGCCGGGGCCAGCCGCCCGCATTGCGCCGCGGTGTTCGCCCGCCTCAACGGCATCAAGCGCCTGGTGCGGGGCAACCACGACACCAACCGGGTCCTCGAACTGCCCTGGGCCGAGCCGCCGGTGGAGAGCGCCCGCCTCACCGTCGCGGACGCCCTCGGGCGGCCCTGGCGGCTCTTCCTGTCGCATTATCCGCACCGGTCCTGGCCCGGCTTCTGGCGCGAGACCCGCCATCTCTACGGCCACACCCATGCCTGCCTGCCGGATACCAGCCGGTCCTGCGATGTCGGCGCCGATGCCTGCGACTACCGCCCGCTCGACCTGGCGACGCTGCTGGCGCGCCAGGAGGCCGCTCCGCTCGCCCCCGAGGAGATGGCGGCGCGCGGCCTGCGCTGAATCGATGTCACGGCGCCGGCGGCCCGATGTCATGGCGCTGGCCGCCGGGTTTCATGGCGCCGGCGGCCCGATGTCCTCCGGCGCGACCCGGGCGCGGATCGCATCGAGCAGGGCGCCCTCGAACATCAGGGCGGAGCCGTAATGGTACTCGATGTCGAAGACCCGGCGCGAGTTCATCGACAGCGAGGCGCTGTGAAGCGCCACCAGCCGGCCGTGGGTGTCGAACAGGCCCGAGCCCGAGCCGCCATAGCCGTTGTTGCAATCGTGCCGGACGCGGCGGATGGCGTCCTCGCTCGGCGGATCGATCTGCCGGATGGCGCAGGGTTCGAGGCTGGTCTGGCCGGGATAATTGGCGTGCCCCCCGGGCGACACCATCACCACCGGCACCGTCCCGGTCCCGGTCGGCAGGTCGGGCGCGGCCGGGATCGGCTGCGGACGGACGCCCTCGGCCGCCTCCGCCAGTTCGACCAGGGCCCAGTCGTCGGTGATGTGGAGCGAGAGGGCGCCCGGCACCGTGCCGAAATGCAGCGTGGCGGGACGGAAGGCGTAGTTGCGTCCGCCGATCTGGAAGAAGCAATCGGCGATGTCCCGCGTCGGCTCCAGGTGCCGGCTGCGGAAGTTATGGGCGTTCATCACCACCAGGCGCCGGCTCCCGATCAGCCAGGCCGCCGCGGCCTTGCGGGGAATGCCCTCGGCCCGGCAGTAGAGCACGCCGGCGCCGGGATAGCGCGCGTAATCGGCGCCCGCCAGTTCGCGCCGCCCGTCCTCCGGATAGAGGGCCGCGACCCGGTCCGCCGGGTCCGGCCCGGCGGCGGCGAGCAGGCCGGGAGCGCCCCACGCGATCAGCCCTGACCCGATCGCCAGCCGGCTGCACGCCCGCAGGCCGCGCCCGATGATCCATCGGAGCCGCAAGCCCTGGCCGGGCCGGATGTCGTGCATGTGCCGCGAGCCCCGCATCCGCGCCGCGCCTGTCCGCCTGTCCGCCTGGGGCTCGGCCTATTCGGTGGCCTTCTGGTGCACCGCGACGCAGATCTTCACCGCCTGCTCCAGCTTGATGTCGCGGGGATTGCCGATGTTGGCCGTCTCCTCGAGGCAGCGGACGAAGTAGTTCCGGTCGAGTTCGGGCGAGACGGTCGCGAACGCCTTCGCCATCCGGGTGGCGAAGGCGATCTTGTCCGGGGTCGGCGTGCGCGGCCAGCGGGCGACCGGATCGTCCAGGGTCAAGGACGCCGCCTCCGCCGTCGCGCACAACCCGCAAGACAGCAATAAGATAAATCTAAGATGTCGAACCATGGAAAATGCCGAACCGTGCGATGATCTGTCGTCGAGCGATGTACACCTTCGATCGTCTCAGGTCGCCGTGTCAATTCAGACTTTTCCGCTCAACGACAGGGGCGGATCTGCACTTGCGCTCTTCCGAATCCAAGCCCCCGGGATTGCCGATTGATCCCGATAAAAAAGTGCCAACATCCCGCAGACAGGGACCAAGACAAATGCTTTTATGAATAGCCAGCCGATCAGTAATAAAAACTTTATAAGAACGATCCTGCCTCAGGATAGTCTTATGAATATGAGGACACCCTGAATTCAATACAGGGGCCTTCTCTGATCCGGCGAAATCAAACGCTGCCCCGAACCGAACGGTCAACGGGAGCGGCATTCAGGGTAGGAGACGGTCGAATGAACAGGTTTCTGGCTTCGGTCTCGGTGCTGGCGATCGGCGCCCTCGCGCCGATCGGCCTGCCGAGCATGGCCTCGGCGAACGACAAGCTCGTCGACATGGCGAAGGACGACGCCAACTGGGTGATGCCCGGCAAGAACTACGATTCGGACAATTACAGCCCGCTCAAGCAGATCAACACCAGCAACGTGAAGGATCTGAAGGTCTCCTGGAGCTTCTCGACCGGCCTGCTCAACGGGCACGAGGGCGCCCCGGTGGTCGTGGGCGGCAAGATGTACGTCCACACCTCCTTCCCCAACAACACCTTCGCGCTCGGCCTCGACGATCCGGGCAAGATCCTGTGGCAGGACAAGCCCAAGCAGAACCCGGCCGCCCGCGCGGTCGCCTGCTGCGATCTGGTGAATCGCGGCCTCGCCTACTGGCCCGGCGACGGCAAGACCCCGGCCCTGATCCTCAAGACGCTGCTCGACGGCAACGTCATGGCGCTCAACGCCGAGACCGGCGAGACGGTGTGGAAGGTCGAGAACTCCGACATCAAGGTCGGCTCGACGCTGACGATCGCGCCCTACGTGGTCAAGGACAAGGTCATCATCGGCTCGTCCGGCGCCGAGCTCGGCGTGCGCGGCTATCTCACCGCCTACGACGTGAAGACCGGTGCCCAGGTCTGGCGCGCCTACGCCACCGGCCCGGACAAGGACCTGCTGCTGGCCGACGACTTCAACATCAAGAACGCCCATTACGGTCAGAAGGGCCTCGGCACCGCGACCTGGGAGGGCGATGCCTGGAAGATCGGCGGCGGCACCAACTGGGGCTGGTACGCCTATGACCCGGGCACCAACCTGATCTACTTCGGCACCGGCAACCCGGCGCCGTGGAACGAGACCATGCGTCCCGGCGACAACAAGTGGACCATGACGATCTTCGGTCGCGACGCCGATACCGGCGAAGCCAAGTTCGGCTACCAGAAGACCCCGCACGACGAGTGGGACTATGCCGGCGTCAACGTGATGATGCTGTCGAACCAGAAGGACAAGGACGGCAAGGATCGCAAGCTCCTGACCCATCCGGACCGCAACGGCATCGTCTACACCCTCGACCGGACGGACGGCTCGCTGGTCTCGGCCAACAAGATCGACGACACCGTCAACGTGTTCAAGTCGGTGGATCTGAAGACCGGCCAGCCGGTGCGCGATCCCGAATACGGCACCCGGATGGACCATCTCGGCAAGGACATCTGTCCTTCGGCGATGGGCTACCACAACCAGGGCCACGATTCCTATGATCCCGAGCGGAAGCTCTTCTTCATGGGCATCAACCACATCTGCATGGATTGGGAGCCCTTCATGCTGCCCTATCGTGCCGGTCAGTTCTTCGTCGGCGCGACCCTGAACATGTATCCCGGCCCGAAGGGCGATCGCCAGAACTATGAAGGTCTGGGCCAGATCAAGGGCTACAACGCCATCACGGGCGAGTTCAAATGGGAGAAGATGGAGCGCTTCGCGGTCTGGGGCGGCACGACGGCAACCGCCGGCGGGCTGGTGTTCTACGGAACCCTCGACGGCTACATCAAGGCGCGCAACTCGGACAACGGAGACCTTCTCTGGAAGTTCAAGATGCCGTCCGGCGCCATCGGCTACCCGATCACCTACACCCACAAGGGTGACCAGTACGTCGCCATCTACTACGGCGTCGGCGGCTGGCCGGGTGTCGGCCTCGTGTTCGACCTTCAGGACCCGACCGCCGGCCTCGGCGCGGTGGGCGCGTTCAAGAAGCTCGCCAACTACACCCAGATGGGCGGCGGCGTGATGGTGTTCTCGCTCAACGGCAAGGGCCCCTACGACGACCCGAACGTCGGCGAGTACCAGACGGCGGCGGCCAAGTAGGCAGCACGACACGGCAGCGCCCGCCTCGTGAGCGTGTCCCCCTCCCCCTTGTGGGGAGGGGTCAGGGGTGGGGGTGGCTCCGCTGGCCTTCGTCCGTCGAGGATCAACCGACCACCCCCACCACTCACGCCTCCCCCGAGGGTCGGGTGATCGCATCTGCGATCTGCTTGTCTGCGATCTGCTTGCCGAACGACTGATTTCAGCACCCCGTCATCCCGGGGCCGCGCAGCGGAGCCCGGGATCCAGAAACGCAGGGGGTGCCATTTCTTACGCTGTCGGCGGCTCTGGATTCCGGGCTCGCCGACGGCGACCCGGAATGACGGTGTGCCTCATCTGTGATTGCTCTGCCGCAACGGGCCGCGGAGCCGCGCCCCGGTCCCAGAAGACTCCGACCAACAAGAACAACGGAAACGCTCCCATGTCCTTCGCCACAGGATGCTCCTTCGCCACAGGATGCCTGTCCGCTGCGGTTCTTCTCGCCCTCGGCGGGGCCGCGGTCGCGCAAGGCGACACCAAAGCCGGGCCGGACGACAGGATCCTGCGGGTCTGCGCCGCGAACCAGCCGCCGCTCTCGCTGAAGGACGGCAGCGGGCTGGAGAACCGCATCGCCTCCGCCGTCGCCGAGGCCATGGGCCGGAAGGCGGAGTTCGTCTGGTCGGACAAGGCCGCGATCTATCTGGTGCGCGACAGCCTCGACAAGAAGCTCTGCGACGTGGTCGTGGGCCTCGACAGCGACGACCAGCGCGTGCTGACGACGAAGCCCTATTACCGCAGCGGCTACGTCTTCGTGACCCGCGCCGACCGCGACCTCGACGTGAAGTCCTGGGCCGATCCGCGGCTCAAGACCGTCGACCACATGGTGGTCGGCTTCGGCACGCCCGGCGAGGTCATGCTGAAGGATATCGGCCGCTACGAGGAGGACATGGCGTACCTCTACTCGCTGGTGAACTTCCGCGCCGCCCGCAACACCTACACGCAGATCGATCCGGCCCGGATGATCAGCGAGGTCGCCACCGGCAAGGCCGACGTGGCGGTCGCCTTCGGCCCGGACGTCGCCCGCTACGTGAAGGACTCCCCCCAGCCCCTGCGCTTGAGCCTGGTGCCCGACGACACCACCCGCAGCGACGGCCGCAAGATGCCGCAAAGCTTCGATCAGTCCATGGGCGTGCGCCGGGACGACACCGCCCTGAAGGCGGCCCTCGATGCGGCGATCGTCAAGGCCAAGCCGCAGATCGAGGCGATCCTGAAGCAGGACGGCGTGCCCCTCGTGCCCGCCACCAACTGAGGCCGGCCCGGCGCGGACCGCCGGCCCCCCTTCACCCTCCTCTCGCCTCCGCCCTCCCCTCGCCTTCGCCCTTTCCTTCGCCACTCCCTTGTCCGGCGCTCGCCTCCGAGCCCGGCCGTTTCGCCCCTCGGCGTCATCAGGTCATCGTCATGCGTGATTCCAAAGGCTTCCTGGCCATCTGCCTCAGCGTCGCCGCCGTCCTGGGCGGCGTCGCGGCCCTGGCCCAGCCGGCCGCCGGTCCCCAGACCGGCTTCGTCTTCCGCAACACCGTCACGGGCGAGCAGCTCAACGTCGCCGAAGGCAAGGAGGGCGGCCGCGACACCCCGGC
This sequence comes from Methylobacterium sp. Ger2507, assembly GCF_055231875.1. NCBI lineage: Bacteria > Pseudomonadati > Pseudomonadota > Alphaproteobacteria > Hyphomicrobiales > Methylobacteriaceae > Methylobacterium > Methylobacterium sp. Ger2507. Next base: position 657,701 of record NZ_JBUYVC010000001.1, read on the forward strand.
GGTGAAGCAGTTCTTCCAGTCCGGCAAGAACGCCTACATCGACGACAAGTCCTGCCTGCGCAACGGCGAGTCCCTGTTCGCGACCTCGTGCTCCGGCTGTCACGGCCATCTGGCCGAGGGCAAGCTCGGACCCGGCCTCAACGACAATTACTGGACCTATCCGTCGAACACCGAGGATACCGGCCTGTTCGCCACGATCTTCGGCGGCGCCAACGGCATGATGGGGCCGCACAACGAGAACCTGACCCCCGACGAGATGCTCCAGGTCATCGCCTGGATCCGGCATCTCTATACCGGCCCGGTCCAGGATGCCGTCTGGCTCAACGACGCGCAGAAGAAGAACTACACGCCCTACAAGCAGGGCGAGACCTTCCCCAAGGACGTGAAGGGCCAGTGCCCGCCGCTGGAAGAGTAACGTCCGAGGAAGTCACGGCGCCATCCGTGAGGCACCACCGCGCACAGCCGCAACACTGATCGAAACAACACCGATCAACAGAGGAGACGACCATGCGGACTTTCATCACAGCCCTGGCGATCGGCGCGGGCGCGCTGCTCGCGGTTCCGGCGATGGCCTATGACGGCACCAAGTGCAAGGCGGCCGGCAATTGCTGGGAGCCGAAGCCCGGCTTCCCCGAGAAGATCGCCGGCACCAAGTACGACCCGAAGCACGACCCGAAGGAACTCAACAAGCAGTCCGAGTCGATCAAGGCGATGGAAGAGCGCAACAAGAGGCGCATCGAGGCCGCCAAGAAGACCGGCAAGTTCGAGTACGACGTCACCAAGCTGTCGTCGAACTGACCACGCCGTCCCGATCCTTCGCGACCCGGCGGGGCGGCCGTCCGGACGCCCCGTCCCGGGTCGCACCGGTTGCCGTCGCCGGGTCGTCGTTCCCCCGGGACGCTGTTGCCCCGGGTCTTCCTTCCCTCGGGTCTTTGTTCCCTCGGGTCCTGCTTCCCCCCGGGTCTTCGTTTCCCCCCGGGTCTTCGTTTCCCCCCGGGGCCTTCGTTTCCCCCCGGGGTCTTCGTTTCCCCCCGGGGTCTTCGTTTCCCCCCGGGGCCTTCGTTTCCCCCCGGGGTCTTCGTTTCCCCCCGGGGTCTTCGTTTCCCCCCGGGGTCTTCGTTTCCCCCCGGGTCCTGCTTCCCCCCGGGTCTTCGTTTCCCCCCGGGTCTTCGTTTCCCCCCGGGGTCTTCGTTTCCCCCAAGGCTGAGCATGATGAATCAGGTCCGCTCCGGCGATGCGATGCTCACCGACTGGCGCGGGGCGGCCGGCCGCTTCGAGGCCGCATTGGACGGCGCCGTGCTCGGGCAGACGCGGGCGATCCGGCTCCTCACCATCGCGCTGTTCGCCCGCGGCCACGTCCTGCTGGAGGGCGATGTCGGCGTCGGCAAGACGACCCTGCTGCGGGCCGTGGCGCGGGCGCTGGGCGGTGCCTACGAGCGCGTCGAGGGCACCGTCGACATGATGCCCACCGACCTCGTCTACCACACCTACCTCGCCGAGGACGGGCGCCCCCGCGTCGAACCCGGCCCGGTGCTGCGGCAATCCGAGGACCTGTCGATCTTCTTCTTCAACGAGATCAACCGGGCCCGGCCGCAGGTCCATGCCCTGCTCCTGCGCCTGATGGCCGAGCGCACGCTGACCGCCTTCAACCGCGAGTACCGGTTCCCCAACCTGCAGGTCTTCGCCGACCGCAACCGCGTCGAGCGCGAGGAGACCTTCGAGCTGCCGGCGGCCGCCCGCGACCGCTTCCTGATGGAGATCGGCCTGGAGGCGCCGCAGGACGCCGAGAGCCGGCGCGCCCTGGTCTTCGATCCCCGCTTCCACGACACCGACGCCCTCATCGCCGGCCTCGACGCCGGCGTCCTCGATCACGCCGCCCTGCCGGGCATCGCCGCCGCGATCCAGCACGGGGTCCAGGCGAGCCCGGCGATCGAGGCCTACGTGATCGGGCTCTGGGACGCGCTGGTGCGGCCGGCGCAGGCCGGCATCCGCCTGCCCGGCCTCGACATGGAGGCCCTGGTCCAGGGCGGGGCCTCGCCGCGCGGCGTCGCCTTCCTGGTCCGCGCCGCCCGCGTCCGCGCCTGGCTGGAGGGGCGCGACTGGATGGTGCCGGAGGACATCCGGGCGATCTTCCCGGAGGTCATGGCCCACCGGGTCTTCCTGGAACCGATCTACGAGATGCGCCGCGCCGCGATCGTGCCCGAGCTGTGCCGGGCCGTGTTCGAGACCGTGCCGGCGCCATGAGGGAATCGCGCCAGCCCGACATCGTCTACCGCCCGCGCGGGCGTCCGCCCGGCACCCGCCCCGGCGCCCATCGCGGCCGCGAATCCGGCGGCCTCGGCACCTTCCGCGATCAGGTGCCGTTCCTGCGCCTGCCCGACGCCCGCCGCATCGACGTGCGGGCCACCCTGCGCGACCCCTTCGAGGGCACGGTGGTGCGCCGCTTCGAGGCCCGCACCCCCATCGAGGTCTGGGCGCTCGTCGACCTCTCCGCCTCGATGCGCTTCTCCGGCGAGGCCGACCGTGGGGTGCTGGCCTCCGATTTCTGCCGCGGCCTCGCGGCCTCGGCCACCCGGATCGGCGATCCCTTCGGGCTGATCGGCTGCGACGGCGCCATGCGGGAGGACGTGTTCCTGCCCGCCAGCCGCGCTCGCAGCCAGGTCGCGGCGGTGAGCCGCCGCCTCGCGGACGCCGCCTGCACCGGCGACCGCGCCGACGGCTTCCTGGCCGCGGCCCGCCGCCTGACCGGCCGCCCCAAGATGGTGTTCCTGGTCTCCGACTTCCGCTGGCCGGAGCCGCTGATCGCCGAGGTCTTCGCCGCCCTCAGCCTGCACGACCTCGTCCCGGTGGTGCTCGGCGATACCGCCGAGGCCGAGGGCCTGCCGGAGTGGGGCCTGCTCGAACTCGACGATCTCGAGGGCGCCGGGCGCCGGGTGGTGTTCATGCGCCCCGCGCTGCGCCGGCGCTGGATCGCCCGGGAGGCGGCGCGCGCCGAGTCCCTGCGACGCATCGCGACCGCCCATGGTCGTCCGCCCTTCCGCCTCGCCGGCCGCTTCGACCCCGACGCGGTCAGCCGCCACCTCCTCGGCACCTGAGGCGGCCATGCCCATCCCCCCCGCGATCCGCCTCGCGCTGATTCTCTCGGCCCTGACCCTGTCCGCCGCCGCCGAGGCGCAGGTCCGGTCGGTGGAGGTCCGCACACCGCGTCCCTTCGGCTACTTCCTCGGCGATCTCGTCCAGGCCCAGGTCGACCTCGTGGTCGAACCGGGCTTCCGACTCCAGAGCGCGTCGCTGCCGCAGCCCGGCGCGCTCACCTACTGGCTCGACCTGCGTGACCTCGACGCGACCGCGTCGGTATACGGCGACGCCCAACGCGTCCGAATCGCGCTGACCTACCAGACCTTCTACGCCGCCCTCGACGCCCGCGCCCTGGAGATCCCGGGCTTCACCGTGACCTTCGTCAGCGAGAGCGACCACGGCGCCACCACCGTCAAGGCCGAGGTGCCGGCCTGGTCCTTCAACGTCTCCCCCTTGCGGGAAGTCCAGCCCCCCGCCCGGAGCGACCCGCGCGATTACCTGCGTCCCGACGGCCAGGTCGGCCCCGGCGATCCGCGCCCCCTGCTGCTGGGCGCAGCCGCCTCCACCGCCCTCGCGCTGCTGGCCTTCGCGGGCCTCGCCCACGACCGGACCTGGTGGCCGTTCCAGGCCCGGCGCAGCCGCCCCTTCGCCGTCGCGGCCCGCCGCATCCGCGCTCTCACCCGCCGGACCGAGGGCGATGCGGCGCCGCGGGAGGCGCTGCTGGCCCTGCATCAAGCCCTCGACACAAGCGCCGGGCGCCGGCTCCTGGCCGACGACCTCGGGGCGTTTCTCGAAGGCCACCAAGCCTTTAAGCGCTGGGGTCCCGATCTCGCCCGCTTCTTCGAGGCCTCCCGCCGGACCTTCTTCGGGCCTGAGGCGGAGGCGAAGTCCGGTGCCCTCTCGGGCGCCGATCTGGCGAGCCTCGCGCGCCGCCTCGCCCGCGTCGAGCGATCCGCATGACCGACGCCCTGGCCCGCCTTTCCGCCGATCACCCGCTCCTGCTCTGGCTGCTGCCGCTCGCCCTGCTGCCGCTGCTGGCCTCGGCCCAGCGCGCGACGCCGGTGGCCTCCATCGCGGCCGGCCCGCCGGACGGCCTGTCGCGGGCGGTCGGCGTGATCGTGCGGCTCGGCGGCATCCTCGCTCTCGCGGGCCTGATCCTCGCCCTGTCCGGCCCCTATCGGCAGGGCGAGACCCTGACCCGGACCGGGATCGGAGCCCAGGTCTCGATCCTGATCGACCGCTCGGGCAGCATGAACGAGACCTTCGCGGGCCGGCAGCCCTCGGGCGCCGAGGAATCGAAGGCCGCCGCCTCGCGGCGCCTCCTCGCCGCCTTCGTGGGCAGCCGCACGCACGACCAGTTCGCCGTCACGGCCTTCTCGACGGCGCCCATGCTGGTGGTGCCGATGACCGACCGGCACGACGCGGTCCGCGCCGCCATCGCGGCCATCGACCGCCCGGGGCTCGACTACACCAACATCGCGCGCGGGCTCGCCATGGGGCTGTCGCAGTTCGGTGCGGCCAGCCCCTCGACCTCGCGCGCCCTGCTGCTGGTCTCGGACGGTGCGGCCGTGATCGACCCGCGGGTGCAGGAGACGCTGCGGGCCGCCTTCACCCGCCTCCGGCCGAACCTCTACTGGCTCTTCCTGCGCACCAAGGGCTCCCCCTCGATCTCGGACAGACCGCAAGGCGAGGATACCCCGCAGGCGGCGCCCGAGCGCCACCTCGACCTGTTCTTCAAGAGCCTGCGCACCCCCTACCGCGCCTTCGAGGCCGAGGGCGCCGAGGCGGTCGCCGATGCGATCACGCAGATCGAGCGGCTCGAGCGCGACCCGATCCCCTACACCGAGCAGCGCCCGCGTCGGGACCTGGCCGGCTTTGCCTACGGCATGGCCCTGATCGGATTGCTGATCCTCGTCCTGGCCAAGCTCGGTGAGGCCGACCTGCGCCGGACCGGCTCATCCGATGCCGCGCCGAACCGGAGCCTCCCCGTGAGACTGGCCGCATGACGACGCGCGTCACCCTGCCGGCGCGACCGCCCGCGATCCCTGCACGCCCTGCCTTGGGATTCGCCCGGCTCGTTCGGGTGCCGCTTCGGACCGGGTGGGCGCGCGCCCGTCCGATCCTCCTCGCCCTGCTACCGATGCTGCTGCTCGCCTGCGCCCTGGGCTTCGCGGCCGTTGCTTGGCGGATCAGCCGGGACACCGCAACCATCCGCGCCCTGTCCGAGGGGCGGGACATCGCGGTTTCGGCGGAGGCGGCGCCCTCGCTCGTGCTCGCGCGCGTCCTACACCTCGCCCGGCGTGGCGCCACCGAGGCGATCGAGCCGCTGGTCGAGGCCCTCGACACGCGCGGCGCGGTGGATGCAGCCTCGCGTGCCCGCTACGCCTTAGCCAACGCCCATCTGCGCCAAGCCTTCGATCATCTCGAGCGCGGCGACCTCGATCCGGCCGGCCCCCGCATCACCCTGGCGCGTCAGGCGTACCGGCGGGCGCTCCAGGGCCGGCCAACGTTCTGGGACGCCAAGTTCAACCTCGACGTGGCCTCGCGCCTGCTCCGTGACTTTCCCGAATTCGATCGGAAGTCCGGCGATGCCCTGGCGGCCGAGCCGAAGAAGATCTGGACCGACATCCCGGGCCAGCCCAGGGGCGAGCCGTGACGGCCAGCAGCCCGATCGCCCGCAACTTGCGGGACTGGCGTCTACGCGGCCTTGCCGGAGCCCTCGGCCTGGTGGCGCTGACCTTCGTGGTCCCGCCCCTGAACCTGACCCGCGACGGCGTATCCATCCTGGCGGTCGTCGACATCACCGGCAGCATGAACGTCCGCGACTACGTCAATCCCGATGGACAGCCGGCGAGCCGCATCGAGACCGCGAAAACGGTCCTGCGCGACCTCCTGGCGCGCTTGCCGTGCGGGTCGCGACTGGCGCTCGGCCTCTTCACCGAGCGGCGCCCCTTCCTGCTGTTCGCACCGATCGAGACCTGCAGCGGATTCGCGCCGATCGACGGAGCGCTGGCGGCTCTCGATTGGCGCATGGCCTGGGAGGGCGACAGTCGTATCTCCGCCGGCCTGTTCCGCAGCATCGACCTGGCGGCCGAACTCGGCACCGACCTCGTCTTCATCACCGACGGCCAGGAGGCGCCTCCCCTCCCCAGCAGCGGCGGTCCTCGCTTCGACGGCAGGCCCGGCGCCGTTCGGGGCCTGATCCTCGGAGCGGGGGCTTCCGGCCTGTCGCCAATCCCGCGCTACAACGACCGGGGCCGGGAGACCGGATTCTACGGCCCCGGCGACGTGCAGCAGGAGAACCGCTTCGGGCCGCCACCCGCCGACGCGGAGAGCCGCGACGGCTATAACCCGCGCAACGCCCCCTTCGGCGCCGCGGCCGCGACCGGCATCGAGCACCTGTCCTCGGTGCGCGAGCCCTACCTGCGCGCGCTCGGCCGCGAGACGGGTCTCGCCTACGCGCCTCTCGCCGGACCGGCCGGTCTCGCCTCCGCTCTCGCCGCCGAAGCCACGCCGCGTCCCGTCCCGGGGCACTTCGATCCGCGCCCGGTGCTGGGCGCGATGGCACTGCTCCTCCTCCTCGCAACCTTCCTTTCCGCCCTTTTGCGCGCGCGCGGATTCCCGACCTGGAAAAAGGCCTGATCGATGCGTCTCGGTGTCCTCACGATTTCCCTCTCCCTCCTGTCCGGGGCAGCCCTGGCGCATGGCCCGACTCCGCAGAAGGTGGATCAGACAATCGTCATCGCGGCCAAACCCGACGCCGTCTGGAAGGTCGTGGGCGAGTTCGCCGGCATCGATCGCTGGCACCCGGACGTGGCCAGGAGCGAGGGCAGCGGCGGAAACAAATCCGGCGGCAGTCGCAAGGTCACCCTCAAGTCCGGCGGCACCCTCGACGAGGGTCTCGACGAAATGGACGCCGCTGCCCGAAGCTACTCCTACCGTCTGTCCGAACCCGACCTGAAAGGGCTGCCGGTCTCGTCCTACACGGCGACCCTCACGGTCTCGCCGGAGGGTGACGGCTCGAAGGTCGAATGGCTCGGACGCTTCTACCGGGGCGATACCGGCAACGAGCCGCCGGAGAACCTGAGCGACGAGGCCGGCAAGGCCGCCATGAACCGCTACTTCGCCGACGGCCTCAAGGGTCTGAAGGCCCGCGTGGAAGGAAAGCCGGCGCCATGACTTGGCGCTGTGCTCTGGTGGGCCTGCTCGTCGTCCTCGGCGCCGGCGGGGTGCAGGCCTCGCCCGTCTACGTGGCGAGCCAGGGCGCCGGCACCCTGGTCGCTCTGGCACCGGGGCCATCGGTGAGCGCAAGCCCCGTCGTCGTGGGCCGCTCGCCCGCACAGGTCGTCCCAGGCCCGAATGGGCTGTTGTACCTGACCCATCCCGACGCGCGACAGATCTCGGTCTTCGACGCCCGGCGCGGATCGCTCGTCCGGACCTTCCCGGTGGACGGGCAGCCCTTCGGCATCGCGGTCTCGGCCGATGGCGCACGGCTCTTCGTCGGCGATTGGGCCGGCGACCGGGTGATGCGCCTCTCGGCCGAGACGGGCGCGCTGGAGGGAACCGTCTCGGTCGGAAAGGAACCCGCGGCCCTCGTCCTCGATCGGCGCGGCAGGCTCTACGTGGCGGATCGCGAAAGCCGGCAGGTCAGCGTGGTCGACTCCCTGCGCCTGGAGCGCATCGCGACGATACCCGTGGGCGAGGCCCCGTTCGCCCTGGCGCTCGATCCCACCGAGGATCGCCTCTACGTCGCGAATGTGCGCAGTGGTACCGTCAGCGTCATCGACACGGTCGCTTCGCGGACCATTGCGACGTTTGCCATCGGCGGCATGCCCTACGGTGTCGCCGTAAGCCCGGATGGCGGCCTGATCCTCGTCACCAACCAGCAGGGCGGAACCCTCGTTGTCGTCGATGCGACCGATGGTATGTGGCGGGCGACGGTACCGGTCGGGCGCTATCCCGAAGGCGTCGTCATCGCCGAGGCGTCCGCCTACGTCGCCAACTGGTTCTCGGATTCCGTGTCGGTGATCGACATGGCGACGTTGCGGGAGACGGCACGGATCGCCGTGCCGGACGGTCCGCGTAGCCTCGCTGTGGCGCGCGGAGGGGACCGGTGAGGTCCGCCGCGTCGCAGGCGCTCCTCCTGCTCTCTCTCCTCCTGGCCGGTTGCGATGGCGGCGAGCAGCCCGCGGAGCCGGCGGTCGTTGCGACGAAATCCGGTCCCGAGGGACCCAAATGGCTTTCGCCCACGGATGCGACCGAACCGGCGCTGTGGCTCGCCAGCCAAGAACCTCGACAATCGGCCGAGACCATCACGGAGCGAACAGACCACCTGAGGCACAGCCTCGCGCGTGCCAAGCGGACCTTCATCGAAGACCCTCGCATGATCGCCAACCGCACGGTGCAGCTCGGGCAGATGCTTGCGGAAGCCGGACAGGGCGAAGATTACAGCGCCCTTCTCGATGGTCTGGAGGCAGCCGCAGCCACGAGCCACCGCAAACAGCTCTTCGGCGAGCTGTGCCAACATTACTACAACTCTCGCCAGCAGGGCCTGGACCGAACCAAGGCTCTCGTACGTCTGACCGACCGCTACGCCGCCCAGGCGATCACAGAGGGCGATGCACAATGAGGACCTGGCCGTGCAACGGGGCGTCCATCAGGCGATGACCAGTGTCCTCATCGCCGATGATCATCCGGTGATCCTTCGGGGATTTCGCACCCTCATGGAAGATGTCGGCGTCGAGACCATTCTCGAGGCGAGCACGGTCGTGGACGCTTACCGGGCCTTCTGCCGCCAACATCCCACAATTGTCGTCTGCGATCTGACCTTCGGCGATCAAGGGGTTTCGGGTCTCACGTTGATCCGACGCATCAGAAAATTGGAGCACAGAACTGGAATCCTTGCCTTCAGCATGCATGACGATCCGATGATCGTTGCGCGCGCGTTGGAAAGCGGAGCGACCGGGTATGTTCTCAAGGACGCGCCGGCAAAGGAATTTCTCGAGGCTTTCGCGTGCGTTCGGACCGGCCGGCACTACCTCGAACATGAGCTTGCCTTGCGGATCGCCATGCTGAATGCGGACACGCAGCAGCCGAGAATGTCGAACCTGACCGAGCGCGAGTTTCAGGTGCTCGCTCTGATCAAAGAGCGGCGCTCCTACCAGGACATCGCAACCGAATTGTCGATGAAGTACAAGACCGTCGTCAACGTCTGCTCATCGATCCGGCAGAAGCTGGGTGCAAAGAACTTCGCCGATCTGGTCAGGGCCGCGCTGGGTACTTGACGGCAGAAGAGCGAGTCGCTCCTCTTTGCCGCAGCACGACGTGTCTGGTCAGAGCCCGAAATGCCTGGATGCTGCCACCGCGGCATCCCGCAGCGCAGATGCCGCTGGGGTTTGGCTGAGAGCGGACGACGGATACGCGTCGCACTGGGGCGATCGCAATGCCTTCCGGACAGCGGCGATCCCGTCAATCCGCACGGTTGGCTGCGGCGTCGGCCACGATCCGGACGGTGCGCGACGCGATCATCGGCTTTGAAGCGGCGACCGGCTGCGGGGTGGTGGTGAGGTCGCTGAGGTTCCGGGTCTGCTGCAGCGCGCGGGCCTGATCCCGATACAGGGGCGGCGTCAGGTACAGTGCCTCATCGGCCAGCGCGACAGTGCCGGCAAAGGGAACGGCGGCGAGAACCGCGACGGTGAGGGCGTAAACGACACGCATGACAGATCTCCGAAACGACCGACGCGATGGCGTGGCCGATGGAGTGATTGAACCATAGATTTGTGCGGTGCGGTCTGCTCATTTTGCAACGCAACATAACGCGTGCGGCGGGTCTCGGGGGATTTATAAGACATTCGCGCGAGCGTACGCCCCGCCAGTCTGAAGATCGAAGGCATGCTTCAAATGCAGGGAGCTGAAATCTGCAATTTCTCAAGTCAAAATACAATTTCAAGTCAGTCAAAGTATTTTTGAGGCCTGCCCCGCTCCGGTGCTCGATGGGCGCATCTCTCAGGCGACCATAAGCGGTTCCCGCACGCCGCCGCAGCCGTCGGAACACACCGTTTTTGCAGGACGGCGACGCGACTCTTCAGACGCTTGGAGTCCGCTGAAGCGGCACCCCATATTCGAGGTTCGTTCACGCCTGCGGAACCCTCGTGTTGAAGATCGCTGCGCTCGCCTTCATCGTCTTGTATCTGGTCCCCATCGCCTTGTCCGCCATCGTCTATGTCAGCCAGTCCCGGGGAGACTGGCGTTCGGCCGATCGCTCCAGTACGGGGCTGCTGCCACCGGCAAGGACGAATCCGGACGCCGTTGTCCGCGTCTTCTCGGCCCGGACGGTGAGTTGGCGCGGCATCATCGCGACCCATAGCTGGATCGTCATCAAGACGGCCGATGCCAAGGCCTATCAGCGTTTCGACTACACGGCCTGGGGCGAACCGATCTGGATCGACCGCTTCGTGCCAGACGGGCGCTGGTTCGGAAGCATCCCCGAGACCATCTTCGCAGCCGATGGCAAGACGGCCGAGAGCATGATCCCGAAGATCCGCGAAACGATTCGGACCTACCGCTACGCGCAGCCAGGCGACTACACGGTGTGGCCGGGTCCGAACTCGAACACCTTCGTCGCCGCCGTGATGAGTGCCGTCCCCGAGATGAAGGCCAGCCTTCCGTCCACCGCCATCGGCAAGGATTTCCCCTATGACGGTCGCTGGATCGGTTTGACGCCCTCGCGCACGGGAATTCGGCTCAATCTCGGCGGTTATTGCGGCCTGACCGTGGGATGGATCGAAGGCATCGAACTGAATCTCCTCGGTGCGGTCGCGGGGATCGACATCCGGCGTCCGGCCCTGAAGCTGCCCGCGCTCGGCCATATCGGCCTGTAGTGCCGGAGCCGTCGACTGGATCGGTCCTGGCGTGCTCGACGGAAGGCTTCACCTCGGTCGTCGGCACCAGCGTGACGGACTGGCGGAGCTTTCTCGGCGCACCCGCAATGATGCGCGGCAGCGCAAGCTTTCATGGCGCCGAGGCAGGGCGTGCGTGGCGAAGAGAGCAGGATTTCCGTCTGGTGCAGAGCTCGACGCACGAGGACGTTGCCTCCAGATCGAGGCTGTGGACTTGGATGACGATCTTCGTCCGATCATCGTGCCGACAGCAGGAGCCGCTCCCGATCACGCCCCTCGGAGAAGCCCTGAGGTGAGATCTACCAAACAATGTCGGGCGTGACGTCTTCGGGGCGAAGCGGCAGGAAAAACCGCGCGGCGAGACCGTCATCGGTATACCGGACGACGGTCGCCCTTCGGCGCCCAATGGCGAGGGTGGTGCCGATCTCGACGTGGGTCGTCAGGCGCACGGTCGCTTCGGTCATCGAGAGGCTGAGAAGAATCCCGGTCGTGTCCGAACCCGTTTCGGTGCGCACGCGGACTGTGTTGAACCGGGGGATGACGCCGTCGTGATCGCGCGCCCGGCCCGCTTCCGTCGCTCGGCGTCGATGCCATGCGAGGCGCGCACCAAGCCGGGAGAGATGCGCGGTGGTGGCCTGGACATGAATCAGGCATCGGCCCCCTGGGGTGTTCTCGGCGACGATGCCTTCGATGACGCCCAAGCTTTCCACATGGCAGAGCAGGGGTATGCCCGGCTGGACGGCCGAAGCCAGAACGAGTTCCATGGTATCGGCGTCACGACACCGGATCGCGCAGGCTTCTTCGGTCCCGTTCGGAAGCAGGGCGCGTCCGAGCAGATCGATGGCTTCAGGGTTTGGCATCAGGTGAGCCTTCATGGGGATCCTCCAGAACTCTCCGGACGGTGACGGGCGCGGACCTCCGGGTTGTCCGGTCGAAGATGTTCGGCTCTTGCGAGGGATCGCCTCTCGTCGCGGCGGGCGCGAAGTTCGAAAACCGCCGGGGGACGGGTTTCGCGCGACTCCGCGACGGCGCACCCCGATCCGTCACACCGTCAGGGTCATCATCCAGGACAGGAGAACCGGCTCGTCCCGCCCGCGGGTGCGCGGGGAGGCCTCGCCGACGCTCGCGTCGCGGGGCAGAAACCCGAACCGGCGCCGGAACGCGCGGCTGAACGTCTTCTCGTCGGAGAAGCCGACTGCGTAGGCGACCGCCGAGATCCGCGGCCGGGTGCCGGACCGGGTCAGGAGACGCAGAGCGTGAAGCAGACGCCGCTCGCGGATGTAATTCGCAGCGCCGCCATCGCCCTCGAAGTGCCGGTACAGCGTCGTCCGCGAGACATCGAACCGGCTCAGGAGTGTCTCCACGCCGAAGCCCTCGTTGCCCAGTTCGGATTCGATGAAACGCCGCATCTCCAGGTCGATCATGAGATCGGCGGCGCGGGCGTCCCCCTTCACCGGTTCGAAGCTCGCGGCGCACAGGGCCGCCACGACCTGCGACAGGTGAAGCGCCTGGCCGGGCTCGACGGTGTCGGCACAATTCACTAGGCCGGACAGGTAGGTCCGGAACATCCGCAGGGCCGGGGCCGACAGGCAGTCGAGGGACTGGCCGTGCAGAGTCTCCACCGTCGCGATGCGATCGCCCAGCAGCTTGCGGGGAATCATGACGTCGGTGGCCGAAACGGCCTGCGCCTCGCAGACGACCGGCTGGGACAGGTCGAACAGGACCATCTGCCCCGCCTGCACCCGGACGTCGCGGCGTCCGACCGCAAAGCGGCTCTCGCCGGACGCGTGGAACTGCAGCAGCACGTGTTCGCACCGCTGCAGGTCATGTTTCCGGATCCCGGCTATGTCCTCGCCCTCGAGCGGGACCCGCGCTTTCAGAAGGCCCATGGCAGCCCTCGGTCGCAGTCTTCGAGGGCGCCGTCATGGTGGCATGGCGCAATCTCGACGTGGTGTTCTTTCTCAGCGCCACGGGCGCTCTGTCGATCCTGTTCACGCTCTGTCGCATGGGCGGAGAGGAGGCCGACCTTTCCGAGATCGCGCCGCAATTCGGCGTCTCCCGCACGCATATCCGCAACATTCTGCGCGCCGCGAAGGAGCGGGGCTTCATCGGCCATCACGGCGAGCGCCGACAGTTCATCCGCCTGATGCCGGCGTGGATCACCGCTTTCAATCGGTTCATGGCGGATTCGCAGGCCTACAGCGACCTGACCTACCGCCTGGGGCTGGCAGCGTTGGCGGACCACGAAGCACCGCTCCCGGCCTGAGGGGCGCACCCCAACGCTGATATGAGAGGTGGTCTGCGCTGCAGCGAGTCTTCAGGGCCGGGACAAAGATATGGTGGCAGCCAAACTTGCCAAACGATCCTGCCGGATGGGAACCGAAGTTCGCGATGCGGAATTATTCTTCCCGATAACAAATCTGGAGGAACGCACGATGAAATTCTCGATGATTGCCGGCGCCGCTGCCATTCTCGCGCTGACGTCCGGAGCATCCCTGGCGGCTCCCTGCAACACCGGGGCGGTGAAGGGCAAGACGCCTGAGCAGCACGCGGCCAACGACAAGAGCTCGAGCGTCGATCAGGGCAGCAAGAATCTCGCGGGCGGCCAGCAGCCGGCGTCCCCCGGCACTGTCGGTGCCATGAACAATGTCGGCGCCAATCAGGGTGTCGGTGAGAAGCCGGGTTCGGGTACGGCCGCCAAGGGCAATGAGGATCCCGCGAGCAAGAACCTCGCGGGTGGCCAGCAGCCGGCCGCGCCAGGGACCGTGGGCGCGATGAACAACACCGGTGCGAACCAGGCTGTCGGCAAGTCGGGCGACGATTGCTGATCGCCTGATCGGCATGACACGGCTCGCGTCGAGACGCGATGTCTGACGCGCGATGAAGGAGCCCCGGCCGCGTCGCGGTCGGGGGTTTTTTTAATGCAGGGGGCAGCCCGTGCAGGCTCGACCCACCAACGATGTCGGCCCGGCGCTGCGGCTTCGGGACTTTGGCCATGCCTGGATCTTGGCCATACCTGGATTTTGGCGATCCCTCAATCATACCTTGGTGATCGGTCTAGGGAGATGAGAGGCTGCCGCACCTGCTGCAGAGCGCGCTTCATTCAAGGCTTGGAGACCAAGATCGCCTGCGACTCCTTGCGTCCGCGACCGGCGGAACGTCCCTTCCCGCGAGACATTCTCTGCTCACATCCAGTCAGTCCTGGCATACCAGCAGGGTTTCCAGCATGCGCAACCATATCACGCCCGATCCACGGGCACGGTCATCCGCGACCATAGCACTGAGCCAGCGACCCCGCGGCGGGTGCCATCAATCCTCGGACCTGGCCCGCAGCCATCATCGCGGCGCAGTCGTCGGCACCGGTTCCAGCCTAGCCCGCACGACGGTTCCCCCGTCGTCCGATTTCGAGGGTTTCGGCTCGTTTTCCTGACCGCTGCGTCTCAAGCCCCGCCGATCACCGTTTCCATAACAACCGCCCCGTCGTCGTTCTCGCTAGATCGGACATGTTCATGACCACACTCACCCATCTCGATGCCAAGCCGCACCAGGCGACGTCCGCAATCCTCGACGGCGGCTCCAGCCGCGAGGGGCTGGACAGCACCGCCATGAAGCGCGAGCACCGGGTCGGCAATACCGTCGACAAGGTCGATCAGGTCAGCAGTGTCACGCTGCTCGGCTTCGCCGTTGCGGGATCTGCGGTGATGCTCGTGGCGCACTGGCTGGTGGGCTGAGCCAGCGCGGATCGCGGTTGACGACCGGCATACGCATCGCCGGTCTTCGAGGGGATCCGTCCCAGTTCGATCGTGCCCTCCGCCCCGACGTGTCCGCCACGCACGCCCCCAACCGGCACGGCAGAATCGCGCGTGGCGGCCGATACCTTCCCTGCAAACCCCGAATACTTCCAGCCACGCGTTGTTCTGGGCGGAAATCTTCGGGCATTTACCCCCAGTGCCAAGCCCCCCCGAGTGACGCCGACGCTCACTGGAGCAGGCTTGAAAGGCTGTCAGATGTCGGAGGTCTCACGGGCCGGCGTGGTAATCTCCCGGCGTCCATCTTGGACCGAGCGGAATCCCCACCGCAAGGCGCGCACGGGACAACCCTCACTCAAGGATAACCACCCAGATCGGGCGAAGGTGATGAAATGATTGGCGCACCCGACACGATTCGAACGTGTGACCTTTGCCTTCGGAGGGCAACGCTCTCGTGTTTACCGTAGGTTTCCGATGCTTCCGCGCTGCCGCCGCTGTTTACTAACCCCTTGTTTTCGGTAATCTCAAGCCATCGCCGGTAGGCAACGGTCGTATCTCCTTCTTTCTGGGTTTTACCACCTGCTGCTTCCGCAGCGCTTCCGCGGAAGCTGGGATGAATGGATGCCGAAGCTTACGAAGCGGATCGTCGACGCCGCTGAGCCCCTAGGCCGCGACTTTTTCATATGGTGCGACGAGCTCCCCGGATTTGGGGTACGCGTGTTTGCCTCCGGCCGGCGAAGCTACCTCGTCCAGTATCGAAGCGCCGGCCGGACGCGGCGTGTGACGATTGGACTTCATGGACCGGTGACGACGGAGCAAGCCCGCAAGGAAGCCCTCGCGCTCCTTGGGCAGGTCGCGAAGGGGGCCGATCCAGCCGAGGATCGGGCGACGAACCGAGCCGCACTCACGGTCGCTGAGTTGTGCACCTCCTACCTCACGGCCGCGGAAAGCGGTCTCGTGATGGGCAAAGGTCGGATGCCGAAAAAGTCCTCGACGCTCTACGTCGACCGAGGCCGCATCGAGCGCCACGTACTGCCTCTCCTGGGCAAGCGGCTCGTGAAGGATCTGCAGGCGAGCGACATTGCGCGCTTCGTCCGGGATGTGCAGTCCGGGAAGACGGCCGCCGTGGTTAAGACGGGGCTACGGGGCAAGGCGGTCGTCGAAGGCGGCCCCGGGACTGCAGCGCGCACCGTTGGGCTGCTCGGCGGCATACTGAGCTATGCCGTTGGCGAGGGCATCATCCCAGCCAATCCTGCGACTGGAGTGAAGCGTCCTGCCGATAAGCGACGGACGCGCCGGCTATCGGTGGAGGAATACGAAGCGCTGGGTCGGTGCTTGGCCGAAGCTGAGGCGCGGCAAGAGACGTGGCAGGGCATCGCGGTGACCCGACTGCTGATGCTAACGGGTTGCCGCCTGCAGGAGGTCACGCGACTCCGCTGGGCCGAGGTTGACCTTGCCGGCTGTGCCTTCCGCCTCGACGACACCAAGGAAGGCGGATCAACGCGACCGCTCGGTTCAGCAGCCCGACTGCTGCTCGCCGCGCTGCCACGAGAGCCAAGTTCGCCGTGGGTGTTTCCTGCTCCGCGTGGGTCCGCTTCATTCGGTGGTGCGCCAGGGACGATCGAACGCCTCACGGTTCGAGCAGGCCTGTCTAATGTGGGGGCTCACACGCTGCGCCACTCCTTCGCCAGCACGGCCGGCGATCTCGGCTACAGCGACAGCACGATCGGCGCGATGCTCGGGCATGCGGGCAGCACGGTCACGAGCCGCTATGTGCACCACCTCGACGCCGTTCTCGTCGCTGCGGCCGACAAGGTGTCGGAGGTGATCGCGGCCTCGATGAATAGCAGCGGCCCCGGCCGGGGCGAGGTCGTTTGTGAGGCGGCAGAATGAAGAGCGCTGCTGGACCTGCGTCGTGCACAGCAAGATGGAGCCTCGCGCAAGCGCTAGCTTGGGTGCTGTCGCGCGATGTCGTTTTCGTGGAAGCGCTGGCTCCCGACGGTGGTCCACCTCCAACGTACACACATCTCATCGTGAAGTTGCGCGTTGCTGGCTTCTCAGGACCCTTCGACGAGGCCGAGTGCGAATTGATCAGATCCATCGCGAACAATGAAGTGCTCGCTAACGGAGAGCCGGGCCTGAATTTTGAGAACCGTGGGGATCGGCAGGTCGTCGGCGCGCGGGCACACGGGGCTCAGATTGATGACGGTTACAGCGAGAGCTCCGAAGGTTGGCTTCTTGAGCCACAGGGTGAGCAGCAAAGCCGTTGGTATGGGGTTGAGGTCGACGCAGACGCGCTTCGACGTTGCTTCCCTAGAAAAGAAGCAACGAGCTTACGGCGCACCGGCGGTCGGCCTGAAAAGTTCGACTGGGTGATGATCCGCGCGCATGTCCTCCGCCAGTTGGATCATCATGGAATGCCGAGCTGCACCGATCCGGTTTGGTCGAACCAAGCTGCAGTTGAGCATTCTGCACTCGAGTTCTGTCGACGGTCCTTCGACCAAGAGCCAGCTTCGTCGACGATACGTAAAAAAGTCAGTGCATGGTTGGGTGAATATGAGGCTACCGCTCAAAACTAATTACGAGCAGTTTCGAACATTTTCGGCCGACAGGTCGCCGATGTATCCCGCAAGTTCCTCCTCGCAGCCCGGCGCTTGGCCGGCCTTACCGCCAGCGAGGAAAATATGCAACACGAACATCAGAGACTACAGCCTGTAAGTCCAAAGCGCCGCCGCACGGCAGCCGCCGAGTACATTGTCGAGCGGCACGGCATTCCCTGCAGTCCGAAGACGCTGGCAAAGCTAGCTTGCATCGGCGGCGGACCGGCTTTCTACAAAGCGGGCCGCATTCCACTATATGCCGATCCTGATCTAGATGCGTGGGCCGTAGCAAAGCTTAGCAAGCGGGTGAACTCCACGTCTGAGCTCGCGGCATGAGCACGATAAACTTGCCTTTGTGGGCCCGCTATAGCGTGCAGGATTTCGCCGCCTGGAACGGAGTTGTCTGATGCCCTTCATGTTGCGAGATCACGGCTTCCAGAAGGCTGTCTTCAGCCCGGAACCCAACTACCACGCTGGCAACGCCGAGTTCCTCGATCCGGACCCGGCCTGCCGCATCCAGATCCGACCTCTCCTGAAGTCGGACTATGCCGGATGGGGCGAAGGCAGGCCTGGCAACGCCGTCCTGTACGCTCGCGAGAGCGGCTCTGAGCACGAGTTCATCTGCTTCATCTGGATGCCGCGTCGTCTCCGGAAGAACAACCGTGCCAGCGTCATGGCGACGATCAACCTTATGCAGATCCTGGACCCCGTCACGGCCGGCAAGCTGCGCGCGATTGCTGCACAGACAAAGTGGCCACGTCGTTAGCGGCAGCTCATCCCCATTCGCTCACGAAAAAGGCCGGCACCTTTGTGGAGAAGGTGGCCGGCCAGGAAGGTTTTTCGATGTCTCTCGACAATGTAGGCCGCGATCCTGCATCAAGCAACGGGTCAGATAGTCCGCCTCCACTGAGTAGCGTGGAGCCGATGAACCTCGTGGCGTGGCCCGAGGCTGATGTAGCCACGATGCGGCGTTTCATATCGGTGGTTTTCAAGGGAATCGAGCCAAGGCGGGGGCACGTGGCCCTTCGTGCGTTCGGCCACGTTGGCGAGGAAAAGGCCCATATCCGGTGGCATCCCTTCGGCCCGGGGTTGATCCCCACAGCTGTCGATTTCGCGTCTGAGATAGCTGCCCTGACCGGCGACGAGGTTGCTGTGTTTTGCCCGCCGGTATGCGTGTTCGGCGACCAGCGGCGCAACGGCAAGCCCGTCGCTACAGAAGCCAATGTCATTGCGTGCCGGGTCATTGCCCTAGAACTTGATGAGCAGCCAAGGGAAATGTTGCGCCGGGCAACGTCGACCCTCGGAGAGCCCACACTTGTCATCCAATCTGGTGGGGTGTGGAACGGCCCTAGCGGCCCTGAAGACAAGCTGCACGCGTATTGGAGGCTCACGGAAGTCGCCTCGATACCCCAGGATTTGTCTCGACTCCGGAAAGTGCGCGAGGGTTTGACCCTCTTGTGCGGCGGCGACGGCACTGCGGCTCCGATCTCGCACCCGATGCGCTGGCCAGGGTCTTGGCACACCAAGGGCAAACCGAGGCTTTGCACAATCCAAAGCGAGAGCGAGAACGAGATCAGCCTAGCGGATGCTGACGACTACATCGCTACGATGGCCGAGATCCTAGGGGTTGATCTCACTAAAACGACTGGGCTCCTCCCGGCAAGGGAAGGCGGTTTCAAGACAGAGAGGCCTCTAGGGCCGACGCAACTCAACGCCCTAGTATCAGCGATCCACAACCCGCCGGACTTGCCGTGGAAGGATTGGAACGAGCGCGGCATGACGTTCTACGATGCCTCACACGCCTCACCGGATGGGCTAGAGGCTTTCCATACGTGGAGCGATAAGAACGAGGCGAAGTACGATCCGGACGATGTGGATCACCGTTGGGCGCATTATCACCGGTCACCGCCCAATGATCTGTCCGCCGGCACGCTATTCCGCTTGGCGCAGGCGCACAGCCCGCACATCGCGATCCCGATGAGCGAGCCGATCGACGTGGCGGCGGTGTTCGAGCCCTATGCGGGCGAGCCTTCGCCCGATGCACCCTCCCTCGCTGAGATGGGAGGGCCAGCGGAAGGGGCGAGTGACGCCGATGCACCCGACTATGTCCAGCGCCTGAACCGCGAGCACGCTTTTGTCATGAACAACGGCCAATCCGCGGTGCTGAACCAGGGCGAGCATGGCGGCGTCACGTTTTCCAATCGAAGCTCGTTCCTGGACCGGTACCAGAACGACACGGTGATGGTTGATAAGCGCGTCCAGTCTGTGGGGGCGCTATGGATGAAGGACCCGTACCGGCGTTCCTTCGTCAAAGGCGTGGAGTTCGCGCCCGAGGGCGTCCAGCCCGGGGTGTTCAATCTCTGGCCGGGGTTCCGGCCCTTCGGCGGCGCCGCGGCCCCGGGCGGCTCGTGTGAGCTCATCCTGGCGCATATCCGGGACATCATCTGCGACAGGAACGAGGCGGCCAGCCGTTATCTCATCGGTTGGCTCGCGCACATGATTCAGCGGCCGGAGAAGAAACCCGGAGTCTGCGTGGTGCTGCAAGGCGAGAAGGGCACCGGCAAGGACACGCTCGGCTACTACCTCGGCGGGGTGATGCCGGGCTTGCGCCTTGGCGTCTCTCAGCAAGAACAGATCACCGGCCGGTTCAACGGACATTTGTCCGATAAGCTCTTCCTGCACGTGGAAGAAGCAATTTGGGCCGGGTCCAAACAGGCCGAAAGCGCGCTCAAGGCCCTCATCACGTCACCGACGCTCACGATCGAATATAAGGGCCTGACGCCGTTCACGGTGAAGTCAAAGCTGCGTTTGTTCATGACATCGAACGAGGATTGGGTCGTTCCTGCCTCTGACGACGAGCGGCGTTTTTTCGTCTGCCGGGTCAGCTCGGCCAAGCGCAGGAACGACCCATATTTTGATGCGATCTGGCGGGAGCATGACAACGGCGGAGCCGCGGCCTTCCTGGCGTACCTTCGGGCTGTCGATCTTTCGAACTTCGATGTGCGCGCGGTCCCGAACACCGAAGGGCTAAGAGACCAGAAGCTCGCCAGCCTTCGCAACTTCGATCTCTGGTGGTTCGAGCAACTTCAGGACGCCACGTACTGGCGAGAGGATGGGACGGCGGAGCCTATCGCGAGAGATCGCCTCTACGACGCGTACCGGGCATGGCTGGATAAGCGCCGTCACGAGAACGCCCCTTGGAACAAGGTGCACGTGGGACGGCGCCTCCGGGAGCTTCTGCCGGACAAGTGGGACGCCGAAATCCGCCTCAGGCTGGAGGGAGGACAGCGACCTTACGGCTATCGCCTTCCGGATTTGGCGACCTGCCGGCGTATTTGGTCCGACCGATACGAGACGCCCGATGCTTTCTGATGGAGTGGTCCAGGTTCGCCTAGGCCTAGATCGGTTGCCTAGGCTGAAAAACAACAACAAAACCAGAGACTTCCTAGGTGGTCTAGGTGGTCCAGGCATCGGGACCAATTCGCTATATGCGCGGATTGCGTGGGGTCAGCCCGGGGTGGGGGCTGGGGAGGACGGTAGCACCCTAGATCCACACGTGAAGAAGTTACCTAGACCTCCTAGACCTCCTAGACCTAAGTTGAAAAAGAGTAGCAATAACAGTAAATTAAGCGGGTCTAGGCGAGATGGAATTTCGAATGGCAACCTGGACCACGTGGGCCAAAAAGCCGTACCCGGTAAAAAGCCCCTGAAGCGGCGGATACCCTTATGGGGCGTTTCATGAAAAGGCGTGGCTCGAACACGGGGAGGCCAACGCCTAAGCAGCGCGCGTGGTGGTCCTCGGCCCGGTTCCGAGAGATCGGCCGCCGGACCTGCCAGCGCATCAATGCGCGGCGCCGCGATGCCGTGAAGTGCGGGGCGACGAAGAAGTCGGACGGCGAGCCCTGCCAGAACCTGCCCCTCGCGAACGGCCGCTGCCGGTTCCATGGCGGCCGGACGCCCTCGGGCAAGGCGTGGCACACCGTTCAATATCCGCCTTCCGACACGCCTGCCCGCGCAGCCAAGTCCGACAGGAAGGCCGCCGACGTGGTGAAGCGGGCGCGGAAGCTGGCCAAGCGCTTGGCCGCGATGACGCCCGAGGAACGCACCCGATACGAAGCCTCGAGGCGCACCCACGCCCCCGGGCCGCCCGCAGCGCGATCCGCGGCCCGGCGCACGGCCGCTCAGAACCAAGCCACGCGCGAGCTCCTGGCGCGCCCGGACGCTCCGGGACCTCGCGACGCCGACATCGCCGAGGTGGAGATGTTCCTGGCGCAGATGAAACGAGAGCAGGCCGCCGCGGAGGAGACGCGCGCCACTGAAGCGGCGCTTGCGATGATGTGCGATGTCTTCGGATAAGCTCTAGGCGGGCAGCTTCAGGGTGTTTCGTGCTTCGCCCGAGCCTTTGCAGCTCGGCGAAGCACGGCCCGCTGCCTTTTCTTCCTTTGGTCCTGGCGGAAGGCCTCCCGGCGCGCCTTTTCCTCATCTGTCAGCCGTGTGCGTTTGATGGGGCCGGCTATCTTTCTCAGGAGCAAGGCCCGCCGAGCCCGAGCCGCCGCGTCTATGCCGGCTTGTTCCTCTGGCGAAGGGCTAGGTCTCGCGGTCGGTTCTTCGTCCTGCAGGTTGAACTTTGCAGCCCTGCGCTCGAAGTCTTCCAGATCGTCGATACGGATGAGCGTCGGCCTGCCGGGTATGTACTTTAGCCTGCCGGTTAGCCTGAGGCGCTTCACCGTTGCCACCGAGCACCGCAAGCGATCCGCTACTTCATCTTGCGTCAGAAGATGGCTTTCGCGCTCGGATTTTCGCTTGTCAGGACCGTTTTGGTCGACGTTTTCTTCCAATAATATCAATAGTATGCTGATTATTTGCTTGTAAGAAGCTGGTTGATTTACTTTCATTCGACCTATTTTACCGCCCCGTCCAAGCGGAAAGAATGTCGGTTTCGAAGGGACAAGATCTGACGGCCAATCCCAATCAACTTCGCATAGAGGTTTTACAGGCTTGAACTTTAGCATAGCATTTGTCCAATTTTGTACGTTCTGTCCATTGACGAGGTAGACAGGCTGTACAGGTTTCATTCTGATTCATTGTCGTATATACGATCTTAAGGGGCTTGAAACACCTCGGCGACACATAAACGAACCTGCGGGTCCGGGGTCTTCACGCGAATGTCCAAGGCGAAAGCCTAAAGGCGTGCAAGGGCCGATGTGTCCGGTGTTTCAAGCCCCGGATCTGCAACAGCCGTCTGAAACACGGCTTCTACGGGACGCATCCGATCATGAGCACCAACAGCAACGTGCTGCACTTCGCAGCGCAGTCGAACACGCTCGACCTTTTCACCCATCCCCTCACGGCGGGCGGCCTGTGCCCGGGCTATCTGGTCCCCGGATACCCTGACTTGGACGGGGAGGAGCCGAGTTCGAACGCCTCGATTGAGGTGCTCATTCACCAGGCCCAGCTCACGGCGTTCACGGATGAGGCCAACGCCCTCGGGGAAGCCGCCGGCCTCCCGCATCCCGTGTGTGATGTCGCCACCGACCACGGGGGCGGCACATGGCGCCTTATCGAGGTCGTCGGCCCTCGCGCGTTGATCCTGGAGCTGATGCAGGTGGCGCAGCGCCACGGATGCAAGCGCGTGCTGTTTCCGGCGTAGGCGCCTGCCGGCATCGAGACCCGAGGGGCGCCCTGACCGGCGCCCCTTTCGCATTCCGGATTGGCCTCGCGCGAGGGGCCGGAAATCAGCGCCGAGCAGCCAGAAACCTATTGCGTAACATTCTTAAACGGTCGTATAAGATTGTTACAGAGGCGATTGAGACCCCGATGACCGGCACCATCCACCCCGAACTGCCCCTCGCCAAGCCGGCCATCGCCTACGTCCGCGTTTCGACGGATCGGCAGGGCAAGTCCGGGCTCGGCCTCGATGCGCAGCGGGCGGCCCTGGCGGCCTTCGCAGCGGCTCACGGGTTCGAGATCGTTGAGGAGTTCACGGACGTGGCCTCCGGCAAGGGGGAGGACGCCCTGGAGCGTCGGCCGCAGCTCGCCAAGGCGCTCGCCCGGGCAAAGAAGCTGAAGTGCCCCGTCGTGGTCGCCAAGCTCGACCGGCTGTCCCGTGACGTCGCCTTCATCGCCGGCCTGATGGCGCAGCGGGTCCCCTTCATCGTGGCCGAGCTCGGCGCCGATGCCGACCCCTTCATGCTCCACATCTATGCCGCCCTGGCCGAGAAGGAGCGCGCGCTGATCTCGGCCCGCACCCGGGCCGCGCTGGCGCCGATGGTTGGCCGTGGCGTGCTCGGCAACCGGACGAACCTTGCCGAGGCATCAGCCAAGGGCCGCGAGATCCTGGCCGCCAAGGCCGACGACTTCGCCGCGAACGTCCTCCCGGTTATCCGGGAGATGCAGGCCAAGGGCGCCTCGATGCGCACGATGGCGAGCGAGCTGAACGACCGCAACGTGAAGACGGCGCGCGGCGGCACGTGGACGGCCGTTCAGGTGTCTCGCATCCTCGACCGGGCGGCCTGAGGGGCGCTCTGCCCCGGCCCGGGCCTACCCCCCGGCACCGGTCGCGGCGGCATTCGTGAGCGGGCACGACGAACGCAGAGAAAAATGCCCTCCTGAAAACATGAGTGACATACAAACCAGCGGAGCCGAACGGCCTTGTATGTCTATCGACGGGCCGCCGAGGCGCATGAACAGCAAGCCGCAAGTCCCATGTCCGACGTTTGCTTGACGATGACTTTCAGAGTATAAAAAGGCTACTTTTTCCGGCGGTGCCGGAGCCCTTCCCGAGAGCTCGATAAGGACGCGGGTTGATGGAACCGAACACCCGACCCGCCTTCGATCCGGCGCTGAACCAGCTACTCGTCGGCAGGATCATGGGCCGACCAGCAGGCGCGCCAGCCCCGGTCCAATCCGCCGATCCGTGGGACGCCTTTCCAGACGCTCCGCAAGCCCCCGCGAAACCCGTCGACCCCTACGCCGAATTCCCCGATGCGCCGCAGGCTGCAGCGGCGCCCAAGCCGGCCCGCGTCATCAGCTTCGAAGGCCGCCGGATCAGCGTTCCGGGCGATGCGACCGACGACGAGATCAGGGAGATCCTGAACACGCCCTCCCCTACGGCCTCAAAGGTCATCGAGGTCGACGCGCCAGACGGCAGCATCGTCGAGTTCCCGGCGGGCACGTCCGACGATGTGATGTCGAAGGCGATGCGGGCGAAGTTCGGCGGTCCCTCGGGAGGCACCCCTGCCCCCGCGGCACCGGCCGAGGCCGGCGGCTTCATGTCGACCATCGGCGGCATGGCGAAAGCCCTGCCACAGGGCGCCGTGTCCGGCCTTGAGATGCTGATGGATGCGCCCGTCAACATCATCAACCAGGCGCCGCGGCTGCTGAACATCAACGGCGGCCTCATCAACAAGATCATGGGCCGCGAGATCGTGCCGACGTTTGGGCCGATCAGCGACAATCCGCTCCTGCCCTCCGACATCATCCAGGCCCCCGGCCGGGCGCTCGGCGTGAAAAAGTACGAGCCGCAGGGGCCGATCGAGCGCATCGTGAACCGTGTCGGTCAGGAGATCGGCGCCTCGGCCGTTCCTGCGGCCGGCGCGCTCGTCGCCGGTGGCCGTCTCGGTGTTCAGGGCGCCCGGGCGCTGGCGACGAGCGAGAACCCGCTTGCGGCCCTGGCCTATGGCCCCGTCGAGGCCGCAGCCGCGAACCCGTCCGGCATGCTGACCCGCGAGGCCCTCGGCGCTGGCGCAGCCGGGACCGGGGCCGGCATCGCCAACGAAGCCGCGCGCGCTGTCACCGGCGACGACGTGAACCCGATTTCAGATCTGGCCGGTTCGGCCGCAGGGGTCAGCGCCCTCGCCATCGCCAAGCCAATCCTCGGCGCCGTCGGCTCGCTGGCCTCGGCCGCGCGCGGCTCGACCCGCTTCGCCGATGATGTCGCCCGCGAGGCCGTTTCTCACGAACTCCTCGCGAACTCCGCCACGGCGCAGCGCCAGGTGGCCGGTGGTATCGACCGCGGCGCCATCGATGCGCAGCCGCTGGCCGACCAGCTCCGGCGGCCGTCCGCGGCGGAATCGACCATTCCGGGCTATCGCTCCGACATCGCGGACCGGTCCGGCGATCCGGGTTTGGCCGCCTTCGTTTTCGGCCATACGAGCGCTAGTCCGGGGGGCGATACGGTCCGGCGGGCGTCAAACCAGCAAGCCATCGGCGACCGCATGGCCGAGCTCGCGCCGACGGGGTCGTCCGGTCAGTTCCGCGCTGACCTGCAAGGCGGCGTCGACCGGCGGGTCGCTGCGGTCGAGAGCCAGGCCGAGATCGCGCAGCGAACCCTTGACGAGCACGCGCAGCGCCTCGCCTCGACCATGACCGGCGAGGCCCGGGGCGCCGACATCCGCGCGGCGCTCCAGCGTGCGTCCGACGAGGCCAAACAGGGCGTCCGACAGGCGTACGAGCCGATCAACCGGGCGGCGACGAACGTTGACGTGGCGCCCCTGGCCGAGCGCTTCAGCGGTATCGACGAGGCCCTGAGCGTGGCCGAGCGCCAGCGCTTCCGTCCGGCCGAGGCCAGCATCCCGGATCGGCTCATTGGCCCCGCGGAGGCCGCCGGGCCGGTCGACACCGGCATCCTCGATGCGTCCGGACGGCCGATCACCCGCGAGCCGGCGCCGGGCAACAGCCAGCAGCCGCTCCGGGAGGTGACGGGGCTGCGCTCTGCCCTGACGGACGATGCGCGGGCCGCCCGTACGGCCAATCGTCCGGCCGAGGCCCGCATTATCGACCAACACGTAACCGCGCTCGACGAGTACCTCGACACGGCGGTCCCGGAGGGCCTGCGGGGCCAGTACGATGCAGCCCGTACGGCCCGGCGGGACTTCGCCGATCGGTTCGAGCGGCCGCAGAACGCGGTGGCGCAGGTGCTCGGCGAGCGCCAGGGCGTCTACGACGTGCCCGATAGCGGTGTCGCGCCCCGGTTCGCTCAGTCCGAGGAGGGGCGCCTGTCCGATCTGCGCCAGCTCATGAGCGAGGCCGGCGGGGATGCGCGCGTGCGCCCGGCGCTGCGCGATCAGTTCCTGGCTAACATCCGCGACCGCGGCTTGCTCGACCGGCCGGACCAGCTCGGCGCCTATCTGGATCGGCACGCCACCTTGCTCGACCAGCTGCCCGGGCTGCGCGACGAGATCACCGCCGGCGGCCAGGCCAGCCGCACGGCAGGGGAAGCGCGCGGCGCGGCCGATGCGACCCGGCGCGATCTCACGACCCCGGGCCGTTCGCCCGAGGCCGCCTATCTCCGGTACGACGAGGCCGGCACGGTTCGCTCGATGCGCACGGTGCTCGGCGCAGCGAAGCCCGCGGAAGCGGCCGAGCGGCTCCTGGCGACGGCCGGCACGAACCCGGAGCACGCCCGGGCAGCCTTCTGGGAAGCGCTGAAGGACCGGGCCACGGTCGACGGCGGGGTCAACCAGCCGAAGCAGATCAGCGGCCGGCGGGGCAACGACTTCCTGAACGACCCGCAGACCAAGGCCGTGGCCGAGGTGCTGTACCGCGACAAGCCGGAGCAGCTCCGGGACATCACGGACGTGTTCGACGCGCTGGCCGGCTCTAACAGCGCCACGCGCGCCCGGCGGCCCGGCTCATCGGGTACGGCGCAGGGCATGCGGGCAGGCTATGATGCCGCGCTGTCGGCGGCTTCGATCTCCAGCCGTCTGCGCAGCGTTCACCGCGGCCAACTCTCGCCGACGATTGCGGGTATCGATCTTCTGGCGACCTATCTGCGCAGGAAGTCGGCGCAGATCCAGTCCGGTGCGATCTCGCGCCTGCGCGACGAGGTGGTCCAGAATCCCGAGCTCGCGGCCCGGCTCCTAGAGGACTACAACCCGGCGACCTACTCGGCCAAGCGCCGAGAGCTGCAGACCGCTTTCGGGGCGCGCGCCACCACCGCCATTCGATTGCTCGACGAGGCCCACGACGAAGAGGAGCGACCGGAAGCGGCGGCAGTCCGGCGCGGTGCGCGCTGATAAGAGCACTGGGCCTGTTCGGTTCGTCGAGCGGCGCCGTGAAGACCACGGCGTGAGCGCTCGGAGATGACCTACAGCCTGTACCGCCTCGCGCCCGGCAGCTACGATCTCGTTTTCAACGGTGAGATCGTCGGCAGTGTTGTCCGCGAGGTCCGCGGCGGCACAGGTTACAATGTCTGGCACGCCGAACTGCTGGACGACCCGGCGCCCGAGAGGCGACCGCCTCCGTTCAGCAAGATCGATCACACCTTCGGCACGCTCGATGCCGTTATGGCGTGGCTCGGAGGAGCAGCCATAGCCAACGACCCGCTGGCCGCTTAGTTGTCGAGGGCTGAAAACTTCGCCGAGGCGATTTATCCGTTGAATGCACGTCAGGCATGTAATTGAGCAAAAGTGATCGCCTTCGCTTGATTACTGGTCTTAGATCATCGATATGCCCATTGCGGGGGCGCAGAAATCAAAGAGCATTATGACTGAGAACTTAGATACCCAATCGACTGATTTCCTTGATCTGACAGGCGACATCGTCGCTGCCTATGTGTCGAACAATCCTGTTCGTCCTTCCGATCTGCCGGACCTGATCCGGAACGTCTATGGCGCTATCAGCGGCCTCGATGACGGCACCGCAAAAGCCGGAGTGGAGCCCGAGGTTGAGAAGCCGACGGCAGCTCAGATCCGCAAGTCGGTGACACCCGAGGGCATCATTAGTTTCTTGGACGGCAAGACCTACAAGACCTTGAAGAGACACCTCAGCACCCACGGTCTGGATCCGCAGAGCTACCGGGCTCGCTTCGGCTTGTCGGCCGACTACCCAATGGTCGCCCCGGAATACGCTGCGCGTCGTTCCGAGCTTGCGAAGTCGATTGGCCTCGGCCGGATCGCTGACCGGAGCGAGGGTGAGCAGTCGTCGGCCCAGGGCCGCAAGAAGGCCGCCTGATCCATCAACCAGCGCCGATGCTCGGAGCCCCGCAACCCTCACCGGTCCGGGGCTTCGTCGTCCATGAAGAGAGCCAAGACAGGACTGCCTCTAAAGCACATCTGCTACGGTACTGATCTCTTAGCCATCTTTTTTCACTCAGAGACAGGAGCTTGGTGCCTTTCTGGTTTCAGCGTGCCGATCTGTGTCGGTGCTGAGATCCTGGGACTGGCTATGTTGCTGACCGAAGTGGAAGCGGGACATTCGACGGCAGACGGCGGCCGTATCGATGTCAGACATCGCTTTGCCGCTCAGGTCGGTCTCATCGTGGTCATGATCACGATCGTGCTCTCCGGTTTTTTCTACACCAACCGGCATCAGCAGGCTCTCATCGACCTACGCGAGGGCGGGCGGCAGATGCGCATTGCGCAGGAAGCCCTGATGGATGCGGAGGCCTACGTGCTCAACAGAGCCGTCGGCGACCGAGATAGCGAGTACAGCGAATATAGCCGCGCCTTCGAAGCGCTTCACAGCCGACGGGATACGTACCTCGCTCGCCTGGATCCTTTCCTTCGAATGCCCGACGGCACCAGCACGACTGCTGACGCAGGCCTGAAGTCACTCGAAGCCATCTGGACAGACACCCTCGAACTGGTCCGCGCCGGAAGGCTGGAAGAGGCTCAGGCTTCGCTCAGGGAGCGCAGGAGTGCAGCGCTGGTCGGCAAAATGCGTCACGCATTCGATGCTTTCCTGGCGGATTGGAACTCGCACTTCGCTGAACACGAGATGCGCATCGAGATCGGCAAGAGCGTCGTGCTCCTGTCGCAGCTTCTCATTGCCGCTGTGATGATCTTCGCCTTTCGGTCGAGTGCGCGTGATGCTCAGGCTCGCGCAACGGCCATCAAGGAGATGGACGCGTCCAGAACTCAGGTCGGCCATTTGTTCGAGATGACCGACATGCTGCAGAGCGCTGCCGATCACCACGATGCCAACGCCGTCCTCCGCGCCACGGCCGGCGAGTTGATCGGCGGGTTCAGCGGTGCGCTCTACGTCTTCAACAACTCGCGGGACCGGCTTGTCCTTTCGACCTCGTGGGCCTGTGAGGCTGGCTCACACCTTCCGGAGGCGATCGCAATCAACCAGTGCTGGGCGATGAAGCGCGGCAAGCCGCACATCAATCGCAGCGGCTCGAAAGCTTTGTGCTGCGAGCATCATGCCTCCGGTATTGCAGCTCTGGAGATCCCGATGGTGGCACGGGGTGAGAACCTCGGCTTGCTTCAGATTTTCGCGACGGGTTCGGAGGCTGAGGAGCGCCTCGCTGCAATCCTTCCGCTGAGTTCAGCGCTCGGGGACGCCATGTCGCTGGCCCTCTCGAACATCGCTCTGCGCGAGAAGCTGCGTAACCAAGCCCTCCGCGATCCGCTAACTGGCCTCTACAACCGGCGCTATATGGAGGACAGTCTCGACCGATACGTCCGCCTCGCCGAGCGCGAGGGCCGGAAGGTCTCCGTCATCATGATTGACCTCGACCACTTCAAGCGGCTCAACGACGAGCACGGCCATGCCACGGGTGACGCCGTCCTGCGGGAGGCCGCCGCTGCGATCGTCGGCGCGCTGCGAGAGACGGATGTTGCCTGCCGCTACGGTGGCGAAGAGATGATCGTGTTTCTTCCCGACTGCAGCCTGGAGGATGCTGCAGTGAAGGCAGAACAAATCCGAGAGCGCATCGAAGCGCTGTCCGGCACCCACGGTGCGAAGGTCTCGGCATCGCTGGGCGTGTCCTCTGTGCCGAGCACGTCGAGCAACAGTGCCGACCTCGTTAAGTCGGCTGATACGGCTCTCTATCGCGCCAAACACGCCGGCAGAAACCAGGTTGCGATCGCTCCTGTCCGGTCCGGCTGGCGGGACGAGAGCGAAATGCCGGCAACCTCGCAAGAGCGTCTTCGCGTTGCAGCCGAATAGCTTCTGAGCCCTCAACGAAGAAGTTTGATGCCGTCCGTTGCCGCGCTTGGGTAAAGCTCAACCCCGCGCGGCGCGCCAGCCAGCAGCCTCCGCCTCGTCCTCGGAGCAAAACATGCGCTCGCCGGCCCGGTCGTTGACGCGGGTCCGCTCGTAGTCACGCGAGCCGGGGAGGTGGTAGATCCGTTCGCCGCCGGCCCGGTCGTTGATGCGGGTCCGCTCGCTTTGCTCGGCGGCGTGACGGCCTGGGGCCGTGCGTGCTCGCCGTCGGCGCGCTTCTTCCAACGCTACTCGGACGGTTCCTGGAACGTGCCGGCCCTGATGCCAAGCCGGAGGGCTTTCGCCTCAATTTATGGTAGGCTGCATGCCGGGATAATCTACCGATTGAGCCGCCCTAGCCAGCGGATGAAAGCAGTCGATCGCCAGGACAATGACGCACGCATTTTTTTGTACGACTGCAATGTAGCATCTAGATGAAAATTCAGATCGGAATTTAACAATTGAAGCTCAGCATTGCGCAGTTTTAGCTTTCCGATCGACTCATTTAGCTCTTGGTTTTTGGTGTTGATAGACATTAGCAATCTATCATGATTCTTCTTTAATCCATTTATAAATTCTATGTTATTTTCATTGGTAGAGCATAATTCGGCGATATTACGTAATAAGAGATTTTTCTCAGTCAACAATTCTTCATGTTCTGCTTCAGTTTTGCTGAGTTTCTGTTCAAGACTATCAAATTTGAGATGAAGGTCGCCAATCTGTGCACCACGGGCTTCAACTTCGCGGACGTTGAGTGCATCAATGCTACCACTCCACTCGCGAAGACGTTGCATCTGCTGCTGGTTTCTGGCTCCTTCATAGAGCGTGTTCACAGCGAAATTTTTATGTGCAACGTATGGCACCTCCCGGGCGAGCTCAGCGATACGCAGAGGTATAGGGTCTTCACTAAAGTTGCCAGACTGCTTCTCAAACACTTCTGAAAACAACTGCTCATCGAAAGAACAGAATCTCTCCAGTATTTTACTAGTTTCAAAATGGGAACGCAATATTGTTTCCTGACTTGGCGCGCTCGCGTTAGCGTTGTTAGCCCTTATCCTAAAAGCACTCAATTTATCCGGAAGAACATGTATATTATGGCCCAAAATTAGCATTCGGATCCACATATCGAGATCCTGAAGATTGTTTAGCCGTCCGTCATAGGCGCCTGCCGCTTCATAGGCTTCCCGGCGGATCATTGCTGTGGGAGCGCATAGAATGTTGCCCCAAGAGAAAAAATACCGCAGCCAAGAGCGCCGAGAGAAGTCAGCAAAGCGCAACGGCACTGTAAAATCGTTGAACGCTTGCGTCGGTAATCCTTCCTCATCGACTGGCCGCATCATGCCGAAAACCAGTGAGACCTCTGGATTGGCATCAAGAAACGCGACTTGTCGACGAAACCGTCCCGGCAGCGCCCAGTCGTCCGAGTTTAGGATTGCGAGGTAGCGTCCACGTGCACGCGCGATCGTCGCATTCATCGCTGCGGAAATACCTAAATTATATGGCTTGCAATCAAGATGAATACGCGGGTCGTCAAAGCTACGCACAATATCGGCGGTTTCATCACTCGAGCCGTCGTCGGTAACCACAATTTCAAAGTCTTGGAAGGTTTGTGCCAGCACGCTTTCTATTGCTTGTCGCACATACGCAGCGTGATTGTAGGACTTTATCAGTACCGAGATAGTTGGAAAATTGCTAGAAACTTCCTGGGTAAGCGGAGGCAGCGCGATCGATCCTGCTCGCTGTATGCCCCGCTCTTCCCACCAAAGCGGTTGCGCGCTGACATCTTGAGAAGCGACGCTCCTAAGGTCAATGGAGGCCTCCTCCATGTCATTCCAGAAGGCGCGTAACCGTTCCCGGCCCCAAAGGTAATGCTGCCCAAAGCCTTGCGCGACGTCGACACTACCAAGGCGAAGGGCCTGCGCTTCTTCCCGATTGGCGTTCCGATCAAAGCCGAGATGCTTGTAGTGCCATAGTAATAGTTCGTCTCGGATCGGGAGTAATAGATCGCCTCGTGGCTCTGCAGCATGTCGCCCGGGACCGAACTCAGTTTCTCGTACTGCCTCTGGCTTAAAGAGGCTAAGTTTGTTGAAGGCGTTACGCGGCCTTCCATGGGTGACACGGTCGATAAGCAAACCGGAATCGTCAGGCATCTCCGGATGGTTCATATCAAAGCCTAGGGCCGGGATTAACGTAACGCCGCGGTCAGCCTCTTCGGTGAGGTAGTCCACCATCGCGCGGCCCGGCACGTGCAGATGCTCGTCGATCGCTGTAATGACAATCCAGTCCGCCCGACCCCGACTCTCCTTCCACGCTCGATCCTGCATTTCCTTGTGCGAAAGGACGAACGAGTCTGCGTCGCTTCGGACGAAATTTCGCAATTCCACACGCGGATGGGCTGCCAGGATCTCCCTTGAGCCATCCGTTGAGCCATCATCGTATACGATGTAGTGGGTCACCCAGGGATCATAGTGGCGAAAGAAGAAACCAAGCATATCCGCCTCATCCCAGCAAACCGTGTAGAGATGAACGACCGGCTGCTTCATTCGACAGAGATTCCCTTGTATCCACCAATATTCCGCCGAACGATCCGAGCCGGGTTTCCCAAGACCAGGCAGCTGTCAGGCACGTCCCGGGTCACGACAGATCCGGCACCGACGACGGCGTTCCGTCCAATTATAATTTCCGGCAGCACAGTGGCACCTGCGCCGACGAAGGCGCCGGTTTGAAGTGCCACATGGCCAGCAAGTGTCGCCCCCGGGCCTATCGACACGAAATCTTCGCACCGTGCATGATGCCCGACCGTTACACCGCGATTGATAAAGGCAAAAGCTCCAAATGTGCTATGGCTACCGAGGCTGCAGCCAGAGTTGACATAACTGCCCGGACCGAAATTGAGGTGACGCGGTGCAGCGACGCTCGGATCTATCAAGGTGAAGGGCCGTCGCAAACCTCTCTCGGCTGCCTCTCGTACTGCGGATCGCCTATGTCCCGGCGTGAAGAGCGGGACGAGAAATGGCAAGTCTAGCGAGTCTGGACCAAGCTCGTCGGGCGTTAAAATACGTATGCCTTCGGGAAGGTAGTCCGACCCCGGATGGTTACGTACACCCGCGAAGATCGGACGCTTCGCCCGGTAGAGGCTCTCCTCAACGTCTGCAATGATAGGCGACCCAATTCCGTATAGGATCACGCCAAGCAAGGAAGGCATTCCACCACAGTTCTCGCGATCTGGTCGACAGCGTTTGTTGCCACCTCAGGCTGGATCGGCAGACTGAGCAAGGTCGCAGCGAGAGAATCTGTCACCGGCAGCGATTCCAGCGCGCTTTTAGCAAAAGCCGGATGTCGGTGAAGACCCGGCGCATAGTGGATCGCTGTTCCAATCCCCGCATGATTAAGCCGACTCATTAACGCGTCTCGGTCATGATGGGTAATAGCGAACTGATGGTAGACGCAACCAGCATCCTCAGGCGGTAGGCCGAGATCATATCCAGTCAGGAGGGAACGGTAACGAGCAGCGATGCGGCGGCGCTCGTGATTGGCCTCATCAAGGTGTGGCAGAAGAGCGAGCAGAATCGCCGCCTGAATCTCATCGAGGCGTGTGTTGTATCCGAGATTCTGGCTGATGCGGTTCGAGCCTTCGAAGCCGTAGTTGCGGAGGTTTCGCACGCGTGCGGCGAGGGCTGGATCACGAGTGACAACCGCTCCCCCATCTCCGATCGCGCCCAAGTTCTTCGTGGGATAGAATGAATAGGCCGCGAGATGACCGAAGCTGCCTAGCGGTTGACGATCCAGAGTGCCACCATGGCTCTGAGCGCAATCTTCGATTACCGCCAGCCCGTGACGATTAGCAAAGCTCATCAGGGTCGGCATATCAGCCGGGTGGCCGAAGAGGTGTACGGGAAGAATCGCAACCGTGCGTGGGTTCAGTACAGCTGCGACGGCAGCAGGGTCGATGCATCGAGTATGCGGATCAACATCTACAAATCGTGGGATTGCTCCGCAGTGCAAAATGGCTTGAGCAGTGCCAGCAAAGGTCAACGCTGGTAGGATTACTTCGTCGCCTTGGCCGACACCAAGCGTTCTTAGAGCCAACGCTAACGCATCCGTTCCGGATGCAACACCAATGCAGTGTTCTACACCTGCATAAGCTGCGAAGGCTGCTTCAAAGGCGGCGACTGCTGCGCCTAGGATGTAGGTTGGTCCAGAGAGGACGTCAGCTATCGCTATGTTAATTTTTTGCCGGTACCTGGCCACACGCAGAGGGGGAGCTGCTTGCGGTATCATACTGAATACAACTCGGAGGTTTTATTGAATCGCGCATCCATATAATGTTGTGTGTCCGCGTAACGCTCGGATGCGCACACAAGCAGAATCGTGCCGGCAGTGAAGTCAAAAATTCTTATTAAAATTCCGCTTTTGATCCACAAAGCCTCGTCAACATTAGACATGAATACTTCTGCACTTTGACCTCCGTTGTCGACAGCAACCTTCATTGAGCCGCTTACGACAGTGATGAGCTCATCGCAAGAGTTGGCGTGACCTCCCCTTTCACAACCAGGTACTTCGACTTTGATGTAAAATGTGCGCTTGGGTATAAAAGGAACGTTCTCGAATTCCTCATAAGCTATGAGTTCGCCTCGATTATCCTTATGAACACGCTGCTGCAGGAGACTAACGCCATCAATGATATTTAACTTCCGTAACATTGTCCTCCCCACATAATTTTTTTTGCTAATCGTACTGCGCGGCACTTGGATTTATAAATCCAATCAAACTAATCCGCAACTCGGGATGATTAGGCAATTTTATCTGGGCAACTATCCCGATGTAGCTAAGCAAATATGGAAGCTATCAAGAAATAATTATTCTTCACGGTGACGCTTAACATTGGGTCTGCCGGATCTCGGTGGCCGAGGTCTGGGGCATCGGCCGAGCCTCGCTCGCCAAGCTGATCGGCCCCGGCGTGGACACGGTCGCGGATCTGCGCGACCTCGACCCGCGTCCGGTGCGCAAAGCCATGACGGTGGTGGGCGAGCGCATCATCTACGAGCTACGTGGGCTGGCCTGCCTGCCGCTTGAACTCATGCCGGCCCAGCGCAAAGGCTGCGCCGTGACCCGGTCGTTCTCCCGCCGCATCACCGAGCGTGAGACCCTGGAGCAGGCGGTTGCCGCGCACGCGACGCGCCTCGGTGAAAAGCTGCGGCGCAGCAGCCTTGGCACCACGCACGTCTCGGTCTTCTACCACACGAGCGAGCATGACCGCGGTGACCCGATGCGCTCGGTCTCGACGACCGTGACGCTGCCGGAAGCCACGAACGACACAATGGCGCTGATCAAGGCGGCGCAGGCCGGGGTGGCCCGCACCTGGCGCGAGGCGCCCGGAGACCATCCCTGGCGCTACAGCAAGGCCGGGGTGGTAACGACAGACCTGAAGCTCCTCGAGGATGCACCGCGGGCGTTAATCGGTCAGCTCAACCGCGAGCATCACGTTTTAGCCCCTCGCCCCTTGGAACGGTCGGAACAGCCAAGCGAGTCGGCCAGCATCCTTATCCTCGGCATCGCCGATCTGATCGATAATCTGGCCGAGCGGCATCGGTAGGTCGATCTCGTACTTATCCAGGATGATGGCTGCGTCGAGCAGGGCGTTGATGTGCGCCTTCGGCACCGGCTCGTCTGCCGCCTGAGCGGCCAGCACACGATCGGCGAGAAGCGTCGACAGGCGCGAGACCTCTGACAGCCGTTCCGATGCGCCGTCGTTGGTGTCAGATGAGAGGGCGTCGGTCTGTTGCGTCATGCTACAACCGGATCTCCCTTGGCAGTTTTTTCGAGACCTCCATGCAAGCTCCTCGCCTTCGTACCCGCCGACGCATCCCGCTGATGGCATGGTGCATTCTGGCAGTTGTGCTGATCAGCGTCATAGCGTGGATCGGCTTTTTGGGATGGACTGCTGAGAAGGTTCTTTGACGTCTCTGAGCAACCTGACTCGGAGGGCGCGCCACGCTGCGCAACGAAAATAACGCCTGCCGACCGCAATATACCTCATCGTGGAGCGAAAATCGTGATGTTGCTGTTGAGCTGGTAGGCGGCCGTTGGTGGGGTGTTGGCAAATCTGAGCCTGATGGGACTCTCACCGAGAATGGCTCCGAAGGCGGGCGTCACTTTCATCGGCAGGCACTGGGCTAGAGCAACGGCAGCAGCATCCTCAAACCGTTTCCGAGCATCCTTGTCGCCTTGAAGCTGTCGGGCTGTGACGAGAGGGGGGCCCCGCAGGCTCCCTGTCTTGTTCAAGCCGAAGCGGAACGCGATCATCGATCCTTCGGTATTCTCAGGCACTGTCCAGCAGGACACGAGTGCGGTTCGGAATTCGGCCCAGTTATTGACTGCGGTCGAAGTCGGGGCGGATTGAGCCCAAGACCCAGATGAAATTGCCGGTGTCGCACCGATCAGCAATGCCACAATGATCCGACAGCGCTGCATGACGATCTCAGCCGTTTCGTTTGCTGAAGGATTTGATGAAGCGCTTAACTTTATGGCCTCGGCTCACGGGATTAAGGCTAGCACCCTCATCGCTCTCTGACATTTCCTCGGCGGCCGGTTCGTTGGCGGCTGGCGGCGCTGGCGTCGTAGCTTCGGCCAGCCTGCGCAAAGCCTCGGTAACTCCTGGCGGCCAATCCACCCCGTTTTCGTGCAGCAACCTTGCGGCTTCTACGAGTGCCTTCGCCTGATTGGGCGGAACCGGACTTCCTATGAGCTGCGTGTTGAGTATGCGGTAGGCAAGCGAGGTAGCAAGCCGCATGACCTCGGCCAGCCCCTTAGACTGAAGTTGGCCATCGCTCATTTTAGATAGCCCTTCGTCTTTAGGTAAGTTGCATCCAGCGTACCACATGACCCACTCTGCATGGGAAGCACAGTCTCAGGCGACGCTGCTCCTGAAGGGTCATGTCCGTCCGCTAGCGCTTCCCCGCGGTGGCATCACAGGCATCCCTGGCGAGGCGCGCTGCTTTCTGCCGAGCCAAGTTCTTTCCCGCGTCGCTGACGGACGCCTCTTCGTCGGGCACTTGCATCGGCCGAATTTGCTCCTTCGCGAAGGCCGCTTCAGCCCGCATTCGCTCTTTGCTCAGATGCTCGGACAGGCTGTGCTCCTTCGGTCTGGGGTTTGCCGCTACCCGTCCATCACTTCCTCGGCAGACCACTAAGAGGAAGGCTCCTCCGAATCGGCTACAGGGTTCAACGGTTTGAGATCGAGCAAATCGTGCCGCACTGATTTTATGCAGCTTGCTTCCGCAGCGCTTCCGCAGCCCATCAAGGGGCCCGGCGATAATCAGCTAAGTTGTTGAAATGATTGGCGCACCCGACACGATTCGAACGTGTGACCTTTGCCTTCGGAGGGCAACGCTCTATCCAGCTGAGCTACGGGTGCTGACCGTGTCGCGTTGGTAGCCCATGCGGGGGCTCCGCGCAACGGGGGTGTGGAGGCCTTCGCGCACCATGGGATGGGTGCGAGGGAGCCTCAGGCACAGGTCACGGGGTCGGGCGCGCGGGCGGTGATCGTGAAGCACCGGTGGGATGCTCGGCGGCGGCAGGCCTGGCGGACCTCGCTGGTCGGGTAAGCCTCCATGAACTTCGATACGCACCTTCGAAGATTTTCGACAAGCACCTTCGCCCGCTGAATGGACCCCTCAAGTAGCGGATAGCGTCCGCTTCAAGATGTTCGAAAGCGCTCGAAGGCCAGCTTCGGCACCGGCGCTGTCAATGATCTTTTAAGCGCAGGCATTTAAGCACCCGACGACTATCGAATAGGATACGCCGGTGCCTGGACGTCTCAGAGTTGCAGCAACGATCGTCGGGCTCTGCTCGATCTTGACCATCACCCGGGCGCAGGCCGAGGAGCGCGTTCTGCGGCTCGGCTTCCTCTTCGCCCAGACTTCGCAACTCGGGGCGGGGGCGGAGCGCTTTGCCAAGGACGTCGCCCAGCGCACCGGCGGCACCACCCGCGTCGAGCTGTATCCGAACGGCACCATCGGTGGCGAGGTCGAGATGGCGGAGGAGCTCCGCCTGGGGCACCTCGACATCGCCTTCATCACCAGTGCGCCCTTCTCCAGCATCATCCCCGAATTCGGGATCTTCGACATCCCGTTCCTGTTCCGCGATGCCAGCCATGCCCACGCCGTCTTCGACGGCCCCGTCGGGCAGGATTACCTGAAGAAGTTCCAGCAGAAGGGCATGGTCGCGCTCGCCTGGGGCGAGAACGGCATGCGCCACATCACCAATTCGAAGCATCCGGTCACGAACCCGGAGGACCTGAAGGGCCTCTCGATGCGGGTGCCGCAATCGGACATCATGCTCACGGGCTTTCGCAGCCTCGGGGTGAAGGCGGAGCCGCTGGCCTTCCCGGCACTCTACGGCGCGCTGCAATCCGGGCAGTTCGACGGGCAGGAAAACCCGATCGCGGTCATCTCGGCCTCGCGCTTCGAGAAGGTCCAGAAGCACCTGACCCTCAGTGGTCACGTCTATTCCTGGGCCGTCATCGTCATGTCGAAGACGGCCTGGGACGCCCTCGGCCCTGCCGAGCAGAAGGCCTTCACCGAGGCTGCCCGGGCTGCGGGCCAGGTCTCCCGCGAGGCGGCCGGGCGCGCGGAGCGGGAGGGGGTGGACGAACTGCGCAAGGCCGGGATGAACGTGGTCGCCTCCGTCGATCGCGCCGCCTTCGAACAGAGCCTGCAATCCGCGACCGCCGGATTCAGCGCCAGGTTCGGCGCCGAAACGATCCGCCAGATCAAGTCCGTCCGCTAAAGCTTTCGAGGCTCCCGCCCATGTCCCTTCTCCGTCCGGACTCCCTCCTCCGCCTCGACCGCCTCTCGGTCTCCCAGCGCATTCTCGCGGGTTTCGGCGTGGTGCTGCTGCTCCTCACCGTGTCCGCGCTCATGACCTTCCGCAGCGTCAGCGTGCTCAACGCCGAAATCGAGGCCACCGGCGCCCGCATGCAGGCGGCCGAGGAGGCGAGCGCCTTCGAGCTGCGCCTCAACGGGGCGCGGCGCCTGGTGCTCAACTACATGCGCACGGAACAGGGCGAGATGTTGAGCGACCTCAAGACCGGTCTCGCCGCCCTCAAGGCGGAGATTGCCGGCCAACAGGCGGACGGCCGGGACGCGGCGGTCCGGAACCGGGCTCTCGACTACGTCACCGGCGCCGATGCCCTGGTGAGCGTGATGCAGAAGCGGAAAGCCGCCCTCGGCGACCTGGTGAAGCTCGGTGCCACGCTCTCGAACGCCGGTTACGCGATGGCGCAGCGCGCCGCGCCAGAGCCGGGTCTTGCCGCCGCGACCTTTCGCGCCGATCGGGCGCTCCAGGCCAGCATGAGCGCCGTCTATCTGTTCCGCTCCAGCAACAACCCGGCGGATGCCAGCACCGCCACGGTCGAGTTCGGGCGCTACACCCGGGAGCTGCAGGCGTTGCCCCAGCTCGACGAGGCCGGACTGCTCCAGACCTCCCTCAAGATGGCGAATGCAAAGGTCGCAGCCTTCAAGGCAGCTCTGGACGGCGTCCTGCAGGGGGCCAATGACGTCGAGGTCGCCTATCAGGCCCTGAAGCAGACCGGCGACGGGCTGACCGGCCTCGGCCGGGAGACCCGGGAACGGGCAGTCCAGGAGCAGCGCCAGATCATGACGGTGATGACCGAGGATGCGAGCCAGTTGAGCCAGCGGGTGATCGGGATCGGGGCCGTCGCCCTGGTCATCGGGGGGCTGCTCGCCTGGCGCGTCGGCCGCGGCGTGTCCGGGCCGGTGACGGCCATGACCGGCGCGATGCAGCGCCTCGCCGCAGGGGATCACGGCGTGATCGTGCCGGGTGCCCGCCGCGCCGACGAGATCGGCGCCATGGCGCGGGCGGTGCAGGTCTTCAAGGACGCGCTCATCGCCAAGGAGCAGGCCGACGCTGCGGCCGCCGAGGAGGCGGACGCGAAGACGCGGCGTGCCGACCAGCTCGACGCACTGACGAAGGCGTTCGAATCGAATGTCTCCGTTCTCACGCAGGGTCTGGCCGGCGCCGCCACGGAGATGGAGGCCACGGCCCAGGGCATGGCAGGCACCGCGGAGCAGACGACCCGGCAATCCACCGGCGCGATGCGGGCGGCCGAACAGACCTCGGCGAATGTCCAGACCGTCGCCGCGGCCACCGAGGAGATGTCCGCGTCGATCCAGGAGATCACGCAGCAGGCCGGTCAGTCGGCCCGCATCGCCCAGCAGGCGGCCGACGAGGCGCGCCGGACGGATGGGCTGGTCCGGCAGCTCGCCAGTGCGGCCGAACGGATCGAGACCGTCGTCGCGATGATCAACAAGATCGCCGGACATACGAATCTCCTTGCGCTGAATGCCACCATCGAGGCGGCCCGGGCGGGCGAGGCCGGACGGGGCTTCGCCGTCGTCGCCTCCGAGGTGAAGGAGCTCGCCGGTCAGACCACGCGCGCGACGGAGGAGATCGCCGGGCAGATCGCGTCCATCCAGGCCGTCACGCAGGATTCCGTCGCGGCCATCCAGGCCATCGGCAGCACGATCGGGCAAATGGCGGCGGCCTCCAACGCCATCGCGGCCGCGATGGAGCAGCAGGGGGCGGCGACCCAGGAGATCGCCCGAAACGTGCAGCAGGCGGCCAACGGGACCGGACAGGTCGTCGGCAGCATCGACGACGTGCGCCTCGGCGCCGATTCGACGGGCACGGCGGCGACTCAGGTGCTCGGCGCGGCACAGGCGCTCTCGCACCATTCGGAAAGCCTCCGCCAGGAGGTGGGCACGTTCCTGACGGCGGTGAAGGCTGCCTGAGGCGGCCGGACGGCGTCGAACAGGCGGGAGACCGGGATCGAACCGGTCTCCCCGGCTCGACGAGGGCGTTCCGCATTCCGCGCGCGGCGTCGCCGTCATCGGACGATCACGGCGGGACGTGGTGGCGGCCGAGCGAAGCGCAGCAATGCGGGTTCCGCCATCGCAGCCGGATTAAAGTGCGCCCTGTAACGTGCCTAGATGTCCTGAAATCAAAGCTTGAAATCGAGCGTATGCGTAGACGCCGGCCCTTGTGGAGACTTCGCGTTACGGCATAGATTCTAGACAACAATCATTTTCGACGATCCCGATCCGACAGGGCGCATCGTCCTGTGTGAACGGAAGCGCCGGCTGCCGAGGCCATCCTCGAGCCGGCCTTCCGTCGGTACGAACGGGAACGCGCATATCGCCGTGCCATACGCCCGAGAAACGAAGGCGGGGCGCGCAGGGGAGGAACGATGAGCGACGCATCCGACGCCGTGCGGCGGACCAGGTCCGTGGTGCGCGCGCCGCAGAGCTTCGTGGCCGGCCTCGGGCTGGTCCTGCTCGGGATGTTCGGCCTCTGGGCCGCGAGCGATCTGCCGCGGGGCACCCTCGGCGCCATGGGACCCGGCATGCTGCCGCATTGGGTGGCGATCGGCGTCGCCGCCTGCGGAAGCGTTCTCGCCGTGACGGGCCTCGCCCGCGAAGGGGCAGGCCTGCAGACCACAGGCCTGCGCGGCCCCCTCACCGTCGTGCTGGCCATCCTGGCCTTCGCGATCACGATCCGGCCCTTCGCCCTCGGCTCCGTTGCCAGTCCGGGCCTCGGTCTCATCGTTGCGGGACCGCTCGCGGTGATCATCGGAGGCTATGCGACTCCCGAGGCGCGCTTTCGCGAACTTCTCATCCTGGCCCTGCTCCTCACCGCCGGATGCATGCTGCTGTTCGGCGACCTGCTCAACCTGCCCATTCCCATCTTCCCCACCGCCCTCATCGAGGCGGCGAGCGGGACGATTCCGTCGCGCGTCATGCTGCGGCTCGCGGCCGGTGCGCTCGCCCTGGCGGGACTGGGCCTGCTCGCCCTGGAGCGCCGCTCCACCCGCCGGAGCCGGACCGACGTCGCCCCGCACGCGATGACGACCTGATCGGGAGCGCGGCACGTGACGGATCTCCTCGCCAATCTCGGCCTCGGTTTCGCCGTCGCACTGAGCCTTCAGAACGTGACGCTCTGCTTCCTGGGTTGCCTCGTCGGCACGCTGATCGGGGTGCTGCCCGGCGTCGGGCCGATCGCCACCATCGCCATGCTCCTGCCGATCACCTTCGGGCTCGATCCCGTCGGCGCCCTGATCATGCTCGCGGGGATCTATTACGGGGCGCAGTACGGCGGCTCCACCACCGCGATCCTCGTCAACATCCCGGGTGAGGCGACTTCGGTCGTCACCACCCTCGACGGGCACCAGATGGCGCGCCAGGGCCGGGCCGGCGTGGCGCTCGGCATCGCCGCCATCGGCTCGTTCTTCGCCGGCACCGTCGCCACCCTGCTGATCGCGGCCCTCGGCGCACCGCTGACCCGCCTCGCGCTGATCTTCGGACCGGCGGAGTATTTCGCCCTGATGGTGATGGGGCTCGCCTTCGCGGTCGTCCTCGCGCACGGCTCCGTGCTCAAGGCCGTGGCCATGATCCTGGTCGGCATCCTGTTCGCCACGGTGGGCACCGACCTCGAGACCGGCCAGGAGCGGATGACCTTCGGCTTCGGCTTCCTGACCGACGGCGTCGACTTCTCGGTGCTGGCGATGGGCCTGTTCGGGGTCGCCGAAATCCTGCGCAACCTCGATCAGACCGAGACCCGAGAGATCGCCCGGGCGCGGATCGGCCGCCTGCTGCCGAGCTGGGCGGACCTGCGGCAGGCGGCCCCCTCGGCGCTGCGCGGAACCGCGATCGGGTCGATCCTCGGCATCCTGCCCGGCAACGGCGCCGTGCTCGGCCCCTTCGCGGCCTACACGATCGAGAAGCGGCTCGCCCGCGATCCGAGCCGGTTCGGGCGCGGGGCCATCGAGGGCGTCGCCGGCCCGGAGAGCGCCAACAACGCCGGCGCGCAGACGGCCTTCATTCCACTCCTCACGCTGGGCATTCCGCCGAACGCCGTGATGGCGCTGATGGTCGGCGCGATGACGATCCACGGCATCGTTCCGGGTCCCGGCGTGATGACCAAGAACCCCAACCTGTTCTGGGGCATGATCGCGTCGATGTGGATCGGCAACCTCATGCTGCTCGTCATCAACCTGCCGCTCGTCGGCATCTGGGTGCGCCTGCTGAAGGTGCCCTACAGGCTGATGTTCCCCGCGATCCTGATGTTCTGCTCCATCGGCATCTACTCCATCAATGCGCAGCCGACCGACGTGATGCTGATCGCGGCCTTCGGGGTGTTCGGATACGGGCTGATCAAGTTCGGCTTCGAGCCCGCGCCGCTCCTGCTGGGCTTCGTCCTGGGCAAGCTGATGGAGGAATACCTGCGCCGCGCCCTCACCCTGTCGCGCGGCGACGCCCTGGTGTTCCTCGAGCGCCCGGTCAGCGCAGTGCTGTTCCTCGTCACCTTCACCATCCTGGCGGCGGCGCTGCTGCCGTCGCTGCGACGAAGCCGCGACGCGGTGTTCACGGAGGCCTGACGGCGTGGACGCCTCGGCGTCTTGCGGCAACGGGTTCGACAACCAGAAACCAGAAGGATGAGGAACATGAGACGGGCACTCGCCATCGGCCTCCTGTCGGCACTCGCTGCGTTCGGTGCGGCCGCCGACACCTATCCCCAGCGCCCGATCACCATGGTGGTGCCCTTCGCGGCCGGCGGACCGACCGACGTGGTGGCGCGGATCGTCGCCGAATCGATGTCGCGCGCGTTGGGCCAGCAGGTCGTCATCGAGAACGTCACCGGGGCCGGCGGCACCACCGGCATCACCCGCGCCGCGCAGGCCGCGCCCGACGGCTACACCATCATGATGGGCCACATGGGCACGCACGGCGCCGCGCCGGCCCTGTTCAAGGGCTTGAAATACGATCCGGCCAAGAGCTTCGATCCGATCGGACTCGCTGCCGGCACGCCGATCGTCATCGTCGCCAAGAAGAGCTTCCCAGCCCAGGACCTCAAGGGCTTCATCGAGGTGCTGAAGGCCCGCGGCCCGGCGATCAACCAGGCTCATGCGGGCGTCGGCTCCGTCTCGCATTCGACGGGCGTGCTGTTCAATTTCCTCGCCGGCGCCAAGCCCACGCTCGTGGTCTATCGCGGCACGGGGCCTGCGCTGAACGATCTGATGGCGGACCAGGTCGACTTCATGACCGATCAGATTGTCAACGTCGCGCCTCAGATCGCCGGCGGGACGATCAAGGCCTACGCCATCGCCACGCCCGAGCGCTCCCCGAGCCTGCCCGACGTGCCGACGACGAAGGAGGCGGGCCTGCCCGGCTACGAGGTCAGCGCCTGGAACGCCGTGTTCGCGCCGAAGGGCCTGCCGGCGGATGTCAGGGCCAAGCTCACCGCCGCCCTCGACACCGCGCTC
Organism: Methylobacterium sp. Ger2507; assembly: GCF_055231875.1. NCBI lineage: Bacteria > Pseudomonadati > Pseudomonadota > Alphaproteobacteria > Hyphomicrobiales > Methylobacteriaceae > Methylobacterium > Methylobacterium sp. Ger2507. The sequence continues at coordinate 702,297 of NZ_JBUYVC010000001.1, forward strand.
AAGGACCCGGCCACGACCAAGCGCATCCTCGATCTCGGCGGTACCGTGCCGAAGGAGGCCGAAGCGGGTCCCGCCGCCCTGCAGGCACTGGTCGAGCGCGAAGTGGCGCGGTGGACGCCCGTGCTCCGCTCCGCCGTCGAAGCCAATCCCTGAAACGTCTTCGGGGCCGGCCTCCCGTCCGGGGGCCGGCTCTTTCAACACGTCGGTTGCCCTTCTGCGCACGGGCGTCCAGGACAACGGGCGCCGGCACGGGACACCACCGCTTCACCGGGCCGGAGCATCAGAGGCGCCTGATCGTGGATTCCTACCTTACCTCCTCCTTCCTGCTGTCGCTCCTCCAGATCGTCTGGATCGACATCATCCTGTCGGGCGACAATGCGGTGGTCATCGCCATGGCCTGCCGAGGCCTGCCCGAGCGGCAGCGGCGGATCGGCGTCTTCGCGGGCGCCTTCGCGGCGGCTCTGCTGCGGATCTTCTTCGCCGTCATCATCTCGCAGTTGCTGGCGGTGCCGCTGTTGAAGGTTCTGGGCGGACTCATCCTGCTGCACATCGCCGTCAAGCTGGTGCGCGGCGAGGAGGAGGACGAGAGCGCCGTCAAGGAGCATTCCAGCCTGCCCAAGGCGATCTGGACCATCGTGGTGGCGGATGCCGTGATGAGCTTCGACAACGTCGTAGCGGTGGCGGGTGCAGCCAAGGGGCACGACGAGCTCTTCATCATCGGCCTCGCCTTGTCGGTGCCGCTCCTCGTGGTCGGCGCCAGCCTGATCACCCGGCTGATCGACCGGTTCCCGATCCTGATCTGGTTCGGCGGCGGATTGCTCGGCTGGGTGGCCGGCGAGATGATCGCCACGGATCGGCTCGTTCAGCAGCAGATGGTCGTGGTGCTGCCCGCAGGCCTGCAGGGGGCCGTCCCGCACGCGATGGGCGTCCTCGGGGCCGCGCTGGTGGTCGGCATCGGCCTCCTTCTCAAGCGCAAGTCCGACAGGGCCATCGCGCAGCAGCAGGCCGCAGCGGTGGGCCGGGCAGAGGCGGACGTGCTCGGCAGCTGATCGATCGAGACTTATGTTCCGATCGAGGTTTGCGTTCCGATCAAGACTTGCGTCGTTTCGGCGGGAATTGATCGACTCGGCGCGGCGACAGGTGACGGGTCAAAAGAAAAGCCCCGCCTTCGAGGGGCGGGGCCGATCGGTTCGGTCGTGTGGGTCCGCTGATGCGGGCCGGGGGACGGGCCGTCAGGCCGCCAGCTTCACCGCGGAGGCCGGAACGTTGTCGTTCACAATCGCCAGTTCGCCGGCCGAAATGACGGACGCAGTGCTCTTCGGGGTCAACCGATCGGCCACGAAGGCCACGAGCGCGATGTTGGCGGTACCGGCGGCGACGACGAGAAGCAGGGTGAGCATGAAGGTTGTCCCGAGAAGCGTTTGCGTTGACGCTGATATGACGCTTCCCGCCCAAGACTGGTATGCCAGATACGTTATGCCAGATATACCAGTCCTGCATGGATGAGGATGCGAACCGGTCAGGTCGAAGTATCTTGCATTATGGTTCTTAGACTTCATGTCCGAGACAGCAATATTATGCCGCGCGCCGTCACCGTGTCATCGGACCTCCGGAGCCTGCCTCGACGGCCGTTCGCGCGCCCGACAAACACGTGATGGGCGAACAGAGCGCGGTATGGCACCCGAGGCGGACCTGACGAGTTTTCCTGCCGGTCTTGGACGAAGGCGGTGCCGTGCCGGATTGGATTGAACACACGATCTGGTGGCAGGTCTTCCCGCTCGGTTTCGTCGGCGCCGAGCCCGAGACTGCAGCGGGTGCTCCCGTCGTGCATCGCCTGGGTCACCTGCAGGCCTGGCTCGACTATGCCGTCGAGCTCGGCGCCACGGGACTTGCGCTCGGACCCGTCTTCGCCGCCTCCACCCACGGCTACGACACGGTCGATCCCTTCCGGGTCGATCCCCGCCTCGGCGACGAGGCCGATCTCGTTGCCCTGATCGAGGCCGCCCATGCGCGGGGCCTGCGCGTGCTCCTCGACGGCGTCTTCAACCACGTCGGACGCGCGCATCCCGCCTTCCAGGAGGTTCTGCAGCAGGGAGAGCGAGCACCCAGGGCCGGGTGGTTCAAGCTGTCCTGGCCGCATGGCGGTCATCCGGGCGCGGAGCCGGACTACGCCTGCTTCGAAGGGCATCGGCAACTCGTGACGCTGAATCACGACGCGCCCGCGGTGGCGGATTACGTCGTCTCCGTCATGACGCACTGGCTCGCCCGCGGCGTGGATGGCTGGCGCCTCGATGCGGCCTACGCCGTGCCACGGCGCTTCTGGGCTGACGTCCTGGGCCGCGTGCGGTCGGCCCACCCGGACACCTACCTGCTCGGCGAGGTGATCCACGGCGATTACGCCGCCCTCGTGCGCGACACCGGCCTGGATGCGGTGACCCAGTACGAGCTTTGGAAGGCCATCTGGAGCGCGCTCAACGACCGTAACCTGTTCGAACTCGCCCACGCGCTCGACCGCCACAACGCCTTTCTCGATACGTTCGTGCCGCTCACCTTCGTGGGCAACCACGACGTTACGCGGATCGCCAGCCGCCTCGTGGATGAGCGCCACCTTCCCCATGCCCTCGCGATCCTGCTCGTCTGCGGCGGCACGCCTTCGATCTATGCGGGTGACGAGCAGGCCTTCCGCGGCCTGAAGGAAGATCGCATCGGCGGGGACGATGCGATCCGGCCGGTTTTTCCGGACATGCCGGCCGATCTCGCCCCCTTCGGCTGGCCGATCTACCGGCTGCACCAGACGCTGATCGCCCTGCGCCGCCGCCATGCCTGGCTGCACCGCGCCCGCACGCGGACGCTTCACCTGACGAACACCCAGCTCGTGCTGTCGGTCGGCGACGGAACGCGACGCCTTCTCCTCGCCCTGAACCTCGCCGAGGACGCGGCGGTCGTTCCGGCGCCGGACGCCCGCTCGGTGGAAACCGGAGAGGCTGTCGTGACGGACGCCGGAACACGGGAAGCGCGGGTGAGTCTCGGACCCCATCGCTGGGCCGTGCTGGCCGTCTGACGACCTCGCGAACGGCCTGCGCGGGACAGAACGCTCGGCGCGAGACGGCGGGGATGCCTGCGTGGTTTGCGAACCGGCCGCGGTCCCGTATCCACGGTGTCGGTATCGGAACCCCGGGGCGGCTGTGGAAGAGGCGTTTCATCGGTGGATCGCGGCGTCCGGGTCGATCCGATCCAACGTCCTGATGGGGATCGGTCTGGCGTCGGCGCTTCTGCTGACGATCCACGTGCTTCTGCACAAGCGCGAGGTCGGCACGGCCATCGGGTGGATCGGACTGGCTTGGCTCGCGCCCCTCTCCGGGTCCGCGCTGTACCTGCTGTTCGGCATCAACCGCGTCACCCGCCGCGCACGACAGCTCGCGGTGCCCCCCTCGGCGCCGGCGCAGACGGAGCCGCCGCAGGCACCCACGATCGCCCCGGCCTTTCGGGCGCTCGACCACGCCGTTCGACACATCACGCGCCTGCCGCTGGTGGCGGGCAACGCCGTCCGCCTGCTGCGGAACGGCGACGAGGCCTATCCGGCGATGCTCGACGCCATCGGCCGCGCGCAGCGGTCCGTGGCCCTGTCGAGTTACATCTTTCGCAATGACCGGACCGGTGCGGCCTTCTTCGACGCCCTCGTCGCCGCGAAGGCCCGGGGCGCCGAGGTCCGCGTGCTGATCGACGGCATCGGCGGCGGCTACTTCCGGCACCCGATCTATCGGCGCCTGCGGGGGGCGGGCGTGCCGACCGCTTTGTTCATGCACTCGGCCCTGCCCTGGCGCATGCCGTTCCTGAACCTGCGGACGCACACCAAGCTCCTCATCGTCGACGGCGCGACCGCCTTCACCGGCGGGATCAACATCGCGGACGAGAACTGCGTCGGCTGGCATCCTTCGAACCCGGTCCGCGACACCCACTTCCGCATCGAAGGGCCGGTCGTCCGGCAGCTCGCGGGCGCCTTCGCCCGAAGCTGGATGTTCGCCGCGGGCGAGGATCTCCACGGCGACCGCTGGCAACCCGCCCCGGCCAGCGACAGCACGGCCTTGGCCGGCGGTACGGCGGCTTTGGCCGGCGGCACGATGGCCCGGGTCGTGACCTCCGGGCCGGATGCCGACATCGAGAAGATCGAGCACGTGGTGCTGCATGCCCTCAACGGGGCACAGCGCAGCATCCGGCTCGTCACCCCCTACTTCCTGCCGAGCGAAGTGCTGACGATCGCGCTCCTGCTCGCGGCGACCCGGGGCGTCGGCGTGGACGTCATCATTCCGCGTGCCAGCAACCACCGGTTCGTGGATTGGGCCACCCGTGCCCATGTCGGCCCGCTGCTGGATCACGGCGTCCGGATCTGGCTGAACGATCCGCCCTTCGAGCATTCCAAGATGCTCGTCGTCGACGAAACCTGGTGCTTCGTCGGCAGTGCGAACTGGGACATGCGGAGCTTCCGCCTGAACTTCGAACTCAACCTGGAGCTCTACGACCCGGCTCTGGCAACCGAGCTCGGCCGGTCCATGCAGGCGAAGATGACGACCCGCCTGGAATGCGCCGAGCTGACCGGTCGCAGCCTACCGGTCCGGCTCCGGGACGCGAGCGTGCGGCTGTTGCTGCCCTATCTCTAACCCCCCGATCTCTTATCTCTGCCCCGCCCCGGGATCGGATCGTGTCTGGGGAGCGCGGTTCGACGGCGCACGAATCCGCAGCTCGCCCGGGCAGGGGTGACATCGAAGCGCGGAATCGGTCGCCCCCGCCGTGCCGCCCGCTCGGGCGGGCATCACGAGGGCTGTGCCGCCGCGTGCTCTGCCAAGGGACGCGCATGGAACCAGGCGCCGCCGAGATGGGGCGCCGACGACACCACGCCGCGGGTGTTGACCAGGTAGGCGAGCTCGGTCCGGTTCTTGGCCTGAAGCTTCTTCATGATGTTGCGCACGTGAACCTTCACGGTGTTGGTGCACATGTTGAGTTCATAGGCGATCACCTTGTTCGGCTTGCCGATCTGCAGGCCGCCGAGCACGGCCGCCTCGCGCTCCGTGAGCCGGACCGCATCGGCTCCGCGCGGCTCCGGTACCTGCGGTGCCGGGATCGCGCACAGGAGTTCGGAAGGTACGAAGCGCCCCCCCGCCAGCACGAGCGCGATGGCGCTCTGGGCCACCTTCAGCGAACTCGTCATCGGAATGAAGCCGCGCAAGCCCCGGCGCATCGCCTCGGTGACCTGATGATCGTCCTCGATCTCGGACAACAGAATCACGGGGACGCCCGGGCTGATGATGGCCAGGGTGTCCAACTCGCTCCGCATCTGGGCGACGCGGCGGTGGGTCGCCGCGATGACGATGACGGAGGCGCCCGGATGCGCCGGCGCCACCTGCTGCCAATGCGTGACCGTGCAGACTCCAAGGACGTTCGGCGCGTCGCCCTTCATCTGGATCTGGCAGAGCAGACTTTCCCGGAACAAAATTCGAGGATCGATGATGACGATAGTCGAAGTCTCGACCTTTTCGTGGGAAAGGACGGATTCGATCATGATACCGGACATCATCGGAACTCCCATCGCGATCCTCGAAGCATGCCTTTCGGCGGCATCCCGACGCGGACCGGTGATGAATTCCGCGACAATTTTTTCAGTTATCGCGTTAGAATTTTAATGACAAGCGATTACTTTATAATCATCGCCGGATTGATATTTGATAATGTCATAATACCACTCGGACTGGAGACGAATGAGGATACTCAGTCGATCCGCCGCGACGACGCAAGACCACGGTCCAGTGACGCTCATTCTATTGCCGGGCGGTCCTCTCAAGCACTTTCGCCGGCCTCGCCCGTTGTGCCGGAATCTCCTGTCCGTCGGGCCCCTACCGAGAGCAAGCGCGCCCCATGACCAGTCGGACGGCGGCTAGACCGGCCGCACGTCCCGCAGCACGAGCCCGCTACGCGGGCGGGCGGGGATGTTCGCGAGGTCGAGGGTCAGGTCCTGCGGTGGGATCGTGTACGTCATCCCGTTGGCCAGTTGATCGGTCAGGGTTTCGACCAGGATCTGGGTGATGCCCTCGCCCGGGCAGCGATGGCCGGTCGCGGCCGAGCCGGCGCCGTGGGAGACGAGGTCGAAGGCGCCGGGCGGCGCGTCGCGGAAGCGCTCGGGATCGAACCGGTCCGGCTCGGGCCACAGGCGGGGATCGTGGTTGGTGCCGTAGAGGTCCATCAGCACCCAGGCTCCGGCCTGGAACGCATGGCCGCGCCAGGTGAACGGCTCCCGCACCCGGCCGCCGATGAACGGGATGAAGGGGTAGACGCGGCGGACCTCGAAGGTGAAGCGCGCCAGGGCGCCCGGATCGGCGCCGCGCAGGGCCTCGCGACAGGCAGGGTTGTCCCGGAGCGCCATGGCGGCGAACACGACGTAGCGGGCATTGGCCACGGTCGGCCGCAGCACGTTGATCAGCTCGACCCCGGCGGTCTTCACGTCGAGGAGGCGGCCCTCGAGGTCGCGATGCTCGGCGATGGTGCGGGCCGCACCCTCCGGCACCGCCCGCCGCCCGTCGCGGATCTCGGTGATGACCCGGCGCGCCCATCGCTCGGTACGGGCGCGGTAGAGATGACCGCGCCAGTTGCGGGGACCGACCGCCCCCGTGCCGGCGATCATGGCGGCGAACTCGGTCGCCCGGTCGCGGGTCTCGCCCGAATCCAGGGGGAGGCCGACCCATTCGCTGATCGCCGCCGTCAGCACGGCATGCGCCTCGTCGAGGAGGATCACCGCGTCCTGCCGCGCCCAGCGGGCAGCGGCCGCCCGCCAATGCCCCACCGTCAGGTCGGCGAGGCGGCGCAGCGCCTCGGGGCCGACGAGCGAGAGGAACATCGCCTTGCGCCGGCGGTGGGCCTCCCCGTCCATCACCATCACGCTGCCGTGGTCCTGGATCAGCGCGAACGCGGTCGGCGGAAGGGCGTGTCGTCGGGTGAAGCGGTGATCGTCGTAGAAGTGGCGCGCGGCCTCGGCACCGGACATGCAGAGCACCGGGCTCAGCATCAGGCGGGTCGCGAACAGGTCGGTGCCGAGGGCCCGGCAGCGGTTCGGGATGAAGGCGTAGCCCTCGGCCAGCAGCGCCAGGGTGCTGTCGAAGCCGGACGCGCGCGGCAGGGGGGTGGCGTCGCGGCTCTGGTCCAGCATGGCGGGGTTCGCGGTCATCGGGGCTCCCTGGGGTCGAACCGTTCAAGCCCGTCGAACCGTTCGGGGTGGGGTCCAACGTCGACTCTCGGGGTCCAACCCGCGGGCCGCAGGGGATGTTCAGCCGCGCGCCGGGCGGCCCCCTGCGGTCACAGTCGCAGCAGGGGCAGGGCCTTGAGGCTGCCATGCGCGTGGAGATCGAGCCCGTGCTCGGCGATCTCCTTGGTGCTCAGTTCCCGCAGGGTTTCGGCCTGGGCACCCGAGCCCGCCGCCTCGGCGGCCACGAGCGCCGCGTCCTGTTCGTCGCGGGCGACGACGATCACCGGCGCCACGGTCGCTTCCCCCGCACCCGCCGGAATCACCGTCACCTGCACACCATAGGCCTTGTTCATCACGCCTTCTCCGTCCGCCAACGATCCGGCCTCCCCTGCGCGCTACGGGCCGCCGCGTCCCCCCACGGCGCCGAAGACCTGCCCCGTCGAGTAGCTCGCCTCATGGGAGGCGAGGAGGACGTAGATGCCCGCCAGCTCCGCCGGCTGGCCCGGGCGCCCCATCGGCGTATCCTTGCCGAAACCCGGCAGTTTCTCGGGCGGCTGGCCGCCACAGACCTGGAGCGGGGTCCAGAACGGTCCGGGGGCGACGGCATTCACCCGGATGCCGCTCTGCGCCAGCTGCTTGGCGAGCGCCTTGGAGAAGTTCACGATCACCGCCTTGGTGGCGGCGTAGTCGAGCAGGGTCTCGGAGGGCTCGTAGGCGTTCACCGACGCGGTGTTGATGATCGCCGCCCCGAGGCCCAGATGGGCGAGCGCCGCCTTGGTGATCCAGAACATCGCGTAGACGTTGGTCTTGAAGGTCTGGTCGAACTGCTCGGTGGTGATGTCCAGGATCGAAACCTGCGATTTCTGGTAGACGGCGTTGTTGACCAGGATGTCGAGGCCGCCGAGGGACCGGGCCGCATCGGCCACGAGGCGTTGGCAGAAGGCTTCGTCGCGGATGTCGCCGGGCAGCGCCACCGCCTTGCGTCCCGCCTGGCCGATGAGCGCCACCACCTCGGCCGCATCCGACTCCTCGGCCGGCAGGTAGTTGATGGCCACATCCGCGCCCTCGCGGGCATACGCGATGGCGGCGGCGCGGCCGATTCCGGAATCGCCGCCGGTGATCAGGGCCTTGCGGCCGGCAAGCCGGCCGGAGCCCTTGTAGGTCGTCTCGCCGTGGTCCGGGCGCGGCACCATCCGGCTCGCGAGGCCCGGCCAATCCTGCTGTTGCCGCTCGAAGGGCGGCCGCGGATAGCTCCGGGGCGGATTGGGGGACGTATCGGTCTGGGCCACCTGCTCCTGGGCACCGGCCGCACTCCCGAGGGCGGCCACCATGCCGGCGGAGAGGCCGCCGACGAGGGCACGCCGCGAAGGATCGGTCTTCGTCTCGGTCATGAAGACTTTCGCTGCTCGATGAACGGGGCACCGGCGGAACCGCCGTACCCGTCGGGTCAACCCGAACCAGCCGCGTTCGTTCGCGGCCGGGCGAGAGGCGGACGATCGCCCAGGCCGCTACTGGGTCTGGCTGGCGCCGCTGACCCGCCAGATGGTCTTGCCGACATCGTCCGAGACCAGCAGTGCCCCGGTCTTGTCCAGGATGACGCCCACCGGACGCCCCTGCGCCTTCTCGTCGGCATTGAGGAAGCCGGTGAGCACGTCGACCGGCGTCCCGGCGGGCTTGCCGTCCCGGAAGGGCACGTAGATCACCTTGTAGCCGCTCTTCGGCCGGCGGTTCCACGAGCCGTGCTGGGCCACGAACAGACCGGTTTTCCAAGCCTCCGGCAGACCACTCTTCGAAGCCTCCGGCAGACCACTCTTCGAAGCCTCCGGCAGGCTGCTCGCCTGCGAGAAGGCGAGGCCGAGGGAGGCCGTGTGGGTGCCGACCGCGTAGTCCGGCGCGATCGCCTTGGCGACGAGGTCGGGCTTCTGCGGCTGCACACGCTCATCCACGTGGTTGCCCCAGTAGCTGTAGGGCCAGCCGTAGAACCCGCCCTCGCGCACGGAGGTGATGTAGTCCGGCACGAGGTCGCTGCCGATCTCGTCCCGCTCGTTCACGACCGTCCACAGGGTGCCGGTCGTGGGTTCGAAGCCGAGGCCGTTGGGGTTGCGCAGGCCGGTCGCGTATTCACGCATTTGTTTCGTCGCGATCGTGTATTCCCAGATTGCCGCCCGGCCCGTCTCCTTGTCGAGGCCGTTCTCACCGACATTGCTGTTCGAGCCGACGGTGACGTACAGCCGCTGGCCGTCCGGGCTGGCGATGACGTTCTTGGTCCAGTGGTGATTGATGCCGGACGGCAGGTCGACGACCGTTTCGGGGGTCGCGGTGATCTCGGTCTGGCCCGGCTGATAGGGCACCTTCACCAGGGCGTCCGCATTGGCGACGTAGAGATCGTTGCCGACCAGCGCCATGCCGAAGGGCGAGTGCAGGCCTTCCAGGAAGACGTGGCGCTCCTCGGCGACGCCGTCGCCGTCTGCGTCGCGCAGCAGGACGATGCGGTCGGGGCTCTTCACCCCCGCCCCGGCCAGGCTCTTGACCTTGTCGGCCACCCAATCGGCGATCCCGGTCGAGGGATCGTCGGTCTGGGGCTTGTTCGCTTCCGCCACCAGCACGTCGCCGTTGGGCAGCAGGGCCATCCAGCGCGGATGGTCGAACCCCTCCGCATAGGCCGCGACCTGAAGTCCGGCGGCGGCCTGCGGCTTGGCGCCGTTCTCCCAGCGTGCCACGCGGGCGATGTTCACCGTCGGCATCAGGGTCGGGTTGGGGGCGGGCAGGGTCGGGCTCGCCCCCTGCCCCGCGGAGGCTTCGAGCGTCGCCTGTTCGGGGAAGACGATGAAGCGCACGAAGGCTGCGCCGCCGAGGAGGACGACGGCCAGGGCCGCGAGGCCGATTTTCGATCGGGTCCGCATGACATTCACTTCGGTTCGCGTGGGCGAGGTGTCGCGTCGGCGAAGCCTCGCTTGAGGGAGAGGGCGCTCGCCGACAGGGCGTTCGCCGCATGCGGCCCGCCGGATCGCACCGCATAGACGTCAAGCGTGCGAGACCGGTTTTGGCTCCCTTCCGTTCGCCCTCGGCGCAACGGTACCCCAGGGGGCGAGCCGGGTCGTCAGCCCGCCATCGCGCGGGGCGCCGGCACCTCCCGGCCGTAGACCTGAACCTGGTTGCGCCCGTTCGCCTTGGCGCCATAGAGCGCCTGGTCGGCCGCCTCGACGAAGCCCGCGGGATCGGCGGCACGCGTTTCCGGGATCTGCGCCACGCCGATGCTGACCGTGAGCACGCCGTTCGGACTCCCCGCATGGGGCACCTTCCAGCCCAGAACGGCCTCGCGGATGCGGTTCGCGACGACTTCGGCGCCCGCCGCATCGGTCTCGGGCAGAAGGACGGCGAACTCCTCACCGCCGATCCGGCAGGCCGTGTCCGCCTGGCTGCCGATGCTGGCCTCGATCGAGCGGGCGATCAGCCTCAGGGCCTCGTCGCCCCTCTGGTGCCCGTAGCGATCGTTGAAGCCCTTGAAGTTGTCGGCATCCATCACGAGCAGCGCGAGGGGCACCTGGTTACGAATGGCGCGGCGCCACTCGCGGCCGAGCACGTCGTCGAACCGTCGCCGGTTGGCCAGACCCGTCAGGGCATCGGTGGTGGCGAGCTTCTCCAGTTGGATGTTGAGTTCGTGGGCGGCCCGCTCCGCAGCCCTGCGCTGGCGCAATTCGCGACGGAGGAGGCCCGTGAGCACCACGGTGGTGGCGCACAGGCTGAGGACCACGGCGCCGAGGCCCAGGGCACGGTGCCACCAGTCCGCGTAGACCTGCGCCGGAGTCACGGCGATGCTGAGATGGAGCGGCAGGTCCCCGACCTTCGTGAAGACGAAGTCGCGGGTGCCCTCCCCCACCATCGCGGGTCCGCTGAAGCTGTCCCGGTCCGTATCGAAGAATTTCCGGTAGCTGTCCGTCGCCAAAACGCTCTGGCCGATCACGGCCTCGTCGTACGGCTCGCGCATGATGATGGCGCCGCCCGGTCCGTAGAGGGTCACGGTCCCGGCGTGATCCGCGCCGACGGCCGCGAACAGCTGGCGGAAATAATCGAGGTAGATCGAGCCGAGGACCACGCCCGCGAAGGTGCCGTCCGGGTCCGACAGGCGCCGGCTGATGATCAGCACGCGCCGTCCCGTCAGACGCGAGACCAGGGGCTGGCTGATGTGCAGGCCGTTGCCCGGATGGGTGGCGTGGTACTGGAAATATTCGCGGTCGGCGTAGTTCAGCGGCTCCGGATTGAGAGAGCGCGAGCTGATGATGAGCTTGCCGGTCCGGTCGAACACGAGGGTGTGGCCGAAATTCTCGGCGGTGGCCGCCCGGTCGAACAGGATCATCTGCCGGAGTTCGGGGTCGGCCTGTGCCAGTTCGGGCAACTTGAGGCCGTCGACGACGGAGCGGAGCGAAAGATCGTAGAGTTCGATGTTGCGGGCGATGTCGCGCCCCAGAACCTGGACCAGGCTGCGCGAGGTGACCTCCGAGCGCCGCGCCGCATCGAGGCGCATCTGCCAGAGCATGAAAGCGGACACGGCACAGAGCCCGATCACCGAAAGCAAATTGATCGTACTCAGCCATCGGGCCGAGTGGGTCCACCGAAATCGCCGCGTCAGGATAGGTCGCTTTGGCATCGTTAGGACCCTGACATCCATCGTTGATCCAGCAGGGAGCGCCTTTGACGGAAGAATGACATCCGTCGACAGGGCTCTTTCATCGCTCGACGGCGGTTAATTCTTCCTCCGTCCACCGGGGTGCCATGCGGTTACGAACTTTCGCGGGCCGTTTGCTCCACGGATCAAGCGGCCGCTCGGCCGCGTTGCCCAGTCGACGCGGACCGAACCGGACGGAAGGACCCTTGATGGCATCTCGACAGAGCTTGCTGCTGCTCCTCGCCCTCGGGTTGGCGACGCCGGCTGCGGGTCAAGCCCCGCCAGCATCTGACCGAGCGCCGGCGGCCTCCAGCCAACCGCCAGCCGCCTCGACCAACGCGGCGCGCGGCGAGGCGGTCTGCGCGACGCAAGCCGACAAGAACGGGCTCACGGGAGCGGGCCGCGACACCTTTCTGCGGGAATGCACGGCAGGCGAGAGGCTGGATCAGCCGAAACCGGCTGGGGCGAAGCCCTAACCGTCCCGGCCATGGCGGGCGACGCTCAGAGCACCGCCGTCAGCTTGTCCGCCATGGACTGCACCTTGTCGCGCCGCGACGAGAACGCCATCGTGAAGAAGACCCGCTGGACGCCGAGTTCGCTGAGCCGGGCCTCGCAGGCCTCGATCAGCGCGCAGATGTCGCCGAGTTCGCCCTCGATATTGGTGCCGTTGGCATGCATCTCCGCCTGAAGGGGACTGGCGTCGATGACCGCCTTGATCTCCTTCACGTAGGGCGAAACCGAGGGGCCGACGCCCATCGGGACGATGCACAGATCCGCGACGACCTTCATGATGTTTCTCCCTGTGCCCGACGGCTCTGCCAGAGGTCGCACGCATCCCGGCCTGTCAATCACATCGCGGGGCCGCCTGCGCACATCGATTCCGACGCGAATGGGTAAGCCGCGCCTGGGCCGTCGACGTGATGGCGTGCCAGCCCCCGGATCGGCCGCCACCAGGGCAGCAGGCCCGGAACCGGACGCCCAATATCGGAACGGCCGGATCGCAGCGGTCGGGATCAACCGGGTCTCAGATGTGGATCGCGCGCTTGCCCACCGCCAACGCCGCTTCCTTGACCGCCTCGGTCAGGGTCGGATGGGCGTGGCAGGTGCGGGCCACATCCTCGGCGGAGGCGCCGAACTCCATCGCCACCGCGACCTCCGCGATGAGGTTGCCCGCATCGGCGCCGACGATGTGCACGCCGAGAACCCGGTCGGTGGTGGCGTCGGCCAGGATCTTCACGAAGCCGTCCGTGGTGTGGTTGACCTTGGCGCGACCGTTGGCGGTGAAGGGGAATTTTCCGCTGTTGTAGGCGATGCCGTCCTTCTTCAGCTCCTCCTCGGTCTTCCCGACCGAGGCGACCTCCGGATAGGTGTAGACCACGTTCGGGATCACGCCGTAATTCACGTGGCCCGACTGGCCGGCCAGCAGCTCGGCCACCGCCACGCCCTCGTCCTCGGCCTTGTGCGCCAGCATCGGCCCGGCGATGACGTCGCCGATGGCGTAGATGCCCGTGACGTTGGTGGCGTAGTGGCTGTCGGTCTGGATGCGCCCCTTGTTGTCGAGGCCGACCCCCACCGTCTCCAGGCCGAGGCTCTCGGTGTAGGGCACGCGGCCGATGGCGACGAGCACCACGTCGGCCTGCAGCGTCTCGGCCTCGCCGCCGGCGGCGGGCTCCACCGTGACGGTGGCGGCGTCGTTCTCGACCGCGACGCCCGTCACCTTCGAGGACAGCTTGAACTGGATGCCCTGCTTGCCGAGGATGCGCTGGAACTGCTTGCCGACCTCGCCGTCCATGCCGGGCAGGATGCGGTCGAGATACTCGACCACGGTGACCTCCGAGCCGAGGCGGCGCCAGACCGAGCCGAGTTCGAGGCCGATGACGCCGGCGCCGATGATCAGCATCTTGCCCGGCACCTTGTCCAGGGCGAGCGCCCCCGTGGAGGTGACCACAACCGTCTCGTCGATGGTGACGCCGGGGAGCTTGGTGACGTCCGAGCCGGTGGCGATGACGACGTTCTTCGTCTCGAGAAGCTGATTGCCGCCGTCCTCGGACAGCACCTCGACGCGACCGGCGCCGGCCAGACGGGCGGTGCCCCGGTAGGCATCGATGCCGTTCTTCTTGAGCAGGAACTCGACACCCTTGGTGTTGCCGTCGACGCCGTCCTGCTTGAACGTCATCATCTTGGCGAGGTCGAGTTCGGGCGTGCTGACCATGACGCCCATGTCGGCGAAGTGCTTGGAGGCCTCTTCGAAGGCCTCCGAAGCGTGCAGCAGCGCCTTCGAGGGGATGCAGCCGACATTGAGGCAGGTGCCGCCGTGGGTGGCCCGCTTCTCGACCACCGCGGTCTTGAGACCGAGCTGGGCCGCCCGGATGGCGCAGACATAGCCGCCGGGGCCGGTGCCGATGACGACGAGATCGTAGGACATGGAGTTCTGACTCGCTGGATTGGGCGGCGGGTCATGCCCCACCATCGATGGACGAAGCGCGCGGAAGCGTCCGGCCGCGCGGGGGCGCGGCCGGCGGACGGCAGCTGCCGGGCCTTAGAGGTCGAGCACGAGGCGTGCCGGATCCTCCAGCGCCTCCTTGACGCGCACGAGGAAGGTCACGGCCTCCTTCCCGTCGACGATGCGGTGATCGTAGGACAGGGCGAGATACATCATCGGCCGCGCCTCGATTTTGCCGGCCCGCACGACGGGACGCTCCTCGATGCGGTGCATGCCGAGGATGCCCGATTGCGGCGCGTTGAGGATCGGGGTCGACATCAGCGACCCGTAGATGCCCCCGTTGGTGATCGTGAAGGTGCCGCCCTGCATCTCGTCGATCGAGAGCTTTCCGTCGCGGGCCTTCTTGCCGAAGCCCGCAATGGTCTTCTCGATGCCGGCGATCGACAGGTCGTCGGCGTTGCGCACCACCGGGACCACGAGGCCCTTATCGGTGCCGACGGCGATGCCGATGTGATAGTAGTTCTTGTAGACGAGGTCCTGCCCGTCGATCTCGGCATTGACCGCCGGTACGTCCTTGAGGGCGCCGATCACCGCCTTGGTGAAGAAGCCCATGAAGCCGAGCTTGGTGCCGTGCTTCTTCTCGAAGATGTCCTTGTACTGGCTCCGCATCGCCATCACGGCCGACATGTCGACGTCGTTGAACGTCGTCAGCATCGCGGCGGTGTCCTGCGCGTCCTTGAGACGGCGGGCGATGGTCTGGCGCAGCTTGGTCATGCGCACGCGCTCCTCGCGCGCCGCATCGTCGGGCTTCGAGGGTGCGCGCGGAGCGGCCGGCCTGGCCTCCTTGGCGGGAGCGGCCGCCGGGAGGGCGGAGGGCCCGGCGGAGGGCCCCTTGGCGGTGGCCTCCAGCATGTCGCCCTTCGTCACGCGGCCGTCCTTGCCGGTTCCATTGAGGGTCGACGGATCGATGCCGGATTCGCGCGCCATCTTGGCGACCGCCGGGCCGTGATCGCCGGATTCGCGGGCCGCCGGGGGCGCGGCGTCGCCGTGATTGCCGTAGCCGGCGGAGGATTCCTGGGCCGGCGCCTCGGCCTTCTTGCTCTCCTGAGCCGGCGCCTCGGCCTTCTTGGGGGCCGCCTTGGCGCCGCCGGTGGCCTCGACGATCGAGCCGAGGAGCGCGCCGGGCTCCACCGTCTCGCCGTCCTTGGCCAGGATCTCGCCGAGTTCGCCCGCCGCCGGCGCGTTGACCTCGAGGGTGACCTTGTCGGTCTCGAGTTCCACCAGCGGCTCGTCGGCCGCCACGGTGTCGCCCGGCTTCTTGAACCAGCGACCGATGGTGGCCTCGCTCACGGATTCGCCCAGGGTCGGGACGACGATATCGGTTGCCATGGTTCAGTGTCCGTCCGGAGAGTTGGGGCGCCTCGACGCGGCGCCTTCGGATCGAGAAACGGTGCGGGATGCGCCGGCGGTCAGACCGCCAGCGCCTCGTTGAGGAAGGCCTGAAGCTGGGCCTGGTGCTTCGAGAGCAGGCCCACCGCCGTGGAGGCGGAGGCCGGGCGACCGACGTAGCGCGCACGCTTCACCGGCGACTGGGCCTGGCCCAGCACCCATTCGAGGTAGGGTTCGACGAAGGCCCAGGAGCCCATGTTCTTGGGCTCCTCCTGGCACCACACCACCTCGGCGTTGCGGAAGCGCCCCATCTCGCCCGCGAGCGCCTTGAGGGGGAAGGGATAGAGCTGCTCGACCCGCATCAGGTAGACGTCGTTGACGCCGCGCTTCTCACGCTCGTCGTAGAGGTCGTAATAGACCTTGCCCGAGCACAGCACGACGCGCCGGACCTTGTCGTCCTTGACCAGCTTGATGCCGTCCTCGTCGCGCTCGGCATCGTCCCAGAGCACGCGGTGGAAGCTCGATCCGTCCGCCATCGCCTCGATCGGAGAGACCGCCTTCTTGTGCCGCAGCAGCGACTTCGGCGTCATCAGGATCAGCGGCTTGCGGAATTCGCGGTGCAGCTGTCGGCGCAGGATGTGGAAGTAGTTCGACGGCGTGGTGCAGTTGGCGACCTGCATGTTGTCCTCGGCGCACATCTGCAGGAAGCGCTCCAGGCGGGCGGAGGAATGCTCCGGCCCCTGGCCCTCGTAGCCGTGCGGCAGCAGCAGGGTCAGGCCCGACATGCGCAGCCACTTGCGCTCGCCCGACGAGATGAACTGGTCGATCACCACCTGGGCGCCGTTGGCGAAGTCGCCGAACTGCGCCTCCCACAGCACCAGGGCGTTGGGTTCGGCCGCGGAGTAGCCGTACTCGAAGCCGAGCACCGCCTCCTCGGAGAGCATCGAGTTGATGACCTCCAGGCTCGCCTGGCCCTCACGGATCGAGTTCAGCGAGGTGTAGCGCTGCTCGTTCTCCTGGTCGATCACCACGGCGTGGCGCTGCGAGAAGGTGCCGCGCTCGACATCCTGGCCCGACAGGCGGACGCGATGGCCCTCGATGAGCAGCGAGCCGAAGGCCAGGGCCTCGGCGGTCGCCCAATCGATGCCCTTACCCGACTCGACCGCCTTGGCGCGATTGTCGAAGAAGCGCTGAATCGTGCGGTGCAGGTGGAAGCCGGGCGGCGGCGTGGTGATGCGCTGGGCGATCTCCCGCAGGGTCTCGGCCGGCACGCCGGTCTTGCCGCGACGGGGATCGTCCACATCCTCGCGCACGGCCTTGAAGCCGGCCCAGCGTCCGTCGAGCCAGTCGGCCTTGTTGGCCTTGTAGTTGGTGGCGACCTCAAGCTCGGCGTCCAGGATGGCGCGGAACTCGGCCTTGCGCGTGTCGAGCTGCTCCTGGCTCAGGACGCCCTCGGCCACGAGCTTCTTGCCGTAGGTCTCCAGCGCGGTCGGGTGCTTGCGGATGCGTTGGTACATCTTCGGCTGGGTGAAGGCCGGCTCGTCGCCCTCGTTGTGACCGAAGCGGCGGTAGCACAGCATGTCGATGACGACGGGCTTGCCGAACTTCTGGCGGTACTCGATCGCGATCTTGGCCGCGAAGGTGACGGCCTCCGGGTCGTCGCCGTTGCAGTGGAAGATCGGCGCCTCCACCATCTTGGCGACGTCCGACGGATAGGGCGAGGAGCGCGAGAAGCGCGGATCGGTGGTGAAGCCGATCTGATTGTTGATGATGAAGTGGATCGAGCCGCCGGTGCGATGGCCCTTCAGCCCGGACAGGCCGAGGCACTCGGCCACCACGCCCTGCCCCGCGAAGGCGGCGTCGCCGTGGATCAGAAGCGGCACCACCCGGGTGCGCTCCACCGTGGGCTTGGCCCGCTGGTCCTGCTTCGCCCGCACCTTGCCGAGCACCACCGGATCGACGATCTCGAGGTGCGACGGGTTGGCGGTGAGCGAGAGGTGGACGTTGTTGCCGTCGAAGGCGCGGTCCGACGAGGCACCGAGATGGTACTTCACGTCGCCGGAGCCCTCGACCTCGGCCGGATTGGCCGAGCCGCCCTTGAACTCGTTGAACACCGCCCGGAACGGCTTGGCCATCACGTTGGTGAGCACGTTGAGGCGGCCGCGATGGGCCATGCCCACCACGATCTCCTCGGCGCCGAGGGCGCCGCCGCGCTTGATGATCTGCTCCAGGGCCGGGATCATCGCCTCAGAGCCGTCGAGGCCGAAGCGCTTGGTGCCGGTGTACTTGAGGTCGAGGAACTTCTCGAAGCCTTCCGCCTCGATCAGCTTGTTCAGGATCGCGCGCCGTCCCTCGGGGGTGAAGGTGATCTCCTTGCCCTTGCCCTCGATGCGCTCCTGGATCCACGCCTTCTCCTCCGGGTTGGAGATGTGCATGAATTCGACGCCGAGCGTCTGGCAGTAGGTGCGCTCCAGGATCTCGACGATCTCGCGGATGGTCGAGAATTCGAGGCCGAGCACGTTGTCGAGGAAGATCGGGCGGTCCCAGTCCTTCTCCTCGAAGCCGTAATGCTGCGGGTGAAGCTCCTCGTGGTCGCCGCGCGGCGCGAGGCCGAGGGGATCGAGCTTGGCGTGCAGGTGGCCGCGCATGCGGTAGGCACGGATCAGCATGATCGCGCGCACCGAGTCCTTGGTGGCCTGCTCCACCGAGATGCCGGGAGCGGAGGCGACGACGACGCCCTTCGCGGGGGCCGAGGCGGTGTCGCTCTTGGCGCGGATCTTGTCGCCGATGGCCTTCTCGACGGTGGCCCAGTTGCCGTCCAGCGCCGAGACGATCTCGCCATTGGCGTGGATGGGCCAGTTCGGCCGCTCCCAAGAGGCGCCGGCGGCGTTCTTCTCCGCCAGGCCCTTGTCCTCGTTCAGGGAGCGGAAGAACGCCTGCCACTCGGGATCGACCGAGTTCGGATCACGGGCGTAAGCCGCCTGCAGTTCCTCGATGTAGGCGGCGTTGCCGCCGTAGAGGAACGAGGTTTCGAGCGCGTCCTGGCGTGCCATCGTTCGGGTCATCCTGCCGCTTCGCGGAGCCTGCCGTCGGGGCGAGGCCCTGCCCGATCCGTTCCGCCGGGATCGCGGTCGGGAATCGGAAGTGTGGGGAAAGACGCGGGACCCTGTCCCGCGTCGCTCGTTCCTAGATGGGGTCTCGGACCTGAACGCCGGAGCAATGCAGGCCTGCGATCCCGGAGTGTCAGCCGCGCAGGACGTCGACCAGCGTGCTGCCGAGGCGGGCCGGCGAGGGCGAGACCCGGATGCCGGCCGCTTCCATGGCGGCGATCTTGTCCTCGGCGCCGCCCTTGCCGCCCGAGATGATCGCGCCCGCATGGCCCATGCGGCGGCCCGGAGGCGCCGTGCGGCCGGCGATGAAGCCGACCATGGGCTTCTTGCGGCCGCGCTTGGCCTCGTCGGCCAGGAACTGCGCCGCCTCTTCCTCGGCCGAGCCGCCGATCTCGCCGATCATCACGATCGACTCGGTCTTGTCGTCGGCCAGGAACAGCTCGAGCATGGAGATGAATTCCGTGCCCTTCACCGGGTCGCCGCCGATGCCCACCGCCGTGGTCTGGCCGAGTCCCACATTGGTGGTCTGGAACACGGCCTCGTAGGTCAGCGTGCCGGAGCGCGAGACGATGCCCACCGAGCCGGGCTTGAAGATGTTGGCCGGCATGATGCCGATCTTGCACTGGCCGGCGGTGACGATGCCGGGGCAGTTCGGGCCGACGAGGCGGGACTTCGAGCCTTCCAGGGCACGCTTGACCCGCACCATGTCGAGCACCGGAATGCCCTCCGTGATGCAGACGATGAGCGGGATCTCGGCCTGGATCGCCTCGCAGATCGCGTCGGCCGCGCCCGGCGGCGGCACGTAGACCACGGAAGCGTCGGCGCCCGTGGCCTCGCGCGCCTCCGCCACCGTGTCGAAGACCGGCAGGTTGAGGTGCTTCGAGCCGCCCTTACCGGGCGAGGTGCCACCGACCATCTTGGTGCCGTAGGCGATGGCCTGCTCGGAGTGGAAGGTCCCGTTCTTGCCGGTGAAGCCCTGGCAGATGACCTTGGTGTTCGCGTCGATCAGGATGGACATGGGTACTCTCAGCCCTTCTTCACGGCGGCGACGATCTTCTGCGCGGCATCGTCCAGGTCGTCGGCGGGGATCACGTTCAGGCCGGAATTCCGGATGATCTCCTTGCCCTTCTCGACGTTGGTGCCCTCCAGGCGCACCACCAGGGGCACCTGCAGGCCGACCGCCTTCACCGCCGCGATCACGCCGTTGGCGATCACGTCGCACTTCATGATCCCGCCGAAGATGTTGACCAGGATGCCCTTCACCTGCGGATCGGCGGTGATGATCTTGAAGGCCGCCGTGACCTTCTCCTCGGACGCGCCGCCGCCGACATCGAGGAAGTTCGCCGGCTCCTCGCCGTAGAGCTTGATGATGTCGAGGGTCGCCATAGCGAGGCCGGCGCCGTTGACCATGCAGCCGATGGTGCCGTCCAGCGCGATGTAGGCCAGATCGTACTTGGAGGCCTCGATCTCCTTGGCGTCCTCCTCGGTCTCGTCGCGCAGGGCCACGATGTCGGGGTGGCGGTAGAGGGCGTTCGAGTCGAAGGAGATCTTGGCATCGAGGCACTTGAGATGGCCGTCGCCGGTGAGCACCAGCGGGTTGATCTCCAGCATGCTCATGTCCTTGGCGGTGAACGCCTCGTAGAGCCGGGTGGTGAGGTCGCCCGCTTCCTTGGCCTGGGCGCCCGAGAGGCCGAGGGTCTTGGCGACCAGGCGGCCGTGATGGGGCATCACGCCGGTGGCCGGGTCGACCGAGAAGGTGACGATCTTCTCGGGCGTGTCGTGGGCGACCGTCTCGATGTCCATGCCGCCTTCCGTCGAGACGACGTACGCGACCTTGCCGGTCTCGCGATCCACCAGCATCGAGAGGTAGAACTCCGCCTCGATCTGGGCGCCCTCCTCGATGTAGAGACGGTTGACCTGCTTGCCGGCCTCGCCGGTCTGGATCGTGACGAGGGTCTGGCCCAGCATTTCGCCGGCGAACTGCTTGACCTCGTCGAGGGACTTGGTGACGCGCACGCCGCCCTTCGCGCCGGCGGGAGCGCCCTTGAAGGTCCCCTTGCCGCGGCCGCCCGCGTGGATCTGGGACTTCACCACCCAGACCGGGCCGCCGAGTTCCTTGGCGGCCGCCTCGGCCTCCTCGGGCTTGAAGATCGGCACGCCGCGCGAGACGGGCAGGCCGAATTCCTTCAGCACCGCCTTGGCCTGGTACTCGTGAATGTTCATGGATTCAGACCCTCAACGTCATCCCGGGGCCGCGACGCGGAGCCCGGGATCCAGAAACACAGGTTGCGATCCAGCCTGCCGCGTCGGCGGCCCTGGATTCCGGGCGCGCCGGCGGCGCCCCGGAACGACGGCCGGCGATCAGGCCAGCGCCGGGTTCACGCTCTTGCAGGCCTCGATCAGGGTCTTCACGGCGTCGACCGACTTGTCGAACATCGCCTTCTCGTCATCGTTGAAGGCGACCTCGAGCACGCGCTCGACACCGTTGGCCCCGATCACGATCGGCACGCCGACATACATGTCGGTGATGCCGTACTCGCCGTTGAGATAGGCGGCGCAGGGGAGCACGCGGCGCTTGTCGCGCAGGTAGCTCTCGGCCATGGCGATGGCCGACGCCGCGGGGGCATAGAAGGCCGAGCCGGTCTTGAGCAGGTTGACGATCTCGCCGCCGCCCTTGCGGGTGCGCTCGACCATGGCGTCGAGCTTCTCCTGGCTGGTCCAGCCGAGCTTGACCAGGTCGGGCAGCGGCACGCCGGCCACCGTGGAGTAGCGCACCAGCGGGACCATGTCGTCGCCGTGGCCGCCGAGCACGAAGGCGGTGACGTCCTCCACCGAGACCTTGAACTCGTCGGCGAGGAAGTGGCGGAAGCGGGCGGAATCGAGCACGCCGGCCATGCCCACCACCTTGTGCGTGGGAAGACCCGAGAACTTCTGCAGGGCCCAGACCATGGCGTCGAGGGGATTGGTGATGCAGATCACGAAGGCGTCGGGCGCGTGCTGCTTGATGCCGGTGCCGACCGCTTCCATGACCTTGAGGTTGATGCCGATCAGGTCGTCGCGGCTCATGCCGGGCTTGCGCGGCACGCCGGCGGTGACGATCACCACGTCGGCGCCGGCAATCGCCGCATAATCGCTGGCACCCGTGTAGGTCGCATCGAACCCGTCGACGGGCGCGGACTCGGCGATGTCGAGGCCTTTGCCCTGGGGCACGCCGTCGGCGATGTCGAACAGGACGACGTCGCCGAGTTCCTTCAGGCCCGCCAGGTGCGCGAGGGTTCCACCGATCTGTCCGGCGCCGATGAGCGCGATCTTGCTGCGTGCCATGGGGGAAACCAACCTCCGGTCCTTGAGTCGCGGGTCGCGGCGCGCGGAGGGGTCTCGACCACCGGCGCAGTGCTGCCGCGGTGTGTGGCCGAAAAGGCCCAGGGCTTCAACCGAGGCACGAACGGCAAAGCAGGGTTCGGGCCAGGGCGGCTCTCAGGCGGGCACCGGCCACCGGCGAAAAAGCGCAGATCCCTCAGACAGTTGGCAGATCGGGCGTCGACTTGGTTCGGCGGCGAAGCTCAGGTGACAGATCAAAAACTCTGTCATGGAGGCTCAGAGCGTCCCGGTCCGCAGCACCTTCTGGATCGCCAGAATCACCGCACCCAGACGGGCTTCGACGAGGTCGCGCGGCAGGTCGGCATCGTGCTGAATCGCCAGCGGATGGGTGAAGCGGTAGCTGGCATCGAAGATGTGCGCGATGGCCCGCTCACGGTCCCGGGCGACGAAGGCGCCGGCCCCGATGCCCTCCTCCACCACGCGCTCCACGAGACTGCGCAGCCGGACCCGGTGGCGCCGGGCGATGGGGCGCGCGCCCACGGTGGCGTCGAGGTGGACGGCGAACAGGTTCGGCTCATGCACCAGCGTCTCGCGCTGGACGCTCGCCAGGGCGGTGAGCAGGCGCTCGATCTTGTCGTCGGCCGGGTCCGGCGCATCGGCGATGCGGGCGAGTTCCGCCTCGACGTCGCGCAGCCAGCGCCCCGCCACCGCATCGAGGAGCGCGTCCTTCGAGGGGAAGTAGCGGTAGACATTGGCGTGGGTCATGCCCGCCTCGGCGGCGACGGCCACCACGGTCACGCGCTTGGGTCCGAGGCGGCGCAGATGTTCCGTGGCGACGGCGAGCAGGCGCGCATCGACGGCCAACGGCGCGGTCGGCCGGGGCGCCGGACGCCCCAGGCGCGGCACCGTGAGGCGGACACCGATGTCCTTGGCGCCGGCCTCGTTGGCCGCACTCTCACCCGATGGGTCGAAGTCGCGCGACCCGGAATCGCGTGCTTCGGAATCTTCCGACTTGAAATCCTGCGACTTGAAATCGTGCGACTCGGAATCCTGCGGCTCGGAACTCTGGCCGTGTCCGAGGTTGATCGCGTGATCGAAGGCGAAAGGCGGGCCGGGCGGCTGCATCAATGGGACACCGGGGCTCGTGGAAGGGATCGGCAAGCAGGAGATAGGCAGGCAGGAGATAGGCAAGACAGGGGTGCGCAAGGCTCCCGTTTGGGTCCGTCTTGCCAGAACGGATCTCACCCACCGGAACGTCCAGATGACGGGAACCAATGACAGCACCCGCCCTTCTGTAATGCCCCCTTTAGCGAGTTAGAACCGGTTCTTCCAGGCCCTTAGTGCAGTAAAGACAACCGAGGGCTGGGTTCCGGGGGCCAGACCCACGGCCTGCGCGAGGGCCGCCTCACCGGCGCGCAGGAACGGATTGGTCGCCCGCTCCGCGCCGATCGTGCTCGGAATCAGGAAGCGTCCCTCGGCCTTCGCGCGCTCCGCCTCCGCCGCCCGTTCGGCCAGAACCGCGTTGCCGGGCTCGGCCGCCAGCGCGAAACGCGCGTTCGATAGGACGTAGTCGTGGCCGCTGTAGACCGCCGTCGCATCGGGCAGCGGCAGGAAGCGCGCCAGCGAATGCCACAGGGTGGCGGGCTCGTCCTCCATCACCCGCCCGCAGCCCAGGGTGAACAGGGTGTCGCCCGCGAACACCACGCCGGCCTTGGCAAACCAGTAGGTGACGTGGTCGGCGCAATGCCCCGGCGTTTCCCAGACCTCGGCGGCGAGATCGCCGACCCGGACCCCATCGCCCTCCGACACGGTGACGTCGACCTCCGGGACGGCGGCGCCCGCCTTGAGGGGCGCCGTCACCCGCGCGCCGGTGCGACGTTTCACCTCCGGGATGCCCTCCACATGGTCGCCGTGCCGATGCGTCACGAGGATGTCGGTGAGGGTCCAGCCGGTCTCCGCCAGGGCGGCCAGGACCGCGTCGGCCTCTGGCACGTCGATGGCCGCGCAGGCGCCGGTGGCAGGGTCGCGGATCAGGACTCCGATGTTGTCGGAGCGGCACAGGAAGGTGTGGATCTCGGGCTTTGCGGCAGTCATGGCAGCGTCCTCGGGGATGGCGGCGTCGAGCAGGACATGGTGGCGTCGAGCAGGACATCGTTGCGTCGAGCAGGACATGGGACCCGCGGACGCCGGGTCCAGGTGGTTTTTCCCCGGTCCCCGCCCCCCTCGGGCCGATCCGGGCTTGTCGGGCGGGGTGCCGGCCCCCATTGATGCCCCTGCACCTGTTTTTTCGCGCCCCGCCCCCTGGCCGCTCGAAACCTGTCCCATGCGCCTCGACGTCACCGATCTGCGCGCCTTCTACGCGAGCCCCCTGGGGGGCGTGACGCACCGCATCGTCGCGCGCGCGATCCACAGCTTTCTCGGCTCGGTGTCGGGCCTGCGCGTGCTCGGGCTCGGCTACGCCACGCCGTATCTCGGCCCCGTCCACGTCATCGCCGAACGGACCCTGGCCTTCATGCCGGCGACCCAGGGGGTGGTGAACTGGCCCGGCAGCGGCCGCTCCTGCTCGGCGCTGGCCGATCCCACGATGATGCCCCTGCCGGAAGCGGCGGTGGACCGGGTGATCCTGGTGCACGCCCTCGAATCGGTCGAGAGCCCGACGGAGCTGCTGCAGGACGTCTGGCGCGTGCTGACACCGGGCGGGCGCATGATCCTGGTGGTGCCGAACCGGCGCGGCGTCTGGGCCCGGCGCGATGCGACCCCGTTCGGTCACGGCCAGCCCTACAGCCGCTCGCAGCTCGCC
Source organism: Methylobacterium sp. Ger2507 (assembly GCF_055231875.1). Taxonomy (NCBI): domain Bacteria; kingdom Pseudomonadati; phylum Pseudomonadota; class Alphaproteobacteria; order Hyphomicrobiales; family Methylobacteriaceae; genus Methylobacterium; species Methylobacterium sp. Ger2507. The sequence continues at coordinate 727,257 of NZ_JBUYVC010000001.1, forward strand.
CGGCTGATGCGCAGCACCCAGTTCTCCCCCGAGGGCTGGGCCGAGACCCTGTACATGCCGCCGGTGGAGAACCGGTTGCTGCTGCGCACCGCGAGCGCCTGGGAGCGCATGGGCACGAGCCTGTCCCTGCCCTTCGCCGGGCTGCACGTGATCGACGCCACCAAGCAGCTCTACCGCCCGGTCGCCGTGCGGCGCGCGCGCAAGGTCGCCCGCCTCGCCCCGGCCCGCGTCCTGGTGCCCGCCCCCTCGCCGGGTTGAGCGCATGCTGAACCTGATCGCGCCGGAGGCCGCGCTCCAGAGCTTCGTGCTCGCCTTCTCGTCCCTGTTCTCCATCGTGAACCCGGTGGGTTCGTCCCTGATCTTCGCGCAGGTGACGGCGCTGAACTCCCACGCCGAGCGCCTGGAGCTGGCCCGGCGCATCGGCTTCTACGCCGCCCTCATCATGCTCTCGACCCTGTGGGCCGGCGCGCCGATCCTCAACTTCTTCGGCGTCTCGCTGGCGGCGCTGCGCATCGCCGGCGGCCTCGTGGTGGCGGCCTCGGCCTGGACGCTGCTGACGGCGCCGGAGGCGCGCGAGGCCCGCAAGCAGGCCGAGGTGACCCGGGACCCCGCCGGAAACCTCGCCGAGATCGCATTCTTTCCCCTGACGCTCCCCTTCACCACCGGGCCCGGCACCATCGCGGTGGCGATCGCGCTGGGCTCCAACCGGCCCGCGCCCGGGCCGGACCGGATCGGCTTCTACGTCGGCATGTCCCTGGCGGCGCTGGCCATCGCCGTGCTGGTGCGCTTCACCTACGGCTCGGCCGACCGGGTGGTGACCTGGATCGGCCCCGTCGGCGCGCGGGTGCTCGGACGGCTCTTCGCCTTCCTGCTGCTCTGCGTCGGCACCCAGATCACCGTGAACGGCGTCACCGACGTGCTCGGGCCGCTGCTGGCGCAGGCGGGGCGCTGAAGTCCCTCCGGGGCGCCGACCCTTGCAAATCTTTGCCGATCCTCGCCGATCCTTGCCGCTGCCCGCCGGAGGCTGTACCGCAGGCGCGAGTTCGACAGGATGACGAGGCCAGGCATGCGGCTCGTGGTGGTGGGCGCCGACGGGCGCATGGGGCGGATGCTGATCCGCGCGGTGGCGGAGACCGAGGGCTGCACGCTGTCGGGCGCCATCGAGCGCGCGGGCTCCGATGCCCTGGGGCAGGATGCCGGCACGTTGGCGGGTCTTCAGCCCCTCGGCGTCGCGGTCACGGACGACCCGCTGCCGGTCTTCGCAGCGGCCGAGGGTGTCCTCGACTTCACCGCGCCCGCCGCCACCACCTTCTTCGCCGAGCTCGCCGCCCAGGCCCGCATCGTCCACGTGGTCGGCACCACGGGCCTGCAGGAGGCCGACCTCGCCAAGCTCGGAGCGGCCGCCCACCATGCCCGCATCGTGCGCTCGGGCAACATGTCCCTCGGGGTCAACCTCGTCGCCGGCCTCGTGCGCCGGATGGCGGCGGCCCTCGGCGAGGATTTCGATATCGAGGTCGTCGAGATGCATCACCGCATGAAGGTCGATGCGCCCTCGGGGACGGCCCTGCTGCTCGGCGAGGCGGCGGCCGAGGGGCGCGGCGTCGCCCTGGCCGACGCCCGCGTCTCCACCCGCGACGGCCATACCGGGGCGCGCCGGCCCGGCGACATCGGCTTCGCCACCCTGCGCGGCGGCACGGTGGTGGGCGACCACAGCGTGGTCTTCGCCGGCCCCGGCGAGCGCATCACCGTCAGCCATCACGCCGAGGACCGCGCGATCTTCGCGCGCGGGGCCGTGCGGGCGGCGCTCTGGGCCTTCGACAGGCCCCCCGGTCTCTACGGGATGGACGACGTCCTCGGGCTTTAATACGGAAGCCACGTCGGCACGGCGGCCCCGTCATCCGCCGTTCAGATTCGGGCGCCCATGAGCCGCCGAACGCACGTTCGCTGCATTGCACCATCGCCTCGCGAGGGTGTTGTCTCAAAAGACCAAGAGGATCGCCCCCCGATGGATCGCCTTCTCGTCCTCGCTCGCCATGGCCAGAGCGAATGGAACCTCAAGAAGCTCTTCACGGGCTGGCGTGATCCCGAGCTGACGGACCGCGGCGTCGAGGAGGCCCGCAATGCCGGGCGCTGGCTCAAGGAGCAGGGCTACGGCTTCGACGTCGCCTTCACCTCCAACCTGAAGCGGGCCCAGCGCACCTGCGCGCTGATCCTGGAGGAGATGGATCTCGGCGGCATCGAGACGATCCGCAACGAGGCCCTGAACGAGCGCGATTACGGCGACCTGTCCGGACTCAACAAGGACGATGCCCGCGAGCGCTGGGGCGACGCCCAGGTGCATCAGTGGCGCCGGTCCTACGACGTGCCCCCGCCCGGCGGCGAGAGCCTGAAGGACACCGCCGCGCGGGTCCTGCCCTACTACATCCAGGTGATCCTGCCCCGCGTGATGGCGGGCGAGCGCGTTCTGGTGGCCGCTCACGGCAATTCCCTGCGGGCCCTCGTGATGGTGCTCGACGGCATGACCACGAAGACCATCGCCAGCCTCGAGATCGCCACCGGCATCCCGCTCGTCTACCAGCTCAAGGCCGACACCACGGTGGAGAGCAAGACGGTGCTGGAGCACGACATCGACCACAAGGCCTGATCGCGGGCGCATGGCGCCGACCGCACAGGCCGGGATCGTCCTCGCTCCCGGCCTGATCCATGTTCCGGGCTACCTCGATCAGGCCGCGCAGGGGCGCCTGGCCGCCGAACTCGACGCCGTGCTGGCGCACGCGCCCGCCTACATTCCCCGCATGCCGCGCACCGACCAGCCCTTCTCGGTGCGGATGTCGAATTGCGGATCGCTCGGCTGGGTCTCCGACCGGACCGGCTATCGCTACCAGGCGCATCATCCCGAGACGGGGGCGCCCTGGCCGGCCATGCCCGCCACGGCCCTCGCCGCCTGGACGAGGCTGGCCGCTTATCCGGCCCCGCCCGAGGCCTGCCTCGTCAATCTCTACGACGCCGGCGCCCGCATGGGCCTGCACCAGGACCGCGACGAGGACGCCCGCGATGCGCCGGTTCTGTCGCTCTCGCTGGGCGCCACCGCCCTGTTCCGCTACGGCGGCCTGAAGCGCAGCGATCCGACGCGCTCGGTGCGCCTTCGGGCCGGTGACGCGCTCGTGATCGGCGGGCCGGCCCGACTCATCCATCACGGCGTGGACCGGCTGATCCCGGAGGTGCCGGACCTGCTCCAGGGCGCCGCGCCGGCGCCGGTTCCGGCCATCCTGGCGGCAGGCGGCCGCTGCAACCTGACCCTGCGCCGTGTCACGCGGCCGTCAGGCGCTTGACAGCGACGGGGTGTGGGCCGACCCATCGCGTCAGCCTCACCGGCGATCGGCCTCCCGGGGGCTGACCCGGCCGACCTGCCCTGCGAGACCGGGGCCTTGCGGAGAACCGATTTGATGCGTCTGCGTATCCTCGTCCGTCGCGTTTCCATCCTGGCCCTCGCCCTGGGGCTGGCGGGGCCTGCGCTGGCCGCCGACCCGGTCTTTCCGCCGAGCTCGCGCTTCGGCTTCGATCCGCCGTCGGACATGGTCTCCTCGAAGCGCTTCTCCGGCCTGGAGCGGCTCGAGGGCGGCGCGACGGTCTCGGTGGTGGAACTGCCCGCCAACGCCTTCGCCGACCTGGAAACCAATTTCACCGACGAGAACCTGAAGGCCCAGGGCTTCATCGTCTCGAGCCGCCAAGCGATCAAGGTCGCGGGCGACGTCGATGCGGTGCTGTTCACCGGCGAGCAGCCGGCGGTGGAATCGGCCGGGACCCCGGCGATCAAGAAGTGGATGCTGCTGGTCGGCGACCCGACCGTCACCGGCATCATCATCGCGCAGGCGACACCGGATGCCGAGACAGAGGAGACGATGAAGCGTCTTCTGACCGGCATCCACATCCGCCCGGCCCTGAGCCTGCAGCAGCAGGTCGATGCCCTGCCGTTCCGCATCGGCAACGATGCCGGTTTCCGACCGGTGCGGGTGCTGGCCGGCAACTCGGTGCTGCTGACCCAGGGGGCGAAGGACGAGATGCTCGGGCTCGAGCAGCCGATCCTGGTGCTGGCGCAGGCGGTGCAGCCGCCGCCGGCCACGGAACAGCGCGAAGCCTTCGCCCGGGCGGCGCTCTACTCGAACCAGACGATGAAGGACTTCGTGATCGAGCGGGCCCAGAGCTACCGCCAGAACGGCGTCGACTGGCACGAGATCGTGGCCCGGGCGGTCGACACCGCCACCGGCACGCCGGTGGTCATTTCGCAAACGATCCGCTTCGCGCCGGACGGCTACCTGCGCGCCGTCGGCGTGGTCAAGGCCGACAAGCGCGAGGGCGTGCTCGCCCGCTTCCGCGAGGTCGTCGACAGCGTGCAGATGCGCTAGGGCGAACCGCTTCCCTCCCCTGCGGGCGGGGGGATCGCAGAGGCGAAGCGGCTTTGGCGAAAGGTTCTGCCGGAAGCCCAGACGCAGCGCCGCGTCATCCCGGGGCCGCGCAGCGGAACCCGGGATCCAGAAACGCAAAGCGTGCAGAACCTTACGCCGCCGGCGGATCTGGATTCCGGGCTCGCCTACGGCGCTCCGGAATGACGGCGCGACACCGCCCCCCCGCCCGAACGGCGAGGGTCGGGGTGGCGCTTCGGCCGGCCTTCAGGCGGCGTCGGCCGGGGGCGCGCTCGGCTTCGGACCGCCCTTGGCGACGCCGACCAGCGCCGGGCGCAGGACGCGATCGCCGATGACGTAGCCGGCCTGCATGACCTGGACGACGGTGCCGGTTGGGACCTCGGGGTCGGGCACCTCGAACATCGCCTGGTGGCGGTTGGGATCGAAGCGCTGGCCCTTCGGCTCGACCAGCTTGACGCCGTGGCGCTCCAGGGTCTTGGCGAGGTCGCGCTCGGTGAGCTCGATGCCGTCGATCAGCGCCTTGAACGACCCGTCGGCGCTGGTCCGGTCCGCCTCGGGGATGCTTTCCAGGGCGCGGCGGATGTTGTCGGCGGAGTTGAGAAGGTCGCGCGCGAAGTTCGTCACCGCGTAGACGCGGGCGTCGGCGACCTCGCGCTCGGTCCGCCGGCGCAGGTTCTCCATCTCGGCCAGGGTGCGCAGGACGCGGTCCTTCAGCTCGTCGCGCTCGGCCACCAGCGACGCCAGGGCATCGGGGGCCTCATGGGTACCCTCAGCCTGCGCGGCCCCCTGGATCTCCTCGACCGACTGGGTCGGGTCGCGCCGCTCGTCATGCATGTCGTTCGCCATCGTTGGATTTCGTCGCAGGAATCGGGTGTCGGGGTTGGCGCTGATATCAGGCGGTGCCGCCCTGAAATCAAGCGCACGGGCGATCGTGCCGGCTCTGCCGTTCAGGCTTCGCGCAGCGGTTCAGGCTTCGCGGGGCGGCGGCGAGTCGATCAGCGCATCAAGACCTTCGGCACGCAGGGCCGCCACGTCGCTGGCAAAGACCTCCATCACGGCGGCCCGGATCGCCACCTGCCGGTCGGGCTGCGTCACCCGGGTGCCGGTGAGGTCGGTCACGTAGAACACGTCCACCGCCCGCTCGCCGAAGGTCGCCACATGGGCCGAGGTGATGTTGAGGCTGAGCCGGCTCAGCGCCGTCGTCAGCTCGTAGAGCAGGCCCGGGCGATCGAGGCCGGTGATCTCGATCACGGTCTCGCGGCTCGACAGGGCGTTGTCGATGGCCATGTCGGGCGGCACCAGGAAGGTCGGCGCCCGCCCGCTCGGCGGGTGCCGGTCGGCCACCAGGTCGGCGATGCGGATCTCGCCGCGCAGCGCCTTCTCGATCGCGATGGTGATGCGGCCGGCCCGGCGCATCTCGTCCTCGTCGCGCTCGAAGGCCCGCGAGATGAAGATCGAGTCGAGGGCGAAGCCATCCGTGGTGGTGAAGATCTGGGCGTCGACGATGTTGCCGCCCGAGGCCGCGCAGGCCCCCGTGACGATGGCGAGCAGGCGCGGATGGTCGGGCGAGTAGATCGTCAATTCGGTGACGCCGCGGACCGGATCGGTCTCGGTGGCGGTGGCGACGGTGCGGCCCTCCGCCGTCAGCGCCTTGACGAAGCCCGCATGCTTGTACTGGCGCGTCGTGTCGACCTTGAGCCAGTAGGCTTGGTTGTGCCGCGCCGCATAGGCGTCGAAGGTCTCGGATTCCCAGCCGGTGAGCTGCTCGCGCAGCGCCATCTGGATCAGGCGGACGCGATCGGTGCGGGCGATCTCCGAATGCCCGCCGGACAAAACCACCTCGGTCTCGTCGTAGAGGGTGCGGAGCAGCGTGCCCTTCCAGGCGGTCCAGACGCCGGGGCCCACGGCCTTGATGTCGGCGACCGTCAGGATGGTGAGCAGCTTCAGGCGCTCCAGGGTCTGGACCACGCCGGCGAACTTCTCGATGGTCTTGGGGTCCGACAGGTCGCGGCTCTGGGCGGTCATCGACATCAGCAGGTGGTGTTCCACCAGCCAGGCCATCAATTCGGTCTCGGCCGGGGTCAGGCCGAAGCGCGGCCCGAGCTTCTCCGCGATGGCGGCCCCCGCGATGGAATGATCCTCGGGCCGGCCCTTGGCGATGTCGTGCAGCAGCACCGTGACGTAGAGCGCGCGGCGGTTGCTGATGGTGTCGATCAGCCGGGTGGCGAGGGGATGCTCCTCCTCGGTGCGGCCCGACTCGATCGCCGACAGCACCCCGATGGCGCGGATCAGGTGCTCGTCCACCGTGAAGTGGTGGTACATGTTGAACTGCATCATCGCGACGATGCGGCCGAAATCCGGGATGAAGCGGCCGAGCACGCCGGCCTCGTTCATCAGCCGCAGGATCGTCTCCGGCGAGTTCTTCGAGCTCAGGATGTCGAGGAAGAGCCGGTTGGCCTCCTCGTCGGCCCGCAGGGAATGGCCGATGAGGCGCAGGGAGCGGTTGGCCGCCCGGGTGGCGTCGGGGTGGATCGGCAGGTTGTGGCGGTCGGCGAGCCAGAACAGCCGGATCAGGTTGACGGGATCGCGGCTGAAGGCGTCGGGGTCGCGCAGGTTGATGCGGCCGTGATCGTCGACGAAATCCTCGGCCTCGATGGCGGTGGCGCGGAAGCGGTCGCGGAAGCGGCCGATCCAGCGGTCGAGCACCGGAGTCCGCTTGGCATGGCGCGCCTCCAGGGCCGCGCACACGATGGCGGTGAGGTCGCCGACCTCCTTGGCGATGAGGAAATACGCCTTCATGAAGCGCTCGACGCCCGACAGGCCGCCGCGCGGCTCGTAGCCGAAGCGCTCGGCGATCTTCGGCTGCAGGCCGAAGGACAGGCGCTCCTCGGCCCGGCCGGTGACGAAGTGCATGTGGCAGCGCACCCGCCACAGCAGCTCGTCGCAGCGCTCGAACACCCGGTACTCCTCGGGCGTGAACAGCCCGGCGGCCACCAGCTCGCTCTGGTCGCGGACCCGGTAGGTGTACTTGGCGATCCAGAACAGCGTGTTGAGGTCGCGCAGGCCGCCCTTGCCGTCCTTGACGTTCGGCTCGACGAGGTAGCGCGAGGCGCCCGCCTTCGAGACCCGTGCGTCGCGCTCACGCAGCTTCGCCTCGACGAATTCGGGCGCGGTCCACATCACCAGTTCGGTGTCGAAGCGGGTGACCAGCTCCTCGAACAGCACGCGGGTGCCGAACAGGTAGCGCGCCTCCAGGAGCGAGGTGCGGATGGTCATGTCGGCCCGGCCCTCGCGCAGGCATTCCTCCACCGAGCGGGTCGCGTGGCCGACCTTCAGCTTCAGGTCCCACAGCACGTAGAGCATCGCCTCGACGACGCTCTCGGACCAGGCGGTCTGCTTGTAGGGCAGCAGGAACAGCAGATCGATGTCCGAGCCCGGCGCCATCGTGCCCCGGCCGTAGCCGCCGGTGGCCACCACGGCGAGCTGCTCGCCGGTGGAGGGATTGTCGTTCGGGTAGAGCCGCCAGACCACCGCGTCGTGAATCGTGCGGATCACCGCGTCGGTGAGCTGGCTCAAGCGCTGGGCGCAGGCGATGCCGTCGCGCTCCTCCAGCAGCCGCGCCTCGGCATCGGTCCGCCCGAGCTCGATCACCCGGCGCAATTCCGGCACCAGCACCGCCCGCAGACGCGTCGCCTCGCGGGCATCGCGGTCCAGGTTCTCGAGGATGTCTTTGAGGGCGGCGACGGCGTCGAACATGGCCAACCCCGTTAGCATGTTGGCAGAATGACGCCAGCGGCATCACCGCGCGGGCGAGGCGGCGCGCCCCGCCCGCGCGGTGTTTCAGCGGATTCCAGCCGGGAAAAATCGGCCGTGGCGCACGAAGCCGCCGTGGATACCCGATGGGTCACGGTTGCGCCGCAAGGCCGCGCTAGCGCTGCGCCGGACCCCGTCCGATCTCCCGTCACGCGCCCCCCAGCATTCACGAAGGCCCCCGATGCGTTCGATCCTGCATCCGATGTTTGTCCGCCTGGCCGGAGCCCTGCTTCTGACGACCGGGCTGCTCCCGGCGCTCGGGAGCCCGGCCCGGGCGGCCTCGTTCGAGTTCGTGCCGGCCCCGCAGATCGACCTCAACCGGGTCTACCGCGTCGACAAGGTCACGGGCGAGGTCACCTCCTGTCAGTACGGCCTGCGCGAGGGCGCCGTCGGCAGCGTCGGCGTCACCGTGTGCTACGGCTCCGGCGAGGGAGCGAGCGCGCAGGCCCCCTCGGAATACGGTCTCGTGGCCTCGCGCCACACCCGCGAGGCGGGGGTGTTCCGGGTCAATTACCGCACCGGCGAGATGAGCATCTGCTACGTGCAGCTGCAGAAGGAGGCCGTGGTCTGCACCGCCCAGGCGAATCCGACCGGTCCGGGCGCGGACGAAGCCCCGGCCACCGGGGCCGCGCCGGGGCGGGCCGGGCCGAGCGCCACGCCGCCCCAGAGCGGACGCCCCTGACGGCAAGCCTCGCGCAGCGGACGCCAAGCCTCGCGCAGTGACAGCCACGGCGGAGAGAGGCGGCATCGGAGGCACGCCGCGTTGGACCGGCCGGCCCGGCGTGCTAGGGGCACCCGGTCGCATCCTCCCGCGCCACCGGCGCGCTTCGCTCTCCGCCCCTCGCCCGAGCCGTCCCATGCCGCACGCCCGTTCTTCCGAAGTCGCCGGAGCCACCGCGTGAGCGGGCCGGATCTGCGCCGCGCCGCGGCCGAGGTCGCCGTCGGGCTGGTCACGCCCGGGATGCGCCTCGGAATCGGCACCGGCTCCACCGCCAACGTCTTCGTCGCATTGCTCGGTGAGCGCGTGCGCGCCGGCCTCGACGTCGTCGGCGTGCCCACCTCCGAGGCGACGCGGGTCGCGGCGGAGGCGGCCGGCATCCGCCTCGCCACCCTCGAGGACCTGCCCGAGCTCGATCTGACCATCGACGGCGCCGACGAGATCGACGGCGCGATGCGCCTCGTGAAGGGCGGAGGCGGCGCGCTGCTGCGCGAGAAGATCGTGGCCTTCGCCAGCCGCCGCATGGTGGTGATCGCCGATGCCGCCAAGCGTGTCGAGACCCTCGGGGCCTTCCCCCTGCCGATCGAGGTCAACGCCTTCGGGCTCGGCGCCACCCGGAAGGCCGTCGCGGCGGCCCTGCGGGCGAGCGGCTGCACCGGCGACATCGTCCTGCGGATGCAGGACGGGGCGCCGTTCGTCAGCGACGGCGGCCACCATATCCTCGACGCCCATCTCCAGCGCATCCCCGACCCCGAAACCCTCTCGGGCGCCCTGTGGGCGGTGCCGGGCGTGGTCGAGCACGGCCTGTTCCTCGGTCTCGCCACCGGCGCCATCCTGGCCGAGGCGCGGGACGGACAGGCGGTGGTGACCCGCCTCGGCACCGTCTGAAGGCAAGCTCGCACGCCGTTCCGCTCACGTTCTGCCGCCCAATCTTTCCTGATTTCGAATTCTTCCCGACTTCTGTCCTTCCCGGAGCGTCCGCCATGTCCCGCCGCCTTGCCGCCCTGGCCGCCCTCGTCCTCGCCGGTGCCCCCCTGGCTGCCCTGGCCCAGGCCCCGGCAGCGAAGCCGCCGGCCGCCAACGCCAAGCCCGGCACCAAGCCGCCCGCCCCCGCCGCCGCGGCGCCGAGCACGCCCGCCGCTCAGACGCCCGCCTACTCGGCGAACCACTTGGCGCTCGCCCGGGAGGTGATGCTGAATTCCGGCATCGCCCGCTCGTTCGACTCGATCATCCCCGCCTTCAGCGAGCGGATCCGCCAGGGCGCAGTGACCCGTCCCGAACTGACCAAGGACCTCGATACGGTGCTGGCCTCCCTCGAACCCGAGATGGAGATGCAGAAGCAGACGATGATCGACACCGCCGCGCGCATCTACGCCTCGCGCCTCTCCGAGGCCGAGCTGAACGAGATCGCGACCTTCTTCCGCTCGCCCGCCGGCAAGCGCTACGTCGAGACCCAGCCTCAGGTGCTCGACGAGATGGTGCAGGCCATGCAGAACTGGACCCAGGACGTCTCGGAATACATCATGGTCCGGGTGCGGGCTGAGATGGCCAAGAAGGGCCATCAGCTCCAGTAAGCCCAGCTTGGCGGTTGCGGACCTTGGCGGTTGCGGACCTTGGCGGCTTCTTGACCCTGGCGGTTGCCGCCTTCAGGCGGCGGCCGCCTCGACCCGGTTCCGGCCGGTGCTCTTGGCCCGGTACAGGGCGAGATCGGCGCGCTTGAGCATGTCGGCGGGGCCGGCATCCTCGGCCCGGCGCCAGGCCACCCCGATGGAGACGGTCACCGGCACGGTCCGGGTCTCGCGCTGGATGGCGAAGGGCGCCGCCTCGATCCGCTCGCGGATGCGCTCGGCGATGGCGTAGGCGCCGTCGGCCTCGGCATCGGGCAGGATGATGACGATCTCCTCGCCGCCGTAGCGGGCGACGATGTCGATGCCGCGGGTATGGGTGCGGATGCGCTCCGCGAAGGCCTTGAGCACCTCGTCGCCGGCCTCGTGGCCATAGGTGTCGTTGATCGATTTGAAGCGATCGATGTCGAGCATCAGGGCCGCGACCGGCCGGTTGCGCAGGGCCGCCTCGTTGAACATCGCGCCGAGATGGCTGTCGAGATAGCGCCGGTTGTGCAGCCCCGTCAGGCCGTCGGTGATGGCGAGTTCCATCGAGGCCTGGACGGCGCCCCGCAGGGCGTCCGAGAAGCGGCGGCGGCGCACCTGCGTGCGCACCCGGGCGACGAGTTCGTTCCGGTCCACCGGCCGCATCAGGTAGTCGTGGACGCCGAAATCGAGGCCGCGGATGACCCGGGCGCGGTCATGCTCCTCGGCGATCATCATCACGGGCATCGAGCGGGTGCGGTCGAGGGAGCGCAGCTGGCTGCACAGGCGCAGCCCGTCGAAGCCCTGGATGTCGAGGCTGACGAGAGCGAGGTCGAAGTTGCCCTCCGTGGCCAGCACCAGGGCCCTGTGCGGGTCGGCCTCGACCGTCAGGGTGTGATGCTGGCCCAGCGCCGCGGCGAGGCGGTCGGCCGATCCGGGGCGGTCCTCGACGAGGAGGATCGAGGCGTCGAGCCCGGTCTCGGCGGTCGCGAGGGCGAGCGGATCGCCGATGCCGAAGTCGCGCGAGGCCATGGCGCGGGAGCGCAGCTCGTCCGTCACGGCCTTCAGGCGCACGAGGCTGCGCACCCGGGCGAACAGGGCGGTGTCGTCGATCGGTTTCGTCAGGAAATCGTCGGCGCCCGCATCGAGGCCGCGCAGGCGGTCCGAGGGCTGGTCGAGGGCCGTGACCATGACCACCGGAAGATGGGCGGTGTTGGGGTTGCTCTTGAGCCGGCGGCAGACCTCGAAGCCATCCATGCCGGGCATCATCACGTCGAGCAGCACGAGGTCGCAGAGGCCCTTCTCGCAGATCGCGAGGGCATCGGGTCCGTTCATCGCCGCCAGAACGTCGAAATACTCCAGGGAGAGCTTGGTCTCCAGGAGCTTCACGTTCGGGAAGAGATCATCGACGATCAGGATGCGGGCCGACATCGTTCCTCGCGCAAGGTCGTTCGTTCTAGGCCGTCGGGGACGCGGTGTGCGAGGCGATCGGGTCAGGCGGTCCGGGCGTCGCCCAGGTATTGGCGGACGGTGGCGAGGAACTTCGCCACCGAGATCGGTTTCGACAGGTAGGCCTCGCAGCCGCCCTCGCGGATGCGCTCCTCGTCGCCCTTCATGGCGAAGGCCGTGATGGCGATGACGGGGATCCCCTTGAGGTCGTCGTCCTCCTTGAGCCACTTCGTGACTTCGAGGCCGGACACCTCGGGCAACTGGATGTCCATCAGGATCAGGTCGGGGTGGTGGGCGCGGGCGAGCTCGATGGCCTCGATGCCGTTGGCGGTCTTCAACGTGGCGTAGCCATGGCCCTCCAACAGGTCGTTGAAGAGCTTCATGTTGAGTTCGTTGTCCTCGACGATGAGCACCGTCTTCTTCATGGCCCGTTGTCCCCGATGCGTGGACGGCCCATTGTCGTTCGACGCATGCCCCGCCTGAGGAGATTTAGCGGATACATGTTGACGAAACGCAAACCCAATGGCGGAGACGCCTCCGCCGAAGGCCTGGCCCTGGCGGCCCTCGCCTGGATGGCCACCGACGACGAGCGCCTGTTTCCGTTCCTGAACGCCACCGGCGTCACCCCCGAGACCTTGCGGGCCAGTGCCCAGGACCCTGGATTCCTGGCCGGCATCCTCGATCATATCATGGGTGACGAGGCGACGCTCATGGCCTGTGCCGAGGCCCTCGACGTCAAGCCGGACCGCATCGCCGCCGCCTGGCGCCGCCTCGGCCCGCCGGACTTCGACGACGGTCTCTAGGCAGCGATCCCCAGCGGAGGCGGGGCGCACGGGTCGCCGCGGCCGATCCGGCGCGCTAGGGTCGGCCTTGCGGGCGCGACGCGCCCCCCTCCGGAGACCAAGCCATGCCTCTCGCCGCCACCATGAGCGCCTGGGCGCCGCGCCTGCTCAGCGTCCTGCGGATCATGTCGGGCCTGCTGTTCCTGGAGCACGGCACCCAGAAGCTGTTCGGTTTCCCCGCCCGGATGGGCGGTGGACCCGCGCCCGACCTGCTCTCCCTGCCGGGCATCGCCGGCAGCCTCGAGCTGGTGGGCGGCACGCTGATCGTCCTCGGGCTGTTCACCCGGCCGGTGGCCTTCCTGCTCTCGGGCCAGATGGCGGTTGCGTATTTCCTGGCGCATGCGCCCAAGAGCCCGTTCCCGGCGCTCAACGGCGGCGATGCCGCGATCCTGTTCTGCTTCGTCTTCCTCTACCTCGTCGCCGCCGGTCCCGGCCCCTGGAGCCTCGACGCCCAGCGTCGCGGCCGGATCTGAACGGCGGTCCCGGGGCCTGTCAGGCGCGGAAGCGCCAGACGCTGCTGCGCTTGATCTCGGCATCCTCCAGGCTCCGGCTCACCGGCACCGTGTAGGTCGCCAGCTCGGTCAGGCGGTCGCGCGGCAGGTAGGACCGGCCGGGATCGCCCACCAGCACGGTGGCGCCGCGCGCATGGAGGCCCGAGAGCCATTCGGTGACGCGGCCCGCGAGATCCTGCTCGTAGAAGATGTCGGCGGCGAGCACCACGGCGCTGCCGGGGTCCGAGCCGATGAGGTCGCGCGACACCGCCTCGATCCGGCCGGCGACGCCGTTGGCCTCCGCGTTCAGGCCGATGGCCGGGATCGCGAAGGGATCGAGGTCGCTGGCGGTGACGTGGACCGCGCCGGCCTTCGCCGCCGCGATCGCCACGAGGCCCGAGCCCGAGGCGAAGTCGAGGACCCGGCGTCCCGCCACGATCCCGGGCGTGTCGAGAAGGTAGCGGGCGAGCGCCTGGCCGCCGGCCCAGGCGAAGGCCCAGAACGGCGGCGGCAGGCCGATCGCCTCCAACTCGTCCTCGGTCTTCTGCCACAGCTCGGTGGCCTCGTCGGCCACGTGCAGGACGATTTCGGGCGCGTGCGGCACCGGTCGCAGCCGGGTGTTGGCCCGGATGAACGCGAGGGGATCGGCGGACGCGATCATGCGCGGGCGAGGTCTTCGTACAGGGTCCGGGCCGCGGCCCCGAGCCCGTCCGGCCCGACGAGCGCCAGCCCGGTCTCGGCCGGATCGAGCCCCAGGGCGGCGGCATCGGCCGCGGTCTCGCACAGGAACCGGGTGGAACGGGTGGCGAGCGCCCCCCGGACCACGCCGCGGAGCGCCAGACGCGACAGGCGCCCGGCCGCGTCGGTGCGGGCGCCGAGGGCGGCAAGGTCGTCGGGCTGGTAGATGCGGGCGCCGAGGCCCGCCATGGCGGCGGCCGAGCCGCCGACCACGATGGCGCGCAGGCCGAGGCAGTGGATCAGGTCGGTCTCCAGCGCCCGGAGGATGCCGGCGAGCTGGCCGGCCTCGTAGCCGGCCGCCATCGGGTTGAGACGGGACACCCCCAGGGCGAAGGGGACCACGCGGGCGCCGAGCGCCTCGATCGCGGCGCGATGGTCGACGACCCGCGTCACCACCGTGGGCCTCAACCCCGCCGCCAGGGCCGCCTCGACCAGGACCGGGAAGCGCGCCGCGAAGGTCGCGTCGTCGGGGCTGAGGAGGACGAGGCGTCGGGACGCAGCCGGGGAGGAGGCCGAGGAGGAGGCTGTGGAGGAGGCGGAGGCGGGGTGTTCCATCGGACCGGATGTAGCACGTCGGCGCCCGGAACACGGTATGGCGCGGCCCCGTTGATCGACAACCAGAAACGTCAGGGATGGGTGCCAGCATGGCGACGGCGCGCGACGAAGAGGGCACGGTGGCCGATCCGCGCGACGCGGCCGAGGAAGCCGGCCTGCGCTACGTCGACGACGCGATGCCGGGGCTGACCCGCGTCAAGAGCGGCACCGGCTTCCGCTACCGGGATGCCCAGGGGCGGCCGGTGCGGGACGAGACGGTTCTGGCCCGCATCCGCGCGCTCGCCATCCCGCCGGCCTATACCGATGTCTGGATCTGTCCCAAGGCCAACGGCCACATCCAGGCGACCGGACGCGACGCCAAGGGGCGCAAGCAGTACCGCTATCACCCGGATTTCCGTGCGGCCCGGGACCTGACCAAATTCGAGCACGTGATGGCCTTCGCCGACGCGCTGCCGGCCATCCGCGCCCGGGTGGACGCCGATATGGGCCGCAGCGGCCTGCCCCGCGAGAAGGTGCTGGCCACCGTGGTCCACCTCCTGGAGACCACGCTGATCCGGGTCGGCAACGACGATTACGCCCGCACCAACAAGAGCTTCGGCCTCACCACCCTGCGCGACCGCCACGCCCGGATCGAGGGCGCGGACCTTACCTTTCGCTTCAAGGGCAAGAGCGGCAAGACCTGGGACCTCGGCCTCAAGGACCGGCGCGTGGCCCGGATCGTCAAGGCCTGCCAGGACCTGCCGGGCCAGGAGCTGTTCCAGTATCGCGATGCGGACGGCACCGTGCGCGACGTGACCTCGGCGGACGTGAACGCGTATCTGCGCGAGATCACCGGACGGGACGTCACCGCCAAGGACTTCCGGACCTGGGCCGGGACGGTGCTGGCCGCCCTGGCGCTCCAGGAATTCGAGGCCTTCGACAGCGAGGCCAAGGCCAAGAAGAACCTGCGCACCGCCATCGAGGGCGTCGCCGCGCGCCTCGGCAACACGCCGACCATCTGCCGCAAGTGCTACATCCACCCGCAGGTGCTGGATTGTTACCTCGAAGGCGCCCTGCTGCTGCAGATCAAGGACGCGGTGGAGGAGGAGCTGCGCGAGGACCTCGACGGCCTCAGGCCCGAGGAAGCCGCAGTGCTCGGCCTCCTCCAGGCGCGGCTGGCCGAGGTGAAGGACGACACGGGCCGAGCCCTCTCGGATCAAGGAGCCGGCAAGGCGGCTGAGAAGGCAGCCGGGAAGGCGGCCGGGAAGGCGGCTGGCAAGACAGCCGAGCAGGCCACCGGGAAGGTTACGAGGAAGTCCGTCCGCAAGCGGGTCGCGAAGGCGGTCGATGCCGTCGCCGGCCGGAAGACCACCTCGAAAGCGAAGACCTCCCCGAAAGCGAAGACCGCACCGAACGGAAAGACCGCACCGAAAAAAGCGGCGTCCAAGCAGGCCCCGCAAAAGAAGACGGCGGGACAGGAGCCCCGGCGCCCTGAAACCTCCGACGCCGCACGGGAGCACGCAGCCTCGTAGGAAAGACCTGACCCTCGGGGCCCGCGCCGAACGTCCTGGGCGGGTGAATGTCTGCCGGCCTGCTTTTACGCCGGAGCTGACTTTGCCGTTTGGCATCTTGGCGCTCCGAGGCAGGGAACCCGGACTGAGCCGGGTCCCTGATCCGAGGGTCAGGCGAAGGCGTCGTCGCTGGGCGTCGACACTTGCCCCCGCGCACCGCCCGCGCTGACCAGGATTTGCCCTTCCGACAGGCCTGCACCGTCCTGCACCTCGTACACTCGCGCATGGCCCGAGGCGCCACCAGCTCCAGCGTCGAGCCCGCGGCAAAGCCCGTGAAGCGGATCACGTGGCCGCTGGTCTGGCCCGCCTCCTGGAAGTCCACGAGCAGGTCGGTGGCGCCCCTGACGGCGATGTCGCCAAGGGCGATGCGGAAAATGTCGTTGCCTGCACCGCCGCCCATTCGGTCAGCCCCGACGACTGCCAGCACGCTGGGTCGGGTCGGGCTCCGCCGGCCCACGCGATGGCCGTATGGGGCGGGGGAGCGGCCCCTCACCCTCCGCCCTGAAGCGGACGTTCCGCCTCCGACCCAACTACGACGAAGAAGCGATTTCGTCGGGGGCCCTGACGCAGACCTAATCCGTGCCTTCGTTGCGGTCTGCTTGCCCAAGCACGATCCGCTGCAACGCGCCGACGGCTGTCTCGATCTGCGTTTCGTTGAGCGACGAGTAGCCGAAGACCAGCATGTCGTCCCGTGCACCCGGATCGAAGTCGTAGGCAGCTCCGCTCGAAAGGGCGTAGACGCCGATGCCCTGCTCTCGCGCCATGATCTGGATCTGCCGAGCGGGCGGAAAGCCGGGCGGGAGGCGCCAGACCAGGTGCAGGCCACTCTCGCCGCCGAGGACGACGGCCCCGTCGAACGTCCTGCGAAGTGCTCCAACCAGACAGTCACGGCGCGCCTTGTAGACCTGCCTCAGGCGGCGCAGGTGCCGGTCGAAGTGCCCCTCGTCGATGAAGGCGGCGAGCGCGGCCTGCTCAAGCCAGGCCTGGCCATTGCTCATCCGTGCTTTCAGCATCCGCGCCTCGTCCCAAAACATGCGCGGGACCGTGGCGAAGCCGATGCGCAGGCCGGCGCCCACCGACTTCGAGAACGTCCCGGCGTAGAAGACGCGCCGGCCTCCGTCGAGACCGGCCAGAGCCGTCAGCGGCGGCCCGTCGTACCGGAAGTCGCTGTCGTAATCGTCCTCGACGATGTAGCTGTCTGTCTCCTCCGCCCATCGCAGCAGGGCCAGGCGCCGCGTCAGCGGCATGGTGGCTCCGGTGGGGAACTGATGCGACGGCGTGACGTAGAGCAGGCTGCCTTTGGCCGTGGGCAGGAGGTCCGTTCGCAGCCCCTCGCCGTCGACCGGAACCGGATGGATCTCCAGACCGGCGTTCCGGAAGATGAGCGAGGCTCCGAGGTAGCAGGGATTCTCGATGCAGAGTTGCCGGGTGTGTCCCTTCAGCAGGTTGAACACGAGGTTGAGCGCGTCCTGCCCACCCGTGGTCACGATGACCTGATCTTCCGTCACCGCCACCGCTCTGGCGCGCCGCAGGTGCGTGCTGATGGCCATGCGCAAATCCGGGAGGCCGGCCGGATCGCAGTAATCGGTGAGGTAGGCCGTCTCCCGCGCCAGAAGCCGCGTCACGATCCGTCGCCAGATGGCCAGCGGGAACCCCGCCGGATCGGACCGCCCGACCCAGAAGTCGAGTTCGGGTCGGTCGCCGCCGCCGCCGGGCGAGCCGGCGAAGCACAGCAGGGGTTCGCTCGATGCGTCCGGCACCGGGCCGTTCGTCAGGGGCCGACTGCCCTGTTGGATCAGGAGGAGACTATCCGGCGAGATCGGCTCCACGAACAGGCCCGCCGTGCCGCGCGCCCTCACGTAGCCCTCCGCCACAAGGCGTTCATAGGCCAGCAACACCGTGTTGCGGGACACGCGGAGGCGCTCCGCCAGCAATCGGCTCGGAGGCAGTGCCATGCCGGCCTTGATCTGCCCATCCAGGATGATCTCCCGAACCTGGTCGAACACCTGTGCCTGGAGCGGCTTCTCGGACTTGGCGTCCAGGGTGAGCGTCAGTTCCACACGTTCCATCCTGCCCGAGGTCGCCTGCTGGCCGTGGCGTCCCCCGTCCCTATCGTCACGAACCAAGCCTCAGGCGGACCGCGCCGATCCGCGACAAAACCGTTGGTACCATGGCCCAGCAGTCTTTTGGTCCTTCCGCCGGACCAAAATTTGGAATTGTTTGCACTTGAGTGCATTCTGCTGACGCACCGGGCCGGCCCGTCAGGAAAAATAAGGCGGGACGCTCGGCCGTGGAGGAAACATGAACGAGATCGTCAAGCCCAACTCCCTGCTGGTCGCCCAGGCCGAGAGCCTGACCGAGACCTTCTTCGGCGGCTGCCCGCACGACTGTCCCGACACCTGCTCGATGATCTTCGAGGTCAAGGACGGGGAGCTGCTCGGCGTCCGCGGCAACCCGGATCATCCGATGACCCGCGGCGGCCTCTGCGTGAAGCTGAAGGACTACGAGAAGCGCCATTACCACCCGGACCGGCTGCTCTACCCGATGAAGCGCGTCGGCCCGAAGGGCTCCAAGCAGTTCGAGCGCATCACCTGGGACGAGGCGCTCGACACCATCGTGTCGCGCTGGAAGGCGATCATCGACCAGTATGGGCCGCAGGCCATCGCGCCCTACAGCTATCTCGGCAACCAGGGCCTGGTGCATGGGCTGAACGGCGGCGATGCCTTCTTCAACCGCATGGGCGCCACCGTGACCGAGCGCACCTTCTGTGGCGAGGGCTCCTGCACGGCCTGGCTGCTCACCGTCGGCCCGACCGCCGGGCTCGACCCGGACAGCTACATCCACTCAAAGTACATCGTGATCTGGGCCTGCAACTCGGTCAGCACCAACCTGCACCACTGGGCCATCGTGAAAGACGCCCAGAGACAAGGCGCCAAGGTCGTCGTCATCGACACCTACGCGTCGCGCACCGCCAAGGCGGCCGACTGGCACATCGCACCGAAGCCCGGCACGGACGGCGCACTTGCCATGGCGCTGATCAACTCGATCGTCGCGCAGGGCCTCGTCGACCAGGACTATGTCGATAACTACACGGTCGGCTTCGAAGAACTGAAGGAGCGGGCCGCTCCGCGTACGCCGGAATGGGCCGCCGCGATCACCGGCGTCCCGGCCGAGGACATCCGCAAGCTCGCCCGCGAGATGGCGACCGAGCAGCCGGTCGGCATCCGCATGGGCGTGGCGCTGGAACGGCATTACGGCGGTGGCCAGACCATCCGGGCGGTGTCGTCCATCCCGGCGCTCACCGGCGCCTGGCGCCACGTCGGCGGCGGCGTGACCCAGTTCGGTGTCTGGGAGCATCCCTACAAGTTCGACGTGATGTGCCGGCCCGACCTGATCCCGGAGGGGACCCGCGTCATCAGCAACCTTCAGATCGGACGCGCGCTCACCGGCGAGCTGAAGCTCGACCCGCCGATCATGTCGATGATGTGCTGGAATTCGAACCCCGTCACGCAGGCGCCCGAGACCGACAAGATCGTCGCCGGGCTGATGCGCGAGGACCTGTTCATGGTCTCGGCCGAGCACTTCATCTCGGACACCGCCTCCTATGCCGACATCGTGCTTCCGGCGACGATGGGGGCGGAGATGGAGGATATGATCCTGTCCTGGGGCCACCTCTACCTGACCTACAACACCAAATGCGCGGACGCGCCCGGCGAGGCGATCCCGAACAACGAGATCTTTCGCCAGCTCGCCGCCCGGCTCGGTTTTGAAGAAGAGAACTTCAAGTGGACCGACACGGAGTGCCTGGAGCACTACGTTGACTGGAACGCGCCAGCCTGCGAGGGCATCGACCTCCAGTACATGCGCGAGCACGGCTTCGCCCGGCTGAAGGTCGGCACGCCGGACGACCGCGCGCCCCACCGCGAGGGCAACTTCCCGACGCCGACCGGCAAGTGCATGTTCATGGTCGAGGGCGCCACGAACTTCGTCGCGCCACCGTTCCGGCAGATGTACGAGGGCTTCCAGCCGGGCGAAGCGCTCGATCCGCTACCCGACTACCTCGGCCCGCGCGAGTCCCACACCAACGACCCGGCACTGGCCAAGCGCTTCCCGCTCAACATCGTATCGCCCAAAAGCCACTACTTCCTGAACTCCTGCTACGCCAACATGGAGGACAAGCAGAAGGGCCAGGGCGAGCAGTTCGTCATGATCAACCAAGCCGACGCCGACACCCGCGGTATCAGGGACGGCGACAAGGTTCAGGTTGCCAACGACCGCGGCGCCTTCAAGGGCGTGGCGCGCATCACCGACGATGTGAAGGCCGGCATCGTGGTCGCGACGCTCGGCTACTGGCGTCAGCTCAACGAGGGCACGGTCAACAGCATCTCCTCGGGGGCCTTCACCGACATGGGCCACGCCCCGTCCTTCTCGGACAACCTCGTCGAGGTGGCCCGGGCGAACTGAGGTCAACGCTTGGCTGCGCAGCAAACAGGCGTCCTACGGGACGCTTGCTCCTGATCCATGGTTCTTTGGTCAGCCTGCGCCGAGAACGCATTGTGAGAGCCCCCGGGTGTTCGTCGAAAGCACGGCCAGGTGTCCGCTTCTTCCACCCTTACGCCGAACGCGGACCGGCAAAAATCCATCCGGTTCAGGCGTAGGTCATCCTCCACCGAGCTGCTGCGAAGCGGAGCTTCTTGAGGTCGGTGAAGGGGCGCAAGCAGACCGAACCATGCGACGGGTTTCGCCCACGAGGAGCTTTCCGCGCTCCCGTGTCGTTTGGGCACGCCGGTCTGAGAGCAACGGCGCTGGCGTGAGACCGTTGGCGCAAGCTGTCGTCGGCAAACTGTCTTGGACAGGCTGTCTTGGGCAAGCTCTCCCGGGTTGAGGATACCAACATCATGACCAAGGTCGCGGTCGTTACCGGTGGGACCGCCGGAATCGGGCTTGCCACCGCCCACCTCTTCGCCCGGCGCGGCTGGGCGGTCGCGGTCATCGCCCGCGATCCGGAGCGCCTGCGGAAGACCGAGGCCGCGCTCGCGGCCTATGGCGGGTCCGTCCTGGCGATCTCGGCGGATGTGGCGGATGCGGCGGCGCTCGACGCCGCCGCCGAGCGGATCGAGGGCGAGATCGGGCCGATCCGGGCCTGGGTCAACAACGCGATGGCGACCATCGTGAACCCGGCCGACCGGATCACGCCGGACGAGTACAAGCGGGTCACCGAGACGACCTATCTGAGCCAGGTCTACGGAACGCTCGCGGCCCTGCGCCACATGAAGCCGCGCAACCGGGGCGCCATCATCCAGGTCTCGTCCGGCCTCGGCATCCGCGCGGCGCCGCTCCAGGCGCCCTATTGCGCGGCGAAGTTCGCGGTCTCGGGCTTCACCGACGCCCTGCGCTCCGAACTGATCCACGACGCGGTCGATGTCTCCCTCAGCGTGGTCTACCTCCCGGCCGTCAACACCCCGCAGTTCAACTGGGCCCGCAACCGCACCGGCCACGGGCAGTACGCCCCCGACCCGGTCTACGATCCGCGCCTCTGCGCCGAGGCCATCGTCGCCACGGCCGAGAATCCGAGCCGCGAGGTCTGGGTCGGCCACAGCACGGTGATGATGGCCGCCGCCCAGGCCCTGATGCCGGGCTACGCCGATGCCAAGGCCGCCACGATGTGGTCGGCGCAGCTGACCGATGAACCGGCGCCCGACAAGGCCGGCAACCTCTTCGCGCCGGTGCCGGGCGATGTGGGCATCGACGGGCGCTTTTCGGACCGGACCAAGGCCACCCGCAGCGCCTATTGGACAAGCCGGGATCGCGACCTCCTCGTCGCCGGCCTGACCGGCGTGGTCGCCCTCGGCCTGTTCGGCGTCGCGGCGCTGGCCCGGGCGCCGCGGCGGCTGTTGCGGAAGCCCTGAGCGCGGCGGCTCCGTCTCCCCCCCGGGCTGCGACCTGAGCGGCCCCGGTGAACCGGGTGCAGCTTTGGCGTCTTCTACGCTATAGCTGTTCCAAGGTTCCCTGATTCCGGGCACCGCATCGGACGAGGTTTCCTATGGAAGTCGACGCGCTCCTGCTCTCGCGCATCCAGTTCGGCTTCACCATGGCCTTCCACATCATCTTCCCGGCCTTCACCATCGGGCTGGCGAGCTTTCTCGCCCGCCTGGAAGCCCAGTGGCTGTGGACCAAGAACCCGATGTACCGGAACCTGTACCGGTTCTGGGTCAAGGTGTTCGCGGTTTCGTTCGGCCTCGGCGTCGTCTCCGGCATCGTGATGAGCTACCAGCTCGGCACCAACTGGTCGCGCTACTCCGACTTCACCGGCAACGTGCTGGGGCCGCTGATCCAATACGAGGTCATCACCGCCTTCTTCCTCGAGGCGGGCTTCCTCGGGATCATGCTGTTCGGCTGGGATCGGGTCGGCGACCGGCTGCACTTCGTCTCGACCTGCATGGTGGCGCTCGGGACGCTGATCTCGGCCTTCTGGATCCTGTCCGCCAATTCGTGGATGCAGACGCCGGACGGCTTCGTCGTGGAGAACGGCCGGGCCATCGCCACCGACTGGTGGAAGGTGATCTTCAACCCGTCCTTCCCGATCCGCTATGCCCACATGGTGCTGGGCTGCTTCCTCACCACGGCCTTCGCGGTTGCGGGCATGTCGGCCTGGATGATCCTGCGCGGGCGCAAGGAACCGGCCGAGAAGGTGGCGGGCGCCCGGATCTCGCTGTCCATGGCCCTGTGGTTCGCGGTGATCTTCACGCCGATCCAGATCTTCGTCGGCGACAGCCACGGTCTCGCGGTGCTCAAGCTGCAGCCGACCAAGCTCGCGGCGATCGAGGCCAACTGGGACCGGCAGGCGAACATGCCCCTGCTGCTGTTCGCGATTCCCAACATGGAGGCGGAGAAGAACGACTTCGAGATCGGCATCCCGCGGCTCGGCAGCTTCATCCTCACCCACGACTTCTCGGGGGTGGTGCCGGGCCTGAAGGACGTGCCGCGCGACCAGCGCCCGCCGGTCTGGCCCGTGTTCTATGCGTTCCGCATCATGGTGGCGATCGGCATGGCCATGCTGGGCCTGAGCCTGTGGAGTCTCTACCTGCGCTGGCGGGGCACGCTCTACACGAACCGCTGGTTCCTCAGGGCGGCGATGCTGATGACGCCGTCCGGCTTCGGCGCCGTCCTGTTCGGCTGGTTCACCGCCGAGATCGGGCGCCAGCCCTACATCGTCTACGGTCAATTGCGGACGGCGGACGCGCATTCGCCCCTGACGGTCAATGCCGTGACGACCTCCCTGATCGCCTTCCTGATCGCCTACGCGTTCATCTTCGGCTTCGGCAGCTACTACCTCGCCAAGCTGTTGCGCAAAGGCCCCGAGCCCCTCGAGGAGGCCATGCGCGGCGGCGACGTGGCGCAGAAGCCCAAGCGTCCCCTCTCCGCGGTCAACGAAAGTCTCACCCCCGCCTGAGGGGCACCGTGGCCCGGCTCAGAGCCGGGCCACGCACTCGCTCTGGTGCTGGACCCGTCCGCGCTCGCCGCCCGACCGCATGGGGCTGGCCTCGACCACCGGAGCGAGCCCGAGGTGGCGCGCCAGGGCGACGAGGTCTTTCAGGCGACCGGTCTGGGTCTTCCGACGCAGGTTGAGGCGGTGGGTCTCCACCGTGCGCACGCTGAGGCTCAGGCGGCGGGCCACCTCCTTGTTGCTGAAGCCGGCGCTGAGGAAGCGCAGGATCTCGGCCTCACGCGGCGTCAGGCCCTCGCTGGCGGGCAGCACGGCCGGCGCCGGCGTCTCGGCGCCCCGCGCCTCGGATCGGGCGGCCAGGCTCAGGATGGCGCCGCACACGTCCCGCGGCGTCGCGCTGCGGGCCACGAAGGCGTCGGCGCCCGCTTCCACCAATTGGCGCAACAGGTCGGCGCGCAGCAGGTCGAAGCCCACCAGAACGTCTAGGCCCGGCGCGCGCTCCTTGAGAGCCGCGATGTCGGCGGCAATCGAGGCCTCCGGCTGCGATCCGACGAAGACCAGGGCGACGCTCCGCGCCGGTGCGCGCGCGAGATCCGATTCGCTTAAAGTCTGCAGACGCGGCTCATGTTCGATCACCGCTCGAAAGGTCGAGGCGAACCCGGATGGCTCATTGACGATCAAGACTCCGACGGCGTCATTCATGCCGCATTACTCCCCGTTGTCCCGCCACGACACACCGCGACGGCCCTTGGGAGAGTCAGATCAATTTCCGTTCCAGAGCTTTATTGACCAAACCTCGGGCGAAACCCCGTCGACTTGCTTCGAAACTCGCCTGAAATCCCGCAAGACTGTGGTGAACGTTGTGCAGATGCCCCACCCTGGTCGCGGGCCTCGTCCCGCACTGGGACAGACGACGCGGCCGGATGGTTGGGAATTCTTCGGGCGCCGGCTCAGCCGGCACGGGCCAGGACGAGATCGGATGCGGCGCTGACGACGCGGTTGCGGCCGGTGGTCTTGGCCTCGTAGAGGGCGATGTCGGCGCGCTTGAGAAGCCCCTCGACGGTGTCGCCCTCCGACCATTCGCTGACGCCGAAGCTGCAGGTGAGGCGGATCGGCACGCGGCCGCCGCGGATGCGCAGGGCCTCCATGGCACGGCGCAGGCGGGTGGCGATGGCCTCGGCCTCGGCACCGGCCCGGTGCGGCAGGACGATCCCGAATTCCTCGCCGCCGAGGCGGCCGACGATTCCGTCCAGCGCCAGTTCGCGGCAGACGGCCTGGATGGCGGCATCGCCGACATCGTGGCCGTACTCATCGTTGATGCGCTTGAAGTGGTCGATGTCAAGCAGGATCGCCGACATCTTGCCATGATCGCCGACCCGCTCCGCGGCATCGCGCGACTTCTGCAGGAAGGCGCGGCGGTTCAGGAGACCCGTGAGCGAGTCGGTCTCGGCCAGGCGGATCAGTTCGCTCTGCATCGTGGTCAGGCGCTCGGCGGCCCGCAGGCGGGCATGAAGCTCCTCCGGTCCCGGCGGCTTCTCGATGAAGTCGTCGGCGCCGCTGTCGAGGGCCTCGGCGAGGTTCCGCGCGTTGCGGGCGGACGACATCGTGATGACATAGAGCGGGCGATTGGCCTCCGCCAGCAGACGGGCGGACCAGCACAATTCGAGGCCGCCCAAGGGCCGGACCTCGAGGCTGGTGATCAGCACCCGCACCGATGCGGTGTTCTCGACATAGTCGAGCGCTTCCGCCGAGTCGGTAAAGGCCGTGACGGTGTGGCCGTTGGGTTCCAGCAGGGCCGAGATCATCTTGAGGACGACCCGACTCGTGTCGACGAGGACGATATGCATGGCGTGGCCCGACCACCTTCACGGTTGTTGACGTGAGGATGACAGGAACAGATTAACCGGTTGCCAAAGCGTCCCGAGCCGAAACATCGTCCGTTCGTGGGCGGACAGCCCTGGCCGAGCCTATCGGTGCGAGACGCGAACCGGGATGACCCGCGCGCCGCCGCTCATCTCGGCTGCGGCGGGCGCAGCCTGGACGGAGGCCGGCCCGGTCTGCCGTGCGGGCTCCGACCAGCGGCCCCGGCGATCGCGGACCACAACCCTGGAGCGGCCCATCGCGGACCGGGACCGGATAGTTCCGCGAGCCTCGGCGCGCGGCGCTTCGATGACATAGACGGTCGGCGTGCCCGGGCGGGTGCTGCGGATACCCGCGACGGTCGGAATCCCGTAGGTGCCGTAGCCCCAGGCGCTCGGCACCAGCTCGCTCGGGCGGGGAACCCGCGTCAACGGTGCCCCGACATAGGCGCCCTCGATCAGCGCGCCGCCGTAGCCGTAGCCCTGGTCATGCCCATCCGGGAAGGCCTGGCCGTAGGGCGAGCGGTGGCCATAGCCCGACGTTCCGGCGTACGCGACATCCTGGGCGCAGGCCGCGCCGGTCGCGGCGGCGAGAGCCAGGGCCGCACCGAGGAGGCGGGCGCCGAGGGGCGCCGTCAGGAAGCGAGTGGTCATGGGGTGCCGAACTCCGACGCGCGCCGATCCGGAGGAAAACCACCCCATTCCGCCGGTCGTTCCCGCCCCCTGCGCAACGGACACCGTCGAAGACTGCTTAGGGCGCGAGGCAAGACGCGCCGAACGCAGCCCGGAACAGAAGCGGCCCAAGACAAAAGCAGTTCAGCACGAAACTGCAGTTCAAACGAAAAACCCTGCCGGGCGGCAGGGTTTCGGTGTCTCACGTCAAGAATCTCGGCCTCAGGTCTTGAGACTGGAAATTTTCAGCCCACCACGTGAAAACAACCCGCCTAACGGCAGGTGGTGACCCGGCGCACGATCCAGCCTTCGCCCTCGATCCACAGGCGTCGACGCGAGCGGCTGCAATTGACCGCCTCGTCCTCGGATTCCGTCACGGCCGCCACCGGCGTAATCGTCGGGCTGGAGTCGGAGGCCTTGGCCGGCCCCTGATCGGCCGCGGGTGCCGCCATGACGACACCGCCGGAGAAGCCGAATCCCATCAAGAAGAAAGCGCCCGCGAGTGCGGGCATCCGCAGTCGATTTGCCATCATCGAAAAGTCTCGCTCGCACATCCCTCGGTGGACGTGCCCTCAACGTGTCGGGTTTGCGCAACGGCCTGCGTTGCTGCTTGAACAGTTAAGTCGCGAGCGGGCTGAAGGGTTGCAGTCAAGAGACCTGCCGGAGCATAAATCGTTGCTCGGCAACGCCGAAATCTCAGGGCGTCGCCGTGACGGACAGCATCGGCAGCGTGATCGCCAATTCGGTGACGGCGGCCCGCGGCATGGCCCGGTCGGACACCACCAGCGCGCCCAGCCCGAGGACGAGACTGAAGGCCAGCAGGGCCGTCTCGATCCCGCGATAAAACCCGTCCATCTCACATCTCCGGCGCTGCGATGCCCGGCCGACCGCGCGGCCCCGCATCGCCCATGATCGCCCCGGGAGTGTGAGGGAACCGTAACCGAAGCGCGGTTCAGGCCCGCCCCAGCACCGCCATGTGGGCGAGGTCCGGTTCGGGCGGCTGCATCAGGGCGGCCGCCAGATGGGCCTCCAGCACGATGAGATCGCAATCCGGGTCCGGCTCCCAGCCGCAGCGGCACCCGTTCGGGCCCTCATGAGCCTGAGCCACCTGGCGGTAGAGGGCCCCGACGACGCGGGCCGCCACCTCCAGGGCCGACATCGCCGGCAATGGCGCGCGGTTCAGGCTCTGCCAGAACGCCCGGCGCAGGGCCTCGTCGAGGTGACCCTCGGGCGACGCCGACTCGGCGCAGGCCGGCCTGGCCTGTCCGGCGACCGTCCGGGCGGCATCTCCACCGCTCACGCGCGCTCTCCCAATGCCCAGTTCGCAGGTTCCCAGGTCGCGGGTTCCCAGGTCGCGGGTTCCCAGGTCGCGGGCGCCCGATCGCTCATCCCCCGGCCCTCCGCCCGCGTCCGCCAGTGCGCCGGAACCAGCGCCGGGTCCGCCTCCGGCACGCCGGCCAGGGCGTCGATGATGTCGGTCAGGCGATGCAGCCGCAGGTCGAGGGCCGAGCCGTCCCACCAGGCGAGCCGCGCATAGCCGCGCATCCAGTCCAGCGTGCGTTCCATCGTCCTGCTCTCCCGGCGGCTTTTGTTCGGTGGAGGCAAGGTTTGAAAGCTGGCACTCGGCTTGGCAAGCAATTCAGACAAGATTGGAATTGATTGAATCTTGCATCATTCCAATATTCGGTCAGTTTTAATTTGGAGGCATTCCACGCGCGGAGAAAACGGGCCATCTTTCCGGCGCTTGCCCGGACGGACTTGGTCCCCGGCAGACTGTCGGCCCCGAAGGATCGGCGGGACGGCCCCGGGCTCGGTCCGGCCGCCGCGCCGTCTCGTGCCGCACGGTACCTGGCACGCAGGCCTCAGGCCGATTCGGCCTTCGTCACAGGATCATCCGCATGATCATGAGGCCGAGGAGCAGACCGGCCAGGCCGAGCACCATCGAGCCCAGGATGTAGATGATCGCCGCACCGACCTCGCCGCGCTCCAGCAGCAGGATGCCGTCGAGCGCGTAGGAGGAGAAGGTGGTGAAGCCGCCGAGCACGCCGGTCGCGAGGAACAGCCGCATCGGCTGGCTGCCGCTGCGCATGGCGTACCACCCGGCGAGCACGCCCATCAGGATCGACCCGAGGATGTTGATGCCCATCGTGCCGTAGGGAAAGCTCGTGCCGAAGCGCAGGGCGGCGAGCCCGACACCGTGGCGGGCCATGCCGCCGAGACCGGCGCCGAGAAAGACGATGAGGAACCCCATGCGGCCGCGATCTCCCTGAAACCGGCAACCGGCCCGGATCGCTCGACAGCATACGCCCAAATTCCGCAGGTGCGTCGTCCGATCCCGGTTTGCCCCCGAGGTCCACAGGGTCGGTCCCGCTTTTTTCGCGTCGGCGGTTCGACGGTGGGAAAGTGGAAGCCGGCACGTGAGAGACGGCAAGTGGGAGTTGGTGAGCAAGGGCCGGGAAAAGGGCCGGGAAGCGGGCGTTTTGCGGACAACGCATCGTTTCGGCGACAAGATGCGCTGCGGTTTATCTCGGATTAACCAAGTTGGGGCTGTAGTGGTCCCGTTAAGATTGATGTTTCCTCAACGGGCACCTTCGTCCGATCCTGGTTTCGCTTAACCTTTTCTTCAGGTGTGCGCAGCCGGACCGGTGTCCGTTCGGGACTTGCGTATCCGAGTAGCGCCCGCATGAACGACGCTGTGTATCCGTACGGCCGCCGTCTCCGCCGCCCTCGCCGGCCGCGCGGTCGGGTGCTGCTCCAGACGTCCCTGGTCGCGCTGCTCTGCGGCGTCTTCCCGCGCCTGACCGCGCCGGAGGGGCCGGTGCCCGCCGGACCGGGACCGTCCGTCCTGGCGGCGGTCCGCGCCCCCAGCGCCGCCGCGTGGATGCTCGACCCGACCCCGGCGCTCGGGGCGTCCGTGCCCCGGCTGGCGCAGGCTTTGCCGCTCGCCGCCACGCTGGTCCCGGCGGTTGCGCCCGCCACCGTGCTGGCGATGGTGACGCCGCGCGCCTTGCCGGCCACGCCGATGCGGGTATCCCAGCCGATAGCGCAACCGGTGGCCCAGCTCGTTCCCCTGCCGGTCCCGCGTCCGGCCGGGCTCCTGGCCCAGGTCCAGGCCCAGGTCCCGGGTCAGGCCGAGCCGGCCCGCTTCGCCCTTCGGTCCGAGCCGGCCCTGCGCGCCCTGACGACGCGCCGGACCCGGACGGAGCGGGCGCAGGCCAATGCCGAGGCCGAGCGCTCGTTCTTCGACACGGTGTTCGGGACCCGCCCGGCGCCGGACCCGGAACCGCGCACCACCCTCGCCTACGCGTCGGTCGATCCGACCATCGATCCGGGACCGCGCCGGACCATCGAGAGCAATCCGGGGGTGAGCGCCGGCACCGCCGTCTACGACATCACCGCCCGCACCGTGACGCTGCCGAGCGGCGAGCGGCTGGAGGCTCACTCGGGTCTGGGCGAGAGCATGGACAACCCGCGCCACGTCCATCGCCGGATGCGCGGCTCGACCCCGCCCGGCACCTACGACCTCACCGAGCGCGAGGCCCTGTTCCACGGCGTGCGGGCGATCCGGCTCAACCCGGTCGGAGGCAGCGCGGCGATCCACGGCCGCGACGGCATCCTGGCCCATACCTACATGCTGGGCCCGAGCGGGGCTTCCAACGGCTGCGTCTCCTTCCGGGACTACAACCGCTTCCTCCAGTCCTATCTGCGCGGCGAGGTCCGCCGCCTCGTGGTGGTGGCCGGACGCGGCGATGCGGGTCCGAGCTTCGCCGAACGCCTGTTCGGCCGCGCGACGCGCTGAGCGCCGCGCACCGGGGGGCACGCGGCTCTCGATCGTCGGGACGGACGGCGGTTCGCCGTCAGCCGATGATCTTGTCGATGGTGATCGGCAGGTCGCGGATGCGCTTGCCGGTGGCGTGGAACACCGCGTTGGCCACCGCCGCCGCCGTGCCGACGATGCCGATCTCGCCCAGGCCCTTCACGCCCATCGGGTTGGCCCTGTCGTCCTCCTCGACGAAGATCACGTCGATGTCGAAGATGTCGGCATTCACCGGCACGTGATACTCACCGAGATTGTGGTTCATGAACCGGCCGATGGTGTGGTCGAGCATGGATTCCTCCTCCAGCGCCGAGCCGATGCCCATCACCACGCCGCCGAGGATCTGGCTGCGCGCCGTCTTGGTGTTGAGGATCTTGCCCGCCGCGATCGCCGAGACGACGCGGGTGACGCGCACCACGCCGAGATCCTCGTCGACCTTCACCTCGGCGAAGATGGCCGAGTGGGTGTAGCCGGCGAAGTCCTGGGAATGGTTGGAATCCGGCCCGGCCGAGCCGGTGGCCTCGATCTTGTCCATCCCCGCCTTCGCCATCACCTCCGTGAGGGCGATGCTGCGGGATGGGTCGCCCGCCACCGAGATGCGCCCCTCCTTGAACACCGCGCGATCGAAATCGACGTTGGCGAGCGGCGAATCGTCGAGGCCGCGCGCCAGGGTGAAGACCTGGGCGGCGATCTCGCGACAGGCCTTCATCACCGCCGTGCCCGAGGAGGCCGCCGTCCAGGAGCCGCCGGCGATCGGCGCGTTGGCGAGCTTCGAATCGCCGAGCTTCGTCGTCACGTCCGTCATCGGCAGGCCGAGCGCATCGGCGGCGATCTGGGTCAGGATGGTGTAGGTGCCGGTGCCGATGTCGCCGGTCTGGTTGCCGACCACGAGCTTGCCGTCGGCCGTCAGCGTGGCCTGGGCGCTCGATTGCTGCATCAGCGCCTCCCAGATGCCGGTGGCCATGCCCCAGCCCACCAGTTCGCGCCCCTCTTTCATCGAGCGCGGCTCAGGGTTGCGGCCCGACCAGCCGAAGCGCTCGGCCCCCTCCGCATAGGCCGCGCGCAGGGATTTCGAGCTGAACGGCTTGTCCTGGGTGCGGTCCTTCTCGGCGTAGTTCCTGAGGCGCAGGTCGATCGGGTCCTGGCCCGTCGCGTGGGCGAGTTCGTCCATGGCGATTTCGAGGGCGAACACGCCCGTCACCGCACCCGGCGCCCGCATGTCGGAGGGGGTGTAGGTGTCGATCTTGGCCAGACGGTAATCGAGGGCGACGTTCGGGCAATCGTAGAGGATGCCCGACCAGTTCACGACCACCTCCTGGTAATCCTCGAAGCCGGAGGTGCCGGAGATCGCCTCGTGCCGGACGGAGGTCAGCGCCCCGTCGGCCTCGGCCCCGAGAGCGATGGTCTGGCGCACGTCGGGGCGGTAGCCGAAGGTGAACATCTGGTCGCGGGTCAGGGTCACCCGCACCGAACGCTCGAGTTCGCGCGCCGCCATCACGGCGAGGAAGAGCTGGTATTGCGGGCGAAGCCCCGAGCCGAAGCCGCCGCCGAGATAGGGGTTGAGGACGTGGACGTCGTCCTTCTTCATCCCGAACACGCCGGTGATGTAGCCGAGGCTGTTCGAGACGCCCTGGATCTTGTCGTAGACGGTGAGCTTGCCGCCGCCCTCCCAGACCACGGTCGAGGCGTGGGGCTCCATCGGGTTATGGTGCTCCACGGCCATGTGGTAGTGGTTGGTGAGCTGGACCGGCGCGGCCTTGTAGGCGCCGTCCGCATCGCCCCAGGGCGCCGGCGGGGGCTTGATGCCCGAGCGCTTCTTCGGCGGCACGTAGGCCACGTCCTCCAGGGTCCTGAGATCGGTGGTCGGCGCCTCGGCCTCGTAGGTGAGCTTGATCAGCGAGGCGGCGTAACGGGCCGTGCCGAAATCCTCGGCCACCACCAGGGCCACCGGCTGGCCGCTGTAATGGACCTTGTCGTCGTAGAGCGGCCGGAAGGGCGAGCCGGGAGGCGCGACCTGGTCCTGGTAATTGTAGTCGAGCCAGGCGGTGCGCGGCCGGTTCGCGTGGGTGAACACCTTGACGACGCCCGGCACCGCCTCAGCGGCGGCGGTGTCGATGGACAGGATGCGGCCGCGGGCGATACCGCTCGACACCACGTAGCCGTGGGTCAGGTCGGGGGCGGCGAATTCGCCGGCATACTTCGCCTGGCCGGTGACCTTGGCCGGGCCGTCGACGCGGCTCTGCGCCGTGCCGACATAGGTGTCGGTGCCTGAGGTGCTGATGCTGTGGGCCATGAGGGTTCCTTCAGGCGATGCGCTTGTCGGACTGCGACTGCGGCGTGCCGGCGGCGGCCTGGGCGAGGCCGCGGGCAATGGCACGACGCGCGAGTTCGATCTTGAATGCGTTCTCGGATTGGGGCTGCGCCTCGGCCACCACGATGTCGGCGGCCGCCGCGAAGGTCTCTGCGGTGGCGGGCTTGCCGACCAGGAAGGCCTCGGCCTGCGCGTTGCGCCACGGCTTGTGGGCGACGCCGCCGAGCGCGAAGCGCGCGGACCGGATGGTGTCGCCGTCGCGCTTGATCACGGCCGCCACCGAGACCAGCGCGAAGGCGTAGGAGAGCCGGTCGCGCAGCTTCAGGTAGGTGTGGTGGGCGCCGAACTCCTCGTCGGGCAGATCGACCGCGAGCACGATCTCGTCGGGGCTCAGATTGGTGTCCCGCTCCGGCGCGTCCCCCGGCAGGCGGTGGAAGTCGGCGAACGGAATGGTGCGCTCGCCCCCCGGGCCCGCAACCCGGACCTTGGCCTCCAGCGCGGCCAGTGCCACGCACATGTCGGAGGGGTGGGTGGCGATGCAGGACGGGCTCGTCCCGAAGATGGCGTGGATGCGGTTGACGCCGCCGATGGCGGAGCAGCCGGTGCCCGGCTCGCGCTTGTTGCAGGGCGTGGCGTCGTCATAGAAATAGTAGCAGCGGGTGCGCTGCAGCAGGTTGCCGCCGGTGGTGGCGGCGTTGCGCAGCTGCCCCGAGGCTCCGGCCAGGATCGCGCTCGACAGGAGCGGATAGCGAGCCTGGACCTGCGCGTCGTAGGCCACCGTCGAATTCGTCACCAGGGCGCCGAGGCTGAGGCCGCCGTCGCGCTCCTCGATCCGGTCGAGGGGCAGCCGGGTGATGTCGATGAGGCGCTCCGGCCGCTCGACATTGTACTTCATCAGATCGACGAGGTTGGTGCCGCCGGCGATGAAGCGGCTGTTGGCGCCCGCCGCGATGGCGCGCACCGCCTCGTCCACGGTGGTCGGGCGGACGTAATCGAAGCGGTTCATCGTGCGGCTCCCGCGTGCATCACGTCTTCGATCGCATCGACGATGTTGGTGTAGGCGCCGCAGCGGCAGATGTTGCCGCTCATCGCCTCGCGGATTTCTTCGCGGGAATGGGCGTGGCCTTCCGTCATCATCCCCACCGCCGAGCACAGCTGGCCGGGCGTGCAGTAGCCGCACTGGAAGGCGTCGTGCTCGACGAAGGCCGCCTGGAGCGGATGCAGGCCCTCCGCGCCCGCGACGCCCCCACTCCCCGCAAGGCCTGCGCTTCCAGCAAGGCCTGCACTCCCGGCAAGGCCTGCACTCGCGGCAAGGCCCTCCACGGTGGTGATGCTGGCCCCGTCCTTCATCACCGCCAGGGTCAGGCAGGAATTGATGCGCGTGCCGTTCACCAGCACCGTGCAGGCGCCGCACTGCCCGTGATCGCAGCCCTTCTTGGTGCCGGTGAGGTCGAGATCCTCGCGCAACAGGTCGAGCAGCGTGGTCCAGGGCGCGACCTGAAGCGAACGGGTCTCGCCGTTGATCGTCAGGGTGATGCCGATGGTGTTCGCCGCATGAGGCGAACCACTTTCGATGAGCATGGCGGTATCCGTGACTTGCGGGCCGGGACAGGCACGGCACCGTTGGATTTCGAGACAGGGTCGCAGGGGCCGCGGCGGGGAAAAATCATCCGCCCCGGGCCGGTCCACTCGATAACAGTTCCAAAAAGCGGGTGTTCCCGCCGAGCGTGCACGGGCCGACACGGCGCACGGCTGACGGATACGTTGCGGTACGGCTCGACGATGCGACGATTGCTTCGGTGGAGCCGGGTTGCTCGGTGCTGCCCGGTTGCTGGGTCATGCCCGGTTGCTCGGTCCTGCCCGGTTGCTTGGCCCGGCTCCCTTGCGCTAACCCGGTTCCGCCGCTCGCCTCCCCGTGAAGGACGCCCGATGACCGCGCTCGCCCCCGTTCTCAACGATATCGACCGCGACCTCGACAACGCCCTGGAGCGGCTCTTCGCCTTTCTGCGGATTCCCTCGATCTCCACGGACCCGGCCTTCGCCCCCCATTGCCGCACGGCGGCGGAGTGGCTGGAGGGCACGCTGACGGCCCTGGGCTTCGAAACGGCCATCCACGAGACGTCCCTGCACCCGGTGGTGCTGGCCCACGCCCCGAAGCCGGGCGCCCCGCACGTGCTGTTCTACGGCCATTACGACGTGCAGCCGGTGGACCCGCTGGCCCTGTGGGAGACGCCGCCCTTCGAGCCGCGCCTCGCGCTGAACGCCAAGGGCGAGAAGAAAATCGTCGGGCGCGGCGCCTCGGACGACAAGGGCCAGGTGATGACCTTCATCGAGGCCTGCCGAGCGCATCTGGCGATGGAGGGCGAGCTGCCCTGCGGCGTCACCATCCTGATCGAAGGCGCCGAAGAGAACGGCTCGCAGGGCCTTCCCGAATGGGTCGCGGCCAATCGCGACAAGCTCGCCGCCGACATCGTGCTGGTGTGCGACACCAGCATGTGGAACCCCACCACGCCGGCCATCACCACCTCGCTGCGCGGCCTCGCCTATTTCGAGGTGACGGTGACCTGCGCCGACCGCGACCTGCATTCGGGCTTCTTCGGAGGCGCGGCGCGCAACCCGATCCATGTCCTGTCGAAGATCATCGCCGACCTGCACGATGTCGACGGAAAGGTCGCGCTGCCGGGCTTCTACGACGGCGTGCGCGAGACGCCGCAGGCGGTGCTCGACCAATGGCGCGGCCTCGACTTCACGCCGGAAACCTTTCTCGGTCCCATCGGCCTGTCGGAGCCGGCCGGCGAGCGCGGCCGCATGCTGATCGAGCTGATCCAGTCGCGCCCCGCCTGCGACGTCAACGGCATCATCGGCGGCTATACCGGCGAGGGCACCAAGACGGTGATCGCCGGTCAGGCCAGCGCCAAGGTCTCGTTCCGCCTCGTGGACGACCAGGACCCTGAACAGCTCGCCCGCACCTTCGAGGCCTTCGTGCGCGAACGCATCCCCGCCGACTGCTCGGTGGAGGTGATCTGCTACAAGGGCAGCCGCGCCATCAGCCTGCCGTTCGACATGCCCGAGCTCGAGACCGCCCGCGCGGCCCTGGCCGAGGAATGGGGCGTGCCCGCCGTGACCATCGGGGCCGGCGGCTCGATCCCGATCGTGGGCGACTTCAAGCGCCTGCTCGACCGCAACACCCTGCTCATCGGCTTCGGCCTCGACGACGACCGCATCCATTCGCCCAACGAGAAGTACGACCTGACGAGCTTTCACAAGGGCACCCGCTCCTGGGCCCGCATCCTGGCGGCTTTCGGCGCGCAGCGGACCGGCTGAAGCCCCCCCCGCGTCCCCGTGGCGAGCGGTTTCGCACCCTGGAGTTCGGGCCGCCGCCTTCGGGGACGCGCGTGACGGGAATCGCTCGACGGCCATCGCCGGGCGCGACGGTGCCCCGTCAGAACCCGGCCGGTCCGGGAATCCTTGTGGTGACGAGGCGATCGCAGGGGGGTTTGGATGACCCTCGGCCGACCGACCTCCGCGCAATCACCCGCCCATCACATCCCAAGGCCGCATGACCGCCCCCCCCGACCACCCCGATGTCAGCGAGGCTCGCCTGTTCGCGGCCGGCAACGGCGTGCTGGTCTGCCGCTACCCCGTGGGCACGGACCTGCCGATTCCCCTCGGGATCGCGGGGCCGGCGGGCGTCGGCCTGCTGACCTGGGCCTTCACCGGCTTCGGCGCCGACGCGCGGGACCCGGCCGGACTGCTCGTCCTGGCGGATGCCGGGGCGGCCCTGGCGAAGGGCGGCACCTTGGTGCTGGCGACGCATTTCCGCGAGGTGGCCCTCACATGTCCGAAGCCGCGCCCGGTCGCCGAGCTGACGGCGCCCGCGCGCGCGGCCCTGGCGGGCGCCGTGCTCGCGGCGGTGACACCGGCCACCCTGGACGCCCTGGCGACGCTATTCCCGCTCCTGGCCCCCGCCTTCCTGGAAACGCCGGTGCCGGACATGCCGGCGCGGGACATGCCGGCGCGGGACATGCCGGCGCGGGACGCGGCGCCCCGCCTCGCCATCGCGCGCGACAGCGACAGCCAGGCCACGCTCTCGGGCTCCGGGGTGCCGAACTATCTCCTGGTCCGGGCCGGGACGACGTGGAGCTGCGCGCGGGTGGTGCGGGCCGACCTGCGCTTCGGGCCTGCGCCCGAGACGCGCCTCGGCCTGGAAACCGTCTGGGGCAATCCCCGGGACCTCGCGGTGGCGCAGGCGCTCCTGCTCGGAACCGGCAGCGTCACTCCGGCCACGATCGGGAAGCCCCGCGGATGAGCCCCCCTGCGATCCTCGTGGTGGCGCCCATGCCGGCCTTCCCGACCAGCGCCGGCAATCGGCGCCGGCTGTTGACCACCTGCCTGTCCCTCCAGCGCGGCGGCTTCGCCATCGACCTCGCGACCTACGCCCACGAGGATCAGATCTACCGGCGCTTCGGGCAGCACCCGCCCACCGACGAGGCCGAGGCGGCGGGACTGTTCCGGCACACCTTCCGGATCGAGCCCCAGGGCACGATCCCGCTCACCACGCGGGCGCGCGGCTTCGGCATCGACGATTGGTGCCCCGACGCGGTCGGCGCCTTCGTGGCCTGGTACGGCCAGGCCTATCCCGAAACCCGCGCGATTCTGGTGAACTACGTGTTCCTGTCGCGGGCGCTCGAAGCGGCGCCCCCGGGCATGCTGAAGCTGATCGACACGCATGACCGCTTCGCCGACCGGCAGCGCCAGTACCGGCCGTTCCGGGCCGAGCCGAACTTCTTCTACACCGACCGGGCCGGCGAGGCGGCCGGCCTCGCCCGCGCCGACATCGTCCTGGCGATCCAATCCGAGGAGGCCGCCTATTTTCGGACCCTCACCGACCGGCGCGTCCACCTCCTGCCGCCCCGCTTCCTGGCCCGACGCCCGTTCGCGGCGCCGACCCGGCTGACGCGCATCGGCTTCCTCGGCCACGGCAACGACCCGAACCTGTTCTCGATCCGGCATTTCGCCGCCGCCTGGAGCGCGGATTGGGTGCCGGGGCGGCCCGAACTCGTGATCGCCGGCGAGATCAGCAACAGCCTCGGCCCGGCCACATCGCCGGGGGTGATCCGCGCCGGCTACGTCCCGCGGCTGGAGGACTTCTACGACGACGTCGACCTCGTGGTCGCCCCGATCCTGATGGGCAGCGGGCTGAAGATGAAGGTCGCCGAAGCCCTGTCCTTCGGCAAACCGGTCATCGGCACCGCTCTCGGCTTCGAGGGCTTCGACCCGGTGGCGCCGGCCCACCGCCTACAGACCGGGCAGGCGGTCAAGGACATGGTCCTGGCGCTGGCCTCGGACGCGACCGGACTCGCCGCGCTGACCCGTGCCTGCGAAGCTCTATTTGCCGGCTACAACAAGGGAGCCGAGCAGGCGGAAACCGATTTGCTGGCCATGCTTCCCGCCTGGGACGCGGACACATCCGGCCCGGACGAGCCGGCGTCGAGCGATCCCGCGCAGCCGGCCACCTTCGTCGCGTCCAGCCTCGTGTCCATGCCCCTCCGGCACGGACGTCTCGCCTGCGAGACCTCGCTGCGGTCGGACCTCCGCGACCATCCCGATCTCGGGCGGCTGATCGCCACCGAGCGCGCCGGACCGCCGGGCGCCGCCCCCTACACCCCCTTGCGCCGGCGCTGGTTCGCCAGGGCCGGCGCCGGATCATCGGGGACCGACCAAGGGATCGACCAGGGGACCAGTCCAGAGACCGGCCAAGAGACCGGCCAAGAGACCAGCCTTGCCGGGCTCCACCTCGCCCTGTCGCCGGAATGGGTCCGCGAGCGGCGGCTGCCCCCGCCCCTCCGGGCCGAACTCGCGGCCGAGCTGGCGGATGTCGCCGCGGATTGGGAGGCCGAGGCGCGCCTCGTCGGCCTGACCGGAGAGGGGGCGCTGCTCGCCCTGTCGCTCCCGCGTCACCTCGCGTTCGGGACTCACCCCAACGCGGCCTTCCAGATCGGCGCGTCGACGCGGGAGATCACGTTGCAACGCGTCACCTCTTTGAATACCAGCCTGGGTCTTCTGTATACCACGGCCCGTGAGGACCTGCCGGGCGCCCCCGCCGCCCTGACCTTCGCGGGCCTCGAGCCCGTCCACGCGGGTCCGTCCAAGATCCTGTTCCTGCACGACGATCTCATCGGGCGGATCACCATCCTGTCCGAGATCGCCTCGGCAGAGGAACCCCTGCCATGATGGCTGCCCCCGACATCCTCGATGCGCCCTCCGGCCGCAAGGCGGCCCTGGTCGAGGGCGCCCTGATCTGGAACGCCTTGTTCCTCAACGACATACGCCTCGCGTTCCGGCCCGAGACCGAGCCCCTGGTCTCGGTCGTCATGGTCTCGCGCGGGGCCCGGCACCTGCTGGCCTGGACGCTGGCCAAGCTCGCCGCGCAGCAGGCCTTCGCCGGCCCGGCCTTCGAGGTGATCCTGATCGACAACGCCTCCGATCCGGAAACCCGGGCGCTGTTCGGCCGGATCGACGGGGCGCAGATCCACCTCAACGACGAAAACATCGGTTTCGGCCCGGCCTGCAACCAGGGCGCGGCCAAGGCGCGGGGCCGGTACCTGCTGTTCCTCAATCCCGATGTCGACCTGATGCCCGGCGCCCTGGCGGCCCTGGTGGCGACCTTCTCGGAATCCGACGATATCGGCATCGTCGGCGCCCGGCTGGTGTTCCCTGGCGGCATCCTGCAGGAGGCCGGCGCGGGCTTCCAGGACGATCCGCAGCTCACCCATCCCCATGGGCGGGGCGGTCTCGACCCCTTCGCTCCAGAGGCCTCCTACACCCGCGACGTCGGCTACGTCTCCGGGGCGGTGCTGATGATTGAGGCCGCATTGTTCACCACGCTCGGCGGCTTCGACGACTGGTTCGCGCCGGCCTATTTCGAGGATACCGATCTGTGCCTGCGCTGCCAGCAGGCCGGGCGGCGCGTCGTCTATCAGCCGCGCAGCATCGCGATCCACGTGGAGAGCGCCACCAGCGTCCGGCGCGCCGACGTCGAAGCGTTGCTCGACCGCAACCGCAGCCGCTTCCGCGAGCGGCATCGGGGCTGGCTGTTTGGGCAGGGGCCGGCACGCACCGGGTTCGGACCCCGCGACGACGCGCCCTTCGCCTTGCGCATCCTCTATGTCGACGACCGGGCGCCACACCAGGATCTCGGGGCCGGGCTGCCGCGCGCCAACACCATCGTCAACGCGATGGCGGATCTCGGCTACGCGGTGACGGTGTGTTCGGTCTACGGCGAGCGCGAGGAACCGGCGCGAACCTACCGTGACCTTTCGGATCAGATCGAAGTGATCGAGCCCTGTGGGCGGGAGGGCTTCCGACGCCTCGTCAGCGAGCGCGCCGGTTTCTACGATGTGCTCTGGGTCAGCCGTCCGCCGCATGTCCGCATGGTCTGCGAGGTCCTGCACGACCTCGGCCTGAGCCCCCGGGATGTCGGGCGCTCCCGCGTGGTGTTCGACTGCGAATCCCTCTACGCCCTGCGCGACTTCGTCATCGCTACCCTCAAGGGCCGACCGGCCCCGGGACCGGCGCTGGCTCGAGCCACGGCACTGGAACTCCGGCCGGTGGCGGCGGCCGACAACGTGGTCTGCGTCTCGCCCGCCGATGCGCGGCTGCTCCGGCACGCCGGCATCGCCGATCCTGTGGTGCTCGGCCATCTCCAGGCACCGCATCCGAATCCCCCCGGCTTCGCGGCCCGCGCGGGCTTCGTCTTTATTGGCTCCCTTTCCCGCGAGGGAGAGCCCAACATCGATTCCCTCGACTGGTTCTTTGGAGAGGTCTGGACTCCTCTACAGACGCTCCTGCCGGAGGCGCGCATCACCATCATCGGCACCGTCGCGCCGTCCATTGCCGAGCGGCTGACCCGGCCCGGCGTCACCGTGCTGGGTCGGGTCGACGACATCGGTCCCGCGCTCGATGCCGCCCGCGTCGCCGTGGCGCCGACGCGCTTCGCCGCCGGCATCCCGCACAAGGTGCTGGAGACCGTGACACGTGGCCTGCCGAGCGTCGTCACGCCTATCCTGGCCGGGCAGATGGGTTGGCCGGACGGCACGGGGTACCGGGTCCATGATTGGCACGATCCACCAGGCTTTGCCAAGACGCTGGCGCAGCTGCACCAGACCGAGTCCGCTTGGACCCAGGTTCAGCAGAACGGCCTCGCCCAGCTCGCCCGCGAGGACGACGCCGAGACTTTCGGTGCGGTCCTGCGCCGCCTGTGCGAGGCGCCGACCTTCACATGACGATCCCGCTGCCGCCCCGCCTCATCCGCATCGCCACCACTCTGTTCCGCCGGGTGACCCTGGGGCGCGTGCCCCGTCTGTTCGACGCCGGTTACTACCGGACCCAGCATCCGGACGTGGCCCGCTCCGGCATCGACCCGTTCCTGCACTACGTGTGGCGCGGGGCGGCGCAGAACCGCGACCCCAGCGCCGATTTCGACACTGCCTTCTACAAGCACCAGAGCGGCCGCATCCGCCTGGACCCGGTGCGCCATTACCTGCGCTTCGGCGCGAAGGCCGGCCTTGATCCGAACCCGAATTTCAGCACCCTGATGTATGTGGCGCGCTATCCCGATATCGGGGCCGCTGGGGTCAACCCCCTGCTACATTACCGCCAGGACGGCCGGGCCGAGGGCCGGGTCGCAGCCCCCTCCGCATCGCAGCCAGAGGAATGGGTGCCCTTCCAGGGGGTGCGGGAAGCCCATCGCTGGGTCTATCCGGCGCAGGGTTCGTTGCGTTTCAGCGTGACCCTGCGACGGGACGTGCCGGCCACCGCCTGCCCCAACGCCCTACCCCGCCTCTGCCTCGTGCTGACCCTGGACGGAGCCGAAATCGACGGGCTGGTGCAGAGCTTCGACGCCTTCGCACATTCGGCGGCCGATGCGATCACGCTGACGGTCGACACCCCCCTTCGACCGCATCCACCGCGTCCCACCCTGGTGCTCGCCCTGGAGCATGCCTTCCACGGACCTGGGCCGGGCGGGACGATCCAGCTGCGCTACGCTGAGGTACGGATTTGGGACGTGGTGCCAGAACGCCCGCACGTGTTGCGGATCTGCCCAGCCGGCGCGCTGTCGATCCAAGTCCTCTGAAGCGGGAAGCGCCCCCGTCCGTCTTGTCGGGCTCGTTCGATGGCCCTGCGGGTCAGACGAGGTCGGCCAGAGCATCCGGGCAGTCGCCGTCGCGGGCGATGACG
The DNA here is from genome assembly GCF_055231875.1 of Methylobacterium sp. Ger2507. NCBI lineage: Bacteria > Pseudomonadati > Pseudomonadota > Alphaproteobacteria > Hyphomicrobiales > Methylobacteriaceae > Methylobacterium > Methylobacterium sp. Ger2507. The sequence goes on from NZ_JBUYVC010000001.1 coordinate 768,772, forward strand.
ATGACCGGGACAGCCTGATGGCGACCCTGATGGCGACGGAGTGCCGCCGCCACGAAATCCGGTGACGTCGGCGCGTTCGGGCTCTCGCAAACGACGATCCCGCGGAGTGGAACCCCGTGGGCGCCCAGGGTCTCGGCGGCCGTGAGGGCGTGGCTGATGGCTCCGAGATAGGACCCCGAGACCATGAGGGCCGGCAGGCGGAGGGCCTTGAGCCAGTCAAGGCCGGTCGCGTCGCCGGTCACCGGACTCATCAGACCGCCGACCCCCTCGATCAGGAGGGTACCGTCGGGCGGGATTCCGGCCATCTCGGTCCGGCACCAGTCGATAAGGTCATCCAGGGCCAGGGTCCGGCCCTCTTGCGCGGCGGCGAGATCGGGGCTGAGCGGCGCGGCGAAGCGCCAGGGCGAGCAGGCTTCGACGGTGCGAAGCGTGACGGGTAGCCCCTGCGCCGCAAGCAGGCGCGCTGTATCACTGTCCGCAAAACCGGGGGTACCGAGCGGGGGAACCCCGCTCGCCAAGGGCTTCAGAGTGCGTACGGTACGGCCCCGGTCGTGCAGACGCCGCGTCAGCGCGGCGGTGACGTAGGTCTTGCCGATCTCGGTCCCGGCACCGGCGATGAAGACGGCGCGGGCTCCGCTCAGGTCCGGCTCACTTCTCGACAAACGCCTTCTCGATGACGTAGTGCCCGGCCTCGCCGTGATTGCCCTCCACGTAGCCGCCGTCTGTGAGCAGCTGGCGAGTGTCGCGGATCATGTCGGGCGAGCCGCACAGCATGAAGCGGTCGTTCTGCACCGACATCGGCGGCAGACCGATATCCTCGAACAGCTTGCCGGAGGTCATCAGATCGGTGATGCGGCCGCGGTTGCGGAAGGGCTCGCGGGTCACGGTCGGGTAGTAGATCAACCCGGCGCTGATGACCTCGCCGAGGAATTCGTGGTTCGGCAGGTCCTGCGTGATGGTCTCGCCATAGGCGAGTTCCTGCACCTGGCGGCAGCCGTGGACGAGGACGACCTTCTCGAAGCGATCGTAGGTTTCCGGGTCCTTGATGATCGACATGAAGGGCGCCAGGCCGGTGCCGGTGCCGAGCAGGTAGAGGTTCTTGCCCGGCATCAGGTTGTCGAGCACCAGGGTACCGGTCGGCTTCTTGCCGACGATGATCGGGTCGCCGACCTTGAGGTGCTGCAGCTTCGAGGTGAGCGGGCCGTTCGGAACCTTGATCGAGAAGAACTCCAGTTCCTCCTCGTAATTGGCCGAGACGACGCTGTAGGCACGCAAGAGCGGACGGCCCTCGACCTCAAGGCCCATCATCACGAACTCGCCGTTACGGAAACGGAAGGCGGGATCGCGGGTGGTGCGGAAGGAGAACAGCGTGTCGGTCCAGTGATGGACGCTCAGCACACGCTCCTCGTTGAACTTGCTCATCGACGGTCCGTCTCGAATTTCGCTCGAATCTTGAAGCTTTGCGTGGGGTCTTCTCGCACCTGCGGTGGGCGCGTCAAGGCGGCGCGCGTACGCAGGTGCGCTGGGGGCAATGGTCTGGAATCGTTCTTAATTCTTCGGTTTTGCCTCACAGCGGCTTCAACCCCGCCTCGATCTCTGCACGGCGGCTTTCGAGAAAAGGCGGCAGAGCGAGGCGTTCGCCCAGCGTCTCAAGAGGCTCGTCGGTGGCAAAGCCCGGACCGTCGGTGGCGATCTCGAACAGGATGCCGTTGGGCTCGCGGAAGTAGAGACTGCGGAAGTAGTAGCGATCCACCGGCCCGCTGGAAGGAATCCGTCGCACCCGGAGACGGTCGGCCCAAGCCTGATACTCGGCATCCGGAATCCGGAACGCGACGTGGTGGACGGCGCCCGCGCCTTGATGCGCAGGGCTGAGCTTCGGCTCGGCGAGGAGGTGAAGTTCAGCGGCTGGACCACCGGCTCCCATGCGGTAAACGCGGACCTCGCCTTCGGGCAGTTCATAGTTGCGATCGTGGCTCAAGCCGAGGATGTCGGTCAGGACCGCTTCAGTCCGCGCGATCTGTCCCACGCTCAAGCGGATCGGCCCGAGTCCGCGGATCTGGTGCTCGGCCGGCACGGGACTTCCGGCCCAGGGATGGGCCTCCCCAACGCCCCCATCATCCACCAGCATCAGGCGCTGTCCCTCACCATCCTCGAAATCGAGGGTGAGGCGACCGTCACGCTCCATCGGCACAGCGTGGGTCACGCCCTGCCGTGCCAAGTGCTCGCGCCACCACGCGATCGCGGCGGCGCCCGAGACTCGCAGGCCAGTGCGGCTGATACTGTTGGTGCCGCGCCGCTCCGGCGGGGCCGGCCAGTCGAAAAAGGTGACGTCGGTGCCGGGCGAGGCACGGCCATCGGCATAGAACAGGTGGTAGGCCGACACGTCGTCCTGGTTCACCGTCTTCTTCACCAGACGCAGGCCGAGCACCCGCGTGTAGAAGGCCAGGTTGTCTGCGGCCTGCGCGGTGATGGCGGTGAGATGGTGAATTCCGGTGAGCTGCATCGGCTGACCCTTGAGCGACGGGCGATGCCGTCAGATAGGTGCGCCGCCCACCGAACACAAAACGGCCCCCTCGCGGGGGCCGTTCGATCGGAGACGTGCAAGGAAGTTGGGCGTAGTGCTCAGAAAGCGCCGGCCAGAAGGCCGAGGCCGGCAACGGCCAGACCAGCGCCGGCGACCCGCAGGGCGGCGAGGCTGCGGGCCAGACGCCCGGCGGACAGGCCGAGACCGAGTCCGACCGCGTGAAGGAGCGCCGTCGCACCGAGGAATCCAAGTCCGTAGGCGAGGCCCGAGCCCGTCTCCGGCATCTCGGCACCATGGGCATGCCCATGGAACACCGCGAACGCGCCAACCAGCACCATGGCGGCAGCAACAGGCAGGGCAGGCCGCAGGGCCAGCGAGGCGCCCAGCACGACCACCGAGAGGGCGATGCCGATTTCCACGAAGGGAAGTCCGATGCCGGCAGCGCCCAACGCTCCGCCGACAGCCATCGTGCCAAGGAAGGACAGAGGCACCAGGACGAGGGCTCGGCCGCCGATCCGCGCCGCGATGAGGCCAACCGCCACCATGGCGAGGAGATGGTCGAGGCCGCTCAAGGGATGGAGGAAGCCCTGTGCCAACCCACTGGCCGCCTCATGGCCCGGATGCGCCAGGGCGGGCGTCGCAGCGAGGCCCATCGCTGCCACAAGGGCAAGGCGAACCGGCAGGGAGGCAAGGCGTGAGGTCATCCGGACTGTCCCGAGCTTGAAAGCGAGCGGCGCGGCATCGCCGCCGCTCTGGCAGACACTAGCAACCGCACCCTAGCAACCGCCGTGCCCGCGTACAGTCCCAAGAACCCGCTCCACGGCGCGGCGGTTCGTCCGCAGCGCCTGGGGAAATCGGTGACCCGTCAGAAAGCGGTGGGTCGCCCGGCGGCCACCACCAGCATCTTCCCATCCGCGAAGGTGCGGGCGCCGGCGCGGCGGATATCGGCCTGGGTCACGTTGGCGACGAGATCGTTGCGGCGGGCGATATAGTCCATGCCGAGGCCTTCGAAGGCGATCTGCACCAGCTGATGGGCGATCTTGGTCGAGGTGTCGAAGCCGAGGGCGTAGGAGCCGGTGAGATAGTCCTTCGCCTTCTGCAACTCCTCGTCGGACGGACCCTCGGTGATCAGGCGGCCGATCTCTTCGCCGATCACCGATAGTGCCTCGCCGACGCGCTCGTTCTTGGTAGCGGTGTAGCCCCAGGTCATCGACGCGGCGCGATGGCTGACCAGCGACGTGCCCACTGAGTAGGCGAGACCGCGCTTCTCGCGCACCTCCTGGAACAGGCGGGAGGTGAAGGAGCCGCCGCCGAGGATGTGATTGAGAACGTAAGCCGGAATGAAGTCGGGGTCGCGCCAGGGCACGCCGCTCATGCCGAAGCGGATCACCGATTGCGGGACGTCGAGGTCGACGACGTGGCGCGCGCCGATGTTCTGCATCCGGGTCTGAGGCACGGCCTTGAGGGGGGCGGCCAGAGCGAGCCTGCCGAAGGCCCGGTCGAGGCTTTCCGCCAGCCGTGCGGCGTCGATGGCGCCCACCGCCGCGACCTTCAAACCGCCACGCCCGATGATCTGGCGATGCATCGTCACGAGATCGTCGCGGGTGATCGCCGCGATGCTCTCGGGCGTGCCGGACGACGGGCGGGCATAGGGATGGCCGGCATAGGCCTCGGCGAAGAAGCGGCGCGAGGCCATCACACCTGGATCGTTCTGCTGGTAGCGCAGGCCAGCCAGGGTCTGAGCCCGCACCCGCTCGATGGCGTCGGGGTCGAGGCGCGGCTTGGCCAGGGCGAGCGCGAGGAGGTCGATGGCTTCGTCCGCATGCTTGACCAGCATCTTGAGCGAGCCGCCCAGGGCGTCGGAGCCGGCATGGAACGAGAGTTCGATGGCTCGGGCCGCGAGGCGCTCCTGGAAGGCGTCCGAGGACAGGTCGCCCGCCCCTTCGTCGAGGAGGCGAGCGAGCATTTGGGCCACGCCGGCCTTGCCCTCCGGGTCCTGGGCCGCGCCGCCCTCGAAGGTGAAGGCCAGGGCGATCAGCGGCACCACCGGGGATTCGACGTGCCACGCCTCGATGCCGGGGGCGGTCGCGACGGGAACGGCCTGGGTCGGCGAGGTCGCGGAGCGGGTGGCGGACGTGTCGAGCAGGTCGGTGGTGGCCACGTTCATGGGAACCTCATGCTGTGCGTGGGGCGCGGCGGCAGGGCCGCGGCCTCTCGAAGGGGATCGGCCAGCCGCGGGGTCGGATCGGCCGCGCGGCCTGAAAGGCCTCAGGCTGCTTCGGCTTCGCGAGCCTTGGTCAGGTAACCGGTCACGGAGCGGGACGGCGTCAGGTAGCGCTCGGCCACCGCCGCGAGGCGCGCCTGCGTCACGCCCTCGATGTCGGAGGGCCAACGCCGGACCTCCTCAATAGACTCGCCGATGGCGAGGGCCGAGCCGTAGATGCGGGCTAGCGAGGACTGGCTGTCGGAGGAATAGACCGTCTCGGCCACGAGCCGCGTCTTCGCCCGCTCAATCGCTTCCGCACTCAAGGCCTCGGAGGGAACGCGGCGGAGGACGCGGTCGACCTCCTCCTCCAGCTTTTCCAGGCTGACGCCCTCGGCCGGGATCGCGTAGACCGAGAATCGGGTGTCGTCGATGGCCGAGCCCATGTACCAGGCGCCGGCATTCACGGCGACGCCGAGTTCCATCACCAGCTTGCGGTAGAGGTAGGAGGTCGAGCCACCGCCCATGACCTCGGCGAGCAGTTCGAGCGCATGGCACTCGCCGTCTCGCGCAGTAATGCAGGACGGGGTCAGGTAGAGGCGCTGCAGGGTCGGCTGCTCGACCTTGGGATCGGCGACCGCGAGGCGGCGGAGCGCCCGCGGCTCCGGCTCCTTGGCACGAATGCGCAGCGGCCGGGTGCCCTGCGGAGTGACGCGGCCGTAGGTGTCGTCGGCCATGCGGCGAACGTCGTCCGGGGTCACGTCGCCGGCAACCACCAGAATGGCATTCTCCGGCGTGTAGAAGCGCTTGTAATAGTCGAGAGCGTGCGTGCGGTTCAGTTCCTCGATCTCGTGCATCCAGCCGATGATCGGCGTGCCGTAGGGATGATGCACGAAGAGCGAGGCAGCCATCGCCTCGGACAGCTGCGCCGACGGGTCGGTCTCGACCCGCATGCGGCGCTCCTCCAGCACCACGTCGCGCTCGGGCGCCACAACGGCATCGTCGAGGACGAGACCGGTCATGCGGTCGGCCTCGAATTCCATCATCGTCCGCAGGTGATCGCGGGCGACGCGCTGGAAATAGGCGGTGTAATCGTAGGAGGTGAAGGCGTTCTCCTGGCCGCCGAGGCCGGAGACGGCCTTGGAGAAGGCGCCGATCGGGTGCTGCTCGGTCCCCTTGAACATCAGGTGCTCAAGGAAATGGGCGATGCCTGACTGGCCGAGCGGATCATCGGCCGAGCCGTTGCGGTACCACACCATATGCGTGACGACCGGGGCGCGGTGATCGGGAACGACGACGACATCGAGTCCATTGTCGAGGGCGAAGGCACTGACCTCGGGCCCACCTGCCTCGGAGCGTCCGAAGGGAGCGGCTTCCGCCCGACCGGCGCTGCCGTGCCGTCGCGTCGGTCCGAAGAGGGGCGTGTCCTTCCTGAACAGATGCATCGAAGCTCTTCCTTCTGCGGCTGGCCGCCTGCGAGGGCCATCCGTCATGTTGGCATTGCGCCGGCTCCACGCCACGGGGGTGCGTCGGAGGGGCAGGAAACGGGTTCTCTCGCGACGCCCGCACCCTGCGCGGCGCCGAGCCTGACCCGGAATTCAGTTCGCTGAGCGCGCACGCACATAGGCGCCCGGATCGGATTCTTCGCGCTCGCGGTAGGGATTATTCACAGGGTCACCATTGGTCTTGGCAACCTTACGGGGCGGCTTGCGATAGCCATTGGGCGGATCGGTGAGCACGTCGCGATCGGGCTCGACCGCCGACGGCTCCGCGACTTCGGCGGAGCGCAGGCCGAAGGGATTCGACCAGAACGAGTTCCGGTCATCGTTCTCGCCTTCGGGGCGCCCCGGCTCGGTACGGGTCTGGGCACTGGCACGGCGCCCGCCACGCATCTCGTCGATCGACAGGGTCATGTTGTTGTCGTTCATCCGGCCCTGTGCACCTCGCGCGATGGGCTTCTTAGCCTCCTCGCGTTCGCGCTCACGCTGGACGATTTCGGGATCCTTCGGCCATTGGGCCGAGGCTTCGGGCTGGCGCGGGGCCGGCAGGGCCTTGCCGTCGAGCTTGGGCGGCATCACGAGGGGGGCCCGCTCGCGATAGGTGATCGCGGGCTTCTCGGGCTCGATGAGGCCGATGTTGCTGAGGGCGTCGCGCATGAAGACGCCCTGCTGCGCCTGCGCGCTCCCGGCGGTCAGAACACCCGCCATAACCAACAGCAAACCGCGATGCCCGATCATGCTATCCCCGCTCTCCGCCCGGTTGTGGGTCCCGGTTGCCCGAGCCCGGATGGTCGCCTTGTGTACAGCGATCCTGATCCGACCCTCTCGGCCTGACCTGGGTTTCAGGCGATCGTATGGCGCCTTGACCGCAGCGCACCAGCCGCGGCCGCACAACGATTCCGACTGTGACTTACGGATCACAGGGCGACTAGAAATGCCGATCCTGTTTCAAAGGCTGGAACCCGTGCGCCGAGGTACCGGCCGCAGGCTGTCGAGGATGAGGCCAACAACGCCCGCGACGATGGCCGCATCGGCGATGTTAAAAACGTACCAGGACCAAGTGCGCCAGTGGAGGTGAACGAAGTCGAACACCGCGCCATAGGCCGCCCGGTCGATGGCGTTGCCGATGGCGCCGCCTGCTACGAGCCCGAGGGCAACGGCGAGCAGACGCGTCTCCGCTCGCCGCATCCAGAAGATCAGGCCGAGGGCCGCCAGGCAGGACACCCCCACCAAAACCCAGCGGCCGAGGCCACCCTCCTGCTGAAACATCCCGTAGGACACGCCCCGGTTCCAGACGACGAGGAACTCGGCGAAGGGCGTGAGCCGCCAGGGCTGGGTCAGCACCAGATCGGTGCCGAAATAGAGCCAAAGCTTCGAAGCCTGGTCGAGGATCAGGGTCAGGAGAAGGGCACCGAGGCCGAGGCGGAAAGGAGTTACATGCATGGTTTGGCCCTCCCCCCTGGCTGGGGGAAGGGGTGCTGCGGACGCTGGCTCACGCGGCACTCGTGCTGGCTTGGGCAGCATCCCACTCGCGCAGGGCGCGGGCGTCGCGTGGGGTCACGTCGGGATAGTCCGGGTCGTTGCCGACCTCGGGCGTCACCCGCCAGGACCGGGCGCATTTCCGGCCCTCGGCCAGGGCCGGCACCACCGCAACGCCTCGCACATCGTCGAGGCGGAAGGCCTCCGCCGGGCCTTCCCCGTCCGTGATCCGGATGGCGGACGTGATGCAGATATCGGCGAAGTCGACGCCCTCGACGATCGCCCGCAGCGCCGAGTCCGCGATGAACACGGTAGGCGCCGCCTCGAGGCTGGCGCCGATGCGCTTGGCCGTGCGCTCGATCTCCAAGGCGCCGGTGACGACCCGACGCACGCGGCGGATGGTCTGCCAGCGCGTCGCCAGAGCGTCGTCCCGCCAAGCGGCCGGCGTCTCCGGAAGGATCTGGAGATGGACCGAGTCGTTTTCGGATGGGTAGCGGTCGAGCCACGCCTCTTCGGCCGTGAAGGCCAGGACAGGGCTCAGCCAGATCGTAACCCGGCGGAAGGTCTCATCGATAACCTGCAGGGCGGCCCGGCGCACCGCAGACGAGGCAGGATCGCAGTAGAGCACGTCCTTGCGGACATCGAAGTAGAAAGCCGAAAGATCGCCGGTCATGAAACCGTTGAGGAGTGCCACCACCCGCTTGGTGTCGAAGGTCGCGTAAGCTTCGCGGATCTCGCCGTCGAGTTCGGAGAGGCGGTGCCGGATCAGCCGCTCCAGTTCGGGCAAGTCCGCATGGGCGATCTCGGTGCCGGGTTCGAGATGTGCCAGCGAGCCAAGCATCCATCGCAGCGAGTTGCGCAACTTACGGTAGGTCTCAGCAAAGGTCTTGATGATCTCGGGCCCGATGCGTAGGTCATCGGCATAGTCGGAGGCCGCAACCCACAGGCGCAGGATGTCGGCACCGGAATCCTTGATGACATTCTGTGGCGCGACGACGTTGCCCTTGGACTTCGACATCTTCAGGCCCTTGGGGTCGAGTACGAACCCGTGGGTCAGGACGATGTCGTAGGGCGCGCGTCCGCGAGTGCCTGCGGATTCCAGCAATGACGACTGGAACCAGCCGCGATGCTGGTCCGAGCCCTCAAGGTACATCACCGTGTCGGTGCCGCCATCGCGGCGGCGCTTGACGCCGGAGAGACCTGGAAACTGCTCAGGATCATCAAGCACGAAGGCATGTGTCGAGCCGGAATCGAACCAGACGTCGAGGACGTCCGTGACCTTTTCATAGTCCGCCGGATCGTAGTCCGGGGCGAGGAAGCGGGCGCCATCCGCATCGGTGAACCAGGCGTCGGCGCCCTCCGCCTGGAAGGCTGCAGCGATGCGAGCATTCACACGCTCATCGCATAGCACCTCGTGAGTGCCGCGCTTGACGAAGACCGTGATCGGCACGCCCCAGGCGCGCTGGCGCGAGACCACCCAGTCTGGCCGGTTGGCGACCATCCCGTTGATGCGATTCTTGCCCTGCGGCGGTACCCATTGGGTCTCCTCGATCGCCTGGACGGCAACCTCACGCAGGGTTCGGTTGCCGAGAGAATCCACTGGGCGGTCCATCGCGATGAACCATTGTGGGGTGTTGCGGAAGATGACCGGCTTCTTCGATCGCCAGGAATGCGGGTAGCTATGCTTGAGCGTGCCACGCGCCACCAAGGTACCCGCGTCGGTGAGCGCAGCGATGACCGCCTTGTTGGCGTCTCCCTTCTCGCCCTTGTGGTTCAAGACGATTTTTCCCGTGAAACCGGGCGCCTCGTCGGTCAGCATCCCATCGGCATCCACCGTGTAGGGGATGCGGGTGTCGATGCCGCGCTCAGCCAGCATCCGGCCGTTGGCCATCCAGACCTCGAAATCCTCCCGGCCGTGGCTCGGCGCCGTGTGGACGAAGCCGGTACCGGCCTCGTCCGTGACATGTTCGCCATCGAGGAGCGGAACGGCGAAGTCGTAGCCGGGCACGTGGGCGGCGAGCGGATGGCTTAGGGTCAGGCCGGCGAGTTCGGCCGGCGCGACGTCGCGCAGGCGCTCGAAGGTCTCGACGCGGGCGCTGGCGAAGACGGAAGCGGCGAGCGTGTCCGCAAGGACATAGGCGTCGCCGACCTTGGCCCAGTTGTCGTCGGCGGCTGCCGTGACCCTGTAGAGGCCATAGGCGACCTTCTTAGAATAGGCGACCGCCCGGTTGGCCGGCATGGTCCAGGGCGTGGTGGTCCAGATCACCACCCGTGCCGGTGCAAGCTCCGTCGGAGCGCCGTCAGTGATCCGGAAGGCGGCGAAGATCGCGTCGCTGACGACGTCCTCGTATTCGACTTCGGCTTCGGCCAAAGCTGTCTTCTCGACCACCGACCACATCACCGGCTTCGAGCCGCGGTAGAGCTGGCCCGTCATCGCGAAGGCCATGAGTTCGCGGGCGATGGTGGCCTCGGCGGGGAACGTCATGGTGGCGTAAGGATGATCCCAATCACCGGTGACGCCCAGGCGCTTGAACTCCTCACGCTGCACGTCGAGCCACTGCCCCGCGAAGGCCCGGCACTCCTGGCGGAATTCGAGGACCGGCACCTCGTCCTTGTTGCGGCCCTTGGCGCGGTACTGCTCCTCGATCTTCCATTCGATCGGCAGGCCGTGGCAATCCCATCCCGGCACGTAATTGGCGTCATAGCCGAGCGCGCCCTGCGCGCGGACGATAACGTCCTTCAGGATCTTGTTCAGCGCCGTACCGATGTGGATGTTGCCGTTGGCGTAGGGCGGGCCGTCATGCAGCACGAATTTCGGCCGGCCGGCTGCCTGAGCACGAATCTGTCCATAGAGGCCGGTGGCGGCCCATCGCTCGAGAAGCAGAGGTTCGCGTACCGGGAGGCCGGCCCGCATCGGGAACTCGGTCTGAGGCAGGAACAGGGTCTTCGAATAGTCGCGGGCTGGCACGACGGGGGGGGAGGTCTGGTCGCTCATGGGATGTCTGTGAGGTCTTCGGCGCGGGTCGGTGTCGGGCGGTCGGTGGGCGATCTGCCCCCAGGGCCAGCGGAACGGAGGCGAGTGATCGCCCTCCCGGCCTTCGCATCGGGTCCGCCACGGCGGCCCTCAGGCGCAGGCCGGGCTCATAATTCGAGACCGGGTCGTCCGGTCCGGCACGCCGAACCACCCGCACGGATCACCATCAACGCACATCTGGCGGCTTCTAGCAGCGGCATCGACCTGAGACTAGCGAGCTTTCCGACCTCCCGCACGTTCGGCCCGAACTTTCGATGCCACCTTTTCCAAGCTCGGCCGTTGTTTCTCGCGCGCTCGGGACCTGTCCTGGTTGAAGGATGGGCCGAGACGCAGCGTCATCGGGAGACACCATCATGAGAAAAGCTCTGATCGCCGCCAGCCTCGTCCTGTCCGCCGTCGCCCTGTCGGGCACGGCCGAAGCACAGGGCCTGCCCGGTGGAATGCGCCGGGGAGCCGCCGAGGGCGATCGGGTCGCCGGTCCGGTGGGCGGCATCGTGGGCGGTGCGGTCGGAGGCGCGGTCGGCACGGTGAACGGGGCGCTCGGCATCGACCCCGGCCGCCGCGCCTATCGCACGCGCATGAAGTCGCGCGGCCATTCCCACCATCGCCGTCACCGCTGAGCGGAGCGCCGCTTCTGGGCCAGGAGAGTAGGGCTCGGAGCCGATGACGATGGACGCACCGATCAGTGTCCATCGGTCCGGCACGTCGCCGAAGATCAGGTAACCCAGCACCAACGACCAGAGCAGTTGGATGGACATCAAGGACGCCAGCACGTTTGCGGGCGCTCAGGCGTGGGCGAGCACCAGACGCCAATGCCCCATCGTGCCGAAGAGGCCGAGCGGCGCGGATTCGACCATTCGCCGAGTAGCGGCCCGATGATCAGCGTGCCAATCAGGGGCGCGGCGAACCCGGTCGACGGGGTTTCGGCGAGTTGGAGCTTGCGCAAGGTCCAGAAGCTGAGGGCCGTCGTTCCGAACAGCAGCAGCGCGCGCAGGACCTTGAGACCGAACCGATTCGTCTGGGCCACACCGGGCGCTCACAGCGGGTTCAGGACCAACAAGACCAGGGAGACGTTCACCGCGTAGCGCATGGGGGTCGAGAGTAGTGGGTCGTCCTCCCAGGCCAGCCAGCGTCTCGGCCGACGCGTCGAGGCAGGCGAAGAAGGCCCTGCACCGCACGTCAGCGCGATGCCGACCGGGCGCCCTGGCCGGGGCGCGGCGGCCCTCGAATCGATCCCCAACGGCTCGATCCCAATCTCGGCGCGCAGCTCGGCCAAAGCCGTGGGGCCCAGCGTCAGTCCTGTGACGCGGAGCTTCAGAGCAGAGCCGCATTCCCGCATTCACGCATAGCTGCACCGGGCTGGACCTAGCGTCGCCCATGGCAGCAGGAGTCGAAAGGGAGAACCGGAAGGGAGAACCGGAAGGGATCGATCGCACGGGACGTGAAACCCGATATTCACCCACGTTTGAAATCGGCGCGATTTGATGCGCAAAGCCAAACCCGAGGCTGTCAACGCCAAGCCGCACATGCCGGCGTAGGGTCCCTTGCAGCCTTGATGGCCTCGGGTCGTGCAGGAGGTCGGAGAGACTGTCCTGATCGCACACGGCCGCTGGGTGGTACGGCGGTCTCCGACCCATAGGGCGGCCCGTCTACAGGGCTTCCGGAACCACGAGCGAATCCGCCTCCTCCTCATCCATCTCGGAATCGCCCTCGACCTCGTGGCCGGTGACGCCGGACGCCTCGGCGAGGTTGCGGGCGGCCTTGCGCAGGAGCTTGCGAAGCCGACGCTTCTCCTTGCCGTCGAACCCATCGAGGAGTTCCGCCTCGACATCATCCCACAGCCGCTCGATGGCGGCAGCCTTGGCCATCCCCGTCTCGGTAAGCCGCACGCGCACGATGCGGCCGTCGCCGGCCTCGGCCCGGCGCTCCACGAAGCCGAGGGCAGCGAGCCGCGAAATCGTCTTGGAGGCGGTGGGCGGGCGCACCCGCAGCATCGCGGCGAGATCCCCCATCGTCATGGTCCCGGCGGCGGCCAGCGCCTGCACCACCTGCTCCTGACCGGCGAAGAGGTCGAGGGCAACCAAGCGGTCACCGATACGGGACCGGTGCAGGCGCGCGGCCTGGACCAGGGCCCAACCGACGCTCTTGGCGCCCGGGGGACGGAGGCGCTTGTCGGATTTCGCCATGCTGCGCTCGCCCTCCCTGTCGTTTCCCGCTCCGGGAAGCGACGCCATCGCCGCACGGGTCAGGCCGCCCTCGCCAGGCTCGGCCGTCCCGCGCTCGTCAGCCGCCCACATCGCACGTCCTCTTCTTCGACCCTAGCGCGATGGCTCCTCGCCCGCGCCCATCATTCCGGATGCATCCACGAGCAACCGGGATGATCCTCTCAGGCCCGGGCATGACCGGCCCATGTGAAGCTGCGATGACAGGCGCCCCGGGCGAGCCCGCAAGAGACCGGAAAAGCCGGCTCATCGATCGGCCGGCCCCACGCCTGGACGAAGTCCATCCCCTCGACTAAGCCTTGCGGAAACGCCGCTCCGGCGCCTGTTCCAGGCCCCGCGAAGACCGTTCAGGACCCCATGAAGGCAGTCATCCTCGCAGGCGGTCTCGGTACGCGCCTGTCCGAGGAGACAGTGACGCGGCCCAAGCCCATGCTGGAGATCGGCGGTCGTCCGATCCTCTGGCACATCATGCAGATCTTCGCCGCTCACGGGGTGCGCGAATTCATCATCTGCCTCGGCTACAAGGGCTACGTTATCAAGGAATTCTTCCTGAACTACCGACTGCACCTCTCCGACGTCACCATCGACATCGGACGCGGCGACGTCGACTTTCACCGCAGCGCTGCCGAGGACTGGCGCGTTTCGCTGATCGAGACAGGCGAAACCACCATGACGGGCGGGCGGTTGAAGCGCGTGCGCGCTTATCTGGGTGACGACGACTTCTTCATGACCTACGGCGACGGCGTTGCCGACGTGGACCTCACCGCGCTCGCTGCCTTCCACAAGGCGCAGGGCAGGCTCGCCACCCTCACGGCGGTGACACCGCCTGGCCGCTTCGGCGCGCTGGATCTAGAGGCCGGCACGGTGCGCCGCTTCCGCGAGAAGCCGGCGGGGGACGGAGCGACGATCAACGGCGGCTTCTTCGTGCTCTCGCCGCGCGTCTTCGACCGGATCGCGGGGGACGGCACGGTGTGGGAAGCAGAACCCCTGGAGGGCCTTGCCGCCGACGGGCAGCTCGCGGCCTACGTCCACACCGGGTTCTGGCAGGCGATGGATACCCTGCGCGACAAGAACCACCTCGAAGCCCTGTGGGCGAGCGAGGCGCCGCCCTGGAAGTGCTGGTAGTCTCGTCGCCCCCCTGGAGATCGATTTTCAGCGTGCAGCCTTCGCCCTTCCCCCTGCCGCGCACCCGCGACCCAAATCCCGATCCCGCGTTCTGGGCCGGCCGGCGGGTGCTCGTTACTGGTCAGACCGGCTTCAAGGGCGCTTGGCTCTGCCTGTGGCTGGGGCGCCTGGGGGCCCGCGTCAGCGGGCTGGCACTTCCGCCCGAAAGCGCGCCGAACCTGTTCGAGGCGGCCTGTATCGGCGCCGGGATGGACTCGCATCTCGGCGACATCCGCGATGCGGACGCTGTGCGGGCCTGCCTCGCCGCCACCGCCCCCGAGATCGTCATCCACATGGCGGCCCAGGCGCTGGTGCGTGCCTCCTATCGCGATCCGCTCGGCACCTATGCCACCAACGTCATGGGCACCGCCCACGTGCTCGATGCGGTGCGAACGACGCCCTCCGTGCGGGCCGTCGTGGTGGTGACGAGCGACAAGGCCTACGAAAACCGCGAATGGCCCTACGGCTATCGCGAAACGGAGGCGCTGGGCGGCCACGACCCCTACAGCAGTTCCAAGGCCTGTGCCGAATTGGTGGCAGCGGCCTATCGCAACGCCTTCCTTGCCGAGCGCGACTGCCGGATCGCGACCGCGCGGGCGGGCAACGTCCTCGGGGGGGGTGACTGGTCGGAGGATCGGCTGGTGCCCGATATCGTCCGCGCCTTCGCCCGCGGCGAGTCCGTCGAGATCCGGGCGCCTCACGCCACCCGGCCCTGGCAGCACGTGCTCGAACCCCTGAGCGGCTATCTCCGCCTGGCCGAATGCCTAGTGGGCGCGGACGGGCCGCGCTACGCCGAGCCCTGGAACTTCGGGCCGGCTGACGAGGACTGCCGGCCGGTGGCCCACCTCGTCGATGCACTCGCCCAGGCCTGGGGGGCGGATGCCCTGTGGCACCTCTCCCCGGCGATCCACCCGCACGAGGCCACCTTCCTCAAGGTCGATTCCGCCAAGGCCCGTACCTATCTCGGCTGGGACCGGCGCCTGCGCCTCGACGCGGCCCTGGCCTGGACCGCCGCTTGGCATCGCGCCGAGGCCGATGGCGGTTCGGCCCGCGACCTGACTCTGGCGCAGATCGAGGCCTACGAGGCGCTCAGCGGATGACGATGTCGGATATGACGGTTCCGGACATGATTGCCTCTGAAACGACCTCTGCGGGCCCGTCACGCACCTGCCGGGCATGCGGAGCCGCCCTCCGGCGAAGCGTGGCCGATCTCGGCCTGTCGCCGCTGGCCAACGCCTACGTGCCGCCGGACCGGGTGAACCGGGGTGAGGTGTTCCACCCGCTCCATGCCTATGTCTGCGATTCCTGCTGGCTCGTGCAGCTCGAGGCCTTCGAGACCCCGGAGGCGATCTTTTCCGATTATGCCTACTTCTCGGGTTTCTCGGCCGGGTGGATCGCCCATGCGGAGGCCTACGTAGCAGCGATGCAGGCGCGCTTCTCGCTCTCGCCTGTCAGCAAGGTCGTGGAGGTGGCGAGCAACGACGGCTATCTGCTGCAAGCGGTCGTCGCCCGCGGCATCCCGGCTCTTGGAATCGAGCCCGCTGCCAACGTGGCGGCAGTGGCTCGTCAGCGCGGCATCCCCACCGAAGTGGCATTCTTCGGCGAGGAGACCGGCCGCCGCCTGCTGGCGGACGGTCACGCGGCCGACCTGATGGCGGCGAACAACGTGCTCGCCCATGTGCCCGACATTCACGACTTCGTCGAAGGTTTCCGGATTCTACTGAAATCCGAGGGAGTCGGTACGTTCGAGTTCCCGCACCTCCTCCGGATGATCCAGGAGCGCCAGTTCGACACCATTTATCACGAGCATTTTTCGTATCTTTCCCTCGGCGCCGTCTCGAACATCTTGGCGGCGCACGGCCTGCGGGTGTTCGATGTCGAGCAATGGCCGACGCATGGTGGCTCCCTGCGGGTGTTCTTCTGCCATGCGGCAGCAGCCCATGCGGAGACCGACGCCGTGGCACGGGTGCTGGCGGAGGAGCGGGCGGGCGGGCTGTTCGGTCCGGAAGGCTACGCCGCCTTCGCGGAGGATGTAGTCGCCATCAAGTGCGCCACCCTGGCCTTCCTGGCGGATCTGCGGCTGACGCATCGGACCGTCTGCGCCTACGGAGCGGCAGCCAAGGGCAACACCTTCCTCAATTACTGCGGCATCGGCCCCGAACTGGTCGGGGCCGTCGCCGATCGCTCCCCGCACAAGCAGGGCACGCGCCTTCCGGGAAGCCGCATCCCGGTGGTCTCGCCAGAGGCGCTGCTGGCGATGCGGCCAGACTACGTCCTGATCCTGCCCTGGAACCTCAAGGACGAAATCGCCAGCGAAATGGCGACGATCCGTGACTGGGGCGGGCGCTTCGTCACCGCGATCCCGCGCCTCTCGGTGTTCTGAGCGGATGCGCTTCGAGGCCCTGCCGCTGGCTGGCGCGTATCGGGTCGTCCCGGAACCCCATGCCGATGCACGCGGCTTTTTCGCCCGCACCGCCTGCACGGATGATTTCGCCGCCCAGGGTCTGATCGGCGCCTTCGCGCAATCCAGCATCTCCTACAACGCTCGGCGCGGGACCGTGCGGGGCCTGCACTTCTCGGCAGAGCCGCACGCGGAGACCAAACTGGTGCGCTGCACGGCCGGCGCGATCCACGACGTCATCGTCGACCTGCGGCCGGATTCTGCGACCTACCTGCAGGCCTACGGGGTCGAGCTGAACGCCCTGAACCGCCATGCCCTCTACATCCCCACGGGTTTTGGCCACGGGTTCCAAGCCCTCAGCGACGGCACGGAAGTGCTCTATATGACCGATCGGCCCTACGTGGCCGGCAGCGCCCGAGGCCTGCGCTGGAACGATCCGGCCCTGGACGTCGCGTGGCCGGAGCCCATCACGGTGATCGCCGAGCGCGACCTGACCTACCCGGACTGGGTCCGGTGACGGGCCGTGTCCTCATCACCGGCGCCACCGGCTTCGTCGGCCGCCACGCGGTTCCGGCCCTGCAGGCCCTGGGCTTCGAGGTGCACGGTGTCGGCCGCCGTCCGCTCGGCGGCACGGCGATGCACACGGCCGACCTGCTGGTGGAGAACGAGCGCCGCGCATTGATCGCGGACCTTCGCCCAAGCCACCTGCTGCATCTCGCCTGGGACGCGGAGCCGGGTCGGTACTGGACCTCCGCCAGCAATCTCGACTGGGTCGCCGCCACCCTGGACCTCGCCAAAGCCTTCGCAGCGCAGGGCGGACGGCGCTTCGTCGGCGCCGGCACCTGTGCCGAATACGCGTGGGGCGCATCCCGATTCGACGAAGCAACGACCCCGTGCCAGCCCGCAACCCTCTATGGTGCGGCCAAGGATGGGACCCGGCGCATCCTCACGGCCTATGCGGAGAACCATGGCATCCGCCTCGCCTGGGGACGGCTCTTCTTCCTCTACGGTCCTGGCGAGCGGCGCGGACGCCTCGTCTCAGATGCGGTCCACGCACTGATGACCGGGACATCGTTCCCGACCTCGACCGGGCACCAGCGCCGCGACTTCCTGCATGTCGCGGATGCGGCCGCCGCGTTGGCCGCTCTCGTGGCGAGCGACGTTACTGGACCGGTGAATATCGGCTCGGGCACGGCCGTTCCGGTGCGCGCACTTCTCGATGGTCTCGCCGCCCGGATCGGGAATGCGGAGCACCTCGCCTACGGTGCCCGGCTCCTGAACCCGACAGAACCGGCAGCCATCGAGGCGGGCACCCGGATTCTCACTGAAGCCATCGGCTTCCGCCCACGCTTCAGCCTGGAGCGCGGACTCGACGACACGGTCGCGTGGTGGCGCGCGCACAGCAGCCCGACGGCCTGAAGTTCAGCAACCCATCAGCAGGGCAGCAGTCCCTTGAGCTGCGAGAGAATGTCCTCGCCGGTACAGGGTCGGGCGATGAACTTGGCCCCCTTCGGCATCCGCTCGGGGTCGGGCGCGGCGCGGCCCGAGACGATCACGATGGGCAGTTGGGGACGAGCCTCGGACACCGCCGTAGCGAGCTCGAAGCCGTTGGTCTTGCCGGACAGTTCGACATCCGTGACGAGGCCGCAGATGTCGGGGCGGGCCTGGAGGATGCCGAGGGCACGTTCCGCCGAAGCGCATTGCACGGTTTCGTAGCCGCCATTCTCGAGGACGTCGCCGAGGTCCATGATCGTCAGGGCTTCGTCCTCCACCAGTAGGATCACCGGCCGATCGTCGTTCGCGTTCGTCGCCTCATCCACCACGATGCACCCTCCAGCCTGTCTGGCCGCAGGCCCTGCCCGGAACCAGGATCGTCGCGCCCCACCGGGCTTGCACGACGCGGTTCAGAACACAGGGCCAGCGCAACGTAGTCCCAACGAGCGACGCGGGCGCGGGTTGCAAGGCGCGCCGGACCGAACCCGCCGCGATCAGGCGGTGGTCTCCGTCACCACCGCCCGCATGGCCGCGAGGAGTTGCGCCAGATCCTCGGACGCAATGGTAAGTGCGGGCGTGAGATAGACGATGTCGCCGAATGGGCGAACCCAGGTCCCCAGCGCGAGGAACCGGTGCTTAAGATCGGCGAGATCCGGGGCCTGCCGGAACTGGATCACGCCAATCGCCCCAAGAATGCGGATGTCAGCCACCCCGGGCAGGTACCGGAGCGGCTCCAGGCCCTCTGCCAGAGCCACCGCGATGGCAGCGACCTTCTCCAGGCGCGGCTCGCGCTCGAACAGATCGAGGCTGGCATTGGCCGCCGCGCAGGCAAGCGGGTTGGCCATGAAGGTCGGCCCATGCATCAGGGCGGCGGCGGGGTCGTCGGACAGGAAGCTCTCGAACACCGCCCTCGTGGCGATCGTGGCGGCCAACGCCATGGTGCCCCCGGTGAGCGCCTTCGACAGGCACAGGATGTCCGGCACGATCCCGGCCTGCTCGCAGGCGAACAGGGTGCCGGTGCGTCCGAAGCCGGTAAAGATCTCGTCGGCGATGAGCGGCAGCCCATGGCGCTTCGCGAGGCGGGCGACGGTCGCCAGCACGTCCGGAGCGTGCATCCGCATACCGCCGGCGCCCTGAACCAGGGGCTCGATGATGACGGCCGCCAGGGTCTCGCGCTCGGCGGCCATGCGGGCATCCAGTGTGGCGACCTGCACCGCTGTCCTTGGTAGATCGCAAAAAACCTGGGCCGGCAGGTAGGCGCCGAAGCGCCGGTGCATGCCCTCGTCGGGATCGCAGACCGACATCGCCCCGAGGGTGTCGCCGTGATAGCCCTCGCGAAACGCCAGGATGCGGGTGCGCCCGGCGATCCCCCGGTTGACCCACATCTGCACCGCCATCTTCAGCGCGACCTCGACGGCGACCGAGCCGGAATCGGTGAAGAAGACGTGATCAAGGTCGCCCGGCAACAGGCCAGCGAGGCGGGCCGCCAAACGCTCGGCCGGCGCGTGGGTGAGCCCCCCGAACATCACGTGCGGCATCGCCTCCAGCTGGGCGGCCACGGCGGCGCGGATGTGGGGATGGTTGTAGCCGTGGGCGGCGGTCCACCACGAAGCAATGCCGTCGATCAGTTCGCGTCCGTCGGCGAGGACGATGCGGGAGCCATGCGTCCGCACGGCCTCCAGCGGCGGAGCCGCCGTCTGCATCTGCGTATAGGGCCGCCAGAGATGGTGCGTGCGCGGGTCGGTCATAGCTGGACCGGGATGGGCTCGCGCAACGGAAGGGTCAAGATCTGGAGGTGGGCCTGACAGCGGCTTGGGACCATCTGGCATTCAGCTTATTTTGCGAAACATATCTATATTTTGAGATATAAGTCAGATTATAATAGACTAATTCCAATATATCACCGATATATTGTCAAATATAAAAGACTATCCTACGGAAGATCGAGCCTCAATCTGGAGCGATCATGCCTCATCACGTCCGCCGTCGCCGGCACAGCCGTTCCACAAGCCGCGCAGCCGCGGGAGCGACGGGGTTGCTCTCAGGCGTAGCCCTTCTGCTTCACGCGGGGTCCGCATCTGCGCAGCAGCCGGACTTCTCGGACGTCGCAATGGAAGAGATCCACATCGCCGGCGACAGTCGCGGCGTTCTCGGCTACACCCCCCGGCGAACGAGCTTCGGGGCAGGGTCGGAGACCGCTCTCCTTGATACGCCGGCCAACATCGCAGTCGTGCCGAACGCCGTCCTGCGCGACCAGCGGGTCCTGAGCCTCGACGAGGCCCTGCGCAATGTCAGCAGCGTCGTGCAGACCAACAGTCTCGGCGGCACGCAAGAGGCCGTGATCAGGCGTGGCTTCGGGTCTTCCCGCGACAGCTCGATCCTGCGCGACGGGCGCCGCACCGTCCTACAGCAGAACTTCAACCATTCTATCGAGCGGGTTGAGGTGCTCAAGGGGCCGGCCTCGCTCCTCTACGGCATCTCCGAGCCCGGCGGCCTCATCAATCTCGTCTCGAAGCGACCGGAATTTACCCCGAGCGGGTCTCTTGAGCTGACGGGGACGAGCTTCGGCGGCGGCCTCGTCCAAACCGATCTCACTGGTCCGGTCAAGGACACCAACCTAGCCTACCGCGTGATTGGTGACTTCCAGGACTATGAATACTGGCGCAACTTCGGACAGATCCGCCGACAGGTTGTGGCCCCGTCCGTGACTTGGCGCGGCGACGAGACCAGCGTGACGGTGGGCTACGAGTTCGCGCACTACACCATCCCATTCGATCGGGGCACTACCTTCGATCCGCGCACCGGCCGCCCCCTGCGGGTGCCCCGCGACCGCCGCTTCGACGAGCGCGTGAGCCGGGTCGAGGCTATGAGCCACCTCGCCACGATCGATATCGACCACCGGTTCAACGAGGATTGGAAGCTACATCTCGGCTACAGCTATTCGAACCTCGGTTACGACGACAATCAGATCCGGCCGGTTTCCTACAACGCCAATACGCGTCTTCTGACGCGCCGGGCAGATGCGACGCGCGGAGGCGACTTCAACGCGAACGTTGCGCGCCTCGACCTGATCGGACGCTTCGATACCTTCGGCTTGCGTCACGACCTCCTGGCCGGCGTGATGTATGAACGGATTGATTACTACCGGAAGACCAGTGTGCGCGGGCCGAACGTGAGCGGTTTCGACCCGTTCGATCCCCTCTACGGTCTGCTCGGCGCCTCAGACCGGATCTCGCTCGCGTCCAGCAACAACCGCGATCGTCTCAGCAACACCAGCCTGTACCTGCAAGATTCTCTTCACCTCACCGACCGGCTCATTCTGGTTGGCGGGATGAGTGCCCAGATTTACGACCAGCTCGCCTATGCGGGACGCCCAGCCGTTATCTCGACCGCGATCAACGGTGTGAAGCCGGTGCCGCGCGCCGGTCTCGTCTACAAGCTTTCGCCGAACCTTTCGCTCTATGGCAGCTACACGCAATCCTTCCGCCCGAACGTGACCGATCTCGACGTCACCGGCACGCTGCTGCCGGAAGAGGGCGAAGCCTATGAGGTCGGCGTCAAGGCGGAGGTCGCCGAGGGGCTTCTTATCACGGGCGCGATGTTCGACGCCGAGAAGAGCAACGTGCTGATCACCCAGGTGGTCAACGGCAACCGCTTCGGCTCCACCGCCGGCCGGGTCCGCTCGCGCGGCTTCGAACTCGATTTCGCGGGTCAGATCCGGCCCGACTGGGCCGTGATCGGCAGCTACGGCTTCACACAGGCCGTCGTCACGGAGGATCCGGTCCTCGTCGGCAAGGAGCTCCAGAACACGCCGCGGGTCACGGCCTCGCTGTTCCTGACCCATCAGCTCGGCGCCGTCGCGGAGGCGATGGAATTCGGCTCGACCCGCCTCGGGCCGGGCTCCCTCGAAGTCGGCTTCGGCACCCGCTACGTCGGGGCGCGGCCCGGCGACGCCGCCAATACCTTCAGCCTGCCGGACTACGTGGTCAGCGATGCCTTCCTGGCCTACCGGACCCAGGTGAACGGCCTGCCGACCACGGTCCAGCTCAACCTGAAGAACCTGTTCGACGAGACCTATTATGCCTCGTCGGGGGCGAGCAACCTGCTGGTCGCGGTGGGCGAACCGTTCCAGGCCCTGGTGACCGCACGGGTGGCCTGGTGAGGCGCCTTCGCGCGATCCTATTCCAGATCCATTGGCTGCTGGGTCTCGGCGCCGGACTGATCCTCGCGGTGGCGGGCGTGACCGGCGCCCTCCTGAGCTACGAAGATGCGATCGGCGCGTTCGTCGACGCCGACTTGATCCGGGTCGCGTCCCGGGCGGAAAACCTGCTCACGCCGGATGCGCTCCTCGCCCGGTTCCACGCCCGGCACCGCGGCACGGTGGTGAACCTCACGCTGTCCGCCGAGCCCGGCACCACCGCGATGATGCGCCTCGGCCGCGACCCCGCCACCGACCAGCGTCCGCCCTCGCTCTATCTCGACCCTTATGACGGGACCGTCCTGGGCGCAGCGCGGACGGAGACGGTGTTCGCCACCATCCGGCGCTTGCACCGCTGGCTCCTTCTTTCGGGAGACGGCAAGGGCTGGGGCCGGACGCTGACGGGCTTGAGCGTGCTGGCTCTCCTCATGCTGCTCTGCACCGGCCTGTACCTGCGCTGGCCGAAGGTAATGTCCTGGCGAATCTGGCTGAAGCCGAACCTCCGCCAATGGGGTCGACCGACCTACTGGTCGTTGCATTCGGTGGCCGGCACCTGGGTGCTGCCGATTTATCTAATCATCGCCCTGAGCGGCCTATGGTGGTCCTTCGACGGGTATCGCAACGTGGTCACCGCCCTGCTGACGCGCGGCGAGACCATCACCCGGATGGCGGATGGCAAGCCGCAGTCTGGCATGGAAAAACCGCGGTCGGTCGGCTCTGAGAGCAAGCCGCCGCCGGGCCGGAAGGAGGAAGCCCTGGGCGCCCCCGGTGCGCCCTCCCTCGACACGGCCTGGGCGGCCTTCCGCGCGGTGCAGGACGGCCATTTCATCCGCGCCACCCTGCTCCTGCCGGCAGGCTTCACGGGTCCCGTGCGCGTCCGCTCGGAGAATCCGAACGGCTGGCGTGACGACACCCGGATCGAGGCGGCCACCGGGCGCATCCTGGTGCGCGAGGTCGGTGGGGAACGGCCGCTCGGCGTCCGGATCGCCGGCAACATGCTCGACGTGCATAGCGGCCGCTTCTTCGGCCCCCTCGGACCGCCGATCTTCCTCATCGCGGCCCTGTTGATGCCGCTCTTCCTGGTGACGGGACTGCTGCTCTATATCGGGCGGCGCAAGGCGAAGGCCCGGCGCCGGTCCTCGGCCCCGCCGATCGCCGCCGCGACCTCCGGGCTCAGGCCACGCGCTTGACCCCCTGGCCGGATTTCGACAGGTTCCGCCGCCACAGCGCCCAATCCGTCTGCTGCAACCGTCGAGATCCGATGTCGTCTGGCGACGAATCCGCCGTCCCGCCCGCCGCATCCGCGCGTGCGCGACCCTTCACAATCTGCCGCGAGGACGAGCCAGTACCGCCCGCCATCGCTGGCGCCATCGCGGCGATCGGCAATTTCGACGGGGTGCATCTCGGCCATCGCGCTCTGATCGCCGCCGTCCGCGAGACGGCGCAGGCAGCAAGTCGCCCAGCGGTGGCGCTCACCTTCGAGCCGCATCCGCGCGCTTATTTTGCGCCGCACCTGCCCATGTTCCGTCTCACCGATGCGTTGGCTAAAGAGATCGTATTCGCGCATCTCGGTCTCGACGGCCTGATCGTACGCCGCTTCGACGCCACCCTGGCGGGCACCGGCGCCCGAGACTTCGTCGAGGAGCTTCTGGTGCGTGACCTCGGAGTGTCAGGGGTCGTCATCGGCCACGACTTCCATTTCGGCCGGGGCCGGGAGGGCACGCCGGCCGTGCTCGCGGACCTCTGTACGCAGGCCGGCCTGACCTGCCGTATCATTTCCCCCGTGGCCCTGAGCGCAGGCGCGGAACCGGTCTCGTCGAGCGCGATCCGGGCGGCCCTGGCCGAGGGCGCGGTGGCGCAGGCCAACGCGCTCCTCGGTTATCGCTGGTTCGTCTCCGGAGAGGTCCGCCACGGCGACAAGCGCGGGCGTACCCTGGGCTATCCCACTGCCAACGTGGCGCTGACGGATTGCGGACTCGCTCACGGCATCTACGCGGTACGGGTGCGCTTGCCGGATGGCCGGGTGACGGACGGAGTCGCCAGTTACGGCCGACGGCCGACCTTCGACGACGGCGCTCCTCTCCTCGAGGTCAATCTGTTCGACTTCTCCGGAGACCTGTACGGCCAGACGATCGCGGTGGAGTTTCTCGACTACATCCGGGGCGAGGTACGCTTCGACGGGGCCGAGGCCCTGATCGTCCAGATGCATTGCGATGCGGCGGAAGCCCGCCGGATCATCGCCAAGAACCCCGTCCCGTCGATGTTGGAGGCTTGACCCTCGATCAATCCGCCTCGTCCTCGGTGTCGGGCGTGCGGTTGGGCCAGGTCACGATCCGATCGAGCAGTTCGTCGGCGGTGAACTCCTCCTCGTTGCCGGAAACCCGGCCCCGCACGGAGATGCCGGCCTCGTGCACGCTGGCGGCGCGTCCGGAGACGAGGGGATGCCAAGCGTAGAGGTCTTGACCGTCGCGGATGAGGCGATAGGCGCAGGTCGGCGGCAGCCACGGGATCGTGCGGACCGCCTCGGGCGTCAGGCGCACGCAATCGGGCACCCGCTTCTGGCGCCTCGGATAGTCGCGGCAGCGGCAGCCATGGCCGTCGAGGAGAGTGCAGCCGACATCCGTGTGATAGACCTCAGCCGTGTCCTCGTCTTCGAGCTTGAGGAGGCAGCAGCGGCCGCAACCGTCGCACAGGCTCTCCCATTCGGTCGGGGACATCGCCTCCAGGCTCTTGGTGCGCCAGAACGGCTCGTCGACCGAGGCGGAAGGGGATTCGGGGAAGGCCTGCGGCGTCTGGGAACGCGCGGCCGAGCGGTCCCGCATGGGGAACACCTTGGGCTGGGAGCGGCGAAAATCCGGGTGATCCGTTCCTGTGCCGCAACGCCGACCTGCGGGCAAGCGTTGCCGGCGCAAGGCACGACGTCGCAGCGCGGAGTCAAGCCTCCCGATGCCACCGACCCGCCCCAATCCGACGTCAAGGTTAAGACCAGGTTATCGTCCACAACGCCGGGACTCTGCGCCTTGCCGAGGCGTTGTCAGCAACGAAGCCTCGCGGCCGGGCGCAGGTGTTGTTAGGATCGCGTGACCCGGCCTCGTGCCGGCGCCGGGTACGGAAGGACTGGAACTCAGGTGCGCCTGCCCAAAGCGACCTCGCTGACGACGCGGATCAAGCACGCCGCCCTGGCCTTTGATGCCTGGGTGAACGCGAGCCTGTACGATGGCGGCCGCTCGGCAGGCGAGACCTACGAGCGATTCCAAGAGCGTATGAACGTGTTCGCGGTGCGGGGCTGGAAGCGCGTCACCCTAGACCTGACCAGCGAGGCGGTGACCCTCGGCACCGGCGGGGCCGTGCTGATGCTGGCGCTGGCGCAGCCCGCCTTCAACCTGACCAATGACAACTGGCTCAAGGCCCAGGATCTCGCGGTGACCTTCCTCGACCGCTACGGCACCGAAGTCGGGCGGCGCGGGATCAAGCACGATGATTCGCTCAAGCTCGACGACTTTCCCGACATCATGATCAAGGCCCTGGTCTCGACGGAAGACCGGCGTTTCTACGAGCATTGGGGTATCGACCCCATCGGCACCGCCCGCGCGCTGGTGTCGAACTCGCGCGGCGGCGGCAACACCCAGGGCGGCTCGTCGATCACCCAGCAGCTCGCCAAAAACCTGTTCCTCACGAACGAGCGCTCGCTTGAGCGCAAGATCAACGAGGCCTTCCTGGCGCTCTGGCTGGAGAGCCATCTCTCCAAGAACGAGATCCTGAAGCTCTATCTCGACCGCGCCTATATGGGCGGCGGCACCTTCGGCGCCGTGGCGGCGGCGGACTATTATTTCGGCAAGCCGCTCAAGGACATCTCCCTGGCCGAAGCCGCGATGCTGGCCGGCCTGTTCAAGGCGCCGACCAAGTACGCCCCCCATGTGAACCTACCGGCGGCCCGCGCCCGTGCCGTCGATGTGCTGCACAACATGGTCGAGGCCGGCTTCCTCACCGAGGGCCAGATCCAAACGGCCTTGCGCAACCCTGCGACGCCCGTAACGCGCACCCGCGACATCACGGCGGACTATTATCTCGACTGGGCCTTCGGCGAGATCAAGCAAATGGCCGACGCTGGCCGCTTCCGCAGCGACCGGGTACTCACCGTCAAGACGCCGCTCGATCTCACCATCCAGCGGCGGGCCGACGAGGTGGTGCAGAACACCCTGCGCCGGCTCGGCGATCAGTACGAGGTCGACGAGGCCGCGATGGTGATCCTCGACCCCGATGGCGCGCTGCGGGCGATGGTCGGCGGCGCCGATTACGGCGAGAGCCAGTTCAACCGCGCCACCGATGCGCTGCGCCAGCCTGGCTCGTCGTTCAAGCCCTATGTCTACGCGGCCGGCCTCGCCGCGGGCCTGTATCGGCCGGATACCCGCGTCGTCGATCGGCCTGTCTGCATTGGCAACTGGTGCCCGCAGAACTACGGACGCTCGTTCTCGGGCGCCACGACTCTGACCGTGGCGGTGGCCAAATCCATCAACACCATCCCGATTCAGGTCTCGATCGCGCTCGGCAAGGCGATGGGCATCTCGCACGAGGCCCGGGCGGCTGCCGCCGGGCGCAAGAAGATCATCGAGACCGCCCACGCTATGGGCATCACCACGCAGCTGACCGATTCCGTCTCCCTGCCCATCGGTTCGGCCGAGGTGAACGTCATCGATCAGGCCGCCGGCTACGCGGTGTTCGCCAATGGCGGTCGCAAGGCCAAGCCCTACGCGGCGATGGAGGTGAAGAACTCGTCCGGCGAGGTGATCTATCGCCATGCCGACGAGCCGATGCGGCAGGTGCTGTCGACCCAGGTGGTCGCCGATATGAACTACATGCTCACCAAGGTGGTGGAGGAAGGCACCGGCAAGCGCGCCGCGCTGGAGGGCATCAAGGTGGCGGGCAAGTCCGGCACCACGAATGCCTATCGCGACGCCTGGTTCGTCGGCTACACCGGCAATTATGTCGGCGCCGTCTGGTTCGGCAACGACGATCACACCTCTACCAACAAGATGACCGGCGGCTCGCTGCCCGCCATGACCTGGCATGACGTCATGGAAGTCGCACACCAGGGCATCGAGCTGAAGCCGATGCCGGGCCTGAAGGATCCGGGCCGCGCGGTGGCCCAGGCCGGCCCGAGCGCGGCACCCGTCAACGCCGCGGCGAGTGCGGCCGGCAAGCTTTCGCGACGGTCCTTCGAGGTCATTGGCAGCATGAACGGCCTGTTCCGCCAAGTGGAGCGAGCGCCCGAGAAGACCTCTGCCCTCCAGCCCGCAAGCGTACCGGGCGCGGTGGCGGAGGGAACCCGCGCTGGCGGCCGCATCGGCACCCCGTAACTGGCGATGATGCGCATGACATTGGCCGAGACGGTGGCGCGATTGCGCCCGGACCAGACCCGCCCGCCCGCTTCCCAGCCAACAAGCACAGGCACCGTTGGCCCGCTGCGGAGCGGAGTTTCCGGACGCCTTGCCGGACCTCTGCGACGCGGCGTGCGCCGGGCCTCGACCGTGACGCTGATGCTCTACGCCCTGGCGCTTGGCGCCGGAATCGGGCTGGCCACCGCCGATTACGCCACGCGGGGCGGCTATCCGTTCGGGGGCGTCCCGGTCGGAGCCTGGACGGCCTGGCCGAAGATTGGCTCTGTGGGCGCGGACCCCTACGCCCGCGCGGTCAACGCCCGGCGGGGCGAGATCCCCCTGGCGATCGGCGAGGGTATGCTGCTGACCGCGGAGCAGGACGAATCCGGGCAGACCCTCGACGCCGCGTGCACCTACCAAGTGGCGGGCGTGACGCCGCCCGCTCGCGCTTGGACGGTGACGGTCGCCGGGCGCGGGCCGCGTGATTCGGAGGCAGCACCGATGCGCGAAGGCTTCACCTCCACGGAGATCCTTCGCGAGACCGACGGGCATTTTGCCATCACGCTTTCGCCCGAGGTGCAGCCCGGCAACTGGCTGCCGATGCCCCGCGCGAAGGGTCCTGTGCGCTTGGCGCTCCGTCTCTACGACACCCCCGTGGCGGCCAGTGCCGGCAACCTGGACCGCTCGGCGGTACCGGCCGTCACCCGAACCGGATGTGCCCCATGACGCCGCGCGGACGCTTTCTGGTCGCCACCCTGTCGGGGCTGGTGATCGCCGGCCTCGTGCATGTGGCCACGGTGCTGCTGATCCCGAGGCTGGCGGAGGGAGATGCCCTCTCCCGGGCACGATCGGGAGAGAGCCTCGACCATCCGATGCCGGTGAACACGGTGGCGACCGGTGACGCGCCGCCCCCCGTTGAGGCATGGCTGCCGATCCCCGATCCTGCGGTCGCGGTCGGCCTGTGCGCCTTCGATTTGACCGAGGGACCGATGCGGGTCTCTGCCCGCACCGGTCCCCTGATGCTGTCCCTGGCGGTGCATGGGCCGCGTGGCGCCTTCTATGCGGTCACCGATCAGGCGGCCGTGCGCGGTGCCCTCGATCTGGTTGTCCTCACGCGGGCCCAGTACGACGAGGCGCTCGCCAATGCCGACGAGGACGAGGTGAGCCACGATGTCCGCATCGTCGCCGCCGACGCCAAGGGCTTCGTGGTGGTGCGGATCATCGCGGCGCTTCCAAGTCAGCGCGCGACCGCGGATGCGGCCGTGCAGGCGGTCTCCTGCACGGTCGACAGCCCAGCCGATGAGAAGACCGGCGGCTAAGGTAGCCCCAGGACCTGCTCAGTACTTGGCGACGATCGGCTTTGCCGCCGCTACCTCGACCGTCACCTCGGGCAGGAGCCCGCATCGCGCCTCGGCCTCCGGGGGCACCAGGGGGTCGAGCAGGGGATTTCGGCCGTTGAGGGCCGCCAGGGCCTGTGCCACGGCCGTGAGCTCCGGACCCGGCGCCTCGATCACCAAATGCTCCAGAGCGTAGCGGTAGCGCCCGGCGCGCCGTCGGGTCTCAAGTCGAACCCAGGCGATCAGGCAGCGGTTCTCGGCCACTCGCATGGCGGCCTGGCGCACATCGCCGTCGTCAAGGCTCTTGGCGAAGGGCAGGCTGCGAAGGCGCAAGGCATCGGCCTCCTTCACCCGAACGGCCAGGGCGACGAATTGCGGAATCAGCCGCGCATCGGCGCCGATATCCTCCGACAGCCGCCGGTAGCGCGAGACCGGTGAGCGGAAGGCCTCCGCCATCAGGATATCGTGGTAGGCCGCGGGATCATCGGTGCGCCAGGACGGGGGCAGCACACGGGTGCGGGTCAGGTTGGCGAGGGCGTCCGTGAAGGCCTCGTGCCCAGCCGCAGGCATCAGGAAGCGCCAGGCACGGTCGCGCAGGGTGCGCTCCTCGTCGGTGAACGGAAAGGTTGAGGCCGGCTCCTCGCGTTCCTGCGCGGCCAGAGTTCCGGTGGTCTCGACCAGACTGTTCCAGGCGCCGGCCTTAGGACGTCCGAAATCGCCCTGCTGCGCGCAACCGGTCAGAAGCACCAGGATCGCGAGGGGCGTCAGATGCCGGGAGCGCGGCCGTCGCGCGAGGAAGCATCCGGTTCGGAACAAAGGCATCCTCCGGGAACGGAGCAGTTCGTGGTCAGGAACGACGACGCAGGCGCGGGGCGGGCGCGTCCGGCTCGGGCATGCGCTCGTAGCGGATGCCGGTGAAGAGCAGGATGGCACCGCGCGGAGTATCCGCGTCCGCACGCCGGAAGCGGCGGGCAGGTCCCGCGAAGGGCACCACCTGGGCTGTCTGGCGCTCGGGATGGCGCTCGGTGCCGCCCGTCTCGGGCGACCGTTTGACGTTCATCCGAGGCGCGTTCATCCGGGGAGAGTTCATCGGCTTGGTTCCGATTCCATTCGATCTCTGAAGCGAGCCGTCATCAGGCCTGCCCTCACCGCATCCGGGCCGTTCCGGTATCGCGGCGGTGCCGGCAGAGATCAGCATGGGGTGGTTAACGGAACCTTGCGATGCTGCCGCCAACACCGTCTTCCCCGACTGGCCATGAGGGGACCGGACCAGCGTGGCTTCCAGGCAACGGAGCCACTTCGTCCGTATGGCCCGCGACTTGCACCCCCGGGACTGCCCATGGCGGGCATTTCCTCCCTTGTACTCGGCCCTGCTCGCCCGGCGAGCGGGGCTTTTTTTGTTCGGCGGACCATGCGCGGATCTTTAGTGGCCCTGATCGATCCGGGAGCGAACGCACGGAACACGCGGCGGTCGAGGCGCTTGCTAAGGGCGGGTCGCGCCCGATATGCCGTGTCGCTTCCGATCGAACGGTCGTACTTTTCGCGAACGCCCATCACCCCAACGCCATTTCATTTCCGATTGAAGGACACCGCCGGATGCGCGTGGTTATCTCCCGACTCTCAAGCCCGAACCGGGGCCTCAAAGCGGCCCTGAGCCTGGCGCCTTTCGCGCTCCTGATGATGGCTGTCAGCCCGGCCCAGGCCCAGCGCGAGGACCAGGGGCTTCAGCTCGGATGTGCCAACGACTACTTCCGCCTCTGCGCCGGCGTCGATCCCAACAGCCAGGACGCGGAGCGCTGCATGGATCGCAACCGCTCCCGGCTGTCCCCCGAGTGCAAAGCCGCCATCGGCGACTATGACCGCCGTAGCGGTGGAAAATCCCAGAAGTAAGGTGCCGTCCGGCACGCCGCATCACGGTCGGGACGGGCATCGACGGTGTCCGTTCCCAGACAGAGGTTTGACAGCATGACCCTGACCGTCGCGGTGCAGATGGATCCGATCCAGTCGATCCGGATCGCCGGGGACACCACGTTCGCGCTCCTGCTCGAAGCCCAAGCGCGCGGGCACCGGCTCCTGCACTACACGCCGGACCGCCTGTCGATGCAGGGCAATGCCGTGACGGCGCGGGTCGAGGCCCTGACGGTACAGGACGTGGAGGGCGCACACGCGAACCTGGGCGCCCCCGAACGCATCGACCTGTCGAGTGTCGACGTGGTTCTGATGCGCCAGGATCCGCCCTTCGACATGGCCTACATCACCGCCACACACATGCTGGAGCGCATCCATCCACGCACCCTGGTGGTGAACAACCCGGCCGAGGTCCGCAACGCCCCTGAGAAGCTGTTCGTCCTCGACTTCCCCGAGTTGATGCCGCCCACCCTGATCACCCGCGATAAGGCGGAGATCGAGGCGTTCCGGGCCGAGCACGGCGCCATCGTGATGAAGCCCCTCCACGGGCATGGCGGCGCGGCGGTGTTCCGGGTCCTGCCCGAGGACGCGAATTTCGGCTCGATGTTCGACCTGTTCTCGGTCACCTTCCGCGAGCAGTGGGTGGTGCAGCGATTCCTGCCGCGCATCACCGAGGGCGACAAGCGCATCATCCTGGTCGATGGCGAGCCGATGGGTGCCATCAACCGGGTGCCCGCCCTCAACGATATCCGCTCGAACATGGTGCGGGGTGGGGCGGCGGCGGCCTCCGACCTGACCGAGCGCGAGCGTGCGATCTGCGCTACCATTGGTCCGGAACTGAAGCGCCGAGGCCTGATCCTGGTCGGGATCGACGTCATCGACGGAAACCTGACCGAAATCAATGTGACCTCGCCGACAGGTATCCGGGCGATCAAGCGCCTCGGCGGGCCGGACTTGGCGGTTTCTGTGTGGGACGCAATCGAGGGCCGCGTCGGCACGGTCCTGTCCGCCTGACGGGCGCTCACACTCGGCTGTCTTAAAACGACACGACCCGGGCAAGCCCGGGTCGTGTGCTTTGTGGTCCTCGGACTCAGACCAGTCCGAGTTTCTGGGCCAAGCCGATGCGTTGGAGCTTGCCGGTAGCACCCTTCGGGATTTCGTCCAGGATCAGGATCTTGGCCGGCACCTTGAAGGCGGCGAGGCGTTCCGAGGCGAAGCCGCGCAGTTCCTTCTCGGCGAGGTGCTGGCCCTCGCGGAGCACGATGGCGGCGCAAACGTCTTCGCCCAGTTTGTCATGTGGCATCGCGAAGGTGACGCATTGCGATACTGCCGGATGGTCCATCAGGATCTCGTCGACTTCGCGCGGGGAGATTTTCTCGCCGCCCCGGTTGATGATTTCCTTGAGGCGCCCGGTGATGGACAGGTAGCCCTCGGGCGTCAGCGATCCCTGGTCGCCGGTGCGGAACCAGCCCTGCTTGGTGAAGGCCTCGGCATTGGCCTTGTCGTTGTTCTCGTAGCCGGACATCACGTTGTTGCCGCGGATGACGATCTCACCGGTCTCGCCCGCGGGCATCGGCTCGCCGTCCTCGTCCACGATCGCGATCTCGGGGCCGGCCGCGAGGCCGACCGAGCCGGCGTAATGCGGACGCGGCGGCAGCGGATTGGAGGCCATCTGGTGGGAGGCCTCGGTCATGCCGTAGGCCTCGATCAGGGGAGCGCCGAACACCTCCTCGATTTCCTTCATCACCTGGGGCGGCATGGAGGATGAGGAGGACCGGATGAAGCGCAAGGGGTTGGCCTCGATGGCCTCCCGGTTGCGTGCGGCCCGGCTAAGGATCGCCTGATGCATGGTCGGCACGGCGGTGTACCAGGTCGGGCGAACCTCGCTCATCCACCCGAAGAACTTGAGGGCGTTGAAGCCCGGCGTGCACGACACCTGACCGCCGGCCGAGAGCGGGGCCAGGATGCCGGCGATCAGCCCGTGGATGTGGAACAGCGGCATGATGTTGAGGCCGCGATCCTCGGCCGTGAAGGCCAGGGTGGTGCGGATGTTGCGGGCCGAAGCACAGACATTCGACTGCTTCAGCGGCACGATCTTCGGGCGCGATGTGGTGCCGGAGGTGTGCAGCACGAGGCCGATATCGTCCGGGTGAGCCGGACCACCCTGCGCGGCAGGCGAAGCCCCGGCCCCCTCGAACGACAGGGTGAAGCTGCCGGCCCCTTCCTCAGGGGTCGGGCGAAGGCGCACCACTGGCACGCCGAGACGGGCAGCGACCGCGATGGCCGGGCTGTCGGAGCCGTCCGCAACCACGAGGAGCTTCGCGTTGAGATCGGAAAGGTAGAACGTGAACTCGTCGGCCTTGTAGCTCGGGTTGAGGGGAGCGGCCGTGGTCCCGGCCCCGATGGCGATGAAGGCGGCCGCCATTTCAGGTCCGTTGTCGAGGACGATGCCGACCCGGTCGTTCCGGCCGAGGCCCTGTGCATTCAGGGCCGCGATGGTCCGGTCCGTGAGGCCGCGGAGCTGGCCGAAGGTCAGGGGCACGCCGCCAGGGCTGGACAGGGCGGTCGCGTCCGCGGCGCCGGCCTGGATCAGGGCGTGCAGGGTGGTGGCGGCGGGATGTGCGTGGGAAGTCTCGGCCATGGCGAAGCGTCCTCGAATGTCTTGGGGGTCAGGCCGGCATGATGGAGAGGCGCCCCTGCGCCCGCTCCAGGCTCTGGGAGAGGAGGCGCATCAGGGCGTAGACGGTGCCGATATGCGGGGTCGGGGTGTCGGTAAGGCGCCCGAGCTCGATGATTGAGCCGACCAGGGCCTCGAGTTCGATCGGGCGTCCCGCCTCCACGTCCTGCAGCATCGAGGTCTTGTGGGCGCCAACCTTCTCGGCGCCGGCGATGCGCCGTTCGATGCCGAGCTTGAAGGTGATGCCAAGGCGGTTCGCGATCGTCTCCGCCTCGCGCATCATGTCGGCGGCGAGTGCCCGAGTCTCGGGGAACTGGCAGATGTCGACCAGGGTGGCGTGACTGAGCGCCGAGATCGGATTGAAGCTGAGGTTGCCCCAGAGCTTGAGCCAGATCTCCGCCCGGATATCGCTGGTCACCGGCGCACGGAAGCCCGCCTTGATCAGGGTCTGGGCCAGCGATTGCACACGCGGCGACATCGAGCCGTCGAGTTCGCCGAGGCCGAAGCGGTGGCCTTCGACCACCTGCACCACGCCTGGCTCGGTCAGCACGGCGGCCGGGTAGACGACGGAGCCGATGACGTGCCTGGGATCGAGATGCTTCGCGATGAGGCCGCCCGGATCGGCGGTCTCCAGGTGGGTGCCCGTCAGGTCCCCGCCGTGACCTTGCGAAAAGTACCACCACGGGATGCCGTTCTGCATCGTCACCACCATCGTGTCGGGACCGATGAGGTGATGGAGGTCGGCCGCGATCGGACCGACCTGATGCGCCTTGACGGTGAGGAGCACGATGTCGTGCTTTCCCGCCTCGGCCATCGACTTCGTGGCCTTGAGGTTCGTCACGTGAATCTCGGAGCCGTTCTCCTCAATCAGCCGCATCCCGTTCTGCTGGATGGCGTCGAGGTTGGCGCCTCGGGCGATGAAGGTGACGTCCTCGCCCGCATGGGCGAGGCGCACACCGAGAAATCCTCCGATGGCGCCGGCGCCGACGATCGCGATGCTCATGTGGGTATCCTTGAAGCCTGTTCGGTTCGCGTCCGGTTCGTTGGAGTCGGGTGTCTCACGAAAACCCGTTCGACAGTATGCCGATGCCGGCGATCTCAACCTCGACGGTAGCGCCCTTCGGGATCGGCCCGGCGCCCACCGAGGTCCCACAGGCGATGAGGTCGCCGGGCTCCAGGGTCATGCCCCGGGAGAGTTCGGCCACCAGCTCGGCGGGTCGGCGCATCATGTCCGCCAGCGGATAGCGCTGCCGCTCGCGCCCATTGACCCGCACTGCGACCTCAAGGGCCTCGGGATCGAGGTCGGTGGCGATCACCGGGCCGAATGGTCCGAAGCCGTCGTAGCCTTTGGACCGGGTCCAGTGGGTGAAGCTCGGATCGGCTTTCAGGGCTTCAAGAGCGGTCACGTCGTTCACGCAGGTGTAGCCGAAGATGTGAGCCGCCGCCGCCTCCGGCGTGAGGTCGCGGCCGCGCCGGCCGATCACGATTCCAAGCTCGCCCTCGAACAGCAACCGCCCGCCCCCGTCCGGCGCCGTGACGGTCTGCCCGCTGGCCAGATAACAGCTCGCCGGCTTCACGAAGTAGAGCGGCACCTCGGGCCGGGTGAGGCCCTGCTTCTCGGCCGAAGCGTGGAAGTTGTTCCACAGGGCGATGTATTTCGAGGGCCGGCACGGCAGATCGAGAGTGACCTCGGCGAGCGGCAGCGTCGCACCGGTGGGCGCCGGGTCAGCGAAGAGATCGCCCTCGTGGACGGCGATCGTTCCTCCGTCGAGGCGGCCGAAGCCGCTCTCGCCGTCGTGGATGTAGCGGAGCCATCGGGCCATCTGCATCAGCTCCGGGCAATGAACCGGGCGCGCATCGGCTTCAGCACGAAGAGTGCGAGGAAGCCGGCCAGGAACGCCATGCCGGAGGCGGCGTAGAACACATTCTGCCACGAACCGGTCTTGGCCTGGATCATGAGAAGGATCGGAAGGAGCAGCGCGGCGGTGCCCTTGGCGGTGTAGAGGAGGCCCGCATTGGCGGCCGCGTTCTTGTCGCCGTAGGTGTCGCTGCAGGTGGCGGGGAACAGGGAGTAGATCTCGCCCCAGGCGAAGAACACGAGGCCGGTGAGCAGCACGAAGGCCATCGGGATGTGCGCGAACATGCCCAGTGCCAGGATGCCGGCGCCCTCGATCATGAAGGCGATCACCATGGTGTTCTCGCGGCCGATCTTGTCGGAGACCCAGCCGAAGAACGGCCGCGTCACACCGTTGAGCACCCGATCGATGGTCAGCGCGAAGGTCAGGGCCGGCAGGGTGATGCCGATGAGGGAGACGTTGACGCCCGCAACCTTGAAGTCCTTGGCGATGGGCGCCAGGGACGCCGCCGCCATCAGGCCGCCGGCCGCCATCATCACGAACATGAGGTACAGGAGCCAGAAGACCGGCGTCCGCACCATCTCGGCGGTGGAGTACTGCCGGCGGGTGACGGTGTTCACGGTCGCGGTGCGACCGGCGAGCATCCGGTCCTTGAAGGCGGTGCTCGGCGAGACGAGGAGCAAAGCCGCCAGCATGACGATGAGGCCCTGGCCGAGGCCGAACACGAAGAAGGTGTGCTGGTAGCCGGAATCGCGGATCATGTTGGCGATCGGGATCACCGTGAGGGCCGAGCCCGCGCCGAAACCGGCAGCGGTGAGGCCGGCAGCGAAGCCGCGCCGATCAGGAAACCATTTCAGGGCATTGCCGACGCAAGTGCCGTAGACTGCGCCCGCTCCGATGCCGCTGATGGCGGCGGCCGCGTACAGCATGGTCAACGTGTCGGCGTAGGAGTTCATCACCCAGCCGAGCGCGCAGAGGGCGCCGCCGAAGATGGTGACGAGGCGCGGGCCGTACTTGTCCACAAACCAGCCTTCGATCGGAACCAGCCAGGTTTCCATCACCACGAAGATCGTGAAAGCCCACTGGATCGCGGTGCGCTCCCAGCCGAACTTTTGCTGGATCGGATCGACGAACAGCGTCCAGCCGTATTGTAGGTTGGCGATCATCGACATGCACAGCACGCCGAGGAACAGCTGTCCCCAGCGGCCCAGTGGCGGCGCATCCACCTTGGTCGATGACCCCACCCGAGCGGCGTGAGCCTCAGCGGGCGTGATCGACGTCGCTCCCTGGGGAGCAGGCGCAGCACTACGCGCGGTCATAGGCGTCTTCCTCGGCTCAACTCTGGTTTATGGTGTTCGGTTTTATCGGCAGTTATTTTGAATTCAAGGATCTATACCTCGCGTAACCCTCGGGCTCGCCTGCAAAATTTTTGGGTTAAGCATCCAAAAAATTTGAGATGCTGGCGGACACTGGCGCAGCCTCCATCCTTCTCTTGCGGCGCATTAATTCTGTTTGCGACGCAGCAGCGGAAGCCTGTTCCATCATTGGAGAAGGGTCTTGCGTGGGCTTCGGGAGAGGCTTCGAGAATCGTTGGGAATGGGATCCGCGCGGAGCGCTCGCGTGCGCCAGCCCTTGGCATTCGGCCGATCCCAGCGGCGGCGGCCCGGTGGATGAGGCCCCGTGGATCGGAGGTGAGATCCGTGGCACCCAAGGGTTACGTGGCGGGGTGATCGCCTCGCCGGGGGAATGCCAGGATGCCGATACGCCACTGGGCCGAGTTGACGACGAACGAGATCCGGAACCGTGACATGGGGCAGGCCATCGCGGTGTTGCCCGTCGCGGCGATCGAGCAGCACGGGCCGCACCTGCCGCTCGCCACCGACACCATCATTGCCGAGGGCTATCTGGCCCATCTCGCCGCCCTCCCGGCGGACGAGCTCGACGTACTGCTGCTGCCGGTTCAGGCCATCGGCAAGTCCGACGAGCACGATGGCTTTGCCGGAACCCTGACCCTGGACACCGGCACCGCCCTGGAGGCCTGGACAAGCATCGGCGATGGGGTGCGGCGTGCCGGCTGCGAAAAACTCGTTCTGGTCACCTCTCACGGGGGCAACAGCGGCCTGATCGATCTGGTGGCCGGGACGTTGCGCGGGCGGCACGGCATGGTGGCGGTGACCACGGCCTGGAGCCGCTTCGGCTACCCCGACGGACTGTTTCCCGAGGCGGAAATCCGCCACGGCATCCATGGCGGCGGCATTGAGACCGCCCTGATGCTGGCGCTACGGCCCGACTTGGTCCGGCGAAACCACATCGCCGATTTTACCCCGCGCACCGTGGCGATGGCTGAAACCTTCACGCATCTGCGTGCCGGTCGCCCCGCGGCCTTTGCCTGGAAGGCACAGGACCTCAACCCGGCCGGTGCCATCGGCGATGCCCGCCTCGGTACGGCGGAGGCCGGCGCTCGCGCCCTCGATCATGGAGCCCGTGCCTTCCTCGAACTCCTGCGCGACGTCGACCGCTTTCGTCTTGCCCAGTGAATCTCGGCCATGACCCGGGGCTCGCCCCTGCGGGCGGTAACCGCGCCGGCTCCCGGCGCGAAGAAGCCTGACATGAGAGGCGCGACATCCCGGATCGCGGAGTTCACCCGATGGCCGGATTTCATTCCGTGGCATTTGCAGTCCTGGCCGGACCCGATCGGCCCGATGGCTCCGCATCGCGGGCCGAGGAGAGGTTTGGCTGGACCGAAGCCCGGCGGCGCCCGGCGGAGGATCATGGAATTCCAGAGCGCATGACTCAGGATCGGACGCTCTCGGCCGCCATGGCGGCGGCGCAGGCCGGCGATGCCGAGGCCTATCGCCGCCTGCTGCACGACTGTCTGCCGGTGATCGCCGGCATGGCGCGGGCGCAGGGGGTCCGACCGGAGGCGGTGGACGACGTGGTGCAGGATGTGCTGCTGACCATCCATCGGGCTCGGGCGACCTATGATCCGGCCCGGCCCTTCCTGCCCTGGCTGCGCGCCATCACACAGCGCCGCGCCATCGACGGGATGCGTCGCGCCGGTCGGCGATCCCGCGAGATCCATGATCCGGTCGCCTACGAGGCCGAGACCGACGGCGGGCCTGCCCCCGGCCAGGGCCTGGAGGCGCGGGACCGCGCGCGCATCCTGGCCCGGGCGGTTGCGGGACTCCCGGAAGGGCAGCGGCAGGCGGTGGAGCACCTCGCCCTGAAGGAGCGAAGCCTCGACGAGACGGCGCAGCTGACGGGGCGCAGCAAGGGCGCCCTCAAGGTCAACCTGCACCGGGCCCTGAAGGCCCTGCGCCTGGCCCTCGGACCCGACTCCGCCGATCTGGGCCGACCGAAACCGGATCCCGCCGCTCGGGAGCGAGGAACACACGATGTCTGAGCGCGCCCACACCATCCCGCACGACGTCCTGGTGGACAGCCTCGCGCGAGGCCTGACCCCAGTCCGGCCCCTGCCCGCACCCGAATTCCGAGCGTTCACTTGGTGTGCGGCGGCCCTCGCCCTCGGTCTGGCGCTGATGCCGTTCGCGGATCTCGACGCCCTTCGCACGCGCATGGCGGTTCCGGATCTGCGCTATGCTGCACTCGGCGCCGTGCTGACTGCCGTCGCGGCCGCGCTCGCCGCCTTCCAGACCAGCGTGCCGGGGCGGTCATGGGCCTGGGCGACGCTGCCGCTGGCACCGGCGGCCCTCTGGATCGGCGCGAGCGGACTGGGCTGCCTGCGCGCTTGGGTGGCCCCTGGCACGGGTGCTCCGGACCTGCCCGAAGCCAGCGGATGCCTCGTCTTCCTGCTCACCGTCTCGCTCCCGCTCTCCCTCGGGCTCGTGCTGATGCTGCGACGGGCCTGCCCCTTACGCCCCAATCTCACGGCGGCGCTGGCCGGGCTCTCGGCGGCGGCGGCGGCGGCGGCATTGCTGGTGCCGTTCCATCCCCATGACGCCACGGCGACGGACCTCGCCCTGCATCTCGTGGTCGTCGGCCTCGTCATCGGCGCCAACAGCCTCGCCGGGGGGCGCCTGCTGGCGCGCGGCTGAGCGTCAGGTCCAGGCGAGAAGCACCTCCTCGGTGGTCACGGGATGAACCTGCTGGCCGTAGCGGCGGTGATACATCGTCATCAGGGCATCGTGCGCCTCGTCGCAGGAGCTGCACAGGGCGTCGGTGACGATGAGGACCCGGTAGCCGAGGTCGACGGCGCCGAGCACGCTGGCCAGCACGCAGACCTCGGTTTCACCGCCGGTCATCACCAGGGTGTCGATGCCCCGGGCCTGGAGGCGCGCATCGAGATCGGTGCCGAGCCAGGGCGAATAGACCGTCTTGTCGAGGATTTCGGCCGGCGGGACGAGGCGCGCGAGTTCCGGCACGAGGTCGATCAGCCCCGGTGCGAGATGGTCCCGGGTCATCGAGGCCCAGCGCTGCGAGTACCCGGCCCAGGTTCCTCGCCCTTCGCCGGGGTGCCGCGCCGGGATGAAGCGGGTGAGGATGGTCCGATCCGGATGCGCCTTCACGAGGCGCTCCACCCGCGGCAGCACCCGGACCATCCAGGGGGTGTGCCAGTCCGTTGTCTCCAGGAACATGCGTTGCATGTCGACGCACAGATGCAGGCAGGTCCGCCCCAATGCGCCGGGGCGCGCACGCCATTCGCTCACGATGTCCTCCCCGGCTCCAGCGCCGACACGATTCTGCCCTCTCGGACAACCGTGGCATTCCAGGTCGGTTCGACGAATTTCTCCTGTCCCTCAGGCTAAATCCATCGCGTTGTGCAACAAAATGCACGCGCGAAAAAACTGAACACCTGGTGAATTTTCCGGTTCTTGGGGTATCCGGCGGCCAATGCCTCCGTATGAACCTGCTTCGCATCGCCGTCATCATGACGTGCGAGCTCTCTTTGTTCGAGCATGGCGAGATTACCGCATGTTATACTATGATAAGCGCCTTCAATATCCGGTGAAGGTCGACAGCCCGGACCCGATCTTCGCGCGCATGCTCCAGCAGGCGATCGGCGGCATCGAGGGCGAGATCCGCGTCTGCATGCAGTACTTCTTCCAGGGCTGGGGTGCGCGCGGACCGACGACCAAGTACCGGGACATGCTGCTGAATACCGCCACCGAGGAGATCGGCCACATCGAGATGCTGGCCACCGCCGTGGCGATGAATCTCGAGACCGCACCGACCACGCTGCAGGAGGAGGGCGCGGCCGACGGCGTCGTCGGTGCCGTGATGGGCGGCGGCAACCCCCGTCATACCATCGAGGGCATGCTGCATCGGCACGTGCTGTCGACCGGCATGGCCGCCTACCCGGCCAATTGCGACGGCGTGCCCTTCGACATGAGCCATGTCTACGCCAGCGGAAACCTTGCGGCCGACATGTATTGCAACGTCGCCGCCGAGACGACAGGCCGGGTTCTGGCGGTGCGCCTCTTCAATGCAGCGCATGATGCCGGCATGAAGGACATGCTGCACTTCCTCATCGCACGCGACACCATGCACCAGCAGCAGTGGCTCGCAGTCATCGAGGAACTCGGCGGCGCCGAAGGCAACCTGCCGATCCCGAACAGCTTTCCGCAGAGCAAGGAGCACGAGAAGTTCAACTACAACTTCTTCGCCACCACCCGCGACGGCTCGCCGCCGCCGGCGGGGCGCTGGACGAGTGGTCCCTCGCTCGACGGCAAGGGCGAGTTCACCGTGGTCCAGAACGAGCCCATGGGCGAAGTGCCGAATCTCGGTCCGGCCCGGCCCGACAGCGGCGCCCAGACCCAGCAGATGTGAGCCCCCGACGGCCTTGGTATACGAGGGCGATCCAGGCCCTGGTATACGGTGAAGGTCGTGTCACGGTCGCGCGGTTTCGGCCCCGCGTCGCGTCAGGCGGCGCGGATCGCGGCCGCGACCTCGCCCGGGTACTCCTCGTGCGGGCTGAGCGCGCCCGGCAC
Organism: Methylobacterium sp. Ger2507; assembly: GCF_055231875.1. Taxonomy (NCBI): domain Bacteria; kingdom Pseudomonadati; phylum Pseudomonadota; class Alphaproteobacteria; order Hyphomicrobiales; family Methylobacteriaceae; genus Methylobacterium; species Methylobacterium sp. Ger2507. The sequence goes on from NZ_JBUYVC010000001.1 coordinate 810,094, forward strand.
CGAGGCCCGGGCGACCCGGCCGGTGGCGATGAGCGCGTCCATCTCGGCGCCGGAGCGGCGCGGCGCCCGCTCCGGCCGCAGCACCAGGATCGGCGGCAGGCCGGGGGCCTCGAACAGGTCGAGGAAGTCCCGTCGGGACTCGAACGGGTCGAGCCCGCCGGTGACGAAGGCGGCGGTTCCGAAGCGGCCGCCGTTCTGGCGGGTGATGACGTGCTTGTCGGCGATGATGCCCGGGGTGACGTGGGCCGGGTCGGCATAGACATGGGCCCGCATCATCCGGCCGATCACGGGCCGGCTGATGTTGATGCGGTAGAGGGCGTCGCCCAGCAGCGGCAGCTCCACCGCCCGGCGCAGGCCGGCGAACAGGCCCTTGCGCTCCGGTCCCATGGCGGTGGGCAGCGGCCCGCGCCAGGTCGGGGCGACGAGGACGAGGCGTTCGAAGCGGTGCGGATGGCGCCGAGCGGCGGCCACGAGGTAGCCGGCCGAATGACCGGCGCCGATGCCGAGGGCGTAGGGACCGGGCGCGGCCTCCAGCAGGGCGTCGAGGAAGGCGTGCATCGTCGCGGGGTTCATCGGCACCCGGGCGCGGACATGGTCGCCGAAGCCCGGCCAGTCCGGCACGAGGCAGCGGTGGCTGTGCCCGAGGTCCTTGGCCAGTGCCCGCATCTCGACCCGGGCCGAGATCGACGACAGGGCCGGCAGCAGCAGAGCGTCGGGACCGTTGCCGACCACGTCGTAGGGCGTCGGCACGCGGCGCCCGGCGAAGTTCAGCGCGAAGCTGCGGGCGGAATGGGCCGGGTCGATCATCGTACGCCTCTTCCTCGCATGCGGGACGATATCACCGGCCCCAGATGGGGCCTCGCCGACCGCGCCGGCACGCGACCGGGTGACGCCCCGGACCGCGCACCGCGCCGGATCAGGTGCGCAGCAGCTCGTTGATGGCGGTCTTCGAGCGGGTGCCGGCGTCGACGCGCTTGACGATGACGGCGCAATACAGGCCGGGGCCGGGGCTGCCGTCCGGCAGGTCCTTGCCGGGCGTGGTGCCGGAGACCACCACCGAATAGGGCGGCACCCGGCCGTACATGACCTCGCCGGTGGTGCGGTCGATGATCTTGGTCGAGGCGCCGATATAGACGCCCATGGAGAGGACACTGCCCTCGCCGACGATCACGCCCTCGGCCACCTCGGCGCGGGCGCCGATGAAGCAATTGTCCTCGATGATGACCGGATTGGCCTGGAGCGGCTCGAGCACGCCCGCGATGCCGGCGCCGCCGGAGATGTGGCAGTTCTTGCCGACCTGCGCGCAGGACCCGATGGTGACCCAGGTGTCGACCATGGTGCCCTCGCCAACATGGGCGCCGAGGTTGATGAAGCTCGGCATCAGCACCGCGCCGGGGGCGATGTAGGAGCCGCGACGCACGACGCAGCCGGGCACGGCCCGGAAGCCGGCTTCGCGAAAGTGCTTCTTCTTCCAGCCCTCGAACTTCGAGGGCACCTTGTCCCACCAGGTGGCGCCGTCGGGGCCGCCGTGGATGATCTCCATGTCGTTGAGGCGGAAGGACAGCAGCACCGCCTTCTTGAGCCACTGGTTGACCTGCCAGTCGTCGCCGACCTTTTCGGCGACCCGGGCCTTGCCGGCATCGAGCAGGTTCAGGGCCTCCTCGACGGCCTCGCGCACGGCGCCCTTGGTGCCGGTGTCGATGGTGGCGCGCTCCTCCCAGGCGGTCTCGATGGTGGCGGCGAGGTCGGTGGGGGACGCGGCGTGCGACATGGGGCGGTCTTCCGGGAAGCGGCGTTCGGGACGGGTCCCGTGCTTACAAAAGCCCGTCCGGCCTGTCACCTTCCTGTCGCCGTCCAAGAACGGCGTGTCGCCGGCGAAATCCGGCGTGGCCTCATACCCCCGTCGTCATCCCGCCGTCATGGGCTTGGAGCTGGCATGGCCGCAGGCGTCGTAGCGGCGCTCGATGAAGAAGTAGTCCTGCATGGTGGTGTTGAAGTACCGGGCCGAGACCGAGACCTCGCGCTTGACCGGCCGCCCCTCGATCAGGGCGCTGGGCACCCGCTCGATGGTGCAGCACGCGGTCTTGTCCTCCAGATAGGCGAGCTTGCTGGCATAGGACCGGCCGCCGTGATCGCCGTTCTTGACGATGTCACGGATCATGATGTCGACGTAGGCGTCGTCCGACAGGGTGGCGTTGGTTTCGTAGCAGACCAGCAGGCGGGTGGACTGCTCGTAGATCAGGTAGCCCGCGCCGAGCACCGCTGTGGTGAAGAAGGCGATGCCCGCCGCCCGCGTTCCCCGCCCCATCGGTCGTTCATCCTGGCGCTCCGCCATCGCCTGTTCCCTTCGCCCGGCGCGGACCCGGGCTCCGACCGAGCACCGGGTCTGGGCGCGCCGCCCAGGGCCGAGGCCGGGGACTCACGCGCGCCGAATCTACGCCGCGCGAGCCTGGACCGGATTCGATGACAAATGGTTTCCGACCCGCGAAATGTCGGCCAGCCTTCCAGGGCGCAGGAGCTTCTCGGGGTTTCGGAAGCTTCTTGGGGTCTCAGGTGCCTCTTCGGCGATTGCGGCGTGAGAGCAATGCGGGTTTCGCACGCCGGGTTGTTCGAGCGGGTCGGCCCGACGGTCGCCGCCCGGCCGGATGGCGTACGCCGACGCGAAAAATCCCGACGCGGTCCGAACCACGGCATCGGACGATCCGCAGCGTCGTTCCAGTCCGGCAACCGCGATCGCGGTTGCCGGCAGAGGCATGGCCGGGGCGTGCGGATCGGGGGCCTCTGTCAGACCGGCGATCCGGCACCGCCCGCCTTCTCAGTCTCCGAAAGCGCGCTCGATGCGGGCGGCGCGATCGGCGCGATGCGCCAGCCGGGCATCGCGGTCGGATTGGACTTGGCGGACATCGGCCGCATGCGCGTATGCCCGGGCGGCGCCAAAATCACCGTTGATCGCAGCAACGTTGGCCGCATGCTGGTCTCTGCGCGCCTGAATCGCCCGGACATTGGAGGAATGAGAGGCATCGCGCGCGAAGAGAGAAGACTGAAGGCTCTCTTGCGCCTGTGCGGGCACCACGAGCCAGAGCGAACCACTGGCGACAAGACCCATTACGGCTGCTTTTACGACGTTCATGACAGCGAATCCTCAACTTGATTGATGATCACCAATGAAACAACAGACTTTTAAGATACTCGACACAGGCCATCAAGCCTTTTGTCGGACCTGGATTTGATAACGATCCTCCTTTGACCGGAGATATAGCCTGACGAGCGCTTTCGGTTCCGGGCGCAGCGAATTTTTGGTGTCTGCCGGTGTGCCGGAGCACGCGCGCCTCGGCGGCCCCGCTCTTGGATCGGACGATGGGTCCGCCTTGCGGGAGAGACGCAGCGGGCTTCCGCGAACGGGGCATCCGCGAGCCTACGCCCGGCCGCGAACCCCTCGGCCGGATGCATGACCGGGATAGAAAGAGGGTCAGGGCGTGATGGGGTCGAACCGGTCGCCGAGCCCGACCAGATCGGTCGTGAAGGCCGCGAGATCCTGGCTCAGATCGGCGTGGATGGCCCGGGCCGCGTCGGGAAATTCCTCCAGCACCCGGCGCATCAGCGTGGGGGTGATGCGGATCACTTCGGCGTCACGCGTCGCGTCGGCATCGCAGGGGCGCTCGCCGCGCTGGAACAGGGCGAGACGCCCGATCAGGCTCGACCGCCCCATGATGACCGGCTCGGCGCGGGCGCCCCGGGGGGTGAGCGTCAGCGTGCCCGACATCACCACGAAGCCGCCATCGGCGCGCTCGCCCTGGGCGAACAGGCGCTCGCCCGCGCCGAGGCTGCGACGCTCGGCGGCGAAGGAGAGCAGGCGCAGCGCGTCCCGGGCCATGAATCCGAACAGGGGCGCGGCACTCAGGATCGCGATGTCGTCGTCGAGCCCCATCGGATGTCCCTGCTGTTCTGCGTGGCCGCGCCACGGGATTGCGGGTGGAGCTTAACCGAGACGCCGGCCCGACGATATGGCGCGCGCGAGGCGCCGCCGCCCGGTGTTTCACGGGAAACATCGGACGCCGGCAGCCCCTGCGCGCCGAACCGGAGCAGGCGGTCGCCGCGTCGCCGGGGAGCGCCACCATGCCCCGCCGCTCCCCGCCAGGGCTCTGAATGCCGGCCCGGCCTTCGGTCCGCCGCCCGGGGCGGGAAGGGATTCTCACGCCGGTTCGCGATCGGGGTTAGGTGAATGCGTCGCGGGGGCGCATAGTCGATGCGTCACAGGATGCCCCATGCCCATCATCGAACTCAGAACCGTGTCGGGATTATCGGCCGCGAAGGCCGCCGTCATCGGGGCGACCCGCGCCCTGGAATCGGCCTTTCCGCTCCTCACCGAGGCGGCGATGCAGGACCGTCTCAGCAAGGCGGTGGCGGCTCTGATCCAGGTCGAGGCCGCGGCGGACCTTCAGGGAACGGCCACGGCCGCCTGAGCCGGACGGCGCCGGCCTGATGGAAAACCCGGACGCGACGCTCCCGACACGCGACGCTCCTGAAGCGTGGACCACGAAACCAGGAATCGGCCATGATCGAGTTTTTTGACCGGGCCGGGCAGGAGGCGGCGTTCTGCCATGACGGGCATGCGCTCTACCTGTGGAACGGGAAGCCGGCGGCCTTCCTCCACGACGACAAGGTCTACGCCTATGACGGGCGCTTCATCGGCTGGGCCGACAGGGGCTGGATCTCGGACGAGACCGGCGCGTGTCTCCTGTTCGAGCACGATGCGGTCGGAGGGCCGGACAAACCCAGGCGCCAGACGAAGACGACGCCGGGACCCCGAGGGGCCAGGCCGGCACGCGGGGAACCCGGGCCGACGCCGCCCGGGCGGTTCGCCGCCGCCACGTGGTCGGACCGTGTCTTCGCCGACCTGATCTGAGGGTCCGGCAATCCGCGCCCGCGCCTCAGTCCCAGTCTTGGCTGTCCAGCGTGCAGGCTCCCTGGGCGAGGTCCGCGATGGCGGACATCGCGGCGTCGAGGGAGGGATGCTCGCGCTTCACGCCCTTCAAGAGGCCGGACGCCTCCGGCCGGATCTGAAATCCACTTGCGCCCGACGACGTCGTGACGGTGCCGAGACGTCGCCCCAGGCGATCCGCCAGGACCCAGGCGCTTCCCGAAGAGCCTGTCGGCGTGAGGACCACGTCCATGGCAGCCTGACCTCCCGTGAGGATCGCACCTTGCGTGCGAAGCCCTTCCTAGCACGGTTCCGGCCGGGGCGCGGGGCGAAGCGCAGATGCCGCCCCCCCACTCGCCAGATCGCCGCGGGCGCCGTGGTGGGCCTGGCTCGGCGGCTGCCTCAGCGTGCTGCTGATCCTGGCCCAGCTCTACGCCTCGCCCGCCATCGGGCCGCGACCTTCCGGGGAATCATCGTGCCCGGGAATCATCGTGACCGTGGGCGTCGTCCCTTCGATCGGGCTCGACCATTTCGGCTGGGTCGGCTTTCCGGTGCATCCGGCGAGCCTGTGGCGGGTGGCCGGCGCGGGCTTCATGATCCTCGGGGTCGCCCTGGTGGCACTGTTCTGAATTCCGGGTCTGCGACGCGGGCCGGACCGCTCAGCCGTAATCGGCCTCCGGGATCACCGCGCTGAACGGCACCGTGAGCACGAGACGGGCCTCCACATCCTCGATCTCGAAGACGCAGACCGACCAGTCGCGGATGAAATCCGTCCGCGTCCGGGTGATCATGTCGTGGGCCATCGTCAGGGCGCGCGCCCGCACGGCGGCGAGATCCGGCCAGTCCTCGCCCTCTGGGTCGACGGCCAGACCTTGCGGCCCCGGGCGGTGACGCAGGTTGAAGTAGTAATGCGGCATGGTCTCAGGCCTCCTCGATGAGGCGCGCGTACTCGGCTTCCGTGATGCCGTAGCCGTCGTCGGCGAGGGCGACGAGCCCGTCCCGGTCCAGCACGCGGATGCGCCCGCGCTGGGCCTTGATGAGGCGGTTGCCCTCCAGCGTCTGCACCGCCAGCGTCGCGCCCGGACGCTGGACGCCGAGCATCAGCGCCAGGAACTCGTGGGTGATCGGAATCTCGTCGCCGTCCACGCGGTCGTGCCCCATCAGCAGCCAGCGGGCGAGGCGCACGTCGAGGGTATAGGCGGCGTTGGCGTAGGCGATCTGGCGGGCCTGGGTCAGCGCGGTGTGGAGGTAGCGCAGCAGAAGCCGGCGCAGGGTCGGACTGTCCGCGACGGCCGCGCTGAACGGGGCCCGCCCGATGGCCAGCACCATGCCGGGACCCTGCACGAACTCGTGGTAGGACGCCCAACCGCCGTCGAGCAGCACCTGGGGCGCGCCCACCAGCCCTTCGCGCCCGGTCATCCCGACCTCGATGCGATTGCCGGCGACGTCGGCCATGACGGAGACGTAGCCGGTCTCAGGAAAGTAGAGTTCGGTGACCGGCTCGTTCGGGTGGATCAGGCTCTGGCGCAGGGTGGTCGGCATCGGCCGGAGATGCGGCTGGAGCCGGGCGAAATCGTCTGCCGACAGGCGCTGCAGCAGACGGTTGCGGATCGTGGCGTGTTGGGGCGGCGACATCGAGGGGCTTGGCATCCATGCAGCGGGACCGGGGCAGGCGAGAGCCTGCGCGGGCTCCTGGAGCGCCTGCGCACCATTATGCGGCAGACGATGGACAGAGTATCGATAGGTTCCGTCCCGACCACAACCCGGATTGTCGCTGTGTTCACTACCCGACATAGGAGAAGTGTCGGGTACAACACGATAATATCTTCAGGAGCAACATTGCTCTGCTGGGCAGGTTAGACTTTTGTCTAATGCCTGTTCATTGCCGGCCTGCTGAAGAGCCGCTGGCCTGTCGGGAGCCAGCCTCGATGCCTGCCCTTCGCCAGAGCGACGCCGCACCTGCAATCCCGAACCTGCCTATCCCGAACCTGCCTATCCCGGATCTGCCTATCCCGGATCTGGACCAACGGTCGGGGTGCAACGCCCTGGTGCGCCGGTTCCAGGGCCTGGCAGCGCTGACCGCCTCCGATGTCGCGGCCCTGGAGCGGATCAGCGCCCAGCTGCGCCTGCTCGGGCCGCAGGTCGATCTCCGGCCCGACGACGCCGTGCCGGAGGCCGCCTTCGTGGTGCTGGAGGGTTTCGCCTGCCGCTACACGCAGCGCGCCGGCGGGCGGCGGCAGATCATGGCCTACCTGCTGCCCGGCGACCTCTGCGACGTGGATGCGCCCGATCTCGGCTCCAGGACTTCAGGCCCCATGAACCACGCGGTCGGCACCCTGGCCACCTCCCGGGTGGCGCGCATCCCGCGCCCGGCGCTGACGGACCTGATCCGGTGTCATCCCACCCTCGGGCAGGCCCTGCGCGCGGCTCGGCTGTCCGAACAGGCCATCAGCCGCGAGTGGATCGTCAATCTCGGCTGCCGCTCGGCCCTGGAGCGGATGGCCCACCTGTTCTGCGAAGTGATGGCCCGCTTCGAGGCGGTGGGACTGGCGCAGGACGGCGCCTGCCCCCTGCCCCTCACCCAGTCGGATCTGGGCGACACCCTGGGCCTCTCGAACGTGCACGTGAACCGGACCCTGCAGGACTTGCGGCGGCAGGGCCTGGTGGAACTCCGGGGCCGGAGCCTGCGGCTGCTCAAGCCCCGGCAGCTCCGGGATATCGCCGAATTCAGCCCGGGCTACCTCCTGGCCGCCACCGGGACGGACGGGCCGCGCCTCAGCGCAGACCGCCGCTGGCGGTGATCTCCTCGCCGGTCACCCAACGGGCGTCGTCGGAGGCCAGGAAGGCGACGATGTCGGCGATGTCGTCCGGCCGGCCCGCCCGGCCGAGCGGGGTCTGGGCGACGAAGCCGGCCTCCATCTCCGAGCCGACGATGCCGGCGGTGTGGGTGCCCTCGGTCACCACGTAGCCGGGGCTGACCACGTTGACCCGGATCCGGCGCGGGGCCAGCTCGTTGGCCAGCACGTGCGAGATCGCGTTCACCGCGCCCTTGGTGCCGGTATAGACCGCCGTGGTCGGCGTGTGCACGCTGGTCACCGCCGACGAGATGGTGACGATGCTGCCGCCCTCGCCGAGATGCGCCGCCGCCGCCTGGCTCGCCAGCAGGACGCCGAGCACGTTGACGTCGAAGACGCGGCGGTATTGGGCCTCGGTCACCTCGCCGATCGGGGCGAATTCGTAGATCCCCGAATTGTTGACCAGCACGTCGAGCCGGCCGAATTCCCGGATCGCCGCCGCGATCAGGGCGTGGGCCTGCTCGGTCTTCGACACATCGGCCTGCACCGCCACCGCCCGGCCGCCATCGGCCACGATCGCCGCCACCACCGCGTCGGCATCCGCCCGGCTCGAAGCGTAGTTGACCACCACGGCCGCGCCGTTCCGCGCCAGCGCCTTGGCGATCCCGGCCCCGATGCCCTTCGACGCGCCGGTCACCACCGCGACCTTGCCATCCAGCTTCGACATGTGTGCTAACCTTCGACCTGGGCCGGCGCCGGATTGGCGCCTGAACTCCCATAGTTCGGAATTTCGGTACTAATGGTGCGACAATCAAGCCTCCAGTCGGTTGAAAGATGAGGCCCCTGGTGCATCCGGCGATGGCGGACGTGCGGCCGGAGGCGATCCTCCACGCCCTGTCGGACCCGGTCCGCGCCGCGATCTTCGCCCGCATCCTGCGGACCGGTTGCGTCGAGGCCTGTTCGGCGGTCTCGGCCTTGGGAGACCGGGTCATCCCGAAATCGTCCCTGTCCAGCCACTTCAAGGTGCTGCGCGAGGCCGGTCTGATCCGCAGCGAACGTCACGGCGTGGAGATGCGCAACCACTCGCGCTGGGACGAGGTGCAGGCACGCTTTCCCGGCCTGCTGCCGGCGATCATCAACGCCTATGCGGCCGAGAGCGGGACGGAGGCCGGGACGGCAACCGCCGCCGGTGGCGACCCGTCCGGGCCGGAGGCCCAGGGCGCGGTGTGATGGCCGGGATCGTCGGCTTCCGACTCAACCCCATCGCTTGGTTCGCCATAGACGCTTCCAAGAAACGGTCATTCGTCGGCCGTCCGGCAACTCTGGGTTGGGATGGGTTTAGGACAGTCCTCTCGCCGTTATATCCTGCAAACGAATCCGGAGGTGGGGGATGGACGTAGTTGTGAGGCGTGCCACCGCCGACGACGTTGGGGCCCTGGCGAGACTGAACCAAATCGTTCAGGCCTTACACGTTAGCGCTGAACCTGCCGCGTTCAGGGCGGATTCCAGCGATGCCGAAATGCAGAGCTTTTTTGCGAATCTCGTCATTGCCGATAAGACGTTCGTTTTAATTGCTGAGTTGGCCGGACTTCCTGTAGGATATGCTTGGTTCGAGATACAAAACCGTCCACCAACTCCATTTACGAATGCCAGGCTTCGCATCTACATACATCACGTTGTAGTCTGTGAAAACTCACGTAAACTAGGCGTGGGATCATCCTTGCTTGACGCTGCTGAAGCTGAGGCTCAGGTGCGCGGTATCAAGGACGTTGTGCTAGATACATGGGCTTTCAATGAGAGCGCACGGAATTTCTTCGAAGCTGCCGATTTCAAGCCGTTTAATATCGTCATGCGCAAGAAGCTAGGCAATTCTGCTTAGGTTGCGAGCGGGTGGGATGGCGATATCTACTTACCTAGATTATCGATCAGGAGAAGACCGGCGAAAATCCACCCGCCCCATTCGTAGAGCGAACCCGCTGCGTCCGACCCCGTCCACGTCGTCGCGAGAAATTCGTATCGCTCTCGAAGGCGGATGTGCGGGGACGGGCAGTTTGGAACAGTCAGGAACCGAAATTTCGGAAGACCTACGGTCCACGCAGCGTCAAGCGGCGGCCAACGCTGCTTTCAAAGCTCGAATTTCCTGGTCGCGGACCTCCACGACCCTTCGCAGGTTGAGCAGTCCGATCACCTGCTTCGCCAGGGCGTTCAGGCACTCGGTCTGTTCCTCGTTCAGGCCACCCGGGCGCGCCACCGTGTCGATGACGCAGAGCGTGCCCAGGGTCTGGCCCTCCGGCGAGGTCAGGGGGGCGCCTGCGTAGAAGCGGATGCCCGGTTCGCCCGTCACGAGGGGATTGGCGCAGGTCCGTTCGTCCTTGGTCAGGTCGGGGATCACCAGCAATCCAGGACGCCCCAGGGCATGGGCACAGACCGACGCGCTGAGATCGGTCTCAGAGGGTTTGAAGCCGGAGCGGGCTTTGAACCACTGCCGGTCCGCGGCCACGAGGCTCACCAGGGCCACCGGGACCGCACAGACCGAACGGGCGAGCAGCACGATCCCGTCGAAGCTGGCTTCCGCATCGGTGTCGAGGATCGCGTAGGCATTCAGCACCCCCAAGCGGTCGGGGTTGCCGATAGCGGCCACCGGGTCACGGTCGTTGCTCATCCGGTCAATCTTTCCGTCGGCTGTCGGCAGCCCCGGAGGGCGAACCGATCAGGCGGCGCAGGACGCGGCCCACCTGTTCGGCCGAGTAGGGCTTTTGCAGCAACTCGAACCCATGGTTGTTCTGCCCGGCAAGAACGTGGCTGTAACCCGAGGTCAGCACCACAGGCAGCCCGGGGAAGTCGCTGCGGATCGCTTTGGCGAGTTCGAGGCCGCCCATTCCGGGCATCACCACGTCCGAGAACACCGCGCGGAACGTCTCCGTTCCGGTCTGAAGCCGCTCCAGCGCCGCTTCGCCGCTGACCACAAGCTCCGTCTGGCAACCAAGGTCTTCCAGAAGCTGGGTCGCGGTGAGCCCGACCTCGATGTTATCCTCGACGATCAGGATGCCTTGTCCGTAGCCCAGCGGCGACAGCAGCGCATCCGGATCCACGGAGTCGATCACCCCGGCTCCGCCTTCGGCCCGAGGCAGGTAGAGGGTGAAGGTCGTGCCGTGTCCGAACCGGCTGCTCACATCCACGTCGCCGCCCGATTGCTTGGCGAATCCGAAGACCTGGGAGAGGCCGAGGCCGGTGCCCTTGCCGACCTCCTTGGTGGTGAAGAACGGCTCGAAGATCCGCTCCATCTGCTCCGGGGCGATACCGCTTCCGGTGTCGGTCACCGAGACCGATACGAACGTCCCGTTCTGCGCGGGATGGCTTCGGATGACGGGGATCTGCTCCACGGGCCGCACGGCGACCGTCAGTTCCCCCTCGCCGTCCATCGCGTCGCGGGCATTGACCGCCATGTTGACCAGCGCGGTGTCGAACTGGCTCATGTCGGCATTGATGTAGCAGGGGGCCGGGGAAAGCTCGGTGGTGATCCTGATGCGGGAGCCGGTCAGCGTGCGGATCATCTCGCCGGTCCGGCGTAGGCTCTCGCAGGCGTCGAAGACCTCCGGCGTCAGCGGCTGCCGCCGTGAGAAGGCCAGCAACTGATTGGTGAGTCTGGCGGCGCGCTCGACCGTGTCGGAGATCGCGCCGATGTAGCGGGCACGACGCTCGTCGGAGAGATCGGGCCGCTTGAGCAGATCGGTGGACGACTTGATGACGGTCAGCAGGTTGTTGAAGTCGTGAGCGACGCCGCCGGTGAGCTGGCCCACCGCTTCGAGTTTCTGCGACTGTCGGAGGGTGTCCTGCGTGGTCGTCAGTTCCGCTTCGGCTCGCAGGCGGGCCGAGATGTCTCGGGCGTAATGGAATGCGCCGATGACCTGACCGGCATCATCCCGCAGCGGCGAGTAGGACACCTCCCAGTAAGGCTTGACCCGGTCGGGGTCGCCGAACTCCTCGGTCACCGAGAAGGCCTCCCCCGTCAACGCCCGCTCCATGAGATTGCGCATGACGGGCGCCTGGTCGGGCGGGAAGAGGTCCGGGAACACGTCTCCGAGCTGAACACGGCAGGCGAAGATCCGGTGGAATTCGTCGCTGTGCGCCTGGTTGAAGGCGATGAGGCGGAACTCCGTATCGAAGGCGCAGATCGGCGCGACGCTCGCCTCGACGAGATCGCCGTAGAGGCGGAGTTTGGCGGTGCGCTCGGCTACCCTCGCCTCCAGCGTGTCGTTCAACTCGCGCAGGGCGATCTCGGCCCTACGCCGCGCCGTGATGTCGGACGCCGCGCCGTACCACTCGGTGATGTTGCCCTCGGCATCCAGCAGCGGCACCGCGCGGGAAAAGGCCCAGCCGATGGTGCCGTCGACCTGATTGACCCGATGCTCGATGGAGTAGGTCGATTGGGTTCGGATCGCCCGTGCGATCTCCGCCCGGACGGCTTCCCGGTCGGCGGCCGGGATGTACTCGTCCAGCCAGTTCCGGTTCGCGCTGGAGGTGTCGGGGATGAAGTTACCGCCCGCGAGCTGGTCGAGTTCGGTCCAATCGGCGTTGATCCGGTAGCGCACCTCGGAGGAGCTGCGGATCAATGCATCGAGGGTCTGCTCGCTTCGCTGGAGGGCGAGTTCGGTCTGCCGTCGTGCGGTGATATCGGAAAAGAGCACCGCGACCTGCCGCAGGCTGGCCGGCTCGACGCGATGCGCGGTGACAGCCAAGTCCCGCCCCGTGGCGACCAGGTGCTGCTCGAACTTGATCGGCACGCCGGTCCTCAAGACCTCGGCGTAGCGGTGCACCCACTCGTCGGCCTCGGCGCCGACGATCTCACGCAGGCGCTTGCCGACGACATCCGGGATGCCAGAATTCGCGGTGTAGGCCGGGTTGGCCTCGATGTGGATGTAGTCGCTCAACGGTCCTTCGGGGCCGTCCAGGAACTCGATGACGCAGAACCCCTGCTCGATCGAATCGAACAGCGTTCGGTAGCGCGCCTCGCCAGGATGACGGGCAAGGCCAGCCTCTGCGCTCATGGACGGGCGGTCGAGCTCGGTCATGGCTTCGAGGATGGGCCCGGCGATATCCGCTGAACGTCCTTCGTCTCCTGATGGGATCGCAGCAGGCGCACGGCCGCGCGGATCAGGTCGCTCGCGGAGGCATATTCTCCGCGCATGACCTGCTCATCGACCCACGCGGCGAGCGGCTCGGTCAGCGCGATGTGGCGGGAGTGCTTGGCGGGCATAACCCTCGATAGCATCCTTCCTCGGCGGGGTGTTTCCTATTCGACACCTGCGACGCGATGGACGGCCCTTCGGACCAACCCGGGCGTGATCTGAGCCAGTCCCTGAGAGACCAGCGTGAACCGTATCGCGTGACATCACGTCGTTGTGATCTAGGTTAAAAGAAGAAGCCATGTTCTTTGGCGAACTCGACCTAGGAAGGTTCGCCGGTGTCCGACGCAATCCGCAACTTAATGGACGTGATCCTGAGAGGGATCGTTGAGGACGAGGGATTTGCACGCGAACTGGCCGACGCTGCTTTCCAGCTTGGGTCTGACGACGACCTCGTATCGGTTCAGGTTCTGTGCAGCCTGAGCCGGCAGCATCGCGTGCGCGCGATCAAGGGACGGGCCGAACTCGCTGCCCTCGCGGAGCGATACATCCGCGGCGAATGCCCGTGAGAGGATCGGGCTGGAGGAGCGCTCCTACGGCAGGAGCTTGTAGCCGCCGCCCTCGGTGACGAGAATCGCCGCGAGGGCCGGGTTCGGCTCGATCTTCTGGCGCAGGCGGTAGATGTGCGTCTCGAGGGTGTGGGTGGTGACCTGGGCGTTGTAGCCCCAGACCTCGGCCAGCAGCGTGTCGCGGCCCACCACCTCGCGCCCGGCCCGATACAGGAAGCGCAGGATCGCGGTCTCCTTCTCGGTGAGCTTCAGCTTGGAGCCGCGCTCGCCCACCAGCAGCTTGGCGCCGGGCCGGAAGGTGTAGGGGCCGATCTGGAAGACCGCGTCCTCGCTGGCCTCGTGGCTGCGCAGATGGGCGCGGATGCGGGCGAGCAGCACCGCGAACTTGAACGGCTTCGTGACGTAGTCGTTGGCGCCCGCTTCCAGGCCCTCGACGGTGTCGTCCTCGGAATCCTGCGCCGTCAGCATGATGACCGGGCCGCGATAGCCGCCGCGGCGCATGGCCCGCACGCCCTCGCGCCCGTCCATGTCGGGCAGCGCGACGTCCATCACCACGAGATCGATGCGGTCGTCGGTGACGCGGGCGATGGCGCTCTGGGCGTCCACCGCCGTCAGCACGGTGAACTCGTCGTAGAGATCGAGCTGTTCCATCAGCGTCTCGCGCAGCGAGGCGTCGTCGTCACAGATCAGAAGGCGATGGGTGTTCGGCATCGACCGAAGGACTTTCAGGCAGTTTCGCGGGGTTCGTCTGCGGTTGTCGGGCTGCAGACGAACGATGACGCCGAGGCTTCGGCACACAAGCACATTCCAAGGCAACGATGATGACACGGTGGCATCGTCATGCCTTATGTAAATCACACCGTGCACACTTAGCCCACAATCTCAACTGCGCACAATACGGTTGTGCGCAGTCTATCCGGCCCCTACGGCGCGGCGCGGCCGAAAGTTTCAGGGGCCGGGCCGGCGCGTTTCGCGCTCCCGATCAGGGAGGTGCCCGGCCGGCCGCTCAACCCCGGCGGAAAACCCCGGCCAAACACCCCAGCGAAAAACCCAATTGGCAGCCGGCGGGCGGGCACGCGATAAGCGGCCGATGAAGCGCCCTCCGAAGCGAACGACCCAGCGCGTCGCCCTGCCACACCTGCGCGTGCGCGCCCTCGTCACGGACCGGAGCCGGGGCCAGCTCCTGGCAGGCGGGGCGATCGTCCCCTGCGCCCTCGGGCGGGCCGGCATCACCCAGACCAAGCGCGAGGGCGACGGTGCCTCCCCGCGCGGCCGCTTCCGCCTGCGCGGCGGTGTCTACCGGCCGGATCACTTCGCGAGCCGCCCGGCGAGCCCCCTCCCCTTGGCGCCGAGCGCGCCGGGGGACGGCTGGTGCGACGATGCGCGCGACCGGCGCTACAACCGGCCGATCGCCCTGCCGGCACCGGGGGTGGGGCACGAGCGGCTGTGGCGGGAGGACGGACTCTACGACCTCGTGGTCGACCTCGATTACAACCGGGGGCCGATCCGACGCGGGCGCGGCTCGGCGATCTTCCTGCACGTGGCGCGGCCCGGCTTCCTGCCCACCGAGGGCTGCGTCGCCCTCCGGCGCGCCGATCTGGTCCGGCTGCTGCGCCGGATCGGCCCGCGCACGCACCTGTGGATCGGTTGATCCTGGGGGATCGGTTGATCCCGGCGGATCAAGTGAACCCCGCACCTCGGGCGGCGCGGGCCTGCAGGGCGGCGAGGCTGCTGCGCACGGCGATGGCGAGGGGCGTGTGCGGCTCCTCCCCCAGAAGGGCGACGAGGCGGGCATTGTCGAGTTCGAGGCTCGTCGACCACAGATAGCGCATCTCGATCACCTCGCGCAGGAAGGTGACGAAGGGCGCCCCGGCATAGACCGGCAGCCACCGGAACGGCCGGACCGGCGCGCGCGCGCCATGCGCCCGGCCCGCCGCTTCAGCCACCGCTTCAGCCACCGCCTCGGCCACCGCATCGGCCATGCCGCACCCGTGCAGGTGATGGCCGCGGAAGTGCAGGCTCAAGCAGCGCGGCAGGTCGGCCTCCCGGTCGGCGAGGCGCGCGAAGGTCTCGGCGAGATCGGGCAGGTAGGCCCAGGCATGGCCGGCGCCCGGCACCTCGGGGGTGACCACCCGGCGCACGGGTCGGCCCTCCCGCATCAGCACGGTGGTGACCCAGGAACTCGGGGCGCGCGGGCCGAAGAAGTCGCCGGCGCGGACCACCAGCGAGGCGAGGCCGGCCTCCGCCGCCGCCGCGAGCATCGCCTCCATCTCGACCCGCACGGCCCCCTTGCGGGTGCGGGGATGGCGGGGCGCGTCCTCGCCGAGGCGGGCGCCGCCCTTCGGGGTGAACACATCCGGACCATAGACGTAGAGGCTTCCCGGCAGCAGCAGCCGCGCCCCCGCGCCCTGCGCCGCCGTGATCGCGTGGGCCAGCATCGGCATCGCGAGGCCGCGCCAGTTGCGGTAGCCGGGCGGGTTGGCCCCGTGGAACAGCACGCGGGCGCCGGCGGCGGCCCGCACCAGGTCGGCCTCCCGCAGGGCGTCGCCCGCGACCCAGTCGAGGCCCGCCGGCCCGCTCCGTCTGGCCCTTTCGGGGTCGCGGGCGAGGCCGCGCACCCGCCAGCCGTGCCGCAGCAGCGCCTCCGCCACCGCCCCGCCGATCCCCCCTGTCGCCCCCGTGACCAGGGCCAATCGCTCCGTCATCGCCTTCACTCCTCTGTCGAAATCCACGCGAGGATGCGGGCGGCGAGGTTCTACGCCCATTGCCGAAAGGCGGTGACCTGCCATACGAAAATGCATGGATGGTCCTATGGAACACCGAAACGCCGATCCGGACTGGCACCTGTGGCGGGCCTTTCTCGGCGTGGTCCAGGCGGGCAGCCTGTCGGGCGCGGCCCGCGCGCTGAGCCTGACCCAGCCGACCCTGGGCCGGCAGATCGCGGCCCTGGAGCGAAGCCTGGGCCTGACCCTGTTCACCCGATCGAGCGACGGCCTGCGGCCCACCGACCGCGCCCTCGACCTCCTGCCCCAGGCCGAGGCGATGGCGGCGGCCGCGGCCGCGCTGATGCGGCGGGCCTCGGGCGCCCCCGACGCGATGCGGGGCCGCATCCGCCTGACCGCCAGCACCTTCCTGGGCGGCGCCGTGCTGCCGGCCCTGCTGGCAGGCTTCCACGACGCCCATCCGGGGGTCGACCTCGAACTGTCCTTGAGCGACCGGACCGAGGATCTGCTGCGCCGCGATGCCGATCTGGCCGTGCGCAACGTCGCCCCGACGCAGAGCGCCCTCGTGGCCCGGCGCATCGGCACGGCGCCGATCCGGTTCTACGCCCACCGCGCCTACGTCGCCCGGCGCGGCGTCCCGGCCTCGGCGGCGGATCTCGGCCGGCACAGCCTGATCGGGCGCGCGGCCCATGCCGAGCGGGTCCGCCCGACCCTCGGCCACGACCTGACCTTCGCGTTCTCCTGCGCCGACGATCTCGGCCTGCTGGCGGCGCTGCGCGCCGGCTTCGGCATCGGCTACTGCCAGGACGGCATCGGCCGGCGCGACCCGGATCTGGTGCCGGTCCTGCCCGAGATCGTCCTGGCCGAGGTCGGAATCTGGCTCGTCATGCACGAGGACCTGCGCACGACGCGCCGCATCCGCGCCCTGTTCGATCATCTGGCCGGGGGGCTGAAGGCGTATCTGGACGGCCCGGAGCGGGATGTTTCGAGACGGTCGCCGAGGTCCTGATCGAGGCGCCCCTCCGCGTGTACGCCACACCCTTGCCGGCGGACCGCGTCCCCCTCCCCTGTGTGGGAAGAGGGAGCGGCGCTGTCCTGCCGAAGACCCCGGCTGCCGGATGCCCGGTCAGCCCGCCACGGCGGCGGAGGCCGCCGCGGCGCCAGAGGCCGCCGTCAGGGCCGTCATGTTGACGATGCCCCGTACGGTGGCGGTGGGGGTGAGGATGTGGACCGGCTTTGCCGCGCCGAGCAGGATCGGGCCGACGGAGACGCTCTGGCCGGCCACCACCTTGAGGGCGTTGAAGGTGATGTTGGCCGCCTCCAGGTTCGGCATGACGAGGAGGTTGGCCTCGGCGGTGAGGGCCGAATCCGGCCGCAGGCGGCCGAGGATCGTCCGGCTGAGCGCCGTGTCGGCCGACATCTCGCCGTCGATCTCGAGATCCGGCGCGCGGGTGCGGATGAGCGCCAGGGCCTCCCGCATCTTGCGCGACACCGGATCGTCGATGCTGCCGAAATTCGACGCCGCGACCAGGGCGACGCGCGGCGTCTGGCCGAAGCGGCGCATCTCCGCAGCGGCCTGCACCGTCATGTCGGCGATCTCCGCGGCGCTCGGGTCGCGGTGGATGTAGGGATCGCAGATGAACAGCGTGTGCCGGGGCAGTTGCAGCAGGCCCATGGCGGCGAGCCCCTGCGCGCCCGGCTTCAGGCCGATCGCCCCGGCCACCTCCGCGAGGTGGGCCGGATAGGTGCCGGTGGTGCCGCAGAGCAGACCGTCGACCGCGCCGGCGGCGAGGAGCCGGGCCGCCTGAACGGTGGCGCGGGCCTCAGACGCCGTCTCGGGCGCGATCTCGGCGACATGCACGTCGGTGCCGATGCGGATGCGCAGGCCGAGACCGGCGATCTTCCGGGCGATGGTCTCGGCCCGTCCGACCAGGACCGGGGTGGCGAGGCGCTCGTCGACCACCACCTGGGCGGCGCGGAGCACGCGGTCCTCCTCGCCCTCCGCATAGGCGATCCGTTTCAGGCCCGTCTCGGAGGCCGCGGCGAAGACCGGCTGCATCACCGTGCCGGAGGTGTAGACCAGGCGCTCCAGGGAGCGGCGGTAGGACTCGACGTCCTGGAACGGCCGGGTGGCGACGCCGCTGTCGATGGCGGCCTGGGCCACCGCCGGGGCGACGGTGGTGATCAGGCGCGGGTCGAACGGGCGCGGGATCAGGTAGTCGGGCCCGAAGCGCAGCTCGTGGCCGCCATAGGCCGCCGCGACCACATCCGACGGCTCGGCATGGACGAGGTCGGCGATGGCGCGCACGGCGGCGCGCTTCATCGCCTCGTTGATCTCGGTGGCGCCGACGTCGAGGGCGCCCCGGAAGATGAAGGGGAAGCACAGGACGTTGTTGACCTGATTCGGATAGTCCGAGCGTCCGGTGGCGATGAGGCAATCCGGCCGCACCTGCTTGGCCAGCGCCGGCAGGATCTCCGGGTCGGGGTTGGCGAGCGCCAGGATGATCGGCCTGTCGGCCATGCTGGCGACCATTTCGGGCTTGAGCACGCCGCCCTGGGAGACGCCGAGGAAGATGTCGGCATCCTTGACCGCATCGCCGAGGGTGCGTGCCTCGGTCTCGCGGGCATAGGCGCGCTTCTGCGCGTCGAGGGAGGCCATCCGGTCGGTGGAGACCACGCCGCGGGAATCGCAGACGACGATGTTCTCCTTGCGCAGGCCGAGGCCCACCAGGATGTTGAGGCAGGCGATGGCGGCGGCGCCCGCGCCCGAGCAGACGAGGCGGGCCGTCTCGATCGGCTTGCCCACCACCTGGAGGGCATTGATCAGGGCGGCGGCGGCGACGATGGCGGTGCCGTGCTGGTCGTCGTGGAAGACCGGGATCTTCATGCGCTCGCGCAGCTTCGTCTCGATGACGAAGCATTCGGGGGCCTTGATGTCCTCGAGGTTGATGCCGCCGAAGGTCGGCTCCAGGCGGGCGACGGTCTCGATGAACTTCTCCGGGTCGGTCTCGTCGATCTCGATGTCGAACACGTCGATGCCGGCGAACTTCTTGAACAGGCAGCCCTTGCCCTCCATCACGGGCTTGCCGGCGAGCGCGCCGATATTGCCGAGGCCCAGCACCGCCGTGCCGTTGGTGATGACGGCGACGAGGTTGCCGCGCGAGGTCAGGCTGTAGGCCTCGTCGGGCGCGTGGTGGATGGCCATGCAGGCGGCCGCGACGCCGGGGGAATAGGCGAGCGCGAGATCGCGCTGGGTGCTCATGTCCTTGGTCGGCTGGACCGCGATCTTCCCCGGGGTCGGAAAGCGGTGGTAGTCGAGGGCGGCCCGGGTCAGGGCGGCCTCGGTGCCGGCATCGGCGTTGGCGGCGGCGCCCGCGGTGCGCAGGTCGGTGTCCTTGCTCATGGTGTTCGTTCCACAGATCGGTTGCTAAGGGGTCCGCGACGGGGCCGGCGCGTGCCTCGTCCGGGCATCGGCCGGCCGTTCCCGGTCCGCGTGGCCCGGGGTCGGGTCGTCGCCTGGGCGGCCCCCGGAGACGGGGCCGCGCGGTTCGCAGGCGGTCAGTGAGCCTTTTTCGGCCCGTCCTTTTTCGGCCCGTCCTTTTTCGGCATGTAGAGGTCGGTGATGGTGCCTTCGAAGGCCTCCGCCGCCAGCCCGATCGTCTCCGACAGGGTCGGGTGCGGGTGGATGGTCAGGCCGATATCCTCGGCATCCGCCCCCAGCTCGATGGCCAGCGCCGCCTCCGCGATGAGGTCGCCGGCCGAGGGGCCGACGATGCCGCACCCGAGAATGCGGTCGGTCTCGGGATCGAACAGCACCTTGGTCAGGCCCTCCTCGCGCCCGAGCGCCAGCGAACGCCCGGAGGCCGCCCACGGGAAGACGCCCTTGCCGAGCGTGATCCCCTTCGCCCGGGCCTCGTTCTCGGTCAGGCCGACCCAGGCCACTTCGGGGTCGGTATAGGCCACCGAGGGGATGACCTTGGCGTCGAAGGCGCTGGGCTTGCCGGCGGCGACTTCCGCCGCGACCTTGCCCTCGTGGGTCGCCTTGTGGGCCAGCATCGGCTGGCCGACCACGTCGCCGATGGCGAAGATGTGGGGCACGTTGGTCCGCATCTGCCGGTCCACCGCGATGAAGCCGCGCGCGTCGACGGCGACCCCCGCCGCCTCGGCGCCGATGCGATGGCCGTTGGGGCGCCGCCCGACCGAGACCAGCACCTTGTCGAAGGTGTCGGTCGCCGGCGCACTGCCGCCCTCGAACGAGACCTTCAGGCCCTCGGACGTGGCCTCGACGGCGGTGACCTTGGCCTTGAGGTGGATCGCCTCGTATTGTTTCTGGATGCGCTTCATCAGCGGCATGACCAGGTCCCGGTCGGCGCCGGGGATGATCTGGTCCATCAGCTCGACGATGGTCACCTGGGAGCCGAGGGCGTGATAGACGGTCGCCATCTCCAGCCCGATGATGCCGCCGCCGATCACCAGCAGGCGGGCCGGGATTCCGTCGAGTTCGAGCGCCCCCGTCGAGTCGATGACCCGCGGGTCGTCATGCGGGATGAAGGGCATCTGCACCGGCTCGGAGCCGGCCGCGATGATGGCGTGGTCGAAACCGATCACGCGGGTCCGGCCCTCGTGCTCCACCGCGACCTGATGCGGTGAGACGAAGCGGGCCTCGCCCGTGACCACCGTGACCTTGCGCTGCTTGGCGAGGCCGGTGAGACCGCCGGTGAGGCGCTTGACCACCCCGTCCTTCCAGGCCCGCAGCTTGTCGATGTCGATCTGCGGCGCCGTGAAGCTGATGCCGTGCGCCGCCATGGCGTGACTCTCGTCGATGACCTTGGCGGCGTGCAGCAGGGCCTTCGACGGGATGCAGCCGACATTGAGGCAGACGCCGCCGAGATTCGGCCAGCGCTCGACCAGCACCACCGACTGGCCGAGATCGGCCGCCCGGAAAGCGGCGGTGTAGCCACCGGGACCCGCGCCGATGACGAGCACCTGGGCCCGCATCTCCTCGCCGGACACGGGGGCCGCGCCCTTCGGAGCCGGGGCGGGCGCCGCTCCGCCGGTCGCGGTGGCCGAGGAGCCGTAGCCGGCCTGACCCTCGCCCGGGGCGTGGCCGCCCGGGGAGGCGGACGCGGCACCGGATGTCGTCGTGTCGGTCACCGTGGGCTTCGGCGCGCCGGTGCCGGCGGCCTCGGCCATCACCAGGATCAGGTCGCCCTGGCTGACGCTGTCGCCGGGCTTGATCCGCACCTCGGCCACCGTGCCGGCCACCGGGGACGGGATGTCCATGGTGGCCTTGTCGGATTCCAGCACGATGATCACGTCGTCGACCGCGATCACGTCGCCGGGGCCGACGCTGACCTCGATCACGGGCACGTTCTGGAAGTCGCCGATATCCGGCAGGTGGACGTCGTTGCTGCTCATCAGGTCACCTCACTCGTTGGGTCGCGCGGGCCGGGCTCCGTCGTCAGACGACGAGGCGGCGGACGTCCTCCAGGACGTGGGCGAGGTGGCGGGCGAAGCGCGCGGCGAGCGCGCCGTCGATGACGCGGTGATCGTAGGAGAGCGAGAGCGGCACGATCAGGCGCGGCTCGAACGCGGCGCCGTTCCAGACCGGGCTCATCTTGGCGCGGGCGACGCCCAGGATCGCGACCTCGGGGGCGTTGACCAGCGGCGTGAAGGACGTGCCGCCGATGCCGCCGAGGCTGGAGATCGAGAAGGTGGCGCCCTGCATGTCGGCCGCCCCGAGCTTGCCGTCGCGGGCTTTCGCCGAAATCGCCCCGAGGTCGCGGCTGATCTCGATGATCCCCTTGCGGTCGGCCTCCTTGATCACCGGCACCACGAGGCCGTCCGGCGTGTCGACCGCCACGCCGATGTTGTAGTAGCGCTTGAGGATCAGCGCGTCCTTCTCGGGGCTGAGCGAGGCGTTGAATTCGGGGTGCTTGCGCAGGGCCGAGACGGCGGCCTTGATCAGGAAGGCCAGCAGGGTGACGCGGTAGCCGTTGTCCTTCAGCGCCTTGCCCGCGTTGTCGAGCTCCTTGCGGTAGGCGTCGGTCTCGGTGATATCCGACTCGTCCTGGTGGGTAACCAGCGGCACGTTGAGCCAGGACCGGTGCAGATGCGCGCCGGAGATCTTCTTGATCCGCGACAGCGGCTGGGTCTCGATCGGGCCGAACTTGGAAAAGTCCACCGCCGGGATCTCCGGGATGCCCATGCCGCCGCCGGCAAACGCGGCCGTGCCGGAGGCGCCGGCGGCCGGTGCGGCCGCGCGGGTGAGATGCCCCTTCACGTCCTCCTTGGTGATCCGGCCCTTCTCGCCGGTGCCCTTCACGGCGGTCAGGTCGAGGCCGAGTTCGCGGGCGAGGCGGCGCACGCCGGGGCTGGCATGGACCTGCGAGAAATCGGGGAGGGTGCCGACCGGCGCCGCAGGCGCAGTCGGGGCGCTCGGGCGGGAACTCGAGGCAGAACTCGGGGCTTGCTCCTGCTTGGCCAGGAGCGCGGCGCTGTCGGCGCCGGCCGGGGCCTCGGCGGCCTTGGCTGGGCTGCTGGAGGCCTTGGCGGGGCTGCTGGAGGCCTCGCCCTTGAACACCAGGAGCGGCGAGCCTTCGCTGACCTTGTCGCCCAGCTTGACCAGGATTTTTTCGACGACGCCGGCGCTCGGCGAGGGCACGTCCATGGTCGCCTTGTCGGATTCCAGCGAGACCAGCGGGTCGTCGGGTCCGATCGTGTCGCCCTCCTTCACGTGGATCTCGATGATCGGGATCTCCTTGAAGTCGCCGATATCCGGAATCTGGATCTCGATGCCCATTGCGCTTCTCCCTGGCTTGAGTCGGAACCTCTCGCGGGCTCCCTCGTCCGGTGATGTGTTCGGTGAAAGGTCGGGGATTCGGGGGCGCCGGCCGCCCGGATCGGGCCGCCGGCGCCGGGCCGGATCAGACGGTCCAGGGTGCCGGCCGGTCCGTATCGATGCCGTACTTGGCGATGGCGTCGGCCACCGTCCGGGCGGGGATCACGCCGTCCTCGGCGAGGCTGTGCAGGGCCGCCACCACGACCCAGTGCCGGTTGACCTCGAAGAAGTCGCGCAGGCGGGCGCGGTAGTCGGAACGGCCGAAGCCGTCCGTCCCGAGCACGCGGTAACGGCCCGGCACCCAGGTGCGGATCTGGTCGGCGAACAGGCGCATGTAATCGGTGGCGGCCACCACCGGGCCGGTGCGCCCGGTCAGGCAGGTCTCCACATGGGAGAGGCGCCGGCCCTCGAGCGGGTGCAGCAGGTTCCAGCGCTCCGCCGCCATGGCGTCGCGACGCAATTCGGTGAAGCTCGGGCAGCTCCAGATGTCGGCGCTGATCCCGAAATCCTGCGCCAGCAGGTCGGCGGCGGCGATGACCTCGCGCAGGATGGTGCCCGAGCCGAGGAGCTGCACGCGCAGACCCTCGGTCGTTTCCTTCGGGCCTTCCTTGAAGAGGTACATGCCCTTGATGATGTCGGCCTCGGCGCCCTCGGGCATGCCGGGGTGCTCGTAGTTCTCGTTCATCACGGTGATGTAGTAGAACACGTCCTCCTGCTCGGCATACATCCGGCGCAGGCCGTCCTGCACGATCACCGCCACTTCGTACGAGAAGGTCGGGTCGTAGGAGACGCAGTTCGGGATGGTCGACGCGATCAGGTGGCTGTGGCCGTCCTCGTGCTGCAGGCCCTCGCCGTTGAGGGTGGTGCGCCCGGCGGTGCCGCCGATGAGGAAGCCGCGCGCCCGCATGTCGCCCGCCGCCCAGGCGAGGTCGCCGACCCGCTGGAAGCCGAACATCGAGTAGTAGACGTAGAACGGAATCGTCGGCGCGTCGGAATGCGAGTAGGAGGTCGCGGCCGCGATCCAGGACGACATCGCGCCCGGCTCGTTGATGCCCTCCTGGAGCATCTGACCGTTCTTGTCCTCCTTGTAATACATGAGCTGGTTGGCATCCTCCGGCCGGTAGAGCTGGCCGACCTGCGAGAAGATGCCGAACTGGCGGAACATGCCCTCCATGCCGAAGGTGCGGCTCTCGTCGGGCACGATCGGCACGATGCGGTGGCCGATGGTCTTGTCGCGCAGCAGCGTGTTGAGGATGCGCACGAAGGCCATGGTGGTGGAGATCTCGCGGCCCGCGGTCTCCTTGAGCTGGGCCGAGAAGGCCGAGAGCGGCGGGATTTCGAGAGCCTGCGATTTGCGCCGGCGCGCGGGCAGCGGTCCGCCCAGGGCTTCCCGCCGCGCCATCAGGTAGCGGTGCTCGGGGCTGCCCTCGGGGAACTTGATGAAGGGGATCTCCGTCAGCTGGTCGTCGGTCAGGTCGATCTGGAAGCGGTCGCGGAACTGGCGCAGCACCGCCTCGCCCATCTTCTTCTGCTGATGGGTGATGTTCTGGCCCTCGCCGGACTCGCCCATGCCGTAGCCCTTGACGGTCTTGGCCAGGATGAGGGTCGGCTGGCCCTTGTGCCGGGAGGCGGCGCTGTAGGCGGCGAAGACCTTGCGCGGGTCGTGGCCGCCGCGGGTGAGGCGCCAGATGTCGTCGTCGCTCATGTCGGCCACCAGGGCCGCGGTCTCGGGGTAGCGCCCGAAGAAGTGCTCGCGGATATAGGCGCCGTTCTTCGACTTGAAGTCCTGGTACTCGCCGTCGACGCATTCCTCCATCAGGCGCGCCAGCATACCGGTGCTATCCTTCTGGATCAGGGCGTCCCAGCCCGACCCCCACAGCACCTTGATGACGTTCCAGCCGGCGCCCCGGAAATCGGCCTCCAGCTCCTGGACGATCTTGCCGTTGCCGCGCACCGGCCCGTCGAGGCGCTGGAGGTTGCAGTTGATGACGAAGACGAGGTTGTCGAGTTTTTCGCGCGCCGCGAGTGCGATGGCGCCGAGGCTTTCCGGCTCGTCCATCTCGCCGTCGCCCATGAAGGCCCAGACCTTGCGGCCATCCGTCTGCGCCAGGTTGCGGTGGTGCAGGTAGCGCAGGAAGCGGGCCTGATAGATCGCCATCAGGGGGCCGAGGCCCATGGAGACGGTGGGGAACTGCCAGAAATCCGGCATCAGCCAGGGATGCGGATAGGACGACAGGCCCTTGCCGCCGACCTCCTGGCGGAAGCCGAGGAGCTGGTCCTCGGTGAGGCGCCCCTCCAGGAAGGCGCGGGCATAGATGCCGGGCGAGGAATGGCCCTGCACGTAGATGAGGTCGCCGCCGTGGTGGGCGTCGGCCGCGCGCCAGAAATGCATGAAGCCGGTGTCGTAGAGGGTCGCGGCCGACTGGAAGCTGGCGATGTGCCCGCCGAGTTCCGACGAATCCTTGTTAGCCCGCAGGATGATCGCGATGGCGTTCCAGCGGATGGCCGAGCGGATGCGGTGCTCGATGACCCGGTCGCCGGGATGCGGGTCCTGCTTCTCGGGCAGGATCGTGTTCAGGTAGGCGGTGTTGGCCGAGTAGGGGACCGGAGCGCCCTTCTTGCGGGCTCCGTCGATGACCTGCTCGATCAGGTAATGCGCCCGCTCCGGCCCATCGACGTCGAGGACGCCGTCCAGCGAATCGAGCCATTCCTGCGTCTCGACGGGATCGAGGTCGCGGCTACGCTCCATGGCATCCTCCTAAAGGCTTTTTCTGCGGGCCTTGGAACCCGCTTATGTGGCTGATCCCCGCTGAGCAGCGTTCGTGCCACCTGCAACCAAGCCCGGTTCTCCTTTCGCCGCAATGGCTTCGGGGAATCACCCCGTATTTGGTCTGCGAATTTTGTTACGGGTTTCAGTTTTTTTGTCTGGGTTTCCGGACATGTCGCGTCGGCCCGGTCGATCCGGTCGACGATCAGGCCGCCCGGGCGTGCGGGTCAGCGCTGGGTTCGGACGATCCAGCCAATGGCGAGGCCCACCAGCACGATCAACAGCACCGTCGAGCCCGTCTCGGACGGCGTCAGTTGAGTCCAGTCGACACGGCTGGCCGCCAGCAGGGCGACGCCGCCTCCGAAGCCGAGGGCGAGGACCATGGGGCGAGGACGATGGGATGGCCGGGACGGCAGCCCCGCGGCGCGGCCCCGTTGCAGGGCGCGGAGTTCGGCCCAGCCTGCGCGCAGGGCCGCGCGGCGCGAGCCGTCCGGCTCCCGTCCCGTTTGGCCCGTCCCTGTTTGTCGCGCTTTTGGAAAGACGAGGACCAACAGCGCCATCGCGATAGCGAGGTCCAGAACGCTCCGGGGTTTCTGCGACCGGTGCTCGGGCTCGTTCATGGTCGACCTCGCCATGAGGTCCCCTTAGGGACGACAGCGGAGACCGGGGCGGGAGATGGTCCCGCCACGATGGAACCGGCTCTCCGGCGAGGGACGCCGGAAAAGCACCAGGCTCAATACACCAGGATCAGTGTACCAAAATCTTGGACAGGAAGTTCTGCGCCCGCTCGGAGCGGGCGTTGCCGAAGAAGTCGTCCTTGGTGGCGTCCTCGACGATCTCGCCCTTGTCCATGAAGATGACCCGGTTGGCGACCTTGCGGGCGAAGCCCATCTCGTGGGTCACGCACATCATGGTCATGCCCTCGCGGGCGAGCTGGACCATGACGTCGAGCACCTCGCCGACCATCTCGGGGTCGAGGGCCGAAGTCGGTTCGTCGAACAGCATCACCACCGGGTTCATGGCGAGCGCGCGGGCGATGGCCACGCGCTGCTGCTGGCCGCCCGAGAGCTGGCCCGGATACTTCTTGGCATGGGCCGAGAGGCCGACCCGGTCGAGGAGCTTCAGGCCGGTATCCAGGGCGGCGCCCGGATCGCGCTTGAGCACCTTCATCTGGGCCAGGGTCAGGTTCTCGGTGATCGACAGGTGCGGGAACAGCTCGAAATGCTGGAACACCATGCCGACCCGGGCGCGCAGCTTCGGCAGGTTGGTCTTCTTGTCGTGCACGGCGGTGCCGTCGACCACGATCTCACCCTTCTGGAAGGGCTCCAGGGCGTTGACGCACTTGATCAGGGTCGACTTGCCGGAGCCCGAGGGGCCGCACACCACCACGACCTCGCCCTTGTTCACGGCGGTGGTGCAGTCGGTGAGGACCTGGAAGTCGCCGTACCATTTGCTGACGGACTTCATGGTGATCATGGGGCCCGCGGTGCCGGGGGCCTGCGACGTGTTCAGCGGAGTGCGCATGGGAGGAATCCTCAAGGCTCGGGATGCGGCGGGACGCTCGGGCGTCAGCGGATGATGGCGATCTTCTTCTGGAGATGGCGCACCGCCATCGAGGCGATGAAGCAGACCGCGAAGTAGACCACGGCCGCGAACAGATACATTTCCACGAGGCGGCCATCGCGCTGGGCGATCTTCGAGGCCGCGCCGAGGAAGTCGGTGATCGAGAGCACGTAGACCAGCGAGGTGTCCTGGAAGAGCACGATGGTCTGGGTCAGCAGGATCGGGGTCATGTTTCGGAAGACCTGGGGCAGGATCACCGTGCGCATGGCCGAGAAGTAGGTCAGGCCCAGGGCCGAGGCCGCCGCCGCCTGGCCCTTGGGGATCGACTGGATGCCCGCGCGCATGATCTCGGAGAAGTAGGCCGCCTCGAACAGCGTGAAGGTCACCAGCGAGGAGGTGAAGGCGCCCACCGTCATCGGCCGGTCGGCCCCGGTCACCCACTGCCCGAGATAGGGCACCAGGAAGTAGAACCAGAAGATCACCAGCACGAGGGGCAGCGACCGCATCAGGTTGACGTAGCTCTTGGCCACCAGCGGCACCACCGGGATGCTGGAGAGCCGCATCATGGCGATGAGGGTGCCGAGGACGATGCCCCCGAGGGCGGCCAGCGCCGTCAGGGTCAGGGTGAAGCGCATGCCGTCGAAGAACAGGTACGGCAGCGCGGAGGTGATGACGGAGACGTCGAAATTCGCGAGCATCGCGGCGATCCTTGAAGAACGTGGCGGCGGGGGACGGGCCTTCAGCGATGGCCCGGGACGGCGACGCGACGCTCGATCCAGCCGGAGATGAAGATCACCACGACGTTGATGAGCACGTACAGGATGGTGGCGGCGGTGAAGGCCTCGAACACCTGGAACGAGAATTCCTGCATGGCGCGGGCCCGCGCGGTGAGTTCGAGCAGGCCGATGGTCAGCGCCACGGAGGTGTTCTTGAGGTTGTTCAGGAATTCCGAGGTCAGCGGCGGCAGGATCATCCGGTAGGCGCTCGGCAGGAGCACGTAGCGGTAGGTCTGGTACACCGTCAGGCCCATGGCGGTGCCGGCCATCTTCTGCCCGCGCGGCAGGGCCTGGATGCCGGCGCGCACCTGCTCGGCGACGCGGGAGGCGGTGAAGAAGCCCAGGCACACCACGGCGGTGTAGAACGGCGCGTTGGGGAGCTGCTTGACCCAGCTACCCCAGGATTCCGGCAGCACCTCCGGCAGGACGAAGTACCAGAGGAACATCTGCACCAGCAGCGGGATGTTGCGGAACAGCTCGACATAGACCGTGCCGACGGTGTTGGCGGTCTTCGACGGCAGGGTCCGCATCACGCCGACGACCGAGCCGAGGAAGAAGGCGATGACCCAGGCGCAGAGCGCCGTCACCACCGTCCACATCAGGCCCGAGAGCAGCATGTCCGCGTAGGTCCCGGTGCCTTCCGGGGAGGCCTCGAAGAAGATGCCCCAGTTCCAGTTGTAGTTCATCGCGTCGTCGTCCCCTGTGATCGGGCATCCGGGCGAGCGCCCGTGGCGAGAAGGCGGGCGCGCGCCCGTGAATGTGGCGGTGCTGTGTCGGACAGTGCCGAGACCTTGAGCGGAAGGTCCAGGGCCTTGACGGCCATGGCCGGGTCCCACGCTGACATTTCCAGAGATTTGCCGCTTTTCCGGGCAGGTGCAGCTTTACGGCACGCAGGCGCCCACGCTCCGCGCCGAGGGGGCGGAGCGTGGGGCACGGGTCGATTCGGATCGGGTCGGGGGAAAACGTAATTCGGGCGCGGCATCGGTGGCCGGCCCCCAAGCATCATCCGGACCAGAGCGCGGGACTTGGCGCATCCTCGGGGAGCGTGCGCGTTTGATCGCGGGCGTTGCGAGCCCCCGCGCGGGGCTTGGCTCACCCGCGCGGGGCTTGGCTCACCCGCGCGGGGCTTGGCTCACCCTCGCGGGGCTTGGCTCACCCTCGCGGGGCTTGGCTCACCCTCGCGGGGCGTGCACGCCGCTCAGGCGTGGGCCGGATTGGCCGCCGGGGCAGCGTCCCGGGCCGGACGGCCGAGGGTGAGGATCAGCCCGGCGGCGACGAGGCAGAGAGCCCCGGCGGCGAAGAAGGCCGGCAGGTAGCTCGCGAGTTCGGTGCGCGAGAGGCCGGCCCCGTACGCGATGGTCGCCGCCCCGAGCTGGTGCCCGGCGAAGACCCAGCCGAAGACCAGGTTGGCGCGCTCGCGCCCGAACCGCGCCGCCGTCAGCCGGACGGTGGGCGGCACCGTGGCGATCCAGTCGAGGCCGTAGAACACCGCGAACAGCGACAGGCCGACGAAGGAGAAATCCGAGAACGGCAGGAACATCAGCGAGAGGCCGCGCAGGCCGTAGTACCAGAACAGGAGCCAGCGGTTGTCGTAGCGGTCGGAGAGCCAGCCCGAGGCCACGGTGCCGACGAAATCGAACACCCCCATGGCGGCGAGCACGCTGGCGCCCTGCACCGGCCCGATGCCGTAATCGGCGCAGAGCGGGATGAAGTGGGTCTGGATCAGCCCGTTGGTGCTGGCCCCGCAGATGAAGAAGGTGGCGAACAGCACCCAGAACACCCGGGTGGCGGCGGCGTCCCGCAGGGCCGCGATGGCCCCGCCGGCGCTCGGCCCGGGCGGAATCTTGCCCGCCACCGGCGGGATCTTGTCCATCGCTGGCGGGGTCTCGCCGTAAGGGGCCAACCCCAGATCCTCCGGGCGGTCGCGCATCAGGGCGAGCACGCCGAGGCCGGCCGCCAGGAGGAGCCCGCAGATCACCAGCAGCGCGGCGCGCCAGCCCAGGGCCTCGGTCAGGGCGGCCAGCAGGGGCAGCACCACCAACTGTCCGGTGGCGGAACTCGCGGTGAGCAGCCCGACGACGAGGCCGCGCCGGTGCGAGAACCAGCGGGTCGCCACCGTGGCCCCCAGCACAAGGGCGGTCAGCCCCGTGCCGATGCCGACCACCACGCCCCAGAGCAGGACGAGCTGCCAGACCCGGGTCATCCCGAGGGAGGCCAGCAGCCCGCCGGCGATGAGCAGGAGGGCCAGGAGCACGATTCGGCGCGGGCCGTAGCGGTTCATCAGGGCGGCGGCGAACGGCCCCATCAGGCCGAACAGGACCAGGCGCACGGCCAAAGCCGAGCCGATCGTCGCCGTGTCCCAGCCGAATTCCTTCTGCAGCGGCAGGATCAGCACGCCGGGCGCCCCGACCGCGCCGGCCGTCACCAGCATGGTCAGGAAGGTCACGCCGGCCACCGCCCAGCCATAATGCAGGCCGCGACGGGCCAACCCGGCCGCGACGGCATCGGAGAGGCGGAGGGTGGGATCGGGGGCCATGGCGCGTCGCTCCGAGGCGCCGGCTGCCGGGGCGCTGCGCCTTGCATAGGCGCATATGCACGTATTAGACAAGCGATCCGTGCCCGCCGGAGTGCCCCGTGGACGAGTTTCAGCCTCGCGCCGTGATCTGCCACTGCAACGCGATCCGCCAGGGCGCCCGGCAGGTGACGCAGTTCTACGACCGACACCTCGCCGCCATGGGCCTGCGCACCTCGCAATATTCCATGCTGATCGGCCTGCGGCGGCTCGGGCCGATCTCGATCAACGGGCTCGCCGACGCGATGGCGATGGACCGGACGACCTTGGGCCGCGCCCTCAAGCCCCTGGAGCGGGACGGCCTCGTGGGCGTCGGCCCGGGTCCGAACGGGCGGACGCGCGCCCTGCACCTCACCGAGGCCGGGCGGCAGCGCCTCGCCGAGGCCGAACCCCTCTGGCGCGTGGCCCAGGCGGATTTTGAGGCCCGCTACGGCGCGTCCGAGGCGGCGGACCTGTGCACCGCCCTGGCGCGGGTGGTCCAGATTCTGTGATGCGGGTTCCGCAGCATGAGGGTCGCTCAACCCCCCACCTCCAACGCCTCCCCGCAAACGCCTCCCCGCAGGAGGGAGGAGGGCTGCGTCACAGGTCCGAAAACCTGGATGCAGGAATCCAACGGCCTGTCGAAGGAAGCGTAGCGGGCTCGACGTCTCGGCACGATCAGCACGTGAGGCGGAGGGCCCGAGCGTCGCTCCCCCGTTGCGCGCCCCCTCGCCTCACCCCTTGCGCGGGCGAGCGCCGAAGATCGCGGTGCCGACGCGGACATGGGTGGCGCCCATCTGGATCGCGGCCGGGTAATCCGCGCTCATGCCCATCGAGAGGATCGGCAGGTTGTGACGCGCGGCGATGCGGGCCAGCAGCGCGAAATGGGCGGAGGGCGGGGCCTCGGCCGGAGGGATGCACATCAGGCCCTGGATCGCCAGGCCGTGGGTCTCGCGGCATTCGGAGAGCAGAGTGTCGACGGCGGCGGGCGAGACGCCGCCCTTCTGAGGCTCGTCGCCGGTATTGACCTGGATCAGCAGCTTCGGCGTCCGCCCGGTCCGTGCGATCTCCTTGGCGAGCGAAGCGGCCAGGGACAGCCGGTCGAGGCCGTGGATCACGTCGAACAGCTCCACCGCCTCGCGGGCCTTGTTCGATTGCAGCGGCCCGACGAGGTGGAGTTCGACATCCGGGTAGCGCTCGCGCAACGCCGGCCACTTGGCCTTCGATTCCTGCACGTAGTTCTCGCCGAACAGGCGCTGCCCGGCCTCCAGGGCGGGCAGGATGCCCTCCGCCGGGATCGTCTTCGACACCGCCACCAGGGCGACCGAGGCCGGATCGCGCTCGGCATCCTCCGCCGCCTGGGCGATCTGGTGGCGCACCGCCCCGAGCCCGGCCACCACGTCGGCGGCGCTCAGGGGAGAGGGGCTGTCGCCAGCGAGAGGGGCGTCGGGAGCGGCGTCGGCCATGGTGCCTCGGAAATGCGTCGGGGGAACGGGTCCGGCGGGGACTGTCTGCCAGGGGGACTATCATTCCGAACGCAGGCCGCAAGACGGAAGCTCCCATCCGGGAGGCTTCCGCGCAGGCCGCAAGACGGAAGCTCCCATCCGGGAGGCTTCCGCGCAGGCCGCAAGACGGAAGCTCCCATCCGGGAGGCTTCCGCGCAGGCTCGTGTTGACCCCTCCCCTCCCCGTGGTAGTCCGACCGTCAAACCTCCCGGCGGCCCCGCGACGACGCGCGGGCGGCCCCTCGCTTCCCGAACCCCGGCGCCCGGCCCATGACGACCACCCCCGCGACCACCCCGACGCCCGAGCGCTACAACGCCAAGGAGACCGAGCCGCATTGGCAGCAGGCCTGGACCGAGGCCGGCATCTACGCCACGAAGAACGACGACGACCGGCCGAAATACTACGTGCTGGAGATGTTCCCCTATCCGTCGGGGCGCATCCACATGGGCCACGTGCGCAACTACGCCATGGGCGACGTGGTGGCGCGCTACAAGCGGGCGCGCGGCTTCAACGTGCTGCACCCGATGGGCTGGGACGCGTTCGGCCTGCCGGCCGAGAACGCCGCCATGGAGCGCAAGGTCAACCCGCGCGACTGGACCTACGCCAACATCGCGACGATGCGGGGCCAGTTGCAGAGCATGGGCCTGTCGCTCGACTGGAGCCGGGAGATCGCCACCTGCGATCCCGATTACTACAAGCATCAGCAGCGCATGTTCCTCGACTTCCTCGACAAGGGGCTGGTGACGCGCCGCACGGCGAAAGTGAACTGGGACCCGGTGGACCACACCGTGCTGGCCAACGAGCAGGTCATCGACGGGCGCGGCTGGCGCTCCGGCGCCCTGGTCGAGCAGCGCGAGCTGACCCAGTGGTTCTTCAAGATCACCGACTTCGCCCAGGATCTCTACGACGCCCTCGACGGCCTGGAGCGCTGGCCCGAGAAGGTGCGGGTGATGCAGAAGAACTGGATCGGCCGCTCGGAAGGGTTGGAGGTCCGCTTCGCCCTTGCGGCGCCACCCGCGCATGGGGCGCCGGAGATCACGGTCTACACCACGCGGCCCGACACCCTGTTCGGCGCGAAGTTCCTGGCCATCGCCGCCGATCACCCGATCGCCGCGGCCCTGGCTCCGGCCCATCCGGCGCTCCAGAGCTTCATCGAGGAATGCCGCCGCACCGGCACGGCCCAGGCGGCGATCGATACGGCGGAGAAGCTCGGCTACGACACCGGGCTCACGGTGCGCCACCCCCTCGATCCGTCCTGGCTGCTGCCGGTCTACGTCGCGAACTTCGTGCTGATGGAGTACGGCACCGGCGCCGTGTTCGGCTGCCCGGCCCATGACCAGCGCGATCTCGACTTCGCCAACAAGTATGGCCTCGGCAACACCCCCGTGGTCTGCCCGGAGGACCAGGCGGCGGCCACGTTCGTGGTGACCGACACCGCCTATGACGGCGACGGGCGGATGATCAACTCGCGCTTCCTCGACGACATGACCACCGACGAGGCCTTCCACGCCGTGGCCAACCGGCTGGAGGCCGAGATCCTGGACGGCGCCCCGGTGGCGCAGCGCAAGGTGCAGTTCCGCCTGCGCGACTGGGGCGTCTCGCGCCAGCGCTACTGGGGCTGCCCGATCCCGATCATCCATTGCGACACCTGCGGCCCCGTCCCGGTGCCGGTGGCCGACCTGCCGGTGAAGCTTCCCGACGAGGTCTCCTTCGACGTGCCCGGCAATCCGCTGGAGCGCGACCACGCCTGGCGCAACGTCCCCTGCCCCACCTGCGGCAAGCCGGCCCGGCGCGAGACCGACACCATGGACACCTTCGTGGATTCGTCCTGGTACTATGCCCGCTTCACCGCGCCCTGGCTCCAGGACGCGCCGACCGACCGCAAGGCGGTCGACCAGTGGCTCGCCGTCGACCAGTATATCGGCGGCATCGAGCACGCGATCCTGCACCTGCTCTACGCCCGCTTCTTCATGCGGGCGATGAAGGCCACCGGCTGGTCCGGCGTCCCCGAGCCGTTCGACGGCCTGTTCACGCAAGGCATGGTGGTCCACGAGACCTACAAGGATGCGGCCGGGGCCTGGGTGCCGCCCGCCGACATCCGGATCTCGGGCGAGACCGGCGCCCGCGAGGCGTTTCACGTGAAAACGGCGGAGCCGATCACCATCGGCGCCATCGAGAAGATGTCGAAATCGAAGAAAAACGTGGTCGACCCGGACGACATCATCGCCAGCTACGGCGCCGACACCGCGCGCTGGTTCATGCTCTCCGATTCGCCCCCCGAGCGCGACGTGATCTGGACCGAGGATGGGGTCCAGGGCGCGGCCCGCTTCGTCCAGCGCGTCTGGCGTCTGGTCTCTCTCGCGGCCGCCGGGGACACCGCATCGGGCTCCCACGACGCCGCCCTGCGCAAGGCCGCCCACAAGGCCCTGGCCGCCGTGGAGGAGGACGTCGAGCGCCTGCGCTTCAATCGCTGCGTCGCCCACATCTACACCCTGGCCAATGCCCTCGACGAGGCGCTGCGGGGCGGTGTCTCGGGCCCCGTCGCGGGCGAAGCTGCCGGCATCCTGACGCAGCTCATCGCCCCGATGATGCCGCACCTCGCCGAGGCCTGCTGGCAGGCGCTCGGGCGTGACGGGATGGTGGCGCAGGCGGCGTGGCCGGAGGTCGAGCGCGGCCTGCTGGTCGAGGACACGGTCACCCTGCCGGTGCAGATCAACGGCAAGAAGCGGGCCGACGTCACCGTCCCGCGCGCCGCCGACGTGGCGGCCGTCGAGGCCCTCGTCCTGGCCGACGAGGCCGTGCAGAAGGCCCTCGAGGGGCGTGCCCTGAAGAAGGTCATCGTGGTGCCGGGCCGGATCGTGAACCTCGTGGTCTGACACGGTCGCCGACCATGATCCTGCCGGATAGGAAACGTAAAGCTTGCAGCGAATAGGCTGTCGTCGGACCCCGGTTCGCCGTACAGACGGACGGGACGAGACAGCGGGACGACGGCAGGCATGATGCGCTTGGCAAACGGCACTGGGGCGGTTCGGACGCGGGCGACCAGCACGATCGGGCGTGCCGCGCGGGTCGTGGCCGTCGCCGCCCTGGCGCTCAACCTGTCGGCCTGCTTTCGCCCGCTCTACGGCCCCACGGCCTCGGGCGAACCGATGTCGGCCCTGCTCGCCTCGGTTCAGGTCGACGACGTCGCCATGGCCCAGGGCCAGGAGCGCCTGGGCCATTACCTGCGCAGCGAGCTGATCTTCGATCTCGACGGGTCGGGCCAGACCGCGCCGAAGCGCTACCGCCTGAAGATGCAGGGCAGCGAATCGGTACAGACCCCGATCGTCTCGTCGCTGACCGGGCGCGCCGAGGCCGGCACCATCGTGGGCACCGTGAAATACGCCCTGGAAGATCTCAGCGGCACCAAGATCATCAGCGAGGGCGTGGCGACGTCGACGGCGACCTACGACCGCTCGATTCAGCGCTTCGCCAGCCTGCGCGCCGCCCGCGACGCCGAGATCCGACTGGCCAAGGTGCTGGCCGAGCAGATCAAGACCCGCATCGCCTCCGTGCTGGTGACGAAGCCCTGAGCGGGACGCGCGCGTGACCGCCGTCAAGGCCGGCGACGTCGATGGCCTGATCCGGCGCGGGCCCGATCCGCGTATCGCGGTGCTGCTCGTCTACGGCCCCGATACCGGTCTCGTCTTCACCCGCGCCAAGACCCTGGCCGAAGCCTTCGTCAGCGATCCGGGCGACCCCTTCGCCATGGTCAAGATCGACGGCGACGTGCTGGCGCAGGACCCCGGCCGCCTCCTCGACGAGGCCGGCACGGTCGGGCTGTTCGGCGGCACCCGCACGATCTGGGTCCGGGCCGGCAGCCGCAACTACGCCCCGGCCGTGGACGCCGCCCTGAAGGCGGAGATCCACAACGCCCGGATCGTGGTCGAGGGCGGCGATCTCGGCAAGTCCGCTCCCCTCCGGACGCTCTGCGAAAAGTCGCCGAAGGCCCTCGCCCTGCCCTGCTACCCGGATGACGAGCGGGCGCTCGGCGACCTGATCGACCGGACGCTGCAGGATCAGGGCCTGCGCATCGCACGCGACGCCCGGGACATCCTCGCCACCAGCCTCGGAGGCGACCGGGGCGCCAGCCTGTCGGAAATCGAGAAGCTGGCGATCTACGCCCGCGGGCAGAGCCAGGTGAGCCTGGACGATGTCGAGGCGGTGGTCAGCGACGTCGCCGGCAGCGTGCTCAACACCCTGATCGACGCGGCTTTCGCCGGCCGTACCGGAGAGGTCGAGCGCGACTATCGCCGCTTCCGCCACGAGGGCATGGATCCGTCGGTGATGCTGGGCTCGGCCCTCCGCCATGCTCTGACCCTGCTGGCGACGCGCCTCGCGGGGGAGGGTTCGAGCGCCAGCCAGATGGTGGCGAACTGGCGCGGCCTGCATTTCCGGCGGAAAGCCCTCGTGGAGACGCAGCTCGCGCGCTGGTCGCCCCCTGCCCTGCGCCATGCGATCCAGCTGTTGCAGGACTCGGTCCTGGCCTGCCGCCGGGCTGACCCGGAACTGGCCCACGCCCACGCGTCGAGCACGCTCCTGCGCATCGCCGGCGAGGCGGCCCGGCGCCGCTGACCGGGCGGCCCCGGGGGGGAACCTGAGAGAGGGGTCTCAGGCCTCGGGCAGCGTCACCCGGAAGCGCCGGCACAGACCGTCGAGTTCGTCGGCGGTCTCGTAGCGGATGCGGATCTCGCCGGCGCCCGCGACCTTCGACTTCACCGCCACGCTGACGCCGAGCGCCCGCGCCATCGCCTGTTCGAGGGTGCGGATCTCCGCATCCTTGCCGGCGGCACGACGGGGCCGGCCGGGGCGGGGGCCGTCGCCCTCGGGCACCTCGGCGGAGGCCAGGGCCTCGACCTCGCGGACCGACAAGCCCTCCTCCACGATCCGCCGCGCCACGCCCTCGGGGTCGCGCACCGCCAGCAGGGCACGGGCATGGCCGGCGGTGATCTCGCCGGCGACGACCCGGTCCTGGATCGGCGGCGACAATTGCAGCAGCCGCAAGGTATTGGCGAGATGGCTGCGGCTCTTGCCGAGGATCTCGGCCAATTCGCTCTGGCTGTACTGGAACTCGCTCATCAGCCGCTCGTAGCCGGCCGCCTCCTCGATCGCGTTGAGGTCGGTGCGCTGGACGTTCTCCAGGATGGCGAATTCGAGCGAGGTGCGGTCGTCGATCTCGACGGTGACCACCGGCACGTCGTGGAGGCCGGCCCGCTGGGCGGCGCGCCAGCGGCGCTCGCCCGCCACGATCTCGTAGGTGTCCGGCACGCCCGCCAGCGCCCGGACCACGATCGGCTGGATGATGCCCCGCACCTTGATCGAGGCGGCCAGCTCTTCGAGATCCGACTCGTGGAAGCGGCGGCGCGGGTTACGTGGGTTCGGGCGCAGGAACTCCACCGCGACCTTGCGTTGCGCCTGGGATTTGCTCGCCTCGGCGTTGTCGTCGCCGAAATCCCCGATCAAGGCCGCGAGGCCGCGCCCGAGCCGGGGCCGCACCACATCATCCGCCATCGCCACCTGCTTCAACTCCGAACGCACTGGGTCATGTCATGGGGTGAGGGCAGGGCGCCCCCACCCGTCTCAGGCCGCGACGGGCAGGCGCCCCTCGCGCTGGATGATCTCGGAGGCGAGCCGCAGATAGGCCTGCGAGCCCGCGCATTTGAGATCGTAGAGCAGCACCGGCTTGCCGTGCGAGGGGGCCTCGGACACGCGCACATTGCGGGGGATCATGGTCTCGTAGACCTTCTCGCCCATGAAGCTGCGCACATCGGCCACCACCTGCGCCGACAGGTTGTTGCGGGGATCGAACATGGTCAGGACGATGCCCTGGATGGTGAGGCGCGGATTGAGCGCGCCCCGCACCTGCTCCACCGTGCGCAGCAGCTGGCTCAGGCCTTCGAGGGCGAAGAACTCGCACTGGAGCGGCACCAGCACGGCGTCAGAGGCCGCCAGGGCGTTGATGGTGAGGAGGTTCAGCGAGGGCGGGCAATCGATTAGCACGTAGGTGATGCCGGCCGTGCTGCCGGTCTCGCCGATGCCCTTGAGGACATTGCGGAGCCGGTGGGCGCGGTCGGGCGCGCTGGCCATCTCCAGCTCCAGGCCGAGCAGATCCATGGTCGAGGGCGCCACCATCAGGCGCGGTACCGCCGTGGGGATGCAGGCCTGGGCCAGGGACGCCTCGCCCGCGAGCACGTGGTAGGTCGAGACCTTGCGCTGGCGCCGGTCGATGCCGAGCCCCGTCGAGGCGTTGCCCTGGGGATCGAGATCGATCACCAGCACACTCTCGCCGATGGCCGCCAGGGCGGTGCCGAGATTGATCGCCGTCGTGGTCTTGCCGACGCCGCCCTTCTGGTTGGCCAGGGCCAGGATGCGCAGCGGCCGATCCGGATGGGCTCCGGCCGTCGGTACGGGAGTCGGATCGCTTGTCATGAATCCACGCGAGATAGGGTCGTGACGCGGACGATCCGCGCTTCCGACTCGGTTCGGCTCGGCACGAGATCGTAAACGAATCTCCACCGTTGCGCGGCCTCGGTCAATTCCGACTGGATGTCACGTCCTTTCGGAAACAGGCCGACCGTGCCGGTTGTCAACAGGGGCTCGGCCCAGGCGAGAAGCTGGGTAAGGGGGGCGACCGCCCGGGCACACACCACGGCGACGCCCTGATGGGCCGCGATGGCCTGCTCGATGCGGGCGTTGTGAACCCGGGCCGGCGCCCCGGTGAGGCGGGCCGTCTCGGTGAGGAAGGCGCATTTCCGCGCATTGCTCTCGATCAGGTCGACCCGGAAATCCGGGCGGTCGTGTCCGGCGATGGCCAGGACCAGACCGGGCAGGCCGGCCCCTGCCCCAAGATCGAGCCAGGTCGCGGCGTCCGGTGCAAGGTCCAGGAGCTGCAGCCCATCGGCGATGTGGCGACTCCAAACCTCGGACAGGGTACCGGGTCCAACGAGATTCTTGATGGTCTGCCAGCGCCGCAACTGCTCGACATAGATGTCGAGGCGCCGCGCTGTTTCACGTGAAACATGCGCTTCGGCCAGGACCCGGTCGCGGTCGCGCTCAACCATGGGCCGCGACACCCCGACCGGCCCGGCGCGCATGAGCGGCCAGCAGGGTCAGCGCCGCCGGCGTCACCCCCTCGATTCGGGCCGCCTGCCCCAGCGTCCCCGGCCGCACCGCTTCGAGCTTCAACCGCATCTCGTTCGAGAGCCCGGCGATGCCGGCATAATCCAGGCGCACCGGCAAGGCGACGGCCTCATCCCTGCGGAACGCGGTGATGTCGGCCTGCTGCCGGTCGAGATAGACCGCATAGGTCGCATCGGTGCAGAGGCGGTCGGCCACCCGTGCCGGCACGGCCTGCAATTCGGGCCAGACGGTGCCGAGGCGGTCCCAGTCGATCCCCGGATAGGACAGGAGCTGGAAAGCGCTCCGGCGAATCCCGTCCTGGTTCAGGGCGATGCCAACGGCTTGCGCCTGGTTCGGGGTCAGGCTCAGGGCATCGAGCTGCGCCCGCGCGGCGTCGAGCGCCGTCTGCGAGGCCGCGAAATGTTCGGCCCTGTGGCGACCGACGCAGCCCAGGGCGGCCCCCCTCGGGGTCAGCCGCTCGTCGGCATTGTCGATGCGCAGCGAGAGGCGATACTCGGAGCGCGAGGTGAACATGCGATACGGCTCGCTCACCCCGTGGGTGACGAGATCGTCGATCATCACGCCGAGATAGGATTCGGCCCGGTCGAAGATCGCCGGGGCCGAGCCGCCGACGAGGCGCGCGGCATTGATGCCGGCGACGAGCCCCTGCCCCGCCGCCTCCTCGTAGCCGGTGGTGCCGTTGATCTGTCCGGCGAGGAACAGGCCGGGCAGGCGCTTGGCCTGCAAGGTGGCGTCGAGTTCGCGCGGATCGACGTAGTCGTACTCGATGGCGTAGCCCGGTCGCAGGATCGTGGCGCGTTCAAGACCCGGGATCAGCGCGATGACATCGCGCTGGACGCTCTCGGGCAGGGCCGTGGAGATGCCGTTGGGATAGACGGTCGGATCGTCCAGGCCCTCCGGTTCGAGGAAGATTTGGTGTCCCTCGCGGTCGCCGAAGCGCACGACCTTGTCCTCGATCGAGGGGCAGTAGCGCGGCCCCCGGCTGGCGATGCCGCCGGAATACATCGGCGAGCGATGCAGGTTGGCCCGGATGAGATCATGCACCGCCTGCGTGGTGCGGGTGATGCCGCATTCGATCTGCGGCGTGGTGATCCGGTCGGTGAGGGTCGAGAACGGAACCGGATCGTCGTCCGCCGCCTGCATCTCCAGGCGCGACCAGGCGATGGTGCGGCCGTCGAGGCGGGCCGGCGTCCCGGTCTTGAGGCGCCCCAAGGCGAAGCCGGCGCGATCGAGCGTCAGGGCCAGACCCACCGAGGGCGCCTCGCCGACACGACCGGCCGGGATCTGGGTTTCGCCGATATGGATCAAGCCGCGCAGGAAGGTGCCGGTGGTGAGCACCACGGCGCCGCAGGGGAGGGCGCGGCCGTCGTTCAACAGGACCGCCGCGACACGTCCCTGCGTGATGGTGAGGTCGGCGACCTCCGCCTCGATCACCGTCAGGTTCGTGGTCTCGGCGATGGCGGCCTGCATGGCGCGGGCGTAGAGCTTGCGGTCGGCCTGGGTGCGGGGGCCGCGCACGGCCGGTCCCTTACGCCGGTTGAGCAGGCGAAACTGGATGCCGGCCGCATCGGCGACGCGGCCCATCAGGCCGTCGAGGGCGTCGACTTCGCGAACCAGATGGCCCTTGCCGAGGCCGCCAATGGCCGGATTGCAGGACATGGCGCCGATGGTGGCGGCCTGATGGGTCACGAGGGCCGTACGCGCGCCGATCCGGGCCGCGGCGGCCGCAGCCTCGACGCCGGCATGGCCCCCGCCGACGACGATCACGTCGTAGGAATTAGGTGT
This sequence comes from Methylobacterium sp. Ger2507, assembly GCF_055231875.1. NCBI lineage: Bacteria > Pseudomonadati > Pseudomonadota > Alphaproteobacteria > Hyphomicrobiales > Methylobacteriaceae > Methylobacterium > Methylobacterium sp. Ger2507. The sequence goes on from NZ_JBUYVC010000001.1 coordinate 851,195, forward strand.
GTGGTTCATGCGATGGATTAAGCGTCTGGCGCGCGGATGGTCAACGCGCGCCGAGCGAAGATTGCGGTTTCCACGTGAAACAAGAGGCTTGTGCGCCCGCAGGACAACAGGGTGCTGCGCCTTGCGCCGGTCCTCGTCACTTGCCGATGCAGAAGCCCGCAAACAGCCGGTCCAGCATCTCCTCGACGCCGACATGCCCGGCCACTTCCCCCAGTGCACGGACCGCGAGGCGCAGATCCTCCGCCGCCAGTTCGGGCAGCGGGGCGCCGGCGAGCAGGCGGTCGAGATGGTCCCGGCACCGGCTGAGCCCGAGGCGGTGGCGTTCGCGGGTGATCAGCGCGTCGCCGCTTCCGATCGCCTGCGCGGCCCGGGCTTCGATGGCGGCGAGCAGGCGATCGAGGCCAGCGCCCGTCAGAGCCGAGAGGCCGATGCAATCGGTGTCGTTCGAGGAATCGCCGAGACCGAGATCGCACTTGGTCCGGACGTGGAGCACCGGACCGCCCGGATCGGGCGTGGGTGTCGAGTCCCGCTCGGCGTCCGGGCCTTCCAGCATCACGATCAGGTCCGCCTGGGCCATGCGGGCCCGGGTTCGCCGGATGCCCTCCGCCTCGATGGCGTCCGTCGCCGCGCGCAGACCGGCCGTGTCGACCAGGATCACCGGCAGCCCGCCGAGGTCGCAGCGGACCTCGATGACATCGCGGGTCGTGCCCGGAAGATCCGAGACGATCGCCGCCTCGCGCCGACTCAAGGCGTTCAGCAGCGTCGACTTGCCGGCATTGGGCGGACCGGCCAGCACCACGGTGAAACCGTCGCGCAGGCGCTCGCCCCGGTGACCATCCGCCAGGACGGCGGCGATCTGGTCGCGAATTGCCCGCGCCCGCTGGCTCAGCGCCGCATCGAGCGCAGCGTCGTCGACATCGCCCTCATCGGAGAAATCCAGCGCCGCCTCGACGCCGGCCAGGAGATCGATGAGCCGGGTGCGCCAATCGGCGACCTGACGGCCGAGGGCGCCATCGAGCTGGCGCAGGGCCTGGCGCCGCTGCGCCTCGGTCTCGGCATCGATGAGGTCGGCGATGCCCTCGGCCTCGGTCAGGTCGAGGCGCCCGTTGAGGAAGGCCCGGCGGGTGAAGGCACCGGGCTCGGCCGGTTGGCATCCGGGGATCTCCGCCAGCGCCCGCAGAACGGCCGTACGGACCGCAAGCCCCCCATGCAGATGGAGTTCCGCCATATCCTCGCCGGTGAAGCTGGCGGGACCCGGCATCCAGGCGACCAGCGCCTCATCCAGCGGGTCGCCGTCCGGCATCCGCAAGGTGCGCAGCGACAGGCGCCTGGGAACCGGCAGGGGAGGGGCGAGGGCGCGGATCACCGCGGCCGCGTTCGGCCCGCTGATCCGGATCACGCTGACGGCGGCCCGGGCTGGCCCGGTCGCAGGCGCGAAGAGGGTGGTGGTTTCGATCATCCGTGCGGTGCCCCGCAACCCGACAATTCCGGTCTCGGAATATAGACCGGTCTCGGAATATCGTTATGCCGGCAAACCAAATTGGTTTCTTGCGGAAAATTTTTGGGAAATAGGCAGGACGATGCTTGTCCCCGGGGCAGCGCAAGCCCCGGGGTCACCCCGTCTCAGGTGTTCATCGAGTCGAAGAAATCGTTGTTGCTCTTGGTCTGGCGCAGCTTGTCCATCAGGAACTCGATCGCGTCGGTGACGCCCATCGGGTTGAGGATGCGGCGCAGGACGTAGGTCTTCTTGAGCGCGTCCGGCGGCACCAGGAGCTCTTCCTTGCGGGTGCCCGAGCGCGTGATGTCGATGGCCGGGAAGATGCGCTTGTCCGAGACCTTGCGGTCGAGAATGATCTCGGAGTTGCCGGTGCCCTTGAACTCCTCGAAGATCACCTCGTCCATGCGCGAACCGGTGTCGATGAGCGCCGTGGCGATGATCGAGAGCGAACCGCCCTCCTCGATGTTGCGGGCGGCACCGAAGAAGCGCTTCGGGCGCTGAAGGGCGTTGGCGTCGACGCCGCCGGTCAGCACCTTGCCGGAGGACGGCACGACGGTGTTGTAGGCCCGGCCCAGGCGGGTGATCGAGTCCAGCAGGATCACCACGTCGCGGCCGTGCTCGACCAGGCGCTTGGCCTTCTCGATCACCATCTCGGCGACCTGCACGTGGCGGGTGGCCGGCTCGTCGAAGGTCGAGGCGATGACCTCGCCCTTCACGGAGCGGATCATGTCGGTCACTTCCTCGGGGCGCTCGTCGATGAGCAGCACGATGAGGTAGCATTCCGGGTGATTGATGGTGATCGACTGCGCGATGTTCTGCATCAGCACGGTCTTGCCGGTGCGCGGCGGCGCCACGATCAGGGCGCGCTGGCCCTTGCCGATCGGGGCCACGATGTCGATGATCCGCGGCGAGAAATCCTTCTTCGGCGGATTGTCCAGTTCGAGCTTGAAGCGCTGCGTCGGGAACAGCGGGGTCAGGTTGTCGAAATGGACCTTGTGCTTGATCTTCTCCGGGTTCTCGAAGTTGATCGTGTTGACCTTCAGCAGCGCGAAATAGCGCTCGCCGTCCTTGGGACCGCGGATCGGGCCCTCGACGGTGTCGCCGGTGCGGAGGCCGAAGCGACGGATCTGCGTCGGCGAGATGTAGATGTCGTCGGGACCCGGCAGGTAGTTCGATTCCGACGAGCGCAGGAAGCCGAACCCGTCCTGCAGCACCTCGCAGGTGCCGGCGCCGATGATCTCGACCTCCTTGGCCGCGAGTTGCTTCAGGATCGCGAACATCAGTTCGGCTTTGCGCATGGTCGAGGCGTTCTCGACCTCGACCTCCTCGGCGAACGCGATCAGGTCGGTCGGCGTCTTGGACTTGAGGTCCTGGAGCTTGACCTCGCGCATGCCGTCGAGATCGGCGGCGACGATTCCGCCCTCGACCGGGCTTTCCTCGGGGAGGGCATCGTACTGTGACGTCATGGGGATTCAGAACCGGCGGGAAGGGCGAGGCGGGGCAGGGAAACAGGAACTGGCAGGTGGGGAGTTTGGTCGCCGGGCGCCGTTTCGGCACCGATCAGGCGGTCCGCTTCCAGGGGAAACGGCCCCGCGCATCGTCTTAGCGGAGCCTTGGGCTCACGGATGCAACACGGCGTAACGAGGAGAGGCCCTATCGGTAGCGCGTTTCCCGGGTTTTTGCAAGATCGCCGCGATGGGGCCTCTCAGCGGCGGCGCAGGCGCACGTAGAGGGCTCCGGCGCCGCCATGGTGGCGCGCCGCCTCCTCGAAGCCGAGCACCACGTGGCGCAGGTCCGGCGCGCGCAGCCAGTGCGGCACGCTGCGGCGGAGCACCCCGCGCTCGGAGAAGGCATCGTCGTAGGTGGGGCCGCCTTTGCCGGTGACCACGAGCACATGGGTGTGCCCGGAGGCGCGTGCCCGCATCAGGAAGCCGATCAGCGCGCCGTGCGCCTGGGCCTGATACATCCCGTGCAGGTCGATCCGGGCATCGACCTGCAGCGCGCCCCGGCGCAGGGCGAGGCGCACGCGGCGCTCCAGGCCGGGCGCCGGGGCCGGGCTCGGCGCGATCACGGGGGCCGGCGCCGCCGGCGGCGGGCTCGGTTTCAGGGCGGCGCGCTTGGCCAGCGTCCGGGGCATCGGCTTCGGAGGCATCGGCTTGGGCGGCGCGGGTTTCGGAGGCTCGGATGTGGCGCCGGCAGCCTTCGTCGCGGCCTTCATCGCAGGGGGCTTCGCAGCGACAGGGGTGCCCATTCCGGTGGCCTCAGCGGCGTTTGCAGCCTTGGGCCGCCCCGGCCCGCGTCCGCGCAAGGGGGTGATCAGCCGGGCGATCTCACCCCACAGATAGGCGTCCTCGCCGGACAGGCCGCGCGGGCGTCGGGGCGTCTTCATGGCGCGCGGCGGGTCTCGGGGCTGGGCTTCGGGTTGGTTTCGGGTTTGGGCAGCAGCACCACGAACCCGACGGGATCGCGCAGGTTCCCGGCGGCGATGCCGGCCTCGGCGCCGGTGCCGAGATAGAGGTCGCCGCGGGCCGGGCCGACGATGGCCGAGCCGGTGTCGGCGGCGACGACGAGACGCCCCGGATCGGGGGAGCCGGCGATCCGGCCCTCGAGCCAGAACGGCAGGCCGTAGCGCCACAGGGTGGCGTCGACGGCGAGGTTGCGCCCGGGGCTCAGGGGCACGCCGGCCCCGCCCGGCGGCCCCAGCGCCGGGTCGTCGATCTCCGCCAGACGGAAGAAGATGTAGGAGGCGTTGGCTCGCATCAGGCGCTTGGCCTGCGCGGGGTTCGCCCGCAGCCACCCGGTCCAGCGCGCCAGGGTGAGCCCGTCGAGGGGCAGGTGCCCCTCCGCCACGATGAGCTTGCCGATGGAGGTGTAGGGGCGGCCGTTGCGGCCGTCATAGAGCACCCGGACCGAGCGCCCGTCGGTCAGGCGGACCCGACCCGAGCCCTGGACCTGGAGCACGAACAGGTCGACGGCGTCGCGCAGGTAGAGGAGGGCCCGCGCGCGGTCGCCCAGTACCCCGTCCTCGATCGCGGCCCGGTCGGGATAGGCCTCGAACCCGTCGCCGACCCGGCGCGCGGCGCGCAGGGCGGGATCCAGGCCGGGCCGCGTCTCGCCGGGCTCGAGCCCGACGAGGTCGTCGGGGCGGGCCAGCACCGCGGCGGTGAAATCCGGGCTCGGGGTGGCGGAGCCGACGAGTTCCGGCTCGAAGTAGCCGGTGAGAAAGCCCGTTCGCCGCTCCGGGTTGCCGCCGGCGGCCGGGCGGACGATGCGGTAGGCCGCGAAGGCTTCGGAAAAGAACCGCGCCGCCTCGGCCTCGGCCACCGTCTTGGTCTCGGGCATGGTCTCGGCCCTGGCACAGGCCGCCGCCAGGGCCTCGGCCGAGCCCGTGACGGTGGCGGGCTGGGGCGTCGCCGGGCGGGTCCGGCAGGTCCGCCGGAAGGCCGCGAGGGTCGCGGCCGGATCGGCACCGGGAAAGCCCGGCAGGGCGGCGGTGTCGACCGGCTCCAGAAGGGCATCGCCCACCCGAAACGACTCCCCCACCCGAGACGACTCGCCCACCCGAGACGACTCGCCCACCCGAGACGACTCGCCCACCCGAGACGACTCGCCCACGCGAAACGGCTCGGCCGCGGGGGCGGCCGAGCCGGGGGAGGGGAGGCTGAGGGCGGCGAGGACAGCCGCCGCTGGACGGGAGAACCGGGTCACGCGCGCTCGGGTACCTTTGACACCTTGGGCACCTTGGCGACCGGGCGGCTCAGGCGCCGGCTTCCGTGGCGACGAGCTGCCAGTTCGGGTCGCGGGCGCCGAGCGTCCGGGCGAAGGTCCAGACGTCGGGCACCTCCACCACCGCTTCGGCGCTGCCATCCGTCACCTGGCCCTGCGCGTCGCGGGTGGCGGTGATGAGGTGCGAGAGGAAGCGCACGGTGACCTGGGCCACGCGGTTCTTGACGTCGACGGCCACGATCTCGGCCTTGTCGAGGGAGACGAAGGTGGTTTCCACGGTCTCGCGGCGCGCCTCGCGGGCATCGATCTCGCGCTCGAAGCCCTCGCAGACCTCCCGGGAGAGCAGGCTGCGCAGGGTCTTGCGGTCGCCCTTCGCGAAGGCGATCACGATGGCCTCGTAGGCGCTGCGGGCGCCCTCCACGAAGGCGCGCGGATCGAAGGCGGGCTCGACCTGGACGATGGCTTCGAGGCCGTGGGCGATGGCCGAGCCGGGCTCGGCGATGCCGCGCCAGTCGCGCACATCGGTCTTCACCGCACTCTGGCCGCGATCGGCCTGCGGCTGAGCCCGGTCGGCGCCCGGCAGCCGCACCACGTTGTCGGCCTCGCCGCGCGCGGCCGGCGGCTCGGTGCGGCTGCGGTCCACCGGCTTGAACGGCGAGCGCTCGGTGCCGGTCTTCTGACCCAGCACCGAGCGCAGGCGCCAGATGACGAAGACCGCCAGGGCGAGAAAGATCAGGGTCGTCAAGTCGAAGGAGTCCTGCATTACCGATCCGATCGTGGCCGTGGCACGAATACGTTACTTCCCGGGGCTCTGGAAACCCGGCCCGGCTCCTCGGCTGACGTGTCTGTCCGAGTCGCGCTCGACCGGAACGCGCCGAACCGAGCCGCATCCCGCCGAGATCCGTTCAGCCGGAAGACGCTCGACCCCGGTCGCGCATATCCGCCCATGTCGCGCATTCGCCGGGTCTCGCGCAAGCCGCGGGCCGGCTCGGCGCCTCTCGATGCGAAGATATGGATATCCGGTGCGCCGATTCCAGGTGAAGGCGCGCGCCTGCGCCGCCTTGACCCGGCCGGGCTGTCCCGCGGGGTTCGGACGGTCGGGTTGTCCGGGGTCAGGTCGTCCGGGCCGGGCCGAACCCGCCTTCGCCTTGTCCCCTGCGAGCGCGCGTGATAGCGCGCTATCGCGCCGGCCGGGCGGCGAGGGCGTGCCGGTGCGCAGGCCGGTCGACCCGGTTCCGGGGGCCGGGAGCACCGCTGTCCAAGGCCGCGCCCCCTCAAGATATCGCCCCGCCGCGGACCGAAGACCCAGGAAGAGGACAGAACGCCATGGCCGACACTCCGAACCCGAACGGCAACAGTGGCGCCACGGCGCAGCCCGACGACGGAACGCCGACGATCAACGCGCTCGCGCAGTACAGCAAGGATCTCTCCTTCGAGAATCCGAATGCGCCGCGTTCGCTGCAGCCGCAGGAGACCGGTCCGCAGATCAACATCCAGGTGAACGTCAACGCCAAGCAGATCGCCGAGTTCGACTTCGAGGTCGACCTGACGCTGGAGGGCGATGCCAAGATCGCCGGTGAGGTGCTGTTCGCTTTCGAGCTGACCTATTCGGGCATCTTCCGCATGCGCAACATCCCGGAGGATCAGCTGCATCCGGCCGTGATGATCGAATGCCCGCGCCTGCTCTTCCCCTTCGCACGCCAGATCGTCGCCGAGGCCGTGCGCAACGGCGGCTTCCCGCCCCTGTACATCGATCCGATCGACTTCGTCGGCCTCTACCGCCAGAAGGCGATGGAATCGCAGGCCCAGGGCGCGACCGGACCGCTCGCCTCCTGAGGATTTGATCGTCCCGCATCCGCCGGCCCCTTGGCCGGTCGATGCGGGCGGCTGCCACACGTTGCATCGTCGCCGCATCGAACACCCCTGGATCGCTATAGCGACCGTCGCGCCGCGCCCATTCGGCGTGGCGGCCCGGGACGGAACCGGCGCGGGCCCGCTCCACTGCCGGACTCGCGGGACCCGCGGAGGATGCGATCGCGCGCAGGGCTTCGGCCGCCGGCTCGCCGCAAGTCCCCGCACTCCGGTGGGCGGCCGCGCGGCGGGGCCGAACCACGACCGGACCCCGGGGCGGCACCAAGCCTGAAACGGCACGAGGCCTGAATCAGGACGAGATCGGAATTGGATCGAAGAACGGGCTTGGCCGTTACTCACGTCCCGTTTCGTCGCGGCCGCCATGACGGCCGGCCGATCTGCGCCGTGGCGCGTTCGGACCCCGAGGCGCCGGCGGATCGCCCCAGCCCCGGACGCGTATGCTCGCCACCCAGCACCTCGCCCTGATCAACGTCTCCACCGGCGACATCCAGGGCGGGCTCGGCCCGTTCCTCGGCACCTGGCTCGCGGAATCCGCCGCCTGGAGTCCTTCGCGGATCGGCTTCGTCACCACCCTGGCGGGGATCGGCTCGCTCCTCCTCAGCGGCCCCTTCGGCGCCCTGGTCGACCGTCTCGGCCGGCCTCGGCTGCTGATCGCCCTGGCCTGCGGAGCCATCCTGTGCGGCACCCTGCTGCTCTTGCCGGCGCGGGGCGTCCTCCCGGTCTTCGCCGCGCAGATGATGGCGGCGGCGGGCGGAACCCTGCTGCTCCCGGCCGTCACGGCCCTGACTCTCGGCATCGTCGGCAAGGACCGCTTCCCGAAGCAGCAGGGCCGCAACCAGGCCTTCAACCACCTCGGCATCCTGCTGGCAGCCGGCGGCATCAGCCTCGGCACCGGCTGGTTCGGCCCCGCCATCGCCTTCTGGGTGCTCGGCGGCATGGCGGTGCTGGCCATCGCGGCGACGCTGACGACGCCGGGCCATTGCTACAGCGAGCGCCGGGCCGTGGGCTGGCAGGAGGATGCGGACGACACACCGGAGCGCGCCGGCCTGCGCAGCATCGTGGCCAACCGCAAGCTCCTGGTGCTGGCCGTGGCGCTGGCGCTGTTCAACCTCGGCAACGGCGGCATGCTCTCGCTGCTCGGGCAGAAGCTGGTGGCCACCGCGGTCGACGCCACGAGCTGGACCGCCCGCTACGTCATGGCGGCGCAGCTGGTGATGATCCCCGTGGCGCTCTTCGCCGGATCGCTCGCCGACCGGCGCGGCCGGCGCCAGCTCCTCATCGCCGCCTGCGCGGTGCTGCCGGTCCGCGCCGTGCTCTCGGCCTTCATCGACGATCCCCTGTGGCTGATCTCGGCCGAGATCCTCGACGGCGTCGCCTCGGGCATCATCGGCGTCGCGGTGCCGGTGGTGGTCGCCGACCTGACCTGGGGTTCCGGACGGACCCAGACGGCGCTCGGGTCCCTCAACGCCCTCCAGGGCATCGGCGGCGCCCTCTCGGCCTGGTACGGCGGCCTCGCCCAGGCGGTGCTGGGCTGGACCGGCGCATTCCTGGCGCTGGGGGCACCCGCCCTCGTCGCCCTCGGCCTCGTCCTGTGGCTCGACACCACCAGCGAGGGCCGGGGCCGCGCGGCGAAGGGCGGAGCGAAGGCAGCCGAGAAGACCGGGATCGGGCCGGACGCCGACCGGCACGGCGCCTGAACGCCGCGTCGCTCCGGCGCCGATCGCCACCCGGCGGAACGGCGCCGGTCCGCTTCCGTTGGGCGAGGAGGCCCTGGCGGCGCGCAGGCTCCGGGCGGCGCGGACTCACCTCTGGAGCGAAGACACGATGGACGATCGACCCGACGGCCGAACCTTCCAGGTCACCGAATCGCGCGCCGTGCCCTGGCTCAGCATCGTGTTCGGCTACGGCCCGATGCTGCCCTTCGTGGTCGGCGCCGTCATCGCCTGGGTCCGGCCCGGCGACACCCTGGGCGAGGCCGCCCTGCTCCTGACCCTCCTGTGGGGCTGCGCCATCCTGCTGTTCCTGTCGGGCGTGCGCCGCGGACTCAGCTTCCGCACCGAGGGCGGGCCGACCCTCACCCAGATGGCCACCATGATCGGGCTGTTCAGTCTCGGCTTCGTCGCCCTGGCGCTGGCGATCCTGGACGAGGCGGTGGCCGCGCTGGTCCTGCTCCTCGTCGGATTCGGGGCGATCGCGGTGCTCGACCCGATCGCGGCCCGACGGGGCGAGGCGCCCCTGTTCTTCGCCCGCCTGCGCCCGGTCCAGATCCCGATCGCGCTCCTCAGCCTCGCGGCCCTCCTGGCCCTGAAACTCTGACGCGCATCCCTGCTGGGGCCTGCGCGCTTGCCGCTCCCCGCCGCCCGCGATAGAGCCCCCGGGACCCCGAACAGCCCCGACGGACACGCATCCCATGGCCAAGGCCGATTCCAACAAGGCCGATTCCAACCAGGCCGACTCGAACAAGGCCGACACCCTGAAGCCGCGCCTGCCGCGCGGTTTCGTCGACCGGCGCGCGGACGAGATCGCCGCCCAGCACCGCATGCTGGAGACGATCCGCCGGAGCTTCGAGCTCTATGGCTTCGAGGCGCTGGAGACGCCGTTCGTGGAGTACACCGAGGCGCTGGGGAAATTCCTGCCCGACCTCGACCGGCCGAACGAGGGCGTGTTCTCGTTCCAGGACGACGACGAATCCTGGCTGTCGCTGCGCTACGACCTGACCGCGCCGCTGGCCCGCCACGTGGCCGAGCACTTCGACGCGATCCCCAAGCCCTACCGGAGCTTTCGCGCCGGCTACGTCTTCCGCAACGAGAAGCCGGGTCCGGGCCGCTTCCGCCAGTTCATGCAGTTCGATGCCGACATCGTCGGGGCCGGCTCGGTGGCGGCCGATGCCGAGATCTGCATGCTGATGGCCGACACCCTGGAGAAGCTCGGGCTCACCGGGCAGTACGTGGTCAAGGTCAACAACCGGAAGGTGCTCGACGGCCTGATGGAGTCGATCGGGCTCAGCGGTCCCGACAAGGCCGGGCAGCGCCTGACCGTGCTGCGCGCCATCGACAAGCTGGATCGCCTCGGCGATGCCGGCGTGCGCGAATTGCTGGGCGCCGGCCGCAAGGACGAGAGCGGCGACTTCACCAAGGGCGCCGGGCTGGCCGATGAGGCGATCGGCCGGGTGCTCGCCTTCACCGGCTGGACCGGCCCCGGATCGGCCCCGGCCGAGACCGCCACCACGCTGGCGAATTTCGAAACCTCCCTGGCGGGCAGCGCCATCGGGCTGGAGGGCGTGCGCGAACTCGCCGACATGGCCGCCCTGTTCGCCGCGGCCGGCTACGACGCCCGCATCCGCATCGACCCTTCCGTCGTGCGCGGGCTCGAATACTACACCGGCCCGGTCTACGAGGCGGAGCTGACCTTCCCGGTCACCAACGACGAAGGCCAGGTGGTGCGCTTCGGCTCGGTCTCCGGCGGCGGCCGCTACGACGGCCTCGTGGGGCGTTTCCGCAGTGAGCCGGTGCCGGCGACCGGCTTCTCCATCGGCGTCTCGCGCCTGTTCTCGGCCCTGCAACTGGTAAAGAGCCCGCTCCTGGACGGCCTTGCCAAGCCCGGCCCGGTGGTGGTGCTGGTGCTCGACCGGGACAACATCGCCGATTACCAGCGCCTCGTCGCGTCCCTGCGGGAGGCCGGCATCCGGGCCGAACTCTATCTCGGCGGCTCGGGCATGAAGGCGCAGATGAAATATGCCGACCGGCGCGGCAGCCCGTGCGCCATCATCCAGGGCTCGAACGAGCGCGAGGCCGGCGAGGTCCAGATCAAGGACCTGATCGAGGGGGCCAAGGCCGCGGCCGCCATCACCAGCAACGCCGAGTGGAAGGCCGCGCGCCCGGCCCAGTTCTCGGTGCCGGTGGCCGAGATGGTCGAGCGGGTGCGCGAGGTCCTGGGGCGCCACTTCTGAGGCCTCGGGCTTCGCCTATCCAGGGTCGCGATATCACACGCGTCCCCCTCCGCCCTGTGGGGAGGGGGCAGCGGTGGGAGCGGTTGGGTGACCCATTGCCGGCTGAGGCGAGCGGAGCCACCCCCACCTCCAAACTCCTCCCCACGAGGGGGAGGAGCGCCGCGCCGAGCCTGCACGCTTGAACAGGAGGGCCAACCGGACGGCGATCAGGCGACCGAGATGTCGACCTGGATGTTGCCGCGGGTGGCGTGCGAGTACGGGCACACCACGTCGGCGCGCTTCACCAGATCCTCGGCCACCGCCCGGTCGAGGCCCGGCAGGGTCGCCTTCAGGGCCACCACGAGGCCGAAGCCGGTGCCGTCGTCGCGCGGGCCGATGCCGACGCTGGACTCGATCTTGGACTCCTCCGAGACCTGGATCTTGTCCTTGCCGGCGACGAACTTGATCGCGCCGAGGAAGCAGGCGGCGTAGCCGGCCGCGAAGAGCTGCTCCGGGTTGGTGCCGGCGCCACCGCCGCCGCCAAGCTCCTTAGGCGTCGAGAGCTTGACGTCCACCTTGGAATCGTCGGTCGCGGCGGAGCCTTCGCGGCCGCCGGTGGCATGGGCGTGGGCGGTGTAGAGTGCCTTCATGGGTATCTCTCCTGAAGCTCGGACGAACGGATCGGGCGCGGTCCCGCTTCGACGTTTTCGATTGCGCGCAATCTAGTTATTTCCTCGCATAGGACTTGATTGTGCGCAATATGAAATTTGCATAAGACCATGATATCGCGTCGGCTTCGGTGCGATGCGCAGCGCGAAGGAAAGCCTCATCATGTCGGGACGGCAGACCCGCACGCTCCCGGAGCCCATCCCGGCTTCGGACACGACGGATGCCCTCAGCCTGGACAGCCAGCTCTGCTTCGCCGTCTATGCGACGGCCCATGCCTTCGGGCGCGCCTACCGCACGCTGCTGAGCGGCCACGACCTGACCTACCCGCAATATCTCGTGCTGCTGGTTTTGTGGGAGGAGGAGGGACTGACGGTCAAGGAGATCGGGCAGCGCCTGTTCCTCGATTCCGGCACCCTGACGCCGCTGCTGAAGCGCCTGGAGGGGGCCGGCCATGTCCGGCGCGCCCGCGACCGGGCCGACGAGCGCCAAGTCAGCATCTTCCTGACGGCGACCGGCCGGGCCCTGCGCGCCCGCATGGAATGCGTGCCGGGCCTCGCCGGCGGCATGACCGGCCTCGATGTCGACGGGCGCCGCGCCCTCCTCGACACCCTGGTTCAGCTTCGGGCCTCGCTGCACGACGCGCTCGCGACCGAGAGGGCGACCGACGCCCCCGGTGCCAGCCCGGCGCCCTGATCCGACGACACGGTCCCCGAGACGAAGAAAGCCGGTCCCGCGTTCCAGCGGGACCGGCTCTCCGGAGCATCCGGGTGGCCCGGCCTCGAGGCCGGGTCCGGGGTGCTTACTTCTGGGTGCCGAGGTAGGCGATCACGTCGGCGAGCTTCTTGTCGTCCTTGAGGCCCGGATAGACCATCTTGTTGCCCGGCACCTTGGCCTTGGGGTCCTTCAGCCACTCCTTGAGGTTGGCCTCGTCCCAGGTGATGCCCGAGCCCTTGAGGGCGGCCGAGTAGTTGTAGCCCTCGTGCGTGCCGGCCTTGCGGCCCACGACGCCCTTGAGATCCGGGCCGACGCCGTTCTTGCCGAAGGCGTGGCAGGCCTTGCAAGGCGCGAAGGCCTTCTCGCCGGCAGCGGCGTCGCCGGCCTCCTGGGCCTGGGCCGACAGCGGCAGCAGAAGCGCGAGCGCGGCGCCGAGGATGAGGTGACGCATGGTTGTTTTCCTCCGTTGGGCGGCAGAAGCCGCCTTGCTTATGGCAGAGCTTGACGATTTAGAACAGATTGAGACTGGAAACGTGCGGACTCCGCCGAGGGTGTCTGCGACGAAACGAAGCTTCACGGCAGAGTTTTCGTTCCTCCGGTTCTCGAAGAGCCGATCCCCGGGTGCGGTTGTCGTTCCGTTGCCTTAAGATCCCGGACAATCGTCGCCTCTCCGCGTTCCGGATGATCGGTCTAGACCGACGCACCTGAGCGCAGGCTGAAGACGAATCCATCGCGAGGAGCGCCCCATGTCGATCGCCTTTCCCGTGCCCGACGCCGCCATCGTCGCCCGCCGCGACGCGATCATCGCCGGCCTCCGGCCGCTGGTGGCGCCCGAGGCGCTGGTGACGACCGAGGACGAGCGCCGCGCCTTCGAGACCGATGGGCTCACCGCCTACCGCAAGATGCCGCTCGCCGTGGTGCTGCCCTCGACCACCGCGGAGGTCTCGGCCGTGATGGCGTTCTGCCACGCCAACGGCGTCAGGGTGGTGCCGCGCGGTGCCGGCACGTCGCTGGCCGGCGGCGCCATCGCGCAGGAGGACGCGGTGATCCTCGGCGTCTCGAAGATGAACCGCATCGTGGCGATCGATTTCGAGAACCGCACCGCCCGCGTCGAGGCCGGCATCACCAACCTGGCCATCTCGGGCGCCGTCAGCCACGAGGGCTTCTTCTACGCGCCCGACCCGTCGAGCCAGCTCGCCTGCACCATCGCGGGCAATATCGCGATGAATTCCGGCGGCGCGCACTGCCTCAAATACGGGGTCACCACCAACAACCTGCTCGGCGTCACCCTGGTGATGAACGACGGCACCGTGGTGGAGATCGGCGGCGCCCATCTCGACGCGCCCGGCTACGACCTGCTCGGCCTCGTCTGCGGCTCGGAGGGGCAGCTCGGCATCGTCACCGAGGCCACCGTGCGCATCCTGCGGGCGGCGGAGGGCGCGCGCCCGGCCCTCGTCGGCTTCGGCTCGGTGGAGGATGCGGGCGCCTGCACGGCGGCGATCATCGGCGCCGGCATCATCCCGGTGGCGATCGAGTACATGGACCGCGAGGCGATCCTGATCACCGAGGATTTCGCCCAGGCCGGCTATCCGCGCGACGCCGAGGCCATGCTGATCATCGAGGTCGAGGGCTCCGATACCGAGTGCACGGCGATGCTGGCTCGCATCGAGGCCATCGCCCGCGACTACAACCCGACCAGCATCCGGGTCTCGACATCCGAGGCCGAGAGCGCCGCCATCTGGAAGGGCCGCAAGTCCGCCTTCGGCGCCACCGGCCGGATCTCGGACTACATCTGCATGGACGGCACCATCCCCACCGGCCAGCTCCCCGGCGTGCTGGAGCGGATCGGGGCGATCTGCGCCGAGAAGGGCCTGCGGGTCGCCAACGTGTTCCACGCCGGCGACGGCAACCTGCACCCGCTGATCCTGTTCGACATCAACACGCCGGGCGAGATGGAGAAGGCGGAGGCGGCGGGCGACGCGATTCTGAAGCTCTGTGTCGAGGTCGGCGGCTGCCTCACGGGCGAGCACGGCGTCGGCATCGAGAAGCGTGAGCTGATGCGCTTCCAGTATGCCCAGGAAGACCTGGAGCAGCAGATGCGGGTGAAGAACGTCTTCGACCCGCACTGGCTGATGAACCCCGCCAAGGTGTTCCCGCTGGAGGGGCGCCTGCTCGCCTGAAGCGCCGGGACTTCAGGCCTCGGCGCCGAAGGCCTCGCACCGGAAGGCGCCGTAATCGGTGCGGGCGAGGCGTTCGGCCAGGGCCGGCAGGAACAACGTCGCCTCCTCGGCGAGCCGCCACGGCGGGTTGATGACGATGAGGCCGTTGCCGTTGAGCCGGGTCGGATCGGGCTCGGACACCAGGAGGTCGAGGCGCAGGGCCGGGCGGGTCAGAACCCGGTCGAGCTGCGCCACCATGTGGTCGACCTTGGCCACGTCCTTGATCGGGTACCAGCCGAGATAGATGCCGGTGGGCCACTTGGCGACCGCGCGGGCCAATGCGGTCCCGAGGCGGTCGATCTCGCCCAGCTCCTCGTAGGGCGGGTCGATCAGGACCACGCCACGGCGTTCGGGGGGCGGGATCAGCGCGTTGAGCGCCGTCCAGCCGTCGAGATGCATCACCTTCGACAGGGAATCCTGGTTGAAGCGCAGCCGCAGGGTCTCGGCATCGGCCGGATGCAATTCCACGAACACGCCCTGATCAGTGGGCCGCAGGAACTCCCGGGTCAGGGCGGGCGAGCCCGGATAGGTGTCGGCCCCGTGCCGCTCCCGCACCGCCGCCACAGCTGCGCGGTAGGGCGCGAGCAGGGCTTCCACGGCCTCGGGGAAGGGCGTGTCGAGGCGACCCCAGCCGTCACGCCACTCGCCGGTGCGGCCGGCCTCGTCGGCGGTGAGGTCGTAGAAGCCGAGGCCCGCATGGGTGTCGATCGCCCGGAAGCCCGTCGGCTTCAGGCAGAGATGCGCCAGCACCCGGCTCAGCACCAGATGCTTCAGGACATCGGCGAAATTGCCGGCGTGGAAGGCGTGGCGGTAATTCATGGGGTCCGGGTCTGTCTCACCCCGCCCCCGGCGCTCCGGCGCGGGGTGGGATCGCGCCATCCTCTAGCGCGCGGCGTCGATGGCAACCTCGCCCGAGCGGCAATTCTGGCGGGCCACCTCGGGGCAGGGGGTGAAGCCGCGCAGATCCTTGGAGAAGCAGATCCGCACCTCCTGGAGCTGGCCGCTCCGGCAGGTGACCGACATCATGTCGGGGCGCAGGCCACGGTTGGCCGCGACGAACTGCCGGGCGATCTCGATCGGCGCCAGCCGCGTGTCGCGCTCCGGCGCCTGGAAGGCATCCGGAATGGTCACCGCCGCGCGGGCGTCGCGCGCCGCCTGGAAATAGGAGACCGGGTCGAGCCCCGAACAGGTGCCGTGGGTGCGCCACTCGTGCCGGGCCAGGCCCTCGCTCGGATAGACCTCGCCCGCCACCGCGATCGCCTGCCGGGTCGGCGAGCGCTCGACGGAGGAGCAGTTGGCCGGATAGCCGCGGGTGTATTGCGGCCACAGGCCGTGGACGACGAAGCCGAGGCCGCGTCCCGGCCGGCACTGGCCCTGCGCCTCGCGCCGGGCGCCCGGCCCCTCGCAATAGGTCGGCGACCAGGACAGGGCCAGGACGTAGAAGTCGAAGGAGCCCGGCGTGCCGCCGCGCTCGAAGCCCTGGGCCAGCGCGGGCGACGCCATCAGCGCCAGGGTCAGGCCCGCCAAAGCGCCGCGTGCGCGCGCCCCAGGCCCGGCGACAGGGCTCACGGGCGGGCTTCGCGGCAGGCCGAGGAATAGGCGTAGGAGAGGTTGCGATCGAGGCCGTGGACGCAGAACTCGATGCCCCAATCGGCGCCGATGATCCCGAGACCGTCGCGCACGGAGTAATCGACCTTGCGGCGGATGCCATCCGAGGTGGTGGCGACCGCGCTGCAGAAGCGGCGCGGAACGTAGTCGAGGCCCCAGGGCCGCCAGGCCGTGCGCTCGATGTGCTCGTAGCGCAGGATGGTCAGGGACGAGTTCCAGAACTTCGTCTCCTTCTCGGCGAAGTGCGACGAGAGTCGCTCCAGCACCTCGGGGGCCTGGCAGCCGGGGATGTCGGCCTCGTAGTTGAACTCGCGCTCCTCGGCGGGGGTGATCTCCTCGCGGCCGGAACGGGCGAGCGCCGGCTGAAGGCTGCCCGCCAGGACGAGGCCGAGGGCGAGGGCGGTGGAGAGGGGGTTCGGGCGCATGCCGGCGTCTTTGTTCCGCTGGAGTCCGTGAAGCTTGCCCGGACGATGGCGCCTGGCTCGGCGCTGTCAAGCACGGCGCCGGCCGCGCCGTCGTTTTCCGGGCGCCCTGGGGTTCGCCGGGCACACCTGATCAGGCGGGAGAGGCTCCCCGCGTCACACGAGGTTCCGAGCCGTCAGTAGATCGGTTCGGCGAGGCCGGGACTGGCCGAACCCGGGGCGGCGAGCGAGAGTGGCTCGGCCTCGAATTCATGCGGCGGCAGGGCGGCCGCGACGCGCGAGCCCGGGACGCGCGCAACCGCCGGGCGCGACGCGGCGGCAACAGCCGCCGGGGGCGAGCGCATCGGCGCGGCCGGCGCCCGGGCGAGCTGCGAGGCCGGCGAAGAGGCCGGCGCCCGGGCGGGTTGGCGGGCCGACATCGGCGTCACGCCGTAGGGATCGTCCTCCTCCACGTCGATCGGGGCCTGCGGCGGGGCCGGCAGCCGCTCCGGCGGACGCGGCCGGGCGGTGGCGCGCGGCACGCCGTCGCCGCCGAGCTGGGGCACGAACTTGATCAGCGGCTGGCAGATGCGGCGCAGGCCGCGCGGATCGTGGCGGGCGAGGTCGACGTGGATGTGGTCGTAGTGGAACACGTTCGAGCCCGGCGCCAGCACGGTGGAGAACCGGGCGCAGGCCCCGAGGAAGACCTCGCGCAGGAAGCCCTGCTCGGCCTCGGTGCCGCGCCAGCCGCCCTTCACCGTGATGACGTAGCCGTCGGCGAGCTTGAACGACATGATGTCGACGGCATTGCCGAAGGAATGCTCGGAGAGCTTGGCGCCGGCCTGGTTGTTGCGGCCCCGGCAGGCATAGGTGCCGGCATTGATCTCGGCCACGGGCTGGCCGAAATACAGGTTGGCCGCCGGCTGGATCGTGTCGGCGAGCCAGGCCTCGGCCTCGGCCAGCGCCGGGCAGGCCAGGGTCACGCGCTGCTTGAGGGCCACGGTGCCCTTGCCGAGGCGGGTGACGCGGTAGGGCTGCAGCATCCCGCAGACGCCCGGCCCGCTGATCTCCTTGGACGGGGTGACGAACTCCGTCGTCTCCACGAGACGCTTGGCGTTGCAGGCCTGCTCGGTCTGGTCACGCCAGGGCTCGCGCTGCTCAAACTTGTTGAGTGCACAGCCGGTGAGGCCCGCGCCGAACAGCGTCAGGGCCGAGAACGCGAATACGCTACGCCACATGATGCGGACGATGCGCAGCGTTGCGTAAACGATGCGTCAACGATGCGGCGCGGAACCCGTGGGCTGTGGACGGGTGTTGACAGCGGCCCTTCGAGACGGGACCAAGCCTCCATGCTGTCCCTCGTCGATCTCCGCACCCGCATCGCCGCCGGTCATCTCGATCCCGCCGGCGCCATCCATCTCGCCGAGGCCGCCATCGCGGCCCACGACCCCGGCATCGGGGCGATCGTGAGCCGAAATCCCACGCCGAAGGTCTCCGAAACGGGACCGCTGGCCGGCATCGCCGTGGGCATCAAGGACATCATCGACACGGCCGACCTGCCGACCCAGATGGGGTCGCCGATCTATGCCGGCTGGCAGCCGAAGGCGGACGCCGCCATCGTGGCGCGGCTGCGGGCGCTCGGGGCGGTGCCGCTGGTCAAGACCACCACCTCGCCCTTCGCGAGCCACGACCCGACCGCGACGGTGAACCCGCGCGATCGCGGCCACACCCCCGGCGGCTCCTCGGCCGGCTCGGCCGCGGCCGTCGCGGCCGGGATGGTTCCCCTGGCGCTCGGCACCCAGACCGGCGGCTCGGTCATTCGTCCGGCGGCCTTCTGCGGCGTCGCGGCGATCAAGCCCTCGTTCCGCCTCCTGCCGACGGTGGGGGTGAAGACCTTCTCGTGGGCACTGGACACCCTCGGGCTGTTCGGCGCCGGCATCGCCGACATCGCCCAGGCCCTGAGCCTGATCGCGGACCGGCCGGCCCTGGATCTCGGCGACGACGCGCCCGCCCCGCGCATCGGCCTGTGCCTGCAGGGCTTCGCCGCGGCCCCCGACGCGGCGGCGCTGGCCGCCCTCGACCGCGCCGCCCGCGCGGCCGAAGCCGCCGGGGCCCGGGTCGCGGACCTGACCCTGCCGGCGCCGCTGCCCGAGGCCTGGGCCCGCCATCCCGTCATCCAGGATTACGAGGCGCGCCAGGCCCTGGCCTGGGAATACGCTCATCACCGCGCGCATCTCAGTCCGGAGCTCGGCGAACAGCTCGACGCGGCGCAGACCCTCGTCGCCGCCCAGTACGACGAGGCCCGCCGCAGCGCGCACCGCGCCCGGCGCGTCCTCAAGGACCTGTTCGGCGAGATCGACGTCATCCTGACCCTGTCCGCCCCGGGCCGGGCCCCGGCCGGCCTCGGCACCACGGGCGACGCCCGCTTCAACCGGCTCTGGACCCTGATGGGCGTCCCCTGCGTGACCGTGCCGGTCCCGGGCGACGGCCTGCCGCTGGGCGTCCAGATCATCGCCCGCTTCGGCGACGACGGCCGCGCCCTCGCGGTGGCCCGGATGATCGAGCGGGCGCTGGCAGCTTAGCTCCGGAAAGAACGCCGTGAATCGACCCCGTCCCGGCGCCAGCGCCGGCCTTTCCCCGCCCGGCCTCTCACCGATCGCCCCGATGCGTTCCTGGAAGCAGGCTGTGGCCCGGGCCTTCGACGGGGCCGAGGGCTATGACGGCGCGGCGGCGATCCAGGCCCTGGTCGCCGACCGGCTGGCGGCGCGTATCGCGGCCGCGCCGCTGGCGCCCGAGCCACGCATCCTCGAGGTCGGCTGCGGCACCGGATTGCTGACCGGCGCCCTGCACCGGGCCTTTCCGGACGGGTCCCTCCTCGCCACCGATCTCGCACCCGCCATGATCCTGCGCTGCCGCACGCGGCTCAGCCGCGCGCAGGCCCTCCGCCTCTGCGTGATGGATGCCGAGCGGCCCTGCCTGGCACCCGGCTTCGATCTCATCGCCTCCAGCCTGGCGGCGCAATGGTTCGAGGACCTCGCCGGCACGCTGGCCCGCCTCGCCGGCCTGCTGGCACCCGGCGGCCTGCTGGCGGTGGCGACCCTGGCCTCGGGCACCTTCGCCGAGTGGCGGGCGGCTCATGCCGCCCTCGGCCTGGAGGCGGCGACGCCGCGCTATCCCACCCGGGCGGATCTGGCGGCACTGACCATTCCCGGCTGTACCCTCGCGGTCTCGACCGAGCCCCTCGGCGAATCCCACGCCGATGGCCGCGCCTTCCTGGGGGCCTTGCGGGCCATCGGGGCCGGCACGCCGGGAGCGCGGACGCCGCTCTCTCCGGGCGCCCTGCGGCGGGTGCTGCGGCGGTTCGAGGCCGGTGGAGCGCAGGTGACCTACGAGGTCGCGACCCTGATCATCCGGCGTGAGCCCTGAGACTCCCGGACGAGCCGGGGGTTTTCACGTGCAACAGGGAGTGCAACAGGGACTGGCGCGTTTCAGGCCGCCGGAGGTCCGGCACCGGCCTCGCGGCGGCGCAGCAGGAACACGCCCTGCGCGCCCATCAGGTTCCACACCCACCAGGGCATCGAGAACCGCATCGGCCGGCCCCGCGCGTCGAGGGCGGTCGCCTTCTCGATCTCGGCATTGACCGTGCGGCACAGGCCGACGAAGTCCCGGATGGTGCAGTGGTGGATGTTCGGGGTCTCGTACCATTCCTCGGGCATCAGGGCCGTGACCGGCATCCGCCCCCGCAGCGCCAGTTCCGAGCGCACCCGCCAATGGCCGAAATTCGGGAACGAGATGATCACCTGGCGCCCGATGCGCAGGAGGTGCTCCAGCACGATGCGGGGATTGCGCGTCGCTTGGATGGTCTGGGACAGGACCACCACGTCGAAGGCGTCGTCGGGGTAGTTCGCGAGATCCGTATCCGCATCGCCCTGGATCACCGGCAGGCCCTGGGCGAGGCAGGCATTCACGCCCTCGCGCGAGAGTTCGATGCCGCGCCCGTCGACGCCGCGCCGGTCGCGCAGCAGGGCCAGCAGGGCTCCGTCGCCGCAGCCGATGTCGAGCACCCGGGCATTCGGGGGCACCAGATCGAGCACCACCAGGTGATCGACGCGGGTGCTGCCGGCTTCCGCCCGCGGCAGCGTCTGCGCCGTCTCCCAGGGCCGGGGGGCGGACATGTCCGGCCGCGTCACAGGCCGCGGGCCCGGGCGGCGGCGTCGATGAAGCCGCGCGCGGCGGCGAACATCACCGGTTCGTCGAGCAGGAAGGCGTCGTGGCCCTTGTCGCTCTCCACCTCGACGAAGGCGACGGGGGCCGAGGCGGCGTTCAGCGCGTGCACGATGGCGCGGGATTCCGAGGTCGGGAACAGCCAGTCGGAGGTGAAGGACATCACGCAGAACCGCGTCTTCGTCCCCTTGAAGGCGTTGGCGAGCACGCCGCCCGTGTCGGCGGCGAGGTCGAAGTAATCCATCGCCCGGGTGAGGTAGAGATAGGCGTTGGCGTCGAAGCGCTCGACGAAGCTGAGGCCCTGGTGGCGCAGGTAGCTCTCGATCTGGAAATCGGCGTTAAACGAGAAGGTCGGCGCCGAGCCGCCCTGGAAGCGCCGGCCGAACTTCCGGTGCAGGGCCGGCTCGGACAGGTAGGTGATGTGGGCGCCCATGCGGGCGACGCCGAGGCCCTTGGCGGGGCGGCTGCCGACTTCGAGGTAGCGCCCCTCCGCCCAGGCGGGATCGGCCATGATCGCCTGGCGCCCGACCTCGTGGAAGGCGATGTTCTGCGCCGAATGGCGCGGACCCGTGGCGATCGGCATCGCGGCGAAGACCCGCTCGGGGTAGCTCGCCGCCCATTGCAGCACCTGCATCCCGCCCATGGAGCCGCCGATGCAGAGGAACAGGTCGCGGATGCCGAGCCGGTCGAGCAGCATCGCCTGGGCGCGGACCATGTCGCGGATGGTCACCAGGGGAAAGTCGAGCCCATAGGCCCGGCCGGTGTCCGGGTCGAGGGAGGCCGGGCCGGTGGAGCCCATGCAGGAGCCGACGACGTTCGAGCAGACGACGAAGTAGCGGTCGGTGTCGACGGGCTTGCCCGGCCCCACCAGGGTCTCCCACCAGCCGCGCTTGCCCGTCACCGGATGGGTGTGGGCGAAATGCTGGTCGCCGGTCAGCGCATGGCAGATCAGGACGGCGTTGGAGCGGTCGGCGTTCAGGGTGCCGGCGGTCCGGTAGGCGATCTGGAACGGCGCCAGCTGCACGCCGGCATCCATCGCCAGAGGCTCGTCCCGGCCGAACTGCGCCACGAGGCCCTGCGGTTCGCGGGCCTGCGACCCCTCCGCACCCGTGCCATCGGCGCGCGCCGGTTCGTCTTCCGGCGTGCCTGGCTTGATGGCGGTATCCAGCGACATGGGCATGAACGGGTTAGGGCATGAACGGGTTGGAGGAGGCGGCGCGGCGATCCCTGAGGGCAGGAGCGGCGAAGGCCGGTATGGCATTCGCGCAGGGACCATGCGACTCGTGGCTTTGAGGTAGTGTGCGGCCCCTCACGCGTCAACGAAAGGGCTCTGCTGCAACGCTCGGCTCTGGCCCTTCGGCCCGCGCGATCGTAGACCGGGCGGCGGTGACGGGGCGGCGAGACCCCGCCGCCGGTCGTTTCCTTCACCTCCGCACCCGCGCGAGCCCCGCATGCGCTTCACCACGAGACCCGCGCCGCCCCTCGACAACCTCGGCGACCTGCGTGCCGAGATCGACCGGATCGACGCCGAGATGCATGCCCTGCTGATCCAGCGCGGATCGATCATCGACCGGCTGATCACGGTCAAGCGCACCTCGGCCAGCGGCTCGGCCTTCCGGCCGGGACGCGAGGCCTCGATGATGCGGCGGGTGGCCGAGCGCCATCGCGGGCTGCTGCCGCTCGACACCGTGGAGGGCATCTGGCGGGTCATCATCGCCACCTTCACCTACGTGCAGGCGCCGTTCTCGGTGCATGCCGACATCTCCGGCGGGGACGCGCCGATGCGCGATTCCGCCCGCTTCCACTTCGGCTTCACGGTGCCCTATCGGCCGCACCCGACCTGCCTCGCGGTGATCGAGGCGGTGGCGGCCTCGCGCGGCGACCTCGGCATCTTCCGCCTCGATCCCGACGGCTCGGGGGCCCCCTCCGACGCGGCGCCCTGGTGGGAGGGCCTCGTCGGGGAAGGCCGCCCCAAGGTCATCGCCCGCCTGCCCTTCATCGAGCGCCCCACCCACCCGGCCGGCACCCCGGTCTTCGTGGTGTCGAACCCCCTCGACGACCCGGCCGCGGCCCAGCGCGACTGGGTCCTGCACGCCACCCGCGTCGCGGCCTGGGAGCCGGACGCCGCTCGAGCCCTGCAGGATCTCTACGGCGAGGTCGTCGCCCGCGCCCCGCGCGGCGACGGACACGGCCTGCTCCTGGCCGTCCCGGGCGGCGTCGGCGCCCGCCAGCTGCACGAGGCGCTCACCCGCGCCGGGGCCGCGCCGGAAGCCCTCGACGAGATCGGCAGCCACGCCGCGCGTTTCCGGGTCTGAGGCGTTTTTCGGGTCCGAGGCGTTTTTCGGATCCGAAGCGTTTTCCGACAGTCGCCGCCCCCCGCACCGACGGAGACCGTCACGGCCATGCCGATCCTCACCCTGGAGAACGCCCACGCCTGCGTGACGGAGGCGCTGGTCCGCTGCGGCACCGGTCCGGCGGCGGCGGAGAGCACCGCCCGCGCCCTGGTGGGGGCCGAGGCCGACGGTCTGGCGGGGCACGGCCTGTCGCGGGTGCCGGCCTATGCCGCGCAGGTCCGCGCCGGCAAGGTCGCGGGGCGGGCCGAGGTCGCGGTCGAGACCCCCCGGCCCGGCCTCCTCGCGGTGGATGCCGCGCACGGCTTTGCCTATCCGGCCCTCGATGCCGCCATCGCCCATCTGCCCGCGATGGCACGCGCCCAGGGTATCGCCGCCGCCGGCATCCGGCGCTCGCACCATTGCGGCGCGGCCGGCCGCCCGGTGGAGGCCCTGGCCGAACAGGGCCTCGTCGCCCTCCTGTTCGCCAACACGCCCGCCGCGATGGCGCCGTGGGGCGGTGCGCGCGCCGTCTTCGGCACCAACCCGATCGCCTTCGCGGCCCCGGTGCCGGGCCGGGCCCCGATCGTCATCGACCTGTCCCTCTCGAAGGTGGCGCGGGGCGCCATCGTGACCGCCCGCCGGCGCGGCGAGACGCTTCCCGAGGGCTGGGCCCTCGACGCCGAGGGCCGGCCCACCACCGATCCCGACGAGGCCCTGGCCGGCACCATGGTGCCCCTGGGCGAGGCCAAGGGCACCGCCCTGGCGCTGATGGTCGAGATCCTGGCGGCCGGGCTGGTGGGGGCGCGCTTTGCCGGCGAAGCCTCCTCGTTCCTCGACGCGGCCGGCGACCCGCCCGGCACGGGCCAGCTCCTCATCGCCCTCGATGCCGGCGCCTTCTCGGCTGAGGCGGGATCGCGGTTCGCCCTGCTGGCCGAATCGATCGAGGCGCAGGACGGCGCCCGCCTGCCCGGAAGCCGGCGTCTCGCCCTACGGGCGCGGGCGCGAACGGAGGGGCTCACCGTGTCCGAGGCGCTGCTCGCCGAGATCGCGGCCGCCTGAGGCGGCTCCGGCGCGCGTGAAACCCGGGATCGCCCTCCCGCCGGGATTCGACCGGGCAAGGATTTGGCGGGGCAAGGATTTGGCGGGGCCGGGATGGAACGCCCGATGCTCGCAAAGCCGGGCAAGCTTTGTTAGACGGACGCCAGCCCAGCCCCGGCGGCCTTCAGGTCTTCTGCTCCGATGTCCTCTGACACGATGTCTTCCGACACACTGTCTTCCACCTCACCGTCATCCGCCGCGCCATCGCGTCCGGTGCCGCGTCCGGGCGTGCTCGCCATCGAGGCCTACGTGCCGGGCAAGAGTGGCGCGCCGGGCCTCGGCACGGTGCACAAGCTCTCCTCCAACGAGACGCCGCTGGGTCCGAGCCCGAAGGCGGTGGCGGCGATGCGGGCGGAAGCGGCCAAGCTCGAACTCTATCCGGAGGGCACGTCGCGGGTGCTGCGCGAGGCGATCGCCGCCCGCTACGGCCTCGATCCGGCCCGCATCGTCTGCGGCGCGGGCTCGGACGAACTCCTGTCGTTCCTGGCCTACGCCTATCTCGGCGCCGGCGACGAGGGCGTGTTCACCGAGCACGGCTTCCTGGTCTACCGGATCGCCATCCTGGCCGCCGGCGGCACGCCCGTGGTGGTGAAGGAGCGCGACCTGCGGGCCGATGTCGACGCCCTGCTGGCGGCCGTGACGCCGCGCACCCGGATCGTCTACCTCGCCAACCCCAACAACCCGACCGGCACCTACCTGCCCTTCGACGCGGTCCGGCGCCTGCATGCGGGCCTGCCGCCGAACGTCCTCCTGGTCCTCGACGGGGCCTATGCCGAGTACGTGCGGGCGAACGATTACAGTGCCGGCCTCGACCTCGTGCTCGAGGCCAACAACGTCGTGATGACCCGGACCTTCTCGAAGATCCACGGCCTGGCGGCGCTCCGCATCGGCTGGATGGTGGGTCCCGCCGAGGTGGTCGACGCGGTCAACCGCATCCGGGGGCCGTTCAACCTGTCGGGCGCCGGCATCGCCGCGGGGGCGGCCGCCATCGCCGACGACGTGCACGTGGCGGCGGCTGTCGCCCACAACGACACCTGGCTCGCCCGGATGACGGAGGCGGTGCAGGGGCTCGGCCTCACGGTGACGCCGAGCGTGGCGAACTTCATCCTGATCCATTTCCCCGGCGAGCCGGGGCGCAGCGCGGAGGCGGCCGATGCCTTCCTGTCCGCCCGGGGCGTCATCACCCGCCGGGTCTCGTCCTACGGGCTGCCGCACGCCCTGCGGGTCACCATCGGGGGCGAGGCCGGCAACGCCGCCTTCCTCGACGCCCTGACGGCCTTCGTGCGGGGCGAGACCAGTGCCTGACATCACGACGCCTGAGATCGACACACCCGACGTCCATACGCCCGGCATCGACACCCTGGCCATCGTCGGACTCGGGCTGATCGGCTCCTCGATCGCCCGCGGCGCCCGGCATTACGGCTTGGCCCGGCGCATCGTCGCCATCGACCGCGATCCCGGCGTGCTGGAGCGGGTGCGGGCACTCGCCCTCGCCGACGCGGTCACGGACGACCTCGCGACCGGCGTGGCCGAGGCCGACCTCGTCATCCTGTGCGTGCCGGTGGGCGCCGTCGGCGCGGTCGCGGAGATCATGGGACCCCACCTGAAGCCCGGCGCCATCGTGTCGGATGTGGGCTCGGTCAAGGCCTCGGTGGTCGCGGCCGTGGCGCCGCACCTGCCGGAGGGCGTCCATTTCGTGCCGGCGCATCCCGTCGCCGGCACCGAGTATTCCGGTCCGGATGCGGGGTTCTCGACCCTGTTCTCCGGGCGCTGGTGCATCCTCACCCCGGCCGAGGACACCGATCCGGCGGCGACCGCCCGGGTCCAGCGCTTCTGGGAGGGCCTGCGCGCCATCGTCGAGACGATGACGCCGGAGCATCACGACCTCGTCCTGGCGATCACCAGCCACGTGCCGCACCTCATCGCCTACAACATCGTCGGCACCGCCGCCGACCTGGAGGCGGTGACCCAGTCCGAGGTGATCAAATTCTCGGCCGGCGGCTTCCGCGATTTCACCCGCATCGCCGCCTCCGACCCGACCATGTGGCGGGACGTGTTCCTGACCAACAAGGACGCGGTGCTGGAAATGCTGGGGCGCTTCAACGAGGATCTGGCAGCGCTGGCCCGTGCGATCCGCTGGGGCGATGGCGAGGCCCTGCACGACCTGTTCACCCGCACCCGCGCCATCCGCCGCGGCATCGTCGCCATGGGCCAGGAGACGGCGGAGGCCGATTTCGGCCGCGGTCGGCCGAACGACCCGGCGGCCTGAAGCGCCGCCGGCCCGGAATCCGGCCTCTCAGTAAAGAGGCGTCAGCTGCACGCCGGGGATCGGGAACGGGCCGAGCGTCACCCGCCCGTCACCGAGCCGCAGGGGCGGCAGGGGCTTGAGGGCATCGTCGGCCGAAGCCGCCACACCCGCCTCGGCGCTGGGTGGCGTGCGCCGGCCCATGAGCTGGCCCACGAGGCTGCCGATGAGCGCGCCCTTTTCCGCGCCGAAGCGTTGTCCCATGACCTGACCGACCAGGGCCTCGACGCCGGCCGCGCGCAGGTCGAGCTGGCCCTGCGGCCGGTGCTGCGCGTCGAGGTCGAGCCGTCCCTTGGCCTGGAGCCGGCGGTCGCCCTTGGCCAGCGACAGCAGAGCGAGGTCCAGGCTGCCGCCGGCCGCACGCCAATCCTCGAGTTCCCGGGCCACGGTGCCGGTACCGAGGGCGGTGGCGCGGTTGACGGTGGCGTCGAGGGCGAGATCGGCCGGATCGACGTTGCCGAGCGCCGCGTCGGCCAGGGGCAGGCGGATGCGGTTCACCCGCAGGCTGGTGTCGACGGCCCCCTCGGAGGCGAAGCGGCCCGGCGTCGGGCGGGCGTGGAATTCCAAGTGCCCGGTGTCGAAGTCGATCGGGTCCGCCCCGGCGCCGCGCACGGAGCCCTTGGCGTCGTTCGCCACCAGGGACGCCCGCACGAAGCCATCCGAGGCGCCGTGGAAGCTGCCCTCCAGGGAGGTCCAGGTGGCATCCGCCGTCAGGTCGCCCTGTTCCACGTGGAACGGGCCGCCGACCTCGAGGATGCCCTGGCGCGGCTGGTAGACCTGCACCACGGCGGTGACCGGCCCCAGGGTGAAGCGGCTGTCGGACCGATCGAAGGCCAGGGAGGCGCAGCGCAGCTCGATCCGGAACGGATAGCCCGTGATGCTGCGATCGGCGCAGGTCCAGTTCCGTCCGTCGGCGGCTTCCCGGGCGAGCCACGCGTCCATCTCGGTCGTGGCCCGGTGGCGGATGTAGAACCAGCCGAGCGACCAGGCGGTCACCAGCACGGCGAGCAGGATGTAGGGGAGGAACAGCCCCTTGCGCGAGGGGGGGCGGGTCGGGGTCGGACTATGCGCCATCGCGTCTGGGTATCCTGCGCTCGCTTCACGGGATCGCGGCTCTCAGGAAGGCCGCCCGGATGCAAGGCTTGGCAGGGTTTCGGCGGCGAAAGCATGGCGGGGCCCTCATCCCGGCCCATCGGGTCTCGGCCGTCCCGCGTCGTGCGGGCCGGGCAGGCCACCCGTTTCCGGGCGACGGGCGACGCCGCGATCAGTTCGCGGCGTCGGCCCTCTGGTCGCTGCCGAGGTCGGCCACGATGGCCTCGCGCTCGGCCTCGTCCTCGGCAAGCCGATGGACATGCATCTCGGTGGCGCCCCTGTGGCGTGCCCGCGCGATCCAGTTGCGGTGCAGGCGCTCGCGCGGGCTCTGGCCGGCGGAGGCCACCGAGATCAGTTCGCCGACCCCGGCTGCGTCGCGGCGTACGGCCATCACCACGGCCTCGCCCATGTCGTCGAGTTCCGGCTCCGCCAGTTCGTGAATGCCGACCACGTAGCGCCGACCGGACCGACCGCGCCACGCGCTCAGCACCAGGGCAGGTGTCCCCCGCAGGCCGGCTGTCGTCCTCAGGCGTTCCTCGCGCACTTCCTGCCTCCGGGCTCGATCGTCCTTCAGGTCGCGAAGTGCGGCCGACCAGGACAGGGCTCTCTTGTTCGCCATTTGTTCCACATTAATCTTAACGTTTCGTTGGCGTCAAGCACGACGCCTCGACCTCCAATGAGATGGGGATGAGTGGAGTTATCCACAAGCCATGCACAGGCCGGAGACGTCCTCAGGCGACGGGCGAACCCGTCCGGTCCACCCGTGTCCGAAGGTCGGGCTCGGATCCCGGACCAGCACCCGGAACGGGATGGCCGCCGGCTGCGAGTTCGGCCCGTCCGGCGGCTTCCAGCGCGTCCGAGGCCGATTCGATTCGGTCCTGCACCAGTTCGAGGAAGCGGGGCCGATCCAGGCCGGGCGGGATCGGGGCCAGGAACTCGATCACCGACGTTCCGGGGCGCCGCACCAGCCGATGGCGGGGCCAGTGCAGGCCCGTGTTGAGGGCGACCGGCAGGCACGGCACCCCGAGGGCCGCATACAGGTGGGTGATGCCGAGCTTGTAGGCTGGGGGGGCTCCGGGCGCGCGGCGCGTGCCTTCCGGGAAGATGATGAGCTGGCGGCCCGCCCGGATCGCGGCGGCGGCGGCCTCGTTCATCGTCGCCATGGCGCGGGCGCCCTTGCTGCGGTCGATGGCGACCATGCCGGCACGGGACAGGTACCAGCCGATCAGCGGAATCCAGAGCAGCTCGCGCTTGAGGATGTAGGCAAAATCCGGGAAGGCGGTGACCAGCGCCAGGGTCTCCAGGGCCGATTGATGCTTGGCCGCCACCAGGAGGGGACCGGGCGGGATGTTCTCGACGCCGCGGAACTCCACCCGGACGCCGCCGAGCACGCGCAGCAGCCACAGGGTGACGCGGCCCCAGACCTGCGCCAGCCGGATCACCGCCCGACGGGAGACGAGGGTCGGCAGGCCGGCGATCGCGATGATCGTGGTGACGACGTAGAAGGCGAGGTTGAACGCGAGCGAACGAACGAGAAGCATCGGGAACCCGGATGAGACACCCCGGAACGGGGCGCGGCCCGACTCTCCTGTAGCGCGCAGTGCGGCCGCAGGCCAACCGAGGCTGGGTGGTCCCAGTCCGCCCCGGTGCTCAGTAGCCGTCGGCCAGGGTGCCGCGCTGGCGTGGATCGGCGGCGCCGGCGAGGAGGCCGTCGGCGGCCTGGATCGAATTGGCCGAGCCGGAGGTGG
The DNA here is from genome assembly GCF_055231875.1 of Methylobacterium sp. Ger2507. Classification (NCBI taxonomy): domain Bacteria; kingdom Pseudomonadati; phylum Pseudomonadota; class Alphaproteobacteria; order Hyphomicrobiales; family Methylobacteriaceae; genus Methylobacterium; species Methylobacterium sp. Ger2507. The sequence goes on from NZ_JBUYVC010000001.1 coordinate 880,630, forward strand.
CCCCGACCTTGATCCGGTGTCCGCGCGCCCGCAGGAGCGCCAGGGTGTCGGGCGACAGGCCGTCCTCGGCCATCAGCACGTCCGGCTGCCACTGGTGGTGGATGCGCGGGGCGGCGACCGCCTCGGCGAGGTTCATGCGGAAGTCGAGGACGTTGACGATGACCTGCAGCACCGTCGAGATGATGCGGCTGCCGCCGGGACTGCCGGTTACCAGCACGAGGCGGCCGTCCCGGAACACGAAGGCGGGGGTCATGGAGGAGAGCGGCCGGGCGCCGGGCGCCACCGCGTTGGCGACGCTGCCGACGAGGCCGTAGGCGTTGCGGGCGCCGGGCTTGGCCGAAAAGTCGTCCATCTCGTTGTTCAGGAGCACGCCGGTGCCCTCGGCCACCAGGCCGATCCCGTAGGAGAAGTTCAGCGTGGTGGTGTTCGAAACCGCGTTGCCGGCTCCGTCCACCACCGAGAAATGGGTGGTCTGGTCGGATTCGAAGGGCAGGGGATCGCCGGCCTTCACCGCGTCGGCGGGCCGGGCGCGGGCCGGGTCGATGCCGGCCCGCAGGCCCGCCGCGTAGGGCTTGGCGATCAGCCCCTCCACCGGGACCTGGGTGCGGGCCGGATCGCCGAGCCAGGTGGCGCGGTCGGCATAGGCCGGCTTCATCGCCTCGGCCAGGACGTGGAGGGCGTCGGCGCTGCCCGCGCCCATGCGGGCGAGGTCGAAGCCCTCCAGCACGTTGAGGATTTCGATCAGGTGGATGCCGCCCGAGCTCGGCGGCGGCATCGACGCGATGGCGTAGCCCCGGTAGGTGCCGCGCACCGGCTCCCGGAGGACGGGGCGATAGGCGGCGAGGTCCTCGGCCGTCATCACGCCGCCGGCCGCCTGCACGGAGGCGGCGATGCGCGCGGCGATGGGGCCGGTGTGGAACGCGTCCGGGCCGGAAGCCGCGATGGCCGCGAGGGTGTCGGCGAGATCGGTCTGGACCAGACGGTCGCCGCGCTGAAGGGGTTTGTCGCCGGCAAAGAAGATTTTTCGCGAGGACGGCCAGCGGCCGAGCAGCCCGGCGGCGCGGGGCAGCGAATCGGCGAGACCCGACTCCACCGGAATGCCCTCGCGGGCGAGTTTCTCCGCCGGGGCGATCAGCGCCGCCAGAGTGAAGCGGCCCGAACCGTAGAGACGATGCGCCTCGGCCAGGCCCCGCACGGTGCCGGGCACGCCCACCGCCTTGCCGGTGCGGGTGGAGGCGGCGCGGTCGGGCTCGCCCCCGGCATCGAGAAACATGTCCGAGCGGGCTGCGGCCGGAGCGGTCTCGCGATAATCAAGGGCGATGGTCTCGTCGCCCTCCGCCCGGTGAATCATCATGAAGCCGCCGCCGCCGAGATTGCCGGCGCGCGGCAGGGTGACGGCGAGGGCGAAGCCCACCGCCACGGCGGCGTCGACGGCATTGCCGCCGGCCTTCAGGATCTCGACGCCGACGCGGGTGGCCCGCGCCTCCTGCGACGCGACCATGCCGTGGGCGCCCAGCACCGGCAGCAGGCGGGCGTCGTCGGACTGGATCGGCGGCGGCTCGGGTGCGGCCTGCGCGGCGCCGGACTCCCCAACGGTCCCCTGCGCCAAACCCTGTTGCACCGCGCCAGGCCCCGAAGCGGCGAGGACCAGGGCGAGGCCGAGGCGCGAAGGGGTGAGCCGCATGTCAGGCACGTCCGTTGTCGCGGTCGGAAGGGGCGCCGGAAAGGACGCCGGAATGCCGGCCGGCGATCAGCCAGTACACGAGGCCGGAGGCGGCGCCGGTGAGGAACAGCACGGCGGTGATGCGGCCCTCCAGGGCCAGCGCCTCGGAGCCCGTCCCCGGCCGCGACAGGCCGCGGGCCAGCCAGGGCAGGCAGGCGGTGAGGAGGCCGGTGCCGGCGCCGTACCAGGTGGCGGCGCGCCAGTGGAGGACGGTGCCGAGGATCGCCACCAGCACGGGCGGCACCACGAGGAGCACGAGCAGCGCGCGGGCGATGGCGGCCAACGCGAACAGCAGGGTCTCGGGGCCGATGCCCGAGGCGAGGTCGGTCAGGCCCGCGAAGAGGCCGACGAGGCCGAGGCGCGACAGGGCCGCGCTGGTCTCCGGGTCGAGCATCGCTCCGAGGGCCAGGATGGCGGCCCCGCACGGGATCGCCAGCACCAGCGCCAAAGCGGCGACGAAGAGCTGCCCGAGGAGACGCACCCGTCAGTCGTCGTCGCCGTCGTCGGCTCCCGCATAGACGCCCTCGGCGCCGATGCCATCCTCCAGCATCATGCGGGCGCGGGCCCGCAGCTTCTCGGTCTCGCTCTTGAGCTGCCCGCAGGCGGCGAGGATGTCCCGGCCGCGCGGCGTGCGGACCGGCGACGCGTAGCCGGCTTCATAGACGATCTCGGAGAAGCGCTCGATGCGATCCCAGTCCGAGCATTCGTAGATGCTGCCCGGCCAGGGATTGAACGGGATCAGGTTGATCTTGGCCGGGATGCCCTTGAGCAGCCGCACCAGCTCGCGCGCATCCGCGTCGGTGTCGTTGATGCCCTTCAGCATCACGTATTCGAAGGTGATGCGGCGGGCGTTGTTCAGGCCCGGATACGACCGGCAGGCGGCCAGCAGCTCGGCCAGGGGATATTTCCGGTTCAGCGGCACCAGGGTGTCGCGCAGGTCGTCGCGCACCGCGTGGAGCGAGATCGCCAGCATGGCATGGGCCTCGTCGCCGAGGCGCTGCATCTGCGGCACGACGCCGGAGGTCGAAACGGTGATGCGCCGGCGCGAGAGCCCGAGGCCCTCCTGGTCGGCCATGACGCCGACGGCATCGACGACGTTGTCGAGATTGTACAGGGGCTCGCCCATGCCCATGAAGACGATGTTGGTGACCTTGCGCCGGGTCTCGTCCTCGCCGGGGGCGGTGGGGTTCTGCCCGGCCCAGTCGTTGAGATGGTCGCGGGCCACGACGAGCTGCGCCGTGATCTCGGCCGCCGTCAGGTTGCGCACGAGGCGCTGGGTGCCGGTGTGGCAGAACGAGCAGGTGAGCGTGCAGCCGACCTGGCTCGAGACGCAGAGGGTGCCGCGCCCGCGCCCCGGGATGTAGACGCACTCGATCTCGGCGCCGCGATTGTGGTCGTGCTTGCCGGTGGGCGCCATCCGCATCAGCCACTTGCGGGTGCCGTCGCGCGACACCTGCTCGGTGATCACCTCCGGCCGGTCGAGGGTGTAGGCCTCGGCGAGCTGAGCCTTCAGGCCCCTGCCGACATTGGTCATGTCGTCGAAGGCCTTGGCGCCGCGCACGTTGAGCCAGTGCCAGATCTGGCCCGAGCGCATGCGCTGCTCGCGTTCGGAGACGCCGATGGCCCCGAGCCGGGCCTTCAGCTGCTCGCGGGTGAGCCCCACGATGGAAGCCCGCCCGAGCGGGGCCGCCTGCGGCTCGAACTCGGGCAGCTTCTCGATTGCGGAAACGGCGCTCGCGTCGCGCCGGGCGGTGTCGAACGACGCCGTCGCCATGATGGACTGAACCTTCGGACTTGGAATGGGTCCGATATAGGCGATTCAGGGCCGAAACGCGAATGCGGGTGAGGTCTGTGCCGGGATCATAACCGGCGACCCCGCCTCCGTGCCCCATCAACCGACGTCTATGAACCGGCAAACAATCTATTGCGCCGGCTTGGTTTCCGGTGCCGCTGCCGGAGGCGCTTCGGCCGAGGCCGGCAGCAGAACGTTCTTGGTGATGGTGCCCTCGGGGCCGTACTCGCCGGCCACGGCGAGGCAGGCTTTCTCGCGGTTGAGCTGCATCTGGTTCGACATCAATGCGAAGATGGTCTGGACCCGTCCGCCGAAGGGTCCGCGCGGACCGACATCGGCCGCGCGTACGTTCTGCTTCTCCAGCAGCGCATCGAACTCCTCGGTGCCGATGCGATAGCCGCAGACGTTGGACGCGGCGAAGATGTAGGCGGCGAATTCCAGCGCCCGCGGCGACGGCGCGTTGCGGATCTGGGCCTGGGCGGAGGCCGGCAGCAGGAGGCACGCGGCGAGGCCGGCGGCCGACAGGGAACGGACGAACATGGGCGGGTTTCCTCGATCGCGGATTCTTAAGCTCCGCTTAGAGGCGTGAGATAGATCGCGCCGGCCCGTCGTCAAACCGCACGGCGGTTCAGGGGAGCCGCCAGTCGATCGGCGCGAGGCTGTGCGCCTCGAGCCAGGCATTGGCGGCGTCGAAGGGCCGGGACCCCGGAAAATCCCGCGCCCGGTTGAGCGGGGAGGGATGGCCCGACGCGATGACGCCGTGGCGCTCCCCGTCGATCAGCGCGGCCCGGGCGCGGGCCTGTGCGCCCCAGAGCAGGAACACGGCGGGCTGCGGGCGGGCGGAGATCGCCGCCACCGCCTGATCGGTGAGGGCGGACCAGCCGTAGCGCAGGTGGGCGCCGGCCTTGCCGGCCTCCACCGTCAGCGCGGCGTTGAGGAGGAGCACGCCTTGCCGGGCCCAGGGCGTCAGGTCTCCGCTCCGGGACCGGCTCGACTCCGTGGACGGTCCGGTGCCCGGCGGCAATTCGGCCAGGATCACCTTGAGCGAGGCGGGCAGCCGGCGGGGACCCACATACGAGAAGGCGAGGCCGTTGGCGTCGCCGGGGGTCGGATAGGGGTCCTGGCCCAGGATGACCGCCTTGACCCGATCCAGGGGCGTCAGCGCGAGGGCGTTGAAGATGGCGTCCGGGGCCGGCAGCACGGTGGCGCCCGCCTTGATGCGGGCATCGACCCGGGCGGCGACCGCCTCGGCGGAGCCGTCCGCGAAGAACGGCAGGGCGAGCCAGGGCGAACCGGAGCTTCGGAACCGGGCGAGGGCGTCGGCGACGGGGGTGTCGGGCATCAGCTGACCAGGATGCGCCCTTCGGTCGGGGCGGGGAGCGGGGCGTTGGCCCGGATATAGGCCATGACCTCATTGGCCACGAGCTTGCCGTCGGTCCGCCCGATCAGGGTGCGGCCGCGCGCCAGTTCGCCGTAGCCGTTGCCGCCATCGTACAGGAAGTTGTTCGACGCGACCGTGTAGGTCGCCTCGGGCGCCAGGGTCCGTCCGTCCACGGTCAGGTCGACGATCCGCCTCCCCGCCGGCGCGGCGGGATCGAGGGTGACCACGAGGCCGGAGACCTGCGGGAAACGGCCCGCGGGCCGGCCCCAGTCGGACAGCGCGCCTTCGAGGAGGCGATGGATCTGGGCACCGCTGAGGTCCACGAGCACGACGGTGTTGCCGAAGGGCAGTTCGGTGAGGATGTCGCGGCGGGTCAGCGTCGCCCCCGCCGGATAGACCCGGTTGCCCCGGATGCCGCCGCCATTGGTGATGGCGATCGCGGCACCGGTGGAGGCCCGCATCGCATCGGCCACGAGGCTGCCGAAGCTCGCCTCATGCGCCCGCACCGTGGCGATGCGGCTGTCGAGGGGACCGCGGATCTCGCCCACCGGGACGTCGAGTTCCCGCGACAGGGTAGCTTCGAGGCGGCGCACCACGGCCTGGGTCTCGGGATCGGGGACCACCTGGGCCGAATCGTGGACCCGGAAGCTCGGGCGCCAGGCGACGCTGCGGGTCTTGCCGGTTCCGGTCACCGTCGCGGTGACGTCGATGGCCGTGACGTAATGGGCGTCGAAGCTCGATTCCACCATCACGGTCTGGCCGTCGTAGCGCAGCATCAGGTCGTGGTCGTGGCCCGAGAGCAGGATGTCCACCAGGCGCGCCGCCACGATGGCGTCGTCCGTGGGCCGGGCCGTGTGGCAGACCCCGACCACGAGGTCGACGCCCTCGGCGCGCAGGGCCTGGACCTCGCGGGACAGGGTTTCGATCTCGGGTCCGAAGCGCAGGTCGCCCGATTGCGATTTCTCCGGCGTGCTCGCAAGCGCGATGCCGACCACGCCGACCCGGATGCCGCCGAGGGTGACCACCATGCGGTCGCGCAGGCCGGGGAGCGGCCGGCCCGCCCCGTCGCGCAGGTTGGCGGCGAGCGTCGGGAAGGTCGCCTCGCCGATGCGCTGGGCGAAGACCGCCGGGCCGAAATCGAATTCGTGGTTGCCCGGCACGAACACGTCGGGCGGTGCGAGGTTGAGGAGTTCGACGATGTGGGCGCCGCGATCGAAGCCCGACATCAGTGAGGGCGAGAGAGTGTCGCCCGCATGGGCGTAGAGCATCGGCACCCCCCGCGCCCGCTCGGCCTTCACGATGGCGGCCAGCCGCGCGAAGCCGCCCCGGCCGTCGATGTCGGCCATCTGGTAGACGTCGTTGACGAGGAGCAGGGTGAAGGTCGGATCGGGCAGCGAGGCAGGAACAGGGGCAGCTACGGCCGGGCCGCTCAAGCCGGCGGCGAGGCCCATTCCGAGGCCGAAGGTCTGGCGGCGGTTGGGGCTCGGCATGGGGTCGTCCTGGCGGCATCGCGGGCGGCCCGGCGGGAGACCGCCGTCCGATCGGTTTTCTAGGCCGCCATCGATGATCCCGCTATGACGGTCGGGGCCGAGCCCGCGAGGATCGCGCCCGCCTGTCACGGCCGCGCGCTCGTTTCGGACAGGTGAATCTTCGGGGAAGGTGGATCGAGGCTCTGCCCGCGCGGCCTCAGCGCGACACGAAGGTGTCGCGAACGGCCTTGGCGTTGCGGCGGACCATGGGCCAGAGCCAGGCGCCGGAGGCGAGGAAGACGCCCGGCGGCATCGGCTTCAGTTCCACCGCGAGGCGCTCGGCGAGGCCGGGGCAGGCCAGCGCCACGGGGGGCGCATCGGTCTTGCGGTAGACCACCGCAGTGTTCTCGCGCGGGTAATCCGGATGGGGCACGAGGCCGGACCGGCGGGCGTTGAGGTCGAAGGTCTCGCGCACGAAGCCGTGGACATGGGCGAAGTGGAAGCGCTCATGCGCCGGCTTGCCGGTGGTGGCCATGTCGGGCACGGCGGCGAAGAGAACGCCGTCCGGCTTCAGCCAGCGGGCCAGACGCTCCATCACGTCGGCGGGGTCGCGCAGGTGCTCCAGCACGTGCCGCGTCGTGACGACGTCGAAATACCCCTCGGGGAAGCGCGCATCCTCGTCGGCGTCGTCCAGCACCTCGACGCCGTGATGGGCGCGGGCGTAGTTGGCGTAGTCGCGCCCCGGCTCGACACCGATCGCCTCGCAGCCCTTGGCGCGGGCCTCGGCCAGGAACTCACCCGATCCGGAACCGAAATCGAGCACGCGGGCGCCCGGCTTCAGCTTGGGCGCCAGGAGGCCGGCACGGAAGGCGGCCTCGCGGGCGGAGCGCTTGAGGTGGACGCGGGGCGGGCCGCCCGCGAAGGCGAGCTGGTAATCGGCGCGGTAGGCGTTGGCGTAGTAATCCGACAGCTCGGCCGGGGTGGGCATCGGGTCGGTGCGGATCAGGCCGCACTGGCGGCAGGCGATGGAACGCAGGATCTTCAGCCGCCGGTCGCTCTCGGCCACCACCACCGATTCCGCCGATCCGCAAAGATTGCAGGCGGTCGGTCCTCCCGTATAGGGATAGCCCGTGAAGGGCATGAAGTGGTTGAAGAAGTACCGGGGAGACGGCATGTCGCGCCTTCATCCATCGCGTGATCGCTGGAAGGCTCCGTGCTCTAGATCGATATGGGCACCGACACAACCTGTCCCCATCTGCGCCTCCCTCGAGCCCGGCTGCCCGGGCGTTACGGAAACCCGATGAACGAACGCGTCGCACCGCCGTCCCCGCAGGAGGGCCTGTCGCTCCCGACCACCGCCACGCACGCGCCCCTGCCGGCCGAGCATCCGCCGGTGCGCTGGGGCCGGGTCGGCGTGTTGCTGATGAACCTCGGGACGCCCGAGGGCACGAGCTACTGGCCGATGCGCCGCTACCTCAAGGAATTCCTGTCCGACCGCCGCGTCATCGAAGTGCCGCGCCTGATCTGGTGGCCGCTTCTCAACCTCATCATCCTGACCAAGCGGCCGGGGCCGAAGGGCCGCGACTATGCCAGCGTGTGGAACAACGAGCGCAACGAGGGCCCGCTGAAGACCATCACGCGGGGCCAGGCCGAGCGGCTGCAGGCGGCGATGGGTGATTCGGTGGTGGTCGACTGGGCCATGCGCTACGGCAAGCCGGAGGTGCGCCTGCGCATCCAGGCCCTGCTCGACCAGGGCTGCGATCGCATCCTGCTGGTGCCGCTCTACCCGCAATACGCGGCCGCGACCTCGGCCACCGCCTGCGACCAGGCCTTCAAGGCCCTGATGCAGATGCGCTGGCAGCCCACGGTCCGGGTCTCGGCCCCGTATCATGACGACCCGGTCTACATCGACGCGATGGCGACCTCGATCCGCGAGGGCCTGGCCAAGCTCGATTTCGAGCCCGAGGTGATCCTGACCTCGTTCCACGGGGTGCCGAAGAGCTACCTGCTCAAGGGCGATCCCTACCATTGCCAGTGCGTGAAGACCGGCCGCCTGATCCGCGAGGCCCTGGGCTTCTCGACCGACAAGATGCGCACCACCTTCCAGTCGCGTTTCGGCAACGAGGAATGGCTGCGGCCCTATACCGACGAGACCGTCCAGACCCTCGCCAAGAGCGGCGTCAAGCGTATGGCGATCGTGGCCCCCGGCTTCACCGCCGATTGCCTCGAGACGCTGGAGGAGCTCGACGGCGAGAACCGCCACTATTTCGAGGACAATGGCGGCGAGCAGTTCGCCTACATCCCCTGCCTCAACGACAGCGATCTCGGCATGACGGTGATCGAGACCGTGGTCCGGCGCGAATTGCAGGGCTGGCTCTAGATCGCGCGGCGCCGGGGCCATCGCCAAGCGCCGAGTCGGTTGCTACTAGAGCCCCCGATGAGGCGGCAGGCGACACGATGACCAGACCGGAGGCAGGCGGGGGAACCGCGGGCGAACAATCGCAGGATCACCTGCGCCTGCTCGCCCATTTCCAGGGCGCCGGCTACGGCGTCGTGACGCCGCCGGTGCTGCAGCCGGTGGAGCCGTTCCTGGAACTGTCGGGCGAGGACATCCGCCGACGCATCTTCGTGACCCAGGACGCCTCGGGCAGCGAACTCTGCCTGCGGCCGGAATTCACGATCCCCGTGTGCCGCCACCATCTCGCGCACGCGCCGAAACTCTTGGCACCCACAGGCGCCTCGTCGCCCGCACCCACGGCCCCGCGCAGCGCCGATTACAGCTATCTCGGGCCGGTCTTCCGGCTGGCCGGCGACGAGCCCGACGAGTTCCTCCAGGCCGGCATCGAATCGGTCGGGCGCACCGACACGCCGGCCGCCGATGCCGAGGTGATCGGCCTCGCCCTGGAAGGTCTCGCCTTGCTCGGACGCCCGGACGTCGCCGTCCGCCTCGGCGACATGGGCCTCATCGACGCGCTGCTCGACGCCCTCGCGGTGCCGCCGACCGCCAAGCGCCGCACCCTGCGGGCGCTCGCGGCCGGGCGCTCCCTCGATGCCGTCACCAACGGCCTGCGCACCGAGGACCCGCATGCCGGCCTCCTCGCGGCGATCCAGGGCCAGGACCCCAAGGGCGTGCGCGCCTTCGTGGAGGACGTGCTGTCGATCGCCGGGATCTCGCGGGTCGGCGGCCGCAGCGCCGGCGAGATCGCCGAGCGCTTCCTCGCCAAGGCGGCCGCGCAGGCCAGCGGCGGCTCCGGTCTCAACCCGGAGAACCGGGCCGTGGTCGAGCGCTATCGCGCCATCGAGGGCGACCCCGACACCGCCGCCGCCGCCATGCGCGACCTCGTCCGCGAGGCCGGCCTGGACCATCCCCCGTTGGAGGCGGCGCTGGAGCTGTTCGAGGAGCGCACCGGCTTCATGGCCGCGCGCGGCCTGCCCGTCGCGCGTTTCCGGTTCTCCGGGGGCTTCGCCCGCAACCTCGACTACTACACCGGCTTCATCTTCGAGGGCACGGCGCCCGGTGCGCCGAAGCTGCCGCTCGTCGGCGGCGGCCGCTACGACGGCCTGCTCCAGCATCTCGGAAGCCCCGTGCCGGTCCCCGCCGTCGGCTGCGCCGTCTGGCTCTCGCGGGTCGCCGCGGACGCCGCAACCGTGAAGGAGGCAGCCCGTGGCTGAACCGGATTCTCTCGTCCTCGCGGTTCCCTCCAAGGGCCGGCTGCAGGAGAACGCCGCCGCCTTCTTCGCCCGCGCAGGCCTCAAGCTGGCGCAGAACACCGGCGCCCGCGACTATCGCGGAAAGCTCGTCGGGGTGCCCGGCGTCGAGGTGCGCTACCTCTCGGCCTCCGAAATCGCGGCGCAGCTCGCCAGCGGCGCCGCGCATCTCGGCATCACCGGCGAGGACCTGATCCGCGAGTCGCTGCCCGACGCGCGCGGCCAGGTCGAGCTGCTGACGCCGCTCGGCTTCGGACAGGCCACGGTGGTCGTCGCCGTGCCGCAGGCCTGGATCGATGTCCGCGCCATGAGCGACCTCGACGAGGTCGCCGCCGAGATGCGGGTCCGCCACGGCAAGCGCCTGCGCATCGCCACCAAGTACATCAACCTCACGCGCCGGTTCTTCGCCGAGCACGGGGTCGCGGATTACCGCATCGTCGAGAGCCTGGGCGCTACCGAGGGCGCGCCGGCGGCGGGTTCGGCCGAGATCATCGTCGACATCACCACCACGGGTGCGACGCTGGCCGCCAACGCCCTCAAGATCCTGGAGGACGGGATCATCCTGCGCTCGGAGGCGAACCTCGTCGCCTCCCTCAACGCCCCCTGGGGCGAGCCCCAGCGCCGGGCCCTGCGGGCGGTGCTCGGCCGCATCCAGGCGGAGGAACGGGCCCGCACCACCCGCGAGGTCCGGGCCGCCATGCCGGACGACGGCGACATCGATCTCGCCGGCATCGCCGCTCTGCACGATGCCGAACTGCCCTACGGCGCCCCCGAGGGGCGTGGCGAGATGGTGCTGCACTGCCCCGTCGACGCGGTGTTCGAGCTCGCCGACGCCCTGGTCAAGGCCGGGGCCGGAGCCGTGAACGTGCGCAAGATCGACTACGCGTTCACCCCCGACAACCCGCTGATGGATCGTTTGCTGAGCCGGCTCGGATAGGAATTTCGCCGGCTTTCTTTTCACGCTCGGCGGGTTTGCTCGCCCGCTCGTGCTCGCTACAGCGGCCCCTGCTTGGCGAATTCCGAAAACACCGCCCGCAGGGTCTTGAGCCGGCCTTCATAGGCCTGCTTCAGGCAGGCGAAGTCGCCGCCGCAGGTGCGGCGCTCGGTGAGCCAGGTTTCCTGATCCTCGCGCAGCTTGGCATTACCGCCCATCGGCAGCATGGCCCGCAGGATCTCGAAACGGGTGGCCATCTCCACGTCGAGGTCGTTGAGGGACAGGTGAGCGCAGATCGCCTTCTCGTCGGCGGCCTCGGCCTTGTCGCAGGGAAAGCTGGCGGCCAAGGCCGGGGCCGCTGCCAGCGTGAGGGGCAGGGCGCCGAAGCGCAGGGCCTTGAGGAGAGGGCGGACGGTCGCAAACATGGTGGCCTCGCGCGGTCGGTGAATCGAGGAATCGTCAGAAACCCAGCAGCCCCCGGGCGCGCAGCCGCGCCAGGAGCGGCAGCAGCGGCAGGCCGAGGATCGTCGAATGGTCGCCGGCGATCGCGGAGAACAGGTGGATGCCGAGGCCTTCGAGCTGATAGCCGCCGACGCTCGACCGGATTGTGTCCGGCCCGGCGCAGTCGACATAGGCGGCGATCTGCGCCGCCGTGAGGGGCCGCATGGTCAGGCGCGCCGTCTCCACGAAGGTTTCGACCACCCCGCCGTCGATGGCCAGCGCCACCGCCGAATGCAGCGCGTGGGTGCACCCGGCGAGGCGGCCGATCTGCTCGCGCGCGGCGGCCGGGTCCGCCGGCTTGTGAAACAAGGTGCCGTCGCAGGCGAGGACCTGGTCCGCCCCGACGACGACGCGCGATGGCCGGCGCGCAGCGACCGCGCCCGCCTTGGCCTCGGCGAGGCGCCGGGCCAGGTCGTCCGGGGCGAGCCCGGCCGCTTCCGCCTCCACCGCGCGCTCATCGACGCCGGGGTTTTCCGTCTCGACCCCCAGTCCCGCGCCGTCGAGGAGGCCGCGCCGCGTCGGGCTGGTGGAGGCGAGGAGGAGGGGCAGGGCTCCGCGCCACAGGGAACTCGTCATGCGGGGCAGCCCCTCAGGAGGCGATGAACTTGAGGCGGTGCTCGCGGTGCAGGTCGAGGATGGCCGCGGCCGTCTCCTCGATGGAGCGCCGGGTCACGTCGATGGTCGGCCAGCGGTGCTTGGCGCAGAGGCGGCGGCAGGCGGCGATCTCGTCGGCCACCGCGCTGCGGTCGACATAGAGCGAGGAATCGTCGGCCTTCAGGCTGAGGAGCCGGTTCTGACGGATCTGGACGATGCGTTCCGGGCTGGCGAGCAGCCCGACCAGGAGGGGTTTTCGCGCCGTCTCCAGGGTTTCGGGCAGGGGCATGCCGGGCACCAGGGGGAAGTTCGCGGTCTTCAGCCCGCGATTGGCGAGGTAGATCGCGGTCGGCGTCTTCGAGGTGCGGCTGACCCCGACGAGGATGACGTCGGCCTCGTTGACGTCGAGCGGCAGGTTGCCGTCGTCATGGGCCAGGGTGAAGTTCATCGCGTCGATGCGCTTGAAGTACTCGGCGTTGAGCATGTGCTGCGCGCCGGGCCGGGCCGTCGAATCCGCCCCCAGATAGGATTGCAGCAGCGCATGCACCGGCTGCAGCACCGAGAGGCAGGGTGAGCCGGTCTCGCGGCAGGCCGCCTCCAGCCGCTCGGTCAGGTCGTGGCCGACGAGGGTGTAGAGCACGAGGCCGGGAGCGGCCTCGATCTCGGAGATCACCCGCTCGAGCTGCGGGGCGGAGCGCACCAGCGGATAGACGTGCTCGATGGCCGAGACGCCCTCGTACTGGGCGGCGGCCGCGCGGCCCACGTTGATGAGCGTCTCGCCGGTGGAATCCGACACGAGATGCAGGTGGAAATAACTACGGCTCATCGAAGGGCTGTCTCCTCCGGCCTGAGGTCCAGGATGCATGACGATCACCCGTCATGGTCTTGTCCACCGGGCTCGGTCAGGGGAGTCGATAAGGGTGGATAAGCTGGCTTGCCCGAAGGGTCCAGCGGGGGCCCGGGTCGTGTTATCGACTCCGGCGTCAACACCCGATCACACCGGCGCGATTCCCGCGCGGTTTTGGGAGAATCCGGGACCGAAGCCCGGTCGGGCGCCCCCGGGCAGGGGCAAGGCACTGTAGGCCATCACCTATCCCAAACATTGGACCCAATCCGTTAAAGCCTGATTAACGCCGCGGCCGCGGGGACGCCCTGTGGACGATTTTCCGGTCCCGCCATCCAGCCCTCTAAAAGAAAAAACAGAGTCCTAGAATCTCTCTTTCCTTTTAGAGAGCCGGTGTGGGGATGACGTCCGGAGCGCCCATCCGGCACCCGGACCCGGCAAGAGTTTTCGGGAGACACGGGTTTTCGGAAGACGTGTGTTTCCGGAAGAGGCGTATTTTCGGAAGAGGCGGGATTTTGGAGAGGGAGCGCTTTCGGGACAGGAGGTTTTCCGAGCGACACGGTTTCGGGAGGAAGACATTTCGGGAGGAAGACATCCGGCGCTTCGGTGCTACATACCGGCCACACGGGATTGGGACGTCGGGAGATCGGATGAGCCAGGCAGTTGCAGGGAACCGCACGGGACAGGACCGGGCGGTCCTGCGGGTTCTCGCGGGCGAGGCCCTGCCCCGTCCCCCCGCCTGGATGATGCGCCAGGCCGGGCGCTATCTGCCCGAGTACCGGGAGGTCCGGGCCAGGGCCGGTTCCTTCCTCGACCTCTGCTACAATCCCGACTTCGCCACCGAGGTGACGCTGCAGCCGATCCGGCGCTTCGGCTTCGAGGCCTCGATCTTGTTCTCCGACATCCTGGTGATCCCGGACGCGCTCGGCCAGACCGTGCGCTTCGTGGAGGGGGAAGGGCCGCGCCTCGACCCCATGGCGGGCCGGGCCGAGTTCGAGCGCCTGCGCGAGGCCGGCGATCCGGCGATCTTCGCCCACCTGGAGCCGGTCTTCGAGACGGTGCGACGCCTGCGCGCGCAACTGCCCCACGAGACCACCCTGCTCGGCTTCTGCGGCGCGCCCTGGACGGTGGCGAGCTACATGATCGGCGGCCGCGGCACGCCGGACCTCGCCCCCTCCCGGGCGCTGGCCCGGCAGGACACCGCCCTGGTCGAGGCCCTGATCGACCGCCTCGTCACGGTGCAGACCGAATACCTCGTGCGTCAGCTCGAAGCCGGGGCCGATGCGGTGCAGATCTTCGAGTCGCATGCGGGCGCGCTGCCCGACGCCCGCGGCGCCGGCGAGATCACCGAGGAGGCCGTCAACGAGGTCGCCGAGAGCGCGCTTCCGGACGCGACCGAGCGCGATGCCCTGACGCGCTGGTCGCTCCAGCCCATCGCCCGGATGATCGCCGGGGTCCGGGCCCGGGTGCCGGGCGCCCGGATCATCGTGTTCGCCCGCGGCTCCGGGCTCGAAGGCCATGCCCGCGTGGTGCCCGAGACCGCCGCCGATGCGGTCGGGGTCGACTGGTCGGTGGATCTCAAGGCGCTTCGCCAGACGGTGCCGGCCAGCACGGTGACGCAGGGCAACATCCATCCGGAAACCCTGATCGAAGGCGGAGCTGCCCTCGACGCGGCGGTGGACGGGGTGCTGGCGGCCACCGAAGGGCTGCCGCACATCTTCAATCTCGGCCACGGCATCACGCCGCAGACGCCGATCGCCCACGTCGAGCGCATGCTCGCCCGATTGCGGGGCTGAGGCCGACGTGGACGGGCTCTACCCCTGGCTCAAGGCCCTGCACCTCGTCGCGCTCATCTCCTGGATGGCGGCGATGCTCTACCTGCCGCGTCTGTTCGTCTACCACGCCGCCCTGGTGCCGGGACCGCATGCGGCGGGCCAGTCCGAGACCTTCAAGGTCATGGAGCGGCGCCTGCTGAAGGCGATCATGACTCCGGCGATGATCGCCACCTGGGTGTTCGGCCTGACCCTCGCCTGGATGAGCGGCTACTATGCGGCCGGCTGGCTTCAGGCGAAGTTCGTGCTGGTGCTGGCCATGAGCGGCGTCCACGGCTGGCTCGCCCGGATGGTCAAGGACTTCGCCGCCGACCGGAACACGCGCGCGCCGAAATTCTACCGCATCCTCAACGAGGTGCCGACGCTGCTGATGATCCTCATCGTGATCCTGGCCGCGGTGAAGCCGAGTTTTTGGTGATCGTGTCGAACGCGGGCGTTTCTCTCGAGGCAGGACGCATTCCCGTCCCCAAACGGGGAGGGGAGGGAGCTGATCCGAGGCGGAGTTGATGGCCGAGCACGCGCACGATCACGATCATCACGGCCATCGCCATTCCCACGGGGGCGGCGGCCATTCGCATGGCGGTGGTGGCCATGTCCACGCGCCGGCCAGCTTCGGGCGCGCCTTCGCCATCGGCATCGCCCTCAACGTCGCCTTCGTGGTCATCGAGGCGATCTACGGCTTCGCCAGCGAGTCGATGGCCCTGGTGGCCGATGCCGGCCACAACCTCTCGGACGTGCTCGGCCTGCTGGTGGCCTGGATCGCCTCGGTGCTGGTGAAGCGCAGCCCGACGCCGCGCTTCACCTACGGCCTGCGCGGCTCCTCGATCCTCGCCGCTTTGTTCAACGCGGTGTTCCTGCTGGTCGCCACCGGTGCCATCGCGTGGGAAGCGGCCGTCCGCCTCCTCGCCCCCGAGCCGCAGCCGGTGGCGGGCCTGACCGTGATGGTGGTGGCCGGCATCGGCATCCTCATCAACGGCCTCACCGCCTGGCTCTTCGCCTCGGGCAAGGGCAGCGACATCAACATCCGCGGCGCCTATCTGCACATGCTGGCCGATGCCGCGGTCTCGGCCGGCGTGGTGGTCACGGGCCTCATCATCGTGCTGACGGGCGCGGCCTGGATCGACCCCCTGGTCAGCCTCGTCATCGCGGGTCTCATCATCTGGGCGACCTGGGGCCTCCTGCGCGACAGCGTGGTGATGTCGCTCTCGGCGGTGCCTCCCGGCATCGATCCGGCGGCGGTGGGCGCCTACCTGCGGGCCCGCGCCGGGGTGACCGACCTGCACGATCTCCACATCTGGCCGATGAGCACCACGGAGATCGCCCTGACGGCGCATCTCGTGATGGGGCCGGGCCACCCGGGCAACGGCTTCCTCATCGCCACCGCCGAAGAGCTGCGGACCCGTTTCGGCATCGGCCACACCACCCTGCAGATCGAGGAGGCGGGCGGCCCCGCCTGCCCGCTGGCCGGAGATTGCACCGTATGATCCGTGCCTTCGTCGTTGGACATCCCATCGCGCATTCGCGCTCGCCGCTGATCCACGGACACTGGCTGCAGGAGCACGGCATCGCCGGGAGCTACGAGCGCATCGACGTGACACCGGAGGCGTTCCCGGCGTTCCTCGCCTCACTGCGGGAGAAGGGCTTTGCCGGCGGCAACGTCACCATCCCGCACAAGGAGGCGGCGTTCCGGCTGGTCGAATCGCTGACGCCGCGTGCCGAAATGATCGGGGCGGTGAACACCCTGTTCTTCGACGGGTCCGAACGGCTCTGCGGCGACAACACCGACGCCCCGGGCTTCGTGGCCCATCTCGACCAGAGCCTCGGCCTCGACTGGACCGGGCGCGGCGGCGGCACCGCCCTGGTGCTCGGGGCCGGGGGCGCCGCCCGCGCCATCGTGGTCGGCCTCCTGGAGCGCGGCCTGGCGCGGGTCCGGGTCGCGAACCGGACGCCGGCCCGGGCCGAGGCCCTGGTCGCCCTCGATCCCGCGCGGGTCGAGGCCGTCGCCTGGTACGACCTGCCGGACGCGATGGCCCGCACCGGGCTCCTGGTGAACACCACCTCGCTCGGCATGGTCGGGCACCCGCCCCTCGACCTCGATCTCCTGCCCCTGCCCGAGGATGCGGCGGTGGCCGATATCGTCTACGCGCCCCTGGAGACGCCGCTGCTGGCGGCGGCGCGGGCACGCGGGCTTCCCGCCGTCGACGGCCTCGGCATGCTGCTGCACCAGGCGGTGCCGGGCTTCGCCCGCTGGTTCCGGGTGACCCCGCGCGTCACGCCGGCCTTGCGCGCCCGGATCGTGGCGGATCTCGCCCCCGCATGAGCATTCCGGGCATGAGCATCCCGGGAAGCAGCGTCCCCGGAACTCGCCCGGTCGTCCTCGGGCTCACCGGCTCGATCGGCATGGGCAAGTCCGCCACCGCGGCGATGTTCGCGCGGCACGGGGTGCCGGTGCATGACGCCGACGCCGCCGTGCACGCCCTCTACGGCGCCGACGGCGCGGCGGCCCCCGCCATCGGCGAAGCCTTTCCCGGCACCCTGGCGCCGGACGGCTCCGTCGACCGGACGCGGCTGCGCGAGGCCGTCATCGGCGCGCCCGAGCGCCTCGCCGCCCTCGAAGCGCTGGTCCATCCCCTGGCGCAGGCGGCGGCCCGCGCCTTCCTCGCCCGCCACGTCGGGGCGCCCCTGGTGCTCCTCGACATTCCGCTCCTGTTCGAGACCGGGGCGGCGGCGCGCTGCGACCGCGTCCTGGTCGTCACCGCCCCGCCCGACGTGCAGCGCGCCCGGGTGCTCGCCCGGCCCGGGATGGATGCCGCGACCTTCGAGGCGATCCGCGCCAAGCAATGGCCCGACGCCGAGAAGCGGGCGCGCGCCGACTTCGTCCTCGACACCAGCCTCGGCTTCGCGCACGCGGAGGCCGAGGTGGCGGCCCTCATCCGGCAATTGACCGGGAGCGCCGGACCGTCCGCGCCTTGACGCGATCTTAGGACGGCGCATGGTCCGGTCGCCCGGACCCACCCTCAGGATTCTTCGATGCTGCGCGAGATCGTTCTCGACACCGAGACCACCGGAACGGATGCGAAGAACGGCGACCGCTTGATCGAGATCGGCTGCGTCGAGCTCATCAATCACGTGCAGACCGGCAAGGTCTTCCACAAACTCGTGAACCCGACCCGGCCGGTGTCCCAGGGCGCCTTCGGGGTGCATGGCATCTCCGACGCCATGCTCGCCGACAAGCCGCTCTTTGCCGACATCGTCGACGAATTTCGCGACTTCTGCGGCGATTCCCCCCTGGTGATCCACAACGCGCCCTTCGATGTCGGCTTCCTCAACATGGAATATGCCCGGCTCGGGGCGGTGGCACCCCCGCCCATCGACCTCGCCGACGTGGTCGACACCCTGCAGATCGCCCGCCGCAAGCATACGGGGGCCGCCAACAGCCTCGACGCCCTGTGCGCGCGCTACGGCATCGACACCACGCGGCGGACCAAGCACGGCGCACTCCTCGACGCGCAGATCCTGGCGGAGGTCTATGTCGAGCTGCTCGGCGGCAAGCAGACCAGCCTGGGCCTCGCCATGACGGAAGTCGAGGAGGTGGTCATCATCGGGGACGGCGGCGAGGTCGTGCCGGTCGGTCCGCGCCAGCTGCGCCATCGGCTCACGGAGGCCGAGCGGACGCGGCACGCGGCCTTCATCGCGACGCTGGGCGGCGGTGGTGCCGTCTGGCGCGACTATCTCGGCGACGAAGAGACCGCCTGAGGGCACCGAGCGAACCGGTACGACCCGAGGGGGTCACACGGGAGCGGGGCGACGCCGCATTGCTGCGACGCACGAGACCGCATATTGCGCCGCAGCAAAGACCCCCCATATACCATCCAGCTGGATGGTGACGGGACGGTACGATGCTCGATCTTGAGGACAAACCCAGGGCGCCGATCCGGGTCGGCGACACCGAGAAGATCACGATCAATCTCGGCTACGTCGATCTCGGCCATATCGACCTTCTCGTATCCGAGAGCGTCTACGCCAATCGGAGCGATTTCATCCGCACCGCCGTGCGCAACCAGATCGCCCGCCACGGCGACGTCACCCGGCAATCCGTGGCCCGCAAGGGCGTCGAACTCGGCCTGCGCCGCTACGACCGGGCCGAACTCGAAGCGGCGCGCGCCAGCGGCATCCGCCTGGATATCCGGGTGCTCGGACTCGCCAGCATCGCCCCCGACGTCACGCCGGAACTCGCCCGCGACGCCATCGCGTCGATCGAGGTCATGGGCAGCCTTCAGGCGAGCCCGGCCGTCAAGGCGGCCCTCGCCGACCGCCTGCGCTGACACGTCCGTTCTGATGCATTTCCCGACCTCGCAGCGTTCGACTCACGGTCGAACCGGAAAGCGAACCCCATGACCGAATCTTCAAACCGGATGCAGGACCGCCTCGCCGACATGATGGAGGCGACCCGCCTCACGGCCGCCGGCCGGCTGCAGGATGCGACGGATCTGCTCCAGCGTGGTTTCGCCGGCGGTGCGTCGGCTGCCCGGCCTCCGGCCGAGATGGGCGCCGCGGTGAGCGATCCCCGCACCATCGATCTCGTCGCCGCACATGTTGAAACCGGCCCGGCTCCGGCCGGTGCCGGCCCAGCACCCGAGCCGAACGGGGCGCGCGCCCGGCCGACTGCCGCCGCCCCGGAGGAGCCCGGCCGCGCCGCAATCCTCCCCGCGATCCTGCCCGAGACGCTGCGCAAGGTCGTGGAGACGGTGACCCGGAGCATCGCCCCGGTGATCGGCGGGCTCGGACGGACCGGCCAGGGAGCGACCAGCGCCGGCCTGGGTCAATTCGCAGCCGGCCTCGGCGGCAGCCTGAAACACGGTTTGGGCAATGGCTTGAGCGGTGGTCTGGGCAACGGATCCGGAACCGGCTTCAACCAGGCCCGGGCGCCCCTCACCGAGGGTGGCACCTTCACCGAGCACAGCTTCGCCAATGCGGCCGGGGCGCGGGACTACAAGCTGTTCGTTCCCAGCGACGCCCGCCCGAACCTGCCCCTGGTGGTGATGCTGCACGGCTGTACCCAGTCGCCCGACGACTTCGCCGCCGGCACCGGCATGAACGCGCTGGCCGAGACGGAAGGCTTCCTCGTCGCCTACCCGGCCCAGACCGGGCGCGCCAACGGCCAGCGCTGCTGGAACTGGTTCCAGCCCGTCGACCAGGGCCGGGATTCGGGCGAGGCCGGGATCATCGCCGGTCTGACCCGCGCCATCATCGCCGAGCACCGCATCGATCCGGCCCGCGTCTACATCGCGGGCCTGTCGGCGGGGGGCGCGGCGGCGGTGAACATCGCCCGGGTCTATCCCGACCTCTACGCGGCGGTGGGCATCCATTCCGGCCTCGCGGCCGGCTGCGCCCGCGACGTCTCGACGGCCCTGACCGTGATGCGGCTCGGACCCGTTGCGTCGGCCGATGGCGCGACCACCGAGGTGCGGGTGCCCACCATCGTGTTCCATGGCGAGAGCGACGGCACGGTCAACCCGCGCAACGGCGAGCAGGCCCTGGCCCAGGCCGGCATCGATGGCCTGACGCCGGAGGCCACCGAGGCGACGAGCCCGGGCGGATTGCCCTACACCCGCACCCGCTACGCCGATGCGGCCGGACGGGTCGCGGTGGAGGGCTGGATCGTGCGCGGCCTCGGCCATGCCTGGTCGGGCGGAGACGCGGCCGGAAGCTACACCGACCCGCGCGGTCCCGACGCCTCACGGGCGATGCTCGACTTCTTCCGGGCCAGCCCCCTGGCGGCGCGAACTTGAGGCCTCACCCGACGGGCACGTTGTCGATGAGGCGCGTGCGGCCGAGATAGGCCGCTGCCAGCACCCGGGCCGGCCGGGTCGCGTGGCTCACGGGCGCCAGCGTCTCGGCGTCCCGGACCTCGAGATACTGCACCGGATCGAAGCCGGCCGCCGCCAGCGCGGCCCGGCCCCGCTCCACCAGGATATCGGCACTGGTCCCGGCCGCCAGCCCCGCGGCGATGTCGGACAGGACGGCCTGGAGGCGCGGCGCCCGCGCCCGCTCGTCGGGGGTGAGATAGCGGTTGCGCGAGGACAGGGCGAGGCCGTCCACCTCGCGCAGGGTCGGCACGCCCTGGATCTCCACGGGCAGGTCGAGGTCGCGTACGGCGCGGCGGATCACCAGGAGCTGCTGGTAGTCCTTCTCGCCGAACAGCGCGCAGTCGGGCTGGACCTGGTTGAGAAGCTTGGTCACCACCGTGGCGACGCCGGAGAAGTGCCCCGGTCGGTAGGCCCCGCACAGGCCCTCGGTGAGCCCGTCGACCTTGATCCGGGTCGAGAAATGCTCGGGGTACATGCCGGACACCTCCGGCAGATAGGCGGCGTCGACCCCGGCCTCGGCCAGCAGGGACAGGTCGGCCTCGGTGTCGCGCGGGTAGCGCGAAAAATCCTCGTTCGGGCCGAACTGGGTCGGATTGACGAAGATGCTGGCCACGACGCGCTGCCCCAGGCTCCGGGCCCGCGCCATCAGGGCGAGGTGTCCGGCATGAAGCGCCCCCATGGTCGGCACCAGCACCACCCGCTCGCCGGCCCGGCGCCAGGCGGCGGCCTCGGCGCGCAAGGGGACGACGGCCGTGAACCGGAGCAGGGCGGTGGAATCGGACATCGGCAGGTCGTCCTTGGCAGATTTTCGGTACGGTCGCGATGCGAACGTCGCGTTTCGCGCGAGACCTAATCGCACCGTCGCCGGGATGCCAGCCGCCTCAGGGACAATAGGGCCGCAGCGGCCGTCCGTAGGGATCGTCGATGCCGAGCGGCGGGGTGAAGCCGTAATAGCTCGGCTTGCCGAGCCCATACGCTGAGCCGACATAGCTCGGATCGCCGGGGGCATCGGTGGGGATGGGAACCCGCCGGGGGATGCAGCCCGTCAGGCGCCGGCGCGGCACCGGTCCGCGGTGAACCACGCCACCGTCCTCCTCGGCTCGCGGGAAGTAGCGCGGCAGGCCCTCGGGCTCCGCCGGGGCGCCGTCCAACGCGCGGCCCGGGGTCGGATAGGCGAGGCCGCCGAAATCCGCCGCCCCGGCGGGGATCGGCGCCAGTCCGGCCAGGAGCACGAGCACCGGCCCGCCCCGTCTGATCGCCACAGAGCCACGCCGCATCGGGTCCCCCTCGTGCGAGACGACCTTTCCTCGCGGGACGACCTTGGCAGGCGGGCGTGAACCGACCGTTAACCATAGGCGGTCGCGATGACCCGGCCGATCGCCGCGTGGGCTGCATCGCGCCCCTCGGCCGACGCCGTAGAGCCCGTCAGGTACAGCGCGGCGATCAGGGGCGGCCGGGCCGGCGGGCGCAGGATCGCCACCACGTTGGCGGTGCCGTAGGCGCCGCTGCCGGTCTTGTCGCCGACGCCCCAATCGCCCGGAAGCCCAGCCCGCAGCCGCTTCGTGCCGGTGCGGGCCGCTGTCATCCAGCCCTCAAGCCGGGCGCGACTGCCGGGCGTGAGCGCGTCGCCGAGGAGGATTGTCCGGACGGTCGCCGCCATCGCGGCCGGTCGGGTGGTGTCGCGCGGATCGCCGGGCTCCGCGCTGTTCAGGTCGGGCTCGGTGCGGTCGAGCCGGGTCACGGAATCGCCGAGGCTCCGGCAATAGGCCGTGAGGGCGGCGGGGCCGCCGAGCGCCCCGAGCAGCAGGTTGGCGGCGGTGTTGTCGCTCCATACCATCGCGGCCGCGCACAGCGCCGCGACGGACATCGCTCCGGCTTCCGGCCCGCCCTCCTTGAGCGCCCCGCCCGTGATCGGGGCGTACACGTCGAGATCGGCCGCCGTGTAGGCGATCCGGCGGTCGAGCTGGTCCTGGCCGGCCTCGACCCGGGCCAGGATCGCGGCGGCGAGCAGCAGCTTGAAGGTGCTGCAGAGGGGGAACGCCGCATCGGCCGCAAGCTGCAGCGAAGGGCCGCCCCCCGTGTCGAGGACGGTGACGCCGACCCGCCCGCCGAGGTCGCGCGCGATCTGTTCGAGAGCCGCGCCGGCCTCGACGAAGCGGTCCGGCGAGGCCTGAACCGAGCCCGGCAGGACCATAACCGGCAGGACCGCGCCAGCGCGCAGGATCGTGCGCCGGGTGAGCGTCATGGGGTTGCCGAGCGCGCCGGCGGCGCTGCGGCCGAGGGTGCCTTGCGACCGTCGAGGGCGGCGAGGCGCGGTCGCGTCTCCGCCAACGCCGGTGCCACCGTCACGGGCCTGGCCAGGGCATGGGCGAGGGCGGGCAAGTCGAGGGCAGGCAAGTCGAGGGCCGCCGCCGGACCCTGGCCGTAGAGGCTGTCGTCCAGCGCCGCGAGCCCGGCCGCGATCTCCGGCTGCGTCTGCCAGGCGCGGGCCAGGTCGGGCCGCCCCGACAGGACGGGGTCGAGCACGGCGCGAAAGGCCCGCGCGTCCCTGGCCGAGGCGGCCCGCCTCAGGGCGCGCCGCGTTCGGGCGTCGAGACGGCGGCGGCGGACGTCGCGGCCGGTTCCGACGCCGATCAGGGCGAGGCCGAGCCCGAAGGCGCCGAGGGCGGCCGTCACCACCAGGAGGGGGGAGGCCGGCACGATCGGCTTGGCCTCGTCGTCGCGGTCGGGCAGGCCGCCGCCGATCTGGCGGGCCGGGATCTCGGCCTCGCGCAGGGTCCGGGACACCGTGTCGAACCACGGGATCACGATCGCGTCGAGGGGGATGACCTCATCGATGGCGGGGCGCACGTCCCACTGGTAGGTGGCGCGCGCCACCGGGCCGGACGGGGTGATGAGGGTCTCGCGGGTGACCGGTCCGGCGAAGGTGAGGATGCCGCGCGTGCGCATCACAGGCCGGGGCGGCAGCCCCTCGGCGACCAGGCCCTGCGCCTCCAGGGTGACGATGCGGCGGGTGGTCTCGCCGAGCTTCACCGTCTCGGGATCGGGGCTCCAGGAATCCGTGATCGTCACGTCCTTGGCCGGCAGCCACCACGGCTCCTTGGCGTCGGGGCCGCCCACCGGCTTGGTCCAGGTGGCGACGGGCAGGTTCACCGGAGCCGAGGGCACGTCGACCACGACGCGCTTGCCGCCCTCGTTGACGGTGAGGCGGTGGATGAAGGGATCGATGGTGAAGTCGCCCGGATGGTGCGGGAAGATCGCCACCACCCGGTCGAAGGCGATCGCCACCTGTCCGTCGGGCAGGCGGGTCTTCGACCAGGCGTCGCGGCCGAGCTGGGTCCAGCTGAAATTGGCGAGCGACGGCTGGATCACCTCTTCGAGCAGGATCGCCTGGCGATAGACGCCGTGGATGCGCAGCAGGACCATCTCCCGCGAGAACGGATCGGCGTTGCCGTTGCGTTCCGGGGTGACCGTGAGGGTGAGATCGCCGGGACTGATTTCGGCTCGGAGGGGAACGGGCGCGAGGAGGAAGGCCGTGAGACAGGCAGCGACGATGCTGCGCCGGTGCAAGAATCCTGTCGGCTCGCCGTCATCCCGGGGCCGCGCGGCGGATGGCTCGGAACGATCGCTCACCATGGATTGCTCCCACCCGGCACGGCGGTGCCGGCCTCGATGCGGACCGCCTGCTCGGCCTTCAGGCGCAGCTTGAGATAGCGCCCCGGATCGTCCGGCAGGGTCTGGAGCCAGAGGCGGTCGGGCCGGATCTCGTGGGCCTCGAAGCTCTTGGTCACCCGGCGCACCTCCCGCTCGGGGGCGGCCGCGACCATGGCCGAGCCGGCGCCGGTGCGGCCGCGTCCGGCCGCGTCGCTGGCCGAGCCCCGCGCCTCGCCCTTGCCGGAATCCACCGAGACCTGCTCGGCCTTGCCGCGGCGGGCGACCTTGCTGTTGCCGGGGGTCGAGGAGGTGGTGCCACCCTCCTTGTTGCCGGCGAGGCCTTCGCCGCTGGAGGTGGCCTGGGTATCGTCGTTGGGGTCCTGGTTCGAGGTCTTGTTGTAGCGCGCGCCCACCGTGGCGGTGGCATTGGCCACGCCCCCGCCCTTGCCGGGATCGCCGGCGCCCTCGTCGACCAGGCGGGCGATCAGCGAGCGGTTGGCCTGGGCGTCGGCATCGCGCGGATTGTATTGCAGCGCGGCGTCGTAGGCGTCGAGGGCGCCCTGCAGGTCGCCGGATCTCGCGAGCGCATTGCCGAGGTTGTAGGCGTTGCGGCGGCCGCCGCTGCGGAACAGCGCAGCGGCCTCGTTGTAGCGGCCGGCCTGGTAGAGGGCCGGGCCGCGCCAGGCCGGATCGTCGAGCACCCAGGCGGCGGCGCCGGGCAGTCCGGCGCCCATCAGGGTGCGGCCGAGGCTGGTGCGCGGCTGGGTGCTGGCGGTGAGGGCGAGGATGCCGGCGCCCGCGAGCCCGAGGCCGGCGAGGCGGGCCCACCGGGTCCAGTCCCGGGGCGGCGCGGGCAGGGCGGATAACAAACCGATCGCCATCAGGCGCTCCTCATCAGGCGGCCCTCCGGAACAGGACGAGGGCCGGCAGCAGCGCCAGCAGCACGAGCCAGCGCCCGAGATCGGCGAAGGCCAGCACGGTGTAGCCGCCGGCGGCGAGGTGCTGCGCCGTGCTGACGCCGACCGCATCGAGCACGGGGCCGGGCTGGTCGAGGACGGCGAAGCGCCCGGCGCCCGCATCGGCGAGGCGTTCGAGAGCGCCCCGGTCGGGTTTCGGCGAGCCTGTCGGCAGGCCGGGTCCGGCGGGCACGAACACACCGTGCAGGTGCCAGCCCTTCGCCCGGATCGCGGTCGCCTCCCGCAGGGCGGCGTCGCCGATGCCGTCGCCGTCGGTGACCAGGACCACGTCGCCCGCGATCACGCCGGCCTCCTCCAGGGTGCGGCGGGCCAGCGCCAGCCCGCGCTCGGGGTGGGTGCCCCGGTCGGGCACGGTGTCGCCGTCGAGGGCGAACAGGGTCGAGGACAAGGCGTCGCGGTCGGTGGTCGGCGGGGCGGCGAGGTAGCTGTCTCCGGCATAGACCACCACGGCGACGCTGCGGGTCCCGGCCGCCTCGGCCACGCTCTGGGCGATCTGGCGCACATCCTTGAGGTGCCCACCCTCCGCGATGGAGCGCGACAGGTCGACCACCACCACGGTGGCGTCGAGGTTGCGGAAGGTGGCGGCGTCCGGGCGCTCGACGGCGGGGCCGGTCAGCGCCAGGGCGATCAGGCCGGCCGCGAGGGCTGCGGCGAGGTTCGCCTGCCGGCGTCCGCCCAGCACCGCGCCGCGCTTGGCGAGGAGCGCCATCAGGGCGGGATCGACGGCCCGGGTCCAGTCGCCGAGCGGCGCCGAGCGCCAGGCGGCGCGCAGCGCCAGGGCGGCGACGAAGGGGATCGCCACCAGCCACCAGGGGCGCAGGACCGCGATGGTGTCGAGGACGCTCATGCGGTCCGCCGCGACGCGAGGAGGCCGGCCGCCGCCAGGAAGGCGAGGGCGGCGGGCCAGGGCCAGAGGTCTTTGCGCAGGGGAACCGGCGGGGCCTTGGCGCGACCGCCCTCGATCTGATCGATCGCCTCCGCCATGGCCATGAGATCGTCGGTGGTTTTCACGCGAAACATCCGGCCGCCGGTGAGGTCGGCGATGTCCCGCAGGGTTTCGGTGTCGACCACGTCCTGCTCGCCGTCGGCATTCGAGAGGTCGCGGGGGCCGAGCGCGATGGTGTGGACCCGGATGCCGAGTTCCTTGGCGAGGCCGGCGACGTCGCGGGGGGTGGTCTGGCCGGCATTGTTGGCGCCGTCCGTCATCAGGATCACCACTTTGGCGGTGGCCTGCGGCGCGCCCTCAGCCTGCGGCACGCCTCCCGCCTGCGGCACGCCCCCCGCCTGTGGCACGCCCCCGGCCTCGGCCCCCGTCGGGCTCAGGCGCTTCAGGGCGAGGCCGAGGCCGTCGCCGATGCCGGTGGAGCGGCCGACGAGGCCGATGGTCGCCTCGTCCAGGGCGCGGGCGACCGTGGCGGTGTCGAAGCTCGGGCTGGCGGCGACGTAGGATTCGTTGGCGAAGATGACGAGACCGATGCGGTCGCCGGCCCGGCGGCGGATGAAGTCGGTGCCGACGCGCTTGACCGCGGCGAGCCGGGTCACGGTCTGGCCGTCGAGGGCGAAGTCGCGCCGCTCCATCGAGCCGGAGAGGTCCATCGCCAGCATGATCTCGCGGCCTGAGGCCGGGAGGGCGGAGGCCGGCAGCACGAGGCGGGGGCCGGCCAGGGCGACCACGAGGGCGCTCCACAGGGTCCAGATCAGGGCGGCGCGACCCCGACCGCGCGCCGCGATGCTCTCGCCCCGCGCGGCCTCCGCCACCAGGGAGGCCGGCACCCGCAGGGCGCCGCTCGATCCCACCCGCTCGGCCGGCATCAACCGCGCGGCCAGCAGCGGCAGGGGCAGCAGCAGCAGGGCATAGGGACTCGCGAGGTCGAAGGCGGAGGCGAGGGCGGTGAGCCCTTGTGGCAAAAGTCCCGTCATCATGGCTCAGGCCCCGATCCGGGCGAACAGGCGGGCCAGTTCGGCATCCACCGGCCCGGGCTCGGGCGCGCCGCGCTGGTAGAGCCCGTCGGTGAAGATGCAGCCGGCGCCGGCGCTGAAGAAGGTCGTGGCGAAGAGGCGGTCGAGGGTGGCGGCCCAGGCGGCCCCCTGCGCGTCCGCCGCCGCATCGCCCTGGAGCGTCCGGGCGAGGCGGCGAAGCAACTGGGCCTGGGCCACGCGGCGGCTCTCCGGCGGCAGGGCATTGGCGGCGGCGAGTTCGCGCAAGGCGGCCCGCCGCACCGAACCGCGCCGCCGGGCGCGCAGCCAGCGCAGCAGGCCGAAGGCGAGGGCGGCCGTGAACCCGAGCGCGATGGCGAGCATCACGGCGCCCTGCGCGGCCCCGGTTTCGGCGGGCAGGTGCAGGGCGCGCAACTGGTCGAGGCTCGGAGCGGCGTCTGAGTTCACGCGGTGATCCCCTGATTCACGTGAAACACGTCAGAGCACCGCATCGAGGCGCTCCATCAGCGGGGCGTAGGCTTCGGGGCCGGCTTCCACGTCGAGGCGCAGGCCCTCGATGCCGCGCCGGGCATAGGCGACGAGGCGCGCATCCGCGCTCGGCGGCGCGTCGGCGCTCTTCCGTGCCGTGTCGGCCCGGCTCGCCTGGACGGTGCCGCGCCGGCCGTCCGGCGTGGCGAAGGGGTAGAAGCCGGGCGGGCGGGCGCGCTCGAAGGCATCGCTGACCAGGACGAGGCGGATCGACAGGCGTTCGGCCATGATGGTCACGAGATGGTCGAAATCGGCGCCCGGCGTATCGAGGGCGCTGCCGATGACGAGGTGGCCACCCGAGGGCAGCAGGCTCTGGGCGAGGGTGAGCGCCGCCGCCAGGGGCGGATCCGCGCCGCCGGCCTCCGACAGGGCACGGGCATGGGCCAGCGCCAGGGCGCCGGTGATCGCCGTCATGGCCCGCTCGCCGCCGGCCGGGCGCACCACCACGGGCTCGCCGGCCCCCACGGCCACGAGGCCGATGCGGCCGCCGTCGCCGACGATGCGCCAGCCGAGCAGCACCAGGGCCTCGGCCGCCGCCACCGAGCGGAGCGCCCGCCTGGTGCCGAACAGCATCGAGGGCCGGAGATCGACGAGGAGCACCACGGCGCGGTCGCGCTCGTCGTGGTGGGTGCGCACGTGCAGGATGCCGGTGCGGGCGGTGGCGTTGCGATCGATGTGGCGGCGGTCGTCGCCCTCGGACCACAGGCGCACGTCGTCCGGCTCCGAGCCGCGCCCGCGCCGCCGGGTCACGATCCCGCCGGGCAGGCCCGCGAGGGTCCGGGTGGCCGGGCCGGTGCCGCGCCGGGCGAGGTGGCGCAGGCCCATCAGCGCCTCGCCGGAGAGGTGGATGCCCGGCGCCAGCAGCGGGTCGGTGTCCGACAGGGCGGCGGGGGCCGGGCTCGGGACAGACATCGTCGCGCTCAGAGCGCCCGCACCCGCTGGACGAGGCCGCGGATGATGCCCCGCGCCGTCTGGCCCTCGGCCGCGGCGCGCCAGGTCAGGCCGATGCGGTGCGCCAGCGCGTCGGCGGCCAGATCCGCCACATCCTCCGGGATGACGTGGTCGCGGCCGCGCAGATAGGCCCGCGCCTTGCCGGCGAGCATCAGCGCCAGCGTGCCGCGCGGCGAGGCCGGATGCTCGATGGCGGCGCGCAGGTCCGGGGCCGCCGCATCGGTGCGGGTGCCGGCGACCAGGCGCACGAGGTAGTCCTTGAGCGCCGGGGAGACGTAGACGTTGAGGGCAGCCTCGCGGGCAGCCCGGATCTCCGCCACCGAGAGCCGCACCGGCATGGCTTCGGCGTGGTGGTTCAATTCGCCCTCGACGAGATCGAGGATGCGGCGCTCGGCGGCCTCGTCCGGCATCTCCACCAGGACGTGGAGGAGGAAGCGGTCGAGCTGCGCCTCGGGCAGGGGAAAGGTGCCCGCGTGCTCGATCGGGTTCTGGGTCGCCACCACCATGAACGGGTCGGGCAGGGCGTGGGTGTGGCCCGAGACCGTGATCTGCCCCTCCGCCATCGCCTCGAGCAGGGCCGATTGCACCTTCGGGGGCGCGCGGTTCACCTCGTCGACGAGGACGAGAGAGTGGAACAGGGGGCCGGGCAGGAATTCGAAATCGCCGGCATCCTGGCGCCAAACCGTGGTGCCGGTGAGATCGGCCGGCATCAGGTCGGGAGTGCACTGAATGCGGGCGAAGCTGCCGTCGAGCCCGTCCGACAGGCGTTTGACCGCGCGGGTCTTGGCAAGGCCGGGGGCGCCCTCGATGAGGAGATGACCGCCGGTGAGGAGGCCGATCAGCAGGCGCTCCACCATCGCGTCGGCGCCGATGAGCCCGTGCAGCAGGCCGTCGCGCAGGGCGAGGATGCGCCCGCGCAGGGCGGCATCCACGGGCGGAGCGCCGGACGCCGGACGCTCGGCGAGGATCGCGCCGCTCATGCGGACAACGCCGCTGGTGCGAGCAGGCTCGCGTCGATCGGACGAATCGCCCGGATCGTCTGGGGGGCAGGAACGGTGGGCCGATCCATGCGCGTCTCCTCGGTGGCTTTTTTGGATGCGAATTCTTGAGCGATCCGCAGTCTTCGGGTGTGCCCGCTGCGCGGGGCGGGCGTCAATCCCGCGCCGACCTCCACGAGGCCGCAGGCTTGCCCGAGGCTGCAGGCTTGCTCCGGGGTTGTCCGGTCGAACGCCCCGTTTCGGGCACGATCCGGTCCGGAGCCTCGCCTGCCCGGACTTGCTTGCCCAGCCTTGCCCGCGGGATTCGCTCGTCCAGGCTGGATCAGAGCTTCTTCGACATCGGGGCCATGCCGTGGGGGGCCATGCCGTGCCCGGCCATGCCTTCGCAGCAGCAGGCGGCCTTCTTGGCCCGGGACGGTTTCATGCCACCCGCGCGCAGATCCATCTTGTTGCTCTTGCCGCACATCATGCCGGCGCCGCCGCCGCAGCAACCCGCAGCCTGGGCGGGGACGAAGCTGGCAAGCGCGAGGCCGGCGGCCAGAACGAACGGAGTCAGACAGGTCGGCAGCGAATAGGTCGGCATCGGCGAAAATCCTGTTGGTCAGCAGTGAAGCGGTGGATGGAACCGGAGAACCGCCTGCTTCTAACAGAATCGTCACCGGCCGTGACTGCGAACCGTTGGCTCGGGGCGCGCGTTCCCCCGGCCCCTGCCGGAGGCGCCTCCCGTGACCACGGATCTGTTCCCCACCTTCGCGTCCCGTTGGATCGACATCCCGGCCGGACGCTTCTTCGCACGCGTCGGCGGGCCGGAGGAGGCGCCGCCGGTGCTGCTGCTCCACGGCTTTCCGCAGAGCCACGCCTGCTGGCATCGGATCGCCCCGGCGCTCGCCGAGCGCCGCCGCGTCGTCTGCCTCGACCTCAAGGGCTACGGCTGGTCTAGCGCGCCCGAGGGCGATCCGCGCCACGAGGCCTACGCCAAGCGCACCCTCGGGGCCGAAATGGTGGCCGTGATGGAAGCCCTCGGCCACGTCCACTTCGCCCTCGTGGGGCACGACCGGGGCGCCCGCATCGGCTACCGTCTCGCCCTCGACGAACCCGGCCGGATCGCCCGGTTGGCGCTCCTCGACATCCTGCCGACCCTGGTCCAGTGGGAGCGGATCGAGGCCGACCCCCCGAAACCCTCGCCGCGTACATCCTCGCACTGGCACTTTCTGGCCGAGCCGGCACCGGGCCCCGAGCAGGCCATCGGCCGGGATCCGGACGCCTATTTCGAGGGGCTCCTGCGGGATTGGAGCGGGGACACATCCCTGCGGGCCTTCGCGCCCGCCGCCCTGCACCTCTACCGGCAGGCCTGGGGCGTGCCCGAGCGCATCCACGCCTTCTGCGAGGATTACCGGGCGGGAGCCACCCGTGACCGCGAGGCCGACCTCGCCGATCTCGCGGCCGGACGGGCTCTGGCCTGCCCGACTCTGATCCTCACCGGCGACGGCTATCTCGATCGCAGCACCGAGACGCCGCTCGCCGCCTGGCAGCGGACCTTCGCGCCGAAGGCCGTCGCGACCGAGATCGCCTCCGGCCACTTCCTGGCCGAGGAGAACCCCGCCGCGACCCTGGCCGCCCTCCAGACCTTCCTGGACTGAGGGCGCACGGGCGCGATGTCCGGCGACCAAGTGCCGGCCGATCAGGTGTCCGTCGGAACGAGATCGACGATTCAAAGTCGTCACAATAGCTCGAACCTCATCCCCAAATGTTCGGTCCTCGACCCGGCGCGAGATGAACGGAAACCCTCGGCAACATGGCAGGATAAGGAACCGGAAAAATCACGCTGCGTGATTGAGCAAGGTCTGAATGCTTCGGAGGTACAACCAAGCGGACGCATAAGATTCATCAAATGCATCGAATTTCGGTTTCGTTAACGCTTGTTTCAGCGAATTATCACAGAACCGTGAGAGGAGCGCCGCGTCACCGAGAGGCCGATCATGGTCCCGCGACGGCGTCATCCACGGGGGTTGCGATGCGCGCGTTCAACGATCTCAAGCTGATGGCAAAGCTCGCCATTCCCAGCTTGGTCCTCATCCTGGTGGCGGTGGGCCTGGTGGCCCTGGCGCGCTCCAGCCTGGCGACGTTGGACCAGAACACCACGCAGATCATCGAGGTGCGCGCCACGCGGCTCTTCCTGGCCCAGAAACTGGCCCTGGCCATCGACGAAGCGGTGATTGCGGAGAAGAACGCCATCATCGAGACCGACGAGACCCTGATGAAGACGGAGTTCGACCACTATCAGGCGAACCAGAAAACCGCTTCCGAGACCCTCGAGCGCCTGATCGCCCTGGCCGATACGCCGGAGCGCCGGACCATCCTCACGGGAGTTCGAGCCGACCTCCAGAGCTTCTTCACCGCCGCCGAGCGCTCGGTCACCCTGGGGCTCCGCAACGAGAACGAGGCCGCCGCCCGCATCTCGAAGCAGGAGGTTCGGCCGGCCCGGATCAAGCTCACCGAGAGCGTGGCGACGCGCGTCGCCTCCAACCTGCGCGATCTCGATGCCGCCAAGCAGGACGCGACCGAGACGGCGCAGAGCGCCACCCGCACCCTCATCCTCACCGCCACCATCGGCCTCGGCGTCGCGGTCGGCCTGCTGGCCCTCATCACGCTCTACGGCGTCACCCGCCCGCTCGCCGGCATGACGGCGGCGATGGAACGCCTGGCGGCCGGAGACCTCGCGGTGGCGGTGGCGGGCCTCGAACGGCGGGACGAGGTCGGCCTCCTCGCCCGGTCGCTCCAGGTGTTCAAGGACAATGCCGTGGAGGCCCGGCGTCTCGCGGCCGCGCAGGCGGCGGAGGACGAGGCCAAGATGCGCCGGGCCCAGCGCCTCGACGCGCTCACCCAGGCCTTCGAGCGCAACGTCTCGACCCTGACCCAGGGGCTGGCGGGCGCCGCCACCGAGATGGAGGCCACCGCGCAATCCATGAGCAGCGTCGCCGGCCAGACCAACCAGCAGACCGTGATCGTCGCCGGCGCCGCCGAGGAGACCTCCGCCAACGTCCAGACCGTGGCCGCCGCCAGCGAGGAGATGTCGGCCTCGGTGCAGGAGATCGTGCAGCAGGTGAGCCTGTCGGCGCGCATTGCCAGTCAGGCGGTGGAGAACGCCCAGCGCACCGACGCGACCGTGCGGCGGCTGGCCGGCACCACGGAGCGGATCGGCGCCTTCGTCGACGTGATCTCCAGCATCGCGGCCCAGACCAACCTGCTGGCGCTGAACGCCACCATCGAGGCGGCGCGGGCCGGCGAGGCCGGGCGCGGCTTCGCGGTGGTCGCCTCCGAGGTGAAGGAACTGGCCGGCCAGACCGCCAAGGCCACGGGGGAGATCGGCGAGCGCATCACCGAGATCCGCAGTGCGACCCATGAGGCGGTGGCCGACATCGAGACGATCAGCCGGATCATCGCCGAGATGTCGACCTATGCCGGCTCCATCGCCGCCGCCATGGAGGAGCAGGGGGCCGCGACCCAGGAGATCACCCGCAACGTCCAGGAGGCGGCGCGCGGCACCGAGGAGGTGACCGTCAACATCGCCGGCGTGCGCGACGGGGCCGGCCAGACCGGTGCAGCCGCCTCCCAGGTGCTCAGCGCCGCCCAGGAACTGGCGCGGCACTCGGAGAGCCTGACCCGCGAGGTCGGCGGCTTCCTGGCCGACGTAAAGGCGGCCTGACGGCACCTCCAGGGCGTCACCCCTCTCCGGAGGCGGCGTACATCTCCAGGGTTGACGCCCTTGGCAGTTGGCGGGAAGGAGAACCCATCCTTCAGACGGATGCGCGGCCCCGCCCGGAGGCGGGACGGGGCCGCGCCCGCCGCCCGCACGAGAGCGAACCCGCGCATGACGACCTCCTTCCTGCCGATCGACCGCGCCGTGATCGCCCGCGAGGCGGCCAAGATGCTGCTCGAGATCAAGGCGGTGCATTTCTACCAGGACACGCCCTTCACCTTCACGTCGGGCTGGGCGAGCCCGGTCTACATCGACTGCCGCAAGATCATCTCGTATCCGCGCCTGCGCTCGACGCTGAACGATTTCGCCGCCGCCACCATCGTGCGCGACATCGGCTACGAGTCGATCACCCACGTGGCCGGCGGCGAGACCGCCGGCATCCCGTTCGCGGCCTGGATCTCCGACCGGCTGATGCTGCCGATGCAGTACGTGCGCAAGAAGGCCAAGGGTTTCGGCCGCAACGCCCAGATCGAGGGCGAGGTGGTGGAGGGCGCCCGGACCCTGCTGGTGGAGGATCTGGCCACCGACGGGCGCAGCAAGGCGCTATTCTGCAAGGCCCTGCGCGACGCGGGCGCCCAGGTCGACCACTGCTTCGTGATGTTCTTCTACGACATCTTCCCCAACAGCCGGCAGGCGATGGCCGATCTCGGCATCCAGCTGCACTACCTCACCACCTGGTGGGACGTGCTGGCGGTGGCCAAGGAGAGCGGCCACTTCGACCCGAAGGTGCTGGCCGAGGTCGAGAGCTTCCTGCACGAGCCGGCCAAGTGGTCGGCGGCGCATGGGGGCATCTCGGACTATCCGCAGGCGTGATCCGCCGGCCGGATCGCCTTGTCATGGTGCCGTCACGGGACACCGTCAGGGCAGCGCGATGAGTTCCATCCTGTCCGGGCCGCTGCCCGAAGCGGTCAATTCGGCGATCAGCCTCATCGTGGCCTTCGGGCTCGGCACCCTGATCGGGGCCGAGCGGCAATATCGCCAGCGCACGGCGGGCCTGCGCACCAACGTCCTGGTGGCGGTGGGGGCGGCGGCCTTCGTCGATCTCGGCATGCGTCTCGAAGGGGCCGCCGGCGGCACCCGCACTGTGGCCTACGTGATCTCGGGCGTCGGCTTCCTCGGCGCCGGCGTGATCATGAAGGAGGGCATGAACGTCCGCGGGCTCAACACCGCCGCGACCCTGTGGTGCTCGGCGGCCGTGGGCGCCTTCGCGGGCGCCGACTTCCCCCTCGAGGCGGCCTTCGTCACGGCGGCCGTGCTCGCCGGCAACACCCTGCTGCGGCCCCTCGTCAACGCCATCAATCGCGCGCCCATCGACGAGAGCCAGACCGAGGCCACCTACGAGGTTCAGGTGACCGTGGCGGCGGACGGTGCCGGCCCGGCCCGCGACCTGCTGGTCGAGCGCCTGGAGGCGGCAAAGTACCCGGTCGGCGGCATCGAGGTGGTGGAGCGCGGCGAGGACACCGTCGAGGTGGTGGCGACCCTGGTGGCGACGGCGGTGACGTCCGCCGAACTCGACGCCGTGGTGGCGGCCCTGGAGCGGATGCCCGGAATCGAGCACGCCACCTGGTCGGTGCAGACGGCGGATTGACCGCTCAGGTGCGCCGGCACACCTCGGCGCGGGCGGCCCGGATTGCCGGAACCGCTCATCCGTCCAACCTCCTCCGCTGAGGGTCGGGCGGCCCGGCCCGAGGGCGGCGCGCCCGTCCGCGAACCAGGGACACGATCACATGGCATCCCAGAAGAACGCGCTCATCGTCGGGGCCTCGCGCGGCCTCGGCCTCGGCCTCGTCGAAACCTTCCTGCAGCGGGGCTGGCGGGTGACCGCGACTCAGCGCTCCGCTTCCCCGGGCCTCGCGGCGCTGGCCGACGACGCTCTGACGATCGAGACCGCGGACATCGACGACGATGCCGCCGTGGCGGTCCTGCATGACCGCCTCGCCGGCCAGAGCTTCGACCTGGTCTTCGTGGTGGCGGGCGTGGCGACGCAGGCGCACGATCCGGCCCATGCCGTGCCGCGTGACGTGGCCGCCCAGGTCTACCTGACCAACGCGATCAGCCCGGTGCGCTTCGCCGAAGTCTTCCTCGACCGGCTGGCTCCGAAGGGTCTCGTCGCCTTCATGAGCTCGATCCTCGGCAGCGTCGGCCTCAACGATTCCGGTGGCTGGGAGACCTACCGGGCGAGCAAGGCCGCCCTCAACACCCTGGCGCGCAGCTTCGAGATCCGCCATCGCGAAACGGGGTTCGGCGTGCTGCTGCTGCATCCGGGCTGGGTCCGCACCGAGATGGGCGGAGCCGATGCCGACATCGACGTCGCCACCAGCGTCACCGGCATGGCCGACGTGATCGCGGCCCGGCTCGGCCGAACCGGGACGGCCTATCTCGACTACACCGGCAAGACGCTCGACTGGTAGCCTCTCACGCCGCGATCAGGGGCGTCCGATCGGCGGACGCCCGCGACGCTCGATGATGACTGGCGGCCGGCGGCGCTCGACGATGACGGTGCGGGGGGCCCGGTTCGGGCTCGCCGCCGTGAAGATGCGCTCCGGCATCCGCTCGGGCATCCGTTCCACCTTGGCCTGGGCTGCGGCGACCACGTGCTCGCGCACCGCGTCGAGGGGCAGGCCGATCAGGCCGGCGGCGATCTCGACCTGCTGTTCGATGTCGTCGGCGAGATCCTGCGCGGCGGCGACCGCCTCGGGAATCGTCGGCGGCTCGCGCCGCACGCGGATCGGCGGCAGATCCTGGAAGGATTTCGAGGTCTTCTTCACGGCGCGACTCGCTGGGGGCATGCACCGACTGTAATCCCGATTTGCCGGTTTGTGCAGTGCACACATTTGCGGGCGCCCCGTGCGTTTCCCGCAGTGGGACGCGTCGCGCGGCAGCCGGATGGATTTTCGATCAGGGATCCGGGTTCGGCGCTGACGGAGCGGCCTTCCGAGACGCGGGTTGCCGACCGGACAGGCAGTTTCCAGCGTCACCATGACGCAGACGGGGTGATCGCTGCGTCGGCGGTTGCGACGGGTCGAACCCCAGGAGATAGTCGCGCCCATGCCGACCGCCCTGCTTGACCTGTCCGACCCGCGCCTCGTCCCGGCCCGGCCCGAGATCGCCGATATCCGCCTGCGGGGCCGCGTCGACGCCGCCCGCTACGTGGTCGGCGAAGCGCGCAGCGTCGTCGTGCCGGCCGCGCCGCTGACGCGGGCGCCGCGCTTCGATGCCGGTCTCGAGACCGAGGCCGTGATGGGCGACGCGGTCACCTTCTACGGGGCCGACGAGGGCTTCGCCTTCGTCCAGCTCGACCATGACGGCTATGTCGGCTACCTGCCGGAGGCGGCCCTCGGACCCGTCGGGGGGCCGACCCACCGCGTCACCGCCCTGCGCAGCTTCCTGTACCCCGGACCCGACCTGAAGCTGCCCGCCACCGGCTACCTGACGCTCGGCGCCCGCGTCCAGGTCCAGGACTCGGTCGGCGACTACCATCGCCTCGCGACCGGGGGCTTCGTGTTCGCCGGACATTGCACGGCAGCCGATGTCCTGGAGCCCGACTACGCCGGCACCGCCGAGCGCCTCGTCGGAACGCCCTATCTCTGGGGCGGACGCACCAGCCTCGGACTCGACTGCTCGGGCCTCGTCCAGCTCTGCCTGGCGCTGGCGGGGATCGCGGCGCCGCGGGACGCCGACCAGCAGGAGCGCGGGCTCGGCGAGCCGCTCGCCCCGGACGTCGACGGGCTCCGGCGCGGCGACGTCGTGTTCTGGCGCGGCCATGTGGGGCTGATGCTCGACGTCACCCGCCTCATCCACGCCAACGGCCACCACATGGCGGTGGCGGTGGAGCCCCTCGCCGAGGCCGTCGCCCGCATCCGGGAGAAGAGTTTCGGGCCGGTGACGTCGATCCGGCGGCTCACCCCTTCAGCCGCATCTTGATCCGGTAGACCAGGCCGTCGCGGACGTCGCGGTAGGCGTCCAGGCGCTGCTCGCGGGTGCCGTCCTGGATGTGGGTCGGGTCGGGGGTCGGCCAGTACTCGACCTCGACCGCGTTGGTACGGGTCAGTTCCAGGGCGGCGTGGTGGGCTTCGGGCGCCAGGGTGATGATGAGGTCGAAGTTCAGGCCCTCCCATTCCTCGAGCTGGGCCAGGGTGCGCGGCTTGTGGCGCGCGGCATCAATGCCGATCTCGTCCAGCGCCGCCACCATGAACGGGTCGGCGGGCTCGCCCGAGCGGACGCCGGCCGATTGCACGTAGATCGACTTGCCGAAGTAGTGGCGTGCGATGGCTTCCGCCGCGAGCGACCGCACGGCGTTGAAGTTGCACATGAACAGGGCCGACTGCACGCGCGTCTTCTTCGGGCCGGTCGCGTCCGCCATCCGGTCTTCTTCTCAGCCTCGCGCTTCGAGAGGGGGCGCCGCTCGGGCCTCGCGGGTCACGACTTCCAGTGCAAGGCGAAGACCAGGGTGAACAGGCGCCGCGCGGTGTCGTGGTCGAGGTCGACCTTGCCCTCCAGGCGCTGGCGCAGCAGGTCGGAGGCCTCGTTGTGCAGGCCGCGCCGGCCCATGTCGATCGCCTCGATCTGGGTCGGCGAGGCGGTGCGGATGGCGTTGTAATAGCTCTCGCAGATCATCTCGTAGTCGCGGATCACCCGGCGGAACGGGGTCAGCGACAGCAGGTGGGTCATGACGGGCTCGCCGTCCTCGCGCTTGATGACGAGGGCGAGCTTGCTCTCCACCAGGCCGAGAGTGAGGGCGTAGGGGCCCTCGCGCCCGGGAATCGTGAAGCTGTTGTCCTCCAGGATGTCGAAGATCGCGATGGCGCGCTCATGCTCCTGATCCGGGTTGCCCCGGCCGATCGACTCCTCGTCGAGGGTCACCACCGCGAGGCGGTGAGGCGATTGGGGCTCGCTGGATTTGGCCGCACCGGACATCGCACCCTCACAGGTTCAGGCGGATCGCCACCGAGCGGGCGTGACCCTCCAGGCCCTCCGACCGTCCGAGGGCGATGGCCGCAGGCCCCAGCGCCCGGAGGGCCGCCGGGTCGCAGCGCAGGATCGTGGTGCGCTTCATGAAGTCGAGCACGCCGAGCCCGGAGGAGAACCGCGCCGAGCGGGCGGTGGGCAGGACGTGGTTGGGACCGCCGACATAGTCGCCGATGGCCTCCGGGGTGTGCGAGCCGAGGAAGATCGCGCCCGCGTTGCGCACCTTGGCGGCGAGCCCCTCGGCATCCTGCGTCTCGATCTCGAGGTGCTCGGGGGCGAGCCGGTCGACCAGCGGCACCGCCTCGTCGAAGTCCCGCACCACCACGATCGCGCCGTAGTCGCGCCAGCTCGCCCGCGCGATGTCGGCCCGCGGCAGGGTTCCGAGCGCCCGCTCCACCGCCTCGGCGACGTCGCCGGCGAGCGTCTCCGAATCCGTGATCAGGATCGATTGGGCCGCGGTGTCGTGCTCGGCCTGGGCCAGGAGATCGGCCGCCACCCAATCGGGATTGGCGTGCGCGTCGGCCAGGATCAGCACCTCGGAGGGACCGGCGATCATGTCGATGCCGACCTGCCCGAACACCCGGCGCTTGGCCGCCGCCACCCAGGCATTCCCGGGGCCGACGATCTTGGCCACGGGGGCGATGGTCTCGGTGCCGTAGGCGAGCGCCGCCACGGCCTGGGCGCCGCCGACCCGGTAGACTTCGTCGACGCCGGCGAGCTGCGCGGCGGCGAGCACCAGCGGGTTCATCGTGCCCTCCGGCATCGGCACCACCATGACGACGCGCGGCACCCCGGCGACGCGGGCGGGAATCGCGTTCATCAGCACCGAGGAGGGATAGCTCGCGGTGCCACCAGGGACGTAGAGGCCGACGGATTCCAGTGCCGTCCAGCGCCAGCCGGCGGTGACCCCCAGGCTGTCGGTGGCGCTGTGGTCGGCGGGCACCTGGGCGGCGTGGAACGCCTCGATCCGGGCGGCGGCGAAGCGCAGGGCCTCCAGGGCCTCGGGCGGGCAGGCCGCGACGGCGGCCTCGATCTCGGCCGGGGTGACGCGCAGGGACGCGACGGTGAAGTCCTCGCCGAGCCGGTCGAAACGGCGGGTGTAGTCGACGAGCGCATCGTCGCCGCCCGCGACCACGCCCGCGATGATGCCGCGCACGGTCTCGTCGACATCCTCCGAGATCTCGCGCTTGACGCTGAGCAGACGCGCGAAGGCGGCGGCGAAGTCGCCGTCGCGGGAATCGAGACGGACCATCAGGTGTTTCCTTCTCGGGCCTGTCCCGCTGGAGCCTGTCCCGCGATCGCGGCGCGCCCGGCGACCACGGCCTCGTGGTCGGGACGCCCCTCGACCTCCCAGACCGGACCGAGATCCTTCAACTGGACCTCGATGCATTCGAGTTCGAGCTGGATTGCCGCGCCGCCGGCGAAGACCAGGGTGGCGATGCCGGACGGCGCCTCGGTCGGCGCGAAGGTGATGGCGAGGAGTTCGAGGGGCGTCTCGGCATCCGCACCGGGCGTGATGCCGCGGGTGCGCACCTTCAGCACCCGCTCGAAATGGATGCCGGTCAGGCGGCGGCGCGGCGGCGCACCGTCCTCCGCCGACCAGTCGAAGCGGCGCGCCACCAGGACGAACCGATGCTGCGCGCTGAGATAGGCGAGGTCGCTCCCCTTCAGGATCGCGTCCTGCAGGTGGGCGGAGATGACGCCCAGATCTTCGGCGTCGAGGGCAGCGAGCCTGAGAAGCTCCATGATCGGGTGTCGCGCTCCTGTCGGTGGGCCGGCCCGGTGCGGGTTCGGCCGCTCGCGGTGTGGGAGCCGTAGGTAGCGAGGCGACCCGCC
Organism: Methylobacterium sp. Ger2507; assembly: GCF_055231875.1. NCBI lineage: Bacteria > Pseudomonadati > Pseudomonadota > Alphaproteobacteria > Hyphomicrobiales > Methylobacteriaceae > Methylobacterium > Methylobacterium sp. Ger2507. The sequence goes on from NZ_JBUYVC010000001.1 coordinate 920,888, forward strand.
CACGGCAACTGGCGGCTCGGAACTCTGCCATTGTCCCGCTTGCCGGACCTGCTAGGGACGCGTCGCTGCCCCGGCTCCGTGTCGGTGTCGGCGAACGGAGTTTTGACCGTGTCTCTTCCCCCTCTGACCGAGGCCGCCGGCACCCCGGGTCAAGCCAAACTTTCCGGGCAAGCCGAACCTTCCGGGCACTTCACCGGTCCCGCCCTGGTAGCGCCGGGTGCGGTCATCGCCATCCCGGTGCGCAACGAGGCCGAGCGCATCGCGGCCTGCCTGCGGGCCATCGACGCTCAGACCGGCATCCCACCGGGAAGCCTCGGCGTCGTGCTGTTTCTCAACAACTGCACCGATGCCACGGAGGCGATCGTGGCCGATCTCGTGCCGCGGATGTCGATGCCGGTCCGCGTCACCCATGTGACGTATGCGGGCGCCCATGCGGGCTGGGCCCGACGCGAGGCGATGAACCGGGCGGCCGATTGGCTCGGGGCGGACGGCATGATCCTCTCGACCGATGCCGACAGCCGGGTTCCGCCGGACTGGGTCGCGCGCAACCGGGCCGCCCTCGACCGGGGCGCCGATGCGGTGGCGGGCCGCATCGCGCTCGATGCGGACGAGCGCGCCCTGCTGCCGTCCTCCCTGCATTGGCGCGGAGACCGGGAGGACATCTACAGCGATCTCCTCACCGAGGCCGAGGCGCGCATCGACCACGATCCGCACGATCCCTGGCCCTGCCACCGCACCACCATCGGCGCCACCTTGAGCGTCAGCGTCGCGGCCTACCGGGCGGTGGGGGGCATGCCGGCGATCGCGCTCGGCGAGGATGGCGCCTTCGTGGCGCTGCTGCTCGCCCAGGGGCTGCATGTCCGGCACGATCCGGCCATTCTGGTCACGGTCTCGGGGCGCCTCGTGGGACGGGCGCCGGGCGGCGTCGCCGACACCATCCGGGCGCGCTGCGAGAAGCCCGACAGCCTGTGCGACGCCCGCCTCGAATCGGTACCGCGGGCCCTGTTCCGCTACGCCTGGCGCCGCCGGCTGCGCCGGCTGCACGCGGCGGGCCGGCTCGGCACCGAGCGCGGCTGGGCCAAGGCCCTGCGGATCACCGAGGCGGAGGCCGCCCGCGTCGCGGCCCATCCCCTGGCGGGCCACGCGGTGGCCGAGGCCGAGCGTACCAGCCCGCGCCTGGTCCACCGGCCCCTCGGCCCGCGGCAATTGCCCGGCCAGATCCGGCTCGCCCGGGCGGTGCTCCCGGCGGTGCGCCTGGTCACCCGGTTCCTCGGCTGACATGCCCCTTTTCCGATCACCGCAGGTCCTCAGGCGGCGTTCAGCCCGGGGTCGCTAGATCGGGGATCAACGAGACGGCCCATCCGAGGGGATCATGCCATGACCCGCAAGACCATCCAGACGACGATCCTCGCCCTCGCCACCGCGGCGGCGCTTGGCACCGGAACCGTCGCGGCGCAGGCGCAATATTACGGCGACCACGATCGCCCCCATCGCTACGAGCGCCGCTACGACGAGGATCGCTACGAGCGCCGGCGCTACGACGAGGACCGTTACGACCGGCGTCCGCGCGGCTACGGCGGCGAGGGCTTCGGACGCCTCTGCCTGACCCAGCGCGGCAACTGCATCACCCGCCCGCAGCCCTACGGCTCCCGCTGCGGCTGCGACATCCCCGGTTTCGGGCGCAAGCACGGCGAGATCGGCGGCTGATCCACCCGGCTCTCCGCCCCGAGCGGGCGGCGAGCCGGTCCCGTCAGCTGCGGACGCGGGTGATCTCCGCGCCGCAGCGGGCGAGCTTGGCCTCCAGGGCCTCGAAGCCGCGGTCGAGGTGGTAGACCCGGTTGATGCTGGTCTCGCCCTCGGCCGCGAGCCCTGCGATCACGAGGGAGACCGAGGCGCGCAGATCGGTCGCCATCACGGGCGCGCCCTTCAGGCGCTCGACGCCCTCGACGATGGCCAGATCGCCCTCGAGGCGGATCTTGGCGCCGAGGCGGGCCAGCTCCTGCACGTGCATGAAGCGGTTCTCGAAGATGGTCTCGCGGATGTTCGACTGGCCCTTGGCCAGCGTCATCAGCGCCATGAACTGCGCCTGCAGGTCCGTGGGGAAACCCGGGAACGGATCGGTGGTGATGTCCACGGCGGCGATGCCGCCACCGTTGCGGCGGATGCGGATCGTGTCGGTGCCGGAGGTGATCTCGGCGCCCGTGGTCGAGAGCACGTCGAGGGCCGAATGCAGCAGGTCGGCACGGGTGTTCTCCAGGGTGACGTCACCCCCGGTCATCGCCACCGCCATGGCGTAGGTGCCGGTCTCGATGCGGTCTGGCAGCACGTCGTGGCGGGCGCCGTGCAGGCGCGAGACGCCCTCGATGGTGATGCGCGGCGTGCCGGCGCCCTCGATGCGGGCGCCCATCTTGGTGAGGCAGGCCGCCAGATCGACAACCTCAGGCTCGCGCGCGGCGTTCTCGATCAGGGTCGAGCCGTTGGCGAGCGCCGCCGCCATCAGGGCCACGTGGGTGCCGCCGACCGTGACCTTGGGGAAGTGGATCTCGCCCCCGCGCAGGCCATTCTTGGCCTTGGCGACGACGTAGCCGCCATCGACCTCGACGGTGGCGCCGAGGCGCTCCAGCGCCATCAGCAACAGGTCGACCGGGCGCGTCCCGATGGCGCAGCCGCCCGGCATCGAGACCCGCGCTTCGCCGAAGCGGGCCAGCAGCGGCGCGATCACCCAGAAGCTCGCCCGCATGGTCGAGACCAACTCGTAGGGCGCCGTGGTGTCGATGACGTTGGAGGCGGTGAGGCGGATGGTCTGGCCGGTCTCGGTGGTCTGGCCCGGGCGCTTGCCCACCACCATGTGGTCGACGCCGTGATTGCCGAGAATGCGCAGGAGCGCGTTGATGTCGGCGAGCCGCGGCACGTTGCCGAGTTCCAGGGTCTCGCCCGTCATCAGGCTGGCGATCATCAGGGGCAAAGCGGCGTTCTTGGCACCCGAGATCGGGATCACGCCGTGCAGCGGGCGGCCGCCGATGATGTTGATGCGGTCCATCGTGTCTACAACCTTGCCTAAATCTTGCCCTCCGGGGGCGCAGGTCGCGCCGCTGACCGGAGACATCGAACGTGAAACCGGGCGGGACGCGCGCCGTCCGCGTGGAAACAGCACCGTTATAGCCAAGTTTTGTCGAAAAGGAGGTTCGGCGCGTCCGATTATGCTTCGCCGCCGGACTCGGGTGTTTCCTCGGGTCCGGAACCGAGCGAACGCCCGCGCACCTGTGCCTTCCGGCGGCGCAGGTTGTCGCGCAGGGCCGCCTTCAGGCGCTCGGCCCGTTGCTCGGCCGCGTTGCGCGGGGTCTTTTTCGTGGCGGCCTGCGTGTCGGCCTGGGATTCGTCGTCCATCATGCGTCGCAGGGATCCGGTGGAGCGGGATCGGGCGGGGAGGGGCCTAGCGTGGTCCGCGACGCGCCGGGAGGCCCCGCGCGACCCATCGTCGCCACGTCGCTGTGTCGGCTTTGCATCCCCTGGTCGATGGATGCAAACCAGGAATGCGGATGTCGACTTGAACCAATTCCAAGTTCACCTGTATCGTCGCGACCGCGTCGGGGAAACCCGAAGTCAGGGCGAGCGTCGTCAGCAACTCCTTCATGGAGCGTGCGCCAAGCTCGCCACCGAGACCGATTGCATCAAGGGCCCCCCGCACGAGGGTCCGCGTGGAAACGATCCCGCCAGAGGCCGCGATTCCACCGCCGGCCCCTCAGCCCAAGCGTGAAGGACGGATGCCCGTGAACCGCATGCCCGCGACGATCAAGATCAGCGACACCAAGCAGGGAGCGGGCCAGCAGGGAGCGGGCCAGGGAGCGGGCTGTGAGTCCAAGCCCGCGATCACGTCTGCAATCAAGGCTGCGATCACGACGGGGTCCATCGGTCAGGGCCGGATCGACTACGAGTCGCATTTCCGCACCGCCCTCGACCGCCTGCACAGCGAGCGCCGCTACCGGGTGTTCGCCGATATCGAGCGCATCGCCGGCCGCTTCCCGACCGCGCATTGGCGCAAACCCGATGGCGGCACCTCCGAGATCACGGTCTGGTGTTCCAACGACTACCTCGGCATGGGTCAGCATCCGGACGTGGTCGGCGCCATGACCCGCACGGCCGCCCGCTGCGGCGTCGGCGCCGGCGGCACCCGCAACATCGCCGGCAACAACTCGCCGCTGGTCGACCTGGAGCGCGAGCTGGCCGACCTGCATGGCAAGGAGGCCGGCCTCGTCTTCACTTCGGGCTACGTCTCGAACCAGTCCGGCATCTCGACGATCGCCAAGCTGATCCCGAACTGCCTGATCCTGTCGGATGCCTTCAACCACAACTCGATGATCGAGGGCGTGCGCCATTCGGGCTGCGAGAAGCGGGTCTTCCGCCACAACGACCTCAAGCACCTCGAGGAACTGCTGATCGCGGCGGGCGACCGCCCGAAGCTGATCGCCTTCGAGAGCGTCTATTCCATGGACGGCGACGTCTCCGACATCGGCGCGATCTGCGATCTCGCCGACCGCTACGGCGCCATGACCTATCTCGACGAGGTCCATGCGGTCGGCCTCTACGGCCCGCGCGGCGGCGGCATCTCCGAGCGCGACGGGGTGATGCACCGGGTCGACGTGATCGAGGGCACGCTGGCCAAGGGCTTCGGCTGCGTCGGGGGCTACATCACGGGATCTGCGGTCCTGTGCGACGCGGTCCGCAGCCACGCCCCGGGCTTCATCTTCACCACCGCCCTGCCGCCCGCCATCGCGGCGGCCGCCATCGCCTCGGTGCGCTACCTGAAGCGCTCGACCGTCGAGCGCGAGGCGCACCAGCGCCAGGCTGCCCGGACCAAGACCGCCCTGGAGGCCGCCGGCCTTCCGGTGCTGCACACCGACACCCACATCGTGCCCGTGATGGTGGGCGACGCCGAGCTGTGCAAGGCGGCGGCCGATCACCTGCTGGAGCACCACGGCATCTATATCCAGCCGATCAACTACCCCACCGTGCCGCGCGGCACCGAGCGCCTGCGGATCACGCCTTCGCCCTTCCACGACGATGCCCGCATCGCCAAGCTGACGGCGGCGTTGACCGAGACCTGGGACACCCTCGACCTCCCGCGCGCCGGGACGGTGTTCGTCGAAGCGGCCGAGTAGCCGCCGCGCTTCAGTTCAGGCGCCAGATCGCGCCGGTGAGCACGGTCGCGAAGCCGACCCAGGCGGCGTAGGGCACCAGCAGCCACGCCGCGGCCCGGTCGAAGCGCCAGGACAGGCGGATCGTCCAAAGGATCATCACCCACATCGCGGCCGAGACCACCAGGGCGGCGCCCAGGGCATGTGCGGCGAAGAAGGTCGGGGTCCAGGCGGCGTTGAGGGCGAGCTGCACCGCGAAGGCGACCAGCGCCAGCCGCCACGCACCCCGGGTCGGACCCGTGCGGGGTTTCGCCCCGAGAAGCCGGAAGGCCGAGAGCGCGATCATCCCGTAGAGGATGGTCCAGGCCACCGGGAACGCCCAGTTCGGCGGGTTGAAGGATGGCTTCGTCAGCCCGGCATACCATCCGTCGATATTCGCACCGGTGGCGGACGAGCCGAGCACGGCCGTCAGCACCACCGGCAGGATCGCCACCGCCAGCCGCCACGGCAGGGCAAGGGCGGGCTCGGTGGGAATATGGATCGGCGACGATGCGGGCGCACGGGACATGACGAACGGGATTCCTTGCCTTCGGCGGGGTTCTCGCCCTGAGATGGGGAGAACGCCTTGGAGAGAGACGGACCGCCTTGCCCGCGGTCCGTGCACCGGTCCGCGCCGGCCGGTCAACACAACCCTGACGGACGGACACGCCCCATGTCGGAACCGAACGCACCGAAGCCGCCTTCGGATGCCCCGCCCACCTTCGCGAAGCGCAGCCTCGCCGCCCAGGCCCTGGGCCGTGTCGACCCGGTGACCCGGGCCGTGGTGGCGCCCCTGCACGTGGCCACCACCTTCCTGCGCGATCCCGACAACGGCTATCGCTCGGGCTTCTCCTACGCCCGCCCCGACAACGCCACGGTGCGGGAGGCGGAGGCCGTGCTGGCGATGCTGGAGGATGCGGCGGCCGGCGCCCTGCTGTTCGGCTCCGGCATGGCGGCGGCCACCGCCGTGTTCAGCGCCCTGGAGCCCGGCGACCACGTGGTGGCGCCCCGGGTGATGTACTGGGGCCTGAAGCGCTGGCTCAACGCCGAGATGCCGCGCCGGCGCATCGCGGTCGATTTCGTCGACATGGACGATCTAACGGCCCTGGAGCGGGCGATCCGGCCCGGCGCCACGAAGCTCGTCTGGATCGAGACCCCCGGCAACCCGCTCTGGACCATCACCGACATCGCCGGGGCCGCCCGCCTCGCGCACGCGGCGGGTGCCCGGCTCGCCGTCGATTCCACCGCTGCCTCGCCGATCCACACCCGGCCGCTGACGCTCGGCGCCGACATCGTGATGCACTCGGCCACCAAGATCCTCAACGGCCATTCCGACGTGGTGGCGGGGGTGCTCGCCGGGGCGGTCGCGGACACGTTCTGGGAGCGTCTCGCCGCGATCCGCTCGGGCGGCGGTGCGATTCTCGGCCCGTTCGAGGCCTACCTGCTGATGCGCTCGCTGAGGACCCTTCCCCTGCGGGCGGCGGCGCAGGCCGCCGCGGCGGCCGAACTCGCGCGCCGGCTCCAGGCTCATCCCTGCGTCTCGCACGTGCTCTATCCCGGCCTGCCGGACGATCCCGGCCACGCGGTGGCGGCCCGGCAGATGGAGGGCGGCTTCGGCTTCATGCTGTCGATCCGGGTGCGGGACGGCGAGGGGGCGGCCGTTGCGACCGCGGCGCGGGTGCGGCTGTGGAAGCGGGCGACGTCGCTCGGCGGCGTCGAGAGCCTGATCGAACACCGGGCCTCGGTCGAGGGGCCGGATTCCCCGTGCCCACCGGATCTCCTGCGGCTGTCCACGGGGATCGAGGCGGTGGACGACCTGTTCGCCGACCTCGACGGGGCCCTCAGGAACACCTGATATTTTCGCGTGGTGCGGGGAACGGGATTCGCGCGTTGGTGCGCAGGATCATCCCGAGAGACCGCTCCACCATGCCGAAGCCTGCCCTCCTCACCGGAGCCTTCGCGCTCCTCCTCCTCGGCGCGCCCGCCCGGGCCGAGACCGGACCGCCCGAGCTGAACATCGAGAAGACCTGCCGGTCGGCAGCCTCCGCGAGCGTGAGCGACAATGCCAGCCAGGAAGGCTGCCTGCGCTCCGAGCGGGCCTCGCATGACGAGGTCAAGCGCCGCTGGAACGAGTTCACGCCCGCCGCCAAGCGGCAGTGCGAGAAGCAGTTTGAGGCCGGCGGCTTCCCGTCCTACGTCGAGATGGTCACCTGCCTCGAACTGGCCAGCGGCACCGGCCTGCCGCGACAGGCCGACGATGCCCGCGCCGGCCAGGGCACTAGCAGCGCCACGAAGGAGCCGAGCCCGGCCCAGCGCACCGACCCGATCAAGGTGCTGGAGAAGCAGTAGCGCCTCAGCTCGAGGAGGCCGGAACCTCGTCGGCGAGCCAGGTCGGTTCGACCCGGCCACGACCGGCCTCGGCCGCTCCGCCCCGGCTCTGCGCCAGGGCGGTGAGTTCGGGCGCGCGGGCCGTGTCGTCCACGGTCAGGAACAGGCGCCGGGCCTGCGAGATCCGGCCAAGTCGGGCGCTGCTGGTCAGCACGCTCTGGGCCGGGCTCGACAGCAGGCCGAGGGCGACCGGCGCCATCCAGAGGGCGAGCCAGGGATCGCCGGCCCAGGCAAGGCCTGCCGTCAGCAGGGCACCCGCCACGAGGGTGTCGACCTGGAGCCGGCACGCCTCCGTCCACGGCACGCGGCGGTCGTCGCGCACCTGTGCGTCCCAGCGCACCACCCGGCCGACGAAGGTGGTGGCGACGGCGCCTGCGGCGAACAGCGTCATCACCGGCCAGAGCAGGACCCAGATCGCCTGTTCGAGGATTGCGCTCTTGAGGAGCGAGGCGGTGCCGCCGAAGGCCGCCCGCCGCTCGGCCGAGGCGAGGACGTGGCCGAGACTGAGCAGCTTCGGCACAGCCAGGATTGTGACCACCAGGGCGGCCAGCGCGTGGGCGGCAGCCCCCGTTCCCGTGAGGCCGTAGCCGAGCAGGCCGAGATCGCCGGTACGGGACGCCTGAAGCGTGCCGAGGGCGAGGAACAGCACCCAGAGCGGGCAGGCCATGTAGGACAGGATGCCGACGGCGAGGTGCCAGCGGCTGGCGGGGCGCAGGCCCGGCATGGCCGTGACGCGCAGGTGCTGCATGTTGCCCTGGCACCAGCGGCGCTCGCGCCCGAGGAGGTCGACGAGATTCGTCGGCATCTCTTCCCAGGTGCCGCCCATCTCCGGCAGCAGGCGAACCTCCCAGCCGGCCCGGCGCAGGAGCGCACCCTCGACGATGTCGTGGCACAGGATCTCGCCGCCCAGCGGCGCCTTGCCGGGCAGCACCGGCAGCTCGGCATTGTTGGCGAAGGCCGCGACCCGCACGATCGCGTTGTGGCCCCAGTAGCTCCCGTCCGGCCCCTGCCAGGTCTCCAGGCATCGGATGGAGAGCGGCGCGTAGAGCCGCACGGCGAATTGCTGGATGCGGGCGAACAGGGTGTCGCGCCCGGTGGCGTAGGACACGGTCTGGATCAGGCCGACCCGGGGGCTCTCCTCCATCAGCCGGGCGAGGCGGCGCATGGCGCTGCCGGTCATCAGGCTGTCGGCGTCGAGCACGATCATGAAGTCGTACGCGGACCCGTAGGTCTTGCAGAACTCGGCGATGTTGCCGGCCTTCCGGCCGGCATTGTCGCGGCGCCGGCGATAGCGGACCCGCGGCAGGCCGGGTCCGTTCTGGCGGGTCCAGGCCTCGATGCGGGCGAATTCGTGCTCCTCCACCGCCGCGATGGCGCCGTCCCGCGTGTCGGACAGGACGAAGATGTCGATGTCGCCGCCGGTGCCCCCGGCCTGCTGCAGCGAGCGGGCCATGACCCGCAGGGCCGCGAACACCGCCACGGCGTCCTCGGCGTGGATCGCCACCACGGCGGCGGTGCGGCTCAGGCCCGAGGCCTCCGCCGGGATCGTGAGGGAGCGCCGCTCCAGGGCGGATTTCGCCCGGTCGCCGAAGGCCGTGGCGACGAGGCCGTAGACGTACTGCCAGGCCACGAAGGCCTGCCACGTCATCACGAGGGCGAACAGCCCGAGCACCGCACCGGCGAGGAGGCCGGACGGCGTCCCATAGGCGCCGAGCGCCAGGGCGGTGACAAGGGCACCGAGAGCCAGCGGCGGCAGGGCCAACAGCAGGCGGCGGCCCAGAAAGGCGGCCGGCGCTTCCGGCCCGATTTCCACCGGCCCCGGGATTTCAGCCGCCGGGGCGTCGTGCGACAACCTGTGGGACATGGGGCGCGGGAAACTCGAAGGAGGGACACCGCAATCCACCACCGGGCACGATGCCGGCAAAGGGGAAGCGATGCGCGATGGCGAGGGTCTCGAAGGATGCGGTGACACCGAGTCCTTCTCGCGGCGGCAGGCCCTGCGAACCACGCTCGGCGTGGCCGTTGGGATGATCCTGCCTACCGCGCATGATCTGAATGCGGGCCGAACGCGCGCCGAGTCCCCGGACTCCCGATCATTTGATGCGGTGAAGGCCAAAGCGCGCGCGCTCGCGGCCAGCCCGTACCAGGCCCAGCCGAACGATCTGCCGGCGCCGCTCGCCGGCCTGTCCTACGACGGCTACCGCGCCATCACCTTCCGGCCGGAGGCGAGCCTGCCCCTCGGCCGCCGCTTCTCGGCCCAGCTGTTCCATCGCGGCTTCCTGCAGCGCAAGCGCGTCGCCCTGTACCGGCAGCCGCGCAACGGCCCGGCCCAACCGATTCCCTACGCCTCCGACCTGTTCGACCTCGGGCCGGCCCTGAGAGGACAGAGCTTCGCCCCCGATCTCGGCTTCGCGGGCTTCCGGCTGCACTACGCCTTCGGTGCCGATCGGCCGGGGGACCAGGAGGAGGTCCTGGTCTTTCTCGGCGCCTCCTACTTCCGGCTGCGCGGGTTCGGCCAGGAATACGGGCTCTCGGCCCGGGGTGCCGCGATCCGCACCGGGGGGCCGGGCACGGAGGAATTTCCGGATTTCACGGCCTTCTGGATCTGCGAGCCGGAGGCCGATGCCCGCACCCTCGAGATCTGGGCCCTGCTCGACTCGCCGAGCCTCGCCGGAGCCTACCGCTTCCGCGTGGCGCCGGGCGATCCGTCGGTGATGGACGTCGAGGCGTCGCTCCATCCCCGCACCGCCCTGGAGCATCTCGGACTCGCCCCCCTCACCAGCATGTTCCTGCACGGAGCGAACGGGCCGGGCGCACGGGGCGCCGAGCCCTTCGACGATTTCCGTCCGCAGGTGCATGATTCCGACGGGCTCGCGGTGGTGGCGCGTGGGGAGCGCTTGTGGCGGCCCCTGGTCAACGGCCGGGCCCAGCCGCAGATCTCCGCCTTCGGCGCCGACCCGCTGGAGGGTTTCGGCCTGCTCCAGCGCACGCGCGACTTTCCTGCCTATCTCGACGTCCAGGCCCGGCACGAGGCCCGGCCCGGGCTCTGGGTCACGCCCGGATCGGGATTCGGCGCCGGTGCGGTCCGCCTGTTCGAGATCCCGTCCCGCGAGGAGTACATGGACAACATCGTGGCTGCCTTCGTGCCCGGCGCGCCCGCGCCGGCCGGGACCGAGCGCGCCGTGTCCTACCGCCTCACGACGGTGGGGGCCGAGCCGGCGAGCGTCGTGCCCGGCACCCTCGGCCGTGTGGTCTCGACCCGGGTGGGTTCGGCCGAGCGCCTGCGCCCGACCACCCCGCCGAGCCCGGGCCGGCGCCTCTACGTCGTGGATTTCGAAGGGCCGGGCCTGCCGGCCGACCGGGGCGCGACACCGACCGCGGACGTCTCCGCCAGCGCCGGCACGATGGTCGATCCCGTGGTGGAGTTCGTGCCCCAGACCGGCGGCTGGCGGCTCTACGTGGAGTGGCGCCCACCGACGCCGCTGCCGCCGGGCGACGCGATCCTGCGCGCCCGCCTCGTCCAGGACGGCCGGGCCGTGACCGAGACCTGGGACATGCCGGCCTGAACCGGCGGAGGGGCGGCGGGTTTGACCGGTCCGCACGCAGCCCTGTAGACACCCGGCCCCACCCGGAGACGCCTCATGGCCGCCATCAACACGAGTCTCGCCGCCGAACTCGGCGTCGCGGAATGGCAGGTGAAGGCCGCCGTCGACCTGCTCGACGGCGGCGCGACGGTGCCGTTCATCGCGCGCTACCGCAAGGAGGTCACCGGCACCCTCGACGACACCCAGCTGCGCAATCTGGAGGAGCGTCTCGCCTACCTGCGCGATCTCGAAGCGCGCCGGGCGGCGGTGCTGGAGGCGATCGATGCCCAGGGCAAGCTCGAGGCCGGGCTGAAGGCGCGGATCCTGGCCGCCGACACCAAGGCCCGTCTGGAAGACCTCTACCTGCCGTTCAAGGTCAAGCGCCGGACGAAGGCGCAGCTCGCCCGCGAGGCCGGACTCGAACCCCTCGCCGACGCCGTGCTGGCCCGGCCCGACCTGTCTCCCGAGGCGGCGGCCCGGACCTACGTGGACGCGGCCAAGGGCGTGGCCGATGCCGAGGCCGCGCTGGAGGGGGCGCGTGCCATCCTGATCGAGCGCTTCAGCGAGGACCCGGAACTGGTCGGGAATCTGCGCGAGACCGGCTGGCTGCGCGGCCGGATGGTCGCCACGGTGAAGGCCGGCCAAGCGGCATCGGGCGAGAAATTCTCGGATTATTTCGACTTCTCGGAAGCCCTCGTGAAGCTGCCCTCGCATCGCATCCTCGCCCTGTTCCGGGGGGAGAAGGAAGAGGTGCTCGACCTCGCCATCGCGGATGCGGTCGGCGACACGCCGGCCAAGGGCCAGCCCGGATCGCAGGAACTGCGCATCGCGAAAGCTTTCGGCATCCGCGACCAGGGGCGGCCGGGCGACGCCTTCCTGATGGAGACGGTGCGGCGGGCCTGGCGCACCCGCCTGAAGCCCGCCACCGATACGGACCTGCGCGCCCGGCTCTGGGCCGTGGCGGAGGCCGGCGCCGTCTCGGTGTTCGCCGGCAACCTGCGCGACCTCCTGCTGGCCGCTCCGGCCGGCGCGCGCCCGACCCTCGGGCTCGATCCGGGTTTCCGCACCGGCGTGAAGGTCGCGGTGGTCGACGCCACCGGCAAGGTGATGGCCACCGACACCATCTACCCGCACGAGCCGCGCCGCGACTGGAACGGCGCGCTGGTCGCCCTGGCCAAGCTCTGCCGGGCTCACAAGGTCGAGCTCGTCGCCATCGGCAACGGCACCGCCTCGCGCGAGACCGACAGGCTCGCCGCCGAACTCATCGCCAAGCAGCCGGACCTGACGCTCACCAAGGTGATGGTCTCGGAGGCCGGCGCCTCGGTCTACTCGGCCTCCGCCTATGCCAGCGCGGAACTGCCCGAGCTCGACGTCTCGATCCGCGGCGCGGTCTCCATCGCCCGGCGCCTGCAGGACCCGCTGGCCGAACTCGTCAAGATCGAGCCGAAGGCGATCGGCGTCGGCCAGTACCAGCACGATCTGGCCGAGGGGAAGCTGGCGCGCTCCCTCGACGCGGTGGTGGAGGATTGCGTGAACGGCGTCGGCGTCGACGTGAACACCGCCTCGGCGCCGCTCCTGGCCCGGGTTTCGGGCCTGACCGCGCGGGTCGCCTCCAACATCATCGTGCACCGGGATGCCAACGGCCCGTTCCGCAGCCGCGTCAGCCTGAAGAAGGTGGCGGGGCTCGGCCCCAAGGCCTACGAACTCGCCGCCGGCTTCCTGCGCATCCGCGACGGGAGCGACCCCCTCGACGCCTCGGGCGTCCACCCGGAGGCCTATCCGGTGGTGCGCCGCATCCTCACCGCCACCGGCCAGCCGATCCAGGCGCTGATCGGCAATGCGGGCGCCCTGCGCAGCCTGGACCCCAAACAATTCACCGACGCGACCTTCGGCCTGCCCACGGTCACCGACATCCTGTCGGAGCTGGAGAAGCCGGGCCGCGACCCGCGCCCGGCCTTCCGCACCGCGACCTTCCAGGAGGGCGTCGAAAAGATCTCCGACCTGAAGCCCGGCATGCGGCTGGAGGGCGTGGTCACCAACGTGGCGGCCTTCGGCGCCTTCGTGGATGTCGGCGTGCACCAGGACGGCCTGGTCCACATCTCGATGCTGGCCGACCGCTTCGTGAAGGACCCGCGCGACGTGGTGAAGCCCGGCGACGTCGTGCAGGTGCGGGTGGTCGAGGTCGATCCCAACCGCAAGCGCATCGCCCTCACCATGCGCTCGGACGAGCCCGGCGGGCCGCGCCGTGACGGGCGGGAGGCCGCCCCCGCCCGGGGACCGTCCTCGGCACCGAGGCCGTCCTCCGCACCGAGGCCGTCTTCGACGCCGAAGCCGGCGGCGGCCCCCAAACCCGGCGGCGCCCTTGTCGAGCCCGGCGGCGCCCTGGCCGAGGCCCTGCGCCGGGCCGCCCTGGCGAAGGGGATGCCGAAGCGCTGAGCGGTCGGCAGTGCTGAACGGTCGACGGGAGGCCTGCCTCCCGCCGGTCGCTCTAAAGTCCTTCGTTTGTCGTGTCGGGATAACCGGTTTCCACTGATCCCTGACAAACTCTAGTGGAAGAACGGCAGCGCGTGCGGCGCGTAGAGGCCGAAACCCAGGAGGGCCAGGCCCGCAATGCCGAGGACCCCGCCACCGACCACCAGGGCGAAGATGCCGGTGATGACCTCGGCCGAGGCGAGCACGATGCCGATCTGGAAGGCGGCCGAGGCGAACTCGTAATGGTGGTAGCGGTGGAGGGCGAGGTCGCGCACCTCCTGCGAGTGCCGCGCCTTCTCGGCCAGCTCCTTGCGGCCCTCGCCGGTGGCGGGTTCGCTGTCCCAGCGGGCCAGGGTCTTGGCCCACTCGGCGCGCTTGGCCTTCACCGCCTCGGAATTCGCGACGTCCGGCGGCAGCAGCGCCAGGGTCTCGTCGGCGGTCTTGAGGACGGTGCCCCGGATGGTGCGGGCCTGGAAATAAGCCCATTGGTTGGAGGCCTCGACGTTGGCCCCGAGGGCATCGGTCTGGGCACCCTTCGCCAGGGTCTCGGCCAGCGCCAGGAACAGCGCCAGCACCGAGATCAGCAGCGCCACGCGCTTGTTCGAACTTCCCCCCGCCCCGTGACCACCCGACATGCCGACCCCGCTGAGATTTGGACGGCGGCAGTCACACCCGATCGCGTCCGCGGGCGCAAGGCGATTTTTCGTCAGTTCGGAAACACGTGGCCGCCGATGATCCGCAGGCCCACGGGGCTTCCGGCCGCGAAGCGGTTGGTGTCGGCGGCCTCCACAACCACGGTCTTGCCCTCGGGCCGGTCGACCTCGATGCGCTGGCGCCCCTGCGTCCGGTAGGACGAGCGCACGACGCCTTCGAGATGGGCCTGATCGCCCTCGGCGAACTGGAGCTGCCAAGGCCGGGCGTAGAGCTTGATCGGACCGACCAGGCCCTCGGGCGCCCTGACCGGGGTGAGGCGGCCGTTGACCCGGACCTCGCCTCCTTGCGCGATCGCCTCGACCTCGATGGTGTCGCCGAGAAACTTCAGCACCGTGGCGGAGACCGGGGCCTCCTGCACCTCGTCGGGGGTGCCGACCTGCTCGAGGCGGCCCTTGTCGAGCACGGCGACGCGGTCGGACAGCTCCAGGGCCTCGTCCTGGTCGTGGGTGACGAAGATCGTGGTCTGGCCGGTGCGATCGTGGATCTCGCGCAGCCAGCGGCGCAGGTCCTTTCGGACCTGGGCGTCGAGGGCGCCGAACGGCTCGTCGAGGAGAAGCACGCGCGGCTCCACCGCGAGCGCCCGGGCCAGCGCGATGCGCTGGCGCTGACCGCCCGAGAGCTGGCTCGGATAGCGGTCGGCGAAGCCGGACAGCTTGATCAGGTCGAGCAGGTCGCCGACCCGGCGCTTGATCTCGGCCTTGGCCGGGCGCTCGGACCGCTTCCGGGCATTGAGGCCGTAGGCGATGTTCTCGGCGACGCTCATGTGCTTGAACAGCGCGTAGTGCTGGAACACGAAGCCCACCGCGCGCTGCTGCACGGGCAACCGCGTCGCGTCCTCGGCTCCGAAGACGATGCGGCCCGCATCGGGAAAGTCGAGGCCGGCGATGATGCGCAGCAGCGTGGTCTTGCCCGAGCCCGAGGGGCCGAGCAGGGCCAGCAGCTCGCCTGCCCGCACGTCCAGCGAGAAGTCGTGCAGCACCGCGGCCGTGTCGAAGGTCTTCGACAGCGCCTCGACCCGGATGGCGGTGGAGCCGCCCGCCCGCTCAGTGCCCACGGGCGCCCGCGGCGATCTCGTCGGCATAGCGCCATTCGAGGACGGATTTGACGCAGAGGGTGACGAGGGCGAGGCCGGCCAGGAGAGAGGCGACGGCGAAAGCGGCAACGAAGTTGTACTCATTGTAGAGGATCTCCACGTGGAGCGGCAGCGTGTTGGTGAGGCCCCGGATGTGGCCGGAGACCACCGAGACCGCACCGAACTCGCCCATCGCGCGGGCATTGCAGAGGAGCACGCTGTAGAGGAGGCCCCAGCGGATGTTGGGCAGCGTCACCGTCCGGAAGGCGTGCCAGCCGGAAGCTCCGAGGGTCAGGGCCGCTTCCTCCTCCGCCGTGCCCTGTTCCTGCATCAGGGGGATGAGCTGGCGGGCGACGAACGGGAAGGTGACGAAGATGGTCGCCAGCACGATGCCGGGCACCGCGAAGATGATCTGGATGTCGTGATCGAGCAGCCAGGGGCCGAGCAGCCCCTGCGCCCCGAAGACCAGCACGTAGATCAGGCCCGAGACCACGGGCGAGACCGAGAACGGCAGGTCGATCAGGGTCACCAGCAGGTTCTTGCCCCAGAACTCGAACTTGGCGATGGCCCAGGAGGCCATAATCCCGAAGACCAGGTTGAACGGCACCGCGATGGCGGCGGTCAGCAGGGTCAGCCGGATTGCCGCGTGGGCGTCGGCCTCGGTGAAGGCGGCCAGATACGCCTCAATCCCCTTGGCGAAGGCCTGGGCGAACACGGTGAGGAGCGGCAGCACCAGGAACAGGGCCAGGAACAGGATCGCGACGGCGATCAGCAGCCAGCGGATCCAGCGGCCCTCGGTGACGACGCTGGCCGGACGCGCCTCGGCCAGGGCGACGGGGGCGAAGGTCTCAGACATAGCCGAATCTCCGCCGGCTCCAGGCCTGGATCAGGTTGATGGCGAGCAGGGTGAGGAACGAGATGCCGAGCATGAGGGTGGCGATGGCGCAGGCGCCGCCGTAATCGTACTCGGACAGCTTGATGACGATGAGGAGGGGCGCGATCTCGGAGACGTAGGGCAGGTTCCCGGCGATGAAGATGATCGAGCCGTACTCGCCGACGCCGCGCGCGAAGGCGAGGGCGAATCCGGTGAGCACCGCCGGGATCAGCGGCGGCAGCACCACCCGCACCAGGGTGTGGACACGGCCCGCCCCGAGGGTGGCGGAGGCCTCCTCGATCTCCTTGTCGATCTCGGCGATCAGGGGCTGCACCGTGCGCACCGCGAAGGGCAGGCCGATGAACACCATGGCGATGTAGATGCCGACCGGCGTGTAGGCGGCCTCGATCCCGATCCGGGCGAGCTGCGCTCCGACGAGGCCGTTGGGCGCATAGAGGGCGGCCAGGGCGATGCCGGCGACGGCGGTCGGCAGCGCGAAGGGCAGGTCCACCACCGCGTCCACGATCTTGCGGCCCGGAAAGCGATAGCGCGTCAGCACCCAGGCGATGAGGAAGCCGAACACCGAGGCGGTGAGAGCGGCCAGCAGAGAGACGCCGAAGCTGACGCGCAGCGCGCTGGCGACACGCGGGTCAGTGGCGACCTCCCAGATTCCCGAAAGCCCGAGCCCCGAGGCGCGCGTCACCAGGGCCGCCAACGGCAGCAGCACGATCAGGCCGAGGCAGGTCAGGGTGTAGCCGAAGGCGAGCCCGAAACCGGGGATCACGCTCGGGCGGAGGAAGCGCCGCTTCGCCCGGGTGGGCGGGTTGGCGCGCGGGGGCGGGGCCATGGCGGTGTCCTGCTCAAGTCTCGGGCCCCGCCCGGGCGGGGGCGGGGATCAGGTCGCGGCGGCTCAGCGCCCCGCCTTGCTCAACTGGTCGAACAGGCCCCCGTTGTCGAAATTCTTCTTCTGGATCGCGTCCCAGTCGCCCTGCAGGTCCTCAATCTTGAACAGCTTCAGCTCGGGCAGCTGCGCCAGATCCTCGGGCTTCGCGGCCGCCCGATTCAACGGACGATAATGGTGCTTGGCGAAGATGGCCTGGGCCTGGTCGGAATAGAGGAACTGAAGATAAGCCTCGGCCTGCTTGCGGGTTCCCTTCTTGTCGACGTTCGCATCGACCAGGGCGACCGGCGGTTCGGCGTAGATCGAGGTCGGCGGCACCACCACGTCGAACTTGTCGCGGCCGAACTCCTCGAACACCAGATAGGCCTCGTTCTCCCAGGTCGGCAGCACGTCGCCGAGGCCGCGCTGGGCGAAGGTCACGGTGGAGCCGCGGGCGCCGGTGTCGAGCACGGGGACGTTCTTGTAGACCTCGCCCACGAAGGCGTTGGCCTTGTCGGCGTTCTTGCCCTCTTTTTCGTAGGCGTAGCCCCAGGCCGCGAGGAAGTTCCAGCGGCCGCCCGCGGAGGTCTTCGGGTTCGGGGTGATGACCTTGATGTCGGGCTTCACGAGGTCGCCCCAGTCCTTCACGGCCTTCGGGTTGCCCTTCCGCACGAGGAACACCACGGTCGAGGTGTAGGGCAGGCCCTGGTTCGGCAGCTTGGTGCGCCAGTCCGCCGGGATCTTCTTCGAGATGCGGCTGATGGCGTCGATGTCGGAGGGGATGCCGAGTGTGACCACGTCGGCCGGAATGCCGTCGATCACCGTGCGGGCCTGCGAGCCCGAGCCGCCATGCGCTGCGCGCACCGTGATGGTCTCGCCGGTCTTGGCCTTCCACGCCTCGCTGAACGCCGCGTTGATCTCGCGATAGAGTTCGCGCGTGGGATCGTAGGAGACGTTCAGCAGCTCGGTCTGGGCACAGGCGAGGGTGGGCGCGAGCACGGCCGCGGCGAGGCCGGCGCCGAGCAGGACCGCGTGGCGGCGGGTGCGTCCGGTGGTCCGGGAAGGGGTCTCGCTCACGGGAATCTCCGAAATCTGCTGGTACGGCCCGACCTGGAGCGGTGACGCGACCCAGGCCAGACGACGCTGGTTTCGTTCGTTTTAACGAACGTTGTCAAGCGCTGCGGTGCGGCAGGAAAGAGGATCGGGAACAGAATTGTTCCGCCGGCCTCGCGCTGCTCGCTGAGCAATTTCCCGAAAAGGAAAGGTCCCCCTCGACCGGCCTCCAGTGCGAGAAGAAAATGCTACCTTGACGGGGGTTCTATAGAAAGGACGTTTTTTTCGATCAACGTCGCGCAGAGCGGATCGCCGGAAAGCCCCGGTCGGGCCGGAACCGTCCGAGGACGCGAGGGCAGAGCCTGCTCGTGGGAAAGCCCGGTGCCGGAGCCATGCTCCAGACGGCGCCCGGGCGCGAATCCGTGACAGCCTCGGTCAAACGGAGGCGGCGCGAAACAGCCTACGGCCGAGGAAGGCCCCCGGTCGACGGTGTTCGGATTGTGCGGCGTGGGGGAGGGGTCGGCTTGTGGGCGGGTGACGAACGGGCGCGAAGCGGGCCGGGTGCGGGGCCCCGGCGCGAGCCGGTCGCGCGTTCAGTCGGCCGCGACGGCGATGAGCGAGAACAGGGACGCCAGCAGAATGTTGCCGACGACGACGAGAGCGAGCGTGATCATGGATCTGCTTTGCGTACGAGCGCGGCGGAGTGCAGGCGCTCATCTGATGCAGGGTCCCTAGCCGTTCCTGCCTGAACTGTCCGTGAATTCCCGCACCCGCAGGGGAAACATCCGGAAACGCGGTAAACCCGTCACACCCGATCCGGCCGGGGTTTCGGGGCAGAGCTGGTTCGGGGCAGGGCTGGTTCGGTCGAGGTTCTCTGGGGGGCAGCCCTCAGCCCTTTGCCTTCCCGAGGCGAGCGATCAGTGCTTCCAGGCGGGTGCCCGGCGGGTCCGCCAGCATGCCGGCGTAGAAGGTCCGCAGGCTCTGGCCGAGATGGCGCCGGATGCCGGGGCTGAGCGACGGGGCGGCGGCCCGCGCAGCCTCCGGGGCGGGAGAGCACTCGCTTCGGGTCTTGGGCATGGATCGCACCCCGGACATCTGCGGCTCGCATCCTGTCGAAGCCAAGGAAGGCCTCCGCGGCGGACGGCCGACGCGTGACCATGCCAGGGATCGGTTAAGGATACGCTCATGCAGAGGTCGGGCCGCAGAGATCGGGCCGTACAGGCCAGGCCGCGCAGATCGAGCCGCGCCCTGCGCGGGACCACGCCGCCGAGGGTTGTCAACTCCCTAAGCTAAAGCGTGGGCGTTAAAAAAAAGCTCCGCGCTTGGCCTCACGGGGAAACGGCGCGCGCACAACGACTTGGCCGCTCGCAGGCGGTTCGTCGCAATGCGGAAACGGCTAACGGAGGGTTTCAGGTTGTGGACGAATCTGCCGGGATTCGCTTACAACATCCAAGCTCACGGCGCCGCAGAGTGGTTGTTTCTCGAACTCCCGCAACCAACACCGGGAATTATATTTGGCATGCAGAATATTACCATTACTGAACGAGAACGTGATGCTGTATTAGCTGCGCTCCGCTATTACCAATTCTATCGATTGCAGGGTCATCCCTTCAGCCCTCACCAGGATCACTTGATCGATGCAATCGCCAGCGGTTCCGGCGAGGCCCTCGATCTCGCTGAGATCGACGATCTCTGCGCCGGCCTGAACGGCAACGACCACGCTCTCGCGTCCCTCGCCAGCGCCTGACGCCTGCTTGCCAAGACGCCCGCTTGGCCAAGGGCGCTTCGGACGCCGACCCGCACGCCACACGCGCCGGCCCCGGATGGTGGGGCCAGCGCCCACCGGATCAGCCCGAGCGGAGGTCCGTCGGGCCGATCCAAGACCTGAGACGCCAGAAACTCCTGAGATCCTAGATCCCTCAGAGACCGTCCGGCCTCAGGGCGCGGTGTCCACCTGCTTCTGGGCCCGATCGACCGCCGCGGCGCAGGCCTGGGCATCGCCCTTCTGGTCGGCCGTCCGCGCCTCGTCGAGGGCCACCTTCGCCTGCATCGCCTTGTCGCCGCCCTGACCGGCCTCAGCCGATTTCTCGGGCGGTGCAGCCTCCGCCGAGGCGCTGCCACCGCTTCCGGTGACGCCCTGTCCGGCCCGGGCGCTGGCCGCGGCCTTGCCGCTGGTATTGGCCGAGATCGCCTCCTTCGCCAGATCCTTCACGGGTCCTTCGAGCTTGGCGATCCGGTCGCCGCACGGCGTGGCGAGGGCGGGCGCCGCACCCGTGGCGACAAACCCGGCGGCCAGAGCCCCGCTGGCGAGAAACCCGGCGGCAAGCCTCACGAAACGCGTCATCGATTGCTGTCCTTGATTCGGTGAGGAAGGCCGGCCCGGAGAGGGCCGCACCCTGTCGGGTTCAACCGTCCGAAACGGACCCGGGCTCCCTCAAACCATGGGAAAACCGCGCGACGGGGCGTCGGACGGGGCCATTGGGTCTGCGGTTCGGGGCACACACAGGAAAACCCCGGCGCATAAAAACCTATGCGCATGAAAAAGCCCCCGGCCCGGGGGACCGGGCCGGGGGCTGCGCCGTCACGGCGATGCGTGGCGGCGATGCGTGGTGGTGTTTCCCGGCGCGATCAGGCGCTCAGCTGGTCGCGAATCGGCAATTGCCGGATGCGCCGGCCGGTGGCGGCGAAGATCGCGTTGGCGATCGCCGGGGCCACGGGCGGCACACCGGGCTCGCCGACGCCGCCGAGGGGGCGGCTGTAGTCCGGGTTCGGCAGCAGGTGCACGTGGATCTCCTTCGGCGCCGCATCGATGCGGGTGATCTCGTAGCCGTCGAAGTTGTTCTGCTGCGCGCGTCCATCCTTGAAGGTGATCTCGGCCGAGAGCGCGAGGCCCATGCCCATGACGACCGCGCCCTCCATCTGCGAACGGATCCGCTCCGGATTGACCTGCGGCCCGCAATCGACGGCGATGTCGACGCGCTTGACCTGCACCTCGCCCTTCGGGCCGACCGCCACCTCCGCCGCCACCGCCGTGTGGGTGACGAAGCTGTAATGGCCGGCGATGCCGAGGCCGGTGCCCTTCTCCATCTTGCGGCCCCAGCCGATGCCCTTGGCGGCGGCCTCGATGACCTTGCGCAGGCGCGCCGTCTCGATCGGGTAGCGGGCCGGGTCCTCGCCGTAGTTCCAGACGTCGCTGATGCTCGTCGGGTCGATGACGCGGTCGGGACCGATCAGCGCCAGCAGGTACTCCTTCGGGTCCCGTCCCGCCGCGTGGGCGAGTTCGGACACGAAGGACTGGATCGCGAAGGCGTGCGGGATGTTCGAGACCGAGCGGAACCAGCCGATGCGCACGTGGGCGTCCGCCGCCGGGTTCTCGAGGCGGATGTTGGGCACGGCGAACGGCGTGTTGGTCAGGCCCATGCCGAGCTCGAACGGCAGCTCGTGCTTCGGATCGGGGGCGAAGATCGACCCGATGGTGGGCGCCGCCGAGCGGTGCAGCCAGGCGATCGGCATGCCCTTGTCGTCGAGCCCGGCCTCCAGCCGCTCCACCGAGATGGTGTGATAGTAGCCGTGGTGGAGGTCGTCCTCGCGGGTCCAGATCAGCTTGACCGGCGCGCCGTCCACGGCCTGGCTGCACAGGGCCGCTTCCAGCACGTAATCGGGCTTCGACTTGCGGCCGAAGCCGCCGCCGAGCAGCGTCACGTGGACCTTCACCTTGTCGGCGGGGAGGTTCAGCTTCTTGGCGAGGCGGTCATGGGTCGCCTGGGGCGCCTGGGTGTTGGCCCAGGCTTCGCAGAACCCGTCCTTGATCCGCACGGTGGCGGCCGGCGGCTCCATCGGAGCCTGGACGAGGTGGGGCACGAAGTACTCGGCCTCGAGCTTCGTCTTGGCCTTGGCCATGGCGCCGGCGACGTCGCCCTGGTCGCGCACGACCTTGCCGGGCGCCCGCGCCGCCTTTTCCAGCTCGCCCCGGAAGGCGACGGAATCGTAGGAGGCGTTCGGGCCGTCGTCCCAGGTGATCTTGAGGGCCTCGCGGGCCTTCATCGCCGCCCAGGTGTTTTTCGCAATCACCGCCACGCCGCCGATCGGCTGGAACTCGGACGGGATCTCGGGGGTGTCGATCTTGAAGATCTTGACGACGCCCGCGACCTTCTTGGCCTCGCTGTCGTCGAAGCTCACCACTTTGCCGCCGTAGACGGGCGGGCGGGCGATGAGGCCGTAGAGCATTCCGTCGAGGCGGGTGTCGATGCCGTACATCGCCGTGCCGACGGTGAAGTCGTGGTTGTCGATCAGGCCGATATTGCCCTTGCCGATGTAGCGGAAAGCGTCCTGCTTCTTGAGCACGACGCTTTCGCGGGCCGGCACCGGGAGATCGGCGGCGGCGGCGGCGATCTCGCCGTAGCTCACGGTGCGCTTCGACTTGGCGTGGGTGACGACCGAGTTCTCGGCCTTCACCTCGCCTGCGGGCACGCCCCACTGCTTGGCGGCGGCCTGGACCAGCATGGCGCGGGCGGCGGCGCCGGCATGGCGCAGGTGCGGGAAGAAGTGGCGCAGCGAGCGCGAGCCATCGGTGTCCTGGTTGCCGAAGCGGGTCTCGTCACCCCAGGCCTGCGCGACCTTCACCTTCGCCCAGTCGGCTTCCAGCTCGTCGGCCACCACCAGGGCGATGGAGGTGCGGACACCCTGGCCCATCTCCGAGCGATGGCAGGTCACCGTCACGGTGCCGTCGGGCGCGATGGCGATGAAGACCTTCGGGTCGTCCTGCCAGCCATGCGGCATGGCATCGGCGCCATATTTCTTGGGCTCGTCCTTCTTGTCCTCGGCCTGGGCCGGCTCACGCCAGGACAGGGCGAGCACCAGGGCGCCCATGCCACCGAGCATGGCGCGACGGCTGACATTGGCGAGGGCGCTGGGACCGGACACAGTCTCGGCGGGGGCGAGGTCGGTCGGCGCGGTGGCGCGGTCCGCCATGGTCTGAGCTTCGTGGATCACAGGCGCTCTCCCTTGTTCGCGGCGGGCTTCTGGCCGGCACCGGACGGTTGGCCGGCACCGGACGGTTGACCGGCAGCCTGGTGAATCGCGGCGCGGATGCGCGGATAGGTGCCGCAGCGGCACAGGTTCCCGCTCATCGCCTCGTCGATCTGCGCATCGGTGGGCTTCGGGGTGTCGGTCAGGAGCGAGGCGGCCTGCATCATCTGCCCGCACTGGCAGTAGCCGCATTGCGACACGTTGAGGTCGCGCCAGGCGACCTGGACCGGATGGTTGCCGTCGGGGGACAGGCCCTCGATGGTGACGACGGCCTGCCCCTCGGCGGCCGAGACGGGGGTGACGCAGCCGCGCACGGCGGTGCCGCCCACGTGGATGGTGCAGGCGCCGCACAGGGCCTGCCCGCAGCCGAACTTGGTTCCGGTGAGCCCGACCTCATCGCGCAGATACCACAGCAGCGGCATGTCGGGATCGCCGTCGAAGCTGCGTTCAGCTCCGTTCACGGTCAGTTTGATCATCGGTGTATCCTGTCATGGATCAGGCCACGGGCCGGTGGGGATCGGCGTCACGCCAATCCGTCAACCGGCGGGAAGCCGTCAGGGTCACATGTCGGGCGTCGGGTGAGGCGACATCGGTCGCCGTCCCGCAGAAGAGTCCTGAGATGCGGCGGCGGATCCGGCTGCTCGATCACGAGAGCCGTCGCAGCGCGCGAAGCGCCCACGCCCCGCACCTCGGAATGAATACAATTAAACGCTGGGGCTGTTGCAGCGCAACCGGACGGAGGCGTCGTCATCCGTCTCGGATTCGGTGATCCGCACCGCATGTGCCGTTGCGCACGGTGTGAAGACAGGGGCGTGATCCGAGGGCCTGTCCAGGATGTTGTCTCGTCCGGCCTGCGCCCCGATCGCGAAAAACCGACGTGCCTCGGAGAAATCCGGCTCCTGTCCCGATGTCAGGTCTCGACCAGCCCGGAACTCGATCCCGACGCCTCGGAATCGCCCGCCCCATGCGGCAGGGCCAGATAGTCTGACGAGCGCATCTCGATCAGGCGCGACACGGTGCGGTCGAACTCGAAGGCCTCGCGCCCCTCGGTGGCGGTGTAAAGGTTGTGCGGCTCGGCCGCCGCCGAGGCGATGAGCTTCACATGCGCGTCGTAGAGGGTGTCCACCAGGGTGATGAAGCGCTTGGCCTCGTTGCGGTTGTCCGGCCCCATCACGGGGATGTCGGAGAGGATGACCGTGTGGAAGGCGCGGGCCACCGCCATGTAGTCGGAGGCGCCGAGGGGCAGGGCGCAGAGATCCGCGAAGCCGAAGCGGGCGACGCCGCCGGTCTCCTCGGGCACGGCGACGTCGTGGCCCTTCACCCGCAAGGTGGCGGGGCGGCCCTTCGCCTTGCCGGTGAGGCCCTTGAAGGCGGCTGCCAGGGCCGCCCCCGCCTCGGCATCTGCCGGCACGTGATAGACCGAGGCGCCGCCGAGCTTTTCCAGGCGGAAATCCGTGCGGGAATCGAGGCGCAGCACCTCGACCCGCTCCTGGAGCTCGGCAATGAAGGGCAGGAACAGGGCGCGGTTGAGCCCACCCTCGTAGAGCCGGTCGGGCTCGACGTTGGAAGTCGCCACCACGGTGACGCCGCGCTTGAAGAGGGCGCCGAACAGGCGGCCCAGGATCATCGCGTCGGCGATGTCGGTGACGGTGAACTCGTCGAAGCAGAGCAGGGTCGCCTCGTCGGCCAGGGCATCGGCCACCACGGGAATCGGGTCGTCGCCCTTCGCCGTGCCGGCCTTGAGGGCCTGGCGATGGGCATGGATGCGCTCATGCGCGTCGGCGAGGAAGCCATGGAAATGCACCCGGCGCTTCGGCTCCGGGGCGGCTTCATGGAACAGGTCCATCAGCATGGTCTTGCCGCGCCCGACCGAGCCCCAGATGTAGAGCCCCTTCGGCGGCGTCGCGGCGTCGTCCCGGCGTCCGAACAGCCAGCCGAGCGCGCTGCCCTTGCGGGCGCGCTTGCGCCGACCAAGCTCCAGAACCAGCCGGTCGAGGGCGCGCACGAGGTGGACCTGCGCGGGATCGCGCTCGATGGCCCCCGCATGCACCAGCGCCTCGTAGCGGTCGGAGACCGGACCGGGGGACACGGCGCCGGCGATGGCCTGGTTCGACGGCCTCGGACCGGATGAGGAGGGGGCGTTCACGGTGCAGTCGACCTGTTCGCGGAGAGATCGGAATCGGGAGACGGGCGGCCGGTGGAATCGCACGCCCGGCGGTCTGCCGGTCTGACGCGGCCCTTCCGCCGGATCAAGCCCCGACAGGGTTATGCCTCGACCAGGGTATGCCCCACCCGGGGGACGGCGCCGGACGCACGGCAGCGGGGCGTTTTGCTGCATTGCACAAACGTGGCCGCGATGCCACATCGACGGAGCCTTGAGGGAGGCTACGCCCGGACCCGGCGCGCCCTGCGCGCCCCGAACCCGGAGACCGGCACCCGATGCCTGAGACGCGTCCGACCTTCCAACCGATCATCCGTCGCCTGTGGCCCAACGATGGCCCGGCGGTGGAAGCTTATTTCCTGCGGCTCGACCCTGAGACCCGCGCCAACCGCTTCATGGGGGCCCTGAGCGACACGGCCGCCCTCTGCTATGCCCGCACCGCCATGAGTGCCGAGGGCCTGATGTTCGGTGGCTTCGTCGACGGCACCCTGCGGGGGCTCGGCGAGTTGCGCCCTGCCTCCGCCCCGCCGCCCGGCTTCGTCCTCGGCGCGGAGGCGGAGGCCGCCTTCGCGGTGGAGACGCCGTTCCGCCGCAACGGCCTCGGCCAGGCCCTGTTCCGCCGCATCGCCGCCGCTGCCCGCAATCGCGGCGTCCGCGACCTGCACGTGCGCTGCCTAGCCTGGAACCGGCCGATGCAGGGCCTGGCCAACAAGGTCGGGGCGGACCTGCGCATCACCGGCGGCGAGGCGGACGGCGCCCTGCATCTGCCACGTCCGACTCCGGTCTCCCTGTGGCAGGAGGGCGTGACCGAGGCGGTCGATTTCACCCTGGCTCTCACGGCGGCGTGAGCGCGGGCTTTCCCGGACGCGGGCCGCGGAGTATCGAGAGACGAGGGTATCAAAGGACAACGAAGTCGCCGGGCTGGTTCGACCGACGGCCGGGAGGTCACCCACGATGACGGATGGATCTCGATGACCGATGCCTCTCGCCAAAGCCTTTTCGCGCTCCTCGTCTGCGCCGCGCTCCTGCCGGGGGCAGCCTCGGCGCAGACGCGCCCCGACGTCACCGCCATGACCTGCGCCGAGGCCTCGGCGCTGGTCACGCGGGCCGGCGCCATCGTGCTGACCACGGGGCCGATCACCTATTCGCGCTTCGTGCGCGATGTCGGGTTCTGTCCTCTGCCGGAAACGACGCGCCCCTCCTGGGAGATGACGCGCGACGATCCGAAATGCTTCGTCGGCTACATCTGCCGCGACAAGTTCAACGAGGGTCAGAGCCGCGACTGATCCACCGGCTCGAGGATCCCTCGAGATGGGGATCGCGGGTCAGGCCTGTGTCTCCACCCCAGCGAAGGCTTAAGGCCAAGCTGCCTTGTTGTCGCCCTGCGCCCTGCCGATGCTCGGCACGAAGACATCGCCCCCGAGAGGCCGAGCGCCCAACGAGAGGTCGAGTCCCCAGGGACCGAGTCATGAACCAGCTCGAGATGAGTCTTCTCACGAACGCATCGGGGCTGCCCGTCGGCGCAACGAGCCGCCCGGCCGAGGCGTTGCTCGAACGTTCGGTGGCCGATGCTTTGCGGATCATCGCGGCGGCCTGCGCCGAGCGGAACGCAGCGCCGGTCAAGGCCGCCCGGCGCCAGCTCGCGGAAGTCTACGGCGCGACCCGTCTCAGCCGCCGGCGCGAACGCCAGGGCGCCTCGGCCTGACTGCCGTCACCGCGCCGGGCGCTCGGCCAGCCAGATGGTGTGGCGCGCGCCCCGCGACCGCCCGGCTCGGACGCCGACCGCCTCCACCCGGAAGCCGCCGCGCGCGAGGCGCTGGGTGAAAGCCGGGTCGGGATGGGCCGACCACACCGCCAGCACGCCGCCGGGGCGTAGGGCCGCCCGCGCCGCCGCGAGACCCGCGGCGTCGTAGAGCCGGTCGTTGGCGCTGCGGGTCAGGCCGTCGGGGCCGTTGTCGACGTCGAGCAGGATGGCGTCGTAGGCGCCGCGCCCGGCCCGGATCACCTCCGAGACATCCGCCACCCGCGCTTCGACCCGCGCGTCCGCCAAGGCTTCGGAGGAGATGGGCGCCAGCGGGCCGCGCCCCCAATCCAGCACGGCGGGCACCAGTTCGGCCATCACGATCCGGGCCTTCGCGTCGAGGGTGTCGAGGGCGGCCCGCAGCGTAAAGCCCATGCCGTAGCCGCCGATCAGCCAGCACGGATTCGCCCGGCTGCCCAGGCGTTCGGCGGTCAAGGTCGCCAGCGCCTCCTCCGAACCGCTGAGCCGGCTGTTCATCAGCTCGTTGGGGCCGAGCTGGATCGAGAACTCGGTGCCTCGCTGCCGCAGGCGCAGAGGCTCCGACCCGCCGGGCACGGGGGCGGTGTCGAGGACGACCCAGGGAATCATGGGCGGGGCCCGGCGATGAAGACGGTCATGCCATCCCGCTAGCACGGGCCGTGCGCCGGATCACGCCGGGGCCATCCTCCCCCGCCGACGGGGGAGGGGCTTCCCGTGCTAGAACAGGCCTTCGATCTGCCCGTTGGCATCGAGGTGGATGCCTTCCGAGGCCGGGACCTTGGGCAGGCCCGGCATGGTCATGATCTCACCGCAGATCACCACGACGAAGCCCGCACCCGCCGAGAGGCGCACGTCTCGCACCGCGATGAGGTGGCCGGAGGGGGCGCCCATCAGGTTCGGGTCGGTGGAGAACGAGTACTGCGTCTTGGCCATGCAGACCGGCAGGTGGCCGTAGCCGTCCTTCTCGAACTGCGCGAGCTTGGTGGCGGCCTTCGATTCCACCTGGATGTCGCCGGCTCCGTAGAGCTTGGTGGCGATGGCGAGGATCTTGTCGGTGAGCTTGGTCTCGGTCTCGTAGGCGAAGGTCAGCGGCTTCTGCTCGCCCTCGGCCAGCTTGACCACCGCATGGGCGAGCTCCTCGGCGCCGGCGCCGCCCTCCGCCCAATGCTTGCAGGTGATGGCCTCGACCTGGAGCTGGTCCCGGCACAGCTCCTTGAGCTTGGCATGCTCGGCATCGGTATCGGCGTAGAAGTGGTTGACGCCGACGACCACGGGCAGGCCGAAGCTGCGCACGTTGCTGACGTGGCGGGCCAGGTTGGCGAAGCCCTTCTCCAGGGCGCCGAGGTTCTCGGAGCCGAGTTCCTTCTTCGAGACGCCGCCATGCATCTTGAGGGCGCGCACGGTGGCGACGATGACCACGGCCGAAGGCTTCAGGCCGGCCTGGCGGCACTTGATGTCGATGAACTTCTCCGCGCCGAGATCGGCGCCGAAGCCCGCCTCGGTGACCACGTAGTCGCCGAGCTTCAGGCCGGCGCGGGTGGCGATCACCGAGTTGCAGCCATGGGCGATGTTGGCGAAGGGGCCGCCGTGGATGAGGGCCGGGTTGCCCTCGAGGGTCTGCACCAGGTTCGGCTGCAGGGCGTCCTTGAGCAGCACCGTCATGGCGCCCGTGGCCTTGACGTCCTTGAGTGTCACCGGCTTGCGGTCGCGGGTCTCGGCGATGACGATGCGGCCGAGGCGCGCCTCGAGGTCGTCCAGATCCTTGGCGAGGCAGAACACCGCCATGACCTCGGAGGCCACGGTGATGTCGAAGCCGTCCTCGCGCGGGAAGCCGTTGGCGACGCCGCCGAGCGACTGGGTGATGGCGCGCAGCGCCCGGTCGTTCATGTCGACCACGCGGCGCCAGTGAATGCGGCGCACGTCGATGTTGAGCTCGTTGGCCCAGTAGACGTGGTTGTCGATGAGCGCGGCCGCCAGGCTGTGCGCCGAGGTGATGGCGTGGAAGTCGCCGGTGAAGTGCAGGTTGATCTGCTCCATCGGCACGACCTGGGCCTTGCCGCCGCCGGCCGCACCCCCCTTCATGCCGAAGCAGGGTCCGAGGGAGGGTTCGCGCAGGCACATCACGGTCTTCTGGCCGATGCGGTTGAGCGCATCGCCGAGGCCGACCGTGGTGGTGGTCTTGCCCTCGCCGGCCGGCGTCGGGCTGATCGCCGTCACGAGCACGAGCTTGCCCTCGGGCTTGGCTTCGAGCGACGTGATGAAGGCGTGGTCGATCTTGGCGATGTGCCGACCGTAATGGTGAAGCGCCTCGTCCGGAATCCCGATCTTGGCGGCAACCTCGGTGATCGGCTGTAGCGTGGCGGCGCGCGCGATCTCGATATCTGAGGGCATACTGCGTTTCTCCCGGATTGTTCTTGCGCGGTTGGCCCCGGCGCGGGGCCGGATCCATCCGCTGGCGTGTGTCGTCTGCCGAGAGACCGAATCCGTCGACGTTGGGCCGTACGGATCGGCCGAACGGCCACACAGGATCGATCGCATCAATTTGC
This sequence comes from Methylobacterium sp. Ger2507, assembly GCF_055231875.1. Classification (NCBI taxonomy): domain Bacteria; kingdom Pseudomonadati; phylum Pseudomonadota; class Alphaproteobacteria; order Hyphomicrobiales; family Methylobacteriaceae; genus Methylobacterium; species Methylobacterium sp. Ger2507. The sequence goes on from NZ_JBUYVC010000001.1 coordinate 950,614, forward strand.
GCGAAGGGACAAGCAAAAGCGCGTCGGAAATTTTGAATTCGCAGGCAAAATTTTGTTTGGGATCAGGTGCGTGTCATCCCGTGATGGCACTGGCCGTGTATCCGGCCTCCGACAGCGCCTCCGCGATGCTTGAGGCCTGAGCCGTGGTCGTGACCGCGATGCAGCCGTGATCGAGGTCGACCGCGACCTTGGCCTCCGGGTCGAGGTGCCGGATCGCCCGGCACACCGCCGCCACGCAGCCGTCGCAGGTCATGCCCTCCACCTGTATCAGGAGGTCCGATGGCGTCGCGTCCATGAGGTGCGCTCCGGGCTTCTCGTGCCGTTGGCCGCATTGTGATGCGGCGGCGGGCCGATGCAAGTTGCTGGACTGCGGTGCCGGACCTGGTGCGCCAACCCGGGGCCGGAACGCGGTCTTGCCGGGGAACGCCCGCCTGAACGGCGCGCACACAACGCGCCAAGCCACATTCCACCGGAAATTCGTTCCCGGCGGGCGGCGGTCCCTTGTGGGCCGGCGGCGTCTCGGCAACAAATGGCTGCGTGCGGGCGCGGGCCGGCACGCGCCCTGGTTTCATGTTTCGAGGATCGAAGACCCCGATGGCCCGGATCGTTGGCCGGCGTACGAGCCTGTGGGCCTTCTCCCTGCTCGGGCTCAGCCTCCTCGGGCCGCTGGCGGTGTTCAGCCCGCTCGGGGCGAGCCTCGGGCTCGCCGGGCTCGGCCTCGTGGCGGCGCTCACCGCGCATCGGCGCGCCAGCACGCTGACGGCGCGCTGCGAGAAGCTGTCCGGCGAGGTCAACGTGCTGTCGCAGCGCCTGGTGCGCCTGGAGACGGTCACCCGGGCCCTGGCCGAGCAGCAGGTCCGCGCCGTCGAGGCCGGGCTTCCCGCGAGCGCTGCGCCTCCCGGTCTCGATAGCCCGCATTTCCTCGACAGCCAGGATCTGAACGCAGGGCTCGAAGAGGTCACGGCCGAGATCGGCCTGCTCAGCGGGATCGTGCGGGAACTGGCGGCGGTGGTGGCGGCCCAGGATGGCGAGATCGCCGGGCTCAAGGCGGCCCCACCGGTTCCCCCGGCTTCGCCACCCCCGTCGCGAGGCATCGCCCCCGATTTCGAACCCGACTTGCGCCCGGCGACCCGCGTCGCCGAGGCGGAGCCGGCCCGCCGGCCCGCCGCCGTCCCGGCAACCCCCTGGACCCCGCGCGCCCTGGGCCGGGTCGAACCGACCGGGGACGCGGCCCTGGTCGCGGCCTACGACGGCGACGGGCTCGAGGTTCATCTCCAGCCCATCGTGTCGCTGCCGCAGCGCAAGGTGGTGTCCTACGAGGCCGTGGCGCGCCTGCGCCTCGCGGGAGAATCCCTGGGAGCCGAGGCCTTCGTGCCGGTTCTGGAGCGCCATGGCCGCACCACCGATCTCGACCGCCGCATGCTCCAGCGCGTCGCCACCATCGCGCGTCATCTCGCCGGGCGCGGCAGCCTGGCGGCGGTGGCCTACGGGCTGTCGCCGCGCTCGCTGTTCGAGCCGGGTTTCCTGCGCTCCCTGGGCCGCCTCGTCGAGGGCGAGCCGGACCTGTCCGGGCGGGTGATGCTGGCTCTGCCGCAGCTGAGCTGGCGCAGCCTCGACGCGGAGCAGGCCGGGGCGCTGGCGGACCTGCGCGGCCGCATCGGCTTCATCCTGGACCGGCCCCTCGACCTGCGCCTCGACCCCTTGGCCCTGGCCGACCGGGGCGTCTCCCAGGTGAAGGTGCCGGTCGACCTGCTGCTGCGGCCGGGCACCCGCCAGGCGATGCCCGACATCGCCCTCGAGGATCTCGTGGCGTCGCTGGCACGGGCGGGCATCCGCCTCGTCGCCGAGCAGGTGGAGCGCGAGACCGACGTGCCCGATCTGATCGAACTCGATGTGCCGCTGGCGCAGGGGATCGTCTTCGCCCCCGCCCGTGTGGTGCGCGCCGAGGTGCTCAACGCCCCGCCCGAAGCGCCGGAGCCTGCGCCGCCGCCCAACGAGGACCCGGAGCCGCCGCCGCAGCGCCGCCCGTTTCGCGATTTCCTGCGCCGGGCCGGCTGAGGCGCGCCTGGACGCCGGGCCCTTCGGGAGCGATCGGCGCCGGGAAGGCCGGGGATCGGAGATCGAGACCGGCGAACCGCGGGCGGCGTTGATTTCCGGGGATGTCCCGCCTAACCGGACGGCGCTCCCTCCACGCCCGCCGCCAGGACAGGTCCGCCCGCATGACCGAGACGCCCGCACGTTCCGCTGCCTCCCGGCCCGTTCCGACCCTGGACGGTCTTGCGGGGATCGCGGAGCGCTACGACCTGATTCTCTGCGATGTCTGGGGCGTGCTGCATGACGGCACCAACGCCCATCCGGGGGCGAGCGACGCGCTGATGCGCTTTCGCGCCTTGCCGGAGGCGGGGCGGCCACGCCGGGTGGTGCTGGTCTCGAACGCGCCGCGCCCCTGGGCCGGCGTGCAGGCGATCCTCGACGGGTTCGGCGTGCCCCGCGCCGCCTACGACGCCATCCTGACCTCCGGCGACCTCACCCGCAGCCTGATCGCGGCCCATCCGGGCGAGCGCCTGCACCATCTCGGGCCGGAGCGCGACGCCACGATCTTCGACGGGCTCGACGTGAAGCTGGTCGATGTGGCGGCGGCCGACCGCGTGGTCTGCACCGGCCTGTTCGACGACACCTGCGAGACCGCCGAGGATTACCGCGCGACGCTGGAGGCCATGCGGGCGCGGGCGGTGCCGATGATCTGCGCCAATCCCGATCTCGTGGTCGAGCGCCGGGGTGAGCTCGTCCCCTGCGCGGGCCTGATCGCGGAAGCCTATGAAGGCCTCGGCGGCGCCGTCACCTACGCGGGCAAGCCCCATCGTCCCGTCTACGAGGCGGCCCTGACGCTGGCGGGCGGCCTCGACGGGCGCGTGCCGCCGGAACGCGCCCGGGTGCTCGCGGTCGGCGACGCGCTGCGCACCGACATCGCGGGGGCGGCGGCCTACGGCATTCCCAGCCTGCTGGTGGCGCGCGGCATCCATGCGGAGGAGCTTGGGGTCTCGGCCGCGCACGCGAGCCTCGGCGACATCGCCGACTGGCTCGATCGTCAGGCTGTCCGGCCGGATGCGGTGATCGAGCGCCTGGTCTGGTGATCCTGGTCTGGTATCAGGCGAACAGGGCGTCGATCTCGTCCTGGGCGACGGCCGGGCCGTTGATCTGCGGTCCGTTGAGGATGAGGAGTTCGCGGCGGACCCGGCGCTCCACCTCCTCCGGATCGATGCCGCCCTTGTCCTTGGCCTTGACGGCGCTGGCGAAGCGCGAGAGCCGGCTCTCGAGCTGATGCAGAGCCTCCACCACCTTGGCGATGCGCTGGCCGGTGATGTCCTGGAAGGTGCAGGCCTCGAAAATGTCGTTCATGCGCGCCTCGACGGTGGCGCGGTAGTTCTTGTCGTCGGGCAGGCCGAGGATCTCCTCGGCCGTGTTCATGATGGAATTGGTGGCGCCCGCCGTGGCGGCCACCACGCTGCCGAGTTCCTCATGGGCCATCGGCAAGCGGTCGCGGGTGAGTTCGTTGGCCCGGAGCGCGGCGATCTCGTTGCGCAGGTGCGCGATGTAATCCGCGATTTCGACCAGTTCGCGGATCAGTGATGGCTTGTCCGGCGAGGAATTCGCTTTGCGCGCCTGCTTGGCGAGTGGCATGGTCCCTTGCTCCCCCCTTACGGTGTGCGTCGGCGATCGATCAGGCGCCGCAGACCGCTTCGATCTTGCTCTTCAGCGTGGCGGCGTTGAACGGCTTGACGATGTAGTTGTTCACGCCGGCCTTCTTGGCGGCAATGACGTTCTCGGTCTTCGACTCGGCGGTGACCATGATGAACGGCGTGGTGCGCAGGGCTTCGTCGGCACGGACGTGGCGCAGCAGCTCGTAGCCCGTCATCGGCTCCATGTTCCAATCGGAGATGACGAGGCCGTATTTGCGGTTCTTCAGGCGGGCCAGGGCGGCGGTGCCGTCGGAGGCGTCGTCGACCTCTTCGAAGCCGAGCTGCTTGAGCAGGTTGCGGATGATACGGACCATCGTCTGATAATCGTCGACGACGAGGATCGGCATGCCGAGATCGAGGGCCATGAGTCGGTGTGCTCCGTCAGGGGAGGGCCGGCGCGGGGCACGGAACTCCGGGAATGTGCCGGAACGCCAAGCTTAGGGCGCTCCTTGGCGAGCAAACTACGCAGCATCGCATTGCGAAGCGGTTAACTGCCCGCGCGTCGTATCTTGTCGTCCGGCTTCGTCGTGGCCCCGAGCTGCTCTGCGGCGCTGCGATAGACCGGGCTGTCCTTGACAAGGCCGTCCCGCTCGCCCCCATGCGGGCGGCATGTCCGCCCCTCCGTCCGATACCGGTTCCCCGCCGTCCAGCCTCGACGCGTTCGCCCGCGAGACCCTGGCCGATCTCGAGGCCCGCGCCCTGCGCCGCCGGCTGATCGACACCGCGCGCGGCCCCGGCGTCACCGCCCGACGGAGCGGCCGGACCCTGGTGTCGTTTTCCTGCAACGATTATCTCGGGCTCTCCGACGACCCCCGGGTGATCGCCGCCGGCCAGGCGGCCCTGGCGCGCTACGGAGCCGGGGCCGGGGCCTCGCGCCTCGTCACCGGCAACCACCCCCTGCTGGGCGCGCTGGAAGCCCGGCTCGCCGCCCACAAGGGCAAGGCCGCCGCCCTGGTCTTCGGCAGCGGGTACATGGCCAATCTCGGCATCGTGCCGGCCCTGGCGGGCGCCCGGGACCTGGTCCTGATCGATGCGCTCGGCCATTCCTGCCTGTTCGCGGGGGCGCAGGTCTCGGGTGCCACGATGCTGCGCTTCCGCCACAACGACGTCGGCCACCTGCGGGACATCCTGGTCGCGCGGAGGGGCCGCCACGGGCGCGCGCTGATCCTCACCGAGCGGGTGTTCAGCATGGACGGCGACCGGGCTCCCCTGGACGCTCTCCTGGAGGTCGCCGCGGCCCACGATGCCTGGACGCTGGTGGACGATGCCCACGGCCTCGGCGTGGTGGAGGCGGGCGCCCGTGCGCCCCTGGAAATGGGCACCCTGTCCAAGGCGCTGGGCTCCTATGGCGGCTATCTCTGCGCCTCGCGCGAGGTCATCGACCTCATGACGAGCCGGGCCCGCAGCTTCGTCTACACCACCGGCCTGCCGCCCGCCTCGGCCGCGGCCGCCCTGTGCGCGCTGGACATCATCGAGGCGGAGCCCGAGCGCGCCGCCCGACCCCTGGTCCTGGCGCGCCGCTTCACGGCGCGGCTCGGACTGCCCGAGGCGACGAGCCCGATCGTGCCCGTCCATGTCGGGACGGCGGAAGCGGCGCTCGCCCTCTCGGCCGCCCTGGAGGCGCGCGGCTTCCTCGTCGTCGCGATCCGGCCGCCGACGGTGCCGGCCGGCACCGCCCGGCTGCGCGTGGCCTTCTCGGCCGCGCACGACACGGCGCAGGTCGACGCCCTCGCGGATGCTCTCGCCGAGGCTCTCGCGGATGCCCAACTCGGCCTCGCGCCCGACCGGCCGCCGGCCTGAGGCGTCCGGCCGAACCCTGCAGCGGGGCTTCGGCAAGGCCCGCCGCGCCGGAAACGCCATCGGCCTGTCGCGCTGGCCTCGTGCTCGACGCCGATGCCCGGCAGCCTGCCAGGGGGCACCATCGAGAGCCGGCTGACGCTCTATGCCTGCCCCGCCGTGCCGGTCTCGGGAATTACGGCGCCGGCCCTTGCCGTCCAAACCTTTCCCTCGATGAGCCCGCCTTGCCGCGTCTTCCACCGTGGCACGCTCCGGGCGCCGGAAGCCTTGCCGCCGCTGACGGATCGCGCTAGGCAAACCCGGCGTGTCCGGCGCGGGTGCGGTCCTGGAGATCGTCTCGGACACCGAAACGCAAGCTGTCCCAACGGCTTGGGCCTGTAGCTCAATGGTTAGAGCCGACCGCTCATAACGGTCTGGTTGCAGGTTCGAGTCCTGCCGGGCCCACCACCGACGGCCTTTCCGGTCCATCCTGGGCCGATGCGAGAACAGGTCTGGTCGAACACGCGGCCTGAGGCTGCCTCGATTCCCCCTTGTAGGACACCCTTGGACCCCATCGCCCGGCGCGTCGTGCCGGATGGGGCTGTCCCGGGCATGAGCGCCCAGGCGCCACGGAAGAGGATGTCCGCCGGAGCGAAGTCGATACCGAGTAGTATGCCTCGGCGGCAATGTCCTTATTCGGACCCTTGCCGGCACTACAATAACGTTAAATTACATGTGTTAATTTACGAATATCTACCATCAATATCTCTAATATATTTGAAAACTTATACCGAACAACAACTCGTCTATCAGTGGCAGATCAGCAACGCTTTGGTTTGACCGCAGTTTTGCGTTTCGGCATCTATCGATTTCATTAAGATATATGTTCATAGAGTCCGTATAGGACGTCTCGCGGGCGGGGTGTTGATCGGCTCTGCAAGATGTCGGCTCCAGATCGGGCTGCGGCGACCGGATCGACATGGAACGCCGAACGGAACCTGGAGAATTGGACCATGCGCGCGTCGCGCCGTGAATTTATGACTTGGGTCACCGCGAGCGGTATTTCGCTCAGCCTGTCCCGCCTCGCCGCCGCCCAGGAGCCCAGCTTCGCCGCCCGCGAGACCTTGCCGGGCCGGAACCACTGGAATCCCGCCTCCGGCGGCCTCGGTCGCATCGACGGCAGCCCGAAGGTGACGGGAGCGAAGCTCTATGCTTCGGATTTCCGCGCCGCCGACATGCCGGGCTGGCCGCAGACCACCTCCCACGCCCTGCTGGTGCGGGCGCCGGACGCGTCCCGCGTCTATCTCGGCCTCGATCTCGCCCGCCTCGACGGGCCGCTCAAGCCCCATGTGGTGGTGACGGCGGATGACGTGGCCAAGGCAAATCTCACGGTTCCGGACTTCTATGCCGGCGACCTGTTCTGTCCGGTGGGCAAGACGCCGCTCTATCTCGGCCAGCCCCTCGCGATGCTGATCTTCGACAGCTTCGACGCCTTCGACCGGGCCCGCCTCGCCTTCCGCGACGGCACCCTGGTCCAGTTCGGCGACGAGACCGGTCCGGTCGAGGGCGAGAATTACGGCGCCTTCCGCTTCACCCGCGTCGCCGGCCCGACCCCGCAATCGCCCGACGTCTACTCGCCGATCCTGGCCGGATGGGTCAGTCCGGGCCGCATGCAGCATTCGCCCCTGCCGGTCTGGGAACCCTACGCCCGGGAGACCTCGAAGCCCTACGGCAAGGCGGCCCGTTACGGCGAGGCCATCCGCGCCGAGCTGACGGGGGGCGACCCGGACCTGCTGGTGCTCGACCGGCGCTTCGAGACCCAGTCGGTCGACCCGATGTTCCTCGAAACCGAGAGCGGCCTCGGCTGGTACGACGGCCGGAGCCGCAAGCTCGAACTGGTGCTCGGCATCCAGTCGCCCTACGAGGGCGCCGAGGCCATCGCCACCCTGCTGAGCAAGGCCAAGGCCGCGTTCAAGCCCAAGCACATCGAGGCTGATTTCGCCTATATGGGCGGCGGTTTCGGCGGGCGCGACCACACCCCCTTCATCCTCTACGTCACCCTGGCGGCGATCTTCTTCCCCGGCCGCCCGGTGCGCCTGGCGCATGATCGCTTCCAGCAGTTCCAGGGCGGTATCAAGCGCCACGCCTTCAAGATGCACACGCGGATGGGGATCAGCCGCAAGACCGGCAAGATCACGGCCTTCGCGGCCGACCACGTCCTCGACGGCGGCGGCCTCCAGAACTTCTCGACCAACGTCGCCACGGTGGCGGCGGCGGCGGCCATCGGCATCTACGACATCCCGAAGGTCGACGTCACCACGGTGGCCCTGCACAGCCGCGGCGTGACGGCCGGCTCGATGCGCGGCTACGGCACCGTGCAGACCATGACGGCGCTCGAAACCCTGATCGACGAGGCCGCCGCGGCGCTGCCGCTCGATCCGATCGAGTTCCGCCGCCGCAACGCCCTGGCCCCCGACGGCCGCACCATGATGGGCAATCGCTACACCGTCTCGGTGCGGACGCTGGAACTTCTCGACAAGCTCGAGGCGCATCCGATCTGGACGGCGCGGGCGGCGGAGAAGGCCCGGCCGAAGCGCGACGGCGTCGTCGTCGGCACCGGCGTCGCCTGCGTCACCAAGGATTACGGCACCGGCGCCGACTGCTCCATGGGCCGCATCGAGATCGACCCCCAGGGCCGCATCTCGATCGCCTGCGATCAGCCCGAGATGGGTAACGGCATGGGCACCGCGCTGGCGAGCCGGGTCGCGATCCACATCGGCGGCCTCGCCGACGAGGTCGCCCTCGGCCAGCTCGACGCCTTCGGCGCCCTGGCGCTGGTCACCTCCGGCAATTCGTACACGATGGATCAGGCGACGCAGGACGCCGTCGAGAAGAACAGCCGCTGGGTTCCGGCCATCAGCTCGGCCACCGCGGCCTCGAACGGCGCCCATGTGGGCACCCACGCGGCGGCCGAGGCGGCCCGCGTCATCTTCCGGTTCGGCCTGTGGCCGGCGGCCCTCGCGCTGTGGAAAATTCCGGCCACCGACCACCGGGCCGAGCAATGGGCCGAGGCGCGGTGGCAGGAGGGCCGTCTGGTCTTCGCCGACCTGCCGCCGCTGTCCCTGCCGGATCTCGCGGCCAAGGCCCATGCGGCCCGGCTGGTGACCGGGGCGATGACCCACTGCTTCTCGCGGTGGGCCTTCGCCAGCGCCACCTTCCCGATCCAGGACAAGCGCTATCGCGCCGAGGCGGACGCCCTCGCGGTCCGCCACGGCGCCGGCCCGTTCGAACGGGTCGCCCGCGTCGCCGTCGCGTTCCCGCCCACCAGCAACAACCGGATCGGCACCACCTTCGGAGCCCAGTGCGGCACCGTCGTGCGCGTCGAGATCGATCGGACCAGCGGGGCGATCCGGATCGCCAAGGCCTATTCGGTGGTGGAATGCGGCCGCGCCCTGGTCCCAGAAGTGGTGCGGGGCCAGGCCCAGGGCGGCTTCGCGATGGGCGTCGGCTACACCCTGCTGGAGACCCTGCCGCTCTACGAGGGCGGCCCCGGCAACGGCCAGTGGAATCTCGGCCAGTACGTGGTGGCCCGTGGATCGGACCTGCCGCTGCACGATCTCGAGATCGAATTGCTGCCGCCGGTCTCCGCCGACGAGCCGCCCAAGGGCATCGCCGAAGTGGTCATGATCCCCGTCGTGCCCGCCATCCTCAATGCCATCTTCGACGCGACCGGCCACCGCTTCTACTCGCTTCCGGTCACCCCCACCATGCTCAAGGGAGCCCTGGCGTGACGGCACTGGTCATCACCATCAACGGTCGGGTCCATGGTCCGACGGAGGTCCGCGACGACCTCACCATGAACGACTTCCTGCGCGAATATCTCGGGATGACGGGCACCAAGTTCGGCTGCGGCGCGGCGCAGTGCCTGAGCTGCGCCATCATCGTCGATGAACCGGACGGGACGAGTTCCACCAGCCCGACCTGCATCGTCCCGGCCGTGAGCTTCAACGGCAAGACGATCCGCACGGTCGAGGGGCACGCCAAGGGCGACGAGCTCAGCGTGCTGCAGAAGGCCTTCATCCACCACTTCGCGTTCCAGTGCGGATACTGCACGCCGGGCTTCCTCAACGAGGGCCAGGTGCTGCTCGAGCGTCTGGCCCGGACGCCGGTGGCCCGGGCGGACGTGGAATCCACCATCGCCGAAGCCCTCGACGGCCATCTCTGTCGCTGCACCGGTTACGTCAAATATCACGAGGCGGTCCGCTCCGTGATCCTGGCCGAACCCCAGCGCTACCTCCTCTGAAAGCCCGGCCGATGACCTTTTCCCTCCGGACCCGCGGCCTCGCCGCGGCGGCCGTCCTCGCCGTGTGCCTGGTGCGGGTCGATGCGGCCGAGCCGGTTCCGGCCGGCCGGCTCGCCCCGCCGCAGAGCTTCGACGCGATCGCCGACACCCACACGCGCTCGGCGGCGATCTTCACCGAACTCGGCAAGGTCCTGACCAGTCCCCGCTGCACCAACTGCCATCCGGCCGGTGACCGGCCCCGGCAGGGCGACCACAGCCGGCCCCACCAGCCGCCGGTGTTCCGCGGGCCCGACGGCTTCGGCACCGCGTCGATGCGTTGCGGGAGCTGCCACGGCGCCGCCAATTTCGAGCCCGGACGGATGCCGGGGCATTCCGACTGGCACCTCGCCCCGCGCTCGATGGCCTGGGAGGGCAGAAGCGTCGCCGAGATCTGCGAGCAGATCAAGGATCCGGCGCGCAACGGCCAGCGCAAGGTGGAGGACCTCCTGCACCACATCGGCCAGGACACCCTGGTCGGATGGGCCTGGGCGCCCGGATACGGCCGGACGCCGGCGCCCGGGACGCAGGCCGAGGCCGGTGCCCTGGTGGCGGCCTGGATCGTCAGCGGCGCCGCCTGTCCGCTGAAATAGGGCCGGATCGCGCGGGCTCGCGGCCCGGCATCGAACGCCCTCGTTCACCGAATACCCTGCCCCGGCGGTCTGTCGAAGCGATCGCGCGGCGGCAGGCTTCGCAACGCATGCGACCCGTGCCCGGCGCCCGGGCCGGGTTCATGGTGCGCCCGGCGACGATCGGCCGGCTGGATGCGAGGGCGGAGCGGCGAGATCAACCACGACCGCGACGAGCCCGGCTCGACCGCTGTCGGCCCGCGCTGCGGCGCGGCGGCGCACAGGCGCCGAACCGGCGAGCCCGACCGATGGGGCGGCTTATCGGGACTTGGACATTCACGGGAGAGACGTCGATGCTTACGTGTGCGGCCCGCCGGGGCCTGCTTCTGGCCTGCCGCGGGCATGTCCGTATCAGGCTCGGCCGTGCCGGCCTTGGCCTCGCGGGTCTTGGCCTCGCAGGTCTTGGCCTCGCAGGTCTTGGCCTCGCAGGTCTTGGCCTCGCGGGGTTCGGCCTCATCGGAACCGCGTCGGCCGCGGACGGGCCCGCAGCGCCTGCGCCGCCCGTGGGGCCGGTCGCGGCACCGCCCGCGCCCTCGCTCTTCAGCTTCTCCGACACCATCATCAGCTACCGGTTCCAGGGGCCGTCCGCCGAGCCCGGGATCAGCGTCCAGGGTCCGGACGGCCGGCGCGAGCCCCGCGCGGTGCCCAAGAACGTGGTCAACCTGTTCCACGCCAATACCTGGACCTACGGCACCAACCTGCTCTCCCTCGACATCCTGCGCTCGGGGTCCCAGGACCCGGCGGGCGACAAGTTCGGCAACTTCCCCGGCGTCGGCGCGACCGAGTTCTACCTGATCTACCGGGGCGTCCTCAGCGGGAACCAGATCTTCGACACCGACGCCTTCAGCATCCCGGGCCTCGTCAAGGATATCGGGCTGTCCTTCGGGGCGGACATCAACACCAAGGACACGACCTTCGATTCCGAGAAGCGCGCCGGCACCTTCGGCCTCAATTTCGCGTTCGACGTGCCGGCCGGATACGTGAATCTCAAGGTCCAGGCCTACAAGGAGTTCTCGCGCAACGGCTTCGCGGTGGGCCGCTTCCGCAGCGTCGAATACCGGATGACGCCGGAATTCGAGCTGACCTATGCGCTGCCCCTGAGCTTCACCGGGCTGCCCCTGTCGCTCGCCGGCTTCAACACCGTGATCCTGCCCAAGGGCCGCTACGGACGCATCAACGAGAACGAGACCCAGGTCGAGTTCGTGTCGCAGACCAACCTGGTGCTGGATGTCGGCCAGCTCGTCGCCGGCACGCCCCACCGCTTCGAGGTGTTCGCCGGCTTCCAGTACTGGCACAACAAGTTCGGCGGCGATCCGCGCCGGACCATCAACACCGAGGAGAAGGCGCTGATCGCGGGCGTGTCGTATCACCTGCCGTGAGAGGATGTCCCGTCCGACGGTGCGTCTCCGGAGCGTCGGGCGCCAAAATCACGGATGCTTGGATCACGGATGCTTGGATCACGCAGGCTTGGATCACGCAGGCTTGGATCACGCAGGCTTGGATCACGACTGCGAAGATCGCCGGGCGGGAAGCCGAAGCGCCGGCGGAAGGCGCGGTTGAAGGTCGGCACGTCGGTGAAGCCGCAGCCATACGCGATGGTGGCGATCTTCAGGCCGTCGTTGTCCGGCGAGGCCAGGTGGCGGTAGGCATGGGTCAGGCGCGCGGTCCGGATCTCCGCCGCGATGCCCTCGGTCTCGGCAAAGGCCCGGTAGAGCTGGGTTCGCGACAGCCCGAGCGCCGTGTGGATCTCCCGCGGGCAGAGGCCCGGGTCGTGCAGCCGCCGCTCGATCTGCGCCCGCGCCAGGGAGATCACCGCATCCCGCGACAGCTCCCTCCGCGACCGGCCGGTCGCCTCCGGGACGAGGCTCCGCAGCAGGTGCAAGAGGCTGTCCAGGGCCGCGTCCGCCTCGTCGTGGGACATCGCCCGCACCGAGGTCGCGAAGGCGCGGAACTGCGGCGCGAAGGCGGATGTCGCGGGTCGGCTCGCCAGAATCCGCCCCGAGAGGGCATCGGCATCGCCGAACCACGCCTCGAACATCCGGCGCGGTACGGCGATGCGGAGTTCCTCGTAGGCGTTCTGGGAGCCGGCCATGAAGGGCCGGTTCCGGACCAGGAAGCTGATGTCGCCGGCGGCGATCCGCCCGCCGCGGTCGTGCTGCTCCTGGTAGCCGATCCCGTCGAGGGCCAGGGCGATGGCGACCTGCTCGGGGGCGTTCCGGTCGATATGGCCGCTGCCGAACCGCAAGCCCACCGGCGAACTCGCCGTGTGCGTCAGCGCCCAGTCCGCCGCGGCCACGGCCAGCCGCCTGGCCTGGAAGGGCGCCCGCGCCTGGACCCGCTCCACGTCGCCGAAGGGCGCCAGCGCGGTGGCGCGCCAGAACGCGAACGCCTGACGGGGTTCGACGCAGGTCGTCGTTTCGATGACGCTGGGAACCACTGCCGGCCGAGACATCCTCAACGCTCCGATCGCGTGGGGGTGCCGGCCCGGAGCCGGCGCGATTTCCACGGGTGTCGCGTTCCATAGCCGAACGCGACGCGGCCCGGCAGGTCCAATTGTTGGAAACCGACCTGTACCCGTCCGAGCCTGTTGACTCCGCCCAAGACTGGTCGCTCTCAAGATCCGCCACACGTGCGCCCGGCGAAAACAAGACTAGAGCCCGCAACGGCGCGCCTCATTCACGGGGCGCCACACCGGAAATTAACGCGCCCGGTGGTTCCTGTCGGGCGCACGCATCGCCCGGCGCTCCGTCGGCCCGCCGCTTCCACGGACGCTTCCCGCATGAATCCCTACCTGCTCCTCGCCTTCGCGATCAGCGCCGAAGTGACCGCGACGCTGGCCCTCAAGGCCGCCGACGGGCTGACCCGGCCGGTGCCGACCGTGATCATGGTGGTGGGCTACGGCACCGCCTTCTGGCTGATGTCGAACAGCATGAACATGCTGCCGATCGGCGTCGTCTACGCGATCTGGGCCGGGGTCGGCATGGTCGGGGCGGCCCTCGGCGGCGCCCTCCTGTTCGATGAGCCCATCACCCTGTCGATGATGGCCGGCATCGCGGTGATCGCCGTGGGCGTGACCATCCTGGCCTCGGGCCAGAGCGCGGCCCACTGATCCGCTTTCAACCCCCGAACATGGGGTCCTCCTCCCGCACGAAGGGCTGTCCTCCGGTGCTTTTTCACCCCGAGCGCGGCCCGCGGTCCCGCCCCCACCGCGCGGGGCGCCCGGCCCTGGCCCTGAAGATCGGGCTCGTGGCGGCCGGGCTCCTGAGCGCCGTCGCCTGGGCGGCCACGGCCCTCCTCGGCGTGCCGAATCCCATCACCCTGGTGGCCCTCACCGTCCTCGAGCCCTCGGCCGTCGAACCCTGGTTCGCGCGCCGGCCGGTGCCGGCGGCGGCGACCCCGCGGGTCCTGCCGGTCCGGCTCCGCCCAATCCTCGACCCTGTGCCGTGGAAGGGCGGGCGGGTCTCCCTGGCCGAGATGCTGGCCGCGACCCACACCAATGCACTCCTGGTCACGCAGAACGGCATCCTGGTCCACGAATGGTATCGGCCCGGCTTCGACGGGGCGACGCGCTTTCCGTCCTGGTCGGTGGCGAAATCGGTGGTCTCGCTCCTGGTCGGGCAGGCGATCACGAAGGGGCAGCTCGCCGAGACGGACCGGGTCTCCGCCCTGCTTCCAGACCTGCGCCCGGATCTGCGCGACACCGCCGCCTTCGGCCGCATCACCGTCCGCGACCTCCTCGACATGACGAGCGGGCTCGCGGTGCCGGAGAACTACGATCCCTGGGACCCGCTGGTCGGCACGGCCGGGATGTACCTCACCCGCGACCTCCCGGCCTTCGTGCGGGACCACGCCCGCCTGTCGTCCCGGCCCGGCAGCAAGGGCCAGTACCGCAGCATCGACACCGAGGTGCTCGGGCTGATTCTGGTCGAGATCCAGGGCCGGCCCCTGGCCGACATCCTGTCGGAGCAGATCTGGAAACCGATGGGGGCCGAGGCGGAGGCGACCTGGAATCTCGACCGGCCCGGCGGGACCGAGAAGGCGTTCTGCTGCCTCAATGCCGTCGCCCGCGACTTCGCCCGCCTGGGGCTGATGGTGGCCGATCACGGCCGGGTGGGAGCGACGCGCATCGTGGCGCCGGGCTGGATCGAACGGATCGAGACGCCGGCCCGGCAGGAGGTCGACGGCTGGCCCTACTCGGCGCAGTGGTGGCACGTTCCGAACGGCGACGAGGACATCTCCGCCATCGGGGTCTACGGCCAGTACGTCTACATCAATCGCGACACCGGCACGGTGATCGTCAAGCTCAGCGACCACGGCGCGGAGCAGGACGAGGCCGACACCCTCGCGGTGATGCTCGCCCTCGCGCGCGACCTCGCCCGACCCGGCCCGACGGCCAGGCCGTCCCCCGAATGAGACGCAGGGCCCCACTCCGGCGGAGCGCGGAACCGTGCCAGCCTTGTGCGCGACCGCGATCCTCGACGCCGTGCCGAAGCGGCATTGGATAACAAGCGTGGCGGGGATTTAGAAGCGAGCCGCAACGCCACCCATGATCGTGCGTGGAAGACCTGGAGTGGCGTAGCGGTTCTGAAACGCCCGGTCATAGAACGTCTCGTCGAAGAGGTTGTCGACGTTCAGGTAGACTCTGACGCCCGGCGTAATCTGATAATACGAGATCAAGTTGAAGACCGTGTATTCGGGAAGCTTGAAGGTCGACAAAGCCGTCCCGGCAACGCGTTGCCCGGCAAAACTGACGCCCCCGCCGAGCCCGAGACCCCGAAGGTCGCCGCTCTGGAACTCGTAGACGCTTTGCACGGAAAAGCTGTTCTCGGGGATATTCGCCAGCCGCGTCCCGACAGGAAGCGCGTTGTCACGGCTCACGGCCGCGTCGACATACGCGTAGGTGCCGATCACGCGCCAGCCCGGCGCCAGATAGCCCGCGAAACTCAGGTCGAAGCCACGGCTGCGGACCTCGCCTGCGGCCACGCTGAAGTTCACGTCGAGCGGGTCCGTTGTCAGGACGTTGGTCCGCTTGATGTCGAACACGGCCGCCGTGGCACTCAGGCGACCGTCGAGCAGGGTGAATTTGGCACCGGCCTCGACGCCCTCGCCCTCCTGGAACGCGAAGGGTCGGCCGGTCCGGTCCGCACCGGTGTTGGGCCGAAACGAGCGCGAGTAATTGCCGTAGACGGAGACCGTGTCGAAGAGGTCGTAGACCAAGCCGAGACGGGGGGTCGCAGCGGTACCCTGCAGGCGCGTGGTCCGATTGTTGAGGAAGGAGGTCGAGACGAGGCCGATGTCTTCCACGCGCACGCCAACCAGTGCGTGGAGGCGCGGCGTGATGTCGATCTGGTCCTGGATGTAGCCGGCGAAGCTCTGCGTGTTCTCCAGCAGGTTGCTGACGGAGGCCGTGAGTGGGGGCAGGCGCTGGCCGTACTGAGGGGTCAAGAGATCGAGGAAGAACGGGTTGGTCGTCGCGTTCGAGCGGTTGAAGACCTCACGGTAGCGATAGCTGTCATAGTCCAGGCCCGTCAGCAGTGTGTGGCGAAACGGACCCGTCTCGAATTTGCCCGCGAGGTTCACCTGCAGGTCGAGATCGGACCAGGTCAGGTCACGCCGCTCGAACGTGCGCCGCAGGGTCCGTCCGTCGGCAAGGACGCCGATGGCCCCCGCACCGTCGCCGGCGAGATTGCCGGCCAGCACCTGCGCCCCGGCGCTGACCACCCAGTTCGGGTCGAGCCGATGCTCGATGCGCAGTTGGCCGAGGGCGTTGTCGTTGCGAACCGGGGCGATCCCCGGTTCCCCGATGAAGCGGGTCCTTGGGAGGGCACGGAGGTTGCCGGCGATGGGCACGACGCCGCGGTCGAAGGTCTGGCTGGTGCTGATGAGCTCCCCTTCGAGGGTGACGGTCGTGTCGGCGGTCGGCTTCCAGGCTATGACAGGCGCGAGGTAGTAACGGTCGCCGCGCACGAAGTCGCGGAAGCTGCCGTTGTCCTCAACGGCACCCGTGATGCGGGCGAGGACCTTGCCGTCCTCATCGAGGGCGCCTGTCGCATCGAACGTGCTGCGCTTGAGGTTGTAGCTGCCGTACTGCGTACCGATGGCGAAGCTGCGCTCGGCCAGCGGTTGCTTGGTGACGATGTTGAAGGTGCCGCCCGGATCGCCACGCCCGTACAGGAACGCTGATGGACCCTTGAGAACCTCGATGCGCTCGATGGAAGCGACATCGGGCGAATTCGGGAATCCTCGATTGATCGGAAATCCGTTGCGGTAGTATTCGCCGGTGGCAAAGCCCCGGATCGTGAACTCGGTCAGGCCCAAGCCTGCAAAATTGTTGGCGCGACCGACTCCGGCCAGGTCGAGAGCCGTGTCGACACGTGTGGCGGCTGCGTCTTCGAGCACCTGGTTCGGTACGACCACCACCGTTTGTGGCACCTCACGCAGCGGCGTGTCCGTGCGGGTCGCACTGATGCTGTCCTTGGCAAGATAGCCATCGACCTTGAGAAGTGAGCCGCCATTGCCCGCGACAGCAAGTTCTTCGAGTTGCACCGCCTGAGCTGCGTCCGTGGCGGGCTGAGCTTGGGTCGAATTCGATCCAAGGCCGATCACTGAAACAAGGGATGTCATCGAAAGGACAGCAGTCGATGCCACGCGAGCACCGTGGGACTTCTTATTCTTGATGGAGGGTGCCACGGACGCATACCAAAACTAACTCGGAGGCTGTGCGTTACGAGGCAGAAACATTTCCGGTCAACCTGGTCAGATCGAACTTCCAAGACGAAGACTTACATTCATTTCAATCTCGCTCTGTTGCTTTTTAAAAAGGTTCTAAATCAACCGACATCGCTGTGCCGTTGTGGCGCACGGGCCACATGAGCATGCCTGGCACCATCGGCGAGGCCCCCGGATCAGGCGAAGAGCGTCAGCGCACGCCCATCGCCCACCGGCCCGACGGCCAGGCCGTCCCCCGAATGAGACGCAGGGCCCCACTCCGGCGGAGCGGTGCCGATCCAAATCCTCGACGCTGCCGGTCAGAACTCGACGGTTGCGATGGAGCCTGACGGTTTGAGGCGGGTGGATAGCGGACCATGGCTCTCGATGCGGAAGCTGATGGCCCGGCGCCGCCCCGACCCGGACGCTCACCAACGCCGTCGCGGCGATCGAAACCTGCCGTTCGAGCCCGTGGCAAACGATTGACCGAGGCTGGTACGCCGTACACGGTCTGACACTCGAGGGTTGTGAGAATCACGAGCGCGTGCCGAATGACCATCGTTGATGCGCATATCGCGTCTTGGCGTCATGCGCCCTTTGCCGGGTGGGCGACGGGAGAGGCGTGGGATGTCATCCCCGGCTTGGCTGGCATGGTCGCGAGACTTCTGAAGACCCTCGGCTCCGAGTACGAGATCGAGGGCGATATCGCCATCCATCGCACGACCAGGGTCGAGACCGGCGCCGTACTGAAAGGCCCTCTGATCGTTGGCCCGAAGTGTCTTATTGCTATGGGAAGCTTGATCAGAGGTGGATGCTGGCTCGACAGCGACTGCATCGTCGGACCCGGAGCCGAACTCAAGACGACCATCCTGTTTCGAGGGTCGAAGCTCGCCCATTTCAACTTCGTCGGCGACAGCATCCTTGGCCGGGATGTCAATCTCGAAGCGGGCTCGATCATTGCGAACTACCGGAACGAGTTGGCCGATCCCCGCCTCCGTATCGGCTATAACGGCACGACGCTCGAAGCGGACACGCTGAAGTTCGGCGCACTTGTGGGCGACGGATGTCGCATCGGCGCGAATGCGGTCGTTGCGCCCGGCGCCATCCTGGCTCCCGGAACGGTGGTCTCCCGCCTCGGATTGATCGATCAGCGCCCCGTTTCCTGAACGTCCCCAAAGCGGACCGGCGGATATCCGTCCCTCACGGCCATCGGTCACGGCCTGACCCAGCAGCCCGCAAGCGGAGATTTCCGAGGCCTGCACAGGGTCGCGATCCACCCCCGCCGGCCATCTTACAAAGGCGGTGCGGTCCGGCGCTGGTCCAGCCAGCCGCGCTTGCGGGCCACGGCCTCGGCGCGCCAGTTGCGCACGAGGCGACGACGGACGCCCTGCCAGGGGATGGCGGGGAGCGGCGTGACCGGATCGACCAGGGTGCTGAGCGCGCGGGCGTAATCGAGCACGAGGCCCGGCGTCCAGGTCATCGCCCCGGCCCCGTTGCGCAGCACGGCGGCCGCCCAGAATTCCGGGCTCATCACGGCCCGGACCAGCATCCACCACGGCCGGCCGTGGCGATTGAAGCTGCCCTCGATGGCGGCGTCGAGGGCGTTGGCCACCGCCGTCGAGCAGTTCCGCCCGACGAGGTTATAGGCGGTGTCCTGCCGATACCGCGCCCAGAAGGCGCGCAGGCGCGCCCCGTCGACCCCGTGCAGCGTCACCGTGACGGTCGCCTCGCACCAATCGTCCGCCTCCGCGCGATAGCTCGGCAGGAAGCGGCCCGGCACGTTGTTCTCCGGCCCGGCCCGCAGGGTCGCGCGCAGATTGTCCGGCGACCGGTCGATCTCCACGGCGGGGTAGTGGCTCACGTAGAGCGGGGTGTCCGGCCCGGCGTCTTCCGCGCCGCCGGTCTCGCCCGGCCCGCACATCTCCAGCGAGGCGTGGCCGGTGGAGATGTGGCCGCCCCCGTTCACCGAGACGACGTAGCGGTGAACGAGGCGCTGTCGGGCCGGGATGCTGGCCGTCCCGGTGGGGGTCCAGACATAGACCGTGACCGTGTCCGCGCCGCCCTCCGGCGTGGAGCGGCCGACATCCGTCGGGAGGCGCCGCAGCCGCAATCCCAGGAGCGCCACCTTGACGCCGCCCAGGATCAGGAAGGCGCCGATGCTGAAGCCGACCGTGCCGGCATACCAGGTCGGCCAGGGCTCCAGGGTCAGGAGGCCGAGGGCGACGCCGAGGCTTCCGTGGAACACCGACCAGCGCCAGCCCGGAAACCGCAGCACCTGCGAGAGGACGATCCGCGATGCGCCGTCGACCAGGAAGGCCGTACCGAACAGCATCGCCAGCAGGAAGGTGCTGGAGGCCGAGGCCAGCATCGTCAGGACCGCGACCCCGAACAGCAGCGCCGCCTTGAGCAGGCGCAGGCGGCGCGCCGCCCCCGTGGCGATCAGGCCGCGGATGAAGGCCGCCACCGCCTCCAGGGCGAGCAGGAGGCCGAACCAGCGATCCGGAATGTGCGTCGCCCCGTCGAGGGCATCGGCCACCAGGGCCAGGCCCAGGATGATCCAGAGCACGCCCGCGCCCGTGACGAGGGGCCAGCGCCGGTGGACCGATTCCCGCCCGACCAGCAGCAGCCACAGGGGCAGGGTCCAGGGCCTGGCCGCGGGCGTGGACGAGGCCGCGAGCATGCCCACCACCGGGTCGCTGGTGCGCTTGGCCGCCCCGAGGTTGCGCAGCAGCCGGCCCTTGGGGCCGGGCCGGGTCGGACGACGGGCGCCGCCCTCGGGCAGGCTGGTCGCCGCATCGGCGCGCGCACCACCGGACCGAGGGTCCGGCTGAGACGATGTGGTCACGCGTGACTCTCCCAACCGTACGCTCGATGGCCACGCAGCGGATCGCGGCGACGAAAGACCAAGGAACGATCCCCGTCCGCCCCGGTCTTTTCCTGGGAAGCGCGCCGGTTGTCCAGATGATCCGATTTTCGCGACGCCGATATGGTTTCCGAATGAAGGGCGACAGGTCGGCTCTGGTTGACAGATCTGTCCATGATCGATCCCGTGAAGATGTCGTTGATCATGTCCTTGATCAGCGTGATTCTGGGATCAGAAAACACCCGATCGAAATCCGCGGGCTGTATCGCGAGATCTTCGAGCCTCCGGTTCTTCACGGGCGCGCCAGTTCCTCGACGGCGATCGTCATCGGCGCCACCGAGGGGCGGATCAGGCCGCGCGCCGGCGCGCCGAGTTCGAGAATCATCAGGATGCCGCCGGAGATCGCCAGGGCGCAGAGGAGCAGCGCGAAGATCACGGTGGTGTTGCGCGGCGCGAACAGGCCGAAGCTGGCAAACAGCATCGAGAGCCAGAAGATCATGAGAACCAGGAACGGGAGGGGCACCGCCAGACTCTTGCGCTCCACCAGGAGCCAGCGCGCATCCGCCATCTCGTCGACGATGCGCAGGGCCTGGGCCTGGACGCGCTGCGTCCGGTCCCCCGTGGGGCGAAGGTCGACGATCTGATCGCTGAGGGTTTCGAGCCGATGCAGGTTGTCGAGGCCGAGGCTGCCGTCCGGCGCCGACGTCGACAGCTCCTCGAGCTTCGTCCGCCCGTAGGTGTGCAGGTTGTCCTGGATCGGGAGCGTTTCGGGGCCGTAGCGCTTCAGGGCGCGGTCGAGCTTGATCAGGTCGACGGCGAGGGTCTGGATCGCGGTGGTGCGCAGCATGAAGGAGGCGCCGGCATTCGACAGCATGTGGCTGAGGACGAGGGCCGCCAGCGTGCCGACCACCGCCATGGAGACCGAGATGGCCGCGCGGGTCTCGCCGGACAGGTGCGGCGCCGGGAGCCGGCGCGCGGTCCAGACGCCCGCGAGCGCACCGAAGAAGATCGAGCAGAAGGCGATCGCGCTGACGAGAATCGAGGTCATGGGCGGATCTAGCGCCGAACCCGTCATCAAACCCTGAGAGGCGCGGGCGGGGCCGCCGCCTCGCCCGCGCCGGCCTCGGCTGCCGAATCCGGTCTCGCCTCCCGCGCCTGCGATATTGCCCGGTCGCGCCGGCGGGCCGACAGGATCACCGGGGCGGGTTGGAAGACGCGATCCGGATCGGGGGCGTCGCGCGACCTTCGATCCCGGTGAAACCAGCCGGAATACGTAGAAGGATCGCGGTCGAAGGCCGTCGAACACTTGAGGCCGACGATCTCCGTATCGATCGACAGCTTATCGAGCCTCCTGAGTTTACGGGGATCGGACGATGATGGTCCGTGTCGTTCTCCGAATCGATGTCCGATCTCCGTCAGCTTTCGCCGGCAAGATCTTTGTCGGCAGGGTTAGGGGCGCGTTACGGTCCAGGGCTGCGCGGGAGCGGCGTGACCGGGGCGGTCGTGACCACGCGGGCCGGATGTCGGCGTTCCGCGACGGTCGGGTTCACCGTTCGGTAGGCGCGGGGCCGTATCGTCGTGGCCAATTGATCGTGACGACCCATTGATCGTTGGGGAGAGACACACGTGGTCCTGAGCTATTGGCTCGATCAGCCGGTCTGGCTGATCTTCACGCTGCTGGCGGCGATCTTCGCGGTCTGCGGGGCCGTGATCACCCTCCTGTCGGTGTCGTCCGGCACGCGGCCCGGGATCACGAAGCTCGGGCTCGGCCTGGTGGCACCGTATTTCAGCGCCATCTCGGTGATGCTGGCGCTCCTGACCGGCTTCGTCGCCAACGATGCCTGGGAACGGCAGCGCCAAGCCTCGAAGATCGTCCAGTCGGAGAAGATGAACCTGCTGGCGGTGGAGGACCTCAGCATCGCCACCGCCTCCGACATGACGGAGATCCGGGCGCGGCTGCGGACCTACACCAACGCCCTGATCGACGACGAATGGCCCAAGATGGCGGAGCTGGAATCGTCGCGCCCGGCCGGCGAAGCCCTGGGCCGCCTGCTGCAGGCGGTGGCCGACCCCCGCCACACCACCGAGGCCGGCGCCGCGGCCCATTCGGCGCTCCTCGACGCGGTGATGAACCTGCGCGCGGCGCGGGGCGACCGGCTGAGCCTGAGCGAAGCCCATGGCGATCAGTCGAAATGGCTGACCCTGATGGTGCTGGCGCTGCTCACCCTCCTCTCCATCGGGCTGATCCACGTGGACAAGCCGGTGCCGCAGGCGGTGGCGATGATCCTGTTCGCGATCGCCACGGTGACCACCCTCGGGGTGATCGCCCTGCACGAGCGCCCGTTCGACGGGCCGATGCCGGTCAGCGCCGCGCCGCTGGAGGCGGCCCGCGCCGTGATGATGGCGGAACTGCGCAGCGAGAGCACGGCGGCCCCGACCTGTCAGATCGGCAGCCCGCCCCCCGCGCGGTGACGCGGCGCCCCTAGGATTCCGGTCCGTCGGAAAGCCGGGGCCGCACCGCGAGGGAAGCCAGCACCACCGCCATGAAGAACAGGAAGTACTGGTTCACCGACAGTTCCTCGAACATCATCGACGGCACCAGGAACAGGGCGCTGTAGGCCACGAAGGGGCCGGCGGCCGCGGGGGACCGGGCGATCCGCAGGAGCCCGGCGAGGAGGAGCAGCGTGACCGCGACGCCGCTCTGGAGCGCGAGCGCGACGAATCCGTTATGCGGGGTCACGAGGCCGGTGAGGTTGCGCAGCTCGTCGCGCCGCGCGACCTCGCCGACACCGAACGGGTATTCCAGCACGAGCTGCAACGCCGTGAAGCCCGACAGGAAGCGCTCGTCGGCGTTGCCCGTGACGTTGCTGTCGCCGGCAAAGCGCGTTTCGATGGTCTGTGCCAGCTTCTGGGGCAGGGGGATCTCGCCCGTCATCGAGAAGACGATGAGCAGGATACCGAGGCCGGCGAGGACGGGCAGCACCACCTGGAGCCGAATGCTCCGCCGCATCAGGACGACCAGGACCAGCAACGGCATGAACAGGCCGGAGCGATTGTTGGTCAGGGGGAAGCTCGCCAGCAGGGCCGCGAAGTAGGCGAGATAGATCAGGTTGAGGCGATACCGCAGGCTCAACAGGAGGGCGGCGGCCCCGCCCAGGGCGAAGACGTGGCCGGTCTCGTTGCCCGAGGCCCAGATCCCGCCTTGCTTGTCCTCGACGAACAGCTTCAGATCCTCGTCCAGCCCGTCGGTGGGCACGCCGAGGCCGAAGCGGTCCAGCGGCAGCCCGGAGGTCGACAGCAGCAGGACGACGAGCGAGCCGAGCAGACCTGCGAGCAGACCCCAGCAGAAGGCGTGCTCGAGGCGTCGGTCGCGGAACATCACCAGCAGGATGGCCGCCAGCACGAAGTAGAGGAGCAGCACCAGCGTCAGGTAGACGTCGCCCGCCTGCATCTGCGCCTTCAGCACCAGCGACAAACCGATCAGGATGCCGATGGTAGCCAGCGGCACGACGTGGCGCAGGCCCTCCGTGATCACCGCCCGGCGCAGCCCGAACCAGGGAATCAGCAGGAAGGGCAGCAGGTCGGACAGGCGCTGGAACGGCAGCCCGAAGGTCGACGTGAGCACGTTGAGCTGCAGGGCGGCTCCGAACAGGAAGACGGCGGCGCGGTCGGCCGCCACCGGCACAGCCCGCGCGCCTCCCGTCTCGGCCGCCGGCATCGCTGGTCCCGCCATTATCCCGGAGCCTCCGAGAGGACGCCGTCCGCCCGGACGGGCGCACCGGCGGCCTCCCGCCCATTCTGGCGCGCAAAGGTTTGCGAAGCGTGCAGGCGTCGGACCCGTGGCGGTCAGCCGGCCCGGCGGGCGAAGAACCCGAGGGCCGCGCGAACCGTCGGGCGCATGAACAGGAGGGCGAGCCCCCCGTAGGCGAGCATGCCTACCCCTACGCAGGCGAACAGGCCGAGGCGGTCGCCGAGGGCGTGGTGGATCGGGTCCTGGACCAGAAGCACCAGGCCCGCCATCGCGCCCGCGCAGGCCGTGGCGGGCATCAACACCCGGGCGAGGCGCCCGTTGCTCACCGGCACGAGGCGCCCGGCCCGGACCACGATGAGCGGCGAGAACAGGTAGGCCCGGGCCACGTGGCCGATGACCAGCGCCGTCAGCCCGAAGGGTCCCGTGAGGATCGCCGCCACGGCCCCGAGGCCGAACTGGGCGGCCGCGAGGGCCAGGGCGGTGCCGCTGTGACCGAGCGCCGTGAAGATCATCCACAGCAAGGAGGTGGCGACGAATTCCGGGGCCAGCAGCGACAGGATCCGCAGGACCGGCACCGCATCGTGCCACTGCTCGCCGAACAGGAACGGGATCAGCGTCGGGGCGACGGCGGCCATGCCGAAGAAGGCCGGCAGGGCCAGGAAGGCGGAGGTTCGGGTAAAGTCGTGGAAGGCGGCGGCGAGGTCGGCCGGACGATCCTGCAGGCGGGCATAGGTGGTGAGGCCGACCGCCGAGAGGGGGATGACGGCGACCTGGCTGACGAGGTCGATGCAGCGCCAGGCGAGGCGCAGATGCCCGACATCGGTGGTGGACAGGAAGTAGGCGGCGATCACCTCCTGGCTGCGGATCGAGAACATCAGCAGCAGGTTGGTGGAGAAGATGCGCGAGCCGAAGGCGATCTGGCTCCGGGCCGCCGCGAAATCCAGGCGCCGGGCCGGGAGCCAGGGCATCGCCGCCCAGGTCAGGAGCGTGGTCGCCGTGGTGGCGACGAGACGCTGAATCACGAGGCTCCAGACGCCGTAGCCGGACAGGGCCAGAGCCAGGGCGGCGCCCCCTCCGAGGAGGTTGGCGCCCAGGGCCCGCAGGGCGAGCTTGCGGAAGCCGAAGCTCCGCTGGAGGCGCGCCTCGTGGATCGCGCCCAGGGCCGAGAGCACGAAGCAGGCGGACAGCGCGGTGAGGGCGGGGCGCAGCTCCGGCAGGTCGAGCAGCCAGGCGATCGGCCACGACAGGCCGACGAGCGCCGCGGCATAGGCCACGCTGGAGGCGAGGGTCACCCAGAAGGCGGTGGCGGCGAAGTCCTCGTCGAGATCCGCCCTCTGGACCACCGCGTCGGGCAGGCCGCCCCGGGCCACGATCTGCAGGATGTCGATGAACACGGCCGCGACCGCGACGAGCCCGAATTCGGCGGGCTCGATGAGCCGGGCCAGCACCAGGAACACCCCGAAGCTGAGGACGACGTTGCCGACCGAGGCGAGCGCGACCCAGCGGGCCGCCGCGAAGGAGCGACCCGAGACGTCCGGTTCGTCGGCGAGTCCGAGTGCCGCCGGGGCGGTCGAAGCCTCGGCCGGAAGCAGGGCGGTGACGCTCACGCGCGCCCGGCCCGGCGCTCGGCCACGAGCTCGGCGTAGAGGTCGAGGTACTTCTCGGCGACGCGCTCGGAGGTGGATTCGCGGATGACGTGCTGGAAGCTGCGCTCGTCCGGCAGGCCGGCGCGGCCCCCGGCGATCACGGTGCGGAGGCGCGCGGCGAGGTCCGCGTCGTCACCCGGCGTGAACAGCCACGCGGCATTGTCCTCGCCGATCAGTTCCGGGATGCCGCCGGAGGCCGCGCCGATCACGGGAACGCCCATCATGTAGGCCTCGTAGATCGTCCGCGGCGAGGGCTCGGCCCAGAACGAGGGCACGACGAGCACGTCGATCTCGCTCAGGAAGTCGGCGGGCTTGGCCCAGCCCACGAAGTCGATCGGCAGGCCCTCGGCCTGCGCCTTGAAGCGCTCGATCGAGTCGTCCATCGCCTGACCGGCCACGAGGCAGCGCCAATCGCCCGGGCCGACCGCACGGAACGCATCGATCAGCGTCCCCACGCCCTTCTCGACGTTGATGCGGCCGAGATAGCCGAAGGTCATGGGGCGGCCGGTGCGATCGATCCGGCGCCGGGCCTCGGGGTCGCCCCCCGGCACCGAGCAGGAATAGTAGATCACCCGGCGGCGCTCCGGCGCCAGGTGCCGGAAAAGGCCGTGGTTCACGTGGGTCTTCAGGATCTCGGTCCCGACGCTCACCACGGCCCCCACCGCCCGGTTGGTGATCTGCTTGGTGGCATTCACCACCTTGCAGCCCAGGTGCCAGTGCGTGCACGGCTTGCCGTGCCGGAACATCGCGGCGTTGCCGCAGATCAGGTCGTATTCGCAGACGGTGTGGACGATCGGGATGCCGCGCTTGGCCGCCTCGCGCCAGACCAGGGTCGAGACGTCGAGGAGCGAGTGGGTGTTGACGAGGTCGGGCCGGAAATCGTCCAAGACGCGGCCGAACTCGGCCGCGACGGCGAAATTCCACTGCTGTTTGAGCTTCGCCCAGGTGCGCCCGACCCGCGTCGCCTTCGGCCAGTCTTCCAGCCAGAAATCGTTGTGGTGGGCCATCCGGTAGACGGTGACGCCGTTGCGCACCGATTTCGGCTCCGGCTCGCGGGCGATGCAGGCGGCCGCGACGGTGTGGCCGGCCGCCACCAGCTCCTCGGCGAGGTGCTCCACCGAGCGCTCGGCACCGCCCACGATGTAGGGCGGGTAGAGCGCGCTGAGATGCAGGATGCGCAACGGGCCGGTGTGTGCGCGCGCGACGGCCTCCTCGTCCCGGGATACCGGCGATCCGGTCGGTGCGGCCTCCAGCGCGGCGCGGGCGAGGCCCGGGTCGGGTGCGATCGTGGCGGGACCAGTCATGGGCGGCACTCGTCGAGGTGCGGGGGTTCGGAGAGAGCCGCCGGCGAACGGCGATGGTGAGAGGCTGCGCCGCGCGTGCGAACGGCGGCGTAGAGATCGAGATAGGCGTCGGCGACGGCGGCCGGATCGGTGCCCTGCCGGACGGCGCCGGCGCGGGACAGGCCCTCTGCCAGACGGTCCGGCTCGGCGATGACCCGCGCCATCGCGGCGGCCAGGGCCGGCGCATCGCCCGGAGGAACCAGCCAGGGACCGTCGCCGACCTGCTCGCCGATGCCGCCCACCGCGGTTCCGATCACCGGCACGGCGCGGCCATAGGCCTCCGCCACGGTCCGGCCGAACGCCTCCGGCCAGACCGGCGGCACCACCAGGCAGTCGATGGCGTCGAGGAACACATCCCGCTCGGCATAGCCGACAAAGGTTACCGGCAAGCCTTCGGCCAGGGCGCGGTAGCGGTCGAGCCCGTCGGCCGCGCGGCCCGCGACGACGAGGCGCCATCCCTGCGCCGGCAGGCGGCGGCAGGCCTCCAGCAGCACGTCGGTGCCCTTGGCGGGTTCGATGCGTCCGAGGCAGCCGAACGCCACCGGTGCGCCGGGCCGGCGGGGCTGGCGCGTCGAGGGGCCGCCCGGGGCGATCGGGTTCCAGATCACCCGGCGGAGCGATTCCGGGACGTCCGCGAAGAAGCCGGCCGCGCGGTGGCGGTCCAGGATGTCGGTGCCGACGGCCGCGACCGCCGTGACGGCCCGCTGGCACTGGCGGTGCGGCGCCGCGTAGAGCCGGCACTTCAGGTGCTGCCCGGCGCAGGCGCGTCCGTGCTTCACCATCGCGCCATTGGTGCACAGGCTGGTGAAGTCGTGGAGGGTGTGGACCACCGGTCGCCCGAGGCGCCGCAGCAGGGGCCAGACCGCCGGGGTGATCTCGGAGATCGAGTGGGTGTTCACCACGTCCGGCGCGAAGTCGCGGACTGCCGCCTCCATGTGCACCAGGGTGTACCGGTTCCACTGGGCGGCCAGCTTGTAGCGCAGGCGGTCGAGGCGCCCGCGCTGCGGCCAGTCCAGCCCGTGGAAGGGCGTGCCGTACCCGATCCGGTACACGGTCACGCCGTCCTGCACGGTCGGCGCCTCCCGGCGCCGCGAGACGCACGCCACCGCGACGGCGTGGCCGAGGCCGGCCTGGGTCCGGGCGAGGGTCTCCACCATCAGTTCGGCGCCGCCGACCTGCTCGGGGGCGTAGAGGGAGCTAAGGTGCAGGATGCGCATCCGCGGCCTCCCCGGTGGGTGTCGGACGGACGGTTTCCCGCAGGGCCTCGAGCAGCACGGCCTCGTAGCGCCGGGCGGTCTCGGCCCAGTCGTACCGGCGGGCATTGGCATGGCCGCGCGCGATCAGGTCCGCCCGCAGGCCGGGCTCGTGGAGCAGGCGGCGCAGGCCGGCCGCGAGGGCCGAGGCGTCGGCGGGATCGAAGGTGAGGGCCCCGGCACCCGCGATCTCGGGCGTCGCCGAGCGGTCCGAGCACAGGACCGGGCAGCCGAGTTCCTGTGCCTCCAGCACCGGAAGACAGAACCCCTCCGCGAAGGAGGGCACGCACAGGCAGGCGGCGCCCCGGTAGAGGGCGGCGAGGCGGGCGTCGCCGATCCGCGACAGGCGGGTCAGGCGAACCGGGGTCCCCGCGAGGCCGGCCGCGAGAGTGTCGTCCGGGTCGTCGCCCACGTGGACGATGGCGAGTTCGGGGTGGGTCGGGGCCAGCGCGGCGACCGCCCGCGCGAGGGTGGCGAAGTTCTTGTTGTGGGTGGCGTTGCCCACGGCCAGCACGTAGGGCCCGGGAGCGACCTCCGAAGGCACGGCGATCTCCGAAGGCATGGCGACCTCCGAAGGCATGGCGACCTCCGAAGGCATGGCGACCTCCGAAGGCATGGCGACCTCCGAAGGCCGGGTGGCCCCTCCGTCCCTGAGCATGGCGGCGGAGGGCACGGTCCGGGTCCGGCCGCGGAGCGCCGGATAGAACCGCTCCAGGCTGGTCCGGGTGGTGTCGGACACGGCGATCACCCGGGCGCTGTTGCCGAGGACCAGGCGGAAGATCAGGTTCGTGGTCAGCGCCTCGCGCAGCCCCGTGGAGTCCGGGATCGTGCGGAAGTAGAGGTCGTGCACGACGCTGACGCGCACCCGGCCGCCGAAGGGAGCGCCGTAGGGGTCGGCGTTGAGCACCACATCGATGGCCTCTGCCCGGCACAGGGCCGGGACGGCGAAGGCCTGCCGCAGGACATCGAGCACCATGACGCGCGGGCGCGGGACGGTGACGACCTCGACCCGCTCGCGGATCGCTTCGGGAAGCTGGTCGCGGGTCCAGGGCGACCGCAGCACGATCGTGACCTGGCCCCGGTCGAGCAGCCCGGCGATCACCCGGAAGGCGACCAGCGCCACCCCGGACGGACGGCCGCCATGCTGGCTCGGCATATTGACGAGGACGCGGGGCATCGTGGCTCGGAGGCTCTGAGACGAGAGGGGAGGGGGATCGCCGCGTCGTCAGACGCGGGCGGCGACCTGGCGGATCAGCGTGGCGAGATCGTCCTGCATCCGGGCGGCCCCGTAGCGGGTGAGGGCTCGCTCGCGGGCCCGGCGGGTGCGCGCGGCGAGATCGTCGGGATGGGCCAGGATCGCCGTGAGGGCCGCGGCGATGCGGTCGGGCCGCCGTGGCGGAACCAGGGTGCCGAGGGCGCCGCCCTCGAGGATTTCCGCCGAGGCGCCCGCATCCGTGGCGACCACGGGCACGCCGGCCAGCATCGCCTCGACCAGGGTCCGCCCGAACGGTTCGGGATCGACCGACGGGTGGACGACCGCATCGACGGCCTGCATCAGGCGGGGTACGTCGTCGCGCTGCCCGAGGAACAACACCCGGTCGGTCAGGCCGCGCGCCGCCGCCAACTCCCGAAGCCGCGCCGCGTAGGCATCCTCGCCGAACAGGGCCGAGCCGACCACCACGCAGCGCAGACCCGGCACCAGCGCCAGCGCCTCGATCACCACATCCTGC
Organism: Methylobacterium sp. Ger2507; assembly: GCF_055231875.1. Taxonomy (NCBI): domain Bacteria; kingdom Pseudomonadati; phylum Pseudomonadota; class Alphaproteobacteria; order Hyphomicrobiales; family Methylobacteriaceae; genus Methylobacterium; species Methylobacterium sp. Ger2507. The sequence goes on from NZ_JBUYVC010000001.1 coordinate 980,392, forward strand.
CCCTTCCAGGGCGCGAGGCGGCTGAACACCCCGACGAGAGGGCCGGACGGCAGCCCGAGTTCCGCCCGCAGATCCGCGGCGGGACGCGGGTCGAGGATCAGGTCGAGGCCGTTGGGTACCACCGTCACCCGGTCCCGCCGCCCGCCGGCCTGCACGAAGGCCTCGGCTGCGGCCCGCGAGGGGACGACCACGCGCGCCGCGCAGGCATTGGCGAGGCGGGCCTGGACCGCGCGCTGCGCCCATCCGAAATGGGCGCCGTCGAGGATGTCGTGCAGGTGCCAGACCAGGGGACGGCCCACGAGCCGGGCGGGCAGCGCCGCGAGCAGGAAGGCCTTCTGCGAATTAGCGTAGACCACGTCGCAGGCCCGGGCGGCCCGGCCGAGTTCGAGGGCGAGTCCGGCGAGGCGCCCGAGCACCGGAAGCGCGCGCAAGGGCGAGACATCCCGGCGCAGGCGCGTGAGGTCTGCGCCCCGGCGGGCGAGGCGGATGGTCAGGCCGGCGTTCCGCAGGGCGTCGGCGAGAGGGCCGCCCTCGAACAGGAACGCCGTCGAACCGGCCCAGGGCCGGACCACGTCGCGCAGGACGAGTTCGGCGCCCGACATGGTGCCGGTGTGGCTCACGAACAGCACCCGGGGCCGGGTGGCCGCCACGCGGTCCGACACGCGGTTCGGCACGGTCGTGTCGGCGGCATCGCGGGCCGCCCCGGTGGAGAGCGCCCCGGCCATCAGGCGGCCCCCGCGCGGTGCGGCAGGGGAAGCGGCGCGGGCTCGTAGGTCGGCTGGCCGCCCGGCTTCACCATCGTCATGGCGATGCCCAGCACCGCACCGCCGGCCTCGCGCAGGCCGGTGACGGTCTCGATGGTGTCGGAGAGCTGCGAGCGGCCGTAGCGGGTGCAGCACAGCACGCCGTCGACGTGCCGGGCCAGCATGTAGGCGTCCATCAGCAGGCTGGTGGGTGGGCTGTCGAGGAGCACGAGGTCGTAGCGCCGGCTCCAGGCCAGGAGGCCGGCCATGCGGGGGTGCATCAGCAGTTCCGTCGAGTCCGGCGTCGGCAGCCCGGCCGGAATGACGTCGAAGCCGTCGCAGGAGACCACCGCCGCGGCCGGATCGGTCGTGCCGCGGAGCACCCCCACCAGACCGGAGCTGCGCCCGAGCCCGAGCGTCGCCTCGAAATTCGGCCGTCGCAGGTCGCACTCGATCACCAGCACGCGGCGGCCGCTCGCGGCGCTGAGGCCGGCGATCGCGAAGGTCGTGAAGGATTTGCCTTCCCGCGGCTTGGCCGAGGTCACCAGGACCGTGCGCGAGCCGTTGCCGCCTGCCAGGAACAGGTGGGCATGCAGGGTGCGCAGCACGTTCCGCATCGCCGGATGTCCCTGCGCCCGCTCCAGGGCCTCGGCCAGGGGCAATTCGCGTCGGCGGTCGGAGAGGCGGCCGACGAGGCCGCCCGGATCGAGGCAGGGCAGCTGCGCGAAGACGGGAGCGCCGGTGCCGGCCACGAGCTGCGCGGGGGTGCGGACCCGCCGGTCCGCGAAGTCCCGCAGCAGGGCGGCGGCGGCGGCCAGCACGGTCGCCAGCACGAAGCCGCCCGCCAGGAACGGCACGGGTTTCGGCGAGAACGCTTCCTGGGGGATCTCCGCGAGGCTGACCAGCCGGGTGCTGCCGGTCAGGATGCGCCGCTCGGTCTCCAGCTCGCTCGCCCGCTTCACGAGGTCGGCGTAGCGGGCGCGCTTGATCTCCGCGTTGCGGACCATGCCCTCGATCGAGGCCTCGTCGTCCATGGCGGCGGCGGCTTCGGACTTGGCGCTGTCCATCTGCGCGCGCAGCGCCTTGGCCAGGGTGTTCGAGGCCTCATAGGTCTTGCGCAGGCCGTCGGCGACGTTGGTCCGTTCGCGCTCGATCTGGTCGCGCAGGCTGTTGCGCTCGGTCTGGAGCGCCCGCACGGACGGATGGTTGGGGCCGAGCAGGGTGCTCTGGTTGGCGAGCTGGGCGCTGACCCCGCTCAACTGCTGCTTGAGGTCGCCGACCGCCCGGCTCGCGAGGACCGCGGGGGCGCTGTCGGAGCCGCGACGGCGGTCGGCCTCGATCTCCTTGAGGCGCGCGGCGGCATCCGCCTTGGACCCCTCGGCGGCGGCGAGCTGCTGGCTGATGCCGGTGAGGCGCTCGGCGCTGATCGGCCCGGTCGCACCCTTCACGAGGCCCTTGCGGCGCCGAAAGGCCTGGATGCGCGCCTCGTCGTCGCGGATCGAGCTGTCGAGCTGCTTGATCTCGGTGAACAGCCAGTCGGTCGCGGCCTTGCGGCTCGAGGCCTGCGCATTGCGCTGGTCCTCCAGGAAGGCGTTGATCAGCGCATTGGCCATCGTCTGCGCCACCTCGGGCAGCGGCGACTTGTAGGCGACGGCGATGACGCGGGATCGGCCGGCGCTGCCGACGAGATAGCGCTTCTGCAGGTACTCGACGAGCGCATCCCGGTCGGTGCCGAGCTTGATGCAGGCGGCGTCCTTCTTGTCGGTGATCCGGTCGGGCCGCCCCCGGGTGACGGCCTGGCGGCACTCGGCCATCACGGCCTCGGCGAGGCCGTTGTCGGCGGCCAGGCGCATCAGGCGGGGGGACCGGAGCACCAGGATCTGGCTCTCGAGATCGGCGGGGTCGCCGAGCTTCTGGATCCAGGCCATGGACGCATTGTTGGCGCCCGGCTCGGGCTCGGCCACGATCACGGACCCGCTGGCGACGTATTGCGCGGGCGTCCGGATCAGGAGGGTCACGGCCAGCCCGAAGACCGCGATGAACACCGTCGCGAACAGGATGCGGCGGCGCCAGATCTTGAGGAGAGGCGCCAGGAGATGGCTGCCGCGCTCGCGTTCGGGCGCGGCGCGGCGGCTCCCGGAGGCCGGGACCCGATCGGGCAGGTCGAGGGTGAGGAGGGACATGCGCGCCTTCCCTCAGGATACGGCTTCGAGGCGGGGCAACGGACGCGGCGGCTCGCAGGCCGCCCGGTGCAGTGCCATCTGCTCGTCGACGAAGCGCGAGAACCGGAGCCGGAACACCTCGGCGGAGAAGGGCTCGGCCTGGGCCCGGCAGGCCTCGCGGGTGAAGCCGCTCTCCTGCCGGATGAACTCGCGGATGCAGGCCGCGATGGCCTCGGGTTCCGGCGTCTCGAAGAACAGGCCGGTGCGGTGCGGCCCATGCGGCTGGACGGTCTCGCGCACGCCGCCGCGACCGAGCGCCAGCACGGGCGTGCCCTCCGACTGGGCCTCCACCACGATAATCCCGAAATCCTCCTCCGCCGCGAACACGAAGGCCCGGGCCGTGGCCATGAGGTGGCGCAGATCCGCGTCGGGCACGAAGCCCGTGAAGGAGACGTTCGGGGTGGCGATCGCGCGCAGCCGCTCGCCCTCGGGGCCGGTGCCCGCCACCACCAGGTTCAGGTCGGGAAGCTGCGCGAAGGCGCGCACGACGGCCTCGACGTTCTTGTAGGCGACGAGCCGGCTCGCCACCAGGAAGTGGTTCGCGCGCGCCACGTCCCCCCGCTGGCTCGACAGCGTGACGGGCGGGTGGATCACCTCGGCCGTGCGCCCGTACACCTTGTGGATGCGCCGTGCCACGAACGCCGAATTGGCCACGATCGCGTTCGGTCCGGCCGCCGTCCTGTAGTCCCACAGCCGCATCCAGTGCAGGATCAGGCGGGCGACCAAGCCCTTCACGCCCTGCGCGCAGCCGCTCTCCCGCAGGTAGGTGTGCTGCATGTCCCAGGCGTAGCGCATGGGCGAGTGGACGTAGGAGACGTGGAGCTGGTCGGGTCCGGTGAGCACGCCCTTGGCGACCGCGTAGCTGCTCGAGACGATGAGGTCGTATCCCGACAGGTCGAACTGCTCGATGGCGATCGGCATGAGGGGCAGGTAGTGCCGATGACGGCTGCGCGCGAAGGGCATGCCCTGGAGGAAGCTGGTCCGCGCATCCCTGTACCCGAGCTGCGCCTTGTCCCGCTCGGACAGAAAGTCAAACAGCGTATAGACATCCGCCTGTGGATAGATCTTCAGCAGTTGCCGAAGCACCTGCTCGGCGCCGCCGACAACATAGAGCCAGTCATGAACGATCGCGACACGCATCCGCACCATCCTCGCCGGCCCGCCGGTCGTTCGAACAGACTCCCGGCCGGTTGCCGTCAGGCCAGCCATATCAATCCGCGATCCTTGAATTCAGGTGTACTACGGTCGCCACCGGTAAAGAAGCGGTATCTGGCGCGATCCAAGTTGCGACAAAGTCGTGGCTGGAGGGCTTTATTGAAGAAATTGCGGTCATCATTTACCGGTGGTTAAGGCTGTCGCTGCGGAGCCGCGCCTTTCACGGTGTCACCGCTCCGGTCAGTGGTGCGGATCGGGGCCGCCGGTCGAGCCGGCGTCGAAGCGCGGCGCCCATGGGGGCTTCGACGCATCGAAACAGCCATTCCCCGAGGGCGACCGACGCGCCGAAGGCGATGACGAAGACCAGGACGACGCGGAGCGCTCCGGGTGCGACCAGCACAGCCGCCACCTTCGCGGCGCTGTGCAGCATCAGGTTGTGGATGAGGTAGAACGCATAGCTGGCATTGCCCTGGGACAGCAGCCAGCGCGAGCGCAGCACCACGCCGCCCCGCTCCAGCAGCACCACGGCGCCGACCGCCAGCAACGCGGCCGTTCCCCAGACCAGCGGCCGGGCGAAGCCCGTCATCTCCAGATCCGCACCGCGCGCGGCGGCCAGCGCCTGGGCGCCGAGGACGAGGGCGGCCGCGGCAACGAGGGCCGTGCCGGCCAGCCGCCGGACGGGAAAGCCCGCGGGCGGCTGGCCGAGGCGCAGATAGACGTAGCCGAGGCCCGCCCCCGCGGCAAATTCCAGCACGATGGGCTTCGTGTAATAGGCCCAGTACAGGCCCGGCACCGGCGCGAGGCTGAGAAGGGCGAGGCCGAGGAAGCCGGCGACCAGCCCGATCAGACGGGCCTTGAGCGAGGCGACGAGCAGGAGTCCGGCGAAGCCGGCATAGAAGAACATCTCGTAATTGAGCGTCCACCCCACCGAGTTCAGCGGCTCGACGTAGCCGTTCCGGGAGAACGGAAGGAACAGCAGGGACTGCACGACGTAGTCGGGCCGGAGCGCGACGATCCCGATCGGCTTCAGGCCGGCCAGGACGATCAGCACCAGCGCGAGGGTGACGAGCCAGTAGACCGGAACGACCCGGATGGCCCGGCGCAGCAGGAAGGACCCGGGCGTCTCGCCGCCCCCGGCCGTGCTCACGAACATGATGAAGCCCGACAGGACGAAGAACACGTCCACGCCGACGGCCCCGAAGGCGAGGGCGTCCGGTCGTGGCAGGATCGGGGCCGCGTACAGGCCGAAATGGGTCAGGAAGACCAGGTAGGCGGCCAGGGCACGCAGAATCTGCAGGTTGTAGATCATGTCTCGCCGCCGGACCGCGTGCGGTCGTCCACCCGGCAGGGGCGGCACGCAGCCAGCGCCTGTCGTGTCGAATGAAGCCTCGCGGCGCCTCCGAAGTCACGAACTTTCGCGGGTTATCCTGAATCGTGCCGATCTTCGGCGGACAGGATCAGAGTTTATTCATCGCTGGGATGTCTCGATCTTGTCTTGCGCCCATCCTTCGCGAACGCACGGCAACGCTTGCCCGTGTCCGGAGATGTCGGAAATGCGGAGCCTGTTCAATGTCGCGGATTCGAGCGAGGGGATGTTTGCCGCGCTAGTCCACCTGTGGACGCACCAGGAGCCAAGAATAGCGGGTTTACCAATTAATCTTTAGTCGTTTGACAATCTCGATCGCTGATCAATACATGGACCTCCTTCGGGAATGGAGCGGTGCCTTGGTTACCTCAGACGATATTCGGACGATTCTCGGTTCGAACGAGGCGCTCGCCCCCGTTGCGCAGCAGATCGCCGAGGACGACAGTCTGTTCGACCGCGGTCTCGATTCGTTCGGCTCTGTGCAGCTGATGCTCGCCCTCGAGGAGCGCTTCGGCATCGAGTTCCCGGACGAGTTCCTGACCCGCCGGTCCTTCTCCACGATCCGGGCGATCCGCGAGACCGTGTCCGCGGTGCTGCAGTCGGTCGCGGCGTGAACGCCCTGGCCCAGCGTGCCCAGCGCGCGGCGGCCGTGGCGGCCCAACACGCCGACGCGGTCGACCGCGAGGGCCGCTTCCCCGCGGAGGCGGTCGCGGCGCTGAAGGCGGAACGGCTGCTGGGCCTTCAGATCCCGAGCCAGTTCGAGGGCGAGGGCGCCGGTCTGCGCCAGGTGGCGGTGGTCTGCAGTACCCTCGGCCAGGCCTGCAGCAACGCCGCGATGGTGTTCGCCATGCATCACATCAAGGTCGCGAGCCTCGTGGCCCACGGGCTCGACAGCGCCTGGCACTGCCAGCTCATGGAGCGGATCGCTCGCGAGCAGCTGCTCGTGGCCTCCTCGACCACCGAGGCCGGCATCGGCGGCGACCTGCGCACCAGCTTCTGCGCCGTGGAGGCGGAGGACGGCGTGTTCTCCCTCGGCAAGGATGCGTCCGTCATCTCCTATGGTCGGCAGGCCGATCTCATCCTGGCCACCGCCCGGCGCCATCCGGACGCGGCGGGCTCCGATCAGGTGCTGGTGGCCCTCCTCGCCGACCAGATCTTCCTGGAGCGCAGGAGCGTGTGGGACACTCTTGGGATGCGCGGCACCTGCAGCGACGGCTTTCGCCTGGAGGCCCGGGGCCTCCCGGTCGCGCAGATCCTGCCGAAGCCCTTCGCCGAAATCGCCGCCCAGTCGATGCTGGCCGCCTCGCATCTCCTGTGGAGCAGCGTCTGGTTCGGCATCGCGAATGCGGCCGTCGATCGCGCCCGCGCCTTCGTGCAGGGAGAGGCCCGGCGCCAGCCCGGACAGGTCCCGCCCACGGCCCTGCGCCTCGCCGAGGTCTCAAATACGCTCCAGGCCCTGCGGAGCGCCATCGTCGCCGCCCTGGTCCGTTACGAGGACGTACAGGGCGATGCCGACGCGATCGGCTCCATCGGTTTCGCGGTCATGCTCAACAACTTGAAGACCACCGCGTCCGAGATGGCCGTCGACATCGTGCAGCGTGCCCTCGCGATCGTCGGCCTCGCTGGGTACAAGAACGGCACGCCTTTCAGTCTCGGCCGGCCCCTGCGCGACGTCCTGTCGGCACCGCTGATGATCGGGAACGACCGCATCCTCGCCAACACCGCCAAGCTCCTGCTCGTGCAGAAGGGTGGCGGACAGCTCATGAGCGCGTGATGGAATCGACCTTCTCACTTCCCGCCGACACCATCGCCGACGATGCGGGGACCGACGCACCGAGCTTTCTCGACCGCCTGTTCGACCAGGGCCTCCTGGTCCGCACCGGCGTCGAGGGCCTCTACGGCCGCAGCGGCGACTTCGAGAGCGTGGTGGATGCCCTGGAGCGCCTGATCACCCGCCTCGGCGCGGCGGATGGGGCCGAGGTGATGCGCTTTCCGCCCGCCATGAGCCGGCCCGCCTTCGAGCGCAGCGGCTACCTGAAGGGCTTCCCGAACCTTGCCGGCACGGTGCACAGCTTCTGCGGCAACGAGGCGGAGCACGCCGAGCTTCTGGCCTGCGTCGAGGCCCGGAACGACTGGACCGGCCAGCAGCGGGCGACCGATATCGTCCTCACCCCGGCGGCCTGCTACCCGCTCTATCCCGCCGCGGCTGCGCGAGGCCCCCTGCCCGCCGGGGGCGGCCTGTTCGACCTGCAATCCTACTGTTTCCGGCGCGAGCCGAGCCTCGAGCCGACCCGGATGCAGCTGTTCCGGATGCGCGAATACGTCCGCATGGGCAGCCCCGAGCAGGTGCTGGCCTTCCGCGAATCCTGGCTCGCCCGCGGCACCGAGATGATCCGCAGCCTCGCCCTGCCGCTGGCGATCGATGTCGCCAACGATCCGTTCTTCGGCCGCGCCGGGCGCATGCTCGCCAACAACCAGCGCCAGCAGAACCTGAAGTTCGAGCTGAACGTGCCGGTCAACAGCGTCGAGAAGCCGACCGCCTGCCTCAGCTTCAACTACCACCAGGATCATTTCGGCACGACTTGGGACCTGCGCCAGGCCGATGGCAGCGTGGCCCACACCGCCTGCGTCGGCTTCGGCCTGGAGCGGATCACCCTCGCCCTCCTGCGCCATTACGGCCTGGACCTCGCCGCCTGGCCGGATTCCGTGCGCGACACCCTGTGGGGCTGATCCGGTGACTGCCGCTCTCGCCCGGACGTCGCCCGTGCCCGGCGCCGACCAGCCCCATGCGCCGCACCCGCTCCACGGGGCCGACCGCAACTGGCCGGAGACGAATTGCTACGTCGACCTCTGGATCGAACTCCTGCACGGGCGCGGCTTCGTCCCGGAGGCGATGTTGGGCTTCACCCTGCGGCAGGATTTCGAGGGCGACCAGTTCACCTTCTTCAAGCCGCCCGCCGCCGACCTTGAGCGGCTCTACGGACTGGAGGTGCTGGAACTCGCGGTCTACGACGGCCTCGAGACGCACGCCCGGGCGCTGGCCGCCCGCGGACGGCCGGTGCTGGTGGAGGTCGATGCGATCCACCTGCCGGACACCCACGGCACCACCTATGGCCGGGACCACGGCAAGACCACGATCGGCATCCTGGCCCTCGATCCCGAGGCCCGGGAACTCGACTATCTCCACAATGCCGGCCGGTTCCGGCTCTCGGGCGACGATTACCGGGGCATCTTCGGTCCCGCGGTGCTGCCGCCCTACGCCGAATTCGTGAAGGCGGTCACCAAGCCCCTGGGCGCGGCCGATCTCCCGGGCGCCGCCCTCGACCTCCTCAAGCGCCATCGCGCCCGGGCACCGGAGCGGAACCCGGTCGTGGCCTTCCGTGACACCCTCGCGGCGACGGCGCCTGCCCTGGTGACCCGCCCGCTCGCCGTCTTCCACGCCTACGCCTTCAACACCACACGCCAGCTCGGGGCGAATTTCGAGCTGCTGGCGAGCCATCTCGCCTGGCTCGACGGCACCGGGCTCGCCGGCACCGGGCTCGAGGGAATGGGGCGCGGTCTCTTCGGTCCCGCATCCGAGGCCGCCCATCGGCTCGGCGCCGAAGCGAAAGCCTTCCAGTTCCAGCTCGCCCGGGCTTTCCACCGGCGTAGCGCCGACGGGCTGACCCCGCGCCTCGACCGGCTCGCCGCCACCTACGCGGACGTGTTCGATGCCCTCGACCGCGCCCTCGACCGCGTTCCCGGCTGAGCGAGGCGGATCGTGGCTCGTCTTCGTTCGATCGGGGGGGTGGCGCCGCGGGCGGTAGCCGGCCCCTGGCGCCTCGCCCTGACGCCGCCCGGCGCCTGCGCCGGACCGGGCGACTTGGTGGAACGGGCGACCGACTGGATTCCGGCTCCCGTCCCCGGCACCGTTGCGGCCGCCCTGCGCGACGCCGGGCGCTGGTCGGAGGCTGCGCCGACGCCGATCCACGATCGCGACGCGTGGTATCGGACCAGCCTGCGCGAGACCGGTCCTGTGCGCTTGCGCTTCGAGGGTCTGGCGACCCTGGCCGAAATCTGGCTCGACGGCGTTCCGGTGCTGGTCACCCGCTCGATGTTCGAAGCCTACGTCATCGACGCCGATCTCCGTCCCGGAACCGATCTCGCCTCAGGAACGGATCTCGCGCTCTGCTTCCGGTCCCTGACGGCGCAGCTCGAACGGCCATCGAAGCGCGGCCGCTGGCGTCCCCGGATGGTCACTCCCGGCGCCCTGCGCCACGTGCGGACGAGCCTCCTGGGCTTCATGCCGGGCTGGTGCCCAGCGATCGATTGCGTCGGCCCCTATCGGCCCGTGACGGTGGAGCCGGCCCCGTCGCGGCTGGCAGAGGCCGATCTGAGGGCCTCCCTCGACGGCGCCACCGGGTCTCTCGCCGCACGGCTGCGCATCCCCGGCAGGGCCGCCTCCGTCACGCTCCGGTGCGACGGGCGGGAGGTCCACCTGACCGAGGCCGAACCCGGCCTGTTCGTTGGCACCCTGGAGCTTCCCGGCGTCGCGCCCTGGTGGCCGCACACCCACGGGACTCCCCATCTCCACCCGGTGACAGTGGATATCGACGGCATGCCCTTCGATCTTGGGCGGACCGGCTTTCGCACCCTGTCGCTGACCCGGCCCTTCGAGGCGGGGCTCGCACTCGCGGTCAATGGCGTGCCGATCTTCTGCCGGGGCGCCAACTGGATGCCGCCGGATCTCGTCGGCCTCGGATCGGAGAAGGACGCCGCCCTCGTCGCCCTGGCCCGCGAGGCCGGCATGAACATGCTGCGCGTGTCCGGCACCACGCTGTACCCGTCGTCCGAGTTCTTCGATCACTGCGATGCCGCCGGCCTCCTGGTCTGGCAGGACCTGATGCTGGCGAACTTCGACTATCCCCACGACGATCCGGACTTCGCCGCGAGCCTCGCCCGCGAGGTGGCGGGATTTCTCGACCGCACGCAGCTCGCGCCGTCCCTCGCGGTGCTCTGCGGCGGCAGCGAGGTCTGGCAGCAGGCTGCCATGCTGGGCGCCCCGCGCAGCGTCTGGGCCGATGCCTTCTGTGCCGAGACCCTGCCGGCGCAGGTCGCCACGATGCGCCCCGACCTCGTGGTGGTGCCGAACTCGCCCTCGGGCGGCGACCTGCCGTTCTCGGTGAGCGCCGGCTGCACCCATTATTACGGCGTCGGCGCCTATCGCCGCCCCCTGGAGGATGCCCGCCGGGCCGAGCTGGGCTTCGCCACCGAGTGCCTCGCCTTCGCCAATCTTCCCGATCCCGAGACCCTGCCCGATCCCGAGACCCTGCCCGATCCGGAGACCCTGGGCGGGATGGACCCGTCCGACCCGGCCTGGGACGCGGGTATTCCCCGCGACCGGGGGGCCGACTGGGACTTCGAGCAGGTGCGCGACCATTATGTCGCCCTGCTCTACGGCGTCGATCCCGCGACCCTGCGCACCACCGATCCGCAGCGCTACCTCGAACTCGGCCGGGCCGCCGTCGCGGAGGTGATGGAGGCCACCTTCGCCGAGTGGCGCCGGGCGCGCTCCCCCACCGCCGGCGGCCTCGTCTGGTTCCTGCGCGATCTCGGGCCGGGCACCGGCTGGGGCGTGATCGACCGGACCCAAGCCCCGAAATCCGGCTGGTACGCCCTGAAGCGCGCTTTTCGTCCGGTTCAGGTCACCCTGTCGGACGAAGGGCTGAACGGGCTCCATCTCCACGTCCACAACGAGACCGCCGAGGCGCTGACCCTCGGCCTGCGCCTGACCTTCGCGGATCGGAGCGGCCGGGTCGCGGCGAAGGCCGAGCGCGCTGTCGCGATCGGCCCGCGGGCCTCGCTGACCCTGTCCTCCTCCGAGATGCTCGGCCGCTTCTTCGATGCCACCGACGCTTATCGCTTCGGGCCGCGCATCCACGATGTCGCCCAGGCCTGCCTGACCGACGCGAGCGGCACCGTCCTGGCCGAGAGCTTCCACTTCCCCGGCCCGCGACCGATCGCCCGCACCGCGATCGGCCTGCGCGTGCAGCCCGTCGCCGGGGCTCGCATGCCGACCCTGCGGATCACGACGGATCACCTCGCCCTCGGCGTGCGGGTGAAAAGTCCCGGGGCGCGGCCGTGCGACAACGGTTTCCACCTCGCGCCCGGGACGGAGCGGTTCGTCACGTTTCCCGGCGCCCACCACCTCCCGCAGGGGGAGGTGTCGGCCCTCAACAGTCAGGACATCGCGAGGTTCGGTCATGGTGTCTGATGTTCGCCCCGGAATCACGGGCGGTGCCGCCCCCTCGGCCGCCCCCTCGTCCACTTCCTCCTCCGCTCTCTCGGCCGCCACCCCGGTGACCTTCGGCGGCCTGTTCGGCTGGCTCCACCCGGCCACGGGCCGGCGCGGCGTCGTGCTGTGCGGCGCGCACGGCTTCGAGCAACTGGCCGCCCACCGGCCCTGGCGGGCGCTGGCGGAAGGGCTCGCCGCGGCGGGCTGTCCGACCCTGCGCTTCGATTATCCGGGCGAGGGCGATTCCGGCGATGCGGGCGAGGTGCGGGTCGAGACGTGCGTCGCGGCGATCGGCCAAGCGGTCCGCTTCCTGCGCGAGACGACCGGCGTCACGGAGGTCGTCCTTGTCGGCCTGCGGCTCGGGGCCAACCTCGCCATCCTGGCGACCCAGGCGGAGCCGGTGGACCATCTCGTCCTGCTGGCGCCGGCCGCCACGGGGCGGGCCTACCTGCGCGAGATGCGGCTGCGCGCCCGGACGGTCGGGGGCGTGGCGGAGGGCCCGGGTCCGGTCCAGACCCAGACCCAAGCTCAGGCCTCCGACAGCCTCAGCGTCGGCGGCTTTCGCCTGGGTCCGGCCTTCCTGGCCGACCTCCAGAACCTCGACGCCAGCGCCATCGTGCGTCCTCCGGCACCGCAGGTCCTGCTCCTGGCCTCCGAGACCAAGGCCCTGGCGGCCCGGCTGACTGCCCTCGGCAGCGAAGTCGAGGCGGGGCCGTTCCCCGGTCTGGCCGCGCTCATCGGGGACCCGATCTTCGCCGAAATCCCGGATGCGGCCTTCGCCCGCGTCACGGCCTTCGCTGCGGCGGGGATGACGCGCACCGAGCCGGCCGTTCCCCTGCGCCTCGCCCCGGCGCGCCTCGACGGACCCGGCTGGACCGAGGCGCCGGTGCGGTTCCACCCGGACCTGTTCGGCATCCGGTGCTCGCCCCGACGGAGGGAACCCGATGCGCCGACGGTGCTGTTCGTGTCCACCGGCATGACCGTGCATTCGGGCTGGGGCCGGCAGACCACGGATCTCGCCCGCTCGCTCGCGACCGACGGTGTCCCGTCGCTCCGCTTCGACCTCGTGGGGATCGGCGAAAGCGGCGACCGGCCGGACGCGCGCAAGCCGCCGTTCGCCCCGGACGGGTTCGAGGACATCCGCCGCGCCCTCGACGCAGTCGCCGAGACCGGCAACCGCGTCGTGCTCGTCGGCAATTGCAGCGGCGCCTACGCGGCGTTCCAGGCCCTGTGCCGGGACGCGCGGGTCGATGGCGCCCTCCTGATCAACCTCTATTGCTTCGACTGGGACCCGGGCCAGGACGTCGATGCCGTGATCCGTCAGGTCTTCGGCAGCACCTCGACCTACGCGGCGCTGCTGACCCGGGGCGCGACCTGGCGGCGGCTCCTGAGTGGCCAGATCCGGGTCGGCGCGATCGGCGCGACGCTGGCCCGGCGCGGGCTCGCAACCGCCCTGCGCCGCCTTCGGCGCCTGGTGAAGCCCGTCTCCCCCGGCGGCTCAGCCGCCCGGCGGGTGGCCCGGCTGCGGCGCCGCGGCGCCACGATCCACCTGATCTACAGCGCGGGCGATCCCGGGCTCGCCGCCCTGCGCCGCCATCTCGGCCGCTCCCCCGGACGGGCGGACCGCCGCCTTGGCGCGCCGGTCACGATCGTTCCGGACATCGACCATAACTTCAGCTCGGCGGAGGCGCAGGCGCTGCTCGGACGGCATCTGCGCGAGGTCCTGCGGGCGGTCCAGGACGCGCCGCGACCGGACTCCGTGCCCGCCCCGCGCCCCCTCGACCCGCGCGCCGTCGCCCGCGTCGTCCTGGGTCGGGCATGAGCGGCCTCACCCGCCGCGCGGCCCTCGTCCTGACGGCCGGGGCGCTCGCGGGCCGGGCGGAGGCCGAGACCGTGCCGACGCATCGCTGCGCGGATCTCGTCGACGCCATCGGGATCAACGTGCATTTCGGCCATGGCGGCACGCCCTATGTGGAGCGCTTCGCGGCCTGTGCGGCGGCCCTCGACGACCTCGGCGTGCGTCACCTGCGCGACGACATCGTGCTCGTCGGGTCGGAGCCGGCCGGGCAGTTCGCCCGCATCGCCACCCTCGCCCGCCGGGGCTATCGCTTCAGTCTCGTGTTCTACGACGGCCTCACCCCCGGCCCGCGGGTGCCACCGGAGCGGTTCGCCGAGATCGCCGGCTGGGCGGCGGACGGACTCGTCATCGCGGAGGGCGGCAACGAGCCGCCGGTCGCCGCCGGGCCGGGCCTCGCCCGCCTCTCCGCCGCGCATCAGGCGGCCCTGTTCCGCGCCGTGCGCGAGGACCGGCGCTTCCCCGCCGTGAAGGTCGCCGGGCCGAGCTACATCCAGGCCAACATCGCGGCCGCCGAGAACCTGTCCGGATCGGTCGACTTCGCCAACGTCCACGCCTATCCGGGGCTCGAGCATCCCGAGACCCGGGGCGCGGGCAGCCTCGCGGGTTTCCTCGCGGCCGTGCGGCCGGTCTTCGGCACCGCGCCCGTGATCGTCACCGAGAACGGCTACCACACGGCCCTGGCCACCCGCAGCGCCCACCTGCCGGTCTCGGAGGGCATCCGCGCCCGCTACCTGCCGCGTCTTCTTCTCTGGAGCTACCTGCAGGGCGTGCGGCGAACCTACCTGTACGAGCTGATCGCCTCCTTCGACCGGGGCGACACCGACCCGGAGAGCCGGTTCGGGCTCCTGAACCCCGATGGCACGCCGGGCGCCTCGTTCGTCGCCGTGCGCAGCCTGATCCGTCTGTTCGGCGGCCACGCCGCGGAAGCCGGCCCTGCCGCGGGAGGCGGCCCCGACCCGATCGGCGTCACCTTGCCCGAAACGGTGCCGGACCTCGTGACGGCCCGCTTCCACCGGGCGGACGGCGCCGCGCTGGTGCCGTTCTGGCTCGGGCTCGACGGCTGGGACCGGCAGGCCCGCGAGCCCCGTCCCGACATCCCGGCGCAATCCGTGACTCTGCGCCTGTCGCGGCCGCCGCACGCGGCGCGGCTGCACCGCTTCGGCGACGACGGGTCCGTGAGCGTCAGCGTCCTGCCGCCGGCTCGACAGATCGCGCTGGCGGCTTCCGACCGGCTCGGCGTGCTGGAACTCCGGTAGCCTCGGCGCGAACCGCACCCTGCGGCGGATCGACGGGTTGCGGCCGCCCGGCGTGCGGGATCGTTCATCATTTCCGCCGGGATGTGCTGGGCTAGTCTGTGGAAGCGTGCCGCGGCAATTGACTTTCCCGTCCCCTTGACCTCTTCGATGGGCTGGTGCGCCAACTCCATCAATTGATGGTTCGGTGCTCTCTTGATCGATGGTCCGGTCCTCCCGGCCACCATCACTCTCCCCCCCTCACACGGCATGTTCGCCGGGTCCGATGACGCGCGGAACCGGGCTTGCGGGCTTGGGGGACCCGGCTTGCGAGACCCGGACTGGGGGGCAGCTTTGGAAGGCAGCGGAATGATGATGGGCTCCGAGCGATCCTCCGGTGAAACGCAGGTGGCGCCCCCGGGCGGACGCGGGCGCCTCGCCGTGGCGGCGATGATCCTGTCGGCAGCGGGAACCTGTCCGGGGGATGCGCGGGCCGACGATCTCGGGAGCCTGTTCGCGCCCGGCACCGTCTACACCATCGGCGCGCTCGCCGGGACGGGGCCGCGCTTCCAGGGCTCGGACCGGACGTCGCTCTGGGGCTTGCCCTACCTATCGTTCCGCCGGGCCGGGGAAGCGCCCGAATGGTGGTCGCCGGACGATGGCCTCGACGCCACCCTGGTCGAGGCGGGCGCCGTACGGATGGGGCCGGTGATCGACCTGCGGGAGGGGCGTTCGGCGCGGGATGTCCACTTCACCCCGGGCCTGCCGACGGTGCCCCTCACGGTGGGGCTCGGCGTCTTCGGAGAGCTGTGGTTCGCGGACGAGACCCTGCGCCTGCGCGCCGAGGTGACCCAGGGCGTCCGCGCCCGTGACGGTATCCAGATCAAGCTCGCGGGCGACGCGATCGGCCGGTTCGGGCGCTTCACCCTGAGCGCGGGCCCGCGCCTTGTGCTGGCCGACGCCGCGTCCCAGCGCATTGATTTCGGCGTTTCGGGGCGCGCACCGGGTCTCGCATCCTACGATCCGAAGGGCGGCCTCCGCTCGGCCGGAATCGGGGGCGCCGTCGCGTATGATTGGTCGGAGGCTTGGCAGACCCTGGTCTATGCCCGTTACGACCGGCTGCTGTTCGATGCCGCCCGCAGTCCGATCGTCCAGCGCTTCGGGTCGGTCGATCACGTCTCGGTCGGAGTCGGCGCGACCTATTCCTTCCGGGCAACGCCCTGAATCATGTGTGCGCCGCGCCAACGGTTTTCGAGCACGATTTCGAAAGTCGTGATGCAAGGATGCATCAACGCATGTTAATCGACCGGGAAGCGGTTTTTGCCGGGATTATTCCTGAACTTGTCTGGCAGATACCCTCCCGTCTGGGAGGCGTCACGTGAAACGCGCATGATTCGCCGGTGCGACCGGCCCGATCGACGGAGCCGGACTCCATCATGTCTCCGATCCCGGCTTCGAGGATACGCGCCCCCCGGCAGCCATCCCGCTCGCGCACCGGCGACGGTCCTGCGGATGCCCGGATCGGTGGTGGGCGCCTCGGACCATGTCACGCAAATGGAGTGCGGACCGGCTATGGCGTCGTCCGGTGCGGCCGGGTCTCCGATTCCCGGTCCCATCTCGGACCTGGGGCTGGCCGGATTGCGGCTCCGCGCCGATCCGGGACGACGATCCGGGACGGTGACGCGCCCCCGACCTTCGCCTGACGCCTTCGTCCGGGGTGGCGTTCGCCTGATCCGCGATCGCTCCGGATGCCGCTCCACGACCAACCCGAAACGAAATTGCGCCTGATGACCAGGACACCCCGTGCGATCGCCAGGATCGTCATTCCCCTCGGGCTGCTGACCGGCGCCGTCGTGACCGCCGGAATCTGGCCCGGCCCGACCCTGGGCTTCATCACCTGGGCCGGGGCCTCGATCCGGGCGCCCTTCGCCGCGCCGGATGCCCCGACTGCGGATGTCGTCCGTACGCGGGCCGCGCCGGTGGCCCGCGTCTTCCGTCCCAGCCCGGCGCAGCGCGCCGCTCTCGGCATCGTGCCCGTGACGGTGCGGAGCTTCCGGCCCGAGGGCATGGCGGAGGGCCGCATCGCCCTCAACGACGACGAGAACGTGCCCGTCACCTCGCCGTATGCCGGACGGGTGACGAAGGTTCTGGTGCGGGCGGGCGACGAGGTGAAAGCGGGTGACGTACTCCTCACCCTCGAGGCGACCGACATGCTCCAGGCCCAGAGCGACTACCAGGCCGCACTCAACACGATCGCCAAGGCGACTGCCCTGCTGAAGCTGGACCAGACCATCGCGGCCCGGCAGCAGGAGCTGTTCCAGGCCAGGGCGGTGGCCCTGAAGGACTATCAGGCGGCCCAGAACGACGTGATCGGGGCCCAGAGCGACCTGCGGACCGCCGAAGCCAGCCTGGATGCGGTGAAGAACCGCCTGCGCCTGCTCGGCAAGACCGATGCGGAGATCGCCGCCTACGAAAAGAAAGGCACCCTGAGTTCCGAGACCCAGATCCGGGCGCCGATCGCCGGCACCATCGTCCAGCGCAAGGTCGGGCTCGGGCAGTACCTGTCGAGTTCCAGCGACCCGGTCTTCGTCATCGGCGACCTCTCGACGGTGTGGCTGGTGGCCAACGTGCGGGAGAGCGAGATCCCCCGGGTCCGGATCGGCCAGGAGGTCGCGGCGACGGTGGCGGGCTTCGGAGACCGGGTCTTCAAGGCGCGGGTCGACTACCTGGCGGCCAGCCTCGATCCGGCGACCCGCCGCCTCGCCGTGCGCAGCCAGGTCGAGAATCCGGACCAGGTCCTGAAGCCCGAGATGTTCGCCAGCTTCACCCTCTTCACCGGGCCGGAGCAGTCGGCACCGGCCGTGCCGGCGGGCGCCATCGTCTACGAGGGCGCGCGCGCGCATGTCTGGGTCGCCCGGCCCGACGGCGCCATCGAGGCCCGCGACGTCACCCTCGGCCTCACCGCCGGCGGCATGGCGCAGGTGACGGACGGGATCTCCGCCGGCGAGGCGATCGTCACCCGAGGCGCCGTGTTCATGGATCGGGCGACGAGCGGCGACAAGGCCTCCTGAGGGGCCGCACGCCCCTCTCACATGAACAGCCAGCCATGAACGGCCAGCCATGAACAATCCGCCATGAACAGCCTCATCGTCTTCGCCCTGCGCCAGCGCGTGCTGGTGTTCCTGCTGTTCGTGGCGATGCTGGCGCTCGGCTATGCCAGCTACACCCAGCTCAACATCGAGGCCTATCCCGATCCGGTGCCGCCGCTGGTCGACGTCATCACGCAGAATCCCGGGCAATCCGCCGACGAGATCGAGCGCTACATCACCATCCCGCTGGAGGTGCAGCTCGCCGGCATTCCCAACGCCACCGTGGTGCGCACCATCTCGCTGTTCGGCCTCTCCGACGTGAAGGTGCAGTTCACCTACGCCTTCACCTACCAGGAGGCCCTGCAGCGGGTGCTCAACCGGCTGGCGCAGCTGCCGCCCCTGCCCAACGGCGCCCAGCCGCAGATCTCGCCGACGAGCCCCGTGGGCGAGATCATGCGCTACAAGGTGACGGGTCCAAAGGGATATTCCTCCACCGACCTGAAGACCCTGCAGGACTGGGTGCTGCAGCGCCGGTTCAAGGCGATCCCCGGCGTGGTCGACGTGACGGCCTTCGGCGGCCGGACCAAGGAATACGAGATCGCGGTCGACCTCAACCGGCTCCAGGCCCAGGGCCTGACCCTGGTCCAGCTCGTCACGGCGCTGAACAATTCAAGCATCAATGTCGGCGGCCAGACCCTCAACGTGGGCGAGCAATCGGCCGTGGTCCGGGGCATCGGCCTCATCCGCGACATGGACGACATCCGCGACACGATGCTGACGCAGGTCAACGGCGTACCGGTGCTGGTCCGCGACGTCGCCGAGGTCCGGGTCTCGCACGCGCCGCGCCTCGGCATCGTCGGCCATGACGGCGACAACGACATTGTCGAAGGTATCGTCCTGATGAGCCGGGACGGGCAGAGCCTGCCGACGCTGCGTCTGGTCAATGCCGAGATCGACAAGATCAACGCCAGCGGCATCCTGCCTCCCGACGTGCGGGTCGAGCGCATCTACGACCGCAGCGGCCTGATCCACACCACCACCCATACGGTGATGCACAACCTCGTTTCCGGGGTGGTGCTGGTCTTCGTCGTGCAGTGGCTGTTCCTGGGGAGCCTGCGCAGCGCGGTCATCGTGGCGGCGACCATCCCGTTCGCCCTCGGCTTCGCCATCCTGATCCTGGTCCTGCGCGGCGATTCGGCCAACCTCCTCTCCCTCGGCGCCATCGATTTCGGCCTCATCGTCGATGCCACCGTGATCATGGTCGAGAACGTGTTCCGGCATCTGGCCGAACCCGAGCATTCCGAGGATCAGCCTCCGCCGGGTGGCCTGACCGGGCGCCTCGGCACCATCGCGATCGCGGGGGCGGAGGTGAACCGGGCGATCTTCTTCTCGGCCACCATCATCATCGTCGGCTTCCTGCCGCTCTTCACCCTGACGGGCGTCGAGGGCCACATCTTCGGGCCGATGGCCAAGACCTACGCCTACGCCCTGATCGGCGGACTCCTGGCCACCTTCACGGTCTCGCCCGCGCTCTCGGCGCTGATCCTGCCGAAGCGCGTGGAGGAGCGCGACACACTGATCGTGCGCCTGCTGCGCTTCGGCCACGTGCGGATCCTGCGCCTGGGCCTGCGCAACAAGGTGCTGTCGCTCCTCCTGCTGGCCGCCCTGCTCGGCGCCTCCGGCATCGCCGCCCGGACCCTCGGCCTCGAGTTCCTGCCGAAACTCGAGGAGGGCAATCTCTACATCCGCGGCACCATGCCGGCCTCGATCTCCCTCGAGGCGGGCAACGCCTCCGTCGAGCGCCTGCGCAAGATCATCGCCGAGGTGCCCGAGGTGGTGACGGTGCTGTCGCACCAGGGCCGCCCGGATGACGGCACCGACGCCACCGGCTTCTTCAACGTCGAAATCCTGGCGCCCCTGAAGCCGTTCGACACCTGGCGCAAGGGCCTCGACAAGGAAGGGCTGGTCCGCGACCTCGCGGCCAAGCTGGACGAGGCCTTCCCCGGCATCGAGTTCAATTTCTCCCAGTACATCGAGGACAACGTCCAGGAGGCCGCTTCGGGCGTGAAGGGCGAGAACTCGGTCAAGATCTACGGCAACGACCTCAACGACCTGACGAAGACGGCGGAGGCGATCAAGGCCAGCCTGGCGAAGGTCCCCGGCATCACCGACCTCGCGGTGTTCGCCTCCCTGGGGCAGCCCACGGTGCGGATCGACATCGACCGGCGCAAGGCCGCGCGCTACGGCCTCTCGCCGGGAGACGTCAACACCACCGTGCAGGCGGCGATCGGCGGGCAGACGGCGGGCGACCTCTACGAATACGGCTCGGACCGTCACTTCCCGATGCGTATTCGCCTCGCCCCGCAATACCGGCGCAGCCTGGAGACCATCCGCAACATCACCGTCGGGGCGGCGAACCCGGCCGGCGGCGTGATCCAGGTGCCGCTGTCCGAGATCGCCACGGTCGAGCTCGTCTCGGGCGCCGCCTTCATCTACCGCGAGAACCAGGAGCGCTACATTCCGGTGAAGTTCTCCGTGCGCGGCCGCGATCTCGGCGGCGCGGTGCTGGAGGCCCAGGCCCGGATCGCCCAGGACGTGACCCTGCCGGCCGGGTTCCACCTCGAATGGGTCGGACAGTTCACCAACCTGCAGGACGCCGTGCAGCGCCTGACCCTCGTGGTTCCGGTGACGATCGGGCTGATCGCCCTGCTGCTCTACGTCAACTTCAGCTCCGTCACCGACATGGCGCTGACGCTCAGCGTGATCCCGATGGCAATGATCGGCGGCATCTTCGCGCTGGTCCTCACGCTGACGCCGTTCTCGATCTCGGCGGCGATCGGCTTCATCGCGCTCTTCGGCATCTCGACCATGGAGGGCGTCATCCTGCTGTCCTATTACAACCAGCTTCTCGAGGACGGCTGGGGGCGGGCCGAGGCGGTGTGGCAGGCCGCCAACGTGCGCATGCGGCCGGTGATGATGACCTGCGTGGCCGCCTGCGTCGGCCTGCTGCCGGCGGCGATCTCCACCGGCATCGGTTCGCAGGTGCAGAAGCCTCTGGCCCTGGTGGTGGTCGGCGGCATCCTGCTCGCCCCGATCCTCATCCTGGTGGTGGTGCCGATCCTGATCGCGCTGTTCTCGCGCCGGGTCCCGGCCGCGACCCTGTCGCCGACGGCCGCCCGCGCGGCCGCCCGGGTCGAGCCCGCATGAGGACGCGATCACGCTTCTCCGGGCCGGCGAAGGCCCGCGTTGACTTCGGTGCCGGCCCGGCACCTCTACCGCCTCGGACGGCGACAGGAATCTCCGACACCATGGCGGCATCCCCCGAGATCAAGCTCCGGCCAGGCCGGGCGCCGAGCCTGCGCCCGATGGTCCGCACCGGCCTCGCCGCCCTGGCCCTGAGTGCGGTCGGCGGCTGCATGGTCGGGCCGGACTACGTGCCGCCCGCCGATCCGCCCGCCATCCGCTACACCCGCGAGCCGCTCGGCAACCCCACCGCCGCCGACGCCGTCCGCACCGTCCACGGCGGCTCGGCCGACCAGACCTTCGTGTCCGGCGCCGACGTGCCCGGGCAGTGGTGGACCCTGTTCCGTTCGCCCGCCCTCGACCGCCTCGTGGCCGAAGCCCTGGCCAACAACCCGAACCTCGACGCCGCGCAGGCGTCGCTCCGGATCGCCCAGGAGAACGTGGAGGCGCAGCGCGGCACGTTGTTTCCGGTGGTCGGTGCCAACGGCCTCGGCTCGCGCCAGAAGGCGCCCGGCGGCGCCCTGCAGGGGCCGCTCAACGACACGCGGCAGCTCTTCTACAGTCTCTACACGCCGCAGGTGACGGTCTCGTTCACCCCCGACGTGTTCGGCGGCAACCAGCGCCAGATCGAGTCGCTGGAGGCCCAGGCCGAGAACCAGCGCTTCCAGCTCGAGGCGACCTACCTCACCCTGACCACGAACGTGGTGCTGGCGGCGATCCAGGAGGCGTCGCTGCGGGCGCAGATCGACGCCACCCGCAAGGTGATCCAGGCCCAGACCGAAGTCCTCACCCTCTACAACGAGCAGCTTTCCCTCGGGCAGATCGCCGGGGCCGACGTGGTGGTGCAGCAGGCCGCCCTCTCGGTCTCGATGCAGCTGCTGCCACCGCTGGAGAAGCAACTCGCCCAGCAGCGCAACCTGCTCACCGCGCTGGTCGGGCGCCTGCCGAGCGAGGAGATCGCCGCCACCTTCACCCTGGCCTCCCTGCGCCTGCCGACCCGCCTGCCCGTCAGTCTGCCCTCGCGCCTCGTTCAGCAGCGTCCGGACGTGAAGGCGGCGGAGGCCAACGTCCAGCAGGCCAGCGCCGCAATCGGCGTCGCGGTGGCCAACCGCCTGCCGCAATTCAACATCACCGCCAATGGCGGGGCCAGCGCGGTGCGGATCGCCCAGCTCGCGGCCTCGACGGCCTCGTTCTACGGCATCGTCGGCACCGTGGCCCAGCCGATCTTCGATGCCGGAACCCTGTTCCGGCGCCAGCGCGCGGCGGAGGAAACGCTGGTTCAGGCCCAGGCCCAGTACCGCGCCGTGGTGATCGGCGCCTTCCAGAACGTCGCCGACACCCTGCGCGCGCTCCAGTCCGATGCCCAGGCGGTGGCGGCCGCCTCGGCCGCCGAGCGGGCGACGGGCCAGAGCCTGGGGCTGATCCGCAAGCAATACGCCGCCGGCGCCCTCAACAGCACGCAGGTGCTGATCGCCCAGCAATCCTACCTCTCGGCCCTGGTGACGTCGGCCGGCGCCCGGGCCAACCAGTATGCCGACACCGCCGCCCTGTTCCAGGCCCTCGGCGGCGGCTGGTGGAACCGGTCGGACGTGAAGCCGGCCCCGTCGAACCCTGACCCCGCCAAGTTCCTCTAAGACCGCGGAGGGGCGTCCGGTCCCGGCCCGTCGCGGACCCGGAATTCTCCGGCCCTTCGCCCTGCGGCAGGTCCGCCCGCCCGGGAACACCGGTGGCGGTCACCGGTTCGGGTTTCCGGGGAATGTCTCCCCGGAGCATCCGTCCCTTGCCAGCATCGCCATCAGGGCTCCGCTTCCTCGTCGCCGAGAGCGAGCCGCCGGAGGCCCGCGAAGAGCGTCGCGACAGCGTCGGGCGCTCCTCCGGCGAGACCTACGTGGCGATGCTGAACCAGCTCGCCCCGGGGGCGACCTGCCACAGGATCAAGCCGGCCGATGCCGACGGCGCCCTGCCGTTCGGCGAGAGCCTAGCCGGCTACGATGCGGTCTTCCTGTCCGGCTCGCCGCTGCATCTCTACGAGGAGACGCCCGAGGTCCGACGGTCCCTGGCCTTCATGAGCGCGACCTTCGCGGCGGGAACACCCGCCTTCGGCTCCTGTGCCGGGCTGCAACTGGCGACGGTGGCGGCGGGGGGCACGGTCCGGCAGAACCGCAACGGCCCCGAGGCGGGGTTCGCGCGCCGCATCACGCCGACCGAGGCGGGACGGTCCCATCCGCTCCTCAAGGGGCGGCCCGCCGCCTACGATGCGCCCAGCATCCATACCGACGAGGTCGAGACGCTTCCGGACGGCGCCGTCCTGCTCGCGGTCAACCGCAGCACCGTGGTTCAGGCGGCCGAAATCCGGCACGATGGCGGGACGTTCTGGGGCGTGCAGTACCACCCCGAGATCGGTCTCGACGAGGTCGGCGGAGCCCTGCGCCGGCAGGCCGACGGGCTGGTCGAGGCCGGGCTGGCGCGCGACCGAAGCGCGATCGAGGCCCAGGCCGACCTGGTGGAGGCGCTGCATCGCGAACCCGACAGGCGGGATCTGGCCTGGAGGCTCGGCCTCGACGATCAGGTCACCGACGTTGCGCAGCGCCAAACCGAGCTGCGCAACGTCATCGAAGCATTGGTCCTTCCCACCCGCAGCCGGCGCCGCTGAGGGCCGGGGCGCGGGCTGCGGGTTTCAGGAGCCGGACCGCGCCGCGCCGGTGTCGTGATGCTGCAGGCGATTCGTCCGCTCCCGAGCCCGCCGGCGCTGGGCCGAGAAGCCGATCCAGCGGGTGACGAGCGGTCCGCGGCGACGGAGCGCCTGGGGTGCGTCCTCCCGCCCGGTGAACGTCGCGGACGCGTCGTCCCGGCCCGGGGCATCCGAGCGCGCATCGTCGGCGCTCGTCATGTCCATGTCGGGCTCGTCGATATCGGACTGGTCCATGTCGGACTGGTCCCTATCCGCACCATACGGACTCGACTCGTCGGAGGACATCTCAAGAGACCGGGTGTTCTGGGATAGGGAGTGGCGGGCGAATGCCTCGGGATGAGTCTGTTCCGTCACGATCGTAAGCCTTCTCCGAGCCTGCTGAAGGGTGCGAGACATGGCCGTGCCTGTGGGGGGCGTCGCGGGACGCAGTTGGGCGACGGCCCGATCCGACGCATGCGCCGCCGCTGGGGCGGCATCGGTGCCCGTCTTGCCGCCGCGCATCGGGATCGTGTGGATGTCCGCGCTCATGACGCCTTTTGCCATCTGCTTGAGACCCAGCGTGATGCGCCGCGCGCATCCATGATCTCGTCTTGCCGCGGTGACCCCGTTGCGGGACCGCCAGCCTCTGCAGCAACATAGACGATTGCGCGGCCAGGTTGAGTCGGCCGGCTGGTCTGGGAGTCCAAATCTGTTGTCTCGGCGTCCCAAACCGGTACCCGGACGTGCCGCGCGGAGGCCGGAGCGGAACCGGACCCGGCCGGGCGGGTCCGCCTCGGACGTCCCGCACGCTGGGAATCCGAGACGGTGAATCCGAGACGGTGAATCCGAGACGGTGCATCGGGGTTCGGCGCCCGGCCGAATCCTCGCCCGGGCCGGACATCCCGCCGTCTCAGGCCGCGGCGGGCGCCTCGCCGGAGGCCCGCTCGTGGGCGAGCTTGACCACGCTGACCTGATCGACCTTGCCGGTGCCCAGCATGGGCACGCGATCGAGCACCACCACTTCGGCGGGGATCGCGATCTCAGGCGCGCCCTTGCCCTTGGCGAAAGTCTGATAGGCGGCGCGGGTGGCGTCCTTGCGCTCGGTGAACAGCACCAGCCGCTCGCCCTTGCGGGCATCCGGCACGGCGGCGACGGCGCTCGGAGTGTCGGGCCAGAGTTCGGCCGCGATGGCCTCGACGCCGGCCAGGGACACCATCTCGCCGGCGATCTTGGCGAAGCGCTTGGCGCGGCCCTTGATCGTCACGAAGCCCTGGGCGTCGATGGCGACGATGTCGCCGGTGTCGTGCCAGCCTCCGGGCGGTGCCTCGATGGTGCCGGGGCGCTCGGGCCGGAGATAGCCCAGCATGATGTTGGGGCCGCGCAGCGACAGGCGCCCGCCCTCCTCGATGCCCGGCACCGGCTCCAGGCGCCAGTCCTGGCCGGGCAGCAGGCGCCCGACCGTGCCGAAGCGGTTGAACATCGGGGTGTTGAGGGCGACCACCGGGCCGCACTCGGTGACGCCGTAGCCCTCCAGGATGCGCAGGCCGAACTTCTCGCCCCAGGTCTTGCGGGTGGAATCCTTCACGGCCTCGGCCCCGGCCACGACGTAGCGCAGCGAGCGCAGATCGTAGGAATGGGCGGTCTTGGCGTAGCCGGCCAGGAAGGTGTCGGTGCCGAACAGGACGGTGGCGTTCGAGCCGTAGATGAGTTCGGGCACGATCCGGTAATGCAGCGGCGAGGGGTAGAGGTAGACCGGAACCCCGGAGACCAGCGGCAGCACCAGTCCCGCCGTCAGCCCGAAGGCGTGGAAGACCGGGAGCACGTTGAACACCTTGTCGCTCGGTCCGAAATCGATCCGGGCCGCCACCTGCGCGGTGTTGGCCAGCATGTTGCGGTTGGCCAGCGCCACGCCCTTGGGCGCCCCCTCGGAGCCGGAGGTGAACAGGATCGCGGCCGGGTCGTCGCCGGCCCTCGCCACCAGGGGGGCGCGCTTGGCGAGGAAGCCCCGGAGCTTGTCGCCCGTGCTGATCCCGGCCCGGATCTCCTCCAGGTAGACGAGGGTGACGGCGCCCTTGATCGCCTCGACGAGGGGGCCGAGGCGGCCCTTCTCGATGAAGGCGCGCGAGGTCAGGATGGTGTCGACCTCCGCGGTCCGGCAGGCCGACAGGATGTTGGCGGCCCCCGCCGAGAAGTTGATCATGGCCGGCACCCGCCCGGCCGAGGCCAGGGCGAACAGCGTCACCGCCGCGCCGTTGGCGTTCGGCAGCATCACGCCCAGCGGCTTGCCCGGGGCGCCGAGGCCCTGGAGCTTTCGCCCCAGGATGTTGGCGCCCATCACCAGGCGCGAATAGCTCAGGCGCCCCATGGGGTCCTCCACGGCGATGCGGCGCCAGCCGTGGCGGTCGCCCGCGTCGATGAGGGCCTGCATCAGGCCGCGATCGATGTCGGCGGTGCGGAAGACGAGGTCGGACATGATTCCGTACAAGGCGGCGCCCGCCGCCTGCCGGCGGGCCTTGCCCTTGAGGGCCGGGTCCACACTCAGGGCCACCGGCGACAGGATCGTGACGGTGACCTTCGGCCACCAGCGCCGCTTCACCTGGTTCTTCGACAGGCGCGAGAAGATCGTCTTCTCCAGGCCTTCGATCTTCACCGGCACCACCATGGCGCCGGACTTGTCGGCGATCAGCCCGGCGCCGTCATAGACCTTCATCAGGCTCCCGGTGACGGTGAGGCGCCCCTCGGGGAAGATGATCAGCGTCTCGCCGTTCTTGACCGCGTTGATCAGCGTGCGGGTGGCGAGCGGCCGGGTCGGATCCAGCGGCATCGCCTTCGTCATCGCCAGGAACGGCTTCACCCACCAGCGCTGCGCGATGCCGTGATCGACGGCGAAGACGGGTTCCTGGTCAAGGAGCGAGAGCGCCAGCGGCGCGTCGAGGAAGGAGACGTGGTTGAGGGCGACGATGGCGTTGGGGCCGGCCTTCTCGACATTCTCCAGGCCGCGCACCTCCAGGCGGTAGAAGGCCCGGAACAGGATCGACAGGAAATCGCGGAAGGGGCTCGTCGGCAGCACGGCCAGGATGACCGCGCCCGCCACGAGGTTGAGCACCCCGAGCAGGGCCAGCAGCGTGGCCATCGACCAGCCGGCGCCCTGCAGGGCGGCGAGACCCAGCGCCCCCGCCACCATGAAGGCGGCGGTGAGCACGTTGACGGCGCCGATGACGCGGGCGCGCTTGTCCTTGTCGGTCCAGGCCTGCACGGCGGCGAAGGACGGCACGATGTAGAGCCCGCCCGCCACGGCCAGCCCGAACAGGTCGAGGGTGACGCGCAGGCCCGTGCCCGTGGTGAGGAAGTCCCAGGCCCCCAGGGGAGCGCCGGAGACCGGGGGCAGGTGCGCCACCGTCCAGGCGAGGTCGAGGCCGAACAGGCCCATGAACAGGGCGCCGATCGGGGTCGGCAGCAGCACGATGCGGCCGCTGGCGAGCCAGGAGGCGAGGCCCGACCCCACCGCGATGCCGATGGAGAACACCGCCAGCAGGGTGGTCACCACGGTCTCCGAGCCGTTGAGGCTCTGGCGCACCAGGACGGGGAGCAGCGACAGGATCACGGCGCCCACGAGCCAGAACCAGCTCACGATCAGCGAGCCGCGCCACAGCCGCGTGTCGCCCCACAGATCGCGCAGGAGACCGCCGGTGGAACGCGCGACATTGGGATCGATGCGCAGCGTCGGGGCGGCCTCGCCGGTGGAGGGGATCGCCCGGGCCGATAGCCAGCACAGGATCGCGAACACCATGATCATGGTGCTGAAGGCCAGGGCTCCGCCGCCCATGGCGGTGGCGAGGCCCGCCACGATGGTGCCGAGCAGGATGGCCAGGAAGGTCGCGGCTTCCACCAGGGCGTTGCCGGCGGTGAGTTCGTCCCGGCGCAGATGGTCCGGCAGGATGCCGTACTTGATCGGCCCGAACAGGGCCGCGATCGTCCCGAACAGGCCGAGGGCCACGAACAGCACCGGCACCGAGTGCATCCAGAAGCCGAGGGCGGCGGCGGCGGCGGCGAAGATCTCGGCGAACTTCAGCCGCTTGGCGATCAGCGCCTTGTCGTAGCGGTCGGCCATCTGGCCACCGAGACCCGACAGGATGAAGAACGGGCCGATGAACACGGCGCCCGCCAGGGTCACCAGCATCGGCGAACCGCCGCCGGCGCCGCCCACCTGGAACAGGATGAGGAACACGAGCGCGTTCTTGAGGAAGTTGTCGTTGAAGGCCGAGAAGAACTGGCACCAGAACAGCGGTGCGAACCGGCGCGTCGTCATCAAGGTACGAAACATGGAGGTCTCCTCGGACGACGCAACGTTGAGACGAGGCGCGAGCGACGCGGCGCTGATCGAAACGAGGCATGACTGCCTGCCCGGCGCCATACCGTCAAATGCTGAACCGGACATTCTTTGTACGGTGTTCAAAACATATCTCGGTCACGGCCGGCGTTCAATCTGCGGATTGCACACCGTGCAATGCTGCGCGATGGTCCGGTGCGGCGACGCACGTAGTCCGGGATCGGCAGGGATCGGCGCAGATTGGAAGAGGAGGGCGAGCCGCGATGGCACGCGCAGAGAAGCGGGGGACCGGCCCGCGCGGTGAGCACAACCGGGAGGAATTCCTGGGGCTGGTGACGAAGGCGGCGGAATCCCTCGTGCGGCACGACGGCCTGCGCGGGCTCGGCATGCGGCGGCTCGCCGGCGCCATCGGCTACGCGCCGAATTCGATCTACAACGCGGTGGGCGACCTTGACACGGTGGTGATGCGGGTCAATGCCCGCACCCTGGCGCGTCTGCATGCGACCCTGGAGGCGGCCGTCGCGCCCGAGGCGCCGCCGCTCGACGCGGCCCTGGGCCTGGCCGACGCCTACCTGGCCTTCGTGGCCGCCGATCCGCAGGTCTGGAGCCTCGTCTTCGAGCACCAGCTGGCCCCCGACAGCCGCTTCCCGGACTGGTACGCCGAGGCCCTGGGGCAGACCACCGACCTCGTCGACCGCGTGCTCGCCCCGTTGATCACCGACCCCGTGGAACGGCGCCAGGCCGTGGCCACCTTGTGGGCCGCCTTGCACGGCCTCGCCTCGCTCTCGACCTCGCGTAAGCTCGCGGTGCTGACGCCCGAAGCCCCGCGCGACCTCGCCCGCCTCCTGGTCCGGCGCTTCCTGGCGGATTCGGCGGGCCCGAGCCCGCACGACGTCTGAACGAGACCCGCAGGATCAGCGCGAAGTCCCGTGATCAGCGCGAAGTCCTGCGATCAGCGAGAAGTCCCGCGATCAGCGGGAAGACCCGCTGCGTCGCACGTGCAGGCCCTTGAACAGGGCCGGATGGGGATCGTTCAGGCCGCGCGGCGGCGGAAGTCTCAGCAGGGCATCGTCCGGGGCGATGCGCGCGAAGGTCTCCCGCTCCGCGTGCGCCACGACGCTGCGCCGCCCCTTGCGCGGGCGGATCAGCGTCCGGCGCGGCTCGGCCTGATCCGGGCCGAGGGCGGAAAGCAGCGACAGTCCCCCGAAGGCCAGCAGGCAGGCGAGGCCGATGCCCACCGAATGCCAGCTCGGCTCGGGGGCGGCCATCATGGTGATCACCCCCCCGAGGGCGACGGCCGAGGCGAGGACGCGCGGCGTGAGGATGTCGATGGCCATGGCGCCGATCCTCGTCCGCAGGCCATCACGAAGGCGTGAAGGGGACCGTTCCAATTGTCGGGATCGGCGGCGCCCCTGCGATCCGGGACGTCTCGTTGCATCACCGCAGGATACAGGCCTCGACAACATTCATCAGACCCTTCGGCGCGGATGCGCCTCGCGGGCAGCGACATCGGTCGTCACCGGCCACGCTCCGAGCCGATGTAACTTGAGCGATGATTTGGTTTGATTTGTAGTTTCCCAGAATGCAACCGATAGTAGAAAGTATCCATCTGCAAAAGCAATGTTTTAAGCTTTGCATGTCAGTTGTTCTCGGCCGCGCATGCAGATTCGAGCTGATCTGCCGTCGGGATGAGGTGGGTCGTGTCCTTCAAGAATATGTCCATTCGGGTCCGCCTGATCGCGGCGTTCTCCCTGCTGACAGTTTTCGTCGTCGGCGTGGGCGTCCTCGGACTTCTGGGAACCGAGCGCATGCGCGCGCGCGGCGTGGAGATCGAGACCAACTGGCTTCCGAGCATCCGGACGCTCGGCGAGATCGACACGCTGACGGCCCGGACCAGCGCCGTCATCCTGCGGCACGCGCAGGCCACCGAACCTCAGCTGGTCGCCTCGATCGAGGCGGATCTCGAGCGCTTCGACAAGAAGGTCGCCGAGAAGCGGGCCGCCTACGAGCCGATGATCAGCTCTCCGGAGGAGCGGGCGCTCTACGATGCGTATGTCCGCGCGTCGGCGAACTTCCTGGTGGTGCGTCAGGCCATCCTGGATCTCTCCCGCAAGGGGCAGAAGACCGAGGCCGTCACGTTATACGAGACCCAGGGCCTGCAGATCCGCCGGGCCGCCTCGAGCGCATTGGAAAAACTCACCACCCTGAACAATGACGGCGCCGATCAGGCCCAGGCCCGCAGCAAGGACGTCTTCGAGCAGACGCGGACGCTGGGCCTCGCCGCCGTCCTGCTCGCCGTCGTTCTGTCGGCTGTGTCCGCCTTCCTCATCATCCGCGGCGTGACGGGAGGCATCGGCTCCGTCGTCCAGCCGATGCAGGCGCTGGCGGCGGGCGACCTCGCCGTGACCATCCCGCATCAGGGGGCCCCGACCGAGATCGGCCGCATCGCCGACGCCGTGCAGGTGTTCAAGGACGGGCTGATCCGCATGCGGGCGCTGGAGGAGGAGACCGTCCTGGCCCGCGCCGGCGCCGAGGCCCAGCGCAAGGCCGCCATGCGGTCGATGGCCGATGGCTTCGAGGGCGCTGTCGGCGGCATCATCACCATGGTCACCAGCGCGGCCACCGAGCTGCAGGCGACGGCCCAGAGCATGGCCGGCACCGCGACCCAGACCGCCAACCAATCCACCAGCGTCGCGGCGGCTGCGGAGGAGGCGGCCTCCAACGTCAACACCGTGGCGGCGGCGGCCGAGGAACTCGGGTCGTCCGTGGAGGAGATCGGGCGTCAGGTCGGCAGTTCGGCGGCGATGGCCCAGACGGCCGTGGCGGAGGCGGCCCAGACGGCGGCCTTCGTGCAGAACCTGAATGCGGCCGTGGGCCGGATCGGCGACGTGGTCACGATGATCACCTCGATCGCCGGTCAGACCAACCTGCTGGCGCTCAACGCCACCATCGAGGCGGCGCGGGCGGGCGAGGCGGGCCGCGGCTTCGCCGTGGTGGCTGCGGAAGTGAAGGAGCTCGCCAACCAGACCGCCCGGGCCACCGAGGAGATCGGCGGCCACATCAGCCAGATCCAGGGCTCCACCGCCCAGGCGGTTCAGGCGATCAGCGGCATCGCGGCCCGCATCCAGGAAATCAGCGGCGTCGCGACCTCGATCTCGGCCTCGGTCGAACAGCAGGGGGCGGCCACCCAGGAGATCGTCCGCAACGTGGCCCAGGCGGCCATGGGCACCGGAGCCGTGACCTCTAATATCGCGGGTGTCGCCGGGGCCGCCGAGGAGACCGGGGCGGCGGCGAGCCAAGTCCTCGGGGCAGCCTCGGAGCTGTCGCGCCAGTCCGAACACCTCAACACCGAGGTGCATCGCTTCCTCGCCACCGTGCGGGCCGCCTGAAGGAAACTCCACGGGTAGCGGCAACAGCGATGCGAGGGCTCGGAGCGATCCGGGCCCTCGCGACGTATCGGCTCAGCGGCTGCCGCTGCCGGACTTCGTGCTGGCGGCGCCCGGCGCCGAGGTCGCCCCCGTCTCGGACATGCCGGAGCGGCCTGTCGAACCGGTGGTCGTACCCTTCTCCTGGCCCGGCGCGTAGCCGGAGGCTCCGGGGGAGCCGTACTGCGACCCGTTCTGCTGCATCTCCTGGCCGGGTGCATTGTTGGCGGAACCCGGACCGCTGCCGGCGGCGAGGGCGGCCGTGCTGAGGGCGATCGTGCTGGCGAGGGCGAGCGTGACGGCTTTCATGAAGAACTCCTTGCACCACTGCATGCAACGCCAGGATATCTGGTACCCAAAACCTCTCGTATCCGAGGTCTCTGGTATCCGAGACATCTGGCATCTCTGCTTTCAGGGCCGGAAAACGTCCGCCTGACCGGAAGCGTTCCCGAAAGAAGCGGGTTGCCGCGCCGCGTTCGTTGCTGTGCTGCAAACAAAAAAGGCGGTCTCCGGTCTTGCGGAGACGCCGCCTACAGCGTGGCAATACCTTCGGCGCAGGGGGGCGCGATCGCAGGACGTTATCGCAGGACGTTACGGCAGCGCGGCTTCCGCTTGGCGGTAGGCGACCCCGTGGGCGACATAGCCCTCGACCACGCGGGCCATCATCGTGCGCTTCTCGGCGTCGAGGGCACCGAGGATGCGGGCGGGCCGCCCGCCCCAGAGATGGCCGCCCTCGAGCAGCTGGCCCGGGTCGGTGGTGGCGCCGGCCGCCAGCAGCACGTCGTCCGCCACCACCGTGCCGGGGGCGACGACGCAGCCGATGCCGATGAGGCTGCGGGCGCCGATCCGGCAATCGGAGAGCCGGACGTTGTGCCCGATGGTGGTGTCGCGCCCGAGGACGACGCCCTCGCCCCGTGTCCGGATGACGGTGTTGTCCTGGATGTTGGTGTTGGCGCCGACCACGATGGGGCCGACCTCGGCATGGAGGTCGCAGGAGAACAGCACGCTGGACCCGGTCCCGAGGGCGATGCGGCCGCGCAGGCGTGCGGTGCGGGCGACGTAGACGCTGGGCTCCAGCTCGGCCGCGTCGGCGGGGAGCAGCGCGGGCAGGTCGCCGGAGGCCTCGCGCAGGCGCTCGGCCTGCTCGGCGATCTCCGGCAGGGTGATCGGACGCACCGGCTTGGCGGGGCTGCCCGCATAGGCGAAGCCGGCGGCGAGATGCGCCCGGGGAAACACGGTGGCGCCCGCCTCGATCAGCACGCCGCTCTCGACGCTCGCCCCGTCGAGCACGATGACGTCGTCCTCGATCACCACGTCCGAGCCGACCGTGCAGGCATGCACCACCGCGTTGCGGCCCACCGTCACCCGGTCGCCGACAACGGTGGGGTAGGTGTTGGTGGCGATGTGCACGGTGGAGCGGTGGCCGAGCCAGAAGCGCTCGCCGATGGTGATGCGGTCGCCGTCCGCCCGGATGACGCTGTTGTCGCCGAGCCAGGCCTGCGCCCCGAGGGTGGCGTCGCCGATCACCGTGCTGGCCCGGCCGCACCAGACCGGACGGGCCGAGAAGACCGGCAGGAGGCCGTCATGAGGCAGGATCAGCTCTGGCGTCACGGCGAAAATGTCCTTCGCATCCCGGTGGTGTCGCCGGGCATTCGGGGGCATAGAGCGCCCCTGCCCGTGAGGGCAGGTTCGTCGCCGTCCGTCAAGGGTTCCGTTTTCGCGCGCGGGTCCACCCGAACGACGGCCCGACGGGTCCGACGCCTGCACGGAGGCGGGCGAACCGGTTTCGTCCCGCGGTCACGCGCGTTCAACGGGGAGGGTCCATGCCCGACGTCAGCATCCAGAGCGCGCCCTTCGATGCGAGCGCCGAGATCGCCCGCCTCACCCGCGACCTCGGGGGCCGGGCGGGCGCCATCGTCACCTTCACGGGCCTGTGCCGCGACGAGGGCGGACGCCTGACCGGGCTCGAACTCGAGCATTACCCCGGCATGGCCGAGGCCGAGATCGCCCGCGTGGTCGAGACGGCCCGGGCGCGCTGGCCGCTCCAGGGCGTGTGCGTGATCCACCGGCACGGCCTCGTCGCCCCCGGGGAGGGGATCGTCCTGGTGGTCACCGCATCGAGCCATCGGGTCGCGGCCTTCGAGGCGGCGAGCTTCCTGATGGATTACCTCAAGACGCGGGCCCCGTTCTGGAAGCGCGAGCACCTGGCCGACGGCACCACGGGCGGCTGGGTCGAGGCGACCGAGGCCGATGACGCGGCCGCAGCGCGCTGGGTGTAGAAACGCCAGCCCCGCGATCGGCCGATGCGGCCGCCGGCCGAGACTCCCGCTGGGCGAGACTCCCGCTGGGCGAGACTCCCGCTGGGCGAGACTCCCGCTGGGCGAGACTCCCGCTGGGCGAGACTCCCGCTGGGCGAGACTCCCGCTGGGCGAGACTCCCGCTGGGCGAGACTCCCGCTGGGCGAGACTCGGGCGATCGTCGAAAGCCGGCGCTCGCCCGATCCGGGAGCGGAACTCAAGCGTGGCTGGCGACATCCCCCCGCCTGGGGATCCTCCACGGGTCCTCCACGAACACGCGTGCCCCAGGCACCCCAGGAGCCCGACCCGCCCATGGCCATCCCCTTCCTGCGACCGGATTCCGCCGGTCCGCATCCGCAATCCTGGTCGCCCGCCGTGTCCGGCATCGCCGTCGTGGCTTTCGTCGCGGTGCTGGCCCTGGCCTGGATGGCGGCCTCGACCCTGCTCCTGGTCTTCGCCGGCATCCTCCTCGGGGTCTTTCTCGACGGCCTGACCCGTCTCCTCGGGCAGGTGCTGCCGGCGAGCCGGGGCTTGCGCCTCAGCCTCGTCAGCCTCGTGCTGGCGGGCCTGACCCTCGCCCTCATCGCCTTCGGCGGCGCCACGATCGTGCAGCAGGGCCGGGATCTCGGGCAGACGGTGGCGGCCCAGGCCGGCACGGTGCGGGATCGCCTCAAGGAATACGGCATCGACGTGCCCCAGATCGCACCCGGCAAGGGTAGCGGCGATGCCAAAGCCAGCGACGTCAAGGCTGGCGACCTGAAGGCCGATGGCGGCGACAAGGCGGCCGGCGACTCAGAGGCCCCGGAGGAGGCCGATACCGGCGCGCCGGACCGGAAGCCCGGCGGCCTCGCCGGCCTTGCCTCGGGAGCGATGAAGAGCCCCGGTTCCCTGCTGTCGGATGCCGGCAGCGTGCTCGGACCGGCGGCCACCGTGGTGATCGGCCTGTTCAACGCGCTGGGCAACGCCCTGGTCATCGTCTTCCTGGGGCTCTCGGTGGCGGCCGATCCGGGCGCCTATCGCGACGGTCTCGTGCGCTTCGTGCCGCCGGCCCACCGGGAGCGGGCCACCGCTCTCCTCGACGGCATGGGCGAGACCCTGCGACACTGGTTGTTCGGCCAACTCATCACCATGGCGGTGATCTTCGTCTGCACCTGGGCCGGCCTCGCTTTTCTCGGCATCGGCGGTGCCCTCATCCTCGGCCTCCAGGCCGGTCTCCTGGCCTTCATCCCCACCATCGGCCCGCTGATCGCCGGCGTGGTGATCCTGCTCGCCTCGCTCGCTTCCGGCACCACGGCACTCTTCGGAGCGCTCGGCGTCTATCTCGCGGTGCAGACCCTGGAGAGCTACGGCCTCACGCCCTTCATCCAGAAGCAGGCCCTCGACATCCCGCCGGCCACGATCTTCGCCGGCCAGCTCGTGCTCGGCGTGATCTTCGGCCTCTGGGGCATCGCGCTGGCCCTGCCGCTGATGGCGGTGGCCAAGGTGCTGCTGGCCCAGCTCTACATCGAGGACACCCTGCACGAGGAGGCGGAGGCCTGAGCGCCCGGCCTCACTCGTCCATCAGGGGGTGCAGGTCGCGGACCATGCTCTTCAGCCGCTCGTCGAGGACGTGGGTGTAGATCTGCGTCGTCGAGATGTCGGCGTGGCCGAGGAGTTCCTGGACGATGCGGAGATCCGCGCCGTTCTGGAGGAGGTGGCTGGCGAAGGCGTGGCGCAGCACGTGCGGGCTGATCCGGTCGGCCCGGAGGCCGGCGGCGCTCGCCACGGCCTTCAGGTCCCGGGCGAAGGATTGCCGCGTCAGGTGCCCGCTCTCGCTGTCGGCGGGAAACAGCCAGGGGCCGTCGCCGGCGAGGTGGGCGAGGTGGTCGCGCATGGCGCCGCGGGCGATCTCGGTGAGCGGCACCAGCCGCTCGCGGCCTCCCTTGCCCTTGACCACCAGGTAGCGCTCCTTCGTGGAAGCGGCCGCGCGGGGTAGGGCGATCAGCTCGGAGACGCGCAGGCCGGTCGCGTAGAGCAATTCGATCAGGCACAGCATGCGGGTGCCGCGCGCATCCCCGGCCGCGGCCTCGCGCGCCACGGAGAGCAGCCGGTCGACCTCCGCCACCGACAGCACCTTCGGCAGGGCCCGCACCCGGCGCGGCCCACCGATCGGTGCGCTCGGGTCGTCCTCGGCGAGGCCCTCGGCATAAAGGAAGCGGTGGAAGCCCCGGATGCAGGACAGGCGCCGCGCCGCGGAGGCCGCCGACAGGCCGCGCGTCTCCAGGTCGGCGAGATAGGCGCGGAGGGGGGCGGCCTCCATCGCGACGGGGTCGTGGCCGCCGCGCGCCAGGGCGGCGAGATAGTCCGAGAGGTCGCGCCGGTAGGCCGCGAGGGTGTTGGCTGCCGCCCCGCGCTCGGCGGCGAGCATGTCGAGGTAGTCGCGGATGAGGCGTTCGCCGGGAGCGGGCGTCGTGTCGGGCGTCGGGTCGGGCGTCGTTTCGGGACTGGCCCCGGATTCGGACGGGATGGCCCGGGTCACCGGTTCGGCGGCTGAAGCTTCGAGGCGGGAATGGTCACGCTCATCTCGCGCGGGGTCGGCACCACGAAGGTCGCCAGCGCGAACATCGCCGCGAAGGCGAGCCCGCCCAGGATGGCGAGGATGGCGAGGAAGCGGAACAGGGTCGGCACTCGGACGAACCTCGATCGTGCGGCGCTGAAGACGAAGGGCGCGCCTCGGGGGGCAGGTGGCTTCTACTGGCTTCAGCGGCCGCATGCCCGTGCAGGCCATGGGCGGCTAACGACGTGCGGCGGACGGCCAGCTTGGGGTTGCATCACGCGCGGGCGCCGATGGCAATGACTTCACGGCCACAGGCGGCGCGGCATTCCCGTGCGCGACCGGCGCCAGACGCTTCGCCCCCACCGGAAAACGCGCTAAGACCCGCCCAACGATGTGCAGATGTCCGTGATGACCGAAGTCCCTTCTCAGGGCGGCGTCCCGCCCCCGGGCGACCCGCCGGATGCCGCAACCGGCGGCGAGCCGATCGAACTGCGCCTGCGCCGGGCCCTCGGTCACCGGTCGATCGTGCTCGTCGGTCTGATGGGCGCGGGCAAGAGCACCGTCGGCCGGCGCCTCGCCACGCGCCTCGGCCTGATGTTCAAGGATGCCGACAACGAGATCGAGACGGCGGCCAAGCTGACGATCCCCGATATCTTCGCGATCTACGGCGAGCCGAGCTTTCGCGATGGCGAGGAACGGGTCATCGCCCGGCTGATGCGCGAGGGACCGCTGGTGCTCGCCACCGGCGGGGGCGCTTTCATGCGCGAGACCACCCGCGCCCGCATCGCCGAGGGCGGCGTCTCGATCTGGCTCAAGGCCGAGCTCGACGTGCTGATGCGCCGGGTGCGCAAGCGCGGCGGGCGCCCGCTGCTCCAGACCGAGGACCCGGAGGAGACCCTGCGCCAGCTCATGGCCCAGCGCCATCCGGTCTACGCCACCGCCGACGTGGAGGTGATCTCCCGCGACGTCGCCCACGATCGGGTGGTGCAGGACGTCATGGAAGCCCTCGACGCCTATTTGAACCGACCCTCCCAGCCAGGAATCGCCGCCCAGTGACCGACCGCCTCACCGTCGGCGTGCCCCTCGACCAGGGGCGCGCCTACGACATTCTGATCGGGCGCGGCCTCCTCGACGAAGCCGGCCGCCACGTCGCGGCCCTCGGGGCCAGGGCGGCCGTGATCGTGTCCGACACCAATGTGGCCGCTCTCTACGGCGATAGGCTGCGGGGAAGCCTGGAGGCGGCGGGCCTGCGCTCCGGGCTCGTCACCGTGGCGCCGGGCGAGGCCTCGAAATGTTACGCCACCTACGCGGCGGTGTGCGACGGGCTCCTCGCCCATCGGGTCGAGCGCAACGACCTCGTGGTGGCGCTCGGCGGCGGGGTCGTGGGCGATCTCGCGGGGTTCGCGGCCGCCACGCTCCGGCGCGGCGTGCGCTTCGTCCAGGCGCCCACCTCCCTGCTCGCCCAGGTCGATTCCTCCGTAGGCGGCAAGACCGGCATCAATTCGCCCCACGGCAAGAACCTCATCGGCGCCTTCCACCAGCCCCGCCTGGTGCTGGCCGATACCGCCACCCTCGACACTCTGTCGGAGCGCGAGATGCGGGCCGGCTACGCCGAGGTGGCGAAGTACGGCCTCATCAACGACGCCGCCTTCTTCGATTGGTGCGAGGCACACTGGGCCGGCATCTTCGCGGGCGGGCCGGAGCGCGACGAGGCGGTGGCGATCTGCTGCCGCTCCAAGGCCGGCGTGGTGGTGCGCGACGAGCGCGAGGACGGCGAGCGTGCCCTGCTCAATCTCGGCCACACCTTCGCGCACGCCCTGGAGCGCCTGACGCATTACGAATCCGCCCGCCTCGTCCACGGCGAGGCGGTAGCGATCGGGCTGGCGCTCGCCTTCCGCTTCTCCGCCCGCCTCGGCCTGTGCCCGGGCCAGGATGCCGGCCGCGTCGCCAACCACCTGGCGCTGGCCGGCCTGCCGACCCGGCTCCAGGCGGTGCCGGGTGGCTGCGGCGATACCGACGCGCTCGTCGAGGCCATGGCGCAGGACAAGAAGGTCCGCGATGGGGCGCTCACCTTCATTCTGGCCCGCGGCATCGGCCGGAGCTTCATCGCCCCCGGCATCGACGGCGCGGCGGTCCGCGCCTTCCTCGACGACGAATTGAGCGCCGCTTGAGCGCCGCCGACGTCGAGACCCTGCGCCGCCGCGTCGCGACGCTGGAGGCCGAGATCGGCCGGCTGCGCGAGCCGCCGCAGGCTCAAGGCAAGCCGCCGCAGGGACAGGGCAAGCCGCCGCAGGGACAGGGCAAGCCGCCGCAGGGACAGGGCAAGCCGCCGCAGGGACAGGGCAAGCCGCCGCAGGGACAGGGCAAGCCGCCGCAGGGACAGGGCAAGCCCCCGCAGGGACAGGGCAAGCCCCCGCAGGGACATGGCGATCCCCCGCAGGGACATGGCGATCCCCCGCAGGGCCCCAGCGAACCGGAACTGCGCCTCATCACCGACGCGCTGCCGGTGCTCGTGGCCTCGATCGACCGTGCGTACGTCTACCGCTTCAACAATCGCCACTACGAGGCCTGGTTCGGGCGCGACCGCGCGGACCTGACCGGCCGCCACGTGCGCGACGTGCTCGGGCCGGAAGCCTTCGCGGAGCGGCGCCCGTTCATGGACCGGGCGCTCGCCGGCGAGGCGATCATCGTCGACGGGTTCCTTCCGACCCGCGACGGCCGGCGCCGCGCCTGCACCATCCAGTACATTCCGCGCCGGACCGAGACCGGGATCGTGGAGGGTTTCTTCGTCCTCGCCATCGACATGGACGAGCGCCGGGCGGCGGAAGCCCGGCGGATCGCCGTGGCCGAACTCGGCGCTCGCCTGCGCGACCTCGACGACACCGCCGAGATCGCCTTCGCGGCCTCGGAGATCCTCGGCACCACCCTGGGGGTCAGCCGGGCCGGCTACGGCACCATCGACCCGGTGGCCGAGACCATCGTGATCGAGCGCGACTGGAACGCTCCCGGCATCCGGAGTCTGGCCGGAACCCTGCAGTTTCGCGATTACGGCTCGTATATCGAGGACCTCAAGCGCGGCGAGACCGTGATCTGCGTCGATGCCGATCACGACCCGCGTACCGCCGCCGGCGCCGAGGCCCTGAAGGCGATCAGCGCGCAGTCCTTCGTCAACATGCCGCTGACCGAGCACGGCGGCTTCGTGGCGCTCCTCTACCTCAATCACGCCACCGCCCGGTCGTGGTCGCCGGACGAACTCGCCTTCATACGCAACGTGGCCGAGCGCACCCGGGCCGCCACCGAGCGCAGCCGCGCCACCGCCGCGCGCCGGGCCAGCGACGCCCAGTTCCGCGCCTTCGCGCAGGCGGTGCCGATCCACGTCTGGGCCGCCTCGGCGGCGGGTGACCTCGACTGGTTCAACGCTCAGGTCTACGCCTATAGCGGCGTGGCGGAGGGGGGCCTCGACGGCGCCGCCTGGGCCGGGCTCGTCCATCCCGAGGACCGCGCCGCGGTGATCGCCACCTGGGGCGCGGCCCTGGCCGAAAGCCGGTCCTACGAGACCGAGTTCCGCATCCGGCGCAGCGACGGCGCCTATCGCTGGTTCCTGGTTCGGGCCGAGCCGATCCGGGCGCCGGACGGGACCATCCAGCGCTGGGTCGGCACCAACACCGACATCGAGGACCGCAAGGCCGCCGCGGCCGAACTCGCGCGCCTCAACACCAGCCTGGAGCGCCAGGTCGAGCGCCGCACCCGCGAGCGCGACCGCATCTGGGACACCACCACCGACCTGATGGGGACCGCCGGGCTCGACGGCTACCTCATGACCGTGAACCCGGCCTGGGAGCTCACCCTCGGCTGGAGCGAGGCGGAGCTGCTCAGCCGGCCCTTCGCCGTGTTGATCGATCCCGCCGACCATGCCGAGACGGCCGAGGTGGTCGGGCGCCTCGCCCGCGGCGAGACCGTGACGGGCTTCGTCGACCGCGTCTTCACCAAGGCGGGCGAGCGCCGCATCGTGATGTGGACGGCGGCCCCCGACGGCGAGATCTTCACCCTCATCGGGCGCGACATCACCGACCAGCGCCGCACCGAGGATGCCCTGCGCCAGGCGCAGAAGATGGAGGCCGTGGGCCAGCTCACCGGCGGCCTCGCCCATGATTTCAACAACCTGCTCACCGGCATCTCGGGCAGCCTGGAGCTGCTCCAGACCCGGATGGCGCAGGGGCGGGTCACCGACCTCGACCGCTACATCAACGCCGCGCAGGGCGCGGCCAAGCGGGCCGCCGCCCTGACCCATCGCCTGCTCGCCTTCTCGCGGCGCCAGACCCTCGATCCGAAGCCCACCAACGTGAACGGCCTCATCGCGGGCATGGAGGATCTGGTGCGCCGCACGGTCGGCCCCCAGGTGACCATCGAGGTGGTGGGGGCGGCCGGGCTGTGGACCGCCCTGGTCGATCCGAACCAGCTCGAGAACGCCCTGCTCAACCTCTGCATCAACGCCCGCGACGCGATGCCGGAGGGTGGGCGCATCACCATCGAGACGGCCAACAAGTGGCTCGATGCCCGGGCGGCCCGCGAGCGCGAGCTGGAGCCCGGCCAGTTCCTGTCCCTGTGCGTGACCGATACCGGCACCGGCATGACCCGCGAGGTGATCGGCCGGGCCTTCGACCCGTTCTTCACGACGAAGCCTCTCGGCGAGGGCACCGGCCTCGGCCTGTCGATGATCTACGGATTCGCCCGCCAGTCGGGTGGCCAGGTGCGGATCTACTCGGAAATCGGCCAGGGCACGACGGTCTGCCTCTACCTGCCCCGCCATTACGGGGTGGCCGAGACCCGGGACGGGGAGGCCGATCTCGCCCATGCACCCCGGGCCGAGCAGGGCCAGACCGTGCTCATCGTCGATGACGAGCCCACCGTGCGCATGCTGGTCACCGAGGTGCTGGAGGATCTCGGCTACACCGCCATCGAGGCGGCGGACGGGGCGGCCGGGCTCAAGGTGCTCGAATCCGACGTGCGCCTCGATCTCCTCGTCACCGATGTCGGCCTGCCGGGCGGCATGAACGGGCGCCAGATGGCCGATGCCGGCCGCGTCGTGCGCCCCGGCCTGAAGGTGCTGTTCATCACCGGCTACGCCGAGAACGCGGTGCTGGGCAACGGCTACCTCGATCCCGGCATGCAGGTGCTGACGAAGCCTTTCGTGATGGAGGCGCTGGCCGGGCGCATCCGGGAGCTGATCGCCGAGGGGTGAGGGCGCCGAACCGCCGGCTCGCGCCGTCGTCGCGGGCGGCTCCGGCGCCGGCGGTCATCGCCCCTCGTTGTCCCTGTTGTGGTCGTCGACGGTTCCGGTCATCGATTCTGGTCATCGGTTCTTCTGGCTCAAACATCCTCCGGCATCGGCGCGCATGGAACCCCATACCGACCTTTGGCTGGCCGCGAGCATCGTGGTCATCTCGCTCCTGCTCTCGGCCTTCTTCGCGGGCGCCGAGACCGCCTTCACGGCCGCGTCCCGGGCGCGGATGCTGGCCCTGGAGAATGCCGGCGACGTCCGCGCCCGCCTCGTCAACACCATCCTGGCGAGCCGCGAGCGCTTCATCGGCGCCATGCTGATCGGCTACAACATCGTGGCGATCGGCGCTTCCGCCTTCACCACCAGCGTGCTCACCACCCTGTTCGGCAAGAGCGGCGTGCTCTACGCCACCGGCGTGATGTCGGTCCTGGTCATCATCTTCGCCGAGGTGCTGCCCAAGACCCTCGCCATCAACAAGCCGGACAACGCCGCGCTGGTCATGGCCCGGCCGGTGGCCTTCGCGGTGGCGGTGCTGGGGCCGGCGGCCCTGGCCATCGAGGCGCTGGTGCGCGCCATGCTGCGGCCCTTTGGCATCCGGATCGGCGAGCGCCAGACCATCCTGTCAGCCACCGACGAGATCCGGGGCCAATTGGCCCTGCTCCACCGCGAGGGCGGCGTCGCCAAAGCCGAGCGCGACATGCTCGGCGGCCTGCTCGACCTGTCCGACCTCACGGTCTCGGAGGTGATGGTCCACCGCACCAAGATGCGGACCATCGATGCCGATCTGCCCTCGCAGGAGATCGTGCGCGCGGTCCTGGCCTCGCCCTACACGCGCATGCCCCTCTGGCGCGGCACGACGGAGAACATCGTCGGCGTGCTGCACGCCAAGGACCTGCTGCGTGCCCTGGATGCCGCCGGCGGCGACGCCTCCGGCCTGCAGGTCGAGGCCCTGGCGCTGGAGACCTGGTTCGTGCCGGACACCACCTCCCTGCGCGACCAGCTCAAGGCCTTCCTCACCAAGAAGACCCACTTCGCCCTGGTGGTCGACGAGTACGGCGAGGTGATGGGACTCGTCACCCTCGAGGACATCCTCGAGGAGATCGTCGGCGACATCGCCGACGAGCACGACGTGACGGTGTCCGGCGTCCGGCCGCAGGGCGACGGCTCGGTCCATGCCGACGGCAGCGTGCCGATCCGCGACCTCAACCGGGCCATGGACTGGGACCTGCCCGACGACGAGGCCACCACCATCGCGGGCCTCGTCATCCATGAGGCGAGGGCGATTCCCGACACCGGGACCGCCTTCAACTTTCACGGATTCCGCTTCCAGGTGCTGCGCAAGGCCCGCAACCGGATCACCGCCCTGCGCATCACGCCGCTGGGACCCGCCCCGCGCAAGCCGGAGCCGTAAAGCCCGAATCCTGACGCCGGAAATTTGCAACATCCGAAAGGTTTCACGGTCGGGGACCAGGATGTGGGCCGCCCGAAATCCAACGGACCGGGGCCGGCGTCTGGTCCTGCGGACCCTCCCGGATGTAAGGTGGAGCGCAACGGCCGGATTGTCGGCCCTATCGACGGCGCGATCGGCGCTCGTATCAGGAAACGGGCTGGGAACGAGACCGATCGATGCTGCTCGATGCCTCGACCCTGCTGCTGGTGACCGTGATCCTGACCTTCATGGTCGGGAGCCTGTTCCTGCTGTCGTGGAGCCAGGCACGCCACGTCCACGCTCTCGCGATCTGGGGCGTCGCCCACATCACCGGCGCGGTGGCGTCGGCCCTGCTCGCCCTGCGGGGAATCATTCCGGACGGGATCTCGATCGGCGTCGCCAACGGGGTGATGATCGGCGCCTACGGGCTGATCTGGAGCGGCACCCGCGCCTTCGAGGGACGGCGGGCGCGGCCGGTGCCGGTGGCGGTCGCGGTGGCGCTCTGGAGCGGCGCCTGCCTGATCCCGGCCTTCTACGCCTCGCTGCCCGCCCGGGTCATCCTGGCCTCCAGCCTCGCCGCCGGGTTCTGCTTCCTGGCGGCGCGGGAGCTGTGGCGGGCGAGGGCCGAACCGCTGGTGTCGCGCTATCCCGGCATCGGCCTGCTGCTGCTCTACGCCATCGCCTACGGGATCCGGGTGCCGCTCGCCCTGGTCGCCCCGCCGCAGGTGGGGCCGAATTCGCTGCAATCGCCCTGGCTGACGATCCTGTGCCTGATCGGCATGCTGTTCACCCTGGCGATCGCCTTCGTGTTCATGTCGCTGACCAAGGAGCGGGCGGAGCACCTCCAGCGGCAGGCGGCGGATACCGACGCCCTCACGGGCGTCCTGAGCCGGCGCGCCTTCGTGGCCCGGGCCGAGGCCGCCCTCATCGAGAGGGGGCCCGCCGTCACCCTGCTGCTGTTCGACCTCGATCACTTCAAGCGCATCAACGACCGGCACGGCCACGCGGTCGGGGACGGCGTCCTCGTCGGGTTCTGCCACGCAGTGACGGCCCTGCTGCCGGATTCCGCCCTGTTCGGCCGGATGGGCGGCGAGGAATTCGCCTGCCTCCTGCGCAACCTCTCGCCGGAGGAGGCCCTGGCCAAGGCCGAGTTCCTGCGCCGCGCCACGGCCCGCATCGCCGTGCCGGAACTGCCGCAGCTCGCCATCAGCGTCAGCATCGGGCTGGCGACGGCGGAGGGGCCGTCCCCCCGCCGAAGCGCCGGGCGTCGGCTCGACGCCCTGCTCAGCCGGGCCGATGCGGCCCTCTACCGGGCCAAGCGCAACGGGCGGGGACGGACCGAGCCCGCCC
This sequence comes from Methylobacterium sp. Ger2507, assembly GCF_055231875.1. Classification (NCBI taxonomy): domain Bacteria; kingdom Pseudomonadati; phylum Pseudomonadota; class Alphaproteobacteria; order Hyphomicrobiales; family Methylobacteriaceae; genus Methylobacterium; species Methylobacterium sp. Ger2507. The sequence continues at coordinate 1,024,893 of NZ_JBUYVC010000001.1, forward strand.
CGCCCACCTTACGCCGGGTTGCCTGAGGCCCGGGGCCCGCGAGGACCCTTACGGAGCCTTCGGGGCGGGGGCCGGCGGCGCGGGCGCGACGGCCGGGGCGGCGGCGGTGCGCTCGATCTTGGCGCCCTCGCGCAGCTTCAGGATCAGGTCCTGCTGGGCCTTGCGGGTGAGATACTGGTCCACCTGCTCCTTCATCTCGTCGAAGGTCGGGACCGGCTTGGTGCGCTTCTCCTCGAGCTTGATCACGTGCCAGCCGAACTGGGTCTTGACCGGCTCGGACACCTGTCCGGGGCTCATCTTGAAGGCGGCCTCGGCGAAGGGCGCGACCATGCGCTCCTTGGTGAACCAGCCGAGATCGCCGCCCTCGGTCTTCGAGCCGGGGTCCTTCGACACCTCGGCCGCGACCTTGGCGAAGTCCTCGCCGCCCTTGATGCGCGCGGCGATCTTCTTGGCGTCGTCCTCGTTCTCCACGAGGATATGGCGGGCATGCACCTCCTCCTCGGGCTTCATCGCCTTCACGGTCTGGTCGTAGAGGGCCTTGGCCGCCTCCGGCGTCGCCGCCTTCTTGGCCTCGCGCTCCAGGTACTCGTCGAGCAGGAGCTTGTCCTTGAAGTAGGCGAGCTTGCGCTGGAAGTCCGGCGAATCGCCCACCTTGGCGGCGCTCGCCGCCTGGGCGCCGACCTTGAGGTCGATCATGTAGTCGACCAGGAGATTCTTCTTCTGGGCGTCGTCCACGCCCGGCAGCGACAGGGCCGGGTCCTCGGATGCGATGGCGAGATCGCCCGCCGTGATCGGCGCCCCGTTGACCTTCGCCACCACCGTCTCGGGGGCCACGGGAGCGGCCGGCGCCGCTGACGGCGTCGCTGCGGGCGTCTGGGCCTGGGCGGAGGCCAGGGGCAGGCCGAGGGCGAGGGCCACGGCCCCCGTGCGCAGGAGGCCGGAACGCGAGAGGAACTTGGTCATCGTCATGGAGGCGTCCTTGGGAGCGCCGCTCGCGTCCCGGCAGGCCGGAGGTCGTCGCAGAGGCGGTCGGAGAAAGTCGGTCGCGAAAGTGTCGCGATGGTGAAGTGCGGCGGCAGGCCGCCGCGGTTCTGCCGCGACATCAGGTGGCGCGCGATCCCCGCGATGGCAAGCGCGGTCGTCGCGATGGGAAATCGCGGGCCCGGGGCCGGCCTGACGAATCCGGACGCTCCAGCCTGTCGATCGTCAGGGCACCACGCTCCCCAAGGCTCTTGCCGCGAGGGCGGAAGGCTCCGTCACGAGGGCGGCCCGGACCGGCCATCACGATGCCGGGAGATCGTCGCACCGGTGACCCGCTCGGATCGAACGGGCCGGTTGCGGCGTTGGGGGCCTCTGCCGGTGGCCGAGCGGCGCCGTGGGTGACGGACGGCGCGGGCGGGTCTGCACACGGCCCGGCTCTTTCGGATGCGCCGGTCCGTATTTACCTCTATAAGCCCGGCCAACATTCGCCTTCAGACTTATTCGATCGACCGTAGGTTCACGATGCTCGGTGCCCTCGCCAAGAAGATTTTCGGCTCGTCCAACGACCGGCGCGTGAAGGGCTATCGTCCCCGTGTGGCCGAGATCAACGCCCTGGAGCCGCAGGTCGCGGCGCTCTCGGACGACCAGCTCCGCGCTCGCACCGACATGCTGAAGGCCGAACTCGCCGCCGGCAAGAGCCTCGACGACATCCTCGTGCCCGCCTTCGCCACCGTGCGCGAGGCGGCCAAGCGCGTGCTCGGCCAGCGCCACTTCGACGTGCAGCTCATCGGCGGCATGGTGCTGCACGAGAGCGGCATCGCCGAGATGCGGACCGGCGAGGGCAAGACCCTGGTGGCGACCCTGCCGGTCTACCTCAACGCCCTGTCGGGGCTCGGCGTCCACGTGGTCACGGTGAACGACTATCTCGCCGCCCGCGACGCGGAGTGGATGGGCCGGGTCTACCGCTTCCTCGGTCTCACCGTCGGCACCATCGTGCACGGGCTCGACGACGGCCAGCGGAAGGAGGCCTACGCGGCCGACATCACCTACGGCACCAACAACGAGTTCGGGTTCGACTACCTGCGCGACAACATGAAGTACGAGCTCAGCCAGCTCTCGCAGCGCGGGCACAACTTCGCGATCGTCGACGAGGTCGATTCGATCCTGATCGACGAGGCCCGCACCCCGCTCATCATCTCCGGCCCGGTCGACGACCGCTCCGAGCTCTACGTCTCGGTCGACGCGCTGATGCCCCACCTGGAGCGCGAGCATTACGACCTCGACGAGAAGCAGCGCACCGTCTCTCTGACCGAGAGCGGCAACGAATTCGTCGAGGACCTCCTGCGCGGGGCCGACCTGCTCAAGGAGGGCGACCTCTACGACGCGCACAACGTCAGCCTCGTCCACCACGTGAACCTGGCGCTTCGCGCCCACACCCTGTTCACCCTGGACAAAGACTACATCGTCAAGAACGACGAGGTGGTGATCATCGACGAGTTCACCGGCCGCATGATGCAGGGCCGGCGCTACTCGGAAGGCCTGCACCAGGCCCTCGAGGCCAAGGAGCGGGTGACGATCCAGCCCGAGAACCAGACGCTGGCCTCGATCACGTTCCAGAACTACTTCCGCCTCTATTCGAAGCTCGCCGGCATGACCGGTACGGCCTCGACCGAGGCCGACGAGTTCGCCGAGATCTACAAGCTCGAGGTGGTCGACATCCCGACCAACAAGGAGGTCGAGCGCGTCGACGAGGACGACGAGGTCTACCGGACCGTCGATGAGAAGTACCAGGGCATCATCGCCGAGATCGGCAAGGCGCATGAGCGCCACCAGCCGATCCTGGTCGGCACCGGGTCGATCGAGAAGTCGCAGCACCTCGCCGAGATGCTGGTCAAGGCCGGTTTCCGCCAGCTCGACTACTCGGACCCCAACGCCCTGACGGATGTCTACGCCGCTGCCCGCGAAGGCCGGGTGACCAAGCGCTTCGCCGTGCTCAACGCCCGCTTCCACGAGCAGGAGGCCTATATCGTCGCCGAGGCCGGCGTGCCCGGCGCCATCACCATCGCCACCAACATGGCCGGGCGCGGCACCGACATCAAGCTCGGCGGCAACGTCGAGATGCGGGTCGAGAAGGAACTGGCGGGCCTGCCCGAGGGCCCCGAGCGCGACGCGAAGATCGAGGCGATCAACGCCGAGATCGCCGAGAATCGCGCCAAGGTGCTGGCCTCCGGCGAGGCGGCCGACCCGGCCGCCGGCCGCAAGACCGCCCTGCCGGGCGGCCTCTACATCATCGGCACCGAGCGCCACGAATCCCGCCGCATCGACAACCAGCTGCGCGGCCGCTCCGGCCGCCAGGGCGATCCGGGCCGCTCGAAGTTCTACCTGTCGCTCCAGGACGACCTGATGCGGATCTTCGGGTCCGACCGCATGGACGGCATGCTGACCCGCCTGGGGCTCGAGCAGGGCGAGGCGATCATTCACCCCTGGATCAACAAGGCGATCGAGAAGGCGCAGCAGAAGGTCGAGGCGCGCAACTTCGACATGCGCAAGAACGTGCTCAAGTACGACAACGTCATGAACGACCAGCGCAAGGTCGTGTTCGAGCAGCGCCGCGACTTCATGGGCCAGGACAGCGTGCGCGACACCGTGGACGAGATGCGCCACGGCGTCGTCGACGACCTCGTGGCCGTGCACGTGCCCGAGAACGCCTATGCCGAGCAGTGGGACATCGAGGGCCTGCGCGAGCGGGTGCAGTCCCTGCTCAACCTCGACGTGCCGGTCGAGGACTGGGCCAAGGAGGAGGGCATCGCCGACGAGGAGATGCGCGACCGCCTGCGCCAGGCCGCCGACGAGGCCTATGCCCTGCGCACCGAGAAGAACACGCCCGAGGTGATGACCTATGTCGAGAAGCAGGTGCTCCTGCAGACCCTCGACCATCTCTGGCGCGAGCACCTCGTCACCCTCGACCACCTGCGCCAGGTGGTGGGCTGGCGCGGCGTCGCCCAGCGCGATCCCCTCAACGAGTACAAGTCCGAGGCCTTCGAGCTGTTCAACGGCCTGGTCGCCGCCCTGCGCGAGCAGGTCACCCAGCAGCTCTCGCGCATCGAGATCATGTACGAGGGCGCGGAGGGTGGCGCGGCGGAGGATCCCTTCGCCCAGCCCGCCCTGCCGCCGATGTTCGGCCAGCATCTCGATCCGGTCACCGGCGAGAACGAGATGGCCTCGTACGGCACCGGCAGCGATGGCGGTGCGGGACCGGCCTACGGCTACGCCGCCCGCGAGCTGTCCGCCGAGGGCGCCTTGCTGGAGCGGGATCCGCAGGATGCCTCCACCTGGGGGCGCGTCGGCCGCAACGAGCCGTGCCCCTGCGGCTCGGGCAAGAAGTACAAGCACTGCCACGGCACGCTGTCGGCCTGAACCATGTCTGACGCCGACACGCCTCAGGGCGACCCGTCCCAGCGCGACCCGTCCCAGCGCCACCCCTCCGGCGTCGTCTACGGCATCGAACCGAACCTCGACGCGGCGGAATTCCGCCGCGTCCTCGTCGAGTCGGGCCTCGCGCCCCGGCGCCCGTCCGACGACCTGCCGCGCCTCGCCTTGATGCTGGAGCGGGCCGATCTCGTGGTCACGGCCCGGCGCGACGGCGCATTGGTGGGGATCGCGCGCACGCTCACGGATTTCGAGTTCTGCGCCTACCTGTCGGACCTCGCGGTGAGCCGCTCGGTGCAGGGCCTCAAGATCGGCCAGGGCCTCATCGCCGCCACCCGTGCGGCCGTCGGCCCGCGGGCGTCGCTGCTGCTGACGGCGGCCCCGGACGCCATCACCTTCTACGATCACATCGGCATGCCGCGCGTGGCCGACGCCTTCCGCTACGACCGCGAGGCCTGACCCCAGCCGCTCCGTTCTCCGCTTGCCCGAAAACGAACCCATTTGGCAGCCAAGCCACATGGACAAGCTTGAGGGAGCGAACGGACCGGCATGCAGGGATTCCAATCGGCGAAGACGTTGCCTGTTCTTGGGCTCATCCTGGCGGTCCCGGGTCTCGGCGGGTGTAATACCTACGGGCCGACTTCCGGAGGGACGGGGACGACCCTCGCCGCCAAGCCGGTTGCCGTCACCGACGAGGAGCGCGACTGCCTCGGCCGCGCCATGTACTTCGAGTCGAACCGCAGCGATTCCGAGGGGCTGCTCGCGGTCGGAACGGTGGTGATGAACCGGCTCGAAGCGGCAGCTTTCCCGAATGGCGGCATCTGCTCGGTGGTCGGCCAGCCCCGGCAGTTCGCTCCCGGCGTGCTGACGAAGAAGATGGACGAGCGGAGCCTGCAGAAGGTCGCCGAGGTGACCGATGCGGTGCTGGACGGAAAGCGCCACCCCAAGGTCGGCCGGGCGATGTACTTCCACACCGCCGGTCTGCGCTTCCCCTACAACAACATGCACTACGTGGCGGTGGCCGGCGGCAACGCCTTCTACGAGAAGCGCAAGCCCGGCGCCGTGGCGCAGGCCGCCCCTCCGACCGCCCTGGCCTTCGCCGCCGCCGAGCCGCCCGCGACGCCGGTGGCGACCTCCCCGACCTTGGTCGTACCGCCGGCCGTCGCCCCCTCGACCGCCGCCAGCCCTGCGCTGTCCGCGAGCCCTGCTGGAGCAACCCATCCTGCCGAGGCCATGCGTTCTGCTGGAGCCATGAATTCTGCCGCCGTTGCCGGTCCTGCGTCGGCGAGCCCAGAGACCGGCGCCAAGACCGGGCCCACGACTGCCGCGTCCAAGACCGCCAACTCCAAGACCGCCAACTCCAAAACGGCCGCCTCCAAGGACACCCCGTCCAGGACGCCCGAGCCCAAGGCCGTCGCGAAGGCACATGGCGCGCGAAACCGACTCGCCCTGACCCCGGCCGCCCTGGCGCCCGAGCCACCTCCGCCGACGGTTCTCAACTTGCCCCGGCCGTGATCGGGGTCTCGCCCGCCCGAGGACGCATGGCGGAGTCGACCGGAGCCTGACCCCGCGCCGGTTCCGGCGCGACCGTGCCGCTTTCGGTCGCGGGGATCGGAGGGGCCGTGCACCCTATCTGAGATCGGGCCTCTCCCTCTCCGCAGGCCCATCCCAGCAGGTCCCGATGAACATGCTTCAGCCGGTCGCCAACCTCGCAACGGCGTGCACGCGCGCGGTTGTCCGTGCGCTCACTCGGGGCTTCGATGCACTGACAGGCTTGGTCGGACGCCTGAACGATCGCGTCGAAGCGCATCTGCGCGATCGGACACCGCTGCTCAGGGCCTATTACGCGCGTCCGGCCCATCGGCTGGCCGCGCCGCTGCCCGACCTCGGCGGGCCGATCGACTTGGCGCTGCGGGGTGGCATTCGCGAGACTGGTCCGGGCCGAACGACGGAAGCCTCGGCGCCGTAATCCTCTGCCGTGACCTCGGCCCGGTGCCGCGACGGGGGCCAACGCTTTCGCGCAGCCCGGTCGACGCTTCGTCCGGATGCCCGGGAACCCGCCCGGCGCGGCCCCTCGGACCTGGAAGCCCCGGTCGGAGCGTTCCCTAGACCGTCACCTGCGTCCCCACCTCGACCACGCGGCCGGTGGGGATCTGGAAGAAGTCCGTGGCGTCGTTGGCGTTCTTGGCCAGCGTGATGAAGATCCGGTCCTGCCACAGGGGCATGCCCGAATGGGCGGCCGGCCGGATCGAGCGGCGGGACAGGAAGAACGACGTCGCCATGATGTCGAACTTGAAGCCCTGCTTGCGCAGCAGCGTCAGGGTCCGGGGGATGTTCGGCGTCTCCATGTAGCCGAACTTCATCACCACCTTGTGGAAGTGCGGGCCGATCGGCTCGATGTGGATGCGGTCGGACTCGGCGGCGCGCGGCGTGTCCACGGTCTCCACGGTGAGCACCACGTTCTTCTCGTGCAGCACCTTGTTGTGCTTCAGGTTGTGCAGCAGGGCGGCCGGGGCGATGTAGGGGTCGCTGGTGAGGAACACCGCGGTGCCGCGCACGTGATGCGGTGGGCTCTTCTCCAGCATGCTGACGAGTTCGGTCAGCGGCACGTCGGTCTTGCGCGTCTTGTTGATCAGGATGCCGACGCCGCGCACCCAGGTCCACATCATGATCATCAGGGCGCCGGCGAACAGCAGGGGCACGTAGCCGCCCTCGAACACCTTCAGCATGTTCGACAGCAGGAACAGGAACTCCACCGCCGCGAAGGGCAGGATCGCGAGGCCGGCGGCCCAGGGCGACCATTTCCAGGTCTTCCACAGCACCAGGAAGGCGAGGCTCGCGGTGATCAGCATCGTGCCCGTCACGGCGATGCCGTAGGCGGAGGCCAGGGCCGCCGAGGAGCGGAACAGGATCGCCAGGATGACCACGCCGACCATCAGCAGCGCGTTGATCTGCGGCAGGTAGATCTGGCCCGAATGCGATTCGGAGGTGTGGCGGATCTCCAGGCGCGGCAGCAGGCCGAGCTGGATCGCCTGGCGCGACAGCGAGAAGGCGCCGGTGATCACGGCCTGGCTCGCCGTGACGGTGGCGGCGGTGGCGAGCAGCACCATCGGCAGCAGGCCCCATTCGGGCACCAGCTGGAAGAACGGATCGGTGGTGTCGGGCTTCGACAGCACCAGGGCGGCCTGACCGAAATAATTCAGCACAAGGCAGGGGCCGACGAGGCCGAGCCAGGCGATCTGGATCGGGCGGCGCCCGAAATGGCCGAGATCGGCGAACAGGGCCTCGGCTCCCGTCACGGCCAGGAACACCGCGCCGAGCGCCACCAGGGCGCCGGTGCCGTGCCCAAGGAGATAATGCACCGCGTAATACGGGTTGAGGGCCCAGAACACGTCGGTGTTCGCCAGGATGTGGGGCACGGCGGCGAGCGCCATCGCGGCGAACCACACCACCATCACGGGGCCGAAGAACGAGGCCACCTTGCTGGTGCCGCGCACCTGGATGAGGAACAGCGGCACGATGATCGCGATCGTGATCGGCAGCACGTAGGAATCGAAGGCCGGGGTGACGAGCTTCAGGCCCTCCACCGCCGAAAGCACCGAGATCGCCGGCGTGATGATGGCGTCGCCGTAGAACAGCGAGGCGCCGAGCAGGCCGAACATGAACACCACGCGGGAGCCGCCGAGCGCGCTGCGGGCCAAAGCCATCAGCGAGAGGATGCCGCCCTCGCCGTTGTTGTCCATCCGCAGCAGGATGACGACGTACTTGATGGTGACGATGAGGACGAGCGCCCACAGGATCAGCGAGGCGACGCCCAGCACCTCCTCGCGCAGGAGGATGCCGTCGGCCCGCGCCGAGACCAGGGCCTCGCGGAAAGCGTAGAGCGGGCTGGTCCCGATGTCGCCGTAGACCACCCCGACGGACCCGAGGACCAGCGTCCACAGGCCCGCCGGGCCGTGGGCCCGTGCGGTCTCGGGCGAGGCCTCACCGGCAGGCGAAGCCTCGCCGGCGGGAGAAGGCCCGGCGGCCGGAGGTGCTCCGGCGCCATCGGGTTTGGCGGCGGGCGCGCTCGAAGGGGCGGTTTGCGTCATTCGGCTCGATCGAGGCTCATGGCGAGCCCAACGTCCCGCGGCGCGGGTTGGGTCGCGCGCGGGAACGCCGGGGCCGGCCCGACGGGGTCGGGCGGCGGGGGACGGTCGCGTTCACGCTATCATGCGGCGCAGTACGCGAGAACGGCAACCTGGGACCGGTTGCCGTTCGTCGGAGTTCGGTCCGGACAGTGTCCGGGGATCTTTGCGCGTCCGGCCGCTACTCGGCGGCGGTGCGGGCCCCGTTGCCGAAGCGCCGCTCGATGTAATCGGTCACCACGGTCTCGAAATCCTTGGCCAGGGTCGGCCCGCGCAGGGTCATGGCCTTCTTGCCGTCGATGAAGACCGGCGCCGTCGGGGTCTCGCCGGTGCCCGGCAGGGAGATGCCGATATCGGCGTGCTTCGATTCGCCGGGGCCGTTGACGATGCAGCCCATCACCGCGACGTTGAGACCCTCGACGCCCGGATAGGCCTTCTTCCATTCCGGCATCGAGGTGACGATCCAGTTCTGGATGTCGCGGGCGAGCTCCTGGAACGTGGTCGAGGTGGTGCGGCCGCAGCCCGGGCAGGCGGCGACGAGGGGCACGAAGGTGCGGAAGCCCATGGTCTGCAGCAATTCCTGCGCGGCCTTGACCTCCACCGTGCGGTCACCGCCCGGCTCGGGGGTGAGCGAGTAACGGATGGTGTCGCCGATGCCTTCCTGCAGCAGCACGCCGATGGCGGCGGACGCCGCCACCAGGCCCTTCGAGCCCATGCCGGCCTCGGTCAGGCCGAGATGGATGGCGAAGTCCGAGCGGCGCGCCACCTCGCGGTAGACCGCGATCAGGTCCTGCACCGCCGAGACCTTAGCCGACAGGATGATCTTGTCCTGCGGCAGGCCCAGTTCCACCGCACGCTCGGCCGAGCCGAGGGCCGACTGCACCATGGCCTCGCGCATCACCGCGCGGGCGTCGATCGGCCGGGCCGAGCGGGCATTCTCGTCCATCAGATGGGTGAGCAGCGCCTCGTCGAGGGAGCCCCAATTGGCGCCGATGCGCACGGTCTTGTTGTAGCGGATCGCCTGCTCGATGATGGTCGAGAACTGCGTGTCCTTCTTCTCCTTGAAGCCGACATTGCCCGGGTTGATCCGGTACTTGGCCAGCGCCTCGGCGCAGGCCGGATGGTCGGACAGGAGCTTGTGGCCGATATAGTGAAAGTCGCCCACCAGCGGCACGTGCACGCCGATGCGGTCGAGGCGCTCACGGATCTTCGGCACGGCGGCGGCGGCCTCGTCGCGATCGACGGTGATGCGCACGAGTTCCGAGCCGGCCCGGGCGAGCTGGGCCACCTGGGCCACGGTGCCGTCGATGTCGGCGGTGTCGGTGTTGGTCATCGACTGGACGACGATCGGCGCGCCGCCGCCCACCGTCACGGCGCCCTCGCCGGCCCCGATGGTGACGCCGACCGTGCGGTGCCGGGGGCTCGGTCCTGCGATCTCGGGGCCGGTGCCGCTGATCGGGTTGGCGGGGGTGGCGTCCATGATGTCCATCGTTGACTGTGCGCTCCGAGGAACGTCCGCCGGCGACCGGAGGCCGTCGACCGGGCCGGGCCGGGCGGCGGCCCGATGCCGCTGACAATACGCCCTCGATCGTTTAGCTGAGATGACGGCGGGCGGGCGTCAAGTCCGCTGCGTCACCCGAAGACCGGACGGCGCAGCGAACGCGCTGATCGTATTCGGCTTCTCCCATGTCCCATCCCGGCGGCGATGTCGAGGTTCGGGGCCGGTGTCGGGCAGCAGGCCTGCGCGCCGGACAGGGAACCGCCGCGTGTTCCAACGTGTTTGTGGCCTTGCGGCATCATATATTGCGGTGCAACATTCACGTCTGGAGTTCGCCATGCTCGATCCGCACCAGGAGCCGTCGATCGATTCGCTTCCCGATGTTCCGGTCGCGTGCGATCTGCCGATGCAGCCGGCCGTCGCCACCCGGGTGATGGCGGGGCCGCGCGCGGAGAAGACGGTGGCGCTGGCGCTGCAGGGCGGCGGGGCGCATGGGGCCTTCACCTGGGGCGTGCTCGACGCGCTGATCGAGGATGGGCGGCTCGGCTTCGAGGCGATCACGGGGGCCAGCGCCGGGGCCATGAACGCAGTCGTGATGGTCGACGGCTGGCTCGAGGACGGGCCGGACGGCGCCCGCCGCGCCCTGGAGCGGTTCTGGCGCGAGGTCAGCCTCGACGGCGACCTGTGGCCGGCCCAGCGCCGCGCCTTCAGCGGCCTGTTCGAGTTCTGGTCGAACAACCCCGTCGCCGAATTCTGGACCCGGGTGCTGAAGACCAGCCCCTACACGTCGAACCCGCTCAACTACAATCCGCTGCGCAAGGTCCTGGCCGCCCAGGTCGATTTCGATCGTTTGCGCGCGGCCGAGACCGCGGCCGTGTTCGTGTCGGCCACCAACGTGTGGACCGGCAAACTCGCGGTGTTCGAGCGCGCATCGCTCAACGTCGACCATCTCATGGCCTCCGCCTGCCTGCCCACGGTGTTCCAGGCGGTGGAGATCGACGGCGTCCCGTACTGGGATGGCGGCTACCTCGGCAATCCGCCCCTCTATCCCCTCTATCGCGGCGCCGAGACCCGCGACATCGTCCTGGTGCAGATCAACCCGGTGGAGCGCCGGGAGACCCCGCGCACCCCGCAGGAGATCCAGGACCGCCTCAACGAGATCACCTTCAACGCCAACCTGATGCGCGAATTGCGGGCCATCGACTTCGTCGACCACCTGATCGCCGAGGGCGTGCTCGGGCGGGGCGAGTACCAGTCGCAATACGTCCACCGCATCGACGGCACCGGCGCCCTCGACGAGTACCAGGCCTCCTCGCGCCTCGATGCCCGCTGGCGGGTGTTCGAGCGCCTGCGCGACAAGGGCCGGGGCGCGGCCCAGGCCTGGATCGCCGAGAATTACGAGCAGATCGGCCGGACCTGCACCCTCGACCTCGAGGCGACCTATCGCTGAGGCCCTGGGGCTGAGGCGCCTTGCGCCGCGGGCGTGAGGATTTCGTCCCGCCCTGGCACGCCGGGCGGGATTAAAACGGCCTTCGCGCGCGTTATCCCTTCATGACGACCGAACCGAACCGGCCCGGCCCGACCGCCATCGTCGATCTGCTCGTTCCGCTCAGGCGCTACGCCCGCGCCCTGACGCGCGACACCCTGCGGGCCGACGACCTCGTGCACGATGCCCTGGTGCGCGCCCTCGAATCGGGGCAGGCGGCCCGGCCGAACACCAATCTGCGGACCTGGATGATGACGGTCCTGCACAACGTCTTCATCGACGACCAGCGCCGGAAGCGCGTCGAGGCCCGCCACGCCGACACGCTGGTCCAGATGAGCGAGGACATGGCGCCCCCGGCGCAGGAGGCGCAGGTCCGCCTCGCCCAGATCCGCCGCGCCTTCCTCACCCTGCCGGAAGAGCAGCGCGCCGCGCTCCACCTGGTCACCCTGGAAGGCATGGCCTACGCCGACGCGGCGGCCGTCCTCGGGATTCCGATCGGAACGCTGATGTCGCGCCTCGGCCGGGGCCGCGCCGCCCTGCGGGCCTTCGAGGAGGGCGAGCGCCAGACCAGCGGGGTCGCCGAGCGGCGCCAGCGCCTGGCCGCCGAGCGTCCACGCCTCCGCCTCGTTGCGCAGGACGACGCGGACGAGACCGATTTTCGCCGGACCGGCCGGGCCGTCGGCGACACCTGACCTTCGAAGCGAATCGGGAGGAGCGGCCAGACGGTGCCGTGTCCGCCCCCAGCGTGGCCGGGACGTCTTGTCCAGGGACGCGCCCCCTGTATCTGACCGGAGTCGACGCCATGAACCAGACCGCGATGATCGATCCGATTACCGACGACGACCTCACCGCCTTCGTCGACGGACAGCTCGACGGATTGCGCCGCCTCGACGTGGAGGCGCATCTGGCGCGCAATCCCGAGACCGCGGCGCAAATCATGGCCGAGCTGCATGACCGCGACGCCCTGCGGCAGGCCTTCTCCGTCCAGCCCGGCCCGGGCCCCGAGCGGAACCGGGCAGCCGCGCGCCGCCTCGACCGGTCCCTGGCGTGGCGCCGGTTCGGCGACCGCCTGCGCCGGGCGGCCGTGATCGCGCTCCTGGTCGGCACCGGCTGGCTCGCCCATTCCGATGGCCCCTTCCTCGGCGTGCCGGATACCTTTGCCTCCCCGGTCGATCCGGCCCTGATGGCCGATGCGCGCCACGCCCGCGAGGCGGCGCAGGTGCGGGCCCGGATCGCCGCGCAGCGGGTCGATCAGGCCCCGGCCTACGATCGCGCCGGCATCGCGGCCGCCACCGGCATCGCCCTGCCGGACCTGCCCGCCGGCTGGACCGTGCGCGACGTGCAGATCGTGCCTGCCCGCAACGGAACCGGCGTCGAGGTGATGATCGACGCGGGCGCCCTCGGCGAGGTTTCCCTGTTCGCCACCCGCGGTTCCGACCGCGGCGTCGCCCCGAGCGAGATCACCAGCCCGGGTGACGGCGAGACCGCCTACTGGACCGCCGGCCACTCGGCCTATGCGCTCAGCGGCGGCCACGATCATGCCGGCCTGGAGAGCGCGGCCCGCAGCCTCGCGGATCGCACCGCCACCAAGCTCTGAACCCGGGGCGGTCACCCAAGACGATCCGTCACCCAAGTCTGTCCGTCACCCAAGTCTGTCCGTCAGCCAAGACGATCCATCAGCCAAGACGATCCGGAGGCGGCACCGGAGGCCGGCCGATCGCCCCGGGGTTTCGTCGCGGGCGCGGGACCCCACCAACCTTCGAGACAGCCCGCCGACACGGTCCCGGGGATCGGCCTTGGCCGCCGCCGCGCCGATGTCGCCGCACGGCGAGATTGTTCAGGAAACAGGGCGCGGTTCGGTCGACGTTCAGGTCAGGAATGCCACATGCCTGTTGTCTGGGAACCCTATAGGCTCGTGGCACTTGCTGTGTTCTGACCTCCGACCCGAGATGCCGATGGCCCGCCTGTCTCTTCTCCTGACATTTGCCGCGGCCATGCCTGCGGCCATGCTCGCCACGCTGCCGGCGGGCGTTCTGGCCCAGACCGCACCGGGTCAGCCTGCTCCTCCTCAGACCTCTCCTGTCCCCACTTTTCCCGCCACCACTGCTCCTGCGCCGAACAAGCCGGCCGAGGCTGCCCAGAAGCCCACCTCGGCCCCGGCCGTTTCCGCCGCTCCCCTGACGCCGGGCAAGCCCGCGCGGGCGCCCTACCTGTCGGATGCGCAGGCCCCCGACACCGTGGCGATCCTCGGCGCCCCGCCCCGGGGGCAGTCGGCGGCCGAGGCGGCCGACAAGGCCGCCTTCGTCGCCACCCGCGCCCTCAAGGGCACCCCACGCTGGGCCCTCGCCACCACGGATGTGGCCGATGGGGCCTCCGCGATCCTCGACGATTTCGCCTGCGTGATCGGCCAGCGCATCGAGCAGTCGCGCGCCCCGGCCCTCATGACCCTGATGGAGCGTGCGCGCCTCGACATCGCCCACGCCACCCGGGCGCCGAAGCTGCATTACCGCCGGCTGCGCCCCTTCGTCGGCAACGATGCCGAGATCTGCGTGGTCCGCACCTCCGAGCTGGGCAACGCCTTCAGCTTCCCGTCCAGCCACGCGACGCAATCCTGGACCTATGCGGCGATCATGGCGGCGCTGATGCCCGAGAAGGCGACGCAGTTCTTCGTCCGCGCCCGCTCGTACGGCGAGAGCCGCATCGTCTGCGGCCTGCACTGGGCCAGCGACATTGAGGCCGGCCGCACCGCCGGCAGCGCGGTCTTCGCCGCGCTTCAGGGCGATGCGACGTTCCGGGCCGATCTCGAGAAGGCGCGGGTGGAACTCGGCAAGCTCCTGGCCTCCGGCGGTGCCGCTCCGGATCAGGCGGTCTGCGCCCGCGAAGATGCCGCGGCGCGCGAGCCCATCCTGTAGTCCGCGATTCCATCCTGTAGGGCAAAAACCAGGTCCGGACCTTCCCGACTGGGTTGCGGCGGGCGTGCGATCTCGGCGATCCCACCGTGTCGGGCGTCGACTCACCCTCGATAGGCTCTGTCGTAAACGCCGAAGGGCCCGGCCGGTTTTCCGGTCGGGCCCTTCGAGTTTTCCCGTGAAACGTTAACCACGTTCGATCAGGCTTGGCCCCCGTCCCGCTTGGAGGGGGCGGCCTGCCGGCGAGCTGGAGGTCGTGGTCGAAGACGGGCCGCGTCGCCGCCGCCGGGCCAGCATGTTCAATCCCTCCACGCCGGCCGAGAACGCCATGGCGGTGTAGATGTAGCCCTTGGGCACATGGGCGCCGAAGCCTTCCGCGATCAGCGTCATGCCGATCATGATGAGGAAGCCCAGGGCCAGCATCACCACGGTCGGGTTGGCGGCGATGAAGCGCGACAGCGGATCGGCGGCCAGCAGCATCACCGTCACGGCGGCGAGCACGGCCACCACCATGATGGGAACATGCTCGGTCATGCCCACCGCGGTGATGATGCTGTCGATGGAGAACACCAGGTCGAGGACCAGGATCTGTCCGATGGCTGCCGTGAAGCCGATGGCGGCCTTGCCCCCGAGGGTGTCATGCCCCTCCGGCTCCGGATCGACGGTGTGGTGGATCTCCTTGGTGGCCTTCCACAGCAAGAACAGGCCGCCCGCGATGAGGATGAGATCCCGCCAGGAGAAGCCCTTGCCGAAGACCTCGAAGACCGGCTGCGTCAGGGCGACGATGTACGCGATGGTGGCGAGCAGGCCGAGGCGCAGGATGAGGGCGAGGCCGATGCCGATGCGCCGCGCCTTCTGCTGATGCTCGGGCGGCAGCTTGTTGGTGAGGATCGAGATGAAGATGAGGTTGTCGATGCCGAGCACGATCTCCATCACCACCAGGGTGGCGAGGGCCGCCCAGGCGGTGGGATCGTTGGCGAGTTGAAGCAGGCTGTCCACGTTGGCCTCGTCGAGTCGGTCGGGCATGGCCGCGGATCGGTTCGCGTCGCGGAATGCCCCGGGAGAGGGGAGGGGCCGGCTCGGCCCCCGGAAGATTTCGAGAAGGGGCCATCGGCCCCGGGACGCCCTCCGCAGGTCTGCGCGATCAGGCCGGGAGGTCGGCGTGGTCCGCCGGCACGCCGGGTCGCTCGGCCGGCGCCGGGCTGAAGATCCGCACCGCCCTCGGCACGACCTTGAAATGGGCCGGCGTGTAGGTCGACAATTCGCCGTCGGTGTTCACCGGGCGCGGCTTCTTGGTCTTGACCACGATCTCGGTGGTGCTGAAGGCCCGCACGTCGGCCGCCTTGCCCTGGGTGCCCTTGCGCAGGGCCGGCAGCAGCATCAGCAGCCGCCACCAATGGGCGACCTCGAGGCTGTAGAAGTCGAGCTTGCCGTCATCGACGGTGGCCGTCTCCTCCACGGTCATGCCGCCGCCGTAGTGCCGGCCGTTGCCGACCGAGACCTGGATGGTGCGTACCGTCTCGGTCTGGCCGTCATGCTCGATATAGACCGTGAAGGGCCGCATCCGCCGCAGCACGCGGATCGCCGCGATGCCGTAGCCGAGGGTGCCCCAGGTCTTCTTCGATTCGGCCGTGAGGTCGCCGGCGAGATCCGCCGAGAAGCCGATGCTGGCGACGTTGAAGTAGTAATGCCCGTTGACGCAGCCGAGGTCGGCGGGCCGCGCCTCCGCCTCCGTGATCAGGCGGGCCGCCTCGACGGGATCGACCGGCAGTCCGAGCGAGCGGGCGAGATCGTTGGCGGTGCCGAGGGGCAGGATGCCGAGGGGCAGGCCCGTCTCCACCAGGGCGGGAGCGGCCGCGTTGAGGGTGCCGTCGCCGCCGCCCAGGATGACGAGGTCGCAGCCGGCGGCGTGACGCTTGATCACCGCGGAGCAATCGGCGTCGCCCGGCGGCTCGTAGGGCTCGATTCCCCCGGCACGCAGCACGTCGCGCACCGCGTCCAGGGAGAAGCCGCCGTTGCGGGCCTTCGGGTTGACGAGAAGAAGCGCCTTGCGGGACGGCGCGCTCATCGGAGCGCTCCCATCCGGCGCGACCGGGCTCGGCCCGGCAAAGTTCGGCCCGGCAAGATTCGGCCCGGCAAGGTTCTGCCCGGCTCGGGATCGTGGGGAAGACCGGGACCTTGAAGACAACGATGAACCATGAGGTCTGAAACCCTCCGGTGCGTTCGCGCCGCGTCAGCGCAAAAGCATGGAAGGGTCCGACATCACGGTCAACGCCTCGACCGCCAGAGGGGCCCGGACCCGCACCACAAGTTGGGCGCAGGCTTGGCAATGACAAGAGCCTCGGGCGATCACAAGAGTCCCTGCCGTCACAAGAGCCCCCGCCATCACAAGCCCCCCATCACAAGAGCCCCGGCGATCGCCAGAGCCCGCCGATGCCGCGTGCCCCCAGGCCGATCGGACGCCGGTGCGGGCCGGTCCAGTGGAAGCGGGACCGGATCGCCGGTCGATCGATGCCCGCAATCCCCGCACCCTTCCACAGGGACTGATGGAACTGGGGCCAACCGGCGGCATGCGGCGCCGGGTTCAGGGAAACTTAGCGGGCACACCCGACGTTTCATTTCGGTCGACCGGTCCGACACCCGCCTTTCCGAAATCCAGGCCGCGACCCCGGTGATGATGCCATGCGCCACGGTCCACGCTTCCACGGAATCGGCTTCGGCCGACGCGACGTTCCCGGACTCGATTCGGGCCGGCATGATCTTTTCGGTCGGCATGATCTTTTGGGTCGGCATGATCTTGTGAGCCGACTCGGCCTGCTGTCGTCGGCCGTGCTGATGAGCGCTGCCTTTTCCCTCGGACCTGCCCAGGCCCAGAGCCGTCCGGGCTGGGTCGATCCGCCGGCACGCCAGCCGGCACAGGCCGAGACGCCGGTCGCCGACAAGCTTGCATTCGGGAAAGCGGGAGTCGGAACCTCCTCGGCCGGGACCTCCTCGGCCGAGACACCGACCCTCGCCGACACTCCGCCCTCGGCGCGTGCTCAGGCGGCGGCACCCGCCCGGGACGGCACCCGGTCCGAGCGGACGCCGATGGCCTCGCCGCGCCGCCGCCTCGCCGAGCCCGCGCCCGAGGGCCGGCGCGCGCCCCGGATGCACGAGAGCCGATCCGCCTCCGATCGCCTGCACATTCGCCCGCGCCTCGCCGAGACGCCGATGGCGTCTCCGGCCATCGATTCCGAGGCCCGCTTCCCCGAATGGGCGATCGCGGCGACCCGCCTGACCGAGCGCTACCTCGACACCGTCTCGGCACCGGGTGACGCGATGGTGTCCGCCGCGCCCCGCTTCTACGCGGAACGCGTCCGCTTCCATGGCCGCACCGTCTCGCTGGCGGCCCTGATGGCGGAGAAGCGGCGCTTCGTCCGGCGCTGGCCGGAGCGGCATTATGCGACGCAGGGTGGCACCACCCGGACCGCCTGCCACGCGGCCAGCGCCACCTGCGTCGTCCGCACCACCTTCGATTTCCGCGCCGACAATCCGGCGCGCGGCGTGCGCTCGCAGGGCGTGTCCGAACTGACCCTCACCATCAGCTTCGCCGGCGAGCGCCCGCTCATCGTCGCCGAATCGAGCCGGGTCGTGCGCCGCTATGGTGCCGGGCCGCAGAGCGCTATAGCGGGGGCTCCGCGCGGTGCCTGAAGCCGGCTCGCCGCGGGCGATGCGTCATGTCCGGAGTTGTTCGCGTCTTGGATGAACGAAATCCACCCTCGCCGGTGTCGAGCGACGCCCGACGGGATGCGACGAATCCGGACCGCGCGGCCCTGCGCGCCGGGATCGCGGACGAGATCGCGCGCCAGGGCGTCCATCCGGTGGCCGAACGGACGCTGGCCCTGCTGGCGGAAGCGGCGCTCGTCGCGACCCCGGTGCCCCCGGGCTACCGGGTGATCGACCGGACCGGCGCCCCGCGCCACATCACCGACCCCGACGGCAATCCGGTGCCGATGGATGTCGCGGCCCTGTTCGCGGAATTCCGGGAGCGTCATCCCGCCCTGTTCCGACCCGTTCCCGAACCGGAGCCGGAGCCGGAGCCCGTCGTGGTTCCGCCCCCGGATGTCCGGGCCGCGACCGCGCGATACGTGGCGGCGCAATCGGTGCGCGTCCGCGCCCTGGCGGATGGGGCGGCCCGGCGCGGTCGCGCCCTCGGCGCCGCGTTCGGCGGTCGGCTGGCGACGCTGCGGCGTGATCGGGCGGCGCGTTTCGCGTCGGGTGACGCGACCTCGGCGTATACCAGCGCGTCGGATTCCGAGGTCCGTGCCCCGGTCTCTGCCCCTACACCTGCCCCTGCGCCGGGCCGGGCCGGCCTCGTCGGGGACCGGGTCCGGGACGGCGCGCGCCGCGCCGGCGGCTATGCCCGCGGCCGGATCGTCGACAACGCGTCCCGCCTGCGCGAAGTCACCCGCGACCGCAACGTCCTGCGGGACGCCCTGTCCCGCCCCGCCCTGCTGCTCGGCATCGGCGCCATCGCCCTGGTGAGCCTGGCCGCCCTGCTCGGTGGACGAATCACGGCCCTCGATACCGCGCCCTCCGACGCCCCGCCCGTCGAGGCTGGAAGCTCCGCGCAGCCTCCCTCCCAGACCTCCGCCGCGACGCCGTCGCCCAGTGCGCCGGACATGAGCCCGGCCCCGGCCGAGGAGGCCCCTCCGAAGCGGACCGCCACCAACGAGATCAGCGGTCCGGTGGAGGTCATCGACACCGCCACCCTTCGGGTCGGCGGCAAGCTGGTGCGGCTGTTCGGGGTCGAGTGGGTGCGCGGCGGACAGGCCGACGAACTCATCCGATATCTCGCCGGGCGCACCGTGACCTGCCAGCCGGTGGCCGGCAGCGAGGCCCGGCTCTGCGCGGTGGACGGGCGCGACCTTTCGGAGGTGGTGCTGTTCAACGGCGGTGGCCGCGCCTCCCCCGAGGCGACCCCCGACCTCGTGGCGGCCGAAGATCACGCCCGGGCCGAACGTCTGGGCGTCTGGGCGCGCTGACCGCGATCCCCGACGGCGTGCGACGAACCGGCTGGTTCGTTCGCCACCAGCGTTTGCTTCCGCTTGCGTCCACCGGTCCCGGCGGTCTCAATGCCGGCGGGAATCGGGGGGCTCGAAGAATGGATCTGTCTGTGGGGGTGAGCATCGCGGCGGTGGTGCTGGTGGCGCTTGTCGTCGTCACGCTCGCCATCGGCATCAACATCGTGCCGCAGGGCCACGTCTACACCGTGGAGCGGTTCGGCAAATATCATCGCAGCCTGGAATCCGGGCTCGGGTTGATCGCGCCCTACGTCGAGCGCATCGGTCGGCGGGTCAACGTGATGGAGCAGGTCATCGACGTGCCGAGCCAGGAGGCCTTCACCCGCGACAATGCGGGGGTACGGATCGACGCGGTGGTCTTCTATCAGGTGCTCGATGCGGCGCGGGCCTCCTACGAGGTCTCGAATCTCGAAGTCGCCATGATGACCCTGACCATGACCAACATCCGGACGGTGGTCGGTTCGATGGACCTCGACCAGTTGCTCTCCCACCGCGACGAGATCAACGAGCGCCTGTTGCGGGTGATGGATGCGGCGGCCTCGCCCTGGGGGGTGAAGATGACCCGCATCGAGATCAAGGACATCGTGCCCCCCGCCGACCTGGCCGGCGCCATGGCCCGTCAGATGAAGGCCGAGCGCGAGAAGCGCGCCTCGGTTCTGGAAGCGGAAGGCCACCGGCAGGCGGATATCCTGCGCGCCGAGGGACGCAAGCAATCGGCGATCCTGGAGGCGGAGGGCCGCAAGGAAGCGGCGTTCCGCGATGCGGAGGCGCGTGAGCGCGGCGCCGAGGCCGAGGCGCGGGCGACGCAGCTGGTCAGCGAGGCCATCGCCAAGGGCGACATCGCGGCGGCGAACTTCCTGGTGGCCGAGAAGTACGTGGAGGCGGTGAAGGCGATCGCCACGGCCCCGAACCAGCGCGTCGTGGTGGTCCCGATCGAGGCCGCGGCCCTGGCCGGCACCCTCGGCGGCATCGCAGAAATCACCCGCAGCGTCTTCGGCGAGGGCGCCCAGGCCCGAAAGAGCACCGGCTTGCCTCCGAATGTCGGGGGAGCCGGCCGATGATCGCCGCGTTCGTGGCAGCGATCGGGCCGGCCTGGACCTGGATCCTCATCGGCCTCGTGCTGATGGGAACCGAACTCATCGCATCCGGCGTGTTCCTGCTCTGGCTCGGCCTCGCGGCCCTCGTCACGGGCCTGCAGATCCTCCTCGTGCCGTTGCCCTGGCAGGGCCAGCTCCTGCTGTTCGCCGCATTGTCGGTGGCTTTCGCCGTGGTTGCGAGCCGCCGCACCCAGGCCGGCGCCAATGCCTTGAATCAGGGCGCTCAGGGCCTCCTCGGGCGCGACTACCCGCTCGCCGCCGCCATTGTCGATGGCGAGGGACATATCCGCGTCAACGACACGCTCTGGCGCGTCGCGGGGCCCGACGCGCCCCTCGGCATACGGGTCCGGGTGACGGGGGTCGAAGGCACCCTGCTCACGGTGGTGGCTCTCCCGGCTCCCGTGTGACGCGGCTGTGCTTTGCGCCGGCTGACGGGGGCGTTCCGGCGTGTTCCGGTTTGCCTCGGGGTTGCCTTTCGTCGGCCAGCCCACTCATGAAGCCGATGCCGGCGTCGGTCGGGCGCAAGAGCCGCGATGGCTGCCCGGCGCAGCCCGATACCTAAAGGAACCCGAGCAATGCAGAGTTTTGTCCGCGCCAAGCTGCACGGCATCAGGGTCACGGGGGCCGACCTCAACTATCACGGCTCGATCACGCTGGACGCGGATCTCTGCCGGAAGGTCGGACTCGATCCCCTCGAGTTCGTCGAGATCTGGAACAAGATGTCGGGCGCGCGGATCAGCACCTACGTCATCTACGGACCGGCCGGTTCGGGCTGCTGCATCCTCAACGGCGCGGCCGCCCGGACTTGCCAGGTCGGCGACGAAATCATCATCGCCTCCTCGACCTATGGCACCGTCGACGACGTGATGGCGCGCAAGCCGCAGGTCCTGATCTTCGGAGACGGCAACACCGTCACCGATCGCGTGATCTACGACGTCTTCCGCGACGCGGAGGGACGCATCGACATGCGGATCATCGAACCGTCACAGGACGTCTCAGCGAAGCCGCAGATCGCGCATCGTATCCGTTTCACCTGAGGGCCGCGGAGCCCGCAGCTCAGAGCCCGCAGCTCAGAGCCCGCGCCTCAGCGCCCCGCATAGGCAAAGTGCTCGCGCCGGCGCTCGATCGAGGAGGGAATTCGCAGAGATTCCCGGTATTTCGCCACGGTACGGCGAGCGATGTCGATGCCTTCGTCACGGAGCTTCTGGACCAGGGCATCGTCCGACAGCACGTCGCTCGGGGCCTCGCCGTCGACGAGTTGCTTGATGCGATGGCGCACCGCCTCCGAGGAATGAGACGCGGTGCCGGCAGCGCCCGGAATCGCCGCGGTGAAGAAGTACTTCATCTCCAGCGTGCCCCGGCTGGTGCCGATCGACTTGTTGGAGGTCACCCGCGAGACGGTGGATTCGTGCATGCCGATGGCCTCGGCTACGGTCTTCAGGTTGAGCGGGCGCAGGTGCGCGACGCCGTGCAGGAAGAAGGCATCCTGCTGGCGCACGATCTCGGAGGCGACCTTGAGGATGGTGCGGGCCCGCTGCTCCAGGCTACGGGTCAGCCAGTTGGCGGTCTGAAGGCATTCCGACAGGAAGGCCTTGTCGCCCTCGGCGGCCGCTCCGCGTGAGACGCGGGCATAGTAGCTCTGGTTGACCAGGACCCGCGGCAGCGCCTCGGCATTGAGCTCCACGAGCCAGGAGCCGTCCGGCGCGGCGCGCACGAACACGTCCGGGATCAGCACCTCGACGGCGCGGGCCCCGAAGGCGCGGCCGGGCTTGGGATCGAGCCGGCGCAGCTCCGCCAGCATGTCGACGAGATCCTCGTCATCGACGCCACAGAGCCGACGAAGCGCCGCGAAATCGCGCTTGGCCACGAGGTCGAGGCGCGAGACCAGCGCCTGCATGGCGGGATCGAAACGGTCGCGGTCACGCAGCTGGAGTGCGAGGCATTCGGCGAGATCGCGCGCAGCGATCCCCGCCGGCTCGAAGCTCTGGACGAGCTTCAGCACGCGGGCGACCCGGTCAAGCGAGGCGCCGAGGCGCTCGGCCACCGCGTCGATCGATTCGCGCAGGTATCCGGCATCGTCGACGGCGTCGATGAGAAATCCGCCGATCAGGCGGTCCATCGGGTCGCGGGTGGCGAGGTCGAGCTGGGCGCCGAGATGTTCGCGCAGAGAGACCTCGGCGGTCAGCGTCGCCTCAAAGTCGGGGGCCTCCCCCTCGAAGCTTCCGCCGGTGTTGCCGTAGGGAGCCGGTGTCAGCGAGAGCATGTCACCGGAGGCCGCTTCGCGCGCATGGCTCGGATTCTCGTCCGAGAAGACATTGTCGAGGCGGGTGTCGAGGGCACTTTCCATGTCGGCGCTGCTCGCCGTCAGCGTCGTGGCGATCCACGGCTCGTCGCCACCGTCGTAATCGCCATCCTCGCCATCTCCGGCCCGATCGACGGAGGATTCGGAAGGTGTCTCACCGGGGGGACGTTCGATCTCGGCTTCGCCCTCGGCGCGTTCGAGGAGAGGATTGCGCTCCAGTTCGGCATCCACATAGGCGGCGAGATCGAGCTGGGACAGTTGGAGGAGCTTGATCGCCTGGAGAAGCTGAGGCGTCATCACCAGGGCTTGGCCCTGGCGCATTTCCAGCCGTTGCAGCAGACTCATGGTTGTGGCCCCGGAGTGAGTCGCGCCTTAGGCCAGCCGCGCACGTCGCCGTGAGCCCCGCCTCGGCACAGATCTTGCTTCCTTTTCGCAGTTCCCAGGTGTAGCGGCAACCCGAGCACACGTCAAAGCGTGCCGGGGAACATTTGCTCGCAAATTAGGCACGTCACCGAAACACCACAGGCGTCCGACGCTCAAGCGAGGGCTGAACCTCGCATTGTGCACGCTAACAAAAGCTTGTTGCGATAGGGAAAGTCGGCGTCGCGCCAGACCCGGGCCGAATTGGTCCCGCCACGCGATCGGGTGAAAAAATCTGCGGGAGATGCCGGCGGCGTCTTGTTCGGCCGGCCAATCGCGAAGGGCTCACCCGGAGCGAGGGCGTGCCTAGAGGCGAAAATCTTCGCCGAGATAGAGGCGGCGCGCTTCGGGGTTAGCCACGATCTCTTCCGGCGTCCCCTCGGTCAAAATACGGCCGGAATGGGCAATGTAGGCCCGGTCGATCAACCCGAGGGTTTCGCGCACGTTATGGTCGGTGATCAGCACACCGATGCCGCGCTGCTTCAGGTGTTTTACCAGATCCTGGATATCGCCCACCGCAATGGGATCGATGCCCGCGAAAGGCTCGTCGAGAAGCATGAAGCTCGGTGAGGAGGCCAGTGCCCGCGCAATCTCGCAGCGCCGCCGCTCGCCCCCCGAGAGCGCGATCGACGGCGACTTGCGCAGGCGCGCGATGTCGAACTCCTCAAGCAGCGATTCGAGCTTGCGACCGCGCTCCTTGCGGTCGGGCTCGACCACTTCGAGCACGGCGCGGATATTGTCCTCCACCGTCAGGCCGCGGAAGATCGAAGCCTCCTGCGGCAGATAGCCGATGCCGAGGCGGGCGCGCTGATACATCGGCAGCCGGGTGATCGGCAGTCCATCGAGGGTGATCGTGCCGCGATCCGCCGTGACGAGACCGGTGATCATGTAGAAGATCGTGGTCTTGCCGGCGCCGTTGGGGCCGAGCAGGCCCACCGCCTCGCCGTTGCGGACGGTCAGGCCAGCCTCGTGCACGACGGTGCGGGGGCCATAGCTTTTGCGCAACCCGCGCACGCAGAGGATGCCGGGGCCGCCCCCCTCCTCGGCAATGGCGGCGGCCTCCGCCGCACGGCGGCGCGCGCGTCCACCGAAGAGGCGACCGAACAAGGACGTCGGGCGCCGTGCGTCCGCACCTTCAGAGGAGCGCTCCGCCAGGGCGGGCGCCGGTGCTGCGGCACTCAATTCGTCTGAGCCCGGGTCTTGCCGGCGGGCTTCTCGGCGGATGCTTCCGTGGGCTTGTCAGCGGAGGCTTTATCGGCAGACGGCCTATCAACCGGCGGCTTCGCGACGCGCCCGGCGATGGGAGCCTGCGAGCATCCTTTGCCCTTGGCGCCGTCCTCCTTCTGCGGAACCAGCAGCGCCGAAACGCGCCCGCCCGCCACAGGGTCCATGTTTGCCCGGCCGGTGGCCATGTCATAGACGAGGCGCGAACCCCGGGTGACGTTCTGGCACTGGCTCAGGATGACGTTTCCGGTGACCACGATGCGCTTGGCCTCCTGATCGAACACGGCGTTGTCGCCGGTGGCGATCTGGTCCTTCTGCACCACCGTGACCGGGCCGGCGCATTCCACGCGCTGGATGCCGTTCTCGTTCAGGCCGGCGGCGCGCTCGGCCTGGCTCGCGGTCTCGGCCGCAGCCTGTGCCGGCTCCTTCTTGTCCTTGCCGCGCTTGTAGCGCACCGTCATGCTGGAACAGCGGATGGTGCTGTCGCCCTGGACCGCCACGACGTTGCCGGCGAAGATCGCCTTGTTCTCGCGGTCGAACACGTCGAGACGGTCCGCGTCGATCTTGATCGGCTCCTTGCCGCCGCCCCCGAGACTGCCCAGGGGAGAGGCGGTCTTCTCCTTGCGGGGAGAAGCGGGCGCCGTTTGCGCGGAGGCGCTGCTTGCGAGCATGACGGTCACGACGGACAGGGCAAGGAGGCTTGCGCGCCGGGGCAGGCCGGCTCGGGTCGCCGCAGACTGCGTCACGGACGACGCCCCCCGTCTTCCGGCTCGGCCGACGTCGTGCGGACGCGCGCCGCCCGATCGTTCAGGCGCGCGACCTGCAACGCATCGCCGGAGGCTTCGGACTTGTCCTGCTGATGCAGGACCGTATGCACGTTGCCGACGAAGGAGATCACGTGCCCGCTGTCGATCACCTCGAGGGAATCGGCCACGATGGTGCCGCTCGGCATTGAGACCTTGACCGTGTCACTCGACTTGACGCTGCCGGCCTTGAAGTCGACGGCGGCGGTCTTCAGACGAACTTCCTCGCCCTTGTCGGTCCAGAGGCG
Organism: Methylobacterium sp. Ger2507; assembly: GCF_055231875.1. Lineage (NCBI taxonomy): Bacteria > Pseudomonadati > Pseudomonadota > Alphaproteobacteria > Hyphomicrobiales > Methylobacteriaceae > Methylobacterium > Methylobacterium sp. Ger2507. The sequence goes on from NZ_JBUYVC010000001.1 coordinate 1,050,480, forward strand.
GATATCGCGATCGAGGTTCAGCGACTCGCGCGACGAATCGAACACGCCGGCGGCGGCTTCGAGGTGGAGGAGGCCCCCCTTGTCGTCGGTGTTGAGCTGGCCCTTCATCGCCTGAAGCTCGATAACGCTGGGCTTGCGCACATCCTGAAAGGCGGCGGTGGCGGTCACCTCGTAGCCCCGGTCACCCTTGCGGAAGCCCGACAGCCGGGGGTTCTCCATCTTCACCTTGCTGCCCGACAGGCTGACCTGACCCATCGACACGTCCGGCAGGCTGGAACCGAACGGATTGAACAGGGTGACGACCGCGAGCGCCAGAACGGCGGTTCCAGCGGCCAGGGGGATGATTCGGCGCAGGGCGAGCACATGGCTGCTGTGGCTGCGCGCACGCGCATGGGCGCGAGTCCGGCGCGCATCCGCGCGACCCTCGTTCGTCCGCCCCGTCTCGATCGCCGCGCCCACCTGCATGACATTCCCAACATCGTGCCCCGGCGGCGTCGGCACTCGCGAGGGGCGCGCCGCGGCTGGGTCGGCCGCCGGATGCCCGGGGGCGGTGGCGAAGTTATGACGGGAAGCTTGCCAAAGCATCAAGCCTCCGGCCGATCGATCGTCGGAATGAAGCCGGGTGCCACCGCGAAGATGTGCGGCGGCGCACGACCACCGTCACACGGGCACTCAGACAGGCATTCAGGTATGCGCGAAGATGTCGGCCTCGGCCCAGCCGGCGAGATCGAGGCGAGCACGGGTCGGCAGGAAGTCGAAGCAGCTTCTGGCGATCTCGGTGCGCCCCTCCCGCTCCAGCATCGCGTCGAGGCGCGACCGTGCGGCGTGCAGGTAGAGCACGTCGGACGCGGCATAATCCACTTGCGCCTGGCTGAGGGTGTCTGCCCCCCAATCGGAGGATTGCTGCTGCTTGGAGAGATCAACGCCCACGAGTTCCCGGACGACGTCCTTCAGCCCGTGTCGGTCGGTGTAGGTGCGGGCCAGCTTCGAGGCGACCTTGGTGCAGTAGACCGGCGCGGGCATGACCCCGAGACCATGGAACAGCACGGCGAGGTCGAAGCGTGCGAAATGGAAGATCTTCAGGGTGGCGGGATCAGCGAGGACGCGCAGGAGCGTCTCGGCCGCCGGGTCTCCGGGAATGATCTGGACCACATCGGCGGTGCCATCGCCGCGCGAGATCTGAACCACGCACAGCCGGTCGCGATGCGGGTTGAGGCCCAGCGTCTCGGTGTCGATGGCGATGGCCGGGCCGGCGACGTAATCGGCTGGCAGGTCGCCGCGATGCAGGCGGATGGCGGGATGCGGCGGCATGGCGGACGGGCTTCTGCGCTGGGATCTGTGGCGGGCCAAGAACGGCGTTTTCGAGCGGTGTTTTCGCGTGTGATCCCCGGCGCCTACCACCCGCTCCCGCCCCCGACAAGGGAGGCCCACAGGGGTGAGACAGACAAACAATCCAGGATGTGCACGCGGCGCGCGACACGAGGCGCGCCGCGCCGGCCGCTACTTCTGTTTGGCGATGACCTTGTCCTTGATGCCGTCATAGGCGTTCTGCGGGATGATCTTCTTGGACAGCAACTCATCCTTGCCGCGATAGGGACGGCCCTTGATGATGGCGGCGGAACGGGCCGCGCCGATGCCCGGCAAGGCGTCGAGTTCGGCGGCGGTGGCGCTGTTGATGTCGATCAGGGCGGCCTTGTGCGCGGCAGCGGGGCTCTCGACGGTAGGCGCCTTCGGAGCGGTGGGCGCGGTCGGCGCCATCGTCTTTGGCGAGGGCGAGGGCGAGGGCATGGTCGGGCTCGGCGTTTGGGCCAGAGCAGGGCCGGCGGCCAAGCACGTCAGCACAGCGAGGGTACGTAGCAGGGATGAGGACATGGACGTCTCCCGAAAGCATCGCTCTCCGCGCGATGCGGCAGCGACCCTGCTTCCGGAATAGAAGTCCCAAGTTGAACCGCAGCTTAAAGTCCTCGCGCGCGTTCAGGCTCGGATCGAACTCGGATCGAAGGGGCGACCGGGCAGAAATCCCGACCGGGTCAGGCTGTATAGCGGCTTGTCTTGGCGAACGCTTGAGAGCTTCACCGTGCGGATGTCGGTCAGGAGGTTCGGCACGCGCGGTCGCCGTCGAACCGGGGTCGGTCTCTTGCGCCGGACCGCTCTAGCCAGAAGCGGCGTCTGGCGTTATAGAGCCGCCAGCGAATCTCCGTTTGACCACGGTGCCGAGGCGGCTTTCCCCAGGAAGTCGCGCCAGCGGTGCCTTTTTTGCCGTACAGGACTCTTCCGATGGCCGTTCCGAAGCGAAAGACCTCCCCCTCGCGTCGCGGCATGCGCCGCTCCGCCGACGCCCTCAAGGCCCCGACCTACGTCACCGACAAGGATTCGGGCGAGCTGCGCCGTCCCCATCATATCGATCTGAAGACGGGCATGTACCGGGGCCGTCAGGTCCTCAAAGTGAAGTCCGCAGAGGCCTGAGCTTCGCGGGACGCCTGACGGGCGCCCGACGGACGGCGATCGATTCCGACGCTTAAAAGCCGAGACCCCTATCAGCGGGTCCGGCTTTTTTCGTTGCGCGGGCCACCTTCGGCCGTGTGCCCAATACGGGAGAACCTGTCAGGCGCGGCGTGCCGCCTCGGCGTAACGGGCTGCGGCCGAGCGCGTGCGCTCGATGCGGGAAGGGCGCAGGGTCGGCTCCGTGCTCACGATCAACTGAGCGAGGAACCCTGCCATGGGGCGGGCAGGGATGGGACGCAGGCTCAACGGGGCCGAATCGTCACGGCCGGCAATCACGAGGAGATCCCGGCGCGTAAGCGTTCCGTCGTCGGGGGGCGACTCTGATTCGGGGCGCTCCATGGCATCCGTTCCCCGCGCCCGCGCGGCGCCTGGGAACAGAAATGGTCGACGTTAAGGGTTCGTCAACCTTCCCTCCGGCCGAAGCGGCGCGGAAGACTACGCGCCACGGCCGACACGGGAATCGGGAATTCGCGAAGCCAGGCGTGATGGCAGGCGTGGAGGGCGTCTCCGGCGCGCCTACTTCTTGGCCAGATCCTCGAGGCGCGACTGCATCTCCGCCATTTGGCGCTTGAGGTCGTCGAGATCCGTGCCGGCTCCGGCCTGCGAAATCGTGCTCGAGGACGTCGTGCTCGGAACCGGGACGTTCGCGCCGGACTTGCCGGCCGAAGAGGGGTGCGTTCCCATGCCCGAGAGCGGGCCGGTGCCGAAGGCGGTGAACATCTTCATGGCATCGCCGAAGAAGCTCATGTTGGCGCGGACCTGCTCTTCCATCGCGCTCTGGAAGGCCGTCGGCGCGAAGCTTTGGGTCATCTTCTCGCGAAGGCCCTCCTGGTCGCGAGCGAAGTTCGCCATCGAGAATTCGAGGAAGCTCGGCACCATGGTGCGCATGCTGTCGCCGTAGAAGCGGATGAGCTGGCGCAGGAAGGCGACCGGCAACAGATTGTCGTCCCCGGCCTTGTTCTCCTGCTCGAAGATGATCTGCGTCAGCACCGAACGCGTGATGTCGTCGCCGGAGCGCGCGTCGTAGACGAGAAAATCCTCGCCGTTCTGGACCATCGTCGCCAGGTCTTCGAGGGTGACGTAGGTGGACGTCCCGGTATGATAGAGGCGCCGGTTGGCGTATTTCTTGATGACGGTGTGATTGGACTTGCCGTTATCCGCCATCTCTGGGCGCCTCTCCCAACACGTTCGTGCCCACACGCGATCTTGACGAGGCGGCTGGGACCAGTGCCCGATCTCGCGGCGCACAAGTTCATCTTAAGGCGTTCGCGTGCCGACGAAAACAGCAATTTATCGCTCATCCCGCGGAATACCACGCATCGACGTGTTCGCTGTTACGGTAGGCCCCTGAAACAACTCCTGGATGCCTTGACTTCGCGAGGTCGACGGCTTTCATCCGAGGGAACGGCACAAAGGCGCCCACGCTCAACCCAGGAGCGTCAAGGGAGCGCCTGGCCGGGATGAGGAGAACGTCACCATGGCAGCAGAAGATATCGTCATCGTCGGCGCGGCACGCACCGCCGTCGGTTCGTTCGGCGGGGCGTTCAACACCGTGCCGGCACATGACCTCGGCGCCGTGGCGATCAAGGCCGCCCTCGAGCGCGCCGGCGTGCCGGCCGACGACGTGGACGAAGTGATCTTCGGCCAGGTGCTCACCGCCGGTGCCGGACAGAACCCCGCCCGTCAGGCGGCCATCAAGGCCGGCATCCCCGAGAAGGCCACCGCCTGGGGCGTCAACCAGGTCTGCGGTTCGGGCCTGCGCACGGTCGCCATCGGCATGCAGCAGATCGCCAACGGCGACGCCACCGTGATCGTGGCCGGCGGTCAGGAATCGATGTCGCTCTCGCCCCACGCGCAGTACCTGCGCGGCGGTCAGAAGATGGGTGACGTGAAGCTCATCGACACGATGATCAAGGACGGTCTCTGGGACGCCTTCAACGGCTACCACATGGGCCAGACCGCCGAGAACGTGGCCCAGGCCTTCCAGCTCACCCGCGAGCAGCAGGACCAGTTCGCCACCGCCTCGCAGAACAAGGCCGAAGCCGCCCGCAAGGAGGGCCGCTTCAAGGAGGAGATCGTCCCCGTGACGGTGCCGGGCCGCAAGGGCGACGTCATCGTCGACACCGACGAGTACATCCGCGACGGCGCCACCCTGGAGGCCATGGCCAAGCTCAAGCCGGCCTTCACCAAGGACGGGACTGTCACCGCCGCCAACGCCTCCGGCCTCAATGACGGCGCCGCCGCCATTGTGCTGATGTCGGCAGCGGAAGCCGAGCGCCGGGGCATCAAGCCGCTGGCCCGCATCGTCTCCTGGGCCACCGCCGGCGTCGACCCGAAGGTGATGGGCACCGGCCCGATTCCGGCCTCGCGCAAGGCTCTGGACAAGGCTGGCTGGAAGCCCTCCGACCTCGACCTGATCGAGGCCAACGAGGCGTTCGCTGCCCAGGCGCTCGCGGTGAACAAGGACATGGGCTGGGACACCGACAAGGTGAACGTCAATGGCGGCGCCATCGCCATCGGCCATCCGATCGGCGCCTCCGGTGCCCGCGTCCTCGTCACCCTTCTGCACGAGCTGAAGCGCCGCGATGCCAAGAAGGGCCTCGCCACCCTCTGCATCGGCGGCGGCATGGGCGTCGCCATGTGCATCGAGCGCGTTTGAATCGATCTCCTGCGGCGGTGGTCCAGAGCGAGTGATCCAGTTTTCTTGACACCGCCGCAAATTTAAATCGGTCGCGCGACGGCCGGAACGCCAGCTAAAGCCGCGCTCGACCCACTTCGATCGTCACGCCCCGGTCGCAGGACGTTCGGTTTCGACCCAAAAAATCTTAAAATTTCTGGAGGAAATCATGGCTCAGGAACGCGTTGCACTCGTCACGGGCGGCACGCGCGGCATCGGCGCCGCCATTTCGCAGGGCCTGAAGGCAAAGGGCTACAAGGTTGCGGCCAATTACGGCGGCAACGACGAGGCCGCCAATGCCTTCAAGGCTGAGACCGGAATCCCGGTGTTCAAGTTCGATGTGGGTGATGCCGCCGCCTGTGAGGCCGGCATCAAGGCGGTCGAGGCCGAGGTCGGCCCGATCGACATCCTCGTGAACAACGCCGGCATCACCCGGGACGGTGCCTTCCACAAGATGACCTTCGACAAGTGGCAGGCGGTCATCAAGACCAACCTCGACTCGATGTTCACCTGCACGCGGCCCGTCATCGAGGGCATGCGCGCCCGCAACTTCGGCCGCATCATCCTGATCTCGTCGATCAACGGCCAGAAGGGCCAGGCCGGCCAGACCAACTACTCCGCCGCCAAGGCCGGCGTGATCGGCTTCGCCAAGGCGCTGGCCCAGGAGAGTGCCTCGAAGGGCATCACCGTCAACGTGATCGCACCGGGCTATATCGCCACCGACATGGTGATGGCGGTGGCGGAGGACATCCGCAACAAGATCATTGCGACGATCCCGGTCGGCCGCCTCGGCGAGGCCGAGGAGATCGCCCGCGCGGTGGAATATCTCGCGGCCGAGGATTCGGGTTTCATCACCGGCTCGACCCTGACGATCAACGGCGCCCAGTACATCGCCTGATCTCGAAACACAGCGAGGGCGGCGCGCGTCGCCCCCGCTGCGGCGGGAAGGGTCCCTGTCGGTTGACGCTGCTCAATTCCGAGACGCGCCCCGATCCATGGACACGCCTCAGCCCATGCAGGCGTCCTCGCGCTTCTTGAACGATTCGGATTTCGGTTCGTGCTCGGCAGGACGGCCGCGACCGATGACGCCGTCCGCCCGTGCCCGCAGGTAGACGTAGATGTCGTCGATGTAGCACATCACGTTCCGATTATCCCCGAAGGCCGGCATCACCAGTTGCTGCGCAGAATTGACGTCCTTCTTGCCACCCGCGACGATGCCCACGAAGGTCGCGTAATCGTCGCGCTTCAGGGCCTCGACCAGGGATGGTGCATAGGTCGAACCTGCGCCGTCGGGACCGTGGCAGACGATGCAATTCGCATTGTAGCGCACGTAACCGGACATGGCCGGCCAATCGACCATCTTGCCACCCTCGGTGACGTGGTAGGTCGGCGTGCCGTCCTTGTCCGTATAGCTCCCGTCGTCAACCTTGGCCGGCTGAGTCGGACCCTCGCTCTTCAGGGACGAAGGGGCGGCGGACGGCGTCGGGTCTGCCCACGCGCCCGTGGTACCGAGCAGAAGCAGGGCCGACGCGAGCGACGCGGCGACAGGGGGAGCGGGGCGACGCATCGGGAGATTCCTGGGTTGCAACCGGAGCCCTGAAAGCGCCTTATAACGCGCCCTGGCAAGGGCCATTGGCACAAAATCGCTACTTCTCGTTGAGGACGTCGCGAGCGGCTCCAAGTCGAGGCGTTGGACGCCAATCCGGCGGCGCCATCTCGAAGCCAGCGAAGTCGAAGGCCGGGGAGACCGTGCAACCGACCAGCGTCCAGGCGCCCAGACTGGTGGCGGTCTGCCAATGGCCCGCCGGAACCACGATCTGCGGCTGCTGGCCTCGGGCGAGGTCCGGACCGAGATAGGCCGCCGCCGCATCGTGCCCGTTGGGGCTGACCGTGAGCACGAGCGGAGCGCCCGCGTGCCAGTGCCAGATCTCGGCCGCGTCCACCCGATGCCACTCGGACACCTCACCGAGATCCAGAAGGTAGTAGATCGCGCTGCCGACCGAGCGCCCCTCGATCGTCCGGGGATCGCGAAACGTCTCGCGATAGTGGCCACCCTCCGGATGCGGAGCGAGCCCGAGGCGCGCGATCACTTCGGCGGCGGTCGGCCCCTGTCCGTTTCCGCCTTGTCCCCGTATTCCCGCACCCATCGGCATCGTCCTGAACACAGCCTCACTCGATGGCTCCCTGCGGCAGGCTGAGGCCGGGGGGCGCCTTGGCGCCGGCATTGCCGCCGGCATCCCTGGCCACCTTGGGCCGGGGCTTCTTCGCGGGTTTGCCGGCCCCGTCCTTCGTCGCGACGGGTGGGCTTTTCACGGCGGGCGCCGTGCCGCATTCGCGGAAACCGAGTTGCGCCAGGCTCTGGCCGGCCTCGGAGACGATATTCAGCGTATCCGGCAGCGGCACCGGCGTGGCGTCCCATTGGACCGGGGCACCCAGCAGCGCGCCCAGAGCCGCCGGGCTTCCGCCCCGCCGCAGGGCGAACAGGTCGGGGCCATAGGCCGTGGCGGCCTTGCCGGCGATGACCACCTCGAGCACCCGCGTCGACTCGGGCGTGAGCGGACGCAGCGGGTTCTCGACCACGACGGTCCCCGTCCGGGTGACCCAGACGGCGAAGTCCTTCGGCCCTTCGTAGAGGGCCGCCTTGGTTTCGCACAGCACGGTCAGGCCGGGAAGATTGGCCGCCGGCGTCGGCGCAGCACTCGAAGCCGAAGCCGGTTCCCGACTCGGCTCCTGAGCCGGCGGCGCGGCCGGAACGACTTCGGCGGCCGGTTTGGACACCGGTTTCGCAGCCGGCTTGCGAGGCGGGGGCCGCTTCTTCGGCGCCGCCGCCGGCGGTGCCTCGGTATCGGGCGCCCCGTTCGGTTCCTGTGCGCGGGTCGGTCCCGCCGTCAGCACGACGGCCACCGTCAGCAGGACGGCCGCCGGCGGAAGGACCGCCCAACGGCGCGTGCGGAAGCACACCATCAGCGAAGCTCTCGATCTCGAAGCGAAGTCTGGGGCGACGGCAATGGTCCTGGTGAATCGGGGGCCAGCGTCGGAGGGGAGGGCGTCTTCACGGCCTCGACCTCGAGGATGGTCGCGGTGCGATCGATGGGACTGGCGCGCGGCGGCTCCAGGCCGCGGATCAGCAGGTCCGCGCCATCCGCTTCGTCCAGCAGATCTTCCTCCCGCGCCATGCGCAGTTCGGGGCGGCGCGCGCGCGCCAACTGCGAGGCCACGAGGCACCCGGAGAACAGCAGGGCGGCCAGGGCCCCCAGGATCAGGAGTGTTTCCATACCGGGTCCAGCGTTAGCCCAGGACGCGACGCGTTGCACCCTTCCGGAGCCCGTTCTTGTTCCGGAGACCCCGCGACAGCCAAGCTCGCACGCATGATCGGCTTGCCCCGGAACAGTCCTTGCGTCGCCCGCACTGATGTCAGAAAGCAGTGCCTCCCGTCCGGCCCCGCGCGCCCAGATCGGTGCCCGCAGGCACCCAGTGTTCGAGGGCGGCAACCGGGTTCGCGGCTTCCGTCGACCTGTCGACGTGGCCATGGATCCCTCGACGTTCCGACGCTCGCGTTGTCCCAGTGCCGTATGACGCTCTCGCCCGCCCCCGAACCGCAAGGTCGATCGATGCGCCCGCATGACCTCCATCCGGCCGATGCCGCCACCGAATCCGGCCTCGCATCGCGGCGGGGCGAAGGCCTGGAACAGGATCTTCCTCTGGAGCAGGAGCTTTTGAGGCTGATCGAGGAATCGCGCGAGCAGGCGGCGGAGGATCCGTTCCGCAACCCCGTGCTCGCCGTGACGCTGGCGATCACCCGCCGCTTCGATCGGGGCGAGATCGGCGAGGACGATCTCGACGCGTTGTTCCCCCTGCTGCGGGCGCAATCCCTGGCGTCCCGGGCCGAGCGTCTGCGCGCCTATGTCGGCCTCGACCGGGATGCCGCCGCCGCATCCGACACTCGCATGGCCGCCCGTCTCGTGGCGGCGGTGCCGCATCGGCAGGGAGATTTCGAGAGCTTCCGGGATCTCGTCGGACGCACCGGCTTCGCCGTGGTGTTCACCGCCCATCCGACCTTCGGCATGCCACGCGCCGTCGCGGCCCTGATCGCCCAGGCCGCCAGCGAGGTCGACAGACCGGCCCGCGCGGCGCTGGTGACGCGTGCGGCAGGCCACTCCACCCGGCCCGATCCCAAGATCAGCCTCGACGACGAGTTCGAGCAGGCCTGCGTCGCGGCCAACCACGGACGCACCGCCCTCGACGGCTTCAACGCTGCCCTGCTGGATGCGGCCCGCGCGCGCTGGCCCGACCGCTGGACCGAACTGGTCCCGAAACCCTTCGCCATCGCGAGCTGGGTCGGCTGCGACACGGACGGGCGCACCGATATCGGCTGGTGGGATACGGTGCGCTACCGACTCGAATCGAAGCGGATGCAGCTCGACAGGGTGATGCGCGACCTGCCCCAGGTTCCCGCGACCCAGGTGGTGCGCGATCTGACGGGCGGCGCGCTCGCCGCCGTGAACCGCCAGCTCGCGGTGGCGCCGCGCCTCGGCACGAAGCCGTCCCTCGAGGCGGTCCACCGCTTCGCCCTCGCGCTGATCATCGAGCGTGAGCGGGCACAGACCGATTCCGGCGCCATCCTGGCCGGACTGGCTGGAGCCATCGGCGGCCTCGATTCCGACGCCGACAAGCGCAGCGTCGCCCTCCTGCGCTCCGGCATCGCCACCCATGGGCTCTCGAACGCCCTGCCGCATTTCCGGCTCAATGCCAGCCAGATCCACAACGCGGTGCGCCGCGTGACCGACCTCGAGGGCGAGCCGACAGACGCGGCGCAGCGCCGTTCACATCTCGCCAGCATCCACGCGCTCCTCAACGACGTGCAGGCGGTGGACGTGGATTTCGGGGCGCTGGCCGCCGAGCGTGCCTCGGCCGCCCGCCTGATGATGACGATCACCCAGATCCTCAAGCACGTGGACGGCTCTCATCCCGTGCGCTTCCTCATCGCCGAGACCGAGACAGGCTACACCCTCCTGGCCGCCCTCTGGCTCGCGCGGCACTACGGCATCGCCGACAAGGTCGAGATCACGCCGCTGTTCGAGACGGCCAGTGCCCTGGAACAGGGCGTCCGCGTTCTCGACGATGCCCTGCGCAACCCGCACTGGCGCCAGTACCTCAAGCGTATCGGCCGCCTTACCGTCCAGTTCGGCTACTCGGATTCCGGGCGCTATGTCGGCCAGCTCGCCGCCAGCTTCTGGATCGAGCGCCTGCGCCTGCGCATCACCGAATTGATGGTTCAGAACGACCTCACCGGGGTCGAACTCGCGATCTTCGACACCCATGGCGAATCGATCGGCCGAGGCGCTCACCCGACCTCCCTGCGCGATCGCCTCGCCTATCTGGCCCCCGAGGATGCGCGCCGGCGCAACCGGAACGCGAGCATCCGGGTGCGCCTCGAATCGAGCTTCCAGGGCTCGGACGGCTACCTGATGTTCGGCACCCTGCCGTTGGCCCAGGCGACCGTCGAGCGCATTGCCGAGCACGTCTTCGCCTTCGATGTCGCCGACGACGACAGCTTCGCCGACTACGTCCTGTCCGATCCGGCGAGCGGGGCGGACGAGACCGACGACCCGATCTACGCCGAGCCGGATTTCGCCGCCGAGTTCTTCACCGTGGTGCGCCAGGACATGGAGACGCTGGTGGACGATGCGGGCTACGCCGCCCTGCTCGGCACCTTCGGCCCGAGCCTCCTCGACCGCACCGGTTCGCGGCCCGTCGCCCGCCAGACCGATGGCGGCGGTCCGACCATGATCACCCACCCGCGTCAGATGCGGGCGATCCCCAACAACGCGATCCTGCAGCAGCTCGGCTTCCTGGCCAATTCGCTGCACGGGGTCGGCCGTGCGGCCGGTCGGACGCCGGACCTGTTCCGCGACATGCGGCGGGATTCCGTGCGCTTCTCCCGGGCCTTCCGCATGGTCCAGCACGCCGCCAGCGTTTCCGATCTCGATGTGCTGCGCGCCTATATCGACACCCTCGATCCGGCGGTGTGGCTGGAGCGTGCCCGGCGTACGCAGCGCGACGGACGGCGCGAGGAACTCGTCGTCATCGCCAACGCCCTCGACCGTCTGCGTCTGGCGCCCGACCTGCGCCACCTGTTCGGCCAACTGACCTGCGACTGGCTCAGCCTGCAGGTCGCGGCTCCCGACCTCGGGCGGATGTCGGCCCGCCTGACCCTGCTGCACGCGATCCGGCTCGCGCTGATCCACCGGATCTGGTTCCTGGCGGTGCACATCCCCGGCTTCCGCCCCCAATCGGGGATCAGCCGCGAGGCCCTGATCGAGCGCTTCCTGCGCCTCGATATCGATGGCTGCCTGACGCTGCTCGAGGACATCTTCCCGATCACACCGGACCCGACGCTGGGCCTCAATTTCGGCGAGCCTGCCGGCCCGCGCGACGTCGGAACCTACGAGACCGAGCACAGGACGCTGTTCGAGCCGATCCGGCGCAGCTTCCAGCGGGTGCGGGAGATCTCGGGCATGATCCAGCACGAGGTCGGGGCCTTCGGATAGGGCGCGGCCTCCGCAACCAGCCACGCCTGCACGCGGGGTGGGAGCCGACCCGGCTTGCTGCCCCGTTCCAACCCGTCTCCCGAGGACGCGCATCCCGAAGCCGAGGCGCCTCGATGACGGATCGAGCGCCGACGATCGATCCGGGGCCGGCCCCGCGTTGACTTCTCCAGGCGAGGCTCCTTAACTCATGAGGCTCCTCAACCAGAGCGCGTCCACAACGAAAATCGGAGGGATCATGGGGGCATTGCGCGTGACGGGCCACGGCCTGGACCTTGGCGAAGCGCTGCGGGGGCGTGTCGAGGAGCGAATGGCTGCCACACTCGCGAAATACCTCGACAGCCATATGAGCGAGACCTGTTCGGGGCACGTCACCCTTCGGCGGGATGGGACCTCCTACCGCACCGACTGCGTGCTCCACCTCGTCTCGGGCCTGACCCTGGAAGCGTCCGGCGCGGCGCATGACGCCCATGCCAGCTTCGATCAGACGGCCGATCGGCTCGAGAAGCGTCTGCGTCGCTACAAGCACAAGCTCAAGGATCACGGCGCGGCCGCCCATGACGGTGCGACAGTGCAGGCGGCCTATGCGGTTTTCGCCGCACCCAGCGAGGCCGATGCGGTCGATCTCGACGAGGACGACCTGACGGATGGCGAGGCGGCACACCCGCCCGTGGTCGCCGAGAGCACCAAGACCCTGAAGCGCCACTCGGTAAGCGAGGCGGTCACTGCCCTCGACCTCACGGGCGCTCCGGTCATCGTGTTCGTTCACGCTGGCACCGGACGCATCAACGTCGTATACCGCCGCACTGACGGGGCTATCGGCTGGGTCGATCCGGCCGAGGCGGCGTCGTAGGCGCGGGGCGGGAACAGAGCCCGAACCCGCTCGATTGAGTCTCAGGGCCGCCCGGGCGGCCCGACCTTTCATGGAGTGGCGGCCGGGTCGGCTGCCGCCGACGGGGCGACGGTCCTTCATGCCAGTACTGGAATTCCTGTCTCCGGATTCCGTGGTGCCGTCCCTGCGTGTCCGCGCCAAGAAGTCGATGCTGCAGGAGCTGAGCGCCCATGCGGTGCGTCAGCTTCCGGCTTTGGACGAGCGGGAGGTGTTCGAGACCCTGCTGCAGCGTGAGCGCCTCGGCTCCACCGGTATCGGCGACGGCGTCGCCATCCCGCACGGCAAGCTTCCTGGCCTCGACCGCTTGTTCGGTCTCGTCGCCCGCCTCGAGAAGCCGGTGGATTTCGATGCTCTCGACGGTCAGCCCGTCGATATCGCCTTCCTGCTCCTGGCTCCCGAGGGGGCTGGCGCCGATCATCTCAAGGCTCTGGCGCAGGTCGCCCGGCTGCTGCGCGAACCCGGAATCCTGGAGCGCATCCGGGCCGCCCGGGATGCCAGCGCGCTCTACGCCCTCCTGACCCACACCTCGACCTCGCAGGCCGCATGAACATGCGCCTCGTACCGGGCTTCGTTTCCCTGGCCGTCGCTCTTGGGCTCGCGGCCGGTCCCGTCGCCGCGGAGCCGCGCGGCGCGACCGACACCGCGTGTGCCCGTGACGTTCTCGTGGCGAGCTCGATGCAGCGCCAGGCGATCGACCAGCTCGAGCAGGCCGGCAGCGAGGCCGCCGACCAGTGTCGCGTCTGGCGCCGGCACGTGGAGACCATGCGCCGGGTGGCGAGCGTCTACGGCCGCTGTCTCTCGGGGGCCGAGCGCACGGAACGCCTCGCCCAGGTCCAGACCTCGGAGAAGGAGTTTTCGGGTCTGATCCGCAGCCAGTGCAAGGGACTGTGAAGGCCGGGACTGTGAAGGCCGGGACTGTGAAGGCCGGGACTGCCGCGTCCAGCCTCGCATTCGTCTTCCGACCGGGCTTCCGCCGGCCTATTGCTGCCCGCGCAGCAACAGGGGCTCCGCGACCATCTTGATCGGCTTGCCGCGCCCGATGAGGATGGCGGCCCGCGAGCGCTCAGGATCATGCTCGAAGCGGGTCCGAACCCAGGCCACGAGGAACTTCAGGTACTCCGAGGCCAGGAGCTTGGCCGAGGAGGGATGCGACCACCAGCGGTCGGGCTCAAAGCCTTCCGCGATCACCGGATAGGGTACGACGCGGTCGGCACCCATGAGCGCATGGTCGAGTTCCACCATGGTGCGGGGCATGTGGTAGTTCGAGGTCACCACCGTGACGGTGCTGAAGCGGTGCTGGCGCATCCAGCGCCGGGTCTCGATCGCGTTGCCGATGGTGTTGCGCGCCCGATAGTCGAGGTCGACGCAGCACTCGATCCAGTGGCGCTGGCTCGGGTTGAGCCGGGCGATCTCGTCGCGGCTCGTGCGCTCGTTGACGCCGGTGATGAGGAGGCGCCGCCCGTAGCCGTTGGCCAGAAGGTCGATGGCGTCACCGATGCGCTGAGCGCCGCCCGTCAGGGCCACGATGCCGTCGGCCCGTCCCTCCGGTACGCGCTCGTCGCGCTCCAGACAGGCCACGAAGGCCAGAAAGCCGCAGAACAGGGCCACTCCGCCCAGGCTGGCGGTGCCCAGGGCGGCCTTGGCGGTCCGGCTGAATCCAGCGTGCGCAGGCGCGCCGGCTTCCGGGAGCCGAGGCGGCGTCCGCCCCGGCGCGCGGGATGCGACGTCGGTCCAGGCCCATCCGAAAGCCTCGGGGGGCTTCATGGTGCCGCTGGCTGACATCCGCCTCGTCATGCCCCATAGGTAGCCCCGATTGGGGCGTTCACGAGGCAAGCATCTCCGCCTGGAAAGGTTCACGAAGGGTTAACGGGATCGGGCGGGCATGAGACAGCCAGGCGCCCGCTGTTTGCGAATGTGTGAATCGGGTCCGGCGCTTGCGGCCAGACTTCCTACGCCAGGAATCGCCGCACCGTGAGGCGCGAGACGATGCCGGTGACCACCGACGCGATCACGCCGATCAGGAGCACGCTGGCATAGCCGCGCCAGCCGATGTGGAAGGCTCCGAACAGGGCCTCGATCTCCTCGCCGGCAGGACCCGAGCGCCAGTTGCGTGACACCAGGCCGGCCAGGGCAAAGGCCGCGATGGCCGCACCCGATCCGATGATGCCGCCGCGCAGCCCGAGTCCGAAGAACCGGCGCTGGAAGGCGCGGGCGATGAAGTCGTCGTTGGCGCCGACGAAGTGCAGCACCTCCACCACCTCCCGGTTGCCCGCCATCGCGCCGCGCGTCGCGAAGACCACGGCGAGGCCGGTCGCCACCAGCACCAGCACGACGATGCCGATGCCCACGCCCACGAAGGTGTTGGCCGCCGTGGAGAGCCGGCGCAGCCACAGGGCATGATCGTCCAGGCTTGCGACGCCGGGCAGCGCCTCGGTGAGGGAACTCCGCAGGGGCTTCAGGTCCGGAGCCGTTTCGGCCAGCTTCAGCGTGACGAGGCGCGGGACCGGCAGATCCGAGAGGTCGAGGCCGCTGCCGAGCCAGGGCTCGAGCAGGCGCTCGGCCTCCCCCTTCGAGAAGACCCGCACGGCGGCGATGCCCGGGGTGGCCTTCGCCAGGGCCTCGGCACGGGCGACGTCCGCGTCGATGTCGCGCCCGGGGCTCGGACGCACCTGGATCGTCACCTCCTGGGCGACCGTGCCCTGCCACTGGACAGCGCTCGACGCCACGATCTCGGCGGCACCCGCGCAGAGGGCTGCCAGGAAGGTCAGGATGGCGATCACGGCGGCCAAGGCCCGGCTCGCGGCTGAATCCGTCGGAACCAGGGGGGCGTTCCGGCGCAGGGTCGCGGGCAGGGGCGCGGCCCGCGAATCCGGAGGTGCCGGCGGTTTCACCGGCGGCCGGTCCCCGGTGCGGCCAGGAATCGTCGCCGCCTGGGGGGCGGAGGGTATGCCGGGATCACCCATCATGTTTCGCCCCGTCTCGCCCGATCCGCATCACCCGACCTCCTTGACCCGACGTCATGCCTCGACCGTCAGGCGCCCGTCCCCCAGGACGAAGCGCCGGGCATCGACGAGGTCCATCAGGGCGAAGTCGTGGGTGGCGATGAGCACGGAGGTGCCCAGCCGGTTCAGTTCGATGAACAGGCGCAGCAGGCGCCGGCCGAGGCCTGGGTCGACGTTGCCGGTGGGCTCGTCGGCCAGCAGCAGTTCGGGCCGGGCGATGAGCGCGCGGGCGATGGCGGCGCGCTGCTTCTCCCCGCCCGAGAGCAGGGGCGGCAGCACGTGCATGCGCTCGCCGAGGCCAACCCAGCGCAGCAACTCGACGACCTCGGCCCGGTAGCTCGTCTCCGAGCGGCCCTGGACGCGCAGGGGCAGGGCCACATTCTCGTAGGTGGTGAGGTGGTCGAGCAGGCGGAAATCCTGGAACACCACGCCCATGCGCCGGCGGAGACCGGTCAGCGCCTCGCTGGAGATGCCGCTGACCTCCTCGCCGAACACCGAGACGAGGCCGCGCGTGGGCCGCACCGACAGGAGGATCAGGCGCAGGAGCGTGGTTTTGCCCGCGCCCGACGGCCCCGTGAGGAACTGGAACGAGCGCGGCGCGATCTGGAAGCTGACATCGCTCAGCACCTCCGGTCCGAGGCCGTAGCGCATGCCGACGCTCTCGAACTGGACCACCGGCTCCTCGGCTCCCGAGAGAAGCGACTGCGTGTTCACCCGATCCGCCACGATCCCCCCATGATCGATCCCCGTGCGCTTCGGTTCAAAGGCCGCTCGCTTCACGGACGGTTAACCGTGTTGGCCGAGAACCGTTTGAGTCTTTTTGCCCCTGGCGGCAACTGCCATCGAGATGCGAGGCGCCGGGATACCATGCTGATCGTCTGCCCGTCCTGTTCCAGTGCGTATGAGATCGACGCGGATCGCGTCGGGCCGGACGGGCGTTCGGTGCGCTGTGCGGCCTGCCGCGAGACCTGGTTCATCTCTCCCGAGGACGTCTCCGCCGCTCTGGAAGCCGAGATGACGGCGGCCATGATGGCTGCGTCCGATCTCGGCCCCGACGCGGCGCAGAGCCGCGCCACGGCTCAGGCCGACCTTGATTCCTGGGAATCGGCTCTGGGAGCGGAGCCCGAGCCCGTCTCGGTTCCGCCGGAAGAGGCGCGCTCCCGCGGCAAGGTCAAAGCGGCTGCGCCGAAGCGGGCCGGCTCGAGGCTGGCCTCGCCTGGTGCCGCCCTCGGCCTCGCGGTGGTGGTTGGGTTGGGGCTCGCCGTGGTGGGGCGCGCCACCGTCGTCCGGGCCATGCCGCAGAGTGCGGGTCTCTATGCCCGCGTCGGGTTTCCGGTCAATCTGCGCGGCATCGCGTTTCGCGACGTCGTCGCATTTCAGAACCCCGGCCACAGCCCTGGCGACGGCGCCCAGGGCCAACTCGTGGTCGAGGGTGACCTCGTCGGCATCGCCGCCGAAGCCGAGGTCCCGTCGATCGAGGTCGAGGTCCGTGACGGGCGCGACCAGCCGCTCTATCGCTGGCGCATCGCCCCGCCGCGCCCGGTGCTGGAGCGGAGCGAGACCGCCCGCTTTCGCGCGAGCCTCTCGGCACCCCCGGCCCAGGGCCGCTCGGTCCGCGTCCACTTCGCCGCCGCCGAGTCTGAGGGCGCCAAGTCCGGGGGCACCGAAACCGGGGCTGTCGGGACCGGCGCTACTGTCTCCGGCGTCGCTGTCTCCACCGAGCCGATGGCGAAGACCGGTGCCAGCGCGCCGAGCCCGTGATAAGGAGCGCGCATGACCAGTCCTTCCCGACGCGTCCGCGTCCTCTTCGACGAAACCGCCATCGCCCGGCGCACCGAGGAACTCGCGGCCGCCATCGCCGCTGCCAACCCTGAGAATCTCCTCGTGGTGGCGGTGCTCAAGGGCAGCTTCATGTTCGCCGCCGATCTCCTGCGCGCCCTGCACCGGGTCGGGCTGGAGCCGCAGGCGGAGTTCGTGCACCTGTCGAGCTACCGCACCGCCACGGTCTCCTCGGGCCAGGTCGAGATCCTGCGCGACGTCGAGAGCGAGGTACGCGGGCGCGACGTGCTGCTCGTCGACGACATTCTCGAATCCGGGCGCACCATCGTGTTCGCCAAGGACCTGCTGATGGCGCGCGGCGCCAAGCGGGTGCTGACCGCCGTGCTGCTGGAGAAGCCGGGCAAGCGCGCCGTGACCATCGATGCCGATTTCGTCGGCTTCACCTGTCCGGACGTCTTCGTCGTCGGCTACGGCATGGACGTCGCCCACGCCTACCGCCAATTGCCCTTCGTCGGGCTCGTCGACTACGACAGTCGCGAGCCCGACCTGTTCGGCGGGACGTGAGGCGCCGCGCACGCGCTCACGGTGAAACT
Source organism: Methylobacterium sp. Ger2507 (assembly GCF_055231875.1). Lineage (NCBI taxonomy): Bacteria > Pseudomonadati > Pseudomonadota > Alphaproteobacteria > Hyphomicrobiales > Methylobacteriaceae > Methylobacterium > Methylobacterium sp. Ger2507. The sequence goes on from NZ_JBUYVC010000001.1 coordinate 1,068,476, forward strand.
GAAACAATTTAGCTCTTAAAGCTTTCGCTGTGTCCACGCGTCCCTTGACAGGGCGCGTCGGCCCTTGCGTGACTGACGGCCCGGACCTGAGAGAGACATAGACGCGCGATGGCCCGCATCCTCCTGGTGGATGACGAAGAGACGGTACGGGGTTTCCTCAAGCGGGGCCTCGAGATCGACGGCCATGCCGTTGTCACGGCCTCCGACGGCAGCGACGGACTCGATCGGCTGACCGAGGCGGACGGCGCGTTCGACCTTATGCTCACCGACATCCGCATGCCGCTGATGGATGGCATCGCCCTGGCCCTGGCCGCCAAGCGCGACTTTCCCGACCTGACCATCCTGCTGATGACCGGCTTTGCCGACCAGCGCGAGCGTGCGCGCGGGCTCGACGCCATCGTGACCGACGTGCTCACGAAGCCGTTCTCCCTGGCCGACCTGCGCTCCACGGTGAACCGGGCGCTGGCCGCCTGAGACGCATCGGGTCCGCCTTCTTCCTCGGAGTCCCGTGCATGGCCCTGCAGTCCGACCGTTCCTCGCCCGACATCCTCTCGGCCATCGGCGCCACACCGCTGATTCGCCTCGCGCGCGCCTCCGACGAGACCGGATGCACCATCCTGGGCAAGGCCGAATTCCTCAATCCCGGCCTGTCGGTGAAGGATCGGGCAGCGCTCTCGATCGTGCGTGATGCCGAGGCACGAGGGCTCATCCGCCCGGGTGGAACCATCGTGGAGGGCACGGCCGGGAACACCGGCATCGGCCTGGCGCTGGTTGCCGCGGTGCGTGGCTACCGCACGGTCATCGTGATTCCCGAGACGCAATCGGCCGAGAAGAAGGAGACGCTGCGCCTCGCGGGTGCCCGTCTCGTCGAGGTGCCGGCGGTGCCGTTCGCGAACCCGAACAACTACGTCCATGCCGCACGCAGGCTGGCCGAGCGCTTGGCCGAGACCGAACCGGGCGGCGCTTTCTTCGCCGATCAGTTCGACAACCTCGCCAACCGGCAGGCCCACGTGGAGACGACGGGTCCGGAGATTCTCGCGGCGACCGGCGGCTCCGTTGACGGCTTCATCTGTGCGGCCGGCACCGGCGGTACCCTTGCGGGAACCGCGCAGGCCCTGCGCGCGGCCAAGGCCACGGGGAGCGGCATGCCGGGTGTGCGGATCGGTCTTGCCGATCCGGATGGTTCTGCCCTCTACGCCCACTACACCACCGGCACCCTCAAGGCCGAGGGCTCCTCGATCACGGAGGGGATCGGCCAGGGCCGAATCACCCGCAATCTCGAAGGCTTCACGCCGGACCTGTGCTTCCGCATCCCCGACGGCGAGGCCCTCGACATCGTCTTCCGGCTGATGCGGGAGGAGGGCCTGAGTCTTGGCGGATCGTCGGGCATCAACGTCGCCGGGGCGATCCGGATGGCCCGGGCGCTTGGGCCGGGCCACACCATCGTGACGATCCTGTGCGACGGCGCCGCACGCTACGCCTCCAAGCTGTTCAATCCCGCTTTTCTGGCCGAGCGCGGTCTTCCGGTCCCGGATTGGCTGAGCGCTTCATCCGCTCCGCTCCCGGATTGGCAGGCCTGACTTCCACGCCGGCAAAAAACCTTGCGTTTCGAGGAATATGCCGCTGTGCGCGTTGAACGGAATCGCTACGGCGACGTTTGTACGGTCAAGCTCAAGCAATTCCGGTTGGGCGCGTGACGGAGTTCCCATCCATGACCCTGACCACCATTCTGCTTATCGTCCTGATCCTGATCGTTCTCGGCGGCGGCAACTTCCTCGGCGGCGGCGCTTACCGTGGACCGAGCTTCGGACTCGGCGGTCTGCTCATCATCATCTTGATCGTGCTGCTCGTGACCGGACGACTCTGAGAATCCCGCTCACGGCTGGCACGTGATGGCCACCATCGCGCCCGCCAGGGCCGCGACGGCTTCGCCAAGCGTGCCGGCCGCCTTCGACGCCGGTGCGGTCCGCACCCCCGCGGCGCCGAGGAAGGCCGCAAGCGCGTCGCCCCGCACGAGCCCGTAGCTTGCAGGCGGCATGATTCCGGCGATGAGGCGGGGCTGTTTCGGAACCGTCGCGACGAGCCCGGTGAGCGCGCCCGCATGATCCAGGACCGGCGCGCCCCCGGAGCCGGGCTGCAGCGGCGCGGAGATCCGGCCGCCGCCCGGCCCGGAGCGGCCCGGGGCCACCAGGACGCCCCCCTCGGCATCGAACACCAGCGCCACCAACCCTTCACCGTCGGCCATGGCACCCGTGTGCACGCTCGGAGCGAGCGCCGCCCGCCCGGGGAGCGGACCCGTTTCCAGAATCATGAGATCGGCCGTGCCGCCGGGGCTCGGCCGCGTCGGCAGGCCCGCGATCATCGGCGCCCCGCAACCCTCCAGCGCCGCCGCGCTGGTGAGGACCCGTCCGGGCGCCACGACGAGGCCCGTCGCGGCCGGAACCCTCCGGCTGCCCAGCGCGGGGGGCGGGCTGGGTGACGCAACGACCGTCTCGGCCGGAGCGGGTGCCGAGGCGGGAGTCACATCCGGGAAGGGCACGAAGCTGTTGGCGATGGCGATGGAGAGGCGATCGACCTCCCCGAACAGGGCCTTGTCGTAGCCCAGAGTGAAGCCGCGCAGGCCCGCTTCGCCGGCGGCATAACGGATGTAGGATCTGCCGGTCCCGGTTTCGGCGGTCACCACCAGGAAGTCGGGCCGCAGGAGCTTGTAGGTGATCCGCCGGTCCGCACTCGGCGCAGTGATGCGGGCGAAGACCGCTTCCAGCCCGGTCTCGCCGGCCGGGTAGGACTTCGTCTCCAGCGTGATGCGCCAGTCGGCACTCTGCCAGCGGGTGCCCCCGGATTGCGGCGTCCGCTTCGGCAGGATGCGCTCGGGCACGCCGAGCACGACGCCGCTGACGGGATCCGACTTCACGACGAAGCGGACGGCCGCGCGCGCCGCAGCCCCCTCCTTGAGCAGGGCGGCGCGTCCGGTCGCATCCGGCAATCCGGTCCCGCCGCTCCGCTTCGCGTAGGCCAGGAACGCCTCGTAGCTGCGCCGCCCGAACGTGCCGTTGACCACGCTGTTGTAGTCGCCGGTCCAGACCAGCGCGTCCTGCAGACCCTTGCGCTCGGCCTCCGGCAGAGCCTCGAACGCGGTCCGCGCCGCCTCGAAGGCGGGATCGGGCGCGGGCGCGCTCGGCTTCACCCGGGCGGGCGCCGGGGCCGGCGGCGTCTGAGCCAGAGCCATCTGGACGGAGGCCAGGGCTGCCGTCAGGGTCATCACCCATCCGGTTCCGTCCCGGATGGTCGGATCGCGTCGCATCATGGCCGGGTCGCGTCTTCCCGATGAGAACCCATCCGGTGTGGCAGAGGCCGCGCTCGAATTCCAGGCCGTTGCGGCCGATGCGCGAAGTGCTACGGTTCCGCCCGGGACCGGTGCGACGTACCGGCCTCCGGCGAACGGGGTGGAAACATGGCGGGATCATCCGGATACGGGCGCTCGCCCCGATCTGTGGTCGGGATCTCGGGCCTCGTGCCGGTGCTTGCCCTTGCCGGGCTGCTGGCGCTGCCCGCCCAGGCTCAAGTCCAGGTGCAAGTCCCTGGTCAAGGGCAGGGATCGACGGCGCGCACCGCAGCCAAGGTCCTTCCCCGGGCTCCGCTGGCCAAGGGTTTTCAGCGCGACGACCTCGCCAGCGACGGCGTCCGCCTCGAATCGACCCTGACGAGCGAGGCAGGATATCCCCGGCCGGACACCAAGTCCGCGGTGAAGGCCCGCACTGAGGGCGAGACCCTGATCGAGGCCGAGAAGCCGGCGGAGGCCCTGAAGCCTCTCGCGCGCGCGGTGGCCCTCGAACCTGGTGAATCGGCAAATTGGCTCACCTATGCGCGCGCCGCGAGCGCGGTCGGCAACGACGAGCGGACCGGTGACTACGCGAGCCGCCTGCGCCTGCGCCGCAACGCGCGGGCCGCCGCCTACCAGGGCTACCTGCGGGCGAGCAGCGCGGCGGCCGAAGCCGAGGCGCTCGCGACCCTCGGCGAGGTTTACGCCGCCGAATCGGAGTGGCGCCCATCGCTCGAGGCCTACCGTGCCAGCCTGGCGCTCGCCGACGCCGCGGAGGTGCGCGAGATCTACGAGGGCCTTCGCGTCGAGCACGGCTTCCGCATCCTCAACTACACCGTCGATTCGGATGCGGCCGCGCCGCGGGTCTGCTTCCAGTTCTCGGAAGGCTTGGCGCCAAAGACCGACTTCACACCCTTCATCGCCGTCTCGGGCGCGGCCAACGCCGCCGTCACCGGCACCGGCCAGCAGGTCTGCGTCGATGGGCTCAAGCACGGCGAGCGCTATGCCTTCGTGGTGCGCTCCGGGCTCCCTTCCAGCGTTGGAGAGACCCTGCTCAAGGCCGCTGATTACGAGGTTTATGTCCGGGACCGCTCGCCTCAGGTCCGCTTCACCGGACGCAACTACGTCCTGCCCCGCACCGGTCAGGCCGGCGTGCCCCTGGTCTCGGTCAACGCGGCCAAGATCGACGTGGAGGTGCTGCGGGTCGGCGACCGGGGGCTGCTGCCGTCGTTGCGGGCCGAGGACTTCCTGTCGCAACTCAACGGGGCCACGGCGCGGACCATCGCCGACCAGAAGGGCCAGCGCGTCTGGAAAGGCGTCCTCGAGACGGCCAAGGCGGAGCTGAACCAGGAGGCCGTCACCGCTTTCCCGGTGCTGCAGGCGGTCGGCAAGCTGGAACCCGGCATCTACATCATGCTGGCCCAGCCCGCTGGCACCACGGCGTCCAACGACGAGGAGGGCGGCTACGAGCAGCAGGCGACACAATGGTTCGTGGTCTCGGATCTCGGACTCACTGCCTTCAAGGGCCGCGACGGCGTCCACGTCTTTGCCCGCTCGCTGGCCTCGGCCGACGTGGTGGCCGGCGCCGAAATCCGGCTGGTGGCGCGCAACAACGAGGTCCTGGCGGTCGCCAAGACCGACCGGCAGGGGCACGTCGCCTTCGCGCCGGGCCTCGCGCGCGGGGAGGGCGGGATCAGCCCGGGCCTCGTGGTGGCGCAGATCGGCGACGATTACGGCTTCCTCGACCTCAACCAGTCGGCCTTCGACCTCACGGATCGCGGCGTGAAGGGACGCCCGCAGCCCGGCGCCGTCGAGGCCTATGTGTTTCCCGAGCGCGGGGTCTATCGCTCGGGCGAGACCGTGAACCTCACCGGTCTTCTGCGCGACGCGCAGGGAGCCGCCGTGCCGGAAATTCCGCTCACGCTGGTGATCAGGCGTCCCGATGGCGTCGAGTACCGGCGCGCCCAGGTGGCGGATGCGGGCCTGGGCGGCCGCGCCCTGGCGCTGCCCCTCCTGGCCGGCGCGCAGCACGGCACCTGGCGGGTGGCGGCCTATACCGACCCCAAGGCGCCTGCCATCGGGGAGGCGAGCTTCCTGGTGGAGGATTATGTCCCCGAACGCCTCGACGTGACGCTGTCGAGTGCGACGCCCGCCCTGACCAGGGGCGCCCCCGCCACCATCGACGTAGCGGCGCGCTACCTTTACGGCGCCCCGGGCGCCGGGCTGGAGGTCTCCGGCACCGTTCTGGTCCAGCAGGCGGCGACCAGCGGGATCAAGGGCCTGGAGGGCTTCTCGGTCGGCCTCGACGACGAGCGCGTGGAGGCCTCCTCGGCCGAGATCGATGCCCGTGCCACCACCGATGCAGCCGGCAAGGCCCGGCTCGTGGTGCCGGTCCAGGCCCTGGCCGCCCCGCGCCCCGTGGAGGCGAGAATCACCCTGCAGATCGGTGAGCCGGGCGGCCGGGCCTTCAGCCGCAGCCTGACCCTGCCGATCCTGCCTGACGCGCCGGTCCTCGCCATTCGGAAGGGCTTCTCCGGCGACCTGACCGAGGGTGGCGTCGCCGGGTTCGACGTGGTCATGGCCGCTCCCGACGGGCAGCGCCTGACGCAGAAGAACGTGGCCTGGACGCTCCAGCGCGTCGAGAAGAGCTATCAATGGTACCGCGAGGGCGGGCGCTGGTCCTTCGAGCCGGTGACCAGCACCCGCCGCGTCGCCGATGGCCGCCTCGACCTCATCCCCGACGCACCGGGCCGCGTCAGCGCCACGGTGAGCTACGGCACCTACCGGCTGGAGGCGAGCGTCCCCGGCCGGCCCGCCGCCACCGCGAGCGTGACCTTCACGGTGGGCTGGAGCGGGGGCGAGACGGCGGATGTGCCGGACCTCCTCGATCTGCGCCTCGACAAGGCGGCCTATGCCACCGGCGAGACGCTCCACGCCCGCCTGCAACCGACGTTCAGGGGACAGGCGACCCTCGCCGTCGTCAGCGACAAGCTGCACGCGCTCCTCACCGTCGACGTGCCGGCTGCCGGCACCACCGTGGACATTCCCGTCAAGGCGGAATGGGGGTCCGGCGCCTACCTCGTCGCCACCGCCTACCGGCCCCTCGACCAGGCGGCCAAGCGCCTGCCGGGCCGGGCGCTCGGCGTCGCGTGGTTCGGGGTCGACCGGGACAGCCGCACCCTCGGCGTCACCCTCGAGGCACCGGCGAAGGTGCGCCCGCGCGAGATCCTGACCCTGCCGATCCGGCTCGCAGGCCTGAACGCCGGCGAGGAGGCCCGGGTCACCGTGGCCCTCGTCGATGTCGGCATCCTCAATCTCACCCGCTACGAGGCGCCCAACCCGTTCGGCTACTTCTTCGGCCAGAAGGCTCTCGGCCCCGAGATCCGCGACCTCTACGGATACCTCATCGACGGCATGCAGGGGACGCTCGGCGCCATCCGCTCCGGCGGCGACGGGGCTGCAGCCGAACTCGCCGATGCTCCTCCGACCCAGGCGCCGCTGGCGCTCTATTCCGGGCCCCTCACGGTCGGCCCCGACGGCCGCGCCAGCGTCAGCTTCCCCCTGCCGGCCTTCAACGGCACAGGCCGGGTGATGGTGACCGCCTGGAGCCGGACCAAGGTGGGTGCCGCCCAGGCCGACGTGATCATCCGCGATCCCGTGGTCGTCACCGGCACCCTGCCGCGCTTCCTCAATGTCGGCGACCGCTCGCGCTTCCACGTCGCCATCGACAACGTCGAAGGGCAGGCCGGCGACTACACCGTCGACCTCGACCTGACCGGCTCCGTGCTGGTCGGCGCCGAGGCCATGCACAAGACCCTGCGGCTGGAGGCGGGCGCCAAGGGCTCCCTGGTGATCCCCATCACCGCCGCCGGACCGGGTCCGTCGCGGATCGACCTCACGCTCTCCGGTCCCGGCCTGCCCGCCGGCGTCGGCCAGAGCTTTGCCCTGACCATCGGTCCCGGCACGGGGGCGCTCGCCCGCCGCTCCGTGCAGGTTCTCGAACCCGGCGCGTCCCTGCGCATCTCCGACGAACTCCTCGCCGACATCCTGCCCGGCACCGGGACGGTCTCGCTCTCCGCCTCGAACCTCGCCGGCATCGACGTGCCGGCCCTGCTCCAGGCGCTCGACCGCTATCCCTACGGCTGCTCCGAGCAGACCGTCAGCCGGGCGATGCCGCTGCTCTACGTCAACCGCCTCGCGGCTCAAGATCCGCTCGGTCAGGATCAACTCGGCCTCGACAAGGCCGACGAGCGCGTGCGCCAGGCGATCGAGCGCGTGCTGTCCCGCCAGAACGCGGCCGGTGATTTCGGCCTGTGGTCCACGGATGGCGCCAGCGACACCTGGCTCAACGCCTACGTCACCGACTTCCTGACCCGGGCCCGGGAGCGCGGTTTCGCCGTGCCCCAGATCGCCTTCGCCAGCGCCCTCGACCGTCTGCGCAACGCGGTCGCCAACACCACCGAGGTCGGGGACGGCGGCATGGACATCGCTTATGCGGCCTACGTGCTGGCGCGCAACGGCCGCCCGGTGATGGGCGACCTGCGCTACCTCGCCGACACCAAGCTGGCCGCGTTCGCGACCCCCCTGGCGCGCGGACAGATCGCGGCGGCCCTGGCGTTGCTGGGCGATCGGGGCCGGGCCACCAAAGCCTTCGCTTCGGCGATGGCCGGCTTCCGCGAGACGGCGTCCACGATTTCGGCCTACCGGCCGGATTACGGCTCGCGCCTGCGCGACAGCGCCGGTCTGCTGGCGCTGGCCGCCGAGACGGGCTTCGCCCGCGACAGCGTCCAGCCGCTCGGTGCCATCATCTCGGCCGAGCGGGCGACCGGACGACCGACCAGCACGCAGGAGGATGCCTGGATGGTGCTGGCCGCCGAGGGCTTGAGCGCGGACTCGGACAACCTCCGCTTCACCCTGGACGGCAAGCCGGCGAGCGGCGCCCTGGCGCGCAGCTACCGCGCCGCCGCCCTGGAGGGAAAGCCCGTCACCCTCGTCAATGCGGGCACCCAGGCGGTGCAGGCGGTGATCGGCGTCAGCGGCAACCCGATCGCACCGGAACCGGCCGAGGCGCGGGGCTACACCATCGAGCGGCGCTACCACCGCCTCGACGGGTCCCCGGTGGATCTCGCGCAGGGAATCCACCAGAACGACCGCCTCGTGGTGGTGCTCACCGTGACCGAGGCCAAAGCCAGCGCCGGACGCCTCCTCCTGGTCGACCGGTTGCCCGCCGGCCTGGAGATCGACAACCCGAAGCTCCTCGATGCCGACGCGCTCACCGGTCTCGCCTTCGCCAAGTCGGATGTGGCTCCGGTCCACACCGAGTTCCGCGACGACCGCTTCGTGGCCGCCTACGATCGGACTCCCGAGCAATCGGCTTTCTTCCGGGTGGCCTACACCGTGCGGGCGGTCTCGCCCGGCACCTACGTCCACCCGGCCGCCACCATCGAGGACATGTACCGGCCGGAGCGCTTCGGGCGCACCGGGTTCGGTTCGATGACGGTGAGCACGAAGTAGGGCTGTGCGAAGTCCGTCTGTCCCGAAGGCCCGCATCGACCCTTCCCCCTCTGCGGGGAGAGGTCACCCTCGAGGCGGGTCGAGAGAGGGGAGCGCCGGATCGGGCGAGATCGCTCCCTCTTCCGCAAGCTCCGCAGACATCCTCCCCCGCAGAGGGGGGAGGAGACTTCTGATCGTCGCGCTCGGGGCATGTGCGGTCATCGCCCTCTGTGCGATCGCTTTCTGGCGCTTCATCGAAACCCTCCCGCCCCTCGACCTGACCCAGGCCGAGCTCCGCTCCACGGTGGTGCTCGACCGGGAGGGACGCCTCCTGCGCCCCTTCGCCACCGCCGATGGGCGCTGGCGCCTGCCGGTCACGGCGCCCCAGATCGATCCGCGCTACCTCGCCATGCTCACCGCCTACGAGGACCGGCGCTTCGCCTCGCATCCCGGCATCGATCCGGCCGCCACGCTCCGGGCGGCATGGCAATGGCTCACGGCGGGGCGCATCGTCTCGGGAGGCTCGACCCTGTCGATGCAGGTGGCCCGCCTCGTCGAGCCGCGTTCCGAGCGATCGCTTCGCGCCAAGCTGCGCCAGATGGTGCGGGCGGTTCAGCTGGAGCGGCGCTTCGGCAAGGACGGGGTGCTCGATCTCTACCTGGCGCTCGCCCCCTATGGCGGTCCGGTCGAGGGCCTGCGGGCGGCGAGCTTGGCGTATTTCGGGCGCGAGCCGGCGCGGCTGTCCTTCGCCGAAAGCGCGCTCCTCGTTGCCCTGCCGCAGGCGCCGGAGGCGCGACGGCCGGACCGCTTTCCCCAGGCGGCCCGACGTGCCCGCGACCGGGTCCTCGCCATCGCGGTGGCGCAGGGCGTGATCACGGCGGCGGAGGCGCAGGCCGCCCGCGCCGAGCCGGTGCCGGCCTCGCGAAAATCCTTTCCGATGCTGGCGGCCCACGCGGCCGAGGCGGCGCATGCCGCCGATCCGGCGGCGCGGGTCCTCCGCCTCACCCTGGACGGACGCCTTCAGGCCAGCCTGGAAACCCTGGCGACCGAGCGCGCCGCAGCCGTCGGGCCGGGAATCTCGGCGGCGATCCTGGCCCTCGACAACCGCACTGGCGCGGTGCTCGCCCAGGTCGGCAGCCCCGGCTACCTCGACGCCAGCCGGTCCGGCGCCATCGACATGACCGGCGCGATCCGCTCGCCGGGGTCGGCTCTCAAGCCCTTCATCTACGCACTCGCCTTCGAGACGGGACTTGCTCACCCGGAAACTCAGCTGGACGACCGCCCGGTGCGCTTCACCGGCTACGCCCCCGAGAACTTCGATCTCGGCTACCAGGGCACCGTGACGGCGCGGCGCGCCCTCCAGCTCTCCCTGAACGTACCGGCGGTGGATCTGCTGGAGGTGGTCGGTCCGGCCCGCTTCATCGCGCGGCTGCGGGCGGCGGGCGCCCGCATCGAGCTGCCCCGCGACACCGCGCCGGGCCTGCCGGTGGCGCTCGGCGGCCTCGGCATCACGCTCACCGACCTCGCCCGCCTGTTCTCCGGCCTCGCCCGGCAGGGACTGGTGCCGAACCTGACCCGTCGCCTCGGCGAAGCGCCGGTCGAGATGACGGCCGAAGCCCGCATCACGGAAGGCGTCGCCGCCTGGTACGTCGCCGACAGCCTGCGGGGGGCGCCTCCGCCCGAGAACGCTCTCCCGAACCGGATCGCCTACAAGACCGGCACCTCCTACGGCTACCGCGACGCCCTGGCGGTGGGCTTCGACCGGCGCGTGACCATCGCGGTCTGGGTTGGACGGCCCGACGGCAACGCCGTGCCGGGCCTCGTCGGCCGGGTGGCGGCGGCCCCCATCCTGTTCGACGCCTTCGCGCGCTTCGGCGGTGAACCCGACCCGGTGCCGATGCCGCGCGAGGCGCTGGTGACCACCACCGCCGGCCTGCCGCCGCCCCTGCGTCACATCCGGCGCGACATTCCCAAGACCCTGTCGGCCGCGTGGGGCGCCGCCCTCCAGATCGCCTACCCGCCGGACGGCGCCCGCATCGATCTCGGCCTGTCGGAGCCGGATTCCGTTCCGTTCGCGAGTCCCGACCAGAAAGCCAGCCTCGCCCTGAAGGCGCTCGGCGGCGTGCCGCCCCTGACCTGGATGATCGACGGCCTGCCGGTGGCGGGCGGCCCCCGGCGCCAATCGGCTTGGGAGCCGGAGGGGGCGGGCTTCGCGCGGATCTCGGTGATGGATGCCACGGGTGCGAGCGACAGCGTGATGGTGCGGATCGAGTGACGCGCCCGTCCCCACTTCAAGCCGGAGACCGATCGGGCCCCTGGTCGGACGGAAACCCGCCCCTACCTGCGGGCGACGGCGCGAACCTTCGCCGTTGCCGGAGACCATGCCCGTGGCCCACGAGGAATCCCCGATGGGACGACCGGCCCTGCGCCCGGCGGTGATGCTGGGGGCGCTCGGCATCGTCTACGGGGATATCGGCACGTCTCCCCTCTACGCCTTCAAGGAGGCGGTCCGTGCCGCGAGTGCCGGGGCGCCCCCGACCCCGATCGCGGTGACGGGGGCCGTCTCGCTGATCCTGTGGTCGCTGATCCTCATCGTGTCGATCAAGTACGCGGTGCTGATCCTGCGCGCCGACAATCGCGGCGAGGGCGGCATCGTCGCCATGCTGGCGCTGCTCGGAGCCCGGAACGCCAAGCCCGGCTCCTGGGCCGGTGTGCTCTTGGTGGTCGGCCTCATCGGCGCGGCGCTGCTCTACGGCGACGGCGCGATCACGCCCGCGATCTCGGTGCTCAGCGCGGTGGAGGGCCTCAAGGTCGAGGCGCCGGCCCTGTCGCGCTTCGTCGTGCCGATCACGGTTCTGATCCTGGTCGGCCTGTTCCTGGTCCAGAGCCGGGGCGTGGCCTTCATCGGCCGCATCTTCGGGCCGGTGATGCTCGTGTGGTTTGTCGTGCTGGCGCTGCTGGGTCTGGGGGGCATCTGGCACGCGCCGCAGATTCTGGCCGCGCTCAACCCGTTGAAGGCTGTCGAGTTCCTGACGCATGCGGGCTGGCACGTCAGCTTCGCCATGCTGGGTGCCGCCTTCCTGGCCGTCACCGGCGGCGAGGCGATGTATGCCGATCTCGGGCATTTCGGAGCCGGCCCGATCCGCGCCTCCTGGTTCGGCCTCGTTCTGCCGGCCCTCGTGATCCATTATTTCGGGCAGGGTGCGCTCCTGCTCGTCGAGCCCGACGCCATCGAGAACCCGTTCTATCGTCTGAGCCCGGACTGGGCGCATTACCCGCTGATCGGCCTCGCGACCCTGGCGACCGTGATCGCCTCGCAATCGATCATCTCGGGGGCCTTCTCGCTGACCCAGCAATCGATCCAGCTCGGCTTCCTGCCGCCGATGCGGGTGGTCCACACTGCCCGGCTTGAGCGCGGGCAGATCTACGTACCGATGGTGAACTGGCTGCTGGCCGCCGCCACCCTGAGCGCTGTCCTGATCTTCGGCTCATCGGATGCGCTCGCCGGGGCCTACGGCATCGCGGTGGCCTCCCTGATGGCGATCACCACGCTGCTGGCCGCTCTCGTCGCCCTGAAATGGGGCTACAACCCCGTGGCGGTCCTGGCGGTGAACGGGTTCTTCCTCGCCATCGACCTTGTGTTCCTCGGCGCCAACAGCGTGAAGCTGTTCGAGGGCGGCTGGTTTCCCCTCATGCTGGCCGGGCTCGTGGCGTTCCTGATGCTGACCTGGCGCAAGGGCAACCAGCTCGTCGAGGCCGCGCGGGTCGCGCTGCGCCAGCCCGAGGCCGAGTTCCTGGAACAGCTCCGGCGCGACCCGCCGATCGTGCTGCCGGGCAATGCCGCCTTCCTGTCCTCGGCCACAAGCGCCATCCCGCTGCATCTGTCCCGCTTCGTCGCCCGCAGTCACGCCCTGCACAAGCGCGTCCTCATCGTCACCGCCCGTTACGAGGAGGAGCCTACGGTGGCCCGCGACCGGCGCGCCGAGGTCATCCCGATCACGCCCGACATCACCCGGGTGATCCTGCGCTACGGCTTCATGGAGGACGCCTCGGTTCCCGACGGCCTGCGCTGCGCGGTCGAGTCGAAGCGCCTGCCGCCCGAGTGTCTCGACGACCTGACGATCTTCATCGGCCACGAGACCATCATCCCGAAGAGCGACCAGCGCGGCATGGCGACCTGGCGCGAGGAAATCTATGCCTTCCTGCTGCGCAACGCTGAGCGCACGGGGGCGCATTTCTGCGTGCCGACCCGCCAACTCGTGGAGGTCGGCACCGAGATCGAAATCTGAGTGGCGTTCGGCTGAGCCCAGCGGCGCGGGGTATCAACTCTGCGTCGGGACTTGCTGGATGCTCTTGCGGGCCTCAAGCGGTGTGTCGCACAAGGGGGCGACCAACCCGACCGTGCCGAACCCGAGAAGCGTATCGTTGCGATGACCGAGCCGGCGAAGACCGCCCTGGCGGAGACCGATCTGGCAAGTGCGGATTCGGCAGGTATGGATTCGGCAGGTGCGGATCTGGCGCCCAAGGCCCTGGCGTTCCGGTTGCGGCAGCAGGCGATTCTCTCCGATTTCGGCGTAGAGGCCCTGCGCGCCACGGAATTGCTGCCGCTGCTCCAGCGCGCCACCGAACTCTGCGCCGAGGGGATGGAGGCGCAGTTCTGCAAGGCCCTGGAATACAAGCCGCATCAGGATTGCCTCCTCGTCTGCGCCGGAATCGGCTGGGCGGCGGATGCGGTCGGCACCACCATCATCGGGGCGGATCTCGCCTCGCCCGCGGGCTACGCCCTCAAGACGGGCCGTCCCGTGATCTCGAACCACCTCGAGAACGAAACCCGCTTCCGCACTCCGAAGCTGATGGCCGACCACGGCATCCGCCGGGCCATCAACGTGCTGATCGCCAACCGCGACGGCAATTACGGTGTGCTGGAGGTGGACGACACCCGCGAGGGCCAGTTCGAGGAGGCGGACATCGCCTTCATGCAGGGCTTCGCCAACCTCGTCGGCGGTGCCATCGAGCGCCAGCGGGCCGAGGCGCGGCTGAAGGCGGCCCTGGAGCGGCAGGAGCTGCTGTCCCGCGAGATGAGCCACCGGGTCAAGAACAGCCTCGCGGTGGTGGCGGGTTTCCTCGGGCTCCAGGCCCGCGGCTCCGACAATGCCGACGTGAAGAACGCCCTGGCCGATGCCCGGACCCGTGTCGAGGCGGTGGCCCAGGTCCACGATCAGCTCTGGCGCCAGCCGAGCCTGGAGGCGATCGACGTCGCGGGCTTCCTCGAAGCGCTCTGCGCCAAGCTGCAGGAGAGCGCTCCGCGCCATCGCCTGGTCTGTCGTGCCGCCCGGGTCAACATTCCCGCCGATCTCGCGATCCCGCTCGGGCTCTTCGTCAACGAGCTCGTCACCAACGCGATCAAGTATGCCTACCCGGATGGCGAGGGCGAGATTCGGGTAGAGGCCCGGCCCGACGCGGCCGGCACCCTGATCCTCGCCGTCGAGGACGACGGCGCCGGGCTGCCGGAGGGGTTCGATCCGGCGGCCGCGCGCAGCGCCAGCCTCGGCATGCGCATCATCAACAGTCTGGCCCGCCAGCTGGGCGGCACCCTCGCGGTCGCCCCCGACGTGCAGGGCGCGCATTTCTCCCTCCGGATGGCGCCTCTGGCCTGAGCTTGCCGCGGGAAATCGGTCTCGGGTTTCAGGTCTCGGCCCTGGGCGTCGCGTTCAGCTCGGCCCAGTCGAACTCCTCCTCCAGCACATAATAGGCGTCGTCGCCGATCTCGCCGGTGCGGCGCAGGGCCAGAACCCGGTCGCGGGCGGCCTCGATGGCGCGGCGTCGGGCGGCATCGGCCGGCAGGGCTTCGGCGGCGAAGCCCGTATCGCGCGCCTCGGCCTGCTCCAGGGCGATGCGGAACTCCTCGCACAGAGCCCGCGAGGGCGCATCCTCCGCATCCTCCAGGGTCTTCAGGGCGGCCCGGAAAGCCTCCGTGCGGCCGTGCCCGACCTCGCGGCCGACGGGATCGTTGTCCTCGAGCCCGAGGCGGCTGAGCAGGAGCCGCAGGGTCAGGCCCTGGATCGTCAAGGTGCCGATGATCACGCAGAAGGCGGTCAGCACGATCAGGTCGCGATAGGGGAAGGCCGGCGCGCCCTCGGGCAGGGCCAGCGCCGTCGCGATGGTGACGATGCCGCGCATGCCCGCCCAGGACACGGCGATTCCGGCCGAGAGGCCGCGGTCCCGGGTCTCGGCCTCGTCGGCACTGAGACGGGCGAGATGGGCCGCTGGCAGGACCCAGGCCAGGCGGACAACCACAACCGTGAGGAACACCGCCGCACCGACCAGGGCATAGGAGATCTGCTGCGCCCGGGTCAGGCGTTCGAGGATCGGCCCGATCTGCAGTCCGATCAGCACGAAGGCGAGGACGTTGAGCACGAACACGGCCGTGTCCCAGACCGCGTACGAGACGATGCGGGTGCGCGGTGGGGTGCGGCCGGGCGCGATCCGGGCGGCCGTGATCGCGAAGGTGACCACCGTGAGCACGCCGGAGAGATGGAAGGCCTCCGCGCCCATCCAGATCGCGAAGGCGGCCACGAATTGCAGCACGATGATGCTCGGCGTGTCGGCAACCGGGCGCATGGCGGCACTGTAGATCAGCGCCAGCACCGGGCCGATGACGAGGCTGCCGAGGATCTCGCCGATGAGGATCGGCACCGTCTCCGTCAGCGAGAAGCTGCCGGTGACGGCCGCCATGACGCCGAGCCGGTAGATCAGCAGCGAGCCGGCGTCGTTGAGCAGGCTCTCGCCGCGCAGGATCGTGGTGAGGCGGTGCGGCAGGGAGACCTGGCGCAGCACCGAGAGAGCCGCCACCGCGTCCGGCGGCGCCACCACCGCGCCGAGCACGATGCAGGCGGCCCAGGGCATGTCGGGCACGAGCCCCTTCACCACCACGGCCACGGCCGCCGTCGTCGCCACCACGGCTCCGAAGGCGAGGCCGGCGATCGGCCGCCAGTGGGTGCGCAGGTCCCGGACCGACGTGTCGTAGCCGGCATCCAGCAGGACGGGAGCGAGGAACAGGGCCAAAGCCAGTTCCGGATCGAGCACGAGGTTCGGCACCGCCGGAACGAAGGCGAGGCCGATCCCGCCGAGTGCCAGGAACACCGGGTAGGGGGCACCCAGCCGGCGGGCGAGGCCCGCCAGGAGCACGGCGCCGAACAGGACGCCGACGATCCACTCGAAAATCATCATACTGTGGGGAACACATCATCACGGCGCCGGGATCACGCATCCGGGCGCGAAAACGTCACGCGCGGCTCAGCCCTGCGCGAGGACCACCGCCAGATCCGGCTTGTGATTCAGGGTCTGGAACACGACGCAGTAGCGCTCGGTCAGCTTGAGCAACTGGTCGAGTTTGTCCTGGGGGGCGTCGGTGTCGAGGGCGAAGGCGAGCCGGATCGCCCGGAAGCCCACGGGCGCCTCCCGGTCGACCCCCAGGGTGCCGCGGAAGTCGAGGTCGCCCTCGGCGCTGACGGTGCCGGATCGAAGCTCCACGCCGATCGCGGTGGCCACCGCCTTCAGGGTGACGCCGGCGCAGGCCACCAGCGCCTCCAGCAGCATGTCCCCGGAGCAGAGTTCCGCGCCGGAACCGCCGGTGGCCGGGTGCAGGCCCGCCACCGCGAGGGCGCGTCCGGTCTCGACCTTGCAGGCGATCGACGTATCGTCGAGGCTGCCGCGGGCGCGCAGGGTGACGACGGCGGAACCGGGGGCGTTGCGGTAGCGGTCCTTGATCGGGGCCTGGAGCGAGCGCAGGGTATCGGCGTCCATGGGCGTATCCTCTCTCCCGTCCGGTGTTGGTTCCGTCCCGGATGCGCGTCGGGCTCCGGGTTTCCTCTTCTCCGGGGATAGGTAGGGCGCGCGTTGCGGCGCGGCGAATGCAGCGGTACCCGAACGAACCTCGCTCGCGCGGGCGGGATGCCCTATCTCAGGGGCTCCGGCGGGTGTCCGCACCCCCGGCCCGACCCTGTCAGGAGAGTTCATGCGTCGTTCCAGCGTGAGTGCAGAAGCCGTGATGGCGCGCGTCGCGAGTCCCGGTCTCGCGGCCGGCCTTGTCCTGTTCGCCACTGCGGCGGGGGCCGCCTCGCCGATCACCCTCGCCAATCACCGCGCCGTCTACGATCTCTCGCTCGCCGAGAGCAGCGGCACCCGGGCGGTGGAGAGCGCGCGCGGGCGCATCGTCATTGAATTCACCGGCGACGCCTGCAAGGGCTACACGATGCAGACCCGGCAGGTGACGGTGCTGGAGAGCGGCGAGACCGGCAGCCGGACCTCCGATCTGCGCAACACCACCTTTGAGAGCGGGGATGGCCACAGCTACCGCTTCAAGACCAGCACGGTGCTCAACGGAACGCCGGGCCAGACCGTGGATGGCACCGCTGAATCGACGCCTGACAGCCTGAAGGTGAAGCTCAAGGAACCCAAGCGCGACCAGTTCCAGGACTCCGGCGAGGTCCTGTTTCCCACGTTGCACATGCGCCGTCTGATCCAGGCCGGGCGCGACGGGCAGACCACCGTCTCGGTCAAGGTCTTCGACGGCTCCGATGACGGGCGCAAGGTCTACGACACCCTCGCGGTCATCGGCCGGCCGGGTCTGGCCCCGGCGGCCACCGACAAGGCGGCGGAGCGCGACAAGCCGCTCAAGGACGGTCCCATGGCAGCCCTGCCCCACTGGCCCGTGACCCTGAGCTATTATGTTCCGGGCCAGGGCGAGCGCACGCCGATCTACGTCCTCAACTTCGATCTCTACGAGAACGGTGTCAGTGGCGCGCTGCGCCTCAACTATGGCGAGTTCGCCGTGGTCGGAGACCTGACGCGCCTCGACACCCTGCCGTCCAGCACCGATTGCCAGCGCTGAGGCGGGGCGGATCGTCCGGTAGAGCCCGTCTCCAGGGTGCGGGCCAACGCTTGCGGAGCAAGGCTCGTAGGCGAAGGGTCGCGGGTCGCCTGCTCTTGCACCGGTTCGCGCTTGGCCCGCGGGGCTGCCGCGACGGTCCTGATTTCCTCTGCAAGAAACCGTTATTCCGTCAAATTCTCAGCGTTGCCGTAAAGGTTTATCGGATGGCGGGTGTCTTAGTGATCCTGCAACTGCAGGACGGTCATGGGCGAAGCTATCACATCATCATCGACACGTCTGATCCTGCCCGCCCTCTGTTGGAACCGTCAGCGCTCGGATTTTTACGCGGTCACGGCCGACGTGTCGGTGCTCGGCCTGCGTTTTCGCTCCTCGGTCGTGCCGGATCCGGGTGAAACCCTGTCGTGCAGCATTCGCCACGCGGGCTCCCTCGAAGCCCAGGTCATCGAATGCGGCAAGGAGCACTTCGTGACCCGGGTGCTCCGGGCCGAGGCACCGCTCCCGGTTATCGTTCGACGGCTTCTTGAGCTCGCCGCCGACCAGAACGGTGACGACGTGCCCCAGCGCGCGCATCCGCGTTTCGTGCCCGATCATCCGGACATCCTCGTGACCATGGCGTGCGGCACGCAGATCCCCGGTCGCCTGATCAACGTCTCGGCCTCGGGCGCTGCCGTGAGGATCGACGTTCCCCTGGAGCCGGGCACGCAGATCACGCTCGGCCGGACGCCTGCGACGGTCGCCCGCTGCTTCGGAGAGGGCATCGGTGCGGCGTTCCTGCAGCCGCTGCCGGCAGCGGAACTCGGCCCCCATATCCTGCTGTGAGCGAGGATGGTCCTGGCTGGGACTGTCGAAGGCCTCTGTGCTGAACCAAATCAGTTCTCATCTAAGACGGGCATCATTATGGACCAGAGAGGGTGGGTCCTGATCTTTGTTGGTGCAATCTAGGCGTTGTCAAAGCCCGGACTGTAATTAAGCTTTTATCAAATGATGGGGAATAGCCTTCGGTCTCGCCTTCCCGTTGGAGGCCGGACGATGTGATGTGCGGACGAAGCACGCATCCGAGGGCCGCCGACCTCCGTTCGGACAGCCCGATCCGGTAAGCCTTCGCTGCCGGCGGATCGCCGAAGATCGTGAGTCTGATGCCACGCGCGCCTGACCTTTTTCGCGCCAGACCCGTCCTGCCCACCGCACCGCTTGCGGCCTCCGCCGGCGGTCCGCGTTTGCCGGATGTGGCCCGGGGACGCTCGGTGAGCGATCGTATCCGATCCCCGGCCCCTGCCGGCGCGGAGCCGGCAGTGAGACCCGCCGTGTTCCGGGGGAGGACCGGCCTGACGAATCGCTACGACCTGGAGGCGCGGGCCGGCCATCTCGACGAGGTGCTGCAATTCGCTCCTTATCTCGCCCTCACCCATACGGTGATCGCCGGCGCCGTCCTGGTGCTGTTCTGGAGTGAGACTCACCAGGTCTATCTGACGACCCTGTTCTTCAGCGTCGTCCTCACCGTCACCCTCGCGACGATCGGAGCCTGGCGCTACCGCCTGCAGCGTCTCAAAGTGGCCGACATCGTCGCCGGACATCGGATCGCCGTCCTGTTCGCGCTGATTCTCGGGCTATCCTGGGGCAGCATGCCGCTGGCCCTCTTCCCGGCTCCGGGCACCACCGACCGGATCTTCGTGGTGGCTCTCTGCGCCGGCCTGATGGCCACCACCTATACCTTCGGCTCGCTGCCCCACCTCGGCCTCGTCTATTGCGTTCCACTCGCCTTGGGGAGTCTCGCAGCCCTGATCCTGGACGGAGCCGTGTCCAGCTGGTGGCTGGCGATGCTGATGGGGATCTATTCGGTCTTCGTCGCCTTCACCGCCGGGCGGATGGGCCGCCTCTCCGAACAGCGGATCATCGATCGCGTCCGGGTCAGCGAGCAGAACGAGACGATCAGCCTGCTGCTTCACGATTTCGAGGCGAGCACCAGCGACTGGCTCTGGGAGACCGATGCCGAGGGCCGGCTTCAGCACGTGTCCGAACGCATCGGCGAAGTGGCCGGGGAGCCGCCGCAACTCCTGCGGGAAACGCCGCTGGAGGCCCTGTTCCTCGGCGTGCGTGATCCACGCCCGATGACTCAGGAGATCGCCGATGTTCTCACCCTCGTGGCCGAGCGCAGGGCGTTCCGCGAGCGCGTGGTCGAGGTCACGATCGGGGGCCTGACGCGCTGGTGGCGCATCAGCGGCCGTCCCATCCTCGACGACGGCGACACCTTCCTGGGATTTCGGGGCGTCGGCTCGGACGTTACGGATACGCATCAGTCGGAAGCACGCATCGCCTACCTGGCGAGCTATGATCCACTCACGGGCCTTGCCAACCGGACCCTGTTCCAGGACATGGCGGCTCAACTTTGTGCCCGCGCGCGCACCACAGGCGAAGCCTGTGCGCTGCTCTATGTTGATCTCGACGGCTTCAAGTTCGTCAACGACACGTTCGGCCATGTCCTCGGCGATACCCTGCTTGCCCAGGTGGGGCAGCGCCTGACCGGGACAGTCGCGCCCGGGGCGCAGGTCTCACGGCTCGGGGGCGACGAGTTCGCCATCCTCCTCGCCGGCGTGGACGAGGATGCCCTGATCACCCTGGGGAAGCGAATCATCGGGGCGCTGAGCATGCCCTATACCCTCAATGGCGTTCAGGTGGAGATCGGTGCCAGCATCGGCCTCGCCCAGGCGCCGCGCGATGCGCACAATCCGGAGGGACTGCTCAGCAAGGCCGATCTCGCGCTCTACCGCGCCAAGGCCACGGGGCGGGGTAATGTCTGCGTGTTCTCGACCGACCTGGAAGCCTCGATGCGCCGGCGGCACGAGATCGAGGTGGATCTCAAGCGCGCGGTGGCCCAAGGCGAGTTCACCCTGCACTACCAGCCGCTCGTCAGCCTCGATGGCGGCCGGATTCACACCTTCGAGGCCCTGCTGCGCTGGACGCGCAGCTCCGGCGAGTCGGTATCGCCGGCCGATTTTCTTCCCGTCGCCGAAGCCTCGGGCCTGATCAGCCAGATCGGCCGCTGGGTTCTGATGCAGGCCTGCCGGGAGGCTGCTCACTGGCCGGAGGACATCCGGCTCGCGGTCAACCTCTCGCCGATCCAGTTCCGGAACGGCGACCTCATCGCGGAGGTGAGACAGGCGCTCGAAGCGAGCGGGTTGCCACCGAAGCGCCTGGAGATCGAGGTTACCGAGTCCGTGTTCTTCGAGATGAACGCAACCACCATCGCCAATCTGAACGCCCTGCGCGCCCTCGATATCCGCGTGGCGCTCGACGATTTCGGCACCGGCTACTCGTCGTTGAGCTATCTGATCCGGTTCCCCGTCGACAAGATCAAGATCGATCGCTCCTTCATCAAGGACATGGACAGCCGGCCCGAATGTCTGGCGATCATCGAAGCGATCCTCGCGCTTGCGCGCAAGCTCTCGATCACCGTCACCGCCGAGGGGGTCGAGACGGCGGAGCAGGCGCAGATGCTGAAGGCGAGCGGCTGCGACGACATCCAGGGCTTCCTCTTCAGTCCCGCCCGGCCGGCGGCCGAAATCCCGCACCTCATCACCGCCCTGCCGGTGCGGTTCTGCGAGGTCTTCCCGCGCCTCCCGGTGCCGTTCCAGCGTGCCGTCGCGTGACGGGCACTCGCTTGAGCCGCGCCTATCTCCGCACGGCGTCCGCGACGGCCTCGGCCGTCCGCATACCCTCGGCATAGGCGCCTCCCGCCGTGCCCCATTGCAGGCGCGACAGAGCCTCGCCGGCGAACCACACCCGGTCGGCCACGGGCGCCTGCAGCAGCGCCCGTGCGCCGGCATGGCCCGGCGGCACCACCGCCCAGGAGCCGCGCGCCCAGGGATCGTGACGCCACTCGCTCACGGCCGGGATGGTCAGGTCGTGCAGGGCGCGAGCGCCGAAATGCGCCATCAAGGTCGCGCGCACCAGCCTGCGGACGCCGTCCGGCCCGGCCCGGCGCGCGTCGAGGGCGGCGGCCATGGGCGCGTCGAGTTCGAAGAAGTGGAACGGCGTGCCGTCGATGCGGGTGAGAAGGCCTGGACTGGCCTCGCGTCCGCCGACAAGGGATGCGAGCCGGTCCGCCCCCCGGAACGGACAGGACGGCCAGTGCAGCACCGCGTGCTCGTAGATGCCGGTGGTGAAGCCCGCGATCGCGTTCGCGACCTCCGGAGGGAGTGCCGGGGTGAAGAGCGGGGCCGCCCGCAGCACCATGGTGGGAATCGTGACGATGACGGCCTTCGCCGTGACGGGCCCGGACCCCGTCTCCACCCGCACGCCCGGGCCGGACCAGTCGATGCCAGTCACCGGTGTCTCCAGGGCGACCGGCAGCCCGTTCGCAAGGCGGGCGAGATAGCCGCCGTAGCCGCCGGCGATGAAGTGGTTGTCGCTGTACTCCATGCTGGGGAAGTCCTGGAGCGAGACGCGGCTCAGCGCTTGTCCGGAGACGAGGCCGTGGACCCGCTCCACCCGCCGGCCCCAGGGCCCGAGCCCGGGCGGCAGGGCGGTGGCGGCCGGCCGGTCCGGCTCCTGCCAGGCGGCCTGGGTGCTCATGGCCCGGTCGGCCACCGCGAAGGCCCGGCCGAGCGCCGCTGCCTCGGCCGGGCGCCCGCGTCGGCGCCCGACCCAGAGATGGCTCGCCTGCGCGGCCACCCGCAGGGGCTCGCCCCGTGCGGTCCCGAGCTGCACCAGCGGGTTGATCGGTCCCGCATGCAGCCAGTGCCCTCCGAGATCGACCGCGTGCCCCCGCAGCGGCACGGTGAGCAGACGGCCGCCGACCCGGTCTCGCGCCTCCAGCACCGCCACCGAAACCCCGCGCGCCAGAAGGCTCCGGGCCGCCGCGACGCCGGCGGCTCCCGCGCCGATGACGATCACCTCCGGGTCCTGTGGCAGGGGCGCCAGGCGCGGGGCGAGGCTCGGGCGGCGACCTTCATGCGCGGGGCGTGACGTCCTCATGGATGACGGTCTCGTTCCTGTCTCGGCGATGCGCGAGGGCCTACCAGAGGACGCGGCGGCGGGACACTGCGCGGTTCGCTCCTGCGTGGCGCGCCCTTGCGTCGACGGGCGTCGATCGCCAGAACCGGGCGGAGACGGCGCGCGCGGGGGCGACGCAGCCCGGACCAGACCAACCTGACGGACACGAGACCACAGGATATCCCGGTATGCTCTTCCGCGCCGCCCTCGCCGCCATCCGGCAGGTGTTCTCACCCCCCTTACGCGCGATCCTGTGGAAGTCTCTCGGGCTCACCCTGGGCATCCTCGTCCTGGTCTGGTTCGGGCTGACGCGGGCGATCAACTGGTTCCTGTCGCAGCACCACCTCTCGGTGGATTATCCCTTCCTCGACACCCTGGCGGTGTTCTTTGCCGGGGCGGGGCTGTTCGTGGGCCTCGCCTACATCATGCCGGCGGTCTCGATCCTGGTGGCGGGCTACTTCCTCGACGACGCGGCCGAGATCGTCGAGCGCACGGACTTCCCCGCCGACCCGCCCGGGATCGCCCTGCCGCTCGGGACCGCGATGCTCTACGCCCTGCGCTTCGCCGGCCTCGCCCTGTTGGTGAACCTCGTGGCGCTCATCCTGTTCTTCGTGCCCGGCGTCAATCTCGTGGCGTTCTTCGGCGCCAACGCCTACCTGCTGTCGCGCGAGTATTTCGAGCTGGCCGCCGGGCGCTTCCGGCCGATGACGGAGGCCGGAGCCATGCGCCGGCACTACGGCGGCACCACGCTCCTGGCCGGCGCGCTGCTCGCCGGTCTCATGGTGGTGCCGGTGCTCAACCTGCTCACGCCGCTCTTCGGCATCGCCCTGATGGTGCATGTTCACAAGGGTTTGAGCCGGCGCATGCCGCTGGCCGGTCCGCAGGTCCAGCCTCGTCTGCGCTGAGGTTTCACGGCCGGACAGTTTTGGTTTTTCCAGGCAAACCCCGCAGGACAAGCCTCCCAGGAACAGTCCCGCAGGACTAGCCTTGCGAA
Source organism: Methylobacterium sp. Ger2507 (assembly GCF_055231875.1). Lineage (NCBI taxonomy): Bacteria > Pseudomonadati > Pseudomonadota > Alphaproteobacteria > Hyphomicrobiales > Methylobacteriaceae > Methylobacterium > Methylobacterium sp. Ger2507. The sequence goes on from NZ_JBUYVC010000001.1 coordinate 1,092,170, forward strand.
AACAGCCCGGGGCGAAATTCACCGGGCGATCTCCCGTCCGCGATGGAAGTGTTCTAGATACGCTGCAACAGGCTAAGGACCGGCGCCGGTCCGTCGCCCCGCTCAGGGGTGCGGCACGGCGCGCAGGGGCCGCTTTTCGAGACCCAGAGAGCGATGACCGGCTTCGAGACCCTTCCCCTGACCCGCCCCGCCTCGCAGCTCGTCACCGTGTTCGGCGGATCGGGCTTCCTCGGGCGCCACGTGGTGCGGGCGCTCGCCAAGCGCGGCTACCGTATCCGGGTGGCCGTGCGCCGGCCCGATCTCGCCCTGTTCCTGCAGCCGCTCGGCAAGGTCGGCCAGATCGTCGCCGTCCAGGCCAATCTGCGTTACCCCGAGTCGATCGCCCGGGCGGTCCACGGGGCCGATATCGTCGTCAACCTCGTGGGCATCCTGCAGGAGACCGGCAAGCAGAGCTTTTCGCAGTTGCAGGCGGAAGGAGCGGGCGAGATCGCCCGGGCGGCCGCGGCCGTCGGTGCGCCCCTGGTCCACGTCTCGGCCATCGGCGCCGACGCGCATTCGTCCTCGCACTATGCCCGCACCAAGGCTCTCGGCGAGGCCAAGGTGGCCGAGGCCGGTGGTCCCTTCGTGATCCTGCGGCCCTCCCTGGTGTTCGGGCCCGGCGACAGCTTCTTCAACCGCTTCGCCTCGCTGGCCCGGGCGCTGCCGGTGCTGCCCCTGGCCGGGGCCGGGTCCCGCTTCCAGCCCGTCTACGTGGCCGACGTCGCGGAAGCCGTAACCCGGGCCGTCGAGGGCCACGTGCCCGCCGGCAAGGTCTACGAACTCGGCGGTCCCGAGGTCGAGACCCTGGAATCGCTGGTGCGCTACATGCTCAAGGTCACGCTGCGCAAGCGGGTGGTTCTCGGCCTGCCGCAGCCGGCCGCGATGCTCCAGGCCCGCGCTCTCGAGGTGGTCGACACCCTGACCCTCGGCCTCTTGCCGGACAGTCTCAAGCTCACCCGCGACCAGGTCATTCTGCTCCAGAGCGACAACGTCGTGTCGGACGCCGCCAAGGCCGAGGGCCGCACCCTGGAGGGCATCGGCCTCCAGCCCACCGCCATGGAGGCGGTGGTGCCGGGCTACCTCTGGCGCTTCCGCAAGGCCGGCCAGTTCGCCAAGGTGCAGGAGTTCGAGAGCGCCATCCCCGAGACCCTGACACCGAAGCCCTTCGTGCCGCGCAGCGGCAGCGGCCCGGCTCTGGGACCGGATTCGAACGCGCCGAGCCGGATGGGCGTGAGATGGGGCACCCGGGGCTGAGGCTTTCGCCCGCCGTCGGAGTCCTCAGGGCCGGCGAAATGGTCTAGAGGGCGCCTCATGACTCACGCCACCTCGCCCCAGGCCGACACGCTCCCAGCCGGCGCACCCCTCGTGCGCTTCGCGCCATCCCCCACCGGCTACCTGCATATCGGCAACGCCCGGCCGGCCCTGCTCAACGCCCTGTTCGCGCGGGCGCGGCACGGCCGCTTCCTGCTGCGGCTCGACGACACTGACCGGGAGCGCTCGACGCAAGACTTCGCCGACGCCGTGGCCGAGGATCTCGCTTGGCTCGGGATCGTGCCCGACCTGTTCGCGAGGCAATCCGACCGGGTCGCGATCCACGACGCGGCCGCCGAACGCCTGAAGGCGTTGGGCCGGCTCTATCCCTGCTACGAGACGCAGGAAGAGCTGGAACGCCGGCGCCGGCGCCAGCTCGGGCGTGGCCAGCCGCCGATCTACGACCGGGCCGCCCTCTCTCTCTCGGAGGCCGAGCGCGCCGCCCTGGAGGCAGAGGGGCGCACGCCGCACTGGCGCTTCAAACTCGATGCCCGCACCGTGGCCTGGGACGATCTCGTGCGCGGCCCCGCCCATGTCGATTGCGCCTCGCTCTCCGATCCGGTGCTGATCCGCGCCGACGGCAGCTACCTCTACACCCTGCCCTCCGTGGTCGACGATGCCGAGATGGGCGTCACCCACGTGATCCGGGGTGAGGACCACGTCACCAACACGGGCGTGCAGGTGCAGATCTTCGAGGCTTTGGGCAGCGCGATCCCGATTTTCGGGCACCACAACCTGCTGACCACGGCGGACGGGGAGGGGCTCTCCAAGCGCCTCGGCCATCTCTCGCTGCGCGGCCTGCGCGCGGCCGGCTACGAGCCCGGCGCCGTGCGCTCGCTGGCAGTGCTCACCGGATCGGCCGAATCGGTCCGTGCCGTGGCGAGCCTCGACGAGCTTGCCGGGTTGGTGGACCTCGCCCAGATCTCGCGGGCGCCGGCGAAGTTCGATCCGCATGAACTCGACGGGCTCAACGCCCGCCTCGTCCATGCCATGCCCTACACGGAGGTGGCCGACCGGCTCGCGGATCTCGGTATCCCGGCGGAGCGCGCCGAAGCATTCTGGGAGGCGGTGCAGCCGAACCTGGCCAAGGTCTCGGAGGCGGGCGACTGGTGGCGCGTGGTCGCCGGCCCGGTCGCTCCCGTCATCGCCGACCCGGCCTTCATCGGGGCCGCCGCCGCGCTGCTGCCGGACGAGCCCTGGAACGGGGAGACCTGGAAGGCCTGGACGGGGGCGGTGAAGGCGACCACGGGGGCCAAGGGCAAGGCGCTGTTCATGCCGCTGCGCCTCGCGATCACCGGGCTGGAGCACGGGCCGGATCTCGCCGGCCTGTTGCCGCTGATCGGACGGGACGCGGTGGCACGGCGCCTCTCGGGCGAGGGGTGATCGGGCGCGCCTCTGCAGCGCACGCACACCCGCTCCGCTCGGCCAGCTGCCCGCTCCGCTCGACCGGGTGCATGCTCCCGCTCGACCAGGTGACTGTCACCGGCGGCCCGGGGCGCCTATATGCGGGCTCGACGCCATCTTCATCCCGAGCCCCTGATCCGTATGAGCACCGACCCCGCCCCGGCGGCCCCGGTTCGGCCTGAGCCGTCCGCGCGGCCCGGCCTCGTGGCCACCTATCGTCGCCTTTGGCCCTATCTGTGGCCCTATGGTCGGCCCGATCTGCAGCGGCGCGTCTTCCTCGCCTTCGGCCTGCTGATCGTCGCCAAGTTCGTCACCATGGTGACGCCCTTCACCTTCAAATGGGCCACCGACGCCCTGGTGGCGCTGACCGACCCCAAGCCGGGTGCGGCCATCCCCACCGGGCTGTTCGCCGCGCCGATGCTGCTGATCGGCCTCTACGGCCTGTCCCGCATCCTCATGGCCGGGCTGACGCAGGTGCGCGACGGGCTCTTCGCCAAGGTGGCGATGCACGCCGTGCGCCGCCTCGCCCTGCAGACCTTCGAGCACATGCACCGGCTCTCCCTGCGCTTTCACCTGGAGCGCAAGACCGGCGGCCTCACCCGCGTGCTGGAGCGTGGGCGCGGCGGCATCGAGGAGCTGTCGCGCCTGATGGTGCTGACGCTGGTGCCCACCATCGTCGAGTTCCTGCTGGTCATCGGCGTGCTCGCCTACGAGTTCGACTGGATCTACTCGGTGGTGGTGTTCGTGATGGTGGCGGCCTACCTCGCCTTCACCTGGAAGGCGACGCAGTGGCGCATCGAGATCCGGCGCCGGATGAACAATTCCGACACCGACGCCAACACCAAGGCCGTCGATTCGCTGCTGAACTTCGAAACCGTGAAGTATTTCGGGGCCGAGCAGCGCGAGGCGGAGCGCTACGACGCCTCAATGGCGAAGTACGAAAAGGCCTCGACGCAGACGTACGTCTCGCTGGCGGTGCTCAACGCCGGACAGGCGGTGATTTTCACCATCGGCATGACCATCGTGATGTGGCTGGCCGCGCGCGACATCATGGCCGGGCGCACCACGCTCGGCGGCTTCGTGCTCGTCAACACCATGCTGGTGCAGCTCTCAATGCCGCTCAATTTCATGGGCATGATCTACCGCGAGATCAAACAGGCCCTGATCGACATCGACGACATGTTCCAGATCCTGCACCGCAACCCGGAGATCGCCGATCGGGCGGGCGCGTTGCCGCTCGCGATCTCGGACGGCGTGGTGCGGTTCGAGGACGTGCGCTTCGCCTACGATCCCGCCCGGCCGATCCTCAAGGGCGTCAGCTTCGAGGTGCCCGCCGGCCGTACGGTGGCGATCGTCGGCCCCTCCGGTGCGGGCAAGTCGACCCTGTCGCGCCTGCTGTTCCGGTTCTACGAGCCGCAGACGGGCCGCATTCTCGTCGACGGTCAGGACATCGCCCAGGTGCGCCAGGCGAGCCTGCGGGCGGCGGTCGGCATGGTCCCGCAGGACACGGTGCTGTTCAACGACACCATCGGCTACAACATCCGCTACGGCCGGTGGGACGCCACCGACGCGGAGGTCCGGGCCGCCGCCTCGCTGGCGCAGATCGACCGCTTCATCTCCGCCCTGCCGGAGGGCTACGACACGCCCGTGGGCGAGCGCGGGCTCAAGCTCTCGGGCGGCGAGAAGCAGCGCGTCGCCATCGCGCGCACCATCCTCAAAGGGCCGCCGATCCTCGTCCTCGACGAGGCGACCTCGGCCCTCGACTCCTTCACCGAGCGGGAGATCCAGGATGCGCTGGACACCGTGAGCCAGGGCCGCACCACCCTGGTCATCGCCCACCGTCTCTCCACCGTGGTCAATGCCGACGAGATCATCGTCCTCGACAAGGGCGTCATCGTCGAGCGCGGCGACCACGGCACGCTTCTGGAGCGGGACGGCGTCTACGCCTCGATGTGGAGCCGTCAGCGCGAAGCGGACGCCGCCCTGGAGGTGCTCCAGCGCAGCGAGGACGTGCTGCCGGTCCCGAAGGCCCGCCCGGTGCTGGCGTCGGAACCGGCGGAATAGGGGCTCGAACCGGGGCCTTAGCGCCTCAGCCCCGCGGGTCGGTCTGCGGCACCGCCGCGGTCCCGTCGCCGGGCAGGACGAAGATCTGCCCGGGATAGATCAGGTCCGGGTTGCGGATCTGCGGCTGGTTGGCGTCGTAGATCACCGTGTAGCGGGTGCCCGTGCCGTAGATGCGCCGGCTGATCTGCCACAGGCTGTCGCCCCGGATGATCCGTGCCGTCCCGACCTCCGGCACGAAGACCGAGGGGCTTCGTTCCGTGGCGGCCCGGGCCGGCGTATCCGACGCCTCCGCGCGGCCGGCAGGGGCCTGCGAGGCGGGCGTTGCCGATTCGGGAGGAGCGGGCGGTTTGGCCACGGCCATTCGGGGCATCGCTGCCGGAAGGGCTGCTGGCGTCCCCGGCGTTCCCGGGGCCGGAACCGCCGGCCCCTGGGCCAGCTTCGCACCGGGGGACCGTGCGGGCGAGGCCGAAGCGGTCGGTGTTCCGGGCTTCGCGGCGACCGGGACGGTGAAGGGCACCTCGGAACGGGTCTTCACCTTGCCGGAGACAGGGTCGACCTGATCCACCCGGATCGTGTACGCGCCGGGCTGGACGCCGCGCCCGATCGTGAACGCTACGCGACCGTCGGCGCCGACGCTGCCCGGCGCCACCAGGGCGTCGTTCAGGTAGAGCCGCACGGTCGCGCCCGGCGGGGCCTGACTGGTCACGTAGAGGCGGCCGCCATCCTCCGCCTCGACGCTGACGATCTTGAGCGGGGCCGTGGGGTCCGGCGCGGCCGCGCCCGGCTGGCCCGACTTGGCTTCGGTGCCCGTGTCCGCCCGTTGCTGCAGGCCCGGGACATTCTGGCCCCCGGGGCCGGGCATGGTCGTTGCGAGCCGGTTGTCCGCAGCGGCGCTTCGGGCTTCGGCCTGGCGGGACTCCGCCGCGCCGGAGCCTGGCGCTGCGGCCGTCGCGACCGGATCCGGCTGGGAGAGCACGATGGTGGGTTTATCGGGGGAGGTGAGGGCGATGAGGGGCTTGGTCCGACGATCGGGGGCCACCACCACTGCCACGCTGTCCCGCGAGACGCGCTCCTGCCCATCGGCGCTGGAGGCCCGCAGGGTGATCTCACTGTTGCCCACGGGGAGCGCCGGGGGAACGATAGCGAACTGGCCGGAGGGATCGACGAGCGCACGGGCAATCGGCGCGTTGTCGCGCAGCAACTCCACGGTGGTGTTGGGCGCGGCGCGCCCCGCGATCACTGTCTCGCCGTTGGGCTCGACCCGGATGATGTCGAAGGTCGGCGCCTCTGTCCCGGCGGAGGCGCCCAGTCCCGGCGCCGGGGGCTGCCGGACCGCCCGCGCCGCCGGGGGCTTTCCCGCCGGCGACGCCCCCTCCCCGGGGCGCGGGTCCGGCTCGGCCTGGGCGCTCGAGCCGGCGACCGCTCCCGGCCGGGCTTCCCGCGTCGCGCCGGTGGGCGCCGCCGCCAGGGCTGCACGGTCCCGGTCGGTGCCCTCGACACTGCGCTTGAACAAGGTGCTCGCGCCATAGAGGGTGACCACGAGGGCGAAGCCCGCCAGAAGCCCCACGCAGGCCAGGAAGATGCTCCGTCGCAACTCCGCCCTCATGACACCCCACTCCCTCGTCGACCGGCGCGGCGGCCGAAACACCGTCGTCGCCGGATCGAGCCCGTCGACAAACCGGCGATTGATGGCGACATATTAGCGAACATGATCGGAACACCAAATCACATCCGCCGTCGCATGGCCGGATCTTCCGTAAAATCAGCAGTTTGGCTCGTGGACAGGGACGGGTCCGTCCTGGTTGCGACGCATCAGAGAGGCCCGGCATGGCTCGGTTGAGGACGGTCTGCGTCTATTGCGGCTCGGGGTTCGGGGGCGATCCGGCCTTCACCACGGCGGCCGTGACCCTGGGCAAGGCCTTGGCGGAGGCGGGGATCGGCCTTGTCTATGGCGGGGGCAATGTCGGCCTGATGGGCACAGTCGCCCGCGCGGTCCTCGACCATGGCGGCCACGTCACCGGCATCATTCCGGATTTCCTGAAATCGCGCGAGCGCATGCTCGAAGAGATCCAGGAGACCATCGTGGTGGAGGACATGCACACCCGCAAGCGGCTGATGTTCGAGCGTTCCGACGCCTTCGTGGCCCTGCCGGGCGGCATCGGCACCCTGGAGGAGCTGGTGGAGCAGCTCACCTGGGCCCAACTCGGCCAGCACAACAAGCCGATCCTGCTGCTCTCGGTGGCGGATTTCTGGACCCCATTGCTGACCCTCCTCGATCACATGCGAACGCAGGGCTTCATCCGGGAAGGGCTCGACCTGAGCTACCTCGTGGCGACCGAGGCGGCCGACGTGGTCGGCCTCCTGCGCGACGCGGCCGGGTCCGTCGAACCCGCTCCGGCCGCCGAGGCCTTGGTGGCCGAGCGGTTCTGACCGAGGGGCGTCGCGGCGACCGATCAGGTCGCGGTGACCTGATCAGGTCACGACGCTCCAGGTCGTGCCGTCCTTGCCGTCCTTGACGGCGATGCCCAGCGCGAGGAGTTCGTCGCGGACACGATCCGAGGCCGCCCAGTCCTTGGCGGCCCGGGCCGCGCGTCGGGCCTCGATCAGGGCCTCGACGCGGGCGACGTCGATCCCAGCCGCCTGGATCGTTCCCTGGTCGCGGGCGGATTTGGTCTGCGTGAGTAGCCCGAGAAGGTTCGCACCGGCCTTGAGTGCCGCCGGATCGTCGAGGCGGTGCAACTCGGCGAGCGCTGCAGCCGTATTGAGGTCGTCGAGTAGCGGCTCCAGCACCGTCTCGGGGAGCGCCGGCGCCGGCGCGCCATCGCCCACGAGTCCGTACCAGCGCTCAAGCATCCGCGCGGCCTCTTCGAGGCCACGCAGGGTCCAGTCGATCGGCTGGCGGTAATGGGTCTTCAGCATGGCGAGCCGGGCGACCTCGCCAGGCCAGTCCTTCAACACGTCGCGGATGGTGATGAAGTTGCCGAGCGACTTCGACATCTTCTCCCCCTCGACCTGGAGGAAGCCGTTGTGAAGCCAGACATGGGCCATCACGTCGGTTCCGAAGCAGCAGCGGGACTGTGCCACCTCGTTCTCGTGGTGGGGAAAGATCAGGTCGATGCCGCCCGCATGGATGTCGAAGCGCTCGCCGAGGTGCCGCCATGACATCGCCGAGCACTCGATGTGCCAGCCCGGCCGGCCCGGCGCCGCGATCCCGCATGGTGAGGGCCAGGACGGCTCGCCGGGCTTCGAGGGTTTCCACAGCACGAAGTCGAGGGGGGAGCGCTTGTAGGGCGCGACCTCGACGCGGGCGCCGGCCTCCATCTCGTCCAGCGGGCGCTTCGAGAGCGCGCCGTAATCCGGCATCGAGGGCACGTCGAACAGCACGTGCTCCGCCGCCACATAGGCATGTCCGGCCTGCACCAGCCCGGTGATGATGGTGTGCATCTCGGCGATGTGGTCGGTGGCGCGCGGCTCGATGAAGCGCGGGCGCTGACCCGCCACGTTCACATCCTCCGACATCAGCACGCCGAGTTCGCGGATGTCGGCGTGGAAGGACTTCAGCGTCCCGTCGGTGAGTTCGCGGATGGTGATGCCGCGCTCGGCCGCCCGCGCGTTGATCTTGTCGTCCACATCCGTGACGTTGCGCGCGTAGGTGACGTGCGCCTCGCCGTAGAGGTGGCGCAGCAGGCGGAACAGCAGGTCGAAGACGATGATCGGCCGGGCATTGCCGATATGAGCGGCATCGTAGACCGTCGGGCCGCAGGCATACATCCGCACGTTCGTCGGATCGATCGGCGTGAAGACGGCCTTCTCGCGGGTCAGCGTGTTGTAGAGCCGCAACATCGAGGCCATGAATCTTCCCTTGAATCGTCCCTTGCGTCCCGGACCCCCACCCGGCCCGTCCGAGCGTGAGACCCGCACCGCGTTGGTATCTCGCAGCTTTTGCCGCGACAGGCCAAGCCGGCGCCACATCGTCGCCGCCTTCCGCCCGGCGACCTGTTGCGCTGAGGCGACGGCCTGACGGCACGTCCTGCGCTACCTCAAATCCATGAGCAATTCGAGAACGACGCCGAACCGGCATTCGTCGAAAACCCTGTCGCGGAGAAAGGGTTTGTTAACCCCGTGCCGTGAAGTTTTCGCCTCAGACGCTTCCGACATCAGCAAGGTTCTGCCCATGCGCCGCGTGACCGCCCATCTCGGCGCTCTCCTCGCCTTCGCCCTGACCGCACACGTCGCCCTGGCTGCCGGCGACGGCGAGAACCCCGCCAAGGTGCCGGCCACCGTCGAGAAGACGTTCCTGATCCCGTCGAGCGAGGGATACGGTGTCGGCGACTGCCTCACCAACGGCGACAGCGCCTGCGGGCAGGTGGTGGCCAATGCCTGGTGCGAGGCCCAGGGCTTCGCTTCGGCCGGTTCCTTCGGCGTCGCTGCCCAGGACGAGTATACCGGCGCGATCCCGGCCGCCCCGGTGGTGAAGCCCGCCGAGCGCCCGATCCGGATCACGTGCCAGGATTGATCGCCTCCACCGACGCTCTTGCGCCTGGTCGCCGACCCCGCCACGGGGCCGGCCTCCACAGGCGGTCTACTTCTCCATGAAGGCGTCGCAGCGCGGCGGCGGTTCGGTGCCCCAGGGCATCAGCGGCACGGCCGAGGTCGAGTTCTTGGGTGACCCCTGGATGACCTTGTCCGAATAGACCATGTAAATCAGCGTATTGCGCTTGACGTCGCAGCCACGCACGATCTGCATCGACTTGAAGATCAGCGAGCGCCGCTCGCTGAACACCACTGCGCCCTGCTTGAACTTCTCCTTGAACTGCACCGGGCCGACCTGTCGACAGGCCAGCGAAATGTCGGAGACATCCTCGGCGAGGCCGAGCGTGCCCTTGATGCCGCCCTTCTCCGGCTGCGTATACCAGCAGGCGACGCCGGCTACGGACGGATCGTCGATCCCGTAGACCACCAGCTTGTCGTTGGGCGTGAGCGGGCGCCACACGGTCGACTTGTCGAAGATGCGATCCGCATCGTCCGCCCGCACCGGATGTGCGACGAGGCCGAGCCCCAACGCCAGCGCGCAGCCTGTGAGACCCCGAAGCCACATCATCGTATCATTCCCCTCGGTTTGTTCGGGGCGCATGTGGGAAGGGTGTCGCCGCCGTGCGAGGGTCGCTAAGTAACGTGTGTTGTCCTCGTTCGCCATCGCTTCGCCGAGATCCGCCGTCGGATTCCGTGCGGCGGCGTCCCGCCATCCTTCGCAATCAGGCCATGCCGCTGATCCCTCTCCAGATCCGCACGCTCGTCCGGGTGCTCGCCGGCGTCCTTGCCGCCCTTCCTGTCGCCCTGGCGATGACGGGGGCCGCCGAGGCGCAGAATGCGGCCTGCCTGCGCTACCGCTCCGAACTCGCGAGCCTCAGCGACGGAGCCAGCACCGCGCGGGCGCTGCAGAATGAGATCGGGCGACTGAACGCCTATTACCGCACGCTCAGCTGCGAGGGTGGCAAGTTCCTGTTCTTCGATTCCCGCCCCCCGCAATGCGGCGCGGTCGAGCAGCGCATCCGCGCCCTCAATGCCGGTTACGGCGCCGAGAACGGCGAGGTCACGGCCGCCCGCCGCCGGCAGCTGACCGAGGCCATCGCCGCCACCTGCACCGATGCGGCGAGCCGCACCCTCCTCAAGGCCGACGGGCCGGCCGGGGAGGCGCGTGCGCGGGGTGGCTCGCAGGTGGTCTGCGTCCGCACCTGCGACGGCGCCTACTTTCCGATGAACAATCTTCCGGACGGGCGCGAGGGCGCGGACGAGTTGTGCCAGGCGCTCTGCCCCGGGGCCGAGGCCGCCGCCTACTCGATGCCCCACGGGGACGAGGCCCTCAAGCAGGCCGCAACCCTGAAGGGCAGCCGTGCCTACACGGCCCTGCCGAACGCCTTCAAGTTCCGCACGTCCTTCACGCCGAACTGCTCGTGCAAGCGCGAGGGACAGACCTGGGCGCAGTCGCTGGTCAAGGCCGAGAGCATGCTGGTGCGGCACAAGGGCGACATCTTCGTCACGCCGATGCAGGCCGAGGCCCTGTCGCGTCCGCCCAAGGTGCGCCTCACCCTGGTGGGCCGGGCCGACAAGACCGCCGCGGAACTCGCGGCCGACGTCGCCAGCCGCCGTGCCGCCGGGGCGACGGACAGTGCGGCTGCGCCGGTACCAGCCGCCACGAGCCCGGCCGCCGGCGAGGAGCGCCAGCCGGTGCGGATCATCGCCCCGAACCTGTTCTCGACGGCGACGCGCCAGGGCGTGCAATAACGCCAGGATATCCGAGGTCAGAAGATCCGGTTCCAAGAGCCCCGGTTCCAAGAGCCCCGGTTCCAAGAGCTCCGGGGCTGGGAGATCCGGGGCCGAGCGCCCTGACGCCAAGCCGTCCGGAGAGGCGGACGGCCATGCTCGGTATCGGGAACCATCCGGCTCGCATTCTGTTCCGAAGGCCACATCAACGACGTGAGTGACCTTCGATGCGGCGCATCCGCCACCTCCTGCTGACCGGCACGGTTCTCCCTGCGCTCCTGCTGTCCGGACCCAGCTCTGCTCGGCCGGATACCGTCCCGGGCGGGGCGATCCTGCTGGCCCAAGGCGGGCCGGGCGAAGGACCTCGGGGTGGCGAAGGACCTCGGGGTGGTGAAGGACCTCGGGGTGGTGAAGGGCCGCGCGGAGGCCAACCGCCGGGCGGTCGAGATCGACCCGAGCCGCGCCAGGAGCGTCCCGAACCCCGCCCCGAGCGTTCGGCACCCCGTCCCGAGCCTCGCCAAGAGCGCCCTGAACCGCGCCAGGAACGCCCGGAGCCGCGCCAAGAGCGTCCCGAACCCCGCCCCGAGCGTTCGGCACCCCGTCCCGAGCCTCGCCAGGAACGCCCGGAACCCCGCCAAGAGCGCCCCGAGCCGCGCCAGGAGCGCCCGGAGCCGCGCCAGGAGCGCCAGGAGCGTCCGCAGCCGCGCCAGGAGCGCCCGACGCGTGAAGATCGCCCGGCGCGGGAGGAGCGCGGCGGGGCACCCGATCGCGATCCGACGCAGAATCGTCGCGCGCCCGGTTCCGAAGCGCCGGGCGAGCGCTCCGGTGCGCCGCCGGCCGCACGCGAGCGGTCTCCCGAGCGGCCGAATGCACCCGAGCGTCCCACCGCATCCGAACCCGCCCGCCCCGCGCAACCCCAGCTTCGCCAAGCCCCGGCTCCGACACCGACCGCGCCCGAGATCCGCAATCCGGCGAACCCCGCCAGCCCGACCGTCCCGGGAGCCACGCAGCCCGCGCGCCCGAACCCGCCCGCAGAGCCGCGTGCACCCGCCCCGGACGCCAATCCGCCGGCACCGGTCGCCCCGAATGCCCGGCCGGGCGTACCCGGCCGTCCGTTCACGCCGCCGGGTGCTCCGAACCCGGACCCGCAGCGTCCGGACGGGCGTCCCGGTGCGGGTGCGAATCCCGTCGAATCCCGCCCTGACCGGGACGGTCCCGCCCAGGGATCCCGCGAGCTGAATCGCGACGATGCGGTTCGGTCCGATTCCCGGCCGGCCGAGACCCGGCGCGACGGTGTCGATCGCCGTGATTCCGGTGATCCACGCGCCGGAGGCATCGACGATCGTCGAGAGGACCGCGAGCGGCGGGACGCCTTCGAACGGCGCGAGCCTCGCACCGGCTTCAACGCGCCGGGGCGCCCGGGCTACGTGCCGGGCGGGTTCCGGGATGACGACGATGTCCGCGACTACGATCAGGTCCGCCGCGACCGGCGCGAGTTCTCGGAAGGCGGGCGGACCTACATCCGCGAGCCCGGCCGCATCATCGTGCGCGATCGCGACACCTACTTCATCCGTCACGACGAGAACGAGCGTTTCCGCGATCTGGACCGGCGGGCCTATCGCAGCGAACGGCGCGGCGGCGACACCATCACGTATCTCGACCGCCCCGGCGGCGAGCAGATCGTCACCATCGTGGATGATGACGGCCGTCTCGTACGCCGCTCCCGCCGCTTCCGGGACGGGCGCGAGGTCGTGATCATCGACAACAGCTTCGGCGGGGGCGTGCGCCGGCCGATCTACGACGACGTGGTCGAACTGCCGCCGCCGGACATCCGCATCCCCCGCAATCGCTACGTGGTCGATTACGACGGAGCGGATGAGGGTGCCGTCTACGAAGCCCTGTCGGCCCCGCCGGTGGTGGCGGTCGACCGGCGCTACACCCTCGATCAGGTGCGCTACAGCCCGCAGCTGCGCGCCCGCATGCGCAGCGTGGACATCGATACCATCAACTTCGACACCGGCTCGTTCACGGTGACGCCGGATCAGGCCGCGCGCCTCGCCACCATCGCGGCGGCGATGAACCGGGCGATCAAGGCCAATCCGCAGGAGGTGTTCCTCATCGAGGGATACACCGACGCGGTGGGGGCCGACGTCGACAACCTCTCGCTCTCCGATCGCCGCGCGCAGTCGGTGGCCACCGTGCTGACGCAGACCTTCCAGGTGCCGCCCGAGAACCTGACCACGCAGGGTTATGGCGAGCAGAACCTGAAGGTGAACACGCAGAACGCCGCGCGCGAGAACCGGCGGGTGACCGTCCGCCGTATCACGCCGCTGATCCAGCAGCAGGGCGAGGCGGCGCCTCCACGCTGAAACCAGGATGCGGCGACCGGGGTCCGAAAGCCTCCGGTCGCCCGCTCCGCGCCCGCATCGGCCAGTCTTCGATGGATTGGAGAAAGGGGAGCGCTATCGGCACGACGCGGCGGGAAGAATTGGAAAAGCCGGCTCTATTCATCAAATGTTTAGTTCGGCGCCATAGGGAATAGTGGTCTTCGCCGACCTGTCCCTCCTGTGCGCCGCAGGCCGGATAGCATTTCCAATGCGCCCCTCCGTCGATGCGACTGTCTCTCAAGTCAACACTGATCACGATCCTGTCAGTCATGATGCTGGGTCTTGGTGCGCAGGGGTGGTTTGCTGTTGCAAACATTCGCACTGTTAATTCTGGAGTAGTGGATATTGCGGCTAACTGGCTTCCGAGCGTGCGCGCCTTAGGTGAATTCAAGTACAGTTTGACGCGGCTGCGCCTGCTCGACGCCCGGTATATGCATGGGAAGGAAGCGCCGGCCGAGCTGCTGCAGGTCGAGGCCACGCGCAGGCAGGCCGTCGCCACCGCGATGCGCACCTACGAGACTCTCATCAGCAGCCCCGAGGAAAAGGCGCTGTGGACCGACATCGTCGGCACCTTCGCACGGTATGAGGACCTTCGTCGCGGCTTTCCCGCTCTCCTGCGGAGCGGTGACATCCCGAGTGCCGAGAGCCTGTTCGCGCGCTCGCGGACCGTCTTCGACCAACTCATCACGACGGTCGATCGCGATGCGGATTTGAACAATCAGGGCGCCCTGACTGCGCAGGCAACCGCAGAGCGGACCTATGCGACCGCGATCTGGATGACGCTGGTGGTCTGCGGCGGCTCCGTCCTGCTCGGCCTCGGCGGCATCCTCTTCGTACTCCTGGGCGTCACCCGTCCGATCACCCGCATCACCGGCGCCATGCGGACCATCGCCGAGGGCCGGCTCACCATCGAAATCCCCCATGCGACGAACCGCAACGAGATCGGTGAGATGGCGGCGTGCCTCGCGATCTTCCGCGACGGTCTCGTCGAGGCGGAGCACATGCGGGGTGAGCAGGCGAACCTCGAGGCCGCCAACGCGGCACGACGCAAGGCGACGATGCACGAACTGGCGGACGGTTTCGAGCAGGCGGTCAGCGGCATCGTCGGCATGGTGACGTCGGCGGCCACCGAGCTGCAGGCGACGGCGGGCATGATGTCGGGGACCGCCGGTGAGACCGCGCAGCAATCGGGCGGCGTCGCGGCGGCGGCGGAAGCGGCGGCCTCGAACGTCAACACCGTAGCGGCGGCGGCCGAGCAACTCGGCTCATCCGTGCAGGAGATCGGACGCCAGGTCGACGGTTCCGCCACCTTGGCGCAGATCGCGGTCGGCGAGGCGGACCAGACGGCTGCGCTGATCGGCGATCTCAGTATGGCCGCGACCAAGATCGGCGACGTGGTGGCGATGATCTCGACCATTGCCGGGCAGACCAACCTGCTGGCGCTCAACGCCACGATCGAGGCGGCCCGGGCCGGCGAGGCGGGCCGCGGTTTCGCCGTGGTGGCGGCCGAGGTGAAGGAGCTCGCCAACCAGACCGCCCGGGCCACCGAAGAGATCGGCGATCAGATCACGCGCATCCAGGCCTCGACCGGCCAGGCCGTATCGGCCATCGGCGACATCCGGACCCGGATTCAGGAGATCAGCGGCGTGGCCAATTCCATCGCGGCGGCCGTCGAGGAGCAGGGGGCGGCCACCCAGGAGATCGTCCGCAACGTGGCCCAGGCAGCCGTGGGCACCGGTCAGGTGACGGACAAGATCTCGACCGTGGCCCGCGCCGCGGAGGAGACCGGCGCTGCCTCGTCCCAGGTCCTGGCCTCGGCTTCGGAGCTGTCGCGACAGTCCGAGCGGCTCAGCGGTGAGGTCGCTCGCTTCCTCGCCACCACCCGGGCGGCCTGAGCGCTGCACGCCGGCTCGTCTCTCCGACCCCGTTTCGCCGGTTGATCGGCCGGACGCGACGAATCCGAACGATCCTGTGAAGCCGTGTCTCGGACGGGGCACGCAGGCCATCTCGACGGAACTTCCAGGCCGGCTCCCTTCGCGAGCCGGCCTGTTCCGTTCTGGGGCCTGCCCGCGAGAGGTCCATTGCGCCTGGGTGTTGATCCGTTCGAATCGCTCCCGCGCTGCCCTCATCCTCTCGACCCTTCCGCAGGATCGCTCCCCCGGGAATCCGCAGGCTGCGAACCGACGGACGGGGGACGCGGATCACCACGATCCGGGGGCGGAATAAAGCGGTGATCCTTGTCGGTGATCTAGTCCGGATTATCGATTTTTTAATTGATAAAGTTTCAATTTAGATGGTCTTTAGGGGCCTGTTATGTTCTGGAAAATGCAGATATGACAGAATATTAGAAGGTGATAAAAGATCATGGCTATCAAGCTGAAGTGGATGTTGATCTCGATCATCGGTTCCATCATCGCCGCCTTGGTCATTCAGGGAGGGATAGCCATCACAAGCCTGGAGAGAATCCGGGCAAGTTCGATGAAAATTTCTGGGGAATTGATGCCGAGCGTTCGAAGCTTGGGCGAAATCAAATTCGCCGTCACGAATCTACGGATTGTCGATGCTCGGTATGTCATGGGGCGCGAATCGGCGCCGTCGCTCGAAAAGCTCAATGCGGAACGCGAGAAGGCCGTCGAAACGGCTCTGAAGACGTATCAGCCCTTCATCGCCAGCTCTGAGGAGCGGGCGATCGCCGACGACATCGCCAAGCGCTACGCCGAGTATGACGAGCGGCGCGCCGCGTTTCTCGCCTCGTTCCGGGCCGGTGACCAGAACGCCATGGTCGACGCGTTCGAGATGACGCGGCCGGCTTACCAGGAACTGATGAAGGTCATCGACGACGATGTCACCCACAACGACCGCGGAGCCGTCGAGGCGGACGCCGCCTCGAAGATCAACTATCACAACGCCTATTGGCTGACGGTCGCGGTGGGCAGCATCTCGCTCCTGATCGGCGTCTGCGGTGCGGTGTTCGTCCTTTACGGCGTGACACGTCCGATCGCCCGGATCACCGGCGCGATGGCGGCGGTCGCGGGCGGCGATCTGGCGAGGGAGATACCCTACTCGTCCAGCCGCAACGAGATCGGCGCGATGGCCGCGGCCCTGGCGGTCTTCCGCGACAACCTGCTGGAGACGGAGACCCTGCGGCAGCAACAGGAGGCGCGCGAGTTGGCCGTGAAGGAGGAGCGCCGGCTCGGGATGCAGCGGATGGCCGATCATTTCGAGAGCGCCGTGAGCGGCATCATCACCCAGGTGACGTCGGCGGCGACCGAACTGGAGGCAACGGCCCAGAGCATGTCCGGCACCGCGACCGAGACCGCCAGCCAATCCACCATGGTGGCCGCCGCCGCCGAGGAGGCTGCCTCGAACGTCAGCACCGTGGCGGCGGCGGCCGAGGAACTCGGTTCGTCCGTGCAGGAGATCGGGCGTCAGGTCGTCGGCTCCGCCAACCTCGCGCAGGCGGCGGTCGGCGAGGCGGAGCGGACGGCCACCTTGGTGCAGGATCTCAGCACGGCCGCAACCAGGATCGGCGACGTGGTGGCGATGATTTCGACGATCGCCGGCCAGACCAACCTGCTGGCGCTCAACGCCACCATCGAGGCAGCCCGCGCCGGCGAGGCGGGCCGGGGCTTTGCCGTGGTGGCGGCGGAGGTGAAGGAACTCGCCAACCAGACCGCCCGGGCCACCGAGGAAATCGGAACCCAGATCGGGCAGATCCAGGACTCGACCGGACAGGCGGTCACGGCCATCGGCGGCATCACCGACCGGATCCGCGAGATCAGCGGAGTGTCGACCACCATCGCGGCGGCGGTGGAGGAGCAGGGGGCGGCCACCCAGGAGATCGTCCGCAACGTCTCGCAGGCGGCGGTCGGCACCGAACTGGTGACGTCCAATATCGCGAGCGTGGCGGGGGCCGCCGAGGAGACCGGCGCCGCGGCCGCCCAGGTGCTGTCCTCCGCCAGCGAACTCTCGCGCCAGTCCGAGCATCTCGGCGCCGAGGTCGCCCGCTTCCTCGCCACGGTCCGGGCGGCCTAGGACGCCGCATCCGGTGCGGCGGTTTCCCGATCGCCGCACCGGCCTATATAGCCGGGGCGGCTGCGGAGGATTGAGGAGCCTGCCTTCTGCCGGCGGGACCCTCTGCGCCGAGAACGTGGTGTCCGGGTCTCCGGGCCGACCCCGCAGGAGCGTGCATGGACGAGGCGAGCGAGCGGTTGATCGAGGCAGGAACGCCCGCCTTCCGTCGCACCGCCGTCGCCCTGGGCGCCGCCGGGTTTTCCACCTTCGCAGTGCTCTACGGAGTGCAGCCGCTGCTCCCGGTCTTCGCCGATGATTTTTCCGTCTCGCCGGCCGAGAGCAGCCTCGCCCTGTCGCTGCCCTGCGCCATGCTGGCGATCGCGCTCCTGGTGGTCAGTCCGCTCTCGGAGGTGTGGGGGCGCAAGCCCATCATGGTGGCGTCGCTGTTCGCCTCGGCCCTTCTCACGATCGTGGCCGTCCTGGTGCCGAGCTGGCACGGCTTCCTGGCTCTGCGCGCCCTTACGGGGCTCGCGGCGTCCGGCCTGCCCGCGGTGGCGATGGCCTATCTCGGCGAGGAAATGCACGGGCGCGCCATCGGCCTGTCGATGGGCCTGCTCATCGGCGGCAATGCGGCGGGCGGCATGGTCGGGCGGCTGCTGGCCGGCATCATCGCCGACCATGCCTCCTGGCGCTGGGGCCTTGGCACCATCGGGCTGCTGGCGCTCCTGGCCGCCATCGCCTTCGTCTACCTGCTGCCGGATTCGCGCCGCTTCCGGGCCAACCGGATGCGCTGGCGCGACGTGCCCGGCACCTTCACCCACCACTTCCGCGATCCCGGCCTGCCCTGGCTCTTCGCCGAAGCCTTCCTGCTGATGGGCGGCTTCGTGTGCATCTACAACTACATCGGCTTCCGGCTGCTGGAGCCGCCGTTCTCCCTGAGCCAGAGCGCCATCGGGGCGATCTTCGTGGTCTACCTGTTCGGAACCGTCTCCTCGGCCCTCACCGGCGAAATCGCCAGCCGGCTCGGGCGGCGCAAGGTGCTGTGGCTCGCCATCCTGCTCGGGCTCGTCGGCGTCGGGCTGACCCTGTCGAGCCATCTCGCCCTGATCATCGTCGGCATCGTCCTGGTCACGGTGGCGTTCTTCGGGGCGCATTCGGTGGCGAGCAGTTGGGTCGGCCGGCGAGCCCTGCGCGACCGGGCCCAGGCCTCGTCGATCTATCTGTGCCTGTACTATCTCGGCTCCTCGGTGCTTGGCACGGCCGGCGGCTGGTTCTTCGACCATTCCGGCTGGGTCGGCGTGGTGGCGTTCTTCGCGACCCTCTACGGGCTCGCCCTCGTCATCGCCCTGCGGCTGACGCGCCTGGCGCCCCTGGTGCAGGCCGAGGGCTGACGGGTTCGCCATTTCGGTCCGCGGGCGCCTCGCGCGTCCCGGATCGAAGACCGCGTCGGGACGCCTCGTGCGTCCCTGATCGGAAACCGCGTCGGGACGCCTCGTGCGTCCCTGATCGGAAACCGCGTCGGGACGCCTCGTGCGTCCCTGATCGGAAACCGTATGACGGATCGGCCCGCGTGCCTTATGAGAAGGCCCCGGCCGGGGCGGCTTCGGCCCGCCCATCAGACGAGAGCGCTCCGAAAACACCCATGACCGACCTCCTCGAGACGATTCGCCGGACGCTCGTGCCGATTCACAAGGAGGGCTATCCCTTCATCGTCATCGGCATCGTGCTGACGGTGATCGGAGCCTACTTCGCGCAGTTCCTCGGCTGGATCTTCCTGATCCTGACCCTGTGGGTATGCTACTTCTTTCGCGATCCCGAGCGGATCACCCCGGTGGGCGACGGCCTCGTGGTCTCCCCCGCCGACGGCCGGGTGAATCTGATCTCGACAGTGCTGCCTCCGCCGGAACTCGACCTGCCGCAGGAGCCGATGCTGCGCATCTCGGTGTTCATGAACGTGTTCGACTGTCACGTGAACCGGGTGCCGGTCACCGGCCGCATCGGCCAAATCCACTACACCCCGGGCCTGTTTCTCAACGCCGAGCTCGACAAGGCCAGCGACGACAACGAGCGCAACGGCCTCGTGATGGAAACGACGCACAAGGGCGAGCCGCTCCGCATCGGCGTGGTCCAGATCGCCGGTCTGGTTGCCCGCCGCATCGTCGGCTGGGTCCACGCCAATGACAGCCTGAACGTCGGCGAGCGCTTCGGCCTCATCCGCTTCGGCTCGCGCGTCGATGTCTATCTGCCGGTCGGCACCCGTGTGCTCGTCGGGCTCGGCCAGAAGGCGGTGGCCGGCGAGACCGTGCTGGCCGATCTCGCCGGCGGCCCCGAGCGCGTCTTCCGCCGCATCTGAGGCATCCCATGGACGATCTGTTTCCGCCCTTCGCGCCCGACGCCAACGAGCCCCGCCCGCGCCGCTTCAAGCCGGTGCCGTTCCGGATGATCGCGCCTAACATGATCACCCTGATGGCGCTCTGCCTCGGGTTGACCGCGATCCGGCTCGCCTTCGAGGGCAAGTTCGAGCCGGCCGTGATCTCGATCGTGGCCGCCGCTTTCCTGGACGGTATCGACGGGCGCGTGGCGCGGATGCTCAAAGGCACCTCGCGCTTCGGGGCGGAACTCGATTCCCTGGCGGACTTCGTCAATTTCGGCTGTGCACCGGCGCTGATCCTCTACGGCTTCGCTCTCAAGGACCTGCGTTCGGTCGGCTGGATCGTGGCCCTGATCTTCGCCATCGCGATGGCGCTGCGGCTGGCCCGCTTCAACGCGATGCTGGACGATCCGAACCGCCCGGCCTGGAAGAAGGACTTTTTCGTCGGCATGCCGGCGCCCGCCGGGGCGCTCACCGCGATGCTGCCGCTCTACCTGAACTTCCTGGGGCTGCCGATGGAGCATTGGGCGGCGCCCGTGGTGCTGGGCTACATGCTGTGCATCGCCCTGCTGGTGGTCTCCACCGTGCCGACCTTTTCCGGCAAGACCATGGGCAAGCGCGTCCCCCGCGACTGGGTGCTGCCGATCTTCCTCGTGGTGGTGGCCGGGTTCGGCCTGTTCATCAGCTTCCCGTTCGAGGCGATGGTGGCGCTGGCGCTGGGCTACCTCGTCACCCTGCCGATCGGCGCGGCGCAGTATCGCCGCCGGGCCAGGGCGGAAGCATATGGCTCAGCCTCAGCGGAAACTGCCGACGATGCCGTCGAAATGCTGAAACCCGCGCGCGATCCGGCCGTGGACATCTGACCGGCGGCGCTGTCGCGCAGCGGTTGTCTTCGACTAAGCTGCACGCGGCCTGACGTCGTCCTGCAGGTCAAATCCAGCGGAGACCGGTTGATGCTCGAGGAATTCAAGAAGTTCGCACTGCGCGGCAACGTCGTCGACCTCGCCGTCGGCGTGATCATCGGCGCTGCCTTCGGGGCAATCGTCACGTCGGCGGTGCAGGACGTGTTCATGCCGATGATCGGCGCGATTACCGGCGGTCTCGACTTCTCGAACTACTACCTCCCGCTGTCGTCGAGCGTGCAGAAAGGCGCGGCCTATGCCGATGCCAAGAAGCAGGGCGCGGTGATCGGCTACGGGCAGTTCATCACCGTGGCGCTCAATTTCATGATCGTGGCCTTCGTGCTGTTCCTGGTCATCCGGGCGATGAACCGCCTGGTCAGCAAGGAAGAGGCCAAGCCCGAGACGGTGGCCGAAGTGCCGGCGGACGTGAAGCTGCTCGCCGAAATTCGCGATATCCTGGCGACGAAACCTGCGGTCTGAGCCGCGTCGGCTTCTACCGGGCCTCGCCGAAGCCGGGCTTGCGACCGGAGCGATCCTGTCCCGGAAGGGAATCTTCGCCGGCCACGAGGTCGTCTCCTGGCAAGAGGTTTCCTGCTGGCAAGAGGTTTCCTGCTGGAAAGAGGTTTCCTCCTGGCAAAACGTCTCCTGCCGGCAAGAGGTCTGCCCCAAGGAAATCTTCGAGGGCCTGCTCGACGGCACCCGTACCCTCCTCATGGGTCTTCAGGCGGACCTCGAGGCGTTTGATCTGCGGCTCGAAGGCTTCGGGAACCATCGGATCGCCGAGATACTGAGGCACGACCTCGTCGGTGGTGAAGACTGACCGCAGCTGCTGGCCGAGGTGATCCCGCACCGGCTCCGGCAGGGCGGGATCAGGGGGGAGGTCACCGGCCATGGGAAAACTCCTTCGCATCGATCGGGAATTGGACGGCCGCACACGGGTACGTGAAAGTCGGACTGTCCAAGCAACGGCTGAAGCGCGCGGGCGTTGCATCGCCGCACCCGTTCCCGTTGCTTTATGTTAGGTTTGGCGCGGGGAGATTCCGGAATGCGGCGTACCTCGCGGCATCGCCCGGTCACAAATTTCGATGCGACGACGAACCACGACGCGACCATGAAAAAAAGGCTCCCGGCGAAACCCTCGCCGAAAGCCTTCTGACTTAGGCCACCGTGACGGTCGTCGCGGGGCCGAGCGTGTCCTGGTCGGCGAGGATTAGTCGATGACCTCGACGATGCGGTGGCTGCGATCCACCAGCACCGGACGCTCGTTGACGATGGTGTAGCGGGCGCCGCGGGCGTTGTACTCGGCGGGCACGTCGTAATAGCTCACGCCGGAGCTCGGCAGCACGGCGCCGACGCGGACATCGCCATTGTAGTCATAGGACGAGCGACGCTCGCGGGTGACGTACTGGCGGAAGCGGGGGCGATCATCGACGCCGAGGATGCCGCCGACCGTGCCGGTCGCCGCGCCGACGGCGCCACCCACGATGGCACCGATCGGACCGGCCGCATCGGCGCCGTCCTGTGCGCCGCGCTCGGCGCCGCGGACGAGGCCCTGAGCCTGGGCGGCCATCGGCAGGGTGAGTGCGATGGCGGAGGCGGCGAGAAGGGTCTTGAAGTTCATGATGGCGCTCCTGAACGAGTGTCCCGCGACGCTGTGAAGCGCTGCCGGGTTCAGGGCAGTAACGTCCAACTCCCGGAAGGGATGCGTCAAAAGTTGCAGCGGGTCCGTCGATCCTTAAGGCCGGGTTTCGTCTTCAGGACCGCCTCGGGCCGACCTTATGCATCCTTCGGCATCGCCGACTGGATCAGCCGGTCGGAGCTGAGGTCTTCCTCGTCATAGCCGAGAAGTTCGGCCAGTCGCCCGCGGGCACGGCTGACCCGGCTCTTCACGGTGCCGACCTTACAACCCATGATCGCGGCCGCCTCCTCGTAGGAGACGCCTTCGGCGCCGACGAGAACCAGGGCTTCGCGCTGGTCCGGCGGCAGCTTGCCGAGGGCGGTCTGGAGGTCCTCGACGTCGAGGCGATCGCCCTGGTGCGGGGCGGTGGCGAGGCGGGCGGCATAGGACCCGTCCTGGTCCTCGACTTCGCGCACGCGCTTGCGGTGGTCCGAATAGAAGATGTTGCGCAGGATCGTGAACAGCCAGGCGTTCAGGTTGGTGCCCGGCTGGAACCGGGCCCGGTGTTGCCAGCCCTTCAGCAGGGTGTCCTGCACGAGGTCGTCGGAGCGGGCCGGGTTGCTGGTCAGCGACAGGGCGAAGGCACGCAGGGACGGCACGGCCGCCAGCAGGCCGTTGCGAAACTCGGGTTCGATCGCCTCGCCGCGCGCCTTGAGGGCAGCTTCGAGCTGCTCGATGAGTTCGGCAAAGCGGCTCGGCTGCTCGTCCGCGGGCAAGCGGTCGTAGACCGTGCGCAGGTGCTCGCCGAGGTGAGTCCGAATATTCGAGGACAGGTTCGGCCTGTCGTCTGCGGAGGCCGACAGAACGTCGGAGGCAGTGTCGGTCACGTCGCGTGTCATGGCTCGTCGTAATCTGGCGCGGTCAGGTGTGGTGTCGGCCCGAGGTGTCCGAGAAGCACCCGCGCGGTCCACTGATTTCGCGCGTTGTAGCGCATCCGGGCGGTTGACGCATCCCGCCGGACAACCGTGGCCGTCGCAGGGGGCGCCGCATCAACAGCCACAGGGGGAGGGGACGCGCTCGGGGCGGGACATGCGCCGGGCCACGGCCGGCTTCAGAATGCGTACGGCGCCGTCGCGCAGGGAGAGAACGTGACCGCGCTCGACGTCGGTCCAGCACTCGTCGCGGGTCAGCGCCTTGGTGGCGATCACCGTGACGACGTCCTGGGCCCCGGTTTCCTGCGCGAAATCTACCCGCCAGTCCTCGTCCACCAGGGTCGCGGTGCCGAAGGGGGCGCAGCGCGTGAGATAGCACAGGCGCTTACCGCAATGGGCGTAGAGGGTGCGGCTGTCCGACAGCAGCATGTTGAACACGCCGAGACCGTGCAGCTCCGCGCACAGGTCCGCCACCGCCCGGTCGATGCGGGCGGGGCTCGGCAGGTCGGGCCAGCGGGCCTGCAACTGGTCCAGCATCCAGCAGAAGGCGTGCTCGCTGTCGGTGGAGCCGACCGGCTTGAACCAGGTCAGCGGCCACTTCTTCACGCCCTTGAGCTGGCCGTTATGCGCGAAGGTCCAGCGCCGGCCCCACAATTCCCGGCTGAACGGATGGGTGTTCTCCAGGTTGACCCGGCCGCGATTGGCCTTGCGCACATGCGCGATGACGATGCGGCTCTTGATCGGCGTCCGTCGCAGGAGCCGGGCGAGTTCCGATTGCGCGCTCGGCTCCGGCTCGTGGAAGGCCCGCGCGCCGCGGCCTTCGTAGAAGCTGATGCCCCAGCCGTCCGCGTGAGGACCCGTCTCGCCGCCGCGCCGGGCCAGGGCGGCGAAGGAAAAGCGGATGTCCGTGGGCACGTTCGCGCTCATGCCGAGCAGTTCGCACATGGAGGTTCGGGGACTTCGCGTGAGTAAGGACAGGAGGCGTTGCGCGGCGGCATTCTCGTCGGGGAGCCCGCCAAGTACACCACTCTGAAGCACACCACTCTAGAGGATTTTCCCGCTCGCGGGAGCCGGCACCCCGGTGGAAACGCCATGTCCTTCGAACGCGCCCTGCTCGCGGCGCGTTCCGGCCGATTGTGCGGCCGCCCCCGGGCTCGCCGGCGAAGGGCGAGCTCGGAATCCGAACGCCGGCGAACCCATCGGGTCCGGCGGCCCGCGTCCTGTTTCTCAAACCTGGTTCGGTCGCCTGTCAGAACCGGTAGGTGAAGTTGCCCTTGACGGCGTGGTCCTGGGCGCGTTCGCCGACCTGGCCGGTATAGGCCACGCCCAGGGTGGTGGCGCGGCCCACCCGCACGTCGAGGCCGGCCTGCGCCACCAGGGCGTCGCGGCTGATCGGCGTGCCCGCCGTCAGGAAGCCCGGACCGGCGCCGAAGCTGAGGAGCGCCTTCGGCACCACCTCGCCGTAGGCCCGGCGGTAGCCCACCAGCCCGTGCAGGGACACCGGCGCCCCGGCGCCCAGATCCAGGCTGGTCTGGCCGCGCACGCCCACCGTCGAGGTCGCCACCTCGGTGGTCTGGGCCGCGCCGCTCAGGGCCGCGAGCCCGCCCGTCTCGGCGAAGCGGTCGCGCCCGATCGACACGTAGGCGCCGCCCACGAAGGGCTCGAGGGAGGTCGGCTGGAGCGCGGGCGCCGGGGCCGCCGCCATCACGATCCGGTAGCCGATCTCGCCGAAGCCCTGCACGGCGGAGCCGCCGTAGCGGGCCGTGTCGCTGTCGGAGAAGCCCGCGAAGGTGACGCTCCGGCGCAGGCGGCTCGCCTGGTCGGCATAGACCGCGCCGAGGCGCAGGGCGCAGGGCCCGCGCTCGAAGCCGCCATAGACGCCGCCGAAGCCGCTCTGGATCGTGCCGGAGGACAGGCGCCCGGCGCTGTCGAGGCTGGTGACGGTGTAGCCGCCGGTGAACCCGAGGCGGAAGCCGGTCTCGAGGCGGACGTCGGCGCCGAGCACGAAGCCGGAGGTCTGGCGGGCGAGGGCGGCGGCGTTGCCGTCGCCGCGGGCCTGGCCGAAGCTGCCGAAGCCCTGGCCCCAGAGCCCGAACACGCGCGGGTCGAGCACCCGCATGGGCACCGGCACCACGGGCGCGGCCCGGCCCGGCAGGTCGGCGCTATAGGTCGCCGGCAGGGCGCCGTAATCCTCGGCCTCGTCCGCGCTCGGGGCCGGCCCCCGGCGCAGGCGGTCGAGGATGGCCTCGCGCACGAAGAAGGCGGTCTCGAACTGGGCGGCGGTGGCGCTGGCGTGGATGTCGCCGGTGAGCGCCCCGAAGGCGGCCCGGGCCTCGGGCGTGCTCAGGCCGACGGTGCGGGCGTAGAGGGCGCTGCCGGCCCCCGCCGCCTGGATGGCGTCGGCGACGCCGCCCTGGTTGCGGGTCTGGGCGATGGTGGAGAAGGCCACGTCGTTGCGGGTCAGGGTCAGGTCGACCGCGTTCGCGCCGTAGCCGAGGGTCGGCGTCAGGAAGGCGAAGTTGGCGCTGACGCCGGCGAACCGGCCCTGCACGCCGCCGGCGGCGGTCAGGACGGTGTAGCGGGTGCGCGGAGCGTAGGCGCCGTCGGCCGCCAGCACCTGCACGGTGCCGCCCGCCAGCGTCGCGGTGCCCGCCACGGCGAGGCGGTCGGCCCGGCCGGCGGCGTCGGCCTCGACCCGGAGGGTCGTGCCGGCCGCGAAGGCGGCGTTGCCGGCGACAGTCAGGGTGCCGATGGAATTGCCCGGCGCCACCACGGCGCCGGCCTGGGCCGCGAGGCCGCCGATCGTGCCGGTGCCGCCGAGGCTGGCCCCGTCGCCCACTGTCACGAGCGCGTTGGCCAGGCTGCCGTCGACAGCGAGCCGGCCCTGGGCGACGCCGACCGGGCCGGA
This sequence comes from Methylobacterium sp. Ger2507, assembly GCF_055231875.1. Taxonomy (NCBI): domain Bacteria; kingdom Pseudomonadati; phylum Pseudomonadota; class Alphaproteobacteria; order Hyphomicrobiales; family Methylobacteriaceae; genus Methylobacterium; species Methylobacterium sp. Ger2507. The sequence continues at coordinate 1,118,384 of NZ_JBUYVC010000001.1, forward strand.
CAGGGTGCTGAGGCCGGTGAGACTGAGGCTGCCGGCACCGGTCTTGGTCAGGGTGCCGCGGCCGGCGATCGGGTTGGCCAGGGTGGCGTCGGTGGCCTGGTCGAGGATCAGGCTGGCATTGTCCACGATGGCGCCCGAGCCCAGACCGGCGGCGGAGGCCACGAGGGTGCCGCCCGCGATGGTGGTGCCGCCCGCATAGGTGTTCGTGCCGGTCAGCACCAGAGTGCCGGTGCCGGCTTTGGTCAGCGAGCCGCGGCCGCCGATGTCGTTGTTGAAGCTGTCGAGCGCCGAGAACCCGCCCTGCGCCGCATCCATCGTCACCGTCACGGCGTCGTTGAACGCGCCGTACCCGTCCGCCGCCGCGAAAAGATTCAGGCGCCCCCAGCCGTCATAGGTGTTGCCGCTGAGCAGCGGATAGCCGGAGGGCAGGCCCGTGGTCGCCAGAACCTCCCGGCGCTGCGCGTCGCTGAGATAGGGGAAGCGGGTGAGGAGGAGCACCTGCGCCTGGACCGGAACCTCCGCGGCCGTCAGGGGCGTGCCCGCTCCGGCCGGTTGGAAGCCGTAGGTCATCCGGGCGGCGTAGTCCGCTTTGTTCTGCGCGGCATTGCCGAAGGGATCGGCCGCCCGGTTGGCTGCCGTCCCGGCGAGACACCCGGACACGGTTCCCGCGCCGCAGCTCGCGGCGAGGTAGGCCTGCGTCTGCTGGTAGGCCTGATAGACCGCGTAGGCGCCGGCATTGGCCGGATTGGTCCAGTCGATCCGGTTGCCCGCTGCGTCATAGAGGGCGGCGTAGATGTTGGTGGCGGCGATCGCCGTCGCCTGCATCCGGCCGCCGATCACGTCGAGGGGCGAGTGCATGCCGGCCAGGATGCGGTTGTTGCCGAGCTCGGAGGCGCGGGTGAGGAGTTCCTGCATCCGCTGCGGCACGAGGAAGCCGACGCCCAGGGTCTGGAGATACCCGGAATTGGTGTGGCCGCTCGGATAACCTCCATCCGCGTAGGCGTTCGTGGTGTTCTTGCGGGGATTCAGCAGCACCGGCACGGCGACATCGGTGGTGACGCGGTAGGGGCGGGGCGCGGTCCCGATTCCCGGCACGTAGGCACCGACCCCGAAGGTCGTGGGGGTGAAGGCACCGGCTGCGTTGAAGGACCCGACATCGGGGGCCACGAGGGGGCGTCCGCCGTTGGCGTCGATCATCGCCTGGGTCACGGTGAAGCCCTTCACCCAGCGCTCCGCGGTTCCGTAGACCGCCGGGACGGGGAAGTTCGCGAGGTAGCTCGGAACCACGAAATTCGCCGTGTCGGCGGCGGACAGGGCCGTCTTGTTCGTGGTGGCATTGTAGTCGTTGAAGCGGGCCGCCAGGGGATCGAGGGCCGGATTGAGGCCCTGATAGCGCCCGAAGACGCGCTTCGAGGGTTCCGTCGAGGCATTGGCCCGGACCGTGTTGTCGATGAAGCCGACGGCCGCCGCCAGGGGCGTCGCCGTCCCGTCGCCGAACGTCGTCGCGCCTCCGTTCGCGTTCGAACCGGTGTTGAGGCTTCGGCCGTAATCCGCCAGCGTCGTGGTCGCGTAGGTGGTCGGCGTCAGCTTCGCCGGCCGGGTGCCGGTGAACGAGGCCCCCGCGCCGGTGAGATAGGCGGCGGTGAGGGGACCGAGCCCGTTCAGGATGCTGTAGGCCTGCCCGGTGCGGTCGTCATGGATGGCCGCCAGCGTCTGGTCCGCGGTCCGGGCCTGCGTCATCTGAACGACGGTCTGGTAGTTCTGGGTCATGACGGCGGGATTGGCCGTCATCAACCCGACAAAGCTGTCGAGGACGCGCGGAACGACCGTTCCGGGTCTGACCGAGGTGCTGTTGGCGAAGCCCACCGGCGGGGATGTCGGGATCTGCTGTGCGGTTGCCCCGAGCGGCAGAAGGCCCGTCGCAGCCAGCAGGGCGGTCTTGAGATGCCTGGACACGAAGCCTCGCACGGAAAGCAGGCCGAAGCCTTGTTGCGGTGCAGCGCTAGCTTGGCCGTACGACGGTTCCATGACGGAATCGGCTGTCCCGCCGTCATGGGCCGTCCCTGCGAATTTCGCGTTACGGTTGTGTCTGAATTGCCGCGATCGGGATGTCCGCGGGTGACGGAGGACCGGGCTGGAGGCCGGTCGAGGTGCGTCCCCGCGCTTTCACCGCGGCGGACGATCCTCTAAGCCGCAGCCATGCCCCGTGTCCCGGGGCGTCGTGGACAGGGTGCCGATGGACCGCGACCCGATCGCCTTCACCTGGCGGACCGCGCGGCGCGAGCATGCCGCCGCGGTCGGGCTGGCGCTCGGCCTGGGCGGGCCGCTGGCGCTGCTCGCGCTGCTGTGCCTGCGGGATCTCGTCGGCGTCCAGGTCCACGACACCGAACCGGTGGGCCAGTTCCTGCGGATCGCCGCGACGCTGCCCTGGCGCTCGCCCGCGGAGGGGCCGTTCGTCGCCTTTGCCGGCTGGAGCTTGCCGCCGGCCGACCTCGTACGCGCAGCCTTCGTCGGACTCGCGGCCGCGGCGCTGGCCTCCGCCGGCCTCGGCTGGGCCGTGGCGCGCCTCTGCTTCCACGCCCAGACCCGCACGGTGGCGGCCCTCCAGGGGCGGGTCATGGAGGCCATTCTGCACGCCCCCCCGAGCGCCCGCGACGAGGCCCGTGCCCTGGCGCAGGCCATGGGCGATCTTCTGGCGCGCCTCGACACCCTGTTCGGACTGGCGATCCTGGTGCCGGCGCTGGCCGTCGGCGCCACCGGCCTCGCCCTGGTCCTGTCCTGGCTCGCCGCGCCGCGCCTCGTCCCCACCGTGGCGGTCGGGCTGGTGGCGGCCGGGCTGGCCCGGGCGCTGATCCAGCGCCGGATGCAGGACCGGGCCGCCCTCCGGCTGCGCGCGGGCGGTGCGGCCGGGCGCGCCCTGGCCGATCTGATCCGCCGCATGCCGGCGGTGCGCGCCCACGGGGCGGCGGCCTTCGAGCGCCAGCGCCTCGCCGCCAAGGGCGCCCACACCCGCGATGCGCTCGAAGCCTCCGAATCCGCCCTGGCCTACGCCCGCGCGCCATCCATGGCGCTGGCGATCCTGCTTCCGGCGATCGTGGTCGCGGTGGCGCTGTGGCGCGGCCATGACGGCACCACCGCGCCGGTCGAGCCCGGGGCACTGCTGGCCGCCGGCGGTGGCTTCGCGCTCGCGGTGGTGGCGCTGACCGTGACCCTGCGGATGGCCAGCCTCCACCGGGCCGTCGCGGGGCCGTTTCGCGAGGTCGCCCTCGACGTGCCGGCGCTGGAAGGCCGGGCCCCGGTGCGGCCGGGCACGATCACGGCCCTGCCGGAGTCGGGAGCTCTGGTGGCGCAGGGGGTGGGGGCCTACGACCCCGCCACCGGCGAGCGTCTGGCCGGCGTCGACGCCACCCTGCCGATGCCCGGCCACGTCGCCATCCTGGGCGAGCGCGGCAGTGGCAGCCGGGTCCTGGCCGCGATCCTGGCGGGCCAGCTCGAACCTTCGGCCGGCGCCGTCAGCTACGGTGGCACCGACCTGCGGGCCTTCGAGCCGGCGGCGCGCGCCCGGCGCATCGCGCTGGCCGGCGCCGAGGCCATCCTGATCGAGGGCACCCTGCGCCAGAACATCCTCTACGGCGCCGCCGTTGCGCCCGACCGCGACGAACTCATCGCGACCCTGCGAATCACCGGCCTCGACGCCTTCGCGTATGCGCGGGGCCTGGAGGGCACCGTCGACCCGGCGGCCGAGCCGGAGATCGCCCGCGCGGTGGTCGCCGCCCGCCACGCGGTGCGCGAGGCCCTGGCCGCCGACAAGGCCGGGCGCCTGGTGGAACCCTTCGACCCCGCCCGTTACAACCACCAGGCCACGGTCGGCGAGAACATCCTGTTCGGCGAGGCGGTGGGGCCGGCCTTCGCGCAGGACCACATCGCCGCCCATCCCTATCTGCGCGCCGTGCTGGAGGCCGAGGGCCTGAGCCGTCCGCTCACCGAGATCGGGCTTCAGGTCGCCCGCAGCCTCGTGGAGATCTTCGCCGACCTGCCGGACGACCACCCGCTCTTCGAGACGTTCTCGCTGTTCCCGGCCTCCGAGCGCGGCTTCTTCGAGGATCTCGTCGGGCGGCAGCCCGAGGCGAAGGGCTGGCGCCGCGGCCCGGCCGGCCAGCGCGACCGCAAGCGCCTGATCGGCCTGGCGCTCCGCTACAGCGAGACCCGGCACCGCTTCGGCCTCATCGACGCCGCCTTCGAGGAGCGGCTGGTGGAAGCCCGGCGCTCGTTCGCGCGCCTGATGCCGCCGCATCTCCGGGGCAGCGTCGAGTTCTACGATCCCGCCCGGCTCACCGCCGCCGCCAGCCTGGAGGAGAATATCCTGTTCGGCCGCATCAACGGCGAGGAGGCCGGCGCCGAAGCCCGGGTGCGGGCCCTGGTACGCCGGGTGCTGGCCGACGAGGGACTTGAGCCCGCCGTCTATCGCCTCGGCCTGGAGAGCCGGGTCGAGCCGGGCTTGGCCGGGGGCGGCGCCAGCCTCGGCGAGAACGCCATCGGCCCGCGCGAGCGCATCGCCATCGATCTCGCCCGCTGCCTGGTGCGCCGGCCCGACATCGTCGTCATCGCCATCGCGCTCGAGGATGGACGGTCCGACGAGATCCGGACCCGCCTCGGAGCCCTTCGAACCGCCCGGGCCGGCCGGGGTCTCGTCGTCTGCCTGCCCGACGCCCGGGCGCTCGACGGGATCGCGCCGTTCGACGCGGTGCTGCGCGTCGAACGCAACACGGTGATGGCCGCCTGATCGCCGAGGAAGCCGTGAGGAAGCAGCACGGGAGCCCCTCACGTCCCCGGGATAACCGAGCGGCCCCTATTGCCGCCCCAATGGGATGCGATAGGCAGGTTGGCGTGCATCGTGCACGGCCGTCCGCGACCGAGCGGACGGGGCGCTCTTCAGGGCCGCGCATGGTCTGTCTGTCCCGGAACCCGGCCCGCCGGATTTCGCTTCTCACGCGTCCGAACCGCCTCGCGGTCCCGGTGCTCCTCGCCCTCGGGGGCCTGATCACCGTCCCGGCCGCCGTCGAGTCCGCCTCGGCCGCGACGGGCAAGGCCTTCGCGCCGATTCCGGCCGCCACCCTGGCGCTGATGCAGGCCAAGGGCACCACCGCCGCCGCGCCGGTGCTGTTCCGGGCCTACAAGAAGGAATCCGAGATCGAGGTCTGGAAGCGGGCCGCCAGCGGCCGCTTCGTCCACGTGAAGACCTTTCCGATCTGCCGCTGGTCGGGCCAGCTCGGGCCGAAGCGCAGGACCGGCGACCGCCAGACGCCGGAGGGCTTCTACACGGTGCCCCAGCGCCAGATGAACCCGAATTCGCGCTACTATCTCTCCTTCGACGTCGGCTACCCCAACGCCTATGACCGCGCCCACGGCTCCACCGGCTCGGCCGTGATGGTGCATGGGGTCTGCTCGTCGATGGGGTGCTTTGCCATGACCGACCCGGTGGCGGGCGAGATCTACGCCATCGCCCGCGAAGCCTTCGCGGGCGGTCAGGCCGCGTTCCAGTTCCAGTCCTATCCGTTCCGGATGAATGCCGCGAACATGGCCCGCCATCGAACCGATCCGAACATCGATTTCTGGCGCCAGCTCAAGGAGGGGGCCGACCGCTTCGAGGCCCTCGGCGAGGAGCCGGCCGTCAGCGTCGTGGCGGGGCGCTACGCCTTCGCGCCCGCCAGAGACCCGGCCAAGGAGGCCATCGTCGCCGCCCACCGGAGGGCCGAGGAAGCCCGCATCGCCACCCTGGTGGACGAGGGCAGCGCGGCCGTCCGCACCACCTATTCGGACGGGGCGCAGCACCCGTTCTGGGCGGCGCTCGCCGCCAAGGGCACCTCGCTCGGGGACGTCAGCCGGCCCGAGGCCCTGGCCTATGCGGGGCAGGAGGTGGTGGTCATCGCCGCCCGGCCGCGTCCGGTCCAGGTCGCCGAGGCGGTGTGGTCGCGCTGGATCGCACCGGATTCGCTGCTCTCCCGGACCCGGATGCCCGGCTTCGTGCCCGCCCACGAGCGCCCGGCGGCCCGCTTCGCGCCGGTGCTGACCGCGACCGGCGCCGAACCGGGTGGCTATCCGGTCGCGTGGCCGCGTCTCGTCCGCCTGAGCCTGTCGGGCACTCTGCCGCCGCCCGCGACGGGTCCGATCCGCGACGTCGTCGACGTGCTGGCCCAGCGCTGACGGGGTGTTGTGGCCCGTCAGACACGACCCGGCCTCGGACCGTCGTGCGGATGATCCCGCTCCCGGCCATGTGCGGGCTCGCACATCGGGGCTCTCGGGGTATTACTACCTCAGAGGGGTTCCACTTCGATCCCTGCACCTGCCCATCGCCGATCTGCTCGAACTGGATCGCGTCGGCGCGACGAAAGGCACTCGACCTGAACGGGATCGGGGCACATGGTAATCGAACGATGACCCTCTTCACCCATCCCGCCGCGGAGGACGGCCTCACCCTCACTTTCTGGGGTGTGCGTGGTTCGACGCCCGTCAGCGGCCCGGATTACACCGAGTTCGGCGGCAACACCCCGTGCCTGGAGGTCCGCTGCGGCGAGCGCCTGTTCCTGATCGATGCGGGCTCGGGCATCAATGCCTGCGGCCGGCACCATCGCGACGCGATGCCGAAGGCGATCGACCTGCTCTTCAGCCACCTGCATCTCGATCACACGGCCGGGTTGCCGTTCTTCAAGCCGGTGGTGCTGGATCCGACCCGGACCCTCAACACCTATTGCGGCAATCTCGACGGCGCCAGCGCCTCGGAGGCCCTCGATCGCCTGTTCGCGCCGCCGCTGTTTCCGGTGACCCTCGACATCATTCCGTGCCACCTCGCCCATCACGGCTTCAGGGCGGGCGAGCGACTGACCTTCCCGGACGGGACCTCGGTCGACACCATCCTGCTCAATCACCCGCAAGGCTCCGTCGGATACCGGTTCGAACATGCGGGCCGGCGGCTCTGCGTGATCAGCGACATCGAGCACAGCGACCCCTGGCCCGATACCGCCCTGACGGATTTCGTGCGCGACGCCGACCTCGTGGTCTATGACGGCATGTTCACCGAGGGCGAGTATCCGGTCTGCCGGGGCTGGGGTCACTCGACTTGGCAGAAGGGCGTGGAACTGGCCCAGGCCGCCGGTGTCGGGGCGCTCGCCATCATCCACCTGCATCCGTGCCACACCGACGCGATGCTGCGCAGCGTCGAGGCCGACATGCAGGCCGTGATGCCCACCGCCTTCATCGCCCGCGAGCGCCAGAGCGTGGCCGTGGGCGAGCCGGTCCGCGCGGTTCCGCCCCTGGCTCTGGCCCGCAGCGCCTGACGGGCGCCCCGTCCCGAGGGAGGGGCGGACGGTCGATCAGCTCCTTGGCGGGTTACGTCGTCGTCTCGCGCCCGATGCGGCTGTGGTGACGGCTCCAGGCGAAGTAGATCACCAGTCCGATGGCGAGCCAGACGATCAGGCGCAGCCAGGTCTCCGCATCGAGCGACACCATCATGGCGAAGCAGCTGACGATGCCGAGGATCGGCACGAGGGGCACCAGGGGCGTACGGTAGTCGCGGCGCGCATCCGGCTGGGTCCGGCGCAGGATGATGACGCCGACGCAGACGAGAATGAAGGCCAGCAGCGTGCCGATGCTGGTCATGTGGCCGAGTTCGGAGATCGGCAGGAATCCGCTGAAGGCGCTGGTGAACACCATGAAGAACAGGTTCGACCGGTAGGGCGTCTTCCAGGTCGGGTGGATCTTGGAGAAGAAGCCCGGCAGCAGGCCGTCCTGGCTCATCGAGTAGAACACCCGGCTCTGGCCGAGCAGCAGCACCAGGATCACGGTGGAGAAGCCCGCGATCACCCCGAGCGTCACGAGGCTGCGCAACCACGGGAACGGGGTCTGGCCGATGGCGGTGTTCACCGGGGCGGCGTCGCCCTTCATCTGGTCGTAATGCACGAGGCCGGTGAGGACGCCCGCGAAGGCGATGTAGATCACCGTGCAGATCGCCAGCGATCCCAGGATGCCGATCATCATGTTGCGTTGCGGGTTCTTGGCCTCCTGCGCCGCCGTCGAGACCGCGTCGAAGCCCACATAGGCGAAGAACACCACCCCGGCGCCCCGCATGATCCCGCTCCAGCCGTACTCGCCGAAGGTGCCGGTGTTCTCGGGGATGAACGGCACGTAGTTCTGCGCCTTGATGTAGAACAGGCCGACGCCGATCACGACCGCCACCACGGCGAGCTTGATCACGACGACGACGGCGTTGACGCGGGCGGATTCCCGGATGCCGATCATCAGGAGCGCCGAGGCCGCCACGATGATGAAGATCGCCGGCAGGTTGACGAGCCCGTGCGCCAGGGTGCCGTCGGGAAGCGCATAGGTCTCGAACGGGGAGCGGACGAGGCTCGGGGGCAGGTTGATGCCCAGGGTGTCGTGCAGGAAGCGCGTGACGTAGCTCGACCAGCTCACCGAGACGGTGGCGGCGCCCACCGCGTATTCGAGCACGAGATCCCAGCCGATGATCCAGGCCACGAACTCGCCCATGGTGGCGTAGGAATAGGTGTAGGCCGAGCCCGCCACCGGGATCATGCCGGCGAGTTCGCTGTAGCACATGCCCGCGAAGGCGCAGCCGATGGCGGCGATGACGAAGGAGATCACCACCGCCGGGCCGGCATACTCGGCCGCCGCGATGCCGGTGAGCGAGAACAGGCCGGCCCCGATCACCGCGCCGATGCCGAGGGCGATGAGGCTCCAGGGACCGAGGGTGCGGGTGAGCTTGTTCTCGCCCCCTTCCGCGTCCCGGTTCAGCCGTTCCAGCGATTTGACGCGTGTGAGGTCGCCCGCGAAGCCTGCCGCCATGGGTTTGTCCTATCCTGGTCAGAAGCGAAGATCCGCGCGACGCCGCGCCGATCCGGGATGCGATGATCTCGCGGGAAAGTCTCGTGCGATGAATCCGTATGCCAGCCCTCTGCGATCCCGGCGCCTGCCCGCATGAGTGGCAGATGCCGACGTACGCACCTGCAGGTTTCGGGCCGAACGGTCGTCACGGGCGCGCAGCCATCGCCGCAGCCGCCGCTTCCGAACCCGCGATCAGCGGGCCCAGGATCGCCCGGGCTCGGGCCGTGATGGCCGGGCCGGCAGCCGCGGGCGTTCCGGCGTCGAACGGCGGCGCCGGGGCGTATTCCGCCACGAGCTGGCTCGTGCGGGCCGCGTCCGCGCCGGCGAGGCGCGCGGAGAGCGCCAGGGCGAAGTCGAGGCCTGCCGAGATCCCCGCCGCGGTGACACGGTTGCGGTCGAACACCACGCGCGCCTCCACCGGGATCGCCCCGAGGCGCGGCAGCACTTGGTCCCGTACGCACCAGTGCGAGGTGGCGCGGTAGCCCCGCAGCAGACCGGCGGCGCCGAGGATCAGCGAACCGGTGCACACGCTGGTGATCCAGCCGGCCCGCGCCCCGCGATCGCGCAGGAACGCCAGGGTGTCGGCGTCGCGCATCTGGCCGGGCGTGCCGTCGCCGCCCGGCACGAACAGCACGTCGAGGTCGCGCGGGCAGGTTTCGAAGCTCTCCTCGGCCACGAGCGCGAGCCCGGTATCCGAGGCGACGCGTCCGGCCGTGCGGGCCACCAGGTGGAGCCCGCCTCCGGCGATCCCGGCCAGGAGCGCCTGCGGCCCGACCAGATCGAGGGCGGTCATGCCGGGATAGAGCAGCATCGCGATGCGCAGCGGCCGTGCGGATGCGGGGACGGGTGCGTCCGGGGCAGACCCATCTCCGGCCTGGGCCATCCGGGCCGACGCAGCCGTCAGCGCCGCCGCGGTGCCGGCCAGCCCCGCCAGGGTGACCCGGCGGTTGGGACGGTTCGGCGGCGTCACGCCGCGTCCGGCCCGACCTCGAAGGACGCGATCGCCTTGATCAGGCTCACCGCCCGATAGGGCTTGGCGAAGAACACGCTGCCCTCGATCAGGCGGGGCGGCGTCTGCGAGAAACCCGTCGCGTAGATGACCGGCAGGCCGGGACGCAGCCGTCGCGCCGCCTCGGCGAGCTGCCACCCGTCCATCTGCCCAGGCAGCCGGATATCGGTGAACAGGATGTCGATCGCGGTCTCGGCCTCCAGGATGGCCATGGCGCTCTCGGCGGTGGTGGCCTGGACGACCGTGAACCCGAAGTCTTCGAGATCGGCGGTAATGACTTCGAGCAGAAGCGCCTCGTCCTCGACCATCAGGATTCTGGGTTTGGGCGAGCCGCTCATCGTCGTCGCGTTCCGTCAGGCAAAACCGAGGCGGGATACGCGGTCGGCTGGTGCCGTCTTTTCATCGGCAGGCACTGACGATAGCTGGGTTCCGTCGCGTGGCAAGTAGATCCACACCGAGGTTCCCTGGCCGGGACGGCTCACAATCTCGGCATGTCCATCGGACTGCTTGGCGAATCCGAAGACCTGGCTCAGGCCGAGCCCGGTGCCCTCGCCCACCGCTTTGGTGGTGAAGAACGGCTCGAAGACGCGGGTCAGGGTCTCCGGGCTCATGCCGGTGCCGCTGTCCTCCACCACGATGGCGACGTGATCGATCGCCGGCAGGTCGGCGATCCGCGCCGCTTCGGCGGCCGGGATGTTGCGGGTGCGGATCACGGCGCAGCCGCCGTCCGGCATGGCGTCGCGGGCATTCATCGCCAGGTTCAGCAGGGCGTTCTCAAGCTGGTTCGCATCGACGCAGACGGGCCAGGCCTGCGGCTCCAGGACCAGCTCGGGCTTCTCGACGGCGCCGAGGGACCCGCGCAGACGCTCTGTCAGGTCGTGGATCAACCCGTTCGGGTCGAGGCGGGCCGGCCGCAGGGGCTGGCGCCGGGCGAAGGCGAGCATCTTCTGGACGAGGGCCGCCGCGCGCTCCGCCCCCGTGAGAGCGCCGCGCAGGGGGCGATGCATGCCGCTCTCGGCCGGAAGGAAGCGCTCGATCTGGTCGAGATTGCTGATGACGACGCCGAGCAGGTTGTTGAAATCATGGGCGACGCCTCCGGTCAGGGCGCCGATCGCCTCCATCTTCTGGCTCTGGCGCAGCATCTCCTCCGCCCGGTCGCGCTCGGCCGAGGCTTCGTGCAGGGCGGCGAGCGCCGCGTCGCGCTCCTGCACGCGGGCCAGCAGGACGGCGTTGGCCCTGCGCAACTGCTTGGGCGACGGCAGGGCCAGGGCCTTGCGCAGCAGCATCCACAGGAGGGCGGCCGTCACGATCGAGGCCGCCGCCGCCTTGACCGCGGCCTCGGCGGCGTAATCCGGCACCCACAGGGTCCAGATTGCCAACAGATGGGTGATGCCGCAGGCCAGGATGAAGAGCGCGAAGGCCCAGACCATCCATCCGAAGACGAGATCGCGCCGCCGGGTGACGAGGACGCCGAGGGCGACCGGAATGGTGAAGTAGGCCAGCGCGATGATCGCGTCGGAGACCATGTGGGTCCAGATCAGCTCCGGCCGCCACGACAGGCAGATCCCGTGGGGAGTCAGGCTGGTGCCGTCGAGGAAGCCGGTCAGGGTCTCGATCATGTCGCGTCTCGACGGGATGGAATCAACCGCCGCAGATCAGTCCGGCGCAGCGGGCGGCCGTTCCGAATAGGATAACCCGAAGATCAGCCGTCGTTCCAGGTAAAAATATAAACTATATCATGAGCCATTTCAGCTCGGTCATGCGCGAGCCTGGGACTTATTGGTTCTTACGCGCATGAATTGTGCTTTGGTTTTTTCCTAATCTCGAAAACTCAAGTCTATCGTGCTTCAGCCGATATCCGGGGCGGGCGCGCACGGTCGACGGGGCGGACGACTGGCGGCGGAGCCGGGTAACGGCGCCGCCTATTCGACCACGACCTTGTAGGCTTGGCCGACCCGGAGGTGCGCGCCGCGCTCGAGGCCGTTCAGCACCTGGAAGCGCTCCAGCGGCTTGTCCGGTACCACCATGCGCTGCGCCAGGGTCTCGACGGTGTCGCCCGGCCCCGCGGTCACGACCACGAGGCGCAGGGCGCGCAGGGTGCGGGTCTCGGCCGGATCGATCGACGACAGGCTCTCGGTCCAGCGTCGGAAGGCCCCGTCCGGATCGGTGCTGCCCTTGGCCGCCATGATCATCCGGAAGGTCGTCTCGCCGGTCCGGATCGCGGCGAGGCGGAAGGTCCAGTCCTTGCCCCGCGACAGGGCGGTGGCGGCCGGGTAGCCGGCCACCATCCGGTTCTCCAGGGAGCCGGGCTCGATCACGTCGCTCCAGGTCGCCTTCAGCACCTCGTCGAGGCCCTGGCCCGGATGACTCTCGACCTGGTCGAACAGCAGGCGGCGGCTGCCCTCGCCGGTGGTGCCCAGCACCGCGTTGCGGGTGTTCTCGATCGAGAAGCCTTCAGGCACCTCGAAGGCGATGCCGAGGCCCGGATGGAGGAAGCGGCGCCCGCGCACGACGCCGTCGCCGGGATTGTCGCCGTAGGCGATGCCGTCGATGGCCGTGAGGTAGCGGGCGCGCTCGTCGACGCCGAGGCCCGGCGCACCGATCAGGCGGCCGGCACGGGTCACCAGGGTGATCCGCTCGGTGGTGCCCGGGTGGGTGGCCAGCATGTCGGGCTCACCGGCCATGCCGGTGCCGGTCTTCAGCGCCGTGGTGCGGTTCAAGGCGGTGAGGAAGCGCCCGGCCCCGAACGGATCGTAGCCGGCCCGGGCCAGAGTGCGCACGCCGACGGTGTCGGCCTCGAGTTCCTGGTCGCGCGAGAACCGGGCGAGGGCGAACTTCGACTGGCTCTGCAGCTGCGCGCCGGTGACGGGATCGTTGAGCACGTCGGCCACCACCTTGCTGACCAGCTGCGAGCGCAGGGCCAGTTCGGTGCGCGCCGTGGCGTGCCGCAGGGTGACGTGGGCGATCTCGTGGGCCAGCACCGCCGCGATTTCCGAGGTGTCGCTGGCCAGGGCGAGCAGGCCCCGGGTCACGTACAGGCGGCCGCTCGGGAGCGCAAAGGCGTTGATGACGGGCGAATCGAGCAGGGTGACCGCGTAGGTCTCTTCCGGCCGCTCGGTCGAGCGCACGAGGCGGTCTGTCACGTCGCTGACGAGCTTGAGCGCGGCCGGCGAGCGATACTCGCCCCCGAAGGACGCCACCAGCTTGGCGTGGTCGGCATCCGAGGCGGTGCGCTCGCGTCCGGTGGTGCGCGGCGCCTCGCGTGGCACCGCGACCGCTGCCGTCTGCGGCACCGCGCCGGTCTGATCGCCAAGGCAGCCCGAGAGCAGCAGGCCGAGGACCGGCCAGGTGCCGGCGCGGACGCCCCACCGGGCGCCGCGACGGGCCGCGCGCGGCCGGGCGGTCGCGCGCATCGTGAGGCGGAGGATCGAACCCATGCCGTTCAGCGCCGCTGCGCCTGCTCCCCGTCCAGAACTTCGATCATGTCGGCACTCGCGATGTCGAGGGTCGGGCCGCGCCAAGCTTCGAGGATGCCCCGGACCCGGAGGTGACGTCCACGCCAAGCGGTTGCCCGCGGCGCAGGCGTCTTCCCGTCCGCACCCCGGCCACCCGCATCTTGGCCAACGACATCTTGGCCATCCGTGTCCCGGAAGACCGGTCTCTGCAAACCACGTTCCTGCAACTGGCGCCAAGTGCGTTTCGACACGGTTACCGTAAGCCCGTCCTCACCCTTGCGGGCGAAGTCGAGATAGGTCCGTCGCGCCCGCTCGCCGACCCACAGGACGGTCCCTTCCGCCACCACGAAACGGCCGATCCGTTCGCGCAGGGCGGGCCCGTCCCGGACCTCGGGGCGGCCTTGACTCCAGAGACCGAGCCGCTGGCTCCGGGCTCCGGCCTCGACGGCCAGGAGGGCCGGGCGACACAGGCTGTCCCGCTCACCCGCATCGACCTCGGCGAGGCCGCCCGCCACGAGGCCGGCCGCGAGGTCCATGGCCTCCGGCTGTCTGCCGGCCTCAGCCTCGCCCGCCCTCGCATGGATCGGGATCGCTTCGACCGGGATCGCGTCGACCCGTGACCGGCCCCAGCGGTCGGTTTCACCCCGAGGCACGACGGTCAGGGCGCGGCCCTGTCGCGCGATGAGCCAGGCCCGCGCGGCTTCGGCGCTCTCCGGGCCGTCCGGCCAGTGCACCCCGTCGAGCACGGCCCGCGCGCCCGAGGCGAGGATCAGTTCGCCCCGGGGGCCGAGCCCAACGAGGCGGTCCTCCCGCGCGGGCGCCTCACGGCATTCCGGCGCCACGGCCCTGGCCGGGCTCGACAGCGCCGGCAACCCGCTCATGGCAAGGCCGAGGAGCCAGCCCGCTCTCCACCGGCAGGGCGATGGTCGCTGCGCGATCGTCACGAACCCGGCCCCCGGCTCCCGTTGCGAATCCGGCGCCATTGTCCTCCGCGATCGGGCCGAGACAAGGAAGTCTCGGTGTCTCGGAGCGGTTCAGGACGCGTTGCGGCAAGATCGCCACACAAATCGATCGCCACGCAGGAGTTTGGGGCGGAGCCCGGAATGCGCCTGCCCGGTTGGCGGCCCCGTGCGATGGTGTTAGGAACGCTCCCGGTGAGTCTCCGTAGCTCAGCTGGACAGAGCACAGGTTTCCTAGATCACAATTGGGCGTCGCGAGGGGAAACCGCGCGGCGGATCCGCTCAAATTCGGGGAACGCTCAACGTCCGCTTCTCGCGGACACAGCCAATCCCGAGCCAAGCCCGATGCCCCGACGGGGACCGGGACGGTGTAGAGACTAGACGGGCGGCACCTAAGGACTTCGGCGACGAGGTCTACGGTGAAGGGATAGTCCAGACCACGAACGCGCCCTCGGGGGTGCGGCGGCGGAAGCCGAAGTGGGATGAAACCTGGGGTCGCAGGTTCGAGACCTGCCGGGGACGCCACCATCTTTGCTCGGGCGTGCGACGTGTCGCGTCGCCGAGCGCTTCTCCTGGCGGGCTGGCGGGGCTGCGTCCCGCGTGGGACGGATCAGGGCCGCCCGCATACGCCGTGAGATCCGCATGCGCCGTGAGGTATGTGTTCGCAGATCGGCGACCACCGGGTAGGCGAATTACCCAATGACACCCGCCTGATCGGCGCGCATCTCGTGATGGTCGATGCGGCCGGCGACGTGAGCCTGACGTTTCCCTTCGCCAAGGACTTGATACCGCCCGACTTGATACCGCCCGGCAAGGGGGGGGCGAGACCCGTCAGTGAAGCGTGGACGCGAATCTGAACATCGCATCCATAGCGTGGGCGAGCCGACGTCAGGGCATGCGGGTGTCAGGGCGTGCGGGTGTCAGGGTTTGCGGGTCCGCGACGCGTCCTCGATGGCGGCCTGATGATACCAGCTGTCGAAGGCAACCGCCGGCGGCAGGCGTTGCGCCTTCGCCTCCGTCTTGCCGATCAGGCCCGAGGCGTCGGTCGCCAGATCGCGACGGCTGCGGAACGGCAGAATTTGGGCCGTCTGCTGGTGATGTCCACTCGTCATAGGTCGCAGAGTCCTTCGTGTGTCGGGACCTTGTGCGCGGGTCCTTGCCTGCACTGCCATTGCGGTGCCGTATGGCGAGAGTATAGGCACGGAAGAGCAGGTTTGCATCCTGCAAACCTTGAGAAATCAGGAAGTTGCGAGAAATATAGGCGTGCCACATATTCTTTCAGGATCGGTCAAGATTCCTGACCGATCCGGTCGACGAAGGGGGCACGAGCGTTTCTTAACCGTGTTCGCCCGGATTTCTGCCCAGGGCCAATCGAGGTGCGCTGGCGCAGCGTCTCTGTCCCACCGCCGAAGCTAGACCGCCCATCCCTGAACGGATGGGACCGCGGTGATGAGCTCCAAGATCATTCTGGCACTGACGCTGATCGTCTTCCTGACGACCGGCCGGGCGCCGGGCATGCGGGAGCTGCGCAATCCGGACGCGGAATCCGGCGCGGCCCGCCTCGTGCACGCCCTCAAGCGGGACGGCGTTTGATTGTCCACATGATCGGCGGTCCGGAGGCGGGCCGCGCAGGGATGCCGGTTTGACGCCCGGGAGTGCCGGTCATACCGTTCACCCGCTTACGAGGGTCGGGCGGAATGGCGGGACAGAAGACCGATGCACGCGACGTGCATGTGGGACAGCGGATCGCGGAGCAGCGCAAGAAGGCTGCGTTGACCCAGAAGCGCGTCGCCCAGAGCTTCGGGATGTCCGCGGCCCAATTGCAGAAGTACGAGAAGGGCACCAACCGCATCAGTGCCATCCATCTCGACACCTTCAGCCGGATGACCGGTGTTCCGATCGCGTATTTCTTCGACGGCCTCGACCACGGGGAGACGGCGTCGGCCGGCGAAGGGAGCGGCCCCGGTTTCTCCGAGCCGGCCCAGCAGACCTATGCCTCCGAAAACCCCTGGCTGGGACTGGCCGAAATCGTGGTGCGCCACGTCAGGGCGCATTTTCCCGAGGCGGAGCGCCGCCAGTTCGCCGCCGCGCTCCAAGTCATCGACGACAAGCTCGTGGGCTGATCTATCGTCCGGTTCGTTCGCTATGGCGGATTTATCCGGTCTTTCGGCTTGACCCTCTGCGCCGTGACTGCCAGACATTCGCGCCTGAGACGTTCAGATAAAGGCGCCCCATCCGTCCGGGCGCTCAGTCCATTGGGGGCTCCATGCCGCGTTCCAACTACCTGTTCACCAGCGAGTCGGTCTCCGAAGGTCACCCGGACAAGGTCTGTGACCGGATCTCCGACACCGTCGTCGACGCCTATCTGGCGGCCATGCCGGAGGCCCGCCTCGGCGTCGAGACGCTGGCGACCACCAACCGGATCGTCATCGCGGGCGAGGTGCGCGGTCCCGATTCGGTGACCTTCGATCACCTGACCGAGCTGACCCGCGAGGCGGTCAAGGACATCGGCTACGAGCAGTCGGGCTTCCACTGGAAGAACAACGACATCGCAATCCACCTGCACGCGCAGTCCGCCGACATCGCGCAGGGCGTCGACTCGTCCGGTAATAAGGACGAGGGCGCCGGCGACCAGGGCATCATGTTCGGCTACGCCTCGGACGAGACCCCCGAGCTGATGCCGGCGCCGATCTACTACGCCCATAAGATCCTCAAGGACCTCGCCGACGCCCGCAAGGGCCGGAAGGGCGATGCCGCCAAGCTCGGCCCCGATGCCAAGAGCCAGGTCACGGTCCGCTACGAGAACGGCCGCCCGGTCGGCGTCACGCAGATCGTGCTCTCGACCCAGCACGTCGACGAATCGCTCGATTCGGCCGACGTCCGCGCCATCGTCGAGCCCTACATCCTGGCGGCCCTGCCGCAGAACTGGGTCTCCGAGGAGACGGTCTGGCACGTGAACCCGACCGGCAAGTTCGTCATCGGCGGTCCCGACGGCGATGCCGGCCTGACCGGCCGCAAGATCATCGTCGACACCTACGGCGGTGCGGCCCCCCACGGCGGCGGCGCCTTCTCGGGCAAGGACCCGACGAAGGTCGACCGCTCGGCCGCCTACGCGGCCCGCTACCTTGCCAAGAACGTGGTCGCGGCCGGCCTCGCGACGCGCGCCACGATCCAGCTCGCCTACGCCATCGGTGTCGCCAAGCCGCTGTCGATCTATGTCGACCTGCACGGCACCGGGCAGGTCGACGAGGCCAAGCTCGAGGACGTGCTGATGAACGCCTTCGACCTGTCGCCTCGCGGCATCCGCACCAAGCTCGGCCTCAACAAGCCGATCTACGCCCGTACCTCCGCCTACGGCCATTTCGGCCGCGCCCCTGAGGCCGATGGCGGCTTCTCGTGGGAGCGCGTCGATCTCGCCGACAGCCTCAAGTCGGCGCTGGCCTGACCCCATGACGCTGGGGCGGGATCCACACCCGCCCCAGCGAGGCGGGACCGAAGGGGAGGGCGCCGACCGCGCCTTCTACGGGCGCCGCAAGGGCAAGCGCCTGCGCGCCGGCCAGGAGCAGCGCCTGACGGAGCTGCTGCCGATGCTGCGGCTCAGCCTGCCGCCCCAGGGCGAACACCTCGATCCGCACGCGTTGTTTCCGGTGCCGACCGACGAGGTCTGGCTGGAGATCGGGTTCGGCGGCGGTGAGCATCTCGCGGCCCAGGCGTCGGCCAACCCCCGCACCGGCATCATCGGCGCCGAGCCCTTCGTGAACGGCGTGGTCAAGCTCCTGCGCGCCGTGGATGAGGCCGATCTGCGCAACGTCCGGGTCTGGGACGAGGACGCCACGGCCCTGCTCGCGGCCCTGCCGACGGCGAGCCTGTCGCGGGTCTACCTGCTCTATCCCGATCCGTGGCCGAAGCGCCGGCAGCGCAAGCGCCGCTTCGTCTCCGACGCCGCACTGGCCGAGATCGCTCGCGTGCTCAAGCCCGGGGGCATCTTCCGCTTCGCCAGCGACATCGACGACTACGCCGGCTGGACGCTGGTCCGCGCCGCGCGCTGCCCCGATCTGGCCTGGACCGCCGAAGCGGCCGGAGACTGGACCCGGCCCTGGGCCGACTGGCCCGGCACGCGCTACGAGGCCAAGGCGCTGGCCGCCGGTCGGCCGCCGAGCTATCTGGAGTTCCGCCGCGTCGCGACAGTTTTGGGCGTCGCACCGGGCGCCTGAACGAAGCCGAACCCCGGCATCCCCAAAATGTTGCACAGGACATCGTCCGACAGGCTGCAACTCTCGCACGAAATCGACCCAGGGGATCAAAGATCCGACGCCGTCATTCGGAGGGGGGTTGTTCGTCGAATCTGGATTGCCATCTCATTCCTGACTTATTCCATCCGATCTTCAGCGGTCTGATGGTCGACGATGGCGTGCGCGCTTGTCGGTCGGACTCGCCCGCGAGTTCGTGACACGAGGTCGGACCCCGCTGAGCGAGGATGTGGCGTGGACGACGCTTCAGATCGGCAGAAGGCTCCGGGTCTGCAGGAAGCTTCAGGCTCGCGAGAAGCTCCGGGCTTGCGAGAAGCTTCGGAACAGGCTCCGCATCGGAGTGCGGACCTGCGCGACACCGCCTTCGCACAGGCACCGATCGGCATTCTCGTCAGCGATGGCGCCGGCCTGATCCGCGACGTCAATCCTTACCTGTGCGACCTCCTGGGTTATCCGGCCGGTGCCCTCGACGGGCGCTCTCTCTCGGTCCTGGGCGCCGTGGCCCCGCGGGCCTGCATCCGGCGCTGGATGCGCGCGGACGGCACCGGTCTCGACATGCGTCTGCGGCCCTCGCCGATGCGCGACGACCGGCAGGTCTTCGTCGTCGAAGCCGTCGACCCGGACGAGGTCGTGCGGGCCGAGGAGAATCAAGCAGCCCTGACGGCAGCGGGCCTCGGCGAGTGGCGCTACGATTTCACCGACGGGCGGGTCGTCCTCTCGCGCCGCGCCGCGCACCTTCTCGGCTACACCCCCGGCATGCCGGTGTCCTGGAATGCCCTCAAGGCCACCCTCGACGTTGGCGAGGCCGCCCGCATCCGGGTCCAGGTCCGCGCCGCCCTGAAGGACGGCCAGCCCTTCGCCTTCGAATGCCGCCTGCGCCGCGCCCGCGACGGGGCCGCCGTCGACGTGGGGGTCCGGGGGCAGGCCATCCCGGCGGCCGAAGGCCATGGCCGGACCACCGCCCTCGTCGGTGTGGTCGAGGACGTCACCACCCGGGTCGAGGCCCGCAACGCCCTGCGCGACGGCGAGCAGCGCCTGCGCATCGCCACCTCCCTGGCGGCCCTGGGGATCTTCGAGTGGCACATGCTCGACGATCAGGCGATCTGGGAGAACGAGCGCATGTTCGCGATCTTCGGGCGCAGCGCCGCCGACGGCGCCCTGGGCAAGCGCGAATTTCTCGAGACCGTGCTCCACCCCGAGGACCGCCCGGCCTTTCGCGCCGCCATCACCCAGGCCCTGCGCGAGGACAGCACCCTGGCGGTCTCGGGCCGCATCCGCCGCCTCAGCGACGGGGCGTGGCGCACCCTCGACTTCGCGGGGCGCTTCGAGCGCGATGCCCCCCACCGCCTGCCGCGCCGCCTGATCGGGGTCGTCGCCGACGTGACCGAGCGCCGGCTCGCCGAGGAGCGCCAGACGCTCCTGATCCGGGAATTGCACCACCGGGTGAAGAACACCCTGGCCACCGTCCAGGCCATCGTCGGATCGACCGCCCGCACCGCTTCCAGCATCGAGAGCTTCTACGAGGCCTTCGTCGGGCGGATCATGTCGCTGGCCCATACCCATTCGGTTCTCACCGAGGACACGTGGCAGACCGCCTCCCTGCGCACTCTGCTGGCCAACGAACTCAAGCCCTATGCCGAGGGCGCCCTGACCGGAACGGATGACGGGGATGCCCGCATCCAGCTGTCCGGGCCCCCGGTCGACATGTCGTCCGAGATCGCGGTGCCGATCGGCATGGCGATCCACGAACTGACCACGAACGCGGCCAAGTACGGCGCCCTGTCCACCCGCGACGGGCGCGTCGCCATCACCTGGGCGCTGGAACCCGGCGGCCCGGCCGGGACCCTGCGCTTCTCCTGGGTCGAGAGCGGCGGCCCGCCCGTCAGCCCGCCAACCCGCCAGGGCTTCGGCTCGCGCCTGCTCCAGCGGGTGCTGACGGCCCAGGTCCGGGCGGAAGTGTCGATGGCCTACCCGGCGGAGGGCTTCGCCCTGACGATGCTCGCCCCCCTGCCTGTCCGCAACGCCGCGCTCAATCCGCTGGCCTGAGTGCCGGTCGCGGCGCCGCTCAGGCGGCGCCGCGGTTGTCGGTTTCACCGCCGGCCTCGACGAAGGCCTTGAGCTCGTCGAGGGAATCGAAGGTGTAGCGCCCGCGCGGCGTCTCCGCCTCGATCACCCCGTTGGCGTACATGACGTAGGTGTTCCCGCCCGACTTGTAGGTGCCCACGACCGGATGGTCCGGCTCGGGGACGGGCTCGGCCTCGTTGGTCGGAACCGCCGCAGTCTCTGAAGCGCTCGCAGGGGCGCTCTCCCGGGCGCTCTCCGGAGCAGGCTCCTCGGCCGGAATCTCCACGAACGGCACCGTTTCGATCGGGGCGGCGGGCGGGGGCGTCGCCGCCGCTGCGTCCGGCTCGATCTCCGTGAACGGGGTTTCCGCCTGGGGCGGTTGCGGGAGCAAAGTGTCCGGGGGCGAGGCTCCTTCGACCAAGGCTGTCCCGTGCCGGGCTTCGTCGTGCTGGGCTTCGTTGTGCGGGGCATCCTCGTGCGGGGCTTCTTCGAGGGGCATGCCGGGGCGGAGGGTGTCCCTCAACGGAGCCGCGAAGAGGTCGTGGTCCGAGGCGGAGGCGCCGTCCGGCCGCGCGTCCTCGGGCAGATGGTTCGGCAGCAGCGGTTCGACCGCACGCGGCTGCGGCTGCGAGGGCGGGTCGGGATCGAAGAAGGTCGGTTCGAGGCCGTGACGGCCGGTGGTCCCAAGCCCCGCGCTTGATCCAAGCCCTGCGCCTGATCCAAGCCCTGCGCCTGCGCCGAGCCCTGCCCCGGCGCCAAATCCTGCGCCCAGGCTGGCAGCCGTGGCGGCTAGGCTCGGGCGGCCGCGGGCACCTACGCCCGGCTCCATCCCCCCGGTGAAGCTGTCCGGGTCGGTCGCCGCCGTCGGCGGCTCCGGAGGCGCGGTCTCCGGCGCGCGGGTGGCCGCCATCGTCCGTTCCAGCCCGCGCAGGCGGCCGGCGACGACGGCGAGGCCGAGCAGCACGGCTCCGGCCGAAGCCGTGGTGGCGCCCGCGATGGTCATGGCGAGACCGCTCTCGAGCCGAACGTAGGGGAATCCCTGGATGACCGATACGATGCCTCCGACGATCATGACGGCGGCCAGCGCGAACAGCGCGATGCTCATGGACTTCTCGACAAACGCCTGCATCTTACAGATGCGGCGCGCACACTAAAGGCCTGACCGGCATTTGCAAAACGCCGAATGGCCCGGCGGGCGCCTCCGCGCACGTGGCGCGCGGTCAAGATGATCGACCGGATCGGGCTCCGACCGGGAATGGGGCCGGCCCCGGAAGGGCATCGACTTCACCCGGGCATCGACTTACGTAACGACGCGTTGGTGCGAAGATCGCGCGCGGGTCGCGCGCCTGATCGTGTCCGATGACTCACGAGCCGGAGAGTTGCCCATGACCTTCACCCTGCCCGAACTGCCTTACGCCTACGACGCGCTCGGCCCCTACATGTCGAAGGAAACCCTCGAGTTTCACCACGACAAGCATCACAAGGCCTATGTCGACACCGGCAACAAGCTGCTCGAGGGCACGGGCCTGGAAGGCAAGAGCGTCGAGGAGGTCCTGACTTCCGCCTACGGCAACAACCAGCCGCTCTTCAACAATGCCGGCCAGCACTACAACCACATTCATTTCTGGCAGTGGATGAAGCCCAATGGCGGCGGCGCCGCTCCGGGTGCGCTCGCCAAGAAGATCGACGAGGATCTCGGCGGCTTCGAGAAGTTCAAGGCCGACTTCATCCAGGCCGGCGTCGGCCAGTTCGGCTCCGGCTGGGCCTGGCTCGCGGTCAAGGACGGCAAGCTCGCCATCATGAAGACCCCCAACGGCGAGAACCCGCTCGTGCACGGCGCCAAGCCGATCCTCGGCGTCGACGTCTGGGAGCACTCCTACTACATCGACTACCGCAACCGTCGTCCCGACTACCTCAAGGCGTTCATCGAGAACCTGGTGAACTGGGAGCACGTCGAGAAGATGTACGGCGAAGCCACCGCGTAAGACCCCACGATCCTGCGGCCTCGGCGCGAGGCTCGGGACAGGCGCTTGCGCCCGAACGATAGGGCTGTCGCTGACGGAGACCGGCTGACCGGAATTCTCCAGCGGCACGCCGTCATCCCGGAGCCGCGCAGCGGAGTCCGGGATCCAGACACGCGGGGGTGCGAGATTTCGCACGGTCGGCGGCTCTGGATTCCGGGCTCGCCTCGGGCGACCCGGAATGACGGCGTAGTGGTGTAGGCGCTTGTCCTGCGACGGCGCCGGGACCTGTGAAGGCGGGGAGACCTGCTGCGCGGGGGCGGACGGACCCGGTTCAGCGATCATCGACCGTTCGTCAGTGCGACGTGCAAGCCATCTCTCCGTCGAACGGTTCCGCGTTTGCGCCGTGCGCGCCGGCATGGTCTAGGGCTCGCCCGATCCTCAAAGCCCCGTGCCCCGGCAGCCCCACCCATGATCCGCAGCATCCTCTCCGTCGGCGGCTGGACGCTGGTCTCCCGCATCACCGGTTTCGCCCGCGACGTGGTGATGGCCGCGATTCTCGGCGCCGGGCCGGTGGCCGATGCGTTCGTGGTGGCGTTCCGCCTGCCGAACCATTTCCGGGCGATCTTCGGCGAGGGTGCCTTCAACACCGCTTTCGTGCCGAGCTACGCCAGCCTGTCGGAGAGCGAGAAGGCCGACCCGGCGGGGAGCGCGGCCCGGCGCTTCGCCGACCGCATCTTCACCCTGATGCTGTTGGTGCAGATCGGCTTCCTGGCCCTGGCGATGCCGGCGATGCCCTGGGTGGTCCGGGCCCTGGCGCCCGGCTTCTCCGAGGACCCGGAGCGCTTCGCGCTCGCCGTCTCGCTGACCCGGATCACCTTTCCGTACCTGCTGTTCATGACGCTGGTGACCCTGTTCTCCGGCCTCCTCAACGCGCATCGGCGCTTCGCCGTGGCGGCCGGGGCGCCGGTCCTCCTGAACCTGTCGATGCTGGCCGCCCTGGCCTCCGCATCGCTGTTTCCGAACGCCGCCTACGCCGCCGCCTGGGGCGTGACGGTGTCGGGCGTCCTGCAATTCGCCCTGGTGTGGTGGGATTGCCGGCGCGCCGGCATCGCCCCGGCCCTGGCCGCGCCGACCCTGCGCGACCCGGCCATGCGGCGCTTCTTCACGGTGCTGGGTCCGGCGGTGATCGGCTCGGCCGGATTCCAGATCTCGTCCTTCGCCGACACCATCATCGCCAGTCTGCTGCCCACCGGCGCGGTCTCGGCCCTGTACTACGCCGACCGGCTCTACCAGCTGCCCTTCGGGGTCATCGCCATCGCGGCCGGCACCGTGCTGCTGCCCGAGATGAGCCGGCGCATCGCGGCCGGCGACGTCGCCGGGGCGCACGCGGCGCAGAACCGGGCGGCGGGCTTTTCCCTCGCCCTCTCGGCGCCCTTCACGGTGGCGTTCCTCACCCTGCCGGCCCTGATCATGACGGCCCTGTTTCAGCGCGGCGCCTTCGGGGCCGAGGATGCCGCGCGGGCGGCCTCGGTGCTGGCCGCCTACGGGCTCGCCCTGCCGGCCGTGGTGCTCCTGCGCAGCGCGCTCGCCAGCTTCTATGCCCGGCAGGACACGATGACCCCGCTCATCGCCTCGCTGACCGCCATCGCGGTCAACGTGGCCTTGAAGGTGGTGCTCACCGGCCCCTACGGCGTCACCGGTCTCGCGCTCGCCACCGCCATCGGCCAGTGGATCAATCTCGGCCTCCTGGTGGTGCTCGCCTGGCGGCGCGGCTGGATGGCACCGGGCCGGACGCTGGGCGTCACCATCCTGGGCGTGACCGTGGCCTGCGCCGCGCTGGCCGCCACCGCCTCTTATGGCCTGCCGCTCGCCGAATCCGTGGTGCCGGCCCTGCCGCGCCTGCGCGAGATCGCGGTGCTCTGCGTGCTGGGGCTCGCCGGAACGCTGGTCTATGCGGGAGTGTTGTTGGCGACGCTACGCGTGTGCGGGGTTCGCCTGCGGCGCGCCTGAGGAGACCGCATGGCAGAAGAAGCATCCCCGCGCGTCGCCGTCTTCGACGCCTACGGCACCCTGTTCGACGTGCACGCGGCGGTGTCGCGCCATGCCGGGGCGATCGGCCCGGATGCCGCCGCCCTGTCCGAGACCTGGCGCGCCAAGCAGCTCGAATATTCCTGGGTGTTCGGCCTGATGCAGCGGCCGGTTCCGTTCTGGAGCCTGACCGAGCGGGCGCTCGACCATGCGCTGGCGACGTATCCCGACGTCGATCGGGCTTTGCGGCCCGCCCTGCTCGATGCCTATCGCGATCTCGATGCCTATCCGGAGGTGCCCGGCGCGCTCCGGGCCCTGCGGGCGGCGGGCTGGCGCACCGCGATCCTGTCCAACGGCGACGCCGCGATGCTGGAGCGCGCCGTCGCCTCGGCGGGGCTCGCCGACCATCTCGACGCGGTGATCTCGGTCGAGTCGGCCCGGACCTTCAAGACCGCCCCCGCGGCCTACCGCATCGCCACGACGCATTTCGGCGTCCCGCCCGAGGCCGTGCTGTTCGGCTCCTCCAACCGCTGGGACGTGGCGGGGGCGGCCGCCTTCGGCTTCCGGCCCGTCTGGGTCAACCGCAAGGGGGTGCCGGACGAGTACCCGGATTTTCCACCCGAGCGTGTGGTTCGCAGCCTCGATGCCCTGCTCTGAACCGGGGCGGATTGCGCCCTGGCGTCAGGATCGTCCGAGAGCGGCCTCGATCAGCCTGACGCCGTCGGGGCTGTCCCACTCCGCCGGTCCCTTCATCACCCCGAGGGTGCAGCCGCGTCCGTCGACCAGCAGGGTGGTCGGCAGGCCGAGGGAGCCGGTGGCCTTCTGCAGGGCCGGCAGCACCCGCCCGGCCGGATCGGCGTAGTAGGCGAGTTGCCGGATGCCGTTCTGCTTGAGCCAAGCCGGCGGCGCGTCGAGGTTGCGGGTGTCGACATTGATCGCCACCACGCTGAAATCCGGACCGCCGAGCTTGCCTTGAAGCCGGTCGAGGGCCGGCATCTCGGCCTTGCAGGGCGCGCACCAGGTCGCCCACAAGTTCACCAGGCGCAGGGCCTTCAGGTCGTCGAGGGTGGCGTCGGCCCCGTCCGGCCCCTTGAAGGCGAGGGCGGGGGCCGGCACCGGCCGGGGTGCGACCGCGAACGCGGCGACCTCGCCCCGGGCCAGCGGCGCGATCCGGGCCGCCGTCGCGGATGCGTCGGCGCACGGGGTTGCGGAAAGGTCAGCGGAGTTGCCGCCGGTCGAGCCCGTCCCGTATACGGCAAGCCATCCGCCGAGGATGGCGACGAGGGCGGCTCCGCCGGCGACCATCGCCCGGGTGCCGGGCATCATCGTTGCTTGCCCGAATGGCGTTGCTTGCCCGGATGGACGGGCCGAAGGGCTGGAAGGGTCAG
Organism: Methylobacterium sp. Ger2507; assembly: GCF_055231875.1. Classification (NCBI taxonomy): domain Bacteria; kingdom Pseudomonadati; phylum Pseudomonadota; class Alphaproteobacteria; order Hyphomicrobiales; family Methylobacteriaceae; genus Methylobacterium; species Methylobacterium sp. Ger2507. The sequence continues at coordinate 1,144,399 of NZ_JBUYVC010000001.1, forward strand.
TGAGAGCATGAGCAACCGGATGTGGGGCGGGCGCTTCGCGAGCGGCCCCGCCGAGATCATGGAGGAGATCAACGCCTCCATCGGGTTCGACAAGCGCCTCGCGCCCCAGGACATCCGTGGCTCGCTGGCGCATGTGGCGATGCTGGGACAGGCGGGAATCCTCCCCCCCGCCGATGTGGCTGCGATCGAGGACGGTCTCAAGGCCGTGCGCGACGAAATCGAGGCGGGGGGCTTCGTGTTCAAGCGCGAGCTCGAGGACATCCACATGTCCGTCGAGAGCCGGCTGACCGAGATCGTCGGCCCGGCGGCCGGGCGCCTGCACACCGCGCGCTCGCGCAACGATCAGGTCGCCACCGACATGAAGCTGTGGGTGCGCGACACCCTGGACAGCCTGGACGCCCAGGCCGCCGGCCTGCAGAAGGCCTTGGCCGAGAAGGCGCAGGCCCATGCCGCCACGGTGATGCCGGGCTTCACCCATCTGCAATCGGCCCAGCCCGTCACCTTCGGCCACCATTGCCTCGCCTATGTCGAGATGCTGGCCCGCGACCGCGGCCGGTTCCGCGATGCCCGCGCCCGCCTGAACGAGTGCCCGCTGGGTGCTGCGGCGCTGGCCGGCACCTCGTTCCCCATCGACCGGCATGCCACCGCCGCCGCGCTGGGCTTCGACCGGCCGACGGCGAACTCCCTCGATTCCGTCGCCGACCGCGACTTCGCCCTGGAATCGCTCTCCGCCGCGGCGATCTGCGCCGTTCACCTGTCGCGCTTCGCCGAAGAGCTGGTGGTCTGGACCTCGGCCCAGTTCAACTTCGTCCGGCTGTCCGATGGCTACACCACCGGCTCGTCGATCATGCCGCAGAAGCGCAACCCGGACGCGGCCGAGCTGGTGCGGGCCAAGTCCGGCCGCGTCATCGGTGCGCTCACGGGACTGCTGATCGTGATGAAGGGACTGCCGCTCGCCTATTCGAAGGACATGCAGGAGGACAAGGAGGGCACCTTCGACGCGCTCCAGGCCCTCTCGCTGTGCCTGGCCGCCATGACCGGCATGGTGCGCGACCTCGAACCGAATGCCGCGGTGCTCGCCCGCGCCGCCGGCTCCGGCTACGCCACCGCGACCGACCTCGCCGACTGGCTGGTGCGGGAACTCGGCTTGCCGTTCCGCGAAGCGCACCACGTCACGGGCCGCCTCGTCGGCACGGCCTCCGCCCGCAATGTCGGCCTGGAAGACCTGTCGCTGGCCGAGATGCAGTCCGCCGAGCCCCGCATCACCGAGGCGGTCTACGCGGTGCTGGGCGTCGAGAACTCGGTCTCGAGCCGGACCAGCTACGGCGGCACCGCCCCCGACAACGTGCGCGCCCAGGCCGCACGCTGGATCGCGGCCCTCGCGGACGCATAGGCCGCAAGAACCGGCCTTGGGGCAGGTGCGTTCACGGCTTAGCTATGTGATGCTGTGTAGGACCTGACCCGAGCCCTTCGGAGATCTTTCCATGACCCCTGAAAGCGCGATTGCGCCGGATGATGTCCCGGCCCTCGCGGCCGATGCCACGGCCCTGATCGACGTGGCCCTGAGCCGGCTGCCCGAGGCCGACCGGGCCGCCTTCTGGGCCTCGGTGCGCAAGTGCTACAACACGCCCTACAACGACCCGAAGCCCCGGGCGCTGCCGCGGGTCCAGGTACCGGTTCAAGTACCGGTTCAAGGACCAGTCCAGGTATCGGTCCAAAGACCGGTCCAAGGGGAGGCTCAGGCCGTCGCGCCCGTCGCCGAACCGGCTCGCACCACGGTCTCGAGCCTCGCGGCAGCCGTGATGGCGACGCTGCCGAGCGCTTTTCCGAGTGCCGTGCCGGCGGAGCCGCACGCCGCCTGACGCGTGCCGGCGGCGCCCCAGAGCGGGGGCGGCGCCATCGTCCTGTTTCCTGAAGTCCGCGTGCCTTCGCGCCGCAAGTCCGGACGCGTGGCGGGGCCTCCCGGCCCGGCACCGTCCCGAAGGGTCCTCCATGCTTCCAGTTCTGCGGCGCGGTCTCCGGCTCGGGGCCGTCACGATCGTCCTGGCCGGTCCGGTCTCCCTCCTGCCGATGCCGGCCGTGCCCGGCGGGTTTCTCGGCGCGGCGCAGGTTTTGGCGCAGGATGCCGCGCCCGAGGCGTCCGAGGCGCCCAGCCGCAAGCGCGGCCGGCGCGGGCGCGAGAAGGCCCCCCTGACGGCGCCGGGCATGCAGCAGGCCACGCCGGTCGCGATCTTCGGCGACTGGAACGTCTTCGCCAACGGCCAGGGCAAGACCCGCGTCTGCTACGCCATCGCCCAGCCGCAGACGCGTTCGCCCAAGACCCTGAAGCGCGACACGGCCTATCTCTTCGTGACCGTGCGCAAAGCCGAGAACGTGGCCAACGAGGTCGCGGTGATGCTGGGCTTCCCCGCCAAGCCTGCCAGCAGCCAGGCCAAGGCCAATGCGGGGCCGGCGCCCACCGACCCGACCCTGATCCTCGGCGCCACCCGCTACGGCCTCGTCACCAAGGACAACAACGCCTGGCTCCAGAACCCGGCGGAGGAGACCCGCGTGGTCACCGAGATGACGCGCACGGCCAAGCTCCAGATCAAGACCACCTCGATGCGGGGCAATCCCACCCAGGACGATTACGCCCTGGCGGGCTTCGCCGAGGCGATGAAGCGCGCCCGCGACGAGTGCAAGTAGACACACGAGCCGCAGGTCTGCGAGCCGCAGGTCTGCGAGCCACAGGTCTGCGAGCCGCAGGTCTCCAGGCTACAGGTCTCCAGGCGCGCAGCAAGCAGGCGGGTCTACGCCCGCGTTGCGGCGTCTCCCGCCTGGGCCGCTTCGTCCCGGATCGATGACAAGGTGAGATGGGCCTGCGCGCCGTCGCCGGTCAGGTCGAGCCGGTCGGCGCCCGTGGCCAGCAGCAGGGACAGCGCCTCGCGCACCGAGGCGCCCTTGTCGAGGGCGGGCGCGCCCGGGGCGGCACCGGGGCGCGCCAGAGTGCCGGCGGGGATCAGGGCGAGGCGGCGCAGCGCCCGGTCCTGACCGGTGAAGCCGGCCACGAAGGCATCGGCCGGTGCGGCGAGGAGGCGCTCCGGGGTGTCGGCCTGGACGATCCGGCCGGCGCGCATCAGCACCACCCGGTCGCCCATCCGCATCGCCTCGTCGATGTCGTGGGTGACGAGGAGCACGGTCTTGCCGAGGCGCCGCAGGATGGCGCCGATCTCACCCTGGAGCCGGTCGCGGGCGACGGGGTCCACGGCCCCGAAGGGCTCGTCCATGAGGAGGACCGGCGGATCGGCCGCGAGCGCCCGGGCGACGCCGACGCGCTGGCGCTGGCCGCCGGAGAGCTCGTGCGGGCGCCGCCGGCGATACTCGGCCGGGTCGAGTCCCACGAGATCGAGCATGGCATCGACCCGCTCGGCGATCCGGGAGCGGGGCCAGCCGAGCAGGCCCGGCACGGTGGCGATGTTGTCGGCGACGCTGCGATGGGGAAACAGGCCGACGCCCTGGAGCACGTAGCCGATGCGTCGGCGCAGGGCGACCGGATCGCCCTGCATCACGTCCACGCCCGCGACGAGGACCCGGCCCGCATCCGGCTCCACCAGCCGGTTGACCATGCGCAGAGTGGTGGATTTCCCGCAGCCCGAGGGGCCGATCAGGGCGCAGACGCTGCCTTCGGCGACCGCGAGGTCGAGATTGTCCACGGCGGGGCGCCCGGCATCCGGGAACCGCTTGCTGACGCCCTCCAGGCGGATCACGGCACGGTTCCGACGTGACGCACGCCGGTCTGCGGCTCAGCAGCCCTTGCAGATCGAGCCCATGGTGGTGCGCATCTTGTTGTCCCAGGCCTTGTCGCGAGCCGCCGAGGCGCGCTGGGCCTTCACCATGTCGGCCTCGGTGGAGGCGCGGGTGTAGGGAGCGCCGCCCCGGTCGCCGCCGCTCGGCGGCTTGGTCACGCCCGATGCCGTGATGTTCCGTGGAACGGGCGCGCCCGGCGCGGGCTGGGCCAGCACCGGAGCGGCACCGAGGAGAACGGCGAGGGTCGAAACGACAAGGATGCGGGACATGAGGGCAGACGATCCCCGACAGATTTCAGCGCATGGAGCCGAAGGACGGATCGGTCCGCAGGCCTGACGGCCTGGCGATCCGCCACTCGCTTCGTTCTGATCCCTACGATGGACAGCGCTTGAAAATATGGCGCCTTGACCGTGCCGGACCCCGCCGGAGCCCTGATCAGGTGCGAAATGGCACCCCTGGGCGGCTTTCGTCGGTCAGGCAGTGCCGTCACGGACCGCTGAGAAACCCGATCCGCTGGCGGGCCGGCTGGCCGAGCCAGAGCAGGACGGCCCCGATCACCAGTCCGACCAGGGCGGCGGGCGCCAGGGTGAGCGGCAGAACCAGGATCTTCCACAACCAGGGGGCGACGCCCTCGACCGTGCCCTGCAGGGCGCTCGCCCGGTCCTTGAACAGGGTGAAGGCGAGGTCGCTGACGCTGGTGACGCGCACGGCGTCGTTCGCGATGGAGCGCGCGCCGTCATAGACGAGGCAGACGAAGCCCGCCGCGAGGAAGACGAGGCCGAGGAAGCGGCTGAGGAAACGGACCATCGCACCCGATCGCACCGCCGGCATCCGGGCCGGCCCCGGAGGCTGAGTAGGAGGGCACGTCGCGGTGCGCAAGCCACCGTCGTCCGAGCGGCGGGCGCTGCGGTTTGCGCGGGATCGCGATCGCGCCATATGCGGGCACGGGGCCGCGCGGCGCGGGGCCCATCCGCAGCCCGAGACCCGATCGAAGCCCATGCGCGACGCCTCCCCCCTCCTCGATCCGGTGCCCGCCCCCGGCGAGACCGCACCCGCCCTCGCGCTGGTGATCTTCGATTGCGACGGCGTCCTCGTCGACAGCGAGCCGATCAGCCTCGGGCGCCTGACTGCCGGTCTCAACCGCATCGGCGTGCCCATCGACGTCGAGACCGTGCGGGCGCGCTTTGCCGGCACCTCGATGGTTTCCATCATGGGCCACATCGCCCGCGATTACGGAGTCACGGCGCCGGAAGGCTTCGTCGAGGCGGTGAAGGAGGATACCCTGCGGGCCTTCGACACCGAGCTGCGCGCCGTGGCGGGCGTCGCGGCGGCAGTGGCCGAACTCGGCCTGCCGTCCTGCGTCGCTTCGAGCAGCGACCCCGTGCGCCTGCGCCACTCCCTCGGACTCACCGGCCTGCTGCCCCTGTTCGAGGGGCGGATCTTCTCCTCGACCCTGGTGGCGCGGGGCAAGCCGGCCCCCGATCTGTTCCTCCACGCCGCCGCCGCCATGGGCGTCGCCCCGGAGGCCTGTCTGGTGATCGAGGACAGCGTTCCGGGCGTCACCGCCGCCCGCGCCGCCGGCATGCGCGTCGTCGGCTTCAGTGGCGGTGGTCACTGGAGCCACGATCCGGCGGCGGCCGACCTGACCCGGGCCGGCGCCGCCCGGATCTTTCGCGACTATCAGGACCTTGCCGCCATCATCGCGGCCGCCTGACGCCTCCGGCGCGCGGAGTGCGGGCGCGCCGCGAAAGAAGCACGCGCCCCGCGCGTCGAGCGGGGCCGTTTGTGCCACGTTTCGCCCTGCATTCGAAAGATCGATCCGTTGACGAAAGCTCGCCGGATGAGCATCTTGAAGACGTTCGGTGGCCCCCAATCGGGTCGCCGGGCCGCGGTGATTTGAAGTGTGTAGCTTGCGCCGCGTCATCAAACGCTAAAGCACCGCGATGCGCGCGCGCCTCGTGGTCCTTCTTAACAAGGATGACTTGCCGTGACTGTCTGCACTGCGCTCCGATCTCCACAGAACGCCCGGTTCCAACGCGGTTGTTGTCGACGCTGACTTCTCCGTCGCGTCCCACGATCCTGTCCCTGCCGGCCCAAAGCCGGCCACCGGAGTTCCCGTCATGCCGCATGCCCAGACCGACGCCGATCGGGCGTTGAACCGCCTGCACGCCACGCCCGCTTTCCCGGACCACCGGGCGGACCGCGCCCGCAACCGCCTCCATGCCGAGCCGACCCGCATCATCGAGATCGGCGAGGTCACCGCCGGCATCGCCGTGCCGGAGCCGGGCGGGGTCCGCTTCTTCGCATCGAGCCGCGACTTCGCGCCCCTCGAGGGCACGGTGTTCCGCAGCGTCGAGCAGGCCGCCCGGGCCGCCCGCGACCGCTTCCGCAGCCAGACCCGCCCGCGCGTCGGCGCCCTCGGGGAACGCCTGCGGGCGGTGTAAGCGGGCGACCCGGGCGCATCACGACACCGGGGGGCGGCGTCAGACCGGCCAGGCCGCATCCCGGTAGGCGCCGTCCCAGAACAGGTATTCGAGCCGGGTGGCCTGGCGGTAGGCCCGGTGCATCCGCGCCCGGACGTCCGGCGAGGCGCCGCGGGCCGCCGCGTCGGTGGCGGCGAGCATGGCGGCGACGGCCTCGGCGAAATCCTCGCCCGCATAGGTGTCGATCCAGGCCCGGTACGGGTTGTCGGCGCCAGCCCGCGCAACGATGTCCCGGCCGATCTCGGCATAGATCCAGAAGCACGGCAGCAGGGCGCCGAGCACCACCTCGTAGGGCTCCGCGTAGGCGGTGGCGAGGAGGTACGACACGTAGTGATCGCAGGGCGGCGAGAGCGGTATCTCCGCGAAGGTCGTGGCGTCGATGCCGTAATCGCGGAAGAAGCCGCCGTGCAGCGAGCGCTCCACCACGATCGCGGTCTCGGCCGCGCGGGCGAACTGCACCATCCGGTCCGGGTCCGGCGCCTTGGCGGCGGCGAGGGCCAGCGCCCGGCCGAAGCCCACGAGGTAATGTGCATCCTGCACGATGTAGTGGATGAAGCGCGCGCGGGTGAGGGTGCCGGCGGCGAGTTCGGCGTTGAACGGCATGGTGCGGATGGTCTCGTAGGCCTCCGCGTTGCGCGCCCAGGCCTCTGCTGAGAACGCCTCGCCCGATCCAGCGTCTGTCGAGACGGCCCTCGTCATACCCGGCTCTCGGGCTCGAAGGATAGGGTGACGCCGTGGCGGGCGCGCTGGCCCGGGGCCAGCATCCGCTGCGAATCCCGTCGCGTGAGGTCGCCGGTGAAGCCCGCCCAGTCGGCATGGCCGGTCCAGCATTCGAGCGAGAGGAACGGGGCCGTCGGCTTGGTCCAGACCGCCAGATGGGGAAAGTCCGACACTGCCAGGCGGATCGCCGCGCCGTCGGGCCCGGTGAAGCGCATCCAGGCGCTCGCCGCATCCCGGAACACCAGGGCCTCGGTGAAGAGGGCCGGATCGAGGGGCAGAGTGTCGCCGTCGAGCGGGATCGGCCGCTCCGCGCGCAGGAGGAGGCCGCCGTCCCCCACCTCCGGCACGAACGGACGTTCCGGGTGTTCGAACCGGACCGCGTAGCCGCCGCCCGCCGCGCGGGTGCCGCCGGCGAAGGGCCACGGGAAGGCCGGGTGGAAGCCGAGGCCGTAGGGCAGGGGTACCGTGTCGGTGTTCTCGATCCAGATCTCGAAGTCGAGCAGGCCGGGGCCGACCCGGGCGGTGATGTCGAGGCGGAAGGCGTAAGGGAAATGCGCGCGGGTCTCGGCGCTGTCGGTCAGGCGCAGGTCGACGCTGTCCGCGGCCCGCTCGATCACCGTGAAGGGCAGGTCGCGGGCAAAGCCGTGCTGCGGCATCGGGTAGGCCTGGTCGCCCACCTGCACGGTGCCGCCCGAGGAGGCGCCGACCACCGGGAACAGCCACGGCGCGTGGCGATTCCAGTGCTGCGGATCGCCGCTCCAGAGGTATTCGCGTCCCGCCACCTGCCAGGACACGGGCTCGGCGCCATCGACGTCGATGACCGCCTGCGTGCCGTCGCCGGCGCTGATCGTAATCCGTTCGCCCATCTCGCGTCCTGTCGTCCGGCTGGCCGCTCCCCAGATGGGTGCGGCGGGAGGGGTCCTCAGCGCGCCTTCAGCACCGCCCGGCAGGCGGAGGGAAGGGCGGCCATGGTCATCGGAGGCTTCGGGCGCGGCGGCTTCGTCGCCGGTTTCGGATTCAGGATCGCGTCGCTGAACCAGTAGGCCAGCTCCTCGCCGCAGCCGTCGCCGGAGGGCGGCGGGGCCTGGTCGCCGCACTGGTCCTGGCCCGCCGGGCAGGCGAGGCGGATGTGGTAGTGGTAGTTGTGCCCGTACATCGGCCGCACCTTCGAGAGCCAGGCCCGGTCGCCGCCGGCCTCGCGGCACAGGGCCTTCTTGATCGCCGGATTGACGAAGAGGCGCGCCACCTCGCGCTCCTGCGCGGTCATCCGGATCAGCTTGAGGTGCTCGGGAGTCCAGACCCGCGGATCGATGTCGAGGCGGTCGGCCCGGACCACGTTGGTGGCGGAGGTCTCCTCGCGTTCGGCCCGGCTCATGCGGTGATCGGGCATCGGGGTCAGCCAGATGTCGGCGTCGAGGCCGAGCTGGTGCGAGGCGTGGCCGGTGAGCATCGGGCCGCCGCGCGGCTGGGACATGTCGCCGACGAGGAGGCCGCTCCAGCCGATGCGGGGCGCCTTGGCGGCCAGCCGCTCCAGGAATTCCACCAGCGGCGGGGTGCCCCACATCCGGTTGCGCGACAGGCGCATCACCTGCCAGTTCGGCCCGTCGACGGCCAGCGCCTCGCCGCCCGAGAAGCAGCCCTTGGCGTAGGAGCCGTAGGCCTCGGCGGGGCCGGGAGCGGGCGTGGTGGCGCGGCCGAACAGGGCCTTGGCGGGGGTGTCCGGCGCGTCCGGATTGGCCAGTGGCGGCAGGGGTTTCGGGTTGACGCTGCCCCGGTCCTGGGCCTCGGCGCACAGGGGCAGCCCGAGGATTGGGGCGAGGAGCAGGAGGGTCGCGAGGCGGAGACGGAGGGTCAGCGGAAGGCTCCCGGAATCGCGTCCCCACCGAGCGGGGCGCCGTGAATCAGGCCGAGGATCCAGGCCGAGGTCGAGACCCCCGGGGTGAATCCTGGATCGTGGCGCCACGCTAGTCGATCGGGGCTCGGCCCGTCGAGGGCGCGCAGCGAAGGTTCGCGAACGCCCCCGGGTAGGACGGAGAAGCCCGGCCTAGTCCACCGGCGAGACGGCGATGCGGATCGAGTCCGCCGCGGCGTTGCTCACCAGCAGGGTGATGGGGGCGGTGCCGAGCTGGAAGCGCACGCTCTTTGCCAGCATCGGGCAGCCGTGCCGCTGCGTATGCGCCGTGGGCGGCCGGGTGGTGTGTCCGTCCTGGCTCACATCGACCCAGGCCCGGTCCGACAGGGTGACCTGATAGGCACCGGGCGCCAGCGGCGCATCGAGGTGGAGCACGCCCGCATAGGTGCCGGGCTTCGCCTCCCGCGACGGCGCGAAGGGCGACGCGACCTCCGCCAGAGGCTTCAGCCCGAGCAGAGCTGCCGGCATCGCTGCCGCCAGCCTGCCGCCGGATTCCACTCGCGACAGGCCCGCGGCCGAGAACCAGGCCTGCTCGCGCAGGAGCGACCAGTCGAACTGCGTGCAGGCTGCCGGATCGGCGGGCGGCTGCTGCGCCTGCGCGGCGCTGGCGACCAGTGCGAAAACCGCGATCGCGGCGATGCGGCGCATCGGCCTCAATCCACCGCGACCAGAACGTCGGAAGACTTCACCACCGCATAGGCGTCGCCGCCCACGGTCAGCTTCAGGCTGTCAACGGATTCGTTTGTGATCGAGGCGGTCACCAGCTGGCCGCCCGCGATCTCGATCTTCACGTGTGCCGTCGTGGCACCCTTCTCGACCGAGACGACCTTGCCCTTGAGGACGTTGCGCGCGCTGATCTTCATGAAACCGTGATCCTTGAACTCTTTGGGGCCGGGCGAAGACGTTTCCTCCGGCGGATCGGGACGATGCCGCGCAGGCAGCCGTGGTGCAAGGCGGCGCGACGCAACCCTGCATCCGAGGTCGGGCCCGGAACCGGAGCGCCGCGGCCGCTCAGGCCTCGGGATCGTCCTCCGTCGCGGTTTCCACCTCGGAGACCCGGCGGCGCGACCCCCATTCGGCGAGCACCGCATTGAGATCGTCGAGGACGAAGTGTCGGGCGCTGTCGCGATCGTAGCCCTCGTCCAGCAGGGTGTCGTACTCGGTGAAGACGTGGCGCCCATAGGCCACCAGGGCGAGCCAGGCGGCGGTCTCGGGCTGCGCATTGCGCAGGCCCGGGCTCGCCAGAGCGCGGTCGATCACCGCCTCGGTCTCGAAATCGGGCAGGCGTGGCGCGAGCCGCGCCAGCGCCGCGGCGACCACCTCGCGCCGGTTCATGCCTCGCCCTCCGTCACCGCCATCCGCCCGGGATCATCGATGCCCTCCGCTCCGCGCCCCGCCGAGGCGCTGGGGTGCGCGACCGCGCGGGAAAAGTCCACGCCTGTCAGGACTCCGGATGGCACGCCGTGCCTGGCACGGCCCCGGATGGCACGCCGTGCCTGGCACGGCCCCGGATGGCACGTTGTTCGCTTGAGCAGGGCGCCGGACGTGCTGTCCCGGATCGGGTCGCCAGCGGACGACGCGCGGCCGCGCTCTGCTTCGCTCACCGCGTGTGCGGGGCCGAACCTATGCAAGCTTTGTGCGCTCTGCGCCCGAACTGATCTGTTTCAGAACGGGTTCTCGCGGCCCGAAAAGGCTCACTGATCCGCAGAGATCGCGTAGACGGCCGGATGAATTGCCTGCTGCTTTGCCGTGAATTGTTCGATAATAATTTCATGTCACATGTGTCGCGTCGGGCGACGGAGCCGGACCGCGCATCCGTTGACGGACCCTCTCGTGACCCAGGACAGTTCCGTTCTCATCGTCTCGGACAGACCGCAACTTGCGGCCCTGCTGTGCCGTGCCGTCGAGACCGTGGTGACCTGCCGCTGCATCGAGCCGTTCGAGTCCCTGCCGTCGGTGCTTCCCCTCGTGGCGGTGGTCGACATCGGCGGGGATGCCATGCTGGCGGCCACCTGGATCGCCCGGCTGCATGGCTCCCGCATCGCCAGCCTCCAGCTCACCAACCACCCTCCGGTCGGCGTGGGCCGGTCCGCCGCCGCCACCCGGACCCTCCCGTCGAACGCGCCCCGCACCGTGGTGCTCGCCGCCCTGTTCGGGCTCGTCGGGACCTGGCAGGCGGCGCGCCGGAGCAATGGGGTCAAGGCGGCGGCCAAGTTGCCGGCCAAGTTGCCGGGCGAGACGCCGGCCCATACGCCCACCGATGCGCCGGCCGAGATGATCCTCCCTCCGGCCGCGAAGGCACCGCGGCGGCGGAAGGTTCGCGCCACCGCCGAGCGGGCGCGGGCCGCCGTCGCCCTGGTGGCCGACGCCTTCCGGGCGGCCGAGGCCGGGCAGCCTCTGAACCCGCAGGAGATCGATGCGGGAACCGACCTCATCCTGGAGGCCGTCTCGGAGGCCGGCATCCGGACCTGGCTCGACGTGCTCCAGGGCCATGACCAGCAGCTCTATCAGCACTCCCTCAGCGTCGCGGGCTATGCCGCCGCCTTCGGGGCCGGCTTGAGGCTGGCCCGCGCCGACCAGAAGCGTCTCGCCCGCGCCGCCCTGCTGCACGATGTCGGCAAGGCCAAGATTCCCCTCGCGATCCTGAACAAGCCCGGCCGCCTCACCACGGCGGAAATGGCGGTGATGCGCACCCATCCGGCGCTCGGCGCCGACCTGCTGGGTGCCCAAAGCGGCTTCGACGCAGCGACCCTCGAGGTGGTGCGCTCCCATCACGAGATGCTGGACGGCAGCGGCTATCCGGACGGCCTCGCCGGGGCGGCGATCCCCGACCTCGTGCGCCTCGTCACGATCTGCGACATCCATTCGGCCCTGACCGAGCGGCGGCCGTACCGCGATCCGCTTCCCCACGGCGAGGCCTATGCGGTGATGCAGGGCATGCTGCCGAAGCTCGATTCCGACCTCCTGGCCGCCTTCCAGCGGCTGGTGCTGCAGGGCGCGCTGGCCGACGCCGTCGCCTGAGGTCCGAGGTCCGAGATCTGCAGATCTCGGCCCGGTGACCCCGAGGACAAAGCCCCCGAGCGCGAAGACCCCGAGGGATGAGGATTCCGGCACGATAATGCGTGTCGAACGCGTTCATCTCCCGATCCGTCGCGACTCAGAGAGATCCTCTCCGGCGCATCACGCATTCAAAAGAACGTTTCATTGATTCTCGGGCGCGCAACGGGCACGTTTTCGTCAGAACGGCGCTGCGAAAACACCGACAAACCGGTTGGTTTCACAGGGCCTATATCTCCCCCTGCTGAGCCAGGATCTTCGGAATAGTCGTTGTCGTCCAACGTTCGTCTTGAGCGGTGACGCAATGCATCCGAAAAGCCCGACGCCAGATCTTTTCGACTGCGCCAATCGGATCGTTGAGCCCGAGCGCGTCGCCCACGAGAGTGAGCTCATGTCTGTGCCCCGCTTGTCACTGCCCCGCATCGTCGGCTTCACCGCCAATCTCCAGCGCCCGTCGAAGACCCGCGCTCTGGCCGAGGCGCTGGCCGAGGCGGTCGGAGCCCAGGTCCGGGCCGACATCCGCCTGTTCGACATGGTCGATGCCGGCACCGGCCTCGGGGCCGCCTGGTCGCGGGATCTGCTGCCGCTGCCGGCCCGCCGCATCGTCGAGGCCATCGAGGGCGCCGACGCGCTCATCGTCGGCTCGCCGGTCTACAAGGGCGCCTATACGGGCCTGTTCAAGCACCTGTTCGACTTCGTCGATCCGGCGGCTTTGGTGGGCAAGCCCGTGATTCTCTCGGCAACCGGCGGCGGCCCGCGCCACGCCCTCGTGGTCGAGCATTCCCTGCGTCCGCTCTTCGGCTTCTTCAGCGCCCACACCATCCCGAGCGCGGTTTACGGCTCGGACGCCGATTTTCGCGAGGGCGTCCTGGTCGATGACGGCGTGAAGGCCCGCATCGGCGACGCGGCGAACCAGCTCGCGGAACTCCTCACGGCGCGGGCCGCCCGCGCCGCGTCGCCGGAGGCCGATGCGCCGGTCTCGGCCTTCGCCAGCGCTGGTTGAGGGCGCGCCCGCAATGCTGTCCCGACGCAGCCTCCTCGCCGGTGCCGTGGCCGCCGCCATGCCCGGATCGGTCATCCTGCCGGCCGCCGCAGAAGCCGGCAGCTTTCGCATCGGCTACCAGAAGAACGGCATCCTCGTCGTCGCCAAGCAGCAGGGCACCATCGAGCGGGCGCTGAAACCCCTCGGGGTCACGGTGCGCTGGACCGAATTCTCGTTCGGGCCGCCGGTGCTCGAAGCGCTCGGCATGGGCGCCATCGATTTCGGCCAGACCGGCGCGCCGCCCCCGGTCTTCGCCCAGGCCGCCGGCAACACCCTCCTGTACGTCGCGGCGCAGGATGCCGGCGGCTCCGGCGAGGCGATCCTGGTACCGCAGGGCTCGCCGTTGACGACGCTCGCCGACCTCAAGGGCCGCCGCGTCGCCTTCGCCAAGGGATCGAGCGCCCACTACCTCGTCGTCCGCGCCCTGGAGACGGCGGGGCTGACCTACAGCGACATCGAGCCCGTGACCCTGGCGCCCGCCGATGCGGCGGCGGCCTTCGCGCGCGGCGCCGTGGACGCCTGGGCGATCTGGGACCCGTACTTCGCCATCGCCGAGCGCCAGCCCGGCACCCGCATCCTGGCCAGTGCCGCCGAGATCGAGAGGCCCACCAACTTCTTTCTCGGCAACCGGGACTTCACGCAGGCCAACGCCCCCGTGGTCCAGGCGGCGGTCGCAGCCCTGGCTGAAGTGGCGGCCTGGTGCGAAGCGAATCGCCCGGAGGTGGCCGCCCTGCTGTCGAAGGGCACCGGCGTGCCCCTCGATGCGACCCGGCGCGCCGTCGACCGCAGCGTCTACGTCATCGCGCCGCTCAGCGAGGCCGTGATCGCCGGCCAGCAACGCGTGGCCGACCGCTTCCAGGCCCTGGGCCTCATCGCCAACCCCATCCGCGTGCGCGACGCCGTGTGGACGCCGCCGGCACCTCCGGCAAGCAAGGGCTGACCCATGACTCCCTCTCTCGGCACCCGCACCCTCGAGCGTCTGACGCCCTGGCTCGTGCCCGCCGTGATCCTGCTCGGCTGGCAGGTCGCCGCCTCCACGGGCCTCGTCTCGACCCGGTTCATGCCGGCCCCCTCGGGGGTCGTCGCGGCGGGCTGGCAGGCGGCGCGCAGCGGCGAACTCTGGACCAACCTGTCGATCAGCTTCGCCCGTGCGGCGGTAGGCTTCCTCATCGGCGGCGGCATCGGCTTCGCGCTCGGCCTCGCCAACGGCCTGTCGCGCCTGTCCGAGCGCCTTACCGACACGACGTTGCAGATGATCCGCAACATCCCGCACCTGTCGCTGATCCCCCTGGTGATCCTGTGGTTCGGCATCGACGAGGAGGCCAAGCTCTTCCTCGTGGCGATCGGGGTGTTCTTCCCCGTCTACGCCAACACCCTGCACGGCATCCGCTCGGTCGACCCGCAACTCGTCGAGATGGGCCGGGTCTACGGCATGTCGGCGGCCACCCTGTTCACCCGCGTGGTCCTGCCCGGCGCGCTGCCCTCGATCTTCGTCGGCCTGCGCTACGCGCTCGGCATCATGTGGCTGACGCTGATCGTCGCCGAGACGATCTCGGCCTCGTCCGGCCTCGGCTACATGGCGATGCAGGCCCGCGAGTTCATGCTGGTCGACGTGGTGGTGCTGGCGATCGTGATCTACGCCGGCCTCGGCAAGGCTGCCGACGGCGTCACCCGCCTGCTGGAGCGCCGGTTCCTGGCCTGGAACCCGGCCTACCGGAACGCGTGATGCGCCGTTGGCGCCTCTCCTCCCCACCAAGCGGGAGAGAGCGCCAGACCTTCGACCAGACCTTCGAGGCGTGCCGCTTCACGCCAGCGGCGCTCCCAAAACCCCCTTCTCCCATTCGACGGTCCGCCCCATGCTCGCCACCGCCCTTCGCGTCCCTGACGATTCCCAGCTTCGCGAGGACACGCCGATCCGCGACCTGAAACCGCGCGGGGTCGCCGCCCCGAAGGCGCCGGCCCGGGTCGCGCCGCAGGCCTCCGCCACCGGCATCGGCGTCACGATCCGGGATTTGCGGAAGGACTTCGACGGCCACACGGTGATCGAGGGGCTCGACCTGCACATCCCGGCCGGGCAGTTCGTCGCCGTGGTCGGGCGTTCGGGCTGCGGCAAGAGCACCCTGCTGCGGCTGATCCTCGGCCTGGAGCAGCCGAGTGCCGGCCGCATCGCCCTCGAATCCGAGGCCCTGCGCACGCCTTCGAAGCGCATCATGTTCCAGGAGCCGCGCCTGCTGCCCTGGGCCCGCGTCGTCGACAACGTGGCGGTGGGTCTCGGCGAGGGGGGGCGCAAGGCCGAGCGGCGCGCCAAGGCCGAAGCGGCCCTGGCCGAGGTCGGCCTGTCCGAGAAGGCCGGCAACTGGCCCGCGACCCTGTCGGGCGGCCAGCGCCAGCGCGTGGCCCTGGCCCGCGCTCTCGTCAGCGGTCCCGGATTGCTCGCCCTCGACGAGCCGCTCGGCGCCCTCGACGCCCTGACCCGCATCGACATGCAGGCGATGATCGAGCGGATCTGGCGGGCGCAGGGCTTCACCGCCATCCTGGTCACCCACGACGTCGCCGAGGCCGTGGCGATGGCCGACCGCATCCTGGTGGTGGAGGCCGGCCGCATCGCCCTCGACGTGACGGTCGACGTGCCCCGGCCCCGACGCCGGGGCGACGCCGACCTCGCGGCTCTCGAAGGCCGCATCCTCGATCACCTGTTGTCCGAGCGCGCGCCGTCCTGAGCGCCGCCGCCTCCCACCACACGAGAGCCCCCATGACTGGACAGACCGACGTTCTCTGGTTCCTCCCCACCCACGGCGACGGCCGCTATCTCGGTGCGCAGGAAGGCGCCCGCGACGTCTCGATCGCCTATCTCCGCCAGATCGCCCAGGCGGCGGACGAGCTCGGCTATTACGGCGTGCTCCTGCCCACCGGTCGCTCCTGCGAGGATTCCTGGGTGGTGGCCTCGGCGCTGGCGCCCCTGACCAAGCGCCTGCGCTTCCTCGTCGCCGTGCGCCCCGGCCTGCAGGAGCCGGCGATGGCCGCCCGCATGGCCGCGACCCTCGACCGGATCTCGGACGGGCGCCTGCTGATCAACGTCGTCACGGGCGGCGACCCCGTCGAACTGCGCGGCGACGGCGTCTTCCTCGACCATGACGAGCGCTACGTCGTCACCGACGAGTTCCTGCACATCTGGCGCGGGCTGATGTCGGGCGAGACCGTCAGCTACGCGGGCAAGCACCTCAAGGTCGAGGAGGGCCGGGTGATCTTCCCACCCGTGCAGACGCCTTACCCGCCGCTCTATTTCGGCGGTTCGTCGCCGGCCGGCATCGAGGTCGCGGCCGAGCATTGCGAGGTCTACCTGACCTGGGGCGAGCCTCCGGCCGGCGTCGCGGAAAAGATCGCCAAGGCCCGCGAGGCGGCCGACCGCAAGGGCAAGACCTTCTCGTACGGCATCCGCCTGCACGTCATCGTGCGCGAGACCGAGGGCGAGGCCTGGGCCGCTGCCGAAAACCTGATCTCGCGCCTCGACGACGAGACCATCGCCAAGGCTCAGGCCACGCTCAAGCGCCAGGATTCGGTCGGGCAGAGCCGCATGATGGCCCTGCACGGGGGCGACCGCACCAAGCTCGAAGTGTCGCCGAACCTCTGGGCCGGCGTCGGCCTGGTGCGCGGCGGCGCCGGCACCGCCCTGGTCGGTTCGGCCGATCAGGTGGCCGACCGCATGAAGGAATACATCGACCTCGGCATCGACCGCTTCATCCTGTCGGGCTACCCGCACCTGGAGGAGGCCTACCGCTTCGCCGAGCTGGTCTTCCCGAAGCTCCCCCTGCGGGCCACCACCGGCGTCGCGCCCAGCAACGCCCGCAACAACGGCCCCTTCGGCGAGGTCATCGCCAACGACATCGTGCCCAGCCGCCGCATCGCGGCGCATTGAGGGGGCGACGTCCCCGAACGACGAGAGCTTGGCGGACAGGAGAGCCACCGTCATTCCGGGGCGCCGCAGGCGAGCCCGGAATCCAGAGCCGCGACAGCGTCGGATTCTGCCCCACCTGTGTTTCTGGTTCCCGGACTCCGCTGCGCGGCTCCGGGATGACGGAGAGCAGATGGAAGCCGAGCGGCTGGGTTCATCCATCGAACATCGAGCCCGAGCATCCCCGCGTGAAGGAGCCCCCCATGCCCGCCGCCACCCGTGCCCTTGCGCTCCGCCCCGACGGCACGCGCCGCGCCTGGATTCTCCTCACCGCCCTGGCGCTGCTGACCTTCGGCACCCTGCACGCCAGCGCGGACGAGAAAGTCATCCGCATCGGCTATCAGAAATACGGCACGCTGGTGCTTCTCAAGGGCAAGGGCCTGCTGGAGCAGCGCCTGAAGCCGCTCGGCTACCGCGTCACCTGGGCCGAGTTCCCCTCGGGGCCGCCCCTGATGGAGGCGCTGAATGCCGGGGCCGTCGATCTCGGCTCGGCCGGCGAGGCCCCCCCGATCTTCGCCCAGGCCGCCAACCCGGACCTGCTCTATGTCGGGCACGAGCCGGCGGCGCCGAAGGGCGAGGCGATCCTGGTGGCGCAGGACAGCCCGATCCGCACGGTGGCGGACCTGCGCGGCCGGAAGATCGCCCTGAACAAGGGCTCGAACGTCCACTACTTCCTGGTCCGCGCCCTCGAGCAGGCCGGTGTGCCCTACGAGGCCGTGAGCCCGACCTTCCTGGCGCCGGCCGACGGGGCCGCCGCCTTCGCCCGGGGCGCGGTCGACGCCTGGGCGATCTGGGACCCCTTCCTCGCCTCGGGCGAGCGCAGCACCGGCGGGCGCATCCTCGTCGACGGCACCGGCCTCGTGCCGAATCGCCAGTTCTACCTCTCGACCCGCGCCTTCACGGCGGCCAACGGCCCGGCCCTCGACGCCACGCTCGCCGCCATCGGCGAGATCGACGCCTGGGCCAAGGACAACACCGACGCGGTGGCGGCCGAGCTCGCGCCCTCGGTCGGCATTCCGGCCCCGATCCTCACGGTGGCGCTGCGGCGCCTCACCTACGGGGTCACGCCCCTGAACGCCGAGACCACCGCCGACCAGCAGCGCGTCGCCGACACCTTCCACCGCCTCGGCCTTCTGCCGAAGCCGCTCGATGTCGCCTCGGCGGTGCGCAAGCCCGGAAGCTGAGGGCTTACTGCATCCTTTGGTTGCGTTCCGGTGAGAGAGGTTTAACCTCGGCGCCTCCCTGCGGATGGGAGGCGGGCATCGCTCAGGCCATGCGAATCTTATGACGGGCCGGACGCTCGTCATCCTCCTCGGCGGGGCGGTCCTTCTCACGGTGACGACCTTGGTCGCCGTGCCGTTCTGGGCCGTCCTCACGGCCATGCCGGATCGGGCGCGGCCATCCCTCGTGCAGAACCTTCCGCCCGAGTTTGCGCGGGGCGATGCGGCTTTTGCTGCGCGCATCGCCGACACATTCCCACTCGGCTCGTCGGAAGGGGGCCTGATCTCGCGCCTGCGGGCCGAAGGTTTCAGCAGCGATCCGCCGGCCGCGAATCCGGCCGAAGGGCGTCGGGCATGGTTCGTGCTCTCGGAGCCATCCTGCACCCTGACGTGGCGCGTAGGCTGGCGGGCGGAGGACGGACGTCTCGCTTCGGTGACCGGAGCGTATGGCGGAACCTGCCTGTGAACCGCGACCGGTCCGACAGGCTGACCACGCTCGCTCATCATCGCGGTGACCGCCGCACGCGCCGCCATCGTGGTCCTGCGCCTTCGCGGTCCGAGACCGCCCGAACCGGTCCCGCGCGGTGCCTCGTTCCACGGCCGGCGTTGAGCGATGCCGGCTCCCGTGATGCGGCCGGCGCAAAGGCGGAAACGTCCCCAATCCGCCGACGCGTCGCGCGGCCTCAGGCCGCCTTGCGGTGCAACGCATTCAGGAACACGCTCTTCTGTTCGCGGGGCAGCATGACATAGTTCGTGCGGTCGGCCACGAACTCCTGCGCGCCGAAGGATTCCACCTCTTCGACCTGGAATCCCGGCAGAGCGCGCAGGCAGACATAGTCCAGCGATTCGATCAGGCGGGTCAGTTCCTCGCAGCGCTGCCTGCGCCGCAGCATCGTCGCCTGCTCGGCGACGTTCTGCCGTTCGACGAACGGCAGCACCTCGGACAGGATGAGCGGCCGGTCGCGCCCGATCGTGTCGACCAGGCCCTTGAGGACCTCCAGCTCGCCGCCCTCCACGTCGATCTTGATGATCCCGACGGTGTCCGTCCCCAGGGTCGCCAGCACCTCGTCGCCTCGGCTGACATAGATGAACCGCTCGTAGGAACGCTGATTCGCGCCGGTCCAGAAGCCCTGCACGATGGTGGCCTGGGGATCGACCGCGCTCGAATAGTAGAACGGCACCAGGCAGGCCTGATCGCTGAGGCCAAAGGGGATGATCTTGCACCCCTTGATCGCGTTGGCGTCGATCAGATCATACACGTAAGCGCAGCAGGGAACCGACGCCTCGAAGCCGACATAGGCCCGCGCCGGCTCGATGGATTTCATCTTGAGGAGGATCTGCCCAACATTGACCCCCACATCGACGAAGAGGCCCGGGTTCAATTTCAGTGATAGTTCAATGAAATCATGGAAATAATCTTCGTATGATTTGAGGTGTTGGGAATGGAAACTTTTATTGATCGGGATGTTGAATTTTGTCCCCGATATCATCGCCTGTTTGTGGCCGCCCTCTTTATAAAAAACCGTTTTCAATATATCTTTTGCTTTTGAAGCAGCTGAAGACATCGTCTATAGTCCCGGATGGATTGAAAAAGCCATCAAGGTCGATATCATCCGCAGATTGATCCGCAAGACGAATGCGTACTTAAAATTGCTGATCCGTCGCCTGTTGCGCGCCAGACACAGGCGATGATCCCGAGTTGAACGGGTGCAGCCTGGACATGAGAGCGCTCCAACGACGCGTCAGTCGGCTGCATCGGCGGCCATCTGCTGGCGCGAGACCGGAGGATTGGGGCGACGGCGGTGGCCGGACTGCGCAGGGCCGGATCGTGACGCGCCGAAAAGGTTGAGGCGACGGTGGCCGCCGTCGGTGGCTCGCGCGATTCAGGCCTGTGCACGAGGCATCATGCCGGCTTCAGCAGCCGGATTTCGGCCGACCGCCGGCGCGACGCTCCGGGCGCGGCCATCCCGCCCACGGCAGGGATGGCCGCCTGACCGGTGCGGACGGTGTCGATCGGGCGTCCCGCCCGATCGCCCGACGCGTCAGCCGGCCTTCGCACCGGCTCTGCGTTCGCCCTGCGCCGTCAGGCGCTCGAGGAAGGCAGCGGCGAGGCGGCCGCGCTCGGCCGGGTCGTCGTGGCCCTGGCGCAGGAGCACGCGATTGTCCCGGCGCTCGATATGGGCGTGGGCCGGCACGGCAAGCGGCGGTGCGTTGGGCCGGAGGTCGGCCGCCAGACCCTGCGGGCCGCCGCTGAGGCGATGGATGCCGAGCGCCAAGCAGCCGACTCGGAGCCGGGCGAGGGCGATCAGGTCCTCGAAGGGCGTGGGCGGCGGGCCGAAGCGGTCGACCACCTCGCTGCGCAGGGCCTCGACCTCTTCCGGATTGGTGAGGCGCAGGGTGCGGGTATAGAGGCTCAGCCGCACTTCGGGCTCGGGCACATAATCCGCCGGCACGGAGCCGGAGAGGCCCAGCCGGATCTCGGGGTTCCAGTCCTCCGCCGGCTCGCCCTTGGCCGCCCGCAGGGCCAAGTGCAGCAGGTGCTGGTACAGCCCCAGGCCGATCAGCTTGACGTGGCCGGCCTGGTTCTCGCCGACGAGGTCGCCCGCGCCGCGCAGGTCGAGATCGCGGGCGCTGATGGCGAAGCCCGCACCAAGGCGGTCGAGGGCCTCCAGGGTCCGCAGGCGTTTCTCGGTGGCGGACGACAGCGGCCGGTCCGGGCGGTGCAGCAGATAGACGACGCCGCGGCGCTGGCCACGCCCGACCCGGCCGCGCAGCTGGTGCAGCTGCGACAGCCCGAAGCGCTCCGCGTCCCAGACCAGCATGGTGTTGGCGCGCGGTACGTCGAGTCCGCTCTCGATGATGCTGGTGGCGAGCAGCACATCGCCCTCGCCATCGGCGAAGCGCACCATCACGTCATCCATCTCGGCGGCCTTGAGCTCGCCATGGGCCACCATGGTCGTCAGGTCCGGCACCAGCTTGGCGAGGCGCGCCGCCATCGGGGCGATGTCCTCGATGCGCGGGCAGACGACGAAGCTCTGGCCGCCGCGCCGATGCTCGCGCATCAGCGCGTCCCGCATCGCCGCGTCCTCGAAGGCGGCGATCACGGTGCGGATGGGCTGCCGCACGGAGGGCGGCGTGGCGATGATGCTGAGGCTCTGGAGGCCGACCAGGGCGCTCTGCAGGGTGCGGGGGATCGGTGTCGCGGTCAGCGTCAGCACGTGGCCGTCGCCGGCCGCCTGACGCAGGCCCTCCTTGATCTTGGTGCCGAAGCGCTGCTCCTCGTCGATGACCATCAGGCCGAGATCGGCGAAGGCCACACCCTTGGCCGCGAGGCAGTGGGTGCCGACCACGAGACGGATCGAGCCGTCGGCGAGCCCGGCCTTCACCCGCTTGGCATCCGCCGGCGAGACGAGGCGCGAGAGGTGCGCGACCTCCACGCCGAAGCGCGCGAAGCGCCGGGTGAAGGTCTGCACGTGCTGGCGCGCCAGGACGGTGGTGGGAGCGACGATCGCCACCTGCTTGCCGGCAAACACCGCGGCGGCGGCGGCGCGCAGGGCCACCTCGGTCTTGCCGAAGCCGACATCGCCGCAGACGAGGCGGTCCATCGGCCGGCCGGAGGCGAGGTCGGCCATCACGCCGCTCACCGCCCCGGCCTGGTCGGCCGTCAGGGCGAAGCCGAACCCGGCGGCGAAGCGCTCCATCTCGCGGTCCGGCGGCGCCAGCACCGGTGCGCGGACCGCCCGGCGCTTCTCGGCATCCGCCAGCATCACCCGGGCGGCCCGGGCCATGCAGGCCTCGGCTTCGAGGCGACGACGGCCCCAGGATCCGCCTTCCAGCTTGTCCAGGGTCACGGCCTCGGTCTCGGAGCCGTAGCGCCAGATCCGGTCGGCCTGGGACACCGGAACCATCAGGATGCCGTCCCCGGCAAAGCGCAGGCGCAGGGCGTCTTCCTGGCCGCCGGTGCCGGTGCTCACCGCCTCCAGCCCCTCGAACACGCAGAGCCCGTTGTCGCGGTCGACCGCGACGTCGCCGATCCGCAGCTCCACCTCGCCGATGGGCAGGATGGCGCTCGGGCCTCCACTCGCCACGGTGGCGGCGCGTGCCCCGAAGAGATCGGCGGCGGCGATCACCGCCATGCCCTGGTCCGGCACCCGGAAGCCCGCCTCGATCGGGGCTTCCAGGATGAGCAGGGCGCCGGGCTTGGCCGCGATCGCCTCGGCCCAGGCGCCCACCGGGCGGGCCTTGCGGCCGAGCGCCCGCTCGGCGATGCGCACCAGCCGCGCCAGGGGCTCGGCCGGCCCCGTGAGAAGGATGCGGTCGCCCGCCGTGAGGCGCTCGCGCAGGGTCTCGGCCAGCGCGGTGTTCGGCCGGGCCTTGCGCACGAAGGCCGGCATGGTGAGATCCTCGCCCTCCGCCGTCTCGGCGTCGGCGACGCGCCGCGCGGCGAGCTGGGTCGCCCAGGCCTCGGGGCTCAGGTAGAGGCCGCCATCGTCGGCCGCCCCGCGCCGGGACCGGGCTGCGGATTCCCGCCCCTCGGCGATCTGCTCGAAGAAGGCCTGCGCCCGCTCTTCGGCCCCCTCCTCGACGACGAGGCGGGCGTCGGGCACCTGGTCGAGCACGGTGACGAGGGCCGGATAGAACCGGGCGAGGCCGTGCTCCTGCCCGGTGAAGGGCTCCAGCCGGTGCTCCGAGCCCTCGGCCAGGAGGATCTCGGTGGCGGGATCGATGACGAGGACCTCGGCATCGGCCAGCGAGCGCTGCGAGACCGGGTCGTAGGAGCGGATCGCCGTGACCCGGCCGGCTTCGTACTCGATGCGGCAGGGCCGGTCGGCGGCGGCCGGGAAGACGTCCACGGTGCGGCCCCAGACCGCGACCTCGCCGGGCTCGTCGACCCGGTCGTCGAGGATGTAGCCGAGGCGCTGGAGGGCATCGGTGATCGCGGGCGGATCGAGGGCGTCGCCGATGCGGATCTCCAGGTGGGCGCCCGCCCAGGTCTCGGCCGGGGGCACGCGCTGGATCAGCGCCGGGGCGGTGGTGAGCACGATGTCGGGCAGGGCCGCGGTGTCGGTGAGCCAGCGCAGCACGCCGGTGCGCGCCCCCATCACCCCGCGCGAGGGCGAGGCCCGGTCGTAGGGGAGGCAGTCCCATTCCGGATAGAGGGCGACTGTGCGCTCCGGCGACAGCGCCCGGAGGATGCCCGCGATGGCCTCCAGGCGATGGCTTTCGCGGGCCATGTGGATCAGGGGCCTGCCGCACTCGGTCAGCCCCAGGAGGGCCACCGCGAGGGCGCCGGTGGGCACGAGGGGCGCGACGATCTCGGGACTGGCGGGGGCCGGGGCCGGCTCGGTCCGCTTGGGCGCGACAGCGTTGCGACCGGCGGCCTTGCGGGGGCGGGTTCTGGATGCAGACGTGTTCGGCGCGGATGTTTTCGGCGCGGGTGTTTTCGGCGCGGATGTTTTCGACGTGGGTGTTTTCGGCGTGGGCGTTTTCGGCGTGCGTGCCGGAGCGGGGGAAGCGTGTGCGGAAGACGTCTCGGTCCTGCGTTTTGCCATCGGAGAGGTGCGCTGCCCGGCTTGAGATCTGGACTCAGGCAACGCGGTCCAAGGGGGCCGGGCTCCGTCATTCGCCCCGCCGTCCCCAGTTTGTCGCAGCACCCTCTGGGTGACCTGTGGGCAGACCTGTGCACAGATCCTTGGATGCCCTCCGGGACGCCTTTTCGGATCACATCTCCGGGTCGGGCGCCGCCTCGAGGCGACCGTCCGCGATGGCCGCCCGGAAGGCGGCGTAGTCGGCCTCGTTCTGGTCGCCATAGGCGAAGGCCCAGTCGGCCAGGGCCTCGCGCAGGTCGCACTGACGGTCGCGGCCGCAATAGCCCGCGATGGCGGCCGCATCCCCGGTGCGCGCATGCGCCCGGGCGAGCAGGGCGCCGTAGGCCCAGGAGAAGTAGATCAGCGGCTGCCCGGTCAGGCCCGCCACCGGGATGTCGCCCTTCATGTTCTTCATCTGACGTACGTAGAACGGCCGCCCTTCGATGGTGGTCCAGCCGAGCAGCGGATCGCCCACCGCCTGGAGCAGGCGCTGGCCGTAGATCACCCGCTCGCCCTCGTGGTCGCCGTAGGAATCCGGCATCCCGGACAGGTAGGGCGCGTGGGCCGGCGTCACCGCCTCCTTGACCTGGAGGAAGAGCACGTCCTGGTCGGAATTGCCGCACAGGAGCGCCACGTAGGCCCGGGTGCCGACGCTGCCGACGCCGACGACCCGGTGGGCGACGTCGACCACGTGGTAGCGGCTCAGCATGAAGCGGCGCTCGCGCGGCAGGGTCTCGGCGTAATGCTCCAGCCCTCCGATCACCGCCTCCCGGGTCTCGGCATCGACGCCGGTCAGAATGGGAGGCGCCTCCTTGAAGCGCCAGCCGCCGTCGGTGCGGCGCTCGCCGACCCGGGCGAGCAGGCTCTTGTTGTGCTTCTTGCGCGCCTTCTCCACCGCCCGGGCGATGACCGCCTTGGAATCCTCGTCGATGGAGAGGCCGGCGAAGTCGAGCTGGTCGGCCCGCGCCGCCTGATGCCAGACGTCGAGGGGGCCCTGCGGCGCCAGTTCGGTCATGGTGTGCTGGTAGCCCGCCACCGCCGCGAGGGCAGCCTCGCGGCGCTCGGGCTTGGCGACGCCGTCGGTCCTGGCCGCCACCTCGATGCTGGCCACGAGGCGCTTCAGGTCCCATTCCCACGGGCCGATCGTCACCTCGTCGAAATCATTCAGGTCGAGGACGATGTCGCGCTGAGGCGTGCCGAACAGGCCGAAATTGGCCAGATGCGCGTCGCCGTTCATCACCACCGCGATGCCGCTGCGCGGGGTATGGGCGAGGTCCCACGCCATCACGTGCGCCGCGCCGCGCAGGAAGGCGAAGGGCGAACTCGCCATCCGGGCGACCCGGAGCGGGATCAGGTGCGGCTGGCGCCCGTCATGCGCCGCCTCGATCAGCGAGACCGGGTCGGGCCGGTTGGCGGGCGGGTGCCACGCCCCGTGGGCCGCGTGCGGCACCGCCTCGCGCAGGGCCTTGCCGGCGTGGCGGCGCTTGTCCCACGGCTCGCCCGCCTCGCGCAGGTTGATGCGCGGAATGTCGGCGAGCGGCGCCAGCAGGATGTCGTCGGCCTGAGGCTGCATTTCGGTCGCGCTCGACGCATCAGCGCGCAGGCTGACATCCTGGGGGCATTCCATGCATGGTCCTCACGCGCGAATTCGTGAAGGACAAATCTTGACCGTTTCGGATCGTTCCCGGGGCAACACGTCTCAGCGGGGGGATTCATCCCGAGCCGGGACGGTGCGCCCCGTGCATCGGCGGCCTCGCGCAAGTCGACGTTGTGCGGACCGGGCGGAGAGGTCGGATGGAGGCCGGGGTCCGGATTTGAACCGGACGTGCGAATCCTTGCGGGGATCCTGGCTCGACACTCACCCACCTGGCCGAGGGCTATCAATCATGGTGGTCTTGCATGGTGGTCTTGACGATGCAAGCGGGCCTCGTCTTACGGGCGCAGGAACGGTTGCGAAGTCATGAACGACACATCCATCAGCTTTGCTCGCCTCGACTTGCCGTTCCTCCAGATCGGGTCGCGCGATGCTTGGCTCACGCCGGCCGATGCGGGTGCCGGAGGCCCGGTCTGTCCCACAGGACCGTCGGCGATTGACCCGCGCGGGCAAACCGCGTTCTTGAGCGCGGGATTGAGGAGTGCCAGAACGATGTCCGTAACGACCGTGCCGACGACGCCCTTCGACGACCAGAAGCCGGGCACGTCCGGCCTGCGCAAGAAGGTGCCGGTTTTCCAGCAGGCACGCTACGTCGAGAACTTCGTCCAGGCGATCATCGACTGCATTCCCGACCGGGCGGGCGCCACCCTGGTGCTCGGCGGCGACGGCCGCTTCCTCAATCGGCAGGTGGTGCAGACCACCCTGCGGATCGCGGCGGCCAACGGCTTTTCCCGCGTGCTCGTCGGCCGGGGCGGCCTGCTCTCGACGCCCGCCGCCTCCTGCGTCATCCGCAAGCACGGCGCCATCGGCGGCATCATCCTGTCGGCGAGCCACAACCCGGGCGGCCCGGACGGCGATTTCGGCATCAAGTACAACACCGCCAATGGCGGCCCGGCCCCCGAGGGCGTGACGGCAGCGATCTACGCCCGCACCCAGGCCCTCACCGAATACCGCATCGTCGAGGGGCCGGACCTCGACCTCGACACCCTCGGCGAGACCCGGATCGGCCCCATGGCCGTGGCGGTGATCGATCCGGTCGCCGATTACCTGGCGCTGATGCGCGACCTCATCGATTTCGACGCCATCACCCGGCTGTTCGCCGGCGGCTTCCGCATGCGCTTCGACGCCATGAGCGCGGTCACCGGCCCCTACGCCCACGCCATCCTGGAGGGTGTGTTCGGGGCGCAAGCCGGCACCGTGGTCAACGGGACGCCGCGGGAGGATTTCGGCGGGCATCATCCCGACCCGAACCCGGTCCACGCCCATGACCTCTACGACCTGATGCTGAGCGCCGACGCGCCCGATCTCGGCGCGGCCTCGGACGGCGACGGCGACCGCAACATGATCGTGGCGCCGGGCCTGTTCGTGACCCCGAGCGACAGCCTCGCGATCCTGGCCGCGCATGCGCACCTGGCGCCCGGCTACGCGCAGGGACTCGCCGGCGTCGCCCGCTCGATGCCGACCAGCCGGGCGCTGGACCGGGTCGCGGCCTCCCTGGGGATCAAGGCCTACGAAACCCCCACCGGCTGGAAGTTCTTCGGCAACCTGCTCGATGCCGGTCTCATCACCCTCTGCGGCGAGGAGAGCGCCGGCACCGGTTCGAACCACGTCCGGGAGAAGGACGGCCTCTGGGCGGTGCTGATCTGGCTCAACATCCTGGCGGTCACGGGCAAGCCGGCCCAGGACGTGGTGCGGGGCCACTGGGCGCAGTTCGGGCGCGACTACTACACCCGGCACGATTACGAGGAGATCGAGTCCGCGGCCGCCAAGCGCCTGATGGAGGGCCTGCGCGCCAAGCTCGCGACGCTGCCCGGCACCAAGCTCGGCGATCTCACCGTCGCGGCGGCGGACGACTTCCGCTACGTCGATCCCGTCGACGGCTCGGTTACCGAGCAGCAGGGCATCCGCGTCACCTTCGCGGAGGATGCCCGGGTGGTCTACCGTCTGTCCGGCACCGGCACGGCGGGCGCGACCCTGCGGGTCTATCTTGAGCGCTACGAATCCGCCCCCGACCGGCTCGAATTGCCGGTGGCGGAGGTGCTCGCCCCGGTGGTGGCGGTGGCGAACGCGCTGGCCGACATCGCCGCCCTCACCGGCCGCTCCGAGCCGAGCGTCATCACCTGAGCCGAAGCCATCCCTGATCCGGGACGATCGGCGCCCGGAACAGGACCGGGCGTCGCGTCCTTAGTCCTCGCATCGACCCCCGATGCGAGGAGACCGGCTCACCATGAAGCTGCACGGCAAGCGCGCGCTGATCACCGGCGCGGATTCAGGGATCGGCCAGGCGGCGGCCGAGCTGTTCGCCCGCGAAGGCGCCGACGTGGCGATCACCTACCACACCGATGCGGACGGAGCCCGCGAGACCGCGCGCCGGGTCGAGGCGGCGGGCCGGCGCTGCCTCGTGATCCAGAACGATGTCGGCGACCCGGCCTCGGTGGAGGCGACCTTCGCGGCGGTCGCCCGCGACCTCGGCGCCCTCGACATCCTGGTCAACAATGCCGGCCAGGCCATGAGCGGCATGCCGGTGGCCGAGATGGACGACGCCACGCTCGAGCAGATCCTGCGCGTCAACCTGATGGCGCCGGTCTTCTGCGCCCGGGCCTTCATCAAGGTCCGGCGCGCCGCGGGCGGACGCGGCAAGATCGTCATCGTCTCCTCGGTGGCCCAGCACCTGCCGACCCCGGAGAGCGCCCCCTACGGCATGTCCAAGGCCGGCGTCGGCTCCCTCTGCCGCAGTCTGGCGCGGGAACTGGCCGAGGATCGGATCAACGTCAACAACGTGGCGCCCGGCCTGATCGAGACGCCGATGACGAGCGACCGCTTCGAGAACCCGGACAAGCTCGCCCAGTCCCTGGACCGCATCCCCTGGCACCGGGCCGGCCAGCCGGACGAGATCGCCAAGGCGATCCTCTATCTCGCCTCGGACGATTCCGACTACGTCACCGGGCACACCCTGGTGGTCGACGGCGGCCTGACCATGCAGTGGGGCGGCGCCTGAGGCGCGCGTTGTGGATGGTGGAGCTTGGGCGACTGTCCAGGCCGCCGAAGCCCGACGTTCGGGACCGTCTGCGTCCGACCCATGCCGGCCAAGCCGACAGTTGGCGGCGCTACCCGAAAGCGGTCATTCCGCGATTGGCCGAACGAACGCTTAGGAGATGGTCAGCAATATCTTCTGCCTTGCTCACCTGGAACCCTACGGTATCGTGATGCGGATAAGGACGAGGATCTATCTCCTGGTCGGCGTCACGTTCCTCGCCGGTCCGAAGTTGGAAGCCGCGCCGATGAGCAGCCCCGAGGTGATCGAAGCTTCTGGTCCCGCCGGGGCACTATCTGGGACTTTGCTCGGCCCATCTGACCTAGACGCGCCCGTCGTTCTGATCGTTCCTGGCTCGGGGCCGACCGACCGTGACGGCAACAACCCGCTCGGCGTCCGCGCATCCTCCTACCGTTTGATCGCTGAAGGGCTCGCAGCGCGTGGGATTAGGAGCGTGCGTATCGACAAGCGCGGCATGTTCGGGAGCGCTCGTGCCGTCCCGGATGCCAACGCCGTGACCATGGAGAATTATGCCGCCGACATTCGGCTGTGGGCTGCCAGGATCCGAGAGAAGACGGGTGCGCCCTGTGTTTGGGTACTCGGCCACAGCGAAGGTGGTTTGTCGGCTCTGGTCGCGGCTCAGCGCCCCGAGAACATCTGCGGGCTTCTCCTTGTCTCTGCGACCGGGCGTAAGGCCGGCGATGTCCTCCGCGAGCAGCTTGCCGCGAACCCAGCAAATGCCCCTATCCGCGAGCAAGCTAGTTCCATCATCGCCCAGCTGGAGCACGGGGAGAAAGTTGCAGCGGATGGCATTCACCCAGCCTTGCTTCCGCTGTTTCGACCTGAGGTGCAGGGCTTCCTCATCAGCTTGTTCGCGCTCGATCCCGCCAAACTCCTCGCTTCCTATGAAGGCCCGGTGCTGATCCTTCAGGGCCTCCGTGACATCCAGGTCGGTCGCGTAGACGCGGAACAGCTTCACCGGGCTCGTCCAGATGCCGAGATCGTCCTGCTACCGGATACCAATCATGTTCTCAAAACGGTGACATCGGATGACCGATCCGCGAACGTTGCGACTTATCAGAATGCGAACCTCCCGCTCGCTACTGGTGTCATCGAAGCCCTCGCCACCTTCGTGAACCAGACGAGAAAGTCTCGCTGAAGGTCCCCGGTAGGAGTGGTGACGTCCGCTTCGATGCGGCTGCCGCCTGGAAGCGGAAGGGCCGAAAACCACCCAACTCGGACGGTCGGCCCGCGTTCCGAACGGTGGAGATATCCCGCTACCGCGGGTTCCGCCAGGTGGTCGTGGCGGGCGCCGTCGTGACCGGCGTGAGGCTGCCGGTGGCGGCCGGTCCGGCCGCGCGGACCGGGGCGGGGCTTTCCTCGGCCACGTGCAGCCTGCGCGGTGCCACGGAGGCCCGGCGGGCGGCGCGGACCCGGCGGCGGCGCGGGCGGGGGCTCTCGGAGGTGGCGCCGATATAGCCGCCGACGATGCCGCCGACGACCGCGCCCACCGGTCCGCCGACCAGGGCGCCGGCCACCGCGCCGGTGCCGACGCCGACCGTGGTCTTGCTCGCGGCGAGCGCAGCCTGCGGCGCCGCGAGCGCGCCCGTGAGCAGAAGCGCGGTGGTGATTGCCTTCATGATGACCCTAACCCCCTGATTCCGGACGCGTCCCTGGCGGGAGACCGTGACGAAATCGGGGCCGCGCCGCGTCGCCGCGCGGGTCTGGCCGGTCGGCGGCTCGCGACGGAAGACGCCTGTGCTTTGCGCATCTCAGGCGGAGCGCCGGCGCGCGCCTACGCCTCGGCCTGCGGGAGATGCGCGAGGATGTCGGCGAAACCCGGTCTCTCCCCGATCTCGGGCCGGGTGCAGGCCCCTTCGAGGTGGCGCCAGGGACCGCCCCTGATCCCGGCGAGGTCCAGGAGTTCGCCGAGCAGCAGGCCCCAGGCCCGCACCTCGACCCGGCGCAGGGCCGCGCCGACGGGGCCGTCCGGCAGGATCGAGGCGGCGCCGAAATCGCTGACGACGGCTTGCCCGTCCGTGCCGTCCCACAGGATGTTGTGGCCGTAGAGGTCGCCGTGCAGGATGCGGCGGGCGTGGAGATGGGCGCAGGCCTCGGCCGTGCCGCGGGCGATGCGCAGGGCCGCCGCCGGCGTCAGGGTCAGGCCGGGCGCGTAGACGTCGCGGCTGCAGCTCTCCAGGCTCGGCGGCCCGGCCAGCACCCGCCAGGACTCCGGCAGGAGCCGCATCAGCAGGCCCTCGCTGCCGTCCGGATGATCGACGACGCGCCCGAGGGCGCCGGTGAGGTGCGGGTGCGCCCCGGCCGCGAGGCAGGCTTCCATCTCGCGGGCGGGCAGGCCGTCGCTGGTCATGGTGCCCTTGAACAGCTTGAGGGCGACGGCGTCGGCCGCGCCCCCGTCGCGGCGCCACAGCGCCCGGTGCACCCGGCCCGAGGTTCCCTCGCCCAGGAGGGCGCCGGGTTCGAGCTCGCCCCAGGCCACCGCCGGCACCGCGGGCAGCACCGGCTCGTCGGCCACGGGATTGCCGGCATAGGAGGTCCAGGCGAGGGCCGGCAGGGTGGCGAGCCAGGGCGGAAGCGCCTCCAGCCGGTTGGCGGCCAGCCGCACCAGTTCGAGGTTGGCGGCACCCTCCAGGCTGTCGGGCAGGCGCCGCAGGCGATTGCCCGACAGCATCAGCTTCTGCAGCATCGGCCGCTGCCCGAGGGCGTCGGGCAGGGTGGCGATCTGGTTGTCCGTCAGGGTGAGCCAGCGCAGGGCCGGCGGCAGGGCCTCGCCCGGCACCTCCACGAGCCTGGTGCCGCGAAAGCCGACCTGGCTCAGGGCCGGGCAGTCGCCGAGCACCGGCGGCAGGCGGGTGAAGCGGTTGCCCGAGCAGAACAGCACGCGCAGGCGCCGCAGGCGGCCGAAATCCTCCGGCAGCGCCGTGAGGGCGCTGCCGCTCAGGTCCAGCCGTTCGAGACTGTCGCCGAGGTCGAGGATCTCGCGCGGAAACGTGGTCAGGCCGGGGGGAAAGCGCAGAGCCGTGGCCCCGGCGCAGTCGCCGCGGCGCAGGGCGGCCAACAGGTCCTGTTTCGCGGGAGCGTGTTGGGTCATCGGCGGGGCACGAACAGGCGGGGGCGGATCATGCCCCCGGTCCTAGCGCGGGGCGGGGACCCGGCGCACGGCTTTTCTCGCGCAGCGCCGCCGCCCGGAGCGGGGCCTGGCCCGCGCGCGGATGGGCGGCATCGAAGGCCTCCATCAGCCGGGTCGCGTCGATCTTGGTGTAGAGCTGGGTGGTGGCCAGGGAGGCGTGGCCGAGCAGTTCCTGGATCGCCCGCAACTCGCCCTGGCGCGCCAGGAGGTGCGTGGCGAAGGAGTGGCGCAGGGCGTGCGGCGTCGCGCTCTCGGGCAGGCCGAGCCCGCCGCGCATCGCCGCCACCGCGTATTGAATGATCCGGGGCGAGAGCGGACCGCCCTTGGCGCCCACGAAGAGCGGACCGTCCGG
Source organism: Methylobacterium sp. Ger2507 (assembly GCF_055231875.1). NCBI lineage: Bacteria > Pseudomonadati > Pseudomonadota > Alphaproteobacteria > Hyphomicrobiales > Methylobacteriaceae > Methylobacterium > Methylobacterium sp. Ger2507. Next base: position 1,176,350 of record NZ_JBUYVC010000001.1, read on the forward strand.
CGCCAGGGCGTAGGGGCAGGCGGCGCAGTATTCGGCCACCGCCGCCGCGACCACCGGCAGCACCGGCACCATCCGGGACTTGCCGCCCTTGCCCAGCACGGTGACGGAATCGAGGCCCGGCAGGGGCGCGTCCCGGGCCCGGAGCCCGAGGGCTTCCGAGATGCGCAGGCCCGAGCCGTAGAGCAGGGCCAGCACGGCGGCGTCGCGCGCCAGCACCCAGGGCTCGCGGGCCTCGCCGGCGCGCAGGTCGGGGCTGCTCATCGCCCGCGCGGCGGCGATCGGGATCGGACGCGGCAGGCGCCGTTCCACCTTGGGCGAGCGCACGGCGCCCAAGGCCGCCACGGTGCCGTGGCCCTCGCGCTCCAGGTGGCGCGCAAAGGAGCGCAGGCCCGCCAGCGCCCGCATCAGCGAGCGCCCGCCGACCCCCTCCGCCCGGCGCGCCGCCATGAAGGCGCGCACATCCCGCGGTTTCAACGCGACGAGCTGGGCGATGCCGGGCGTGCCGTGCCGCCCGGCGCGATGGACCAGGAACTGGCGCAGGTCCCGCACATAGGCCTCGACGGTGTTGGGCGACAGGCGCCGCTCCCGGGCGAGCTCGTCCTGCCAGGCCAGGGCCTCGGCGCGCAGGCCCGCATCCCCCGGAAACGCCAGGGCGTCGGCGGGCAGCGGGGAGGGGCCGGATGCGGAGGATGCCATGCCGCCACTGAAGCCCGAGAGGCGTTGACGCTCCGTTGCCGAAGGGGCGCGGAGCCGCGCGGGTGGGAGGATTTGTTGGCCGGAATGTCGGCTTCCGACCCTACTCAGACCTTCGAGGTCGTAGGCTCTAACGACTGGACCTGACGCTAAGCGGACAATCAATCGTGACCTTCAGGATGCCGCGATGGTCTCAGTTCGCGGAAGAGGATGAGGCGGTTCGAACCGGTCGATGAACCGCATGCCATCCCAGAGGTCGACGGCATGCCGATCAACAAGGGCTCGTGCCTTGTCCGTAGCTTCGCTGTCGTCCGAGGCCGAAATCGGCGTGTTCAGAACCCCGCCTCCGCCAGCGTTGAGCATCACGGCTCGGTAGCACGGGGCCCCATCCGGCTCAGCAGATGGGGCCCACTCACCGGATCAGCCACGTGCCCGTGTAGGTCAGAGCGGCCGAGTAGATGGGATGCCCATCTTCGTCCGTTACCAGAACCGAGAAGGCTTGGTGTTCGCCGTCTTTTGGCACCTCGTGTGCTGCGATCTCGGGTAGGACCGACTTTGCGTGACGAGCAGCTTCTTCAGGACCGGCGAGGTCCATGCCCTCGTCGTCGCGAAGCGTTTGGCCGTCATGGATATCGAAGAAGTAACGAGGCACAGGGCTCTCCGCGCGCAGCAGGCGGGAGCACACGAGGTCTCACAGGCGCGGAAAGCCGAGAGTATGGCCGCGATAACTTTTGATATAGGCGCTATGTCGACCAAAAAACTAATAAATGGGTGTTTTCCCCTAGGTGCCGGAGAACGGTCGGGTACCTCACATAGCGGGGTATGGTGGAGCCTTAGGATGCAGGTGGAGGTAGTTCGGATTGAACCCGGCATAGGCCTTGATGGCAGCGACATCGGGTAGGGTGACACGCCTCTCCTTGAACACCACCAGCCCCAAACGTCGTAACTCCTGGAGTACCCGGTTGATGTGGACGTTCGACAGCCCCGTTGCATCGCCGAGATCGAGTTGGATGAGGGGAAACTGGTAGCTGTTCTCCGTCGCAAGCCCCACCACCTGAAGGCGGATCAGGAACTCGCAGAACAGGTGTGCGACCTGCTCGTCGGCTGAACGACGGCCCATGCACACCAGCCATTCCCGCAAGATTGCTTCATCGACGAGGCCAGCCCACTGCAAGGCACGGTTCAGGCCCGGATGTTTCCCGCTGAGGTCATTCATTACTGAACGCGGGATACGCACCACGTCGCAGGAGCTGATCGTTCCGATGCTGTGATCCATCTCGCCGAGGATCGACACGTTCAGGTCGCAGAAATCTCCCGGGATGAGGAAGGCGACAATCGACCGTCCACCGCCTGGAAGCACCTTATAGCGGCAGGCGAACCCTTTCTGGATCAGGTGGACGTGATCGGGCACGTCTCCTTCCGAGATGAGTGCGGTTCGGGATGGGACATCGCGAAGGCGCGCACTCGCATCAGTAAGAGCCTTCTCTTCGGACCCAGACAGGACGAAACGGCGTCCAAGCTTCTGGATGAACGGATTGAGCATCTGCCCTCCCGGGCCATGCCCTATGGCCACTATGCCGAGCTAAGCGGCAGTGCACCAGAAAGTTGCGCCGAAGCGTGGAATATAATTCCAATCTTGTGCACCCTGACGACTACGCAAATTCGCAGAGCGATTTCACGGATACCGAGGTTCGTGCCGTCCGCCTGAAACTGTCACTTCTGCGCTGTAGACGATATCTCCGGAGGCATTACGGGCTGAAATCTTGAACGCCTGTTGATCGCTTCTCGGCAGAACGTTTTTGGCGATATCTCCGAGCGCCCTAAGGACCTCTGTCCGGGCAGTCTCTACGTCGGGAAGGTCGATGCCTTCCTCATCCCTGAACGGGGCGCGACTATTATCGAAGTCGAAATAAATTTTCAACAGCGCTACCTTCGGTAAAGTTCTATTTCCTAGCGAAGACAACAGCGTATTGAACCGTACTGCGCTTGTCATTGGTTCTTGTTGATCGGCGTTCTGTCGGTCGGGTACCTCACATTTACCTGAGCGCAGCAGGTCAGGTCACGTCCGCTTCAGACGTGATGCGGACGTTCGGTAGGCCATCGACGAACGTCCGCATTCCACCCATTACCGACGTACAGCGTCGGGCCTAACGCCCGCCCTCGATCCGAAACGGGCCTCCACGGCGCCTCCGGAGCGCGAAGGGCCACCCGCGCTCGCCCCTTCACCCCCGCCCCATCCGCTCCGCGAGAAACGTCCGGATCCGCACTTCGGCCCGGCGCGATTCCGGCAGGCCGAGCAGGGGGTAGACGTGCATCAGGCCGGGTTCCTCGTGGTAGGCGAGGGCGGCTTCCTCCGCTCGGGCGCGGGCGGCGAGGCGGCGGGCATCGGCGACGAGAATGTCGTGGCTGCCGCAGAACAGTTCGATCGGCGGCAGGTCCCGCAGGGTGCCGAAGAGGGGGCTGACCCGCGGGTCCGTCCTGTCCCACGCGCCCGCGTACCAGCGCCCGAGGGTCCGGACGCCCGGGCGCATCAGCATCACGTCATCGGGTTCGATCCGGGCCTGCGCGGGCTTCGAGGTGGAGACGTCGAGCCAGGGCGAGATCAGGACGAGGCCCCGGGGCAGGGGCATCCCGGCATCGCGGGCCTGCATCGCCACGGACAGGGCGAGTCCGCCCCCGGCGGAATCGCCCATCAGGGCGATCGGCGCGGCATCCCGCATGTCCCGGTAGAGCGCCAGCGTGAAGGCGGTGATGTCGGCGCAGGCGTGCTCCGGCGTCAACGGATAGAGCGGTACGGTGACGGTCAGGCCCGTCGCTTCCACCATCCGGGCGATGAAGCGCCAGTGGATGCGGGTGATCGGGCTCGTATAGGCGCCTCCGTGCAGGTAGATCACCCCGCCCGCTCGGGCCTCCCGGCCGGCGCCCGGGCGCGGCGCCAGGGTGTAGACCTCGCGGCCGTCGCGCAGGCCCCAGGTCACCGCGAGGCGCCGGCGCAGGGCGCGGCTCGGCCGGGCGGGGTGGGGCCGCTCGGCAATGGCCCGTTCCGGGTCGAGGTCGTCGCGGGCAAGGTGGCGCCGCCGCCCGGTGAGGCGGATCGCCAGGGCGGCGAGGCGCGCCGTCAGGCTGGTCACAGCCGGCCCGCGATGGTGTCGCCGACCCGCAGGGCGTTGGCGATGATGGTCAGGGTCGGGTTCACGGCGCCGATCGAGGGGAAGAAGCTCGCGTCGGTGACGTAGAGATTGTCGATGCCGTGCGCCCGGCAATCGAGGTCGAGCACCGAGGTCGCCGGGTCCGTGCCGAAGCGCAGCGTCCCGGCCTGATGCGCCGTGCCGCCGATCGGCGTGTCCTTGCCGAGGTAGAGCGAGCGGTCGAACAGGTGCGGATGCACGTCGAGCTTGCCGCAGAGGTCGCGCAGCTTCTGCTTCAGCCGCCGATGCCCCTCCATGTTGCTCTCGGTGAGATCGAGGCGGACGCGGCCGCCGTCGTAGAAGATCCGGTTCTCCGGCCGCGGCAGATCCTCCGAGGTCAGCCAGAAATCGAGGGAATGCTGGGCGATCCAGTCGAACGGCTTTTCGGGAAACCATTGCAGGAAGCCCGGCAGGCCCTCGCCGTGGATCTGGGTGCCGTCGGACTTGCCGACCATCTGGATGTGGCCCAGCGGAAAGTCCCAGTCGTCCGAGCCGAAGTAGAAGTCGTTGAGCCCGAGGGTCTTCTGGAACTTCGTCGGGTTCGGGGTGCGCGAGACCGCCAGCACGGTGGCGTTGTTGTGGCGCATGTAGTTGCGCCCGACCTGGCCCGAGGCGTTGGCGAGCCCCTGCGGGTGGGCGTCGTTGGCCGAGCGCAGCATCAGCAGGGCCGAGGACAGGGCGCCGCAGGCCACCACCACGATGTCGCCCGAGACCGTCCGGCTCCGCCCCTCGCGCACCAGCTCGACGCCGGTGATCTGGCGCCCGCTCGGGCTGGTGAGGAGGCGCTCCACGTAGGCGCCGGTCCAGAGGGTGAGATTGGGGTGCCGGGCCAGCGCCGGGTCGACGCAGATGATCTGCGCATCGGCCTTGCCGTTGGTCAGGCAGGGATAGCCGTCGAAGGCGTCGCAGCGGATGCAGGCCGAATGCGGCAGGGCCTGGCCGTCGCGCTCGTCGAGCAGCACGCCCACCGGCAGGTGGAAGGGCCGGTGGCCCTCGCGCTTCAAGCCGTCGAACAGTTCCTGGATGCGGGGCTCGTGGGAGACCGGCGGGTAGGCATAGGGCTTGTCCGCCGGGGGCTCGGTCGGGTCTTCGCCGCGCAGGCCGTGGACGTGGTAGAGTTCCTCGGCCGCCTGATAATAGGGCGCGAAGGTGTCGTACTTCACCGGCCATTCGGGCGCATCGCCGTCGGGGTGGCGCACCACGTCGAAGTCTTGGCTTCGCAGGCGCAGCAGCACCGAGCCGTAGACCTTGCTGTTGCCGCCGACATAGTAGTGCAGGCCCGGGTGGAATTCCCGGCCATCGGCGCCGTACCAGCTCTCCGGGGCCTGATAGCGCGCATCCACGAACACCGCCTGGCTGTCCCAGTTCTCGCGCTCGCGCGGAAGATAGCCGCCGCGCTCCAGCAGCAGCACGCGCTTGCCGGTCTGGGCGAGGCGCCAGGCCATGGTGCCGCCGCCCGGCCCCGAGCCCACGATGACGACGTCGTAATGGTCCTGAGTCATGGGGGTTTCCACGGGGGTTTCCACGGGGGGCCTTCGGGGTCCGGTGTCTCGGGTAGGTCGGTTCCGGATGCCGCGATGCAGCATCCGAGACTTCGAACGTTTGAACCCCCGCGCGAGTGCCGCGTTCAACCGCCGATAGCATCACGTTCCGCCGAGCCGTCTCATCCCGGCGCGTCGCTCCTTTCAGGTCAGGACCGAATCTTGGTCGCTCTCAGCATCGGCATCGCCTTCGCGGTCCGGCTTCTCCTGGTCCTGCTGTTCCTGCCCTTCAGCGCGCTGGACAAGATCCTGAATTTTCGGGGCGCGGTGGGTCAGGCCCGCGAGCGCGTCGCCCGCACCGGGCTCGCCCGCGCGCTCATCCTCGCGGGGCTGTTCGTCGAGGTGGTGATGTCGCTCGGCATCCTCACCGGCATCGCCGATCGGGCCGCCGCCTTCGTGCTCGCCGGCTATTGCGGCGTCACGGCGCTGCTGTGGAAGCAGTTCTGGCGCCCCGGCGACTTCTGGGCCGGCGGCGACAGCAAGGGCCGGGGCCTGTTCTGGGACTTCCTCAAGAACTTCGCCCTCGCGGGCGGATTTCTCCTCATCACCTTCGGCACCGGGGCCGACACGGTGCGGCTCTTTCTCGCCGATCCGCTCGCCTCGTCGCAGCCCTACCGCACCGCCTCTGTCCCCGAGACCGTCAGGACCAACCCATGAGCGACGAGACGACGCCGGAGAAGCCCCGCGTTCCCTACTGGCACCTGTGGACCGACGCCGAGGGCGTCAGCCACCAGACCCGCTGCGCGCTGACCGATTTCGACATGAAGTCGATGCAGCCGCCGGCCGACCCGCAATGGCAGGGCACCAAGACCCATGACGGCGCCACCGTGATGGTCACGGTGCAGCCGGTGGGGTGGACCGGCGCCTGGCACGAGAACCCGAAGCCGCAATGGATCATCCCGCTCTCGGGTCGCTGGTTCGTCGAATCCATGGACGGGACCCGCGTCGAGATGGGTCCCGGCGAGATCTCCTTCGGAGAGGACCAGAACACGAAGGCGGTGGACGGGCGCCAGGGGCACCTCTCCGGCACGGTCGGCGACGCGCCCGCCGTGCTGATGGTGGTGCAGTTCGATGCGCCGCCGACCCTCGCCACCCCGTGCCGGTTCCGGTAGCCCCATGGCGTCCAGGCTCCAAAACCCGGGGTTCGAGGTCGTCGATCCGCGCTTTGCCGGGTACATGCTGGGCAATGCCGAACTGGAGGAGATCGCCAGCGGCTTCCGCTGGATCGAGGGGCCGGTCTGGTTCGGCGACGCCGACTGCCTGCTGTTCCAGGATCTGCCGCGCAACCGCACCATGCGGTGGAGCGAGGCGGAGGGGCTCTCGGTCTATCGGGCGCCCTCGGACTACGCCAACGGCCAGACCCGCGACCGGCAGGGCCGCCTGATCGCCTGCGCGCATCGCGGCCGCTGCCTGTATCGCACCGAACAGGACGGCGCCGTCACCACGCTGGTCACCCACCATGCCGGGCGCCGGCTCAACGCCCCCAACGACGTGGTGGTGGCCTCGGACGGGGCGATCTGGTTCACCGACCCGGTCTACGGCATCTCGAACGACTACGAGGGTGGGCGCCAAGTCTCCGAGCAGCCCCCGGCGCTGTATCGCCTCGACCCGGCTTCGGGCACCATCCGCGCCATGGCCCGTGATTTCGACGGGCCGAACGGGCTGGCCTTCTCGCCCGACGAGCGCCGGCTCTACGTGGCCGAGACCGGCGACCAGACCCGGCCCAACCCGCGCCAATACATCCGCGCCTTCGACGTCGGCCCCGACTTCGCGCTCTCGGGCGGCGAGGTCTTCCACACCGTCGCGCCCGGCTACTGCGACGGGATGCGGGTCGACGAGGACGGCAACGTCTGGAGCAGCGCCGCCGACGGGGTCCACTGCATCGATCCCTCCGGCAACCTGATGGGCAAGATCTTCGTGCCGCACCGGGTCTCGAACCTGACCTTCGGCGGCCGGATGAAGAACCGCCTGTTCATCGGCGGCTCGCACACCCTGTATGCCATCTTCCTCAACCGGCGTGGGGTTCAGACCCCATGATGGCGGGCGGGACGCCGGGCCTCGGAGCCGGACCGCTGCGCCTCGAGCGGATTCGCCTGGTCAGCGCCGACCCTGAAATACTGGCGCGGTATTTCACGGCCGCACTCGGGTTTTCGCGCACGACCTCGACACGACCTTCGGTCGACCAGCGAACCACTTTTGGCACGCATGGGGTGTCCCTCAGCCTCGGTGCCCAGGCCCTCGACCTCGTCGGATTCGACCGGCCGGGCCGTCCCTATCCCGACGACGTGCCGGGCTGGAGCCCGCTGTTTCAGCACATCGCCATCGTGGTCTCGGACATGGCGGCCGCCTTCGCGCGCCTGTCGGCGACCCCGGGCTGGCGCCCGATCTCCACGGCGGGACCGGAGCGCCTGCCGGCGGCCTCGGGCGGCGTGACCGCCTTCAAGTTCCGCGATCCCGAGGGGCATCCCCTTGAATTGCTTGCGTTTCCCGCCGGACATGAGCCGGAGACCTGGCGCGGCGGCGGACCCGATCCCTGCCTCGGCATCGACCATTCGGCGATCTCGGTGGCGGATTCCGCCGCCAGCCTCGCCTTCTACGAGGGCCTCGGCTTCTCGGTGGCGTCGCGCTCCACCAATGTCGGTCCCGAGCAGGCGCGCCTCGACGGCGTACCCGACCCGCGCGTGGCGGTGACCGGCCTGCGCCCGCCCGGCGCCCCGACGCCACATGTCGAACTCCTTGACTACGCAGGGCTATTTCCCCGCGCCGGACACACCTGCGGCGATCACGACATCGCCGCCACGGTTCTGGTCTTCGCCGGTGAAGCCTCGGTCGCCGGTCCGCGCCGCCTTCAGGACCCCGACGGCCACCGGCTCTGGCTGCCCTGAGCGTCAGGCTCCCGCGCTTCGGAACAGCGCCCCCGCGGGTCCGGTTGGCCGAGCACGCAAGGCGGCGCGCGGCGCCTCCGGGACGGGGAATTCCAAGGCATGCGGGACCTGCGGAACAGCGTGGTGGTGATCACCGGAGCATCGAGCGGCATCGGGCGCGCGGCCGCTTTCGCCTTCGCCGAACGGGGCGCCCGGGTGGTGCTGGCCGCCCGCCGGGCCGAGGCGCTCGCCGATCTCGCCCGCGACTGCCGCAAGCTCGGGGGCGAGGCTCTGGCCGTCCCGACCGACGTCACCGACGCGTCCGCCGTCGAGGCCCTGGCGAGCGCCGCCTACCACGCCTACGGGCGGATCGACGTTTGGATCAACAATGCAGGCACCGGAGTGTTCGGCCCCTACCAGGACGCGCCCCTCGACCTGCACCACCGCACCATCGCGGTGAACCTGCTGGGCGGCATGTACGGCGCCTATGCGGCGCTGCCTCACTTTCTGCGCCAGGGTCGGGGGACTCTGATCACCAACATCTCGCTCGGCGGCTGGGCTCCGGCGCCGTTCGCCGCCGCCTACACGGCCAGCAAGTTCGGCCTGCGCGGCTTCACCGCCAGCCTGCGCCAGGAGCTGCGCCGCCATCGCGATATCCACGTCTGCTCGGTGTTTCCCGCCATGGTCGACACCCCCGGTCTGGATCACGGCGCCAACGTCTCCGGCCGGACCATCGACACCGGCCCCCTGGTCTACGCCCCCGAAGACGTGGCCGAGACCTTCGTGCACCTCGCCCGCCACCCGCACGACGAGGTCGCGGTGGGCTGGCCGGCCCGTGCGGCGCAGGTCGCCTACGCCCTGGCCCCCGGGCCGACCGAACATCTCATGGGCATCGCGATCCACAGCGCCCTCGATCGGGCGAATCCGGCGCCGCGCACGCACGGGGCCCTCCGTGCGCCGCTCGGCGATACGCCCCGGGCAAGCGGCGGTTGGCGCGCCCGCAAGGGCGTTCCCTCGGCCCGGCCGCTCAGCGTTGCCGGTGCGGCGCTGGTCGGAGGGGCCGCGCTCCTCGCCCTCGGCTGGCGTGCCCGGACGTCATCGCGCGAGTACCCTCAGGGGCGCTGATCGCAACGCTGCGTGATCCAGTCGAGTGCTGTCGTCAGATCGAGAAACGCCGGTGGTCTGGGATAAGTTAGGCTGCCGAACCCCGCCTCCAGGAACCAGTATCCCGCCGCAGCGCCATGATCGGCCGAGAGCCGGACGAGGATGGCGACGAGGACACCCTCGGCCAGCACCAGGCGCCCCTCACCGTCGTTGCTCTCCGTACGGATCCGGATGGGCTGGAGGCTCAGGATCATGGGCTGGGCCGCCGCTCCTGATGCAGGTAGGCCGGATCGAATTCCGCACGCTTCGTCAGCTCGTTCCAATCGTGAATGACGAGGCGCTGTCCCTGAAGGGTGAGTAAGCCCTGACCGCGCAACTCCTGCAGGACGCGGTTCACGTGGACGTTCGACACCCCGATCGCGTCGGCGATATCGCTCTGGGTCAGAGCCATCTCGCAGCTATGGTCCCGAGCGAGATCCATGGCCTCCAGCTTCAGGTAGAGTTCGCAGAACAGGTGGGTGATCCGGCCGAGCGTCGAGCGCCGGCCGATATTGGTCATCCACTCTCGGAAGATCGCGGCATCCACCAGTGTGTCGCGCCATAGGGCTGCGGTGACGCCGGGGTGGTTGCGGGTGAGATCGAGCAACGCGTCATGCGGAATGAAGGCGAGCGTGCACGCGGTGAGGGAGCTCAGGTTGTGATCCATGACCGGCAGATGGAGACTCTGCAGGTCCGGAATGTCGCCGGGGATGTGCACGGAGAGGATCTGGCGCTTGCCCTCGTCCAGCAGCTTGTAGCGGAAGGCCCAGCCCTCGATCAGGAGGCAGCATTGCGTGGGTTGATCGCCGTCGCGCACGATATCCTGGTGCGCGCCGAGCTGGCGACGCATCACCGGCAGACGCTCGATGGCATGACGCTCCGCATCCGAGATCGTGATGATTGTTTCCAGCTTCCGAATGAGCAGGCTGATGTCGGCGCCGGCGGCGAAGCTCATTGCGAAGATGCCTTTCTTGGATAGGACGGAAGCGTCGGGACTGCGTGAATGCAGGGGATCGCACGACCGGCGTCGTTCCTAGCATGGGAGCATGATGGCGCGCTCGCCGTCCCACGCCGCCGCCACCGCACGCTTCCTCTTGCCGCGAGTATAAACTGTGGCGGGTCAGGTCTCGACAAATCTTGCATTAACAAAAAGCAGGGCTGTTGAAAGGGCCGTCGGCCACTCCATGATGTCACGCCAATGTGATCGTGGCGCTGACTGAGGAAGCGGGATGTACGATCAGGGTGCGAGGGGGTGCGGATCAGAAGTGTCGATGCGACAAGCCTCTTTCTGCAGCCCTCCTCTCACAAGCTTGGAGCCGGCGGATTTTGGCCTCCTGTGAACGTCCCCCATGCCGGTTTGGACTCACCGTCGCCGAACCCTGATCGCCCCCCCAGTCGGGGGGGCGTTGTGCGGTTCTGGGAGCCCTTACCCCTTGTCCAGCGTGCCTTCGGGTCGGTCTGCTTCGCTTCGTTCAGATCTCGCGGTCACTTCCGGTTCGCAACGCCAGCGCGTGCGCCGATCGATGGCGCTTTGATGATGTCCGTATGCCAGGCGAGCGCGAACATGTTTTCAGCGCGCCTTTCGTCGCGAGGAATGGCTGTGGACTTGGTCGACCACGGTACCGTACGATCATTCCAAAGGCGGAGCCCGCGCTGCGGCCTTTCGCGGAGCGCAATCCACGGCCGAACACCATGGCAGGAAACGCATGATCCGTTTGAACGTGAACGGTGCCATCCGCGAGGTCGAGGCCGAGCCTGACACCCCGCTCCTCTGGGTCATCCGTGAACAGGCGGGCCTCACCGGTACGAAGTACGGTTGCGGCATCGCCCAGTGCGGCGCCTGCACGGTGCATATCGATGGCACGGCTGTGCGCTCCTGTTCGATGCCGGTGTCCAGCGTCACGCCGGACCAGAAGATCGTGACGATCGAAGGCCTGTCGCAGGACCGCTCGCACCCGGTGCAGAAGGCCTGGGCCGAACTCGACGTCCCGCAATGCGGCTTCTGTCAGTCCGGGATGATCATGGCCTCGGCGGCGCTTCTTGCGCAGAACCCGCATCCCAGCGACGCGGAGATCCGCTCCGAGATCACCAACATCTGCCGGTGCGGCACCTACAATCGCGTCTTGGCCGGCATCAAGCTCGCGGCCAACGGCGGTCAGGCGGGTTGAGGAGAGAGCCATGAACGCGCCTCCCAGCAAGCCTTCCCGCCGCACGTTCGTAGCCGGTGCCGTCGCCTCAGCCGGCGGCCTCAGCCTGGGATTCCATGTGCCGTTCCCGGGTGAGGCCGTCGCCCAGGGGGCTCCGACCGTTCTCACCCCCGAGGTGAATGCCTGGGTGGTGATCAGGCCCGACGAGACGGTGGTGATCCGCATCGCCCGCTCCGAAATGGGGCAGGGCACCCTCACGGGACTCGCCCAGCTCGTGGCCGAGGAACTCGGCTGCGACTGGAGCAAGGTGGTCACCGAGTACCCGACGCCGGGCCAGAACGTCGCCCGCGGCCGGGTCTGGGGCGATTTCGGCACCGGCGGCAGCCGCGGCATCCGCGAATCTCAGGACTACGTCCGCAAGGGGGGCGCGGCCGCCCGCATCATGCTGGTCGAGGCCGCCGCCAAGGGCTGGGGTGTGGCCCCGGACACGTGCCGCATCGACAAGGGCGTGATCAGCCACGCCGGCTCAGGTCGTACCATCACCTTCGGCGCGGTCGCGATGGCGGCGGCCAAGATCACCCCGCCGAAGGACATCGTCCTCAAGGACCCGAAGGATTGGACCATCGCCGGAAAGCCGGTGAAGCGCCTCGACACCGTCGAGAAGACTGACGGCAGTCAGATCTACGGCATCGACCTCAACATGCCCGGCCTGCAGAACGCCGCGATCCGCGACTGTCCGGTCTTCGGCGGCACCGTGAAGAGCTTCGACGCCAAGGCGGTCGAAGGCATGCCTGGCGTCAAGAAGGTTGTGGCGGTCGGCGATTCGGCCGTAGCGGTGGTCGCCGACACGTTCTGGCGCGCCAAGACCGCCGTGGAGGCCCTGCCGATCGTCTGGGATGACGGGCCGAACGGGCAGGTCTCGAGCGAGACCATCGCGGCGACCCTGCGCGAGGGCCTCGATGCCGAGGAAACCTACGTGGGCAACAAGGGTGGCGACGTCGCAGCCGCCCTGAAGAACGCGGCCCGGGTTGTGGAGGCGACCTATGGCGTGCCGTTCCAGAACCACGCCACCATGGAGCCGATGAACGCCACGGTACGCTGGACGTCGGAGCGCTGTGAGGCCTGGGCGCCGACCCAGAACGGCGAGGCGGCACTCGCTGCCGTCGCAGAGGCTGCCGGTCTCTCGGCTGCCAAGTGCGACGTCTACAAGCTCCTGCTCGGTGGCGGCTTCGGCCGGCGCGGTGCCACGCACGACTGGCTGCGCCAAGCTGTGCTGATCGCGAAAGAGATGCCCGGGACGCCGATCAAGCTGATCTGGACCCGCGAAGAGGACATGACCCACGGGCGCTACCATCCGATCACGCAGTGCCGAATGCGTGCCGGGCTGGACGAGGCCGGCAACCTGACCGGGCTGCACATGCGCATTTCCGGCCAGTCGATCCTGGTTTCAGTTGCACCGAACCGAATGGTCGACGGCAAGGACCCGGTGGTGTTCCAGGGCCTCAACGCTGGCGGCGCAGAGGCGGCGATCGGCTACGCGATCCCGAACATCCTCGTCGATCATGCCATGCGCAATCCGCACGTTCCGCCGGGCTTCTGGCGCGGCGTGAACATGAATCCCAACGCCATCTATCTAGAATGCTTCATGGACGAACTCGCCCATGCGGCTGGTCAGGATCCTCTGGCCTTCCGGTTGAAGCTGATGGAGAAGCACCCAAAGCACCGGGCGGTGCTGCAGGCGGTGGCCGACAAAGCGGGCTGGGGCGAAAAGCCTCCCGCGGGCGTCCATCGAGGCCTCGCTCAGATGATGGGCTTCGGCTCCTACGTGGCGGCGGTGGCCGAGGTCTCGGTCGGTGATGATGGGGCGGTCAAGGTTCATCGCATCGTCGCGGCCACCGATCCGGGCCACGCCCTCAATCCGCAACAGATCGACGCTCAGATCGCGGGGTCTTTCGTCTATGGCCTGTCTGCGGCGCTCTACCAGGAATGCACGGTCAAGGACGGCCGCATCGAGCAGACGAACTTCGACACCTACCCCGTGATGCGGCTTCAGGAGATGCCGGTGGTCGAGACGATCGTGATGCCATCGGGCGGGTTCTGGGGTGGGGTCGGCGAGCCCACCATCGCGGTCGCGGCCCCTGCCGTCCTGAACGCCATCTATGCAGCCACCGGCAAGCGCGTGCGCCAGATGCCGGTGAAGAACACGGATCTGCGCCGAGCGTGACGCGCTTGTCGATGGTCGCGGCCTGGCTGCTGGCCGGACCGATGGGCATGGCCCTGGCGGCTGAGCGCCCGCCGCCAGGCGCCTCCTCCTGCGCCGGGTGCCATGCCGAGGGGGCGGCGATGGGGGCGATCGACGGTCGCCCGGAGACCGAGATCGCGGCGGCCCTCACCGCCTATCGTTCGGGCGAGCGGCCCGCGAGCGTGATGAGTCGCATAGCGAAGGGATTTTCGGACGCGGAGTCCCAGGCGATCGCCGCCTATCTGTCGCGGCAGCCTGCTGCCGCCGTAGGGCAGAGCAACGCGACAGGCCAGGAGCGACCATGAGCCCGACGCGCCGCGCTCTCCTCGCCACAGGGGCGGCCCTTGCCCTGGTAGGGCCCGCCATCGCGAAGGCCGTGCCGAAGGTGGTGGTGATCGGCGGCGGATTCGGGGGGGCTACGGCCGCCCGTGCGCTCCATCGGGGTGGCCTCGATGTGACACTCGTAGAGGTCAACCCGACCTACGTCTCCTGCCCGTTCAGCAACGAGGTCATCGCTGGCCTCCAGCCGATGGCGGCGCAGCGTTTCGGCTACGGAGGTCTCGTCCGCGCCGGCATCCGCGTGGTGCACGAAGCCGCCACGGGTATCGACTCGGGGGCCCGCCGGGTGACGCTCGCCGATGGCACGGCACTCCCCTATGACCGCCTCGTGCTCTCGCCGGGCATCGACCTGCGCTTCGATGCCATCCCGGGCTACGACGAGGCCGCTGCCAGCCGTATGCCCCATGCCTGGAAGGCCGGTGAGCAGACGCTGCTCCTCGCTCGGCAAATCGCCGCCATGCCGGAGGACGGCACCGTGGTGCTGTCGGTTCCTGGCAATCCCTATCGCTGCCCGCCCGGCCCCTACGAGCGGGCGAGCCTGATCGCCCACGTGCTGAAGACCCGCAAGCCGCGGGCAAAGCTGATCCTGCTCGATGCCAAGGACACCTTCTCGAAGCAGCGCCTGTTCCAGTCGGCCTGGGCGGCGCTTTACCCGACCCAGCTCGAATACGTGCCGCTGGCCGAGGGCGGCCAAGTCAGTGCCGTCGATCCGGATGCCATGATCGTCCGCACCGACTTCGCGGAGTACAAGGCGGATGTCGCCTGCATCATCCCACCCCAGCGGGCGGGCCGGATCGCCGCCATCGCCGGAGTCGTCGACCGCAGCGGCTGGTGCCCCATCGATCCGGTCACCTTCGAGTCGCGGTTGATGCCCGGCATCCACGTCATCGGCGACGCGGCCATTGCCGGGGCGATGCCCAAATCCGCGTTCTCGGCCAATGCGCAGGGCAAGGTCTGCGCCGATGCGGTGATCGACCTCCTGGCCGGGCGCGCGCCCGAGACGCCCAAGCTGATCAACACCTGTTACAGCTTGGTGGCGCCCGGCTACGGCATCTCGATCGCGGGCGTCTACCATCCCGCGGGTGGTGTCCTCGCTGACGTGGAGGGCGCTGGCGGGATCAGCCCGGTCGATGCGCCGATGACCCTGCGCGCCCAGGAGGCGCTCTATGCCGCCGACTGGTACCGCACCATCACCCGGCAGGTTTTCGGGTGATCGGACGCCCCGGATGGGTCTGGATCGGCGGGCTGCTCCTGGCCTCGGCGGCGGTTGCGGGGGAGGCCGCCCTGCGTCCCGTCACCATCGTGGGTCGGGAAATTCCGGAGCCCTTGACCACGGCGCCGGGGGACCCCGAGCGGGGCCGGACCCTCGTCGTCGACCGCACCCGGGGCCTGTGCCTGCTCTGCCATGCCGGGCCGTTTCCCGAGGAGCGCTTTCCGGGCAATCTCGGCCCTGACCTCTCGGGCGTCGGCGGCCGGCTCTCGCCCGGCGCGCTGCGCCTGCGGCTCGTCGATGGCCGGGCCTTGAACCCGGACACGATCATGCCCTCCTATTACAGCCTGCAGGAGACGGTGCGGATCGGCGCAGCCTGGCGCGACCGGCCGGTGCTGGAGGCCCAGGCCATTGAGGACATTGTGGCTTTTCTCATAACCCTGCGCGACACACCTTCGGAAAGGCCGGTGCCGTGAGCCCGCACAATCCCCGGGGTCCGAGCCGCCGCCGCATCCTCGCCCTCGGGCCCGGGGCCGCTGCCGCGGTGGTGCTGCGCCCGGTGGCGGCGGAGGCCGCGACGCGTACCGAGAGCACCGCCGAGGCCATCCGGCGCTTTGCCGGAGCGGCGGAGATCCGGCCGGGGCGGGTCCATCTCGACCTGCCGCCGCTGGTGGAGAACGGCAACGCGGTGACCATCACGGTGACGGTCGACAGCCCGATGACGGAGGAGGACCATGTCCGCCGCATCGCCGTGTTCAACGACAAGAATCCGCAGCCGAATGTCATCACCGTATACTTGGGGTCGCGTGGAGGTCGCGCGGTTTTGACGACCCGAATCCGCCTTGCCGACACGCAACGCATCACCGCCATCGCGGAGACCAGCGACGGCCGCTACTGGTCGACCACGGCGGATGCCATCGTCACCCTCGCCGCCTGCCTGGAGGGCTGACCGGCCATGGCCCGCACCCTGATCAACGTTCCGAAAGCCGCGACGGCCGGCGAGGTCGTGACGATCAAGACCCTGATTTCGCATCCGATGGAGACCGGCTTCCGGCCGGGGGCCGACGGGCGGATCCGGCCGCGCGACATCATCACCGACTTCACCTGCCTGTACGACGGCGAGCCGGTGTTCCGGGCCGAGCTGTTTCCGGCCGCCGCCGCCAATCCCTACCTGACCTTCACCCTGCTGGCGACGCGGACCGGCACGCTGACCTTCACTTGGCGCGGCGACAACGGTTTCGTCCAGACCGAGACCGCGACCCTGACGGTGACGTGAGGCGGGCCGCGCTCCTGATGCTGGCGGCGCTCGCGACCGGGTCGGCCGGGGCGGGGGAGATTCCACCGGCCGAGATTCCACCGGCCGAAATTCCGCCGGCCGAGCGGCGCTCGAGCTTCGACGGGATGAGCCCGGACATCCAGGCGATGCAGCGCGATGCGGACGCCAATCCGGGCCTGCTCTGGCTGCAGGACGGGGCGGACCTCTGGAGTACGGCCCCGGCGAACGACCGGCCCGCCTGCGCCGGCTGCCACGGAGAGGCGGCGACCGCGATGCGTGGCGTTGCTGCCGGCTACCCGGCCTGGGACGAGGCGACCGCCGCCCCGATCGACCTCCAGGGCCGGATCAACGCCTGCCGCCGGCGCCACCAGGGCGCGGAGCCCTACGCCTACGAGAGCCGGGAGCTTCTGGGCCTCACCGCCTACGTCGCCGCCCAATCCGCGGGCCTGCCGATCACGGTCCCCGCCGACGCCCGCCTCGGCCCCGCCCGATCGGCGGGGCGAGCGCTGTTCACCCAGCGCATGGGCCAGCTCGGCCTGTCCTGCGCCGCCTGCCACGACGGCAATTACGGGCGTCGCCTCGGGGCCGCCCTGATCCCGCAGGGCCATCCCACCGGCTACCCGCTCTACCGCCTCGAATGGCAGGGCCTCGGCTCGGTGCAGCGGCGCCTGCGTAACTGCATGACGGGGATGCGGGCCGAGCCCTTCGCCTATGGCGCACCGGAATTCGTCGCCCTCGAGCGCTACCTGATGGACCGCGCCGCACCCCTTCCGGTGGAGACCCCGGCGGTGCGCCCGTGATCGCCCCTCAGGCCCAGGACAGGGCGACGCCGCCGGCGGCGGTGACCAGCACCACGATCCAGGGCGGCACCCGCCCCACGGTGAGCAGGCAGAAGGCCAGCACGGCGACGGCGAAATCGCGGGCGTTGCCGACGGCGCTGATCCAGACGGGATCGTAGAGGGCGGCGCCCAGGAGGCCGACCACGGCGGCGTTGGCGCCCCGCATCGCCGCCTGGGCGCGAGGCCGGGCGCGGAGACCGTGCCAGTACGGCAGCGCGCCGTAGACCAGGAGCAGCCCCGGCAGGAAGATCGCCACCAGGGCGATCGCGGCTCCGGGGAGGCCGTGCGGCGCCGGTCCGACGGCGGCGCCCAGATAGGCCGCCACGGTGAAGAGCGGGCCGGGCACCGCCTGGGCGGCGCCGTAGCCGGCGAGGAACCCGGCCGGGTCGATCCAGCCGGGGCCGACCACCTCCGCCTGGAGCAGGGGCAGGACGACGTGGCCGCCGCCGAACACCAGGGCGCCGGCGCGGGCGAAGGCCTCGAACAGGGCGAGCCCCTGCCCGCCGAAGCCGGGCGCCAGGAGGGCCGGCCCGAGGAGCAGCAGGGCGAGCAGGAGGGCGAAGACGAGCAGAGCCGCCGCGCCGGCCCGGCGCGAGACCGGAACCCTGAGCGTGCCGGCGGGCCGGGCGGTGCCGTCCGCCGGCCCCGCGCCGGCCCGGCACAGGAGCAGCCCGGCCGCGGCCCCGAGGGCGATCGCCAGCGCCTGTCCGACAGCGCCGGGCAGAAGGACGACGCCCATCAACGCCGCGACCGCGATTCCGGCGCGGGGACGGTCCGGGGTGAGCGACCGGGCCATGCCCCACAGGGCTTGCGCCACCACCGCCACGGCCACCAGCTTGAGGCCGTGCAGCACGGCCGCCGCCCACGGTCCGGTCAGGGCGCCGGCCGAGAGGGCGAAGGCCAGGAGCGCCAGGGCGGAGGGCAGGGTGAAGGCTGCCCAGGCGGCGAGCCCCCCGAGCAGGCCGCCGCCGCGCAGCAGCCCGAGAGCGAACCCGACCTGGCTCGAGGCCGGCCCCGGCAGGAACTGGCACAGGGCGACGAGGTCGGCATAACCCGCCTCGTCGATCCAGCGCCGGCGCTGCACCAGCTCTTCCCGAAAGTAGCCCAGGTGGGCGATCGGGCCGCCGAACGCGGTCAGGCCGAGCTTGAGGAACACCCGGAACACCTCGGCGGGCCGTCCGGGAGCCGGACGCGTCTTGGAAGCCGGACGCGCCTCGGGAGCCGGACGCGCCTCGGGAGCCGGGCGAGCCTCGGGGGACGGGGGCTGTGCCTGCCCATTCACGCGGTGATCCTCATCGTCGACACGTCTCCGGCATCCATCCAGCGCTCAAACGACCATGGATTGGTTCGGCGGGCGGATACCATCCGGCGCGGCCCGAGTCCCGGCGATTCCCGCCGGCCGGTCCGTCCCCGGGGCGCAGCGCACCGACGGACCGCCGGCGCGCCGCGCTGGAGACGCCGGATCGAGGCTCAGAGCGATCGAATTTGGCTAAAGTACGCATCGTCCTAAGTAAAGGACGGACTGTCACCTAATCAATCGATTCGGAAGTCTGCACTTAGAAGCCCATAAACCAATCCCGTCCGAGATTGATGTGCCTAGACGGCATCTATAGCTCCGGACCAGGATTGCATCACATGAACTATTCTATTGGTCTAACCCAGTCTGCCCGTGACGGCGTGCTCTCTTTGCAGAAAACCGCGTCGCTGATGGCAACCAATCAGGAACGCCTCGCCACCCGAAAGAGCGTCAACAGCGCATTGGATGATCCGGTTAAGTATTTCACCGCGCAGGCGCTCACGGATCGCGCCGGTTCCCTCACGAGCCTGCTCGCGGGTATGTCCACCGGCATCCAGACCATCAAGGCGGCATCGACCGGCCTCGACACGATCTCCGACTACGTGAAGTCGATGCAGGCGATGGTGCTGCAGGCCCAGAGCAGCGCCGCTGTAAACCTGCCCAAGATTTCCGGGTCCCAAGCCCTCGGTAGCTTGGCCCAGGCCACTACCGCCGGCAAGAGCCAGCGTGACTACGCCCTCGGCATGACCCTGAAAGCCCCAGTCGCCCCGGCCACGGCCGGCCCCAACGGAAACGTCGGGCTGGCGACGACCGTCAACACGATGCAGATTTCGGCGGGCAACGCGAGCTACAGCTACACGATCTCGGCGACCGACACGGTCGCCGACCTTGTCAGCCAGATCAACAAGTCGGGCCTCGCCACTGCGTCGGTGGATGCCCAGGGCTTGATGCAGGTGGTCGGCGAGGGCTCCGATCCTTTGACGATCAGTCTCGGTGGGGCCGCGACGGCACCCGCGACCGGCTTCGTCGCCAACGCACAGGCGACGACGCGGGTGTTCGGTACGAAGACGAATGCCGTCGTCGGAGGCCTCACATCGGCCGCCCGGACGGCTCTGGTCGATCAGTTCAATATCCTGCGCGGCCAGATCGATTCGACCGCCAAGGGGGCCGGCGTCAGCGGCGTCAATCTGCTCAACGGCGACAAAACCTCGGTCATCTTCAACGAGCTGACCGGGCCGGAACAGGCAAAGCTCACCGTGCAAGGCACGTTGACCAACTCGACCAACCTTGGGATCGGTCTGATGCAGGACGCGGCTACATCCGCTGCTGGGGCGAATTTCAGCGTTCAGAACAATGCGGACCTCACGAAGGCGTCTGAAGCGCTAACCAACGCGCTCAACACGCTGAAGGCACAGTCGAACGTGCTCTCCTCGAACATGTCGATCATCATGACGCGTCAGGACTTCACCAAAAGCATGACAAACATCCTCAATACCGGCGCCTCCAACCTGACGGCGGCGGACATGAACGAGGAGGCTGCCAACTCGAACGCCCTGCAGATTCAGCAATCGCTCGGCGTCTCGGCGCTGTCCCTCGCCAATCAGGCGAACCAGAGCATCCTGCAGCTGCTGCGCTAAACGGACCCAGCAACTCGGCGCGGTTCGATGACCGCGCCGAGTTGCACCCGGAAATCCCGCACGCCCGTGCGGTCACGGCCCCTCTCACGGCATGATCCGGCCGGCCATGGCTCTCGTTTCCGAACTGTCCCGATGGCTAGCCGCAGGCGCAGGGCTGATGGGCGCCACCCTGATGATGACGCAGTCCGGCCCCTCGTGGGAGGGTGTGCGGATCGGGATCACGTGCGTTGCCTTATGGGCGATTTTCATGACGATCGGATTTGCGACACTCGGCTCCGGTCGGACCCGCAAGCGGGCCGGACGTTCCTCGACCGTGCGTCTGGCAAACCCGGACCCGGCCGGACCCCTGCTGGACGGCCCCGCCGCGAACGAGCGGAAATCGCCGGAAGCCTTGTCCCTTTCGGCTTCCGCCTCCTCTTCGACTTCAGCTTCGTCCTCCAGATCCCTTCCGGCACATCGGGAGCGGATTCTGCAGCGGAGATTTCGATGACTTCGATGATCTGACAAGTCTTGGATCGATGCCAGCTCAGTAATTTCGAGATTATTCGAACTCGATCGAACGTCTCTTGAAAATGGCATTGGATGTCGGGTCGGTGATCCGTGATGGAAGGTGATCGAATTGCGTTCCGATGCTGCGGGAGGCGTTCCAAGATCACGCGCCCGCGACGTTCTGGATTGGCCTGTCGTCACGCCCTGAACCCGATCCTGCTGGCTTCGATTGGAGCGTCCGACCGGGACCATCGGTCTCGAACCGCTCGGCCTCCGCTTTCCCTGCGGCCATGCGAGCAGGCTGTCGTCCGAGGTCGACGCGGGCCGTCAGGCCATCTGTCCCGTCAGGAGCGGAGGATAGTCTGTCTAGATTTGGATATCGGGTTCGCTGCCGCAACCTATTGACCCAGAGATACTATTCTTTAAGACTAGTGTCGAATCTCCAAGAAAATATAGGCGACGCCAAATCTTTCTCTATCCCAATCGGGAGGGGCGATTGCATGGCTGTGCCGATTCCACCGAGATTGCAGGCTTGGGCGGACGGGCTTCGGCCGTGGAGCCCGCCGCGGGCACGCTCCAGGTCGAGCGACTCGCGCCGCCGAAACCCGTGTGCGTGTGGCGCTGGCGAATCGACCCAGTGCCATTTCAGCCGACCAATTGGCCTCGCTGCACGCAAAACGTGCACCAGGGCGGATGCGTGCCGGTCCGCGGATGATGATGGCGTGTGCACGGACGGACGTTCCATCCGTCAATCCGGACGATCCGTCCTGGATCCTGCGGAAACGCGGCGGCGCTATTCACGGCGCCTGGGGCGATCAATAAGTTTCTCGAGGAACATAAGCAGGGATTGTTTATCGTAATTCAGGCACTAGCGAGGGCCAGTTCTTGGCTTGGATGGATGATCGAATATCTGTTCCAGAACATCCCCGACAATAATACGCGCCGAAGAGCCTGGATCGATGGTTTGGCGGATCTGTTCGAGGTGCGTTGCGAGCAGGATGTCTTCGTTCCGCAAACCGTATACCAGAGATATTATAATCTCAAGAAAATGATGTTTACCGAGGCCGACGGCTTCAAGCAGGTCGCGGAGAGAAAATCGCCACAAATCGCGAACCAGAACATCGATCACATCTGCATCTCGCTTCAGCTTTCAGGTCAGAAACGGATTGCAACCGGAGGGTGCGTTTCGGAAATCGAGCAGGAGATGCTGGTCGTCTTCGATCTTTCTCAGGAACTCTCGATTGACCGCGCGGGCGGAGGAGCCGAATTGGGCGCGATCGTGCCGCGCCGTGTCCTGGATGCTTGGCGCGGCGATCCGTCGAGTTGGCATGGACGGATCATCCCTCCGACGACCACGCCCCTCACCCTGCTGCTCGCCGACCATCTGAAAGGCTTGCGGACCTGCCTTCGGACGGCGGCGCCGCTGCAGAAGGACCGGCTCGCCGAGGCCTCCATCGCCCTCTGCAACGCGGCGTTCGTGGCGGAGTCGGACAGCGCCTACAATCACACCGGCGTCCTCGGGATCGCCGTGCGTCAGGCGATCGACCGAAACCTCGCCACGATCGACGCCGAGACCCTGATGGCCAAGTTCGGCCTGTCGCGGACGCCCCTCTACAAGCTGTTCGAGGCCGATGGGGGGGTCTACGCCTATATCCGCAGCCGGCGCCTCGCGCACGCCATGCAGCAGATCGCCTCCGCCCCCGGCGGGCGCCGCCCGAAGATCGCGCAACTGGCGTTCGAGAGTGGTTTCGAGAACGAGCAGGTGTTCAGCCGGGCGTTCCGGCGCAAGTACGGCCTGAACCCGAGCGAGGTCGACGCCACCTACCAGGTCTGCCCGCATGACGACCGCGCGTCACGCCTGATGTCCTGGCTGCGTGAACTCTAGAGTCTGCCAGGGATCCGTGGAAACCGGTTATCCCGATCGCACAAACGAAAACGACAGAGTCGAGCCGAGCGCGGGTCCTGCTCACGACGCCGCGCCGTTCGCTCCCCGCCGGCTCAACAGGTCCTTCCGGAACTTGGCGTCGAGGCGCTGCATGAAGTGCTCGGCGCAGCACATGTGGTTGTGCATCTCGCGGCGGACGGCTTCGGCATCCTCGGCGCGGTAGGCGGCCACGAGGGCGCGGTGGCTTTCGAGATTGTGGGCGCCGAAGGCTTCGTGCTCGGTGAGGCTGTCGCTGCGGAACTCCACGAGGTCGCGCAGCAGGCTGTTGAGAAACCGGCACATGAAGGCCAGCAGCGGGTTGTCGCTGGCGTCGCACAGGATGTCGTGGAAATCGACCTCCACCACGCGGCCGAGGCCGCGCTGATCGCCCGCGTTGGCGGCCGCGCAGGCCGCCATGTTCGCCTCCAGGCGGCGGAACTCCGCGTCCCCGAGGCGGCCGACCACGCTGACGCCGAGCGTCACCTCCAGGCTGCGGCGCAGGGCGTAGACTTGGGCGAAGTCGAGTTCCTGGAAGTGGAGGAAGCGGCGCAGCTGCTGCGCGGCGGCGTCCACCGAGATCGGGCGGATCTCCGGGCCGCCGTTGGGGCCGGACTGCATCGTCACCAGCCCCTGGACCTCCAGGGCCTTCAGGGCCTCGCGGATCGTGCCCTTGGCGCAGCCGTAATGCTGCATCAGGGCGCGCTCGTTCGGCAGGCGGTCGCCCGGGGCCAGGCGCTCGCGGGCGATCCGGTTGCACAAATCCTCGGCGATCTGGTCGGACAGCTTGATCCGCCGCAGCGGCGCGGGCGGACCGGCGTCCTCGGGCGCGCTCATCGGGCCGCCGGGCTCGCCGGCGCCCAGGACACGTCCGCGTCGAGGGGGAAGATCGGGCGGGCCAGCTTGCCGAACGGGAACAGGCCGTAATCCGAGCTGGTGACGCCCCGGCTCGCGCAGTCCACCACCGCGCGGGCGAGGGGCTCGAACACCGGCCGGCAATACATCCGCGACTTCAGGATCAGCACCCGGGCCGCTGCCGGGTCGAGGCCGAGGCTGGTGAACACGCCGAGGTCCCAGGGCTCGTGGGGCTCCTCCGTGACGAGGATGCGGGCGGCGCCCGTGTCCAGCACCGCCGCCCGGCCCATGCGGCAGCGTTGACCCGTATAGGTCGGGCCGGTGATGACGTAGGTGCCGTCGCCGAGGGCCGCCACCGTCCCGGCGACCATCAGGGGGGGCTGAGCGGAAAACCCCGGGAGCGGCACGCGGTTGCCGACGCCGATCGCGACCGCCGCGCCGAGGCCGGCCGCGTGCAGGGCGGCGACGGCCTGGGGATCGCAGATCGGGCCGGCGAGGAGGCCGTCCAGGCCCGCCTCGAGGGCGGCGGCGAGGACGTCCATCACGTCGCAGGTGCCGCCCGACATGCAGTTGTCGCCGTGGTCGAGGAGGAGCACCGGACCCGTCCCGGGCTGCGCCAGCGCCGCCTTGGCCGCCGCGATCGATGCGCCGAGCGGCGCCTCGGCGTAGACGAAGGCGTCGCGCGCGGACCAGAGTTCCGCGGCGAGATCCTGGGCGGCCTGGTCGGCGGCCTCCTGCGTCTCGGCCGTGACCGTGACCGAGACGCCCGCTTCGAACAGGTCGGCCAGGGCGAAGCCGCCGAAGATCGTGGCGGCGAGCACGCCGGGGCGGGTCTCCGCCGCGCGGGCCGCCGCGACGGCGTCCTGCATCGGGCCGGGCACGCGGGTGTCCATCCGCAGGGTGTGGGCGAGCATCGGCGGGTGGACCCAGGCGCGGTGGGGTTTGAGGTCTTCGTCGAGCATGCGCCCGACGATGCCGGCGACCAGGGCGCCGGTCTCGGCCATGTCGACGTGCGGATAGGTCTTGAAGCCCGCGATCGCGTCGCAGTTCGCCACCATCCGGGCCGTGATGTTGCCGTGGAGGTCGAGGGCGACGCCGAGCGGCACGTGCGGCGCCAGGGCGCGGATGCGGGCGAGCAATTCACCCTCGCCGTCGTCGTGGCTCTCGGTCACCATCGCCCCATGCAGGTCGAGCAGGATGGCGTCGCATCCCGGGCCGATCGCCGCGAGGATCGCCGCGCTCAGCGCCTCGAAGGCCGCGTCCGCCACCGGGCCGCTCGGGTTGGCATGGGCCGATACCGGAACCACGACGGTGGCGCCGCGCGCCTCGGCGAAGCGGATGAAGGCGCCGAGCGCCGTGGTGGCGTCGCGCCCCGCCGCCAGAGCTTCCGCCCCCCAGAGCGGGTTGAAGGCCGCCAGGGGGGTGGCCAGCGGCGAGAAGGTGTTGGTCTCGTGGTTCACCCGGGCGGTGACGATACGCATGGCAGCAACTCACGTCGTTCGATCAGGCCGAGGCGGAATGGCGGGAATCGTAGTCGAGCACCGCGTCGAGCAGCACCTGCGCGCCGGCGGCGCATTCGGTGGGCGAGGTCGACTCCGCCGGGTTGTGGCTGAGGCCCCCGGCGCTCGGCACGAACACCATGGTGGTGGGCACCAGGGCGGCGACGTGGGCGGCGTCGTGCCCGGCGCCCGAGACCATGTCGCGGGTGGGATGCCCGCCCTTCTCGGCCGCGCGCCGGACGGAGGCGATGCAGTCCGGATCGAAGGCGACGGGCGCGATCCGGGAAATGGGTTCGAGCCGGGTTTCCAGGGCGAGGTCGGTGGTGACGCGTTCGACGGCCGCCCGCAGGGCCGCCTCCATGGCGTCGAGCACCGCGTCCTGCGGGTGGCGCAGGTCGACGGTAAGGAAGACGTGGCCGGGAATGACGTTGTTGGAGTTCGGCGTCACCGTGAGGTGGCCGACGGTCCCGACCGCGTCGGGGGCGTGCGCGTGGGCGGCGGCATCCACCGCTTCGACCAGGCGGGCGGCGCCGACCAGCGCGTTGCGGCGCAGCGGCATCGGGGTCGAGCCGGTGTGGGACGACCGGCCCTCCAGGGTGACCTCGAACCACCGCATGCCCTGCACGCCCTGAACCACACCGATGGTGGCCCCCTCCGCCTCCAGGATCGGACCCTGCTCAATGTGCAGTTCGAACATCGCCCCGAACGGCACCGAGCCGGGGACGGCCGCGCCGCGATACCCGATGGCGTCGAGGGCTGCGCCGAAGCTGGTGCCGGCGCTGTCCCGGCGGGCCTCGGCCCAGGCGCCGTCGTAGATGCCCGCATAGACGCCGGAGCCCAGCATCGCGGGGGCGAAGCGCGCGCCCTCCTCGTTGGTCCAGTTGACCAGGAGCAGCGGCGCCTCGGTGACGTAGCCGGCCCCGTCGAGGGTGCGCAGCACTTCGAGCCCGGCCAGCACGCCCAGCACCCCGTCGAACTTGCCCCCGGTGGGCTGGGTGTCGAGGTGGCTGCCCAACGCGATGGGCTTCAGGTCCGGGTTCCGGCCGGGGCGCAGGGCGAACATGTTGCCGGCGGCATCCACCGTGAGGGTGCAGCCGAGCGCCGCGACCTGGGCCTTGAGCCAGTCGCGCACCCGGCGGTCGTCCTCGCTGAGGGTCAGGCGGGCGATGCCGCCATCCGGCGTGCCGCCGATCGCGGCGGTCTCCGTCAGGGTGTCCCAGAGGCGCTCGGCGTTGATGGTCAGGTTCGACATGGTGTCCCGGGTTTCCTGGTGCTCACGCGGTCCGCGATCAGGCGGCCTTGACGCCGAGGAAGCGGTCGCGCGCGGCGTCGTCGGCCTTGAATTCGGCATTGCCGGCCGCGTAGGCGACGCGGCCAAGCTCGAGGATGTAGTGGCGGTCGGCGAGGCTCGTGCAGACCGCCAGGTTCTGCTCCACAAGCAGGATCGGGACCCCGGCGTCGCGGATGGCGCGGATCTGGGCCACGATCTCTTCGACGATGACGGGGGCCAGCCCCTCCACCGGCTCGTCGAGCATGAGGAGCTTCGGGCCGCTGAGCAGGGCGCGGGCGATGGAGAGCATCTGCTGCTCGCCCCCCGAGAGCTGCGCGCCCCCGTTGCGGCGGCGCTCTTCGAGGCGCGGGAACATCGCGTAGATCTCGGCCATGCCCCAGGGCGAGCCCCTGCGGACGGCGATGCGGAGATTCTCCTTGACGCTGAGCAGGCTGAAGATGCCGCGATCCTCCGGCACGAGGGTGAGGCCGGCCCGCGCGATGCGATGGGCGGGCCAACCCGCCACGTCGGTGTCGTGGAAGCGCACGCGGCCGCCGCGCGGAGGCAGGAGGCCGCTGATCGCCTTCAGGGTCGAGGTCTTGCCGGCGCCGTTGCGGCCGAGCAGGCAGACGATCTCGCCGGCCCGCACCTCCAGGCTGACGCCCTGGAGGATGTGGCTCTTGCCGTAATAGCCGTGGACGTCCTCCACGCTGAGGGCGGCGGGACCACTCACGAGACCAGATCTCCCGTGATCATGTTGCCGAGATAGGCCCGGCGCACCTCGGGGTCGTCGCGGACCCGGGCCGGCGGCCCCTCCACCAGCACGCGGCCGGCGCGCATCACCGTCACGGTGTCGGAGATGTTCATGACGATGCCCATGTTGTGCTCGATGAACAGCACGGTGTGGTCGCGGCCGAGGTCGCGGATCAGCGCCGTCATCGCGGCGATGTCGTCGATGCCCATGCCGGAGGTCGGCTCATCGAGGAGGATGACCTTCGGCGCGGCCGCCATCGCCATACCGACTTCGAGGCGGCGCTGCTGGCCGTGGGAGAGTTCGCCGGCGGCGCGGAGCGCCACGCGGATCAGGTCGAGGCGGTCCAGCATCGCCTCCGCCATGGCGAGGGCCGGCCGGTTCGCCTCCGCCCGGCGCCAGGGCGCGAGCGCTTGCCAGGGCGTCCGACCCTGTGCCGCCAGCCGCAGGTTCTCGCGAACACTGAGCGTCGGGAACAGGCTGGTGACCTGGAACGAACGGGCGAGGCCGAGGCGCACGCGCTCGTGGTCCGCGGTCCGGGTGATGTCCCGGCCGGCCAGGGCGATGCGCCCGGCCGAAGGCGCGATCCGGCCGGTGAGCGCGTGGAACAGGGTGGTCTTGCCGGCGCCATTGGGACCGATGATCGAGTGGACGCTGTTCTGCCTGATGCGCAGGGTCACGTCCTGCAGGGCGACGAAGCTGCCGTAGCGGACGCTCAAGGCGTCGGTGGCGAGGATGGGCTCGCTCATCGGTTCGCCTCCGGGGCCGGCCGGGCACCAGGCTGCCCTCCTCCCCCTTGTGGGGAGGAGTTGGCGGTGGGGGTGGCTGGGTGGCCCTCGACCGGCGGAGGCTGGCGGCGCCACCCCTGGCCCCTCCCCACAAGGGGGAGGGGAAGGCTCTCCGCGGGCGGCGGCGCCCGCGTCACCAGGGCGACGGCGCGCTCGATCAGGCCCCAGAGGCCGCGCTGCAGGAACAGCGTGATGACGATGAGGAGGAGCCCGAGGAGCAGCAGCCAGCGCGGCCAGATCGCCGAGAGGGCGTCGGCGGCGAGCAGGTAGGCGCCGGCGCCGAGGAGCGAGGCGAACAGGTTGGCGCTGCCGCCGATGATCGTCATGATCAGCAGGGTTTCGCTGGTGTGATAGTCGATGTTCGACAGGGGGGCGACGCCGATCAGCATGGCGTGGAGCGCGCCCGCCAAGGCCGTGACTGCGCCCGAGATCGCAAAGGCCGCGACCTTGAACGCCCGCACCGGATAGCCGATGGCCCCGGCCCGGCCCTCGTTGTCGCGGATGGCGAGCAGCGTGCGCCCGAAGGTCGAGAGCGCGACCCGCTGCAGGGTGGCGAACAGCACGAGGAAGAGCACGGCGACGTAGGCGTAATAGGTCCAGGCGTCGCTCAGCACGGTGCCGCCGAGGCGCGGACGGGGGATGTCGAGGAGGCCGTTATCGCCGCCGGTGACGCCGCTGAAGGTGTAGGCCAGGAAGTAGAACATCTGCGAGAAGGCCAGCGTCAGCATCACGAAATAGACGCCCTGGCGCCGGATCGAGACCCAGCCCACGGCGGCCGCCACCAGGGCACCGAGGGCCAGGGACAGCAGCAGCATGACGGGGGCGGGCAGACCGGCCCGCACGAGGCCGAGCCCGGCGACGTAGCTGCCCAACCCGAAGAAGATGCCC
The DNA here is from genome assembly GCF_055231875.1 of Methylobacterium sp. Ger2507. NCBI lineage: Bacteria > Pseudomonadati > Pseudomonadota > Alphaproteobacteria > Hyphomicrobiales > Methylobacteriaceae > Methylobacterium > Methylobacterium sp. Ger2507. The sequence continues at coordinate 1,205,227 of NZ_JBUYVC010000001.1, forward strand.
TGTCCGAACGAGAGAAGGCCGGTATAGCCCAGCAGCAGGTTGCAGGCGGCGACCGCCAATCCGAAGATCAGGATCTCGCTGGCGAGCGTGCCCGAGCGCATGGCGAGCGGCAGGATCAGCACGGTGGCGAGCGCGAGGCCGAACTGGACGAGGGGTCGGTCGAGAAAGGGGATCATGCGAAAGGATCCTGCTCAGGCCCGGCCGAACAGGCCGCGCGGCATCGCCATGATGATGCCGGCCATGCCGAGATAGATGACGAGGCGCGCCCCCTCCGGCCACAGGGTGGCCATCAGGCTCTGGGCGACGCCGACCAGGATGCCGGCGGCCAGCGCTCCGGCGTAGCTGCCCATGCCGCCGATCACCACCACCACGAAAGCGATGCCCAGCGCCTCGACGCCCATGAAGGGCTCGACGCCCCGAATGGGGGCCGCCAGCGCCCCGGCCAGCCCCGCGAGCCCGGCACCGAGGGCGAAGACCGCCGTGTTGATGCGCAGGGTGTCGTAGCCGAGCAGCGCCATGTTCGACGGGGATTCCGACCCGGCCCGCACGATGGCGCCGAGGCGTGTCCGGTCGAGGAGCCACCACAGGCCCGCGGCCAGGATCGCCGTGAAGCCGATCACGAACAGCCGGTACTCGGGATAGACGAAGTCGCCGAGGATCATCACGCCGCTCAGTTCCTCCGGCGGGGCGACGTTGCCGCCGAGCGGTCCCCAGAGGATGATGACGAGTTCCTGCACCACCAGGGCGAGGCCGACGGTGACGAGGATGTGGAAGGTGTGGGGCAGCTTGTAGACCCGGCGCAGGAGCAGCCGCTCGGTCAAGCCTGCCAGCACCGCCACGACGAGGGCGGCGAGCGGCATCGCCACCCAGAAGCTCAGGCCGCGCTCGACGCCCTCGTAAGCGAGGTAGGCGCCGAGCAGATAGAACGCCCCATGGGCGAAGTTCACGAATTGCAGCAGCCCGAAGATGATGCTCAGGCCCACCGCCAGCAGGAAGTAGAGCATCCCGAGGCCGAGACCGTTCAGGATCTGGAACAGGTAGGTCACGGGGTCTCCGGGTGTACGTCAAGTCTTGGTTCGAGAGCGACGCCGATCGGCGCGCCATCGCGTCATTCCGGGGCCGCGAAGCGGAGCCCGGAATCCAGAAACACAGGTGGCGTCTTGCTTGGCTCCGTCAGCGGCTCTGGATTCCGGGCTCGCCTGCGGCGCCCCGGAATGACGCAGCGCTTGACCGACAACCGGTTTGGTGAGGAACCTTGGTTTCAGGTCGCCCTCACGCCATCTTGCAGCCGGCCGCCTCGGGCGAGAGGAACGACTTGCCGGACTGGATGACCTCGGCGAAATCGTCCTTGTCCTTCATGGCGGACTTCGCCTTGCCCTTGAGCAGGTAGTAATCCTTGATGACCTGGTGATCGGCGGCGCGGATTTCTTCCTCGCCGGTGAGGCCGGCATAGCGCAGTCCTTCGAGCGCCTTGATCACCGCGGGGCCATCGGCGCTGCCGGCCTTGGTGGCGGCGTCGAGCAGCAGCTTGGTGATCTGGTAGGAGCCGGCGAAAGAGTAGTTCGGCGTCATCTTGGCGGTCTCGCGGACCTTGGCGACCAGGGCCTTGTTCAGGGGCGAGTCGATGCCGTGCCAGTACTGCGCGCCGAAATAGACGCCCTCGCACAGGTCGGCGCCCAAGGCCTCGAACTGCTCCAGGCCCGAGGCCCAGGCGAGCACGATGGTCATGCGCTTCTTGAGGCCGAAACTGACCGCCTGGCGCAGCGCGTCCGAGGATTGCGAGCCGAAGTTGAGGAGCAGCAGGACGTCGGGTTTCGCCGCGATGGCGTTGGTCAGGTAGCCGCTGAATTCCTTCTCGGCCAGCGAGTGGTAGCTGTTGCCGACATGCTCGATGCCCTTCTCCTGGAACACCGCCTTGGCGGCGCTGAGCAGGCCTTCGCCGAACACGTATTGCGGGGTGATCGTGTACCAGCGCTTGGCCTGGGGCATCTGCGCGATCAGGGGCCGGACGGTCTGCGCGATGGCGCCGAAGGTCGGTACCGTCCAGCGGAAGGTGCCGCGGTTGCAGTCGGAGCCGGTGATCTCGTCGGCGCCCGCCGTGGTGATGAAGACGGCGTCGGACTTCGCCGCCTCCTTGCCCATCACCAGGGCCTCGGAGGACAGGATGCCGCCGGCGAAGAGTCGCGTGCCCTGGGCCATCGCCTCCTGCATCTTGCGGGCGGCCGGGGCCGGCTTACCCTCGGTGTCGATGTCGGCGATCGTGACGGTGCGGCCCAGCACCGAGCCGGCTTCCTTCGCGGCGAAGGCGGCGCCCAGCGACGCGTACTTGCCGTTGGCCGCGAAGGCGCCCGAGATCGGCAGGGGCGCGCCGACGACCAGGGACCCCTCGGCGGCCCGGGCGCTGCGCAGGAAACCCGAGATCGGCACTCCGGAGGCCGCCAGGGTCGCCGCCGTCAGCGAGGTTTTCAGAAACGCGCGACGATCCCGCATGACACCGCTCCTCGAGGGCCGAGCCGACCGAACTATCCAAACTATACGCATAGAATATCGGCGGGCGCAGGCCGTCAAGGGGCGGATTTATGGTGCGCTGCACTTGTGCAGATGGCCGGCATACGCTCAGATCTTAGGCGCCCGGTGCCCAAATCGGCGGCGGATATCTTGCGGCGCAGCAGAGATCGGCGGTGATGACGTGTTGGTGCGGGCGCATCGAAGCGCTCTTCGACGGGCTGTCGGTTCCGGCGGGGGATGTCGGAATGGCCGCCTCACACGGCGCTGGCATCCTCCCAGTAGCCGCGGACGTCCGCCGCCGTGGCGGTGAGGTGGACCTGCTCGTCGACCCGCTCGACCCAGGACAGCGGCAGGAGATGGTGCCGGCCATGCGCGACCGGATCGGTCCGAGTCAGCTTGATCAGGGTGTCGCCGTCCAGGTGATCGACCGTGCCGACATGCAGCCCGTCGGACGATCTCACTTCCATCTGCGCCTTGATGTCCGAGGGCTCTGCCATGTCGGCCTTTCCGTGGTGGGGGTTCACCGTCGTCAACAAGCCGGGTCGGCCAAGGTTCAGAGCGGTGTGGGCCGCAACGGTCACCGACCGACCCCTGATCGGAGCCGGGGCGCAACAAACGTGAGTGCGGGCCGCCGGACGATGCCCGAAGGTGGCTCCTTCGCAGGAGGCTCTGGGGGCGGCGGATGACGGCGGCGTGGGACGAGGGGCTCGGCGCGGTGGAGCGGATCATCGCCACGGCCGAGGCACGGCGGATCGAGCAGATGCTCCGCATCGCCGTCCACCTCGCCGAAGATCGGGACGCCGCCGAGGCCGAGGCGGAGCTTGGCCGCACCGAGCGCCTGCTGAAGATCATGCGAGGCCAGCGCACCCTGCTGATCGGCGCGCGGGCGCGCCGGCCGGCCGACGACGGGACCATTCGAGACGCGACCATTCCGGATGCGCTTCGTCCGCCCGATCCGATGCGGGGCAGCCCGACGCCGCCCTGATCTCAGCGGCCCAGCCGCACCGGAAAGCTCAGATCCGTCGTGCCCGCCCGGGTCAGCAAAGGGGCGGGCGGCGGGCGAAACGGGCCGGCCGCCCGGATCAGGGCCGTCGCCCGCTCATCGAGATCCGCCGAACCGGAGCTGCGCTCGACCGCGACGCGGTTCACGAAGCCGTCCGCCGCCACCTGGACCCGGACGGTCACGGTGCGGCCCCGGCCCGGGAAGGCCTGCTTCTGGACGGCCCCGTCGATGATATCGATGACCTCCGAGACCCAGGCGCGCACCACCGCGCCGGTCCGGTCGCGGGCCTGGCTCGCGCCCGTGCCGAGGAGAAGGAGGGCGAGGCCGAGCCCGCGGGCCCTGTCGGCCGCTCTCATCGGCGGTGCCCCACGACGTCGAGACGCGCGGCTCCCGGCCCGTTCCGGGGCAGACGCGAGTCCGCCGGCCTGAGAGATCCCGTCGGGTCGGAAGAGCCGGTCATGTAAGCACCGAACATGCGAACGGCGCAGGGCCTGCGAGGGCCGCTGCGCCGCTGGTTTCGGCCGCCGAGGGGGCGATGACGGCCACCCCCGTGATGCACCCGGACCATCCGCGCCGATGTGCGGCGCGGCACAGGCCCGGCGAAGACGTGCCGGAAACGCCGCGCCTCGGGGGCTGACGGTGTGGCGGCAAAAGCCGGCGCGCCTCCCTATCTAAGGCAAAGCCCGATGACGCTTTCATCGCAGAGAGGTTGAACCATGAGCCACGAACGCGCGATCCTGGCAGGCGGCTGCTTCTGGGGCATGCAGGACCTGATCCGGCGCCAGGAGGGCGTGATCTCCACGCGGGTCGGCTACACCGGCGGCGACGTCCCGAACGCGACCTACCGCGACCACGGCACCCATGCCGAGGCCATCGAGATCGTCTACGACCCGAGCCGGACGAGCTTCCGCCGCATGCTGGAGTTCTTCTTCCAGATCCATGATCCGACCACGCCCAACCGTCAGGGCAACGACCGGGGCCTGAGCTACCGCTCGGCGATCTTCACCACCGACGAGACGCAGCGGCAGATCGCCGAGGACACCATCGCGGACGTGAACGCCTCCGGCCTGTGGCCCGGCAAGGTGGTCACCGAGGTAACGCCGGCGGGTCCGTTCTGGGAGGCCGAGCCCGAGCACCAGGATTATCTCGAGCGGCGTCCCGACGGCTACACCTGCCACTTCATCCGCCCGAACTGGACTTTGCCGGCTCGGGCCTCCACTCCGCAACTGTCCTGAGACGTGAAGGGCGCCCCGCATCCCGGTGCGGGGCGCACCACGACGTGGGGCCGCCCCCCCCTTTCCCAAGTCGCTGACGCAGGTCCCTGATTCACGTCTCTGATCGGTGATGCAGAAGGTGGAGCTGCCGGACAGGATCGAACCGTCGACCTCCACATCCGCGCCGGCCTTCGAAACCGCAACCGATCCAATCCGGTCGGACCCCGCTTCCGGTCGGCACGACATGCATCCGTGTCGATCCCCGGCAACATCCTTTCTGCTCGACACGCGCTGCAAAAGGATAAGTTGTCGCGCCGACGCAATTTGGTTGCGGGATTTTATAGTTAATTCCGAGCATTTCTCGGCTAAGTAACGATCAATTCACAGAGTTGAATTGAAGTCACGTCCTTCATCAAGGGCGAGCTCGATGCCTGCAACATACCTCAACGCCGCCGGGGCGCTGCTCTCGGTGGGCGAAACCTATGGTCGTGGTTCCGTCGGAACTGCCAAATCAACCCTTTCAGGGACGACCGGCAACGACGGCCTTCGCACCGGAGGCAATAGCACGCTCACGGGCGGGTTGGGAGATGATACCTATTTCGTTTACACCCAAAATGACGTCGTCGTAGAGAACGACCGGGAAGGCATCGACACGGTCGTGTCGACGTCGAAATACTACACACTTCCGAATGGTACCGAGAATCTCACGCTGGCCGGCAATAATTCAAGCGGTGCCGGCAATCACGTCGACAACATCATCAGCGCGCCTGGCACCGGAAGCCACACGTTGAACGGCGGCGCCGGCAACGACGTTCTGATCGGTGGCAGCGGCGTAGACACCTTCATCGTCACGAAAGGCGAAGGGTCCGATGTCGTGATCGGGTTCGATGCGGCCAAGGACTTTCTACAACTGCAATCCTATTCCAGCCTGACAAGCTTTGCCAAGGTCAAGTCGGTGATGTCTCAGGTCGGGGCGGATACGGTCATCAGGCTTGAGACAGGCGAAACGCTGACCCTGCGCGATCACAAGGTCGAAGATCTGTCCGCGGCGAATTTCCGCCTGCCCGTCGATATGTCGAAGTATCAGCTGACCTTCTCGGACGAGTTCAACACCTTTTCGGGATCCGCAACCGGATTCGCGACGACGTGGCAGACGAAGTATCCGCAGGCCGGACTCCGCACCCTGCCCAACAACAAGGAAGATGAATACTATTCCGACAGCTCGGTCGGGGTGAACCCCTTCAGCGTCAAGGACGGCGTCCTCGATATCACTGCCGCGCGCGCGACCCAGGGCGTCGAAACCCCGCTCGGCTCGGGACTGGATTGGACTTCCGGCGTCATCACCACCTACAAGTCCTTCTCCCAGCTGTATGGCTACTTCGAAATTCGCGCCCAGCTTCCCGCCGGCAAGGGCTTCTGGCCGGCCTTCTGGCTCCTGCCGGCCGATCTGTCCTGGCCGCCCGAACTCGACGTGTTCGAGGTGCTCGGCGACGAGCCCGGAACGATCTACGCCAGCACCCATTCCAAAGTCGGCGGTCCCAATGTGACCGAGACCCAGACCGTCTTCGGAATCGACACTTCGAAGGGGTTCCATACCTACGGCGTCGACTGGCAGGCGGATACGATCACCTACTACGTCGACAACAACGCCGTCGCCCGGCTTGCGACGCCGAGCGACATGAACAAGCCGATGTACATGCTGCTGAATCTCGCCGTCGGCGATGCAGGCTCGTGGCCCGGGGCCACGGACGCCACCACGCCTGCCGAAGGCCACATGCTCATCGATTATGTGCGAGCCTACGCGCGGAATCCGGGCGTCGTCGCGGACGTCCAGGATGCGTCTCCGGTGCCGGGGGGGCACGATCCTGCAGGATCCAACGCATCGGTGCAGGCGGCAACGCCGTCACAAGGCCTTGCTTCGACGTCTGGGGTCCCTACTGCGGAGGGGAGCCACGTCACGGCCGTTTATCGGTTCTTCGATACCCGCACGGGTGATCACTTCTACACGAACAGTACTGCTGAGAAGGCGCAGATCCTCCAGACCTTGCCGTGGTTCACCTACGAGGGAACCCCGTGGGCGACCCCGACCCCGGGGGCCGACACCATCGACGTGTTCCGGTTCTTCGACACCGGCACGAACGCGCATTTCTTCACGACCAGCGTCGGCGAGCGCGACCAGATCATCAAGACCGCGCCGTCCTACAAATACGAGGGCGTCGCGTTCGAGGCTTATGCCGATGCCAGCGCGCCCGGCACCGTGACGCTGGAGCGGTTCTTCAACACCAAGACCGGCCAGCATCACTTCGCCGGCAATGCCGAGGAAACCGCCGGCATCAACCAGGGCGCTGCCGGTCCGGGTTGGATCGACGAAGGCAAGGGCTTCACCGTACACGCGCCCGGCGACGGCATGCTGTTCGCCTGAAGGCCTTGGCTCCGGCGTCGACCTGGAACATCCAAGGAGCGGAGCTGGCCTGACGGGGAGGCTGGCCGGGTCGACGAAATTTGAGATGCGCAGCCCGCGTCGCGCCACACGCAGGTCGACGGATTGGCGACGGCGACCGCCTGATCACCGCGTCTCCGAGCGCCGGGGGACTTGTGGCGGCTCAGTTGGCAGGAGCCTGCGCCGGATCATCGACAATCCGTCCCTCAGGCAGCGCGGTCGCTTCGACGCGTCGCGGACGAGCCTTCATCTCCCGAAAGGAGGGCGAGCAGCCGACACAAATCGAGGCGATCGCTTGCTGCGCGCTCCGAGCGACGCGCCCGTCGAAGGCGTCCATCAGCGCGGTCGCCTTGGCGTTCGCCGCCTCCAAGGCTCCTCTGGTCTGAGGCACGGCCGCACCGCCCCGGTCGCCCTCGACGGCAAGCGGCGGCAATCTGACGAACATCGGTTTCGGCAACGGCTCTGACAGCGACGGAGTGATCGACGAGATCAGCGCCACGAGACAGAGGGGTGCTCGGAGCATGGCATCAATCCCCAAGATGGTGCCGCACTCTCAGGGATCTTGCTTTCGCGAAGCTTGTGGCTCCGCTCTGCTGAAGGGGGCGTCGGTTGCGTCGCCGTCCGAAGGTCCGGAGCGGTCGAGTGCCGGTCGGCCGCCCCGGCGCGACACGACGTCGGTCGTGTCCACGAGGCGCATGCGTGTTTCGACGATTCCGGACACGCGCCCGGCGCCAAGCACCAGACCACCGCAGAAATCGGACCGGATAGGTGCGGGGGAGAGGGCTGGGGCCGCCGGGACTCGATCTGCCGCGACGACGGACGGCGCAAATCCGGTCGGCACACGGCTACGACCCGGCCGTCGCGGTTGGTGTCGCCCGGATCGCAGGTAACCCCGGATCGCAGGTGACCCCGGATCGCAGGTGACCCCGGATTGCAGGTGACAAGGTGACGATCCGGAGCTCACCCGCGAGGGCAGAGCTATTCGCCGCCTCGGACAGCAAGGGCTCCCATGCGTCTCCTCAGCCTTCCGGGGGGCACCGGGCGCCATCATCCTCGCTCGCCCGCCCAGGACATTCCGAGGCAGGTTTTGCATGGGGTCGCTTGTCGCCTCCGAACCGCCTGCGCTATGACTTCGGCCATGAAGATCTCGCGCCTCATCCAAAAGCTGGCCTCCAACACCTCTGAAGGCCGGATGCCGGGTTTCGATGAGGTCTACTACCGATACTGGTATCGCGATGTCGCGCAGTTCCCCGGAACGCCTCTGCAGCATTACCTACAGCACGGATGGAAGGAAGGCCGCGACCCCAGCGCCGGCTTCAGCGGTGACGGCTATCTGACGGCCAATCCGGATGTCAAAGCCAACGGCTTCAATCCGCTCGCTCACTTCTTGGAGTTCGGTTTGGCAGAGGGGCGGATCGGTTGGCAGAAAGACCCGGCATCGCCTGCACCACCCGGACGATTCATCGCGAACACTGAAGCGCCGAAGCTTTTGGCTCCTCCGCAGAAGCGTTGACCGTTGCCCGCCCGGCTTCTGCGCCTTCGCTAGAGTTCGTCAGGGCCCAGCGGAAACCGGTTCTCCCGACCAGACAAACGAAAGCAAAAGACTCTCGCGCAGCCCCTCCCTGGTCAGCCCCGATGGAATCCCCAGCGCGGGGCTTGTCCCGTTTTCGCTCTGCTCGCGAGGGGCGATCCCTGGTTCAAGATCCGTCAGCCGTGCTTGCGCGACGGGGTTCGCGTCTTCTCCTCGAACGATACGCTCTATGGCGACCTCGGCGCCTGCACGAAGGCGGTCAACCGCGACTTCGCGCCGTCCGTGTTCGGGAGGCGCAGCCCGCGGCACAGGACGCCGTTGGCCGAGCGACCGACGGCGCATGCCTGTGCCTGAGGGACTGCTCGGCGGATCTCAAGGCCGTGTTCGGGTGAGGTTTTAGTTTTTGCGACCCAGTGGACGCAGCAACGCCCCGAGCATGAAGGCCAGCTGGGCGCAGATCATGAGTGCGGCGGCACGTCTGAAGCCCCCATCAAGGCTTAGACCGTAGAAATAGGCGCTGTAGGCAATCTCAAGAGCGACGACGGGGATGAATATGATGGCTTGCCAGATCGTGCCAAGCCGCCCCAATCCAAGACCAAGCAGCACGTTCAGTAAGATGGCCTTCACTGGGTTTCTCCACCGGCCCAGCGTCAGGCCGGTGTGCTCCGTGATCTTGATCGTTCACCGGAGCACGGGAATGGTCAGCGGCTCCCGCGCTGCGCGAGTACGGCTGGAACCGTGCGCAGCATGATGGCGACGTCGCGCGCGAAGCTCCAGCGGGTGGCGTAGTCGAGGTCCAACGCGACCCGCTCCGCATAGGTGCAATTGCTGCGCCCTGACACCTGCCAGAGCCCGGTCACGCCGGGCGTAACCGAGAAGCAGGTCTCGAACGCCGTGCCGTAGCGCTCCAACTCGGCGGTTACGATCGGACGCGGGCCAACCAGGCTCATTTCTCCGCGGAGGACGTTGATGAGCTGGGGCAGTTCGTCGAGGCTGGTCTTGCGCAGCACCGCGCCCAGAGGCGTCACCCGGGGGTCGTTGGTCAGCTTGTGGGTCTCGTCCCACTCGCGCTGTGCCGCGGGATTGACGGCCAGATAAGCGCGCAGCACGTCATCGCCGTTGGTGACCATCGAGCGAAACTTGAGGCAGCCGAAGCGACGGCCTCCCTGTCCGATGCGCATATGCCGAAAGATCGGGCTCTTGCGATCCGCGGACCAGACGAGCGCCCCAATGAGAAAAAGCAGCGGCAGGAGGAGGACGAATGCCGTGCCCGCGATGGTGATGTCGAGGGTACGCTTGGCCAAACGCTCCAAGCGGCGAGTCTCTCCGACAGGCGTATCACGTGTAAGGACCGCTACGTTCAACTGCTCGTTCCGATGCTGAGAGGCAAAATGAGGGGTGAGAGCATTTTCGTTTCGCAGCATGGTCTCAGACCCTCTCACAGGCTGGGGGGAAGCTGGTTAACAATTTCTTGCTGCACTGCACCTAACGCATAAAAAGGCCGCTCGCAAGGTGATGCCTTGCGAGACGCAATTGTCATCGATTCTCATAAAGTAGAAACAATAAAAGTACGCAGCTTCGTGGAACCGTCTGCTCAGCAACGGAGTTCACGAGGCCCGTACTCTGAGCAAAGATCGCTCGATCGGTGCCGAACTGCTCTCTCATCGGGCTGAAGGAGCGGGATTTTTCGACTTTAGAGATGCATCTGATGCATGCCAGCTCAGTGTTGGCCGTGATCAGGCGCCCCGCTCCCGTGCACGGTTGATCACCCGGAGACGCAGCGGGCGGCCTGCGACGGCACCGCCGAGGCCGTCCGTGATCGCGAGCGGGAAGCAGCCGGCAATGCCCTTGAGCGCTTCGGAGAGGAACTCCTTTTGCGCAGCGACATCCCCTTTCAGGTTCGCGTGAGTAATCCGCGGCTGCCCCTGCAGGCTCCCGTCCCGCTTGATGCTGAACAGGACCGTGACTTCCGAGCCGGCCGACCCCGCAGGGCCGCCCACCGATTGCGCACAGGAGCCGAGCCGCTGCCACAGCCCATCCAGGGTCGAGGCCGGCTCAGCGCGGGCATCGGCGGTGGCCGCGACGATCAGCGTTGTGGCGAGGGCAAGCAAGCGCATGACGGTGGCGCCGATCACCGAGGCTGCGGCTTCGAGGGCTCGGCGCCGCGAAGGGCCTCGCCGAGATCGCTGTCTTCGCTGTCGTCATCGGGTTCCTCGGTCGAGTACCCGTCCTTGTCGGGCGCCGACAGCTCCCGCTGCCCCCGCGGCTTCGCCTCCAGATCGAGATCCCGCTCGCGCTTCGTGCGCGGCGCCTCGCGCGGGCTGTCAGACCCAGGCTGAAGGCTCTGCGCATCGGCAGGCGCCGCCATGAAGAGGCCGATGGCTGCCAACGAGAGGACGGCGCGGTTCATCGGTTTGCTCCAGGACCACCGGTTCGCGGCCACATCCGACCCTACACCCTGGCGGGCGCGGCGTCCGCTCCGTCGGCGATTGTCGGCGCGGAAGACCGTTCCGAAGACATCGACGGCAACACCCTGTGCGGCATGCGCCAGTTGATGCAGGCGGATCTCTCGCGCGTTCGGAAGGGCCTTCCCCACGACAGCGAAGGATCGGCCAGCGGCCGGCACCACCGTCCCCAAGGTCTTGCTTCGATAAGGGAAAGGTGGTGCTGCTGGACAGGATTGAACTGTCGACCTCCTCATTACCAATGAGGTGCTCTACCACTGAGCTACAGCAGCGAAACGTCCTGGGTTGCGGCGAAGGCCGTGCGAACCGGACGGACGGGCAATTAGCCGATCATCATGCCCTTGGCAATCGCATCGCGGCGAATCTTGTCGGTTTCTCGCGCGTTCGCATTCGAATCCGCATCCGGCCTTGCGTCGCCGTCAGGCGAGGGCGCCGGTTTCGCGCTTGCAGGCCGCGCGGATGATCGCCGCCAGACCGGCCTCCGCTACGGCCTCGGCCGCCTCGGACGGCGTGAACCAGCGATCCTCGCGCTGGTGCCGCTCGGGCCAGTGCTTGAGCTGCTTGCGGACCTCCAGGGGAAACACCTTCACCTGACACAGAACCGCGTCGCGGCTCTTCAGGCGCTTCTCGTAGAGGTAGAAGCCGAGGGGGCGCTTGCCGATGGTACCGAGGAGGCCGGCCTCCTCGTAGGCCTCGCGCGCGGCGGCATCGTAGGGCTTGCGCCCCTTCATCGGCCAACCCTTCGGGATCACCCAGCGACGGCTCTCGCGGGAGGTGATCAGCATGATCATGTAGCCGCCATCCGGCATCCGCCTGAACGGCAGCGCGCCGACCTGCCGGCGCGGGTCAATGTCCGCGTCTCCCCCATGCACACTCATGGCTGGGAAACGCCGAACGCAACCGCGAGTTCGCCCTTGGTCCGTCGATGCCGGACCGCTCGACCCTGCGTCCCCCAGCGGGCGTGGAGGCGAAGCGCTCGGGCCCGAGGCGGAGCGGTTCGCAAAAATCCGGTTCGCGGAAGCCTCGTGCGCAGAACCGTCGGTTGAGCATTCACGATCGGCAGGGTCCCGCAAAGGTGAGAAGAAGGGCCTGTCCGCAGCGCGCCGCAGCCGGCAGGATGTCCTGCGGCATAGCGGGGTTTCCGGCGACCCGGCAAGAAGAACTTAACCGGCAAAGTTTCGGGTCTGGCCCATGGTGCCGCGCATCACCCGCCGACGCTGAGATTGGCGATGAGCGCGTTGAGGTCGGCGCGCATGGCCTGGACCTCGGGCTCCGACATGTTGAGTTGGCACATCACCGATTCCCGCACGGCTGCGGCTTCGGTGCGCAAGGCCTGGCCGCGCGGCGTCAGGGCGATCTCGACCTCGCGTTCGTCCGAGCGCCGCCGGTTCCGCACCAGGAACCCCGCCGCTTCCAGACGCTTCAGCACCGGAGTCAGCGTGCCGGAATCGAGGCGCAGGCGCCGTCCGATCTCCGAGACGGTGATGCCGTCCGTCTCCCACAACACCAGCAGCACGAGATATTGCGGGTAGGTCAGGCCCATGCGCTCCAGCATCGGCCGGTACGACTTCGTCATCCGGTGGGCGGCCGCGTAGAGGGCATAGCAGAGCTGGTTGTCGAGGAGCAGCGGATCGGTGAGTGGCGCTGTCGTCTCGCGGGGAACGTTCATCATGCACGCCATGCTACCGAAAGTCCCGGCTACCGAAAGTCCCAGTTTCTGAAAGTCCCGGTCATTGGAGGTTCCGACCACCGGGAGTTTCGGGCCTCCAGGCTCGGGTTGGCGAAGCGCCGGAATCCGTCACGGCGACGACCCCGGATCAGAACCATCGCGCGCCCCGGCGAAGAAGCGACGATAGCGGAGCCAGGTCCCTCCAGTATATGGCTGTTTCGCCGCACAGACGAATCCTTTCCCGCATGGCCCTGGAGCCTGCTGGCGGCCGGGGCCGGAGACCGCGGGCGCGTCCCTCCGACCGCATGCTCTCCAGACGGTTGCGCTTCGCCCCGGACGGCGCGCTTCGCCGCGCCGGAGCGGCCCGGGCTCCCCTGTCTCTGCCCGGTCACACCGATCCCCCGCACGCGAAATCCGTCGCGCCGTCTCGCAAAGCGCCGCCGACCCAATCCGCCGCTTGTGAAACCCGAAGCACTCGTGCTAGTCACCCCTCGTCTCATCGAGGCGCCTTCGCGGAGAGGTGGCAGAGCGGTTGAATGCACCGCACTCGAAATGCGGCATGCCTGCAAGGGCATCGGGGGTTCGAATCCCCCCCTCTCCGCCACTTAGATCAGCAATCTCAGCGACTTAAGCAAAATGGCGTCGCGGCTGATGTCTGCGTTTTTCGCTTCGCCCGCTGCCGGTAGACATCGTGCCACGCTCACGGCACGCTGCCGTCAGGCGCGTGGAGAACCATGTGGACGGAACGCAGTCGCTAGCATGCCGCGAGGACGTCCTCGCGCAGTATTGCCCCATCCGGGCTGCGATCCAATCGGTGCTTCGCCAAGCTGTGCGCTGCTGCCGAAAGCCCGACTTCGATCGTGCTGCCAAGCACCTCAACCTCTGGGACCAGAGGCAGCTGGACGATAGCACGGTCCTGGATATGCTGAGCGATATTGCCCTCATGGAGCCGAATCAGCGCGGTAGGCGCGTTTACGACCGTTTCCTCGAGGAGGGGGCCGTCCATCTGGATGACGCCGACCAGGAGATCGCCCGACGGATGGCTCCCGCTTCGTTCTCGATCTTCCAGGTTGCAGGCTGGCACGACGCTGCCGGGGTTTGGCTCGATGACTTACTCGTTGCGGAGCGTCGGCTCTGGCTGGTCGATGAAGGTCTCGAGGCGTCGGCTCCTGAAGGCCTGACCATAGCCATGCGCGTGTTCGATGCCGGCCCGTTCCACGCCGGCTTCGGCATCGTGGTCATACCTGACGCTGACCTCGTAGAGGTCTGCGTTGCGTCTGCGACGAGGGACAATCCACTTCCAGTGCGTCACTCGCTGGCGGCGGCGCTCTATGGCGATGAGATCGCGCTTGCTGCTCTGGATGATCTCGACGACATATCCGACGTTTGACGCGTCGACTGGGATCCTCCTTGGGCCGGCTGTGCCGTTGTCCTACGCCTGACCGACACAACCGTCGTGAGTGCAGCTTTGGCAACGATCCGGAAGCTCAGAGGTAGATGGCAAGCTCAGGTGCGCCGGCTCGGAATGAAGCCGAGAGCGAAGAGCTTCGACACGAAGGGCGAGGCAGAGCGCTGGGCGCGAGACTGATCCTCCCCTGGTTCCACGGACACCTCTGATACGCTCGTGACGGGCGGGGAAGGTGTTTGATGGCGAAGACGAGACGCAAGTTCACCCCCGAATTCAATCGCGAGGCGGTGGTCCGGCTGGAGAGCAGCGGCCGGCCGCAGATGCAGATCGCAGCCGAACTTGGGATCCAACCCTCCATGCTAAGGCAGTGGCGCTCGGCGCCGATGGGAGGCTCCCCACCACCGCGGACCGCAGGATTGCCAGGAATCGCATCCGCGAGCCCGGTGGCTTCCCTCTCCGACCAAGCCGCCAAGATCGCTCGTCTTCGGCGCGAACTCGATCGGACGCGCATGGAGCGCGACGTCCTGAACAACTAGGACGGCAAAGCTGGCTGTCTGATCGGTTTGGTTCTGGGGGCGCCCTTTTGGAGGCGCGGGATGTCGCGAAGGCCATTGCGGCTACCGGATGTGGAGCGGGTGCTTCAGGCGGCTCGGCGACTGTGCCTGTCTTGCGGCCGGAGCATGCGGATCCGCGACGAGAACCTCCGCACGCCGGTGACGCTTTCGGGCACGCAACGTCTGCGTTTGAAGATCCGCCGCTGCGACGCGGAGGGCTGCGCCCGCTTCCGCAAGCCCGACCGCCTGAAGGCCGAAGGCGCCCTGGCCCTGCCTCAGCAGGAGTTTGGCCTCGACGTGATGACATTGATCGGCGCCTTGCGCCACCGCGATCGTCGCTCTGTGCCGGAGATCACACGCGATCCGACGGAATCGCAGGATGCTCCTCGCCGAACGCAGCGTGACCAACCTGTTCGCTCGCGACGACGAAGTTCTGGCCGCCCGGCTCAGCGATCCGCAGCACCTGCGCCGGCAGTTAAGCGGACAGGACCGGATCGTCCTGGCCCTCGACGGCCTGCCGCCCGATGTCGGCCACAAGGTGCTCTGGGTGCTGCGCGACTGTCTCTCCGGCACGGTGCTCCTGGCGCGCAGCCTGCGTCGGGCACGGCCGAGGATCTGGCCGCGCGCTGCTGCGCGAGGGGGTCGAGGCCGTGGGCGTGCCGCTGGCGGGCGTGATCAGCGACGGGCAGCACTCGAACTGCAAGGCGGTGGCCACGGTCCGCCTGGAGGTTCCGCATCAGCTCTGCCACTTCTATTTCCTGCGAGAGGCGGCGCTGCCGATCTTCGAGGCCGACCGGCACGCCAAGAAGGAATCGAAGAAGGCGGTGCGCGGCGTGCGGCCGATCGAGCGGGCGGTGGGGGGATGCCGCGACGCCGTGGCGGACCTGGTGCGCGGCGCGATCACCGACGACGGGCGCGCACCGCTCGATGCGTCAGGGCTGCGGCTGAAGGAGCGATGGGAGAGGGTCGCCGGCAGCCTGGAACGGGTGCGCTCCAAAGGGGGGCCTCGCGGCCGCTCGCGCGGCTCGCGCTCCTGATCGGGCGGGCGCTCGCCGGCACCGCCGCG
The DNA here is from genome assembly GCF_055231875.1 of Methylobacterium sp. Ger2507. Taxonomy (NCBI): domain Bacteria; kingdom Pseudomonadati; phylum Pseudomonadota; class Alphaproteobacteria; order Hyphomicrobiales; family Methylobacteriaceae; genus Methylobacterium; species Methylobacterium sp. Ger2507. The sequence goes on from NZ_JBUYVC010000001.1 coordinate 1,221,085, forward strand.
CTCTGGCCAGCGGTCCGGCAAGGCTTCGTCTTCGTGCATGCCGCCGCCCGTCTGCTGGCCAATCCCGCCGCGGAGACAGGTGCCAAGGTCCGGCGGCGCTTCGACGGCCTGCTCGCCGCAATGCCGCACACCGTCGACGCGTCGTTGATCTCGGCGCGGCCCTCGACCCCTTCCGCAAGGTCGCGCGGCGTTATCGGCCCGGGCTGTTCCATGCCGCCGACGTCCCCGGTCTGCCCCGCACCACCAATGCCCTGGAGCAACTGCTCGGCTCGCAGTGCTATCGCGCGCGCCGCGCCACCGGACGCAAGACGGCCTCGCCCGGAGCGGTGCTGCGCGGGTCCGTCCGACGCGTGGCCAGCATCGGCACCCGTGCGCACGTCCTGTCTGGACCCGATCTCGGTCGGGTCGTTCGGACGCGCTGGCGCGCCCTGCGCCGATCCCGCGACGCCAAGCGTCAAGCCCGCGTCGCACGAACCCGCTTCCGACCCGATCCCGACGCCGACCTCACCGCCCTCGAACGCCTCGCCCAACAGTCAGATTTGCCTCCCTAGGTTTTAATGGGCGGTGGCCGCGTGCTGGTGCACGCGCACGCTCGTGGTGTCGATCATCTGGATGTCGCCGTCATAAGCCGCCGATACGGCAGCCAGAACCCGGTCCCAGACCCCGCGCTTGCGCCAGCGCCGGAAGCGGTTGCTGCAGGTGGTGACCGGACCATACCGCGCCGGGATGTCCGTCCACGGCGCGCCCGTGCGCGGACGCTAGAAAATCCCGTTCAGCACACGCCGGTCGTCAACCCGTTCCTTGCCGCGCACGTCCGTCGGCAGCACCGGCTCGATCGCTGCCCATTCCTTGTCCGTCAGATCGTAGCGTCCCATCGCTTCCTCCAAGCTCAAGGAAAACGACCCACCGTCTCAACCGATCCAAACACCGTTTAGGGATTCATGAACTAGAGTTTGTCAGGGATCAGTGGAAACCGTTTATCCCAACAAGACAAACGAAAACGAAGGGCTCGAGAGTCTGGCTGGTTCAGAATGAAGCTGACAGACTCTCGCGCGTCTGAGCGGCAGGGCCGGACCGTCACGCCACTAGCACTACCTGGGCACTTTGATGTCAGAAGGCAGCCTGAAGTGCCTTCGGCAGTGGGGGCACAGGACGGGTGGGACGAGGTTGGCGAACAGCCGACCGATGATGGCCTGCCGCACGGCGGGCAGACTTGGCGATGGGGGCGGCCCTGGAAGGCGGGTCGTCATTTTTCCCCCGCCCCGTCCGACGGTGCTCGGCGAGGCGCAGGTGCTGCAGGTAGGCGCAGGCGATGCACGTCATCAGCGCGTGTCGATGCAGCCCGGTCCAGGACCGTCCCTCGAAGTGATCGAGGCCGAGTTCCTCCTTGAGTTGCTGGTGGGCCTGCTCACAGACCCAGCGCGCCTTGATCGTGCCCGCCAGGGCGCGCCGTGACGTGTCGGGCGGCAGGTTGGACAGGTCGTACTTGCGCTCGCCCGACGAGCGCCACTCGCCCACGAGCCAGACCTCCGCGCCCGGCAGGTGCCGGCCGTTGCCCCAGAGCGGACCGTCGCCGACCCGCACCCGGATGGCGGCGAACCGAGCCGAGAGCTTGCCCTTCGTGCCTTGACGCCACGTCACGCGCCGCCAGGTCAGATCGGCCAGTACTGCCTCGGCCTCCCGCGGCTCCCGGTCCGGTGCGGGTTTGCGGGCGCGACCGGTCGGCGGCACAAGCCGCACGTCGGACGCGTAGACCTTCTGGTTCCTGACGATACCGACCGCCCAGCGCAGGCCCCGGGCATCCAGGCCGTGACGGAAGGCGGCGCTGACGCCGTAGCCTGCATCCGCCAGCACCGTGCCGAAGCGTAGCCCCTCCGCCCTCAGGCGATCGAGTTCGGAGAGCGCGATCTCACCCTTGCTCCGCGGCGCGGGCTCGGGCTCGGGCACGCCGGCCTGCGCGCAACGCTGCGGATCGCTCGTCCACGCCTCGGGCAGGAACAGGCGCAAGCCCACCGGCACGGGCACCTCGCCCTGCGCCAGAGTAAGCGAGACCAGAGATTGGCAGTTGGCTTGTTTGCCCAGCGCACCGCAGTACTGGCGCGCCACCCCAACCGAGCGCGTGCCCTTCTTCGGCAGGGCGGTGTCGTCAATCACCAGGCAGGCATCGGGGCCACCGACCAGCCGGTCCGCCTGACGGGACAGTTCCCTCCAGAGCGGGCGATCGTCCCAGGCCGGGCTGGCGATGAAGTGCTGCAACTGGTCGTGACCCGACAGCCCGAGCCGTGCCGCCATCGGCTGAAGGCTCTTGCGATCCCCCGGACCGAGCAGGCCCCGGAGATAGAGCGGCGCCCAGGTCCGTCGGGTCTTGCGCCCCATCACCGCAAGGAACGGCCCAAGCCAGGTATCGAGATTGTCCGTCCCCTCGCGATCCCAATCCATCGCTGCCTCCCGAACCATCAGAGAGACAACGCATCACACCCCTTCGAAGTGCCCAGGTAGTGCTAGTCGCCGCAGCCCCCACGAGAGCGGGTGGGGTCCGAGATGGATAAAAGTGTTGCGGAGCGATCCTATCAGGAAAGCGCATTGTTTGATCAATATTGCGCAAAATTGACGAAGGCTAAGTTTCGGCACAGAAAATCGAAGCGTATTATCTCTTCCTGTGAGTAGAAACTTGAGTCTCGAAGCAAGTGCAACCTTCAGTTCCGGTTTCGTTGTCGATCGGCGACCTCGGGAGCCATCGGACTTTCCGGTTCTTCGCGGCCCTGCGCGCCCCCGGGTTCGTCCGGAGGCCGATGCGTCGATGCCGGAAGCGGCCCGGGGCATCGAGATCCCGAATGCCGCGCGCGTCTCGCTTTCGCCGGTCGGATCGGAGGCCTCCGCTGTTCGACCCGATACTCGGTTCGACGCCCAGTCCGACGCCCAACTGGCTCTGCAATGGCGCCTGGGCGGAATGGTACTCTCGGCCCTGAGCGAGACGCTCGCGCCCTCGCCCCCGCTCTCGTCCGCGATGGGGGACGACGAGGTCAATGGGGATGTCACGGGAATGCACCTGCGTGCCGCCCGGGCGATGCTCGGCTGGGCGATGTCCGATCTTGCCAGCCGGAGCAGCCTGTCGCTGTCGACCATTAAGCGCCTCGAGCAGCATGTGGATACGGTCAACGGGCAATCTCGGGCCATCGCACTCGATACCCTGCGGGCGAACGGGATCGCGTTCCTGAGACTGGGCGATGGGACGATCGCGGTCGCCCGACCGAAATCGTCGGGTCTGTCGAAGCTTCGCGACCGGCCGCGAACGGGGCCAGCGTCTGACGGGAGCGAGCCGACGGGCTGACCCTTCATGGTCGCTGCCGGCCCGGGGGTTCAACCGCGGTCGACCAGGCGGCGTCAGATGAGCGGGATGGGATGGCAACGCGGGCGTCGAGACGTCCGGTGTCGTAGCGCGGGTCGATGGCCGTCGTGTCTGCTCCCGCCGCGCCCGATCGTATCGGTGCCGCGCCCAATGGGAACGGGCGTGGTCCGCGCCGATGTCTCCGAGTGCGACGGCTGACATGGATCTGGACAGTTTCGGCCGTAACGATCCGGTGCCGATATTGCTTATTCGCAAAGGTGATATCAATTCTTGTCCCAATCGTGGACAAGCAGGCAAGCTGGCCAGGATCGGCACAATGTCGCTACTGATACCGTCTCTTTCGATGCCCCCTGACGCGACGGAGTTGACGGGCCTGGCTCGTCGGCGGGCCATCGCCATCGGCAATGCGAACTGGTTCCGGGCCGTTGCCTGGAAGGCGCTCCGGGATGGCAGTCCGAACGCGGGCGTGCGGGCGGCCAATGCCCGCGCCGCCGCCCGCATCGTGCTCCAGCAGGCGCGCCGTGACGCTCTCGTCAACCGCATCACCTCCGAAGCCTTGGCCTATGACAGGCCTGCAATCCTGCCCGCAACCCTGCCCGAGAGCCTGTAGGTCTGGCGGCGCCGGCCCTGACCGGAGCGGCGAAGCGGGTCAACCGAGGGGTCACCCGAGACGGCCTGACCGGGAGGGCGCGGCAGGCCGTCGGAACGGAGCGATCAGGCGGTCATACTCGGCCTCGGCGGGCCCATAGCTGTCCCCCGCATGCGCGACGAGCCGGTCCCGGTCGAGGATGGTGATCCGTCCGCGCCGGGCCCGGATCATGCCGACCCCCTCGAGGGCCTGGATCGCCAGGGTCACGCCGGAGCGCTGCGTCCCGAGCATCAGGCCCAGGAACTCGTGCGTCAGGGCCAAGTCGGCGGTGCTCAGTCGATCCTGCGCCATGAGAAGCCAGCGGGCCAGGCGCTCCTCGATCGAGCAGACGCCGTTCGACAGGGCCGTCTGGCTGAGGGTCATGATGAAGATGTGCGCGTAGCGCAACAGCACGCGTCGCAGGCCCGGCAGGGTCTCGAAGGCGTCGCGGAGGCACGCGGCGTCGATGCGCAGCCAGGGGCCGCCGACCTGGACGACGATCTCATGAGGGGTGCGCTCGGACCCGAGGAACACGGCGGTGCTGATCATCGCCTCGTAGCCGAAGCAGCCGACTTCCAGCCGGCGGCTCCCGTTGGCCGTGGTCAGGTTCGACGAGAGCCCGTCCTCCGGGAAGTAGGAGAACGCCATCCGGTCGCCCTCGTTGATCAGGCGTTCGCCTTTCCAGACCTCGATGCGCTCGAACAGGGGAAGCATCCGGGCGCGCTCCTCCTCCGGCAGCGACCGGAGGAGAAGGTTGTGGGTGGCGCCGATGCTCATTCGTCGGGCTTCCTCGTCCGGTTCAACCGGGACAACCGGCCCCGCCCACGCGGAGGTTCAGCGCGCCGCGCACGCGATATCCGCACGGCTGAAGGGGATCATGCTTGGGGGAATGCCCCAGAAAGTCACGCCCGGCCGCTGCGCGTCAGTACGGCGTGCCATAATAGGGCTGCCGGCTCGGACGGACGCGTCCCCGCACCGGCCGGTCGTAGCGATCTTCGTAGGCCCCGAGATACGGGTCGAGGGCCGGCGAGCGATAATTGCCGTTGTTCACCCCGGCGGAGCGGTCGTTGCCGCTGAGCGCCGCGTAGGGCGACAGGCCGTCGCCGCGGCTTCCGCCGCCGCCGCGGGCCATGGCAACTCCGCTCAAGCCGAGTGCCAGCATTGCCGCCGCCGTCGCGAGAACGAGGGCGCGCGACCCGTGCGAGGGCGGGGACTGAGAAGGCGATAACTGCGAGAGAAGTTGGGTCTTCGTCATAACACCCTCCTCGTTGACATTGTGCCGCGTCCGCCAGGACAGGGCGGGCCGACCGTCAGCGCTCGGCGTGCACGCTCTTCAGGAAGCGGCGCGCCACCTCCCGCACGGCCTCGTCGTCCCGGGTGTCGTCGTCGGCCTTGTCCCAGAGGTGATCGAGGCTGGAATCCAGGTTCGTCAGCAGGTCGGGATGGGCCTGGGCCAGGAAACGGATCGTCCCGAACAGGAGGTGCTCCATCGCGAGTTCGCGGTGGCGGGCCTCCGCGATCTGGGCAGTGGCAGGCGAGACTTCAGATGAGGAATTTGTCATGACATCACAACGAACAGCTCCGCCCGCGGTTCAGGACGAGACGAGCTTTCATAAGATTTCGCGCTTCGGGGTCGACGCATCAGATCTCCGGTCATCTTCCGTCGTCCTCGCGCGGAGGTCGCCTGCCTGGATACGGTCCGATGGAGGACGGATGCTTCCGTTGACCGGCACTTTCGGCCAGAACCGGCCATCCCTCGCAATGCGCGATCAATCAGACGGCAGCGATGACACCGACACGCCCACCCAGCGCGAGCGGCTCCGCGCAAGTCCGCCCCTCTTCGAAGCCGCGTGGCGTCGATCCGGATCTGGCCGCGGGGATCGGGCTTGCCTTCGTGGCGGGGTTCGTCGATGCAGCGGCTTTCATCGCCCTCGCGGGCCTGTTCACGGCCCATGTGACCGGGAACTTCGTGCTGCTGGGCGCCGAACTGGTGTCGACCTCGGTCGGGGTGGTGGCCAAGCTGCTCGCCCTGCCGGCCTTCGTCATCGCGGTCGCGGTGACGCGGTTGCTCGCCCTGGCGCTGGAGCGCCGCGGGGCGGCGCCCCTGCGCTGGCTCCTCGCCCTGGAAATCGTGCTGCTCGCCGGATTCGCCGTGATGGGCCTCGCCCTGTCGCCCCTCGGCTCGCCCGACGGCGCGGCGGCGGTCACGGTCGGGATGCTGGGAGTCGCCGCGATGGGCGTCCAGAACGCCATCGGCCGGCTCGGCCTCGCCCATCTCGCCGCCACGACGGTGATGACCGTCAACGTCACCCAGGCGGTCATCGACCTCGTGGATTGGGCGCGGGGCGCCGTTCCGCCGGACGGCCCGGCGCGGGGGCGCCTGCGCCGGATGGTGCCCGCGGTGCTGGCCTTCGCCATCGGGGCGCTGGCGGGCGCCTTCGGGGTGGCCGCCTGGTCGTTCGGGTGTCTCGCGATTCCAATCGCGGCCCTGATCGGGCTCATGCTCCTGCGTCTCGACTGACAGGAGAGGGGCGCAACGGGTTTGGAGCCGCTGAAACCTGCCCGAGCCGTGACGTCAGGTCCGGCAGGGCAGCAGCCCGTAGGCGACCGTGCCGTTCCACGAAAGGCCGTCGACGGCCGGTATGGCGTTCACCGAGGGACGATGAAGCGGAAACACGCGGCCCCCATCGGGCGGGACCTGGCCGTCGCGCAGCGGCAGGACGATCCAGGCCGGTGCGTCGGGTGCCGCGCACAGGGTCTCGACCGCGCCGACCGGCAGATCGGGCGCGCGCGGCGGGACGGGGGGCGCGAACGGCACGCGGTTGGCCTCGGTGGCAAGACCGAGGGCGATCAGTCGGCCCATTCGTTCCGACCACGCCATGGCGAGGGGGCGCGAGAACACGATGCTGGCGCCCTGAAGCGTGTTGATCCAGTTCGGACGTCCGAGCACCAGCCAGGTCTCGGCGCCGCTGTCGAGCCAGAGCACCTCGCCGGGGCGGCCCGCGACCGCCCGGATCAGATCCGACCGCGCGACCCGATCCTCGGTCCGTCCGAAGACCGGCGCGCGCTCATCCCAGAAGTTCACGAGCGTCAGGGTGAGCATCAACCCGAGAATTATCCGCGCGGGTCGGCTTCGCGCCATGTCGATCCAGGCGAGGCCGGCGGTGAGGGCGAGCGGCGCCGCCAGCCCGAAGTTCCGGATGAGACTGAGTTCGAGATAGGCACCCGGGGGCAGGCGGGTGACCAGCCAACCCAGGGCGACGGCTTCCAGCACGGCGCGGCAGGCAACGAGCGCGCCGACCAGCCAGACGGTCGCCAGCATCAGGGCGCGTGAGGGTCCGATCCAGCGGCGGCGGACGGCCGCGTGAACGGCGAGCGCGAGGGTGCCCGCGCCGCCGGCAATCAGAGGATCGTCGGAATACACCCAGCCCAGCACCAGCAGCGCGAGGGTCATCCGGTCTCCCGCGCCTCCGCGCGGCAGCGTGGTGACGCAGAGCCCGAGGGCGGCGGCACCAACGACCGAGGTGACCCAAAGGAGACGCCAGGGCTGAGCCTGGATCACCAGGAGCGACGATCCAAACTCCTCAAAGACGATGTTCGCCGCGACGCCGCAGAGGCCGGCCAGGAGTGCGGCGTACAGAACCCGGCGGACCGGCCGCGGCACGAGGGTGCCGGCGATCAGGATCGAGGCGGCCTGCACCAGCGGGGACGCCCAGGCCTGCGTCGCCCAGAGCAGGGGGAAGAGATCGGAGCATCGCTGGCGCAGGATGCTCAGGTACTGGGGATCGATGGGCTGCAGCAATCGCCCGAACAGCGGCAGACCGAGATAGGCGGCGAGCACGATCGCGGGCAGCGCGGTGGCCGGGAGCGCCAGCCATCGCCGATCCTCCGCCATCAGGACGATGCTGAGCACCCCTAAGCCAGCGAGTCCCATGATCGGGTGGATCAGGCATGCGACCAGCATGAGAAGGGCGGCCGACCAGAACCGGCCCGAGAGCTGGGACGCCAAGCCCGCCAGGACTGCCGCTTCCGCCAGGGTCCGCGGCGTCGCCAGCGCCTCCCCGATGCGGAAGATGCCCGGATGGCCGTACGAGGCGGGAAGCACCACCAGGGCAATCAGGATGCCCCAGCGGCGCCGATCCGCCGCGATGGCGCCCGCGAGGAAGGCCGCGGCGCAGAACCAGGCGAACAGGCCCGCGACGCTGACGGCCAGGGCCGCGGCGTCCGGGCCGAGGCGTTGCACCAGCGTCCGGAGGACGATCGGGAACAGGCTGAAGCGCGACTGTCCGTCGAGGGCGAACATGAGGTCGCGTCCGACCCCGTCAGGATCGAGATCCGCGAGCGCCCGCCCGACATAGATGCGCGCATCTCCTTCGATGCCGCCGTAGGGATGCATCAGCAGGTAGAGGCCCACCGCCCCGAGGACAGGCCAGGCGGAGCGCGCTGCAGCCTGCGCCCAGCGCCCGCCCCATCCTCGCGCCGGGTCCACGGCCGCCGCAGGGTCCGGTGTCGCGGCCTGCGCCATCGCCGTCAGGCCGCGCGGCGCGGAACCAGGCGCTCGCTCGCCAGCGCGTCCTGCGCCCCCGAGACGCCCGCCTCGGTGTATTCCGCGTCCTCGTTCACGCACCACGGATCGTAGCGGCGCTCTCCGGCGAGGATGTTCTCGACCGTGAGCATCGCGGTCATCATCGCGTGGTCCTGGTTGTTGTACTTGTGCATGCCGTTGCGCCCGACGAGGTGCAGGGTCGGATAGGCATGTTCGAGGTCGCGCCGGATGGTGGCGACGTGAGCTTTGTAGTCCTCGTCGTAGACCGGATAGGCCTTGGGCTGCCGCACCACGCAGGCATCGACCACGTCCTCGGAGCGGATCAGCCCGATCTGACCGATCTCGCGCTTGGCCAGGGCGATCAGGTCCGCGTCGGACGCGGTCCACAGGCCGTCACCCTCGAAGCAGAAATACTCGAGCCCGAGGCAGGTATGGTCCGCGTCCGGCACCATCTCGGGCGACCAGGAACGGAAGTTCTGCACCCGCCCGACCTGCACCGACGGATCGTGGATGTAGATCCAGTTGTCCGGGAAGTTCCGGTCCGTGCGTGCGATCAGCGCCACCGTGAGGAAGTCGCGGTACTGCAGAGCCCGCGCCTGGAAGGTGCTGATCGGCGTGGGCGAGATCGACCCGACGAGTTCGCGCAAGGGCGCGGAGGAAACGACGTTGCGGGCCGTGTAGGTCTCGCGGGTGCCGTCCGCACCCTTGGCCGTCACGGTCCAGAGCCCGGTCCGGGCCTCGTAGTGCAGGCCGTCGACGCCCCGGTCGAGGCGCAGCGTGCCGCCCCCGGCGGCGATCTTCGCGGCCGCCGCCTCCCACATCATGCCCGGTCCCTTCCGAGGATACCGGAACGATTCGATCAGCGTCTTGATCACCGGTTCGCCGGCGCGCGGGGCCTTGCGCAGGCCGAGCGAGCGCACCAGCGCATCGCGGATCGCCGCGCCGAGATCAAGGCCGTTGATGCGCTGGGCCGCCCAGTCCGCCGAGATGGCGTCACAGGACATGCCCCAGACCTTCTCGGTGTAGGTCTTGAAGAAGATCGAGAACAGGCGCTCGCCGAAGCGGTTGCGGACCCAGTCGTGAAAGCTCTTCGGCTCCGCGATCGGCCGGGCCCGGGCATAGAGATACGAGGCGACGCAGGCCGTGCTCTCGAGGAGTCCGAGATTGCGCAGCGCTTCGAAGGCCTTCAGCGGGTAGGCGTAGTACCTGCCCTTGTAGAAGATCCGCGACAGGCGCGGCCGCTCGATGAAGTCGTCCGGCAGCAGCTCGTCCCAGAGATCGACCACCGCCTTCGACTTGGAGAAGAAGCGATGGCCGCCGATGTCGAACAGGTAGCCGTTATGCGCGACGGTGCGGCTGATGCCGCCGACCTGCACCGGGTCCTTCTCCAGGACCGTGACGGAGCGGCCCGCCTTCGCCAGCAGGTAGGCGGCGGTCAGGCCGGCCGGTCCCGCGCCGATCACGAGCGTTTCCGTGTGGTGGCTCATCGGGGCGAACTCGTGGGTTAACCGAAGTGCGAAGCAGCTTCGACATACCGACGGAACGGTTAAGAAACGTTGAGGCCGGCTGGGGAACCGATCCCGGGCCGGGGATTTGCGTTCTCGCTGTCACGGACCCGTGATGGGTCGCGACAGGAGCCGCACCATGGACACCAGCCCTCTGCCCGCATCCGCGTTCGACGCGCCGGCCATCCTGCTGTCAGGGCCGGTCGACCACGACATGTACCGGGATTTCCGGAGCCAGCTCGATGCGATCGACGGGCGCGACCTCGTGGTCGTCGAGCTCACCACCCTCGGGGGCGACCCCGAGGTCGCGCGGATGATGGGCGAGGACATCCGCTTCAAGAGCGGCGTGATGACCGACCGTCGCTTCGTGTTCCTCGGCAAGGCGGCGATCTACTCGGCCGGGACCACGTTCATGAGCTTCTTCGCCCGGCCGAACCGCTTCCTCACGCGCGGCACGCGGCTGATGGTCCATGAACGCAAGCTCGACAAGCAGGTGGTGCTCAACGGCCCCCTGACCACCTGCATCGCCTCCGTGAAGGCTGCTCTGCACGAGATCGAGTGCTCGATCGAGATCCAGAACGAGGGCTTCGCCAACCTCGTCGCCGGTTCGCGCGTGTCCCTGGACGAGGTCCTGCGGCGCGCTCCCGAGAACTGGTACATCGAGGCCACCGAGGCGCAGCAGCTCGAGCTGATCGAAGGCATCCTCTGAGGGCCAGAGCCCCGCTCGCAACAGCTGGAGCCGAGTGCTGGCGCCGGCCTTGCTCAGCCGACCGGATCGCGACCGAGGCTCGGGGCAAGCGCCCGGGCAAACTCCGGATCAGGCGGCTCACTCGCCCGGCCGCGCGCGGCCTGCCGGCTCTGGGCCCGCTCGCCGGCTTCGAGGCTGCACTTCTCCACGTGGACCGCCCGGTTGACGACCTGGAGGTTCGGGGCGCCCCAGAAGCCCAGCAGGGTCGGCCAGGCCGCGTCGCGATGCTCGCGCCAGACGCGGTAGAGCGGCACCCGGTGGTCCACTTCGGCGGTCTTGAACAGGCGCTTGCCGGAGGCGGCGCAGCGGTGACGCTGGTGCGCCTTCAGCACCTTGACCTGGTCGCTCGGGGCGACCCACAGTTTCCAGGCGGCGACGCAGGCTGCGTGCCAGCGTGCGTTCTTGTTCGGCACGCCCGTGCCCCAGAGGTCCCGGTGCCAGCCGAAGCGGTAGACCGGCTGTCCGCAGATGCAGCAATGACCTTTCCCGCGTGCGTGGGCCGGTTCCCGGAAGGGGGAGGGCGGCATCCGGAAGGTTGCGGCGAGGCCCGACCCCTTCTCGGTGCCGAGACGCCATGTCCAGCCCTCGGGCTGGCCCGAGCGCGCGGCCAGCGCCCGGGCCAGGCGATCGGCGCGCATCAGGTGGGCGCGCCAATAACCCTCCACCGCGAGGCGCGGCGTCGGCGGGATCAGCGGCCGCGACAGGGCGTGGCGCAGGACCGTGGCCGGGAAGGCGGCGGGCAGGGCCCGGTCGAGCCGGGCGCGCGCCGCGACGTTTCGCGCCGCGCGCCACTCCGATGCCGCGCTCACGCCTGGACGCGGGTTTCGTCGGGGGCCGCGGGCGGGGGTGAGATCGCCTGCGGCGGGCGGCCGGCGACAGCATCCGCGAGTCGGTTCAGGCGTCTGCCAAGATCGACCACTTCGTTCAATGCAATCGACTTCTCTCCATTCTTGACGGCGCGTGTGATATCGCTGAGCTGCAGTTTGGAAATACGGAGCAACTCGGCGGCTAGCTGGTCTCTGGTCATTCAGCGCATCGCGGATCAGGGAGGGCGGGCAGGTTCGCCAGATTTAGGGCGTAACGGTTACCGAGGCGTTGCCGCGCCCAGCCCCATTTGCGGGTCAACGTCTTGGTCCACGTTCTGGCTCGTCTCGGCATGGCCGGTTCGAGGATTGGAACAATAAAGACCGCCACGGGATCAATTCGGATTCTTACAGGCGACAATAAGAAAAAATATTATTGAAATTCTGTGTTGGCGCTTGATTGCAAATCGGGCAAGCCCACCGCAGCTGGTCGGGCTTTGTGGGTGCTCGGGTTGGGATATATCAAACAGATTACTCAGCATTTTTTGACTTCACGAAACCGTGCCTTGTCGTCTATCCGGGAACCACCCTAATCAGGAAGACTTGAGGTCGAATCGTTTGATCCCGGTCGGCCGGTCCTCCTGATGACTCCCACCGGGTTCAGCCAGACGTGTCGCTTCCGTCCTTCGCCTTCTCCACGCAGCGGCTGGGTCCCGAATTCGCATTCGAGGCGTATCGGGAGCTGTATTCCGGCGGGGCCGATGTCGCCAGGATCGGATCGGACTTCCGCGCCCAGGTCCAGGCCTACCGCCTGGATCGCATGATCCTGTTCAAGCGTCACCTCAACGGCATCCAGCACAGCCGCTCTCCGCAGCGCGTCCGGCAGGACGGCTTCGATCACGTCACCCTCCATCTCCTGCTCGCGGGCGAATTGGTGGCCGGGCCTCCCGGACAGGAGCGCCGGGTGCGGCCGGGAGAAATCCTCGTCTGCGACAACACGCTGCCGCACCTGAGCCGGGCCCACGACGTCCATCAGATCTCGACGCCGGTGGCGCGGGAGCTGATCGAGCCCCTGGCGCCCGACGTCCGCCGTTTCCACGGCGCGATCCTGCCGGAGCGCGTCGGAGGCCTGGTCGCCGATTTCATCGTCTCCCTGACCCGGCGCTCGGAATCGCTGGATCCCACGGTCGCGTCGCGATCGAGCGCCGTTCTGGGCATGCTCCTGGCCGCCGCCCTGCGCGGGCAGGCCGCTCCGGCCGAGGCTGTGGTCTGGGCGGCCACGCACGACGCTTCCGATGACGTGGTCCGGCGCCGGGCAGCGGAGGTCCATGTGGAGCAGCACCTGGGCGATCGCGACCTCGGCGCCGACACCATCGCGGCCAGTCTCGGGATCTCCCGCAGCCTGCTCTATCGCGCGTTCCTGCGCGACGGCGGCGTGGCCCGCTTCGTCCAGCAGCGACGGCTCGAGCGGGTGCGGGATGCCCTTCGCCGCCAGGGCGAGACGCGCTCGATCGCGACGCTCGCCTACGCCTACGGCTTCACCAGCGAGCAGCACTTCAACCGCGCCTTCCGCACGACCTTCGGCCGTCCCCCGGGGCAGTTCCGGGCCTCCATGCAGCAGATGCGGACCCAGACGGGGGTGCGGGGCGACCAGACATGGCCTCTCGCCGAGTGGCACAGCGAGCTGTATTGATGCGCGCCGCCCGGACGATCCGCCCAGACCGTCCGCAGCGCGCCGCGCATGCGTGAAGGCCCGGGCAGGGCGGCCGCGTCGGTCCCGAGCCGGACGCTCCTGGGCGTCGGCTCGCTGGTGCTGATGGCGCTCGCGCAGCTCTCGGCGGCCAGCGACCGCTTCCTCCTCACTCTCGTGACAACTCCGGTGAAGCAGGCGCTGGCCCTGAGCGACGCCCAGCTCGGGGTTCTCCACGGCTCCGCCTTCGTGGCCCTCTACGCGCTGACGATGCCGCTGTTCGGCAGCCTGGCCGATCGCGGCCACCAGCGTCGAATCCTCGTCGCCAGCATCGCGATCTGGACCCTGGCGACCCTCGGATTCGGCCTGGCCGGATCGTTCTGGGGCCTGTGTCTCAGCCGCCTGGCTCTCGGCTTCGGCCAGGCCGGCCTCGCCCCGGCCTCCCTCTCGCTGATCGCGCACGGGTCGGCTCCGCGCCGGATGGCCTTCAACGTGTCCCTGTTCACCGCGAGCGGCAGCCTGGGCCAGAGCTGTGCCCTGCTCGCCGGCGGCGCGACCCTGGCGTGGCTTGCGGGGCGCGGCGGCATGGTCTTTCCCGGCCTCGGCGCCCTGTCGCCGTGGCGGGCGCTCTTCGTCCTGGCCTGCCTGCCGAACCTCCTCCTGATCCTGGCCGCCATCCGCCTGACGCCGCTCCGGGCTCCGCCGGCCCATCGGGGCGGGTTGAGGCCGGCCTGGGCCTGGATGCGCCGCCGCTGGAGGCTCTACCTGCCCCATTGCGTCGCGGCGGCCTGCGCCGTCCTCATGGGCCGGACCCTGGTGGCCTGGGGGCCGACCCTCTACGTCCGCAGCCACGGCATGAGCCCATCGGAGAGCGGGATCGTGCTCGGCCTGCTGCTGCTGATCGGCGGTCCGCTCGGCCACCTTTCCGCCGGCCTGATCCTGGGGCGGATCGACCGCGCCCGTCGGCGGGCGGCGAGCTCGCGGATGCTGGGCCTCGGCCTCCTCGCCGCTCTGCCATCGGCGGTCGTCATGGCGGTGGTGCCGGACCGGACGTTATCGCTGACCGCCTTCACCGTCCTGACGGCGATGCTCGGGCTCACGGCTCCGGCCGCCGTCACGGGGGTGCAACTGCTGACGCCGGTGGCGCTGCGGGGGCGGGTGAGCGCGCTCTTCATCGCCGGTGTGACCCTGTCGGCCTCGGGCACCGGTCCGCCGCTCCTCGGCCTTCTGTCCGATACGGTCTTCGGGGCCGATCATCTCGGGCGGGCCCTGATCACGCTGTTCGTGCTGGTGGGCTGTCCCGGGATCGGCCTGGCGTTCCATGCTGCGCGCCTGTCGAGCCATGCTGCGCACCTGCCGACTTTCGCTGCGCGGGTCTTCAGCGCCGCCAAGCGCCGAACCAGGACGAGACCGGATCGATGACGTCGCTGGCGACGGAGGCGGCCCAGGCCCGGGCCCGGTCCGCGAGCGCGAGATGCCGGCCGATCCGCTCCTGCGGCCGGGCCGTCTCCGCCGTCATCGCGGCGGCCACGAAGGCGTCCTCCTGGGCCTGACATTCGTCGAGGGCGCTGCGCTGGGACGCGGCCCTGCTCTGGGTCCGGGGCTGATGGACGAAGGCCTCCCGGACGCAGTCGTGCCAAGCGTGTTCGAGGGCCGCGAGCCCGACCTCGGACCCGGAACCCGACTCGGCGACCGCGGGCTGCGGCGCGAAACTCATCAGCAGGAGGGCAGACCAAAGCATCAGGCGCATGCCGAAACTATGCCCGATTGCCCCGCCCATCGCCTAGAACAAAAGCGCAACACGCGCGCTTCGGCGATGACGATGGTGGGGCCACCTGAGCGGTGACGGCCGCCCAAATCGCGCAGGCGATCCTGTCAAACGAACGCCACGTCGCAAGAGCGCGGAACGCCGCTGTGGCGAGATGGAGAGAAGGAGGAGCGGGTTGCGGGCCTGGAGCCCCCGCCTCCCCGTTGGGCATCCGATTCGCGCGAAAACATGCGTGCACTGAAACGACCGTCCTGGTTGGCTTACCGAGGAGCTGTTCTAAAGGAGGTTCGTGAGGCAAGCGTCTCCCCATCGATGTGTCCGGGTCCCGATGTATCGCTCCTGCGGGTCACGCGCTTCTCTTCGCGGTCAGCGCGGAGCCGCCGCGTGATGGGGGGCAGGAGAGCGAAGCGTCTCAATCTGTTTCACGACCTGGCCTGCTGTCCCGGGCCGGTTCCTATGGGGTGATTGGGGTCACGCTGCGGGTCGGCTGAAGGCGGCTGCTCCGATCGAGATGTGAGATCGTGGTCGAGGTTGGATCGCCACAGCATCAGGATGGAACAGCCACGAGGTACTTTGCCGGGCTCGACGTCCCCCTAGAGGAAACGCGATCTGCCGAGTCGATGAGACGGGACGGCTCATGCAGGAGACGCGAGCCGCATCGACACAGGCCTGGAGCGGAAGCCGACGCCGATCTCGTCGGCCAGGGTGTGGCGCGCTCGAGACCCCCTTTCTCCTGCAAAGCAACAACATAGTTTAGCCTAACTTGGCGGGTACAAATCACAACGCCGTGAAACAGTCTGTGTTGATGATTGAATGTAAATCGGCACTCGCCTTTAAGATGTTTCGGTTTTGTTTAATCGAAGTCGATTAGGGAGAGCCCAGATGCGAAAGCGCATCGCAGGAGCGGCTCCGTGGCGTTTTTCGACTCTGACTTGCGCGCGCTGATGGCCGCTATCGACAGGTCCAGAGCCCGCATCGAGTTTACCCCTGATGGCACGGTGCTTACCGCCAATACGCTCTTCCTCGACCTGATGGGGTACACCCTCGGCGAGTTGACGGGACAGCACCACGCCCGGTTCGTGTCCCCCGCGGAACAGGGAAGCGAGGCCTATCGCGCCTTCTGGAACGCCTTGGGTCGTGGCGAGCCGCAGACGCGCGAGTTCAAGCGGTTCGCGAAAGACGGCCGCGCGGTGTGGATCCAGGCCACCTACAACCCGGTTCTCGACCGCGCCGGGCGCGTGACCCGGGTGGTCAAGCTCGCCACCGATGTGACCCCGCAGGTGCTGCGCAACATCGACCATGACGGGCAGCTCGAAGCCCTGCAACGCTCCCAGGCCGTCATCGAGTTTGCCCTCGACGGAACGATCCTCGATGCGAACGCCAACTTCCTGGCTGCTGTGGGCTACGGGCTCGACGAGGTCCAGGGACGCCATCACAGCCTGTTCGTGGATCCGACCGAGCGCGAGGGGGCGGCGTATCGTGCCTTCTGGGCGGATCTTGGCCGAGGCGAGTTCCGCTCAGGTGAGTTCAAGCGCATCGCCAAGGGTGGGCGCGAGATCTGGATCCAGGCCACTTACAATCCGATCCGCGACCGGGATGGCGTCCCGATCAAGGTGGTGAAGTTTGCCACCGACATCACGGCGCAGAAGCTGCAGGTCGCCGACGCGATGGGTCAGCTGGCGGCCGTCAACCGGTCGCAGGCGGTGATCGAGTTCGCGCCCGACGCGACGGTCCTCGACGCCAATGCCAACTTCCTGTCGGCGCTCGGTTACGGGATCGAGGAGATCCGGGGGCGGCCGCACGCGATGTTCGTCGAGCCCGGCTATGCGCAGACGGCCGACTACGCCGCGTTCTGGGACCGCCTGCGCGCCGGCCACTACGCCTCGGGCATGTTCCAGCGTTTCGGCAAGGGCGGCCGGCCCGTCTGGATCCAGGCGAGCTACAACCCGATCTTCGATCCCGCCGGCCGCCTGACCAAGATCGTGAAGTACGCTAGCGACGTCTCGGCCAACATGAAGGCGCGCTCCGTTGCGGTCGAGGCCGCCGAACGCACCCTCGACAACGTCCAGGCGGTCACGGATGCGGCGGACGCCATGAACGCTGCCGCTCTGGAAATTTCCCGCAGCATGGCTCAGTCCAAGACCGTGGTGGACGACATCCATGGCCGGGCCGGCGAGGCGGATGCCGCCACCGAGCGGCTGCGCGGCGCGGCGCGGTCGATGAGTGGCGTCGCCACGATGATCACGGACATCGCCCAGCAGATCAATCTCCTGGCCCTGAACGCGACGATCGAGGCGGCCCGCGCCGGAGAGGCCGGGCGCGGCTTCGCGGTCGTGGCGACCGAGGTGAAGAACCTGGCCGGTCAGGCGGCGGCCGCCACGAACCGGATCAGCGACGAGATCGCCGGTATGCAGGCGGTCTCCACCGAGGTCGCGACGACCCTGGCGACAATCACGGCGGCAATCGGCACGATCAGCCAGCATGTCGATGGCGTCACCGCCTCGATGGATGAGCAGGCGCAGGCCACGGGCAAGATCCTGGGCAGTATGCAGCAGGCCGCCGACGGGGTGTCGAGCATCAGCACGGGGCTGGACAACTGGACCATCGGGATGGAGGAGCGGCGCACCGAGCGAAGAACGCGCGTCCTCCTGCAGGCCGGGATCCGCCTGCCCGGTGGCGAACGCATTGCCTGCTCCATCCGCGACCTGTCGGAGGGCGGCGCGCGATTGCATCTCGGTCAGGCGGCGCAGGTGCCGGATCGGTTCGAGATCATCATCGATGCCGACGGACGCCAGTTCGACTGTGCCGTGCGGCATCGGTTGGGCATGAGTCTGAACGTGCAGTTCCTGTCGGCGAAGAACGGACGATCGGCGGGCGCAAGCGCTCGGTAGGGTAGGCTGCGCTCCTATGCCCTCGCTTTGAGGGGCGGGCTTCTCCAATCGGCCAGAGCCGGCCCCGATCGGTTGGCTGCAGATTGCCAGCCTCAGGAGCTTGGTACTCTCCGGTGACGGGTCTGTCGCCACGGGGCCAAGTCCTCGAGCGAAGCGGCGCCGGGCGATTGATCAAGAGCGCATCTGTTCCGTGGCCTGCGCTCTCGGTTGCCCCATGGCGCGGGAGCCTGGAATCGGCGCAGGCTTCGCGTCCGCCCGGCGGAGGGATCGGGACACAGGATGCCGGATCATGCCCGGCAGCCTGGAACGACAATCCGACCCTCGTCGGACCTCCTTGCTGGACGGCACTGGCGAAGCCGGATCGTGCATCGAGACGGCTCGGCGTCGTCCCTCTCCGTTCGATCTGCTGCATGGTTTCCCTTGGGTTCGGCCGCAAAGCGCCGAGCCAAGGTCAAGCAACTGCGTTCCAATCACCCGGCCCCACGGGATCAGCTTTGACACAGGCTCAGGTCGAGTTGGGCGCTTTCCGTGTCCCGCCCCATCCGTCGATCGAGGGCGCGCAACACCGGCGTGACCGTGACGCCGTGCAGGAGGATGGAGATCAGCACGGTCAGGCCGGCCGTCGCCCAGAGCAGATCCGCCTCCGGGAACGTTGCATGGCTCATGGCGAAGGCGAGATAATAGACCGTCCCAAGGCCACGAATGCCGAAGAAGCTGACCACGGCGCGGTCCTCCCGGGATCGCCCGCTTCCCAGAAGACCGATCCAGCACGCCAGGGGTCGAACGACCAGAAGCGCCAGCATGGCGAACACGAAGGCGTGCCACGTGAGAGCCTGGAGCAGGCCTCCGGCAGCGAGCATGGCTCCAAAGCCCACGAGCAGGACCATCATCAGCAGCCGTTCGAGCTCCTCGGCATAGTTGTGCATCTTGCGGTGGTAGTCATGCCCGTGGCTTGACGCGCGCAGCGCCAGGGCTGCTGCAAAGACGCCCACGAAGCCGTAGCCGTCGACAGCCTGGACGCAGCCATAGGCGATGCAGGTCACCCCCAGGGCGACGAAGCCATCCCCCGTTCGGGACAGCTTCGACAGGTTGGGCAGGTGGAAGGTCAGCCATCCCAGAATCCGTCCGATCAACGCGCCGAGGACGGCGCCGACGAGGATCTTCCAGAGCACGTCGACCGCCAACCAGTGCGACCAGGGCACATCCGCGAGGCTGCCGGAACCCGCCAACGCCATCGCGAGATTCACGAACGGGAAGGCGAGCCCGTCGTTCAGGCCGGCTTCAGAGGTGAGGGCGAAGCGCGGCTCGTCCTCGTGGTCCTCGGCCGGATGGCCAACCTGGACATCGGAGGCGAGCACCGGGTCGGTCGGTGCCAGTGACGAGGCGAGAAGCAGGGCTGCCGCGGCGCCCAACCCCAGCAGAGCCGATCCCAGAACGGTCAGTGCCAGGATGGTCAGTGGCATGCCGATGCCGAGCAGGCGCCACGTCAACGACCAGCGCTTCCAGCCGATGAAGCGGTCGATCTTCAGACCGGCGCCCATCAGCGAGATCACGACGACCGCCTCGGTGGCATGTTCGATGAGCTTGAGGTGCGTGCCCGGATGTGGCGTGACTGCGCCGATGGCAGGGACCAGCGACAAGGCCGCACCGATGCCGACGCAGCAGATGGGCAAGGACAACGGCAGTGCCCGAAGCACCATCGGCAACCATGCCGTCAGAAGCACCAGGACACCGAACCCGGCGACGAGGATAACATAGGTTTCCATCGGGAGGCGAACCGCTCTCGATGGAGTCTCGTTCCCGATCGTCGAACCTCTGCGACTCTGGCTCTGGTCCGCATGCTCGCACGTCACCGGCCGGGCGAGCCGGCGCGTGTCAGTGCCGGCGCGGCATGACCGCGTCGCCATTGCGCAGGATGCCGGGTCCCACCGCGTCGCGTGGCCGGAAAACACCGCCCCTCCTGTCCACACGGAGAAGGGCCGAGTCTCTATGCGGGTCGATGATCACGCTCAGTCAAGCATCGGCTCACACATCCGGGGTCGGAACGACATCGAGGGGGACGACATCGACGGGAGCGACCTGGACGGGAACGACAGCGCGCGAACGCGGGACCGGACGGATCTCCGAGGCTTTCAGGACGCGAAACAGCGCAAAGCCGGCAAGCGCCGCCGCCGCGAAGGTGACGCCTGGACGGCGGCGGACGACGGCATCCACCTCGTCGTAGATTTCACTGAACGTGCGCCGGTTGATGCCGTCGGCGAACTCCTCGATTCCCTCGGCGGCCGCATCGAAGAAGGCCTTGATGTTGGGCTGATCGGAAAAGCCGGACCCACCTGCCCGGATGGCATCCCCAACATCCGACACGACCCGAGACACATCAGCCTTCCGCTTCCCGGCGTAGCCGACCGCCTGCATCCGGATTTCGTCAGCGAAGCCACCGATCGTTTCAGGACTCGTCTCGGCTGACCCCAGCGGCTGGTCCTTGGCGGTCTCATGCATCGTAGCCCACTCCGCACGACAGGTTTCTGTCAAAATCACACGGGAAAGCAAAAGCCGATCCTTCGGGTTCCATGGGGGCCGATCCCGGTGCCTCCCAGATTCGATCTGGGTACCGCCAAGACTTGAACCGGCGTCTTACGCGACACAACGCACGCGCGTGCCGGGAAAAGGTGACCCCCGCAGAGTGGCGCGGGTTGTCGATACGGGCAGCTGATCAAACCCTCAGCGTGAGCGTTGCGATGCGGACGGGGGCTGAAAGCGATCCGATCGCGTTAAGGGGATGTGTCGTGAAGCCAGGCGCGACGGTCCGGGAGTCCTCTGCATGCACACCGACGATGCTGTTGCCGTCCGCCCGCCTGCGCAGGTTCCTCCACCTCTCGTGCCGGGCTTTCGTGGGCTGCTGACGCTCGCGGTCGGCGTGGTTCTCGTGGCGGCGCTGTATTTCGGGCGCGAGGTGTTTATCCCCCTCGTGCTGGCCGTCCTTCTCAGCTTCGTCCTGGGACCCGTGGTCAATCTCCTGAGGCGGATCAAGCTGGGACGCGTGCCCTCGGTGATCGTCGCCGTTCTCCTTGCCCTCGCGGTGATCGGCGGCATCGGCGCTCTCATCGGCACCCAGGTCGCTGGCTTGGCCGGGAACCTGCCGCAGTATCAGGCCACCGTGCACAAGAAGTTCGCTGGCCTGCAGCAGGGCTGGCTCGGGGAGGCCAATCGGGTCCTGCAGAAGTTCAACCATCAGGTTCACGACGCCACTCAGAAGGCCGACGCGGCCGGTACCGCTGCGGTGACCGGCCCGGCAGGCGATACGCCCAAGGCGCAACTGGTTCGGGTCCAGGAACCCGAGGTCTCGCCGCTGACCCTGGCTCGGAATGTCCTTGGTCCCATCGTCGAGCCGTTGACCACGATCGGCATTGTTCTTGTCGTGGTGGTGTTTCTGCTCCTGCAGCGTGAAGACCTCCGCAACCGTATGATCCGCTTGCTTGGGTCGAGCGACCTGCACCGGACGACCGTTGCCATGGACGACGCCGCAGGCCGGCTCGGCACCTACTTCCTCGCACAGCTCGGAATGAATGCGGCGTTTGGTTTCATTATCGGCGTGGGGCTCTGGCTCATCGGGGTGCCGAATCCGCTCCTGTGGGGGGTCTTCTCCGCCTTGATGCGCTTCGTGCCCTATATCGGCGCGTTCATCTCAGCCCTGCTCCCCCTTGCGCTCGCGGCAGCCGTCGATCCCGGTTGGGGCATGGTGATCGCCACCGCCGCCCTTTTCCTGGTTGCCGAGCCCTTGTTCGGCCATGTCATCGAACCGCTCCTTTACGGTCATTCCACCGGCCTCTCGCCCTTCGCAGTCGTCGTCTCGACCCTGTTCTGGGGGTTCTTGTGGGGACCCATCGGCCTGATCCTCGCGACGCCCTTCACGGTGTGCCTGGTCGTCCT
Source organism: Methylobacterium sp. Ger2507 (assembly GCF_055231875.1). Taxonomy (NCBI): domain Bacteria; kingdom Pseudomonadati; phylum Pseudomonadota; class Alphaproteobacteria; order Hyphomicrobiales; family Methylobacteriaceae; genus Methylobacterium; species Methylobacterium sp. Ger2507. The sequence goes on from NZ_JBUYVC010000001.1 coordinate 1,242,943, forward strand.
CGGACGCCACGTCGAAAGTCTGGAATTCCTTGACGTGCTGCTCGGTGACCGGCCGCCGCTCACGCCCATCGAGAACTTCTACCAGCGGATGCTGGCGGGCGACCCGGACGAGGTGCGCGATCTCGCCGAGGCGATGCTCAAGGAGCGCTCGCTCTCCTCATACTACGACGAAGTGGCGTTGAAGGGCCTGCAACTCGCGGCCAACGACTTCGGTCGCGGGGTCGTCACGCCCGCACAGCTGGAAAACATCAGAGCATCCTCCCGCTCGCTGGTCGCGGATTTCGAGACCCATCCCGACATCGAGCCTGATGGCGAGGCCAAGGCGTTCAACCCGAAGGAGACTCCAAGCCTGGCCGAGCGCGCCCATCCCAAGAACGAGGCCGTACCGGGTCACGCGCCGCCTCCCGAGGCCTTGCCGGAAGCGTGGCGTGGCGAAGCACCTGTCCTCTGCGTCGCCGGTCGCGGTCCTCTCGATGAGGCGTCCTCGGCAATGCTGGCTCAGTTGCTGCGCAAGCACGGACTCGGCGCTCGAGTCGCCGACCACGACGCGGTTTCACGCGACCGTATCCGTGATCTCGATCTGAACGGCGTGGCGATGGTGTGCATCTCCTACCTCGACATCACCGGCAACCCGGCGCACCTGCGCTACCTGCTGGAACGCCTGAGGCGGCGTGCGCCGAACGTGCCTGTGCTGGTGGGCCTTTGGCCCGTCGGCGAGAAGATTCTCACCGACGCTGCCATTGGTCGACAGGTTGGGGCGGACGTCTACGTGTCCTCGCTGAGGGATGCCGTCGAGGCCTGTCTGAAGGCGGCACGCGGCGAGGCCGACCGTGAGCTTGCGGCCTGATCCGCATCAGGGCCTCGTTCCCAGCGTACCTGAGCCGTTGGCCCCGGGGTTGATGATGCACGCTTCACGGTGGCGTGGAGGCACGCGCTATGGCGCAGTTCGACATGGCCGCTTTATCATGCCAACGCCACAACGACGGAGCGCAGCCAACTCGTCGCAATGATGAAAAGCCCTGACGGTATTCAGAACCACGGCCGGGGCTGTGACGGACTTGGAGAGGCCATTATCGCTCCCCTGATCAGTATCCGCGCGAGACCTGCGTCGTGCCTTCGGGAACCTGTGTCGAGCCGACAAGGGCGCCGCCGACGCGGGATGACTGAACGTTGCCTTTGTGAGAGGAGCGAGAGCGTTCCTTTGCGTTAAAATCATACGCGTAGACACCGGCAATCGTGAACAGAAGGCTCATCGTACCAAATCCTCCAAAGAGCTGGATATCTTGGTATTGGCTGACGATCATGACTGTGGCGCAGGAGAAATAGAAAACACTCGTGATGTTCGCCGAGTAATAAACCCACCGGTAACACATCAAGAATGTCCACGACAGCATCGTCGCCACGATCAGGAGGCCGAACAGCCCCAGGTCAATCTGGGATTGATAGAACAGATTGTGGAAGTGGAAGCCCATACGACTTTGAACATGGTTTTCGAGCCATAGCATCTCGGCCAGAGGGTTACCTTGGACCCAAAATCCGTTGTAGCCCCATCCCAGCCAGAATTTGGTGGGAATGATTTTGCTGGCCCAATCCCAAAGCACCGTGCGGCCTGTCAACGTCGGAGATTTGCCGACGAGTTGAAGCAATTCACCGGAAAAATTCGAGAGAACAAAAAATCCGACGCCGCTGAATATCACGATGACAATCGAGATCTGCTCGATCGTCGATCGAAACATGCGTCGCGGGAGCAGGAAGGCCAGATAGATCGATGTCATCAAACCGAGGCCGATCGTCAGAATGACGATCATGGCGATCGATTTGGCGGAATAGCACACAACATAGGACAGCGGCAAAATCGCCAGGTAAAACAATCTGACCGGAACGAATCTCTTCGAATCCATCGCATGGTGGGCGCAGCACAGGCCGAACAACGCTCCGATCATGGACATCGAGTTTTTATTGTAGTAGATGCCAGACCAGTTTATTTCGTTGGTCATACTATCAAGAACACGACGATTGACGATAAAACCAAGTAAAATTGCCAAGATCAGGCTAAGAAACATGATATGAACGAATTGTTTGGCGGGGACCAAACGACATAACATGACCCCAAACGCGATCATCAGCACGGCCTGCAAGGCCGTTCGCGCCGTCGATTCCGGGACTGCCGACCATAACGTCGACAACAGAGCGTAGGCAGGAAGCAGAAGTAGGATGGCCTTCTGGCTCTCGAACTCCCGCAAAAATGCGGTTGGATACGCGGCGACGATGACGATCATCACGATGAAGAGGAGATACAAGAAGGCGGAGCCGATTACCTCGTTGTAAATCATTCCATTGAGACAGAGCGCAGCAAACAACCAGCTGAAAACGGACGTTTTCTGCGCCGTGTTCCTATAGGATTGCGCGTGCGTTGGCTGTGTCACTCCGGTTCCCTCTTTGGCAGCAACGCTCATCGACATCAGACCCGCAAATTCCCAGGAGCGCCGAGGCTCGTAGCGTTGGGCACCCCTGCCTGTATCCAGGCTGCCCTTCGACTGCACAATTCGTAAGATTTCAGACCGTCGGCGACAATGCTCGCGGCGGATCACGTTGTTGCTTCTAGCACATCGGTCGATGAGGCTGATACCCTGCGCCACGTCCGAATCGCGCGGGCGGACGCGGCGTGAAGCCTGATTTCGAAAGACTCATCAGCACCTTGCCGCGCTCGACCGCGCTACCGAGAGCGCGGCACCGGGAGCGCGATACGGGGACCCGCAGGAAGGCTGTGGGACCACGCTCTGCCTGCTTCAGTGGAAGCCCCGCCCATGGGCGAGGCTTCGTGTCTCGCCTCCGGCTGGAAGGGGCGGCGCTGGATCCCTCACGGACGCGCGGCGGCCGATGATGTCATGGCATCCGCTGCTGCGGACAGTCCCCACCGCACCAGGTCTTCAGCTTCGACCGCGGTGTTGGCCTCCGCGTAGCACCGCAGTTCCGGTGCATTCCCGGAGGCGCGGAAATGGAGGGTCCGCCCGCCATCGAGTTCCATGCGGACGCCGTCCTGGGTATCGACCGCGCGTGCGGCTCCGATGGGTTGCAGGAAGCGGCTTCGGAAGGTCTCCTGGCCGAGTTGCTGCAGGAAGGCGCTGCTGTGTTCAGCCGGCGTTTCCGGCAACCGATCGCTCGCGGTTTCCCCGGCATTCAAGGAGGCCACGAGCCCGGCCAGCGTCAGGCCGCTCGCGCGCGTGGCCGCCAGGGTCGCCAGGATCGGCAGCATCGCGTCACGTGTCGGTAGGGCGGCCAAGGTCCGGCCGTTCACCTGGGCGTCCGACCCGAGCAGGAACCCACCATTCGCCTCGAAGCCGACAACGAGCGCCGAACCGTCCTCCTTGGCCTGCGCCATGCCGGCGATGACGAAAGGCGAGCCGACCCGTGTGCGGACCACACGGCTGAACCCACCCGCACGCTCCATGGCCGAACCGGCCGTGACCGGAACCACAACCGTGTCGGCGTTCAGGTAGCGGGCTGTGATCAACCCGAGGACGTCCCCACGAACGATCCGGCCGGCTTCGTCGGCCACCAACGGTCGATCGGCATCGCCGTCGGTCGTGACGAGGGCGTCGTAGGTGCCGGAGGACATGGCATCGCGGACGAAGGCAATATCCTCCGGCCGATGGGCTTCGGTGTCGATCGGCACGAACGTCTCCGAGCGGCCGATGGCTGTCACCTGCGCTCCCAAGGATTCGAGCGCGTCGACCAGCACATCACGGGCGACGGAGCTCTGTTGGTAGACGGCGATCCGCTGTCCCGCGAGGGCGTCCTGCGCGAACACATCGCGATAGCGCCGGAGGTAGCGGTCTCGGGCACTCGATTCCGGTGTGGCGGGAACGATCCCCATCGAACCCACTGCCGAGACGTCCCCGAGAGCATCCAGGATCGCGACTTCGTCGGCCTTCGTGATCTCACCGTCGGGGCGATAGAATTTCAGCCCATTGCGGTCCTGAGGGATGTGGCTGCCGGTCACCATCACCGCGCAGCTCCCGCGGCGCAACCCTTCCAGCGCGAGAGCCGGCGTCGGAAGCGGACCGCAATCAATCGCCGTAAACCCTGCCTCGGCGGCAGCGGCGGCGACGGTCGCGGCGATCCCTTCGCTGCTGTCGCGCAGGTCGCGTCCGATGACAACGGTGCGGTTGGCCCCAGCCGTAGTCGCAACAGAACGAAAGAAGGCGCGGGCGAAGGCGTAACTCGGCCACCCGACGAGGTCGGTGACGAGACCGCGTAAGCCGCTCGTCCCAAATTTCAGACTGCTCATGATGTTTTTACCCGCAATCGGCGCGCCGGCGCTTTCGGTAAGAGTGCGAACGCCAGCTTCTATGGAAAGCCGGGCGCCTCCTCAAACGGTGCCATCCGAAACGCGTTCATTTTACGTCGCCGGACCGACTGCATCTGTCGTTCGACACGCAAGCCTCGGACGGATCGCGCCCCAATCGTTTTCGAACCCGGTTCTCGTTCGACGGCATCATTCCGCACGCCTGCCATCCAACGGGCCGGGACGTCTGGCAGGTTCCGCCCCGGAGGATCGCCGACGGACTGCCGTGGAGTGAAGCTCGATATCCGCCGCAGCGCGAGGCCGTCCGGCGCCGCAATCGGGCAACGGATCGTCATTTTCGCTTGTCTGGCATCAGAGTGCCGAGACCGCGCTGCGCGCCGGCATCAGATTTTCAAAGAAGCCGAAGCGCTGCCTGAGATACTCAGATTTGGCAGGAACTATATTTTCCATCTGTGAGCGAAATCGCAAATAAGTGAAGCTTTGGACGGGCAATTCCGCCATCTGAGTTCATTTCTCAGAAGCGCGAAAACTTGCAGCTGCTTTTGCCGTTGTGTTGCAGTCCTTTGCGACATATGGGTGATGCTTCTCGCGGCTCGCGGCCAACCGCCTGCGTGCCATCCCGCAAATCAAGGTTTTTTCATGCGCAGTGCAGTCTTGCTTGGTAAAGGTCGCTACGCTGATGAAATTCGCGGCTTTGAAGCAGAGGGCGGCCCTCGCACAGAATTTATTACCGTTGCGCGCAGGATCGACGCGAAGGTTTTTTCGTTTGCCACAGCCCGGTCGGAACGGAGTGCTTTGTTCGGGCGGCTGTTTGGCCGAAAGCCAGTCATCGGATCGGTCGTGAACTTCGTCCTGCAGGCTGGTTCAATCGATCGGTGCTATGTGACGGGCGAGGATATCGGGATCGTTGCAGCCATATTGTTGCGGTTGAGAGGGTGGCAGGGAAGACTGTATTGTGTTTTCCATGCAATGACGCCAAAGAAAGCAAAAATACTTAGGCTTATCGGTCACAAAATGTTTGGTGTCTTCATTGTGGTGAGCGAGAAGCAGCGACGTCTTCTCATCGAGGAAGGCAAAGTACCGCCCGAGAAGGTCCTCACGGTTCACAACTGGGTGGATGATCGGTTTTTTCATCCGCGCGAAATCGCGCGCGCGACCTCGCCAGGGGCAAAGGTCGTGATGGCATGCGGTGCAGAAAATCGTGACTATCCAACCCTGGTTCAGGCGATGAAAACTATCGATGCCGATCTCAAACTCTTCGCCCATGGATTTTATGGGACGCATCAGGGCACCGTCGATCCATCAGCACAGGATCGGATCAAGCTGATGCCGCGGGTGTCCTTCTCGGATCTGCTTAAAAGCTACCAGGATGCTGACGTGATCGCGGTTCCGCTCAACGAAGTTGATTACGCCGCGGGCGTCACCGGCCTCGTCGAAGCCATGGCGTGCGGGAAAGTCGTCGTGGTCAGCGCAACGGCGGGTCTGGACGGCTATCTCGATGGTATCGATCCGACGCTGCTCGTGAAGCCGCACCGGCCGACGGACCTCGCGCAGGCTGTCTCGAAAGCCTTGGCCATCGCCCACGACCCGGCGCGCCAAGATGGCTCTCGCAATCGTGATTGGGTCGTGAAGCACTGCGGTCTCGATAACTATGTACAAAAGGTCGCGAACTTGATGGCGGTGACTTAGATGGGTTGCCTCAGCGCTGGGTAAAATCACCTTTGTTTGGAAACGGTCGCGGTTCTGCCGTGGCTCGACTTTCTTCGTGTCCGGGTCTGGCTGCGTCAGGGCACTGGTCTTCGGGCGGCAGGGACGCTTGGAGAAAGCCTGGGGAGGATCCCCATAGGGGGTTCGTTCGATCTCTGACCAACGGGAACGCCGAGGCGTCGGGCTCATCCCTCCGCAAGACCGACTGACCCGGTTGCGCCACGTTGACACAGTTCGAGACGAAAATGCTCCCGAGCCCAGCTCGGGCCAAGCATTTGAAGAATCGCTGCAATTGATGAGGGCAGTAGCCCAGGCATTGAGTAGCTCTCGCAGCGACGCCGCCACAATTTAGCCGCACCCAGCAACAAGCCGCCAAATTTACTACTTAGGCCTAGGAATTGCGAAACTATTCGTGAGCCCACGACGTTATGGTGGAAACTGAGGGGAAGCCCTGTTAACGACAGGCTAACCGCACTTCCCAGCCTCTGAGGAACACCGCATTGGCAACCCTTGATTATGCCGGCAACCCGATGCCGGAGAGCGGCCCACGGACAACGGCGGCCACCTTTGGCTCGGTCAAGGGTACGACCTATATGGGGACTGCCGGCAACAATGCGTTCCGCAGCACAGCCAGCGATGTCACGTTCGTCGGCGGGGCAGGCGATGACGCCTACATTATCGCCGCTGCGAACACGAAGATCGTCGAGAATGCCGGTGAGGGCACCGACACCGTCACGGTTTATGGCGGGCGCTACACGCTGGGCGATAACCTCGAGAACCTGAACTTTCAGGGTGTGGGGACCGGTTTCGGCAATGCGACCGCTAACCTCATCGTCGGCAACGCGGACGCCCAGACCTTCGACGGAGGCCTCGGCAACGACGTGATGACGGGCGGTGGCGGCGCCGACGGCTTCGTGCTGACCAAGGGCACCGGGCATGACGTGGTCACCGATTTCGTGTCCGGGATCGACCACATCCAGCTCAACAACTATCCGCAGTTCGCCAGCTTCGCGTCTCTTCAGGCCGCCATGACCCAGGTGGGCGCGGACGTCGTGCTCAACCTCGGAGAGGGCGACAGCCTGACCCTGCGCAACATGACGGTTAGCGGCCTCAAGAGCGCCGATTTCTGGCTGCCCGTCGGCTCGACCAACCTGACCTTCGCCGACGAGTTCGACAGCTTCACCAGCAGCCCCAATGCGGTCTATGGGACCGATGGATGGCGCACGACCTTCTCCGACGGCAGCCGGACCATTTATTGGAATGGCGAGCGTCAGTACTATGGCGATGCGACGGCCGGACAGAACCCGTTCTCGGTCGAGGACGGCGCGCTGAAGATCACCGTCTCGAACGGTGCCACCAACGATCGTGGCTTGCCCTACAATTCCGGGCTGATCACCTCCGAGGCGTCATTCTCTCAGCTCTACGGCTACTTCGAGATTCGGGCGCAGATCCCGTCTGGGGCCGGTTTCTGGCCGGCATTCTGGCTCCTGCCTGCCGATGGCTCATCGGGCACCGAGCTGGATGTACTCGAAGCGCTTGGGTCGGACCCGGCGACCTACTACGCCACCTTCCATACCGACGCGAGCGGCAAGTCGATCGGCAACACCCAAGCGGTCTATACGACCATGGATCTGTCAAAGGGCTTTCACAGCTACGGCGTCGATTGGGGGCCGAGCGAGATCAGTTGGTACCTCGACGGCAACAAGGTGGCGAGCGCGCCGACTCCGGCCGATATGCATGTGGCGATGTACATGCTCGCCAACCTGGCCGTCGGCGGATGGGGTGGAAACACCAACGCCGCGACGACCTTTCCGTCAACGTATGCGATCGATTACATCCACGTCTACGAGAACCAGTACACGGTCACGGAGAACGCTGACCCGATCGGAGCGCCGATCGTGTCCGGCACGGCGGCACAGGGTCAGACGGTCCAGGCCCTCCGGGGTACGCTCACCGATGCAGACGGGGTTCCGACTACGCTGCGCTATCAGTGGCAGCGCGACGACGGAAACGGCAACTGGGTGACCATCGACCAGGCTCAGGGCCGTGAGTACGTCCTGACCCAGGCCGATGTCGGACATGATCTCAAGGTCATGATCCGTTACGCCGACGGGCACGGCATCGTCGAGCATGTCGTCAGCAGCAACACCATCGCGGGGGTTGCGAACGTCAATGACCTGCCCACCGGGCAGTTGGCCCTCGCCGGCATGCCGACACAGGGTGAAACCTTGACGGCTTCGCTCGGCACTCTGGCCGATCTGGATGGGTTGGGAACTCTGGCGTTCCAATGGCAGCGCGACGATGGCGCCGGCGGCTGGACCAGCATCGCTGGAGCAACCGCGGACCGCTACGTGCTCGGCCAAGCAGATGTCGGCCATAGCCTCCAGGCCGTGGCAAGCTACTTTGACGGCTTCGGGGCCTCCGAGGAGGTGTTCAGCTTCCAGACCACTCCGGTCGCCAACATCAACGACCTGCCCACCGGCTCACTCGCACTCTCCGGCACCGCGCGGCAAGGTCAGGTACTGACAGCAGCGCCCGGGACCCTGGCGGATGCGGATGGGCTCGGCGTGTTGAACTACCAGTGGCTGCGCGACGATGGGAAGGGCGGCTGGCAGACCATCACGAGTGCGACGAAGTCGACCTATACCCTAGGTGCGGCCGATGTCGGTCACGCTGTGCAAGCCATGGTGAGCTACACCGATGGCATGGGGACGGCGGAGTCGGTTCGCACCACAGCCTCGGGAATCATCGACTCAGATGGGAGCGTGACGCCGCCACAGCCGACGGCGCCGAGCGGCACCGCCGGGAAGGTTTTCGATGTCGGTACCGGCTCGACGGCCCTGACTCTGCACATCAGTCAGGACTCGATCCAGGGCAACGCGCTTTACGCGGTCTATGTCGACGGCAAGCAGGTCGGCACCACGCTCACCGGTTCGGCCCTGCATGGGCAAGCCTTCGACACGGTGAACGTTCATGCGGACCTCAGCGCCGGCAAGCACGCGATCGCCGTTCGCTACTTGAGCGACAGCTGGGGCAGTGCGGGAGACCACAACCTCTATGTCGAGAGCGCCGTGGACGCATTTGGCAATGCGCTGACCGTCACCGGCTCCGCTCTTCTCGATGTTGGGAACGTCGCGCGTGCGACACTGACCACGGGCTCGAGCACCGGTACCGTATCGCCACCCCCGCCGCCGCCACCACCCCCGCCGCCACCCGCCACCGAAGGGGTCAGCAAGACCTACGATATCGGAACCGGTAACACCGCTCTCAAGCTCTACGTCAGCCAGGATGCCGTGGTCGGCAACGCACTCTACGCCGTCTATCTCGACGGAAAACAGGTTGGCTCGACGCTGACCGGGTCAGCGCTTCATGGTCAGGGCTCGGACGTCGTGAACTTGCATGCCGATCTGAGTGCCGGGAACCATAACCTCGTGGTTCGCTACCTGAGCGACAGCTGGGGCAGCACGGGCGATCACAACCTCTACCTCGACGCTGTGGTTGACGCCGGCGGACGTGCGTTGGCCGTTACGAACAGTGCGATGCTGGATACCGGCGCGACGGCCCGGGCGATGCTGCACCTGGACTACGATTTCCACTGACGAACAGTGCGTGTCTCCGCGTTTCATCGCGGGGACACGCACTCGATAGCTAGTTGGTCTCAGTGGATGGCGTCGTTGGCCCAGACCCGGACGTAATCGACGTCGAGGTGCGTGGTCGGCATGGAGGCGTCGTACTTGCCCGGCCAGCTGCCGGTGTCACCCACCGCCAGGTTGACCAGCATGAACATCGGCTTGTGCATGTCGGCCGGTGTTGCCATCTGGGCCACCTTCGCGCCGTCGATGTACCATTCCAGCGTGTCCTTTTGCCAATCGACCCCGAAGGTGTGGAAGCCCTCCGTCAGATCTGCCGTCTGCACCGGCGTACTGGTCAGCCTCTGGCCGGCGACGGTGGAATGCACCGACGCGTAGGCGGTGTCCTTGTCGTGGCCCAGGAACTCCATGACGTCGAGTTCGGTCGTACCGGTGCCGTCGGCGTTCAGCATCCAGAAGGCCGGCCACATGCCTTGGCCCGCCGGCAGCTCGGCACGGATTTCGAAGTAGCCGTAGGTCTGGGCGAACGACTTGGCCGTGGTGAGCACGCCCGACGTGTAGGCTAGGCCCAGCGGGTTGCCGTCGTGATCCGGAGCCGCCGTGATGCTCAGGACGCCGTTCGAGACCGAGAACGGGTTCGTGCCGACGGATTTGTCGGAGTAGTACTGCGCCTCGTTGTTGGACCCCAGAGTGCGGTACTCACTGCCGATGCCGAGCGCGCTCTTCCACACCGTGCCTTGGCCATTGGCAGAAGCGCTGAGGGTGTTGAACTCGTCGGCGAAGCTCAACGTCATGCCCGGATGCGACGGGTCCGCCGGCAGGGCGAAGTCGCCGGCTTTGAGGTTCGTGAGCGCCACGTTCTGCAAGGTCAGCGTCTCGCCGCCGCCGAGCGCGATGACGGTGTCCGACCCGACCTGACTGGCCGCCATCTTCAGCTCGGCGAAGCTGTGCAGGTTGACCCCCTCCATGCGGACCTTGTCCACGCCGGAGGCGAAGTCGGTGATGATGTCGCTGCCTTCGCCCTTGGCGATGACGAAGATATCGGCCCCGCCGCGGCCGGTCAGGATGTCGTTCCCGGCCTTGCCGTTGAGGGTCTGGGCGCCGCCATCGCCGGTGATCATGTTGTTGAGGCTGTTGCCGGTGCCGCTCTTGGCGTTGCTGAAGCTCAGGTTCTCGACGTTGTCCGGCAGGGTGTAGTCGCGCCAGGCAATGATGACCGTGTCGACGCCGCCGCCGGGCGCCTCGACGACCTGATCGCTCGATTGCCAGATGTGGTAGGTGTCGTCGCCGGTGCCGCCCTTCAGGACAGCATTGCCCTTGTCCCAGCCCCAGATGTCGTCGTGACCGGCCGTGCCGCTGAGGGTCTGGACCGCATTGTTAGCCTTGATCGTGTGGGTCGGCGTGGCACTCACCCGGGCTGCCTCGCCCGTCCCCGATGATGGCGCAACGACGACGGGCGGCTGTGAGACAGGCGTCGTCGTGGAGTTTTCGAAGACGACGTCGCCCGACGTGAGCGCCTCTCCGGCATGGATGGCGGTGAAGCGGCCGACGGCCGTGCCGTTCTCGCGGATCTCGTAGGTGTGCAGCGTGCCCTGCGTGCTGATCTCGACCACATCGGCATCGGCGGCAAAGCCGCGGAACACCAGCGTGTCGCCGCCGGAGATGCCGGCCCCCTGGAAGTCGTTGATCCGGTCGAGGGCCGTGCCCGTCAGGCCGGCTGAGCCGGACAGATCCGCCTTGCTGAACACGAAGCGATCGGCTCCGGCTCCACCCGTCAGACTGTCCACGCCGAGCCCGCCGGTGATGACATCGTTGCCAGCGCCGCCGTTGATGGTGTCGTTGCCCAACGCCCCGATGATGGTGTCGGTCCCATCCCGTCCGGCGATCAGCTGCGCGCGCGTCCCGCGCGATGACAGATCGATCCGGTCCGCACCGGCTGTACCGGAGGTGTACTGAGCCGTCGAAAAGACTGTATCCGCCATTTTTGCCAATTCCCCCTTATGCTTTGCGGGGGGTAATACCCAAAGATGGTTAACGATAGGCTACAAGCCAGATAAATGAGAATATCTGACTGGTTCTCTCCAATTCTTGATTGCAGGGCTGTGAATTTAGTCTTCACGTCTTTGTGTTAAGGAGTCTATCCAGCGACGACATTGCAATTTTAAGTGTGTTGATTCATGCGCAACAACCCGGAGGGCCGATTCGGCGATTTCTGGCGGCGATCACGCAATTCCCTGGCTCGTCCGCATCATGCGGGGTCCGAAGCCTTCGCGCGCAGCCTCTGTGGCGCGGCTCCCCCATTCGTTCAGGCGCTTGCGGCAGGGTTGTCGCGCTGGCAGAGCGTGTGCAGATCGCCATTGCGAGGCCAGTTTCCGAAGCGTTTGCCCGCCACTCAATCTTCCGGATGACACGGGGTTCGACACCGATCTGCTTCGCCGGCAGGCTTGGACCGCGGGACTCACGCCTGACAACTCGTCCCCGCTCCATCGCAACCGGACCCCTTGCATCATGCCCTCGCTGCCCTGTCTGCGGGGCGGCAACGGTCTGCTAAAGCTTATGAGTCCAGAGCCGACAGAGAGGGAGAGGCCAGCCATGGCGGCGAGATGCGTGTTCGCCAGAGGGCAGCGCAGGACCGGGTTCCGGCCGCTCGTTTTCGCGGCCTGTCTGATCCTTCCCGGTATCTCACACAGCGCTCTCAGCGATCATCGGCGCCGCCACGCGCTGGAGGGGCGCTGGATCGGTGACGACTATACGCTGACGATCGATGAGGATGCCGTGCAGGCCAATCGCAATCCGACCCGGCCTTTTGAATGGGACGCGCTGCATATTCTCAATACGACTGAGAATATGATCGTCTTCGAGCTTGGCGGCGATCGGTTCGTCGGTCTGCTCGAAGGAGAACGGATGACGCTCAGCCAGATCGGACGTCCCGGCTACCATGTACTGACCCGTCAGCGGTGATCCGTTCGTCCCGGTATAGGCACGGCCACCCTCGCGCTACGGCACGCCGAGCATCGAGCGCAGAATCTCAAGAACGAGACTTTGTTGGCCCGGTCTCGCTCGGCGTCCTTAGACGGTCAGCGCCGGATGATGACGTCCACGATCTGAACCTGCTTCTCCGGCAGGCCGCTATCGAACTCGAGGATCGTCGTATCCTCACCTGCAAAATCCGCCGCCGGACGGTAGAAAATCGCCAGTACCGGGAAGGCGCTGCCGGCGCAACTTCCGCCAGAGGCCGGAACCTGAGTCTGGCCCGCTCCGACGATGATCGTGCCATGGGTCGGAGGATGGACGATTCGAACCGGCGGCGTCCGTTCGGGTTTGCAGTCCGGGGTGATGCTCCCAAACAAGCCGATCCGCGCATCCTGTCCGGCCTTGCCGTCCACCGTCCGGCGGACCTCCTTGGCCTGAACGCCGCCGATGAGCACGCCACTGAGAAGGAGTAGGCTCAGAAACCAAGGCATGCCCGTGTCCCTCGTCTCGGTATCGGTGTGACTCTGACGCGGCTCTCACGAGAAAGCCGTCGATCCTACCGGACGGCCGCGGCCGCACTCGCATTGCCGGTCAACCCTGACAGGGCGGTCGTAAAGCGCTGAAGTCCGGCGGACGGCGCTTCCGAAACGAAGATGATATCCCGATTGCGGATCGCGAAGTCGTTTGCCAGGAACAGGGCATCCGGACGGCTCATATCCGTATTGTAGATCGTCGGGATCCACTCGCCGGTATAGCCCGCGAGGTCGACGTTCAGGTCCTCCAGAACCTTGCGCGACTCGACCCGATAAAGGAATACGGCGCGCGGGTCCGCCCGCGATGGATCGAGGCCGCCGGACTTGGCTGCGGCCTCGGCCAGGCTCATGGTGTCGTTCTCGAAACTGAAGCGACGATTGTTCGTTCCGCCGATGGATCCGGGGGCCGGGGTCGCTCCGAGCGTCAGGTAGAAGCGTGGCTCCTTGGTCAGGAAGACCGTGTCGCCGGGCTCGAGGTAGGGGTTCTGCCCCGGAACCTTGATCACGGCGCTCAGCAGGGCCTGGGTCGTCCGGTTGTCCCGCTTGAGCGTGACGATGGTTTCATAGGGGGGGCTGCGCGGACCGCCGCTCCGGGCGATCGCATCGAGCAGACGAAGGCCGCCGGGATCGATGTTGACCCGGTTCGGCAGCGTGACGTCACCGAGAACGCTGACGTTGCCGGAACGACGCTCGCCGATGGACACGACAACCTGCGGCTCCACGGCGCGCTGGTTGAGGCGTGTGGCGATCTCCTTGGACACCTGCTGTGGTGTACGCCCGGCCGCCTGGATGCGGCCTGCATAGGGGACCGTGATCGTTCCGCTGGTTTCCACCTGTTGCGGCGGGATCGCGACGAAGTTTCCGCCGCGCGAGGTTCCACCCTCGGGAGCGATGAACAAGCCGCCGGCCGATGCCTCGAAGATCGTGATGTTGATGATGTCGCCGATGCCGATCACCCCCTGCCGGGCGGTGGATCCTGCCGGGACACGGGCAAAGCGTGGACCCATCGCCTCCGTGTTGGCGTTGGCCGCCCTCAGAACGGATGCGTTCAGATCGAGAACGACGTACCCGACCGGAGGCGTTGGCGCCGTCTCCAACGCCGCGTTCGCTCGCACTTCGCCCCGGTTCGGGCCATCGCTGGAAACGAAGGTGCAAGCGGACAAAGCGGCCGAAACGGAAAGGGCGAGGGCCGCAAAAACGAAACGCAGGCGTCCACCCTGACGCGGGGCGGCGTCGTGATCCTTGGCGGGGAACGCCATTACCGCAGCACCGATCGAACGTGAATGAAAGCTACGGCGCAAACACCGCCTCCCGGAGATACGCCCGAAGCCGGGCCGAGTAGGGTCGTCGCGCCACAACTAAAGCTATGCCGCCTGGATGTCTTCCGGATTCGAGTTTTTCGCTCCACGGAAGTGTGAAGTGGTGTTGATACAACACAGACCTGCGCCGATTTCGACGGCATTTGCGCTTGATCGCCCAAGCTCAAACGGGTCGATGAGGAACCCTCCCGTCGGACGTCGGAAGCCTCCGAATGCTCCGGAGCCTGAGCCTTTGGGGCGCGACAGCCGAACGCGCCTTCAGGGTCTGATCCGAGGATGGCATCAGGTGCGAACTTCAACACAAGCTCCAGACCATCAGAATGCAACACCGGAGTCTTGGTCGATCTCGACAACCGGAGTTGGCTTCCGAGTAATGCCGGTCAGGTGAACCAGAAGTTGTCCTGAGTCAGCGCAGTGTGACTGACGCGCTGAAGCGTGATGCTGTCGGTCGCACTGATTTGAATGACCGTATCCTGGCCAACCGTCTTGAGGGCTAGTTGAGACATGTTTGTGGCCACGGAATGGTCGATCGCGATGACGTCGTGTCCGATTCCGCTGCCGGGATGGAAGCCGACGATGGTATCAGCGCCGGAATCTCTTTCGAACAGGAAGGTATCGCCTCCTGCGCCCTTCAACGTATCGGAGGTCTTCGCCGTGGATTCGATCGTCAGATTCCCCTTCAGGCCGGTGATGGCGTGCGATCCATCTTGGAAGGTCAGATCAATCATGACCGTCTT
This sequence comes from Methylobacterium sp. Ger2507, assembly GCF_055231875.1. NCBI lineage: Bacteria > Pseudomonadati > Pseudomonadota > Alphaproteobacteria > Hyphomicrobiales > Methylobacteriaceae > Methylobacterium > Methylobacterium sp. Ger2507. The sequence continues at coordinate 1,258,111 of NZ_JBUYVC010000001.1, forward strand.
ACCGGTCGCGTCGATCTGTTCGTGCTTGACGGCGAAGCTCTTTCCGTCGAGCGAAAAGGTGTAGTTGTCTTTGGTTTGGTCGCTGTGCCGAACGGTCTCATAGGTCAGGACGCCGGCCGTGAAGATCTTCAGCTTGGCGATATCGGCGGATCCTGGCGTATAATATGTATATTCCGAAGTCTTGAGATTATCGACGTATTTGGTCTCGACCATCTTGTCAGCCGAATTAATGGTATGCATAGCCACAGCGCCAGCGTTATCGAAGGATGTGCTTGTCTTAATGCCGGTCTTCTTATCGAAGGAAAATTCCCAGTCCTTCGAGCCGTCGCTATGCGTCCGACTGGTGGACATCAGGGTTCCGGCCGCATCGTAGCTGTTGGTTTCGGCGACATACGTCTTGCCGACGATGTTGGTGAGCAGGACGTCCTTCGTCCGATCGGCATGGACATGCGTTTCGCTGACGACGATGCCCTTGGCGTAGACCAGCGTCGTGCTGGAGCCATCCGCTTTCGTCTCGACCGAGCGCGTGACTTGGCCGTCGACAATGCTCGTTGTCGCCGTCGATGTCATCCGACCGAGGGCATCGTAGCTCACCACGCTGATGTTGTTGCCGGCCGTGGTCGTGACTGCAAAGCTGTAGCCGTCCCTGATGGCGGCCAAAGCCTCCTTGCTGTCGGTCAGGAGGCTGGTCATGGCTGCGACGGACGCGACCGGGAGGACGTGGCTATCGGACAGGTAAATCGCCGCCAGTTTTCCGGACGCCTGGAGAGCCGGCAACTGGGCGACCACCGACGATGCTGTGCCGACCACGATCAGAACTTCGCTGCTGACCGCTGTCGGACCGACCTTCGCCGTCAGCATGTGGCTGCCGGCCCCGAGGTCTTTCAAGGTCACCGCGAAGGCACCGGTCTTGTCGTCGGCCTTCGTAGTCGCGACGATGCTGTTGCCATCGTAGATGGTCACCAGCGCGCCGCCACTGGCCGTTCCCGCCAGCTCGGCATCGGCTGCCCCACCGGCGGCCGGGGTGAGCCCGGAAAGCTTGAACGCGCTGATGGTGACCGGCACTCCGGTGTCCGGGGGCGTGAGCGAAGGCGATACCGGGGTGGCATCACGCTTGGTTGTGTAGGCTCGCACATAATCGATGAGCATGTGGCCTTCGGCAGGCGTGGTGGCGTCCGTGGCCCCGGGCCACGAGCCCGCATCGCCGACGGCGAGATTCAGCAGCATGTACATCGGCTTGTTCATGTCGCTCGGCGTCGCAAGCCGGGCGACGGCGTTGTTGTCGACGTAGTAGGTGATCGTATCCGCCTGCCAGTCGACGCCGTAGGTATGGAACCCCTTCGAAGTGTCGATTCCGAAGACGGTCTGGGTCTCGGTCACATTGGGACCGCCGACTTTGGAATGGGTGCTGGCGTAGATCGTTCCGGGCTCGTCGCCGAGCACCTCGAACACGTCGAGTTCGGGCGGCCAGGACAGATCGGCCGGCAGGAGCCAGAAGGCCGGCCAGAAGCCCTTGCCGGCGGGAAGCTGGGCGCGAACCTCGAAGTAGCCATACAGCTGGGAGAAGGACTTGTAGGTGGTGATGACGCCGGAGGTCCAATCCAGGCCCGAGCCGAGCGGGGTTTCGACGCCCTGGGTCGCGCGCGCGGCAGTGATATCGAGGACGCCGTCCTTGACGCTGAAGGGGTTCACCCCGACCGAGCTGTCGGAATAGTATTCATCTTCCTTGTTGTTGGGCAGGGTCCGGAGTCCGGCCTGCGGATACTTCGTTTGCCACGTCGTCGCGAATCCGGTTGCGGATCCCGAAAAGGTGTTGAACTCGTCCGAGAAGGTCAGCTGATACTTCGACATATCGACGGGCAGGCGGAAATTCGCCGCGGACAGATCTTCGACCTTGTGATCGCGCAGGGTCAGCGTTTCGCCAGTCTCAAGCTTGATGACCGTATCCGCCCCGACCTGGGACATCGCAGATTTGAGTTTTTCAAAGCTATTCAAGCTTTGATAGTTATCAAGCTCGATCACGTCCTTCGTATGATCGAATCCAACGATGACATCCGAGCCTTCGCTTTTGGCGATGATGAAACTGTTTTTCCCGGCGCTACCGATCAGCACGTCGTTTCCGGCGCCGCCATTCAGGGTTTGATTGCCGGAACCTGTGCCGACGATGATGTTGTCTTGCGCATTGCCTTTGCCGCTCGAATGGAGCCCTGCTAAGATCAAGTTCTCGACGAACGCTGGCAGAACATAATAATTCGCCGTCGAGTTGATCGTATCGGTTCCTTCGTCGCTTTTCTCAGCAACGATGTCGTTCTTGCCATAAACAAAATAGGTGTCATCGCCGAGGCCGCCAACGAGGGTGCTGGCACCGCCTGTCCGCAGAGCATCGTTTCCGGTTGTTCCGGCAAGAGTCTCTTTGGCAGGTGCGATGAACCCTTTTCTGGTTGCCCCGCTCGTCGACAGCGTGCTTCCAGCGGAGTTGAGATATGTGGCCACCGGGGTCGTCCTCAATGCGATGAGGACATCTGGTTGTATCCGCTCGAAATAAACGTTCGATCGATCGATCAAATTGCTTGCATTGGAGCATTTGCGAGCGTTGCTCTCGTGGGATGATGCAAATGCCTACCAAATCGAAAACCCTACCAAATCCGCTCGGTTGAATATTCTCCCGCGGCTGCGATTCGCGCCTGCGGAGGCATTCTGGAGCGGCGTCATCCCGGCCGCTGCCGATCCAGCATCGGCACTGGTTCCGGTGCCTACGGCTGCGCCGCGCCGGCTTGGAATCCGCTGCGAACCCGTGCGTACCGCTTCATCGCCTTCCCTGGAAACATGGGCTAACAGGACCGTGGCGATCCCGATGGTGGCGCGAAAGTTGGTGAGACATGCTCGGCCCAGTGATCTGGTCGCTTTTGAATACCGCCGCGACGGTGGTCATCCCCTTCCTGTTGTTCATTATTTTTGCTCGCACCGGCGAGGCGTACCAGGTGGGCGCGGTCGGTATCGCCGTCTCGATCCTCGAAATTCTCAAGACCTTCTGTCCCCAGGGGCTGTATGAGGTCCTGCTACGTCCGGAGACGACGCGCGAAGAGGAATGCGCCTCCCTGGGACTGCTCCTTCTCAGTGGCCTGATCGCAACCGCGGTTTATATGGGCGTGATCGTTCTGGTCGGGCGATACATGCCGGATCTTCAGGCGATCGGCCCGATCCTACTTCTCCTCGCGCCGAAATTGCTGTTCGACGTTACGTCGGTCCAGCCGCAGGCCGCCCTCGCGCGCCAACTCACCTTCCGGCGCCTGGCGATGCGGACGGTCATCGCCAATTTCGTCGCGGCGGGCGTGGGATCGGTCCTGGCCTTTGCGGGCCACGCTCTCGAGGGCTTGATCCTCTACTATCTCCTCCAGTCGATGCTGAACTTCTTCCTGGTGGCTCGGGGCCAGATGGACCGCGTCAGACCCACGCTGGGGACGGCGCCCCTGAAAGCCTTGTTTCGCGAGGCCGGCTACTCGTCGGCCGTTCGCATCGTCGCCGCCGCCAACAATTATGCGGATACGCTGGTCGTTTCAGGCTTTGTGTCCGCCGCGCTCGTCGGAACATACAATCTCGCGAAGCGCATCGAGACGGTCTTGATGAGCACCTCATCGTCCTTCTCGGTCATCATGTATCAACCGCTCTTCGCGAGCCGGGGTGCGGCGCCGCGTTCTGAAATCGTTACGACCGCGATGCGACTGACCACCGTGCTGTTCGGACTGCCAATCATCATCTTCGTCTCCTTTCCCGAGGAATGGGTCGGATGGGTCTTTGGGGATCGCTGGCTCAGTGCTGCGCCCGTCTGTGCGCTTCTCGCACTGTCCGGATTGGCGCGGATCTATGGCGGCATCTACGGTTCACTGCTTTCGGTCAGCGGGCGGAATCACGTTCTCCTCATCTACGCGCTGTGTTCGATGATTGTCGGACTTGGCTCTGTCGTATTGCTCTCGCGATACGGCCTCGTGTGGGTTGCCTTGGCCATCGCGCTGAAGAGTTGGGTCTTCTATCTCGTGTCCGCCTATCTGACCCGCCGGGAAACCGGGCCGGTGATCGCCACCTGCTTTTGGAACGTGCTCTCTCCCTTGCTGCTGTTCTCTCTCATTGCTGCAGGCGCGACGCGCGCCGTCGCCCTATCGGCGCCCACAGGACTCCACGGCATCCCTGCGTCAGTTCTGATGATCGCCCTCAGTTCTGTTTTAGCGATGGCGTCCGTCCTCGTGATCTATCGGCGTGATCTCTCGAAGATTTCGAACCTGGTGCGCGTCAAGATCGCAGAAAAGCGATCCCCGGCGAAGCCGACCTGATGTTGGTAGAGGTGGAAGCGCTGTCGCTTGATGCGAGTGAAATGAGGGTGGCCCAATGATTCAGAATATTCAGGTTCTTCGAGGATTGGCGGCCCTCCTTGTCGTTATTGTCCACTGCGAAGCGATCATAAAGTCGTTCGGAAATTTTCATTATATCGGGATCGCCGCGAGCACGGGGGTTGATCTATTTTTCGTCATCAGCGGCTTCATCATGGTTTATACGTCGGACCGAAATGGCCCGACCCCCCTCGGCTTCTTCGCAAATCGCGTGGCCAGGGTTGCTCCTTTATACTGGCTGTTAACCATCGCGATCTTCGCCATTGCGGTTTTGCAACCCCAACTGCTCGGAGCAACCAAAGCAAGCCTTTCGAATCTCGTGAACTCCCTGGCTTTTTGGCCTTACTTGAGAGACGACGGAAAAGTTGCGCCTCTGCTGTTCCTGGGATGGACGTTAAATTATGAAATGATGTTTTATGCAGTGTTTGCCCTTTGTCTCTTCATCAAAGATCTGAATTTGAGGGTCCTGGTTGCGATCGGGGTGCTGGTCTCAATGACAGTACTGGGTCAGGCCATCACCTTTGAGAATGTCCCAGCTCTCTTCTTTACTCGGCCCGTCATCCTTGAGTTTGCCCTGGGCATGATCGTTGCCCGAATCTATGCGATCCTCCCGCACAGCAAGCGGGCGGCCGTCATCGCACTGTGCCTCGCAATCATCGCTCTTCCGGCGATGCTGCTCGCCGCCGTCCTGTCATCGAGTATGCTGCCGATTGCCGGGATCCCTGCGGCCGTTCTGGTCGTTGCAGCGCTCATCATGGATCGGGGAGGGCTTTCCCTGAGCTGGCGTCCTCTCGTGGCGATCGGTGACGCAAGTTACTCCCTCTATCTTACGCATCCGTTCGTTGCCCAAGTCGTCATCAAGCTGTCGAATAAACTTCAGCCCCTGTCGCTCCCTTTGAGCTTGTTAGTTATCTTAGTCATATACGCGATATCAATTACGCTGGCTCTCTTGGTGTATCGGACCCTCGAGATACCGATGACACGGGTAGCACGACGCCTGCTCCATCTCTCTCGCCCAAAGAATCCGGCGGGTGCCTTGTAGTTGGGCCGCGGCTTGATCCCGAGCTGCACCGAAATGATAAGGGATTGAAGACGCGACGGCCTCGAGCAGGACGTCGCCGATCGGTCTTTGTCGAAACGGGGAGTGCCGGACGTCGTGGCGGAAAGGCCAGCCGCCTCCGGGCGACGCCGGCATGCCAGCAATCGAACCCGGGAGAGCTCCGGCGTCTTGCGAGCGCCACGCCGAACAGGCCGCTGATAAGCACCACGGCATGCAGCGCCCTTTACCGAACCTGCCGACCAGCGAGGAGGCTGGGCGTGATTGGCGCGGGCTGACGCGATGCGTCTGCGCGGGCATCTCCGGGCCCATCCGCTGCACACTGCCTCGAACCGAAGGTCCTCGCGGCGAGACACTCTTTCAAGCGCTCCGCGAATGCGTCTCCAAGAGGAGTCGCCTGATCCCGGGCCTTACGGTCGGATCGGCATGAGACAACGGTGACTGTCCGTCCCTTCGACGAAAGCTTCGGGACGCATGCGCGAGCTTCGGGACGCATGCGCGCGGCGGAGGCTACCGATCCTCCTTCGAAGAAACGCGACCCTTGATCGAGCTTTAGAAAAATATGGATATTGAATCCAACCGGAACCCGGCACAGGGCTACGGGCCGCCTGTGCAGCCGTCACCATCCCGGATCTGGCGTCCCAGTGACCGACGACGCCGGCCATATCCAGGTTGCCGCCCAGCCCCGTTCGAGCGATCGGTCGGATCGGATGTTCCCATCGACAGAAGAAGACATGAAAACACAAACGAAAAAAGGCGGCGCGTGCGCCGCCTTTTTTTCACAGGCTGTCCCTAGCTTTGAAAGGCTAGGCGAGTGTTAGACCAACGCGCCGTCGTGCGGAGCGTAAAAATTGAAGTCGCCGGTGTCGAGCGCCTTGCCGTTCAGCGAGTTCACAGCGAAGTTGTAGTAGTCGCCCGTGTTGGTGTTGAAGATGCTGTAGTAATACACCTTCGCACCCGAAGCAGTCTCAGCGCCGGCGCCGAGGAGGTCGAGTTTGGCATCGGAACCGAAGCCGCTCAGATTGATAAAGTCCTGCTCGCCGGCGCCGGGGCCACCCGCGCCGCGGAAGTCGGTGATGTAGGTCGCCAGGGTCCCGAAATCCTTGGATGCGACCTCCGTTTCCTGACCGAACTTCGCAGCCAGAACGAAGGTGTCGTTGCCGGTGCCGCCATAATACTGGTTGAAGTCGGCATGCCCCTGAAGCTGATCGTTACCGCTTCCACCGGCCATCTTGTCTACGTCGCCGCCATTACCCTGAATTTTACCATTCGCGTCGGGAGCGGTGGTAACACCATCAACCATTGCCATTGTCGTATCCTCGAGAGCTTGTGCGCACGGCATCCGTGGCAACGATGATCAATAATCAGGAAATTTGTGCACTATGAAAGAGGCGTTCATTTACTGAAACGTCCCTAACGGCGTGTTAACTAGGGGGCGACACCGAGTCAATCATCCAAATGGGCATCTAGGTAGTTTTGGCGCAGCCAAATGGCGTAGTTACTGAATTGCATCAGTTCTGAAATTCCCAGATTTTCAGCAATGCTAGGGCTGTGTCTGTGAATCTTAACCAAGCAAGCGGCGCCGCACTGCGGCCGACCAGCTTGCATGAGGATAAGAGTGGACATCCTTCCGCTTAATCATTGCTGGCGCATGCAGTGAGATGCATTGCGTCCCAGTAGATGCTGGCAAGATGACTGTTTATAAAATAAAGATAGAGTCGAGACTTGGCTCACGTGGTGGACCAACTGGCAGGCCGACAAGCGGCGCAAAAACCGACACACGAGAGCTTTCCATGAAAGCTTCGTATTTTGGGTTGAGCCTTCACGAGGGTACTGCATCGGGAGTGCTGGCAGAGCACGTTCCGTGCCCCTGAATGCCGGACGCGGCTGAAAACGCTCGCGTTGCTCGTCCTCTCACCGCTCAGGGAGGAGCCGGCGCACGGCCTTCCTCCCGCGACGTTCGACTTAAGTCGTGGGGCGCGAGCCGTGCAGATCTCGCGTGGTCAGGCGTCCGACCAAATCACGACACTCCGCCTGGGTGCAGATCCAGTTGCTCGGATCGATCTGAGCGAGTTCGGTCGTGAGCCGATCGATCTGAGCCGGCGCGAGTTCCCGAAAAAATTCAACGAGGCTCTCGACGAGGTCATTCGGAAGGCGAACGCCTGCGCCTTGCCGCGCAAGCCATTGTCCGGTGGCGGTCGCGTCCCGTACGATCGGAATCGTTCCGGCCCAGCCACTCTCGTAGAGGCGGTTCGGCAGGAGCCATTCCGAGTTCAGGCCTTCCTCGAAGAAGTCGATCACCCACGCAAAGTCGACCTCTTGGTAGATCGCCATCAGGTCGTCTGGATTGCGATACGGACCCTCGAACGAGATGAAGGGCTCCGCAGCGACCATGGCGTCGAAGTCCGAGAACTCGGAGTAGGCCGGCCGACCCCTTATGATCACGCTCAGGCGGCCCTCAAGTCGCCGGGTGACCGCCGAGAGGATCGCAAAGCTTTTCGCGCATCGGATCGCGCCAAACCAGCCGATTTTCCATGAGCCGGTATCGAGCCTGGTCCCGGACGGCGGATCAGGCACGTCTGCCTGACCCAAGAACACTTTGTTCTCCACGAGAACAACCGGCAGGTTCACGCTTGAGCGCGGCTCGAAGTAGTTTGTGACGAAGGCCGGTGAGCTGGTCATCAGCAGACTGGCGTTCCGGGAAAGCGCCCCTTCGATTGTGCGCAATGCAACGCCTGCCGGACCCGGGGAAAGCATGAGGCGGTGGATGTCCAGGCATTCATAGACCAGGGGCACCGCGGTTCGCCGGCCTCGGACACTTTGAGCGATGGCCAGCATCTCCAGATTTCGCGCAACGATGACGTCCGCGCCGGCAATACGGTGCCGGAGCCGGCGTCCCAGGAGCGCGTGACGCATCGTTGCGCTCAGGCGTGCGACGAAACGGGCATCGGCGGTCTGGCCCAGATCGTAAGGCACGATGCCGTCCACGGATGTCGGGACTGCCCCGCGACGAAAGCCGGTGAGCAGAACCTCCGCTCCGCCCGCCTTGAACATGCTGACGCGCCGCTTAACAGCCGGATCCGTTAGATCGTGGACGAAATATGCGATCTTCAATGTCGCGCCTTCCGCAATCGATGCGCCGCAGGGAGACCTGGTGACGAGAGCCGCCACGGTGCCAGGTTCGGACGGGTGTTTTCCTCGCATTCGTCTGAGCTGTCGACAGGGATGTCTCACGACGTAAGGGGAACCTACGCGCCGCTTTGCTCCACGCAGACCGCTCCGCAACCCTGAGTAAGCCAGGAAAGGTGTAGAATCCCCTCACCCCATTCAGCCTGTGCGAGCGCTGGAACTCCACCTGCTCGGAGCCCACCATTCTTGCTGGCAGAATGGTGAACGTGTCTCGCGATGGCTCACCGAGGAAGCTTTGTCAGTGGCAACCGAATCTTTAGATGAAGGCTCCGCTGCGCGGTTGCGAGGGTTCCGCAGACTCGGCTGGTCGCCCGGGTGCCTGACCAAGAAGAGCATCGCCAAGCCATCAGATTGCTATCTCTCCACCCATGGTGGTGTCGCTGCCACCGGTGCCGACGTTCTGTCGGACTTGAGGCCGAGCGGCGGAGAGCGTTGCGGATTTCTAAATGCGGACAGCCGCGGAATTTCACTCTGTTGCTATTTCGTTCTCGTCGAGAAAAGATCATACGCGGAAGATGGATGAGGCCTCCGCCAATCGCCGCGGATCGATGTCATCGCGGATCGGCACTGCGAAGCATCCCTCCAGCATCGGACGTCGATCGTATCCGAAGGGCCGCCTGTGCTGCGATGGCGCGCCTTTCGACCAATTGACGAGCGGGATCGGGAGACCAGCAGAGGCCCGTCCCCTTCGCCGACACTCTCTCGTGAGTGAGGCCGACCGTCTCGCTGCAGAGATTCTTTGGATTCCCACATGCGCGGTTCCGAGTCTGCTGGTTCATCCAGCTTTCTTGGCCTTCGAGGGGGACTGTCAACCATATCTCCCGACAAGCTGACCGCTCAGCCTCTTCCGCACGGTGCTTCACGGTCTGGGATCTTGGCGGCGACACGCCAGTTTCAAACGTCAGCTTCCAATCGATGTGTGGATTTCCTTGAAACAATCGCGTTTGACCAACGGCGAAGCAGGGGCAGGCCCTAGACGTACAAAATTTTTTGTTATGTATTGATTATTGGATTTACATGTATGTAATAAGATACTTACAAATAGTAAAGCTGGATTGATTGCTGACTCTGTAGCCGATAATTTGTAGATATCATTATGATGAGGCGGACGGATTGATATTTGCTCAAACTCATTAGAAAAAGACCCGGACACCTGTCGTCTGATTGCCGGACAACCAAAACTGCCTGCATGGCGATTCAATGCAGGACAAGGCGGTACTAAGTAGTTTACCAAGCCGCTCAGTGGGTAACAGGTTCGTATTCTTGATGGTTCTAAATTTTATGTATATTCCGTGGATTGGTTAGGGAACGGTGGGTGACGTTGTGCGCCAAATTTCGGTCGATGGGTTCGAGCCGCCACAGGCTCCGGCGCCGGGTCCAGCGCCGATGCTGCAATGGCTCAAGATCGAAGATCTCGTCGTTGATATGTCCTATCAGCGCCCCATCGTCGGCCGTGGGCGAATCAACGTTGCCCGGATTGCTCGGGATTTCCGCTGGACCTTTTTTGCGCCGGTCGTGGTGTCGCCCGTAGAGGGCGGCCAGTTTGCCATTATCGACGGGCAGCACCGCACGACGGCGGCAGCACTCTGCGGATTCGACAGAGTTCCCTGTCAGGTCGTGATCGCGGCTCACGAAGAGCAAGCGGCCGCCTTCAAGGCGATCAATGGCGTGATCACGCCGATCACGCCGATGGCTCTGTATGCGGCCGCGTTGACGGCCCGCGAAACCTGGGCGATCGAAATCACCGATGTCTGCTCCGAGGCCGACGTGAACCTGTTGCGCTATCCAATTGCAACCGACCGTCAGGTTCCCGGGCAGACGATGGCCGTGGGTGCGTTGCGCGCCTGCTTGCGTCGGCATCAGCGTAACGATCTGGTCATTGCCCTCCGGTGCGTGACGCAGACGAACAACAATAAGCCCGGCATGCTGTCGGCTCGCCTGATCAAGGCCCTCTGCGAAGCCGTCTCGAGTTTCTCGGATCTCGTGGGCTACGAAGAGCGCGTGCTCGCGGCCGCAAACGAGATCGATCTGGAGCGAATCTCGACTGAGGTTTCCGAGCGCACGAAGGACCGTGAGAAGGGCCCGACCAGTTCCCTCGCCGAGGAGATTCGCAAGAACTTCGCGCGGCTGCTGAGCCAGGCCGGGTCGGGCCGGCATCTTCAGCTGGCAAATACCCATTAGCGCCGAGCCGTATCGGCCCAGCAGGCGCGCTCACAGGCCGATCCAAACCGGAATAACGCGCCCGTCCCTGTACTCCTGATCGAGCAAGGCCCGCGCTGTCATCATGCGCAAAGCCCTATAGGAACTCGTGGAAAAGCTGGTCACACCGTCTCATCGATGAGCCGATCGTCGAGCACTGCGCACCGAGCCACGTCAGTTGTGGAAACGGCGAGACGGTCGAGAGGGGGGCAGCGTTATTTGGCGGATGGCTTGAACTCGTACTCGAGTTTCAGCGCAATCTCGACCGTATCCCCGGGCTGAAGCGACGCATCTTCGTCCGCCTGAAGGATCTCGACACCAGAACCGCCCCGACGGTGAATGATTACCTGAGGCTTTCCGCCGGTCCCACGCACCATCTGTGATCGGACGACGCCGGTGTAGAGGAGTTTTTCGCCGACCGCGGAGAGCTTGCTGCGGGTCTGGGCGAGCTTGACGGTTGCATCCTGAATGTCGCGCATCAGGTCGGCCCGGCGCTGGTCGGAGAGCCGCGCGACACTGCGTTGGGCTTCCAGCAGATCCCGCTTCGCACGCTCAGTTTCGACGCCCGTCTGAAGCGCCCGCGTGGCTGTCGTGAGACTCAGGCGCCGCGTTTCGACCGCGCGGGTCAACGGAACCACGCCGCGTTTGTTGAGATCGGCGATGCGCTCGATCTCATCGACGTCGAGTTTCGCCGCCTCGGTATCCTTGCGATACTGATCCTGAATAGCCGTCAAACGCTCTTCGGTGATGCGTTGCGCATTCTTGAGGTGTGCGGTTTCCTTGGAATAATCATCGAGCCGCGACTTCAGCAGGCCCTGCTCGTTCTGGAGGATTTTTTCCTGGGTCGAGGCCGGAATGGGCAGCTTCTCCAGGCCGGTCTCGTCCAATTGCTGCTTTCCGTCGAGTTCCGTCCGCAGCCGGGCGATCGTCGCTTGCCCCTGGGCGAGGTCGATCCACAGGTTCTCGTACTCGCCGCGAAGGTCAGCCGTCGCCAGGATCGGGCTGTCCATCCGGAAGCGCTGCAGGTCGTAGCCGCCCGCGAGCGACACGGCCTGACGCACGCTCAAACCAGGCGTGTAGCGCTGCTCACCGGGCTTGCTGACATCGCCCGTTACGTAGATCGGTCGATAATCCGCGATGACCAGCGAAATCTCGCCCGGTGCCACAACCGTCTGCTGTTCACCGTTCCCCGAGGTTCGCATGTTCAGCGATTGGCGTGGCAGGGCCTCCCGCACCAGATCCCTGACCTCCGCGACCGTCTTGCCTTGGGCCTTGATGTCGCCGGCCAGGGGAACCGAGATATCACCGTCGATCGTGACGGGGAGGCGCTGGCGGAGTTCGGGAATGCCGGCCACCGACAGTTCCAGGGTGTCACCCGGCTGGAGCCTGTATTCGGCTGCGCTCACGGGTGATGTGAAGCCGGTGACCGCAGCAAGGACCGCCAGCGCAAGGGACCGCACCGGATGAGCGGGACGCTTCGACGCTGCCGTGGCGTATGTCTGCTGTCCGTTCAACCTTACTGTCCACCGCTCGAAGACCGTCATACCATCTGCATCCCTGCCGCACCGGAGCCTGGCTGGCGGTGCGGCGTGCCTCAAGAAAAACCTACGCACCGTCATTGTCTCGCGATCTCAAGGTGCCGTGTCGCATGGGCGGCACGGCTGAGGCGCCTGACCCTCATGCCTTATCTATCGCTTTCGCCATGTCTAGCGTTCCCGTCAGGTCTACCGTTCCCGCCAGGTTTTGGCGATCTGGTCGGTCAGCGGTTTGGTCAAGTAGGAGAGGACTGTGCGCTCGCCGATCTGCATGAACGTTTCGACGGGCATGCCCGGAACGAGGCGCAAATTGTTCAGACGCGCCTTCTGATCCTCCGGGATTCGGATGCGCGCCGAGTAGTAGCTCACACCGGTCTTGGCGTCGTGCGTCACATCCGCAGCGACGCGTGAGACCTCCCCGTTGATTTCAGGCGTCGTGCGCGTGTTGAAAGCCGGAAATCGGAGGAGGGCCTTCTGCTCCAAGCGCACATTGTCGATGTCCTGGGGTTGGATCTTCACGTCGACAACCAATTGATCCGCTTCCGGAACGATCAGCATCGCGGGTTCGGTCGCAACCACGAGGCCGCCGATGGTGTGCACCGTCAGCTCATGGACCGTTCCGTCCTGGGGCGCGCGCATATCGATCCGCTTCAGCATATCCAGCGCGGCCACCTTTTTCTCGCTCAGTTCCGACCATTTGCCGCGGATCTCGGACAGGTCCTTGCTGACCTCCGTGCGTAGATCCTGATCGACCTGAAAGATCTGGAGCTCGATCTCGGTCATCTTGCCCTGCGCCGAGGCGATGGAGGCGGAGAGCTGGCCGCGCTCGCCCTCGAGACGGGCGGCATCGCGCTCGAGCGAGGTCACGCGGGCATACGGCACGAGGTTCTTCGCGAAGAGCTCATTCACACCTTTGAGTTCTTGGGTGATCAGGCTGATCTCACGGTCCTTGGCAAAGGTCTGCTTGGTGAGGCCCTTCACTTCCTGGCGAAGCTGATCGATGCGCTCGCGGAACTGGGCTTTCTGCCCCTCACGCCCGGAGAGCCGCGTGCTGAACAGGCGTTCCTCACCGTCGATCAGGCGCGCCACCGACGGATCGGTCGCCGCACGCTCCATCAGGTCCGGTGGAAAGACGACGGCCCGGACGCCGTCGCGTTCGGCTTCGTCCCGTGCGCGGCGGGCATCCAGTTCATCCAACGCCTTCAGGATGATCTCCAGATTGGAGCGGGTCTGCGTCTCGTCCAGACGGATGAGGATGTCGCCGGCCTTGACCTTCGAGCCCTCGCGCACGAGCAGCTGGCCGATCACGCCCCCGGTCGGATGCTGGACCTTCTTCACATCGGATTCGACCACGAGCTGGCCGGGCGCGATGACAGCGGCGGAGATGTTCGTGAAGACCGCCCAGCCGGCGACGCCGAAGACCAGGACCGCCCAGCTCAGCGCCAGGAGGATCATGTGGCGGTTCAGCGATCCGTGGGCTCGGGCCGGCGGAAGCTGAACCGGCGAGCGCGGAGGCGCGAAGCGGGCGATACCGGTGCCCGGTCTCAGGGAGGGAACGCTCGTCGAGGACATCACGCACTCTCCTGCAAGGTCAGGGCGCCGGGCACGCCATCGGCCCGCAACTGCCCCGTGGGCCGTGGTCGATTCCGATCGGATTCCGCCTCGGATGCATCGGACTGCGACGTGGGCTTCAGAATCCGCTTCAGGACATCATCCTTGGGACCGAACGCCTGGATCTGACCTTCGGAGATCAGCATCACCGTATCGAGCGCCGCCAGGGCGCTGGGCCGATGCGCGACGACGACGCAGATGCCGCCCCGTTCGCGAACACTCATGATCGCCGACGTCAGGGCGTTTTCGCCCTCATGGTCGAGGTTCGCGTTCGGTTCGTCGAGAACGACCATGAAGGGATCGCGATAGAGCGCGCGGGCCAGTCCGACGCGCTGGCGCTGCCCGGCCGAGAGGCCGATGCCGCCATCTCCGATCGTCGTCTCGTAGCCTTCGGACAGGCGCAGGATCAGGGCGTGGACTCCGGCCGCCTGTGCGGCGGCGATGATGCTCTCGGACGTCGCGTCCGGTTCGAACCGCGCGATGTTCTCCGCGATGGTGCCGGCGAACAGTTCGACCTCCTGCGGCAGGAAGCCCACATGCGGTCCGAGTTCGTTCGACGTCCATTGATCGAGCGATGCGCCATCGATGCGAACCGACCCGCTCGCGCAGGGCCAGATTCCGACCAGTGCGCGCACCAGCGACGACTTTCCGGAGGCCGACGGTCCGATGATCCCCAAGCCCTGTCCGGCCTCAAGGGAGAACGTCGCGCCCTTGACGACGACGCGGCGCGAGCCGGGCGGCGAGATGCTCACGTTCTCGAAGGCGATGGTCTGGGTGGGGGCCGGCAGAACCTGCAGGTCCTTCTCGGGGGCATTGAGGGCCAGTGCATCCGAGAGGCGCTTCCAGGATTGGCGCGCCTGGATGAAACTTTTCCAGTTTCCAATGACCATCTCGGCCGGCGCGAGGGCCCGTGCGACCAGGATCGAACTCGCGATGATGACACCGCCGGTCGCCTGGTTGTTGATCACCAGGAACGCGCCCAGGGCGAGGACGCCGGATTGGAGGCTCATGCGGAACACCTTGGTGAGAGAGGCGACGCCTCCGCCAAGGTCCGAAACGTTTTGCTGAATATCCATGTATTCGCGATTGACGTGAGCCCAACGTGCGCCGAACCGGCGCCGCATGCCCATGGCGGCCAGGACCTCCGCGTTCCGCCGTCCGGCTTCCGCCAGGAGGTAGCGTCGCGATCCGTAGTGCACGCTCGACTTGATCTTCCGGCTCGTGGTCCAGTCGCTGAGGAGTGTCAGCAGGAAGAGGATCACCAGACCGACGACGGCGGCGACGCCGATCAGCGGATGGAACAGGGAGCAGATGACGATATAGACCGGCATCCAGGGCAGATCGAAGAACGCGCTCGGACCCGGTCCCGCCAGGAAGGATCGGACCTGATCGAAGTCGCGCATGGGCAGAGACCCGTCATGGTCGGACGGACCCCGCAGAGGCGCACGCGCAACCACGTCGAAAACCCGGTGGGCGATCGCTTCATCGACCGCCCCGGAGATTCGACCGAGGATTCGCGTCCGGAGCATCTCGAACAAACCCTGGAAGGCATACAGGACGAGGGCCAGGAGACCGAGACCGACCAGCGTCGGAATCGATCGGCTGGGAATGACGCGATCGTAAACTTCGAGCATGAAGAACGATGCGGTCAAGTATAGAATATTGATGAGGCCGCTGGTGATCGCCACGAACAGAAATGCCAAGCGGCATTTGCTGATGGCTGCCGTTATCTCGGGGGTATCCGACGTCTTATGCACAACCCTGACCTCACTTGGAACTTGTACCGACGAACGGAGACGAGCTGCGAACCTGGAAATGTAGCTCACGAAAAGATTAAGCGCACCCTCCGCGGGTGACTCAAGAGTGGGTGTTCTCTACTTGCGAATCCGATTAAGGACCCGATTTCTTCAAGGGCATAGGAACGTGTCTGAAAAACGATGTCGCTTCTGAATCCTGAAAACGGCAAAGCAGGATCGATAACTGATCTTGCGTTTCGGCTCAACTGACAGCCAAAGTCGATCGGAGTTTGTTCTTAAGACGGTAAACCCGTCGCCCAGCATCGGAGCAGACACGTCTCGAACAACATCGATGGACCGAGTGAGCGAAGCCCTCGACGGGCGCGCGGCGGCCTCCGCTGGTCTCGCCCGCTTCGAAAAAATTGGTTGCCTCTGCCGTCTATCGATTGGGCGATCGATCGAATCGGGGCTGGCGCCTCAGCGTCGTTACGCCGAGGCGCTGCGCCGAAGCCCGGCTTCGATTGCCATTTTGACGAATCCCACCGACCAGCTCACATGCATGGCGGCTGCGGCGACCCCCATGCCGAGAACGGCTGGATCGCGCGTGCGAACCGACGCGAAGACCGACCATCCGGAGTAGAGGCAGGCATAGGCGATCGGCACTAGGGCGGCTTCTGGAATGACCGGGATCGCGATCAGGCTGGCAAGTGCGGAGCCGCTGATCAGCAGCGGCGCCAATTGCCTGAGCTTGGGCCGGCTGCGGTGTGCGATCATGTTTCGCGCTCTGCCCCGCCCGTAATTGAAGTATTGCTTCGAGAGGCTGTCGAGGCGTCCGCGCGGATAGTAGGTGATCATCGCCTCGGCGCAGAGCCAGATCCGGCCGCCCGCCGCGACCGCCCGCACATCGAATTCCGCATCTTCGTTGTGGGTGAAGGTTTCGTCGTAGCCGCCGATGCGCAAGAAGAAGGACCTGCGGAAGGCCGCATGGTGCCCGTGATCGACAAATCGGGATTCGGTGTTGCGCCGATGGGCCGAACCGCCATTCCCCAGCAGGCTGTTCTGGGCCGCCGCCACAGCCCGCTGGAAAGGCTGAAGGCCCACCGTACGCATGGGAACGACCACGGTTTCGGCCTCATGGTCGCGCAGGGCCTCGACGCAGAGCGAGACGAAGTCGTTCGGGTAATCGGCATGCGCATCCGCCCGCACCAGGATTGCACCCGGCATCGATGAGGCAGCGACCAAATTGACCGCGGCGGATTGGATGCGCTTGGGATTCTCCACCAATCTAACAACCGCATGAGCGCTGCAGAGATCGCGTGCGATCTGGCGCGTCGCGTCCGTGCTGCCGCCATCCGCGATCACGATGGCGGTGATGGCCTTGCAATCCTGGCGCAGGAGCGCGTCAATACAGGTCTTGAGGTGCTTTTCCTCGTTCAACACTGGAACGACGACAATAACTCCATCATCCGGTGATGACATTTCACTGCTCCAGCCTTCGAACGTGTAATTTTTACGAAATATTAATTGGTGCGTCAATGTTTTATGTAATTCTGCGGCGATGTATCAAATTAACCTTGACGGCCGACGCTGTGCATTGGAGCGGGCGGATGAACGCAACCTCGACTACATCGGCATCGCGAGATTGAGCCGGTTGCCGGTCGAGCCTATGTCACGCACGGACCACCCGCCGGGTAAGGGATGGAGACGATCCGCAGCATCGAGTTCACGTGTCTAAGAGCCCTGAAAACGTTAGCGCGCGGAGCGCCGCAACTGCTCGAGGCGATCGAGCATTCGTTCCTGAAGCGTCTTCACGGTCGATTCACGACTGGGCGTTGTCAGGCGCGACGAGAGGTCAATCAGAGCTTGCGCCGTCCGCTCCGGCGACATGTTCAGAAAACGGCTCATGACTCCGGTCTGCTTGATCCATCCCTTCGCGCGATCCTGAAGACGCGGCGGTTTGGGTTCCGAAGTTCGCCGCCGCATCTCCTCCATCGCGGCACCCTCGGTGATGCCGATCGTGTCACCGAACGGCGCTCCCGGTCGGCCGTACTTGAGGATCCCCTGAGCGGTGGGAGGCGGGACGATCGTGACCGAGAGTTTGTGGCCACAGGACATGGCCCAGTCGAGCCATTTGGAAATCTGGAAGTTGCCCGTTGTCGCAAACGCGGCCCATTCGACACCGTAGGTATCAGCCAGGATGGCACCGTGCAGGGACTCCGTGAGAACGCAGCGCGCTTCGGCGATGCGACCGATGACGGATTCGGGTGAGCCGCGCGGGTCTAGGAGTTCGAATCCGGTCAGGCGCGCGATCTCGTTCCAGCTCGGATCATTCAGGCTTTCCCAATGCGGGATTACCAGCACGCCGCGCTCGCTCACGCGCTTGCGCGGAAAACCTTCGGCCAGGGGAGTGATGACCGCCCCATCCGAAATGGCGATATCCGGGGCGAGACCGAGATGCCGGGCGGACAAGGGCCCGCGCACGCACCAGTAGGTGACGTCGAGGCCGGACCAGCGGCTCAGCGGATCGTTCCCGGCTCCGCTGGAGAAGACGTTCAGCTTGGTTTGCGGCGCGCAGGGGAAGCCGATGATCGTACCGATGCCGACAAACGCTTCTGTCGTGCTGTCGTCGAATAGATCGGGGGCAAAATGCGGCCACAGCTTGGCATTCAGATCATCGCCGAAGTTGGGAACCTTGGTATGATAGTATCGTAGTTTCAAGGTAGGTTCCTAAATTTGCGGATAAGCGCGTCCGTGAACGCCTTGCATTGTCTGTTCATCCAAATCCACTGTCCAAGTCGTGTCGGTTCGTCGGATTGGATTCGGAAAGAGAAGATTATTACTTAGGTGGCAACGGATGGATCTTGCCGTTCCGTCGAGGGCGTCAAACGGTTCAGTCAGCCTCGATGCAAGCGCTGATCAATCCCTGTCCGGCGTCTGTCATCTCGTCAAGCCACCTGTGGTCTCTGCGCTGAGCCCCGGTCGCGTCGTCTCCCGATTCGGGAACAAGGCAGGAAGCAGGGGGCCGTAACACGCCTCCGCTGCGAAAGAGGATCGGGCCACGGCAAGGGCTTCCCGGGCGAGATGGGTCCGACGCGCCGTCGCCGTGAGGAGATCGCACACCGCCACCGCGAAGGTCGCGGCCTCGTCGGCCACCACCACGGCGCCCTCGACGAGGGTTTCGACACCTTCCACCGTCGTCGATGTCGCGACGATCGCCTTGCCGACGCCCATGGCCTCGATCAACTTGATCTTCAGTCCGGACCCGACCGTCAGCGGCGAGATGACGACGCCGGCCTCACGATACAGTGGGGCGAGGTCCTGGACGACGCCGAGGCACGTCGCTCCCTCCGGTAGGTTGGACAGGCTCCGGGCGACCGAGCCCGCGATCTGCAGGGTGGCGGTTGGATGCCGCGCGCGGATCATGGGCCAGACCGACGCCAGAAACCACTGCATCCCGATGACGTTGGGTGCTGTGTTGCTGCCGACGAACAGGAGGGTTCCGTCCTGCCCCGGTGCCGGTTCGGCCACGACGGACACCGCCATGGGCGCGAGAATGACGGGTTGGTCGGGCAACCGCGCCCGAACGGCCTCCGCTTCGGCGCTCTGGATCGCCACGACGCCGTTGGACTGGGCGAGCAGGGCGTATTCCTGGTCGGCATCGAGAAGAGCCACGGAATCCTGGGCGCTGGCCTTGTCGAAGCGTGCGACACGGCTGGAGAACAGGTCGTGCATGACGATGAGCGAGCGGGCGTCCGGCCGCAGCACATAGGGCCGCGCCGATGCCAGGAAGGCATAGTCGAGCAACATGGCATCGTTGCCCTGGCGTCCCTGTCGCGCCAGGAACAGGCAATCCTGCCGGGTCAGGGGCTGGCTCACCGCGTACGGCGCGCTCGCCATCCGCCGGCGCGCCACGATCCCCACTCGCAGAAGAAGATCCTCGGCCACCGACAGGCAGGCCCGCAGCCAGACCTTGGGATCCCGGACCAGAAGATAGCTTCCGACGCGAACGCTCCCGCGGACCACAAAGGCGTCGAACGCCGATCGTGTTTCGTCGACCACCCGAAGAAACGGCCACCGGCCGAACGTGGTCGGAGAGGGCGAGAGGTAGCTGACCCGATAGCCGCGCTGGCGCAGAAAACGCGCGATGCTGATGAGGTAGGCCGAACTTCCGTTGGTGGCACCCGCAATGCGCTGGCGGCTCAGCACCAGGATTCCGGGCTGCTCGGTCTGAAGGGCAGGGGGGCGCTTCCAGGCTCCCAGGCGCCGCTTCAGGGCGGCCTTCAGCGGCAGTCGAAGCAGCCACAAGGCCGCCGGCGCGGCGCGCACGGCCCCGAGGACGGCCGCCGGCGATCGCGCCTTCAGCCCGGCGACCAGCATCGCGAATGCCGCGGCACGCTCCAGGGATGCGAGCCGCTCCCGGTGCGCCGCAACGACATCGGCACCAAGCCTGGCATGCTCGCGCATCAAGCGTTGCTCGACGTCGATCAGGCGGCGGGAATCATCCTCGCTGAACCTGTGGGAGATCGAGGCGCTGTGCTTGCGATAGAAATACAGGAGTTCGGGGTAGATCCGGAAGGTGCGTCCGGCGACGACGAGGCGCAGCAGGAGGTCTGCATCCTCACCGATCCGGAGCGTCTCGTCATAGCGCAGGGCGCCGAGGGCCTGCCGCCGGATCATCGGCTTGCAAAAGCCGAGCGAGGGTCGCGGAGCATAGATCACGTTGGATCGGATGAAGCCCGCCGCATCGACCCAGAACGGCGCATCGGCTGCCTCCGGCAGCATCGTGGTGATACCGGGGCTTCGGTCGTTGAAGATCAGCAGATCATCGGCGACGATATCGGCTTGGTCGGCGAGCGCTGCATCGAGCAGGAATGCCAGCCTAGACGGGTGGATCAGGTCATCGTTGTCCACGATGGCGATCCAGTCCCCCGTGGCGACGTCGAACCCGCGATTCCGCGCGCCTGCAGGGCCGAGGTTTTCCTGGAGTGCGATCAGGCGAACGCGTGAGTCACGTTCGGCGTAACGCTGAATGACGCTGACGCTGTCGTCGGGAGACCGGTCGTCCACCACGATCAGCTCGAAATCGGTCAGAGTCTGCGCGAGAACGCTCTCGATCGCGTCCGCCAGATGATCCCGACCGCAATAATTGGCCATGATCACGGAGATGCGGGGGGCGCCTGTGGCCTCGCCGGTCCCGCCTGGATCGGACGCCGCAATCGTCCGGCTCGTTCGCGCCGCTTTCGAGGGAGCGTCCATCGATCAGCCTGTCGGGTCATGCCGCGGCGCACCGGCCAGCGGCGACGTCGCCGTTGCGGGAGCCCGCGAGGTCATCGGATGTATGTGAGACCGAACCGTTCCGCGCTGCGAAGATCGATTCTTGGTCATCGAACCCTGGCCAACGCTGCCGCGGTCTGTGGCTGGCTCATGGGCCGTGCCCGGGCGTCGAAGACGGACGATGCCCGGGACGGGAACGGCGATCAGGACGATGCCGTCGTATTGCCGACGTAGCGCGAGCCACCCTCGGAGTTCCACGGCATGTACCGTCCAATCCGTGAACGCTGCTTGGTATGCCGATTTGGATCGGTCCGGTTGAAGACGATCCCCAGCACCCGCGTCGTGTCGAACCGGTCGCGCAGAATGCATTCCGCGAGGTCACGTCGGCTCGGTCGATCGTATCCGACCACCATCAGGTATTCGTCGATGAGCTCGTCGGTCGCACGGACATCCGGGAAGTCGAGGGCCGGAGGATAGTCGACGATGATGAAATCGTAGGATGATCTCAGGGCGTTCAGCAGGGCGACATTGTTGGGAGACCGAAGGATCTCCGACGCATGATCGAGCTGAGGGTCGGCGACCGTCGGCAGCATGTGAAGTTTGGTGCCGCGGGCCTGCAGCGTCACCAGGCCTTGCAGCCGTCCGGTGTTGATCGACTCGAGCAGTCCGGTCTCCGCCTCCGGGGCGAGGGCCTGCGACATCGACGGCGAGCGAAGGTCGTAATCGAGAAGGAGAACGCGCTTTCCGGAATGGGCGAGATAATGGGCGAGGTTCGATGCGACCATCGTCTTGCCCTCGCCGGAAATCGCCGAGATCATCCCGATCACCCGACCGCCATTCCCGGCGCGGCTCGACGGGCGATCAAGCAGCATCTTGACCTCCTGCATGGCCGCCGCCGTTCCGGATCTCGGATTGATCACGGCGTCGACCAGCATAGATCTCGAGACCAGGGGGGGCCGCAAGCCCAGCGCGGCCAAGGCTCTCGGCACGATATCCTTGAGGGTCTTGAAGGTCTCGACGCGGGGGATCATCGCCACGCAGGCCAGGCCCGTCACCTGTTCCACAGCCGACGGCGTCCGCAGGCTGCTTCGAACGAGCTCTCGGAACAGGGCGATCATCAACCCGAGGCCGACGCCACCAACGAGGGCCAGACCGATGATGACGAAACCCTTCGGCCATGACTTCCGCAGGGGAGGCCTGGCCAGGGAGACTACGCGGGCTTCGGAAATCGGGAACGACTGATCCTGAACCGCCTGCGTGTATTTCTGCAGGAAGTTCTCGTAGAGGGACCGGTAGGTCTGCGAGGAGCTTTCCAGCGACCGCAACTCGACCCGGGAGCGATTGCTGGTTCCCGCATCGGCCACCAGGCCGTCGAGTCGCTTCTTGATGGCCGCCTCACCCGAGAGCGCAACCTCGTAGTCGCTCCTGTAGGCTTCCGCGAGGCGGTTGAATTCGCTGCGGAGGGAGCGCTGGAGTTCCGCCATCTCGGCGCGGGCGTTCACCGCTGCGACGTGGTTGGTGCCGTACTTGGCCGAAATGTCGGCTTCGCGCCTCGCGGTATCGAAATATTGCTGACGCAGACGAACAATGACCTGATTCTGCGTGAGATCGGTCATCGAGCCATCGGTTATGTTCTTGTCGACGATGTCCGTGATGCGGTCGAGGCGGGCCTTGGCTTCGGCAGTCTTCGCCTGCGCCACGATCAAGCTTCCGTTCAGGTCGCCGACCTGCCGCTCGCTCATCAGACCCTTGTCGGTGTCGACGATGTTCATCTTGGCTTTGTAGTCTTGGACGGCCCGGTCGGCGGCCGTCGCCTGGTCGCGCAGCTCCGCCAGACGGCCCTCGAGCCATCCGCGTCCACGACGGGTCGTCTCGTACTTCGCTTCGAGCTGATCGGCGATGAACGCGTCGGCGATGGCGTTGGCGTAGCGAGCGGAGCGCGCTGCGTTCGGAGTACGGACCGAGACCTCGATGATGTTGGTGATGCCGACGCGCCGCACCGAGTACAGCGTCATGAGCTTCTCGGCCGCGGCAAGCTCAAGCTGCTCCTGGGTGAGGGGAGGGCCGCTGCCCATCAGCCCCATCACCGGGCCCAACAGCGATTGAAGCAGGCCTTTCTCGTTCAGCTCCTTGTCGACCGACGGGCCGAGCTGTCGAATCGCGCCGAGGGCAGCGGTGTTCGACCTCAAAATCTCGGTCTGACTCTCGACGATGGCATTGAGCACCTGCGCATCGGTGGCGGTGTTCTGCTGCCGGAACAGCTCGGCCTGGCGCAGATCGATCAGGATATCCGCGGTCGCATCGTATTTTGGCGTTGCGATGAAAAGATACAGGATGGCCAGGGCCAGCAGAAAGGATGCTGAAACGGCAACGATGACCCGTGATCGTCTGAGGAAGGCGAACGCCGACGGAAGCCACGAGAAGGCTTCGTTCCCAGCATCCTGATCGGCATCAAGGTAGGATGCAGAACTACCCTTCACATGAAGCATTATGCTGGCCTGTCGCAATCCGTTCGGATCTGGATGAATATAAGACGGATCGTAGCGTTCAATAAACGGATTTCCGGTCGCGAGCAACATGCCGCACTGCACGCGAACTCGCGTGAATCCGGGCGATCGGAGCCCATCTGCGAGGCGCCGGCACAGTAAAGGCTGATCAAAATTTCGGAAGCCCGGGCAGACGCATAAGGATCAATCAAATAAATCCGAGTTTTTGTTATTCTATAATACTATCGATCATTGGTTTGGGATGGTTAGATCCGGGCGCAATGACTGGGTGTCCGGTAGCATGAATTCAAAAAATTCGTGCTTTCAGTCGCGCGGGTCGACCTTTGTTGACTGATTTCTTAGTTCAGAGGCGGTGACCCAACGTATGTCAGGTTGTACCCACCGGTATGAGAATCAACGTTAAGATTAATATTCCTAAGATTCGAAGCGTGCCGCCGCTGTTGAAGCAGCCGACACATCGGGTTGAACCTTGGATTGCCACGCCCGCTATGTGAATCTTTACTGTACACTTACGGACGGGCGCCGAATCCGGTCCATCATCAAACTTTGCGTGACTTCGCCAGCGCTGTGTCTCGGCGACGAGATCGCACCCGCGTTCCTCGACGACCCCGGCGCGCCGGAGTCGTCAAACAGAGTGCGGGCGCTCAATGGTCCGCTCAGGTCATCGTCGGCATGACGAAGTCGGCGCCGGCGCGGATGCCGGTGGGCCAGCGGGTCGTGATGGTCTTCAGGCGGGTGTAGAAGCGCACCCCCTCCGGCCCGTGCATGTGGTGGTCGCCGAACAGCGACGCCTTCCAGCCGCCGAAGGAGTGGAACGCCATCGGTACCGGGATCGGCACGTTGATGCCGACCATGCCGACCTCGATCCCGTGGGCGAACTCGCGGGCCGCATCGCCGTCGCGGGTGAAGATCGCCGTCCCGTTGCCGAACTCGTGCTCGTTGATGAGCTTCGCCGCCGTGGCGTAGTCCGACACCCGGGCGATCGCCAGGACGGGGCCGAAGATCTCCTCCTTGTAGATCGACATGTCCGGGGTGACCCGGTCGAACAGCGTTCCGCCGAGAAAATAGCCGCCCTCGTAGCCCTGCAGGCTCAGGCCGCGCCCGTCGACGAGGAGTTCGGCGCCCTCTGCCACGCCCGCATCGATGTAGCCGCTGACCTTGTCGCGATGGACCCGTGTCACCAGGGGACCCATTTCCGAATCCGAATCGGTGCCCGGCCCGACCTTCAGGGCCCGCACCTTGGGGATCAGCTTCGCCACCAGCGCGTCGGCGGTCTTCTCGCCGACGGGCACCGCCACAGAGATCGCCATGCAGCGCTCGCCGGCCGAGCCGTAGGCGGCGCCCATCAGTGCGTCCACCGCCTGGTCGAGGTCGGCGTCGGGCATGACGATCATGTGGTTCTTGGCCCCGCCCAGGCACTGGGCGCGCTTTCCGTTGGCCGTCGCCGTCGCGTAGATGTACCGGGCGATCGGGGTCGAGCCGACGAAGCTGACGGCCGCGATGTCGGGGTGGTGCAGGAGGGCGTCCACCGCTTCCTTGTCACCGTGCACCACGCTGAAGACGCCGTCGGGCAGGCCCGCCTCCTTGAGCCAGGCCGCCACCAGCAGCGCGGGCGACGGGTCGCGCTCGGAGGGCTTCAGGATGAAGCAGTTGCCGCAGGCCAGCGCCACCGGGAACATCCACATCGGCACCATGACGGGGAAGTTGAACGGCGTGATGCCGGCGACCACGCCGAGCGGCTGACGCAGCGAATGGCTGTCGACGCGGGTGCCGACGTTCTCGGTGACCTCACCCTTGAGGAGCTGGGGGATGCCGGTGGCGAACTCCACCACCTCGAGGCCGCGCTGGATCTCGCCCTTGGCGTCCGACAGCACCTTGCCGTGCTCGGCGGTGATCAGGGCGGCGAGTTCGTCGATCCGGTCCTCGGCGATGCGCAGGAAGGCATTGAGGATGCGTGCGCGGCGCAGGGGCGTGGTCGACGCCCAGGTGCGGGCGACCGCCTTGGCGGCGGCCACGGCCGTGTTCACGTCCCCGGTGCTGGCCAGCGCGACACGGCCGGTCTCCTCGCCGGTGGCGGGATTGAAGACCGGGGCGGAGCGCGTGCCGGTGCCGGCGACGGTGCGGCCGCCGATGAAGTGGGAGATCGTGGTGGTCATCGTAAGTCCTGACAGAAGGCGCTTCGGAAAAGTTCAGGCCGCGCGGGCGATGGCGTCGCCGAGAATCGACGCCATGGTGTCGATCTGGTCGCGCTCCACGATCAGCGGCGGCGACAGGGCGACGATGTCGCCGGTGACCCGGACGAGGAGGCCGCGCTCGAAGCAGTCGACGAAGACGTCGTAGGCTCGCGCCCCGGGGGCTCCGGGCCGGGGCGACAGCTCGATGCCGGCGACGAGGCCGATCGTGCGGATGTCGACGACGTGGCCGGCGCCCCGCAGGTCGTGCATGGCGCTGGACCAATCGTCGGCGAGATCGGCGCCGCGGGTGAGCAGGCCCTCCTGCGCGTAGATGTCGAGGGTCGCGAGACCGGCGGCGCAGGCGACCGGGTGACCGGAATAGGTGTAGCCGTGGAACAGCTCGATCACCGCCTCCGGGCCGTGCATCAGCGCATCGTGGACACGCCGCGCGCAGAAGACTGCTCCCATCGGCAGGGTGCCGTTGGTCAGCCCCTTCGCGGTGGTGACGAGGTCGGGGATCACGCCGAAGTAATCCGTCGCGAAGGGCGTGCCGAGGCGGCCGAAACCGGTGATGACTTCGTCGAAGATCAGCAGGATGCCGTGCCGGTCGCAGATCGCGCGCAGGCGCTCCAGGTAGCCCGTCGGCGGCAGGAGGACGCCGGTGGAGCCGGCCACCGGCTCGACGATGCAGGCCGCGATGGTCTCGGCGCCGTGGAGCGCCACGAGGCGTTCGAGATCGTCGGCAAGGTCCGCGCCGTGTGCGGGCAGGCCCTTCGAGAAGGCGTTGCGCTCGGGGTCGTGGGTGTGTCGCAGGTGGTCGACGCCCGGCAGCAGCGGAAACACGCGGCGGTTGTTGACGAGGCCGCCCACGGAGATGCCGCCGAAGCCGACGCCGTGATAGCCGCGCTCGCGCCCGATCAGCTTGGTGCGCGTGCCCTGGCCGATGGCGCGCTGATAGGCCAGCGCGATCTTCAGCGCAGTGTCGACGGATTCGGAACCGGAGCCCGTGAAGAATACGCGGTCGAGCCCGGCTTCCGGGCCGCCCGGCGCGATGGCGGCGAGCCGTTCGGCGAAGTCGAAGGCCGCCGGATGCCCCATCTGGAAGGACGGCGCGAAATCGAGGGTGGTGAGCTGGCGCTCCACCGCCGAGGCGATGCCCTGCCGGCCATGCCCGGCATTGACGCACCAGAGGCCTGCGGTGCCGTCGAGGACGCTGCGTCCATCGGTGGCGGTGTAGTGCATGCCCTTGGCCGAGGCGAGCATGCGGGGCGCGGCCTTGAACTGCCGGTTCGCCGTGAAGGGCATCCAGTAGGCATCGAGCCCAGGAGCATTGGCTGTCGGGTGGTGGTCCATGAAGATCTTCAACCCAGAGATGTCGCTGCGTCCGAAGAAGCGCCGATTGTCGCGGCCGGACAAGTCCTTTTCTGCGCGAGACGAAGTGCTTGATAAGACGGGGGCTCTGCGGGCAATGTCGGCGAATCCTGAACATCCCTAACGGGCGTTCCGCCCTGGGGCCGACTCACGGGTTCCGATGAGCATCGATCTCGGCGCGCGCCTGCGCTTCGTCCGCACCGCCCACGGCCTGTCGCAGCGTGCGCTCGCCAAGCGCACCGGTGTCCCGAATTCCACGATCTCATTGATCGAATCG
The DNA here is from genome assembly GCF_055231875.1 of Methylobacterium sp. Ger2507. Taxonomy (NCBI): domain Bacteria; kingdom Pseudomonadati; phylum Pseudomonadota; class Alphaproteobacteria; order Hyphomicrobiales; family Methylobacteriaceae; genus Methylobacterium; species Methylobacterium sp. Ger2507. The sequence continues at coordinate 1,285,426 of NZ_JBUYVC010000001.1, forward strand.
AACGGTGTGAACCCCTCCGTGGGCGCCCTCAAGCGCATTCTCGACGGCATTCCCATCGGCCTGTCGGAGTTCTTCGCGGTGGAGCCGGAGCGCTCGCGCAAGGCGTTCTACCGCGCAGACGAACTCACCGAGATCGGCCGGGCGCCGATCTCCTACCGGCAGGTCGGCGACAACCTGTTCGGTCGCAGCCTGCAATTGCTGAGGGAGCGCTACGAACCGGGCGCCGATACCGGCCGCGTGCCCCTGGTCCATGACGGCGAGGAGGGCGGCATCATCCTGTCCGGCCGCCTGGAGGTGACGGTCGATTCGGAGCGTCGCATCCTCGGACCGGGCGACGCCTATTCGTTCGACAGCCGCCGTCCCCATCGCTTCCGCTGCGTCGGTCCCGTCGCCTGCGAGGTCGTGAGCGCATGCACGCCACCGACGTTCTGAGGTGGAATGCGCCTCTGGCCGTCACCGAACGATCTGGTATACCACGAGTAGACGCAGGCTTCGGAGCGCCGCATGACCCTTCTCTTCAGCCACGAGGCCGCCCTCGGGCACCGGACCCCGCATGGGCATCCCGAGCGGCCGGAGCGCATGCAGGCGGTCCAGGACGCGCTCGAGACGGAGGCTTTCGCGGCCCTCGACCGCCGGGCGCCGGAGCCCGCGAGCCTGGAGACCGTTGCGCTGGCCCATCCCGAGGAATGGGTCCGGGCCATGGTGGCGGCCGCCCCCGCCGAGGGACTGGTCCATGTCGATTCCGATACCGTGCTGTCGCCCGGCACCATCGACTGCGTGCTGCGCGGGGTCGGTGCCGCGGTCCAGGGCGTCGACGCGGTGATGACGGGCCAGGCCCGCAACGCCTTCTCGGCCATGCGCCCGCCGGGCCACCATGCCGAGCGCACCCGCGCCATGGGGTTCTGCCTGTTCAACAACGCGGCGATCGCGGCCCGTCATGCCAAGGTCACCTACGGGGTGGAGCGGGTGGCCATCGTCGACTGGGATGTGCACCACGGCAACGGGACCCAGGACATCTTCTGGGCCGATCCCGCCGTGCTGTTCTGCTCCACCCACCAGATGCCGCTCTATCCTGGCACCGGCGCGGTCTCGGAATCCGGCGACCACGACACCATCGTCAACGCCCCCCTCAAGCCGGGAGCGGACGGCGAGCGGTTCCGCGAGGCGTTCACGGCGCGCATCCTGCCCCGCCTGACGGATTTCCGGCCCGACCTCATCGTCATCTCGGCCGGTTTCGATGCCCATTGGCGCGACCCTCTCGCCAACCTGATGCTGGAAGCGGAAGATTTTGCCTGGGCGACCCGTGCGGTGATGACGATTGCGGAGCAGGCCTGCAATGGGCGCATCGTCTCCCTGCTGGAGGGCGGCTATGACCTGCGCGGCCTCGCCGAATCCACCGCCGCGCACGTGGCGGTCCTCATGGAGTCGTGACGGGGCTGGTTCCGACGACGCGCCGGCTCGGGCTTTCCGAGACGGGCGCCTGACCCACCTATGTGACAATGCTGAATGATCGTCGCTTGGCCCGCCTGACGGCCCGTGCCCTCCAGACCTCCCATGGGCGCCCGGGCCAGGACAGGCCGGGCCTGCGCAAGATCGTCAGCTGGAACCTGTTGCGGCGGGTCGGCGCCAACGTCGCCGGCATCGCCGCGCTGATCGAGCGCGAGCAGCCCGACCTCGTGCTGATGCAGGAGGCCACGAAGGAGATCGAGGGTCTGCGGGCCAAAGTCGGCGGCCATTATGCCTGGGCCCAGATGCCCGGGCGCATCCATGGCCTCGCGGTCTGGAGTCCGACGCCGTTCGTCACGGCCCCGAAGGCCATCGCGCTGCCCGCCGGGGCGATGTTCGACCGGGTCAGTCAGGTCATCGATCTCGGCGCCTTCGGCGTCGCCAACGTCCATCTCTCGCACGGGCAGGTGCTCAACCGCCGCCAGTTGCGCTGCATCGAGCAGAGCCTGCCGGAACGGGCCGCCGTCATCGGCGACTACAACCTCGTCGGGCCGACCCTGCTGCCGGGCTTCCGCGACGTCGGTCCGCGCCTGCCGACCCACGCCATGGCGCGGGTCGTGCCCCTGCGGCTCGACCGCTGCCTCGTGCGCGGGCTGACCTGCCACGGCCGCAGCGTGCTGCCGCGCGGGGAATCGGATCACCGGCCGATCATCGTCCACCTGGCGCCGACCCAGGGGTCCACCCTGCGGGACCCGGCGGAGGCCGACAAGCCTACAGGTATGGCAGCAATAATCGGACACCTGCGTCGCGCAGCCGGACGGGGAGGTCGCGGCGGGACAGGTCCTCGAGCGTCAGCCGAACGCTCATCTTTTCTCGCATGAAGGCATCGAGGTGCCGGGCCAATCCCGGATCGTAGGCCTCGACGTTCAGCTCGAAATTCAGGCGGAAGCTGCGGGTGTCCCAGTTGGCGCTGCCGATGAAGCACCAGGCGTCGTCGATCACCAGGAGCTTGGCGTGGTCGAACGGCGGATCGTCGAGCCAGATCCGCACGTCGCTGCGCAGGAGCGGATCGACATGGGCCCGCGTCGCCCAGTCGACGACGGCGTGGTCGCTGTCCATCGGGATGATCACGTCCACGGCGAGGCCGCGCAGGGCCGCGAGGGAGAGCGCACTGACCAGCACCTCGCTCGGCAGAAAATAGGGCGTCATGAGGCGGATGCTGGTTCGGGCGCAGGTGATCGCCTCGAGCACCACCAGTTCGATCTTGCGCAGGTCCGCGTCCGGCCCCGAGGTGACGACCCGGGCCTGGGTCTCGCCGCAGGGGCCGAGGGGCGGAAACCAGAGCGGCCCCTCCAAGTCCTCGTCCATCACGAAGGCCCAGTCGCTGGCGAAAGCCGCCGTGAGCTGCGCCACGACTGGCCCCTCGATGCGGAAATGGACGTCGCGCACCGGCTCGGGCGGGTTCGTTGCCACGCGATTCTCGTCGGCGATGTTGATCCCGCCCGTGAAGGCGAGCGCTCCGTCGACGATCAGCAGCTTCTTGTGGGTGCGCAGGTTGAGGAACGGCATCCGCCAGGGCAGCACGGAATGCATGAAGCGGCCGACGGGCACGCCGCGCCGTCGCAACCCGCCATAGATGGCGGCGAAGAAATAGCCGCTGCCGATTCCATCCACCAGGACCCGCACCGCGACGCCCCGGTGATGGGCGTCCTCCAGTGCCGACAGGAAGGCGCGCCCGATTTCATCCTTGCGGAAGATGTAGCTCGAGAGCGCCACCGAGTGCTGCGCCTCGCCGATCGCCGCCAGCATCGCCGGATAGACCTGATCGCCGTTGCGCAGGGTCTCGATGCGGTTGCCGGCCTGGAGGGAGAGGGCGGTGATGCGCTGGACCGCCCGGTCGAGGGGGCGGAACCGCTCGGGGAGGGGCGGCCCTTCGGGCTCCTCCGCGCGGTCTGCCGGGTTGGGGCGCGACGGCTTGATGCGCAGCTTCTGCGCCCGGCGCGTGACCCGGTTGACGCCGAACAGGGCGTAGAGCGCGCTGCCGAACAGGGGCGCCAGCCACACCAGTCCGATCCAGCCGATGGCCGCGCCGACCTCGCGCTTGCGCAGGAGGATGTGGATGCTGATCAGGCCCGACAGGGTGGCGCCGGCAAGCCAGACGACCTCGGTGGGAATCGACGCCAGGGCGCCGATCCATGAGAGCAATGCCTGTTCCAACGCCGCTCCCGATCCTCGATCCATCGGGGAGATACGCCAAGGTCGACCGCTGCGCCAATTCCCGGTGCGCGGAAGTCCGAGTGCGCGGGAGCATGACGAAACATCCAGAGCGCTCGGCCCGGTCGCGCCGGCTTGCGTCCGGTCGAAGCCAGGAAAGCCCTGCGGGTGCTCCAGATCGCGCCGTTGCTTGATCTTTGTGAAGGTGCGCTGGTCTTCAATCTCGTAAATGAAGGCGAAGAGGATTTGGCGTAAAACTTGGCCAATATTCAGGGAGGGTGGCGGGGATGTCTCGCTTGTTCGAGGAGCGCGAGCGTGCGGCCGAGATGCGGTTCGTCCGCTCCGAGGAGGCGCGGTTCCTGGCGCATTGTCAGGGCGTGAAGTCGCTGGCGGCCTATGCCGCCGAACTGCTCGGCGTCGACCGGCTCAGCTCGGACGCCTACGCGGACGAGCTGATGGCCTCGGTCATCCAAGGGGCACGCAGCCAGGCCCTCGTGGAGCGGGTCCAGGCCGACCTGAGGGCGAACGGCGTCTCCGCCGAAATCGGAATCCTGGCCCAGCAGTTGTGCAGGCCACCCGGACCTGGAGCCCAGGCGTCTCGCCCGGATTGAACCGCGTTCCGGCCCGGACAGGCGTCGGGGCGTGAGGGGGCTGGTGGCGCGGAGGTCCGGAGACAGGAGCGCCCATCCGGGAACGCGTGGCCACCAACGTCCAGACCCATGAACTTCCGGGTGTTTCGGCGGTTGCGTCACCGACGTCAACCGAAACGGACGAACCCATGCATTTCCGGACCCTGGTACACGCGGCGGCATGGGGCGTGTGCCTGTGCGGACCCGCTTTCGCCCAGACGCTGGCGCCCACCGGTGGCGCCGGCAATACGGGCGTGAGGCCGCCCTCGATGGCGCCCGGCGAAGTGCCCGACGCGACGGGTCCGGCCGGCCGCCCGGCTCAGGCGGTGCCCGGCAACCCCAGCCCGACCTCTGTCCCCGGCAGCACCCCGGGCGTCAACATCGGCGGGACACCGACCAGCGGCCCGCCCGGCACCGGCGGCACTTCGGGCGGTCCCTCGATCGGCAACCAGTAGGGTCCGGCTCGCACGAGGGGGTCCGAGAGTCTGTCAGGTTCTTTCTGAACCAGCCAGACCCCCGAGGCTTTCGTTTTCGTATATCTGGTCGGGAGAACCGGTTTCTACCGATCCGCGACAAACTCTAGCGCGAGGGGGTCGTCGCCAGGCGCCGGGCCGTGACGACCCCGAGGATGGCGATCACCAGGGCGCAGAGACCGAGGGACGCCCCTTGTCCCAGGCTCTGCAGGGCTCCCCCCAGGATCGCCACGCCCAGCGCCTGCCCGCAGAAGAACGAGAAGGCGTGCAGCGCGACCGCCGAGGCCCGGGCGGTCGGCGCTACCTCCGTCACCTGCACCTGGAAGGTGTTGTGGAGCATGTAGAAGCCCAGACCCATGGCCACCAGGGCGGCACAGTCGAGCTGCCAGGTGCCGGCGAGGCCGAGGGTGACGAGAGCCCCGGCGCAAATGAACCCACCGCCGATCAGCATTCGCGACATTCCGAGGAAGCGCAGGAGCAGGCCGACCGAGACCGAATAGAGCAGCCCCCCGGCGGCGAAGCCGGCGAGCGCCAGTCCGGCCTCGCGGGCGCCGCCCTCGCCGCGCGCTTCGATCAGCGGCGCGAGGTGGGGGAAGATCCCGAACACCGAGATCGCCTCGATGAAGACGGCCCCGAACAGGATGCGGGCGCGCGGATTGCCGAGGATGGTGCGGTAGCGCGCCACCGCCGTGCGGAATTCCGGACGCCGGGCCGCCGCGGCGTCCCTCCTGTCGAACCCGATCCAGGCCGCGCCGCAGCCCAGGGCCGCCACCGCGGAGGTGATGGCGAAGACCCCGGTCCAGCCGATCACCCCCTCGATCAGCCCCGCGAAGGTCGAGCCTGAGAGCTGCCCGAGGATGACAGCCACCAGAAAGCGGCCGATGGCGACCTGGCGGCGCTCGATCGGGATGCGGTCGCCCATCAGCGCCAGGGCGAGCGGGACGACACCCCCGGCACTGCCTCCCGCGATCATCCGCAGCACGAACAGGGTGTCGAGGTTGGTGGTGACGGCGCAACCGGCCAGCGCCAAGGTGAGAATGGCGAGACAGATCGCGATGATCCGCTCCTTGCCCAGGGCGTCGCCGACGGGCCCGAGGATGGGCTGGATCAGCGCGTAGGGCAGGGCGAAGGCGGTGGAGAGCAGCGCCACCGTATGGGGATCGCTTTGCAGGTCGCGCGCCAGCACGCCGACGAGCGGTTCGATGGAGCGGCCCGCGAAGGTGCTGGCGAAGCCCGCGAAGGCCAGGATCACGATCAAGCGCGTGGTCGAGAACTCCGCCGTCAGGTCCGATGTCTTTCGTGTGATGACGCTCGTCCTGCGAAGGCCGACGAGCCCGGTTTCGACTGGCCTTCGCCATACGTGGTGGAACTGGCCACGTCGATGCGAAGATCATCGCCGCTGGCCGGACGGGCCGTCCGGAGCGGAAGCATACCCACAGATTTCGTCGCAAGCCTCGAGATGTCCAGGTGCCAGGACCAGGTACCCGGAAGAGAATCCACCAAAATAGGCGGGCTCATCTTGCCGGGTCCGCGTTTCTCGACCGGACTGCAATGACACCACGCCCTGTCGATTACGCAGGCGCTGGCGATCTGCCGCAAGCGGAGCGCGACCTGACGAGATCGATGACTGGCACGCCCGGTCACGCTGTCTCAGGGCTTGGACGCCGTCTCCGTCGCGGTCAGGTCGATCTCGACGCCGACCTCCAGGGCGACCCACTGGCCCGAGGCCCAGGGACCCTGTCCGACGCCGAACTGCGTGCGTACGAGGTCGAGGTGCCCGACCGCCCGGGCGGTCGATCCCGCGCGGGTCAGCCGGAAGGGCAGGATCGCGTCGCGGCGGATGCCGCGGATCGTCAGGGTGCCGACGGCCTCGTAGGCATCGCCTCCCTTGGCGACGAACCGCGTCGCCTCGAAACGGGCCTGCGGCGTCGCCTTGGTGTCGAACCACTCCGCCTGAGGCAGGGCGGTGTCGCGCTGGGCGTCGCCGGTCTCGGCGCTCGCCAGATCGATGTCGACCACGGCGTGCCCGGCCTCCGGGGCCGCGGGATCGAAGTCGATCCGGGCGGTGAAGCGCTTGAACCGCCCCTGGAACGGTACGCCGACCTGGACCCCCGAGAACCCGATCCGGCTCTTGGCCGCATCCACGGTCCAGGCGGCGGCCTCGGCGCCGGTGGGGCGCGCCAGGGAAGCGATAGCCAGGAACGCAAGAGCCAGGGCGGCGGCGAGGGCGAGACGGACGATGATCATGGCGACGATCCAGAGGGAGGCGAGGTTTGGGGCAGCATTCGCCGAAGGGTGTCGTCGCGCAGGACGAGGTGGTGGCGCAGGGCCGCGCCCACATGCAGCAGCAGGAGACCGATAAGAATCCAGGCCCCCCAGGCATGGACCTGCTTGAGCACCGCCTCCATGGCAGCCTTGTCGGCCAGCTCGGGCAGCACCGGGAGGTGCGGCCAGGGCAGGATTCCGTAGAGCACGGTCGGCAGGTTGAAGGGTGAGACCGAGACCACGGCCCAGCCGATCAGCGGCAGGCCGAGGAGGAGGCCGTAGAGCAGGGCGTGCGCCGCGTGGGCACCGGCTCGCTCACGGGCCGGCAGCGTCGCGGGCAGGGGCGGCGGCCGATGGGTCAGGCGCCAGCCGAGCCGCAGCAGCGACAGGACCAGCACCGTGATTCCGACCGACTTGTGCCATTGATAGAGCTGGAACCGGCGCATCGGCGCCAGGTCCCCATGCGACATGACGAGACCGATCGCGATCAGTCCGAGCACCGCCAGCGCACTGAGCCAGTGCAGCGCGATGGCGACGCGGGTGTAGCGCGGCCGGGGCGCAGTGCGGGCGGTCCCGATCATGACGCTCTCCGTGGTCTGGTGGACGGCCGAGGCTTAGTCCTGGCGTTCGAAGGCGCCCGCGATGGTCAGGTGCAGGTCGTCGCCGATCAGCGGCACGTAGGTCTTCACGCCGAATTCCGAGCGCTTGAGCGTGCCGGTGGCCTCGAAGCCGACCGTGACCTTCTTGTTGAGCGGGTTGACGCCGGCGCCGATGAGCTTGACGTCGAGGGTGACGGGCTTCGTCACGCCGTGCAGGGTCAGGTTGCCGGCGACCTTGGCCTTGTCCTTGCCCTCGGGCGTCACCTTCGTGGAGACGAAGGTCATCTCGGGGAACTTCGCCCCGTCGAGCCACTGGTCGCCCTTCAACTCGCCGGTCAGCTTGTCGCTGGTCGTCGTCACCGAGGCGACCGGAATCTTGATCGACAACTTCGAGGCGCCGGGATTCTTCGGCTGCAGATCCAGGGTGCCGGACACGTCCGAGAAGCCGCCCGAGTAGTTCGAGAAGCCCATATGCGAGACCGTCCAGCCGACCTGGGTGTGGCCGGGATCGACCGCGTAGGTGCCGGCCTGGATCTGGGCCGGGTCGCGGGTCGGCGGGGTCTGGGCCAGGGCGGGTGCCGAGAGCGCGAGGGTGAGGGCGATGAGCGACGAGGAGAGACGAATCACGTGGCGACTCCGAGATCGTGGGACACCGAGGGGTGCCGTTCGATGGAGCGCAGATAGGCCGCTTCCCCGCGGTGCGATAGCGCGCTAATCGGGGACACATGGTTGCGCATCTGGAAACCTTCGCTGGAAACCTCGACGACGTGCGTGCGTTCTGCGCGGTGGTCGACCTCGGCAGCATGACCCAGGCCGGCGTGGTCCTGCGCGAGACCAAGGGCAGCGTCAGCCGGCGCGTGGCCCGCCTCGAATCGGTGCTGAAGGTGACCCTGCTGGCCCGCACGCCCCGGGCGGTCTCGCCTACCGCCGAAGGGCTCGCCTTCCATGCCCGGGCGTTGGAGAGCCTCGCTCTCCTCGACGAGGCCCTGCAGACGGCCCGGGGCGCCCGCACGCAGCCCAGCGGTCACCTGCGGGTGACGGCCTCGATCGATTTCGGGGTCGAAGTGCTGCCGGACCTCGTGGCGAGCTTTCGGGCGCGCCACCCGCAGATCACCCTCGAACTTCTCATCACCGACAGCCGCCTCGACCTTGCGGCCAACCGGGTCGACCTGGCGCTCCGTCTCGGCGGTGGCGACCATCCCGACAGCGGCTACACCGCCCCGATCCTCGCCGACCTGACCATCGGTCTCTACGCGGCACCCGCCTATCTGGCGCAACGCCCGGCCCCGGTCGAGATCGCCGCGTTGTCGGCGCACGATGTGGTACTGGCCCGCGAGCGCCTCGGGGCCACCCAGATCCTCGTCTCCGACGGCGATGGCCGGGAGCAGGGCGTCACCCTCCGCCCGGCCGTACGGGCGACGGATTTCGCCACGGTGCTGCGCCTTACCCTGGCGGGAGCCGGGATCGGCCACATCCCCAGCCTCGTCGCCGCCAAGTCCCTGGTCCGGGGCGACCTCGTGCGCGTCCTGCCCGCCTGGGCGAGCCGGGGCGGAACCCTGCGGGCCGTCACTCTCGCGGGGCGGGAGCTTCCCGCGCGGGTGCGGCTATTCCGCGAGCATGTCCGCATGGAGATGGCCCGGCAGGCCGCCATCTGCAGCATGGCCGGGCAGGATCGTCCCACGCGGGTGCGCGCCTCGGTGGCGACGGATCATGCGCATTCAGGCAGAGTGTGAGGGCGCGGGGCGAACGCCGCGCGGCAGCGTTCCGGCGACGAGCGGTCCGGCGGGATCTCGGCATGGTGCAAGACGAGGACGAGGGTGAGGATTGGCGCTCGGTCAGCACCCGGGCGCTGAATCCGGACGAACTGGCGCAGGCGCGCCAGCGCGCGCACGAGCCCGGCCGCGGGCGCCGCGCGACCGATCCCGCCGACATCCCCCGGGCCGGGTGGCGGGACATCCTGTGGCGGGTGGTCTGGGCGATACCGCAGGACCGGGTGCTGACCACGGCGGGGGGCGTCGCGTTCTTCGCCCTGCTCGCCGTCTTCCCAGGCCTCGTCGCCGTGGTCTCGATCTACGGGCTGTTCTCGGACCCCAACGTCATCAGCCAGCATGTCAGCCTCCTGGCGGATATCCTGCCCCCTGGTGCACTCCAGCTCCTGTCGGATCAGCTCGTACGGATCGCCCAGCGTGGCACAGGCTCCCTCGGCACCACATCCGGCATCAGCCTGCTGATCGCCCTGTGGAGCGCCAATTCCGGGGTCAGCGCGCTCTTCGATGCCCTCAACGTGATCTACAAGGAGCGCGAGAAGCGCACCCTGGTCCGCTTCTACGCCACCACCTTCCTGTTCACGATCACCAGCGTGGTGTTCTTCCTCGTCTCCACCAGCGCGGTCGTGCTCCTCCCGGCGATCCTCGAACGCCTCGGCGTCGTCACCGCCACCGACACGATCCTGCAGATCGTGCGCTGGCCGGTTCTCCTCGTCATCGTGAGCCTCAGCCTGTCGCTGATCTACCGCTACGGCCCAAGCCGGAACCGGGCGAAGTGGCGCTGGGTAACCTGGGGTGGCACCCTGGCGGCGCTGCTCTGGGTCTCGGCCTCCGGGCTCTTCTCCTGGTACGTGGCGAGTTTCGACAGCTACAACCGCATCTACGGCTCGCTCGGCGCCGGCATCGGCTTCATGACCTGGATGTGGCTGTCGATCGTGATCATGCTGGTGGGGGCCGAGATCAACTCGGAGATGGAGCGCCAGACCGGGTGCGACAGCACCGAGGGACGCCCGAAGCCGCTGGGCGTCCGGCAGGCCTATGCCGCCGACAGCGTGGGGCCGAGCCAGGCGTGAGGGCTGCTCCGGACCCGGCTCCGGCTCCGGACCCGGTTCCGGCATATGGGGAACAGCGCCACGGCCAGCCGGGTTTCTCGATCCACAGCGTCGCGCGGGGCGCACGAACTGCGTCTGGCGAAGGGAGTGGCGGATGGCCGGCGAGACGCCCGACGGCGACAGCATACGGGCCGCAGATGCGGATCATCCCGCACCGGGAGGAGCCGACCGGGGCCGCCGGGGGAACGCCATGACGGGCGGCCGACATTGAGCGGAGCCCCGGCTTTCGCACGCCGCGACCTCGACCGCCTGATCGCCCTGGGGCGGGAGAGGGGCGAACTCACGCCGGCCGACCTGCAGGCGGCCCTGCCGATCCAGAGTATGAGCGCGGAGGCGATCGCGCAGGTCGTCCTGGACCTCGATGCCGCCGGCATCGCGGTAGAATTGGAGGATCTGGTTCCAGGGCTCGCCCATCCGGGTGGAATCGCGCCGGTGCCGCTCGCGCCCGCCCCCGGTCCCGCGAGTCCGGCCGTGCCCGCCTCCTCGCCGCGCGTATCCGGCGCCAAGCCACGGCAGGAGGCCCCGTCAGCCTCCGGCGAGGGACGGGCCGAGGCCGATCCGCCCGTCAGGGAGGGCCGAGTCGGGCGCGCGGTGCTCGTGGCGGGCCTGATCGTGCTGGCCCTGCTGATCGCAGTCCTGATGCTGCTCGGGCGATGAGCGTGGGCCTGGAATACCCGAACCTCGGTCCCGCCCCGGCGTTGGCCCAGGATGGCCCCGACAGAACGCGCACGCGGGAGATCGACATGGACATCCAGGGCACCATCGCGGAGGCGATCATCGCCGAGCTGCAGCGTCAGGCCGAGATCGGCGAGCCCGGGCTGACGCTTGATGCCAGCGAGCCGGGGTATCTCACGGTCGACGGGCGGATCGATCTCGACGCCCTCATCATGGTGATCGAGGGCGCGCTGGCTGGAGGGCCGTGAGTGCCGGCCGAACCGTCGTCCGGGACGCCGCGTCGGCCTCCTTCGCTATCACCCGGTTCCTCATTACCCCTTTTCGCCATCGTCCCTTTGGCTAAGGAAACATCGCCGTTGAAAGCCGAGATCCTCAGCCTGCGCACCCTCCATGACGGTTGGAGCCGCTACACGCTGGCCCGGGTTCGCCTCGCCGACGGCAGCGAGGCCGAGCGGGAAATCGAGGACCACGGCAATTCCGTCGGTGTGCTGCCCTACGATCCCGAACGCCGGGTCGCGACGCTGGTGCGCGAGCTGCGCGTTCCCGCCCTCTACGCCAACGGGGAGCAGAGCCAGCTCGAAGCACCGGCCGGGCTGATCGACGACGGCACGCCCGAGGAGAACGCCCGGCGCGAGGTGCTGGAAGAAGCGGGCCTTCGCCTCGGTGACCTGGACTTCGTCGGCGCCACCTATTCCTGCGGCGGCATCTCGACGGAGCGCATCCACCTGTTCCTGGCGGCCTATGCCGAGGCCGACCGCGTGGCCGGCGGAGGTGGCGCAGAGGGCGAGCACGAGAACATCCGCGTCGTCGAGATGCCTTTGGCCGACCTCGCCCGCATGGCGGAGCGCTGTGAGCTGACAGACCTCAAGACCCTGACCCTGGTGCTGGCCCTGCGGGTCCGCAGGCCGGACCTGTTCGCCGGGTAATCGGCGAACAGGTGGGCGATGGTGTCGGCGAAGGGGTCAGACCGCGTCGCCGATCACGCCGGCCTCGTCCTGGGCCTGGAGCACGTCGGGACGCGGCATCGAGATGATGTTGTAGCCGGAATCGACGAAATGGATCTCGCCGGTGACGCCCCCCGACAGCTCCGAGAGCAGGTACATGGCCGAGCCGCCGACCTCTTCCTGGGTCACGGTCCGGCGGAGGGGCGCATGGGCCTTCTGGTGGTTGAACATCAGGCGCGCGTCGGCGATGCCCGCGCCGGCCAGGGTCCGCATCGGTCCGGCCGAGAGGGCGTTGACCCGGATGCCGTCGGGGCCGAGATCGCCCGCGAGATAGCGTACCGACGCTTCGAGGGCCGCCTTGGCCACGCCCATCACGTTGTAGTTCGGCATGATCCGGGTGGAGCCGCCATAGGTCAGGGTGAGCAGCGATCCACCCCGCGGCATCCGCTTGGCCGCGCGCTGCGCGATCTCCGTGAAGGAGAAGCACGAGATCGTCATCGTGCGGGAAAAGTTCTCGCGGGTGGTGACGTCGACGTAGCGGCCCTTGAGCTGGCCCTTGTCGGAGAATCCGATCGCGTGGACCACGAAGTCGAGCCCGTCCGGAAAGCGCGCATCGAGGGCCGTGAACAGCGCATCGACGCTGGCGACGTCCTCGACGTCGCAGGGCAGCACGATGTCCGAGCCGACCGAGGCGGCCAGCGGCGTCACCCGGCGGCCCAGCGCGTCGCCCTGATAGGTGAAGGCCAGTTCGGCGCCGTGCCGGTGCAGAACCTTGGCGATGCCCCAGGCGATCGAATGATCGTTGGCGACCCCCATGATGAGGCCGCGCTTTCCCGCCATCAAACCTGTCATGCTACTTCCCCCGGACGCAGAACGCGGGCCGCCTGAGGACCCATCACCGTTGGGGGAGGCTTAGCGCGGCGCTCGTGGCCCTGTCCAATCCCGGGCCGGACCGCGCAGGCCCGAAAACGCACAGACCCCGTCGCGGTGAGGTCGCGTCGGGGTCTGTCGAGAACGATCGGTTGCCGCGTCGCGAGGGCGCGGCCTTCAGAAGTGGCCGTTGGTGTCGCAGTTGGCGCGGTCGATCATGACCTGCTTGATGTAGACGGCGGTGGTCCCGGCAAGAGCGATGCCGCCGACCGTCCCGAGGGCGAACCACAACATGGCGGAGCCTTCCAGAAATCCTTCAGAAACAAGGAACGGCGGAAGACTCTTTTGGGTTCCCCGGAGCCGTGAACGAACCGTTAAGCTGCGGCCGCACGACTGCGCCTGCGCTCCGGATCACGCGGGTCAGGCGTCGACGTGCTTGAGCACCAGCGTCGCGTTGGTGCCGCCGAAGCCGAAGGAGTTCGACAGGACGTGGCCGAGCTTGGCCCCGTCCCGGCGCTGGCGCAGGATCGGCATGTCGGCGAAGGCCGGGTCGATCTCGTCGATATGGGCACTCTCGCAGATGAAGTCGTTGTTCATCATCAGGAGCGCGTAGATCGCCTCCTGCACGCCGGTCGCGCCGAGAGAGTGGCCGGTGAGCGACTTGGTGGCGGCGATCGGCGGACAGGCGTCCCCGCGTCCGAAGACCTCGCGGATGGCGTCGATTTCCTTCGCGTCGCCCACCGGCGTCGCGGTGGCGTGCGGGTTGATGTAGTCGATCTTGGCGCCCTTCAGACCCTCGATCGCCTGGCGCATGCAGCGCACCGCGCCCTCGCCGGAGGGGGCGACCATGTCGTACCCGTCCGAGGTCGCGCCGTAGCCGGCGATCTCGCCGTAGATGGTCGCGCCGCGCGCCTTGGCGTGCTCGTATTCCTCGAGCACCAGCACGCCGGCGCCGCCCGCGATGACGAAGCCGTCGCGATTGGCGTCATAGGCGCGGGAGGCCCGGGCCGGGGTGTCGTTGTACTTCGACGACATGGCGCCCATGGCGTCGAACAGCACCGAGAGGGTCCAGTCGAGATCCTCGCAGCCGCCCGCGAAGATGATGTCCTGGCGCCCGCCCTGGATGACCTCGGCGGCATTGCCGATGCAGTGGTTCGACGTCGCGCAGGCCGAGGAGATCGAGTAGTTCACACCCTTGATCTTGAACCACGTCGCCAGTGTCGCCGAGGCGGTCGAGGACATGGCCTTGGGCACCGCGAAGGGGCCGACGCGCTTCGGACCCTTGTCCAGCGCGATGGCGGCGGATTCGACGATGACCTTCGTGGAGGGGCCGCCGGAGCCCATGATGATACCGGTGCGATCGTTCGAAACGTCGCTCGCCTCGAGGCCGGCGTTCCGGATCGCTTGGTCCATGGCGACGTGGTTCCAGGCGGTACCGCCGCCGTGGAAGCGCATGGCACGCCGATCGACGACGCCCTCCGGATCGAGGGTCGGGCGCCCCTCGACCTGGCTGCGGAAGCCGTGCTCCGCGTAGGAGGCCGAGCGCCCGATGCCGGACTTGGCCTCGCGCAGGGAGGCGAGGACTTCCTCGGTGTTGTTGCCGATGGATGAGACGATGCCCATCCCGGTGATCACGACACGCCGCATGGACACGATGCTCTCCGCCGCCGGGGCTTGTTCTTCGCGGTGCTTGTTCTTGAGACGGCACCTTCGCGTGGATTCAGGTAGGACTCGGGCGTCCCGATCTCAACCGCGTCGGGTTCTGCCGCCCGCGGCTTGGGTCTAGAACTGGGTCCAGAGCTGGGCCTAGGCTTGGAATCTAGGCCTGAGCCTGGAACAGCGCGACGCGCAGGTCCTTCGCCTCGTAGATGCGGGTGCCGTCGGCCTCGAGCCAGCCATCGGCGATGCCCAGCACCAGCTTGCCGAGGCGGACCCGCTTGATGTCGATGCCGTAGACGACCTTGGTCACCGTGGGCAGGACCTGATCCGAGAATTTGACCTCGCCGACGCCGAGCGCGCGACCGCGCCCCGGAGCACCGAGCCAGCCAAGGTGGAAACCGACGAGCTGCCAGAGCGCGTCGAGGCCGAGGCAGCCCGGCATCACCGGGTCGTTCTTGAAGTGGCAGCCGAAGAACCAGAGGTCCGGCCGGATGTCGAACTCGGCGAGCACGTGGCCCTTTCCGTGGGCGCCGCCCTCCGACCCGATCGAGACGATGCGGTCGAACATCAGCATCGGCGGCAGCGGCAGCTGCGCGTTCCCGGCGCCGAACAACTCGCCACGGCCGCAGGCGAGCAGTTCCTCGTAGGAATAGTGCGAGGCCCGCTGGGGCGCGGCGGTCGCCGGGGCGGTGCCCGACGGAGCGTTCGGATCGGAAGCGGAAGACATGATGAGCGGTTCGGTCCTCGAGGATGGGTCCGGGGCGCGGGGGCCCCTGGGGCTCGTGTCGCCAACCCCGATGCGGACCCGGCGCGAGCCGGTTCCGCCGGCGATGCGGCGCGAAATCGGCGCTTCGTTAACACAGGGCCTGTGCACCTCAAAGCTGCCCCGGCTCCCGAAGTTCTCCCGAAGTCGATGCCTGGGATCGGAAGATCCACCGAGGAACACTGCACGGGAATGCCGGGGGACTTGAAACGGGGAGGCCGACGATGGGCCGGACCCAGGGGCCGGTCTGGCAGCCCCGCGCGCGGCTCGGGTTGCGGTAGGACGGCGGGTTCCGTATAGATATTCCCTCATTCTGTTCTGTTTTCCGCGTGGGATGTTTGTCAGCCCGATGTCGAACCTTCTGCCCCTGCAGGCCGTGCTGAACGCGCGGACTTCCGTTTCCGCCGGCGATGCGGCTGCCGGCCGTCGCGGATGTCCGTTGTCGGATCTGCGCGATCGTCTGCGCCGGGCGGGTCTGCGCCCGACCCGTCAGCGCCTGTCCCTGGGTTGGCTGCTGTTCGGACGGGGCGATCGTCACCTCACGGCGGAAATGCTCTACGACGAGGCGATGCGCGCCAAGGTGCCGGTGTCGCTGGCCACCGTCTACAACACCCTGCACCAGTTCACCGAGGCGGGCCTGCTGCGTCAGCTCGCGCTCGACGGCTCGAAGGCCTATTTCGACACCAATCCGAGCGAGCACCACCACTTCTTCCTTGAGGACGAGGGGCAGGTGCTGGACATGCCCGATTGCGGGATCACGGTCGATTCGCTGCCGGATGCGCCCGAGGGCATGGAAATCGCCGGCGTCGAGGTCATCGTGCGTCTGCGTCGCCGCACCCCCTTGGCCCGCAAGGCCTGAACCAAGACCTGAACCGGGACGAGGGCGGATCCCGCAAGACCACGATCGAGGCCCGGGCAACCGGGCCTTTTTCGTTCGCGGCAGCCGTCCCGGTGCCGTCCTCCTCCGGTCGTGAGCGGCGGTGCCGCAACGATGGGGACCGGCCCGGGTTATCGCTGGGCGAATGATCGCTCCGGCGGCTCCGGCCGCCTCTCCCGTCTCCCCTCTGACACCGGACTGGTATGGCTCCCTCCCGCATCGTCTGCGTCCGCCACGGCGAATCGACCTTCAACGCCGCCCATCGGCTGACCGGGCGCGACCCGGGACATGTGGACGCCCGGCTGACCGAGCGCGGCCTGGGCCAGGTCCAGGCGGCCCGGACAGCCCTGCACGACATCCCCTTCGACCTCGTGGTCACGTCGCCGCTGACCCGGGCGATTCAGACCACCCAGGGTATCTTCGGCGACCATCCGAGCCGGCCGCGCATCCTCGTGGAGGTGCTGCACCGCGAATGCCAGGAAAGCAGTTGCGACGTCGGCCGCGCCGCTTCGATCCTGGCCACCGAGTTCCCCGATGTGGCGGTCGATCACCTGCCGGAAATCTGGTGGCACGCCGAGGGCGAGCCGGATGCGAGCGGCGTGCACATCGAGCCCCGCACCCTGTTCGATGCCCGCGTCCTCGGTTTTCGCGACTGGTTGGCTGCCCGGCCGGAGCGCAGCATCGCGGTGGTCGGGCACGGCACCTTCTTCTACCACCTGACCGGGGTCTGGCTCGACAATTGTCAGACCGTCACGTTCGACCCCACCGCCGAGCCGGTCCTCGTCTGACTCGAGCCCGGACCGCGCAGGCCAGCCCGTGCTCGCGCGGCATCGAAACGGTCCCGCGCCAGCCCCGCATCGATCGCCGGGGCGCCGCGCCCGAGCGCCAGGGCCTCATCGAGGATCTGGGCGGCCACCGCCCAGGTGCCGTCGACGAAGGGAGCGGCCCCTTCCGCAACCTCGGCGGCACAGCGCGCATCGCAGAACGCCTTCACGGCCGCCGAGGCTGCGCGGGCCACTGCCGACGCGCGGGCGCCCTGGGTCCAGGCGCCCCGTCGCGACGCGGCATCGGCTAGCGCTCCACCCTCCCAGGCCGCATCGCGGGCTGCCGCGCGCGCACCCTCGGGGTCACACGCGCCGTCGCAGCGGGCGGCGAGGGCCGGGAGACCAGCAGTGTCGAGGAGGGGAGGCAGGATCCGCCGAACGCTGGCCTCGGCCAGGAAGGCGACGCGCCGCGCCTCGGTCTCAGGTTCGGCGGTGGAGCCGGCAAGGCGGAGCACGAAGGCCATCAGCCGGGGGCGCTCACCATCCGGCATGGCGTCGTTCAGCCCGAGGGCATAGGCGGCGAGGGGTTGCGAGAAGCAGGGCGGGCAATCGGTCGAGGCGCGGATCGCCCGGTAGGGCAGGCCCGCCGCCACGATGGCGGCTTCGTTGATGCAGGTGCCGCCGTCCGGGCCGGGAAAATCATGGGAGCCGGCCAGGAGCCGCCAATTCAGAATCTGTTCGAAGCCCGCCGCCATGCCTCAGGATCTCCCGCCGGTCATCGGGAGACTGGCACGCCGCACAGGGCTTGGCGAGAGAGCTTCACGAGAGAGGTTGACGAGCGCCCCCCGCCTTCAGCCGCCGAGATTGGCCGCGAGCCCGGCCAGCATGGCGAGGCCGAGCACCAGCACGAAGGCGCCCGCCAGGAGTTCGAGCGTCCCGACCGCGCGGGCGCCAGCCTGGCCGCGTCCGCCCGCGAGCCGAAGGGCGAAGGCCTTGGCGAAGACCGCGAGGCTGGCGAGCGCGCCCGTGGTGAGGGCGGTGCCGAGCGCCATCGCGAAGGTCGCGGCGATGCCGGCCGCGAGCAGGCCCTGCGAGGCGGAGAAGACCAGGATCAGGACGGCCCCGGCACACGGACGCGTGCCGGCTGCCAGCACCACCCCGGCCCGCTCGCGCCAGGTGTGGAGGCGTGCGAGGGCGGTCGCGTCGGTGAGGTGGACGTGCCCGCAATCGGGCGCGCAGGCGGCGTTCCCGAGGCCGGCGAGCCGTCCGGCCTTGCGCCAGGTGACGCTGAGGCCGAGGAGGGCCACCAGTGCGAAACTGACGGTCTCGATCACCGTGCCGGCGCGGGTCATGCCCGCGGCGGTGGCGCCGAGCACCAGCGTGCCGATCCCCACGAGGGCGATGGCCACGAGCGCCTGCAGCAGGGCAGCGGCGAAGCTCAGGGTGAAGCCGCGCGTCAGGGCTCGCTCGCCGGCGACGATGTAGCCGGCGATCACCGCCTTGCCGTGGCCCGGGCCAGCGGCGTGGAAGACGCCGTAGCTGAAGCCCAGCAGCATCATCGGCCCCCAGGGGCCGTCCTGCTTCAGCGCCTGGACCGAGGCCTGAAGGCTGCGCGAAAAGCTCGATTGCAGGGCGAGGATCCAGCCGCCGAGGCCGGTGGCGGCAGGGGCGGCCTCGCGAAAGCCGATCCCGAAGGGGGAGCGCGGCGCCGGCGCCCGCATCTCGGGGCTCACCAGCCAGACGAGGCCGGTGACGATGAGTGTCGCCGCCACCACCGCCCCGAGGGCGAGGAGCGCCTGTCGGCCGAGACGCCGGGCGGACCGGGGCGATCCGGTCTCGAGGGCGGTGCCTACGGACACGCGACGATGACCCGGTTGGCGAATTGGAGCCCGTAATTGGAGGCCGAGGTCAGGGCCTCGAAGAAGGCTTCCGACATCCCCGGCTTGGCATCCGCCGTTTTGCCGTCCGCAGATCTGCCGTCCGCTCCCGGATCGGTCTTCGGGCGCGTCACCGTGGCGGCGCACCCGGCTGGCGCTCCGGCGAGGCGGGCCGCATCGCTGCCCTCCGCCAGGGCGAACGAGACGAAGAAGGTCGGATCGTAGACCTCCAGGGCGGTGACGCCGCGCCCCTGCGCCACGGGCGTCTTGAGGGGCAGCAGGAAGCTCAGCGTGAGCTTGTCGTCCTCCATGACCATGCGGGGCTCGGTTGGATCGGCGAAGGCCTGTTCCTTGCCGCCGACCTTCATCTTGGTGAAGTAGGCGAATTCGGCGAGATTGGCGGTGTTCTCGGCGGCGAGGCCGGCGAGTTCGTCAGGCGTGAGCTTGCCGTCCTTGTTGGCGTCGAGCCCTTGCGTGACGAAGGCCGAGTAGGAGGCGTCGAAGCTCCAGGCGTGCCGGATGCCCGTCACCCGCCCGCCTTCGCCATAGGCGATTTCGGCCTTGGTCGTCACCCAGACGTGCGGATGGGCAAGGCTCGGCGTGGCGAGGCCGGACGCCGCGAGCGTCAGCCCGCAGAGGGTCAGGAGGCGGAACGGCGACGCGATCGGCATGGCACGGGACGCTCGCGACTTAAGGTGAAGACATCGTTAACAGGCGCTGACCGCGTGGCTCCGCGCTATCCGATGTCTCCGGGGTCAGTGGGGCGAAAGCGAGGCGCCGGGCCGGGAGGCCGTGGGGGCAGCCTCCGATCAGTCCCGCCGGGTCAGCGCGGCGATCTCGGCCTGCTCAGCGGCGCTGAGGCCTTCGGGCGCCGACTCCACCCGGCGGCGCGACAGGCGCCAGAGACCGAACAGTCCGAGGACCACCACCGCGATCGGGGTGAGCCAGAGCAGCAGGGTGTGCAGGGCAAAGACCGGGCGCAGGAGCACGTATTCGCCGTAGCGCCCGACCACGTAGGACTGCACCTGCGCGTCGTCGTCTCCCGCCTTCAGGCGCTCGCGCACGATGAGGCGCAGATCCCGCGCCAGGGGCGCATCGGAATCGTCGATGGACTGATTCTGGCATACGAGGCAGCGCAGGCCCGACGAGATGTCCCGTGCCCGCGCCTCCATCACAGGGTCCTTGAGAACCTCGTCCGGCTGAACCGCGCGGGCGCCGCCCGTGGCTGCGAGCAAGAGGGCGAGCGCGACGGCCGCGCGTCTGGCGGGCGCGCGGCTCATTCGGCGGGCGCCATGCCGGGGGGCAGCGCCTTGGCCTTCGCCCGCGCCGGGGCGCCGACCCGCATGCGCCGGTCGGTCAGCGACACCGCGCCGCCGAGCGCCATCACCACCGCCCCGAGCCAGATCAGCAGCACGAGGGGCTTGTAGTACAGCCGCAGGCCGATGGCGCCCTCGGGCAGCACCTCGCCGAGGCTGGCATAGACCTGGCTCGCCCCGATGGTCAGCAGGCCGGATTCGGTCACCGTCATCTTGCGGCTCGGATAGAACCGTTTGCCGGTCTCCACCGTCCCGATGAAGTCGCCGCCGGTATTGCGGATGGTGAGGAAGGCGGCGGTCTCGGCGTAGTTCTCGCCGGCGCGCGGGCCGACCCGGTCGAGGGTGGCCACGTAGGGGCCGGACGCCAGGGATTCGCCGGGCTTCAGGGTCTTCAGGCCTTCCGTCGCCCAGCCTTGGGCGGCGATGCCGAGGACTACCACGCCGACGCCCGCATGGGCCAGGGCCGTGCCCCAGGCTGAGCGCGGCAGGCCGGCGGCGCGGCGCCAGATCGCGGCGGCGCCCCGGGTGCGATTGGCGCCGTAGCCGCGGGCCCGCGAGACGATCTCCATGGCGGAGCCGACCACGAGGTAGGCGCCGAGGCCGATGCCGACCGGGGCCATCATCGGTCCGCCCCAGGTCAGGGCCAGGACGGCGAGTCCGATCACCAGGGCGACGGCCAGGGCCGCGAACAGGCGCTGCGTCGCCGCGTGCACGTCGCCACGCTTCCACGCCAGGGTCTGGCCGAAGGGCACGATGAGCAGCAGGGGGATCGCCAGGGGAATGAAGGTGTAGTTGAAGAAGGGTGGTCCCACCGAGATCTTCTCGCCGGTCAGCATCTCCAGCAACAGCGGGTAGAGCGTTCCGACGAACACCGTCGCGCAGGCGGCGGCCAGGAATAGGTTGTTCATCACCAGCGCGCCCTCGCGGGAGATCGGCGCGAAAATGCCGCCCTGGCGCAGCATCGGGGCCCGCCAGGCGAAGAGCGTGAACGAGCCGCCGATGAACAGGATCAGGATGGCGAGGATGAACACGCCGCGGGTCGGGTCGGTGGCGAAGGTGTGGACCGAAGTCAGCACGCCCGAGCGCACGATGAAGGTGCCGAGCAGCGAGAGCGAGAAGGTCAGGATGGCGAGCAGCACCGTCCAGACCTTCAGGGCGTCGCGCTTCTCCATGACGACGGTGGAGTGCAGCAGGGCGGTGCCGGCGAGCCAGGGCATCAGCGAGGCGTTCTCGACCGGGTCCCAGAACCACCAGCCGCCCCAGCCGAGCTCGTAATAGGCCCAGTACGAGCCCATCGCGATCCCGAGCGTCAGGAAACTCCAGGCGGTCAGCGTCCAGGGCCGCACGGCCCGCGCCCAGACGGCGTCGATGCGGCCCTCGATCAGCGCCGCGATGGCGAACGCGAAGGTGATCGAGAAGCCGACATAGCCGACGTAGAGCAGCGGCGGATGCACCGCGAGGCCGAAATCCTGCAGCAACGGGTTGAGGTCGTTGCCCTCGGCCGGGGCCGGGCTCACCCGGGTGAACGGGTTCGAGGTCGTGATGATGAAGAGCACGAACACGAAGGTGATCAGGCCCTGCACCGCGAGGGTGTTGGCCCGCAGGGTCGGGGGCACCGAATCGCGCGCCACCGCCACCAGGGCTCCGAACAGGGCCAGGATCAGGACCCAGAGCAGCATCGAGCCCTCATGGTTCCCCCAGACGCCGGAGATCTTGTAGAGGAAGGGCTTCGTGGTGTGCGAGTTCTCGATCACGTTCTGGACCGAGAAATCCGACGTGGCATGGGCGTAGGTCAGCGCGCCGAAGCTGAACAGGATGCAGGCGAAGGCGCCCAGCGCCGCCGGCGTGGCCACCGCCCGCAGGGCCTGATCGCCGGAACGCGCGGCCCAGACCGGCATCACCGCCTGAACCAGGGACAGGGCCAGCGCCAGCGCCAGCGCGAAATGGCCGACCTCGATCAGCAAGGCTGGGGTGTCCTTCCGGGAAAGAGTGACCGAGGGGCGAAGGGTCGAGAGGCTAAGGGTCGAGATGCGAAGGGTCGAAAAGCGAAGGGTCGCGAGGCGAGATGTTGGACGCGGCGGCGCATCATCGCTCGCTGCGCTGACCGAGGGTCTTGTCCCCCACGGAGGGCTTGGCCTCGGCGGCCGGGCTGGGCTTGTCGACCATACCCTTGTCGACCACGCCCTTGTCGACCACGCCCTTGTCGACCACGCCCTTGTCGACCACGCCCTTGTCGACCACGCCCTTGTCGACCATGCCCTTGCCCTCCTGCCAACGGCCCTGCGCCTTCAGCGCATCGGCGACCTCGCGCGGCATGTAGGATTCGTCGTGCTTGGCCAGCACCGTATCGGCGCGGAAGATACCGCCGGGCTGCAGCGTGCCCTCGGCCACCACGCCCTGGCCCTCGCGGAACAGATCCGGCAGCAGGCCGCGATACTGCACCTGCACGGTGGCGTTGGTGTCCGTCACCGAGAAATCCACGGTCTGGTCCGGCCCGCGCTGAAGGGAGCCGTCCTTGACGAGGCCGCCCAAGCGGAAGCGCGTTCCCGGCGTGACCGCCTGGGAGGCCACCTCGGTGGGCGAGCGGAAGAACACGATCGATCCGCTCATGGCTGACAGGATCAGGCCGAGCGCCAGGGCCAGCACGGCACCGCAGGCGGCGATCAGGATCAGGCGGCGGCTCTTGCGTGTCACGGAAAGGGGTCCGGTTCGGTGGCTCGGGGCGGTGCGGCGGGAAGGGTGTGCCCCGCCGGCGTTGCAGTCCGGTGGACGTGATCCAGGATAAAATCGGGTGGCTCACGGTGTCGGCCGAGTGGCTGGCGCGGTCAAGGGCCGGGGCCGGGACCGATTGTCAGGGGCAGCGCGGCTCCGGCGCAGCCCCGAGCCCGTATCGGGACGTCCGTGGGTTGAGGTGTCGGCGGGTTGCGATGTCAGGGTTTGGGCGCCGGCCGGGGTGCCTGAGGGCGAAGCTGAAGTTCGCGCGACAATTCATCGAGGCGCTCGATCGCTCCGGGATCGGGGCTGAGCGCCATGCGGGCCCGGTCGAGGGTCTGAGCCGCCTTGTCGCGCTCGCCGAGGGCGCTGTAGGAGCGCACGAGGCGCAGCCAATCGTCGATGCTGCCGCCCTTGGAGGCCAGGCGGCGGTCGAGGCCCGCCACCATGCCACGGATCGCGGCATCGCGCTCGGCCGCCGGCATTGCCTTGACGGCCGCCACGGCGGCCTCGGTCCCGGCGCGCCCCGCCTCGTCCGGGTTGGCCGCCGGCGCGACCGGCGCGGCATTCGCCCCGAGGGCGATCTCGCGCGCCATCTCGTCCAGGCGATTCTTGGCCTCCGGCTCGTCGGCCAGGGCCTTGCGCGCCCGCTCGAGGGCGGCGGCCGCCTTGTCGGTCTCCTTGAGCACCCCGTAGGAGCGCACCAGCCGCAGCCAGTCCTCGAGCGTGCCGCCCCGGTCGGCGAGGCGCTTGTCGAGGCTGTCGACCATGGCCCGGATGGCGCCGTCCCGGCTCGCCGGCGGCAGCGCCTGGAGTGCGGCGGCGCGATCGGAGTCAGGGGAGGCCGGGGCCGCTTCGCCCTTCAGTCGGGCGAGGTTTTCGCGCACGAGGGGCAACCAGGGCGCATCCGCGGGGGCGGCCTCGGCCATGGCCTGCAGGCGCCGGATCGCTTCCGGGATGTCGCCGTCGAGTTCGGCGCCGCGCGCCAGGTAGAAGCGCGGCTTGGCCGCCTGAGCATCGAGGTCGACCGCGCGCTGGAAGATCGCCTTGGCCTGGGGTGTGACGGCGCCGTTGCTGCCCGCCACCAGGGCCTCGCCCCAATCGGACAGGCGCTGCGGCGTCTCACCGAGGAGGCGGGCGGCCGCCTCGTAGGCATGGGCGGCGTCGTCGAACCGGCCCATCCGCATGTAGACGGGGGCGAGCACCGACCAGCCGCGCCCGTCGGTCGGATCGGCCGCGAGCCGGGCTTCGATCTGGCCGATCGCCTTGAGGAGATCCTGGTCGCCGGTCTGGGCGGCCGAGCGCTCGGCCTGGCCCTGGGCCGGCATGTGCGGCGAGCCGTAGAGGCCGTACGCGATAAGGGCGACGAGCGGGATGGTCGAGAGGGCGAAGGCCGAGGCCGCCCGGCGCTGGCGCAGGGCCGGCTCGGCGATGTCCTGCGCCGCCGGAACGCCGGCGCGGTTGGCGCGCAGCAGGCGACGGGCCGCCTCGGTGCGGGCGGCCTCCGCCTCGGGTGCGGCGATCAGGCCCCGGGCCTGGTCACGCTCGATCTCGCGGAGCTGATCCTCGTAGAACCCGGTCTCGGTGGCGAGACCGCCGGCCTCGGGCGGGGCGGCGGGATTGGCCCGGCGCGACATCGGCCAGAGCAGGGCGAACACCGCGGCACCCGTCATGACCGCCAGTATGAACCAAAGTGCCGTCATCACGCCCCGAACGCTGCCCCGCTTGCATGTAGACGCGGGTTCCCGCCAGCACGATGCAGGCGTCGGGCGACACGGTGTCACGCGCAGCCCTTCGGGGGAGCGCGCAACCCTAGCGGATATGCCGGGCGGATCAATCCGCCCCAGTCCGGCCGCCCCAGTCCGGCGGGTCAGTGTGGGACGATGCCCGCCGGCGCGTCCCCCGGCACCTCGATCACCGCCCGCAATCCGCCGAGCGCGGCCTCCTCCAGGCGGAAGCGGCCGCGGTAGAGGGCCGCGAGATCGGCTACGATCGAGAGGCCGAGGCCCGAGCCGGGCTTCGACTCGTCGAGGCGCCGGCCGCGCCCGAGGACCGCGGCCCGATCGTCCGGGGCGAGGCCGGGGCCATCGTCCTCGATCGCCACCAGAAGGTGGGGATAATCGTCCTTGCCGACCGCCTCGGCCCGGATCGCGACGCGGCCGTGCGCCCATTTCGAGGCGTTGTCGACGAGATTGCCGATCATCTCCTCGAAATCCTGGCGTTCGCCCCGGAAGCGCAGGCCGGGCGGCACATGGACCTCGTAGGCGATATCCTTGTCGCGGTAGATCTTGCCGAAGGTGCGGACCAGACCGGCCAGCGCCGGCTCCACCTCCGTCGAGGTGCCGAGGGTGCCGGCCAGGGCCGCCGCCCGGGCGCGGTCGAGATGGTAGTTGACCTGGTCGCGCATCACCGCCGCCTGTTCGCGGATCTTGGCCGCGAGGTCACCGGGCGCATCGGCGGCGCCGACCTCGTTGACGATGATCGAGAGCGGGGTCTTGAGGGCGTGTGCGAGGTTGCCGACCTGCGTCCGCGCCCGCTCCAGGATCTCCCGGTTGGTCTCGATCAGCAGGTTCACCTCGCCCGCCAGGGGGGCGATGTCGCGCGGGTACTCGCCGGTGATGCGGTCCGATTCTCCCCGCCGGATGGCACCCAGCGCCGTGCGCAGCTTGGCCAGCGGCGCGAGGCCGAAGCGGATCTGCAGCAGGGTGGTGAGCGCCAGTGACAGGCCGAGCAGCCCGAAGGTGACCATCAGCGAGAAGCGGAAGCGGTCGACGTCGTTCTCGATCTCGTCGGCGGGGCCGGCCACCCGCACGGTGTAGCGGCCGTCCTCCCCAATATCGACGTCGCGCTCGATGATGCGCAGGCGGCGCTCGTCCTGGGCCCGGCCGTAGCCCTGGCGGATCTGGCCGATGCCCGCCTTGCTGTCGGAGGTGGCGGCGGCCTTCAGGGGCACGCCCACCAGGGAGCGCGAGGTGCGCAGGTCGCGCGGCTTCGCGTCGGGCCGCCCGATCTGCCAGTACCAGCCCGACAGGGGCAGGTCGAAGCGCGGATCGCTCAAGGTGAAGGACCGGCTCTCCGGGTCGTTGGGCGAGACGAGATCGGTGGCGAGGTTGTTGGCATAGACCAGCAGGCGGCTGTCGAAGGCCCGCTCGGTGTTCTCGCGGTACAGGGTGGTCAGGATCCAGGCGGCGATCAGCAGGATCGCCGAACTCGCCAGCAGCGCCGAGGTGGCGAGGCGCACCGCGATCGAGCGGCGGCGCATGGGCAGCCAGGACGGGGAGGGGATCATGTCGACCAAGTCTACGCCACGGCTGCAGGTCTGAGCCACAGATTGGAAGGGAAATCGTCGCGGTTGATGATGGTGGCGTGACCGCTGGCGACCTGAACCGATTTCAGATCGCCGACGGTCAAATCATAGCCTGCGCCGAGCCGGATGTCTCACCTCGCCTGTTGCGGGTTTTCCGTAATCTACGGGTAGTTCGCGATAATTGTTTGCGTGCGAGCGCGGCATGAACCTGTTCAAGCTCATCCACGGTCGACGACATCCCGGACGACATCGCCGACGCGATCTTGAGCGCCAAGGTTCCAGGGGGACTGACGGACCCGGATTAGCGCGGGCCGCGGACGATGATCCCGGGTGAGCCGCCGATCGTCGGAACCGTGATCCGCTACGCCTTCCTCTGGTCGAACGAGGACCGCGACGGTCAAACGGTGGCGCAGACGGATCGACCCGCCGTCCTGGTGATCGCACGAAAGCCCGCGGACGGAAGCTGCATCGTCGCCCTCGTGCTTGCGCCCATGCAGACGCGGATCAAGGGCAGGCGCCTCGCGATGAGCCCGCGCCCCTGACATCACCCCCGCGCCACCGGCTGGTTCGGGTCGACGAGATAGCCGAGGCCCCGGACGGTCTGGATCAGGTCGACCGCGAGCTTCTTGCGCAGGCGGCCGACGAAGACCTCGATGGTGTTGGAATCCCGGTCGAAATCCTGGTCGTAGAGATGCTCGGTCAGCTCGGCGCGCGAGACCACCCGGCCGGTATGGTGCATCAGGTAGGAGAGCAGGCGGTACTCGTGGCTCGTCAGCTTGACCGGGTTGCCGTCCACGAAGACCCGGCCCGAGCGGGTGTCGAGCACCACCGGCCCGCAGGCGATCTGGCTGGTGGCATGGCCGGCCGCGCGCCGCAGCAGGGCGCGCACGCGGGCCATCAGCTCCTCCATGTGGAACGGCTTGGTCACGTAGTCGTCGGCCCCCGCATCGAAGCCGTCGACCTTGTCGGACCAGCGGTCGCGGGCGGTCAGGATGATGACGGGGGTCTTGATCCCAGCCCGGCGCCACTTCTGCAGCACGCTGACGCCGTCGGTCTTGGGCAGGCCCATGTCGAGAATGATGGCGTCGTAGGGCTCGCTCTCACCGAGATAGCCGCCTTCCTCGCCGTCGAAGGCCTTGTCGGCGACGTAGCCGGCCTCCTCCAGGGCGTTGACCACCTGCCGGTTGATGTCCCGGTCATCCTCCACGACGAGCAACCGCACGGTATCGAACTCCTACGATGATGGCCCGAACCCGCGGGTCGGCGCGCAGCGCACGTTAGCCGTCTCCGGCCGGCGGCGAAACGGCGTCACGGACCGCTGACCTGCCCCGTGGTCGCATCCACGATGACGTGAACGAACTGTCCGTCCCGGCGCAGGGCCGTGAGCAGGTAGACGAGGGTCTCGTCCTGCCGGCACAGGCGCGCGCGCTGAATCTCCGCCCGGGGAATCACCTGTCGGGCGGCGCGGATGGCCGCCACCGGGGCGATCACCCGCTTGTCGGCCACCGCTTCGCGCAGATCCGCCGGACTGAGGCAAGTCTCGCTGCGGGGGATCGCGACCAAGGGGGCCGCGACCGAGCTGGTGCCGGTCGTGGTCTCCTCCGCGAACGTGTCGATCGAACCTGTCGCGAAGCCCGCGACGGTCAGTCCGATCAGCAACAGGGCGAGGAGGATGCGCATGTGGGAACAGTCTAGGGGGAGGCACTGAATGCGCCCTGAATGCCAGCGCGCGCCGGGGTCGGGCCGAGGGCGACCCGGCAAGCCTGGTCCGGCTCAACCGCCGACCCTGCTCGGCACAACCCCAAGCATAACCTCGGCCATTCGGTTCCCGTGCGGTCCGACCCGGTGCTCAGGCCGTCCCCGCCAGGGCCGAAAGGCGGGCGAGGGCCATGCGCAGGCGCGTTCCGGCCACGGCGTGACCGTCGATATGGTCGCGCGCGGCGCGGCGCACGGCCGCCGCCGAGCGGTCGAAGCGAATTCGGGCAGCGCACAGGCGCAGGGTTGCCGCCCGGCGGCGGTCCCGGCGTCCGTGCAGGAGATGGGCGATGCGGTCCATGGAACGTCCTCAGGATCGGGGCCGGGTCTCGGCGAGACGGCGCAGGATGTCGTCCAGCTTCTCCCGGGCGCGGGCGTCGTTGCGCTCGATGTCGCGTGCGGTCTCGGTCGCCAGCCGCGACAGGTCTTCGAGCACGTGGGTTCGGCTTTCGAGGGCGGCCGCCACGGCGGCGTTGGTCTGCGAGGCCCGTTCCAGGGCGGTCGCGGTCGCACCGATGTCGCCGAGGCGCGCCTCCTGCACGCGCAGGGATTGACGGTGGAGGTGGATGCAGGCGAGCCCGAGGAGGACGGCGACGATCCAGCCGGCGCCCTCCTGCGAGACCAGGAGCCGGGCGGCTTCGAAGGCGATCTTTTCCAAATCCGGTCCTCCGTCTGCCCGGTCCTCCGTCTGCCCGGTTCTGCACCTGCCCGGTCCTGCCGTCGTCAGGCTTCCGCGCCCGGCCTCTCGCGCGCCCGGCCTCGCGCGTCATTCGGCTTGCCGCGTCCGGGTTCCGCAGGGTCAGGGCGTCCGACGCCGGCTTTCCACCTCGGCTGCGCGCAGGGCCGGCACCAGGGTGTTGGCGACCGTCGCCTCCTCGGTCAGCGGCAGGCTGCGGAACACCTTCTCGCCGAGGCCCGCGCCGCCGCCGGCCGCCCGGATGAGCCAGCCCGGCGCGGCGTCGAGGCCGCGCTGGACCGCGCGCGCGATCACCAGCGATCCGACCGGAACCGTCAGTGTCTGCCCGCGGGTCGCGCCCGCCACCGCGTTGACCGCGTAATCGGCGACGTTGCGGACGAGGCGTTCCACCAGGCTGGCGGTAATCAGGAGGCGCAGCGGGCCGGTCAGCCGGGCCACGGCCGCCATCGCGGCGGTCACGGCGAGCGGCACCAGCACGCTCCCGAGGCCCTGGATCGCGGACGCGACGGCGTCGCCCCAGGGCAGCGCGACGGAGGCCATCTCCGCCGCCGTACCCGGACGCGTGGTCGCGACGAGAAAGAGGCCGGTGGCGGCGAGGAAGCCGGCGCGGCGGATGCGAGAACGGATCATCGGAAACTCCATCGGGGGCAGGGCGGGACGCGGGGGCGGGGCAGGACGCGGTGGATGGGCGGGGCGAGGCGGATGGGCGCGAGGGCCGGACGTCAGGCCTCGCCGCGCAGGCGGCGACGCACCGCCGACCACAGCGTCGCCAGGGCGCCCGGTTTCACCGGAATCCTGAGCGTCACAGAAGTCTTGGGCGTCACAGAAGTCTTGGACGCCACAGAAGTCTTGGGCGCCACAGAAGTCTCGGGCGTCACGCGAGCCTCGGGCTGGACTGGCGCCTGAGGTTTCGTTGGCGCCTGGGCAGGCGCTCGGGGCGACAACGGCAGGCGCGGCACGGTCCGGCGCGCGGTCGGCAGCGGCGGGGTGGCGGCGTTGGGCATGGGAATCGCCGCCGCATCGCCCCGTCGCGCCCGGGGCAGGGCCTCGGCATAGGGCGTGCGGAACTGGTCGACCTCGGCGCCGCGTCGCGGGATCAGCTCCGCCGGACGGTTCCAGAGCAGGAACGCCTTACCCGCGCCGTCGCGGTCGCCGACCTTCAGGCGTCGGACCACGGTGGAGCGTGCGAAGGCCGTCGGCCCGATGTTGAAGCAGAGCGAGACCAGGGCGTCGAAGGCGTGGTCCGGCAGATCGTCGCCGACCGCCGTGGCGACGGCCTGGATGTAGCGGGCGACGTCGCGGCGGAAGAGCGCGTCGCAGGCCGCTTCGGTCAGGCGAAGGCCCGGCGTCACCAGGGGCGGACCCGCCGCCGAAGTGTGCCCGATCCCGATGGTCCAGACGCCGACGCTGTCGCGATAGGCGCTTAAGCGCCGGCCTTCGCGGGCGATGAGCACGGCTTCGCCGATGGCACTGAGGGTCATGCCGCGTCTCCGGATGATGAAAGTGAGAGAGCACTGAAGTGATGAGCGCAGAAGTTCCGGTTGATTTGCCGGAATCTCTACGCGACAACTGATTCCGACGCGGGATCAGGAGGGGGATGTGTTGCGAAAGCTCATCTCGGCTGCTTTGAGGCAGAAATCAGGGGGGCAGGACTGGTCCGGCGGCGGGGCAGCGCCGGCGCTCAACCGGACCTTCCCGTCCATGCGGCCCCTGGACCCGCCCCCGGCTGAGAACGACAATCCGCTCACCGATCTGTGCGCCGCCGTCGAGGCCGATCTGCGGGCGGCGGGCTACCTGCGCTGAGGGGCGCGAGGGGGATGGCGAGGCCCCTTGCGGTTAGGCCCCCTTCGGTCAGGCCCCTTTCGGGGCGGCTTCCAGGGCGGTGAGCCGCGCTTCGAGGCCCCGGGCCAGGAACAGCAGCAGCTCGTCCGTGCGGAAGCCGTAGCGCTCCCCGGCGGCGCGGCCCGCCACCGCGTCCTCCGCCGGAACGGCCGCGACGATCTCGGCGCCCGCCGCATCGACCTCGGCGGGGGAGGCGGGGATCGCCGGCCGGGGCGGCACGGCCGGCCACGCGTCGCGACACAGGAAGCCGTAGGCGAATGGGTCGAGGCCATGGGCTTCGAGGATCGCCGTCGCCCGCTGCACGGTCAGGCCGACATGTCGGCGTGCCCCGGCGCCCTTGCGCGCCAGCGCTTCAAGGAACCGGAAGGTGCCGATCTCCCGGGCGAGCGCGCGCGCCGCCGCGATCTCGGCCTCGGCCAGGGGAACGACGGGCGTCTTCTCGCGGGCATCCGAGGTGTTGATCGCGCCCGTGCCGGCATACAGCACCGCGGCGCGCAGGGCCGGGGTGCCGAGGCTCCAGGTGTTGTCGGCCGTGTGGGCGATGATGCCCGCTACCCCGAGCTTGGTCGTCAGGGTGGCGCTGGTGCCGAGGCCGAGATTGCCGTCCGGGCCGAAGCGCGCCACCTCGCGCAGGGTGCCGGGGCGCGCGCCGTCCGCCGGCTTCACGAAGATCGCGAGGCCGCCCGGATACCCGCTCGCCGCGCCGGCCGTGCCCATCGTGCCGGCAAGGCCCGCCAGGGGCCAGGGAGTGCCGCCGCTGGTGGCCTGCATGGTCAGGCCGCCCCCCAGCAGGCTGCCGTCCGTGGCGAGGTCCTGGGTCAGGCGCAGGGCGGGCGCGCCGAGGAGCGGGCTCGGCATCGGCCCTTTGAGATCGACCCGGCCCGACGCCCGGTCGATCCGCAGCGCCTCGCGAAACCCGCCCGTGTCGGGCGCGACCTTGATCGCGAAATCGTCGTTGCCGGACAGTCCGATCTCGGCACGCCCCGTGAAGGCGCTCTGGAACAGCAGGGACAGGATGTTGCCGGCGGCCTGCTTGTTCAGGGTGTAGCGCAGGTCCCCGGTGCCGCCCTCCGCCGTCGTCAGGGCGGTCCAGAGGGCGGTGTTCAGCTTGGCGGCGAACGGATTGGCGGCGTCGGCCGTGGTGCCGATGCCGAGGCGCGTCAGGTTCTGGAGCAGCTTCGGAGCGGAGCGGAGTCCGATCCATCCGGTTGCCGTGAAGGCGTAGAGTTCGTCCTCGTCGAGCATCCAGGCGAGCCAGCCGGGCTTGGGCGCGAGGCCGCTCCAGCGCCCATCCTGGAAGCGGGCGATCTGTCCGGACAGACCGGCCCAGGCCCCGGTCGGACTGGGGCTCAGCACCAGGTAGCGATCGCCCTCGGCGGGGGTGGGCGGCGGCGCGCCGAGGTCCTTGTCGCGGCAGGCGAGCTGGACCAGCGCGTCGAGGCCCATCAGCGCTTCGTTGTGCGTGACATGCTTCTGCGCCTGACCCGCCGCGATCAGCGGCAGCGCCAGGCTGGGGGTCGTCTCGGGCATCGGTCGGCTCCGGCTTGAGGGTCGAGAATCTCCGGCGGCGTCGCGGCGGATCAGGCGGACGCGACCGCCACCTGCGCGCGGGTCTCGGGGCCGACCCCCGCCGCCAGACCGACGTGCGCCACCGCGACGTCGAGGCGCCCCTGGGGGCCGCCGAAATCCGCCGCCTCGTCCGTCGCCGGGTAGAGGAGGCCCGGCGCGGCCGCCGTCAGAACCCGCAGGGGCCGGCCCTCGGGCGAGAACACCGTGACCCGGTAGGCCTCGGGCTCCTCCAGCGGGATCTCGGCGGCGTCCCACGAATCCCCGTCGCGCCGGGTCCGGCGAATCCAGGCGAGGCGCACGCCTTCGGGCTCCCGCTGCGCCCGCAGGTGGACGGGGCTCGAGGGGCGCAGGGCGGTGAGGCCGGCCGTGGCCCGCAGGGCGACATGGGCCGGATCGGCGGGCTCGCCCGTCGCCGGGCCGATGCGGTAGCGGAATGGCCGTCCGGCCTCGTCGAGGCGTTCCACCAGCGGCACCACCGCCCCGTCGAGGCGCACGATCAGGCTGCCGGCGGGGCTGGCCCGGGCGGCCTGCGCCTCGCTGCCGGCCAGACCGCGCAGGAGCCCCGTCAGCCGGTAAGTCCCGGGCCCGATCAGCGTCACCCCGGCGGCCGCGATCAGCTCGATCGCCCCATCTCTCGTGCCGCGGACCGCGAACAGGTTGCCGCCGGCCAGCGCCGCCGCCTCGCCGATGGCGGCGAGATCGCCGGCGTGGCGCAGGCGGACATCGAGCCGGGCGCCGCGATCGAAGCGCCAGAGCGGGCCGGGGGGCAGGGCGGTCAGGGTCTCCCCCAGGCAGGCGGGAAGATCGACGAAGCCGTGGGGGACGAGCGCCGCGTCCTCACCCTCGGCGCGCCAGATCGCCACCGGCCCGGGCCACGGGTCCGCCGCCACCGCCAGCACCTGAAGGGCGGTGGGGCTGCCGCGATCGGCCGGCAGGTCGAGGGCGACGGCGAAGGGCGGCCCGGCCAGGGCCGGCACGGCGCGGCGGGGGCGCATCCCGGCGCGGTCGTCCGTCCGGGGCGTCCGGCCGTGGAGGGGCACGCCGCGGGTCTCGATCTGGCGCCCGCGCGGGCTGTCGGCGATGCGCAGGATCCGGTGCGGTCCGGGCTCGCCCGGCAAGGCGAGGAGGTCGCCCGGCGCGAGGTCGATCCGGCGCGGGCTCAAGGTGAAGCGGGCGGTGTCCCGGGCCGCGAGGCGGGCATCGAGGGCGGCCTCCGCCAGGGCCTCGGCGCAGGCCCGCCGGGTCACCACGGCGGCTTCCATCCGGGTCTCGCGCCGGCGGGCACCGCTGGGGCGGATCGCGGCGGCGCTCGCCCGGCGGTACTCGGCGGTGTCGCCGTCGGTGAAGCCGATCTCCAGCGAGCGCGGCAGCTCCGCTTCCTCCGTCCGGACCCGGGCGAGGGGGGCTTCGGCTTCGCGCAGCACCACGAGGTCGTCGGCCGCGATCGCCAGCGGCACCTCCCTGCGCGGCCCCCGGATCGTCAGGGCGCCGGCCTGGGCCGAGACGTCGAGGCCGTAGAGCTGCGCCAGGGGCTCGAGGGCGGCCCGGGCCGACATCGGCCGGTCGATGACGTAGCCGTCGAGGAAGGCGTTCGCGGTGATCGCCGCCGGCACCGTGATGCCGAGGTCGGACAGGATGGCGGCGACGAGCCGGTCGAGTTCCAGCCCCTCGATCCGGCCGGTGATCCAGTGGCCCACCGACCAGTTGCCCGCATCCGCCCAGACGGTGTCGAAGTCCGGGAAGGCCGGGTAGGGTCGCGCGTCCCAGCACCAGACGAAGATCGCCTCCGCCGGCACCATCGGGCCGCCATACAGGGACGAGACCGGGTTGTGGGCGGGTTCGAAGCCCGGCAGGGCCGGGTCGAACCGCCCCAGGATCGCGGCGAGACCGCGGGCCTGGATCAGGTCGTCGCGGGTGCCGCGCGAGGCGGGCGGGCTGGCGTTCTCGGCGGATTTCGGGTCGGGAAAGACGTTCGGCCCGTTGGTGCCCTTGTCCACCGCCGGCACGCCGATCTCGGTGAGCCAGATCGGCTTCGAACGTGGCACCCAGGCGGTCGCGCGGGTCTCGACCCCGCCGTCCCGCTCCACGTGGCGGTTCGTCCACCAGCCCACCAGATCCTTGGCCCGGAAGGTCCAGGGCTTGGCGTAGCGCCCGTCGGTGATCGGCGTGCGCCGCTGCGCCGCCCGGTCGGCCGCGTCGGCATAGTACCAGTCGAAGGCCTCGCCGGCGCCCACCCGGTCCTTCAGGTAGGCGGGGTCGTAGATGGCGTCGGCCAGCGCCAGGTCGGCATGGGCGGCGCCGTCGCGCCAGTCGGTGACGGGCGGGTAGTAGTCGATGCCCACCGCGTCGATGGCGGGATCGGCGAACAGGGCGTCGAGGGGAAACCGGAGAGTGGCGCCCCCGTCGCGCACATCGGCGCCGTACTCGGTCCAGTCGGCGGCATAGACGAGGGCGACGTCGGGGCCGAGGCGCTGGCGCAGGGTGGCGGCGAGATCGCGAAATCCCTCCACGGCGGGGTAGCGCCCGGCTTCCGCCCGCACCCGGGTGAGGCCGACGAACTCGCTGCCCACGATGAAGCCGGCGAGCGGCAGGCCCTGCGCCGCCCAGCCGGCCGCCAGCGCGGCGTAATGCAGCGCCAGGGTGCGGTACTGGGCGAAGAACGCGGCCACCTGGGCGCCGGCCGCCTCCGTGCCGTCGGGGCTTCCCGGCCGTCCGGGAGCCGGGTCGCAGGTGATGCGCCCGCGCCAGGGATAGGCCGGCTGGCGCCCCGCCTGCCCGTCGCGCGGGTCCGGCAGCGCGTTGTCGGCGGCGACATCCATCATCACGAAGGGGTAGAGCACCACGCCGAGGCCGCGCCGATTCAGCTCCGCCACCAGCCGGGTCAGGCCCGCATCCGAGGGCGTGCCGCCATAGGCCGGGCCGCCGCCCGGGGCCGTCGAGACGGGCGCGACCGCGTCGCGGCGCAGGCCCGCCACCGCCCAGGTGTCGCCGCTGGTGACCTTGGCGGCGTTGTCGACCCGGGGCCGGATGGTGCAGCGGCCGGCGCGCAGGTCGTCCCCGAACCAGCTCGCCACCACGGAGACCCGGGTGAGGCGCGGGCACAGGGCCTGGAGCGCGTCCAGGGAGGCGACGACGTCGGCACCCGCCTGCATTTGGAACCGGTTGGCGGGGCGCGTGGTGCCGTAGCCGGCCTCCTCGGTGACGCGGAGCGGATCGAGGCCGAACTCGGTGGAGCCGGGGATGAGGCAGACCGCCCGGATCATCCCGGCGAGGCCCGCCACCGGGCGCAGCACCTCGAAGGCGAATTGCGGAATCCGGTTGCCGAATTCGGCGAGCGCCAGCCGCTCGAACACCACGTAGGCGAGGCCCCGATAGGCCGGCGCGTTTTCAGGCCCCTCCTTGGCGACGATGAGCGGGTCGGGCTCCTGGTCCGCCGCGCCGCGATGCAACCGCAGGGCGACGGTGGTCAGGTCGATCTCGCGCCCGTCCGCCCAGACCCGCCGGACGCCCGCCACCGGGCCCTCGCACAGGCCGATGGCGAGATCGACGAAGTAGGCATAGGCGGTGCGCTTGACCTTGCCGCCCCCGATCGCCTTGCCGCCGGCGGCCGTGACGGCGCCCGTGCTCGCCACCTCCAGGGGCCGCGTCGTCCAGATCAGGGTGCCGCCGATCCGTGCCCGGCCGTAGACGCGCGGGATCGGCTCGCCCTCGGTCGAGCTCAGGCCCGCCACGTCCGACAGGCGCGGCCCCTCGACGGTGCGTCCCCCTGCGAGGCCCCCCAGCAGGGCCGCGTCGAGGCCCGACCCCGCCATCGTCCCGAGGGCGCCGCCGATGATTCCGCCGATCGGGCCACCCAGCACCGTACCGGCCGCCGCCCCGGCGGTTTGCAGGATCAGCGTGGCCATGGCGGACTCCGGAAGAGGGGGCGAGAGCGGGGGCGGTGCGGCTAGCCTCCGTCTCCCGAAATCGGGAAGCGGAAGACGTGGGCGAGGTGGCGCCGCCACCAGCCCGTCAGGGCCACCTCCGTGACGACGGCGCCGTCATGGGCGTGGATCATCGTGCCGGCGCCCGACGCGAGGGCGCAGTGCCGGGCCGGCAGGTGGGCGCGAAACCGGAACAGCAGCACGTCGCCGGCCTGCGGCTCGGCGCGGGCAACCGGCGCGAGGTGGCGCCCGGCCGCCTCCGCCAGCGGATCGGTGCCGGGCGGGGCCGATTCCGCCCAGGATGCGCCGTAGGCCGGGGCAGCCTCCGGCTCCGATCCGAACGCCTCGCGCCAGACCCCGCGCAGCAGCCCGAGGCAGTCGCAGCCGACGCCCTTCAGCGAGGCCTGATGGCGATAGGGCGTGCCGATCCAGCCGCGCGCCAGGAGGACGATCGTCCCGGGCGTCATCCCCGTTTCAGGCGTCATGGTGTGCCTCACCGGAACAGGCTGCCGCCGTCGAGGCCCGGGCCGGAGCCCGGGACGGGGCGCAGCACGAAGTCGTTGCCCGGCAGGTGCGGGAAGCCCTGGAAATTCGGCACGTTGGCGAATTTCTCGCGGCAGGTGGCGAGGCGCTTGTCGCAGCCCGCATGGAGGCGGAAGCGGTCGCCGGGCGCCACCGGGCGGGCCGGCGCCTGCCACAGGTCGAGCCGGATCGCCCTCGCGTCGCCGGTGCGGTCCTGAACGTCGGCCTGTTCGCGGATGTCACCCTCCTGGCCGACCTGGGTACCGCTGGTCCAGGTCAGCCGCCCCCCGGTGAACCAGCCGGGTGCGAACACGCCCGCGAGGGTCACGCCGAGCGTGCCTGGTTCCGGCACGGCACGCACCGTCCCGGTGGTGGAAACGCGCGCGTCGGCGAGATTCACGCGGCATCGGGCATCGCCGAGATCGGCGCCGCAGGTGGCGCGATAGGTCCGGCCCCGCTCGGCGTCGAGCTGGTCCATCAGCCCGCGCAGTTCTGCCACGAAGGCGGTGCCGGCCCGGCGCACCTCGCCGATGGTGCCGATATCGAGGAGGATCCGCGTCTCCGGTCGGCTCCAATCCACCAGCCAGGTCTCCACCGAGGCCCCGTCGTAGAGCCCGCCCGCGATGTCGGCGTCGGTGAGGCCGAGGGCCGAGAGGGCGCCCGCCACCTCGCCGCCCCCGATGGCGAAGCCGAGTTCGGCGCTGGCCTCGGCGGCCTCCAGCCCGGACCGGGCGGCGTAGGTCAGGCCGCCGAAGGTGAGGTCGCGGTCGTGGTCGGTGAAGCCGAGGCGGGCACCGTCGCGCCGGCTCAGCGCCCAGGCATGGCACAGGGTGGTGGCCCCGCCGGCGAGATGCGCGGCGAGGTCGGGGGGCAGATCGCGCATGGTCCAACCTCCTCAGGAATGGGTCGGGTTCACCCGCGGATCAGCCCGGAGGCGCGCCACGGCGAGGTCGATGAAGGCACGCACCTTCGCGGGGGCCCGGCGCCCCTCCGGGCTCACCACATGGACCGGCATCGCGGCGGCGGCCGGATCCTCGAGCACGAGGCGCAGACGCCCCTCGGCCAGGGCCGGCGCGACCTGATAGGACAGCAATTGCGCGATGCCCTGGCCTGCCAGCGCGGCCGCCAGGACGGAATCGATGGTGTTGCAGCTCAGCCGGGACCGCAGGGCGACGGCCGTCCCCGGCTCGGGGCCGAAGCGTCCGTCCGCCCCGAGCCCCTGGCTCGCCGAGCCGATGACGGCGTGGTGGCGAAGGTCCCGCAGGGTCGCTGGCTGGCCGTGCCGCTCGAGATAGCCCGGCGCGGCGCAGAGCACCCGGCGGACGGCGCCGACCCGGACCGCCGTGAGCCCGGACTCGGCGAGCGGACCGATGCGGACGCCGACATCGGCCCCCTCGTCGATCAGGTTGATCACCCGGTCGAGGAACAGGGCGCGGGCGGAGACGGCGGCATGGCGCGCGAGGTAGTCGGTGATCACGGGCAGCACGTAGAGGCGGCCGAACTGCACCGGCGCGGTGACGGTGAGCGTGCCGGACGGCGTGGCGTAGGACCCTGCCGCGGCGGCCTCCGCCTCCTCGATCTCCGCCAGGATGCGCCGGCAATCCTCCAGGTAGCGCCCGCCCGCCTCGGTGAGCTTCACCGAGCGGGTGGTCCGCGTCAGCAGCCGCGTGCCGATCCGGTCCTCGAGGGCCGCCACCGCCCGGGTCACGGCGGGCGGGCTCATGGCGAGCTGGCGCGCGGCCGCGGCGAAGCCCCCGCCCTCCGCAACCCGGACGAAGACCCGCATCGCCTGCCACCGATCCATGCCTGCGCCTCCCGATGTCCAGACTATTCCATTCTGCGGAACGGTGGCTTCCGAAGAAAGAGCATTCTCCTGGTCCGGTGGAGGGTCTTGAATGCGGATGTCGCCGACGCTCCGGCCCGACAGGAGATCTCTCATGAAGCTGTTCCACTTTGCCCTGTCCGGTCACGCCCACCGGGCCCGGCTGTTCCTGTCCCTCGTCGGCCAGCCCTGCGACATCGTCGAGGTCGACCTCGCCCGGGGCGAGCACAGGGCGCCGGACTTCCTGACGCTCAATCCCTTCGGGCAGGTGCCGGTGCTCGTCGACGGCGACACGGTCGTCCCGGATTCCAACGCCATCCTGGTCTACCTCGCCAAGCGCCTCGGCCGTACCGACTGGCTGCCGGAGGATGCGGCCGGCGCGGCGCGGGTGCAGCGCTGGCTCTCGGTGGCGGCCGGCCCCATCGCCTTCGGGCCGGCGGCGGCTCGCCTGGTCACCCTGTTCGGCGCCACCTTCGACGCCGCGGAGGTCATCGCCCGTGCCCACGCCATCCTCGGCCGCGTCGAGGCCGAACTCGCAGACCGGCCCTGGCTCGCCGGCGACCGCCCCACCGTCGCGGACGTGGCGCTCTACAGCTACGTCGCCGCCGCACCCGAGGGGAACGTCGACCTCGCCTCCTATGTGCAGGTCCGCGCCTGGCTCGCCCGTATCGAGGCCCTGCCGGGCTTCGTGCCGTTCCCGCAAAGTCCGGCCGGCCTGCGCGCCGCCTGACCGTCCCGGCAGGTGGCTGGCTCCGAACGGTCGCAAGCTGGCGCGGATCCGACTCGTCCTCTGGGAAACACGCGCACAGCACCCCGTCATCCCGGGGCCGCGCAGCGGAGCCCGGCGACTGTCTTACGGTGCAAGATGTTATGCCGTCGGCGGCTCTGGATCGCACGCCGCCGGCGCGCCCCTCCGGGGCCGGGCTCATCTGTGGCGCCCCGGAAAGACCCTGTGGTGCCGTCCGCCGTCACCGCGCCGGTCAGGAGGCGGAGTGCCCAATCCCGCCGAGACCTTTCATCGGATCATGATCAAGCTCAATCTCGGGAGATTCCCCATGTCCCTCCCCAACGCGCGCTCGGAGATCCGCCCCGCCGGGCCCTGGCATCCGGGCGAGGTCGCGATCCAGGCGCATGTCG
Source organism: Methylobacterium sp. Ger2507 (assembly GCF_055231875.1). Taxonomy (NCBI): domain Bacteria; kingdom Pseudomonadati; phylum Pseudomonadota; class Alphaproteobacteria; order Hyphomicrobiales; family Methylobacteriaceae; genus Methylobacterium; species Methylobacterium sp. Ger2507. The sequence continues at coordinate 1,324,961 of NZ_JBUYVC010000001.1, forward strand.
GGGTCGCCGGGCGGATGGCCGAGCTCGGTCCCCGGGTGATCCGCGACCACCTGATCGACCAGCACCGCGCCTTCTACGCGCATCTGCCCTTCGTGGTGCTGGGCACGGTCGACCCGGCCGGCGAGGCCTGGGCGACGGTGCGGACCGGGGCGCCGGGCTTCCTCGACGCCCCCGATGCCGAGCACCTGCGGGTGCGGGCGGCGCCCCTGCCCGACGATCCCGCCGAGGCCGGGCTGGCGGACGGCGCCGCCATCGGGCTCCTCGGCATCGACCTCGCCACCCGGCGGCGCAACCGCCTCAACGGCACCGTGGCGTGCCACCGGCCGGAGGGCTTCGCGATCCGCGTGGCGCAGAGCTTCGGCAATTGCCCGCAATACATCCGGGTTCGGACCGCCCCGGAGCCGGTCCCCGCGGCGCCGGTTGCCGCCCAGGTGTCGGATCACCTCGATGCGCGCGCCCGCGCGCTGATCGAAGGCGCGGAGACGATGTTCGTCGCCAGCTACGCGGTGGGCGCGGACGGGACGCGGCAGGTCGACGTCTCGCATCGCGGCGGCCCGGCTGGCTTCGTCCGGGTCGGATCGGACGGCGTGCTGAGCATGCCGGATTACGCCGGCAACCGGTTCTTCAACACGCTGGGCAACATGCTGGCCAATCCGCGCGCCGGGCTCCTGGTCATCGACTTCGCCAGCGGCGACCTGCTGCAGATGACCGGCCGCCCCACGGTGATCCTCGATGCCCCCGACTGTGCGGACTTCCCCGGCGCCGAGCGCCTGTGGCGCTTCGCCCCCCGCACGGTGATCCGGCGTCCGGGCGCGTGGCCGCTGCGCTTTGCTGCGCCGGCTACGGCACGATCTCGATGAGCGGCACCTTCGGGATCTCGCCGGCGCTGAAGGCCGACAGGTCGATGGTGAGATCGTCGGTGTCGAAGCGGACCGGCACGTCGAAGGTGAAGCCGGCGGTGACCCGGAGGCCTGCACCCGGCACCGCGTCGGCCGCGAAGGTGAGACGCCCGGTGGTGCCGTCGCAGACGACCTGGGCGGGCGCCACCGCGACGCCGTTCACCGCCACCCGCACGCTCTCGGCCACCGGCTTGGCGATGATCCGGCGATAGGGCATCGGGCCGGTGCCGTAGGTCTTGGCGAGCTGGAACACCCGCGTGGTCCCGTCGCCGAGCCCGAGAACCTGGTCGGTGGCGGCGATCGGGCCGGAGGGCGGCCCCGAACGCGCATCGACCCGGTCGCGGTAACGGAAGCCGTAGAGCCGGCCGCGCCGCTCCTCGAAGAAGCTCAGCACCGCGTGCAGCGCATCGAGGGTGCGGATGCCGAAGCCGGCATCGTAGCGCCGGCGCGAATCGGCCCAGCGGCTGTTGCGGTGCTCGCGGCCCGAGGCCAGGGTGACGATCTCGGTGAGGCGGCTCGGCCCCCCGCTGCCGCGCAGGGCGACGTCGAGGGGAAAGCGGACCTCGTGGAAGTCGCTCGGCGGTTCGATGGCCATGATGCGCTCCTCGGCTTCCTGCCCCGCCCGCTCACAGGCCGCGCCGGCCCCGCGCCACCGCGCGGGCGAGGCCGGCGGCCACCTGCGCCTCGGAGCGGCGGAAGCTCTCGAGGTCGGGCGTCGCGATGTTGACGGTGATGGGGCTCGCGCCCTGGGCGCCGGCGGCGACGCCGAGGCGGCCGTCGCTGCCGCGCTTCAGCGGCAGGATCGCCTCTGGCCCGGCCTCGCCCATCAGGCCGAGGCCGTCGCGCATCGGGAAGTAGGTCGGGGCCGCCACCACGCCGCCCGCCGCGAACGGGCGCACCCGGCCCTGCGCCACCACCCCGCCGCGGCCGAAGGCGGCCTCGCCCCCGGCCGCCCCGGCGCCCGTGCCCATCAGCCCGTTGACCAGCCGGGTGATGCCGGCCTTCACCGGGCTGAGGGCCGCCTTGAGCGCCACGTCCGAAAGCTTGATGGTCAGGCTGCCCAGGACGCTGTCGAGCTGGCGCCCGGCCCCGACATTGCCGGTCAGTGCCTTCGAGAGGCTCTGGCCGAATTTCTGGGCGAGCTTGTCGAGGGTCTCCAGTTGCTTGACCCGGGCGGTGTCGGCACGGGCGGCGGTGCCGCTCCCGGGTTCGGTGTCGGCCATGGCGGATTCTCTCGGCTCAGGGAGGATCGGGATAGCGGTCGATCAGGTCGCGCAGGCCGGTCCCGTCGAGGGCGGCCCGGGGGCCGGACAGGCCGGCGGCGGCCATCAATTCGCGCGGCGTGGCACGCCAGAAATCGCGCGGGCGCCAGTGCAGACGCCCGAGACCGAGCGCCAGCGCCTCGTCCCACGGGAAGGCGGAGGGGGGCTCCGGCGCCGTCCCGCCCGTGGGACTCAAGGGGGGTCGGGGCTCTCCCCGAAGGCGGCGGCCAGCACCGCCCCGATGGCCGTGCCCATCGTCTCCAGGTCGCCGGCCAGCGGCAGGTCCGCCACCGCGGAGGCGTCGAGGTCGTGGCCGCCGCCCCGCAGCGCCGCGCCGAGCAGCGCGATGAGGTCGCGGCTCTTGAGGCGGCCCTCGCCGAGGCGGGCCGCGAGGTCGGTGAGGTCGGCGGCACCCAGGGCATCCTCGAGTTCGGCGAGCGCGCCCAGGGTGAGGCAGAGGGTGTAGCGCTCCGTTCCGAGGGCGAGCGCCACCTCGCCGCGCCTGCGGTTGGCCATCAGGCGGCCGTGAAGGCGAGGGGGCCGGCCGAATCGAGGGCCATGTCGAAGGTCACCTCGCCGGCATGGTCGCCGCGATATTCGAGGCTGGCGATCTGGAACGCCCCCTCCAGGGTGCCGAAGCCCGGCACCACGATCTGGTAGGTCTCCAGCGTGCCGTCGAAGAACACCTGCCGCAGGCGGGCATCCGAGGCCTCGTCGCGGAAGACGCCCGCGCCCGAGACGGCGGCGCGGCGCACCCCCGCCCCGGCCAGGAGTTCGCGCCAGCGCCCGGCGGAATCGGCGTTGGTCACGTCGACGGCCTCGGCGTTGAAGGCGATCTGGCGGGCGCGCAGGCCCGCCACGGCCAGGAAGGCGCCGCCGTTGGCGATGCGGATGAGCAGGTCCTTGCCGCGTTGCGCTGCCATGGTTCAGCTCCGGATGTTCGAGGGGGGCGAGGGGGGAGGGGGGATCAGGCGGGCCGGCACTCGGTGATCGCCCGCAGGGTCAGGGTGGCGCGGGCCTCGCCGCTGGCGGGGTCGCGCCGCACCGCGATGGTCTCCATGTCGAGGCGCACGAGGGTGTGGCCGGCGAGGCTCAGCGGCGCGTCGTACAGCAGGTCGGCGATGCGCTCGGCGGCATCGACCGCGCTGCGGATCGAGCCGGGCCGGGCGAACACGGTCACCCCGAGGGCGTGCCGGTGGCGCCGGGCGCCGTCGACGGAATCGTCGCGGATCTCGGCATCGCCGAACAGGGCGTAGACGGGGGCGCTGCCGCGCGGCGGCTCGTCGCCGAGGCGCACGGAGCCGCCCATCAGGCGGGCCAGGGCGGCGTCGGTGGCGAGATAGGCCAGGATCGCGGCGCGCAGGGCGAGCAGCGGGCTGGTGGGGGAGGGGGGCAGGCTCATGCGGTACCGGCCTCGCCGACGAGTTCCTCGACCTGGCAGACCACCTCGCGCCGGCGCCCGTCCGGGTCGCCCGCGCTCTGGATGGCGAAGCGGCGCGGCCCGCTCGCGAGCCGCATCGCCGGGGTGATCTCGGGTCCGAACCGGAATCGGATCCGGTGGGTGGCGACCGCCTCGGCCCGCCCGAAGCGCGTCCGCGCGACGGGCCGCAGCGGTTCGATCGCGCCCCACAGCAGCGGCCCGGCGACGTAGCGGCGCACCACGCCGCCGAAGCCGTCGGGCTCCTCCAGCGGGCGTTCGAGCACGAAACGGCGGCGCCGCGCGCCGATCGGCACGCCGGTCGAGGGGTCAGCCATGGGACGATCTCCGGGAAACGGCGCTACAGGCGCAGGCGGCGCAGCGGGTCGATCAGGGCGGCGATCGCCGGCGGCGGCGACCCGTCGCCGGGGCCGTCGCCGCGATGCTCGAAGGCGTGCGCGACGAGGAGCCGGATCGCCTGGACCAGCGCCGGCGGGATCGGCGGCCCGGCGCCCCCGTGCCCGGCATCGACCTCGATCAGGGCGGCGCGTCCGATGAGCGCCGGCACGGCCGGTTCGATGATGAGGCCCGGCGCCTCGATGGGGTCCGCCCCGACCCGCACCAAACCGGGCGCCAGATCGATGACGAGGCCCGCGCCGTCGACCAGCCCCGCCCGCGCCACGGCCACCACGGGGCTTAGGGGCAGCGGCAGCCGGCCGTCGCGCGGCCAGGCCGTGAGCATCAGGCGATAGCGGCCGGGCACCAGGATGCGGCGGGCGGCCAGCTCCACCTGCGCCCGGGCGCTCGCGATCAGGCTCTCCACCAGGGCGTTCTCGGCTCCGCCGTCGTCGGGATCGAGGCGCAGGTAGCCGCGCATCTCGGCGAGCGTGACCGGCTCGACGATGGCGGCATCGACGCGTATCGGGGTCATCGTCGTCTCCGTCTGGGACATTCGAAGGAAGGATCGCGATGGCGCGCGAAGGAAGGATCGCGATGGCGCGCGGATCGAGGCCGCTTGTCCGCCTGGCATTGTCGGGCGCCCTGGCCTGGCTGGCTGCCGCCGGACCGGCGGGCGCGGTGGTGGGCGGCCGCCCGGCCCCGGAGGCGGCGGCCTCGGCCGTGATGGTGCTGTCCTCGAACGGCGGCGTCTGCACCGGCATCGTGGTGGCGGCCGATGCGGTGCTCACCGCGGCTCACTGCGTCGCGGCCCGGGCCGAGCACCGGGTGCATTACAAGGACGCGGCCGGCGCGCCGGTGCTGGCCGAGATCGCCGCCCGCGCCCTCCACCCCGGCTACGATGCCGGCGCGGTGGCAGGCCGCCGCCGCTCCATCGACCTCGCCCTGGTGCGCCTCGCGGCCCCCCTGCCGGCCCGGTTCGTGCCGGCGACCTTGAGCGCCACGATGCCGGGCGCGGGCGAGCGCCTGACGCTCTCGGGCTACGGCGTCGCGGCCCCGGGCGATGCCCGCAGCACCGGCACCTATCGCAGCGTCGATCTCGGCGTGGTCGCGCCGCACGGCCCGAGCCGCATTCTGGTCTGGCTCGGCGCCGGCCCCGGCGGGGCGAGCGCCTGCCACGGCGACAGCGGCGGTCCGATCGCCGCCGGACCGGCCGTCCTGGCGGTCTCGGCCTGGGTCGCCGGCAAAGCCTGCGGCGGCATCTCGCAGGGCATCCTGCTGGCCCCGCAGCAGGCCTGGATCGACCGCACCCTGGGGGGCTGGCAGAGTGCCGCGCGCTGGTCCGCCCCCTGAGCGCCCGCGCCGCCGCGTGACCCTCGACCTGCGGTGATCGGGCGGCGGGCGGAACCAGAGCTTGGCCGAGCCATTCCGTTCCGGTACGCTCCGTTCCGTTCACGTCCAGACCATCGCCGGACGCGGGAGAGACACGATGTTGCCGACCGCGCCGCGCCCGTCTGCCCTCATCCAAGCCGCTCTTATCCAAGCCGCCTCCTTCGGAACGGGCCGCACGGCGGCGTCCCTGGCCGGGGCCGCGCTCGTGCTGGCGGCCCTCGGGACGCCGGCCTCGGCGGTGATCAACGGCGAGGTCTCGCGCGATCCCAACGGGCTGCGCGCCTCGGTGGTGCGGATCGAGAGCACCCAGGGCGAGATCTGCTCGGGCACCCTGATCGCCCGCGACCTCGTGCTCACCGCCGCCCATTGCGTGATGCACCAGGCCGGCTACAGCGTGGTGGCGGTCGACCGGGCCTTCCGCTCACGCCGCATCAACGCCATCGCGGCCTCCATGCACCCGGATTTCGTGCCCGGCACCACGCCGGAGGACCAGCCGGGAATCGACCTCGCACTGATCAAGCTGGCCGAACCCCTGAGCGACGACTTCCTGCCCCTCGACCCGCGCGGCGGCGCCATCAACACCGGCGACGCCGTCGACATCGCCGGCTTCGGCGTCGTCGCGGAGAACCGGCGCAACACCGCCCGCACCCTGCGCCAGGCCCATCTCGTCTCGATCGGCTCGCTTCAGGTCGCCAACCGGGTCACGGTGGTCACCGACCGCCGCCGCATGGCCGAGACGGCGGGGGCCGGCGCCTGCCTCGGCGATTCCGGCGGACCGATCCTGCGCGCCGTCCCCGGCGGCTACCAGATCGTCGGGGTGGTGAGCTGGTCGAGCGGCGCCATGCGCCAGGACCGCAAGGCCCGCACCGCCTGCGGCGGCTTCACCGCCGTGACCCCCACGGGCGAGCATGCGGGCTGGATCAGCCAGCGCGCCGCCGAGTTCGCCCGCATGCCCTCCGGCGCCTCGATCGGCGCCACCCGCTCGGACTGGATGGCCAAGCCCGGCCGGCGCTGATCCGGTCTGCGCCGGCGCGACCCCAGTCAGGCGTCGACGCCACCCCGTCATGCGGGTCTCAGGTGCGGTCCTTCACCGGTCGGCTGAAGGTCTGGGCCACCGACGGGAACCCGGCAACCACCTGTTCACGGACGCCGAGATTGGCGGCGAGCATCGGGCGCGGCACCCGGGCCAGCCAGGTCGCCAGCAGAGTTTCGTCGAAGAGGCCGCTGTCGTGCACGCCGACGATTTCGGCGGTCTCGGCACCGATGTTCTCCACCGAATGTCCGCAGGCGCGGGGCAGGTAGGCGCAGTCGCCCGGCCCAAGCTCGGCCACGCCCATGTGCTTGTCCTGCGCGAACAGCGTGACGCGCGTCCGGCCCCGCACCACGTAGTGCCACTCGTTCGCGCGCGTGTGCCAGTGAGGGGCGTGCACCGCGCCCGGCGCGAGGCGCACCAGAAAGCCGGTCATCCCCGACGAGACCGGGAAGGCGCTGGCGGGCGCCACCCGCATCGCCGAGCCGGCGCCCTCGGCGCATGCAGCGGCATCGGCCAGCGCGAAGCGATGGCTGCGCGCCGGCGGCAGGAGACGCTCGGCCCGCGCGGCCACGCTGTCGCGGGGTACGACCGGCCCCTGGATGATGTAGGTCTCGCCGCCCGGCAGGGCCGCCAGCGTCGCCTCCGGCACATTGAGGGTGCCGCGTAGGAGGGTGGGGTCGATCCGGCTCATCCAGTCGGTCAGCCCGAAGGTCCCGTGCTCGCCGAAGAGGCCGTCGTCGAAGGCCAGGATGGCATGGCACGGCTCGGTCCCGAGGGTCTGGATCGCGTGCGCGTGGCCGCCCGGGAAGTACCAGGTGTCGCCGGGTCCGAAGTTGACGACCTCCATCTCGCCGGCCTCGTCGATCACCGTCGCCTGGCAATGGCCGGCGATGATGTAGCCCCACTCGGCCGAGGCGTGCCAATGCATCTCGCGCACGCCGCCCGCATTGAGGAAGATGTGGGCGCCCGCGATCCCGGTGGCGATGGGAAGCTGGTGCGTGGTGATCTCCCGCGCCCAGCCGCCCGAGGTCGCCTTGATCGGTCCGCCGTCGAGGGAGGCCGTGAAGGCGGGCGCGGTGCCGGCTTTACGCGGGATCGTGCGCAGGAAGGTGGAATCGGGGGCCACGTCGGCTCCCGACGCATGGCCGTCCTCCACCGCCCGTGCCCCGCCGGCGGCCAGGCTGCCTCCGGCCGCGAGCGCGCCGAGAAACATGCGGCGGTTGGTCTGGTCCATGGTGCCCCCTTCGAGCGCGGGCGCCGCCGCGACGACAGGTCTCCGGCCGGCGGGAGCGCCCCGGAACTGTTTAAGCGCCCGCGTGCGTCTTGAATTTCCTGCCGCGCCCGAGTGTATCCACATCCTGGTCTGACGATCGCGCGACAGCGTTTCCGTTTCATCAAGACCAGGGCCGTGTCGCCCACGCAGCTCCAGGAGCCCCAGGAGCCGCAAGGAGTCCCCGGGCCGGACGGCCCGGGGCGCCGGTGTCAGGCCGCGAAGGCCAGGAGCTTGAGCGCGTCGAAGTCCTGCACGCCGCCGCCGACGCGCTTGGTGGTGTAGAACAGCACGTAAGGCTTGGCCGAGTAGGGGTCGCGCAGCACCCGCAGGCCGGCCCGGTCGACCACGAGGTAGCCGCGGCGGAAATCGCCGAACGCCACCGAGAGGCTGCCGGCGGCGGCGTTCGGCATCGCCTCGGCCTCCGAGACGGGGAAGCCCAGCAGGGTCGCGGCGGCCCCGGCCGCCAGCGGCGGCTGCCACAGGTAGTTGCCGTCCTGATCCTTGAACTTGCGGATCGTGGCCTGCACGCGCCGGTTCATCACGAAGGTGGCGTTCTGCCGGTAGCCGGCGCGCAGGGCATAGACGAGGTCGAACAGCACGTCCGACGGGTTCGCCGCCGGGAAGGCGCCGGCGACGCCCGTCGACACCGTCCCGAGCTTGCCCGGCAGCCAGGCGGTGTTGGCCACCGTCTCGTAGCTGAGGAAGCCGCGCGGGCGGCTGACGCCGTTGCCGGTGACGAAGGCGGTGCTCTCCTGCTCGGCGAAGGCGGTCTCGACCTCGTCGGCGAGCCAGGCGTCGATGTCGACGATGGCGTCGTCGAGCAGCGTCTGGGTCGCCGCCGGCATGGCGTAGAGTTCCATGGCGGGGAAGCTCAGCTCGGACAGGACCGGGGTGTCGGTCTGCGGCCGGGGCGCGGTCTCGGCAACCCAGCCCGAGACGGCATCCCGCACCGAGACTGCGCGCTTGTACTGGCCCGACGAGATGACCCGCACGGTGGCCAGCGCCCGGATCGGCGACAGGTTGGAGAGCCGGGTCAGCACCATGCGCTCGACCTCGGCCGGCACGAGGTAGCCGCCATCCGGGCCGGAGCCGGCCGAGAGGGCCTTCGCCTCCAGGCGCTTGAGGCCGCCGCTCTCGCCGGCCCGGACGTAAAGGTCGAAGGCCGCCTTGTGCTCGATGCTGGCCACGTCGCGCGGAGCCGCCGCGCCGCCGCCCAGGGGCGGGCGGCGGTGGTCGAGGGTGAGCCGGTCGAGGCGGGTGCGGGCCGTGTCGAGGGCGGCGTCGATGCGGGCGAGCTTCTCCTCGGTGAGGACGTCGCCGGGGGCGCGGCCCTCGAGTTCGGCCAGACGGGCGTCGTTGGTCTCCTTGAAGGCCTCGAAGGCGCGGGAGAGGTCGGTCAGCGCGGTGCCCACCGCCGGGTCGGCGGTGGTGGCGGCCTTGTCCTCCAGGGGCGGCAGCAGGCCTTTCACCTCGGGTGCCGGACGCTGGGGGTGGCCGGAAATCTGGCCGGGAATCTGAACGGTCATGCGAACCTCGCTGAGCGGGCGGGCAGGATGGCGCCGGGCCGAGGCCCGGGCCGGGTGGAGGGAGAAGCCGCGCGCCGGTGCGGCGCCATGCGGTGGGCCAGGGCCCGGATGTCGTTGGCCAGGGCGACGCCCGCCCGGATGCGAGCCGCGGCAGCCTGATTTGGCGTGGCAGCGGCCTGATTTGGCGTGGCAGCGGCCTGGGCCGGCGCGGTGATCCGTGCGCCGGCCTGGAGCGGGAAGGTCACCAGCGAGATCTCCCACAGGTCGATCGCCTCGAGCCGGCGGTTGCCGCCGCGCTCGGGCCGGGCGCGCAGCGTGCGAAACCCGATCGAGAGCCCGTCGAGCGAACCGTCGCGCAGCAGGGCGTCGAGTTCCCGGGCGCGCTGGACCGCGAGGTTGAGCTGGCCGGCGACGCGCAGGCCCCGGGCATCCTCCCGCAGGCTGAGCCAGCGCCCGACCGGCTCGGCCGGATCGTGCTGCCACAGCATGCGGACGCCGGCGACGCTACGCGCCGCGAGGCTCTGCGCGAAGGCGCCGGGCGCCACCACATCGCGCCCGAGATCGGGCACGCCGAACAAGCTGGCATAGCCGGTGAAGTGGCCGTCCATGGGGGGCTCCGCTGAGAAGGTCTGGTGACAGCCCGGCCGAAGCCGGATATCCTCGCTCGTGTCAGGATATCCCGGAGGTGCGCGTGCCGCTCTACATCAAGGACGACCGCACCGCGGCCCTGGTGGCCAAGCTGGCCGAGGCCGCCGGGGTGACGAAATCCGAGGCGGTCCACCGGGCGGTCGCGGCCGAGCTGGCCCGGCTCACCCCGGTCGTACCATTGCGCGAACGCTTCGCGGCCCTGCGCGCCCGGAACCCTCTGCCCGCGCCGACCGGGGAAGCGGCCGACAAGGCGTTCTTCGACGACCTGAGCGGCGCGTGACGATCTTCGTCGATGCCTCGGCCCTGATCGCCATCATCGCCGGGGAGCCGGACGCCGATGCCTTGAGCGACCGGCTCGAGAGCGACCGGGACCGGCTGTGTTCCGCCCTCTCGATCTGGGAGACGGTGGCGGGTCTGGTCCGAAGCTACGCCTTCACGGTCGAGGCGGCCCGCGCGCATGTGCGCCTCTACCTCGATGCCGGCGCGATCCGCTTCGTGCCCCTGGGCGAGCGGGAGTTCGATCTCGCCATCGACGCCTATGCCCGCTTCGGCAAGGGTCGGCATCCGGCGGCCCTGAACATGGGCGACTGCCATGCCTATGCCTGCGCGCGGGCGCATGGTGCGACGCTCCTGTTCAAGGGCGACGACTTCTCGCGCACCGATCTCGCTCAGCCGACGGGCGCTGGCCCATAGCCCACCGCCTCGCGCTTTTCCGCCTCGGTCAGGAAATCCGCCGCCTGGACCCGGCGCCACAGGCTCTCGCGCTCGGGCGCCAGGGCCTCGATGGCGTCGAGGTCCGGTTCCAGGCGGATGGGGCCGAAGGCGGGTGCGAGCCAATGGGCCAGAGCCTCGGCGGTGCGGCGCACCAGGGGGATCACGGTCTGGCGGTAGAAGGCGCGGTTGGCTTCGGCGTAATTCGCCAGGGTGTTGTCGCCGGGCAGGCCGAGCAGCAGGGGCGGCACGCCGAAGGCCAGGGCGATCTCGCGGGCCGCGCCGCTCTTGGCCTCCACGAAATCCATGTCCTTGGGCGAGAGCGCCAGGGGCTTCCAATCGAGCCCGCCCTCCAGCAGCAGCGGCCGCCCGGCATTGCCGGCGCCCTGGTAATTGGCCTCCAGCTCGCCCTTGAGCCGGCTGAACTGCGCGTCGCTCAGGGTCGAGCCGGCGGCGGTGGCGAACACCAGCGCGCCGGAGGGCCGCGCCGCGTTGTCGAGGAGCGCCTTGTTCCAGGCGCCGGCCGCGTTGTGGATGTCGAGGGCCACCGCCGCCGCCTCCATCGGCGAGAGGCCGTAATGGTCGTCGGTCGGGTGGAACAGGGTGAGATGGAGGATCGGGGCCACGCCCTCCGTCACCTGGTCGAAGCGCAGAATGCGCCCGCCGACCGCGTAATCGTAGGCCACCGGCCAGCCGGCGGGGCCGGGCACCACCCGCATCCGGTCGGGCCGGAGCGCGTGCAGCTCGCGCGGCACGCCGTCGAGGCCCGTCGCCTGGAGGTAGGCGTTGCCGGAGACCATCAGGTGTCCGTACAGCGCTTCGAGCAGTCCCGCCCCGCCCTGGCGCGGGTTCGGCCGGGCCAGCAGCGTCTCCAGCGGATGGGGTCCGGCGGCGCTTTCGCCCACCCGTCCGAGCGGCAGGCTCGCGGCGGCCTCGGCGACCAGCCGCACCGCCCGGTGGACGATGGCGTTGCGCTGGAACCCCTCGCGGGCCAGCGCCCCGATGTCGCGCGGCGTCCACGAGGGCCGACCCTCGCCGTAGAAGGCGACGCCGAGGCCCGGCACGGGGGCCGCCTTGGTGTCGGGCGCGGCGCGGCGCACGAGCCGGGAGAGGAGGTTCGCCATCGGGGCCTCGCGGAAGCGATGAGAGTCGGTCGGGTGTCAGAGCCGCCGGATGCGCGGCTCCGGCGCGCTCCGCAGCAGCAGGTGCGTCAGCGCCCAGACCAGGGCGTCGAGGCGGTCGGGCGAGGCCCCGGAGGAGAGGCCGTCCGGGCCGAAATCGCAGAGTTCGTCCTCCAGGTCCGGCAGGGCGCCGACATGGTGGACGCGTCCCTGCGCGTACAGCACCGAGACCGGCTCGGCCCGCAGGTACTTGCCCCGCGTGGCCCGCACGGCCGTCACCGGCACGGCGGCATCGACCTGGGCCAGGACGGCGATCGCCATCTCGCCCCCCTGGTTGACCTCGACCACGAGGCCGTCGGCGGAGAGCCGATGGTAGAGCGCCAGGGCCGCCGAGGCCCAGGCTTCCGGCGCCGCCCGGGCGAGGGTGGCGTCGGCGAGCACGTAGGCGTGGCCGGCGGCGTCGAGCCCGGCCGCGACGATCCCGCAGGCATCGGCCCCGGCCCGAGAGGAGGCCGGCGGGTCGATTGCCACGACGATGCGGCGCAAATCCCCCGGCGCCCGCGGGACCCGGTGGGCCTCGAGGCCGTCGCGGGTCCACAGGGCATCGGCCCGGTCCTCGATCAGCTCGCCGTCGAGTTCCTGGCGCCCGAGGCGGGTGCCGGCGTAGCGCCCCACCACCGCGTCGAGGAAGGACGGCGCGAGGTTGGCGGCGTTGTCGGCGGTGCGCGCCCGGCTGACCACCGTCCGCGAATCCGTCAGGATTCGCCGCAGCAGCGGGATCGGCCGGGGCGTGGTGGTGACGAGGCCGCGCGGGCGGTGCCCGAGGCGCAGGCCGAACTGGATCATGTCGTAGGCGGCCTCGGCGTATGTAAGGGCTGTAAAAGCCTGCCGCACAATTTTCGCTAAGTGCTTGTTTTAAAGAAGCAATATTTTCAGTCTATAAAAAGAAAACACCGCAAATCCGCAAATAAGCTGCCGCATGGGGTACGCATTTCGAAATAAACATGCCGCAAAAATTGCTTCGTCCATGCGAAACAGAATATTAACTATAATTATTACCTATAGGAGCTGTTTGTAAACAGGCATTTCTGACTTGTCCTCGGCAGCATCTTTGCCAGTGCGCGTTAGGCACCTCGCTGACGAGCCGGCCTACGACCTGTTCCGGCGCTTGGGAACGGCGATGGGACAGCCGAGGCCGAGCAAGTTCGCGGCGGAACTCGGTCTCAATTGGTCTGCGATCAAGGCGGGAAAGATGACACCGACCATTGCCGAACTCGCCGGCGTTGACCAACAACAGCTTGCGGCAGCAACGTTTGAACGCAGGGGCGAACTCACCACCTTCCGCTCCACCGCCTTCAGGAACCAGGAGTGGCAGTCCAGCATCCGTGCGTGTCCTCGGTGCGTGGAGGAAGACAGGTTCGTTTCACATTCCAACACCGGTATCCATCGACGTAGCTGGTGGGACCTTCGGGTGATCGAACGTTGCCCAAAACATGGGAATGCGCTCGTTGACGGCTGCACCGACTGCGGCTGCACTATTATCGATAGCGGACGAGGCATCTGCTTGTGCGGAAAGGACTTGATCTCGGAAACCCAAGCGGCAGATGAACGGCTATGGGAATGGGACAAATATTATATTTCACGCCTCCTTGGCCGCCCGCATCCACCGGTTCCACTGCTCGACCCCCTGCGTTTCGTGTCTCTGGCCCCAGCCGTTCTGGCCCTCGCCGGCCTTCAAAGACCTGAAGAGAAGCCGATGGCCACCCTGGCTAGCATCGGCTTCGGCTTCGCCTTGCAGGACGACTTGGCAATCGAGAGCGCGATGGCTGTAAGAGCGCCGTTCGACAAAGGGCGAGACCAAATAAACACCTTCCTCGATCCGCTACACTCGTTGCTTAAAGGGAACGACGATCTTGGCCACGGACCCTTGCTAGCTCTCGTCCGCCGCTTTGCGCGAACGCATCTTCCCGTCACTGCGACCACGAAGCTTCTGGGCGCAGGCTACGAAAACGTTGACTTCGCCGATAAGCATCAAACTCAGCGCGAAATTGGAATAGATCGGCACATCCTGATCAAACTTTATCGGGAATTGGTCGACCCCGAAGCAAGGGCACTACCGACCGCGTTGCATAATCACGATGTCGGCCGCATCCGGAAAGAATTCGAAGCATGCCTGCTTTATTCCGAGGCGAGACGTAGGCTCGGAATTCGGCCAAACATCTTTGCGATGCTGATCGAGATCCCTGACGGCGTGCTTCCAAGAGCGAGGTGGTCTTATTCTGAGCGACCTTACGTAAAGCTTCAAGATGTCGTCGCACTCGAAAGCGCAGCCGTATCCAATGCACCATTCATCACGAAGCTCTCGCGGAGCATGATGCCGATGCAGGATTTTTGGAAGACCGGACTTCCATATGATAAGCTGATCGACAAGGGTGCGCTACTAAATGCGCTACTTACATCTCTCAAACAACAAAGGATCTCTCCTGTCGCTAGGTTGGCGAACAGTGCCGGTTTAGGTAGTCTTGTGTTCTCCCGAGAGGAAATCTCAGACTTAATAGCACTGACAATAGATTATTAATTTATTACATCAATTTCGGTATAATAGAGGGTACAACGACGTAGTATTATTGGATATATATGTTTTTATGTTAGCAAAAATCAATAATAATTTTTACCACGCTCGTTTTGTAGTGGAGATTCGAGTTAGTCGATGATTGTCTGGAAGGGGCTCGCCTGCGTTCGCGATATGCCATGCTGCCTCATTTACGGCAGGTTCAATTCTCCCATTTCCAGCGTGATCAATCCCATAATACATAAGCTCCTCATCTTCACTCATGTATTGGAAAATATCGCCGATTTCCTTGTGTCTTTCATCGAAAAGATATTGCGTAGTAATAAATACTGCCTCAACTTTATCTAACCCCGGGAATATTTCAATAGATTTGTTTGAGGAGATTATTTCAAGTTCGAGCCACGTTTCTGCTTGATGAAGGTCGCAATAATAACTGCTTTCATGATCTGCATCAAATTCATGATTACTCGGAGGTGAGGTGCTAATACGAATATTTTTCATCATAGACCTTTGCCGCGGTGTCTGAATTGTATCATAAGTAGCGAAGGATTGAGGGTCAATTGATGGACGTGTCGCCAATGGAGCGAGGTGTGGGTCAGGTCGAGCGAAACCCGTTACCGGTCGAGATTAGAAGGCCGAAGGCGAGACACTAAATACTTGAGTAGTGGGCAGTGACGCGTCCTCGTTAAAGCTTATCAAAATCCAGTGATCCCAATATATGCCCTCAATTTTTGATAATAAATCGGTCTGATTTCCTGCGCTCTATGCTCACGTAGTGCCTAGGTGTCGAGGTTCTATGGTATGTAGGTCTGTTTATCACTGGGGCCAGCTTAGTGGGAGGTTCACATGTCACGGAACCGCGAGCCTGGCTGTATCCCGGCAGATTAGGAAGTCCGCCTCACGAATTTGATGTCGGCTGCCACGGCCTTCAGGCGCTCAGGCTCGCGCTCCTTCCGTTCGGAATAGCGGTCCACGAGATAGTCGGCCCGCCCGCGAGTGAGCAGGGTGAACTTGACCAGCTCCTCACAGACATCCACCACCCGGTCGTAGAGTGGACCCGGCTTCATCCGACCGCTGTCATCGAACTCCTTGTAGGCCATGGGCACCGAGGACTGGTTGGGGATGGTGATCATCCGCATCCAGCGCCCAAGGATGCGCAGATTGTTGACGGCGTTGAATGACTGCGAGCCGCCCGAAACCTGCATCACGGCCAGGGTTCGACCTTGCGTCGGACGCACAGAGCCCTCTGACAGAGGCAGCCAGTCGATCTGGCTCTTGATGACCCCGGTCATGTTGCCGTGGCGCTCGGGACTGACCCAGACATGCCCCTCCGACCAAATCGAGAACTCCCTGAGCTCCTGAACCTTGGGGTGGTCGGCAGTCGTGTCGTCCGGCAATGGCAGGCCGTGCGCGTCGTAGATCCGCACCTCGCCCCCCATCGCCTCCAGCAGGCGGGCCGCCTCGTAGGCCAGGAAGCGGCTGAAAGAACGCTCTCGGAGCGAGCCGTATAGGATCAGGAAGCGTGGGGCGTGGGTGAACGGCGCTTCCATTTGCAGGGCGGCGGGCGTCGGGACTGTGAAGTGCCCCTCGCTGAGGTTCGGCAGGCCATCGGCGAAGAGCTGGTGGGGCTTGTCCAAGACGCTTCGTTCCTCTATGTTTCAACGATGTTTGAGATATTGACATCATGATGGACGAACGGCAAGCCGTCGCCGCTTTCGCGGCCCTTGGCCAGGTGCACCGCCTACGCATCGTGCGCCAGCTCGTCACCGCCGGTCCTGACGGCATGGCGGCCGGCATGCTGGCCGAGGCGGTCGGCGTGTCGGGCACCAACCTGTCGTTCCACCTGAAGGAGCTCTCGCATTCCGGGCTGGTCACGTCCCGGCGGGAGGGGCGCTCGATCATCTACAGCGCCGCCTACCCGGACCTGTCCGAGCTCATCCAGTTCCTGATGCGCGACTGCTGCCAGGGACGCCCCGAGGTCTGCGCCCCGGCTGTCGCTGCCCTCGCCGCATGTTGCACGGAGACCGCCTGATGGACGTCGTGATCTACCACAACCCGGATTGCGGCACGTCCCGCAACACCCTGGCCCTCATCCGCAACGCCGGCATCGAGCCGCACGTGGTCGAGTACCTGAAGACGCCCCCAAACCGGATCCTGGTGCGCCAGCTTGCCGAGCGGGCGGGCGTGAAGGTCCGTGATCTGCTCCGTGAGAAGGGTACGCCCTACGCGGAGCTCGGCCTTTCGGACGAGAGCCTGACGGACGATCAGCTTCTGGATGCCATTGCCGAACATCCAATCCTGCTGAACCGCCCCTTGGTCGTCACCCCTCTAGGTGTTGCCCTGTGCCGCCCCTCCGAGGCGGTCCTCGACCTCCTCCCGGCCCAGCGGGGCGAGTTCGTGAAGGAGGATGGCGAGCGCGTCGTCGACGAGCACGGGCGCCGCGTCGCCACCGCCTGAACCGCCACCCGTCAAGAACAAGAAACGGTCCCGATGCTCGCGCTCGCCATCTTCGTGGTCACCCTCGTCTTCGTCATTTGGCAGCCGAAGGGGTTCGGCATCGGGTGGAGCGCCCTCATCGGGGCCGCCGTGGCGCTCGCCACCGGGGTCATCCACGTGGGCGACATCCCGGTGGTCTGGCACATCGTCTGGGACGCCACCTTCACCTTCGTGGCGCTGATCATCATATCGCTGCTGCTCGACGAGGCCGGCTTCTTCCACTGGGCGGCGCTCCACATCGCTCGCTGGGGCGGCGGACAGGGGCGCCTGCTGTTCCCGCTGGTGATCCTGCTCGGGGCCGCCATCGCGGCGGTGTTCGCCAATGACGGCGCGGCCCTGCTGCTCACCCCCATCGTGCTGGCCATCCTGCTGCGCCTCGACTTCAAGCCGGCTGCCGCGCTGGCCTTCATCGTCGCCTGCGGGTTCGTCGCAGATTCGACCAGCCTGCCCCTGGTCATCTCCAATCTCGTCAACATCGTCAGCGCAAACTTCTTCGACATCACCTTCAGCCGCTACGCTGCCGTGATGGTGCCGGTGAACCTCGTCTCGCTGGCCGCGACCCTGGTGGTGCTTTGGCTGTTCTACCGGCACGACTTGCCGGCCACGTACCCGGTGGCCGAGCTCGAAGCGCCGCGCCACGCGATCAAGGACCCGCTGGTCTTCAAGGCGGCCTTCCCGCTCCTTGGGCTGCTGCTGATCGCCTACTTCGTGACGGCACCGTTCGGCGTGCCGGTCTCGGTCGTGACCTGCGCCGGCGCCGTGGTCCTGCTGGCGCTTGCCAACCGGAGCCGCGTCATCACCATCCGTAAGGTCCTCGCCGGCGCGCCCTGGCAGATCGTGCTGTTCAGCCTCGGCATGTACCTCGTCGTCTACGGGCTGAAGAACGCCGGCCTGACCGACTACCTGGCGCAGGGCCTCGTCTGGCTCTCGGGCTTCGGTCCGTTAGTGGCCACCATCGGCACGGGGGTCGCCGCCGCGATCCTGTCCTCGGTGATGAACAACATGCCGAGCGTGCTGGTGGGCGCGCTCTCAATCCAGCAGGCCCCGGACCTCTCGCCACTGACCCGGGAGCTCATGGTCTATGCCAACGTCATCGGCTGCGACCTCGGCCCGAAGTTCACGCCCATCGGGAGTTTGGCGACCCTGCTCTGGCTGCACGTCCTCGACATCAAGGGCCAGCGCATCACCTGGGGTCAGTACATGCGGGTCGGCCTCGTGATCACCCCTCCGGTGCTGCTCGTCACCCTGGCTGCCCTTGCAGTGTGGCTACCCGTTCTTGGGGCCCGGTAGCGGACCGATGACCCCGGTGCGCCGCTGGCCCGTGATCTCGGCCCTAGGCGTCGTCCAGATCCTGACCTGGGGCTCCTCGTTCTACCTGTTGTCGGTGCTGGCCACCCCGATGTCGAAGGACACGGGATGGCCCCTGGGTTGGGTCATCGGCGGCCTGTCCCTCGGCCTCCTCGTCGCGGGCTTGGTCTCGCCACGGGTCGGAGCGTTCATCGGGGAGCACGGCGGTAGGCCCGTTCTGGCCTTCGCGGCCGTGGTCCTTGCCTTGGGCCTCGGCGTCCTCGGCCTCGCGCCGAACCTGCCGACCTACCTGGTGGGCTGGCTCCTCGTCGGGCTCGGCATGGGCACCGGCCTGTACGATCCGGCCTTTGCCACGCTTGGTCGGCTCTACGGCGCCGAGGCAAGACCCGCCATCACGACCCTGACCCTGTGGGGCGGCTTCGCCAGCACGGTGTGCTGGCCGCTCTCGGCCTTCCTGATCGAACGGGTAGGCTGGCGCGGCACCTGCCTCGCCTATGCCGGGCTGCACCTGGCGGTCACGCTTCCCCTCGTCCTGCTCGTCATCCCGCACCCCCCTGCCCACGGGCCAGCACGTTCCGAGGGCCCGGTCTCGGCCGTCCGGCTCGATGCACGCGAGCGGCGTGCCTTCCTCCTCATGGCGGGGGTCCTGACCCTCGGCGGCACCGTAATGGCCATGGTCTCGGTGCACCTCATTACCCTTCTCCAGGCCCGTGGCGTGGCGCTGACCTCGGCCGTCGCATACGGCGCGCTGATCGGCCCGTCACAGGTGGGGGCGCGCATCGTCGAGATGGCCGGGAAGGGCCGGCATCACCCTCTATGGACCCTCACCGCGGCGATGGTCCTCGTCGCCATCGGGGTCGCGATGCTGGCGGCTGGTCTGCCCGTGGTGGGGCTGTCGCTGGTCCTCTACGGCGCCGGCAACGGGATCTATTCCATCGCCCGCGGGACGGTGCCCCTCGCGCTGTTCGGTCCCGAGCGCTACGCCCCGCTCGTTGGCCGGCTCGCCCGTCCGGGGCTGGTGGCGCAGGCGCTTGCGCCCTCCCTCGGGGCGGTCGTGCTGACGCAGGCGGGCGCCGATGCGACCTACGCCCTCTTGACCGTGCTCGCCCTCGCGAACGTCGCGCTCGCCGTATCCCTCTGGCGCGTCCGGTAGTCACCTCCCTTCCTCACCGCTCCGCGATGTGGCATCGTCCGTCCGTGACCTTCTGGCTCGCCCTTCGGCGGCTGCTTCCGCTCCTTGCGGTCCTCAGCCTCGCCCTTGCGCCGGTGACCGCATCCGCGGCCGCCGCGGGCATGCATGCGCCGATGGCCGCTCAGGGCCACGCCATGGCGATGCCCGACGAGGCCATGGACGACATGGCCGGGATGGCCATGGACGAGATGCCGTGCTGCCCCAAGGAGCGGCCGGACATGCCCGACTGCTCGAAGGGCTGCCCCCTGATGGCACTCTGCCTGGCGAAGGTCGCCACCGGCCTGCCCGGCGCCTTAGGGTTGCCGGGACGCGTCGCCGTCGTCGAGGGGACTGCGTGGGCCGTCACCGCCTCCTTCGACAGCGTCTCGCAAGGGCCACCCTCCGAGCCTCCCCGAGCCTGAACCCGATGCCGTCGGCGCCTGCGCCGGCACGGTGACGCGCGTCCGCGCGTGGCCATCCATCGCGTTCAGGAGACCCCACATCGTGACCAAGACATCGTTTTCGCGCGCCCTCACGGTTGCGCTGCTCGGCCTCGCCCTCACCGCCGCGGCCCGGGCCGACACCAAGGACTACGAGTTCCAGCTGGTGAAGGACGAAGCCAAGCAGGGCGAGGCCATCCTCGACGTCCGCCTCGTCGACAAGCGCACGTCCAAGCCCGTGCCGAACGCCGTCATCTTCGCCAAGCGCATCGATATGGCGCCCGACAGCATGGAGGAGATGACCTCCAAGATCGAGCAACTGCCCTCGCCGGAGCCGGGCCTCTACCGGTTCAAGGCGAAGCTGACGATGGCCGGCGGCTGGCGCCTCTCGCTCGGGGCCAAGGTCCAAGGCGAGACCGGCACCGTCGAGAACAAGCTGGTGTTCAAGGCCACCAAGTGAGCCGGACGGCATGGCTGGCCGGGACCCTCGCCGCGCTCGCGGCGGGGGGGCTGGGCTATGGCGCGGGGCATGAGGGCAGCCCCGTGCCGGCGCTCGTCCAGCAGGCGCGGACCGGGTTCGCCCATTGGCTGCCGGGTGCACGGCCGGCCTCCCCGATGCCCGCGCAGGCTCCGATCAAGGCGACGGGTTCGGTGGTCTACTACCGAGACCCGGACGGGAAGCCGGACTACGCCTCCGAACCCAAACAGACGGCGGACGGTCGCGACTACCGCGCCGTCCACGCCAGCGAGGACGTGCGCTTCGACGAACCCGAAGAGGCGGAAGCCATGCCTGACGCCGGCCACGGCGACATGGCCATGGCTCAGGCCAAGACGCCCGCGAGCGCCCGCAAGGTGCGCTTCTACCGCAACCCGATGGGCCTTCCGGACACTTCGCCGATTCCGAAAAAGGACTCGATGGGGATGGACTACCTCCCCGTCTACGAGGGCGAGGACACCGACGACGGCACCGTGACCCTCTCGCCCGGCAAGGTCCAGCGAACCGGCGTCCGGACGGAGGTCGCTGCACGGCGCGTCCTATCCATGCCGGTGCGGGCTCCTGGAACCATCGAGGAGGACGAGCGCCGGATCTCGGTCATCGCGATGCGCACCGACGCCTTCATTGAGAAGGTCGAGGCCGTCACCACCGGCGACCACGTCCACAAGGGCCAGCCGCTCATGCGCCTGTTCTCGCCCGAGATGAACGCGGCCGCCGCGCAGTACCTCACCGGCATCGGCTACGAGGGCGCCCGGCGCCGACTGGAGAACCTCGGCATCCCGCCCGAGGCCATCGACGAGATCGAGCGATCCCGAAAAGTGCCGGCGACCATCACGTGGTCGGCGCCACGCGACGGCGTCGTGGTCGAGCGCAACGTCTCCGACGGCATGCGCGCCAAGTCCGGCGACACCCTGTTCAAGCTCGTCGACCATACCCGGGTATGGGTGCTCGTCGACGTGACCGAACGCGACCTGGCGTCCGTGGCGGAGGGCCAAACGGCGACCGTGCGTGCCCGGACGTTTCCCGACCGGACCTTCACTGGCACGGTGACGCGGATCTATCCGCACCTCGCCATGGGGACCCGGACGGCCCGCCTGCGCATCGAGTTGCCGAACCTCAACGGCGACCTGCGGCCCGGGATGTACGGCGACGTCGAGATCGCGACCGGGAACGCCAAGCCCGTGGTCGCCGTCCCCGACGACGCCGTCATCGACACCGGAACCAGGCAGGTCGTCCTGCTCGACAAGGGCGAGGGCCGCTTCGAGCCGCGCCCGGTCAAGCTCGGTGCCCGCGGCGACGGCTACGTCGAAGTCCGGGAGGGCATCGCGGCAGGCGACCGGGTGGTGACCGCCGCCAACTTCCTCATCGACGCCGAGAGCAACCTCAAGGCGGCGCTGCAGGGTCTCTCCGAGCCGAAGGTAGAACCAGGTCCGCAGGCGGCGGCCGATGGGAGGGCGCCATGATCGCCCGGCTCATCGGCTGGTCGGCCCGGAATCTGGTTCTGGTGTTGATCGGGACGGTGTTCGCGGTGGGGGCCGGGCTCTACGCCCTGAGGACCCTGCCGCTCGACGCGATCCCGGACCTCTCGGACGTCCAGACCATCGTCTACACCGAGTACCCCGGGCAGGCGCCACAGGTCATCGAGGACCAGGTCACCTACCCGCTGACTACCGCCATGCTGACGGTGCCCCGGTCGAAGGTCGTGCGCGGCTTCTCGTTCTTCGGGGTCTCGTTCGTCTACGTCATCTTCGAGGACGGCACCGACCCATACTGGGCCCGGAGCCGGGTGCTCGAATACCTAAACACCGTGGCCAAGCGCCTGCCGGCGGGGGTGACCCCGACGCTGGGACCGGACGCGACCGGGGTCGGCTGGGTCTACCAGTACGTCGTGGTCGCCAAAGAGCGCACGCTGGCCGAGCTCCGCTCGCTCCAGGACTGGGTCGTGCGCTTCGGGGCCTCTCGTGCCGAAGGCGTGGCCGAGGTCGCAGGCGTCGGCGGCTTCGTCAAACAGTACAACGTGGTCGTCGACCCGAGCCGGTTGCGGGCGCAGGGCATCACCCTGGCGAAGCTCCGGGACGCGATCCGGGCGAGCAACGCCGACGTAGGCGGCCGCACCGTCGAGCTCTCCGAGTTCGAGTTCGTCGTCCGTGGCCGCGGGTACCTCAAGAGCATCGCCGACATCGAGAGCATCGTCCTGAAGACAGAGGCGGGCACGCCCCTGCGGGTGAAGGACGTCGCCCGGGTCGAGCTCGGTCCCGACGAGCGCCGCGGCATCACCGAGATGAACGGGGAGGGCGAGGTCGCCGGCGGCATCATCCTCCAGCGCTTCGGGGCCAACGCCCTCGACGTTATCGCGAGTGCCAAGGCGCGCCTCGCCGAGGTCGCCGCGAGCCTGCCCAAGGGCACCGAGATCCTGCCTGTCTACGACCGGTCGCACCTCATCGAGGCGGCCATCGAGACGCTCAAGGGGACCCTGATCGAGGAGAGCGCCATCGTCGCCCTCGTCTGCGTCGTGTTCCTGCTCCACGTCCGCAGTGCGCTGGTCGCGATCCTGATGCTGCCGGTCGGCATCCTAATGGCGTTCGCGGGCATGAAGGCGCTGGGCTTGGGCGCCAACATCATGAGCCTGGGCGGCATCGCCATCGCGGTCGGCGCCATGATCGACGCCGCCATCGTCATGATCGAGAACGCCCACAAGCACCTGGAGCGGGCGGACCCTGGCAAGCCCCGGGTCCAGGTCCTGATAGAGGCCGCCTCCGAGGTCGGTCCCTCGCTGTTCTTCTCGCTCCTCATCATCACGGTCAGCTTCCTGCCCATCTTCACCCTGGAAAGCCAGGAAGGGCGTCTGTTCGGGCCGCTGGCCTTCACCAAGACGTTCGCGATGGCGGCGGCGGCGGTGCTGTCGGTGACGCTGGTTCCGGCGCTGATGGTGCTGTTCGTGCGCGGCCGCATCGTGCCCGAGCACCGCAACCCGGTGAACCGGCTCCTGATCTGGTTCTACCGTCCCATCATCGCAGGGGTCCTGCGGGCGCGGGTGCTGACCATCCTGATCGCGCTGGGCGTTCTCGGCGCCTCGGTCTGGCCGGCCCTGCAACTCGGGTCCGAGTTCATGCCCGATCTCGACGAGGGCACCCTGATGTACATGCCGACCACCCTGCCGGGCATCTCGGTGACCAAGGCCGGCGAGCTTTTAGGGAGACAGGACACCATCCTGAAGAGCTTCCCGGAAGTCCTGTCCGTCTACGGCAAGGCCGGACGGGCCGCGACCGCGACGGACCCGGCGCCCTCCGAGATGTTCGAGACCATCGTCAACCTGAAGCCGAAGGCGGAGTGGCGCCCGGGCGTGACGCTGGCGAGCCTCAAAGCCGAGATGGATGCCGCGCTCCAGTTCCCCGGTGTCTCCAATGCCTGGACCCAGCCGATCCGCGCCCGCATCGACATGCTCGCCACCGGCATCCGGACCCCCGTCGGCATCAAGGTGCTCGGAACCGACCTCGCCGAGATGGAGAAGGTCGCCCGCCGGGTCGAGGCGGTGGTGAAGGCGGTGCCGGGCACGTCGAGCGCCTATGCCGAGCGCGTCCAGGGCGGGTACTTCCTCGACATCACGCCCGACCGGGAGGTTCTGGGCCGCTACGGCCTATCGGTCGGGGACGTGCAGGACGTGATCGCCATGGCGCTCGGCGGCGAGAGCGTCACCAACACGGTCGAGGGCCGCGAGCGCTACACCGTCAACGTGCGCTACCCGCGCGCCTTCCGGTCGAGCCCACAATCCATCGCGACCGAGGTGCAGGTGCCCATCGCGGGCGGAGGCACGGTCCCCTTGGGCGAAGTCGCCAAGGTGGCACTGACCCGGGGGCCGACCCAGATCCGGACCGAGAACGGGCAACTCGCGGTCTTCATCTACGTCGATGTCTCGGGACGGGACCTTGGCGGCTACGTGGCCGATGCACGGGCGGCTGTTACCGGCGAGGTGAGCCTGCCACCCGGGACCACCCTCCAGTGGAGCGGGCAGGTCGAGTACCTCGACCGCGCCACGGCCCGGCTCAAGATCGTGGTGCCCCTGACCCTCCTGACCGTGTTCCTGCTGCTCTACCTCAACTTTCGCCGGCTGACTGAAACCCTCATCGTGATGCTGTCGCTGCCCTTCGCACTGGTGGGCGGCGTCTGGCTGATGTGGTGGTTGGGCTTCAACCTATCGGTCGCCGTGGCCGTGGGCTTCATCGCGCTCGCCGGGGTCGCCGCCGAGACCGGGGTGATCATGCTGGTCTACCTCGACCATGCGCTGGCCGAGATCCGGACGGAGTGCGAGCGGGATGGGCGCGCCCTATCGCGAAATGACCTGAGGCGGGCGATCATGGTCGGCGCGGTCGAGCGGGTGCGGCCCAAGATGATGACCGTGGTCGCCATCATAGCCGGGCTGTTGCCCATCCTGTGGAGCACCGGCTCGGGCTCCGAGGTCATGCAGCGCATCGCGGTGCCGATGATCGGCGGCATGGTGTCGTCGACCGTCCTGACCCTCGTCGTGATCCCGGCGGTATACGGGCTGGTGAAGGGATGGGGACTGCCGAGATCCGACATGCAGCCGGAACCCGTCGAGGGGCACACGATGCCCTTGGCCGCGGAATGACAACGAGGACGAGACCATGCTGGTGGTCGACGACGAGCCGACGGTTAGGCATGTTGGTCTCCGACATTCTCGAAGACCTCGCCTAACCCGACATCGAGGGTCGCTCGCATCCGGTCGATGATCGAGGAGAGCCGGTAGGAGGCATGGGGCTCCGGCCAACCGATCCCGGGCTTACCTCCGAAGGGGCCCGGGGTGCTTCTCCGACGGCATCGTCTCGCGCACGTGGTGCCGGACCAAGGAGGGGCTGAACGGCTTCCCGATGAACGTCGCCCCATCGGGCAGGTCCCCGGGTTCAGGTCGCACATTGCCGGAGGCGACCACGATGGCGATGTGGGGCCACGTCACGGCCGTCCGCCGCGCCAGGTCGAAGCCGTTGTCCGGCCCGGGCATCTGCACGTCCGTGAACAGCAGCTGCACCTTGCCATGGTGCTCGTCGAGCACCCGCGTCGCCTGGGCGACGTCCATCGCCTCAAGAACCACGAAACCGGCATCCTCCAGGATGTCGGACACATCCATCAGGATGAGGGCGTCGTCGTCGACCACGAGGACATGGGGGGCATCGGCGGGGTCAGGCAGGGGCATGGATACCAAAGGCCGGCCTGGCCGGTAGGTTGCCGCATAACATAGGTTTCTTTTGCGCCATCGGAGCATGGTTGCCTAGCGCCGTTTCCGTAGGTCCCGTGGATGCGGGCCCCTAGTGGTTGAAATCTGACGCTTGGTACCCATTCGCGAGGTCAGCTTGGGGTGGGAAGCAGCTTGGCTGCTTTCAGTCGCGAGACGTTCTTAAGCGGACCTAGGATGACCCGCCGACTCCGGATGAACGGTCCAACCCATCGCATGGTCGAAGTTCGTTGAAGTCGGATGCCGACATCATCAGAGGCGATGCGACCGGCACGAAAGTGCTCTGCCTCGGGAGACAGCGTGATTCACGATTGCAAAGCCCCGGTCACGCGACATCTCGTGCTGGTCCGGCATGGCCAGAGCGTAGCCAACCGATCCGGCCTGTTCACGGGATTGCTGGACTCGCCCTTGACCGAGCAGGGCCGGATGGAAGCCGAGGCAGCCGGGCGGCGTTTGGCCGAGCGCAGCTGGCGCTTTTCCGCAGCCTTCACCTCGACGCTGACGCGGGCGATCGTGAGCGGCCGGCTTATTCTCGATGCGCTCGGGCAACCCGGATTGGTCCCCCAACGCTTCGCCGCGCTCGACGAGCGAGACTACGGCGACCTCAGCGGGCTCGACAAGATCGCCGCCGATGCGCGCTGGGGGGCGGAGCGGATCGAGACCTGGCGCCGCTCCTACGCCGAGGCGCCGCCGAACGGTGAGAGCCTGCGCGATACCGTCGCCCGCATCGTCCCATGCTACCTCCGAACCATCCAGCCGGCGGTTATGGGCGGAGACGTGCTCGTCGTCGCCCACGGCAATTGCCTGCGGGCGCTTGTCATGGCGCTTGAAGACCTGAGCCCCGCGGAGGTCGAGCACCTTGAACTCGCGACGGGCTCCGTCAGGATCTATGAGCTTGCTGCGGACACGACGATCAAGGCCCGCTGGATCGACGGGTGAATCCGCCTGTCGGCCCTCCACAATGGGTCTCCGCAAACTCTGAAGGGGTCCTGCTTTCATCTATTTCAGTGATGGCAAGCATCTAATCATTCCGTTGGAGTGAATGAACGGGCCCTGGGATCCTCCGGCATCACATCGGAGCCATCCATGTCCGCGCCCAGACTTTTCTCCCACCCTCGATCGATGCACGCCTTGGCCGGCACGAGAGCCATCCTTCCGGGACTGGGCCTCTGCGTGGCGGTCACCGCCGCAGCGGTCGGCTTCGAGGCCGTCGAGGCGCATCTGTTCGGTCGCGCTTGGCTCGAAGCCCTGGTACTGGCGATCCTGCTCGGGAGCGCGATTCGCACCGCCTGGACCCCGTCGCAGCGTTTCTTTCCCGGCATCGCCTTCGGGGCCAAGACCGTGCTGGAGATCGCGGTCGTCCTGCTCGGGGCGTCGCTCAGCCTCGCGACGATCCTCGCCGCCGGACCGGGCCTGCTCTTCGGCATTGCGGGCGTCGTCGCGGTGGCGATCCTGTCGAGTTACGGCATCGGCCGAGCGCTCGGGCTGCATCCGCGCATGGCGATCCTCGTGGCCTGCGGGAACTCGATCTGCGGCAACTCGGCGATCGCGGCCACGGCACCGGTGATCGGCGCCGACGGCGAGGACGTCGCCGCCTCCATCGCCTTCACCGCGGTGCTGGGCGTGCTGGTGGTGCTCGGCCTACCGCTGCTGGTGCCGCTGCTCGGTCTGTCGCCGATGCAGTACGGCGTGCTCGCCGGCCTCACCGTCTACGCTGTTCCGCAAGTCCTCGCCGCCACCGCGCCGGTCGCGGCGCTCAGCGTCCAGGTCGGAACCCTGGTGAAGCTCGTCCGGGTGCTGATGCTAGGCCCGGTCGTCCTGATGCTCTCGCTCGGCGCAAGCCGGCTGCGCGAGGAGACCGACGAGGCCGCCCCCGGCGTCACCGCTGGCGACCGCCCTGCTCGCGCCGGCCTCGCGATCCACCGCTTGGTGCCGTGGTTCATCCTCGCCTTCCTGGCGCTCGCGGGCCTTCGCTCGGCCGGGCTGGTTCCGCAGGTCGCGCTCGCGCCGATGTCGGAGACCGCCAATCTGCTCACCGTGGTCTCGATGGCGGCGCTCGGCCTCGGGGTCGATGTGCGCAGCGTCGCCAAGGCCGGGGCGCGGGTGACCCTGGCGGTGGTCGCCTCGCTCGTCGCACTCGGCGCCGTCAGCCTCGGTCTGATCCGCGTGCTGGGCCTCGCTTGAACCGATCGGATGCGCCCGAGGCCCGGTCAGGCCCCGGCGAGGCAGGGCGAGACGAAGAGCTCCCCGCGATAGGCCCCGCGCAACGTGCGCACGGACACGATCAGCCAGAGTAGGGTCAGCAGGCCGACGAGGCCCGCTCCGAGCCAGGCGAACCCGCTGAGTGCCGTCACTTCGCCGATCCGCAGGGTGGCCAGGGCATAGACGCCGAGCGGGAAGATGTAGCCCCACCAGCCGAGGTTGAACGGAACGCCGGCGCGTAGGTAGCGCACGGTGACGGCGAGCGAGAGCAGAAACCACCAGGCGCCGTAGCCCCAGAGGATCAGCGCGCCGATCAGGCCCGTGATCCTGAGGATCTCGGGCGCGCCGGCAAAACCGCCTGCCGCGAGGATCGGGCCACCGGCCTGCCCCAGCACGAGCAGGCCGAGCGCCCCGGTTCCGAGCGGACCGAGGGAGAGCCAGCTCGATGCGGCCATCTCACGCGGTGGCAAGTTGTGCAGCGCCATGCGCAGCACCAGGATCGCCAGGATGCTCAGCGCCAGCGGGACCGAGACGCCCCAGAGCACGAAGCTCGTGACGATGACGGCGAGTTGTTGGCTCTCGCCGCTCAAGGCTGGAGCGAGCAGGCCACCGGAGACGGCGACGACCTCGGCTGTCACCACTGGCAGCAGCCATACGGCCGTCATCTGGTCGATGCGGTGCTCCTGACGGGTGAACATCAGGTAGGGGATCGCGACAGCACAGATCAGAGCGAGCGCCACGTCGAACCACCACAGTGGCAGTGCGATTCGGACGGTCTCTGCGCCGAGATAGGGCGGACCGAATATCAGCAGCCCGTTCAGCAGCGTCGCCAGTGCCATCGGGATCGCCCCGAAGAACATCGACACCGTCGAGTGTCCGAAGATCCGTCGGGCGCCATCGAAGTAGAAGATCCAGCGCGCGCCGTAGACTAGGCAGAAGGTGGCGAAAAGCACGACGGAGGCGAGCCAGAGCCCGAGCGGCACAGGGGCCAGCAGGGCATGCGTCTCCGGCAGACGGTCGAGGGCCAAGGCGACCACGCCAGTGCCCATCACCACGGTGAACCAGTTCGGCGTGAATTGTCGGATCACGTCCCGCGGATGCTGGAGGCGCGAGAGCGGCTTTAGGCCTGTGCTGATCGCCAGCAGACTGGATTCGGACACGGGGCGCTCTTGGGCTTCGGAGGGTCAACGCACCGGCTCTAGCACGACCCCGCATCGCGCGCCGCCGCGATAAACATCAACTCGCAAGCGGCGCTTAATCATCAAAACAATCGATTAAAACTAGCTAATCAAACCATTAGTATGAATGGTTGTCGGCCGCTACCTTCTTGTCATCACGAACCGACGTGACGACCCGACCAGAAGGATATCGACCATGACCCGTACGATCGCTGCCGTCGCCCTCGCCGCCTCCGCCCTCGTCGGCATGACGGGCCTCTCGCAGGCCCAGGGCCTCCGCGCTCCGCAGGTCCGCTTCATCACCAGCCCATCCGCACCGATCTACGGCGACGCCGATGGCGCCAACGCCAAGAACCCGGCACTCCCGGCCTACGCCCGTGGCCGCGGCCAGGAGACCGGCGGCCCGGCGCGGGAACTGATCGGTCGCTGACAGCGCCCCCTTGGCCGCCGGGCATCCGTCCGGCGGCACGTGAAGCCTTCGAACACCCGAATGACAGGGAGATCCATCATGACCCGACCCACCTTCGAGACCACTGACGAGGCCCGGCAGGGCGAGACCAGCGGTCATATGCGCTGGGTCCTGTTCTGGACGGTCGCCCTGACTGTCGCCGCCGTCGGCACCGCCTGGCTGACGATCATCTGATCCGGCCGCCCGCCATTGATCGGAGATCGGAAATCTTCGGATGATCGCAATCGGAGATCGTTCAGATCTCTAACGATCATTGGGTGGAATAATCATCTCGCTGTAGCATCTCGTTCACGGAGAGGACGCCTCTTTGCCGGGATGACATGGATCGACGACCCGAGTTTCCGGCGGCGAGACCGAACCGTCCCGACCGACGCCAATGCCGTCCGCCGACGGCGACACCGAGATCCAGCGACCGGCCGACGCGGCCCAACAAACGATTCCAGGGAGACATCATGCGCCATCTGCACGAACCGTTGAACCGCCGCCTCGTCCTGGGTGGCCTAGGGGTCGGCAGCCTCGCCACCGCCATGCCGGCCTGGGCCGCGGGCTCGGTGAAGCTTCCGCTGCCCGGCGGCCCGGACGAGCGGGCGCTGACCACCGCCTTTCCGGGCAAGGCCGAGATGATCCTTCAACGCACCCATCCGCCGCTGCTGGAGACGCCGTTCTCGGTGTTCGACGAGGGCGTGTTCACCCCTAACGACCGCTTCTACGTCCGTTGGCACTGGGCCTCGATCCCGACCGAAGTCGATGCCGGCACCTTCCGTCTTAAGGTCCACGGCCACGTCGATAAGGAACTCTCGCTCTCGCTCGACGCCATCGCCGGCCTGCCGCGCTTCGAGATCGCCGCGGTGAACCAGTGCTCGGGCAATTCACGCGGGCTGTTCGAGCCGCGGGTGCCCGGCGCGCAATGGGCCAACGGCTCGATGGGCAACGCCCGCTGGACCGGGGTACGCCTCAAGGACGTGCTCGAACGCGCTGGGGTGAAGTCCGGCGCCGTGCAGGTGCGCTTCAACGGCCTCGACGAGCCCGTGGTCGACGACGCGCCGGACTTCAAGAAGTCGCTCGATCTCGACCACGCCAACAATGGTGAGGTGATGATCGCCTACGCGATGAACGGCGAGCAGCTCCCGCTGCTCAACGGTTTCCCGCTCCGCCTCGTGGTGCCGGGCTGGTATTCGACCTACTGGGTCAAGATGCTGTCCGACATCGAGGTGCTGGACAAGCCCGACGACGGGTACTGGATGAAGACCGCCTACCGCATCCCGGACGTGCCGGGCGCCAACATCAAGCCCGGCCAGACCGGCTTCAAGACGGTGCCGATCAACAGGATGGTGCCGCGCTCCTTCGTCACCAACCTGACCGACGGCGCCAAGGTGGCGGCCGGAACGCCGGTGGCCCTTCGCGGCATCGCTTTCGGCGGCGATTGCGGGGTAAAGGCGGTCGACTTCTCCGGAGACGGCGGGGCGACGTGGTTTCCGGCGCAACTCGGCGCGGACGAGGGCCCCTACAGCTTCCGCCGCTTCGACGGCAGCCTGCCGGCGCTGGCCGCCGGCACCCATGCGGTTAAGGTCCGCTGCACCAATACCAACGGCGTCGCCCAGGGCATGGACCAGGTCTGGAACGCCAACGGCTTCATGCAGAACGGCATAGAGACCGTGTCCTTCCAGGCCGCTTGAGGAGACCAGCCATGAACCCGATCCGCCCTGCGGCCCTCATCGCCGCGCTCGCCTTGTCTCCTCTGGTGGCGCTCGCCGCCCCGGCCCCCGAGCCGATGCGCTTCACCTCGCAATCCATTGCGATGCCGACCTCCGACCGGATCTTCCCCGACGGGCCGGGGGCCGAGGCCGTCAACAACAACTGCCTTGCCTGCCACTCGGCCGGGATGGTGCTGACCCAGCCCAAGCTCACCAAGGCGCAGTGGACCGAGACCGTGAACAAGATGGTTCACGTCTACAAGGCACCGGTCGATCAGGCCGACGTGCAGACCATCATCGATTACCTCACGGCGTTGAAGCCGACGCCCTGAACCCCCGATTCCCGAGGCCGCCGCGCTTTTTTCGCCGGCCTCGGGGAATAGACCGCGCCTTCCGGCGTCTCCTCAGGGCGATGCACGGCCGGCCCGGCCTTGCACGACGGATTTCCGATTTCGAACCAGCCCTCACGGCAGGCCCCGGCCGCCGAACGAGCGCGCATGCCCGAGAGACACGCTTCATGACCCATATCCGCACCAGCCTGCGCGCCCTCGTCGCCGGAGCCGCCTTGCTCCTCGCCCAGGGCCAGCCCGGGTTCGCCGCCGGTTTCGACGGGGCGATCAAGAACAACGCGCTGGCGCTGAACGCCGCCGGTACGGTCGCCGCTGTGTCGAACAGCGAAGAGAGCGCCGTCATCGTCTACGACGTCGCCAAGGGCACGGTGCTGCGCCGCCTCGACGGCTTCGTGACCCCGCGCAACATCGTGTTCGCGCCGGACGGCGCCCGCTTCTACGTCTCCGACAGCGGCACCGGCCGGATCACGGTCTACGAGACCGCCACCGGCAAGGAAGCCGGCGTTCTCGCCGCGGGCCCCGGCGCGTTCGGCACGGTGCTCTCGGCCGACGGGACCAAGCTCTACGTCAATAACGAGGCCGCGAGCACGCTGACCGTGTTCGACACCAGGACCATGCTCGCCGAGGCTGTGATCCCCGGCTTCGCGCAGCCGCGCCAGGGCGTGAAGTTGTCGCCGGACGGCAAGACCGTGTTCGTGACGAACTTCCTCGGCGACAAGATCACGTTGGTCGATACCGCCACCAACAAGATCACCGGCGAGATCGCCGGGTTCGACAAGCTGCGCGCCATCTCGATCACCAAGGACGGTAAGACGCTGTTTGCCGCCAACAGCGGCCGCAACACGATCGGCGTGGTCGATGTCGCCGCCCGTAAGGTCACGTCCGAGGTGGCGGTGGGCAAGGACCCCTACGGCGCCGCGCTGACCCCGGACGGGCGCTTCGTCTATTCGGGCAATCTCAAGGACAACTCCTTGTCGGTGATCGACACCGGCACCCTCAAGGTCGTCGCCACGGTGACCGGCCTGAACGAGCCGCGCCAGGCGATCGCGTTCTCGGCCGACAACGCCCACGCCTACGTCCTCAACCGCGACCTTAGCGTCGCCGTGGTGGACCGGGCGAAGAACGCGGTCATCTCGACCATGAAGCCCTGAGGCGTCGCGCGCCGGGTGCCTTCTCGGCTCCCGGCGCGTTCCCGATGTCGACACGTCACGAACGCAGGACAAAGACCCCATGCTCGGCCTGTTCCAGCGCAAGGACCGCCTCATCGTCCACGGAAAGGCGCCCTACAACGCCGAGCCGCCGCTCGATCGCCTGCGCGCGGCCTTCCTGACTGATCAGGCCGACTTCTACGTCCGCAGCCACGGTGACATCCCGGACCTCGACGCCGACAGCTACCGCCTGATTATCGACGGGATGGTCGCGACGTCGCTCGACCTCTCGCTCGCCGATCTCAAGGAACGCTTCGCGCCCGTCACCGTCACGGCGGTGATGCAATGCGCCGGCAACCGCCGGGCCGACATGCTGGCGGTGGCGCCGGTCTCCGGCGACCCGTGGGCGCCCGGCGCCATCGGCAACGCGGAATGGACCGGCGTGCGCCTCGCCGAGGTGCTGCGCGCGGCCGGCCTCGACGCGGGGGGCGCACGTCACGTCGCCTTCGAGAGCCACGACCGGATCGCCCATACGGACACGCGCTTCGGCGCCTCGATCCCGCTCGCCAAGGCTCTCGCCCCCGAGACGCTGCTCGCCTTCGCGATGAACGGCGAGCTTCTCGCCCCCGAGCACGGTCACCCGCTGCGTGTTGTGGTGCCGGGCTTTGCCGGCATCCGCAGCCCGAAATGGCTCGCCCGCATCACGGTGCAGGATCACCCCTCCAACAACCCGATGCAGGCCGACGACTACAAGCTGTTTCCGCCCGACGTGACCGCCGAGACCGCGGACCCCGCCCACGGCATCACCATCGAGGCGATGCCGCTCAACAGCGCGATCTGCGAGCCCGCCCGCGGCGCGGCGTTGAAGGCCGGCCGGCACGCGATCCGCGGCTACGCCATCGCCAGTGACCGCGCGGTCGCCCGCGTCGATGTCTCGACGGATGGCGGTCGCAGCTGGGCGCAGGCCCGGATCGACCGCGACGCCGACGCACCCTACGCCTGGACGTTCTGGGAGATCGAGCGCGAGCTGACGACCGGCGAGCACGAACTCGCGGTACGGGCCTGGGATTCCGCCGGCCAGACCCAGCCTGCGGCGCCGGACGACACCTGGAACTACAAGGGCTACCTCAGCGCCGCCTGGCACCGGGTGCGGGTAACGGTGGCCTGACCGTCACGCCCAGAGCAGGGCGGTGGCAGCGAGGCCCGAGATCGCGATGAGCAGGGCCGCAACCCCGACGGTGAGGATGCGCGGCATCATCGGGATCTCGGCATGAGCGAGTCGCGCCCGGATCGCTCGGTCCCGCCATGCGGCGCCGGCGAACGAGGCGAGCGCACAGGCGATCAGCGTGAGCGACAGCACCTTCAGTGGCCAGACCGCCAGCACCTCTCGCAGGAAGCGCTGCGCGGCCAGGCCGACGCCGAGGAAGGCGAGCCCGGTGCGAAGCCACGCCACGAAGGTGCGCTCGGCTGCCAGCACCGTGCGGTCCTCGGCGAGCCTGACCCGCGGGTCGTCGGGGGGAACGGGTTTCGCGGGCTCGCTCATTCGGCATCCGCCGTTGCGATCAAATCGAGCAGCGCGTCGGCGGCCCGGCTGCGGTAGCGCTCCTTGTGGCGCAGTACCCGGAACGGCCGGCTCGGCAGGGCGAACGCCGCCCGTACCAGGGTCCCGGCTCGAAGCGCTGCGGCGACCACGGTCTCGGACAGCACGGCGGCCCCGCCCCCGGCCTCGACGGCGGCGCGGACCGCCTCGTTCGAGGGCAATTCGAGTGTGACTTGGAGTTGAGCCGCAGCGAGGCCGGCCGCACCCAGCGCCGCCTCAAAGGCCGAGCGGGTTCCCGATCCCCCCTCGCGCAGCACCCAGTCGGCCCCGGCGAGGTCCTTGGGTTCAAGGGCGGTCGCTCCGGCGAAGGGATGGCCTGGGGCGACCACGAGGACGAGCTGGTCATGAGCAATGGTGGTGCTCGCGAGCGTCGGGTCGTCCAGCGCCCCCTCGACGAAGCCGAGTTCGGCCTGCCCGGCGCGGACCGCATCGGCAGCGTCGGTGGTGTTGCCCACCGCCAGCCGGATGGCGATCTCAGGGTAGGCCCGGCGGAAGGCGACAAGGTGGCGCGGCAGCCAGTCGCTGGCGATGGTCTGGCTGGCGTAGAGGGCCAGCGTCCCGCGTCGCATGCCGCTGAGGTCGGCGAGCACCAGCTCGGCGGCCTCGGCCCGGGCGAGCACCGCGCGGGCCTCGACGAGGAACACGCGTCCCGCCTCGGTCAGCTCGATCCCGCGGCCGACCCGATGGAACAGCTTGGTCGCGTGTCGTCCCTCGATATTGGCGATCGCCGTGCTGACCGCCGACTGCACGAGGTTCAGCGCCTCGGCAGCCCGGGTTACGTGCTGCCGCTCGGCCACCGCCACGAAGATGCGGAGTTGGTCGAGGGTCATGGTTGCCGCGGCGGAACCGGCAATCCACGGACCTGCGCGTCAACCGCCTGCGCGACGGTCAAAAGCCGCGCTTCGTCGGTGCGACCGGTGACGACGTAGGACATGCCGCCATCGACCCAGGAGAAGGCGGCGACGTCGCCCTCGCGGGCGAAGCGGAACACCGTGCGGCCATCCGCATCGCCTACGCGGCTGTAGAGCGTCAGCCGGGTGCCGTGATCGTCATCGTACATCAGCATCGCGGCGGATTCGGAACCCGCCGGCAGCAGCCGGCCCCCCATCAGGCGGAAGCCGTAGGCCGTGAGGTCGGGGGTGGTCACCGCCCGGCCGAGGCGCTTCGAGAGCCACGTCACGAGGTGTGGCTTCTCATCGGCGCGCACCTCCACTGGATGCACCGCCTCGACCACGTAGGTGCGGAAGGCCGCCACCGCGTCGTCGGTCGCCGGCTCGGTTCGCGCGAGCGTGACCGTGGGTACCTGCCGCGCGGCATGGCCGAACCAGCCGGCGGCACCGCCAACCGCGAGGCAGAGCACGGCCGCAGCCGCGACCGGAAGCCAGCGCCCGGTTATCGGGCGATGTCGCGAGCGGATGTTGGCCACCCGGAGCCGCGCCGGGATCGCCTCCTCGGCGATCGGCGCGAGGCGGGCACGCAAGCGCTCGCGCAGGGCGCGATCCGCCGAGACCTCGGCCGCCCGCGCGGGGTTTCCCCTGAGCCATGCCTCGACCAGTGCCTGCCGCTCCGGTTCGAGACGACCGTCGATCAGGCCGTGCAGGTCGTCCTCGCCGACCGGGCGTGGATCCCCGCTCATTTCACCCTCCTCAACAAGCCGGTTCGGCCCGTTTCCAGAAAACTTCGCATCCGCTCCCGGGCTCGGCTTAACCGCGACATCACCGTGCCCAGCGGTACTCCGAGCACCTGCGCCGCTTCCGCATAAGACAGATCCTCGACCGCGACGAGCAGTAGCACTGAGCGCTGCTCCTCGGGCAGGGCGTCGAGTCCGGTGAGCACGTCGCGTGCCCCCATAACGGCCTCGGGGTCGGCACCCGGATCGGGCACCTGCTCCAAAGCCTCAGCGCCGACATCGATGCCGCGCCGGCCCCGGCGTCGAACAGTGCCGAGGAACAGGTTGCGCTCGATCGTGAACAGCCAGGCTCGCAGGTCGCCGTCGCGGCGACGTCCGGACCAGCCGGACAACGCCCGCTCCAACGTGTCCTGGACGAGGTCATCCGCCGCTTCGCGGTCCCGCAACAGTGCGACTGCGTAGCGCCGCAACGCTGGGATCTGCGGTTCGATGAGGGCGGCGATCTCGTCCACGAGGCTTTACCGATCAGGGCTTGGCGATGTGCCATGCACCGTTGAGGAATCCGTCGCCG
The DNA here is from genome assembly GCF_055231875.1 of Methylobacterium sp. Ger2507. Lineage (NCBI taxonomy): Bacteria > Pseudomonadati > Pseudomonadota > Alphaproteobacteria > Hyphomicrobiales > Methylobacteriaceae > Methylobacterium > Methylobacterium sp. Ger2507. The sequence continues at coordinate 1,361,212 of NZ_JBUYVC010000001.1, forward strand.
GTGATGTCGCCGGGCTTCGTATCCTTGGCGAAGGTGTAGAGCGGCTTGCCCTTGTAGGCCCACTGCATCGTGCCGTCGTCCCGCGTCACCATCGTCCAGTCGCCACTAGCAGCCGAGCCGGAGGCGGCCATCAGGGCCGGCCAGTTGGCGGCGCAGGGGCCGTTGCACATCGACTTGCCGCCCATGTCCTTGTCGAAGGTGTAGAGGGTCATGCTCTTGGCATCGACGAGCGCCGGCCCCTTGGCAGTCTCGGCCGTCATCGCAGGCGCAGCGGCCTGGGCGGCGGCGGCGGAGAAGGCGAAGGCCGCAAAGGCAGCGCGGATCAGCATGGTGTGCATGAGTGAGGTCTCCCGCGGTCGACCATGACCGCATCGGGAGAGATGCCGAACGGGCGCGTCTATTCCACTGACACACGAAAAAGATTGGTGACGTCAGCGTGACCGCCGACTCGTCCTCAACCACGGCATACGGCCGTCACCCAGGAGCAGTCAGAGGAATGATGCGGCGGCGTCACCACTCTGAAAGGCGGAGATCCGAGATCATGCCCTCGCACGGCGAGATCGACTGCAACGTCTGCTTTCGAGAGATACGTTGGCTTGCTCTTACGGCGTAGTTGGGTCGGAAGCGGACGGTATCAAGCGTCAGGTTTCGACCACTAGGCCTCGGGGTCGATATCCGACGTTTCAGGCCCTCCTCCACAGGGATCTCGGCGTGGATGCGACCATTGCGGGCAACAAAGGTGCGGGTTCTCCTTGGCTCGCCGCTCACCGCGGGGGAACGGGCGAGGATCCGAACGGGTTCTTCGGCTCTGCCGCATGAGGCGGTGAGTGTCCCGAGCCAGCAACCGTCAAGGGACCGATCCAGGAGTTCGGGCGCATGAACCAGTCCTCTCCGTCCGCCCGTGCCGGTATCATGGCGCGCCTCGGCAAGCGGGAGATCGGTCTGCCCGTGACGCTGTTTTGCGTCGCCGCCCTCATCCTCGGGTTTGGTCTCCTGGCCGACAAGGTCATGGAGGGCGGCACGATGGGGTTCGACACCCGCGTCGCCCACTTCTTCCGTCCACCCGGCGCGGCTGGTCCGATTGGACCGGATTGGCTGCACGAGATGGCCCGGGACGTGACCTCCCTGGGCAGCATGGTGGTCCTCTGCTTCCTCATCGCGGCTGTGGCAGGGTACCTGCTCCTGATCCGCAAGCAGGGGGCCGCGGTCCTGGTGGTGGGATCGATCCTGGGCGGGACGGTCATCAGCTTCGGGCTGAAACTCCTCTTCAACCGGCCCCGACCCGAGATCCCCGGCGGCATCCAGGTGTTCACCGCCAGCTTCCCTAGCAGCCACGCCATGCTCTCCGCCGTGACTTACCTGACACTCGGCGCCCTCATGACGCGCGTGGCGGCGGGCGCTCGCCTGAAGGCGTACTTCATGGGGCTGGCCGTCTTCCTCACGGTCGTCGTCGGGCTGAGCCGGGTCTATGTCGGGGTCCACTACGCGACCGACGTGCTGGCAGGCTGGTGCGTGGGGTCGGCCTGGGCGGTCCTGTGCTGGGTCGTGGCCCTCCAGCTTCAGCGACGCGGTCAAGTCGAGAAGCCCGACCATGTCGCGGGCGAGGCCGGCATCGAGGCATAGGACCCCATGCGCCGTTCTTCCTAAACGCATCCTCCGCCTGACTGAAGGGACGGACGCATCCCAGCATTCGTTCAATTAGCAGGACCGCATCGTCCATGCCTGCGGCCAGGCCGTTCGACCATTACGGGCACGACCGAAATGACGCCGTTAAGGGACCCGTAGGGCGGCCCGATCAAGCGGCGCTGGTGGTCTCGGCCCGCCCGGCTTGCCGACTGCCTCCCAAGCTATCAAGGCGGCCCCGAGGCTGATCCAGATATCGGCCATGTTGAAGGTGAACCAATGCACCTCCGCCGGGTGCAGGTCGAGGAAGTCCGTGACGCGGCCGTCCACCCATCGGTCGATGAGGTTTCCCAGTGCACCGCCGGTCATGATGGCGAAACCAACTCCTTCCGACGCTCCGGTCGCGCGGAATGCCAACCGGGCAACGTAGGCCGTCAGCATTCCCTGAAGCGCAAGAAGGACGACCAAGGACGTCGCGTCATGCGCCGGAAGCAGGCTGAAGCTGATGCCATGATTGAACGCGAGCCTGAGGTCGAGCATCGGCAGTACCGCGTGCACGGTTTCGTCGGAAAGCCTGTCGACCGCCAGCGCCTTGGTCCACAGGTCGGTGCCCGCCGCGGTCACAGCGATTACGACGAGGGCGCCGAACCCGGCCCTTTCCCGTATGAGACGCATCGGCTCAAGCCCGGAGCAGGCGAAGGGCGTTGGCCGTCACCAGGACGGTCGCCCCGGTATCCGCCAGGATGGCCGGCCATAGCCCAGTGATGCCTGCGAGCGTCGTCACCAGGAACACGGCCTTGAGCCCCAGCGAGATGGCCACGTTTTGGTGGATGTTGCCGAGCGTCGCCCGGGACAGCGCCACGAGGGCGGCCACGTCCGATACCCGGTCGTTGAGGATGGCCGCGTCAGCCGTCTCCAGTGCCGCGTCTGTGCCGCCGCCCATGGCAATGCCGACGCTGGCGGAGGCGAGCGCGGGGGCGTCGTTGATGCCGTCGCCGACCATAGCGACCGGGCCGACCTCCTTCAACGCGCCGATCTCGGCGAGCTTGTCGGCCGGCAGCAGGTCGGCCCGGACCGATAGTCCCAGGCCCTTGGCGATGGCCTCGCCGGTGCGCCGGTTGTCGCCGGTCAGCATCACGCATTCGACCCCAAGCCGGCGCAGGGCCGCGACGCCGGCGGCCGCATCCTGTCTGGGCTCGTCCCGGACCGCCACGACGCCGAGCGCCTCTCCGTCCCGAACCACGACGACGGCGGTCTTGCCGGCTTCCTCAAGGGCCTGCACCGTCGCTTCCGCTTCCGGCGAGAGGCTGGCCAGCGTCGCGGCGTGGCGCGGGGATGCCACCGCGACCGTGCGACCGGCGACCGTGGCCTGGACGGCCTTGCCGGGAACCGCACGGGCATCGCGTACGGGGCGCAGGGGGATGGCGTCGGCCTCCGTACGTTCGAGGATCGCACGAGCGATGGGGTGGCTCGATCCGGCCTCCACCGTCGCCGCGAGCCCGAGCAGGGTGCGATCCGTCATGTCCGGGGCAAATGGGAGGACGTCGGTGACCCTTGGACGCCCTGCCGTGAGCGTCCCCGTCTTGTCGAACGCGACGGTACGCACCCGTCCGATGGTCTCCAGGGCGGCGCCGCCCTTCACCAGCAGTCCCCGCCGCGCTCCGGCGGCAAGACCCGAGGCGATGGCGGCCGGGGTCGAGAGCACGAGGGCGCAGGGGCAGGCGATGAGGAGCAACGCCAGTCCGCGATAGATCCAGGTGCCCCAGTCGGCGCCGAGCAGCAGCGGCGGGCCAAGCGCCGCCAGCGCGGCGACCGCGAAGGCGACCGGGGTGTAGACGGCGCTGAAGCGGTCGATGAACCGGGCGGTCGGCGACTTCGAAGCCTGCGCCTCCTCCACCATGTGCAGAATGCGGGCGACGGTGTTGTCCGACGGCATCCGGGTGACCCTGACCTGCAGGGCCCCGTCCGCATTGACGCTGCCGGCATAGACGGCGTCCCCGACCTCCTTTGGCCGGGGCACCGATTCCCCCGTGATCGGGGACTCGTCAAGGCTCGACGTGCCGTCCGTGACCTCGCCGTCCGCAGGGACGCGGTCACCCGGGCGCACCAGCACGGTTTGGCCGATCACCAGGGAGGCGGCCGCCACCTCACGCACGGCGCCGTCCCCCTCGACCAGGCGCGCCGTCTTCGGCACCAGGCCCACGAGGGCCTTGATGCCGGCCCGGGACCGGCCCGCCGCAAAGCCTTCGAGCATCTCGCCAACGGTGAAGAGGAGGACCACCACCGCCGCTTCCTCGGCGGCATGGATGGCGAGCGCCCCGATGGTGGCGACCGACATCAGCATCTCGATGGAGAAGGGCGAGCCGTTGCGGGCGGCGGCGATGGCGCGGCGTCCGTAGAAGGCGAGACCCAGGAGCGCGCCGGGCCAGTAGGCGTATTCCCCGGCCAGCCCGGGCCGAACCGTCTGCAGGAGAAATCCGCTTGCGAACAGGACGGCGATGCCCAGCGCCAAAAGCCCCTTGCGGCTGCGCCAGGCGGGGGACTCCGCCTCCTCCTCGACGATGGCCGAGGCCGCGATGCCCGTTGCCTGTGAGCGGGCGAGGTCGGCCGCGGTCGGCAGGGACCCGACGCCATAGCCGAGCCCCGTGATCCGGTTCTCCAGGTCCGCCCTGGGTGTCGAGCCCTCGTCGAGCACGAGGTCGAGGACCTGGGCCGTGTAGTTCACGCGGACGTCGCGGACGCCGGGCATGCGGGTTACCGCTGTTTCGATCTTGGTCGCGCAGCTCGGGCAATCCATGCCCTTCACGCGGTAGCGCAGCGCGGCGCCTGCGGGGACCGCTCCCGATGTTCCTGGCCCTGACATGGCAAGCTCCGTCGACCCGGGCCTCGCGCCGAAGGGTCTGAGGCCCTACATGCACCCTGTAGCAACTACAGGGTCAAGGCCATGGCGCACGCACCCCCCATGACCATCGGCGACTTGGCCGCGGCGACGAACACCCGCGTCGAGACGATCCGGTGGTACGAGAAGGTGAAGCTCCTGCCGGCGCCGGAAAGGTCGGCGGGCAACTACCGTCTCTACGGTCCGGAGCACCTGCGCCGCCTGAGCTTCATCCGGCGGGGACGGGACCTCGGCTTCACGGTCGACCAGATCCGGGAGCTTCTCGCCATGGCCGACGACCGCGACCGGTCCTGCGCCGAGGTCGACACCATCGCCCGCGCCCACCTGGCGCAGGTCGAGCGCAAGCTGGCCGACCTGACCCGGTTGGCGCATGAGCTGCGCGACGTCATCGGTCAGTGCGGCTGCGGGTCCGTCGCCGACTGCCGCATCATCGAGGCTTTGTCTCCCCACGGGGATCCGTCCTGAGGATGGATCGGCCCCGTCGGCATCAGGTGGAAGTGCGTCCTCCCGCCGATGTTGCAGAGGCAGTACAGAAGGTAGACGCAGGCCGGGATGGCGATGAGGGCCAGGGCGAACGCCCGGCCGGCCGCGCGACGGACGTGGGGCCTGACGCGGCGTCGGCGACGTGGGCCGCCGCCGCCCCAGTCGGCGATGGTTCGGGCGACCTTCTTGCTCATGCCGACCCTCCTACTCGGCGGCGCGGAGATGCGGTTGGACCGGCATGGGCCGATCCTTCCTCTCGGGAGCGACCGCATCGGCAAACCTAGCGTAGAGAGCCGGCAGGACGACGAGGGTCAGCAGGGTCGCCGAGATGAGCCCGCCGATGACCACCGTCGCAAGGGGACGCTGGATCTCTGCCCCGGTCTCGGTCGCCAGCGCCATCGGTACGAACCCGAGGGATGCCACCAGCGCGGTCATCGCCACAGGACGGAGCCGGGTCATGGCGCCCTCCATGATGGCCTCGCGCCTTGGCCGTCCCTCGGCGATGAGCTGCTTGATGTAGGTCAGCATCACCAGGCCGTTGAGCACCGCCACCCCGGACAGGGCGATGAAGCCGACGGCCGCGGGCACCGAGAACGGCATGCCACGCAGCCACAGGGCGGCGATGCCCCCGGTCAGTGCCAAGGGAACCGCGCTGAACACCAGGAGCGCGTCCCGGGCCGAGTTCAGGGCCGAGAACAGCAGCAGGAAGATCAGGAAGAAGCAGACCGGTACGACCACCATCAGGCGCTGGCGGGCGGAAGCCAGGTTCTCGAACTGTCCGCCCCAGGTCACGTAGTAGCCGGCCGGGAGCGACACCCCAGAGGCCACCTTGTCCTGCGCCTCGGCCACGAGCGAGCCGATGTCACGGCCCCGCACGTTGGCGGTGACCACGACGCGGCGCCGGCCGTTCTCGCGCGAGATCTGGTTCGGGCCCTCCGTCACCGAGAAGCTCGCGACCTGCTTCAGGAGCACCGACGCGGCGCGCCCGTTTGGTCCGGGAGGCAACGGCACCGGGATGTTCTCCAGGGCCTCGCGGTCCTCGCGCACCTTGTCGTTGAGGCGCACGACGATGGGGAAGCGTCGGTCGCCCTCGAAGACGACGCCCGCCTCGCGGCCCCCGATGGCCGCCCCGATGACGTCCTGGATCGCGGACGTGCTCAGTCCCAGGCGGGCCGCCTCGGCCTTGTTGATCCCGATCTCCAGAAACGGCAGACCGGCCGTCTGCTCGACCTTGACGTCGTCGGCGCCCTCGACCCCGCGCAGGATGGCGGCGATCTGGTTCGCGGCCGCGGTCATCGCGCCCAGATCATCGCCGAAGACCTTCACGGCGAGGTCGCCGCGGGTGCCGGCCAATAGCTCGTTGAAGCGAAGCTGGATGGGCTGGGAGAACTCGTAGACGTTGCCCGCGAGCGCCCCGAGGGCCTTCTCGATGCTCTCCTGCAACTCGGCCTTGGACAGGTCCGGGTCCGGCCATTCGGCTTGCGGCTTCAGGATGACGAAGGTGTCCGACGAGCTCGGCGGCATCGGGTCCGAGGCGACCTCGGCGGTGCCGGTCTTCGAGAAGACGTAGGCGACCTGGGGGAACCGGCCGATGGCCTGCTCGACCTTTAGCTGCATGGCCTGCGATTGCGACAGGGACGTCGACGGGATGCGCTGGGCGTTCAACGCGATGCTTTTCTCGTCGAGCTGCGGGATGAACTCTTGCCCCAGACCCCTGAACAGGACGCCGGCTCCGACGAGCAGCACCAGGGCGACCGCGACGAACAGCATGGGCACGCGCAGGGCGGCCCCGAGGACAGGGCGGTAGGCGGCCTTGATCGCCCGGACGAAAAGGTTGTCGGTCTCGGTGACCTTGCCGGTGATGACGATGGAGATCATCGCCGGGACGAAGGTGAGCGACAGGACGAAGGCCGCGACCAGGGCGATGATGACGGTGAGTGCCATTGGCTCGAACATCTTGCCCTCGACCCCGGTGAAGGTGAGGAGCGGCACGTAGACGAGGATGATGATGGCCTGCCCGTAGAGGGAGGGCTTGATCATCTCCTCGGCCGAGACCCGCACGGTGGCGAGGCGCTCCTCCAGGTCGAGCTTTCGCCCGAGTTCCCCTTGGCGTTCGGCGAGGTGGCGAAGGGCGTTCTCGGTGATGATGACCGCCCCGTCGACGATGAGGCCGAAATCGAGGGCCCCAAGGCTCATCAGGTTGGCGCTGATGCGCCCCTGGACCATGCCGGTCATGGTCATCAGCATCGCCACCGGGATGACGAGGGCCGTGACGATGGCCGCGCGGATGTTGCCGAGCAGCAGGAACAGGATCACCACGACGAGGGCGGCGCCCTCGGCCAGGTTCTTGGCGACCGTCCGGATGGTGGCCTCGACCAGGACCGTGCGGTTGAGGACCGTCTGGACCTCGACGCCGGGCGGGAGCGTGCGCCGGATGCCGGTCATGCGCGCGTCGACCGCGGCGGCGACGGTGCGGCTGTTCTCGCCGATGAGCATCAGGGCGGTGCCGATGACGACCTCCTGCCCGTCCTCGCTGCCCGACCCGGTGCGCAGATCGCGCCCGATCCGTACCTCGGCGACGTCGGAGATGCGGACCGGCACGCCGCCGCGCGTGGTCACGACGACGGAGCCGATGTCCTCCATGCTCTCCAAGCGGCCGGCGGCGCGCACGACGTAGCCCTCGCCGTTGTCTTCCAGGTAGCGCGCGCCCTGGTTGGCGTTGTTGGCCTCCAGCGCCCGGCCGATGTCGGCGAAGGACAGGTCGAGGGCCGTCAGCCTCATCGGATCGGGCTGGACGTGGTACTGCTTCTCGAAGCCGCCGATGCCGTCGACGCCGGCCACGCCCGGGACGGTCCTCACCTGTGGGCGGATGATCCAGTCCTGGACCGTGCGCAGGTAGGCCGTGCGTTCGAGCTCCGTCGAGAGCCTCTGGCCCTCGGGTGTGAGGTAGCTGCCGTCCGGCTGCCAACCGGGTTTACCGGGCTTCGAGACCTTGCGCTCAGCAGGTTTCGCGTAGTGCACCGACCACATGTAGATCTCGCCCAGGCCGGTCGAGATCGGCCCCATGCGCGGCTCGACCCCGGACGGCATCGCCGCCTCAGCCTCCTGAAGACGCTCGGCGACCTGCTGGCGGGCGAAGTAGATGTTCGTCGCCTCGGAGAAGACGGCGGTGACCTGGGAGAACCCGTTCCGGGATAGCGAGCGGGTGTATTCCAGGCCCTTGATGCCTGCGAGCGCGGTCTCGACCTGGTACGTGATGATGCGCTCGATGTCGTTCGGCGAGAGCGAGGGCGCCGTGGTGTTGATCTGCACCTGGTTGTTGGTGATGTCCGGCACCGCGTCGATGGGAAGCTTCGTCAGCGAGAACACGCCGAACCCGGCCGCGAGCAGCGACAGGAGCACCACGAGCCAACGCTGATGGACGGAGAAGTCGAGGATCTTCGAGATCATGGCGGCCGCCCTCAGTGGTCGTGGTCGGCTTCGGCCTTGCCGAGCTCGGCCTTCAGGACGAAGGAGTTGGCCACCGCGACCTCGTCGCCGGGCTCCAGGCCTGCGAGGACCTCGTAGGCATCGTCGTCCGCCTTGCCGAGGGTCACCTCCCGCTTCGAGAAGCCCTCCTCGGTCCGCACGAACACCACCTTCTCGCCGCCGATGGTCTGGATGGCGGACTTCGGCAGCCGCACCGCGACCTTGTCCTGGGCGATCTCGATCTCGGTCGTGACGAAGGTGCCCGGGCGCCAGGACATGTCCTTGTTCGGCAGGGCGACGATGACCCGGGCCGAACGCGTCTCCGGGTTGAGGATCGGGCTGACGAAGACGACCTTGCCCTCGGGGCGGGGAGCATCCTGGCCGCCGACGATGGTCACCCTGGCGCCCTCGCGGACCTTGGACAGCTCGGTGGTGGGGACGGGGAGCTCGATCCACAGTGAGGAGAGGTCGGCCACGGTATAGACGTCGGCTGGGTCGCCCTCGCTGCCGACCTTCGTGCCGACGTCGACCTTACGCTCCACGATCCGCCCGGCGAGGGGAGACCTGAGCTCGAAGCGGCGCAAGGACGATGAATTCGGGGTGGTCTCGTCCTTCTTGGCCGCGGCGGCGACCTCGGTCGCGTTCAGTCCGAGGGCCGACAGCTTCTGGCGGGAGAGGTCGACGCGCAAGGTCGCCTCGGAGTAGGCGGCCTTCGCGTTCAGGAAGGCCGATTCCGCCGAGATCCTCTTGTCCCAGAGGGCCTGCTGCCTGTCGAAGTTGGTCTTTTCCAGGTCCGCCTTAACCGTCGCCGTGAGGAAGTCGCTTTTGGCATCCGCGACCTCGCGGCTGTCGAGGACGGCGACGATCTCGCCCTTGGCGACGTCCTCGCCGAGGCGCTTGCGCATCTCCGCCACGGTCCCGGCGACCCGAGCCGGCACCCGGGTGATCCGGTCGGCGTCCTGGGCAATGGTGCCGGGCACCAGGAGGTGGCGCGAGAGCGTGCCGCCCTCGACCTTGGCAAGCCTGATGTCCTGTTCGGCGGCCTGCTCGGCCGTCATCTTGATCCTGTCCTCGCCCTCCTCGTCGTGGCCGTGCGCCTCGCCCTCGGCATGTTTCCGGGCACCGGCATTGGGCTTGGTCTCGCCCTTGGCGTGCCGCGGCTTGCCGGCGACCTGCCCATGGTCGTCCTCGCCGGGCTTGGTCTCGACGCCCTCCGACGCCGTCTCGCTCGCGGCGTTCGTTTGCGGGGCTTTGGGGGTCGGCGACAGGCCGGCGGTCGCAAGGGCGCCTCGCACGACCTCAGAAACCTCTGGGAAGGCACCGCCGATGGCGATGCCGATGGCCAGGAAGGCCAAGGACAGAAATGTTCGCATGGGAGAAAAGGCCGTCTTGCCTGGGATGCCGTTCGGCCGCACGCGCGGCTTCTGACGGTCCCATACTGATCACGCTCGATGAGGGAGCCGGCACCTGATTAGATGGCCGGCTGACCCGCGCCACGGAGGTGGCGAGGTCACCTCAGGCGCGGGGAGGCCTTGGCAAACGGTCCGGCGAGACGGACACGACCACGACGTCCAGCGGCGCGTAGGAGAGGCGCCCCTTTTCCGCGGCGGGAGCCCGGAACGGTCCATCGGGACTGATGGCCTGGTGGCAGCCGCAGCTCGCGTGGCAGGCCGGACAGCCATCCGGACGGCCCGGGGACGTGCCGTCCGGGGCCGCCGAAACGGAGAGTTCGGAAGCGGAGGCGCCGTACGGCTCGGCAGAGTGGATGGCGTCGGGAGCGAGGAGCGCCAGGACGAGTACGAGCGACAGCGCGCGGACGGTGGTCACCCACCAGCCGCGCATCGCCTCATAGGCCCTGGTCGGGGAACCTGCGCTCATGGGCGCCTTATGAACCATTCGATGCTGTTCGTACATGCCAAGACATAGGGGTCCTACGCGGCTTGATCCCGCAAGCGCGCGGGCTGCCATTCAGCCAGGTGGGCTTCACCCCGTTCGTGTCGAGAGGGCGCAGCGCGAAGCGCTTCGTCCCGCGGACGCTCGTGGATTGACGATGGCCTGGGTTCCCCACCGAGCAGGATTGCCGTATTTTCTCCAGTGGCTAGAGGAGAGGGCGGGAAATGAAGTCGTTCGCCATCGGCGCGCTTTCCGAAAAGACCGGCGTGAAGATTCCGACCATCCGCTATTACGAAAGCAACGGGCTGCTACCGGCTGCCGCGCGAACAGACACGAACAGGCGCAGCTACGACGACGCCACGGTCCGGCGCCTCAAGTTCATCCGGAATGCCCGGGCTCTGGGTTTCGAGGTAGATGCCATCCGTACGCTGCTTGATCTCGCGGACCAACCGGATCTTCCGTGCGCCGAGGTCGAGGCCATCACCCGTCGCCACCTTGCCGACATCGATGACCGTCTCGCCCGCCTGTCCGCCCTCCGGGAGGCGGTGCAGGCCACCGTCGATCAATGCGAACGGGGACGCATCAGCCACTGCCGTGTCATTGAGGTTCTGGCCGACCATGAGCCCGGCGTGTCCGAGGACCTCTGACCCGGGATCGACATGCACTCCACCCGATGCGGGCTTTAGACCCGCGGCGGGTTCGTTGCCCCATCCAGCCGGCGATGGATCAACGAAACGAGGGTCAGGAGGTCCTCGGCATCCGACTTCGCCATGGCCCAGTGAACCTTGGGAGCATGGGCCGTCGGGTTCCTGAACATCCCGAAGACGCCCTTGACGAGGTTCGCGAACCCCTTCTGCTCCGAACGCTCGCTCTCGGAGGACAACGCGTTGACGGCCAGCAGTGGCGGACTGCCGCCCAGCGCCCGTTCGACGAGCGTGCTGCCGTCGTCGGTCAGGCCGGTTCTCGCCCGTAGCTTGGCTGCAACGCTCTTTACCGCTTCGAGCACGGCATGAAAGTAGTTGTCGGCCAGGAGTTCCTCACGGCAGAACACCAGGACGTCGGGATGGGTGCCGCGCGATTGGAGGTCCGCGCGGAGCTCATTGGCACGTCGGCGGGCTTCCGGGAGGGTTTTCGCCTCCGTGGACGGGACCAGGCTCCCACTCTCGTCGACCGCCAGCGCCGAGAAGGCCAGCGCCGCGTTCAGCCTTGTGCGGAGAGGCTCGAAACGTTCAGGCTGGCGCAAGTAACGCCCTGGCTTCATCGCCTTTCGGATGAAGGCGAGGATTGCGAGCCTTTCGCGTCGGGCGTTCTGGCTCGCACCGAAGGCATTGTAGAGTCGGTGCCGCTTCGCGAGTACCGGTGACGGGTCCGGGATGCCGCAGGTTTGCAGGAGATGCTCGATCTCCCCGCCCGTCAGCCCATCCCCGGTATCGCCGAGGGCATCCGCGAGAGCCTCAAGCTCGCCCTGCGAAAAGTGTTTCTCCATTCGATGCTACGCCCCGTGTCCCCGGTCCCGTGGAAAGAATACGAAAGCTCCGAGGATCCTGTCGAAGGGGTTGGAGGGCATCCACCGCTCCGCGGGCGCCCAGGTGGCAGGGTCAGTCGGGAGCCTGCGTGATCGCGCGGTCTGCGTTTACGCGTGCCGTCCAGCCCTTCACGCTCTCCTGACCCTTGAGGGACACGAGTCGCGCACCGCTGACATCCACGTTCTTGAAGTCCGCGCCCGCGACCGTGGCTCCAGTGAGGTTGGCGCCTGACAGGTCCGAGCCCATCAGTACCACGTCGGTCAGGTCCGCGTCCGTGAGGTCCGCGTATTCTAGGCGCGAGCGCCCGAGGTCCGCTCCCTTCAGGTTGGCGCCCCTGAGGTTCACCGAGACGAACACCGCGCGCATCAGGCCCATGGACTGGTTCTTGATATCGGCGCCGCCCTTAAGGTCGACGAGCGTCGCCCCGCTCATGTTGGCGCCCTTGAAGTCGCCGATGGGCGTGGACCGGCTGAGGTCGGCTTCGCTGAGGTTCGCGTCGCGGGCGGTGATGCCGAACATCTTCGCGCCGACGAGCTTGGCGCCAGAGAGGTCCGCCTTGATGAACCAGGCCTGTTCCAGGTTCGCCCCGGTCAGGTCGGCGCCGCGCAGGTTTGCCTTGTTGAGGCGAGCGGTGCGCAGGTTCGCACCCGTAAGATTGAGGCCGGAGAGGTCGAGGCCTGCGAGCGCCCTATCGGACAGGTCGATGGGCTTGCCGTTGGCCCTGGCGATCATCGCCTCGACTTCCGTCCGGGTCATCTCGGCTCGGGTCATCGCGGCCGAGCCCATGTCGGCACCGAGCAGCAGGTCCTGCTCGGCATGGGCGGGAGCCGGCAGCAGGACTGAGGCAAGCAGAAGGGGGGCGAGGCGGCGCATGGTGTCTCCCGTTCGATCCCGCCCAGGCCTACGGGAAGCCTGCGCCTCCCCCATGGCATCGCCCGAGCGGAATTCTGTTCTGTGTCGAAGGTTGTACTCGGGTTCGTCCCGCTCGTCCGTGCCTGGCTGCGTCGCCGCTCCGTCTCAGCGGCGTTAGAACTCGCCTCATGCCGGAACGGCATCCTGATCTGATGCGGCAGACCTCGGTACGACAGCTATCGGTACGGGCGCCATCGTGACACCGGGATCATGCAGCGGGTTACGCTCCCTCTGACCTGCCTCCCTCGTAGTCGCTTCGCTTATCGGACCGCCCATCGAGGCGGCCAGGGACTGCTTAACCCTGGCTCGACGCAAATCTCTAGTGACTAGAGATTTTTCTTGAATTCAGATCTTCTCCCAAGGTACTATTTGCATGTGCCCGAGAGGCACCAACCGATTGCGGAGTTTCCGTGATGAACATCGGGTTCTTTGCCGACGACAGCTCGGCCTGCCACGCCGCCCTACTTGCCAATAGTGCCCTCAATCGAGAGGGGATGCCTGGCTCCGGCATCCTCGCCGGCGGGCACAACATCGCCGATGCCGTCCCCGCGTACCTGGACGAGGCTGCCGCCAGCCAGAGCCACCTGATGCTGGCGCTTCCCCTCGCGCTACTCGGCGACATCTCCATCCGGAGCCGGCTCGATCTGGCCGTCGTCTCCTTCGGCCCCGAGCCGCTGGCCCATGATGGAGCCCGGCGCGCCATGGCCTCGAAGGCCGCCCAGGCCACGGATGCCTTGTCTCCGCCCTGGATGCTCGCTTCTTGCAACCGGGCGCTTCCGGAAGCCTCCCGCGCCCTGCCCATCCGGATCGGAACGTTGCGGCGTGCGGATGCCGCCAGCCTTCGGGCCGGCTGTACCTGCGGCACCCTGCACTGGCGGGCAATCGGCTTCGCCGCCACGCTGCGCATCGCGGCGGACGACCCCTACGCCACCCGGATCGACCGTGCGCGCGTAGTCCAGGCCATGACCTCCGGCGCGACGGCCGCCGAGATCGAGCTCCGGTCCGACCTGCTCGACCTCGCCGTGGATCTGGATGAACGGACCGCAGACGTGAGCGACCAGAACCCGAACCGGCGTCGCCTGTTCGATCCGTCGCGGCGCATCGCGCGCCGCGGTGCCGGGCGTACGCTCAGGGAGAGCCGGCAACCCCTTCCGGCACCGATGTCCGCAGCGTCCCGCCATTCCGCGGGTTGCGCCTCTTCCCGCCCCGCCTGAACCGGAGGTTGACATGAAAGCTCGCCGCAAAACCCCTTCCGCCCGCCTTCCCTCCCAAGGGTCGGACGCCACGCGCCGGACGCATCCCCGGGACGCCCGAAGGGGCCTGCCCAGGACCAAGTCGCGGATGGCGAGGGAGCGTTCCAGGAGCATGGCCTCGCCCAAGGCTGCCGTCCACGTCGGTGCCGACATCGGCGTCGACTGGGAAAGGCTTCCGGTCCCCCTGGTCCTCGACAGCGATTTCGACTTGGCGGACGAGGAAGTCATCCTCGGTCACGCCAGGTCCATGGCAGCCACCATCCGGGACGAGGAGGACTGGCTGTCGATGTGACCGGAGCCCTCACTCTGCCCGGCAGGGGATCTCGTCTGTGAGACCGACCCCGGGTCCCGTGACGCAGGCCGGGCGAGACACCGGCCTTCGCGTTCCTTCCTCAAACGCGAAGTCAGGGAAAGGCATTGATGCACTTGTTGGATGCACCGTTAACCATAGATTCAATAGTGACTTGCCGAATACGTAAGTCTATTGCTATTTTGGTCGGTTTCGTTGTATTATTCGCTTTCTCAAGATTGATCGTTCGACGCCGCGCCATCACGGATATCCCGTGACGGCGAGCGCGTCCGCATGCTTGCGGAGGGTTCAATTGATCAGCGCATTCTTCGGTACTTTCGGACGGATCGAGGCGGCCCATGCGGCCCTGGTCCTTACCGATGCGCATGCCGCGCTCGCACAACCCGTGAGCCTGATCCGGTTCACGCTCCCGGCCGAGGCAGGCCTACCACCCCGGATCGTGACCGCCGATCCCGTCCGGGTGATCGAGCGAACTGCTGGAAGCGCCCACGGGTGCACGGCCCCGGTCATCACCGAGATCGCGAAGGCGCGGGAGGATGGACGCTGCGCTGTGCTCGACCTGCCGGTCGCCTGGCTTGCCGACACGACCTTGCGCAAGAGTCTCGATGCGGCCGTCCTCACGGTCGGCCCCGCTCCGCTCGACGAGCATGCGGCCTGCCATGTGCTGTCCACGGAAGGAGCTGTACCCCTCGACCCGGCGGTCGGAGGCATCGCCCCGGCCTGGCTGCTCGGGTGCAGCCGCGGGGGAGGCGGACCCGCCGGAACCGCTTTCGGGAGGACGATGGCGCGCCTCGCCGCGGATCTCGCCGGGGAAGTTCCCGTGCGCACCCTGCCGGTGACCCTGCCGCCACTGACCCACTCGGAAGCATCCCACCTGGTCGTAGGTGGCCGTAGCGCCAGGACCCTGTCCGCCGGAATTTGGCTCCTGGCGGCACTCCGGGCCGTGGCGTCCGATCCGCAAGCGGCATCCATCGACGCAGACCGCCTCGCGGCCGCCCTCGGCGTCGATACCGGCATCGTACGGTTGATGGACGAGCGCCGCACCGGAGAACGCCTGCGCGATCTCGCAGATGCCCTGGATGCCATCCGCGACGGAACCGGTCCCGCACGGTCTGAACTCGACGACAGCCCTAGGCTTGAAGACTGGAGGGTGGAAGCGGCGCCGGTGCGCATCCTGACCGGCCGCGTCTACGGCCATCCCAACATAGTCGATGGTCGGAGGGTCTCAACATCCGCGCTCTATGCGACCGACAGCGTCTCGTATGCCCGCACGCTGTCGCGCACCTACACCCTCGGCCGACCCGCCGGCCGCGAAGCCGGAAGCGGGCTACACTGACAGGGCACCATCCAAGGGGGCTCCGATCTCAGGGAGCGCAGCTCCGTTCGGGATCTCGCCGGTCGTAGGACCGCCCCTCGGGGCGGCCACGAACGCCGTCCGTCCATGTCCTTCGCCGTCGAAGCGTAGCCAGGGAACCCAGCGGTTCAGGCGCCGGCGGCCCAGGATCATGGTTCCCTCACAGGGACTTCCACACACCCATTCGTCATCGCAGCGGCGTCGCCGCCCGGATCGTTCTGGGAATGGTCCCGAGCGGCTGCCCCCCAAGGGCGCCTGGGCCATGCCCCGTGACCCGGCGGGTACCGAAACCCTTTCTCACGGATCGAGGGCACCCGACCATGCGAATCTGGATCCTTTCCGACCTTCACCGCAACGTGGGCCGCCCCTGGTTACCCCCGGCGATCCCGGACGCCAACGTCGCGGTCATCGCCGGGGACGTCGGCGAAGGGCTCGTCGAGAGCATCGCCTGGATCGGCGATGCGATCCGTCCTCACATGGAAGCCGTCCTCGTGGCAGGAAACCATGAGTTCTACCGGCGCCGCTTTGAGGCGGAACTCGCCTCGGGGCGCAGGGCCGCAAGAAATTCGGGCATCCACTTCCTGGAGAACGATACTGCCGTCGTTGAAGGTGTGGCCTTCACCGGCTGCACCTTGTGGACCGATTACGAACTCGACGGACCCAATCGGCGCGCGGCTTCGATGGATGATGCACGACGGGGCATGAACGACCACCGCCTGATCTCGACCGCCACGAGCGGCGAGCCGCGGCCGTTCCGGCCCGAGGATGCGCTGGGCGTCCACCTCGGCTCCCGCCGCTATCTCGAACGGGAGCTCGCACGTTCCGTGGGCGTCGACGGCAGGTCCTGTCCTAGCGTCGTGGTCACCCACCACGCGCCGAGCGCCCGATGCATTGCGCCGCGATATCGCGGCGCCTCGCTGAACCCCAGCTTCTCGTCCCGGCTCGACCCCCTCATCGAGAGGTTTCAGCCGGCACTCTGGGTCCACGGCCATACCCACACGTCCATGGATTTCCGGATCGGCGGGACGCGCGTGCTGTGCAATCCGAAGGGGTATCCCGGCGAGAACGCAGCGTTCGACCCCGGCCTCGTCGTCGAGGTCTGAACAAGCCCGCGAGATGCCTTGGCCGCGCGACCCTGCGGCCTGCGCGGCACTGCTGGAACACGCGTCCGATATCGGCCGCCCGGCACCAATCCCGATCCCCTGGAGGCAGATGTCGAACATCCCGGCTCCGACCGCACGGGCGGTCATTCTCAGGCGGTTGCCCCGCGTCCTCCGAGCAGGCCTCGACCCGGCGGTCCGGTACGGGGCCTTGCCGCGGGAGCTCGCTACCGATGCGAGGGCCATCGATGCCGAGCTCGGTGCCCTTGTCGCGACATGGCTCGCCAACCCTTACACCGTCTCCTTCATCCATGACGCCGCGCCGCGCAGCTCCAGGCTGCTGTCCCGGTGCGGGGACATCGTTCGGCGCTCCCGCCTCGGGACGGGCTCCACCGAGCCGGGGAAGGTTCTCTCGGGCGGCCTGGCGGCCCTGGACACGTATTGCGCGAGGACAAACGACCCTGACATGCGCGACATCGTCGGTGCATCCCTCTTGCTCGGCGGATCGGCCCTCGTCCAGCCGCTCGCATCGCGGTCGGCGGCGGCCGTGTGGAATGACCTGGAGCGATTGGAGGAGGTCGCCGCCGCGCTGCACCAGCTGGCGTTGGTCACGGCGACCGCGCAGGACGACCATAGGGTTACCTTCACCGACCTCGGGCTGCCGGATCCATTCCCCCCCGCCGAGATGGGGCCGCAAGTCGTGGACACGGCCGTGGCCGCGTGGCGGGCTGCGCTCGGCCAGGCGTTCCAGAACCTCAAGGCCGAAGCGCGGACGCTGGCGGTCGGCTTGTCGGCCATCAGCGTGGGCCAGACCCTCGACTTCATGGCCGACGACACCCTGGCTGCCCATGCGCGGGCCGTGGGCCAGCAGGCGGTCCAACCATTGGAGCGGCATGCCGCGGACAAGGCCGGCAAGGGCGCCGCCCGCAAGAAGCTGCCGCAGCCACCGAGACCCGTCGCCGACGTTCCCAAGGAGACCGAGGGTGGCGATGTCGCCGTTTGTCCCGGCCATGTCCTCGTCTGTCCAGCGAGCCCCGCCACGGGGGCTGGTAAGGGCCGAGAGGTCGTGCGCGGCTTCGAGCATGCCATCGGCAAGGCCCTTCGCCTCGTTCCGACGCCGTTCCTGCCCGAGGTTCGCGAGCGCCTGCTCAGCGAGTTCTGCCATGCCACGCGGGCGGTCGACGCGATCCTCGGCGAACTTGTCGGGAAGGAATTCGTCCGCATCCCTCCGCTGGTCCTGGAAGGCCCGCCCGGGTCGGGGAAGTCGCGCTTCGTCCGTCGGCTCGGCGAGGAGCTCGGGGTCGGGGTCTACCGCGTGGACGCCTCCAACGATGGCGGGGCATCCTTCGGGGGCACCGAACGCCGATGGTGGAGCGCGGAGCCGTGCCGGGCCTTCATGGCGTGCGCCCGCTACTCTCAAGCAAACCCCCTCGTGCTGGTCGATGAGATCGACAAGGCCCCGACCCGGGCCGAGTACGGCCGCATCTGGGATTCGATGCTCCAGACACTCGAACCCGAGAACGCCCGCCGCTTCCCCGACCCATGTCTGCAGACCGACCTCGACCTCTCCTGGACCTCGGTCATCTGCACGGCCAACGAAACGGGAAAACTCCCGGGCCCCTTGCTAGACCGGCTTCGCATCGTGGCGTTTCCCGCGCCCGGTCCGGAGCACGTTGAGGCGCTGTCCGTCGCCTTGCTCGGCGACATCGCGCGGGAACGCGGCCTCGACCCCGCGTTCCTGCCGCCGCCCGATGCCACAGAATTGCGGGCCCTCCGCCACCGTTGGCGGGGTGGGTCGGTCCGCCGCCTCCGCCGTGCCGTCGAAGCCGTCGTCCGCGTCAGGGACCGTGAACTGGAGGGGCGTCCTCAATGAACCGCTTGGGCAAACTTGACCAAGACGTCCCCGCGCCCGCACGGGGCGTGCCGTCGCAGAGGCGGAGCCCTTCCCCGTCCCGACGCCTTCCCAGATCCTGGGGTAGCGCGGGATCAAGGTCGCACGAGGCTGCGGCCTTCCCCGACGCGACCGGCAAGGTCGAGCATCCTCTCGGCATGAGGTTGTGGGTCCTGTCGGACATTAGGATCGACCTGGATCCCGGGTTCGTCCTGCCTGACCCACTGCCAGAGTTCGATGCGCTCCTCGTGCCCGGCGGCATCGCCGCCGGCCTGGACGCGTCGCTGCACTGGCTAGCGGCGGCCCTCGGCGGGCGGCAAGGGAACCGCCCCGTCGTCATGGTGCCCGGAAACCTCGAATACTGGTCGGGGACGCCGCTAGTCGAGGCCCTCGCAAGGGGACGTCACCGTGCCCGGGAGCTGGGTATCCGGCTGCTCTCCGATGAGACCATCCGGCTGGAGGGTCCGGACGGACGCGGCGTGCACGTGATCGGCGCAACCCTGTGGACGAACTGGTCCCTGGAAGGCGCGTTCCACGGTCGGCTCGCCCGCGTCGGCGCGAAGCATGCCGCCCCCGACTGCGACCGCATCCTCCTGCGACAAGGCCGACCCTGGTCGCCGCTCGACGCACTCGCCGTCCACGCACGCTCGCGCGCCTACGTCGAGGATGCCCTTTCGACCATTGCCTATCAGGCCTTGGGATATCCAGCGCCGCCGAAGGCCCTCGTCGAAGGGGTGAGGCCGGGCGACAGGGCAGTGGTGCTAACCTGCCATGCCCCCTCCCGCCGCTCGCTGCCCGAGGACTGGTCCGGTTGGCTCTGCGATAGCTGGGTAGCGGCCTCGCTCGCTTCCGATCTCGAAGCGGTGATGCAGGAATGGGGCGCACCGTGCCTGTGGGTCCATGGGAACGCACCGTCCCGGGCCGACTACAGGCTCGGGCGCACGCGCGTCGTGGCCAACCCCCGCGGCGACCCCCGAGGGTCGGACTTCGATCCGGCTTGGGTCATCGTCGCCTAAGCAGCCAGCCGTCGAAGCTCGGCGCACCCTTCCCGAAGCGCATCCCCGTCCCGGCTCGGTCCAGTGCCGGGCCCCTTCAACCTGAGCGAGGCCCCATGAAAACCCCTGAAACCACGGTTGATCCCCACGGGACCATCTGCCGCCAAGGCCACGGCTCACCACGTGTGCGGAGGCGGAAGACCACCTGTCCCCTGACGCTCTGGCGCACCCAGGACCCCGCGCGGATCTCGCCCGCCGAGGTCCTGCGTCTGGCCAAGCTGGTCGCCACCATCGAGATCCTCCACGAGCGGCGCTGGAAGGCGGCGCGAACCGGGGACGCAGCCGCGGCCGCTGCCGTCGCCATAGACCATCTCCACGGCCGCGCCTCGCGGACCCGGCTGACGGACGTGATCCTGGGGAACCTCGTCGTGCGGGCATTCGGGGGCGACGCGACCGCGGGCGTCATCATCGCCCACGCGCTGGAAACCCTCGGCCGGCTCGACCCGTCCGACCCGGCCCCGACCCAACTCGCTCGGCGGTGGAGAGCGGCCCCCGCGTTCCACGCCGCCATGCACGGGTCCGGCTCGTCTGGGGCCCGCGTCGACTGAGAGGCGCGGAGACGTGACGACACGGCGCCCCGCCGAACGGGGCTCGCATGCAGGAGGTCACAGTGAGCGGCACCATGACAGACGGCCTCGCCCGCACCTTCATCGACCTGCTTCGGAGGGACGCCACCCACGGGCGGGAAATCATGCCCATGCCCATCGAGGACGATCTCGACGAGACGCTGGGTGTGCCGAGCCGCCAGGAGGCCTTTGCGCCACAATCTCCCCATGCGGACCTCGTCGCCGCCGCCGTGATGCTGGCGCGCGCCATTGATGCAGAGGACGGGCTGCTGCGCGCGCTCCGGCGCAGCGCTCCGGTCGTCACCATCGCCGTCCCCTCCGGCGACTGGACCATGCCCATCGAGCAGGCCGTCAGGATCTGCGCCCTCGGGGCGGCGTGCTCGGTCCGCAACGGCGATACGTCGCGATCCGACTACGGCGGGCCGGAGCGCCGCGAGGCGCTCGTCTTCGCGCGCGACGGTTCCGCGAGCGCTCATCGGCCTGACAAGGGCAACGAGGGCGTCGGGGAGGCCATCCAGTCCGGCCAGGCGGTCATTGGCATCGCGACGGATCCGGCGCGGACCCTGCCGAGGGACCTCGTGCGCGCGACGGAGTATCGGATCGCCATCCGTCCCCTCGACCCTTCCGCCCTCGCCCTCGTCGTCGAGACCGTGACCGGACAGGTCCCGGACAGGACCTTCGACGGCGTACTGGCGTCGTCCTGCGACCTGACGGACCTGCGCCTGTCCGTTCACGCGAACCGCGGGGCCGGCGGCGCGATGGACCGGCTGGAGGCCCTGGTACGCTCCGGGCGCTCGAACGTCGGCGAGGGCCAGCGGTTGGAGGACATGCATGGGCTCGGCGAAGCCAAAGCGTTCGGCCTAGCCCTTGTCGAGGACCTGCGGCTGTGGAGAAATCATAAGATCAGGTTCAAGGACTGCGAGACGGCCGTGCTACTCATCGGGCCGCCGGGATGCGGCAAAACGCAATTCGCACTGGCGCTTGCAAGGAGCACCGGACTGCCCTTGCTCGCCGGGTCGCTGGGGCAGTGGCAGGCGGAGCGGGACGGTCATCTCGGGCATACCTTGGGTGCGATGCGCGCCTACTTCGAAAAGGCGCGCCGGACTCCCTGCATCGCCCTTATCGACGAGATCGACAGTTTCGGCGATAGGAATTCTTTCGCGGAACATCATCGGGATTACAGCAGCCAGGTCGTCAATGCGCTGCTTGAGCACCTGGATGGGGCCGCCTCACGGGAGGGGGTCGTCGTCATCGGCGCCACGAACCACCCGGGCCGCATCGACCCCGCGATCCTGCGCGCCGGCCGGCTGGACCGGCATATTCGGATCGACCTGCCGGGCACCGAGGACCTTCAGGGCATCCTCCGTCACTACCTCGGCGGGGACCTGAAAGATTTCGACCTTCGTCCTTTCGCTGCTCGGCTCAGGGGATCGACTGGTGCCGATGTCGAGGCGCTCGTCCGGCGGGCCCGTGGGCTCGCCCGGCGACGTCCGGGCTCGGCGCTGACCGCAGCGGATCTCGCCGCTGCCGATGCCACGCCCATCCTCGGCGAGGCGATGCGCCTGCGCGCGTCTATCCACGAGGGAGGGCATGCCGTCGCGGCCATCGCGCGCGGTGCGCAGGACGAGATCATCCTATCCGTCCAGGCCACCGGTGGGCTGTCGACGATCAGCCTCGACGCGGCATCGTTCAGCCAGACCGAGGCCGATTTCCTCGGCTACCTGGTCATCGCCCTCGCGGGAAGGGCCGCCGAGGAAGTGATGCTCGGCGAGGTATCCGCCGGCGCGGTTAGCGACCTGGCCGAAGCGACGCGTTGCGCCGTGCAGATGGAAGCTCGCCTCGGCTTTTCCGCCGAGTTTCCCCTCGTGAGCCTCGGATCCGACGGCGAGATCGATCTCGGCCGCATGCCGTGGCTGCTGCGCCCGGTGCAGGACCGGCTGAACGCCGCCTACGAACGCGCGCTCGACCTCATGCGGACGGAGCGGAACGCCCTGGAGCGCATCGCAAGGGCCCTCTTCCGCGACGGCCACCTTGAGAACGCGCAGGTCAGGTCCCTCTTCGCCGGGCCGCCCAGCCGGGACGTCCACGGTGCGCCGGCCTCCTCCAAGGTGTCCCTCCGCCGAAGGACGGAGCACCTGCCGCCGGAGCGATGAACCGTCCCGGGAACGAAGTCACAAGCATCAGCTGTATCGTCGGGAGGCCGTCACATGACATCAGCAGGCATCGCGAGCGTTGGCAGGAGCCCCGGGGGAAGTAGGCAGGGGATGTCCCTACGACTTTCCGCCGACGGTCCCACGTTGTTCGACCAGGGGGTACCCGAGCGGAGGGGGCAGCCGCGGTACAACGGCGATTGCGGCCCTAAGTCTCGTCCCGGCGACAACGCCGCCCCGCATGACGCCTTGCTGGCGCTCGACATCGAAACCGTCGTCGACACCGAGCTGCTGCCCGCCGATTGGGGAGAGAAATTCCCCAAGACCGCGTGGCACAAGATCGTGGCGATCAGCGTTGTCGAAGCCGGTATCCATCGGGATCCATCTAATGGCACCGAGGAATTCCATATTCGCTCCTGCCGCAGCGGTGGTGAGGCGGGCTGGAGCGAGGAGCGCTTGCTCCGCGCATTCTGGAAACATTTCGAGGCTGGTCGTTTCAGGGTCGTGACGTGGAACGGCCAGGGATTCGACATCCCGACGCTCCTCCTGCGTTCCATGCGCCACGGCATCGCCACGCCCGCCTGGTACCGTAGGGGCACTCGCTGGGCCGGCTACGGTTATCGGTACGCCGTCGATTGGCATGCCGACGTTATGCAGTCCATGGCCGACTTCGGCGCGTCGTCCAAGCTCACGCTGGACGAAGGGGCGGCCGTTATCGGGCTGCCAGGAAAACTCGGTGAGCACGGTTCCCGCGTGGCCGAGTTGGTGGAGGCCGGCGAAATTGGGCGTGTCCGCAACTATTGCGAAACCGACACCCTGAACCTGGTCGTACTGTACTTCCGCTGGAGCTATCTCACCGGCCGTATTAGCGCAGAGGCCCATGACCGCGCCGTCTCCGACCTGATATCCTACTTAGCAAAGGAGGGGCTAGTTCGACCTCATTTTGCTCGGTTCCTCGACGCCTGGACCCTCGCGTCCAAGGATTGCCCTGCCTTCGTTGGAAGTACTGCTCGGCGAAGGTGTATGGCCGACACTATCGGCATGCTCAAAAGCGGAACGGACGCTACCTGCGATTAAGACAACTGAAAGAGTCCTGGATTGCAATTCCAATGGCCGATAGACTAGAAATTCCGTAATTTATAAACTGAAAAAATATCATTCACGCATACCGCGTCTCAATAATCAGTCTCCGGAAAAGTCTAGCGAGGATGTCGATGTCCTTGAGGCTACATAGATACCTGTCGTGCTGCCGGTTGTATATTGTAAGGGATAGTAGATTTAAATACTTAATCAAATTCTCTCAGGAAATCCAAATCATGAAGTCTGAGCGGCGATTTCCTGCCTTGACCGCACCATATGTTTAGGAGAGCTGCTTTTTAAGGAAGCTATTTGTTAGCACTGAGCCCAACCAGCGCCGGGGGTAAGCGCCTGATGCCCTTATCGAGCGGCTTAGCGCACCAGATCTAAACTCTTTTGGATTAATCCTCGGTACACGTTCGATTGTCCTGCCATCGCCGTGGTGGTGAGCGGGTTGGGCCCCTTTACTCTACCGTCAGGACCGAATGGCCGATGCATCCAATTGTACTAATTCCCGTGAACGCAACGCTTCGGTTCGATGAGAAGGATTACTCGGTTGTGAGCTTCGATGCGGCCGGTTTGGTTCTCAGATCCCATGATGTCGCGCCGGCCATGCTTCGGCTATCCCACGAAGAGACGCTCGCTGCCTACAATATGCGAAGGCTGCTCGTCAGCACCCCATTCGCTGTCCAGCAGCGTGAGCCTACGGTCATATCCCAGGCTCCGAGTGCTTCCCACTCTTGCCCTCATTGCTATCAGCAGGCGGGTTAATCAATGGAACACCCGCATCTCAGCAGCACTGATAAGCCGGAAAGCCCGAGGCGACGCATCTCTATCGCGTCTTTGCTCGGTCCCCGCCGCGGACGCAGGTTGGTGACGCCGTCGGGAGTTGGTGTTCGCGGCCTTTTCCCTTCCTCAAAGAACGGGCGAATGATCGAGTTCGAGTCGCTGGGCGAACGGAACGCCGCCGCGTTACTCGAAGAAAGGCGTGAGATACTAGCCTACCTAGAGCAGCCGCCTGCCGAGCGATGGTTCGATGGAGAGCGGATACGTCGGTACACGGCCGACTTCAGCGTTATTACCGTCTACGGAAGGGTGTTGCTTGAAATAAAGCCGGCCGACATTGCCCGCCGGCCGAAGATCAGAACACGTCACCGTCTCATCAAAGCGAATTTAGCGGCACGCGGCATACCCTTCGTCGTCTGGACCGAACGGCACGTAGCTCGGCCACATCGCGCCATTGCCATGCTCCTGGCCGCCGCGCGACGCGGCACCCGATCCGAATGTAGGGAGGTTCGTCCATGAAAATACCCTTCCCAAACTTGCAACTGAACGTTCGCGTCGAACTCTACGGCGTCTCTTACGTGTTCATGGCACGCGAGGATGCGGGCTACGTATTTCGCAGCTCAGTGGATGGCGAAACTAGGACGGTCGGCGCGGCTGAACTGCAAAACGCCTTCTTCAAGCGCGCTTTTAAGATACCGCCTCAGATCCATCCGGGCCTTCCGAAAGGTGTCCGTGAGCGGATCCGCTATGACCTAAACGAACTCCCTGATCCTCAGCAGGACGAAGCGATCCGTCGATGGCAGTATTGCAGGGCTCTCGACCGCCTTGCCGACTTGAGGCTCAAGGCCGGCAACCGTAAGGGCCGACGGCTCTTCGGAAGGTCCGATAGAAAATACGACCAAGCCGCCCGGATCGTCGCTATGGTGCTCCGTCGCTGGGGTGTCAGAGATGAGCACAACCCAGGAGGGTCCACCCTACGTGACTGGTTCCGACGCTGGGAAAGGTCTGGCAAGAAGCCCTCGGCGCTCGTCCGACTCGACCATCTAAAAGGTCGTAAGCCGACTAGGCACGTCCCTGCCGTCATGAAGATCGTTTTTGATTGCGTGCGAGACTTTTACTTAGTCCGGGACAGCACCTGCAGCGTGCCCACTCTTCATACTCACGTGCTCGACCTAATCGATGCGCACAATAAAAAGTTCGGCACGAACGACGTAGCGCCGACTGTGGCCCAGCTTTACCGCATCATCGACCAGGAATTCGATGAAGCTGAGAAATGCTATCTGCGAGAGGGCGCCAAAGTCGCGCGAGAGAGGTTTTCGCCGAAGCGTAGGCGAAAGTCGCCTAAGAAGTTGATGGAAATCGTGGAGATTGACCATGCCCTCCTCGACATCATCGCTGTTCGGGAGCGGACCGGCATCCCGCTTGAGTCGGAGGATGATGCTCCCGAGCTGAAGAAGGGGATTGCCGGACGTGTCTGGGTCACGGTCGCAATATGCCAGGCCTCCCGCTGCGTGGTAGGTCGGTCTCTCTCACTCGATCCACCGTCTTATGTCTCAGTGATGCGCTGTCTCCGCAATATGCTGTCACAGAAGGCGGACGTGCAATTGGGAGAGCTTACGGTCGCCAACCCATGCTTCGGCCTTCCCAAGGTTGTGCATGTCGACAACGGCAAAGACTTCCACAGTCTGAGTCTGAAGGTTGCCGCCGCCTCGTTGAATTTTGAAGTGAGGCATATGGGACGCCACCGCCCGTGGGAGCGCGGACGAGTTGAGCGATTCTTCCGCGAAGTACAACAGGACTTCGCGGCGCAGCCGGGAAGAACCTTTTCAAGTACCGTCGATAGAGGTGACTACGACTCCGAGGGTAACGCCACGCTTACATTCCCTGTGATCGAGAACATGTTCGACAAGTGGGTGGCTGGCATCCATCACCACCGCCCCCACAGGGGCCTCTTTTGGCGGACGCCGGCCGAGGTCTGGGACGAGCTCGCTCAATTCGGCGTCGGCATACCACCCGACGTGAAGGATATCGAGGTTTTAACAAGGAAGGTCCTCCACAAGCCAGTCAAGGATAGTGGCATCGAGTACCTCGGGTTGTTCTGGCATTCAGATGAGCTTGCCGGGTTACATCGTAAATATGGAACTGGGAGGAAGTTCCCTGTCATGATTGACCCCCTGAACCTGCTTACGGTGGAGGTGATCGAAGAGACGGAGACGGAGACAGAGACGAAGGTTATCCGTCACGTGGCGGAGATCGACGACAAGGATCTCGTTCAAGGCATTGACCTCGACATGTGGGAGCGTGTCCGCAATCGCGGCCGTGAACGCACTCCGGAGGGCGAGCGCCTGCGGCGCGAGACTATGTTCGAGGCTCGTAAGGAGCTGATGCGGGTCGCACGAGAAAACGACCTCGCCGGCGAGAAGCTCACTAAGGGTGAGGCTAAGTTCGCCGAGCGGGCGGCTAAGGAGGAGGCCCAGGTCCGAAAGGCGGCCAGGCTTGCGGAGGAACAAGCCGGTGTCCCGCCGGCAGCGACGATGGCGCCTAAGAAGCCGACGGCGGTCCTTCAATCTTCGCCCATCGCCACGGCTTCGGTGGCCGTGCGCTCGACAAAGTATGCGTGAGGGGCTCCATGACGGATCAGAAAATCGACTGGAACGAAGCCGGTAAGGCAGCCGAGCTCGATGCTTTCATGGTTGCGGTTGGACACATCCACGTTCCCACCACGAACTTTGATCAAGGCGTGAGGGAACTAGAATGGCTTCGGCGGCGTGCCCGGCGGGGGGAGGGGTCGTGTCTTGTAGTGGGGGGACGGTCCGGATCCGGCAAGAGCTGGCTGCTTGAGCGTAACCTCCTCGCATCGGAGTTCACACAGGATTATGGGCCGCTCGTTGACCCGCTTCCGGTGATCTCAATCGATGCACCATCGCCAGGCCACACAAAGGCGCTTGCTGCCAGGCTGCTCGAAAAGGTGCTCGGCTATGCCGTCCCGGCACGGGATTCGGAGCCCATGCTGCTTGATCGCTTCACGAAGATCGGGATTGCGAGGGGGCTGAAGGTCATCAAAATTGACGAGTTCCAGCATGTTGTGAACAGCTTCGTCAGGGTAAACCAAAGCCGGAACGAGGACAAAGAGAAAATCGCGTCGGAGAATATTAAGACACAAATTAACAAGGCGCCTTTCCAATGGATCATCGCCGGCGAACCTTCAGTAATGAGTTTCTTCCACCGTTGGGAGCAATTCGAAGGCCGCGGGCGGAAACTTGCAATGCAGCCGTTCGCATGGCCCACGGATAAGGACGAACTCGCAGCGTTCCTAGATAAATACGACGAGGAGCTGTCGGGTATCCATTTTGGCCGGAAAAGCGGACTGGCCGAAATGGCTCCACGTTTCCAACTGGCGACAGGCGGCTTCTACGGTCAGATGGTCCGTCGTCTCCTGAAGGACGCGGCTGAGATGGCATTCATGGCCGGCGACCCCGACATCAGTGAGGCACTATCGGTAACCTACGAGCGCTGGAAGCGTCTCGGCGATAGAGAAAATCCGTTCTTGATGAAGATGCCCGAGGTGGCGAGCAGGCTTTGTACACCTCCTACATCCTTGCCGGTCCCTACGGTTCCTCAAGCGGAGATCCTCCAGGCAGCGGTCGCGCAGCCGAAGATGAGCGGGCGAGGGAAGGGCCAGACGCGGGAACCATCGTTCGCAAAATGAGCGGAGTGAGATTGCTTGGGCAAGGACATCCACATCGCCCGTTTGCCGCTGCGGGTGCCCTTTCGATCCGGGGAGCCGGCCTACGCCTTGTTCGGGCGGATGGCCGATCGCCTCAGCGCTACGTCGCGGATGGCCTTTGCGGGGGAGCTCGGCCTGAGTCATCGAGCATTGCTCGACGGGAAGCTTGTCGAGACCGTCGCAGTCCTCGCAGGGCAGGTGCTGAGCGAGGTCAGTGCCGCTACGTTCGTCTTAGCTGACGGACAGGTCTCGCTGCGCGGTCGCGTGCTCGACCGGAACCACTGGTCGTGCCTGCGTCCGCGCGTCTGCGTCGATTGCCTGCGGGAGGACCTTTCGGAAGGAGGCTCGGCGGGAACCGTTTGGCACCGAACATGGTGGGACGTGCTCCCCCTGCGTCGATGCCATATCCATGGGGGAGTGTTGGTTTCCGGAGGGATCGAGGCCGTCCGGGCTGCACGCACCACTCAGGGCTTTCCCGCCGAGGTCACGCCGCGGACGCGGACGGCTGGCGAGGATTATATCCTGGGACGTTTAGGCCTTTCACCCTCCCGCCCGCTGGACTTGCTCGACCAACTTCCGATCTCTCGTGCAGTGGAGATTCTCGAAGTTGTTGGAGCGGCTGCCGACGGGCGTCGCTGGGGCCAACGTGAGATCTGCCGGGTGGACAAGGCCGACTTGCTTTCATTCGGCTTTGGACCGTTCGCCGGTGGCGTTGCGTCGTTCCTCGCCCACCTAGATGATTTGGTCCGGAACGCGCCCGCCGTGCGAGACCACCTGCTCCCGAACGCCGTATATGGCCGTCTCTACACGATGCTGTCCTCCGAGGAGATCGATCCGGCCTTCGACGAGATCCGTGGGCTCGTCCGAGAACATGCGCTCGCAAACCTTCCGATCCCGCAGGGGCAGTCGATCCTCGGCTCCGCCGTTCGGCGCCAAAACATCTACACCCTCGCACAGGCAGCCGAGCGCTTGGCGGTTGAAAAGCCACTTGCCGGCCGGCTGCTTTGGTCCGCGGGTGCACGGCCGCGCCATGTCGCAGGCCAATTACCACTATTTTCCAGCTCCGAGGTCGAAAGTGCAGCCGACTTGGCCGCGGCAACTGTTTGGGGCCGAGACGCCCGCAAAATCCTCGGGCTGCCTCCGGCTGCGTTCGCCTCAATCGTGAAGGCCGGTTGCCTGCCCAAGGCATTGGACGGACAGGCCACGGGTGCCAGGGAGGACCGGTTCCGGAAGGCTGACATCCTACGCCTGCGCGAGATGGTCATGGGAGGCTTGCGGACCATGGTTCGTCCTCACGCCGGTTCCGCGCCGCTCCCGTCGGCCGTTCGCTCAGCGATGTCCTCGACGGGCGAAATCATCGCCGCGATTTTGGATGGTGCTCTCATTCCTACAGGCAGGCTAAGCGGGGGCGAGGGATTGTCGGCGGTGCTGGTCGACACGGCAGACGTCCTCGCGCTGCATAATTGCCTCGACCACGATCTCATGCCCTGGAGAGATATCGTCGGCGAACTCGGTAGCCGTTCGGCGGCGGATACCCTCGTGCGTTCCGGCCATTTAACAGTGTCGGTCGTGCCGGCGGGGTTCAGAAACAGAAGGCGTCGCGTCGTACCGCGTCGCGAATGGGCACGTTTCGAAGCCGCCTATATCTCAGCGGCCGAAATGGCTCGGTCGCGCGGAACATCGGCGAGTGCCATCGTTCGTGCCCTGGAAAAATCTGGGGTACAGCCGTCCATCGCCTGCCCAGACGGGAGGTTGTTTTACGCCAGAGCTCCATTCATACTAGGATATTCAAACAAGGGCGACGCACGTCCGAGCAGCCGAAGGTCTTGTACGGTTCGTACCCGTCCCGGCCGTGGGCGACAGCAGACAGTTCCCCAATCATCGCGTAATTGCCATATGCTGACGCAAGATAATCATAAGAAGTCAGGTTAATCGGAGGTGCCTGATGGCTATTGATCAGGCTTTGACGTATGGCTCCAGCATCTTAAGTTGCGCCCGGCGAAGTGCCGCCTGAACGCCGTCTACCTAATTCTACTCAGATGTAGCGTCTTGCCGGTATTGCGCTGCGCTGATTAAAGGCTCTGTCCTTGCCTATCATAGCCTAGGCCGGTGCAAAACGCATGTCTGGGCACTTGTTGGGCTATAGCTTAAAATCGCTATTTTGCTCCCAGGGAGATAATTCGTCTGAGAAGCAACGTTCCAATACTCAGAGACTTAGAAAATTCGATTTCCATATGCAAAGATTTGGCAAGAGCAGCGGTCCGTTCCTAGCTTGTCATGCCTCATAATATCGTAGCAAATAAAAGCGCTGATGTAATCTTCCCTGGCGGAGTTCCGGATACCCTACGTTTAGCTACCTGAATTCGGTGGCAAAAGCCGAGTGTCCTGGCCCAATTAGGTGAACAAGCGGGGGGTAAACAGCTACGGGCGCTTGCTCGTCTTGACGGAACTTTCCATAATCATCTGCAACTCAAGATTGGCAGAGCGTTATGTGGTCAGACGTCGAGACCGACCAGGATTTTCTAAATTTCCGGGTCATGGCCAACCTCGCGGGGCAGATGATCCTCGACGCTGGAGGGAAACCGCTTAGCATCGGCATCTCGGGCGGCTGGGGCGTTGGCAAGTCCTCTATGGTCAAGTTGATCGCCTCCGACCTCGAAGGTAGGTCGTCGAAGAAACTCGTATTCCTTACTTTTAACGCCTGGCTCTACCAGGGGCACGACGACGCTAAGGCGGCGTTGATGGAGGAGATTGCGCGGACGCTCCTTAAGCACGCCGAAGGCAATAAGGATGTCGTAGGCCGCATCAAGGAACTTGGATCGCGGATCGATTTCTTCAGAGTGGCAAGGTACGGTGCGGAGGCGGCAGCGACCTACGCTTCGGGCGGTGTTCCCTTCGGCGCATTCACCAAGGGATTGGAGAGCCTCTGGGAGCATCTCACAGATGGAGAAATATCCAAGCAGGATCTCGGCGAGGCCAAGGATTTCGCCAAGGAGCACAAGGACGAAGCCAAGGCCCTGATCAAGCCCAAGAAGGCTCCCGAGACGCCCCCTCAGGCGATCCATGCCTTCCGCGAGCACTTCAAGAAGGCATTGGAGGAGCTCGACGTCACGCTTGTGGTGTTCGTCGACGACCTCGACCGATGTTTGCCGTCGACGGTCATCGGTACGCTCGAAGCCATGAGGCTATTCCTGTTCATGGACAGGACCGCATTCGTCATCGCGGCCGACGACAAGATGATCAAAGAGGCGGTTCGCATCCACTTCAAGGAAGCGCGCCTCGACGATGACCTGGTCGTCAGCTATTTTGATAAACTCATCCAGGTTCCGCTTCGCGTTCCGCCGCTCGGCATCAACGAGGTCCGCGCTTACCTTCTCCTCCTATTAACCGAGAACGCCGAACTCGACGCCGATCCGAAGCGTCGAGTCAGGGAGGCTGTGAACGATAGGCTGGCGGCGAGCTGGAAAGGGCTTTCGGTCGATGCCGCGTTCGTCGCCGAGCAAATTGAGGGGTGCTCCACTACCCTGAAGTCGGAATTCGCCTTAGCGGATCGTCTCGCTAAGCAGATGGCCACGTCTCGCAAGATCGCGGGCAACCCTCGCCTTATCAAGCGGTTCCTCAACACGCTTTCCATTCGGCGAAAGTTGGCGGCGGCGCAGAGCATCCCGGTCGACGGCGCCGTACTGGCTAAGATTTTGCTGTTTGAGCGCTGCGCGGCGCCTGCCTCATTCGAGTTCCTCGTTCAATCGGTCACGCAGGCGGTCGATGGTAAGTCGGAGAACCTGCGCATGGCGGAGCGCGTCGTGCGGGGTGGCGGCGATCTACCCGAGGACAAGGACGCATGGTCGGCAGATCGCACTTTCGTGATGGACTGGCTCAAGCTCGACCCGCCGTTGTCCGGAGTGGACCTCCGCGGCGCTATCCATGTCGGCCGTGAGAGCCTCCCCATCATTTCGGCAGACGATCGGGTTTCGAAAGAGGCGCAGGACATCCTGGCGGAGGCAGTCTCGCTGAGGCTGAAGCCAACGGCAGATTTACGCGCTCGCTTCACGAGGCTCATCCCGGACGAGAAGTCGTTCCTCGTGGGCAAGCTCATGGAACGGGCGGCCTCGGAGGCCGAGTGGGGGACCCCCGACATTCTATGGGGCCTCGCGATGGTGGCGGAAGCCGACCTCGATGCCGCCAAGCGCCTCGTCGTCTTCCTATCGAACCTCGACAGCGCCGCGCTCCGACCGCCCATAGTGCCGCGCATCCGCGACACGACCTGGGGAGGCGAAGTGGTCACCGAATGGCGCGGCCGCAGCGACATGCCAGACCAGATGAAAAGGATCTTGGCACCTAGGAAGGTGAAGGTCTGATGGGAACCTCGAAATCGAGCACGGGACCGGGGAAGGGTGTCGGCCTAGTCCCTCCTTGGCTCGACACGCCGCCCGGCGTGCCCCCATCAGCCGTCCCATCTGGTTCGGTCGCGCCCAGCGGTGGCCCGAGCCCACAGGCGCCATCTCTTCCGGTACCGGGGACGCCGCCCCTGCTTTCGCAGCCTTCGGTGCCGCCACCGCCAGGTACGGCGGTGCCTAAGCGCTTCCAAGAGGCGCGGCGCGGAGTCGGCGCATACGTTTCGTCAGGCGACAAGGAAAGGCTGAGGGCCGGGCTCGGCAGCTACGTCGGCAAGGGCTACCGCGGCGGGCGCACCGCCTCCGCGCGGATGGGACAAGCGGCGACTTCGGCCGGACGCGCCTACGATGTCTTGAGCGGACTTGCAGACGGCAGTGTCACGCAGCAGGACCTCGGCTTCGACCCCGCCACCGTCGCCGGGGCTCCCATGGACGACGTCATCGACGCCCTCGTCGATGTGATCTGCCGGAACGATACGACGCTGGACGACGCCGCGGGCCGTGAGGCGGTCAATGAGGCGCTCAGTGAGGTACTGGCTGAAAATCCCGGTACCGACCCACTCGCGATGCCGGTCGAGCACACGCAGGAGGTCTGGCTTCGAACTGTGGCCTACCACGTGTTCGAGGACATCATGCTCGACTTGGGGGCTGGCCTTCAGCGTGGGGCTTTCGGCGACGCCAAGGTCTTCAACGACCGCCGCTATGAGATCCGCGACTTCGTGCGCGAGAGCTTCCGCGAGCAGTACGGGCAGTTGACGGCGGCAGGACGCAACGTCGACCGCAGCAACGCTGCTGCCATTGCGAAGGAGGTCACCTCCCTGGTCTTCGACGTCTACGAAGGATGGATGGAATGAGGGTCGCTGTCCTACCCAACCGCGTCGGGTCCGCAGGCCTACGCGTCAACGCGCGTCTCGCTCTTTTCGAGGGTGCCCCCGCCGGTCTCGACGGCAGCGTCGGGACGGGACTCATCCGGGAGACCCACAAGGCGCTGGGCCGGTCGCCCGTCGCGGCGGCATGGGACCTGGCGGCGGTAGCGCTCGCCGTCATCGGTGCCGATAGGTACGTCAACCGCGCCGCCGTAAGTGAGGATGGTTGGACCAGGCAAATCGAACTCACGGTCTCGGTCACGGACCCAGCGCGCTGGATGGCGATGTTGCCGACGGTGAGGGATACGCTGGGCTTCCTCACCGGGGACGTGTGGTCCCTGGCCTTCCTGCCGGATGGCGTGCAGCCGCGCCCGCCCGCCCACACCGTCGGCAACCGGCCGGAGACGTGCGTGTCGCTGCTCTCCGGTGGCCTCGACAGCCTCATCGGGGCCATCGACTTGGCCGCCAGCGGCGAGAGGCCGATCTTCGTCAGCAATCGCGTCAAGGGCGACTGCCGCAAGCAAGCGGATTTCGCCGAAGCCGTCGGAGCCCGCCAGCATGTCCTATCTCTGAACCACAACGCGCGCGTGAGGCACACTGCACCCGAGATCTCGCAACGTCCCCGCTCGCTCGCCTTTCTGGCGTTTGGCGTCCTCGCTGCCACCACGCTGGATAGGTACCTAGCAGGGGAGGTCGTCGATCTCGTCGTCCCCGAGAACGGCTTCATCAGCCTCAACGTCCCACTGACGCACCTGCGTTCGGGGAGCCTGAGCACACGCACCACCCATCCCCGGTTCCTCGCCGGCCTGCAGGCCGTCATCGACGGGCTTGGGTTAAGGGTGAGGCTGGTCAATCCCTATCGGCACAAGACCAAGGGCGAGATGATGCTGGAATGTTCCGACCAAGCGCTGATCTCGCGTCTGGCGCCAAGCTCAATGAGTTGCGGCCGCGGCGGCCGCATCAACGGGCATTGCGGCCAGTGCCTCCCGTGCCTGGTACGTCGGTCCGCGTTCCTAAGGCATGGCGGGACGCTGGCTGCGGATACGACGATGCCCCCTTACAGGCAT
Source organism: Methylobacterium sp. Ger2507 (assembly GCF_055231875.1). Classification (NCBI taxonomy): domain Bacteria; kingdom Pseudomonadati; phylum Pseudomonadota; class Alphaproteobacteria; order Hyphomicrobiales; family Methylobacteriaceae; genus Methylobacterium; species Methylobacterium sp. Ger2507. Next base: position 1,395,612 of record NZ_JBUYVC010000001.1, read on the forward strand.
CCAGGTCTGGGTGGCGCGTTCACGGACCTGGCCTTCAGCCGGTACGACGATGTTATGCAGTGCCTTGGCGCCATCGACACATTGGACCGCCGCGGCGCCCGCCGCTGGATTGGGTCGGCCATTCCGGCGTCGACCGTCCCCGAGGCGGAGGCTTGCCGTCAGGTCGCCATCCGGGGCTTACTTGAGATCAAGGCCTTCATGCTCGCCGCGGGCCTTCTGTGATTGATTTCCACTGCCATCTCGATCTCTACCCGGAGCCGGCGAAGGTGGTCGCAGAGGTGGCGAAGAGGGGCATGTACGTCCTTGCCGTCACGACCACACCGAGAGCCTTCGAAGGCAATTTGCGCTTCGTTGGATCGAATCGGCGCATCCGGGTGGCGGTCGGGCTGCACCCCGAGCTCGTTGGGGAGAGGCATGCAGAGGTTGGGCTGGTTTGCGCTGCCTTGTTGCGCACACGCTACGTTGGCGAGGTCGGCCTTGACGGCTCCCCGCAGCACTGGGGAACGTTCGCAACCCAGCGAAATGTGTTGCGGACCATCTTCAAGGCCTGCTGCGACCAGGGGGGGCGGGTCATCAGCCTTCATTCAAGAATGGCGGTCCAAGCAGTCCTCGACGAGATCGAGCAGGCCGGCCCCATCGGGACGCCGGTCATGCACTGGTTCGGTGGAACACCGGACGAAATGGTCCGGGCATCGGGTCTCGGATGCTGGTTCAGCGTCGGTCCCGCAATGTTGAATTCCAAGAAGGGGCGCCTCCTTGCTGCCGGCATGCCTCGCGACCGTGTCTTGCCTGAAACAGACGGGCCATTCGGGCAATCACGCGGCAAACCTCTCACGCCCTGGGACTGCGAACTCGTCATTCCGATTCTCGCGGATCTCTGGGACATGCCGCTCTCGGCAGTGGAAGCCCTCATGAGTGATAACCTGCGCCGCTTGGTGATTTGATCCCAGCGCACTGGAACGAGCAGCTCCAAGGTCTTCGACATAGGTTTTCGCGGCGGTTTCAACGAAGCCGGCATGGTCCGCGGTGAGCCGCATTCCTTTGGGGGTGCGCAAAATTGCGGTAGATTTATCGCGGAGATCTATGGTGTTTGCTTTGATTGCGGTAAGCTATTTCCGAAATTGCGGCGGTTTACCCCATCTTCTGCGGTAAATTATTACAGCCCCTACAGCGTAGCGCCACTTGGCGATCTCGTCGGACCAGGCCGCCCCGAATTGCGGCCCGCGCAGGGAATCCGGCTCCTCGGCCGAGAAGACGAGGCCGACCGCGCCGTTGTCCCATTCGAGGCGTCGGCGCGAGGGCGACCAGCGCGGCCGCCGACCGGTGAGGCCGAGGAGGCCGGAGGGCCCGTCCACCATCACGTCGCGCACATCCGCGAAGGTCTCGCCGATCAGGGCGATGCGCCCCACCGGCCGCCGGGTGAAGGCCGGGTCGCCGAGCGCCAGGGCCCGGACCCACTCGGCACCGGTGCGGGTCTTGCCCGCCCCGCGGCCGCCGATCACCGCCCAGGTGGTCCAATGATCGAGGCCGGGGCAGGGCGGCAGCTGGTCATCCCGCGCCGTCAGCAGCCAGTCCGTCGCCAGCGCCCGGATCAGGGGCGGCGGCAGGCTCTCCAGCAGGGCCGGCATCCGCCCGCTCGCCGCAGAGCGCCGCAGCGCGCCGCGCGATCTCCGCGCGCAGGGCGGGCAGATCGCCGTCCGGCCCGTCGCGGGCGGCCGCCTCGTCGTCGCCGGAGCCTGCTCCATCGCTTCCTCCCGCCGTGTCGTCGATGGTCTCGTCGAGCAGGCGCTTCAGGCCGCCGAGGTCCCGCAGCACGCGAGCGCTGTCGAAGGCCCGGTCGCCAGCGGAGGCCTGCGGGCCCGCCACCCCGTTCAGCGCGGCATCGAAGAGCAGGATCTGCCGGGCGATCTGGGCGCGGAGCGCCGCCCGCATCCGGCGGGGATCGGCCTCCCGCCCCAGGGCACGCCCGACCTCGCCGGGCCGGCGCCCCTCCAGGCCGCATTGCGCGAACAGGGCCTCGGCCCGGTGCCGGGCCGTGCCGAGCGCCAGCGCGAGGTCGCCGATGTCGATCCAATCCTCGCGGTAGAGCCGCGCCACCGCCGCCCGCCGTTCCGGCTTCCACCGCTCGGGCGTGAAGGCCGTGGAGGCCGTCGCCGCGGTCGGGCGCCAGCCGTAGCGCTTGTTCCAGGTCCGGATGGTGGTGACCCGCACGCCCGTCTCGGCCGCGATGGCGGTGACGGGACGCGCGGTGTCCCGCATGGCCGCCGCGACGGCATCCCGGATCGACGCGACGATCGGCTCGAGCTTTGCCACCGCCGCCTCCCCGTCATTCACACTTCTGGAGCGTAGGCTCTTGATACCCCAGGAGCGTCGCGCTGTCAAACATAAAGTCCTAATTTCGGACTTTATTCTGGAACGGCTGAGCGCAGATCGGCCTCCGGTGCTGGGTCTCGGTGGGCGCAGCGAACCGCTCCTCGTACCCGCCCGATCGAACCACGCGGCTTCACGCACGCACAGGTCCCGTCTGTCGGACGGCAGGCCTCTTGGAAAAGAGGCGCGATCGTAGAGGGGGACACGCCGTCATTCCGGGGCGCCGAAGGCGAGCCCGGCCCCGAAGGGGGGCGCCATCGGCGTGCAATCCAGAGCCGCCGACGGCGTTATGTTTTGTGCCGCCGATCGTTCAAAGCTTTGCATCACCTGTGTTTCTGGGTCCCGGGTTCCGCTGCGCGGCCCCGGGATGACGGTGAGCCTTACAAGACTGTTCGGCGTGCAAACTGGCGCCTGCGGGCGGCTTTGCCTTTCAGGAGAGGGGGCCGGATGGGCCGCCCCGCCGACGCGGCCTCGCGTTACGGCGCCTTCTTGGTCCCCATGCAGGTCGACAGGTCGGTGAAGGCCTGCTGCATCGGGCCGAGGGCGAAGGGCACCGCGATGCCGTTCGCCTGGATCACGAGGCTCTTGCCGGTGGTGAGCCGCGTCACCGCTTCGACGGTGTTGGGGACATCGATCGAGACGGTCCGAGCGGTGTCGATCTTGGCGGCGAAGTCGGTAGCCCCGGCCCCATCCACCGTCCAGGCGCCCGTGACGGCACTGCCCTTCGGGAAGGGGAACTTCGCCGAGGTGGCGATGAGGCCGAGGCTCGGCCCGACCGCCACAAGGGCGAGGCCCGCAGGCTCGTTCAGCGCCATGCAGCCGGTGAAATCGGCGCCTTCGCCGATGGTGGTGATCTCATAGCGCCCGGCCGACGCGAGGGCTGCCGGTGCGGGGGCTGCGGGGGCCGGGGCAGGGGCCGGCGGGGCTGCCATGGGGGCCGCGGCCACGGCGGCTCCGCCCTTGGGAGCTTCAATCTTGGGAGCCTCAATCTTGGGAGCCTCGGCCTTGGGAGTCTCAGCCTTCGCGATCTCGGCCTTGGCGGCGTTGCAGCGCCGGAGGGACTCGTAGCCCTCCGCAAATCCGCCGATCTCGAAATCGGCGTTGCCGTTGTCGAACTTCAGGATGATGGTCTGGGCCGCCATCAGCCTGGGGACGATGCTCGTCGGGAAGGTGGCGGTGAGGGATTGCCCGTCGCCGACCCAGCGCGCCTTGGCGTCGTAGCGGGTCTTGTCGAGGAAGAACGGCACCTTCACGCTCTCCTGCTTGTCCCACGTCCAGTTCTCATAGACGAGGCCCAGCGCCGCTTCCGTCTCACCCAGGGCGAAGATGATGCCGTTGACGGCGTTGCCGTCGTCCTTGTCCTGGTAGGTGTGGCTCATCAGGCAGGCATGCGGGCTGGTGTCGCCGATCGTGCGCTCGATCTCCCAGCCCTTCACCATCTCGAAGGGCTGCCGCTCGGCCGCGAGGGACGGACCCGCGCCGAGGATGACGACGAGGGTCGCGACGCGCGATCCTCCGAGACGGCCACAACGCATGGTGTTTCTCCAAGTCCGAAAACGCGCGCGACCGGACGATCGCAAACGTGCAGGGGCCGCGAAACCAGACTTTCCGGGAGTTTCGCGGTCTATCCTCATGACCGCGATGGGACTTACGAAGTCTTCAGGCGCGCAGGCTTTTCCGCTGAGATTCCTAACGCTTCGTTCCGGGAGGGCCGCCGATCAAAAGCCGGCGAACGTCCGTGCGCCGCACGCGGCGTCCTCCTGTTCGCCAGGCCGAGGGGGCGTGGATCGCTCGTTCGCTGCCGGAGGCCACACGCAACGAGCCGCCTGCCCAAGATCGGCCGATCTGCTCGTCCGATGGACTTACTGAAAAAGAAAAGAGCAAGTCTGATTAATTCAGTTGCAGCTTGATCGTCGCAAGATCGGCGCGGCACCGATAGTGATGACCCAGGGGGCCTCGTCCGCATGGGTGTGGGGCCGGTGGGAGTCGCGCTCGCGATGCGAAGCTATATCGATGGTCGGCCGCAGGAACTCGGCGCGGCCTTCGCGCCCTTCTTCGATCCGGCAACGACCGTGGTCGTCTCCATCGACCTGCATCGCGGTCATCTCGATGACGACCCGGCCTGCCCGTGCCCGGCGCCCCGCGCCCGGGCCATCGTACCGGCGGTCGACGCGTTTCACCGGACCGCGCGGGCGGCCGGCATCCGCGTCATCCACGTGCGCAGCAGGCTTCGCGCAGGCGGCGTCGACGATGTCAACGGCCTGAAGGCCGCTTGGCGCCTGGTCTTCCCGCTGCATGTCGGAGACATCCCCAACGCCGACGAGCATGCGATCGAGGGAACACGCTGGAACGACTTCGTCACCGAGGTCGAGGACCGGGATCTGATCGTCGAAGGCAAGAAACGTCTCTCGGCCTTCCATCCGACCGACCTGGATTTTCTGCTCCGCAACCTCGGCACGCGCACCATCGTGTTCGACGGATGCCTGGCGGATTGCTGCATCCTCAACTCGGCCTTCGACGCTTCGAACCTCGGCTACCACGTCGTCGTGGCGGCCGACCTCGTCGCCGGCACCGACGCCGCCCTGGAGGCGTCCGCCCTGCGCATCGTCGCCACGCATCTCGGCCTCGTCAGCGACGCCGCGATGATCACGCAGGCCTGGCGTTGCCGCCTGCCGTAGGTGCGCAACCTGTGCTGGCATGGGGTTTGCCTTACGGTTTCTGACCATATGGTCAAACTAAGGACCTCGCCATGACGCTTCTGCAGGTTCCCGTGATCGATCTGACGCCCTACCGTGCGGGGACGCCGGAGGGCAAAGCCGCCGTCGCCGCCGAGGTCGATCAGGCGTGCCGGGATATCGGTTTCCTGGTGGTTTCGGGCCACGGCATCCCGGAATCGCTGATCGAGACGACCTACGCGGTCTCGAAGGCGTTCTTCGAGCGTCCCCATGCCGAGAAGCTCGCCGTCGAACGGCCGGCCCCCGATCAGGTCCGGGGCTACAGCGCCGTGGGCGGGGAGGGCCTCTCCTTCAGCCTCGACGCGCCGACGCCGCCGGACATCAAGGAATCGCTCTCGATCGGCCCGGTCGACGTGCCGCCCGACGATGCCTATGCGTTCGGCGCCGCCGCCGGGCCGCACTTCGCCCCGAACATCTGGCCGAATGAACCGGCGGAGTTGCGGACGGTGTGGACGGCGTATTTCCGCGCGGTCGACCGCCTGGCGCGTGACCTGATGCGGATCTTCGCCCTCGGGCTGAAGCTCGACGAGACCCACTTCGATCCGAGCATCGACAAGAGCATCTCGATGATGCGCGCCCTGCGCTACCCGGCCCAGACCAACGCCCCGCTGCTCGATCAGCTCCGCGCCGGCGCCCATTCCGATTACGGCAGCATGACGATCCTGCGCAAGGAGATCGGCGACAGGAGCCTGCAGGTGAAGAACAAGCTCGGCGCATGGGTCGATGTGCCGGTGATTCCAGGCACCTTCATCGTGAACATCGGCGACCTGATGCAGCAATGGACCAACGACATCTGGTCATCGACGGTCCATCGGGTGGTCAACCCGAGATTCGATACGGAGGAGAACGTCGATCGTCTGTCGATCGTGTTCTTCCACCAGCCGAACTACGACGCCGAGGTGGCCTGCCTGCCGACCTGCCAGGGACCCGGCAGGCCCGCGAAATATGCGCCCGTCACCTCGGGCGCCCACCTGCGCGCGAAGTTCGTCAAGCAGACGACCTTCGGCAGGGTCGCGCGGGCAGCCTGAGATGGCGCGCCGCGCCTCCGTCGACACCGTCCGCGTCACGCCGGCGTCGTGACGCCAGCCGGCGCCCCGCCCCGTCCACCCACCACCCCTCACCGCTCTCTGCGCCCCCATCCGGCGGCGTTTCTCCTGGAGGTTTCCACGACATGACACGACCCTTCTTCAAAGCCGTCGCGGTGGCGCTGGCACTCCTGCTCCCGCTCGCGCCGGCCGTCGCGGCGCCCTTCAAGCTGAAGGCCGAACCCAAGATCGCCATGGTGATCTTCGGGCAGAAGAACGACGGTGGCTGGTCGCAGGCCGCCGACGAGGCCCGCGTGAAGATGGAAGCGGCGCTGGACATGAAGATCCCGGCCGTGGACGGGGTGAAGGAGAACGCCACGGCGATCCGTCCGGTGGTCGAGCTCTTCATCAAGCGCGGCTACAACATCATCATCGGCACCGCCTTCGGCTATTCCGACACCTTCAAGGAATTGTCCGAGAAGTATCCCGACGTCGCCTTCCTCAACCTGTCGGGCACCACCAACGGGCCGAACCTCGAATCGGTCTACGGGCGCACCTACGAGAGCCAGTATCTGTGCGGCATGGCCGCCGGCGCCGTGTCCAAGACCGGCAAGCTCGGCTTCGTCGCGGCCAATCCCTTCGGCGTCGTGAACTGGACGATCAGCGCATACGAACTCGGCGCCCGCAAGATGAACCCGAACGCCACGCTCAACGTGGTCTATACCGGCATCTGGAACGACCCGGTGAAGGAGCGCGCCGCGGCCGAGGCCCTGGTCGACCAGGGTGTCGACGTGCTCGGCCAGCACGTGGACACGCCCGCCACCCAGATCGTCGCGCAGGAGCGCGGCATCTACGGCACCGGCCACCACCGCGACATGCGGGAATTCGCCCCCAAGGCGACCATCTGCTCCTCGGTCTGGACCTGGGACAAGGCCCTGCTCCCCGAGATCAAGAAGATCATGGCCGGCACGTGGGTGCCGGCGCCCAACGGCGCCTTACTCAGCATGGCCAAGGGTGGCACCGATATCGCCTGCTGCGGGGCGGCCGTGCCCCCGGCGGCGGTCAAGGAGATCCTGGCCGAGCGCAAGGCGATCATCGAGGGCAAGCAGATCTATGCCGGCCCCCTCGAGGATCGCGACGGCAAGCTGCGGGTCCCGGCCGGACAGGTCCTGAGCGACGCGGACCTCTGGAAGATGGACTGGTACGTGAAGGGCGTGATCATCCAGAAATGACCGTTCGGCGGCCGGGCTTCGCACCCGGCCGCCATCCCGTGTCCGACGAAGCGATCAACCCCATGGACGGTGCAGCGATGGGCATGGCCCTCGAACTTCTCGGCGTCTCGAAGACCTTCGACGGCTTTCAGGCGCTCGCCAAGGCCGACTTCGCGGTGGAAACCGGCGAGGTTCACGCCCTGCTGGGCGAGAACGGCGCCGGCAAATCCACCCTCATGAACGTGGCGGCGGGCCTCTATCGGCCCGACCAGGGCCGCATCCGCGTGCGGGGCCGCGAGGTCGAGCTGAGCGGGCCGGTCGCGGCCCGGCACCTCGGCATCGGCATGGTCCACCAGCATTACAAGCTCGTCAAAGCCTTCAACGCCGTCGAGAACATCCTACTGGCGCAGGGGGCGCCCCGCTACGGCACCGGCCTCGCCGAGGTCGAGGCGGCCATCCGCGCGCAGAGCGAGGCGGTGGGCTTCGCCGTCGATCTCCGGCGGCCGGTCGGAAGCCTGTCGGTGGCCGAGCAGCAGCGCGTGGAAATCCTCAAGGTGCTGGTGGCCGGCGCCGGTATCCTCATTCTCGACGAGCCCACCGCCGTGCTCACCGACCGCGAGGCGGAGGCGCTGCTCACCACCATGCAGGCCCTGGCGCGCCAGGGTGCGGCCGTCATCCTCGTCACCCACAAGCTCGGCGAGGTGCAGCGCCATGCCGACCGCGTCACCGTGATGCGCGGCGGCCGCATCGTCGCCAGCGCCGATCCGGCGAGCCTCACGGCGGCCGAACTCACCACCCTGGTGGTCGGCGCCACCGCGAACCCCGTCCATTGCCCGGCCACCCGGATCGAAGGCCCGGTGCTCGCGGTCGAAGACCTCGCGGGCACCCGGTCGGACGGGCTGCAGACCCTGCACGGCCTGAACCTCACGATCCGCGCGGGGGAGATCTACGGCATCGCGGGCGTCGGCGGGAACGGGCAGACCGAACTCGCCGAGATCCTCATGGGGGTGCGCCGCGCCGGGGCCGGGCGCATCGCGCTCGCGGGCGACGACGTCACCGGCACCGGTCCCAAGCTGCGCCGGGCGCGGGGTCTGGCCGCGATCCCGGCGGACCGTCAGGTCTACGGCCTGGCCGGCGACCTCTCGGTCGCCGAGAACTACGCGGTGGGCGGGCTGACCTCCGGGCGCTTCGGCGGCTGGCTCCGGGTCGATCGCGCCGCGATCCGCGCCGGCACGGAAGCCGCCATCGCGGCCTTCGACATCCGGGGCGCGCGCAGCCCGCGCCAGAAGGCCAGCCTGCTCTCGGGCGGCAATGCGCAGAAGCTCGTCATCGCCCGCGAATTCGCCGGCCGGCCCCGCTTCGTCCTCGCCCACTCTCCGGCCCGCGGGCTCGACGTGCGGGCGACGGCCGATATCCACCGCCGCCTGCGCGAGGCCCGCGACGCGGGCGCGGGCGTGCTCCTGATCAGTGAGGATCTCGACGAGGTGATGCTGATGTCGGACCGGATCGGCGTCATGAGCCGGGGCCGGATCGTGGGCGAGTTCGACGCGCCCGCCGACCGGCAGGCCATCGGCGTCGCCATGGTGCACCATGCCTGAAACCCTTCCCATTCCCCTCCTGTCCCCCGCCCCCGAGCTGCCGGTGCCGGTGCCCGAATTGCCCGCGGCCAAGCTGGCGGGGCGCGGCCGCGTCACGGTCGAGATCCGGCAGCACGTCTCCGGCTGGTATCAGGGCGTCGTGCTCGCCTGCGGCCTCGTCGTCGGGATCGGGCTCGCGACCGCCATCCTGGTCGTCTCCGGCGTCGGCCTCTCGGATCTCTTCCAGGAATTCGTCGTCTCGATGGTGACCAGCCGGTCCAGCCTGGCGGCGGTGCTGGTCCAGGCGGGCCCCCTCGCCATCGTCGGGCTCGCGGCGGCCGTCGCCTTCCGCGTGCGGTTCTGGAACATCGGCATCGAGGGTCAGATGATCCTGGGCGCGATGGCGGCGACCGCCATCGCGATCCACGATGTCGGTCCGGCGCCCGCGCGGCTCGGCCTGATGATGCTGGCGGCGGCGCTGGCCGGGGCAGCCTGGGTCCTGATCCCGGCCGTCCTCAAGATCCGCATCGGGCTGAACGAGGTCATCTCGACGCTGCTGTTGAACTACGTCGCGTTCAACGGGCTGCTGCAGCTGCTGTACGGGCCCTGGCAGGACCCGGTGAGCAGCTTCCCGAATTCCAAGCAATACGACCTCGCCGAGCGTCTCGGCAGTCTCGGCTGGGGTGACCTGACCTGGGCGCTGCCGCTGGCGGGTCTCCTCACCCTGCTGTGCTGGTGGCTGCTGAACGTCAGCCGCTTCGGGTTCCTCTCCCGCGTGGCCGAAGCCAATCCGCGCCTGGGCGAGGGTCAGGGCCTGCCGATGACGCGGGTGATGCTGGCCGCCGCCCTGCTGTCGGGGGCGCTGGCGGGCCTGGCCGGCTTCAGCATCTGCGCGGGCGTCGAGTACCGGCTGACCCAGTCGTTCTTCAACGGCTACGGCTTCTCCGGCATCCTCATCGCGTTCCTGGCCCGCAACAATCCGCTCGCCACCTTCGTCACCGCGGTGCTGGTCGGCGTGCTCTACGTGGTCGGACAGAGCCTGCAGGTGTTCTACGGCATCCCCAGCGCGATGGTGCAACTCATCCAGGCGGTGATCGTCATCGGCGTCGCCGCCTCCGATTTTTTCTTGCGGCACCGGGTGCGATGGGTGCCGGGAAGGCGTCCCGATGTTTGACTTCCTCGTCAACTGGCTGGCCAACGTGCCAATCTTCGCGCTGCCCTACGCGCTCGCCGCGCTCGGCCTCATCATCACCGAGAAGGCCGGCGTGCTCTCCCTGGGGGCCGAAGGCTTCCTGCTCATCGGCGCCATGAGCGGCATCGGCGTTCTGCTCGGGGTCGGCGACTATCCGCTCCTCGCGCTGATCGTGGCGGCGCTCGCGGCGGCTCTGCTCTCGCTGGTCTATGCGCTCCTCGTGGTGACGCTGCGGGTCAACCAGGTCATCGGTGGCCTCGCCCTGGTCTTCCTGGCGCAGGGCATGACCGGCGTGATCGCCACGCGGGCGGGCTGGACCAGCCGGCCCGTGGCGGGCCTGCACAACGTTCCTCTGGGGTCGCTCGCCGAGATTCCGGTGCTGGGGCCGATCCTGTTCCAGCACGATCCCCTGGTCTTCGCCACGGTGCCCCTCGTCGCCCTCGTCGCCTATGTCCTCAACCGCACGATGTTCGGGCTGCGGCTGCGGGCCGTCGGCGACGGCCCCGACGCGGCCGATGCCGCCGGCATCGGCGTCGCCCTGACCCGGTACGGGGCCATCGCCCTCGGCTCGGCACTGGTCGGGCTCGCGGGCGGCTATCTCGCGGTCGGTGTCGCCAAGATCTGGGTCGAGGGCATGACGGGCGGGCGCGGCTGGATCGCCGTCGCCCTCGTGATCTTCGCCCGCTGGCAGCCCTGGCGGGCGCTCGGGGGCGCACTCCTGTTCGGCGGCATCGAGGCGCTGATCCCCCGCATCGCCGCCGCCGGCCTCGCCCTGCCGCAATACCTCCTCCTGATGACGCCCTACCTGGCCACCCTCGCGGTCATGATCTGGATCTGCCTGCGCCAGGACGGCCGGAGCCTGGAGCCGAGGGCCCTCGGCGTCGCCCACATGCGCGAGGAGCGTCGCTGAGCCGGCCCGAAACCCCCGTCACCGATCCCGCGGCCAGCTCAGCCAGTCGAAGGCCAGGGCGAGGTCGGCGGGATCGACCGAGAACCCGCCCCCGCCCTCCGGGTCGGGGGCGCCGATCAGGTAGCCGGTCTGATGGCCCATCACGGCGTCGAGGCCCGATTGCAGGAAGCCGAGGTCGGCCTGATTGTCGCGGGCGGCCAGGACGAGGCTGCCCGGCTCCGCGAAGATCGAGCCGTGCAGGCCCGAGCCGTACTCGCCGACCAGGATTTCGGCCGACTGGAACAGGGCGACCTGCTCGCGCAGGCCGAGGCGCTCCGGTGTCACGCGGGTGAAGCCGCGGGCCACGGCCAGGTCTTCGAACAGCTGCCGCTGCACCAGCTGCCGGGGGCTGTGGGTGAGGGCGTTGGCCGAGCGCGCCACGAACAGCTTCGTCCGGGTGCGCGAGCCGCGCCCCCGCCCGAGGGCGGCCCGGCGCAGGCCGGCGGCGGCCTCGGCGAACAGAGGCGACACCCGCGTGCCGAACCGCAGCGTCGAGGGCACCAGGAGTTCGTCGCAGGCCACGCGGTCGCGGGTCCGGTCGTAGAACCGGCACTGGCTCTCGCCGATGCCGAGGAGCGCCAGCCAGGCCCGGGCGAAGCCGGGCGTGTCGTCGGGCAGCAGGAAGCTCAGGCGCTCGACCCGGTAGCCGGCTGCCCGCAGCAGGTGGAGCTTCGGCAGGAAATCGACGAGCCAGTGGCCGTAGCCGAGATGACCGGGGCCGGCGAGCAGCACCGACCGGCCGGGGGCTTGGACGCGCCTGGCCTCGGCCTGCCGGGCGCGCGTGCCCCGGTGGTGGCGGTTGAGGTAGTCGAGGTCCGTCTGCAGGTCGAGGCTGAGGTTGAACCGGCCCTCGGTGAGGATCATGCCCTCGCCGACGATCTCGGCGTCGGGCAGCGCGTAGACCGCCGTCCCGAGCACCACGTGCTGGGCGTGATAGAGCCGCAGCAGGTCCGGTGTGACGGCGCCTGCCAGGAAGGCCGGCGGCATCAGGCGAGAGCGCTCCGCCCGGGTCACGTCGATCACCGTGCCGCGCCCGCCCTCGACGTTGCGGCGGAGATCGATCGCGTCGTCGGCCGACAGGAGGTCCGGTTCACCTACCGACATGGGCCGCTCCGTCCGCTCCGCCTGCCAAACCCGCTCCCCCGCCGGCCTGCGGCCTTGCGCCCGGGGCGCCGCACGGGGTGGACGATGCCCAGGGACCCGCCGCCGTGGCAAGCCGGACTGGGCAAGCCGGATTGGCCAAGCCGGATTCGCCAAGCCGATCCGGTCGTGCGAACCGGACTTGCGATCCGGACTTGCGAACCGGTTCCGGCCCCGGTCCATTGTCCGGGCTCCCGGGCAGCGCTTTTTCCGCTAGGATGGCGCATCGCGCGCGAAAACCCGCGCCATCAGGACCGAATGGGGCACCCGAGTGATGCGGACCGACACCCTCGCGGAGAATGCGGACCACCCGGCAAGCCTGCCGGCGGACCTGACAAGCCTGCCGGCGGACCTGACAAGCCTCACGGCGCATGGCGTCTTCGACGTGGCGGCCTATGCGGCGCGCCTGCCCGAGACCTCGGACACCATGGTGGCGGATCATCGCTTCACCGACGATCCGGCCGCGAGCGCCCGGGTGTTCCGGGTCTACCACCCGACGCCGCCCCACAGTCATGCCTCCTGCGACGAGTACCTCTACGTCCTGTCCGGCCGCTGCCGGATGGCATTCGGCGACGAGGCCCCGGTCACGGTCGGCCCCGGCACGCTGGTGTTCTTCAAGCGCGGGGTGGTGCATTCGGTGCCCGAGATCCTGGAGCACCCGATGGTGTTCCTCTCCGTCGACACCCCCCGACGCGAGCCCCGCGACATCCGCTTCGTCACCGACGGAACCGGGACCCCCGACACCTTCATGCGGCAATCCTGACCGGCACAACTTCTGACTGACAGCAGTGCCGAGAGGCAAAAATCTTGACGGGCCGATCGCCTAATCGACCTTCTCGTTGGGATAGACGCCCCAGAGCCGGTCCTGGCGGATGTAGCCGTCGACGTCGCCCCGCTTCGACGGCAGGGCCACGACGATGCGGCACCAGGTCCCGCTGCAGGATTTGACGTTGCCGATCACGCCGGCCTGGAGGCGGGCTTCCTCGCCGGAGGCGGCATCGGCCTTGGCGTAGAGCGGCACGGCGGCCTTGTCCGGGGTCTTGTCCGCGCCCTTTCCGGCGGTGACCACGGAGGTGCGCCGCCCGGACAGCAGCGAGTGCAGCACCCAGCCCTCGGTGCCCTCGGAGTCGCGGATGCGACGCCAGGTCTCGAACTCCGCCACGATCTCGATCGGCAGCCCCGCCCGCTGGAACACCCAGAGGGTGCGGTGGTCCTTCGAGGGTCCCTCGCGCAGGTTGACCCGGTCGGTCTTCAGGCTGGCGTAGCGCGGCAGCGGCAGCTTGGTCACCGGCCCGAGCGCGACGTCGGGGCCGGCGCCCGCCGCCGGGGCCGCCGCGACGGGGCCGGTGGACAGGAGGGTGGCGAGCAACAGGGCCGGCAAGGCGGTGGAAAGGGTCGGGAGCAGGGCAGCCGCGCGCATCGTCCGGTGATCCTTCACGCTGTCCGGGGCGGGCGTCGCCCCAGGGTGGCGGCGGGCCCCGGCGTGCATTGTGTTCCGCCGCCTCTCTGGTAGAGAGGCCCACAGGGTCGCAAGACCCCTGGGGTCGCCACAGCCTTGTGGGCTGCCGGCCCGTCGTCTCGAATGTCTTGACCGGTGCGTGGTTAACGCGCGGTAAGCTTGCGGCGTCGTCCGCCGCGTCGGATCTCGGGCCGGGTTTCGGCGGGATCGGGCGTGGACGCCGAGCGACACCGTGCGCGGGGAGGGTGCATGTCGTCGTTGAAGCGCAAGCCGCTCGTGGTCGTCACGCGGCGTCTGCCCGAGGCCGTGGAGACGCGCATGCGCGAGCTCTTCGAGATCCGGCTCAACACCGACGATGCCGCCCTGGCGCCCGACGCCCTTGTGGCGGCCCTGCGCGAAGCCGACGTGCTCGTGCCCACCGTCACCGACGAGATCGATTCGGGCCTCCTCGCCCAGGCCGGCCCGAACCTGCGGCTGATCGCCAATTTCGGCAACGGTGTCGATCACATCGACGTGGCCGCCGCCCTGGAGCGTGGCATCACCGTCACCAACACCCCCGGCGTCCTCACCGAGGACACCGCCGACATGACCATGGCGCTCATCCTTGCGGTCGCCCGCCGCGTCACCGAGGGCGCCCGGATCATTCCGGACGACGCCTGGACCACCGGCTGGTCGCCGACCTGGATGCTGGGTCGCCGAATCACCGGCAAGCGCCTCGGCATCGTCGGAATGGGTCGGATCGGCCAGGCCCTGGCCCGCCGGGCCAAGGCGTTCGGCCTGCAGATCCACTATCACAACCGCCGCCGGGTTCCGGCCCAGATCGAGCGCGACCTCGACGCGACCTACTGGGAATCCCTCGACCAGATGCTGGCCCGCGTCGACATCGTGTCGGTCAACTGCCCGCATACCCCCGCGACCTACCACCTGCTCTCGGCCCGCCGCCTCAAGCTGCTGAAGCCCGAGGCCGTGGTGGTGAACACCGCCCGCGGCGAGGTCATCGACGAGAACGCCCTCGCGCGCCTGCTCGAGGCCGGCGATATCTCCGGCGCCGGGCTCGACGTGTTCGAGCAGGAGCCTGCGGTCAGCCCCCGCCTCGTCAAGCTCGCCCGCGCCGGTAAGGTCGTGCTCCTGCCGCATATGGGTTCGGCGACGCACGAGAGCCGCGTCGATATGGGCGAGAAGGTCATCATCAACATCAAGACCTTCATGGACGGGCACCGGCCCCCCGACCGTATCCTTCCCAGCATGCTCTGAACGCAGGCCTCCCGGCGATCGGCACAGGTCCCTGGGGATGACGGCGTTCGTCACAACGTAGGATCGGAACGGGCCCATGCCCGGCACGTTGACCGGCACTGGCCATGGCGGGGTCGGTACCAGGAACGGGTGGATCAAAGTATCATGGCCGCGGACACACCGTCGACCGAGGCGGCATCGGTGAGCGTAATGGGGTGCGGCGAATTCCGCCGTTTCGCGGATTTCGTGCCCCTGATGATGTGGCGTGCCGATCATCACGGCGCCGCCGTTCATCACAACGAATCCTGGCTGGCCTTCACCGGCCGGTCGCCGGACGAGGAACTCGGCCACGGCTGGCGCCGCGGTCTCCATCCCGACGACCTTGAGCGTCACGCCGCCCTCGTGGCGAAGGCGTTCGAGGCGCAGGAGCCTTTCACGGCCGAATTCCGTCTCCGGCGTCACGACGGGGCGTACCGGTGGCTTCTCGATACGGCCAAGCCCTTGCGGGAGAACGGCGATTTCGTCGGATTCCTGGGCACCTGCTTCGATATCACCGATCGCAAGCACGCCGAGGAGGATTCCGAGCGCGCCCTGGTGGAGAAGGAGGCCTTGCTGGCCGAGGTCTACCACCGCGTCCGCAACAACCTCCAAGTGATGGTCAGCCTGATCGGTCTCTACGGGCGTGCCGCGCCGGCTCCGTGCCGGGGCAGTTTCGAGGCACTCGGGCAACGGGTGCGCGCCATCGCGCTGGTGCAGCAGCACCTGCACGAAGCGCCGCACATCGCCTCCATCGACCTGCGCGACTACCTGCACCGCCTCGCCTCCGGCCTCGGGCAATTGCGCCGGGCCGGGCGGATCGGTGTCACCGTCGGCGGACGCGGGACCAGTCTCGTCGAGCCGCGCACCGCCAATGCCCTCGGCATGATCGTGGCCGAAGTGGTGTCCGAGTGCCTCGACACCACGGCTGAATCCGTCGCCTGTGCCATCGCGATCCAGATCGATGCGGCGGCCGGCGGTCCGGTGCGGCTGAACATCGTGTCCGGTGCGGGCGAGGGCGCCGCGCCGGGGAAGCTCGAGGTGCCGAACCTCGGTCCGCGCCTGATCGCCGCCTATGCGTCGCAGGCCGAGATCGCCGTGCGGGGCGTCGGCACCGCCGCCGAGCCCCTGGAACTGCAATTGCCGGAGGTGCTGGCTCAGCCGTCCTGAGGATCGCATTGGCGCGCGCAGGGACTATATGCGGAAGACACCCGACGCAGAAGACACCCGACGCAGAAGACATCCGACCCAGGCGAGCCCACCCGGACCATGCTTCCACCCATCGAGACCATCGTCGACAATTTCGGAATCCTGGATGAGGGTCCGGACCGTTACGAGTATCTGATCGAACTGGGGCGTGCCCTGCCGCCGTTTCCCGAGGACATGCTGACCGAGGACAATCGGGTCCACGGCTGCGAAAGTCAGGTCTGGGTCGAGTCGCACATCGATCGCTCGCAGGAGCCGCCCCGCCTCCATCTGAGGGGAACCAGCGACTCGGTCATCACCAAGGGACTGATCGCCCTGGTGATGGCGCTTCATGACGGCAAGACGCCGGAAGACATCGCAAAGGTCGACGTCTTCCAGGTCTTCAAGGAGATCGGCCTCGGTGCCCATCTTACCTCGAAGCGCTCCAACGGCGTTCGCGCCATGGCGGAGCGCATCCACCGGGATGCGGTCCGTCTCACGGCAGCCTGAGGCAAGGCGCACCGCCTCAGTTCAAGCCTGCGACCGGCTCACGCCACTGGCGCAGGCGGCTGCGGTTCGGCCCCACGGCCTCGCGCTCCAGGCCATAATGCTCGGCCAGCCGTGCCAGGGCGATACGAGCGACAACCTTGGCCGAGCGTGCCGGCCATCGCCGCTCCGCCTCGATCCGCTCCAGCCCCTTCAGGAAGCCGCAGAGGTCGATCAGCAATCCGGACAGGTCGTTACCGACGGCACCGAGGGCTGCACGCACGCGCTGGCGCGCAGCCAGCATCGCGTCGGACCCGGCGGCCGGATCGCGCGGACCCGAACCATCGACCTTCACGCCACTCCAGTCCTGTCCCATCCGGGGCATGAGCGCCGCCCCCGCGAGATCGCGGCGCAGGCGTTCGCCCGCCTCGAAGCAGGTCGCGTCGATGAGAGGCGTACCGTCGCGGTCGCGTCGGCGTGCCATCCAGGCGAGAGGACTTTCCGTGGCGTCCCGGACGGGTCGGTCTGGCCCGGGACCCCGTCCCACGAGTTCGAGATGCTGGGCGAGATAGGGCGGATGGGCGCCCGCGCTCTCGCGCCGCAAGCGGGCGCGTCCGGCCGGACTGATCGTCAGCCGGGCACGCCGGCCCGTGCCGCGTTCCGCGAGATCCCGAGCCAGCAGTTCGGCCCCGGCGCCCTGGCGGAACCGGCCGCCTCCGACCGAAATCCCTCTGCCTCCCTCTCGAACGATCCAGCCCTCGGCGTCGGTGGAATCGGGAAGCGCATAGGCGCCTTCCGGTGCCAAAGCCGCGAGCAGACGCTTGGCCTCCGGGCCGATCGCCGTCCCCTCGGGATGAGCGGACGGATCACGTCCGGTGCCGCGGTCGGTCGACGGGGTCGTGATGGCGAGAGGCGGGGTCGTGCGAGATTTGTTCATGATTTGTTCCATTACTCAGAACGGTGGCGGGCAAGCGCCATGTCGTCGATAGTAAGGGAAAAAAAGCCTAGATCAAGTCTTGACGCGTTTTCCAGAAAAACGATTCCGGTTCGGCGCATCGTCGGCGCCCGGACCAGACAATCCTGGGATCGGTCCCCGAGACGGGGGTCGACACCCCCGCCGCGGTAGCGATCGCATCGACCGGAGGCCGGTCGCGGCCTGTTCAGGCGGCTTCGTCGTAATTCCCGTTCCGGGTCTGGCCAAGGCCGATCGCCTTCGCCAGGTCGGAGCGCGCCTTGGCGTAATTCGGAGCAACCATCGGATAATCGGACGGCAGGCCCCATTTGGCGCGGTATTGCTCCGGGCTCATGTCGTACTTCGCGCGCAGATGACGCTTCAGCGACTTGAAGGTCCTCCCATCTTCCAGGCAGATGATATGGTCTGCCGTGATGGATTTTTTCACGGAGATTGCCGGCTGAAGCGGTGCAGACGAGGCCTTCGCCTCGATCTGACCGGTGGCAATCTGCTTCAGAGCGCTGTGGGTCTGCGTGATCAACTGCGCCAGCTCACCGGAAGGCACCGGGTTGTTGCTCACATAAGCTGAAACAATGTCGACGGTCAGCTCGACATAATCCGCAGAATGTTCGATGTCGCTCATGATCGGAAGAATTCTCCTAATGCGATGCGTTTGAAAGGGTTACAGGGAGTTCGAACGCTTGCGCGTCCACGCCCATAGGCTCTGCGGATCGGTTCCACCGCATCGCTATCTGTCCCGCATGCGCTATAGAATGCGCAGCAACTTCGCCCGCCACGATTTCTGGATATGCTATTCCTGATCAGGTCGCAAGACGGCAATGCGCGTCTTCGGTAATCTTAAGCAACACCTTAGAACAATATTTCAACAATCTCTGATCACCAGAATTTGACATCGAAACCATTGAGGGATGGTCTCGGGCCACTTGGCGGGTCGATTTGGCAATCTTGTCCGTGCCGATCCGGCAGAGGGTGAGCCTGTCTCCGGGCTGCTTGCCTGTCGGCCTCGTCCGGGCCACATGGCAGGACGAAGGGACCGAGACGGCCCCTTCTCACGCACCTGTGACAGGATTTTCGCGATGGCGTCCCAGTCCGTATCGATTTTCACGCCCTCCGTTGCTCCGATCGCGGATGTGAGGCCGCACAGCTACGAGGTTCATGGTCGTGTGCTGAGCGACGATTACGCTTGGCTGAAGGCTGAGAACTGGCGCGACGTCCTGAAAGATCCTGCCGCTTTGCCTGATAGTATTCGGGAGTATCTGGCGGCTGAAAACACCTACTCGGAAGCGGCTCTAGCCGAGAGCGCGGACCTGCGCCGGACGCTCGTCGCCGAAATGCGGGCGCGCATCCGCGAGGATGACAGCAGCGTGCCCGAGCCGGACGGGCCCTATGCCTATTACACCCGGCATCGTGAGGGCGGCCAGCATCCGCTGGTGTGCCGGCGCCCGCGCACCGTCGTCGTCATGCCGGGTCAGGGGGCTGAGACGGCGGCGGATGGCGGGCCGGAGGAGGGGGAAGTGATCCTCCTCGATGGGGATCGGGAGGGGGAGGGACTCGCCTTCTTCGAGATCGCCTCGGCGGTCCACTCCGAGGATCACGCGTTGTTGGCCTGGAGCGCCGACACCAAGGGATCGGAACTGCATACCATCCGGGTTCGCACGCTCGAGACCGGAGCGGATTTGCCCGACCGCATCGAGGCGACCACCGGTGAGGTCGTCTGGACGGCCGACAACCAGGCGTTCTTCTACGTCGCCGTCGACGAGAACCATCGCCCCGCCCGGGTCATGCGCCACCGGATCGGCACCGGGCAGGAGGCCGACACCCTCGTCTACGAGGAGCCGGATTCCGGTTTCTTCGTGCATATCGAGGAGACGCAGTCGGGCGATTTTCTGACGGTCACCGCCAGCGATCACGAGACCTCGGAGGTCCATCTGCTGGACCGGCGGGTGCCCGACGGAACCCTGATGGTGGTGCAGCCGCGCCAGCCCCTGTTGATCTATTCGGTCGAGAACTGGGCCAATCACCTCTTCATCCTCACCAACGCGGAGGGTGCCGAGGACTTCAAGATCGTGACCGCCCGCCTGGAAGCGCCTGCGCGCGAGAACTGGACCGACGTCATCGCCCATCGACCCGGCGTGATGATCCGCCATCAGCACGTGATCGCCGACCATCTGGTCCGTCTCGAGATCGAGAATGCACGCCCTCGGATCGTCGTGCGGGACACGCAGGGCAGCGAGCACGTGGTGACCTTCGCCGAGGAAGCCTATTCGCTGGGTCTCCAGCCCGGCCACGAGTTCGAGACGGCGGTGATCCGCTTCACCTACTCGTCGATGACGACGCCGGCCGAGACCTACGATTACGACTGCGTGACCCGGGCGCGGCAGTTGCGGAAGCGGCAGACCGTGCCGAGCGGGCACAAGCCGGAGGATTACGTCACCCGCCGTCTCTTCGCCACGGCGCCGGACGGCGAGACGGTGCCGATCTCGCTGCTACACCGCCGTGACTGTCCCCTCGACGGCTCGGCGCCGCTGCTGCTCTATGGCTACGGCTCCTACGGCACGCTGATGCCGGCGGCTTTCCGCACCAACCTCCTGTCGCTGGTCGATCGCGGGTTCGTCTACGCCATCGCCCACGTGCGCGGCGGGACCGAGAAGGGCTGGCGCTGGTATCTCGACGGCAAGCGCGAGAAGAAGCCCAACACGTTTTCGGACTTCGTCGCCTGCGCCCGGACGCTGATCGAGGCGAACTACACGGCCGAGGGCCGCATCGTGGCCCATGGCGGCTCGGCCGGCGGCATGCTGATGGGGGCGGTGGCCAACCTTGCGCCGGAACTCTTCGCCGCCATCGTCGCAGACGTGCCCTTCGTCGATGTTCTCAACACCATGCTCGACGGCGAACTGCCGCTGACGCCGCCTGAATGGCCCGAATGGGGCAATCCACGCGAGAGCCTGACGGCGTTCGAGACGATCCTGTCCTACTCGCCCTACGACAACGTCGCGGCGAAGCCGTACCCGGCCATCCTGGCGCTTGGCGGGCTGACCGACCCACGGGTGACCTATTGGGAGCCGGCCAAATGGGTCGCGCGCCTGCGAGCGACCATGACCGGCGGCGGCCCGATCCTGCTGCGCATCAACATGGAGGCGGGCCACGGCGGCGCGGCCGGACGCTTCGACCGCCTCGAAGAGGTCGGCTTGATCCAGGCCTTTGCCCTCCGGGCCGTCGGTAAGGCCTGAGCCGGGTTTCGCGAGTCTGTCGGGTTCATTCTGAACCAGCCAGACTCGCGAGCCCTTCGTTTTCGTTTGTCTGGTCGGGATCACCGGTTTCCGCTGATCCCTGACAAACTCTAGGGCTGAGGCGTCGCCTCGGGCTGCGGTGCCTCCGCCTCCGGGCGCAGGCGCCGCGCGGCCTCGCGGGCGGCCTCGCGGGCAGCTTCCCGGGCAGCTTCGGCCTCGCGATCCTGCGCGTCCCGTGCCTGACGGGCGGCCTCCTCGGCCGCACTCTTATCGGCGGCTGCCTTCAGGGCCGCCGCGCGAGCCTTGTCCATCTCGATGCGGGCGCGGCGGCGCTGGCGCTCGCTCTGGTCGGCCTCGAAGATCTCGATCTTCTCGAGTTCGCGCTGGAGCACCAGGGCCGCGAGGCCGTTCGTCGCCGGCCCGGCATCGATGCTGCGCTCGGGGGCACGGATCGGCCCGCTGAAACCGAGCTGGATCGCCGGGTTCGCTCCGGTCCAGCCCTTCGGCGCCTGTCCTGCGCTGAGCGTCCCACGTGCGTCGAGACGTGCGGTTCGCAGGTCGAAGCCCCAGGTGCCGCTCCACTTGGCGACACCCAGCTCCAGGGTGAGGGGACTGGCCCGCAGGGTTCCGCCGACGAGGCTTGCCGGGCTGGAGACCGGCCCCGGCACCGTCAGCGGGCCTGCGCCGAGTTCTTCCACCACGAGGGCCTGGAGCCGCCCCTCGCGAAGGGGATCGTCTTCCCCGAGCACTCGCGTCACCGCCCGCTGGAGTCCCGCCGGATCGGCACCCGGCAGACTGAGGCCCGCCAAAGTGATCTCTCCGCTGCCGCCGAGATTGTTCATCAGGCCGGTGAGGCTGGTACCGGAGGCCCCGAAGCGCAGTTGCGCCGTGACGCGACCCGCCACGGGGCCGCCACCGGCAAGGGTGGAGATCGCCGCATCGGTGAGCGTGCCTTCGCCCGAAACGGCCGCCCCGCCGCCGTGACGCGTCACGGTCGCGCTGCCGGCGACCCGACCTTTCGCGAGGGTCGCGTCGAGGTCGCGGAGGGTCAGGGTTTCCCCGTCGAGGCTGACACCCAGGGCTGCGCCGGTCGCGACCAGTCCGCGTCCGAGATCGAGGGTATCGACCCGGAGGGCAAGGAAGATGGGGGCTTGCGCGGCCGAAACCGGCGCGAAGCGCGCGCTGGCCGGATCGGAGGCCGCGGCCTTGGACGGTTCGGGCGGCAGGACCGTGGCGGCGGCCAGGAGCGGCAGCGACAGGCGCGCGAGGCTGGCGCTGCCGTGGATTTCGCCCTCCGGCGTGCGCGTGAGGTCGGCCGACACGGGCGCGCCGTCGACTCGGCCGACGAGGCCCACCCGTGCATCCGGCCCCGCCCGGGACAGGCGCAAACCGAACTCGGCCGGAAGCGGGCCCGGAATCGGCACGGCGCTGCCGGCGAGGGTCAGGAACGGCCCCACGTCCGGCAGGCTGAGGTGCAGTTCGCCGGCGCTGGGCAGGCTCTGGCGGCCGTCCAGCAGGACGGGCTGCACCGTCGCGATCGTGACGTCGGCGACGGACGCGCTGACCCGCAGGGCGAGCCCGGACGGTCTGCCATCGGCTTCGGCGGGGCCGGGCGTACCGACGAGGCGAAGGCGGCCGGGGCGCCGCAGGGCCGGGATGTCGCGGCGTCCGAGCCAGGTTCCCGCATCCGCCGTCGCGAGGGTGAGGTCCAGGCTGTCGATGCGGCCGGAACGGCTCCGGAGGTCGAGGTCGAGGGGGCCGCCGGCGGCCTCGCCCTTGGCGGCGACCCGGAGGGTATCGGCCGTGCCGGCATCCCGTTCGAGGCTGACGGCAAGGTCGAGGGCTCCGGCGCGCAGGAAGGCCGGGATTCGCTGGGCTTCCGCCAGCCAGACCCGGTCGAGGAGCGCGAACAGGGGGGCGGCCACCGCTGCCGAGACCCGCCCGGCGATCCGGCCCGTGCCGTCCGGATCGATGCGTCCCGACAGCTTGGCGTTGGCGCCTGCCAGATCGCTGATGTCGAGGCTGTCGACCACGAGGCTCGGGCCGTCCGACTGGAGGCTGGCCGCGATGGTGCCGCCACCCGAATGCGCGCCGGACGGGCCGTAGCGGACGTCGCGGGCCAGGAGGGTGAGCCCGACATCGTGGCCCCGCAGGTCGGCCAGCGTGCCTCCGAGAACCGGCAGGGTAGCGATGTCGAGGCCCTGCGCGACCAGTTGCGCATCGAACCGCCCCCGATGAGCGCCGTCGGCTGCCGCGTAGCGGGCATTCCCGGTGACGCGCGCCTCGCCGAGGCCGAGCCGCAGGTTGCGCAGCGACACCGTCAAGGCGTCCACCGACAGATCGGTAGCCAACTGCACCGGTCGGCCATCCATCACGGCCACGGCCGGACCCTCGAACCCGAGACGGCGCAGGTAGCGGCCGAAGCCGTCGGAGGCCGGGGCGTCGACGGACAACCGTCCAGTGAAGCGCAGGCCCGCTTCGGTGTCGATCTCGCCGCTGGCCCCGAGCACCGCCGCACCCGGCGCGGTCACGTCGAGCCGACGCAGGACGACCCCGCCGGTCCGGTCGAGGGTGCCGCTGGCGGCGAGCCGCGACCATTCGTCGAGGCCGAGGGCCAAGCTCTCCACCGCGAGGTCCAGATCGACCATCACGGGCAGGCCGAGGCCGTTCCGGCCGCCGATCGCCGGAACGCCGCGCGCGATCAGCGCCTGTCCGGCCGCCGAGGTCAGGAAGGCATCCAGGTCGAGGCGCCGGGTCGAGAGGGCGAGGCCGGCGCGCCATTGCTTCAGGTCGAGCTGCCCCGTGCCGCCGAGGCGCAGGGCCTGTCCGCCGGGATCGATCTCCAGGGCGACATCGGTGAACCGGGCTGTGAGGCCGCGCCCGGTGAACTTGCCCCCGAGAGAGAACGGCAGATAGGCGCCTGCCGCCTGGACCGGTGGCCCGACGACGATACGGGCGCTGCCTTCCGCGACCACGGTCGCCAAGCGCCGACCGGACGCGCCCGTTCCGGCGGGCGCAAGGCTGAGACGGGCATCGGCTTCGAAGCGCGGCCGCGTATCGCCACCGCCGGCGATCTTCACGCTGACGCCGTCGGACCCGATCTCGCCCGTCGAGAGCCGGAAGGGCACGCCGCGGCTGGTTCCCTCTGCGCGCCAGGGGCCGACCAGCGCCGGGGCCGAGATCTGCAGGGCTTCGGCATAGAACTGCTCGGTCCGCCCCGTCGCCGGCACCTGGGTTGTCAGGACGAATTGCCGGATCGTCAGATCCTCGATGGCGAGGTCGCGCCGAAGAGCCTCCGCCAAGCCGCGGGCCGGCAGTACTATGGCCTCACCGTCGGTGACCGGCAGCTTGACCTCGGCCCGGCCGATCCGGGTCTCGGTGAAGCGGATCTCGCCCTTCAGCAGAGGTGCCAGTGCAAGTTCGGCCCTGACGCCCTGGAGATCGAGGAGCGGGTGATCGAGCTTCGGCGCCGATCCGGCGGCGGCGCCGAGCCGGAGGCGATCGAGCTTCAGCCTAGGCGAGGGAAGGAGGCGGACGCCGATCCGGCCCTCCGTCTGCGCCGTCACGCCCAGCGAACGGCTGATCGTGCGGTCGAGGGTGGCGCGATAGCTTTCCCAGGCCACGAAGGGTGGGACGGCGAGGGCCGCAACGAGGAGCAGGATGACGGCGCCCGCCAGCGCGGTCAGGATGTCACGCACCGTGTTTGTTCCGCCTCGTCACCCGGGGGCTCGCCCCTGCTCCGTTCGCGGACATAGCACAGGCGAGGCCGACGCGCGCCAGAGCCCTGGCGCGGTCAAAGTCGCTCCGCCCGACACGAGGCCTACGTCAGTCCCGCCGATCCCGGCCCGGCCGCAGCTCAGCGCCGGCCCGGAACCACGATCGGTGCCGCGGGTGCGCTCGGCCGGAACAGGTCGCTGCGCTGGATCTGCATCCGCGTCTGGTTGGTGTCGAATTGTTGGCGCTGCTCGATGCCGCGCAGCTGGCTGCGGTCGGAGAGCCGGTCGTTGGTGGCGTTGAGGCTGTCGATGGCGCGCGAGGATTGCGCCAGGGCCGGGCCGGCCGTCAGGAGCGCGAGGCCGGTGACGAAAAACAGGCGGGGGCTGAGCATCGGAACGTCCTTGTTCGGTGGGGTTTCGTCCTGATCTGGTGAGACCACGCGTCGATGGAAAGGCGGCTTCCCGAATCTCGGCATCCTGCCGCACGTTCCGAACGGCACCGGGACCGACCGGTCGGCCGACCCCCGAAGACCGGGAGGGGACTGGCATCACTCTCGACGCCGTTCGCGTTTTGGTCCAGGGATGCGCGATGACGAAGCCTCTCGACGCGGCCGGCGCTTCCGCCTCCGACGCCGCCCCGACCTCCATCGCCGCCCGTGCCATGGCCTCCCTGCGGCCGCAGGCGAGCCCTTATCTCGAAGGGCTGAACACCGAGCAGCGCCGCGCCGTCGAGGCCACGGATGGCCCGGTCCTGGTGCTCGCCGGCGCCGGTACCGGCAAGACCCGGGTGCTGACGACGCGCATCGCCCACCTCATCGCCACGGGCAAGGCGCGGCCCTTCGACATCCTCTCGGTGACCTTCACCAACAAGGCCGCCCGCGAGATGAAGCACCGCATCGGCGGGCTCATCGGCCCGGCCGGCGAGGGCATGCCCTGGCTCGGCACCTTCCATTCCATCGGCACCAAGATCCTGCGCCGACACGCCGAGCTGGTCGGCCTGCGCTCGGACTTCACGATCCTGGGCATGGACGACCAGCTCCGCCTGATGAAGCAGGTCATCGTCGACCAGAACATCGACGAGAAGCGCTGGCCTGCACGCGCCCTGTCCTCGGCCATCGACGGCTGGAAGAATCGCGGCCTCCTGCCCGAGCAGGTGCCCCCGGGCGAGGCCCAGGCCTTCGCCTTCGGCAAGGGCGGCACGCTCTATTCGGCCTACCAGGCCCGGCTTCTGACCCTGAACGCCGCCGATTTCGGCGACCTGCTGCTGCTCTGCCTCAAGCTCTGGCGCGAGAACCCCGACGTCCTGGAAAACTACCAGAGCCGTTTCCGCTACATCCTGGTGGACGAGTACCAGGACACCAACGTCGCTCAGTACCTGTGGCTGCGCCTGCTGGCCCAGGGCCACCGCAACGTCGCCTGCGTGGGCGACGACGACCAGTCGATCTATGGCTGGCGCGGGGCCGAGGTCGACAACATCCTGCGCTTCGAACACGACTTCCCCGGTGCCGTGGTGGTGCGCCTGGAGCGCAACTACCGCTCCACCGGCCACATCCTCAGCGCCGCCTCCGGCCTCATCGCCAAGAACGAGGGGCGCCTGGGCAAGACCCTGCGCACCGAGGATGTCGCCGGCGAGAAGGTGACGGTCTCCGGCGCCTGGGATTCGGAGGAGGAGGCGCGCCAACTCGCGGAAGCGATCGAGAGCCTTCAGGCCAAGCAGCATCCGCTGTCGGAGATCGCCGTGCTGGTGCGCGTCTCGGCGCAGATGCGCGAGATCGAGGACCGCTTCGTCCAGCTCGGGCTGCCCTACCGGGTCATCGGCGGGCCCCGCTTCTACGAGCGGGCCGAGATCCGCGATGCGCTGGCCTATCTGCGCGTCACCGCCAACCCGGCCGACGACCTCGCCTTCGAGCGCATCTTCAACACTCCGAAGCGGGGACTTGGCGACGCCACCCTGCAGGCGCTCCACGCCTATGCCCGCGCCGAGCGGGTGCCGCTGCTTCAGGCGGCCCGTCTCGTGGTCGAGACCGACGAGCTGAAGCCCCGCGCCCGCTCCGGCGTGCGGGCCCTGGTCGAGAGCTTCTCACGGTGGTCGCGCCTGGTGGGTACGCAGCCGCATTCCGAGGTGGCGCAGACCATCCTGGAGGAATCCGGCTACACCGAGATGTGGCAGAAGGATAAGTCCGCCGACGCGGCCGGACGCCTGGAAAACCTCAAGGAGTTCGTGCGCTCCATGGAGGAGTTCCCCGATCTCGCGGCCTTCCTCGAGCACGTCTCCCTGGTGATGGAGGCGAGCGAGCAGGAGGGGGCCGACCGCGTCTCGCTGATGACGCTCCACGCCGCCAAGGGCCTGGAATTCGACACCGTGTTCCTGCCCGGCTGGGAAGACGGCCTGTTCCCGAACCAGCGCGCGCTGGACGAGAGCGGCCGCGCCGGACTGGAAGAGGAGCGCCGCCTCGCCCATGTGGGCCTCACCCGGGCCCGCAAGCGCGCCAAGCTGTCCTTCGCGGTCAACCGGCGCATCCACGGCCTGTGGTCCTCCACCGTCCCGAGCCGCTTCATCGACGAGCTTCCCGAGGACAGCGTCGATGTGCTCGACGCACCCGCACACTTCTCGGCCGGCGCGTCGCGCTTCGATCGCAACCCGACTCCGTTCGGCTCGTCCTATGGCACGCCGGGCTGGCAGCGGGCGCAGGCCAACACGGCGCAGAACGCCAAGGCGAACCCCAACGGCTTCGGCGTCGGCAACCGCGCTACCGCTGCGCGTGGCGGACCACGCCAGATCGAGGGCGAACTGATCGCAACGTCGACCGGAGCGCCGTCGGCCTTCTCGGTCGACATGCGGGTGTTCCACACCAAGTTCGGTCCCGGCACTGTCGCGGGTGTGGACGGCAACAAGCTCACGGTGGATTTCGACAAGGCCGGCCGCAAGATGGTGCTGGACAGCTTCATCCAGGCGGCCTGATCCCCGAGGCCCCGGCGAAGCGCCGGGGGGCGCGACCGATGAGGGCCGAAACTGCGTCTTTGCCGACACAGGGCCGACGCAATCGACGTCGTTGCTGCATTGCACCCGGCGCGCCAGGATCAGCGCAGACTTTTTACATCATTGCCAAGAATAGTGGTTGTCACGCCCCTGTCGCGCCCGTCGCGGCATGGTGCGTGCAACGCAACGGTCCGCGGCCCGCCGGGTCGCGACGGGCATCCACAGGCACGATGGTCCTTGCCGGAACTCACGGGCAAGATCCGGATTGGCTGTGAAGCGGGCGAAGCAGAAAGGATCGCCGGAACGGGATCGGTTGTAAGATGACGCGAAGCAAGTTCAGCAAGTCAGGCTCAGATTGAATCCAGGTTGGCAAGTCCGGTTGGAGTGTTGATCGATGAAAAGACGCCGTACACGACTTGAACTCGTTGAGGACCGTCCGGTCCGTCTACACAAGACCCGTTTCGACGAAGAACGTAATCTCAGTCCGATCCAACCACTCACCGACCGGCAGGCGCAGTATCTCGACGCCCTCGCCCTCCACAAGCAAGTCATCGTCCTCGGGCCCGCCGGCACCGGCAAGACCTACATCGCCGGCACCCGCGCCGCGGACCAGCTCCGCCAGCGCCGCATCGCCAAGGTCATCATCACCCGCCCGAACGTACCCTCCGGCCGCTCGCTGGGCTTCTTTCCCGGGACCCTGGAAGAGAAGATCGCCCCCTGGGTCGCGCCCCTCACCGAGACCATGAAGGAGCGCATGGGCGAGGCCGCCTTCGAGATCGCGGTCAAGACCGGCGACATCGAAGTGGTGCCCTTCGAGGTGATGCGCGGACGCACTTTCAAGAACTGCCTCGTGATCCTCGACGAGGCACAGAACACCACTACGGCCGAGATCAAGATGTTCCTCACCCGCATCGGCGACGATTGCCAGGTGATCATCAACGGCGACGTGTCCCAGACGGACCTGCGCGAGACGTCCGGCCTCCGGACCGTCATCCACCTCATCAAGAGCCGGATGATGCCGGTGCCTGTGGTGGAATTTACCCTCGACGACATCGTGCGCTCGGGAATTTGTGCTGAATGGGTCCGGGCTTTCGAGGAAACGAATCTCTGACTTGCGGGTTGGGATAGCGGCGGACCGGAACGGGGTCCGCCGCGTACTCCGGTGCGCGACAGATTTTCCCAGGCCCTGTGGCCTCGGGAACAAACCGGGTGCCGCGCTCGGACACAAAAGAATGGGAGTCTTCACGTGAGGAAACTGACCCTTGCTTTCGCCGTGCTCGCCTCGCTCGGCGGTGCCAGCCTCGCCACCTCCGCCTCTGCCGCTCCCGGCGCCCCGATCGGCGTGACCGCCCCCGAGACCGTGTCCACGGTGCAGATGCGCATGGAGCGCCGGATGGAGCGTCGCATGATGCACCGTCGCATGGAGCGTCGGATGATGCGCCGCGATATGGAGCGTCGCATGATGCACCGTCGTATGGATCGCCGGATGATGCGCCGCATGTAATCGATCGCTCTGATCGATGGAGAGAAGGGTCCCTCGCGGGGCCCTTTTTTCGTTGCACGCTGGGCTGCCCCGCGTGTCGGTGGGGGCGTCATGCCGTGCGAAGGCCTGATAGGACGGGAGCGATCGTCGGTGTCGGAGCGTACGCGATCAGGAGTGCCCGGCCGTGACCTTTCAGACCTGGTGGCTGTTCCTTAGCGCCGTCTTTCTCCTGTCCGGCACGCCCGGCCCGAACATGCTCCATATTCTGGCTCGCAGCGTCCGCGTCGGTCTCCGTCGCAGCGTCGCCGCCATGGCGGGCTGCCTCAGCGCCGTCATCCTGGTGCTCGTCGCCTCCGCCGCCGGATTGAGTGCGGTTCTCCTCGCCTCGCCCGTGCTGTTCGATGGCTTGCGCTACGCCGGCGTCGCCTATCTGGTCATCCTCGGCATCCGGGCTTGGCGCGGCCACGACGGGGCGTTGGAAATGCCCGGCGCCGCGGGTGCGCCGGCATCGGTGAACTTGAGGCGGCTCTATCGTGACGGACTGCTCATCGGTCTGAGCAATCCCAAGCTCCTGCTCTTCGCCAGCGCTTCCTGCCGCAATTCGTCGATCCGTCGCGACCGCAAGCGCCGCAATTCGCGATCCTCGTCGTCACCTTCGCGGGGGCGGAACTGTTCTGGTACGGGGTCTATGCCCTGGGCGGCCGGCGGCTCGCCGCGTCGCTGATCCGTCCGGCGCTGCGGCGTGCCTTCGACCGCATCACCGGTGGGATCTTCCTCGGCTTCGGAGCGATGCTCCTCGGCACGCGCTGAGCCGGAAGGATCCGGGCTCGGCCGCGTCAGTTCTTGGGCGTGGTGGACCCCGTGGTCTTCGGCGAGGCACCGATGGACGAGATCACCTTCGAGGCCGGTTTCGCCGCCTTGTCGTCCGTGGGTTTGCCCATCTTGGTCGGGGTCAGCGCGGCATGGGCGGCCTTCGCCGGCGCGTGCTTCGGTGCGGACTTGGCCGCGCCGACCTCAGGCGTCGGGGCGACGGCCGGCACGGTGGCGGCATCGGTCGCCGGGGTCGCCGGTGTGCCGTTGCTGAACAGGTTCCCGAGCACCTTCTTGTAGGCCGCCGGGTCGCCGTCCGCATCCGCCACCATCACGCGGGCGGGCTTGGCGGGCTCGGCCACCACGGGCTCGGGCTTTGCCGCCGGACCGGCGCCCTTCCTGGACAGGTTCGCCGCGGCGGCTTTGGTTGGAATCGTGGCGGCGGCCTGGCTCGGAATCGCGGCGGCGGTCGCCATCATCACCGGGCGGCCCTTGGCGTCGACCTCGATCTCGCGCTCGCCGGCCGCCAGGCTCTCGGGGCGGCTGACGTCGCCGAGCCGATGCTGGGCATATTCCTTCGGGTCGATCGGCAATTCCGGCTCGGGCTTGCCGAGGCTCGCGAAGGTCAGGGTGTTGGCGGGGGTCTGCTGGCTGCGGAACACCGGGTTCTGGCTGCCGTCGTCATAGACGAGGCGGGTGGCCGGCGTGCCCTTCGCGATGAGGTCGGCGACCTCGCGGTTGTCGCGCTCGCGCTTCTCGGCGACCATCGGATCGACCTTGGGTGCGCAGGAGCCGGCCGCCGCATCGGCCCCGCCGAAGACATACTTGGTGCCGCAGAGGCCCACGCGCGGCTCCTCGCGCAGAGCCTCGAAATAATCCGAGCCCTCCTTGAGGTTCTTCCAGAACGGCGCGTTCGGGTCATTGCGGAATTTGGCGATGTTCGCCGCCGTCATCCGGAAGGGATAGGACTGAAATTGGAACGCGCGCTGTCCACCCGCGAAGGAGTCGCGCGCGAGGGCGTAGAGTTCACCCATCGACTCGTCGGTCATGGCAAAACAGCCGGCCGACGAGCAGGTGCCGTGGACCATGATGTAGTTGCCGGTGCGCCCATTGGCCCGGTCGTAGGCGTTCGGATAGCCGGTATCGAACGAGAGGTAATAGGACGAGTTCGGGTTCATCTGACCCGGCGTCACGGTGTAGAACCCCTCGGGGGCCTGTCGGTCGCCTTGCTTGGTCTTCGGACCGAGCTGGCCCGACCAGCGGCAGATCGGAAAGGTCTTGAGCAGCGCGTACTGGCCGTTGGAGGCCCGCTTCCACACCTCCATCTCCGCTTCCTTCTTGAAGGCGCGGATCAGGATCGGATCGTTCTGCGACATGCCCTTCTGGGTCATGAGCGCAACGGTCTTGGGAGACACCGGGGCGAGGGCCCGAAGCGGAACGCCGCCGCCCGTCGAACCGTCCTGGCAGGCGCCGAGCGACAGGGCGAGCAAAGCGAAACCGGCGGCCACGAGCGGGCGCATAGCCATGGGGAACCTATCCTCAGTCACGCGTTCCGGGGGCTCACCCCTGGAATGCCACTCCCCAACCCCTTAGCGTCGTTAAACTTACCCGGTTGTTACCGCAAGGCGACGCGGCGGGCCGGCCCGGCCGCATGTGGATTGCGGTCACGATCGCTTGATCTCCCCGATCTTGCCGCAATTGGAGCCGGGCTTCCCCGCAGATGGGTTCAGGGCCACCAGCCGGCTTGATTCCGCAGGGCTTTCCCGGCCTCGCCGGTCGGCACAGGTGTGGCGAAAATCAGGCCGGCGCTTGGAGGAGGAAGTCCGATTGGTTCCAAGGCTCGGATGCGGCAGGGTGTCGCATCTGTCTGCTGTGCCTCAGAGCTTTCGCCCGATGTCGAGGAACTTGGCGGCTCGGCGGTCGCGGATTTCGTCGGGGCTCAGGCCCTGGAACTCGGTCAGGGCCGCCACGATGGCGGAACCGGCGGCCTCGATGGCGGCCTCCCGCCCGCGATGCGCCCCGCCGGTGGCCTCGGGGATGATGCCGTCGATGATTCCAAGGCGCAGCAGGTCCTGCGCAGTGATCTTCATGGCGGTCGCGGCGTCGGCGGCGCGGCCCTGATCGCGCCACAGGATCGAGGCGGCGCCCTCCGGCGAGATCACGCCGTAGATGGCATGCTCGAGCATGAGGACCCGATTGGCGGTGGCCAGCGCGATGGCCCCGCCCGATCCCCCCTCTCCGATGATGACGGCGATGTTCGGCACGCCGAGCGCGAGGCAGGCTTCCGTCGAGCGGGCGATGGCCTCGGCCTGTCCGCGCTCCTCGGCCTCGATGCCCGGAAAGGCGCCGGCCGTGTCGACGAAGGCGAGGACGGGCAGGCCGAAACGGTCGGCGAGCTGCATCAGGCGCACGGCCTTGCGGTAGCCCTCCGGTTTGGCCATGCCGAAATTGTGCCGCAGGCGGGTCTCGGTGGTGGAGCCCTTCTCCTGGCCCAGGACGCAGACCGGACGCCCGCGAAAGCGCCCGAATCCGCCGACGATGGCCTGGTCCTCACCGAAGGCCCGGTCGCCCGCCAGGGGCGTGAAATCCGTGATCAGGCCGGCGCAGTAATCGATGAAGTGCGGCCGCTGCGGATGCCGGGCGACCTGCGTCTTCTGCCAGGGCGTCAGCCCGGCATAGATGTCGGACAGGGCGGCGGCGGCCTTGGCCTCCAGGCGTCCGACCTCCTCGCTGATCGAGACCGCGCCGTCGCGCGCCGCCATGGTCTTCAGCTCCTCCAACTTGGATTCGAGTTCGGCCACCGGCTTCTCGAAATCGAGATAGGAGCGCGTCACCGACATGGGTCAGGGATCCTTGTTCGTCGCCCTCGCGCGCGGGGCGGCCGGGTCAGGGACGATCGCGGCGGAGGGCGTGCGGCAAAAGCCGCGACTGGGCGGGGGGTGTTGGCGAAGCAGCCCCGCCTGTCAACCATCGGTGCGTCCTGCGAGGGGCCTCGGTCCCACCTCGGCTGACAATGAGCGCGGTTCGTCCCGCCCCTGGATGGCGATCACGGTGGCCCTGCGTCATGGTGGCATCACCCGGATCGCGCAACCATCGGTTGGGTCGCGGGCGGCGGGTCGGCTCGGGAGACCCGCCGAGGCGACACCCGCTTCGGAGGATTGAGAGGGCCCTGGTCGTGACGGCATTTCCCAGCGGAGAATCCAACGTCCTCGTACTTCAGGGCGGCGGAGCGCTCGGTTCCTATCAGGCCGGGATCTACGAGGCGCTGGCCGCCGACGGCCGCACCCTGGATTGGATCGCGGGTATCTCCATCGGCGCCATCAACGCGGCTCTCATCGCGGGCAACCCGCCCGAGCGCCGCGTCGAGCGGATGAGGGCCTTCTGGGAACTCGTTTCCTCGGCGGTGACCGGGGTTCCCTGGTTCCCGGGCGAGAAGGCCCGGGCGGCGTTCAACGAGGCGAGCGCGGGCTGGATCGCCACCTTCGGCGTGCCCGGTTTCTTCAGCCCCCGCGTCCCTCCCGCCACCCTCTATCCCGCCGGCGCGCCGGAGGCCCTGAGCTACTACGAGACGGGGCCGCTCAGGGCGACGCTGGAGCGGTTCGTGGATTTCGATCTGATCAACGAAGGCCGAACCCGGCTCAGCGTCGGCGCCGTCAACGTGCGCACCGGCAACTTCGCCTATTTCGACAACCGGTGCGACCGCATCACCCCCGAGCACATCATGGCCTCCGGGGCCTTGCCCCCGGGATTCCCGCCGGTCACCATCGACGGCGAGCCCTACTGGGACGGCGGCATCGTCTCGAACACACCGCTGCAATACGTCCTCGACGAGGAGAGCCAGCGCGACCTGCTGGTGTTCCAGGTCGATCTGTTCTCCGCGCGCGGAGCCATGCCCCGCACGCTGATCGAGGCGGCCGAGCGCGAGAAGGACATCCGCTTCTCCAGCCGGACCCGGCTCAACACCGACGTGACCATCGAGATCCGCAAGGCCAAGGCCGCGACCCGCAATCTGCTGGCCAAGCTGCCGCCCGAATGGCAGGGCGATCCCGACGTCGAGTTCCTGCGGCGGATCAGTCGCGACAACGCCGTCACGATCATGCAGCTGATCTACCGTCGCAAGGCCTACGAGGGAAACTCGAAGGATTACGAGTTCTCGCGCACCACCATGCTGGAGCATTGGGCCGCCGGTGTCGGCGACATGCGGCGCTCCCTGCGCAGTCCGACCTGGCGCGACCGGCCCCACGACGCCAGCGGCGTCTCCGTGTTCGACCTCACCCGCGACGCGCGGGATTGAGCCCACCGCACCGTCCCGAGGGATCCCCGCGTGCCCAGGGGATCCCATCCTACATAGGGAGATGACCCCGTGACCCGCGACGACATTCTTCAGGTCCCCTCGATGCCGGCTTTCAGCCCGAGCTATCCGCGCGGGCCGTATCGCTTTCTCCGGCGCGAATACCTGATCGTGACCTACGAGACCGATGCGGACGCCCTGCGCCGGGCCCTGCCCGAGCCGCTGGAGCCGCATCCGGACAACCTCGTGTACTACGAGTGGATGAAGATGCCGGATTCCTCGGGGTTCGGCGATTACGAGGAGAGCGGCTCGGGCGCGCTGGCCACCTACAAGGGCGAGGCCTGCAACTTCTCGATCCAGATGTATCTCGACGACGAACCGCCGATCACGGCGGGGCGTGAGATCTGGGGCTTCCCGAAGAAGTGGGGCGTGCCGCGCCTCAAGCTCACCAAGGATACGCTCACGGGCACGCTTCATTACGACGACGAACGGGTGGCGATGGGCACCATGACCTACAAGCACCGGAGCCTCGGGAACGATCTCGGCGCGGTGAAGGCGGGCCTCGGCAAGCTCAACGTCAACCTCAAGCTCCTGCCCGACGTCGACGGCGGGACCAAGGTCGCGCAGCTCGTCGGCTACCGCCTGGAGGACATCACCGTCCATGGCGCCTGGGAGGGCGAGGCGCGGCTCCACCTCATCCCGCACGTCAATTGCCGGGTGGCCGACCTGCCCGTGCGCCGCATCGTCGGAGGCCGACACATGGTGGTCGACTTCACATTGCCCTATGGGCAGGTGCTGCACGATTATCTCGCCTGATCGCCCGGACGTCTCGACCCGTGCTCCGGCTCGCCGGACCATGGGTCCCGGGCTTCGTTCGCCCGCGCTCGCCGAACCGGCATCCGCCTCGGTAGAGCGTTCAAGGAGGTTTTCATGATCCTGACATCCAAGACCGCCGTCGTCACAGGCTCCACCAGCGGCATCGGCCTCGCCTATGCCCGTGCCTTCGCCAAGGAGGGCGCCAACGTCGTCATCAACGGCTTCGGCAAGCCGGAGGACATCGAGAAGGAGCGGGCCGGGATCGAGGCCGAGTTCGGCGTGAAGGCGGTCTATTCGCCGGCGGACCTGACCAAGCCCGGCGAGATCGAGGGGCTGATCCGGCTGGGCGCGGACAGCTTCGGCTCGGTGGACGTGCTCGTGAACAATGCCGGCGTCCAGCACGTCGCGCCGATCGAGGAGTTTCCGCCGGAGAAGTGGGAGCAGATCATCAGCCTCAACCTGTCCTCGGCCTTCTACACCATGCGGGCGGCCATTCCGGGCATGAAGCAGCGTGGCTGGGGCCGGATCATCAACACCGCCTCGGCACATTCCATGGTGGCCTCGCCGTACAAGTCGGCCTACGTGGCGGCCAAGCACGGCCTCGTCGGCCTGACGAAGACGGCGGCGCTCGAACTCGCCACCCACGGCATCACGGTGAACTGCATCTCGCCGGGCTACGTCTGGACACCCCTGGTGGAGAGCCAGATTCCCGACA
The DNA here is from genome assembly GCF_055231875.1 of Methylobacterium sp. Ger2507. NCBI lineage: Bacteria > Pseudomonadati > Pseudomonadota > Alphaproteobacteria > Hyphomicrobiales > Methylobacteriaceae > Methylobacterium > Methylobacterium sp. Ger2507. The sequence continues at coordinate 1,431,224 of NZ_JBUYVC010000001.1, forward strand.
CCATGAAGGCGCGCGGGATGACGGAGGACGAGGTCATCAACGAGGTGCTGCTCAAGGCGCAGCCCACGAAAGCCTTCGTCACCATCGATCAAGTCGCCGCCCTGGCGGTGTTCCTGGCCTCGGACGCGGCGAGCCAGATCACGGGCGCCAACATGGCGATGGACGGTGGCTGGACCGCGCAGTAGCGCGGCACCTCTCCGTTCCATGACCCTCCGTTCCACCCTGCCTCGATGGAGGGCGGAACGGAGGCCGTGACGATCCTGCGATCAGCGGCGGCTGTGCAGGAGCAGGGCGAGGCCGTAACCCACGGCGCCCGCGATCACGAGGGCGACGAAGGGGTTCTCCTCGACGCGGTGACTGACGACGCGGCCGCCATCGCGCAGGTAGGAGCCGCCACGCTCATAGGCGTCGCCGGCATAATCCGAGACGTTGTCGGCGACATCCCGCAGGGTGTCCTTGGCCTGACCGTAGATGTCCTGGGCGCGGCCCTCCGCCTCGCGGTAGCGGCCCTCGGCCGAGTGGCGCGAGGAGCCGGCGAGGTCTCCCGCAGCGCCCTGAACCTTGCCGCCGACTTCCTTGGCGGCGCCGACGATGCGATCCGTATCGACCATTCTCTCTCTCCTCAACGCGGATGATGCGGGCGGCCCGTCCGAGGCAGTCGTATCCGAGGCCGGGGTACCCGCATCCGACCTTCACAGAACGCCCGACGGCGCCAACGGGACCCATGCGGTGAGATGAAAATCTTCCGGCGCCGGCAAACCACCACCGACAAACCAAGGCCCCGCGATCTGCGCGGGGGCAAGTCAGCGGCAAGCCAGCCGCAAGGCAGCCGCAAGCCAGCCGCAAGTCAGCGGCGGGCGCGGGCGCGCAGGACGAGACGGCGCGCCACCTCCGCGCAGGCTTGGGCGAGGGTCTCCCCGGGGGCTTGGCGTAGCCTGCGAACGGCCTTGGCCGGCCGCCTGATCCTGGGCGGCAGCGGGATGTGCAGGAACAGCGCCGGAGGCCCCTCCCGGAGGGCGCGGAAATAGGTGGCGTTGCAGAGATAGCGCCCGGCATCCCGCGACGGGATCGCGGCGATCCCGCTCCGGCGCAAAATCGCCAGGGCGGGCGCCGCCGCCGGCGAGCGCCGGGCGGCCGGGCCGCCGGGTTCCAGCGTCGGTCGCGCCGCGATCCGCCCCGAGGCATCGGGGAACAGCCGGCTGGTGCGGTTGCGGCCCTGCACCTCGACCCGGACCCGCTTGGCGCGGGACGCGACCCCGAACAGCAGAATCGCGGCCGGAGCCTCGGCCAGGGCCGGCTCCAGCATCGCGGGGAGCGCCGCGTAGGTTGTGGGCAGGATCAGGACCCGCACGGGTTCGCCACCGACCTTGGCACGCGCGAGGGCGCCGACGCGGCGGGCGAGCGCCGCGCTCGGGTTGCGAGGCACGCCAGGAAACGGGCCGAAGCCGGTGATCAGCAGGCCGCCGGGCACTGGCCCCTACAGGCCGATCAGGGTGGCGATGGCCTCGGCCCCGGCGGCGGGCGAGGATTCCCCGCGTCCCACCGCGCCTTCGGCCTCCGCCGTCTGGCGCCGCACCTCGGCCGAGCCGACGAGGCGCTGGTGCAGGCGCTCATGGACGAGGGCCCACATCCACTTCACGTCCTGGGCACGGCGCTTCTGGACGATCTCGCCGGTGGCCGTGAGCTTGTTGCGGTGGTCGACGATCCGCTCCCACAGGCCGTCGAGGCCCTTGTTGTTCAGACCCGAGATCGTGACCACGGGGGGCGTCCAGGTCGAACTCGGGGCCGAGAGGATGTGCAGGGCCGCGCGGTACTCGGAGGCGGCGGCGCTGGCCCGGCGCTCGCCCTCGCCGTCATCCGCCTTGTTGACCGCGATCATGTCGGCCAGCTCGAGAATGCCCTTCTTGATGCCCTGCAGTTCGTCGCCGGCTCCGGGCAGCATCAGCACGAGGAAGAAGTCCGTCAGGTCGGCCACCGCCGTCTCGGACTGGCCGACGCCCACCGTCTCGACCAGGATCACATCGAAGCCCGCCGCCTCGCACAGCAGCATGGTCTCGCGGGTCTTGGCCGCGACGCCGCCGAGCGTGCCGGAGGAGGGGGAGGGCCGGATGAAGGCGTTCGGATCGAGGGCGAGGCGCGCCATCCGGGTCTTGTCCCCGAGGATCGAGCCGCCGGTGCGGGTGGAGGAGGGGTCGACCGCCAGCACCGCCACCCTGTGCCCCGCCGCCGTCAGATTGGCGCCCAGCGCGTCGATGGTGGTCGACTTGCCCACCCCGGGCACGCCCGTGATGCCGACGCGGATCGCGGTTCCGGTGTGCGGCAGCACCGCATCGATGAGCGCCCGTGCCGCCGCCCGGTGATCGGCCCGCTTCGACTCCGCCAAGGTGATGGCCCGCGCCAGGGCGGCGCGGTCTCCCCCGAGCAGCCGCTCGCGCAGGGCATCGATGTCGAGGGCGGGTGCGGATGAGACGGCCATGGCTGCTTCTTTGCCGGTCCCGCCGGGTTTCGTCGAGGGGGGCGAGCCTGCGCGGGAGCGCTTCCCCCGCAAACCGTCGTGATCCCAGCCGGGTCCGAGACAGGTCCGAGCCCTGTGGGATCGTGGACACAGGACTGCCTGTGCCCGCAATCCACATCGCCACGGCCACGCTCACGCCCCGCCATGGTCACGATCCTCGTCGACAGGATAGCTCCACGTCAGGCCCGCCCCGGGGCCGCCACGTTCAGGGCTGCCTTGCACGACATGATTCGATCCGAGATCCGCCCCCACGCTCCCACCCGTCGCGCGCTCCTGCGGTTCGCCGCCCTCTCGGGGGTGGCCGGCCTCACGCCGGGGCTGGCGGGCTGCGTGGCCGACGGTCTCGTCAGCGACGCGGTGGGCGGCGGGGTGCCCGAGCGCCAGTCGGCCCTCGACGTCAGCCCCATCCTCCTCGTGGCCACCACGCGCAAGCCGGTCGGCTCGCCCCCGAAGAGCCCCTATTTCAGCTCCGAGCGCGGGCGCGGCCTCAGCTTCGCCGAAGTGCGACTCTCGGCGCCCGACCGCTCGCTGATCGGCAAGGTCTCCTCGGTGGTCACCGGTGACTGGGCCGTGACCGCCGTGCCGCAGGTGGAGACGGGTCCGGGCGCGGCCGCGGCCTTCGCCCAGGCCGCCCTCGGACGCGACGTCCTGATCTACGTCCACGGCTACCGCGAGAGCTTCCAGTCGGCAGCGGTCAGCGCCGCCAAGCTCTCGGACGGCATCCGCTTCCGCGGCGCCTCGGCGCTGTTCACCTGGCCCTCGGCCGCGGCCACCTTCGATTACGGCTACGACCGCGAAAGCGCCCTGTGGTCGCGCGACGGGTTCGAAGACCTCCTGAAGGCGCTCGCGAACTCGTCATCCGGCGGGCGCATCAACATCGTCGCCCATTCCATGGGCACGTTGCTGACCCTCGAGACCCTGCGCATGCTGCGGGCCGAGGCCGGCGAGGCCGCCATGGCCCGCATCGGCGCGGTGGTGCTCGCTGCGCCCGACATCGACATCGACCTGTTCACCAGCGCGGTCGAGCGGATGGGGCCGGACGTGCACAAGATCACGGTGATCTCCTCGACCAACGATCGCGCCCTGGAACTCTCGGGTGCCATCGCGGGCGGCGTGGTCCGGGCCGGGGCGGCGGATCGCGAGCGCCTGGAGGCGCTGGGCGTGCGCGTGGCCGATGCCTCCGACTATGGCGGCGGGCTGATCAACCACGACCTGTTCCTGTCGAACCCCGACGTCCAGGGCGTGGTCAAGCGCGCCATCGCCCGGGCCAGCGGCGGAGCCTGAGTCGCGGCTGCCGTCGGGAAACCAGCCCTTGGCCTGCGCCGCGTTCGCCCCTACACGGACGGCGGCCCCGGCCGCAGACAGGAAGGATTCGCGATGTTCACTCTCGAGATCGATGGCGTGGCCATCGCGGTCATCAATGGCTCCGAGGAGGTCGCCAACGACCTCTTCACCTGCGATGGCTTCAAGGACGACATCCAGACCATGAAGAGCGACGGCAAGGTGCTGTGGAACGGCACCTCTCCGCTCAAGATCCGCCCCGCCACCGAGGAGGAGACCGAAATCTTCGAGGACGCCCTCGCGGAGGACGATTCCGAGGAGGACGAGCCCTTCGAGCCGGATGCCCACCACGCCCAGGCGTCGAACGACGACGAGGACGAGGACGGCGATGAGGAAGACGACGCCGACATCGTGTTCCTGGTCGATATCGACGAGGATGGCGGCCTCGATTCCTGACCGTCGACGGGTCCGGTGACCCGATCGCGGGTGACCGGACTGAACGTCGCCTTCGTTGGCCCCGCGCCAGGCCCCGCCGGTCGCGATGATCGGCGGGACGGAGGTCAGGCCGCGCGCTGCCAGGGCGGGAACGGATCGGGCAGCGCGCGATAGGGGGCGGCATCGAAGGTGCCCCGGTCCGGCCCGGTGTCGATCAGGCAGGCATCAAGGGCGGCCCGGATGGCCGCCTCGTCCATGCCCGTGCCGATGAAGACCAGCTCCTGTCGCCGATCTCCCCAGGTCTCGCTCCAGACCGCGTCGAGACGGCTGCGGAACTCCGATTCCTCCGGCCACCGGCTCCGCGGAATCGCGTGCCACCAGAAGCCCATGGCGCTGACCCGGGCCACGGCTCCCGCCAGGGAGAACTCGCCGACCCAGTCCGGCCGGGAGGCGAGCCAGAAATGCCCCTTGGCGCGGATCAGGCCCGGCCAGGTCGCGTCGACGAAGGCGTTGAATCGCGTCGGGTCGAACGGGCGCCGCGCCCGGTACACGAACGTGCCGATCCCGTATTCTTCCGTCTCCGGCACATGCTCCGCGGCGCCGTAGAGCTCCTTGAACCAGAGCGGGTGTTCCTGGGCCTTGTCCTCGTCGAAGAGGCCCGTGTCCAGGACCGTCGATAGGGGGATGCGGCCGTGGGAGGCCTCGACGATCCGCGCGTCGCCGTTGAGGCCCCGCACCACGGAGCGCACCAGGGCGAGCGCTTCGGGTGAGACATCCGTTGCCTTGTTGATGACCACGACGTCGGCGAACTCGATCTGCTCCACCAGGAGGTCGACCAGGGTTCGTGTGTCCCCTTCGCCCGCGGTCTCGCCGCGATGGCTCAGGAAGTCCGCCGAGCCGTAATCCTTGAGCAGGTTCACCGCGTCCACCACCGTCACCATGGTGTCGAGGCGGGCCACGTCGGAGAGCGCCCGCCCCTCCTCATCCCGGAATGAGAAGGTCGAGGCGACAGGCAGCGGTTCGGCGATGCCGGTGCCCTCGATCAGGAGATAGTCGAAGCGCCCGGCCTCGGCGAGGCGCCGGACCTCCGCCAGCAGATCATCCCGCAGGGTGCAGCAGATGCAGCCATTGGTCATTTCCACCAGGCGTTCGTCCGTCCGCGACAGGTTGGCCTCGCCACCCCGCACCAGGTCGGCATCGATGTTCACCTCGCTCATGTCGTTGACGATCACGGCGACGCGCCGCTGCTCCCGATTGTTCAGGACGTGGTTGAGCAGGGTGGTCTTGCCCGCGCCAAGAAAGCCCGACAGCACGGTCACGGGCAGGCGTAGATCGGGGTGCAGCATGAACACAGCTCCTTTAGGAATGTTATAACGTAACATTCGTAGGAGTTGCTCGGCGTTGTCAAGGTTGTGGCTCCCCGTCCGTCGCCCGTCCGCCCGAGTGGATCGGACGGACCCTCCGCTCATTTCCGGGTTTCGGAGCCCCGGATCGCCGCGTGGGCCGACAGCCGATCAATCCACAGGCGGAAGCGCGGCGCGACTCGGGATCGAACGCGGCGGAACCGGATCGTTCGTCGCGGCCGTCTCGGTGACCGGAGCGGACCGGGCCGGCTTGGCAGCGCTCGATTTGGCCGCGCTCGATTTGGCCGCGCTCGATTTGGCGACTGTCGGCTGGGCGATGGTCGGTTTGGCAACGGTCGACTTAATATCCGTTGACTTGATATCCGTCGATTTGGCCTTGGCCGGCGGAGCGATCGTGCCCGTCGCCGCCACATCCGGCATCGGCACCGCCGGGCTGTCGATGCCGTAGATGTCATCGCGAAAATGGGCACGGCCGTCCGGCGTCGCGTAGCCGGTGAGATACACGAAGGTCACCGGGATCTGCTTCGGCAGCTTGATGTCCAGGCGCTCATTGGTGGCGATGCTGGTTTCGATCTCGATCGGACCCCAGGTCGAGCCCTGGCCGTTGGGGCCGGGCGTGCCTTCGAGGAGCCAGCCGGCCAGCTCCTTCACCTGGGCGACGCGCACGCAGCCATGCGAGTGAAACCGGACCTCGCGGGCGAACAGCGATTTCGACGGCGTGTCATGCATATAGACCGCCTGCTTGTTCGGCATGTCGATGCGGACCTGTCCCAGGGAGTTCTCCAGGCCGGAATCCTGACGCAGGGTGTAGTTGGCCGCCTTTTCAGTCGACCAGTCGATGGCGGTCGGATCGACCTCGACGCCGCCGGGGCCGAGGATGCGGATGCGCTCGCGGGCGAGATAGCCCGGGTCTTTCCGCATCTTCGGAATGATCTCCTTCTTGATGATGGAGACCGGCAGCGTCCAGGTCGGATTGAGGTTCACGTCGGTGATGCGCGCCTCGATGCGGGGCGTCGCCTTGTCGGGCTTGCCGACCACCGCCACGTAGCGGCGCACCACCATGCCGTGATCGACCGCCTCCACGGTCGCCGAGGGAATGTTCACCACGACGTAGCGGTCGCCGTAGGGGAAGTTCGAGCCGATCTGCCGGGCCGCGGAGGCGGCGAGCTGGCGCTGGCGCGTGGCCGCCGGCACGTTGAGCGCCGCCACCGTCTGGCGCCCGATCAGGCCGGTCTCGGGCAATCCGTGGCGGGCCTGGAAGGACTTGACCGCCGCCACCAGGGGCGCGTCGAGCTGATCGCTCATCGCTGTCTCGGCGGGGAGATCGCCGACCAGGACCAGATGCTTGCGCAGGGCGGGGATCGCCGGATTGCTGGCACCGGGCTTCACCACGAGATCGGCGGGCAGCGCCGTCCATCCGCCGGCATCGACCATGGCCTGGTAGCGGTCGGCCATGCGCAGGGTATCGAGGAAGGTGGCGGGGCTGAGGGTCGGGACCGGGTCGGTGGAGACCCGCGCCACCACCAGGGGCGGCAATTCCCGCGACTTCTTAACCGGGGCCGGCGCCGCGTCGGCCGCATTCGGCACGATGGCCTGGACGGCGGGCGTCACCGGCGCGGTGGCCGACAGGGTCTCGACCTTCGGAAGCTCCGTCGTCACCCTGGCGGGAGGCTCCGACGGGGCCTTGGCCGGCATGCGGGCGTCCTGCGCCCAGGCCGTGCCGCCGAGGGCCAGGACGAGCGCCATCTGCGACAGGCCCGCGCGCAGGCGGATTGATCGAGCGGGTGGGCGGACGGACCGCGCCGGTAGGCGGAGGAGAACGGCACTGTAGCGCGAACGCATCGCGGGTCTCTCGCGTGTGAAGTCTCCCCAACCATGCGCATAGAGGGTTACCAATCTCCTGTGCCCGGCTGCCGGCCTCCACAGGGTGCCCTACCTGACGCGTGCAACGGCACCTCCACACAGGGCGTGCCCCGCAGACTTCCGTCCGACAGGAGACAGCATGAGCAGGCATCCGGCATTTCAGGCGGGGCGAACCGCCATCGTCACCGGCGCAGCCAGCGGGATCGGGCTGGCGGCGGCCAAGCGATTCGCCGCCGAGGGCCTGGCGGTCTGGCTGGCCGACCTGCCCGGTTCCGCCCTGGACGCCGCGCAGGTGGCGGTCGCCGCCGTGGCGCGGGACACCGCGGTCCAAGCCCCGGTCCACGCCATGCCGACCGATGTCGCCCGTCCCGAAGACGTCGCTGCCCTTCGCGACGCCGCCACCACCGGCGGCGCACCGGCCGTCGTCATGCTGAATGCGGGAATCGAGGCCGGCGGGACGCTGTTCTCGGACGCGGAGACCTGGCGGCGCATCCTCGACACCAATCTGTGGGGCGTCCTCAACGGTATCCAGGCCTTCGCGCCCGGGATGATCGCCGGTGGCGCGCCCGGGGCCATCGTGGTCACCGGCTCGAAGCAGGGCATCACCACACCGCCGGGCAACACGCCCTACAACGTGTCGAAGGCGGGGGTGAAGGTCGTCACGGAGGCGCTGGCCCACGACCTGCGTGGACGGGAGGGCGCCCGGGTCAGCGCCCATCTGCTGATCCCGGGGTTCGTCTATACCGGCCTGACCCGGGCGCGGGGCGTCACCGAGAAGCCCGAGGGGGCCTGGACGCCGGAGGAGACGATGGATGTCCTGATGGCCGGCCTGGCGCAGGGCGATTTCTACATTCTCTGCCCCGACAACGAGACGACCCGGGCGCAGGACGCCAAGCGCATCGCCTGGGCCGCCGGGGACATCATCGAGAACCGTCCGGCGCTCTCGCGCTGGCACCCCGACCACGCCGCCGCGTTCCAGCGCTTCGCCGGGTCCTGATCGCCGCGACCGACGCTCGCCCGAACCATCTCCGTTCTGCACGCCACGCAGGTGGCGGACGCCTTGCATAGCGGCGCCGGGAAGCCGACACAGCGGGTGCGATTCTTCGCGCCTTGTCCGTGCAGGGCAACCGCGTGACGATCCTCCTGCGAGCCGACGTGCTGCGGGCCGACTTGTAAACCGAACGGGAGCCGCCCTTGGCCACCATCATCCCCGTCGCCTCCTTCGACTGTGTCGTCTTCGGCGCCACCGGCGACCTGACGACGCGTAAGCTGCTGCCGGCCCTGTACTACCGCTTCAAGGATGGGCAGATCCCGGGCACGAGCCGGATCATCGGGGCGTCGCGCTCGGAGATGAGCACCGAGGCGTTCCGCGAGCGGGCGCGCGATGCGATCAAGCGCTTCGTCCCCGCCGCCGATCTCGCCGAGGACACGATCGCGGCCTTCCTCGACCATCTCGACTACGTGGCGGTGGACGGGGCCGGGGACGAGGGCTGGGAAGATCTCGCCGCCAAGCTCGCCGAGCGTCCGGATCAGGTGCGGCCCTACTATCTCGCCACCTCGCCCGACCTCTACGGCTCGATCTGCCAGAACCTCGCCCAGCACGGCCTGATCGGGGAGAAGTCCCGCGTCGTGCTGGAGAAGCCGATCGGCAAGGACCTGAAATCGGCGCGCGCCATCAACGACGCGGTCGGAAAGGTGTTTCCTGAGGAGCAGATCTTCCGCATCGACCACTACCTCGGCAAGGAGACGGTGCAGAACCTACTCGCCCTGCGCTTCGCCAACACCATCTTCGAGCGCCTGTGGACGGCGGACGTCATCGACCACGTCCAGATCACGGTGGGCGAGACCGTCGGCGTCGAGGGCCGGGCCGGATATTACGACACTTCGGGCGCGCTGCGGGATATGGTGCAGAACCATATGCTGCAACTCCTCTGCCTGATGGCGATGGAGAGCCCGCTCTCCCTCGACGCCAATTCCGTCCGCGACGAGAAGCTGAAGGTGCTGCGGGCCCTGAAGCCGATCACCCCGCACGACGTGCAGACCGTGACGGTGCGGGGCCAGTATGCCGCCGGTGCCGTCGCGGGTAAGCCGGTGGACGGATACCGCACCGACCTCGGCGGCGACACCGACAGTCGCACCGAGACCTTCGTGGCTCTCAAGCTCGAGGTGCAGTCCTGGCGCTGGGCCGGGGTGCCGTTCTACCTGCGCACCGGCAAGCGTCTGCCGCAGAAGCTCTCCGAAATCGTGGTGCAGTTCCGCGCCTCGCCGTTCTCGATCTTCCCGGAGGAAGCCTTCGGGCGCGAGCCCAACCGCCTCGTCATCCGGCTCCAACCGGAGGAGGGGATCAAGCTCGAAGTCATGACCAAGGACCCGGGGCCGGGCGGCATGCGTCTGCGCCCGACCAACCTCGACATCTCCTTCGAGGAGACCTTCAAGCAGCGTTACCCCGATGCCTACGAGCGCCTGCTCATGGATGTGGTGCGCGGCAACGCCACCCTGTTCATGCGCCGGGACGAGGTCGAGGTGGCCTGGGCCTGGGCCGATTCGCTGCTCAAGGCCTGGGCCGACCGGCCCGAGCCGCCGCGGCCCTATCCGGCCGGCAGCTGGGGGCCGACCGCCGCCATCGCGCTGATCGAGCGCGACGGCCGGACCTGGCACGAAGAAATCCGCTGACGCCGGGGCGGGGACCGGGGGTATAATTCCGCACTCTCTCGACAGGTCTCAGACGAGGGATTACCACGAAGACGTATTCTTCATTTCTCTTCCAGACGTCGTGGACCCATGAACAAGATCGAGACGGGCCTCGGCATCAACCGGCGCTACCTTCACGATGAGGTGGTCGACCGCATGCGCGACCTGATCTGTTCGGGCGAGCTCGAACCGCGCGCCCGGATCAACGAGAGCGAGTTGACCGAGCGCTTCGGCATCTCCCGCACGCCCCTGCGCGAAGCCATCAAGATCCTCGCCACCGAGGGCCTGCTGGAACTGCTGCCGAATCGCGGCGCCCGGGTCGCCAGCTTGTCGCAATCCGAGATCGAGGAAATGATCGAGGTCATCGCCGGCCTCGAGGCAACCGCCGCCGATCTTGCCTGCCGCATCATCACCGATGTGGAGATCGACGGCATCTCCCGCGACCACGACGCCATGGTGACGGCCTGGAAGGCCGGCGAGGAGGGCGTCTACTTCGCCCTGAACCGGGCGATCCACGAGGGCATCATGCGGGCGAGCCGCAATGCCACCCTGGGGGGCATCTACGACAGCCTGTCGGGCCGCATCCAGCGCTCGCGCTACGCCGTGCACCAGACGCCGGAGCAATGGGCGCAATCCGTCCGCGAGCACGAGCAGATGATCGCGCTGCTCCGCGCCCGGGACGGCGAGGCGCTGGCTCCGCTGATGCGCGCCCATATCCGGGCCCGGACGCCGGTGATCGCCGAGAATTTCGGAACCTCTGGCCAGGACGCCTCCGGCACAACGGCCTGAGCCGGGCGCCGGTCAGGCCGCCCGGACCGTCCCGAGGAAGCGGGCCAGTTCCTGCGCCAGATGCTCGGATTCGTGTGAGAGTTCGGAGGCCGACGCCAGGACCTGGGACGCGGCTGCGCCGGTTTCCTCGGCCGCTCCGGCGACCCCGGTGATGTTCGTGGTGACCTCGCCGGTGCCGGTGGCTGCCTCGCCCACGTTGCGCACGATCTCCTGCGTCGCCGCGCCCTGCTCCTCGACCGCCGCCGCGATCGAGGTCGCCACGGTGCTGATCTCGCGGATGCGGCTGCTGATGCCCTCGATCGCGGAGACGGCCTGACCGGTCGAACCCTGGATCCGGCCGATCTGCCCGCTGATCTCCTCGGTGGCCCGCGCGGTCTGGTTGGCGAGTTCCTTCACCTCCGCGGCGACCACGGCGAAGCCGCGACCCGCCTCACCGGCGCGGGCCGCCTCGATGGTGGCATTCAGCGCCAGCAGGTTGGTCTGGCCCGCGATGCTCGCGATCATCGCCACCACGTCGCCGATCCGCGCGGCCGCGGCGCTCAGTTCCTGAACCTGCGTCGCGGTCTCGGCGGCCTCGTCCACCGCCCGCTGGGCGAGCTGGGTCGAGCCGTCGACCTGACGCCCGATCTCCTGCACGGAGGCCCCGAGCTCCTCGGCCGCCGCCGCCACCATGCCGACATTGGCCGCCGCCTGTTCGGCCGCCGCCGCCACCGTGGTGGATTGCTGCGCCGTCGCGGAGGCGGTGCCGGCCATGCTCTGGGCCGTCCCGCGCAGCTGGCTCGCCGCCGCCGTCACCCGGCCGAGGATCCCGCCGACGGCGCCCTCGAACCCGTCGGCCATCTCACGCATCGCCGCCTTGCGCTGGGCTTCGGCGCCCGCCCGGGCGAGGCGGGTTTCCTCCTCCAGAACCCGGCTGCGGACGAGATTCGCCCGGAAGGTGTCAAGGGTGTCGGCCATGGCGCCGATCTCGTCGCGGCGGCCGACGCTGGGAATCTCGGTTTCGGCGTCGCCATCCGCGACGCGCCGCATGGCCGCCGTCATCGCGCCGAGCGGGCGGGTCACCCCCAGGAGGGTGTAGCCCATGGCGGCCAGCGCCATCAGGGCCGACAGCCCGAGCATGATCTGGGTGACCCGCATCGCGCTGGTCTGCTCGGCACGCGCGGCCGCCTTGGCGGCTCCACCGACCTGGTCGTTGAAGGTGACCAGCTTGCGCAAGGCGCCCGAGGTCGCGAGATAGTCGGCGTTCATGGCACCGCGAAACAGCGTCAGGATCTCGTCGCGCCGGGCCGGGTCCATACCCTGGAGCCGGCTCCAATCCTGGCTCATCAACGCGAGCTTGCCGGTGACGTCCGCGTACAGCGCCCCCTCCTCGGGGGAACTCACCAGGGCCTGGTAGGCGGCCCGCTTCGCCTCCAACTCCTTGGCCAGACCGGCGGCCTGGGTGACGCTGTTGCCGCGCTCCTCGGCGGTCTCGGCCAGGACGTAGCGGAACTGCCAAAGGCGGATGCGCATCACCAAAGCATTCATCGTGTGCGCGGAATCAACCGAGGGTAGAACGTTGTCGGACAGCACTGTGATGCGGTCGCCGATGGTGTCGAGCTTTGCCAGCGAGACGAGCCCTTGGCCCGTCGTGATGACCGTCAGCAGACCGAAGAGTCCGATCAGCGTCTTCTTGAGGGAGGGGCGCATGGCAAGGGTCCGAATAGCGGCAGGTCTGTCAGTGTCACCACACGGTTAGAATGACGCCCTTAAGAATGGCTTTCCGGAATCTTTTCGGATTCAACCTGTGGGATCAGAGTTGCGTGCCGCGACAAGGACTTGCGTAAAGCCCGGCGCCGGTCAGGCCGCGGCGTTGATCGAGCGCAGGCCGGCCACGAGGTCGGAGAAGCGGTCCCCCTGCACGATGACGTGGGCGCGCAACCGGTCGGACGCCGCGGCCTCGTCACCCGATACGATCGCGGCGACGATGGCTTCGTGCTCGGCGAGCGATTGCCCGAGGCGGTTGCGGGCGCGGAGCTGGAGGCGTCGGAAGGGTGCGAGCCGCCGGTGCAGCTGGCGCGCCTGCTCCTCGAGAAAGCCGTTCCGGCAGGCCCGGTAGACCACCGTGTGGAAGACGTAGTTCTCGGCATAATACGTCTCGGGATCGCCGGCCGCCGCCGAGACGCCGCAGGCCGCCAGGGCGGCCTTCAGGGCCGCCTCGTCGTCCGGCACCAGACGCCGCGCGGCGAGGCGGCCGCACGAGGCCTCGATCTCCGCCATGGTTTCGAACATGGCGATGAGGAGCTGCGGATCCGGGGCGCTGACGATGGCGCCCCGCCGAGGCTTGATCTCCACGAGGCCGGTCATCGCCAGTTGCAGCAAGGCCTCGCGGATCGGCGTGCGCGACACCCCGAAGCGCTCCGCCAGCTCCGTCTCGTCGAGGCGTGCCCCGATGGACAGGCGCCCATCCACGATCTCGGTTTCGATGGTGTGCCTGAGGCGACGCGATTGGTTCATGCGCGGAGATCCCAGCCCGGTTTTCATCCTGCCCACTCACAACAATCAGGCGCGCTCCATTATTCATCTGCGTTGACAAAATATACAAGACGTCGTTTCATGTATAAAGAAGTGGCGGCGCAGTATAAATGCTGCGCTGCAAAAAGGAGGCGGCCGGAGGCCTGCCCAGGGAGAGACTCGCCATGATGTTGACGCGCCGTGCCCTCGTCGCCGGCGGCCTCGCCGCCCCCGCCATCCTCTCGCTCGGCTCCCGCGCCCGGGCTGCCACCACCACCCTGAAGCTCTCGCACCAGTTTCCCGGCGGCACCATCGATGAGGGCGATTTCCGCGATCGTCTGTCGCGGAAGTTCGCCGCCCTGCTGGCCGAGCGCTCCAAGGGCGCCATCGAGGTGCAGGTCTATCCGGGCTCGTCCCTGATGAAGACCAACGCCCAGTTCGGCGCCATGCGGAAGGGCGCGCTCGACCTGTCGCTCTACCCGTCGCCCTATGCCGGCGGCGAAGTGGCGGAGATGAATATCGGCCTGATGCCGGCGCTGGTGAGCTCCTACGAGCAGGCCATCGCCTGGAAGAAGGCGCCGGTCGGCCGGAAGATCACCGAGATCCTCGATTCCAAGGGCATCCTCCTCGTCTCCTGGGTCTGGCAATCGGGCGGCGTCGCCAGCCGCGAACGCCCGCTCTACACCCCGGCGGACGCCAAGGGCCTCAAGGTCCGCGGCGGATCGCGCGAGATGGACCTGATGATGAAGCAGGCCGGCGCCGCGACCCTGTCGATCCCCTCCAGCGAATCCTACGCCGCCATGCAGACCGGCGCCTGCGATGCGGTCATCACCTCGTCCACCAGCCTGATCTCGTTCCGCCTCGAGGAACTGTCGAAGGCCCTGACCTCGGGCCGCGAGCGCTCCTACTGGTTCATGCTCGAGCCGCTCATGATGTCGAAAATCGCGTTCGAGCGCCTGCCCAAGGACCAGCAGGACCTCGTCATGGCGATCGGCGAGGAACTCGAGCCCTTCGGGCAGGCCGGTGCCAAGGCGGACGACACCAAGGTCGAGGAGATCTTCGGCAAGGCCGGAGCCAAGGTGCAGAACCTCGACGAGAAGACGCTCGGCCAGTGGCGCGACATCGCCCGCGAGACGGCCTGGAAGGACTTCGCGGGCAAGTCGGCGAACTGCGCCGAGCTCCTCAAGCTGGCGGAGCAGGTGTCGTGAGCCACGCCTTCGACGCGGCCTCGGCCGCTTCCGAAACCGCGGCGGTCGCCCCCGAGCCCCGGATTCCCGGCCTGCTCGGGCATCTCGACCGGGGCATGAAGGCGATCAACCGGGTGATCATGCTGCTCGGCGGCATCGCCCTGGTCTGCGCCTGCCTCGTGCTCAGCTACAGCGTGGTGGTGCGTTACGCCCTGCAGGAGCCCACCGACTGGCAGGACGAGATGGCGGTGTTCCTCATCGTGGGGGCCACCTTCTTCTCGGCCGCGGCCGTCCAGGCCAAGCGCGGCCACGTGGCGATCGAGGCCTTGAGCGGGCTGCTCTCGCCGCGCGTGAACCGGGTCCGCCTGCTGGTGGCCGACCTCATCAGCATCGTGTTCGTCACCTTCTTCGCCTGGAAGAGCTGGAGCCTGCTGCACGAGGCCTGGGTCGACGGTCAGGTCTCGCAATCCTCCTGGGGGCCGCCCCTGTGGATTCCCTACGCGCTGATGGCTTTGGGCATGAGCTTCCTCGGCCTGCAATTCCTGCTGCAGATCATCGAGGCGCTGACCTACGGGCCGCGCGCGGCCGGCTGGGCCAACCCGAAAGTCGGCCTCGGCGCCGATCTCAACAAACCTTCCCTGAACAACTCTTCCCTGAACAACTCCTCCCTCAAGACGGGCTCCCACCCATGAGCGTCGCCGCCATCGGCTTCCTGTATGCGGGCGCGACGCTGAGCGCGATGCTCGCCGGCATCCCCATCGCCTTCGCCCTGGGCTTCGTCGCCCTGGCCTTCATGTATGTCTTCATGCCCGGCGCCTCCCTCGATACGGTGGCGCAGAACGTCTACGAGGAGATGGCCTCCATCACCCTGCTGTCGATCCCGCTCTTCATCCTGAAGGGCGCCGCCATCGGACGGAGCCGGGCGGGCCAGGATCTCTATTCCGCCATGCATGCCTGGATGCACCGCATCCCCGGGGGGCTCGGCATCGCCAACGTCTTCGCCTGCGCGCTCTTCGCCGCGATGGCGGGGTCCTCGCCCGCCACCTGCTCGGCCATCGGTTCGGCGGGCATCCCCGAGATGCGCAAGCGCGGCTACTCGCCGGGCTTCGCCGCCGGCATCATCGCGGCGGGCGGCACGCTCGGCATCCTGCTGCCGCCCTCCATCACCATGATCCTCTACGCGGTGGCCGCCGAGCAGTCGCTCGGGCGCCTGTTCCTCGCCGGCATCGGTCCGGGCCTGCTGCTGGTCGCCCTGTTCGCCACCTGGTCGGTTTATCGCTTCCGCGCGGAATATGCCGCCGCCAAGGACGCCTACGAGCGCCACGGAACCCCCTCGGCCATTCTGGCGGAGGACACATACAGCATGCGCCAGCGGTTCTCGACGCTGCCGCGGGTGCTGCCCTTCGTGATCCTGCTCACCGGCGTGATGGTGGCGCTCTACGGCGGCTACGCCACGCCCTCCGAGACCGCCGGCCTCGGCGGCCTGCTGGCGCTCGGCCTGATCGCCATCATCTACGGTGTCTGGCGCCCCCGGGACGTCAACCCGATCCTCGCCGCGACCCTGCGGGAATCCACCATGCTGATGCTCATCATCGGCATGTCGCTCCTCTACGCCTACGTGATGAGCTACCTGCACATCTCGCAATCGGCCGCGAGCGCGATCGTGGCGATGCAGCTCTCGCCCTGGGTGCTGCTGGTGACGATCCTCGGCCTCGTGATCCTGCTCGGCTTCTTCCTGCCGCCGGTCTCGATCATCCTGATGACGGCACCGATCATCCTGCCGCCGCTCAAGGCGGCCGGATTCGACCTCGTCTGGTTCGGCGTCGTGATGACCATCACCATGGAGATGGGCCTGATCCACCCGCCGGTGGGCCTCAACATCTTCGTCATCAAGAACATCGCCCCCGACATCCCGCTCAAGGACATCATCTGGGGCACGCTGCCCTTCGTGATCCTGATGGCGGTGGCGATCCTGATCCTCTGCCTCGTGCCCGGCATCGCCATGTGGCTGCCGAACTGGCTCCTGCCCACCACGCGGTGAGGGCCGGCGCCGCGCAAAGGGCCGGCGCTGCGCAAGCCGCGCCATCGTCGAATCGACCCGGCCCCGGATGGGGCGTGCGACAGGGGCAGCCCGTCGCGCGCCCCGCCCGGGGCCGATCCGTTTCCGGGGTGCGGGGAGGGGATCGGGGCGAGGCGGGGCCGAACTCTGCGCCGGACTCGGGGGCGCCCGGCCCATCCTCCCATCCCTGGATCATCGGATCAGAGGAAAATGCGCGCCTTTAATCCTTTGAGCACGGGTTGTTAACGAAGCGGTAACCATACCGGGCATCAATGGTCTGGTAAGGAATCGCGAGAGCCCGTGACTGACACAAGCCCTCCCCGCAGACCCGTTCAGCTTCGTGGCCGTGCCTTCAAGTCCTTGGTGCTGGCTCCGGAAACTCCGCTTCCGGATTGGTTCGCCGATCTGGACGAGGCGCTGAAACGCTCGCCGACGCTGTTCGACGGGCGCGCCCTGATCCTCGACGTGGCGGCTCTGGAGCCCGCCGCGTCGGACCTCGACACCCTGCTGGCCGAACTCGGCAGCCGGCAGATCCGCATCCTCGGCATCGAGGGAACGCAGGTCTCCCTCCTCGGACCGGGGCGCCCGCCGCTTCTGGTCCAGGGGCGGCCCCTGAGCTCGATCGAGGTTCCGGTCCAGGCCGAGCCGGAGGTGCCCGAGGCACCCCCGGAGCCGGCCACGACCTCCCTCACCATCGAGGGTTCGGTCCGGTCCGGGCAATCCATCGTCCACCCCACCGGCGACGTCACCGTGATGGGGTCGGTTTCTTCCGGCGCGGAGATCCTCGCCGGCGGCTCCATCCATGTCTACGGCGCGCTGCGCGGCCGGGCCATCGCCGGTGCCGCCCGCAACCCCCGCGCCCGCATCTGCTGCCGCAAGTTCGAGCCCGAGCTTCTCGGCATCGACCGCCTCGTCCGCACGGCCGAGGTGATGGGCAACCACCTGCGCGGCAAGCCCGTGCAAATCTGGCTCGATGGCGGCGCCATCAAATTCGCATCCTTGGATTGAGGGAGACAGCTCATATGGCCAAAGTTCTGGTCGTGACATCAGGCAAGGGCGGCGTCGGCAAGACGACGACGACGGCGGCCCTCGGCGCGGCGCTCGCGCAGGCCGGCAAGAGCGTGGCGGTGGTCGATTTCGACGTCGGCCTGCGCAACCTCGATCTCGTGATGGGCGCCGAGCGCCGGGTCGTCTACGACCTCATCAACGTGGTCAACGGCGACGCCAAGCTCAACCA
The DNA here is from genome assembly GCF_055231875.1 of Methylobacterium sp. Ger2507. Taxonomy (NCBI): domain Bacteria; kingdom Pseudomonadati; phylum Pseudomonadota; class Alphaproteobacteria; order Hyphomicrobiales; family Methylobacteriaceae; genus Methylobacterium; species Methylobacterium sp. Ger2507. Next base: position 1,449,138 of record NZ_JBUYVC010000001.1, read on the forward strand.
GGCGCTCATCCGCGACAAGCGGCTGGAGAAGCTCCACCTCCTCCCCGCCTCGCAGACCCGCGACAAGGATGCGCTCACCGACGAGGGCGTCGCCCGCGTCATGGACGAGCTGCGCGAAAAGTTCGACTGGGTGATCTGCGACTCCCCGGCCGGCATCGAGCGCGGCGCCACGCTGGCCATGCGCCACGCCGACGTCGCCGTGGTGGTGACCAACCCCGAGGTTTCCTCGGTGCGCGATTCCGACCGGATCATCGGCCTGCTCGACTCCAAGACCCTCAAGGCCGAGCGCGGCGAGACCATGGAGAAGCACCTGATCCTCACCCGCTACGACCCTGCCCGGGCCGATCGCGGCGACATGCTCAAGATCGAGGACGTGCTCGAGATTCTCTCGATCCCGCTGCTGGCCATCATCCCGGAGAGCATGGAAGTGCTGCGCGCCTCCAATGTCGGCTGCCCGGTGACCCTGAACAACCCGCTCTGCGCCCCGGCCCGCGCCTACACCGACGCCGTGCGCCGCCTCAACGGCGATGCGGTCCCGATGTCGGTCCCCACCGACAAGAAGTCCTTCCTCGACAAACTCTTCACCCGGAGGGCAGCATGAGCCTCCTCAACATGTTCAACCGGCGCGGCTCGGCGCCGGTCGCCCGCGACCGCCTGCAACTCATCCTCGCCCATGAACGGGCGGGGGTCGGCGGCTCCGATCTCGTGATGGTGCTGCGCGAGGAAATCCTCGCGGTCATCGCCAAGCACGTCGAGGTCAACAGCGACAAGGTCCAGATCCGCCTCGACCGCGGCCAGGACATGTCGACCCTCGACATCGATATCGAGCTGCCGCTCACGGCCGTCGCCAAGGCCGGTCCCGCAAAGGTCAAGGCGGCGAAACTCGTCGCCGCATGAACCTCCGCGCAAGCATCCCGGCCGGCACAGCCGTCAGGCCCCGATGAACAACCCGGCGAGCGTCGCGCTCGTCAGGTTGGACAGGGTGCCGGCCAGGATCGCGCGCAGGCCGAAGCGAGCGATTTCCGCTCTGCGCTCCGGCGCGAGGCTGGCCAGGCTCGCGAGCTGGATCGCCACCGAGGTCAGGTTGGCGAAGCCGCACAGCGCGAAGCACAGGATCGCGGCCGTGCGCGGATCGAGGGTACCGCCCTTGAGCACCGGCGAGAGCTGCGCGTAGGCCAGGAACTCGTTGAAGGCGATCTTCTGGCCCAGCGCCCCGCCGACGAGGCCGGCCTGATCCCACGGCACGCCCATCAACCAGGCCAGCGGCGCGAACACCGCGCCGAGAAGGCCCTCCAGGCTCAAGGCGGGATAGCCGAGCAGGCCCCCCGTCCAGCCCATGAAGCCGTTCAGCAGGGCGATCAGCCCCGTGAACGCGATCAGCATCGCCCCCACCGAGACCGCCACGGCCAGCCCCTTCTGGGTGCCGTCGGCCGCCGCCTCGATCACGTTGACCGCCCGCGTCTCGCCGAAGGTGACCCGCGTGGTCGTCACCCGCGTGGGCTCCGTCGTCGGAACCAGGATCTTGGCGTAGAGCAGGCCCCCCGGGATCGCCATGACGCTCGCCGCCAGCAGATAGTCCATCGGAACGCCGAGGGCCGCGTAGCCGGCCAGGATCGTGCCCGCCGTGGAGGCGGCCCCGCTCGACATCACGGCGAACAGCTCGGCCGAGGTCAGCGCCATCAGGAACGGCCGCAGCGCGATGGCGATCTCGCTCTGGCCGATGGCGATGGTGATCACCGCCGAGAAGGTCTCGATCGGCGAGGTTCCGATCAGCCGCCGCAGCACGGCGCCGATCCCGCGCGCGGCCGCCTGCATCACCCCGAAATGATAGAGCACCGCGATCAGCGCCGAGACGTAGAGGATCTGCGGCAGGATGCGCAGGGCGAGGATGAAGCCGCTGCCACCGAACAGCTCGAACATCCGCGGTTCGACGAGGCCGCCGAACAGGAAGGCGGTGCCCCGGTCGCCGTAATTCAGAACGGTCTGGACGAAGCCCGCCGCCGCCGCGAGGCCGGCCCGGCCGGCCGGCACGAACAGCACCAGCGCGCCCAGCGCCACCTGCAGCGCCAGGGCCGAGAGCACCACCCGGGGCGAGATCGCCCGGCGGTTGGTGGAGAACAGCACCGCGACGGCGAGCAGCAGAGCCAGGCTCGCGCCCGCGTGAAAAAGCTTCTCGACCATGCCGCCCCGCTGTTTTGACGGCGCAGAGCAAGCCCGATGCCGCGGCGTTTGTCGCGGGCGAAGTCGGGGCATCCACCGAGAGCTGATCGCGGGGCGATCGGATGCCGTCGCCCCTTCGTCTCTGGACGCAGAGCGTGTTGCGCTCGTCCTCGTGGAGCGAGGCTCGCAGTCCGGTCCCGGCGATGGATTCCGCTGCGGAAAATAACGGTGGTCGTCGTTCAATCCGGACGAGGCCGCGCACGCTTCTTCGGCTTGGCCTTTTCGAGGCGCTCGATAACTGCCTTTGTCGATGCCGACGCCAGCAACGTTTGCCAGTCGTCGGGAGGGTTGCCTTTGGCGAGCATTCCCTTGAACACAAGATACGCGTCGGTCTTCGAGCCGTAGGTCCGCAACGTGTTCTCATCGTTCACCCAGGCATAAATGACGACCTTTGCCTTGCTGTCATAACGGAAGAACAGGCGGAATCGGCCGTTGCCGAACTTGGCCCGAAACCAATGCTTTCGGGACCGCCCGAGTGTGTCGCCCTGGCGATATTCCTGCCGTGTCGGATCGGATGGAATCGTCTCGAAGATCAATTTCGCGATCATGGCGAGGAGCTTCGCCTGCGCCGTGGCCTGATAGCCTTTCGGATCGGCCGCCTTGGCTGCTTCGACAGCCGCCGTCGCCCTCTCGAGCTGATCGAGGAACAGTGGATGGGCGAAGATCGTCCAGCCATCGGTCATCATGGCTCAGAGCGTCACGGCTCCGTCGATATCTTCATTGAGATCGACGTTCATCCCGTCCGTGAGCGCCGTCATGCGTTCCGCGAGGCCAGCGGGGAAAGCCGCGATGTTCGCCGGGTTGCGGACCATGTCCTGCGCGAGGAACGCCAGGAATCCCTCGATCACCGGGTCCGTCTCCTCCTCCGCCTTGAGCAGGCTCACGCGACCGAACTCGTCGACGACGTAGGCGATCTCGCCGCCATAGCTCACGCCAAGTGCCCGACGCACGGCCTTGGGTACCGTCGTCTGACCCTTCGTGGTGATCTTGCTCCGCTCGCGAACCAGGATCGCCATCATAGCCTCCACCGGTTGTAAGGAAAATTCCTTACTTCGCGGATGGGTAATTGGCAAGACGCGAGGTTCGCTGACGGTTCAGGATCGCGCTGTGCGATCGGGCGCCGAGCCTCCAAACTCGCCCGTGAGGCGTGACGGTGTCCGATGATCCTGGACGATCGGCGGGGGGTGGAACGCCCCAGATCTCAAGGCATCCCTGAAGAACGGGCTGTCATGACAGTGTCGCCCGCGCCTGCGATCCAGCTGCGACCGGCGGCGGTTTGCCGGCAACGGGGCTGCCCGCGATGCCGCGCCTTCTCACCGACGTCACCGACCTGCCGTGCCTGCTCTTCGCCATGGTGTTCGACGCCGAGGGCTGCGGGCGGCTTCTGGAGACCGGCGGCGGCCTGCCCGAGCCCGTCGCCGACGGCTTCCTCTGGCTGCATCTCGACCTCGTCGATGCGCGCCTCGACGGGCTTATCGCCGGCGGGCGCTTCGGGCCGCCGGCGCTCGCCGCCGCCACCTTCGCCCGCGACGGTCACCAGCGCGTGGTCATCGAGGGCAGCGATCTCGGCCTCGTGATCGCGGACCGGGAGCGCGAATTCGGTAGCCGCACCGCGGACGAGCCGGCCGGGCGTCTGCATTGTGTGCTGGGCGAACGCCTGCTGGTCAGCGGGCGCCGGCATGCCACCGCCGCCGCCGAGGCCGCCCGCGATGCGGTGCTGGCCGGGCGCCGCGTTCCGGCTCCGGCGGGGCTGCTGGAGCTGTTCGTCACCAGCGTCGCCGCCGCCCTCGATGCCTGCGCCCGGCGCTTCTCCGACGACCTCGACGCCACCGAGGACCGGATGCTCGACGAGGACCAGCCCGACGACCCGAAACCGCTGGCGCCGATCCGCCGGCAGGCCGTGCGCCAGCATCGCCAGCTCGCGGGCCTCAGCGCGGTGTTCCACCGCCTCGAATCCGAGACCGAGGAGGCCGACGACGCCCTGCCGGTGGCGGTGGTGAGCATGGCCGCCCGCGTGGTCCAGCGGCTCGATTCGCTCCACCGCGACATGCTGGTCCTGTCCGAACGCAGCCGCCTGCTGCAGGACGAGATCGCCGGCCGCACGGCCGCCGAGACCAACCGCCAGCTCTTCACCCTGTCGATCCTCACCGCCTTGTTCCTGCCGCCGACCCTGGTGACGGGCGTGTTCGGCATGAACACCAAGGGGCTGTTCCTCGGCGATTTCGAGAACGGCTCGCTCGTCGCCCTGGTCCTCTGCGGCCTCGCGGCGCTGGCCGTCTACGGCATGATCCGCCGCCTCGGGCTCGTCAAACGGCGTGCCGGATCGTAAGCCGGCTTTCTGTCGCACGGCCCGGAGCCTGAAAACACCGCCGCCGCCGCAGGATCGTCATCGAAGCGTCACGTCCCGTCGCGAACGGTGCGCCAACAGCCTTCTGGAGCCTTTCCCCGCATGGACTTCTTTCGCCGCTTCACCGTCCTGATGTGCGCGCCGAACTTCGATCCGGACGACCTCGAGGGTGTGCGCGTCCAGCAGATCATCGGTTCGGTCGAAAAGCTCGGCTTCGAGGTGGTACGGGCGCGCCGCGTCGAGGACGCGGCCATCGCGGTCCAGACCGATTCGGCCATCGGCTGCATGGTGGTGGATTGGGGCAAGCGCGGCCTCGACGGCAAGGCGGCCGCCCTCATCAACCTCATGCGCAAGCGCGGGCTGGAAATGCCCATCGTGATCATGGTCCGCCGCAAGCGCCTGGAGGACATTCCGGTCGAGGTGCTGGACTTCATCGACGGCTACATCTTCCTCGCCGAGGAAACCCCGGACTACATCGCCCGCGGCCTGGTGAGCCGGGTCAAGCAATATGCCGAGACCCTGAAGACGCCGTTCTTCGGCGCGCTGGTCGACTACGCCGAGCAGGGCAACCAGCTCTGGACCTGCCCCGGCCACAACGGCGGCATCTTCTACAACCGCTCGCCGATCGGGCGCATCTTCGTCGAGCATCTCGGCGAGGCGGTGTTTCGCGACGACCTCGACAACTCGGTGCTCGATCTCGGCGACCTCCTCGTCCACGAGGGGCCGGCCCTGAAGGCGCAGAAGGAGGCGGCCGTCATCTTCGGGGCCGAGAAGACCTACTTCGTCCTCAACGGCACCTCGGCCTCCAACAAGATCGTGCTCTCGGCCCTGGTGGCGGAGGGCGACCTCGTGCTGTTCGACCGCAACAACCACAAGGCCGCGCATCACGGCGCCCTGTTCCTCGGCGGCGCGATCCCGGTCTTCCTGGAGACCGACCGCAACGCCTACGGGCTGATCGGCCCGATGTACCACGAAGCCCTGGACGAGACGCGCATCCGCGAAAAGATCCGCGACAACCCGCTGATCACCGACCCGGAGGCCTGGCGACGCGAGCGGCCGTTCCGCGTGGCCGTGGTCGAGCAATGCACCTACGACGGCACGATCTACAACGCGCAGATGATCCTCGATAAGATCGGGCATCTCTGCGACTACATCCTCTTCGACGAGGCCTGGGCGGGCTTCATGAAGTTCCACCCGCTCTTCGCCGGACGCTTCGCCATGGGCCTGAAGGGCCTCGACGAGACCTCGCCCGGCATCATCGCCACCCAGTCGACCCACAAGCAGCTGGCGAGCTTCTCCCAGGCCTCGCAGATCCACACCAAGGACAGCCACATCCGCGGCCAGACCCGGCGGATCGAACACCGGCGCTTCAACGAGACCTTCCTGGTCCACGCCTCGACCTCGCCGTTCTATCCCCTGTTCGCCTCCCTCGATGTCGGCGCGCAGATGATGAAGGGCCGCTCCGGCGTCGTCCTGTGGGACGATACCATCCGGCTCGGCATCGAGTGGCGCAAGAAGGTGCGCGCCATCCGCCGCGAGTTCGAGGAGAAGGAGGGCGATCCGCTCAAGCGCTGGTTCTTCGACCCCTTCGTGCCGGACACGGTCAAGGGACCGGACGGCCGGGTGCCTTGGGAAAGTCTCTCGACGGACGAGCTCGCCAGCAACGTGAAATATTGGGAGCTGACGCCGGGCGCCGACTGGCACGGCTTCACCCACGTGGCGCCCGACTACGCGATGACCGACCCCAACAAGCTCACCGTGCTGACGCCGGGCTTCAACCGGCACACCGGGGAATATGCCGAGCATGGGGTGCCGGCGCCGATCGTTGCCCAGTACCTGCGGGAAAACCGCATCGTGCCGGAGAAGAACGACCTCAACTCGCTGCTCTTCCTGCTGACGCCGGGTGTCGAATCCTCCAAGGCCGGCACGCTGATCTCGGGGCTGGTCGCCTTCAAGCGCCTGCACGACGACAACGTGCCCCTCGAGGAGGCGATGCCCGAGTTCGTGCGGCGGCGGCCCAACCGCTACAAGGGCGTGCGCCTGCGCGACCTCTGCGCCGACTTCCACGCCTTCCACCGCGAGCACGGCACCAGCACGCTTCAGCGCAAGCAGTTCGAGCCGGGCCACCTGCCCGAGATGGTGATGACGCCGAAGGAGGCGGTCCAGCAGCTCACCCGCAACAACGTCGATTACGTTCCGATCGCGGAGGCGGAGGGTCGTGTGGCGACGACCTTGCTTCTGGTCTACCCGCCGGGCATCGGCACGGTGCTGCCGGGCGAGCGATTGGACGAGCGGGCCAAACCCATGCTGGACTACTTCAAGATGTTCGAGCGCTCCGCGAACCTGTTCCCGGGCTTCGAGGCCGAGATCCAGGGCGTGTTCCGCGACGTCGATCCGGATGGGACGATCCGGTTCCACACCTACGTCATGCGAGAGCCCCGCGTCATGCGCGAGAGCCGCTGATGGCGGGCGCGGCCGAGAGCGATCCCGACCTCGTCATCCGGCCCTCGTCGGATGCCGACGTGCCCGACATGGTGGACATCTACGCCCATCACATCCGGCGCGGCGTCGGCGATGTCGGGGATTTCGAGGCGGACCCGCTCCACCCGGACGACCTGAAGAAGCGCCGGAAGGCCATGCGCAAGAAGCGCCTGCCGCACCTCGTGGCCGACCGCGACGGGATCGTGGCCGGCTACGCCTACGCGGTTCCGTTCCGCAAGCGCCCGGCCTACCGCTACACCCTGAAGCACTCGATCTATGTCCACCACGAGCACTTGAACGCCGGGATCGGCCGGCGCCTGCTGCCGGCGCTGATCGAGGCCTGCGCGGCGGGCGGATACCGCCAGATGATCGGCTACATCGACGCGCAGAACGAGGCGTCCCTGCGCCTCCACGAGGCCTGCGGCTTCGTCCGCGTCGGGCTGCTGCCGGCGGTGGGCTACAAGTACGGGCGCTGGAGCGACAGCGTCATGGTCCAGTGCGCGCTCGGCACGGGGTCTTCCGACCAGCCCGGCACCTGGACGCGCCCGGTGGAAGCCGTCGTCGCCGAGCACGACTGGATCGGCAAGTAGGGGGGCGGATGCGGACGCACCGAGGCGCGTCGCAGGTTCGCCGCCCGGCCTATTGCTGCGTCCGGTTGATCAGCGCCTGAAGCGCCCGGGCGACCGCCTCGCTGACGTTCTTGCGGTACTTGCGGTGGACGAGCTGACCGTTGTGATAGATGTCGTGCTCGACATAGAGCTTTTCGCCGTCCCAGCGGACGATGTTGTCGGTCTCGGTGGTCTCCTCGACGCCGAGATCCTCGCGAAAGGTAACGCCCCCGGCTTGCGCAAACATGGCTCGTCCCTGGTGATCGAAGCGGCTTTCCGGCTTCCTGGGCTGGCATTGTAGGCAGGCGCCGCGCGGTGCGCTACCCGAAACGGGTTTCAGCGCACCGTGACCTGATCCTTGATCCGCTCGTACACCGCGCGGCTGAGGACGCGCTTCGACAGCAGCTCGCCAACGGAGGCATAGGGGCGCTTCTGCGCGATCGCGCGTCCGATCATGCCACCGCCCCTGAGGGCGTTCAGCTCCGAGACGCTGCCCGTATTGAGGTCGATCACCGCCACACCGCGCGGTCCCGCCGTTTCGGCGGCGTTGTCGATGGCCTGCTCGCCGGTGATCGGCGACGCCGGGCGGGCAGGGTCCCCGTTGCTGCGGCCGGGCGCGGGTGAGGCGGGCGGCGAGGAAGGTGGAAAGGCAGGCGGCGAGGCAGGCATCCGCGCGTCGGCGGTTGGAGTGGGAGCCGGGGCGGCCATCGGCGCCGTGGTCGGGGCTGGTGGTAATGGCGCGGCGGGCAAGGGCGATGCCTGCGGCGCGGGTGCCGGCACGACAGGGCTTACCGGCCGCGTCACCGCCGGCGGGACCACCGCCTGGGTTCCGGCCTTCCCGACGGAGGGCGGAGGAGTCACGGTCCGCGTCTCGGCCGAAGGCTCGGTCGCCGTTTCGGTCGCGCCGTCCCCATGCGGCCGGAGAAACTGGATGATCCCGGCAAGGACAGCCGCCACCACGATCAGGATGCCGACCCGCAGGATCGCTGAACCGCTGAGCATCGTGGGCGGCCTCGCCTTGGTGAACATTCGGTGACGACTACCATAGGGCGCAAAGCCACGTCTCGCCGTCGAACCCTCTGTCCTCAAGAGCTTAGGGCCTCCGGCTGCGACACGGACGCGGCCTGGACGCGACGCGAACGGGATCGACGGGGGCACCGGTCCCGGTCATGGTCCCGCTCGATGCTCGAACGTCTTGCTCTTCCCTCCGCGTGGACCGCGCGCCTCGGCGCCCTGCGCCACGTGCCAGCCCTGTTCCGCCTGGTCTACGCCGCCAGTCCCCGCCTGCTCATGGCGAGCCTCGGCCTTCGCCTCGCGCGGGCGAGCCTGCCCGTCGCCATGCTCTACCTTGCCAAGCTCATCCTCGACGCGATCGTGGCCGAGCATGCCCGGCCCCACCCGGGCGGCCTCGGCCCGGAAGCCTGGCTGGCCGATCCGGCCCTCCGGCACCTCGCCCTTCTGGTAGCGGCGGAGTTCGGGCTCGCCATCCTGGCCGACCTCCTGGGGCGGGCCAGCACCCTCGTCGACGGGCTGGTGGCCGACCTCTACGGCAATGCCGCGACCCTGAAGCTGATGCGCCACGCCGCCGATCTCGACCTCGAGCAGTTCGAGGACAGCACGCAGCAGGACCAGCTGGAGCGGGCGCGCCGTCAGGTCACGAGCCGCTCGAACCTTCTGTTCCAGCTCTTCGGCCAGGGCCAGGATCTCATCACCCTGGTGGCCTTCGCCCTCGGCCTCGTGGCCTTCGCGCCCTGGCTGATCCTGCTGCTCGTGGTTGCCCTGGTGCCGGCCTTCCTCAACGAGACCTACTTCAACCGCGAGGGCTACCGCCTGGCCTGGACGCGCACGCCGGAGCGGCGCGAGATCGACTACCTGCGCTTCCTCGGGGCCAGCGTCGAATCCGCCAAGGAGGTGAAGCTGTTCGGCCTGAACGGCTACATCGCCGAGCGCTACCGGGGACTCGCCACCAAGCTCGTGGCCGACAACCGCGCCCTGGCCCTGCGCCGGGCCGGCTGGGGCGGGGCCTTCGCCGCCCTGGGGACGCTGGCCTACTATCTCGCCTACGCCACCATCGTGTGGCGCACGGCCGCGGGACAGTTCTCGATCGGCGATCTCGCCTTCCTGGCCGGCTCGTTTCAGCGCCTGCGCAGCCTGATCGAGGGCCTGCTGCTGGGCTTCTCGCAGATCGCCGCGCAGGCGCAGTACCTCGACGACCTCTTCTCGTTCTTCGGGGTGGTGCCGGCGATCCGCTCGCCCGCGATCCCCGCGCCCCTGCCGCGCCCGATCCGGAGCGGAATCGTCTTCGAGGCGGTCGGCTTCCGCTATCCCGGCACCGAAACCTGGGCGGTGCGCAACCTGAGCTTCCATCTCGCGGCCGGCGAGGTGCTGGCCCTGGTGGGCGAGAACGGCGCCGGCAAGACCACCATCGTGAAGCTGCTCACCCGGCTCTACGACCCGACGGAAGGCCGCGTGCTCCTCGACGGCCTGCCCCTCTCCGCCTACGATCTCGACGACCTGCGCAGCCGGATCGGGGTCATCTTCCAGGACTTCGTGCGCTTCAGCTTCACCGCCCGCGAGAACGTCGCGGTGGGCCGCATCGATGCGCGCGATGATGACGAGCGGGTCACCCGGGCCGCCGGCCGCAGCCTGGCCGACGGGGTCATCGGGCGGCTGCCGCTCCAGTACGACCAGCCCCTGGGCAAGCGCTTCGCCGAGGGCGTCGACCTCTCGGGAGGCGAGTGGCAGAAGATCGCCATCGCCCGCGCCTATATGCGTGAGGCCGAGATCCTGATCCTCGACGAGCCCACGGCCGCCCTCGATGCCCGGGCCGAGTTCGAGGTGTTCCAGCGCTTTCGCGAACTGAGCCATGGGCGCACGGCGGTGCTGATCTCGCACCGCTTCTCCACCGTCCGCATGGCCGACCGCATCCTCGTCCTCAATGGCGGAACGGTCATCGAATCGGGAAGCCACGCCGAGCTACAGGCCCTCGGCGGCCGCTACGCCGAATTGTTCGAGCTCCAGGCGGCCGGCTACCGCTGAAGCGATGTGACCGGCGTGCGGACATTCGGCCACCCGCCCGCCGGCCGCGGGGGCGAACGGGTGGGCAAACTCTGAACGCCTGGGACCGTCTGCTGCCGGCCCCGTGCAGACGGTCGGACGGTCTGCTTTCAGACTTGATGAAACGGCGCCGTATGACCGAACGAGGGGAAAAATCCGGCGCCATTGAGGGTAATAAGGTTCGCGGTGAAGGGCTGGAGTCCCCAAGGCACTCCTCCCGCACCTTCGGTGCGGGGTCGGAACGTCAGATGTCGCTCACGCGCCGCCGAGGCTCGCCAGATAGGCCGGTGCGAGGGAGAGGCCGAGGGGTTGCGGGGCGCGGGGCGGCGGGCTGCGCACGCATTCGCTGAAATACGCGATCGTGTCGAAGATCGCGGCTTCGGTGAAGGGCTTCGGGATGGCGCCGGCCGCACCCTCGAAATGATCCGGGATGTGCTGGGCGTTGGCCGTGACGAAGATCAGGACCATCGCGTCTTCGTTGCGCAGGGCCCGGACGATGTCGATGCCGGACGAACCGCCCCGCAACTGGAGATCGACGAAGACGAGGTCCGGCCGCGTCTCCCGGGCGACCCGGATCGCCTCGTCGGAGGTCGCGGCGGTGCCGACCACGATGTGGCCGGCATCTTCCACGAGAAACTCCAGCTGCATCAGGATGAGCGCTTCGTCTTCCGCGATCAGGACCCGCAGGGGCTCGCTCACGTGCTGTCCTTTGCGCCCGGCGTTTCGCGGGGCAGGCGGATCTCGATCAGGGTCCCGGGATGGCCCGGCTGCCAGGTCAGGCTGGCATTCAACTGGCGCGCCAGGCTCTCCACCAGGCGCTTCCCGAAGGAGCGCGCCCCCACGACGTCCGGGGGCATGCCGATGCCGTCATCGACGATCCGGATGCCGAAGAAGCGACCGTCGGGATGGACTCGGATCGAGAGGCGACCCGGCCGGTCGCCCGGGAAGGCATGCTTGAGCGCATTGGTGATGAGTTCGTTCATCATCAGGGCGACGGGCGGCGCCTTCTCGACCGGAACCTCCACGGGCTCCAGGTCCAGGTGCAGGGTGATGCCGGCATGGCCCGAGCCGCGCACGAGGTCCGTGGCGAGTTCCCGGGTGAATTCCGCGACGTCGAAGCGCTCCACGTCGCGCGACTGGTACAGGCGCTTGTGCACCGTGCCCAACGCCTCGACGCGCGTGAGCATCGACTTCATCGCGTCGCGGGCCGTCGGATCGGTGATACTGCGGGTCTGCATGGTGAGGAGTGAGGCCACCATCTGCAGGTTGTTCTTCACCCGGTGGTCGACCTCGTGGACCAGCATGGTCTTGGCCGCCAGGGCATCGGACAGTTCCCGCGTCCGCCGCGCGACCTCGCGCTCGAAATGCTCCTTCTCGTTCTGCGTCCGCATCTGCGCGTCGACCCGGTCGGTGACGTCGAGCTGCGAGGCGAAGAAGAAATGCAGGTCCCCGCCTTCGGTGATCACCGGGCTCATGTACAGCGCGTTCCAGAACGGGCTGCCGTCCTTGCGGTAGTTCAGGATGTCGATGGCGATGTCGCGCCGGGCATCGACCGCGGCCCGGATCTGCCCGATGGCGTTCGGGTCGGTGTCCTGTCCCTGCAGGAAACGGCAGTTCTGCCCCATGATCTCGGAGCGCTCATAGCCCGAGAGACGCAGGAAGGCGTCGTTGACGAAGACGATCGGGTTGTCGTCGAGGCGCGGGTTGGTGACGATCATCGCCATACGGGTGGCACGGATCGCGGCGGCGAAGGGATCGCCCTTGCCGCCCTCGACCCTAAGGTCGCTCGTGAGGTGCCACGCGTCGTCTCGTTCCATCGTCTCTCGCCTCGTCCTCGTCCCGCTGACACGTGGGGCCTTCCCGCCCGCGCCGACCTCGTCACGACCGTCGACGGCATGCGGGCGACACGGCTGACCCGCGCGGGGCGATCAGTCGGCGTGGGCAGGCTTCACGATGGTAATAGGGACGTCGGATCACCCCGGCGGCGGACAACCGCTGCCGTACGGTGCTCCAACGGCTTCGCCCCTTGGAAGTTCATTTGACATCGCCGCGCGCCGGGATCGCGGTTTTCCGCACCCGCGCGTGGCGAATGTCGGCGGACGCGCTCGGATTGCTGCGCGAATGCCACACCCCGCATCTGTCGCGAGGCTTGGCCGCAAGACGACAACTGCCAAGCTGCTTTTCCCGTGCTAGGATTACCCCGGGGTTGGGCCTCCGGAATTCTGGCAGTGGACATCTCGAACATGCGTCGTCTCCGATGGGCTCGGGCGGGCTTTGCCCTGCTCCTGGCCGGACAGCTCGCAGCCTGTGGCTCCACGCCGCGCATTCCCTATACGGCCGATGAGGCCGCCGCCGCCGTGCTGCCGGGGCTCGATCCGAATGTCCGCGCCTACGCGGATGCCTCGGAAAAGACCTTCACCGAGATGTCGGCGCGGCCCGAGAACAGCCGGGTTCCGTTCGCGTACCTGGCGCTCTCGGGCGGCGGCGGCGACGGGGCCTACGGGGCCGGCCTGCTGAACGGCTGGACCGAATCCGGCAAGCGTCCCGAGTTCTCCCTGGTCTCCGGCGTCTCCACGGGCGCGCTGATCGCGCCCTTCGCGTTCGTCGGGCCGGAATACGACGCCATTCTGAAGGACATCTACACCAGCGGCATCGCCTCGACCCTGGTGCAGTCGCCGAGCTTCGCCAACGTGCTGTTCGGCTCCGGCCTGTTCGGGGACGGGCGCCTGCGCGACCTCGTGCGCCGCTACGTCACGCCGGACCTGCTCACGGCCATCGCCGCGCAGCACGCCAAGGGCCGGCGCCTCCTCGTGGTGACGACGAATCTCGACGCCCAGCGCGCCGTGATCTGGAACATGGGCGCCATCGCGGCCAGCGGCGGCCCGGCCGCCCTCGACCTGTTCACGGACGTGCTCACCGCCTCGGCCAGCATCCCGGCCGTGTTCCCGCCCCAGCTCATCGACGTCCAGGCGGCGCAGCGCACCTTCCAGGAGATGCATGTCGACGGCTCGGTGGTGACGCCGGTGTTCACCCTGCCGCAATCGTTCCTGCTGCGCGACGCCCGCTTCAAGGCGGGCGCCAAGTCGGACATCTACGTCATCATCAACGGGCGCCTGGAGCCGGAATTCGATCTCGCCCAGAACAACACGCTCTCCATCGTCGAGCGTTCGTTCACCACCGCCAGCCGCGCCCGCAGCCGCGCCACCCTGGCCTCGACCTACGCCTTCACCCGCGGCAACGGCATCGGCTTCAACCTCGCCTATATCGATGAATCGGCGCCCAACACCTCGACGGCGCGCGGCTTCGACACCGGCTACATGCGCAGCCTGTACGAGACCGGGTACCAGACCGGCCGCACCGGGACCTTCTGGCGCAAGACCGTGCCGGTCGCGCCCCTGGTGAAGGCGTCGGTGGTCGCGGCCCAGTAATGCGCGTCGCACGAGGGGGTCGGATGCGTGCCGCCCCCCTCGCGCTCCATGGTGCGCTGCGATAGAGCGAAGGCATCGCGTCAGGGTTCATTCGGTGCCCGCGCCCCCGGCGAGCCCCCCCGCAATGATCCAGATCGAAGACCTCACCTTCAGCGCCTGGGGCCGACGCTTCTTCGACCGTGCCAGCGTGGCGGTGCCGCCCGGCTCGAAGGTCGGGCTCGTCGGTCGCAACGGCGTCGGCAAATCGACCCTGTTCAAGATCATCCTGGGCGAGCTGCAGCCCGACGGCGGCGCCATCCTGCTGCCGAAGACCGCCCGCGTCGCCTCCGTCGACCAGGAACACCCCGCGACCCCGGTCAGCCTGATCGACACGATCCTGGCGGCCGACGTGGAGCGCGATGCGCTGAACACCGAACTCGAGACCGCCGAGCCGGAACGCCTGGGCGAGATCTATGCCCGCCTCATCGAGATCGATGCCGACCGGGCCCCGGCCCGGGCCGGCGAGATCCTGGCCGGCCTCGGCTTCTCGGTGGAGGACCTGACCCGTCCGATGGCGGAGTTCTCCGGCGGCTGGCGCATGCGCGTGGCCCTCGCTGCGGCGCTGTTCGCCGAGCCGGACATGCTGCTCCTCGACGAACCGACCAACTACCTCGATCTCGAGGGCGCCCTCTGGCTGGAAGCCCGGCTCAAGCGCTATCCGCACTCGGCCCTGATCATCAGCCACGACCGCGAGCTGCTCAACAATTCGGTCGATGCGATCCTGCACGTGGCCGGAGGCAAGCTCGAACTCTACACCGGCGGCTACGACGATTTCGAGAAGCGCCGGGCCGAGAAGGCCCGTCTCCAGGCCTCGACCAAGCAGAAGCAGGAAGCCGAGCGCGCCCATCTGCAGAGCTTCATCGACCGCTTCAAGGCCAAGGCCTCGAAGGCCGCGCAGGCGCAGTCCCGCGTCAAGCGCCTCGCCAAGCTGGAGCCGATCGCCACCACCATCGAGGAGCACGTGGCGCCGTTCCACCTGCCTTCGCCGAAGCGCCCCCTGGCGCCGCCGCTGATGCACCTGACCGACGCCACCATCGGGTATGGCGACGATGCGCCGGTCCTGCGCGACCTCAACCTGACCCTCGACGTCGACGACCGCATCGGGCTGCTCGGGGTCAACGGCGCCGGCAAGTCGACCTTCGCCAAGATGGCGGCGGGCGCGCTCCAGGTGCGGGACGGGCGGATGGTGCGGGAAGGGCGGGTGCAGGTCGGCTGGTTCCACCAGCACCAGATCGAGGCCCTCGACCCGAAGGACACCCCGCTCGCCATCATCCGGCGCGAGCGTCCCGACGACAGCGAATCGGGGAGGCGCGCCAAGCTCGCGAGCTTCGGGCTCGGCTTCGACAAGCAGGAGACGACGGTGGACGCGCTCTCGGGAGGAGAACGGGCGCGCCTGCTCCTCAACCTCGTGGCCATGCAGGCGCCGCACCTGCTCATTCTGGACGAGCCGACCAACCACCTCGATATCGACAGCCGGAGGGCGCTCCTCGACGCGCTGAACGATTACGGCGGGGCGGTCATCCTCATCACCCACGATCGCTCGCTGATGGAGCTGGTGGCGGATCGCCTGTGGCTGGCGGCCGACAACACGGTCAAGCCGTTTGCCGGGGACATGGACGATTACGCGAAATTCGTGCTCGACCGGACCCGCGCCGGTCAGCGCGCGCCCGGGCAGGGCCGCGAAAAGCCGGGTCGCGACAAGAAGTCCAAGCGCCGGGCGGCCTGAGCCGCCCGGCTTGCCGGCTTCACTTCCGGAGGATCTTGGTCACGAGGCGGCCGAGGGGCGTGCCGGAATCGTAGTTGCGGTCGTCGCGGACCACGGGACGGTCCTCGTTGCCGAGGAGCTTGGTGACGATGCGTCCGATCAGGCTCATGGTGTGACCCTCTTGCGATGTGGGGCGCCGGGCAGGAACGGCGCAGCTTGACCATCAACACGCAGGGGCCGGCGGACGTTCCCTCCGGGTCGCCAGCCCGTATCCGGCCTGTCATACAACCGTGATCTAAGCCCCTCGGTTTCCACGGCAGGGTCTGGGGTCGGGCATGGACAGCGCGCAGCGGGCAGCGGAGGTCGAGGCGATCCGCCGCGAGGTGGCGGACGATTTCGACGAGGAACTCGAACTCGAGATGGAGGACGAGCGCCTGGAGCGACTGGCCGACGAACTCGGGCAGCCAGCCCGTCCGCCCGGCCTCGACCGCAAGGTCTACTTCCGCGAGCTGTTCCGGCTGCAGCACGAGCTGGTGCGGCTGCAGGACTGGGTCCAGGCCCACAAGCTGCGCGTCGTCGTGATCTTCGAGGGCCGCGATTCCGCCGGCAAGGGCGGCGTCATCAAGCGCATCACCCAGCGGTTGAACCCGCGCGTCTGCCGGGTCGCGGCGCTGCCCGCCCCGAGCGAGCGCGAGCGCACGCAATGGTACTTCCAGCGCTACGTCTCGCACCTGCCGGCCGCCGGCGAGATCGTGCTGTTCGACCGCTCCTGGTACAACCGCGCTGGCGTCGAGCGCGTGATGGGCTTCTGCTCCCCCGACGAGGTGGAGGAGTTCTTCCGCTCGGTGCCCGAATTCGAGCGCATGCTGACCCGCTCGGGGATCGTGGTGCTGAAATACTGGTTCTCGATCACCGACGAGGAGCAGGAATTCCGCTTCAACATGCGCATCCACGATCCGCTGAAGCAGTGGAAGCTGTCCCCGATGGACGTGCAGTCCCGCCGCCGGTGGGAGGATTACACCAAGGCCAAGGAGGACATGCTGGCCCGGACCCACATCCCGGAAGCGCCGTGGTGGGTGGTCGAGGCCGTCGACAAGAAGCGCGCCCGTCTCAACTGCATCAGCCACCTCCTGGCGCAGATTCCCTACGGCGACGTCGAGCATCCGCCCGTGCACCTGCCGGATCGCGAGCGCCGCGAGGACTACATCCGCCACCCGGTTCCGGCCGCGATGTTCGTGCCGCCCGTGTTCTGAGGACGCTGATTCGAAGCCGGCCGCTTGCCCGGACCGAGCGCTCCGGGCGAGAGGGTGTGGGACGCTTCCACGCCTCTCGCCCGCCAGTCCTCCGTCCAGCCCCCGTCCAGGTATCCGGCATGACCAGCACCGACGAACTCCTCTTCACGGCCGAGGGCGGCATCGCCCGCCTGACGCTGAACCGGCCGCAGGCGCGCAATGCCCTCACCTTCGGCATGTACCAGGGGCTGATCGATCACTGCGCCCGGATCGAGGCCGATACCGGCATCAAGGCGCTGATCATCACGGGCGCGGGGGCCAAGGCCTTCGCGGCGGGCACCGACATCGCCCAGTTCCGGAGCTTCGAGACCGCCCAGGACGCGATCGACTACGAGCGCTTCATGGACCGGGTGATGGGCGCGCTGGAGCGGCTGGCGGTGCCGACCATCGCGGCGATCGCCGGCGCCTGCACCGGCGGCGGCGCAGCCATCGCCGCCGCCTGCGACCTGCGCATCGCCACCCGCGACGCCAAGCTCGGCTTTCCCATCGCCCGCACCCTCGGCAATTGCCTCTCGCTCGGCAACCTGCGCCGGCTCTCGGCCCTGATCGGCCCGGCCCGGGTCAAGGACATGATCTTCACCGCCCGCCTCGTCGGCGCCGAGGAGGCGCTGGCCATCGGGCTCGTCGGTGAAGTGGTGGCCGATGCCGACGCGCTGGCGGCGCGGTCCACGGACCTCGCGACCCTGATGGCCGGCCACGCGCCGCTCACCCTGCGGGCGACCAAGGAGGGCCTGCGGCGCCTCCAGGGCGAGGATGCGACGGGGGCCGAGCGTCCCGGCGACGACCTCATCCGCCTCTGCTACACCAGCGCCGATTTTCGCGAGGGCATGGAGGCCTTCCTGGCCAAGCGGCCGCCGAACTGGACCGGCCGGTAGGAACGGCGATCGCAGCCGATCCGCGCCCGTGCCCAACGGACCGTTCAGATGTCTCGCCCCAGATCGACCCCGGGAGGATCGGAAGGCTTGCTTGGCTGCGGTCGACCAAATCGCGACAGGCGATCACGTCGCAACAGGCGACCATCGATGGCCGCAAGGCCGCAGCCGATGAGGGCCATGCCGAGGTAGTGCCGGAAATCCAGGCGCTCGCCCAGCACCAGGGTGCCGAGCAGGATGGCCGAGACCGGAATCAGGAACGTGACGAGCAGCAGGTTCGTCGCCCCCGCCGTCGCAAGGATGCGGAAATAGAGCACGTAGGCCAGGGCGGTGGACAGGGTGGCGATGCCCAGCACGGCGCCCCAGACCGGCAGACCCGGCATCGCCAGCGTCCACGGCCGATCCACCACGAGGGCGATGGGGAGCAGCAGGAGCGTCGATGCCGTGACCTGCCCCGCCGCCGTTGCGACCGGCGGGACGCCCATCCGCTTGAATCGGCGCCCGAAGACGCCCGCCACCGCGTAGGAGAGGGCTGCGGCCAGAACCGCGATCTGCGCCAGGACGTTCGTCCCGAGAGCGGTCAGCAGGGCAGGCCCAATCATGACCGCAACCCCGCCCAGGCCGACGAGAACGCCCGCGAGCCGATTGCCCGTCATCCGTTCGTCCGAGGTCGACAGGTGGGCCACCGCAACGGCGAAGAGCGGCGTCGTCGCATTCAGGATGGCGGCAAGCCCGGAGGCGATGTGTGTCTGTCCCCAGACGATCAGGCAGAACGGCAGGACGTTGTTCAAGAGCCCCATGCCGGCGAACGCTGTCCAGACCGCGCGCGTGCGGGGCAGGCGCGATCCCGTGAGCGGCAGGGCGAGGTTGAGGACGAGGGCCGCCACGCCGACCCGAAGGACGACGAGGGTGAAGGGCGGCAGCGCCTGGAGCGCGACACCGGTGAAGAAGAACGATCCACCCCAGAGCACCGACAGGGCGAGCAGCATCGCCCACTCGGGCGCGGACAGGGTGTGAGGGACGGAGCGGGGCACGGCGGAGGTCCTTCCGACTTGATCCTGCTCTCGCCTACGACGCGCCGCGCCGGCACGCTTCCCGTTCCTTGCTCCGCAATCCAGAAGAGGCGCGCGTGCGATCGCCGCCCGTTATCCGTGTGGAACAAGCCCGCACGGCCCGCCCCGCTGCGCCGCCTCGCCGCGGCTATTCCAGGCCCGCCACCTTGATCGCGTCGCCCTCGAGCCGGACCTGGGCCGGCAGGCCGCGCTGGACCGGGCCGAGATCATCGGCCGTGCGATACAAGCCGTCGATGGCGATGAGTTCCGGTTCGAACTTGCGGCAGGTGATGCGGGCGTCCGGGTTGCCCGCCGCCCCGGCGATCGCCCGACCGCGCAGGGCGCCGTAGACGTGGAGCGAGCCGCCGGCGATCACCTCGGCGCCCGAGGCCACCGAGCCCATCACGGTGATGTCGCCCTCCAGGTGCAGGATGGTCTGGCCGGAGCGCACCGGGGCATCGAGGATGAGCGAGCGGAACGGCGCCGGCGCCGACGGCATCACCGGCGCGTCCGCCTCGGCGTCCGGCGTCGCCTCCGGGGTGGGAACCGCGTCGACCGGACGCCCCCCGGCCGGGGGCGGCGGCAGGCCGGCGCCGAGCTGGCCCGGATCGGCTCCCTCGATGCCCATCACGGCGACGTCGCGGGCGGCGAGATCGGCCACCAGGGCGACGAGGGTTTCCCGTTCGAGCCCGAGTCCGGCCACGTCGAGGATGACCGGGCGCCCGACGAAGAAGGCGGGCGAGCGCCGGGCCAGCGCGTCGAGTTCGGCAAGCCACTCGGAGACGGGCAGCACCGGGGCGAGCACCAGGGCCATGAAGGAACGGCCGCGAAAGCGGATCGGGGGACGTGTTGAGCTTGCGGTCACGATCGGGTGTCTTGTTCTCGGGCGGTGTTCGCGGAAAGCGGGCGCTGATCGCCACCTTATCCTAACCCGCGTTCCGGGGGCACAGGGCGCGACCTGCGGTCCGTCAACACGATTTCCGACGCCGTTCCATCCCGGGCCTTTGAGGATGTCGCGCCTCTTGCAGCGTTTGAATGTCGAATTGGAATGATTCCATAACATAGCGTTTGCAGGCTCAAGACGAGGATCGCTATAGCGGAGCAAATCCTCGCGACATCCGGGGGTCGGCCGGCAGGTTTGGCACGGCCGGGACTGCCGCTCTTGCCTGATCTTGCGGGTGTGCCCCGCGCGCGTCTCGAAGGTGCTGCCCGTGGTTGATGGTTCCGCTTCCCTGGACAGGGTCCGCGCGCGACAAGGCTGGCGCTACCGCGCAGCCGTGGCCGGGCGCGTGGTGCTCGCAGCCTTCGGCGGCTACGCCCTGGCGGCGCTCGCCACCGCGTTCCTGTCGCTGACCCTGCCGATGGTGCGCTCGGAGGCGGTGGCCACCGCCACACTGCTCAGCTTCGCCATCCTGGCCGGTGCCGTCATCTGGGTCTTCGCCGCCCGCACCCTGCTGCGCGCCGCGATCGGACTCGGAATTCCCATGGCGCTCGTCGGCGTGGGCCTGTGGGTCGCCCTCGGTCTCGTCGCGGCGGGGCCGCCCGCATGAGGCCGGGGTTCCGCCAATCCATGGCCTGGCTCCACACCTGGGCCGGCCTCGTCACCGGATGGGTGATGTTCGCGGTCTTCGTGACCGGCACCGCCACCTATTACCGTGCCGACATCTCGCTGTGGATGCGGCCGGAACTGCGCGCCGGACCCTCCGACCCCATCCCCGCCGCCGAACGCGGGATCGCCTACCTGAAGACGCATGCCCCGAAGGCCATGGCTTGGTATGTCTCGGTGCCGCAGCCCGACCGTCCGGTGATCGGCGTCTACTGGATGGACAGCCTGGAGGCGCCCCTTGGCCAGGCCCTGCTCGATCGGGAGACGGGAACCCCCACCCGGGCGCGGGACACCCAGGGCGGCGACTTCTTCTACCGCTTCCACTACGAACTCCAGATGATGCCGACGCTCGGCCGCTGGATCGTCGGCGGGGCGGCCATGATCCTGCTCGTCGCGCTGATCTCCGGCATCGTCACGCATCGGCGCATTTTCGCCGACTTCTTCACCTTCCGACGGGACAAGTCGGCCCAGCGCGGCTGGCTCGACGCCCACAACGTCACCGGCGTGCTCGCCCTGCCGTTCCACCTGATGATCACCTATACGGGCATCGTCACGCTGGGCTTGATGTACATGCCCTGGGGGGTGACGGCCGCCTACAAGGGCGACGACCTGCGCTTCTTCGTGGAATCCGCCCAGAGCACGACCTGGCGCCCGGCCGCCGGCCGTCCGGCCGAGGCCCTGCCGTTGGCGCCGCTGCTGGCCCGCGCCCAGGGCGAGGTGTCCGAGCCCCTCGAGATGGTCATCGTCAACAACCCGGGCGACGCCGGCGCCACGGTGGTCGCGGTGTTCGAGGAGCCGCACGGGCTGGCCCACCAGCATCCGCAGATCGCCTTCGATGCCGTTTCCGGCGCCGTGGTCGAGCGGGTGGGCACGATGAAGCCGGCCGCGCATGTCTTCACCAGCTTCATGGGCCTGCACGAGGCGCATTTCGCCAGCCCCGTCCTGCGGGCGCTGTTCTTCCTCTGCGGCCTGATGGGCGCGGCCACCATCGCCACCGGTCTCGTCCTGTGGAGTGTCGCCCGCATGCCGAAGGCCGGCGAGGCGCCCCGGTTCGGCCTGCGCCTCGTGCGCGGCCTCAACATCGGCACGATCCTGGGCCTGCCCATCGGGATGGCGGCGTTCTTCCTCGCCAACCGGCTGCTGTCCGTCGACCTCGCCCACCGGGCGACCTGGGAGGGCGGCGTGTTCTTCGGCGCCTGGGCGCTCGCCGCCCTGGTGCCCCTGGCCCGGCCGCACCGACGGGCCTGGGTCGAGATGGGCCTGTCCGCCGGGCTCCTCTTCGGCGCCGTGCCCATCGTCGGTGCCCTGACCACGGATCGTGGCTTCGACTTCCTGGCCTTCGATGCCGCGATGCTGGGGCTCGGCCTCGTCCTGGCGCTCGGGGCCCGGGCGGTCTCCCTCTACGAAGGTCGTCGCGCGGCCGCCCGAGCGGCCCGCCCCGCCGGCGGTCTGGCGCCCAAAGGTCTCGTCAAAGCATGACTCCGCTCTCCATCGCCCTGAACCTCGCCCTGAGCTTCGCCGGCCTCGCTGCGCTGTGCCTGTCGATGGACCGGCACCATCGGGCCATTGCCGGTCGGGGCCAGAGCCGGACGCGCGCGCGGGGCCTGCGCCTCGCCGGATGGGCGGTGATCGCGGTGTCCTTCGCGGCCGCCATCCTGACCTCCGACTGGAATTTCGGACCCGTGCAGTGGATCGGCTCCCTCACCGGCGCGGCCCTTCTGGTGGTCGCGCTGGTGTCCTACCGGCCCGCCTGGATTCGCCCGGCCGCCCTGCTCGCCCTGCCGCTGGCCCTGGCGGCGGTGCTCCTCGCCTGATCGCCCCGGCCCCGCTATCCTGACGCGATCCGTCGCCGCGCAGGAGAGCCGATGCCCCCCGATCCCGCTCTCAGCCCCGCGCTCGACCCAGATTTGGCCGCCCGCATCGCCGAGGCCGTCGCCGCCGGGTTTCCCGAGCAGGTCGCCCACACCCAGGCCCTGGTGCGGTTCGGATCGACGCGCGGGGCCGAGCACGCGATCCAGGATTTCGTGTTCCGCGCCTTCCGCGACCGCGGCTACGCCATCGATCGCTTCGCCATGGACGCGGCGGCGCTCGCCGCCCATCCGGGCGGGGGCGCGCTGTCGGAGACGCATTCCCGGGCGCCCCTGGTGGTCGGCATCCATCGGCCGCGGGCCGAGACCGGGCGCTCGCTGATCCTCCAGGCCCATGTCGACGTGGTGCCGCCGGGGCCGGCCGATCTGTGGACCCACCCGCCCTTCGAGCCGGTCATCGATGGCGACTGGATGTACGGGCGCGGCGCCGCCGACATGAAGGCGGGCCATGCCGCCAACCTGTTCGCCCTCGACGCTCTGGCGCGGCTCGGGCTGCAGCCGGCCGCCACCGTGACCCTGCAATCCGTGGTGGAGGAGGAATCCACCGGCAACGGCGCCCTGATGACCCATCTGCGCGGCTACCGCGCCGATGCGGTCCTGATCCCGGAGCCCGAGGACGAGAAGCTCGTGCGCGCCAATGTCGGCGTGCTGTGGTTCACCGTCGAGGTGCGCGGCCGCCCGGTCCATGTCCGCGAGATGGGGGCCGGGGCCAACGCCATCGACGCCACCTATCGGGTGATCGGCGCCCTGCGGGCCCTGGAGGCGCGCTGGAACGCCGAGAAGGCGGCCCATCCCCACTTCGCCGACCAGCCCGACGCCATCAACCTCAATGTCGGCCGGATCGAGGGCGGCGACTGGGCCTCGTCGGTGCCGGCCTGGTGCCGGATCGACTGCCGCATCGCCCTGTATCCCGGGCTCTCGGCGGCGGAGGCCGCCCGCGCGGTGGAGCAGGCGGTGGCCGATTTCGCCCGCGACGACGCCTTCCTGTCGAACACCCCGCCCCGGATCGCCTTCAACGGCTTCTTCGCCGAGGGCTACGCCCTGGCGGAGGGCTCCGAGGCGGAGGCGGTGCTGGGGCGGGCGCACCGGGCCGCAACCGGCCGGGACCTCGAGAGCTTCATGTCGCCGAGCTATCTCGATACCCGCGTCTACGCGCTCTACGACCGGGTGCCCGCACTCTGCTACGGCCCGATCAGTCAGAACATCCACGGCTTCGACGAGCGCGTGAGCCTCGCCTCGGTCCAGCGGATCACCACCGCGATGGCGCTGTTCATCGCCGAATGGTGCGGGACGGAGCGCCGGTCCGCGCCCTGACCCGAGCCGCATCCGCGAAAACGTGACGCAACGCGATGTGGATGGCACCCGGTCGCCGCCTTGCCGAAAGGCCCCGGCGCGCTACCCCTAAGGCCCGTGACATATCAGCGTTTTTCCCCACCCGCCGCGCCGTCCGGCGCCCATCGCCGCGCGTCGGCGCCTCTGTTGGCCGGCCTGATGGCGGCGCTGGGCATCTCCGGGGCGGCGGCGCAGACCACCGATACCAGCTGCTACGTCACCGGCGGCGGCACCCTGGAGATCTGCCGGGGCGGCGAGGCCGAGGGCGTATTCTTCACCCCCCGCGCCTGTGAATCGGCCGGCAGCGTCCAGCTCGTCCGGACGACGCCCGCCACCGGGCCGCTCCAGGCCGTCTACCAGGCCGAGACGCCGTTGGCCGCCCCGAAATCCAGGCGCGGCGAGGCCGAGTCCTGCGCGCCGCGGCGCGCCACCGAGGCCCTGGACGGCGGCTCGATCCGCTCCGGCGCCATGCCGGAGCAGCTCGCCACCGCGATGCCGCCGACGCAGGCCCGCCTGTGGGAGATGGCCCGCACGGTCGCGCGCAGCCAGGAGCGGCGTCGCCGCGGCGGCCGGGGCCGGGCGGAAGCGCCCCCCGCGCCGGTGCCGACGGAGGAGGGCATCGCCGCCCGCCATCCGATGACCGTGGCCGGACGCGCCTGGGGCGGGGACGCCTACACCTACGTGTTCTTCCTCGCGGCCGTGCCCACCGAATCCGGCCAGCGGCACGCGCTGCTCCAGGCCCGCACCCTGGACTTCACCCGCTTCGACATCCGCAGCCGCAGCCTGGACGGCATCGCCTGGATGCCGTTCGGCGAGGGGCGGGCGGAAGGGCGAGCGCAGGAGCGAGCAGAGGGCCGGTCACGGCGTGGCCGCCGCAGTCGCGCGCAGGCTGCTGCCGATGCGCCGGGCCCCAGCGCCGTCCTCGACGAGACCGGCGCCCCCGTCCTCGGCAACTGCGCCGGCCAGGGCCTCGACCGCACCGACCTCGTCGGCGCCATCAGCGTGGTCGATCAGGCCTATCACTACTACTACACCGACGTGCTGCCCTCCGATTGCGGGGCGCCGATGGCCAGCCGGCGGATGGGCCTCTACCTGCGCACCAGCCGCGATCTCACCGCCGACCGCGTGTGGTCGGCGCCCCGCACCATCGCGGAGCCGCTGCCGGCCCAGAGCCTGATGCGGGTGGCCAAGGCCCGGGACATGGACCGCTGGGTGGTGGCCTACCGCTGCAACCGTCCCGCCAACACCATGGACGGCCCCGTCGCCGATATCTGCGTGCAGTACAGCGCCGACCTCGCCCCGGGGTCCCTGGCCGGACTGACCTGGTTCTCGGAACCGCAGGCGATCATGCGCTCCACCGCCTATCTCGGCCTGCGCTCGGGCGGCGACGGCTCGGGCCGGTTCGGCCGCAGCCAGCATTTCTGGATGACCGACCGCTACGGCAATCTCGCGACCCCGACGAGTTATCAGGCCAAGGCCGGGTTCCTGACGTGGCTCGACCGGGTGGCGCCGGGGCCGGGCGGCGCGAACGGTTCCAGCGTCTTCGGCCGCCCGGTCTACTGGGCGACGTGGTCGGTGCGGCCCGTGGCGGCGAAGTAGCGGCTTAGGGACCCGGGCGCATCCGGTCGAGCGGGGCTTCAGGATGGGCCGAGGCCCTGACCGCGCGGCGCGGTCCGGGGCTTGCTGGTCCGTCCGGCCGCCCCGCTCCTTCGCCCGGGAGACCACCCCATGTCCGCGACCCCGAGACCCGATCCCGCGCCGCGCCAACCGGCCCGGGCCGCCATCGCGGCCTTCGTCGGCACCACCATCGAGTGGTACGACTTCTTCATCTACGGCACCGCCGCCGCCCTGGTGTTCGGGCCGCTGTTCTTCGCCGAGGCGACGCCTTTCGTGGCGACCCTGGCGGCCTTCGGCACCTTCGCGGTCGGCTTCTTCGCCCGGCCCCTCGGCGGACTGATCTTCGGGCATGTCGGCGACCGGCTCGGGCGCAAGAAGGCCCTGGTGGTCACCCTGGTGATGATGGGGCTGGCCACCACCGGCATCGGCCTGCTGCCGACCTATGCCAGCATCGGGATCTGGGCGCCCATCGCCCTCGTGGGCCTGCGCATCCTCCAGGGGATCGCGGTCGGCGGCGAGTGGGGCGGGGCGGTGCTGCTGGCCGCCGAGCACGCGCCGAAGGGGCGCGCGACCTTCTTCGCGTCGTTCGCCCAACTCGGCAGCTCGGCCGGGCAGATCCTGTCGCTGCTGGCCTTCCGCCTGGCCGGTCTCATGGATTCGGAGCGCTTCCTGGCCTGGGGCTGGCGCCTGCCGTTCCTGGTCAGCGTGGTCCTGCTCCTCGTCGGCCTGTTCATCCGCCTGGGCGTCGGCGAATCACCGGATTTCGAGGCGGATCGCAGCCGGGCCGCCCCGGCGCCGGCGCCGATTCGCGAGGTTCTGGCCACCAGCCTGACGCCGCTGGCCCTGGCGGCCGGCGCCAACACCTTCGCGATCGGCTCGGTCTACCTCTTCAACACCTTCATGATCACCTACACGACCCAGTATCTGGGCCTGCCCCGGGCCACGATCCTCGACGCGCTGCTGGTGGCGGCCTGCGTCCAGTTCGTGATGACGCCGGTGGGCGCGCGGATCGCGGAGCTGATTCGCAACGAGCGCCTGTTCCTCCAGGGCACCCTGATCTGGGCGATGCTGGCGCCCTATCCGCTCTTCCTCCTGGTCGACATGGGCTCTGTGCCGGCCCTGACCCTCGGCCTCGCCCTCAACGTGCTCGGCAGCGCCACCTTCTACGCGGTCATTGCCGGCTACGTGGCCGGCGCCTTCCCCACGCGGGTGCGCTACACCGCGATCTCCGTGGCCTATCAGGTGTGCGGCGCCCTTGCGGGCGGGCTCACGCCGATCGTCGGCACCCTCCTGGCCGAACGCTTCCAGGGCCATTGGTGGCCCATCGCCGCCTTCGGCACCACCCTCGCGGCGATCTCGTTCGTGTGCGTCACGGCGCTCGGCCGCTACCGGGGGCGAACCGCCGGCACGGCGCCATCCGACCTCGGAGCGGCGATGCCGTAGCCCACGAACATCCGGCCCGCCGCATCGTCTCCCGCCGCATGGGCGAAGGCCAGGGCGAGGGGGCGGCGTCGGGCGAGGAACTGATGAAACAGCCGATGCACGAAGAGCACGGCATCGGCTCCCTCCGGGGAGCCGTTCGGAGCGATGTAGGCCGCGACGCCGCCTTTGAGGAAGGCGGAACCGAACGCGGCCGTGCCCGTCTCGCAGGCGGTGCTCACGACGACTTTGCCGGGCAGGGTGATATGCTCCGCCAGGGTCACCGGAGAAAGACGGCCCCGCGTAAGGCAGCGGGTGTCGATCTCCGGCCCGTGCTCTCCGAGGATGAAGCCTTCGTCATCGCCGTGGCCGCTGAGCACGAGATGGTCCGCAGGTGACCCGCCAGCTCCGAGAACGAGAAGGACATCCGCAGGGGTGCCAGGAAGGTGGAGCAGCACCGAGGCGCACAGGCTCTCCAGCAATGCGCGGAGGAGCAGCGCCTCCCCGGAATCGCCGATCGCCACGATGGAGACCAAGGGCCTGGAAATATGGAAGGTCTGATCGATCATCGCGTTCTCCGAGCTCGGTCATTGAACGTCCGCAACCGGAGGATGTCACGCTGCCTCATCGCGCGTGTCCGCTGCACAGGGCCGGGAGGCATGCAGGACGGCCCCCTTGCCCCGGAGGCCCACACCTTATATTGCGACGCGATAGCTCGATCCCGTGACCCGGCGTAGCCGGCCGCCTCCTGCGGCCCGTTGCGTGACGGGCTCTTCTCGCTTCGGATACCCCATGAAGCTTCGTAATATCGCCATCATCGCCCACGTCGACCACGGCAAGACGACGCTCGTCGACAAGCTGCTGTCGCAATCCGGATCGTTCCGCGAGAACCAGCGCGTCGAGGAACGCGCCATGGACTCGAACGATCTCGAGAAGGAGCGTGGCATCACCATCCTGGCCAAGGCGACCTCGGTCGTCTGGAAGGACACCCGCGTCAACGTCGTCGACACCCCCGGCCACGCCGATTTCGGCGGCGAGGTGGAGCGCATCCTCTCGATGGTGGACGGCGTGATCGTGCTCGTCGACGCCGCCGAAGGCCCGATGCCCCAGACCAAGTTCGTGGTCGGCAAGGCCCTCAAGATCGGCCTGAAGCCGATCGTGGCGATCAACAAGGTCGACCGTCCGGACGCCCGCATCACCGAGGTGGTGAACGAGGTGTTCGACCTGTTCGCGGCGCTCGACGCCACCGACGATCAGCTCGACTTCCCGATCCTCTACGGGTCCGGCCGCGCCGGCTGGATGGCGACGGCGCCCGACGGCGACCAGACCGAGGGACTCGCCCCGCTGTTCGACCTCGTGCTCGCGCACGTGCCCCAGGCCAAGGTCGAGGAGGGTCCGTTCCGGATGCTCGGCACCCTGCTGGAAGCCAACCCGTTCCTCGGCCGCATCATCACCGGCCGCATCGCGTCCGGCACCGTCAAGCCGAACCAGGCCATCAAGGTCATGGACCGCACCGGCAAGCTGGTGGAGACCGGTCGCGTCTCGAAGATCCTGGCCTTCCGCGGCCTGGAGCGCGCGCCCATCGACGTGGGTGAGGCTGGCGACATCGTCTCCATCGCGGGCCTCGTGAAGGGCACCGTGGCCGACACCTTCTGCGACCCGCAGGTCGAGACCCCGATCCAGGCCCAGCCGATCGATCCGCCCACCGTCACCATGTCGTTCATCGTCAACGATTCGCCGCTGGCCGGCACCGAGGGCGACAAGGTCACGAGCCGCATGATCCGCGACCGCCTGTTCAAGGAGGCCGAGGGCAACGTCACGCTCAAGATCGAGGAGGCGGCCGACAAGGATTCGTTCTTCGTCTCGGGCCGCGGCGAACTCCAGCTCGCCATCCTGATCGAGACCATGCGCCGCGAAGGCTTCGAGATCGCCGTCTCGCGTCCCCGCGTGGTGCTCTCGAAGGATGAGAACGACAACGTCCTCGAGCCCGTCGAAGAGGTCGTGGTCGACGTCGACGAGGAGTATTCCGGCGTCGTCGTGCAGAAGATGTCCGAGCGCAAGGCCGAGATGATCGAGATGAAGCCGTCGGGCGGCTCGCGCCTGCGCCTCGTCTTCCATGCGCCCACCCGCGGCCTCATCGGCTACCAGGGTGAGCTCATGACCGATACCCGCGGCACCGCGATCATGAACCGCCTGTTCAAGGCCTACGAGCCCTACAAGGGCGAGATGCCCGGCCGCCGCAACGGCGTGCTGATCTCGAACGACAAGGGCGAGGCCGTGGCCTACGCCATGTGGAACCTGGAAGATCGCGGCCCGATGATGATCGAGCCCGGCGCCAAGGTCTATCAGGGCATGATCATCGGCGAGCACAACCGCGAGAACGACCTCGAGGTGAACGTGCTCAAGGGCAAGAAGCTCACCAACATCCGCACCACCTCGAAGGACGAGGCCGTGCGCCTCACCCCTCCGATCCGCATGACCCTGGAGCGCTCGCTCGCCTGGATCCAGGACGACGAGCTGATGGAAGTCACGCCGAAGTCGATCCGCCTGCGCAAGACCTACCTCGACCCCAACGAGCGCAAGCGCTTCGAGCGCTCGGGCGGCGTCGCGTAAGCGACCCCAGTCACAACCCACTTGTGCGAAGAAAGGCCGGGCGAAAGCCCGGCCTTTCTTCTTTGGAATACGATCTCAGGGCGTCCCGGCACCCCTGATCGACGGGGTCCCGACCTGCGATCGATCACCATGAAGCCGGCTCAGCTCTCTTTCGCCCGTTCCCGAAGCAGGTACTTCTGCACCTTGCCGGTCGACGTCTTCGGCAACTCGCCGAAGACGATGTGGCGGGGGAGCTTGTAGCCGGCCAGCCGGTCGCGGCACCAGGCGATGAGGGCGTCGGCCTCCACGGTGGCGTCGGGCTTCAGCTCGACGAACGCCATCGGGGTCTCACCCCATTTCGCGTCCGGCCGGGCCACCACGGCGGCGGCGGAGACGGCGGGGTGGCGGAACAGGGCGTCCTCGACCTCGATGGACGAGATGTTCTCGCCGCCCGAGATGATGATGTCCTTCGAACGGTCCTTGAGCTGGATGTAGCCGTCCGGGTGCTTGACCCCGAGATCGCCGGAGCGGAACCAGCCGCCCGCGAAGGCCGCCGCGGTGGCTTTCGGGTTCTTCAGGTAGCCGCGCATCACCACGTTACCGCGAAACATCGCCTCGCCCATCGTCACGCCGTCGGCCGGCACCGATTCGCAGGTTTCGGGATCGCGGATATCGAAGCCCTCGAGCACCGGGTAGCGCACGCCCTGGCGCGCCATCTTCTCCGCACGCGCCTCGGCGTCCAGGGCGTCCCAATCCCGATGCCAGGCATTCACCACCGCCGGACCGTAGGTCTCGGTCAGGCCGTACAGGTGGGTGACGTCGAAGCCGGCCGCGCCCATGGCACCGAGGACCGCCTGGGGCGGGGGCGCGGCCGCCGTCAGGAAGGCGACCCGCCGGGGCAGGGGGCGGCGCTCGGCCTCGGAGGCGTTGAGGAGGAGCTGCATCACGATCGGCGCCCCGCAGAGATGCGTCACCCCATGCTCGGCCAATGCCGCATAGAGCGCGCCGGCCCGCACCTGCCGCAGGCACACATGGGTGCCGGCGACCACCGACAGCGTCCAGGGGAAGCACCAGCCGTTGCAGTGGAACATCGGCAGGGTCCAGAGATAGACCGGGTGCTGGCCGAGATTGCCCGTGATCACATTGCCGAGGCTGAGAAGCGCGGCCCCGCGATGGTGGTAGACCACGCCCTTCGGATTTCCGGTGGTGCCCGACGTGTAGTTGAGCGAGATCGCGTCCCACTCGTCACCCGGCATCGCCCAGTCCCAGGCCGGGTCGCCCTCTTCCAGGAGCGTTTCGTAGTCGAGGCTGCCGACCGTTTCGTCACCCTCGGTGTATACCAGGTCGTCGACATCGATCACCAGTGGCCTCACCCGGGCCTGAGCCAGGGCTGCGGCCACGACCTTGGCGAACTCCCGATCGGCGATCAGCACCTTGGCCTCGCCGTGGTCGAGGCAGAACGCGAGCCCGGCGGCATCGAGGCGGGTGTTCAGGGTGTTGAGGACGGCGCCCGTCATCGGCACCCCGTAATGGACCTCGATCATCTCCGGCGTATTGGCCAGAATCACCGCGACGGTGTCGCCGCGCCCGATGCCACGCGCCGCAAGCGCCGACCCGAACCGGCGGCAGCGCCTGTATAGCTCGGCATAATTGCGCCGCAGGGGACCATGGATGACGGCAATGTGGTTTGGAAAGACGCGCGCCGCCCGGTCGAGGTAGCTCAGCGGGGTCAGCGGCTGGTAATTCGCCGGGTTCCGGTCGAGGTCCCGGTCATAGATCGATGGCGCGGCCCTGTCGGCCGTTGTCGAGGCATTCATCGGCGGATCTCCCTGATCCGCAGAGTATCGCGTCGCTCCCATCTCACAAGGAGACAGGGGGGCTTGGTGGAAGTCGATCGTTCGCTGGGGTGCCGGTTACGAACGCGCAGGACGGGCACCGCACGGAGCTCTGCCGGTTCGGCCGGCAGCAGGATACGCAGATGCTCGACGCAAATCGCGGAATCACTGTCGCTACACTAAATTTCAAGCCGGCGTTGACTGGCGCCTTCGTCCGAATTCTCCCCGATGTGCTTGCTGGATCGGAGAGCGTCTGGAGCCGTGGCGCGGGAGCGTTCCCCGTCAGCCGCTGCCGGGGTCCGTCTCGCCATCCGGCTGGTTACCGCCCTTCGGCCCTTGCCCCGGCTTGCCGTCCGTCTTTTCGTTCGGATCCATCACCGCGTCGGGCGCGGTGTTGGCGGGCTTGCCCTTCGCCGGGGCATTGTCCTTCGGCCGATCCGTTTCGTTCTGCGCCGTCATCGCATCACTCTCCAGAACTCGTTTCGGAACCGGTGCCGCCGGGCTGGCGTCGATCCGACTGACCATCCGACGAACCACCGACCGGAGCAGGGTTGCGACCCTTCGGCGTTCCGGTCCAGGCGGCGTTGCGGCGCGTATCCGTCTCGCCACCGGAGCCCTGTTGCGTGATGGAGGTCTGCGCAGCGGATTGACGGCCCCCTGCCACGGCAGGTGCGCCGGGTTTGCCGACATCGGCGTCCGGCTTGCGGGTGCCGACGATGGGAATTTGGTCGTTCGGCATCGCTACTCTCCCGCATCCTTACCGTTGGGCGCGGTTGCGCGATCGATCGCTTCCTTCGCGGCGCCGGACGGTGCGGACCCTGCGTTCTGCGCGGCGTCGCCGATCTGCTTGAGGTTGGCGGAGGGCGTCTCGGCCGCCGTCTGGTCCGAAGCATCCGATCCGGGCGTGCCGGAGGCGATGCGGGCAGTCTCGGCTTCACCCATCGGGTTGCCCTTCAGGTCACCCTGGGTCCGAGAGGGGAGGCCGAGATCGCGGGCGTTGTCCTGTCCCAGGTCCTGGCCATTGCGATCGGCGTAGGCGTCGAAATCCTTCAGCGAGGGTCGCTCGCGCGGCTCGTCGGTCATGGTGTCCTCCTGATCTTGGAGGCTCAACCCGTCGCGGCCCACGAGGTTGCCTCGTGGGCGGACGCACATCCGCACAGACGGACGAGGTGGGTCCGGCCGTGTTCTGCCGGACCCGATCGCTGATCAGAGACCGTCGAACAGCGCCGACGAGATGTAACGCTCCGCGAAGGAGCAGGCGACGGTGACGATGCGCTTGCCGCGGAAGTCGGGACGGGCGGCAAGCTTCAGGGCCGCAGCCACGTTGCCGCCGGTGGAGATGCCACCGGGAATGCCTTCGAGACGTGACAGCTGACGCGAGGTATCGAATGCTTCCTGGTTCGAGACCGTGATGACTTCGTCGATGATCGACTTGTCGAGGTTGTCCGGGATGAACCCGGCGCCGATGCCCTGGATCTTGTGCGGGCCGGGCTGGCCGCCGGAGATGACCGGCGAGTCGGTGGGCTCGACGGCCACAATCTTCAGGCCGGGCAAGCGCGGCTTCAGCACCGAACCGACACCCGTGATGGTGCCGCCAGTGCCGACACCGGCCACGAAGGCGTCGAGATGGCCCTGGGTGTCGTTCCAGATCTCTTCGGCCGTGGTTTTGCGGTGGATCTCAGGGTTGGCGGGGTTGGAAAACTGCTGGGGCATGATCGCGCCCGGGATCTCGTTGAGGAGCTCCTCGGCCTTGGCGATGGCGCCCTTCATACCCTGCGGGCCGGGGGTCAGCGCGAGTTCGGCTCCGAGGAACGCCAGCATCTTGCGGCGCTCCAGAGACATGGTCTCGGGCATCACCAGGATGAGACGGTAGCCGCGGGCGGCCGCCACGAATGCCAGGGCGATGCCGGTGTTTCCCGAGGTCGGCTCCACCAGGGTGCCACCGGGCTTCAGCTTCCCAGAGGCTTCCAGGGCGTCGATCATGTTGACGCCGATGCGATCCTTGACGCTCGCGATGGGGTTGAAGAACTCGAGCTTGAGCAGGATCTCGGCGTCAACCCCGTGCTCCTTGGTGATGCGGTTCAGGCGCACCAGGGGCGTGTTGCCGATGGTCTCGGTGATCGAGCCGAAGATGTGGCCGTGGCCCGGCATGCGGGTGGAAGCGGGGCTCTGGGACGCGGCCATAGATCTCTCCTGAACAGCATGTGAGTGGCGCGCAGGCGGCCGGCACAAGGACGCGCCGGATCTCGCATGGGACGACCTCAGAGCCGGGAGATATCGTGTCGTTTCCGTGGAAGCAATCGGCAAAGTCCGGAGGACAAAGACAATCCTTCTCTAATGCCAACCTTATTGGAGCACGGTAGGATTTCTCTACTGTTCCAAGCTTAAACCGGAGAACTTAGTTGTTCGGGCTAGGCAGGCTGCAGAGAGGCTCCGGGGATCAGTGGATCAGCAGGGCCGCGCAAACGATCATCACCGTGGCGAGTGCGGGGCTCGCCCCCGCGATCATCGCGGCACCCGCATGGACGCTCTGGGGCCAGGCGTACCGGGTTTCCTCCCGCAGGCCGGGCCGAAGGCCATTGCTGCCGGTCGTCCATGACAGCCTCGTGCTCATCACATGCTCCCCATCCGCCAAGAGACTCGGCGATGGGGTGAGAAGGCGCAGGGCGTCTTGAACGCGGCGTAAATCTGCGGTCGCGACCGCGGATCGTCGTCAACGGAGCCTTAAAGCCCGCGTTTCAGAGAGCCCGGTCGAAACGCAGCTCGCCCTTCTGGCTCTTGATCACCAGTTGCGACCCCACCAGATCCCATTGCCCTGCGGTACGGAGCGCAATGAAGAAATCCTGCTCGCTGGCACTCAAACCCTTGTCGCAGGGCTTCTTGGTCAGTGCGAGCGGACCGACGGCAAGGTGCTGTTCCCTGAGCGGGAACGCGGTTGCCGCGAAGGTGTTGCAGCCGCCGTAGCCGCGGGCTCGATACTGCTTGTCGATCATGAAGCTCGGACGGTCGTTGCCGCCGAAGGGCTTTCCGTTCAGGCTGACCGCCGTCCAAGTCGCGTCGAGCGGAAAAATCTTTTCCTGCGGTTTGGCGGCCGGAACGTACTGCTTCTTCTCCGGCTTCTCGCGAGCGTCGCGGCCGAATCCCGTGACGTTGTTGCCCATCTGCGCGTTCGCCGCCGTGGACATGATCCCGGCCACGATGGCGCCGGCGACCACGGCGATTGGGATTGCTCTCATCGTCTGGCTCCCTTTCAAGCGCGCGTCGCGTCGCGTCGAACGTTGCAACCGCGCCGGTCCCGATCCGGGGCTCGCCGCGGCATCGCGCGCGCAACCGTCGAGCAGGACGTGCGCTGCGGCCAATCCGATAAGATTCCAGCACAAATATGGTCAAGTCCACGTGAGGCTGGATTCGGCTCGATCTTGGTTCGATCCCCCACAAACCAACACGCCGACAATTTTTCCATGCTCGCCATTTCTCATTGAACGATCGCCCCATGCTGCCGTTGTCCGGCGGAGTGTCACGATGTGGGAGTTTGCGCGGTGGTGGGATCGGACGAGGGTGCCCCGAGCGGATTGCAGGCCGAGGCCTCCGGCCCGAATACCATGACGCCGGCTCAGTCACGCGCCGCACGCGCGCTCCTCAACTGGTCGGAATCGGATCTTGCCGGCAAACTCGGGCTCGGTCAGGATTTCGTGCGCGATTTCGAATCGGGTAGGCGCGAGGCACCATCCGGTCAGATCGAAGCGCTGCGCAGCGTCTTCATGACCCAAGGGGTCCTATTCAGCCAGGACGGAGGCTCCGATGGTGTCCGTCTCAGCGAGCAGGGTCGTGGCGAGGGCACACGGGTGGATGCTCTCAACACCGAGAACGACCGCTAGAGACTGCTCCGTTAAATCCTATCGGGCGGTGGCAAGAGCTTTCAGGTCGCACGTCGCGTCCGCCGCCTGTTCGGGACTCAAACGGAGACCAAGGCCGAGGATGCGCCGGGCCGCCATGTGATCGGCGGCTCTGTCCACCGTCTCGACGCCGGTGAGATCTCCCGCCCTGAACCGGAACATCGACAATCCCGTTGCCGACGGACGCAGCACGCTGACATCGTCCGGCCGTGTCAGACCTGCGATCTGGAGCTTATGCGGTCCTTGATCGCTCCAGAACCACGGTACCGCGGCATAGGATGTCGGGCGCCCGGTCAGGCGTGCCGCCAGACAGCGAGCCTGATCCACGGCGTTCTGGACCGATTCAATCCGGACGGGTTGCCCCGCCGCGAACCGACTTGGCACGCACGCACAATCTCCCACCGCCGAAATCCCCGGATCGGATGTCGCCAGAACTGCGTCGGTGTGAATACCGTCGCCAACGGCAAGACCAGCGGCCTCGGCCAGATCCTCGTTGGGAATGACGCCGATGCCGACCAGGACAAGATCGGCTGCGATCGAGGAGCCATCGGCCAGTTGAACCTCGGCCACGCGACCATTCTTGCCCTCCAGCGCCGAAACCCCTGCACCGAAGGCGAAGCGTATCCCGGCTCGGGTGTGCGCGTTCGTGAAGAAGCGAGCTGTCTCGGGCGAGACGGCCCGGGCCATCGGCCGGTCCGCCGCCTCGATGACGGTCACGGGAATGCCGGAGCCGGCACAGATGCCGGCGAATTCCAGGCCGATGAAGCCCGCACCGATGATCGCGATGGCGTTTGCTCTGTCACGGGCCGCCCTGAGAGCGTCTGCATCGGCGAGGGTCCGCAGTTGATGGACGCCCGCCAGGTTTGCCCCTGGGACCGGTAGCGATCGATTGCGGGCGCCAGTGGCCAGCACAAGATGGTCGTAGGCCAGCGCGCTTCCATCGCTGAGCGCCACGCGTCGTTTCCGGCGGTCGATTGCCGTCGCGGTCACACCCGACCGATGGGTGATCCTGTGTTCGACGAAATAGGATGGCGGCCGCAGGCAGAGGCCGGCCGCATCGGTCTTCCCAGCCAAATAAGCCTTCGACAGGGGGGGGCGCTGATAGGGCAGGCCCTCGTCGCCCAACAGGGTGATGGGATCGGCAAAGCCCGCCTCGCGCAGGGAGGCCGCGACCTGGAAGCCGGCCTGACCGGCGCCGACGATGACGACACCGGCCGTGCTCATGCCTCGAACTCCGCGGTGACCGACGACGGGTTCTGCGAAAGCCGGAGTTGGGGCAGCCAACGGCCACCGTCCTTGGCGACGTAATCCCAGAACGCCGCGGCAGCTGGGCCCAGAACCTTGTCGGCCCTGCGTACCGCGTACCAGTCGCGTCGGATCGGCAAGCCCTCCACGTTGAGGACGGCGAGGCGCCCGCTGTCCAGTTCAGCTGCCACCGTGTGGGCAGAGATGAGGGCGATGCCAAGTCCTGCCATCACAGCCTGCTTGATCGTCTCGTTCGAACCGGAATCGATCCCCAGGCGGGCGCGCTTAATCATGACGCCTGCCATGAACTCCTCGAACACCGTGCGGGTGCCAGAACCTTCCTCGCGGACGAGAAAGGATTCCTGAGCGAGATCCGCCCGCGTCAGGCCCGCGCGACCGACGAAGGGGTGGTGCGGTCCTGCGATGATCACGATCGGGTGTGGCCCGAAGATTTCCGCTTCAATGGCGAAATCGCGCGGCGGACGGCCCATGATGGCAAAATCGATCTCGTAGTTGCGCAGAGCCTCGACCATGGCGCCGCGGTTGCCGACCGTGAGATTGATCTCCACCGCCGGGTGCAGGCCGACGAAGCCGGCGATCACCCCCGGAGCGAAGTACTTGGCCGTGGAAACCACCCCCATGGCCACACGTCCGCCGCTGCCCCCCTTCAGGGTCTCCAGGCGGTCGGCGCAGGTTTCGAGCACGGTGTTGATGCTGTTGATCGCCCACAGCATCTCGCGCCCGGCATCGGTCGGTTTCAAGCCTGTGGGTGTCCGGTCGAACAGCATCAGGCCGGCTTCCTCCTCCAACTGGCGGATGCGCGCGTAGAGGGCGGCCGAGGTCACGTTGAGCTCCTGCGCGGCACGCGTCATGGTGCCGAGGCGGGCGACCGCGGCGACGGCCTGGAGCTGTTTGAGGGAAAGGTTGCGCATCAGGCGGTTTTAGTTTTTTTGGAATCGCTCGCAAGTTTTTTCAGAATTCTTTCGGTGATACGATGTGGGCCGTGAGGGGGCCGAAGCTTTCGAAGCCCTGGTGTCGCTGGCCGCTCTCGTGCCAAGGGGCAGGATGCGACGGTGAACGGTCGGTGAGCGAAAGCGGAGTCTTCCGCTTCGAAGCTGTCGGCCGGGACCTCCCTGTCAGGAATGAAGAAGGACGGACGTTCATGTCGACGGTGTCTCTGGAGTTCGGATCCACTCTCGCGGATTGCCTCGCGACAATGGTGTCGGCCGATGCGCAACTCGCCGATGCGGCGGCCGTGGTCGCCGCCTGTGCCGAAGCCGCCGTCGATGTCAGCGAGGTGATCGGCCGGGGCATGCTCGGCGGAGCCGATCTCGCCGCCACCGGCGAGCACAACAGCGACGGCGACGTCCAGAAAGCCCTCGACGTCCTGGCCCACGAGCGCTTCACCGAAGCTCTGCGCGGTGCGCCGGTCGCTGTGGTGGCTTCGGAAGAGGCCGAGGGCATGATGCAACTCACCCCCGGCGCACCGCTCGCGGTGGCGATCGACCCGCTCGACGGCTCATCCAACATCGGCGTGAATATGGCGGTGGGGTCGATCTTCGGCATCCGTCCCGCTGTGGCCGGAGACGCGGATTCGATCTCCTCCTTCACCACCCCCGGCACTGCGCAGATCGCCGCAGGGTTCGTGACCTATGGGCCGGCGACATCCCTGGTCGTCACGCTCGGCCACGGCACGCAGATCTACACGCTCGACCGCGCCGAACGCACCTTCCGCCTGACGCACCCGCGCCTGGACGTCGTTACTTCGGCGAAGGAATACGCGATCAATGCCTCGAATGCCCGGCACTGGGACGGACCTGTGAAGGCCTATGTCGAGGATTGCCTGCGCGGTTCGGACGGTCCCCTGGACAAGGACTTCAACATGCGCTGGCTTGGCTCGCTGGTCGCCGATGCTCAGCGCGTGCTCCTGCGCGGTGGCGTCTTCCTGTATCCGGGCGACAACCGGAAGGGCTACGCCCAGGGGCGCCTGCGTCTCCTCTACGAGGCCGCCCCCATTGCGATGCTGATGGAGCAAGCCGGTGCCGCTGCGATTGATGGCGAGCGCCGCATCCTCGATATCAGCGCCACCGGCATTCACGAGCGCGTGCCGCTGATCTTTGGTTCGCTCGACGAGGTCGCGTGTGTCGCGAAGTACTACGACGGTCGCAACGCCGCTGCCGGCCGCTCGCCCCTGTTCGGGCAGCGCGGCCTGATGCGCAGCTAGCGCACCGGCGCGGGTCAGCACGAACAACGATGTCGGCGCGTCACCCCATCATCTCGGTCACCGGCTCCTCGGGGGCGGGGACCACCTCGGTCCGCAACACTTTCGAGCAGATTTTTCGCCGCGAGGATGTGAGCGCGGTCTATATCGAGGGCGACGCATTCCACGCCTATGATCGTGACACGATGCGACGGATGATGGCCGAGGAGCCCAACCTCAGCCACTTCGCGCCGCGAGCCAACCTGCTGCCCGAACTTGAGGAGGTGTTCCGCACCTACAGCGAGTCGGGTCGTGGGCGAACGCGCCACTATGCGCATGACGGCGCGGACGCGGCGCAGTACGGCACCGAGATCGGGACCTTCACGGCCTGGGAGGAGTTCCCCACGGGCTCCGACCTGCTGTTTTACGAGGGGCTGCACGGCTGCGTTGTCGACGACAATGTCGACATGGCCCGCTACGCGGACCTCAAGATCGGCGTCGTGCCGGTGATCAATCTCGAATGGATTCAGAAATTGCACCGGGACCGCTCGTTCCGGGGGTATTCCACCGAGGCCGTCACCGACGTCATCCTGCGTCGCATGCCGGACTACGTGCAGACCATCTGCCCGCAATTCACCTGGACTGACATCAACTTCCAGCGCGTCCCCATGGTGGATACCTCGAATCCGTTCATCGCGCGGTGGATTCCCACCGCCGACGAATCGATGGTGGTGATCCGCTTCAAGGACCCCAAGGGGATCGACTTCTCCTACCTGATCTCGATGATCCAGGGCTCGTTCATGAGCCGCGCCAATTCGATCGTCATCCCGGGCGGCAAGCTCGATCTTGCCATGCAGCTCATTCTGACGCCGATCATCATGCAACTCGTCGAGCGCAAGCGCCGGATGGCATAAGGCTCCGGCGATGCGCAGCAGAGGACCTCATTCATGAACGGCCCGATCATCTCGCCCTCGATTCTCTCTTCGGATTTCGCCAAGCTCGGCGAGGAGGTGCGCGCGGTGTCCGAGGCGGGTGCCGACTGGATCCACCTCGACGTGATGGACGGACATTTCGTGCCCAATATCACCTTCGGTCCGGCTGTGATCAAGGCGCTACGACCGCACTCGGCCAAGCACTTCGACGTGCACCTGATGATCGCCCCCGCCGACCCCTACCTCGCAGCTTTCGCGGAAGCCGGCGCCGACACGATCTCGATCCATGTCGAGGCCGGCCCACACAGTCACCGCTCGCTCCAGGCGATCCGCGATCTCGGAAAGCGGGCCGGAATCGCCCTCAATCCGGGTACGCCGGCCTCTGCTATCGAGCCGCTTCTCGATCTCGTCGACCTCGTCCTGGTGATGACGGTGAATCCCGGATTTGGTGGCCAGAGCTTTATTCCCTCGACGCTGGAGACCATCCGCCGAATTCGCGCGATGACCGCCGGGCGGGATATCGACATCGAAGTCGATGGCGGCATCAGCCCCGAAACGGTGGCGCTTGCAGCGCGTGCCGGCGCCAACGCCTTCGTGGCGGGCAACGCCGTGTTCAAGGGTGGTGCGGCGGGCTACGCGGAGCGCATTGCCGCGATCCGTGCCGGTGCCGCGTCTGCGGGAGTCGGCTCCCTCGCATGCTGAGGGCATTCATCTTCGACGTCGACGGGACGCTGGCGGAAACAGAGGATCTGCATCGGCAGGCCTTCAACGGCGCCTTCGCGGATATGGGCCTGCCGTGGTCGTGGTCACCGGCCCGCTATGCCGATCTTCTCACGGTAATGGGAGGCAAGGAGCGCCTGCGCCACTACGTCGAGACCGAGCATGCCGATGAGGTTGATGCCTTGCGCTCGCGCATGGGGGAGATCCATGACCGCAAGACCCGTCGCTACGGAGACCTAGTGAAGGGTGGCAACCTCGCGCTGCGCCCAGGCGTCGGCCGACTGATCGCCGAGGCGCGAGCCGCGGGCATCAAACTCGCGGTGGCGAGTACGACGAGTCGCCCCAACGTCGACACGCTGCTGCGGATCAACTTCCCCGCGGGCGATGTGCCCTTCGACGTGATCGCCTGCGGCGACGAGGCGGCCCGCAAGAAACCGGCCCCCGACGTCTTCGACCTAGCCCTCCGGCGACTGAACGTCACTCCTTCGGAAGCCGTGGCCTTCGAGGATTCCGCTGCCGGCATCCGCTCGGCCCTCGATGCAGGACTGCCGGTGATCGCCACCCGCAGCCGCTACACCGAGAGCCACCGCCTCGACGGCGCGTTCTCCGCGGTCTCGGATCTCGGCGAGCCCGGCGCGCCGCACCGACACCTCTTCGGACACGTGTGGCCGGGGGGCATCGTCAGTTTGAGCGCCCTGCGCGCCTGGCACGCCCACGTCGCTTCCTGAGTGTGCGCAACGTCAGACTTTCGTGCGCCCTCCACGTGAGCGCCCGCGCGTTCCGATCTGTCCGATGGGTTCGCCCTCGGCACGCTTCGGGAACAGGATCGCACCGGCAACCACCCCGAGGATTCCCGCGATCCCCAGCTTAAGCCAGCGCGGCGTCATCTCAGGCTGGGTTCGCGCGTCCGCAAGGAGCGTCTCGGAGCGTTCTCGATGGATGGCATCGTGCGTCATTCCAACAGGATAGCGTCCGCGAAGCGGAATGCCACCGCGCCGATGCCAGGGTTGCCCACGGTGCGCCGCAGCGTTGTCATCGGTGCGGCGGGCGGCCTATAAGCCGGCCAAATCCGTTCGTCCGGCATCGCGGGCGTGCCGCCCCGGCAGATGGCCTTCGCGATCCGCCCTCGTTCTTCCAGTCTAGGGTCACGTCATGGCCGGCCATTCCCAGTTCAAGAACATCATGCACCGCAAGGGCCGCGTCGACGCGGTCCGCTCGAAGCTGTTCGGCAAGCTCGCCCGCGAAATCACGGTGGCCGCCAAGCTCGGGCTGCCCGATCCGGCGATGAATGCCCGCCTCCGTGCCGCCATCATCGCGGCCCGCGCCGAGAACGTGCCCAAGGACAACATCGAGCGCGCGATCAAGAAGGCGCAGGGTGCCGATGCGGAGAGCTATGACGAGATCCGCTACGAGGGCTACGGTCCAGGTGGTGCCGCGCTCATCGTTGAGGCGCAGACCGACAATCGCAACCGCACCGCTTCGGACGTACGCTCGGCCTTCACCAAGTCCGGTGGCAGCCTCGCCGAAACGGGCGCCGTCTCCTTCATGTTCGATCATGTCGGCGTCGTCGAATTCGACGCCAAGGTTGCGGATGCCGATACCGTGCTGGAAGCCGCCATCGAGGCCGGCGCGGACGATGTGCGCTCGGACGAGAGCGGTCATGAGATCATCTGCGCTCAGGACGCCTATGGCGAAGTCTCGAAGGCGCTGGAGGCGCGCTTCGGCGAGCCGCGCCGGACTGCCCTGGTGTGGAAGGCCCAGAACACCATCGAGGTCGATGACGAGACCGGCGAGAAGCTGATCCGCCTCGTCGAGGTGATCGAGGACCAGGACGACGTCCAAAACGTCTTTGTCAATTTCGCGCTCTCGGACGCGCTCATGGAGAAGCTGCAGGGCTGAATGCTCTGGAACCGGTTGCTTGAGCCGGCCTTCAGAATGTCGCGGTCACGTTTGATCTCGTCATCGAGAATGCCGGCCTCGCGTGCGCGTTTAAAGGCCGAAGCAAGAACTCTGGCGGCGATCACGCCAATCTCTCGCAAGAGAGTTTCGACGCTGACCTGACGTGGGGCTGACGCGTTCGCATATCCGAACGCCGTGGCCGTTGGCATAACGCTCCGTTCACGGTATGTCCCTAACGCTCGGATCGGCGCGAAGTCCGCGCCTGGAGCCGACCCGTTCATGATTGTGTTCGCATGACGCTTTCCGTCCGCATCCTTGGCATTGACCCGGGCCTGCGGCGCACCGGTTGGGGCGTCGTGACGGCCACGGGTACGAAGCTCGCCTATGTCGATTGCGGTGTCGTCACCTCTGACGGAGATTTGCCGCTCGCCTTGCGCCTGCGTGAACTCTACGAGGGCATCACTCGCATCGTGGAGTCGTTTCGGCCCGATGAGGTCTCCGTCGAGGAGACCTTCGTCAACAAGGACGCGCAGGCGACGCTCAAGCTCGGCCATGCCCGGGCTATGGCCCTTCTGGTGCCAGCTCTGGCCGGAACGCCGGTGTTCGAATACTCGGCCAATCTCATCAAGAAGACGGTCTCCGGCTCGGGGCATGCCGAGAAGGCGCAAATCCAGGCCATGGTGAAGTTCCTGCTGCCGCTGGCGCAGTTCAAGGTCGCCGACGCAGCGGATGCACTTGCCATCGCCATCACCCACAACAGCCATCGGGGAGGGCATGCGCTGAAGCGCCAGCACGCTCCCGTCGCCGGGGCGAGCAGCCTCGCGGCGGCCCGGATCGCGGCCGCCCTGGCGCGCAACTGAGGCGGTGCATGGCCCCGACTTGGACGTCGAGGCCATGCACCAGTCCCGGCTAGGCGGTTCGCACCTTCTGAGCATCCCAGCGGATTGGGTGGAGATCGAGCGAAATGGCTGATCCTGGAATGACGCGTCCGACGCTGCCGATGGCGGACACGTTTCGGAATGCGTTGATCGTCGCGCCTCCGTCCATGCGCAGTCTCGGCCCCGCCACAACCTTCGCGTTCCTCGTCGTTCTTGCCAAGGAAGCGGCGCACACGCTGATGGCTGATGCGGCCGCACCCGTCCGCTTCCACGAAGACATCTTCCTGGTCGATGGGATCTGTACGATTCTACTCGCCCCCTACTGGATGGCGATGTTCCGGACGATCATCGGAGTCGATGGCTCCGTGCAGGCGATCGTCACTGGGCGAGCCGGCCCCTTCCAGGACTTCCTGGCTCTCGAACTGTTCTGGCTTCTGGTCAGTGGTGTATTGGATCGGGTGCTATCGACCGACACTTTCGGATCAGCCCGGGTGATCCCCGGCCTCTCGGCGTGGATCGCCATCCTGATCCTGCAGATCTGGACCAGCATGCTTGCGCCTGCGCTGGCAGCTGGCGCTCCCGATGCGAACCTGCGCGCGGTGATCGCGATGACCCGTGGGTCGGCGGGACGGATTGGCCTGATCCTCGTCGCAGCCATTCTGCCCCTGGGCTTCAGCGACCGCATGCTTCACGGGTCCGAGCGGGCTGGCGCAGATCTCTTCCCGTTCGTTTTGGCGATTCGGATTCTTGCTTCCGCCTTGATCGAAATGGCGATGCTGGTGCTGGTGACGGCTCTGCTCGCCGAGATCTATCGCTAGCTGCGGGCGCTGGGGCGTGGGGTCACTCTACAGCCTTGAATTCACCCTCGAGACGCAGGGAAACTTCGTCGCCGATCATCGGCAGGTAAGCGCTGATGCCGAAATCGGAGCGCTTGATGACAGCCCGTCCGTCGAAGCCGACGGTATAGGCCTTACTCACCGGATTGGTCCCGGCCTGGTTGAAGGTCGCGTCGAACCCGAACGGCTTGGTCACGCCCTTCAGGGTCAGGTCGCCGTTGATCCGCGCCGTGGTCGGGCTGGTCGGTTCGATGCTGGTGGCCGTAAAGGTTGCCCTCGGAAACTTCGCGGTATCGAAGAAGTCGGGGGACTTCAGGTTCTGATTGAGGTGGTCGTTGAGGCCATTGAGGCTGTCCGTACCGATGGTGACCGTGAGACTGGATTTTCCGGGTTCCTTCGGGTCGAGCACCGCCCGAGCGCTCACATCCGTGATCGACCCGTAATAGGTCGAGAATCCGAGGTGGCTCACCGACCAGGTGATCTTGCCGTGTGCGGGATCGAGGACATAGGAGCCCCGACGCACCTGAGTTGGATCGCTGGAGGGCGCTGCCGAAGGCACAGTGGCAGTCGCCGGTGTCTCGACGGCCGCGACTGCG
The DNA here is from genome assembly GCF_055231875.1 of Methylobacterium sp. Ger2507. Lineage (NCBI taxonomy): Bacteria > Pseudomonadati > Pseudomonadota > Alphaproteobacteria > Hyphomicrobiales > Methylobacteriaceae > Methylobacterium > Methylobacterium sp. Ger2507. The sequence continues at coordinate 1,493,710 of NZ_JBUYVC010000001.1, forward strand.
CCGGCGGTGAGCAGGAATCCGAAGGCGAGAAACAGCGCGGTTTGGCGCATCGGGTCGGTCATCCGTGTGTCTGGGGTCAGGCGCCTTTGATTTCACGAACCTCGCCCGGCCTCAAGACATACGAGGCCGGGGAGGGAACAGTCGCTTGTCGTTGGCGCGACGCGGCACATGGCGCTCTGGTGTGCCGCCTTGTAGGCATTCCGGCGGCAGGAGAATGGTTGAGGCGATGATTGGCAAGCTGAAGGGGGTGATTGATTCCTACGGCGAGGACTTTGTGATCCTCGACGTCCAAGGGGTGGGGTACGTGGTTCACTGCTCCGCCCGGACGCTCCAGCGCCTGCCTGGAATCGGCGAGGCGGCAGATCTGGCGATCGAGACTCACGTCCGCGAGGACATGATCCGGCTTTACGGCTTCCGCTCGGATGCCGAGCGCGAGTGGTTCCGCCTACTCCAGACCGTACAGGGAGTGGGGAGCAAGGTCGCTCTCGGGTTGCTCTCGGTGCTCGAGCCGTCGGCCCTGGCCTCGGCTATCGCCATGGGGGACAAGGGGGCGGTCGCGCGTGCACCCGGTGTCGGTCCGCGTCTGGCCGCCCGCCTCGTGGCGGAACTCAAGGACAAGGCCCCCGCCTTCGCAGCGATCGATCCTGCGGTGATCGCGCTGTCGGGTGCGGTCGAGAATCGCACTGCGCCACAACCCGTCTCGGATGCCATCTCGGCCCTGGTCAATCTCGGCTACGCTCCTGTTCAGGCGTCCTCTGCCATTGCCGAGGCGTTGAAGCAGGCCGGAGAGAGCGCAGAGGCGAAGACGCTGATCCGGCTGGGCCTGCGCGAACTCGCTCGCTGAGGTGGACATCATCTCGCGCGAGACGATTGCGTCCTTGACTTCGCCATCATCCGTTGCCAGATCGGGTGCGAAGACCTAACCTTCTGATAACAAAGCAGTTTTCAATAATTCTAATCTGGCGGCGAATTCGATGCATGGGTTCGGTTTTCGCGCTCAAGCATCACTGTCGCTCATCCTTCGACGGAGCAATCGGGGTCATCCTACCCGATGGCCTCACCCAGCGGCACGAGCCACGCACGAGTTACGGTCCCAATGATCGTCTGTTCCTGCAACGTCCTGTCCGACCGCGCTGTGCGCGCTTGCCTGCATCGTGGCCCGGATTGTCCGCGTACGCCGGCCCAGGTTCAGGCCTGTCTCGGGTGCAGCCCGAAATGCGGGCGCTGCGCCCGGACCATCCGCGGCATTCTACAAAATGCTCTCGATGAGGCGGCGCATGCGTGTACGGCGACTTGCGCGAGCTCCTGTAGTTTGGTCAAGGTCCAAACTGCGGAGGAGGGGATTGCCGCCTGAGCGCCCATTCCGGGTGCTGAAGCTCCCCTCCAGCTTAACGTGCTTCGAGGGAGATTGGGCGGATGAAGGGTGATGCGAAGGTCGTCGAGTACCTCAATCGAGGACTGCGCAGCGAGCTAACGGCGGTTAGCCAGTATTGGCTCCATTTCCGCATGCTCAATGATTGGGGCTACATCGATCTCGCCAAGTTCTGGCGCAAGGAATCTATCGAAGAAATGAACCATGCGGATCGGTTCGTCGATCGCATTCTGTTCCTCGACGGCTTCCCGAATCTCCAGGAACTTGATCCCCTGCGGATCGGCCAGAACGTCCAGGAGATCATCGAGTGCGACCTCGCTGCCGAAAATGAGGCACGCGCCCTGTACCTTGAAGCCGCCAAATATTGTGATTCGGTCAACGATCGCGTCTCGAAGCGCCTGTTCGAGGATTTGGCCGAGGACGAGGAAGGCCATATCGACTTCCTCGAGACGCAGCTGGAGCTAATCTCGCAGATCGGCCTGCCGCTCTACGCGCAGAAGCATATCGGCGGCCTGGAGCCGATCGCTCCGGAAGCCGAGTAACGTCGGAACGCCTCGGGCGCCGGGCTTCAAGCGCGGCGCTCACCCGGTGAAGACGCCGTGGCAGATTCCACGCAGCCGAAGCGTAACCCGAGCCGCTGGGAGGTCCAGAATGGTTTCGGGGCCTTCAGGCACAGGAAAGCGGCTCCAACTCGCCTCTAACCGGACGTCGATCTCGACATACGGTTGGTCCCCTGTTGCCGGTGCTTAGTGCTTGAGGGACGGCAATCGCGGTTAACCCTGCAACGCGTCGATATGGTCCCGAGCCTCCATCCCGGGTCAGAGAGCCTCGAACAGGCCGCTGAGGCTATCCGCCCATGTCGCTCTCGGCGCGACGCGCCATTCATACCCACCGATCGACTCCCTGCGCTCGTTGCCGAGCTTGTCGCCGGGAAGGTCCTCGAACTCATTGAGGGCCGCCCCTTCGTACGCGTGCAACGCACTGCTCACGGCGCCGCGCTCCGCTCCGGGTGGCCGAGCCCTTTCCGAGGCGTTGCGGAGGTCCTGTTCCACGACGCAATGTAGCGCGCGCGGCGCCTTTATGCGACATCGGCCACGAGAACAGATGATGGACGCGGGCGCCACTGCCCACTACCGAGAGTCCGTGTGAGCAAACCTCCGAGACCCGCCTCGAAGGCGTCGGCGCCAAAATCGCCGACCCTGCACCCGCTGCCCGAGTCGCTGCTCACGCCCGAGCGGCGCGAGGATGACCTGGAGCAATCGATCCGCCCGTTGAGCCTATCCGAGTTCATCGGACAGCGGGCGGCGCGTGCCAACATGAGCATCTTCATTGAGTCGGCGAAGAAGACTGGTTCCGCGCTCGATCACGTCCTGTTCGTTGGCCCGCCCGGCCTCGGCAAGACGACGCTGGCGCAGATCGTAGCGCGTGAGCTCGGGGTGAACTTCCGATCGACCTCCGGTCCCGTCATCGCCAAGGCGGGTGATCTGGCGGCGCAGCTCACCAACCTCGAAGAGCGCGACGTACTCTTCATCGATGAGATTCACCGTCTTAATCCGGCGGTGGAAGAAATCCTCTATCCAGCGATGGAGGATTATCAGCTCGACCTCATCATCGGCGAAGGACCGGCTGCGCGCTCCGTGAAAATCGAGCTGCCTAAGTTCACTCTGGTCGGCGCAACGACCCGTGCTGGCCTTCTGACCACGCCCTTGCGCGACCGCTTCGGCATTCCAATCCGCCTGGAATTCTACGACGTCGATGAACTCGAACTGATCGTGAGCCGCGGCGCCCGGGTGCTGGGCCTCGGCATGTCGGCCGAGGGGGCCAACGAGATCGCCAAGCGTGCGCGAGGCACGCCCCGTATCGCTGGGCGGCTCCTGCGCCGAGTGCGCGACTTCGCCATCGTGGCCGATGCCCCGACGGTGACGCGTGCTATCGCCGACCGGGCGCTTCAACTCCTCGACGTCGATCCGGCGGGTCTCGACGTCATGGACCGCAAGTACCTGACGATGATCGCAAAATCTTTCAACGGTGGACCCGTGGGGATCGAGACCATCGCTGCCGCGCTGTCCGAACCGCGCGATGCCATCGAGGACATCATCGAGCCGTTCCTGATCCAAAAGGGCTTCGTTCAGCGGACGCCGCGCGGGCGGATGCTCACGCCCCACGCCTTTCGGCATATGGGATTTCCCGAGCCCCGACGCGAATCGGGCGGGCAGTTCGGCCTGTTCAATGCGGACGATCCGGACGCCTGAACCGACCCATCAGGCCGCGTCGCGTTGCGGCTTCGCGTCGACCCGGGCTTCGTGAAAGCTCGATATTGCGGATGCCGGGTTCGCGAGAAAGCTCGTTAGGTCTGCGAGCGGAAGGGGACGACTGAACAGGAAGCCCTGCACTTCATCGCAGCCCTCGGCTTCTAAAATGGCGGCCTGCTCCAGCGTTTCGACACCTTCGGCCACAACACCCATGTTGCAGGCCTTACCTAGACCCACCATCGCCCGGACGATGGCGATGCTGCCTGCTTCCCGCCCCAGAGTCCGGACAAAGCTCTGATCGATTTTGAGCTTGTCGAAGGGAAAGCGCCGCAGGTAGCTGACGCTGGAATAGCCGGTGCCGAAATCGTCCATGGCGATCCGCAGACCGAGGGCTTGGAGTCGATGCAGGGTCCTCAGGGTCTCGGCATTGTCCTGGAGCAGCACGGATTCCGTAATCTCGAGCTCCAGGCGGCTTGCGGGAAGCCCGGAACGCATCAGCGCTTGGGCTACGTCATTGACGAGGTCGCCCCGGACGAACTGCACGGACGAGAGATTGACCGCGACTTTAAGAGCATCCGGCCAATCGACCGCATCGTGGCAAGCCTGAGCCAGCACCCAGGCCCCGATGGGCCGGATCAATCCGGTCTCCTCCGCCAGCGGAATGAACGTCGCGGGGCTGATCAGACCGTGCTCCGGATGGCGCCAGCGCAGCAGGGCCTCGAAGCCGTTGAGGGTGCGAGCCCGCGCCGCGACGAGGGGTTGATAATGCAACTCGAACTGGCCAGCAGCCAACGCGCGGCGTAGCTCAGCTCCGAGACGATGACGTCGCTGGATCGCCGTATCCATATCGTCTGCAAAGAAACGCCAGGTTCCGCGACCCGCTGCTTTGGCTTGATACAGTGCCACGTCGGCACGGCGCAGAATGGTATCGCTGTCGGTGTCGGCCTCCGCATCCACGACCGCAATGCCGATACTTGTGCCGACCACGATCTCCTGGTCCTGAAGCGTGAACGGGATCTGGAGCATGGCGCCGATGCGCGCTGCGAGATCAGCCGCATCCGCGGGATCGGCGATCCCGGATTGGACGATAGCGAACTCGTCGCCGCCCAGACGGGCGACGAAGTCCGTCGCCCGCAGGCAGTCCTGCAGGCGCTGTGCAGCTTGGCGTAAGAGGGCATCGCCGGCCGGGTGGCCCAGCGTGTCGTTCACCATCTTGAAGCCGTCGAGGTCCAGATACAGGGCAGCCGTGAGCGATCCGGAGATCCGTTGATCGAGGACGGTCTCCAAATGTTCACGCAGGAAGGCACGGTTCGGAAGGCCGGTGAGCGTATCGTGACGCGCCATCCGAAGGATCTGTGCCTCACTCTGGCGCCGATCGGTGATATCTTCATGCGTGCATTGCCAACCATCACGGTTGGAAACGTGCTTGATGGCGATGGCTCGCCCATCCGCGAGATCCCAGGTGAAGGCTGCCGGCATTTCCCAAGCACTCTCCCGGTTCGGCCAGGGCGGGCCTTGATCGCCGTTGCACGCGACAAGATAGGCCCGGATCAAGGCGAGTGTCGTTCCGGGCTGGCGCAGGTCCGACGGCACAGCGTAAAGTTCGATGTAGCGCGCATTCATGACAACGAGCCTGTCGTGCGAGTCGAACAGGCAAACGCCCTGCGCCATGTTGTCCAGTGCGATCCCGAAGCGCGCATACTGATGACGGAGGTCGCGTTCGCTCCGGGCTTGCTCCTCAGCGCGCAGCAGCATCTCCTGTCCGCGGGCCTGACGGAAACCAAGCACCAGAAGGCCGACGAGGCCGAGATCGAGCAGGCCTGCCGACAGGCCGAGCACCATAGCGTGACGGTGCCAGGGTGCGAGCGCCGCCGCTGTAGTCCGGCTGACGCTCAGGATCGCAGGGTAATTCGACAGAGTTCTGGTCGCGACGAAACGGTCCTGTGCATCGATAGGGCTGACGGTGCGAGTGACACCGCCGGCCGGATTCTGCGCGGCGATCAGGGCGGCACCGGTCGTCGAATAGCCGCGCCCGATCGCACCCTCCCAATGCGGATGGCGGACCAGAAGAACCCCGTCTGTCCGGAACATGGAGATGACATAGTCGGGTTGTGGCGCGATCTGGCTGTAAAGACCGGTGAAGTACTGCAACTCTACGGCCCCGAGTACGAGACCTAGGAAGTTGCCATTCGGGGCGGAGATCTTGAGGGCGATATAGAGCGTCCAGGTTCCGTTGCCGCGATTCTGGACCGGTTCACTGATGAAGCGCTGGAGCGCAGGATTTGATGCCAGCGCCTTGAAGTAGTCCCGGTCGGCGATATTGACGTCGGGGATCGGCCAGAACCGCGTGAAGTTGCGCAGCTTCCCGGTATGGTCGACCACTGTCACAGCATTGACCTGGGGCAGGGCCGCCGTTCGAGCCCGGAGGGATTCGTGCATGGCGCGCGTCGTGAGATGGAGTTCGAATGCCGCTGGCGTTGTGATTTCGGCCGCTCGGACCTCGTCGATGACTGCCTCCTGCACCAATTCGATCGCCTGGAGGGCGCGGTCCGCCTGATCTGCCAGGACAGTCGTCAAGCTGATGAGGTTCTGCTCCGTGTCGGAGACAGCACGGTCGTGAAGGTCCATAACGAACAAGACTGTGCTCGCCGCAATGGCGAGTCCGAGCAAGGCACCTGCCAGTGTCGGTAAGACAAAGGATTTGGAGAGAAGGTTTTTTATCACATTGATCAGGTAAGAAAATCGTATCCGAGCCTTAGCCAAAAGCATGACACCATCCTGAGCACCATCATCATGGCTTGCTCACTGATGCAGCAACGCTCAAGTCAGCTTCGTAAAAGAGCCAAGAGCTCTGCGCACAGGCGCTTCTCCTGCGACCAGTGAGGAAACGGGTTAATTTTTCCTATGAGACCTCTCGGCCTGCGCGCGGCGGTGCTTGGGATGGTTTGCACGCACTGGTTTTAATCAGCCGAACATTGAAGTGGATCTTCGTTGCTTGAGATCGCGAATCTGCTAGAGCCGCCAGCCACTAAGCGATCCAAACGGTCCGCCTCCCTAAAGCGGCGTTGACGATCCCTTCGACTGCTGCCGCAAAACACGGCGAGGACGCAATCCACGCCGTACCCCATCACGAATTCGGGAGCCTCACCGTTGACCCTCGGGAATCCTGGCGAACACACCCTACAAGTGCGCGTCTACTATGAAGACACGGACTTTTCCGGGTTCGTCTACCATGCGAGCTACCTCCGTTTCATGGAGCGGGGACGCACCGAACTTCTGCGTAGTCTCGCCGGTGATCAGTCCGATCTGCATCGAGATGCGGAAGGTCTGCATTTCGTGGTTCGACGGATGGTGATTGATTATGCCAAGCCCGCGCGGATGGACGACATCTTGACGGTCGGGACTTGGACGACCGCGATGAAGGGCGCGTCAATGCACCTCGCCCAAGAGGTTCGGCGCGGGGACGAGGGGCTGGTGAAGGCGGAGGTCGTCGTCGCTTGCGTTCGCGACGGTCGGGCAGTCCGCCTGCCCGACAGTTTGCGCCTGAGACTCGCGCCGGACCAAAGCGGTGATCACCTGCAGTCAAGCCGCTGAACGATGGTCTGATCTCGCGGACTTCGCCGGGATGAGGGCGACCTTCACCTCTGGGGACGGCAAGGGAATGTTAACCCTGACGCATGCTTAACTGATCCGAGAGCGGGCGTGTGCGACGCACAAGGCCGCCCCATACTTTCGACAGATTCGCGAGCCATTGAGCCTTGAAATCGCACAAGGTTCTGATTGAGGCGCGTGAGTCGGACCGCCGAATCCGTGACGCCTGCGCGCGGGGTTTTTCGAGGATCATGTCATGAACCCAGCCGATGCCATGCAGGCGATGCCGGCCCCAGACATGACGTTGCTCGGCCTGTTCCTTCAGGCGCATTTCGTCGTGAAGGTCGTGATGCTCGGGCTGATCGGCGCATCGATCTGGTGCTGGTCGATCATTGTCGACAAGACGCTGCTGTTTCGTCGGACCAAGGCGGAGATGGACGCCTTCGAGGAGGCATTCTGGTCCGGGCGGTCGCTCGAGGAACTCTACCGCTCGTTCAACGATCGTCCGGCCGTCGGGCAAGGCGCTTTGTTCGTGGCCGCCATGCGGGAGTGGAAACGCTCCTTCGAGGGTTCCGGACGTCAGATCCAGAGCTTGTCTCAGCGGATCGACAAGGTCCTCGATGTAACGATCCAGCGCGAAGTCGAGCGCCTTGAGTCCCGCTTGCTCTTTCTCGCCTCGATCGGTTCGGCAGGCCCCTATATCGGTTTGTTCGGGACGGTCTGGGGCATCATGACGGCCTTCACGTCGATCGCGGCCTCGAAGAATACCTCTCTGGCAGTCGTGGCGCCTGGCATTGCCGAGGCGCTGTTCGCAACGGCAATCGGCCTCTTTGCTGCCATTCCGGCCGTGCTCGCCTACAACAAATTGCAGGCGACGGTAGCCAAGAACCAGTCGCGCCTCGAGGGTTTCGCCGACGAGTTCTCCGCCATCCTCTCGCGGCAGATCGACGAGCGCCTCTCGCTCGTCGCCTGATCCCACACCGACAGCCGAGGAACGAACATGGGCATGGCCCACGGAGCAGCGCAGGGCGGGGGCGGACGGCGTCGGCGGGGACGCCGACACGCTGCCATCAACGAGATCAACATGACGCCGTTCATCGACGTCGTGCTGGTGCTGCTCATCGTCTTCATGGTTGCGGCACCGATGATGACGGTGGGGGTGCCTCTCGACCTCCCGCAATCAAAGGCGAGCCCACTCAATTCCGACACCAAGCCGGTGACGTTGTCGATTCGTCAGTCCGGTCAGGTGTTTCTGGGCGAGAACGAACTCTCCGACGATACCATCGTGCCGAAGCTCACCGAAACGTCGAAGTCCGGCTTCGACGAGCGGGTCTTCGTCCGCGGCGACAAGCGGGTGGATTACGGCCGGGTGGCGCAGGTGATGGCGATCGTAACCGGGGGCGGCTTCAAGAAGGTCGCCCTTGTCACTGAGCCAGATCAGAAGTAGCGGGCGCGGGACGGTGCGGATTCCCTTCAAGCGCAGTGAACCGGGTGTCTGGGTCTCGGCCGCGACGCATGTCGGCCTGCTGACGGTCGCCCTGCTGTCGGTGGCAGCCCCGGCGCTGCCCGATGCGCAAGAGGGTGTCCCCGTTGAAGTGATGACCGAGCAGCAATACTCGGAACTCACCAAGGGCGAACGCAATGCCGACGCGCCGCAGCCGAACGCCAAGCCTCGGGCCGACCGCGTTGCCGACAAGTTCGAGGAGCGCGAGCCCGAGAACGCCAAGGTCGATGCTCCTGCCCCGCCGAAACGACCGGCCGACATGAAGGTGGCGAGCGCCGAGGAGATGCCGCTGCGCTCCAGCGAACCCGATCCGCAGGAAGCGAAGGCCGAAGCAGCTAAGGCGGAAGCAGCTAAGGCGGAAGCGGCGGAAAAGACCGCGAAGGCTGAAGCCGCGAAAGCCGCTGCCGCCGCTGAAGCCAAGGCCGCTGCTGCCGCCGAGGCGAAGGCCGTGGCCGCTGCCGAGGCCAAAGCCGCAGCGGCCGAAGCGAAGGCCGCCGCTGCGAAGGCAAAGGCTGAAGCCATCAAGCGCGAGCAACTTGCCGAACTGATTGAGAAGCAGGAGGCCGAGGCAGAGGCGAAGGCCGAAGCCGCCGCCAAGGCCGAGGCTGCGAAGGCCGAGGCAAGGACGGAGGCGGCCCGGAAAGCCAAGGCTGAAGCCAAGGCGAAGGCCGACGCGGAGGCGAAGGCCGAGAAGGAAGCCGAGGCCAAGGCCAAGGCTGTCGCGGAGGCGAAAGCCAAGGCCGAGGCCGAGCGCCAGAAGGAACTTGCCGAAGCTAAAGCGGAGGCGGAAGCTGAGGCTGCCGCGAAAGCCAAGGCGGATGCCGCCGCCAAGGCGAAGGCCAAGGCGATGGCCGATGCCAAGGCGAAGGCGGATGGGGAAGCCAAGGCCAAGAAGCAGGCCGAACTCGCGGATAAGTTCAGCGCGGGCGATATCCGCTCGCTCCTCGCCGCGAAGGCACCATCGCAATCCACCGGCGCCACAGGCCGAGAGGTACAGCGCACCGCGTCCCTCGGGGCTGCCTCCGGCAACGCCCAGCGCCTGTCACCGTCCCTGCGCGACGCTCTCGTGGGAATGCTCCAGCAGCAGATCGAGCGTTGTTACGTGGCGCCTCCAGGCGCTACGCAAGGGGTGGTGCTGCCGATGCTCGATATCCGGCTCAATCCGGATGGTACGTTGACCACCGAACCTCGCATCATGCGGGGGGGCGCGAATGCGGTCGATCGTTCGATCGCGGAGGCCGCTCAGCGCGCCGTGCGCCGATGTGCCCCCTACAAGATACCGACCCAGTACGCGCCGTATTACAACGACTGGAAAGCCATCAACGCGGAGTTCGAGTTCTCGCGGGTGTGATAGCGGCGTGAGGTGGTGACGGCGTAGAGCTTTCCGGACGCCGGGCGCTGACATGGTTCGTCATGCCTCGGTCCCTTGTCCCGGGTCGACGCATGCCCGCCGCTCCGAACCCATCCCCGATCCTCGCATTCCCACGACCACGGAATCGAACATGCATCCCAGTCTTCCCAGGGGCCTGACGTCGCTCCTCGCTCTCCTGGCCCTTGTTCTATTCGGCCTCAACCCGGCGACGGCGCAACTCAACCTGCGCATCGGCGGTGGATCGTTCCAGCCGATGCCGATCGCAGTCACGGATTTCTCGGGTGATCCGAGCCTCGGCCTTCTTGTCTCCAGCGTGGTCACGAACAATCTGCGTCGCTCCGGCTATTTCACCCCCGTGGAGAAGGGGAAGTTCCCCGAGGCCCCGGGTTTCGATGCGGTCCCGGGTTTCGATAAGTGGAAGGCGGCGGGTGTTCAGGCTCTGATCACCGGGCGCGTCGCGCGCGACGCCTCGGGCAAGCTCAAAGTCGAGTTTCGTCTCTGGGACGTCACCTCCGGCCAGCAGATGACAGGTCAGCAATACGGCACCGATCCAGCCAACGCGCGCCGCACCGGGCATCTCATCTCCGATGCAGTCTATACCAAGATCACCGGCCTTGGTCCCTGGTTCGACAGTCGCATCGCCTTCGTGGACGAGTCCGGCTCTAAGGAGAACCGGCGCAAGCGACTCATGGTGATGGACCAGGACGGCGCCAATGTGCGGGCGCTCACCAACGGCGACAACGCCGTCGTCGCGCCGCGCTATTCGCCGGCGACTCAAGACATCGCCTTCATGACACAGACCACCGGCCAGCAACCGCGTATTCAGGTCATCAACCTCGAGACCGGGAGCCGGCAGGCGCTCGGCAAATCCGGTTCGATGAGCACCAGCCCGCGGTTCTCGCCCGACGGCCGCCGCCTCGTGATGAGCGTTCAGGAGGGCGGCAATGCCGACATCGTCATCATGGACCTCGCCACGAAGGCGCAGACGCCGATCACCAACGGCAACGCCATCGATACCTCGCCGACCTTCTCACCCGATGGCAGCCAGATCGTGTTCGAGTCGGATCGCGGAGGTTCGCAGCAGATCTACGTCATGAGTGCCTCGGGCTCGAACCCGACTCGCATTTCCTTCGGCGAAGGATCGGCCTCGCAGCCGGCCTGGTCGCCACGCGGCGACCTCATCGCTTTCACGCGCCAGCGCAAGGGAGGCTTCGCTATCTGCGTGATGAAGCCCGACGGGACGGGCGAGCGCGTGCTGACCGAAGGCTTCCACAACGAGGGTCCGACCTTCGCGCCGAATGGTCAATACGTGCTGTTTTTCCGTGATCCAGGCGGCCAGGGCGGGGGCAAGCTCTACATGGTGGATATCACCGGCAAGGTTGAGCAGCCGGTACCGACGCCGTCCTACGCGTCGGACCCGACTTGGTCGCCGCTGCTGTCGGGGAAGTAAACGCTTCGCGTTTGGTTGAACCTTCAGCCGCGCTCGAAGCCTGCGGTCCGACGGACGAAACCGAAGGCGGAACTCAGCGAGGCACCGGCAGCTCCGGCCGCTGCCTGAACGGCGCCTGCGGCGGCTTGCGCAGCATCGCTTGCCGTCGCAACCAGGGTTGATTCGGCATTCGTCAGGACATCGACCGGTTGGGCTACACGCTGCGCGGCCCGCGCAAAGCCCCGTCGCAGGACCTCTCGATCGTTACTCATCAAAGCCGGAAGTCGTGGATCGGCCAAGGCGATTAGCAAGTCTCCATCCTGAAATGTTATTTCCAGCAAGGTCTGAGGCTGAGACTCTTCGGCCGACACTGATGTCAATGCAGTGGCGGCGAGTAGCGCCGGTCCGCTCAAGTCGATGTTCGACGCAAGGGCGAGGCTTCCTTTCAGGCCGTCGAGAACCTGTCCACCTCAATTCCGTGCGCCTGCGACGTTCCCGTGGGCCTCATCGGTGAAGATGCTTTCGACCGAGCGCTCGACGCCGTCCGGGCTGGTCAGAACGTCTGCCTGGTACGTGCCCCTGCCTTTGCCGCAATTCCAAGCAACCACCTTGATGTCGGCCATCGCATCCTCCGGTTCGTATCTCTACCTCTGCGTGCATTCGGCTGTCATGTACAAAAACTCGGCTTTGAGGGACGGATTGGTGCCGGATACGGCTTGGCATCAGGGATGCAGAATTTGTCGCGAGCCGATGTATCCCTCACTCGCTCGAAGCAATGCCGAGCAAGGGGTCGTCCCGTTCCTCATTCCGCCGACAGGAGCCGATCCCGTGCCCGCAGCGCCGGGAACACTCGGCCCCACAGAGCGGCGACCAGCAGGGTCGCCAGTCCACCGGCCACGACCGCGGGAACGGCGCCGATCAGAGCCGCCGCGGTGCCGGATTCGAATTCGCCAAGTTCGTTGGAGGCGCCGATGAAGACGGAATTGACTGCCGAGACCCGGCCGCGCATCGCATCCGGTGTCTCACCCTGAACGAAGGTCTGGCGCACGAAGACGCTGATCATGTCGGCTGCGCCGGTGACGAACAGGCAGGCCATGGACAGCGGCAGAGAAGTCGAGAGACCGAAACCCATCGTCGCGAGGCCGAAGATCCCCACCGCCTGAAGCATGCGCAGGCCGGCACGCCGCTGCAAGGGCCAGTAGGCGAGGGCGACCGCGGTGAGCACCGCACCGGCCGCCGGCATGCTGCGTAAGACGCCGAGGCCGAGAGGGCCGACATGCAGCACCTCGGCCGCGAAGATCGGGAGAAGGGCGGTGGCCCCCCCGAGCAAGACCGCCACGAGGTCGAGAGAGATGGCGCCAAGGACCACGGGGTGCGTGCGGATGTAGGTCAGACCAGCCGACAGCGTCGCCCAGGTTACCGGTGGGCGCTCTGCAACCGGGGCAGGGCGGAACCGGATCGCCAGGATAAGACCGCTGGCCAGGGCGAAACCGGCGGATGCTGCGCCAAACACGACCGCCGGCCCGAGGGCATAGAGAAAGCCGCCCGTCGCCGGCCCGAGGATCGAAGCGCTTTGCCAGAGAGAGGCGTTCCAGGCGATGGCCGAACCGAACAGGGGGCGTGGCACCAGCGTCGGCAGCAGGGCCTGCAACGCAGGATTGGCGAAGGCACGACCGGTGCCGATGACGATGACGAGGCCGTAGATCGGCCAAAGGGTCGTGGTGCCGAGATGCGCCGCTAGGAGAAGGCCGAGGTCGGCTAAAGCCAGGGCCACGTAGGCGGCGGCGGCTACGATGCGTCGATCGTAGGTGTCGGCGACATGGCCCGCCACCAAGGCTGACAGCATCGCGGGCAGGAAACTCGCCAGTCCCACGAGGCCGAGAGCAAGAGCGGAGTGGGTGATGTCGTAGACGAACCAGCCGACGGCGACCGCCTGCATCTGAAAGGCGAGACCGGTGAGAAAGCGGGCGGAGCCGAAGAGGCGAAAATCGCGATTGCGGAAGACGGTCCATCGCGGCGCGGAAGCAGGGCTCATCGCGTGGTGCTGGGGGAGGGCGCCCAGCCCGTCAAGGTATGTCGGAACAGATTCCGATGGTGCGCCGTCCCGGCGGGGTTCGGCAGCTTGGCAGAGACTCTCGCGCGGCAATTCCGGAATACGGAGCCAAGGCTTGGTCATGCCGGGGAACGTTTCACTGAGTGACGTTGGCGTTTCGTCGATCCGAACGACATTGTCCCAACGGGTCAGAAAGGCGTTGACGCAGGCCGGGTCGTTGTGACGGCCCCAGTCCTTCTCGATGCAATTCCGCGCCTCCTCATGCGGCATGGCCGCCTTGTAGGGACGCTTGGTGCAGAAGGCATCGGCGACGATGCGAGCCGTGAGCGGGAGCGCCTCGCCCGCGTGGCCGTTGGAATACCCGCTGGCATCAGAGTCTGGCCTACGCTCGGTTCGAGCTATGGCCCAGTGCTCAAAGCAGCGCTGCGGTCGGCGGCTGAAACAGACACCGTACTCAGGGCCTCCAACACGAGGCCGGGCGTCAGGATCTGCGGTAGGACGGTAGGCTCTTTAGAGCCTGCATACAGGAGATATAGCGGAACTCCGCTCCGTCCGTGGCGCTCAAGCAGGCGGGTGATCTCGGGATTCTGGTTGGTCCAGTCACCTTTGAGATAAGTAATTCCGCGCGCCTTCAAACCAGCCTGAACGGCATCGGATCGCAGGGCGACGCGCTCGTTGACTTGGCAGGTGATGCACCAGGCTGCCGTCATGTTCACGAAGACCGGCTTGCCCTCTGCCAGAAGTCCATCGAGACGCGCTTGGCTGAAAGCGTCCTGCTCCGCCTGCGCCGTTGTGGACGTGGATCTGTCCCGGTCGAGTCCGAAGATGAGCGCGGCAAGCGCGACCATCGCCGCGATGGCGGTTCCGCGTGCGATCCAGCCACCCACCCGCCCAGCCGCTTGGCCACGTTCCCAGACCCAGGCCGCGAATCCCACGAGGACGAGGCCGATGAGGGCGGCGAGCAGGCCGGCCGCACCAACCTGCTGAGCCAGGACCCAGACCAGCCAGGCCACCGTGGCGTAGATTGGAAAGGCCAGGGCACCCTTCAGGGTGTCCATCCAGGCACCCGGCCGAGGCAGACGCTGCAATGCCGCTGGCCAGATCGTCAGCACAAGGAAGGGCAGCGCGAGGCCGAGGCCGAGGCTGGCGAATACCGCCAGGCTGATACCAGCCTCCTGCGTCAGCGCGAAACCGACCGCCGATCCCATGAAGGGCGCGGTGCAGGGTGTTGCAACCACGGTGGCGAGGATGCCTGTGAAGAATGATCCCTCCAGCCCGGTCCGTCGGCTCAGTCCGTCGCCGATCCCGACGATCCCCGCACCCACATGCACAACGCCGGACAAGCTGAGGCCCATAGCGAACAACAGGTAGGCAAGGCCCGCGACCACCAACGGCGATTGCAGCTGAAAGCCCCACCCGATTCCGGCACCCGCTCCCTTCAGCGCAATCAGCAGTCCGGCAAGCGTGAGGAAGGCTGTCAGGACACCTGCGGTGTAGACGAGGCCATGCAACCGAATGCGCCGGAGCGGCTCGCCGGAATGCTGCACAAGGCTCAACACCTTGATCGACAGGACCGGGAAGACGCAGGGCATCAGGTTGAGAAGGAGCCCGCCCAGAAAGGCGAAGCCGGCGGCGCTCCAAAGGGTTAGCCCGTCTTCTGATGTCTGGGTGGGTATCGGCGTGGCCGGAGCGGACGACGCTGCGATGGAGGCGAGAGCCGTAGATGATGGTGGCTCCCCGACCGCGTAGGCGCGACGGACCATGCCGTCAGGCGTCGTCTCGTCGAAGGCCAGAACGCCCGGCAGGCTTGCCGGCGCGACCTCCGTCGCATCACCGCGTGCCAGATCGATATGCAGCCCGCTGGCATCGCTGCGTGCCTCCTGGGACGCCGCATTTTCGATCGCGGTCTCCGCATAGGGGAAGTAGGCAACCGCAGACGCCCTGACGTCGGAAGACGTGGCAAGGTGGATCTGCAGACGCCCGTTCTCGCTGCCGTAGCGCACCGGCCAAGGCGCGGGAACCGGCAGGGCTGCTCGAGCTTCCGCAAACAGCAGCATCGCGCCCGGTGCCGTTCCAGAACTGGTGCCGCTCGCGGCGACCGGCAGGGTCAGGCGAAGCTCGGCCGACCCGGGGACGCATTCGCGCTCGCAGACAAGATAGGTCAGCTTGGCTTGCAGCGTTACGGCCTTGCCCGGCGCCAGCGTGGCCGGTGGCATCATCTCGGCCAGGAGAACAGCCTCGCCCTCGTAGCCAAAATTCATCAGATGCGCGACCGGGATGCGGCTCGGCACCGGCCACTGGATCGGGCCAGCCGAAAATCCCTTGGGCAAGGTCCAGGCAATCTCCGGGGCGAGGCCCGAATCCCCCGGATTGCGCCAGTAGATGTGCCAATGCGGACGCATCACCAAGCGGATGCCGACCGTGAAGGGCTCGCCAGGCCGGATCGCAGAAGGCTCCCCAACAAGGGACGCCTTCACCAGGTCGGTCGGCACCTTGAACCCCTGTGCATGCGCGACAGGAAGGAGGAGACCGAACAGCGTAAGCGCCAGGGCGAGAAGCCGGATCATAAGGGCCTATTCGGTTCCGGAAGCGGCGAGATTACGTCCGTTCCACGCGGGCACAAAATGCCGAAGCCGCGAGACCCTCTGTCTCCGATTTTTCCGAGCCGGAACAGCCAGGCGGAGTCGACAGGATCGTCGCACAGTCGGTGCATGTCTGCTGCCCGGTGCGGCTCTGCCTCAAGCGACAGTGGTCAATGGCCGCGTGGCCTGCTCGAGCCAGTTCCGGGTTGCAACGTCCAGATCCGGGCTCAGTTCGGCACATACCCGCGCATGGTAGCTGTCGATCCAGGCTCGCTCCTCGGGGGTCAGCAGATCGAGGCGAATGAGATGCCGATCAAAGGGCGCCAACGTCAGGGTCTCAAAACCGAGCATCGGCCGTTCGCCGCCGGATATCGTCCGCGTTTCGACAAGGACGAGGTTTTCCAGCCGAATGCCGTAGGCGCCCGGCTTGTAGTAGCCCGGCTCGTTCGAAAGGATCATGCCCGGTTCGAGGGCGACCATTCCGGTCTTGGCGATGCGCTGCGGCCCCTCATGGACCGACAGAAAGACCCCCACCCCGTGGCCCGTCCCGTGGTCGAAGTCGAGCCCGGCTTCCCAGAGTGGAAGGCGCGCGAAGGAATCGATCTGCGCACCCGTCGTTCCCTGCGGGAAGACCGCGCGGGCAATGCCCAGATGTCCCTTCAAGACGCGGGTGAAACGATCCTGCATCGCTTCCGACGGCATGCCGATCGCCACCGTACGGGTGATGTCGGTGGTCCCATCTGCGTATTGTGCTCCGGAATCCACCAGGAACAGCTCGCCGGGCAAGATGTGTCGGTTGGTTTCTCGGCTCACCCGGTAGTGCACGATGGCACCGTTGGCGCCGCTGCCTGAGATCGTTGGAAACGAGACATCGCGGAGAAGGCCGCTCTCCGCACGAAAATCCTCCAGCGCTTTGACCGCGGCGATCTCGGTCAGCCTCTCGCCCTGGCCATCGAGCCAAGCGAGGAAGCGTGTGACCGCGACGCCATCACGGTGATGCGCCGCCCGGGTGCCGGCGATTTCCGATGGATTTTTGACGGCCTTCATGGCGGTGATCGGATCGGAGCCGAGATCAGCCACCCCGCCGGCCGCCTCGACACGAAGCTTCAAGGCGTAGGCCGCCGTGCCGGCATCGAGCCTGACACGGGCGGCGTTTGCCGCCTGCGCGGCGAGACCATCCTCGAAGGCTGCGCGCGGATGAAGGTCGGCGAGAGGTTCCAGTGCGGTGCGCAACTCCGGGCTGAGATTCGGTGACGTCAGGTAGAGGGCGGCGCGCCCTTCGCGCGGCACCACTGCATAGCCGAGCGCCAGAGGCGTATGCGCTACATCGGAGCCGCGCAGGTTGAAGGCCCAGGCGAGGTTATGCGGATCGGAGATCACCAGAGCCGCAATATCGACATCAGCCAGGGCAGCACGGATGCGACCGAGCTTTTCGGCTGCGGCCTCTCCAGCGAACGCCAAGGGATGGACCACCACGCTGCCCGCGGGTGAGCCGGGTCGGTCGGTCCAGACGCTGTCGACAGGATTCGCTTCCACGGCTCGGAGGGTCGCTCCGGCTTTACCCGCTGCTCGCCCCAGGCGCGCCACGCTGTCGGGCGTGTGAAGCCAGGGATCGTAGGCAAGAACTTCGCCCGGCTTGAGGTGGGCGCCGACCCAGGCCGAGACGGGAGTCTCGGCCAGCGGTACCGGAGTGATGACGGCGGTATCGACCTGAGCCGGCGCCTGCAGGGTATACCGTCCGTCGACGACGAGCGCGGCTTCATCGTGCAGGATCACGGCGGTACCAGCCGATCCAGTGAAGCCGGTCAGCCAAGCGAGGCGCTCGGCTTGCGGGGCGACATATTCGGACTGATGCTCGTCGGCACGGGGGACCACGAACCCATCGAGCCCGGCTGCACGCAGGGCCTCGCGGAGGGCCCGGATGCGGCTTGCGCCCTGGCTGTGGCTCGGATCGTCGAAGGTCTGGAAACGGGCGCGGGTCATGGCGCCCAGGGTTACGCCGGGCTCAGGAGTGCCGCAACCAGCCTCGACGCGGACGTGGGGCGCTGCCGCCACGTTTCAGCACCAGGGTGGCCCAGCCCTCGATCAGGCCATGACGGGCGAGGTGAAACCCGCGGTGGCGGTAAGTCGAGAGGACGCCCGGGACGTCGCGCTCGATCAGGCCGGACAGGATCAGGATACCTTGATCGGCAACGACCGCCGTGAGGGAGGGTGCCAAGCCCTTCAGGGGACGCGCCAGAATATTGGCGAAGACCACGTCGAACCGGCGCGGTCGATTCGCGAGCGCATGGCGGACACCCGGTCCCTGGTAGAGCCGCAGCACCGGCCCGAGGCCATTGAGGCGGGCGTTGCCGACCGCGGTGGTCACCGCTTCGGGATCAAGGTCTCCGGCGATGACCGGTGTATGAAGCGCCTTGGCCGCCGCGAAGGCCAGGATGCCGGTGCCGGTGCCGACATCGAGCACGTGGGCGGGGCGCCCGCGCTTGAGGATCTCCGCCAAGGCTTTGAGGCAGCCGAGTGTCGTACCGTGATGGCCGGTCCCGAAAGCCAGCGCCGCCTCGATCTCAATGGCAAGATCGTTCGCCCGCACCGTGTCGCGGTCGTGGCTGCCATGAACGAGAAAGCGTCCGGCCCGCACGGGCTTCAGGCCTTCCAGGGATGCACGAACCCAATCCTGCTGATCGATGGTCTCGAAGCTCGCGACATCCGCCTGTTCACCCACCACGGGCCGGATCAAGTCGCGGATCATGTCCTCGTCCGGGGCGTCGGCGAAGTAGGCCTCCAGCCTCCACGTCTGTCCGTCCTCCGCCTCGAAGGCGGCCACCGCCGTCTGAGTCGGGTCGAACATCTCGCCGAGAAGATCGGTCATCGCGCGCGCCGAGCCCTCATCGGTGAGGAGGCGGAGCACATGGGTCGGGCGGTGGGGGGGCAGGCCTTCGAGCATGCCCGGGGCTCTATCACCCGCGACGTCCCGCCGCCACCAGGCGCGGAAGCTTGGCCGGAACGGAAGCGTGAGATCTGCGTTTGCTGTGGCTTCTCCAGGCTCACGTCGGTTTCGGAGCGTGCGTTGTGCGTATGAAAATCAGAAGAACCGGCGGTCGAACGCCGGTCGTCCTCGCAGAAAAGTCCAAGGCCCGCCGTCGCCTCGTTCGCGATCGGGGCATCTTTTCGGATGCCGAAACTCTGACGGGGCCACTTCCCGGTTCGATGCTGGTTCTGCTGAGCCGTCTGCACCGTTCGGAGCGTTCGCCCTCGGAGGACGAAGATCGCGGCAACTGACGGCGTTGTTCCGAACCATGCTATGGCCGACCTGCCGGATCGGCTTGGCTGGCAACGGGAGACAGGGTGATGGTGCAGATTCGGCGGGCGTGGCTCGGTGCGATCCTGTGCCTGGTCCTGGGAGTCGGCGGAACCCCTGCGTGTGCCGAGGCGCCGGTGGTGGTCTTCGCGGCCGCCAGCCTGAAGAACGCGCTGGATGATGTTAGCGGGGCCTGGACGAAGGCCACGGGAAAGACCGTCAGGATTTCCTATGCAGCGTCCAGCGCTCTGGCCAAGCAGATCGAGGCTGGCGCGCCTGCCGATCTGTTCTTCTCCGCCGATCTTGCCTGGATGGACTACGGGGCGGTCAAGGGCAGCATTCAGGCTTCGACCCGCACCAGCCTTCTGCGCAATGCCTTGGTGCTGATCGCGCCGAAGGACTCGTCTCTCACCGTCGATCTCAAGCCGGGTCTCGACCTCACGAAGGCTCTGGGTGAGGGACGCATCGCCATGGGTAATGTCGAAGCGGTCCCGGCGGGAAAATACGGAAAGGCCGCCCTCGAAACGCTTGGGGCATGGGACAGCGTGAAGGACCGGGTTGCTCAGGCCGAGAATGTCCGCGCCGCTCTCCTTCTCGTCGCCCGCGGCGAGGCACCCCTCGGCATCGTCTATGCAACGGATGCGATCTCGGACACGAGCGTCAAGGTCATCGCTGCGTTTCCGGCCGCGAGCCACCCGCCCGTGATCTATCCGGTCGCCCTCACCAAGGCTTCAACCAACCCGGACGCAGCGGATTTCCTCGCCTATCTGCGCAGTCCGGCCGCACGGGTATTCTTCGAACGCCAGGGGTTCTCGGTTATCGGCGTGGAGAATCGGACCTAACCGGTCCGATCCGGGTCCACTGAGCCTTGGTCAATCCGCTCCTGGACATGTTCGGCCTGACTCCGGACGAGGGAAGCGCGATCGCGCTGAGCCTGCGCGTCGCGTCCGTCGCCACCTTGGCAAGCCTCGTCCCAGGGCTTGCGATCGCCTGGGTGCTGGCGCGGAAGCGCTTTCCGGGGCGTGCGCTTCTCGATGGTCTGGTCCATCTGCCGCTGATCCTGCCGCCCGTCGTGACGGGTTACCTCCTCCTTCTCGCCTTCGGGCGACGGGGTACCTTCGGGAGCATGCTGGCCGAGTTCGGCATCGTGCTCTCCTTCCGATGGACCGGAGCAGCACTAGCCTGCGCCGTGATGGGCTTCCCCCTGATGGTTCGGGCCATGCGCCTGTCCCTGGAGGCCGTGGATCGTCGAGTGGAGCAAGCCGCCGCGACCCTGGGCGCCAGCCCCTTCGCCGTCTTTCTCACCGTAACTCTGCCGCTCGCTCTACCGGGTGTGTTGGCCGGCACGGTCCTGGCCTTTGCCAAGGCGATGGGGGAGTTCGGGGCGACCATCACCTTTGTGTCGAATATCCCCGGCGAGACCCAGACCCTGCCGTCGGCGATCTATACGCTGACCCAGGTGCCCGGTGGCGAAGCGGGCGCCCTACGTCTCACCCTGATCTCGGTGGCCATCTCGATGGGGGCCTTGCTCATTTCGGAGCTTCTCGCCCGCAGGCTCGGGCGTCGGCTGGGCCAAGGTCATGAGCAGATGGCGAGAGGAGGCGGGGGGGCATGACGATCACGGTGGATCTCGCCCTCAAGCGGGACGCCTTCCACCTCGACGCGGCCTTCACGGCGCCTCCTGGGCTGACCGTTCTGTTCGGCCGCTCAGGCTCGGGGAAGAGCACGGTGATCGCCTGCATGGCCGGGCTGGTACGGCCGGACCGGGGCCGGATTGCCCTGGACGATCAAATCCTCCTCGACACGGTCCGCAACATCCATGTGCCTACGCATCGGCGTCGGATCGGAACGGTTTTCCAGGAGGCGCGGTTGATACCCCACCTCTCGGTGCGGCGGAACCTCGCCTATGGGCGCTGGTTCGCGCGCGGGCTGCGCGATGCCGCCGGGCTCGAACCGGGGGCGGTGATCGATCTTCTGGGCATCGGCCACCTCCTCGACCGACAGGTCGTGGGTCTCTCCGGTGGCGAAAGCCAACGGGTCGCGATCGGTCGGGCGCTGCTGTCGCGGCCCCGCCTTCTTCTCATGGATGAACCGCTGGCCGCCCTCGATGCCGAGCGCAAGGCCGAGATCCTGCCCTTGATCGAACGCCTGCGCGACATTGCCGGCCTCCCCATCGTGTATGTCAGCCATGCGGTCTCCGAGGTCGCCCGGCTCGCCAACACCATCGTGGTGTTGGAGGGCGGCCGAATCGCCGCCGCCGGACCCGCCGAGGCCATCCTGCGACGGGGTGACCTCGGCGCCTTTCATGCCGCCCAGGCCGGCGCGCTCCTCGACATGGTGGTGGAGGCGGACGTGCCGAATGCCGGGCTGACACGTCTCTCCGGCCGTGCAGGGCGCCTGCTGGTGCCACGTCTGAGCCAGGCGGTCGGAACCACCGTACGAATCCACGTGCCTGCCCGCGACGTTCTGCTCTCTCTTGACGATCCGCGGGGCCTGAGCGCCCGCAATCGATTGAGCGGCCACGTCTCGGCCCTTCATGATCAGGCCGAGGGTGCCGTGCTGGTGGAGGTGGATTGCAGCGGTGCCGTACTCTCCGCGCGCCTGACGCGGGCCTCCGTTCAGGACCTTAGCCTCGCGCCCGGCACACCCGTCTTCGCGATTATTAAGAGCGTAGCCTTCGACCCTCACGGAGTTGGTGCGATCGAGATCTGATGGGTCGTTAAAATTCAAGTGCTGAATTTATTGTCGGCTTGAGCTTGCGGATCAAGATCCTCGCGCCCGAACGGATTCCTTAAGATCCCATTCACGTCGCACGTCGTGTCTAGACGACGACCGCAACAGCCGACCGCAGGAGCGTGCGATGTCGATCCCCAGCCTAGGCGCGACGCCAGCATCCTACGTCATCGGCGCAACGCCGGCCCCGATCTCTCCCGTTCAGCCTGTCCAGGCTCCAGCTCCCCTTGCGCCTGCGGTCAAGGTCGATATCCGCAGTCAGGACCAGAGTTCCGATGCCCGGATCGGGACGGCACGGGCTCCTGAACCGGACGAGGACGCCAGAACCCCACGAGCGGCTCAGGCCGCGATGGAGCCGCGTATCCGGATCGACCAGGACACCAAGACAGTGATCTATCAGGAAGTCGATCCGGCCTCGGGTGACGTGGTGATACAACTGCCGGACCCGGTGGTGCTCAAGGCCCGCGCCTATGCCGAGGCAGCCGAGGCCCGGGCCAAGCTATCTGCTCGTCCGCTCGACCTTACGGCTTGAGCCGAAGCGCCGACCCAAACGAAAAAAAGGCCGGGGCGATGAGCCCCGGCCTTTTTTATACGGTTCGATGGATAGATGGAGAAAGCGCCGGCCCGAAGGCCGGCGACGGGCTCATCCCTTAGCGAAGGAGCTGCAGGATACCCTGCTGCGCCGTGTTGGCGAGCGAGAGGGCCGAGATGCCGATCGACTGGCGGGTCGACAGGGCCTGCGAGTTGGCGGCTTCCTCGTTGAGGTCCGCGTTCGTCAGGTTGGCCGAGCCAGTGTCGAGGATGTTGATCAGGTTCTTCGAGAAGTCCTGACGGTTCTGCACCACCGAGAGGTTGGAGCCGAAGGTCGAGGACTGGGCACGAAGCTGGCTGGTGGCTTGGGTGATTGCCGTCAGTGCCTTGTTGATCTCATCATCCGACTGGAAACCGCCAGTTACCGAGGTGAGGCCCAGTCCATCCGAGTCGAGCTTGGAACCCTCAATGCTGAGACTTGAAGAGCCGGTCTCGTTGAAAGTCACCTTCAGCGAGTTTTCCTTCGCGTCAGTGCCCGAACGGTACAACAGGTTGATGCCGTTGTAGCTCGAGTCCTTGGCCTGCTGAGTGATCTGGTCGAGCAGGGTGTTGAACTGCTTGGCGAGGGAGGTCCGGGTCGCGTTGGTGCCGCTGGCCGAGCCTTCACCGACGCCGACTTTCGCCGCAGCTGTCAAACCAGCAGTGCCGAAGCCGAGGTTGAAGCCGGCTGCGTTCCCGATGCTGACGCTTTCGGATGAGCCGGTTGCAGTCGTCGTAAAGGTAAGCCGATTGGACACGAAGCTGGCAGAGACTTTTCCAGCAAACCCGGTATCGGCATTGAGCTGAGCGTTGATCGACGCCGCGATTTCAGTCTGTGTGGTCGCGTTTGCCGTCGCGCCGTCGGCGACGGTGATGGTCTTTTTGGGACCTGAGCCGAGCTGAATCTCGAAGGTGGGAGCGAGGGCAGCACCGGAGAAATCGAAGGGCCCGGCAGCGATTGCCTCACCGGACACGACAGCGGCTGTCGCACTGTTCTTCGCGGCTGCACCCGTGGCCGTCTGAGCAGCAGTTCCAGTGCCAAAGCCGATGTCGACCTCGTTGCCAGTCGTGTTGGTCACGATGGCCTGAGAAGCCGAGCCTGTCGCGTTCGAAGTGAATACGATGCGGCCGTCCGTGGTCTTGGAAGCGGTGACCGCAGCAGGCCCAGCTTCGTTCGAGATCTGATTATTGATAGCTTTTACGACGTCGTCTGCCGTGACCTTGGACACATTGTTTGTGACACCGCCCAGCGTTGAAGCGTCGAGCGTGATAGTCGTCGAATTGGTACCGTCGCCGACAGTGAAAACTGCATTCCGGGTGCCGGAGAAGTCCTGCGTGCCGTCGGTGGCGGCCGTCGTGGTGCCCTGAAAGCCGGTGACGGCGGTCAGGATTGCGGCGGTCGCCGGGGTTCCGTTCGTGACCGAGCTCTTGTCGGCCAGCGCTTGGTTGGCAGTGGACTTGGCCGAGTCGACCAGCTTCTGGATTGAGGTGATGCCTTGGTTGGCAGCCTGGATGGTCTGGACGCCGTTCGAGATACCGTTGAGCAGCGAACCAAGATCGCCCGACCGGCCCGACAGGGCCTGAGAGGTGAAGAAGCTCGTCGGGTCATCGAGGGCCGAGTTGACCTTCTTGCCCGTCGAGAGCCGGTTCTGGGTGCTGGATAGGAGGTCCGCAGTTCCCTGCAGCGAAAGCAGGTTCTGGCGTGTGGCAGCGGTGAGGGTGACGCCTGAAGACATGATGGTCGATCCATTCTGATCGGTGCGCCTCCGTTTTTGGAGGCGACCGCAGATGACCATCGATCCCTTGCAATCGACTTAATGAGCCTCGTGAACGAACTGTTAATGAGCTCGGTCAAACGTGGCGAATGTTGAAAATAGCAAGATATATCAATTATTTGGCGATCCGCCCGCATCATCTTCTTTAGGTTCTGTTAACCATACTGGGCGAGTATGCTCCCAGATCCGCAACGAGTAGCGCCATGCCCCTGAAGATCGAACTCAAGCCGTTCGAGCGTCTGCTCATTGGCGGCACGGCAATTCGCAATGGATCGCGTCGCTCCAGCTTCGTCATCGAGACCGTGACCAAGTTTCTGCGAGAGAGCGACATCATCCTGGAGAGCGAGGCCGATACGGCCTGTAAGCGCCTCTACGTCACACTGACGGTCTTGTATCTTGCGGACAGCACGCCCGAAGCGGAGGACCTGTTCATCACCCAGGCCAATGCGTTGATGGCGGCCGCGCCGAGCATGGCGCCCTATCTCCGCGACATTCACGATTTCATCGCGCAGGGCGAGTTGTACCGAGCCCTGAAGCGCTGCAAGGACCTGATCCAATATGAGCAGTCGCTAGCGGAACGGTTGGTGCCCCCAGCCAATCCCGATCCGTCGACGAACCGCTGAATTTCGGAGCTTGCCGCAGGAATCGGAAGAGCCCACCGCTGGGAAGCGGCGGGCTCTTTCGTGCGGCATGAGCACGCCGCCGTCAGCCTACATGCGGAGGCCGGCGGCGATATTCTGGTTGATGCTGATGAGGGCGGACAACTTCTCGGCGGTCGGGTCGATCAACGTATCGATCATCCGTTTGAAGACGAAGGTCGAGAGTTCGGCAATGCTGTTCTTGATCTCAGCAGGCAGCGGGCTCTCTGGAGCAGTGGCGGCCCCAGCGATGATGGTCCAGACCTTCTGGTTGAAGTTCAGGGCCTCACTGAGCCCCGGTGCCTGATTGGACCAATCCGACTGGATGGCTTGAAGTCGGGTCGCAGCCTTGATCAGCACGGCGGCTTCCGCTTCGCGCGGCGACAACGCCGTTTGTGAAACCCGGGCATAGGCGCTGGCCCCGTACGACATCGCTCGATCCTCCCTCAAGGTGCGCAAGCCCGATTCGGGGCAGCGGAGGCGACCTTAGGCAGCCGATGATTAAGGGATCGTAATATCAACCTATGCCGTAATCATGCCGAGATGAGCGGCGAGGGAAGAGTCGCGCCCGCGCAGACCACGCGAAGGGCGCCGGATTCCACCATCATGATGAACTTCATTCTGGGGACGATGGCGGGCGGCCTCCTGGTCGGGCTGGTCACGATCTCGGCCGTCCGACATCCGAGCGTCCAGGCCAAGCTGGGACTGTTTCCCGTCTCGAATGCGCTCCTGATGCCGGCAGCCAAATCTCCGGGCACCAACCGCCTTGATCCCGCCTGTCGCCCGCTGGCGACCGTTGGACAGCCCGACATGCTGTTCTCAAAGCGTCGGTTCTGGTTTGTCGCTCCCTGAAGGCGGGAGGGGCCGGGTAGTCAGATGCTGCTGATCAGGAACATCACCATCGTGGTCGCCACGGTGGTGCTGAGGAAGCCGCACAGGGCTGCCGCGAAGGACGGGCCGATGGCCGGGTTACGGTGAAGGGCGTTTACGTCGGCGGTGGTGTTCATCAGGGCTGACCTTGGCGGCGGCGAATCATCGGCCGGGTGGGATGGGAAGGTGCATCGTTCGGGTCCGGAAGGGCGTGCGGGTCCGCACCCTGTCAGTCAGCAGCGGTGCGCAGCTTTGGCAGCCCGCAGAGCGCGAGTTTCACTGCGCAGGTCGATAGCGACGACGCCGGCACCGCAATCCTCGAATGCATCCCGGGCATCCGCATAGCGGTCTCCAATCTCGTCCAGCGTGTCACAGGCGCGATCGTGGTTGCCGAGCCGAGCCTCTTGGCGGAACTGGAAGCGGAGCGCGTTGGCCTCATCGACTTTGCGCTGCGCATCGAGACAGGCAGGGGCTGCGAGGGCAGGAGCCGCGAGACTGATAAGGAGCATCGTGCCGAGCGTAAGTCGAAGCGGGTGACGCATGGAAACACCTGAGATGTGGACACTGGGGCGTGCGGCCGGTGAATTGAATTCACGGATCGTTCGAGAGTGTCCGCAAGTTGAGAGTTGGCTTGGCCCAAAACGAAATAGGCATTGCGCTGCTCGTCCTGCGTTCAGGTTTCGGAAACGGCGCACCCGTCGCTAAGGTTCCACGCTTTTGTGCACTGCCGTCCGCTTGCGGCGGGAGGCCAGGATCGCTGCAAGACTGACCGGAGCAGGACCCTGAGCGTCAATTCCGACATCATACTGTCGGGGTATGGGCTTCAGGCGGTTGTGCGAGTGCCCATGCAGATTGATGGCCCCCCGCCCGATCCCGTTCCAAGTGCGAAAGGCGTAGTGGCAGAGAACGAGGCGACGGTCATCGACGGTGAGTTCGGCGTAGTGTGAAACCGACGTCCAGTCTGATGCGCGCAGCGTGCCAGGCCCATCGTTGTTGCCAACGATCAGGTGCTTGGTCCCGGGAAGGGATGCGAGGATCTCGGCGATGCGGGTGTCCGAAGGGCCGAGAGCGAAGTCGCCGAGATGCCAGACCTCATCCTCCGGCTTCACCACGGCACTCCAGGCGGCGATCAAGGCTGCGTCGTGAGCCGCAAGGTCCGGATAGGGACGCTTGTCGATCCGCAGGACCCGCGAATCTCCGAAATGTGTGTCGCTGGTGAACCACACCGGCATGATCAGCGCCTATTACCGGACACCTTGATTACCGCCCTGGGCTGAAGCGCAGCGGGACGGTCACGGCCAAGCTGCTCAGAGTGATGCCGGCGGGGGCGGGCGGAAGCGAGCCGCGTACGGTCGCCAGGGCTGCGCTGTCGATCGCACCGATGCCGCTGCTGCTGGCGAGGCCCGCACTCAGAACCTGCCCGGAGCGGGACACGGTGAATCGCACCACAGCGACGCCACCGCTGGTCCCCGCCGCCGCATTGGCGTTCATCCGGCCGCGAATGGCGGAGCTCAGCATACCCTGCCAAGCGCGTAGGGCGTTCGGGTCGTTGCCACCAGCGGCAGCGCCGGCACTGCTCTGACGGGACGCGGACGCGGAGTTCTGCTGCGCACGCCCCTGGCTAGCGGTCGCGGCCGCACGGCGGGCCGCTTCCTTTGCGGCCTTGGCCTTCGCCTCTTTGGCGGCTTCGCGCCGCGCGTCGGCAATTGCTTCGCGCCGCTCCTCTTGCTCTGCCTTCAGGCGAGCCTCACGGTCGGCCTTGCGCTTCGCCTCCCGCTTGGCTTCGAGGATCTTGGCCTGGTCGGGCTTAGGCTTCTCGATTTCCGTTGGCTTGGGAGCGACAGCGACGGTGGGTGGCGGCGGAGCCAGCGCGGGCGCTTCCGGCGCCGACGAGGTGATGACCTGATCCTCCGGCGGCGGCTCCGCCACCGCCTCCACCGGTGGCTGCACCGGCGCATCCGTCGGCTCGGCCATCGTGGTGGCTTCCGGGGCGACGGGTGTCGCGTCCGGTGGCGGCGGCGTGGTGGCTTCCGGTGGGGCGACCTCCGTCGTCTCCATCGGCTTCACCACCGGCTCGGCTTCCGGTGTTTCGACGGGGTTCGCTTCGGGCGGAGCCGGGCTCGACGCGGCTTGCTCGGCTGGCGACTGTGTATCTGCCTCCGTCATCTGCGGGGCGAGATCGATCGTGACGATGTTTTCGCCAGGAGGTGCCGTTGGCGCGGCGCCGAACACCATCATGCCGACGAGAGCCGCGATGTGCAGCGCGAGAGCGACCAGGAAGGCATAGGCGAGGCCGGATGGGCCTTGCCGCTCCGGGACGCGTGTCGTTGCGAAGGCGCTCGGGGGTTGAAGGACACTCATGAGATCAGCGTGGCGTTCCGCTGGCGGCGGCAGGGGCAGGGGCCGCCGGTGCCGAGGGCAGCGCGCCGCCGGGTGATTGCGCGATCAGCGAGACCTTGGAGAATCCCGCCTGTCCGACGAGCCCCATCACTTCCATGACCCGACCATAGGGGACGTCGCGATCCCCGCGCACCAGCATGACCTGGTTGGGATCCTGCGCTGCCAATGTCCGCAGACGTGGCAGGATCGTATCCGGGAACAGTTCTTCCTTGGCGAGATAAGGCTTGCCATCTTTATCGATGGAGATCTCGAGCGGTTTCTGGGCCTGCGCTACCTTCTGAGCGGTCGTTTTCGGGAGCTGTACCGGCACGCCCGTCGTCATCAGGGGCGCGGCTACCATGAAGATGATGAGCAGCACGAGCATGACGTCGACCATCGGGGTGACGTTGATCTCGGACATCGGCGCCGCGTCGAGGCCATCCTCGTCATCGCCGCCGCCGGCGCGGATCGAACCCATTGCCATCGTGAAGCGGCCCTCCGGGGCCAGGGTGGACGACCGTAAGCCGGCCCATCGCAGAGATTGCTGTGTCTGAATCGGCGCTGTCGTGGTACCGAAACGGCTCTGAATTGACCTGGAACCCGATCAGGCCCGAGAGATCACCGCTGCAATCCGCACCGTCATTCCGCTGCGGCGGCGCGTCCGTGGACAGTCCGGTCGCGGGCGAGTCGGTTGCCGAGAATTCCGATGGTCGAAATGAAGCTCGACTGAACCCGGCCGACATCGTTGATGAGCTTGTTGTAGGCCATGACCGCCGGGATGGCGACGATGAGGCCGATGGCCGTTGCGAACAGTGCCTCGGCGATGCCGGGGGCTACGACGGCGAGGGAGGTATCCTGGCTCTTCGCGATCGACGAGAACGAATTCATGATGCCCCACACCGTGCCGAACAGACCGATGAACGGCGCCGTCGAGCCGGCGGTGGCCAGCAACGGTAGCCCGGTCTGCAAGTGCTTGATGCGTGAAGTCAGGGCGGCCCGCATCGCGCGCTCGATACGATCGCGCCGCTCGGCACGGGTCTCGGTGGCATCCTGATCGCGCCAAGCCTCGACGGCAGCTCCCGTGATCTGGGCGTCGATGCCACCACCGGAGGCTTCCAGCGCGCCTCCGGAGCGCACCAGGGCATCGAAGGCGCGAGCCTGACGCTTGGCGGCCGCAACCCGTACGATCTTCTCGAACACGACGGTCCAGCACGCGATCGAGGCGACCACGAGCAGGAGCATGACGCCCTTCACGATCGGATCGGCCTGCAGGAACAGTCCGAAGAAGGATAAGTCGTGGGCGACTCCGGCCGGCGCGGCTGTCGGGTCCATGGCGGGCTCTCTCGGTGCGTGCGGGTTGCTGACGATAGGAAGAAGGGCGCCGCTCAGCGCGTGAACGTCGCTGCCGTTTTGCTCTCGGTCTCGATCCGCTCGAGGCAGGTTTCGCGACTGGCGTCGCCGCCCTCACAGGAGAGCACATCGTTGAGAAGGACCCGGCTGATCTTCGGGCAGGCAATCGCAGGGAAGTCGAACAGGCGAACCATCGTCTTGCGGTCCTGAACGGGGCCGAGTTCCACGGCCAAGCGCTTTTGAGCGATCCCGTCATTGTCGAACGCGAAGAGATCGACCTTCAAGGATTTCAGTGCCTGGCCTCGGCTGTTATCGACCAGGAGGTAGGTCCGGCACGACTCACCCGCCGGTTCCAGGCGGTTCAATTCCAGCTTCAGAACAGGTCCCTTGCTGTCCTGTGCTGCGGCCTTGTCCTGAGCCATCGCCGCGCCGCCGAAGCCGGCGAGCATCGTCAGGGAGGCGAGGCCTGACACGAGGTGCCGCGCTGCACATGTCTTGATAGTTTGCAAAGGCCGTTCTCCGATCACGCCGTGCACTCCATTCAAGGGGCCCGTCGCCCTCCGCGACGCTCCCGACGCCTGCACGCGGTTCCGGCTCGACAATCAGTCGTGACAGACCGGAATGGCACGGGTTCGATTCGACATGCGCCATAGAACGAGGTCGAAAGACCGCGTTCGGGGCGCTCGTCGTGCGAGGCCGGCATATCCGAGATCGTGACCGTAGATCAAGGTCAGGGCCGAATATCAGAGGAATTCCAAACTGTTACTCGTCGGCCTTCCAATGTCCAAGCTTACGCTGTGCCACAATATCCTGAAGCAAGATGCCGAGAATACCCAACCCTCTGCCAAGTCAGGCAGATGACGCATCCCGGCCAGACCCGGGATGCATCAAGCCCTTGATGCATCAGACCCTTGATGCACCCAGCAGCCACCTCCATATCGCTGTGACCGGTGAGCGATCTCCGGGAGGGGTGCTGCGCAGGCGGGCCCCGATCACCGAAGTGCCTCATGAAACAATGTTTCGGGCTTCGCTGGAAGGACATGCGTTTGTGACGACTCGGCCCTCTCCGTTCGGACATCCCTTTCTTCTCGGTTTCGACGAAATCGAGCAGGCCCTCGACCGCGTGTCGAAGGCGGCTAATGACGGCTATCCGCCCTATAACATCGAGCGGCTGCCACGCACCGAGCAACAGCCAGAGCGTCTTCGCATCACCCTCGCAGTCGCAGGCTTCACCCGCGATCAACTCGATGTGATGCTCGAGGAGAGCCAACTCGTGGTGCGGGGTCGGCAGGTGGACGACAAGACCCGGCAGTTCCTCCATCGCGGCATCGCAGCGCGACAGTTTCAGCGGGCCTTCCTGCTTGCCGACGGCATGGAGGTGATGGGTGCCGATCTATCCAACGGCCTGCTTTCCATCGACCTGACCCGGCCTGAGCCGGACCGGATCGTGCGCAAGATCGCCATCGCATCCCGCGACGAGGTGTGATGTCGGGGGCTTCAACGCATATAGACCACCGGGAAGCGATCCCGGTGTACCGCTCTGCCAAGAAGGAGGGCAGTCCATGACCGAGTTCAACACCAATCCGATCACCGAGGCCGATCTCGACCCGGCCGAGTTCAACGCGGCCGATCTGGCGGCTTTGGGTGAGGGGCACATTGCCTATGTGCGCGCTATCCGATCCGATGAGGTGAAGCGCATCTTCCCGCAGGCTCCCGATCTCACGCCTGGTCTCGACCTGTTCGCTCTCCTGTCCGCCAGCGGCGCGCCGATCCTGTTGGCCGATTCGCGCGATGCGATCGTGGCCAATGCCGCAGCCAACGATCTGTACACGGTCAGTCTTCACTAGGCTGACATGTCGGTCACTGCCCTAACCAGCCGTGCGAGATCTTGCGGTCGGGACAGCCGGTGGTCTCCGTCGGCGATGAGGGTGAGCAGCGTGCCGGCCTTCGGCAGGGATTGGACCACCTTCAAGGCGTGCGTATAGGGAACATCGGGATCGTCCATGCCCTGCAGGATGTGAACCGGACAGCCTGGATCGAAGGCATTGCCAAGCAAGCGGTGCCTTCGTCCGTCCGCGATGAGGGCTTTGGTAATCGGCACCGGGGACGGATCATAGGCGCTGGGCCTGAACCAAGCCCCGTCTCGTTCGATCGTGGCGCGGATATCCGGGCTGAAACGCTCCCAGAGCAGGTCCTGTGTGAAATCCAGCGCCGGGGCTATGAGAACGAGCCCCGATGGCGGCCTCTGCTGTTGCGTGAGTGCCTGCGCGACAAGGCAGGCGATCCACCCACCCATCGATGATCCGACCAGCAGCGGGCGCTTCGGCGCGAAGGTTGCGATTACCGCTTGGGCGTCCGCAAGCCACGTCGAAAGGGTAGACTCGGCAAAAACACCGTCCGATTCACCGTGCCCAGTATAATCGAATCGGAGGAATGCACGTCCATTCCGTTCGGCCCAAGCATCGAGCGCCATCGCCTTCGTCGCGCCCATATCGGAGCGGAAGCCTCCGAGCCAGACGATCGGGGAGCCATCGCCGGCCCGGCATCGCACCGCGATTCGTCGTGCCTTTCCCCCTTCGCCGACGACGATGAATTCCGGAGCTTCGCCCTGCGCAGACGTCATTTCTCAACCTTGACTCGACGGTGCCTCGAACTGAATGCATCGCTTTCGCATTTCGTTTACCGAGCCGTAAAGCGCAGCGTTCAAGCTGCGTCCATGACCGATACGCCGGACGGACGCTGCCACTTTCGGGAAGACTACCCGAAATCGTCTCTCGAACTTCGGGCCGTCTCGGCGCGCGTATTATGAACGGCGAGGTCCGCGGCGGATTTCCGAGCGAGCGCGCGCCGCTCTCCGGTGCCACCATCCTGCAGATCATCCCCGAACTGGACGCAGGCGGTGCCGAGCGTACGACCGTCGATGTCGCCGCAGCTCTCGCAGCCGCCGGTGCCCGAGCCCTGGTGGCCACCGAGGGCGGGCGCCTGGTGGGCGAGTTGCAGGCGAAAGGAGGGGTCTGGCTTCCCTTCCCGGCGGCTTCGAAGAACCCATTCGCCATGGCGTTGAATGTCGGGCGGCTCGCGCGGCTTTGCCGGCGTGAGGGGGTGCAGATTGTCCACGCTCGTTCGCGGGCGCCGGCCTGGGTGGCGCTCGGTGCCGCTCGCCGCATGAAGCTTCCCTTCGTCACCACTTATCACGGGAGTTATTCCGGCCGAACGGGCGTCAAGGTCCTGTACAACTCCGTGATGGCGCGCGGCGATGTCGTCATCGCCAACTCGCATTATACCGCGGCCCTGATCCGCTCTCTGCATCCGGAGCAGGCAGGCGACCGGATCCGGGTCATCCATCGCGGAACCGATCTCTCCCTGTTTACGCCTGCCGCGGTCCTCCCGGCCCGGGTCGAGGCTCTGCGACGGGCCTGGGGTGTCGCCCCTCACGAGCGCGTCGTGTTGTTGGCCGCGCGCTTGACCGCGTGGAAGGGACAGCGCGTCCTCATCGAGGCAGCAGCCCTGATGCGGGACCGGGGCGTCACCGACGTCGCGATCGTGCTGGCCGGCGATCCGCAGGGGCGCGTCGCCTACGAGCGCGAGCTCGACGCCCTTGTCGCCGCCCGCGGCCTGCGGGGCATCGTGCATCGGGTCGGGCATTGCGCCGACATGCCCGCAGCGTTCCGGGCAGCCTCCGTCGTTGCGGTCCCATCGGTGGAGCCGGAAGCTTTCGGGCGCTCCGCGGTCGAGGCGCAGGCGCTCGGGACGCCCGTGATCGTGTCGGATCTCGGTGCCGTGCCGGAGACGGTGCTGTCGCCGCCGGAGGTGCCGACTTCGCAGCGGACGGGATGGCGGGTTCCTCCCGGTGATGCGGCGGCTTTGGCCGATGCCCTCTGCGAAGCGCTCTCGCTCGGTGCGAGTGCCCGTGATGCCATGACCCGCCGCGGACGGATGCATGTGGAAGCCCATTTTTCGTTGGAGGGGATGGTGGGCGATACGCTCGCGGTCTACGCAGACCTCCTTGCGAAGCAGGCGCTTGCCACGCACCGATGACCGCGTCGGACCCGATGAACCAAACGGCGACGACCGTGTTGACTTGCACGAGACTTTCGCCAAGGTGTCGCAACGAATTTCGCGAGCGATGGGTGGCCAGGATCGACCCCAAACGGGGCTTGGGTTCGCGGGCTGCCGTTTCGTCGTTTCACTAGGAGAACAAAGCCATTCGTAGACCTATGAGAGCTATGCCGGCCCCGCAGAAGGACGGGCCGCGCGCCAACCGGGATATCCGTGGCGTTCGCGAAGTGCAGCTCATCGACGACACCGGGCAGAACCGTGGCGTCGTCGCCTTCTTCGACGCCATCGCCTTGGCCGAGGAGGCAGGCCTCGATCTCGTCGAGATCGCTCCGAACTCCGTTCCTCCCGTCTGTAAGCTTCTCGATTACGGCCGCTTCCGCTTCAACGAGCAGAAGAAGCAGAACGAAGCGCGCAAGAAGCAGAAGACGGTCGAGGTCAAGGAGATCAAGCTCCGTCCCGGCATCGACAAGCACGATTACGACACCAAGATGAAGGCCGTGATTCGATTCTTCGAGGAAGGTGATAAGGTCAAGGTGACCCTGCGCTTCCGCGGCCGTGAGATGGCGCACCAGGATATCGGGTTGCGCCTGCTCGAGCGGGTCAAGAACGAAACCCAGGAGATTGCCAAGGTCGAGAGCGAGCCGATGCTCGAGGGACGCCAGATGATCATGATCCTGGCACCGCGCTAAAGCAGCCGTCTGAGGTAAGAATGGCTCAAGGCGTCGTTCCCTCCGGAACGGCGCCTTTTTGGTTGACTGAAGGAGCGACCAGCGGAGGCACGGTCGACCGCCGCCGTTCAAGCATCCGCAGCCACAAGGCCGGACTGCTTAGGCCGGATCGGCGGCGTGACGGCCGGTCGCGGGCAGGATGGTCAGGCGAGGCTACTGTGTGCCCCCGCGACATCGGTAGAGAGCCTCGACGACTTTGGTTGCTCTGTCTGGCGGCGTGATCTCATCGTGATCCCCGTCAAAGGCCGAGAGCGGCATATCCTTTAACGCGCAGACCGTCAGCAAATTGGCATCCCGGTTGAAGTTACCATGTCCTCCGATCGGCACTGCGGCCGCAAAGAGATGGGGCTGCTTGATTGCCCAGCGCCAAGTCTCGTTTCCGCCGATGGACCAACCTGTCAGAGAAATGCGGCTCGCATCGATTCTGTAGATGCCGCGCAGGTCGGCGAGCAACCGCTCGATCCGCTCCGTTTTCCACCGTCCACCGATCTGGAGGCTGCCCTTGGCCTCGGGCGAGAGAACGAAGAACGGTGCGCCCGGGTGCGAAGCGAGGGCTTTGGGCGATCCCCATAGCTTCACGAGATCCAGATCGTCGCCGAGGCTGCCCGCGCGGTGGAGATAAATCACGAGTGGCCATTCCTTGCGCGGCATCGCTGGGTAGCCGTGAGGTACGAACAGCAGATAGGAACAGCTGTCCGATGCAGCCGCGGGATGTGCCATCTGCTCGCCTCGCGGATGTCATCGGCCCTCGCGTCGGCCCGTGCAGCGGCCAGGACGAGGCTACAGAGCACGACAAGCATGCTCGATATCAGTCTCGGCTTGAGCCTTTCCCGCTTCAAAGCTGCTGTAGGCCGATCCTCAGCGCGGGTGCGTGCCACAGTCTTCTGTGTAAGCGCGTGCCGAAATTCGTATGTCTGACCGGAAGGTATTCGCTGGCATCGGGTGCGAAATCGAAGGGACGACGCCGGAGACCGACGTTTCA
Source organism: Methylobacterium sp. Ger2507 (assembly GCF_055231875.1). Lineage (NCBI taxonomy): Bacteria > Pseudomonadati > Pseudomonadota > Alphaproteobacteria > Hyphomicrobiales > Methylobacteriaceae > Methylobacterium > Methylobacterium sp. Ger2507. The sequence continues at coordinate 1,529,247 of NZ_JBUYVC010000001.1, forward strand.
GGCGCCGCCCGATCGAATCACTTGAGCAAGGAGATCTGCGCATCCCCCGTGCGGCGCAGAACGTTCACGGTGACGTCCTCGCCATAGCGTTGCAGGCGCAGATCCACCCGCGAGGTGCCGATCTTCAGGTTGAAGATCGAGACACCATCGAGGAAGGGCGGCAGGGTCGGGTTGCGGAAGCGGACCCGGTTGCGATCATGGTCGATTTCCAGACCCAGGCAAGCCGCCAGGAAGGCGAAGGGCGCCGCAGCAGCCCAGGCCTGCGGTGAGCAGGCCACCGGGTAGGAAACTGGTCCTCGCTGGTGGCGCCGCATGAAGCCGCAGAACAGCTCCGGCAACCGCTTCTGATCCTGGTACAAAGCCGTATCGAACATGCCCTGGAAGATGCGCGAGGCTTCGGGCTTGAGATCATAGCGCGCCAGCCCCAAGGCGATCAGGGCGTTGTCGTGCGGCCAGATCGAACCGTTGTGGTAGGACATCGGGTTGTACCGAGCCTCGCCGCGGGCGATCGTACGCACGCCCCAGCCGTTGAAGCCGTCCTTCGACAGCAGGTTGGCCGCGACACTGGCCGCACGCTCCGGCAAAGCGATGCCGGTGAAGAGCGCGTGGCCGGCGTTCGAGGAGCGGACTGCGCATTGGCGCTTTTCGCCATCGAGCGCGAGGGCGTACGTGCCGATCGCCTCGCACCAGAACGCCTTGTCGAAATTCTGCCGGAGCGCCTTGGCTTCCTCGCCGAGACGCTGGGCAAGGTCGTCCCGGCCGAGAAGTGAGGCGAGCTTAGCCGCCCCATTCTTCGCCGCATACACGTAACCCTGGACCTCACAGAGGGCGATCGGGCCCTTGGCGAGGTTCCCATCGGTATGGAAGATCGAATCGTGGCTGTCCTTCCAGCCCTGATTTTCGAGGCCCTTGTCCGTGTCCCGAGCGTATTCGACGAAGCCGTCGCCGTCGCGGTCGCCGTACTTGTTCATCCATTCGAGCGCCAATTCGAGCGCCGGCCAGATCGCCGAGATGGTCTCCAGGTCGCCCGTGACCGCGTAGTATTCCCAGGCCAGCATCACGAAGAGTGGCGTACCGTCGATGGTGCCGTAGTAGTGGCGGAAGGGCACCTCGCCGAGCATGGCCATCTCGCCGCGACGGGTCTCGTGCAGCACCTTGCCGGGCTGCGCATCCGCGGCCGGGTCGATCGCCTTGGCCTGCGTCGACGCGAGGTAACGCAGAACACCCTTTCCGAAGTTTGGATCGATCCAAAGCGCCATCATGGCGGTGATGATGCCGTCGCGCCCGAACACCGTCGAGTACCAGGGGATCCCAGCAAACGGATAGATGCCCTCCGGCGTCCGGCTCGCCAGCATATAAAGATCGGCGGTTGCGCGACAGGCTGCCTCGTTGAACTGGTCGTTCGACGAAATGATCGTGGTGATGCCGGCGGTGAGCTGCCGCAGATCACGGCGCGAGTCGCGATATGCCCGCGCGAAGATCACACCCTCGGCAAGGCCCTTCGGATGGCGCGCGGAGGCCGTGCTGCCGGCGGCATGGGATAGCCCGGCGGCAGCATCTTCACCGACGCGCTCCGCGGCAGGCGCGCTGGTGAAGGCGCGGTGCGATTCAAAGACGACGCGGAGGAACAGCGAGGCGCGCCCCCCGGGCGGCAGGGAAACGACGAACTCGGCCCGGCCCGGCTCGATATGCTTCGGCTTCGGACCGAAGTGGAGACTTGTGGTCCGTACCACCTCGTCGAGGCCGGCGTAACGGAACTGGACCTCGGCATCGCTCGCCACCTGCACGCTTCGCTTGCCGCGTACCGGGCGATCCATGCCGCGAACTTCGAACAGGTCGCGGAAATCCGCGTCGAAGGTGACGGCGACCTTGAGGTGCCAATGGCGGGAATCGTAATTGCGTAGACCGATCCGGTCGTAGCACGCACCCTTGAAAAGGAACTTGGTGCGCTCGATCGCGATCAACTCACGCGGGATCGTGGTCTCGTCGTGAGCGTCGATGCGGATGTCGGGCGTCGTCATGTCGACGCTGAGCGCGCCGTTGTCGTCCTGCATCACAGAGGAGAGCAGTAGGGGGCGCTGGTCCTCAATGGTGACGTGCATGCGGGAGAGATAGCGCGTGTCCTGGAAGTAGAGTCCTTCCGGACCCGGCAGCACTCCAATGTCGCCGTAGCTGTCGAGAACCGCAAAGGCTTCGCCGTATTTCAGCGATCGGAGTGGGCGTTCGACCAGGGATGTCTGCGCTTCGATATGGTACTGCGGCAGAACTTCATCGGCATCCTGGAAGCCTTGAGAAATCCGCGTCTCGCTTGCGGGCTCGGAGGTCGCCTTCAGTGTATCCGCTGCCATGCCTGCGCATCTCCGAAAAGGGGGGTCGAATCGAAAGAGCCGCCGGTCGCAAAGTGCGGCGCGGCGGCCCTCAGTGGCAGAGGTAGTGCGGCAATCTTGCGGCGCCAGCCCGCTCCGGAAGCGAGCAGAATCGGATTCGCAGAGGCCGTGGCTTGGCCGAATTAGGCCGGCATGGCGGCGACCGAGATCTGCGGCAGCGCGGAGCCATTCAACTCGCCGTAGTGGGACGTGAAAGATCCCGCATGCGGAAGCTTGATCACCGAATTAGTGCCAGCAAGCAATTGCTCGTAGGCAGACACGTACTTGCGCACCATGCACTCAGCGGTGAAATTTCCCTCAAAGTGCTTGCGCACACCGGCTCGGCTCATAGACTTGACTTTATCGACTGCCGCGACCGCATCATCCATCGAATCGCACAAGACGCCCGAGATGCCGTCGGCAATGACCTCCGGCACGGAGCCGTTGCGGAATGCGATTACGGGGGTTCCAGCCGACATCGCCTCAATCATGACGAGGCCGAAGGGCTCCGGCCAGTCGATCGGGAAGGCGAGGGCGAGTGCGTTTCCGAGGAAGTCCTTCTTCTGCTCCTCGTTGATCTCGCCGATGAACTCGATGAGGGGATGATGAATCATCGGCTCGATGACCTCGTCCCAATAGTCCTGGTCAGCCTTGTCGACTTTGGCGGCGATTTTGAGCGGCACGCCCGAGCGGATGGCCATCTCGATGGCCCGGTCGGGCCGCTTTTCCGGCGAGATGCGGCCGAGGAAGGCGAGATAGCCGCCCTTGGCCTCCGGATAGAACGGGCAGTTCTGTGCTGGCAGGCCGTGATGAATCGTCGAGAGCCAATTCACGTTCTCCGGCATCGGATCACGTTGGTTGTCTGAGATCGACACCAAGGGCATGCCCGTGAAGGTCCGATAGACCGGCATGAAATCCGGCACATCGAGGCGACCGTGCATCGTGGTGAGGCACTTGTGGTTCAGGTCCTCGAACATCGGATACTGCAAGAGGTCGATATGAAAGTGCAGGATATCGAACTCATGTGCCCGTTTGTGCACATGGTGAAGCATCGCGAGATGGCTTGCGGTGTGGTCGCGATAGCCCAGCAACCTCAGGCCTTCCGGCGTGCAGGCCGCGAGCTTGGCGGACGTCTCGGAGTCGCCGCTCGCGAACAAGGTTACGTCGTGGCCCTGACGAACCAGCTCTTCCGTGATCCACGAGACCACGCGCTCGGTCCCACCATAGAACTTCGGGGGTACGGCCTCCGACAGCGGAGCAATCTGGGCAATGCGCACGAAGCGTCTCCTGTGAGGTCGAATGTTGCGCCGACCTAACGCGATCCGGCCTGAGTGGGACATGAACGAAACGGACGGCCAAGGTTATGGTTCCCCATCCGCGCCTGCCGCCAGATCTCCCTGACAAATGGCCCAGGATGTCCCCGATATCCTTGCGCTGGTCACCGTCCGGTATGGTGAATCAGTCTTCGCTCGTGCCCACCAGGAGGCCGCCTGAGGCCACCCTGCGCGCATCCGTCGTGTTGTGTGGATCGGGTGAAGAACTACCTGGGATGCATGCGAGATTTTGTGCGACGCACGATGCCCTTGTTTCACTCCAGGGGGTCGTCTAAGCCTCGCGCCTGCGCAGTCTGGCATTGGAGCAATTCCACGTGGCCGACGGCGCTCAGGGCGTCGCAATCGCCCGCGAACACGAGGGGTCCTGCATGACCGGCCTGATGGCAGACTATCTGCCGCTCATCGTCTTTATCGGCGTTTCGGGATTCATCGCCGTAGCTCTGCTCGTCGCCCCCTTCCTGGTTGCTTATAACAGCCCCGATCCCGAGAAGCTTTCAGCTTACGAATGTGGCTTCAACGCCTTTGATGACGCGCGGATGAAGTTCGACGTTCGCTTCTATCTCGTTGCAATCCTGTTTATCATCTTCGACCTCGAGGTCGCCTTTCTTTTCCCGTGGGCGATTACCTTCGGTGAGCTCGGTTGGTTCGGCATGTGGTCGATGATGGCGTTTCTCGGGGTTCTGACCGTGGGGTTCGTCTATGAGTGGCGCAAGGGCGCGCTCGAGTGGGACTAGCGCTCACGAATCACAGCTCGCTCTACGCCTGCCTGTTCGAGCTCCGTCTATCCGAACTCAGCCTGCCCGAAGCCTGATCCCGAGAAACCGATGGCCTTCAGCCCCGACCTGTCCCGCGCTCCGGCGATCGCGCCGGCTCCGAAAGGGATCATTGATCCCAACACGGGGCTGCCGATCGGCGCGAACGATGCGACCTTCCTGTCGATCAACAATGAACTCGCTGATCGCGGTTTCCTGGTCACCTCTACGGACGACCTCATCAATTGGGCGCGGACCGGCTCGCTCATGTGGATGACCTTCGGCCTCGCCTGCTGCGCCGTCGAGATGATGCAGATGTCGATGCCGCGCTACGATTGCGAGCGCTTCGGTTTCGCGCCACGCGGATCGCCCCGGCAATCCGATGTCATGATCGTTGCCGGCACCCTGACCAACAAGATGGCGCCCGCCCTCCGCAAAGTCTACGATCAGATGCCGGAACCGCGCTACGTGATCTCCATGGGCTCGTGTGCCAATGGCGGCGGCTATTATCACTATTCCTACTCGGTGGTGCGCGGATGCGACCGGGTGGTGCCGGTCGATATCTATGTTCCGGGTTGCCCCCCGACCGCCGAGGCGCTGCTTTACGGCGTACTCCTGCTCCAGAAGAAGATCCGCCGCATTGGCACGATCGAGCGCTAGGAATAAGGACGCTCCGGCATGACCAACGGCATCAGCATCCTTGCTCACACGAGTCCCGATTCGGGCATGACGGCGCTTGAGCGAATCGGCGATCACGTCGCCGGTGCCCTTGGCCCCGCGATCGTCTCGCGTGCCATCGCGTTCGGCGAGTTGACCCTCGTGGTCCAGGCAAGCGATATCGTCTATGCACTGACCTATCTGCGCGATGATCCAGCCTGTGCCTTCCGCTGCTTCATTGACATTTGCGGCGCGGACTATCCGGCCCGTGAGAAGCGGTTCGATGTGGTCTATCACCTGCTCTCGTTGCGCCATAACACCCGCATCCGCGTGAAGGTTCAGACCGACGACCAGACGCCAGTACCCTCCGTCATCGAGGTTTTCCCGGCGGCGAATTGGTTCGAGCGGGAGACTTACGACCTCTACGGCATTCTGTTCTCGGGCCATCCGGATTTACGGCGTCTGCTCACCGATTACGGCTTCGAAGGGCACCCGCTGCGGAAGGACTTTCCCCTTACGGGCTTCGTCGAGGTCCGCTACGACCAGGATGAGGCGCGCGTGGTCTACGAGCCCGTAAAGCTCACCCAGGAATTTCGGAACTTCGACTTCCTCTCGCCGTGGGAGGGCACGGAATACGTGCTTCCGGGCGACGAGAAGACGTCGGCTTGAGCGGCGGAGCGAGGCCATGACCGAGCACAACATCCGCAATTTCGCGATCAATTTCGGGCCCCAGCATCCGGCCGCGCACGGGGTGCTGCGCTTGGTGCTGGAACTCGACGGCGAGATCGTCGAGCGGGTCGACCCGCATATCGGCCTGCTGCATCGCGGCACCGAGAAGCTGATCGAGCACAAGACCTACCTGCAGGCGACGCCCTATTTCGATCGGCTCGACTACGTCTCCCCGATGAACCAGGAGCATGCCTTCTGCCTCGGCATCGAGAAGTTGCTCGGGTTGCAGGTGCCTCGGCGCGCCCAACTCATCCGCACCCTGTTCTGCGAGATCGGCCGCATCCTCTCCCATCTGCTTAACGTCACCACGCAGGCGATGGACGTCGGTGCCCTGACGCCGCCGCTCTGGGGCTTCGAGGAGCGTGAGAAGCTGATGATCTTCTACGAGCGCGCGTCGGGCGCTCGCCTGCATGCCAACTACTTCCGTCCCGGTGGCGTCCATCAGGACCTGCCGCCCGCACTCATCGACGACATCGAGGCGTTCATTGATCCCTTCCTGCAGGTGGTCGACGACCTCGACAACCTTGTCATGGGAAACCGTATCTTCAAGCAGCGCAACGTCGATATCGGCATCGTCACGGTCGATGAGGCGATGGCCTGGGGCTTTTCTGGCGTGATGGTGCGCGGCTCAGGGATTCCCTGGGATCTGCGCAAATCGCAGCCCTACGAAGCCTACGAGGAAATGGAATTCGACATCCCCGTGGGGAAGAACGGCGACACCTATGATCGCCAGGTCATCCGCATGGAAGAGATGCGCGAATCAGCCAAGATCATGAAGCAGTGCTGCATCAAGCTGCGCGAGCCAGCCGGTCAGGGGCCGATTTCCGCCACCGACGGCAAGATCGCACCGCCGCCGCGCCGCGAGATGAAGCGCTCGATGGAGGCGCTGATTCACCATTTCAAGCTCTACACCGAGGGCTTCCACGTGCCGGCCGGCGAAGTCTATGCCGCCGTCGAAGCGCCGAAGGGTGAGTTCGGCGTCTATCTCGTCGCCGACGGCACCAACAAGCCATATCGCTGCAAGATCCGCGCTCCAGGCTTCGCCCATCTCCAGGCGATGGACTGGATGTGCCGTGGCCACATGCTGGCCGACGTGTCCTGTGTGCTCGGCACCCTGGACATCGTGTTCGGCGAGGTGGACCGGTGACGATCAAGGTTCAGAACTGATGGCCAACCGCAGACTCGCCCCCGCATCCGAGCAACCCGCCGCCTTCGCGTTTTCGTCCGAGAACGCCGAGTGGGCGAAGGGCCAGATCGAGAAGTATCCGGAGGGGCGCCAGGCCTCGGCGGTGATTCCGCTCCTGTGGAAGGCGCAGGAGCAGAATGGCGGTTGGTTGCCGCAGAAGGCCATCGAAGCGGTGGCTGACGAACTCGGGATGCCGCATATCCGCGTGCTCGAAGTGGCGACGTTCTATACGATGTTCGCCCTGGAGCCAGTGGGTAGATTCTGGATCCAGCTTTGCGGGACCGTTCCATGTGATTCCTGCGGCGCGCGTGAGTTGAAAGACTACCTGCAGCACCGTCTCGGTGCTCCGGGTCATGTCAGCGCCGACGGCAACTTCTCCTGGCTCGAAGTCGAGTGTCTGGGCGCCTGCTGCAACGCGCCAATGGCGCAGATCAATCAGGATTACTACGAGGACCTGACACCTGACCTCCTCGGCAAGCTGATGGACGATCTGGCTGCAGGGCGGCCGGTGAAGGTTGGCTCGCAGGTCGGGCGAACCTCCTCGGAGCCCCTCGGTGGTGCCGACACCCTTATCGACGCAACCCTGTTCGACGGATCGCGCGTTGGTGCTTGGCGCAAGCGTTTCGAGGACAAAGAAGCCGAGGACGGCAGCGAGCAGGGCAAGGCCGAGGCCGCCTCGTCTGAGCAGCGTGCCGCTTCCGAGCCGAAGCCGGCTCGCCCCGATGCGGGCCGTGCCGTTGAGAAGCCGGTGACGGACGCGCCGGCTCAGCGTGCCGCAGCGGGGGAGATACCTGTGAAGGCCGGCGATACGGCAGACGCCGCCGACCCCAAGGAGTCGACCGCGACGTCGCCAACTCAGGCCGCACCGATGCCTGCTCCTGAAACGATCGCGAAGGCCGAAGCCGCCGGCGCGGAAGCCGGGACACAATCGGATCTGCCACGCAACGAGCCGCCGCCCCAGCCGGCCGCATCGGGTGCCAGCGCGGACATTGCGGAGGCTCCGCCGGTCGACAGGAAGCCGTCGACGGCGAAAGCCTCCAGCGCGAAGCCGTCCACCCCTCGGTCTCCCGCCCCCAAGAAGGGGAACTGACATGCTCGCCGATCAGGATCGCATCTTCACGAACCTCTATGGCCTGCACGCACCGGGGCTGGAAGCGGCCAAGCAGCGCGGCGCCTGGGACGGTACTAAGTTCCTCCTCGAGATGGGACGCGACTGGATCATCGACGAGATGAAGCAGTCGGGCCTGCGCGGGCGTGGTGGCGCTGGATTTCCGACCGGCCTTAAATGGTCGTTCATGCCCAAGAAGTCCGACGGGCGCCCCCATTATCTCGTGGTCAACGCCGACGAGTCCGAGCCGGGCACCTGCAAGGACCGGGAGATCATGCGGCATGATCCGCACCTCCTGATCGAGGGCTGCCTGCTGGCCTCGTTCGCGATGGCCGCCCATGCCTGCTACATCTATATCCGCGGCGAGTACGTCGCCGAGAAGCACGCCCTCCAGCGGGCCGTGGACGAGGCCTACGAAGCGCGGCTCGTCGGCAAGGACAACATCCACGGCTACCCCTTCGACATCTACGTCCATCACGGCGCCGGCGCCTATATCTGCGGCGAGGAAACGGCACTTCTGGAGAGCCTCGAGGGCAAGAAGGGCATGCCGCGCCTGAAGCCCCCGTTCCCGGCCAATATGGGCCTCTACGGCTGCCCGACGACGGTCAACAATGTCGAGTCGATCGCGGTGGCAGGCACCATCCTGCGTCGCGGTGGTGCCTGGTTCGCTGGCCTTGGCGGGAAGAACAACACCGGCACCAAGCTGTTCTGTGTCTCGGGCCACGTCAACAAGCCCTGCAATGTCGAAGAGGAGCTCGGAATCACCTTCCGCGAACTCATCGACAAGCATTGCGGCGGCATGCGCGGCGGTTGGGACAACCTGCTCTGCTCCATTCCTGGCGGCTCCTCGGTGCCCCTGGTGCCGGCCGAGCAGATCATCGACGCCAAGATGGACTTCGATACTCTGAAGAACCTCGGCTCCGGCCTTGGTACTGCGGCGGTCATCGTGCTGGACCGCTCCACCGACATCGTCTCGGCCATCGCCCGCATCGCCTACTTCTACAAGCACGAATCCTGCGGCCAGTGCACGCCCTGCCGCGAGGGCACAGGCTGGATGTGGCGCGTGATGCTGCGCATGGCCGAGGGCCGGGCCCAGCGCCGCGAGATCGACATGCTCCTCGACGTGACGAAGCAGATCGAGGGTCACACCATCTGTGCACTCGGTGACGCGGCGGCCTGGCCGATCCAGGGGCTGATCCGCCACTTCCGTCCCGAGATCGAGAAGCGCATCGACCGCTACAGCGCCAATCCGCATTCCGACCCGGTGCCGATGGCGGCCGAGTGACGATCCGATTTTTAGATCCTAGAGCTTAACCGTGGGCACGGCTCACTAATCCTGCTGCGAGCAAGTTTGAACTTAGTAAAAATGATTCAAATGTCTGGCTGATAGAGAGAAAAAGAGACTCTGATGCGTGGGAAAGTTCTGGGATACGATGATGCCGCCGGGCAGGGCATCATCAGCGGAGATGATGGCCTCCGATACCAGTTTGTTCGTGGCGCATTACAGGGCAGTCAGCGCATTTTGCTCCCTGGACAAGACGTTGACTTCGTTTCTGAGAACGGTGCTGCGCTGAATATCTTTGTGCTGAAGTCGAATAGCTTAGGCGATCGAAACAAGCTGGTTGCTGCTTTGCTGGCCTTTTTTCTGGGCCTTCTCGGCGCGCACAAGTTTTATCTCGGCCAGACGGGCTGGGGAATTGCCTACCTGCTGATGGGAACTGTCGGCTGGGTCACTCTGGGCATAATTCCGGGAATTCTAGCAATCGTCTGTCTCGTCGAGGCCATTGTTTACCTGACGAAGTCGGACGAAGCTTTTTACGCGCAATATGTCGCGAAGGTATAGTCGGGCGATGAAGACGGTCCGAGTAAGGGTACTGAGATGACCAAGATCGTCGTTGACGGCACCGAGGTCGATGTTCCGGCGGATTACACGCTGCTCCAGGCGTGCGAGATCGCGGGCGCGGAGATTCCGCGTTTTTGCTTCCATGAACGGCTGTCCATCGCGGGCAATTGCCGGATGTGTCTTGTCGAGCTGAAGGGCGCGCCGAAGCCGGTGGCCTCCTGCGCCTACGCGGTGAAGGATTGCCGGCCAGGTCCCAACGGCGAACCGCCGGAAGTGCTGACCCGCTCGGGCCAGACGAAGAAGGCTCGCGAGGGGGTGATGGAATTCCTCCTCATCAACCACCCGCTCGATTGCCCGATCTGCGACCAGGGCGGCCACTGCGATCTCCAAGACCAGGCGATGGCCTACGGCGTCGACTCGACCCGCTACGGCGAGAATAAGCGCGCGGTCGAGGAGAAATACATCGGTCCGCTGGTGCGGACCGCCATGAATCGGTGCATTCACTGCACCCGTTGCGTCCGCTTCCTGGCCGAAGTCGCTGGCGTGCCGGATCTCGGCGCCATCGGGCGCGGCGAGGACATGGAGATCACCAGCTACCTCGAATCCGCGATGGGCTCCGAGCTTCAGGGCAACGTCGCCGACCTCTGCCCCGTCGGCGCCTTGGTCCACAAGCCGCAGAGCTACGAGGTTCGGCCTTGGGAGCTGTCGAAAACTGAATCCGTCGATGTGATGGACGCGGTTGGCTGCGCCATCCGGGTCGATGCCCGCGGTCGCGAGGTCATGCAGATCGAGCCGCGGGTTCACGAGGGGATCAACGAGGAATGGATCTCCGATAAGACCCGCCACGCTGTGGACGGCCTGCGGACCCAGCGCCTGGACCGGCCGTATCTACGCGAAAATGGCCGGCTGCGTCCTGCGTCCTGGGGTGAGGCATTCGGCGCTATCGCCGCGAAGGTGAAGAGCACCGACCCGAAGCGCATGGGCGCGGTGGTCGGCGATCTGGCCGCTGTGGAGGAGATCTACGCGCTGAAGGCACTGATGACGTCGCTTGGTGTGACGAATCTCGATTGCCGGCAGGCCGGCGAAGCGATCGATCCGTCCTGGGGCCGGGCTGCCTACACCCTTGGCACCGGCATTGCCGGGATCGAAGACGCGGACGCGATCCTGCTCGTCGGAACCAATCCCCGTCTCGAAGCCTCGCTGCTCAACGTGCGCATCCGCAAGCGCTGGCGCATGGGACCTTTGGCCGTCGGCCTCATCGGCGAGCCCGTCGACCTCACCTATCCGCACACCTATCTGGGTGCCGGCCCCGAGACGCTGGCGAACCTCGCCTCCGGCCAGCACAGCTTCGCCGAGGCCCTGAAGGCCGCCAGCCGTCCGCTCATCATCGTCGGCACGGGGGCGCTCGCCCGACCCGACGGCGCCGCCATTCTGGCCGACGCGGCGAAGCTTGCGAAGGATATCGGCGCGGTGACGCCCGAGTGGAACGGCTTCGGCGTGCTCCAGACGGCTGCTGCGCGGGTCGGCGCCCTCGATCTCCGCTTCGTGCCGGGGGAGGGCGGGCTGGACTTCGCCGGGATCGCGGGAGCGGGTTCGCTCGATGTGGTATACAACCTAGGTGCCGACGAGGTCACAATCGAACCCGGCGCCTTCGTGATCTACCAGGGTACGCATGGCGATCGCGGTGCCACCCGCGCCGACGTCGTCCTGCCGGGTGCCGCGTATACCGAAAAAAGCGCCACCTACGTCAACCTCGAGGGTCGGGTGCAGACCACCAATCGGGCCGGCTTCCCGCCGGGCGATGCCCGAGAGGATTGGGCGATCCTGCGCGCCCTGTCGGACGTGCTCGGCCGGCGCCTGCCGTTCGATTCGCTGGCGGCGCTTCGGCGTGCCCTCTATGCCGAGCATCCGCACTTCGCCGCCCTCGATGCGATCGCCCCGAGCGACGCCGTGGCCACGGTCGAGACGTTGTCGGCCTTGAGCGGCGAGCCGAGCCGCACCGCCTTCGCCTCGGCGATCCCGGACTTCTATCTCAGCAACGCGATCGCCCGCGCCTCGCGGGTGCTCGCCGAGTGTTCGAGCCTCGCCCGGGTGCGCGGCCTCGAAGCGGCCGAATAAGGATTTCCTGCCATGACCTCCTGGGAAATTCTCGGCACCGTCCTGCTCCTGGTGCTCAAGAGCTTCGTCCTGCTGGCGCTGCTCCTCGTCTTCATCGCCTACGCCCTGCTGGCCGATCGCAAGATCTGGGCGGCGGTCCAGCTCCGGCGCGGACCCAACGTGGTCGGGCCCTGGGGTTTGTTCCAGTCCTTCGCCGATCTGCTGAAATTCGTCCTGAAGGAGCCGATCATCCCGGCTGGCGCCAACAAGGCGCTGTTCCTGCTGGCGCCCCTGGTCTTCGCCACCCTGGCGCTCGCCGCCTGGGCGGTGATCCCGCTGGCCGAGGGCTGGGCCATCGCCGACCTCAACGTCGGCATCACCTACATCTTCGCGATCTCTTCGCTCGGAGTGTACGGCGTGCTGATGGGCGGTTGGGCGTCGAACTCGAAATACGCCTTCCTGGGCGCGCTTCGCTCGGCGGCGCAGATGATTTCCTACGAGGTCTCCCTCGGCTTCGTCATCATCTGCGTCCTGCTCTGCGCCGGGTCGCTCAACCTGTCGCGCATCGTCATGGCGCAGGACACCTCGCTGGGCATACTGGGCTGGTACTGGCTCTGGCTGTTCCCGATGTTCGTGGTGTTCTTCATCTCGGCGCTGGCCGAGACGAACCGCCCGCCCTTCGATCTGCCGGAGGCGGAATCGGAACTCGTGGCTGGCTACATGGTCGAGTATTCCTCGACGCCGTACCTGCTGTTCATGCTGGGTGAGTACGTGGCCATCATGACCATGTGCGCGCTGGGTACGGTGCTGTTCCTCGGCGGCTGGCTCTCGCCGATCCCGTTCGCGCCCTTCACCTGGGTGCCGGGCCTGATCTGGTTCGCCCTGAAGGCCAGCTTCCTGTTCTTCATGATCGCCATGGTGAAGGCCATGGTGCCGCGCTACCGCTATGACCAGCTCATGCGCCTCGGCTGGAAGGTGTTCCTGCCGCTCTCGCTCGTCTCGGTCATCGTCGTCGCCTTTGTCCTCAAGCTCACCGGCCTCGCGCCGGGCGCCTGACAACCCCTCACGGAGATCCGAGCCATGAAGCTCGATCAGGTCGCTAAGGGTCTGCTGCTGAAGGAGTTCGCGTCCGGGTTCGTCCTGGCGATGAAGTACTTCTTCAAGCCGAAGGCCACGATCAACTACCCCTTCGAGATGGGCCATCGCGGCCCGCGCTTCCGGGGCGAGCACGCCCTGCGTCGCTACCCCAACGGCGAGGAACGCTGCATCGCCTGCAAGCTGTGCGAGGCGATCTGCCCCGCCCAGGCCATCACCATCGAGGCCGGCCCCCGCCGCAACGACGGCACCCGCCGCACGACGCGCTACGACCTCGACATGGTGAAATGCATCTATTGCGGCATGTGTCAGGAGGCCTGCCCGGTCGACGCGATCGTCGAGGGGCCGAACTTCGAGTTCTCGGTCGAGACCCGCGAGGAGCTTCTCTACGACAAGGAGAAGCTCCTGCTGAACGGTGACCGCTGGGAGCGCGAGATCGCCCGCAATCTTTCGGTGGACGCGCCCTACCGCTGAACGACCGGAATGCGGCCCGACTCCGGGCGGATGAAACAGAGCGCCGGTTCTGCCTCCGCGAAACCGGCCCAGGCGCGCCGAGGCGGTTGTGCACCGCAGGGGCGGGTTCTATAGACGGGCGGCCGGTGGGCCGTGGCACAGTTTCGGCAGAAGGGGCCGTCCTCGGGACGGCTGATCTCTAGAATCGCATGAGCGCAGCCGCTGCCTTCTTCTACCTGTTCGCAGGTGTGACCATCGCCTCGGGCTTCATGGTGATCGCCTCGCGCAATCCCGTGGCCTCCGTGCTCTTCCTCATCCTGGCCTTCGTGAACGCCGCCGGGCTGTTCGTGATGATGGGCGCCGAGTTCCTGGCGATGATCCTGGTCGTCGTCTATGTCGGCGCCGTCGCGGTGCTGTTCCTGTTCGTCGTGATGATGCTGGACGTGGATTTCGCCCAGCTGCGTCAGGGCTTCCAGCAATACCTGCCCATCGGCGCCCTGATCGGCGCGGTGTTCCTGATCGAGCTGCTGCTGGTGGTCGGGTCGTGGACCATCGATCCCGGATTGATCCAGGCGCCCCTCGGCCCGGTCGCCAGCGCCGAGGCGATCACCAACACCCAGGCCCTCGGCCGGGTGCTCTACACCGACTATGTCTTCTTCTTTCAGCTCGCCGGCCTGATCCTGCTGGTGGCGATGATCGGCGCCATCGTGCTGACCCTGCGCGACCGTCCGGGTGTCAAGCGTCAGAACATCTCCGTCCAGAACGCGCGCACGCAGGCCATGGCGGTGGAGACCCGCAAGGTACCCTCGCGCCAGGGCGTGGAAGTCTGATGGCCTGCGGACCTCGAACGGCAGAGACCGGGAGCCACATCCGATGATCGGCCTGAGCCACTACCTGACGGTCGCCGCGATCCTGTTCACGCTGGGCGTGCTCGGCATCTTCGTGAACCGCAAGAACGTCATCGTCATCCTGATGTCCGTCGAGCTGATCCTGCTCGCGGTCAACATCAACCTCGTCGCCTTCTCGACCCACCTCAACGACATCACCGGACAGGTCTTCGCCCTGTTCGTGCTGACCGTGGCGGCGGCGGAAGCGGCCATCGGCCTCGCCATCCTCGTCGTGTTCTTCCGAAACCGCGGTTCGATCGCGGTCGAGGACGTCAACATGATGAAGGGGTGAACATGGCCCCGACCGCGCCATCGATCCCCCTATCGCGCGGCTTGGCTGCTGTGTTGATCGGGGCCAGCGTCGCTGGCGTGGGCCAAGCCCTGGCCCTGGAGTCGTCCGTTCCACAAGGGTGGCGAGCGGAGCAAATGCTTGAAGCATCCCGGCAGATTGCGTGTGGCCCATGCAGGATTTGCTACCTTCTACCATCCGGTGAGGTAGTCTCTTCCTTCCTATTTTGTGGTCACTCTCGCTTCTAACTTCATCGAACGCGCGATTGGTCGGATGTTTTAAGATGATGCGAGTGAACTTGCTGGGGACGAACTGACGTTATGTATCACGCGATCGTCTTCCTCCCGCTCGTCGGTGCGCTGCTCGCCGGCCTGTTCGGCCGCCAGCTCGGCCCGAAGCTCAGCGAGGGCATCACCACCGGCCTCCTCGCCTTCTCGGCGCTGCTGTCCTGGGGCGCCTTCCTCGAGGTGCCCGGCACCGAGCACGCCACCCGCGTGCAGGTGGCGACCTGGTTCACCGCCGGCGACCTCGTGGTCGACTGGGCCTTCCGCATCGACACCCTGACGGTGATCATGCTGGTGGTGGTCACCTCGGTCTCGACCCTCGTGCACCTCTACTCCATCGGCTACATGGAGGAGGATCCGCACCGTCCGCGCTTCTTCGCCTACCTGTCGCTCTTCACCTTCGCCATGCTGATGCTGGTGACGGCTGACAACCTGGTGCAGATGTTCTTCGGCTGGGAGGGCGTCGGCCTCGCCTCCTACCTGCTGATCGGGTTCTGGTACGAGAAGCCCTCGGCCAACGCCGCCGCCATGAAGGCCTTCATCGTCAACCGCGTCGGCGATTTCGGGTTCTCGCTCGGCATCTTCCTGGTCTTCGTGCTGACGGGATCGATCGCCTTCGATGGCATCTTCGCTCGCGCGCCCGAGATCAAGGACGCGACCTTCCACTTCCTCGGCTACGACTGGAACGCCCTGACGCTCGCATGCCTGCTGCTGTTCATGGGTGCCATGGGCAAGTCGGCCCAGTTCCTGCTGCACACCTGGCTGCCCGACGCGATGGAGGGGCCGACCCCCGTCTCGGCGCTGATCCACGCCGCCACCATGGTGACGGCCGGCGTGTTCATGGTGGCGCGCCTGTCGCCGCTGTTCGAACTCGCTCCCAACGCCCTCATCGTGGTCACGGTGATCGGAGGCATCACGGCGTTCTTCGCCGCCACGATCGGCCTCGTGCAGAACGACATCAAGCGGGTGATCGCCTACTCGACCTGCTCGCAGCTCGGCTACATGTTCGTGGCGCTCGGCGTGGGCGCCTATTCGGCCGCCGTGTTCCACCTCTTCACCCACGCCTTCTTCAAGGCGCTGCTGTTCCTCGGCGCCGGCTCCGTCATCCACGCGATGCACCACGAGCAGGACATGCGGAACATGGGCAATCTCCGCCGCTACATTCCCTTCACCTCGGCGATGATGACCATCGGCACCCTGGCGTTGATCGGCTTCCCCTTCACCGCCGGCTATTACTCGAAGGACGCCATCATTGAGGCGGCCTATGCGTCGACGCGGCCCGGTCACACCCTGGCCTTCATCTGCACCGTCGTCGCCGCGCTGATGACCTCGTTCTATTCCTGGCGCCTGTTCTTCATGACCTTCGAGGGACCGGCGCGCTGGGCCGGCCATGGCGCCGCGCATCACGACGATCACCATGCCGCCGGGCATGCGGCTGTCCAGGCCGGCGCCTCCGCCCAGGCCGCGCATGTGGGTTCGTCGGCTGAGGCCGACGGCGCCCCGGGCCACCATGAGGGCGTCGCCCACGACGACAAGGGCCACGACGTCGAGCCGGCCTCGCACAGCGCCATCGAGCACCACGATCATGCGCATACGCCGCATGAGAGCCCACTGGTGATGACGATCCCCCTCGGCATCCTGGCCTTCGGGGCGCTCTTCGCCGGGCTGATCTTCAAGAACCGCTTCATCGGCGAGGGCATGGAGACATTCTGGGGCCACGCCCTGGGGCACGGCCCGGACAACCACATCATGCACGACATCCACGCGGTGCCGGCGCTGGTGGCCTACTCGCCCTTCATCATGATGCTGATCGGCTTCGTGCTGGCCTATTGGATGTATATCCGCCGGCCGGAACTGCCGGGCCAGCTCGCTGCCCAGCAGCCGAGCCTGTACCGGTTCCTGCTCAACAAGTGGTACTTCGACGAACTCTACGACCGGATCTTCGTCCGACCGGCCAAGGATTTCGGCAAGTTCCTCTGGAAGGAGGCCGATGGCCGGGTCATCGACGGCATGGGTCCGGACGGGATCGCCACCCGCGTCCTCGACGTGACCCGCGGCGTCGTCCGTCTCCAGACCGGCTACGTCTACCACTACGCCTTCGTCATGCTCGTCGGCGTCGCCGCACTCATCAGCTGGTACATGCTGACCGGCCTGCCCAAGGTCGCCCATTGATGGCCGCCGTCACGTATCGGAGCGCCCGCTCATGTTAGGCCTCGGAATCCTCTCCGGCCTCCTCATCGTGCCGCTCTGCGGCGCGGCCTTCATCCTCACCCTCGGGGAGGAGACCGAGGCTTCGAAGCGCAATGCCCGCTGGGCTGCGCTCATCACGACCCTCGCCACCTTCCTGCTCTCGCTGGTGGCCTGGGGCCGCTACGACGCGACGACCGCGAATTTCCAGCTGGTCGAGACCCATGCCTGGCTGAGCGAAACCACGCGGTTCAAGATCGGCGTCGACGGCTTCTCGATGCCGCTGATCCTGTTGACCACGTTCCTGATGCCGTTCTGCATCGGCGCCTCGTGGCTCTCGGTGAACACCCGGGTGAAGGAATACTTCGTCGCCTTCCTCGTCCTCGAGACGACGATGATCGGTGTGTTCTGCGCCCTCGATCTGGTGCTGTTCTACCTGTTCTTCGAGGCTGGCCTGATCCCGATGTTCCTCATCATCGGCATCTGGGGCGGCAAGCGGCGCATCTACGCCAGCTTCAAGTTCTTCCTCTACACCCTGCTCGGCTCGGTGCTGATGCTGCTCGCCATCATGGCGATGTATTGGCATGCCGGCACCACCGACATCCCGACCCTGCTGCACACCCGCTTCCCGGTGCATATGCAGACGTGGCTGTGGCTCGCCTTCTTCGCCTCCTTCGCGGTGAAGATGCCGATGTGGCCGGTCCATACCTGGCTGCCCGACGCGCACGTGGAGGCGCCGACCGCCGGCTCGGTGATCCTGGCGGGCATCCTGCTGAAGATGGGCGGCTACGGCTTCATCCGGATTTCGCTGCCGATGTTCCCGGATGCGAGCCAAGCCTTCGCCCCGATGGTGTTCGCCCTCTCGGTGATCGCCATCATCTTCACCTCGCTGATCGCCCTGATGCAGACCGACATCAAGAAGCTCATCGCCTACTCGTCGGTGGCGCATATGGGTTTCGTGACGCTCGGCCTGTTCACCATGAACGAGCAGGGCATCCAGGGCGCGCTGTTCCTGATGATCTCGCACGGCATCGTGTCGGGCGCGCTCTTCCTCTGCGTCGGCGTCGTCTACGACCGGATGCACACCCGCGAGATCGCCGCCTATGGCGGGCTGGTGAAGCGGATGCCGCTCTACGCGGCGGCCATGATGGTGTTCACGATGGCCAATGTCGGCCTGCCCGGGACGTCGGGCTTCGTCGGCGAGTTCCTGGCCATGATGGGGGCTTTCCGGGCCAACCCGACGGTGGCGTTCTTCTCGGTGTTCGGCATCATCCTGTCGGCCGGCTACGCCCTCTGGCTCTACGCCCGCGTGATCTACGGCAAGCTCGAGAAGCCCAACCTGCAGGGCATCCTCGACCTGGATCTCCGCGAAAAGATCATCATCGCGCCGCTCGTCGCCCTGACGATCTATTACGGCGTCCACCCGGCCCCCGTGCTCGACACCTTCGCGCCCTCGACGGAAGCGTTGATGCAGAGCATGCGGACCGCGCTCTCGAACACGCAGACCGCCGCGGCCACCCTGCCGTCCGTGTCGCGCTGAAGGCTTGATCCGATGAACGCCGCTCAGATCGTCCTGCCCGCGCTCGGGCCTGCCCTGCCGGAGCTGATCCTCAGCATCGGCGTGCTGGTGCTGATCCTCTACGGGGCGTTCCGGGGCGAGCGCTCCGCCGAGGGCGTCAATGTCGGCGCCCTGATCCTGCTGGTGCTCGCGCTGTTCGCGGTCATGTCCCAGTCGGGCGCCAAGATCACCACGTTGAACGGCTCGTTCATCATCGACAACTTCTCCAAGGTGATGAAGGCGCTGATCCTGCTCGGCTCGGCCGCCACGATCCTGCTCTCGCGCGACTACTTCCAGCGCGAGCGCATCGACCGGTTCGAGTTCCCGATCCTGCTGATCCTGTGCACCGTCGGCATGATGGTGATGGCCTCGGCCAACGACCTGATCTCGCTCTATCTCGGACTCGAGCTGCAGTCGCTCGCAGCCTACGTCATCGCGGCGTTCCATCGCGACAACCTGAAGTCCACGGAAGCCGGGCTGAAGTACTTCGTCCTCGGCGCGCTCTCCTCGGGCATGCTGCTCTACGGCGCCTCCCTGGTCTACGGCTTCACCGGCACCGTCTCCTTTCCGGGCATCGTCGCGGCGCTCGACGGCACGGCGGGCTTCGGCATCGTGCTCGGCATCGTCTTCGTGGCCGCCGGCGTCGCCTTCAAGCTCGCGGCCGTGCCGTTCCACATGTGGACCCCCGACGTCTACGAGGGCTCGCCGACGCCGGTGACGGCGTTTTTCGCCTCGGCGCCCAAGATGGCCGCCATGGCGATGACGGTGCGGCTCTTCATCGGCGCCTTCCCGGACGTGACGGCGGTGTGGCAGCAGATCATCGTGTTCGTGGCGATCGCCTCGATGGCGCTCGGCTCGTTCGCCGCCATCGGCCAGCGCTCGCTCAAGCGGCTCATGGCCTATTCGTCGATCGGCAATGTCGGCTACGCCCTGGTCGGCCTCGCCGCCGGTTCGCCGGAAGGCATCCGGGGCGTCGTCGTCTACATGATCATCTACCTCGCGATGACGCTGGGCGCCTTCGCGGTGCTGCTGTCGCTGCGGCGCGGCGGCCAGATGTTCGAGACCGTCGACGATCTCTCCGGCCTGTCGCGGACCCATCCGGTCCTGGCCTTCTGCCTCGCCGCGATGATGTTCTCCCTCGCGGGCATCCCGCCGCTGGCCGGGTTCTTCGCCAAGTACTACGTCTTCGCCGCCGCCATCAAAGCCGACCTCGTGGCCCTGGCGATCATCGGCGTGGTCACCAGCGTGATCGGGGCGTTCTATTATCTGCGCCTCGTCAAGGTGATGTATTTCGACGAGCCGGTGGCCGCCTACGAGCCGATGGCGCCCGGCACCCGCATCGTCCTCGCGTTGGCGAGTCTGGTGGTGGTGCTGTTCGGGATCGTGCCGGCCCCGCTGGTGGACGCCGCGGGTGCCGCCGCCAAGTCGCTGTTCTAGCCCCTTGAGCGGATACGGCCTCGGCCCGCAGGCGCGGGTCGCGGGACATCGCCTCCACGTCCACGAGCGCCTCGATTCCACCAATACCGAGGCGATGGCGTGTTTCCGGGCCGGCGAGACCGGTCCGCTCTGGATCGTGGCCCATCGGCAGGACGCGGGCCGGGGCCGGCGCGGCAATGCCTGGGCCTCCGAGCCCGGCAACCTGACCGCGAGCCTGCTGTGGCCGGTGGACGACGTGGAGCCCGGCCAGGTGCCGACCCTCGGCTTCGTCGCCGGTGTCGCCCTGTCCGCCGCCCTCGCCGCCGCCGGCGTCGAGGGGTGCCGCCTGAAGTGGCCGAACGACGTTCTGGCCTCCGGCGCCAAGCTCGCGGGCCTCCTGCTGGAGGCCGACAGCCGCCCCGGCGGGCGTCGCGCGGTCGTGATGGGCTTCGGCGTCAACGTCGCTGCGGCGCCACAGGGCTTGCCTTATCCCGCAACCTGCCTCAGGCAGATGCGGTACGACACGCGCGCCGAGGATCTGTTCGTCCACCTGACGGACGCCGTCATCGACGCAGCGCGACAATGGGACCGTGGCCGCGGGTTCGAGAGAATCCGCGAGCGCTGGATCGCTGACGCGGCCGGGATCGGCGCGCCGGTTTCGGTGCGGACAGGCGACACCCTCGTACACGGAATTTTCGAGACGATCGACGGAGCGGGACGCCTCGTCGTCCGCTCGGAGGATGGAACGCGACGGACCGTGACGGCGGGCGAGGTGCATCTGGGAACGGCCGCGACGGCGGCTTGAGGTTTGACGGACAATGACGACAGGGCAAGACGAACTCGTCTTCGTGCCGCTCGGCGGCGTGGGCGAGATCGGCATGAACGCGGCGCTCTACGGCTTCGGCCCCCCGAAGCGGCGCAAATGGATCATGGTCGATTGCGGCATGGGCTTCGCCGGCGAGGAGGGTTTCCCCGGCATCGACCTGATGTTCCCCGACCTGAGCTTCATTGAGGAGCGCAAGGACGACCTCCTCGCCATCTTCATCACCCACGCGCACGAAGACC
This sequence comes from Methylobacterium sp. Ger2507, assembly GCF_055231875.1. Classification (NCBI taxonomy): domain Bacteria; kingdom Pseudomonadati; phylum Pseudomonadota; class Alphaproteobacteria; order Hyphomicrobiales; family Methylobacteriaceae; genus Methylobacterium; species Methylobacterium sp. Ger2507. The sequence goes on from NZ_JBUYVC010000001.1 coordinate 1,550,553, forward strand.
ATATCGGCGCCATCGGTGAGCTGTGGCCCAAGCTCAAGGCGCCGGTCTACGCGACGCGGTTCGCCAAGAACCTGCTGGAAGCCCGCCGGTTGAGCGAGCCGGGTGCCCCCAAGGTCATCCTGAAGGAGATCCAGGCCGGGCGCCGGGTGCAGATCGGTCCCTTCGAGATCGAGTACGTGCCGGTCTCGCACTCGATCCCCGAATCCAACGCGGTCGCGATCCGCACGCCGCACGGCCTGCTGCTCCACACCGGCGACTGGAAGCTCGACCCGACCCCGATCCTCGGCGACGTGACCTCGGAGGCCGCCTTCCGGGCGCTCGGCGACGAGGGCATCCTGGCGATGATCAGTGACTCGACCAACGTCGTGCGCGAGGGCCGGTCCCCGAGCGAGGCCGAGGTCGCCGCCACCCTGCGCGAGCTGATCGCCGAGGCGCCGCACCGCGTGGCGGTCACCACCTTCGCCTCCAACGTCGCCCGCATGCGGGCCGTGGCCGAGGCCGCCCAGGCCTGCGGCCGCGAGGTGATCGCGGTCGGCCGCGCCATGGACCGGGTCATCGGGGTCGCGCGCGAATGCGGCTTCCTCGACGGCCTGCCGGAATTCCGGTCGTCGGACAGCTACGGCTACCTGCCGCGCGACAAGGTCGTGGCCCTGCTCACCGGTTCGCAGGGCGAGGAGCGGGCCGCGCTCGCCCGGGTCTCGCGCGACGACCATCCGGACATCACGCTCGCCGCCGGTGACCGCGTGATCTTCTCCTCACGCGCCATTCCCGGCAACGAGCGGGCGGTCGGCGCGATCATCAACGACCTCATCAATGCCGGCATCGAGGTGGTCACCGACCGCACCAAGCTGGTCCACGTCTCCGGCCATCCCCGCCGCGACGAGATGGCGGAGATGTATGCCTGGACCCGGCCGCAGACCGCGATCCCGGTCCATGGCGAGGCCCTGCACCTGGACGAGCACGCGCGTTTCGCCCGGGCCCAGGGCGTTCCCAACATCGTCAAGGCCCGCAACGGCAGCGTCGTGCGCCTCGCGCCCGGCACGCCGGAGATCGTCGACCACGTCAAGGCCGGGCGCCTGTTCAAGGACGGCAACGTCCTGATCGACGCCAAGGACCGGGCCATCCCCGAGCGGCGCAAGCTCTCGCAGGCCGGTCTGGTCTCCGTGGCCATCGCGATCGACGTCCAGGGCGAGATCCTGGGCGAGCCCGCCATCGACATCATCGGCCTGCCCAATCGCGGCCGCAACGGCCAGGCGATGCTGGACGTGGTGGTCGAGTCCGTCTCGCGGACCCTGTCGGGCCTGTCCAAGCCGAAGCGCAAGGACGCCGAGGCCGTCGAGAAGGCGGTCGACCGGGGTATCCGTTCGGCCGTGAACGAGGTCTGGGGCAAGAAGCCCGCCTGCCACGTGCAGGTGGTCGAGGTCTAGGGCATCGACCCTCCCCCCTCGGCGGGGGAGGGGGCCTGCGGAGCAAGGTTGGAGAGGGGTGGACCTCTCCGGAACGGGTGCTCCCCTCTCCCGTCCCGCTTCGCGGGCCACCCTCTCCCGCAGAGGGGAGAGGGGCATTTCGCGGGGCAAGCATAACGGGGGGAGCCCATCATGATCGGACGCCTGAACCATGTCGCCATCGCGGTGCGCGATCTCGACGCCGCCTGCGCCATCTATCGCGACACCCTGGGCGCCACCGTCACGGAGCCGCTGCCGCAGCCCGAGCATGGCGTCACGGTGGTGTTCGTGAACCTGCCCAACAGCAAGGTCGAGCTGATGGCGCCGCTCGGCGAGGGCTCGCCGATCGAGAGCTTCGTCGAGCGCAATCCCAACGGTGGCGTGCACCACGTTTGCTACGAGGTCGACGACATCCTGGCTGCGCGCGACCAGCTGAAGGCCCAGGGCGCGCGCGTTCTCGGCACCGGCGAGCCGAAGATCGGCGCCCACGGCAAGCCCGTGCTCTTCCTGCATCCGAAGGACTTCCTCGGCACCCTCGTCGAGCTGGAACAGGTTTGAGCCGAATGGGCGCAGTCCTCCAGGCCCTGGCCGCCTCCACCCTCCGCACCCTCGGGGTGATGGTGGTGGTGCTTGCCACGGCAGTCGCCGTCGCGGTGAGCCTGTTCAAGCTCTCGGTGTTCGGTGCGCTCGCCCTCTACTTCGTGGTCTGGTGGACGCTGCTCTTCGTCATCCTGCCCCTGCGCAACCAGGTGGAGAGCGACCCGGCACGGATGGTGCCCGGCCAGGACCCGGGGGCGCCGGCCAGCCCGCGCCTGCGCGAGAAGGCGATCCTGACCTCGCTCCTGGCGAGCGTGGTCTTCCTGGTGACGATCCAGGTGTTCGAGCTGGCGGGGCTCTGAGGCGACGGCGCGACCGGGTTTACGCAGCTGTCTCTTAGCGGTCGGGCCGCATCCCCGTCGACGCCGGGACAGAGTCACCGCATAAGCTCGCATCGGGGGCGAAGTCCAGACGCAGCACCCCGTCATCCCGGGGCCGCGCAGCGGAGCCCGGAGTCCAGAAACGCAAGTCGTTCAGGAACTTACGCCGTCAGCGGCTCTGAATTGCACACCGCCGGCGCGCCCCTTCGGGTCCGAGCTCGCCTGTGGCGCCCCGGAATGACACCGGGGATGGAATCTCCGATCGAACCGCTTTTGGACGAGGGCACCCAAGCGACGCAGACGCCGAAGAGGCGATGCCAGCCCCGCGCAAGCGTCTAGGCATAAAAAAAGCAAGGCCTAAGCCTTGCTTTGTAAAGATGGTAGTGCGCTCAGCCTCGATTGTCTCACGCATTGCTGACGGCGTGGCGGCTGAAATTCCTCCCGAGACTCGGACCGTGCGGCGCCGCTGCTTGGGCGGTGCAACCATCACGGGGCGCTTATAGGAACAACAATTCTCATTGTCACGTCCTTCGTGACACATTCTTGCGCTTTTCTACCGGAATGCGTGTCGGTTCTGCGCATTTGTCCGCGTGACCGCACCGGAACGGCGATTGAGCGGATCGGTGTCACCTGGCCGCGCTTGTCTTTTCCTGATGCAATGTGTTGTGTGCCGGGGCGTGCCGTTGACCCACTGGCACGCTGTTTCCAGGGCCTTCCATGCGTCTCTCCCGCTATTTCCTGCCGACCTTGCGCGAGACGCCCAAGGAAGCCGAGATCGTCTCCCACCGCCTGATGCTGCGGGCCGGCCTCGTACGCCAGGAGGCCGCCGGCATCTATGCTTGGCTGCCGCTCGGCCTGCGCGTGCTGAACAAGGTCTGCGCGGTGATCCGCGAAGAGCAGGACCGGGCGGGCGCCATCGAGATCCTGATGCCGGCGATCCAGTCGGCCGAGCTCTGGCGCGAATCCGGCCGCTACGAGGCCTATGGCAAGGAGATGCTTCGGATCTCCGATCGCCACGACCGCGAGATGCTGTTCGGGCCCACCGCCGAAGAGGTCGTCACGGAGATCTTCCGCGGCAGCGTGCGCTCCTACAAGGACCTGCCGAAGAACCTCTATCAGATTTCGTGGAAGTTCCGCGACGAAGTGCGGCCACGCTTCGGCACCATGCGCTCGCGCGAGTTCCTGATGAAGGATGCCTACTCGTTCGACATCGACCAGGCCGCCGCCCGCCATGCCTACAACCGGATGTTCGTGGCGTATCTGCGCACCTTCGCGGGGCTCGGTCTCAAGGCGATCCCGATGCGGGCCGATACCGGGCCGATCGGCGGCGATCTCAGCCACGAATTCATCATCCTGGCCCAGACCGGCGAGAGCGAGGTCTACTGCGACAGCCAGTATCTCGACTTCGAGATCCCGCCGGTGACCACCGATTTCGAGGACGTCGCCGCGCTCCAGGGCACCGTCGACCGCTGGACCTCGCTCTACGCCGCGACCTCCGAGATGCACGAGCCGGCGGCCTTCGCCGAGGTGCAGGGCGACAAGCAGATGGCCGCGCGCGGCATCGAGGTCGGGCACATCTTCTATTTCGGTACCAAGTATTCCGAGCCGATGGGCGCAAAGGTCACCGGTCCCGACGGGGTCGATCGCCCGGTCCACATGGGCTCCTACGGCATCGGCCCGAGCCGCCTCGTGGCGGCGATCATCGAGGCGTCGCACGACGAGGCCGGGATCATCTGGCCCGATTCCGTCGCGCCCTTCGACGTCGCCCTGATCAACCTGAAGACCGGCGACGCTGCCACCGACGCGGCCTGCGCGGAGATCCAGACGACCCTGGAGGCCGCCGGGCTCAGCGTGCTGTACGACGACCGCGACGAGCGCCCGGGCGCGAAGTTCGCCACCGCCGATCTCATCGGCCTGCCCTGGCAGGTCATCGTCGGCCCGCGCGGCCTCGCAGAGGGCAAGGTCGAGCTGAAGCGGCGCGCCGGGGCCGAACGCGAGAGCATCGCCCCGATCGATCTGCTCGCCCGTCTGAAGCGGGTCTGAGGCGCATCATGGCGGGGGCCCTGACGGACAGGCTCGCGGGTCTTCGTACGCGGTTCCAGCGCGGGAGTACGCCGCCCTTCGCCGGATTCGAGTGGATCATCGCCGGGCGCTACCTGCGGGCGCGGCGCCGGGGCGGCGGCGTCTCGGTGGTGGCCTTCTTCTCGTTGCTGGGCATCGCGCTCGGCGTGGCCACGCTGATCATCGTGCTCTCGGTGATGAACGGCTTCCGCACGGAACTCCTGTCGAAGATCATCGGCATCAACGGGCACGTCTTCGTCTCGCCGATCGACAAGCTCTTCACCGACTATGCCGACCTGTCCGAACGCCTGTCTAAGGTGGCCGGCGTCCGGGCCGCGATTCCCCTGGTGGAGGGGCAGGCCTTCGCCTCCTCGCCCTATGGCGGCGCCGGCAGCGGCGTGCTGGTACGCGGCATCCGGGGCGAGGATCTCGACAAGATCGGCGCCATCGCGAGCAACGTCAAAAGCGGCAGCCTCGAAGGCTTCGACGACGGCTCGGGCGTCGCCATCGGACGCCGGCTCGCCGAATCCCTCGGGGTCCAGGCGGGCGACCAGATCAACCTGTTGACGCCGAAAGGGGCCTCGACCCCGTTCGGGACGGCGCCCCGCACCAAGGGCTATTCGATCAAGGCGATCTTCGAGATCGGCATGACCGAGTTCGACTCGACCTTCGTGTTCATGCCGCTCACCGAGGCGCAGGCCTTCTTCAACCGGGATTCCGACGTCAGCCTGATCGAGGTCTATCTCGACAACGCCGAATCGGTGGCGGCGATGCGACCCGATCTGGAGATGGCGGCCGAGCGCCCTGTGCTGCTGACCGACTGGCGCCAGCGCAACCGAACCTTCTTCGGCGCCCTGGAGGTGGAGCGGAACGTGATGTTCCTGATCCTCAGCCTGATCGTCGTGGTGGCGACCCTCAACATCATCTCGGGGCTGATCCTGCTGGTGCGCGACAAGTCGAGCGACATCGCCATCCTGCGCACCATGGGGGCGACCCCCGGCACCATCATGCGGGTGTTCCTGATCAACGGCGCGCTGATCGGCGTGGTCGGGACCTTGAGCGGGCTGGCGCTCGGCATCCTGATCACGGTCAACATCAAGGGCATCCAGCGGGTGCTGTTCCCCTCCGCCTGGGACCCGACCGTGCGCTTCCTCGCCGAGATCCCGGCCGAGATGAACGCCAACGAGATCACCGTCGTGGTGGTCACCTCCATCGCCCTGTCGCTGATCGCGACGCTGTACCCCTCGTGGCGCGCCGCCCGGCTCGATCCGGTGCAGGCCCTGCGCTACGGCTGAAGGCCCGAACCTCCATGACCACGAAAGCCGAGGCGCCCGGCGCGCAGCCGGTCCCGGCCCTGTTCCTCGCCAAGGTGGAGCGGCGCTACCCGCAGGGGACCGGTGCCCTCGAGATCCTGCGGCAGGCCGACCTCGCGATCTGGCCCGGCGAGCTCGTCGCCCTGGTGGCGCCCTCGGGCGCCGGCAAGAGCACGCTGCTGCATCTCGCCGGCCTGCTGGAGCGCCCGGATGGCGGCGAGATCTACCTCGGGGGCACGCCCACGGCGGCGATGGCCGATGCCGAGCGCACTCGCCTGCGCCGCGAGGAGATGGGCTTCGTCTACCAGTTCCACCATCTCCTGCCGGAGTTCTCGGCCCTGGAGAACGTGGTCATGCCCCAGCTCATCCGGGGATTGTCGAACCGCGAGGCCAAGGCGCGCGCGACGGAGCTCCTGAGCTTCCTCGGGCTGAAGGACCGGCTCGTCCATCGGCCAGCCGAACTGTCCGGCGGGGAGCAGCAGCGCGTCGCCATCGCGCGCGCCGTCGCCAACGGCCCGCGCCTGCTGCTCGCCGACGAGCCGACCGGCAATCTCGATCCGCACACCGCGGCCCACGTCTTCGGCATCCTGGTGGCGCTGGTGCGCGCCTCCGGCCTCGCCGCCCTCATCGCGACCCACAACATGGACCTGGCCGCCCGCATGGACCGGCGGGTGACGATCCGGGACGGGCTGATCGAAGAGGTGGCGTGACCGGGCTGGGCGGCCTGATCGCGGCACCGCCTTGCATCCGCAGAGTCGTCAGAACACGTCCATGGGTGTGTACATGAGGCTCAGAGCCATGACCCATGTCGGTTTCACCGAGTTGCGGAAGAACCTGGCGACCCATTTCGACCGGGTCGAGACGGATCGCACCGAACTGGTGGTGACGCGGCAGAACCACGAAGATCTCGTCATCCTGCCGCTTGCCGAGTTCGAGAGCCTGCGTGAGACCCTTCACCTGCTCGGGACACCGGCGAATGCCCGGCGCCTGCCCGAAGCGATGGCGCAACGCGACGGTGCCGGGGGGACGGAGCGGGACCTGATCCAGCCGTGAAGCTGGTCTGGTCTGACCATGCCTGGGACGATTACCGTCACCGGCAGGCGGCCGATCGAACGACCCTCCAGCGCATCACCGTGTTGATCGGTGAGGCCCGGCGGCATCCGTTCCAGAGCGTTGGCAAGCCCGAGCCCCTGAAGGCCATCTCAAGGGCTGGTGGTCGCGACGGATGACCGGGGAGCACCGCCTTGTCTATCGGGTCGCCGGGCAGGGACCGGATCAGACCCTCGAAATCCTCCACTGCCGCTGGCATTACGACGCCTGACACGTGCGAGGGCTCCGAGGGTTCGCCTCTTAATTAACGAGCCGCTAACCTTGCTGCACAGGGATATCCGAAACCGCTTTACAAAGAACAAAACAAGAACAAAACTCAGGACGTCAACGAGAGGCGATGCCGATGTTCAAGCGGATGATCCTGACGGGTGCGGTCGAGTTCATGGCCTTCGGGCTGCTGGCGGTGTCGGTCGCTGCCTGGGCTGTCGCACTGGCGCCGTTGCGATAGCGTTGCACCCGGGGCACAGAGGCTGAGCGGTCCACAGCGAAACGGGCCGCGGCATCGGTTTGTCATGGATTGGAAACCCCGACTCGGGCTGGTGGTCTCATGGCGCGCATCCTGAAAGACCCCGCTTACGTCCACCTCCACGTCCACTCTTCGTTCTCCCTGCTCGAGGGGGCTCTGAAGGTCGGCGACATCGTCAAGGCGGCGCTGGCCGACCGGCAGCCGGCCCTGGCGCTCACCGACACCAACAACCTGTTCGGCGCGCTCGAATTTTCCGAGAAGGCGTCCGGCGCCGGCATCCAGCCGATCCCGGGCCTGCAACTCACCGTGGCGTTCGAGGCGCCCGATCCGATGGCGCGGGTGGGGCTGGCGCAATCGGGCTGCGCCAACATCGTGGTGCTGGCCCAGGACGAGACCGGCTACGGCAACCTGCTGCGGCTGGCGAGCCGGGCCTATTTCGACGGCGCCCTCGGCGATGCCCCCCGCGTCAGCGTGGCGGCTTTGGCCGAATCGAGCGCCGGCCTGATCGCGCTCACGGGCGGCTCCACCGGCCCCCTCGACAGCGCCCTGCGGATGGGCCGGGCCGAACTCGCCTCGGGGCGCCTCGCACAGCTGCGCTCCGCCTTCGGCGAGGACGGCCTCTACGTCGAGATCTTGCGTCACGGGCTGCCCGACGAGCGCATGGTCGAGCGGGAATTGCTGCGCCTCGCCGACAGCCACGGCCTCTCGGTGGTGGCGGCCAACGAGCCCTTCTTCGCCAAGGAAGGCGACTACGACGCCCACGACGCGCTGCTCGCCATCGCGGACGGGCGCCTCGTCTCGGACGACCGCCGCCGCAAGCTCACGCCGCGCCACGGCTTCAAGACCCGCGCCGAGATGGGCGCGCTGTTCTCCGACCTGCCGGATGCGCTCAACGCCACCGTCGAGATCGCCATGCGCTGCGCCTACCGCGTGCGCACCCGCAAGCCCATCCTGCCGAATTTCGGCGTGGTCGCCGCCGCGGCACCCGACGCAGCCGCCTCCGAGATCGCGGCGGCCCCGCCCCTCGACGAGCCGGCCGAGCTACGCCGGCAGGCGGAAGCCGGCCTCGAACTGCGCCTCGCTCAGCACGGCACCGCGCCGGGCATGTCTGAGCAGGTCTACCGCGATCGCCTGGCCTTCGAGCTCGACGTCATCGTGGGCATGAAGTTTCCCGGCTACTTCCTCATCGTGTCGGACTTCATCAAGTGGGCCAAGGACCACGACATTCCGGTGGGGCCGGGCCGCGGTTCGGGCGCCGGCTCCCTGGTGGCGTGGTCGCTCCTCATCACCGATCTCGACCCGCTCCGCTTCGGCCTCCTGTTCGAGCGCTTCCTCAACCCCGAGCGCGTCTCGATGCCGGATTTCGACATCGACTTCTGCGTCGAGGGCCGCGAGCGCGTGATCCAGTACGTGCAGCAGCGCTACGGCGAGCGGCAGGTGGCGCAGATCATCACCTTCGGCACCCTGCTCGCCCGCGGCGTGCTGCGCGACGTCGGCCGCGTGCTGGAAATGCCCTACGGGCAGGTCGACAAGCTGACCAAGCTCGTGCCGCAGAACCCGGCCAACCCCGTCACCCTGGTCCAGGCCATCGAGGGCGAGCCGAAGCTGCAGCAGGCGATCGAGGAGGAGCCGATCGTGGCCCGCCTCATGGAAATTTCGAAGAAGCTCGAAGGCCTGCACCGTCACGCCTCGACCCACGCCGCCGGCGTGGTCATCGGCGACCGGCCGCTGGAACAGCTGGTGCCGCTCTACCGCGATCCGAAGACCGGGATGCGGGTGACCCAGTTCAACATGAAGTGGGTCGAGGCCGCCGGCCTGGTGAAGTTCGACTTCCTCGGCCTGAAGACCCTGACGCTGCTGCGCTGCTGCACCGACTTCCTGGCCCAGCGCGGCATCATCGTCGACCTCGCCTCGCTGCCCCTCGACAACAAGGCCACCTACGAGCCGATGAAGCGCGGCGAGACCGTGGGCGTGTTCCAGGTGGAATCGGCCGGCATGCGCAAGGCCCTGGTCGAGATGCAGGCGGACCGCTTCGAGGACATCATCGCGCTGGTGGCTTTGTATCGCCCGGGTCCGATGGCTAACATCCCGGTCTATTGCGAGCGCAAGCTCGGGCGCGACGCCGGCAACGAGGCGAGCTGGTACCCGCACGCCAAGCTGGAGCCGATCCTGAAGGAGACGTTCGGCATCATCGTCTACCAGGAACAGGTGATGGAGGTGGCCAAGGTCCTGGCCGGCTACTCGCTGGGCGAGGCCGACATGCTCCGCCGCGCCATGGGTAAGAAGATCAAGGCCGAGATGGACGCCCAGCGCGACCGCTTCGTGAAGGGCTGCATGGAGCGCGACCTCACCAAGGCCAAGGCCGACGAGATCTTCGACCTGCTGGCCAAGTTCGCCGATTACGGCTTCAACAAGTCGCACGCCGCCGCCTACGCCCTGCTGACCTACCAGACCGCCTATCTCAAGGCGAACCATCCGGTGGAGTTCCTGGCCGCCGCGATGCAGCTCGACATCGACGTCACCGACAAGCTCGCCGAATTTCGCCAGGACGCCCAGCGCCTGAAGATCACCGTCGAGCCGCCCTCGATCAACACCTCCGGCGTCGGCTTCGAGGTGCGCGAGGGGCGCATCCACTACGCCCTCGCGGCGATCAAGGGCGTGGGCCGCGGGGCGGTCGAGGCCCTGATCGAGGCGCGGGGCGACAAGCCCTTCCGCGACCTCGCCTGCCTCGCCCGCCGGCTCAACCCGCGCATGCTCAACAAGCGCACCCTGGAAAACCTGGTGGCGGCCGGCGCCATGGACACCATCGAGCCGGATCGGGCCCGGGCCTGCGCCGCCATCGAGCCCATGATGAAGCTCGCTCAGGGCGCGGCCGAAGCGGCCAGCACCGGCATCGAGGACATGTTCGGCGGCATCACCGCCGCCGACGTCACCCTGCGGGTGCCCCCCTACGATCCCTGGCCGATGGCCGACAAGCTGAAGAAGGAATACGAGGCGGTCGGCTTCTTCCTGTCGGGCCATCCCCTCGACGAGTACGGCGACCTCCTGGGCAAGCTCAGGGTCCAGACCTGGGCCGAGTTCTGCCGCGCCGTCCGGGCCGGCACCACCAGCGTGGGCCGCGTGGCGGCCTCCGTGCTCGATCGCTCGGAGCGCCGGACCAAGACCGGCAACAAGCTCGGCATCGTCATCCTGTCCGACCAGACCGGGCATTTCGAGGCGATCATCTTCTCGGAAGGGCTCGGCCAGTACCGCGAGATCCTGGAGCCGGGCCGTCCGCTGGTGCTCCAGCTCCAGGCCAACCTCGAGGGCGAGGACGTGCGCGCCCGCATCATGACCGCCGAACCCCTCGACGCGGCGGTCGCCCGCCACCAGAAGGGCATGCGCGTCTATCTCAAGGACGAGCGCCCGATCGCCTCCGTGCAGCAGCGCCTCCAGGTCCGCGGGGAGGGCGAGGTCTCTCTCATCCTCCTCCTCGACGGCGAGCGCGAGGTCGAGGTCAAGCTGCCGGGCCGCTACCAGGCCACCCCGCAGATCGCCGGCGCCCTGCGGGCTGTCCCGGGGGTGGTTCAGGTCGAGGTCAATTGACGAGGCATTTCGTCAAACAGCGGCCGGTTCGGTTCGAGCCGAGCCATCGTCTGCGTAAAAGCATGCGGTTGCGCGAAGCCGTTCCGTGACGTCGTAAATCCGATTCTGTCAGCGACCGTATTCCGTCATCTCAGCGCGACGCGGCCCTCCTCCCCAGCGGATCTCGGGCCAGCCCACGATCCGTCGAGCTTGTGGGGAGGCGTTGAAGGTGGGGGTGGTTCCGCTGGCTCCGTAGCTTGAGGGTCACCTACCCGCCCCCACGCCTACCCTTTTCCCACAAGGGGGAGGGGGACGCGCGGGGATCATTCGAATGCGCTTCTCACGCCGCCCGGATGGCCAACAGGAATCCCTCGACTTCCTGCTTCACGTTCACCGATTGGGTCGCGAGCTCGCCGGCCGCCATCAGGACCTGCTGGGCGGCCGTGCCGGTTTCGCCGGACGAGGCGAGGACCCGGGACACGTTCATCGAGACGTCGTGGGTGCCGCGCGCCGCCTCCGCCGCGTTGCGCGAGATCTCGCCGGTCGCCGCCGTCTGCTCCACCACCGTCATGGCGATGTTCTCCGCGATGGTGTTGACCGACACGATGGTCTGCCCGATCTGCCGGATCGCCGCGACGGCCTGAGCCGTCGCGTGCTGGATCGCGGTGATCTGACCGCTGATCTGATCCGTGGCCCGAGCCGTCTGGCCGGCGAGTTCCTTCACCTCCGCGGCGACCACGGCGAAACCACGTCCCGCCTCACCGGCGCGGGCCGCCTCGATGGTGGCGTTCAGCGCCAGCAGGTTGGTCTGGCCGGCGATGCTGGAGATCATCGTCACCGCCTCGCCGATCCGGTCGGCGGCCTGCGTCAGGGTTCCCATGGTGGCATCCGTCGCCTCGGCCTCGCGGGCCGCGACGCCGGCCGCGGCGCTGGATTGTTGCACCTGCCGCTCGATCTCGTGCAGGGAGGCCACCATCTCCTCGGCGGCCGCCGCCACGGTCTGCACGTTGGCGGAGGTTTCCGCCGCGGCGGCGCTGGAGGCGGCGGCCTGGCCGCTGGTGCTCTCGGCCACCTGGGTCATCGACTGCGCCGTCGCGTCGAGTTCGGTCGCGGCCGAGGTGACGATGCCGATCGCCCCCGCGATGGTCTGCTCGAAGCCCTGTACGAGCGCGTCGACCCGGTCGGCCCGGCGCTGGCGGGCGGATTGCTCGGCGACCTGCTGCTCTTCCAGGGCGATGCGGGCGATCGCGTTCAGACGGAACACGTCCACGGCCTTGGCCATCTGGCCCATCTCGTCCACGGCTTCCTGCGAGGGCACCGCCACCTCGGTCTCGCCCGCGGCGAGGCGGCTCATCGCCCGCGTCATCCCGACGATCGGCCCGATGATGCTGCGGGCGATCAGGAACGCCAGCGCGCCGCCGAGGGCGAGCGCGAGGGCGATCAGCGCGATTTGGATCAGGCGCGCCCGGCTCACGCTCGCCTCCGTGGCGGCCCGGATCTCGGCCACCGCCGCCTCGATCTTGGTGCGCACGGTCAGACCGGACCGGCCCAAAGCCGCCAGGTGCGGCTTCAAGGCGTCGTCATAGGCGGCTCGTGTCGCCTCCAGCGCGGCGACCGCGCCGTTGAAGGCGCCCACATAGGCCGACACGGTCTCGTCGAGCGCCTTCGTCGAGCGGGTGAACACGCCGTCCGGATCGAGGGCCCGGAGGGCCTTCATCGCGAGATCGACCTTCTGGCTGTTGGTGGCGAAGGTCGCAGGGCCGTTCGGGTCGCGCGTGGCCAGGAAGCGCCAGTTGCTGACCCGCATCAGCAGGACGGCGCTCTCCAGGGTCGCAACCTGGCTGATCTGTGCGGCGGTGCCCGTCTTGCGGACCTCCGCCATGAGGAGGCCGCTGACCCGGGTGAGTTCGTCGCCGGTCTTGAACAGCGTCGCCTTGCTCTGCGCCACCGGCTCCCCCGCCCGCCCGAGGTTCCGGATGTCGTCCTTGAGGGCCGACGTCTGGTCGAACATGTCGGCGTACAGGGCCTTCCGCTCGGCCGACAGGGCGATGTCGACCTGACGCTTCAGCAGGCCCGCCATGGCGTCGCGGGCCTGCTCCATCTCGATCACCCGCTCGGGGCTCGGGTTCGCCTGGAACTCCATGGCCAGACCGGACAGGCGCTCACCCTGGCCATTGACCGAAAAGACGTTGCGCGCGCCCTCTTCCAGCCGCGCGCTCAGCCCGTAATCGTCGACCACCGAGGCGAGCTGATACTGGGCGGTGAGCCCGAGCCCGCCGGTGATGATCATCAGGCTGCCGAAGCCGGCATAGAGGCGCGAACGAATTCCGAGCATGACGACGTATTCCAGAATAATAATTTCTCTGATCAATCGACGTAGTCGGAAACAAATAAAGAAGTCTGAACAGCAAGTATTGATCCAAATCGTTTCACCATACAGATGTCTTGCTGAGCCAATAAAGCTCATCGCACGTAGAGGAACGACAGCGGGCGAACTGATACTTATGGTTGTAATTTCAATGAGGCGTTGTGGTGCCTCGACGTCTCCTCAGACGTTCGGCCCGTGCGACGCCAAGCGTGCCTGCAGGCGCTCGGCCACCAGGGCCTGAAGGGTCAGCAGGTGCGGACACCGGATGCCCTCCGCCACGCAGGCGTCCACGGTGCGGAACAGATACTCGGCGCTGGGGCCGAGATGTCCGGCTCCGTCGGCGATCCGCTCGGCAATGGCCGCGTCGGAGATCGGGCCGGTGTAGCGGTCGCTCTCGCGGTTGACCACGAAGGTGAGGGCCTGGATCGTCCCCGCCGCCGTCGCGACCGGCACCCAGCATCCGAGATAGCCGTTGCCCCGCATCTCCCGGCGCCAGACCGGCAGCAGCGTCTCGGCGGCCGTCGCCCCGGTGAGTCGGAAGGCGACGCCCTCGCATGTGCCACCGGTCTCGAGGGCCAGGACGAGGCCGGGATTGCCGGGGCTGCCGCGAAACCGGCGTTGCAACAGGCAGAACCGCCGGTGATAGCCATGCAGGGTGCCGACGCGGCGCTCGGCATAGGCGAATTCCGGCTGCCAGATCAGGGAGCCGTAGCCGAACACCCAGAGCCCCTCCGACGGGGCGGGGTGGGCCGCCAGGGCGGCGGCGAGGCCCGGCGCCAACTCGGCGTCGGTCATCAGGGCCAGGGCGGTGACGTCGTCGGCCACCGGCAGCGGGTGGGCGCGGGCGATCAGGTCGAGGCTCAGGGCGAGGGGCTGGTCCGGCATGGCCCCACCGAATCATCGGGCGCTCCGCAGGGCAAGACGCGCCGGCTCAACCGTTGCCGTCTCACCCCATGTTGGCTCAACCCGTGTTGGCCGCCATCGTCTCGAGTTCGGGTAACGGCTCGGTGCGTTGGAAGTCGCAGGCCTCCTTGTCCTCGTTGATGACGGTGAGCACGCCTGCCTTCTCCTGGATGACGATCTTGGGCCGTTCTGACCGGCCGAAGCTGCGGCCCCGCATCCGGCTCGACACGCAGTAGAGGGTGCGGCCCTCGTCGAGGAAGGGGCCGGAGACCCGGCTGTGAATGAACCGGACCGGGATCAGCGAGAGTGAGCCGAATTCCGTCTGGCTCAGCGCCAGGGCGGCGAGGCGCTCGCGTATCGGCGCGGTGGCGGCGGGCACCGGGATCGATCCGCGCGCGGTGCAGCCCGCCAGAGCCACGATGGTGAGGACCGCCAGCAGGGTCGGCCCGAGGCTCGGCGGTCGACAGGGATATGGCATGGCGGGGGCCTCGATTCGGGTGTCGCCGAGCGTAGTGACATTCCCGCAAAGCGCGAACAATGTCAGGCTTGCAATCGGTGCCATCCCGTCGCGTTTGCAATGGGCGATCGCCGCCGTAAGACAGCCCATGCAATGGACCGACGACGGCTTGGTGCTCGGCCTGCGCCGACAGGGCGAGACCAGCGTCATCCTCGAACTGATGACCCGCGACCACGGCCGCCATCTCGGGCTGGTGCATGGCGGACGCTCACGCCGGATGCAGCCGGTGCTGCAGCCCGGCAACCGGGTCCGCGCCACCTGGCGGGCGCGCCTCGACGGGAGCCTCGGAGCCTTCGCGATCGAGCCGGTCCAGTCGGTCGCCGCCCGGCTGATGGGCTCGGCCCTGGCGCTCTACGGCGTCAGCCACCTGGCCGGCCTGCTCCGGCTGCTGCCGGAGCGCGATCCGCATCCCGAACTGTTCGAGGCCGCCTGGCTCCTGATCGGCCACCTGCACGATCCCGACATCGCCCCGCCCCTGATGGTGCGCTTCGAACTGGCGCTCCTGGCGGAACTGGGCTTCGGCCTCGATCTCGCGGCCTGCGCGGCGACGGGGGGCAACGATGCCCTGATCTACGTCTCGCCCCGCAGCGGCCGGGCCGTCAGCGCCTCGGCCGGCGAGCCCTATCGCGACAAGCTCCTGGCGCTGCCCGACTTCCTGCGCGCCCGCGATCCGGGGGGCCTGGCGCCGATGACCCCCGATTCCCGTGCCGTTACGGAGGGGTTTACCTTGACGGGGTACTTCCTCGACCAGCACATCTGGGGGCCGCGCGCGATCCCAGCTCCGGAGGAGCGCGCGCGCTTCGTTGCATTGGGCACGCGGAACGCCTAAATTCCGTTCGTGTTTTGTTCTGATTTGGGTCGTCTGAGGCCCGGGAGTTCGTGATGGGCCAGCCCTTCGAGCCGCCATCGAGTCCCGATGGCATCGAGAGCGTCGAGCTGAAGACCGCGCTGGAGGATCGCTACCTCGCCTACGCGCTGTCGACGATCATGCACCGGGCGCTGCCCGATGCCCGCGACGGGCTCAAACCCGTCCACCGTCGCATCCTGTTCGCCATGCGGCTCCTGAAGCTTGATCCGACCTCGGCCTTCAAGAAATGCGCCCGCATCGTCGGAGACGTCATCGGCAAATACCATCCGCACGGCGATACGGCGGCCTACGACGCCCTGGTGCGCATGGCGCAGGACTTCGCACAGCGCTACCCGCTGGTCGACGGACAGGGCAATTTCGGCAACATCGACGGCGATAACGCCGCCGCCCAGCGCTACACCGAAGCCCGGATGACGGAGGTGGCGCGCCTCCTCCTCGAAGGCCTCGACGACGATTCGGTGGATTTCCGCCCGAACTACGACGGGCAGGAGGAGGAGCCGGTGGTGCTCCCCGCCGCCTTCCCGAACCTGCTGGCCAATGGCAGCCAAGGCATCGCGGTCGGCATGGCGACCTCGATCCCGCCCCACAACGCCGCCGAGCTGTGCGACGCGGCGCTCTACCTGATCGGTCATCCCGAGGCGACCTCGGCCCAACTCCTCACCTTCGTGAAGGGACCGGACTTCCCCACCGGCGGCATCCTGATCGACAGCGCCGAATCGATCACCGAGGCCTACCGCACCGGGCGCGGCGGTTTTCGCGTGCGCGCCCGCTGGGCCAAGGAGGATCTGGGACGCGGAACCTGGACCATCGTGGTCACGGAGATCCCCTACGGCGTGCAGAAGGCGCGCCTGATCGAGAAGCTCGCCGAGCTGCTGCAGGAGCGCAAGCTGCCGCTGCTGGCCGACGTGCGCGACGAATCGGCCGAGGATGTCCGCATCGTGCTGGAGCCGCGCGCCCGCAACGTCGATCCGGTGATCCTGATGGAATCGCTGTTCCGGCTCACCGAGCTCGAATCGCGCATCTCGCTCAACATGAACGTGCTGGTGGGCGGGCTCGTCCCCCGCGTCATCGGCCTGGCCGAGGCGCTGCGCGAGTGGCTCGACCACCGCCGCGTCGTGCTCCAGCGCCGCTCGCGCCATCGTCTCGGTCAGATCGACCGCCGCCTGGAAATCCTCGGCGGCCTGCTCATCGTCTATCTCGACCTCGACGAGGTGATCCGCATCATCCGCGAGGAGGACGAGCCGAAGCCCGCCCTGATGAAACGCTTCGCGCTGACCGAGATCCAGGCCAACGCCATCCTCGACACGCGCTTGCGCTCCCTGCGCAAGCTCGAAGAAATGGAGATGAAGCGCGAACTCGACGCTCTGACCCTGGAGAAGGAGGGGATCGAGGGGCTGCTCGGCTCCGACAAGCTGCAATGGGCCGACATCACCAAGCAGATCCGCGCGGTGAAGAAGACCTTCGGACCCGAGACCAAGATCGGCGCCCGGCGCACCACCCTGGAGAACCCGCCGGACACCGCCGGCATCGACTTCACCGCCGCCATGGTGGAGCGCGAACCGATCACCGTCATCGTCTCGAACAAGGGCTGGATCCGGGCGCTCAAGGGCCACGTCGCCGATCTCTCGGGCGTCGCCTTCAAGGGCGATGACGGCCTGAAGCTGGCCTTTCCGAGCGAGACCACGGCCAAGATCCTGGTGCTGGCCTCGAACGGCAAGGTGTTCACCCTGGAGGCGGCCAAGCTGCCGGGCGGGCGCGGTTTCGGCGATCCGATCCGCCTGATGGTGGATTTCGACGACGGCACCGAGATCGTCGCCGCCATCCCCTACCAACCGGGCGGGAAGGTCCTGGTGGCGGCGACCGACGGGCGCGGCTTCCTGGCCCCGGCCGATGCGCTCGTGGCCAACACCCGCAAGGGCAAGGGCATCATGGGCCTCGACGCGCCGGCCACCGCCGCCGTGCTGGTGCCGGCTGCCGGTGACCACATCGCGGTGTGCAGCGCCGACCGCCTGATGCTCGTCTTTCCGCTGAGCGAACTGCCCGAGATGGTGCGCGGCAAGGGCGTACGCCTGCAGCGCTGCCGCCAGACCGCCCTGACCGACGCTCACATCTTCACCCTCGCGGAGGGCCTGCCCTGGCGCGAGACCGGCGGTGAGGCCCGGCTCGCCCAGGCGGGAATCCTGGAGAAATGGATGGGGCACCGCTCCGATGCCGGCACCCTGATGACCCGGAGCTTCCCGAAGTTCGAGCGGTTCGGGAAGTAGGAGAACATCCAGCGCGCGCATCACGCGCGCGCGCTGGATCCCTCACGGGAGGAGGGCAAGATCAGCTACGCGATTCCACGCGACGAAAGACGATCCCGATGGGCGACGGTGCAACACCGTTGACGCCTGACCTCGAGGAGCGGATCGGACGCATCCGGCGCGCACGCGAGGAAAGCGAAAAATTCGTCGCCGAGCCGAAAAAGCTGATGGACGAGGCCATGACGCGCGAGTGGGACAGGATGCTCGCACCCTGGCGGATTGCCCTGTCCAGGATGGCGGTCGGTGCGGCCCTGTTCGGGGTGGGCACCGCCTTCATCAAGTTCATCGGTGCGTGAAGCGGGCGAGCCGCACGCTCTCGACACCGCCTCGGAGCCCCTGGACGCATACGCGTTCGTCGATCGATGCCTCTCGAAACGGAGAGGCATCGCGGATGCGTCGGATCAGCGGCGGCGGAACTGGCCGCGCATCGGCGGACGGGGGCCGGAGGAGCGCTCGTCCTTGTGCCGGAACACGAGACGGCCCTTTTCCAGGTCGTAGGGCGACATCTCGACGGTGACGCGGTCGCCGGCCAGAGTCTTGATGCGGTTCTTCTTCATCTTGCCGGCCGTGTAGGCCACGATCTCGTGCCCCTGGTCGAGCTGCACGCGATAGCGCGCGTCCGGCAGGATCTCGATCACGAGACCGTCGAACTGCATCAACTCTTCTTTCGCCATCCACACTCTCCAGCCGGACGGCCTGAAAAGGGGCGACCCGGGACACAAAACGAAGCCGTTCGGCAAAACGCGGCGGGCGGCGGGTCCGATCCCATCGGATGCGCAACACCGGCGAGCGTTGCCCCGACATAATGTCCGGACCGCTCCGAAGCAAGCTTTTCCCGAGGCGAGGGCCGACGAAAGCGGCATGCTGTGGTCGAAGGTTCGGTACGACCGGAAGATGTCGCTTCAGAATTGGGCTGGGGACGCGGGGCGGATGGCCGGTCGGATGAATCCTTCAGGGTGGCTTGACGGCGGATCGCGCCGGCACCGGTCCAGGGAGGCGACGTCTCACGGCGTGACGGTGTTTCCGGCGTAGTCGATCCGGCCGTCGGGCGTCCGCTTCCAGACCTGCAGCAGGGTGGTCGGCCGGCGCGGATCGGCCTTGAGGTCGCCCTTGGCATCGTAGGCGAGGTCGCCGAGGATCGTGCGGATGGGGCGGCCCTGGTGCAGGAACGCGGCAACCGCCTGTCCGTCCGCGGAGCCGGCGCCCTCGACGCCCTGGCGCAGAACCTCGAC
This sequence comes from Methylobacterium sp. Ger2507, assembly GCF_055231875.1. NCBI lineage: Bacteria > Pseudomonadati > Pseudomonadota > Alphaproteobacteria > Hyphomicrobiales > Methylobacteriaceae > Methylobacterium > Methylobacterium sp. Ger2507. The sequence goes on from NZ_JBUYVC010000001.1 coordinate 1,569,620, forward strand.
GGAGGCGTAGGCCTGGGCCGCAACGGCATTCGCCTCGGCCGTCCGCGGTGCCTTGGCTCCCTTTGGCTCGGGCAGGCGGCGCGGCTCGGGTGCCAGGGTCATCACCGTGCCCTCGGCGGCCAGCCCGGCGCCCTGCGGAAAGGCCGGATCGAGGAGCCCGTCACTTCCGACGAGGGGCGCGCTCACCCCGGCGTCGCGCAAAGCCCGCAGGAGCACGGCCGCGTCCGGCGCGAGCCCGCCGAAATACACCACCTCCACCCGCGCCCGCTTGAGGCGGGCGACCAGGGTGGAGACGTCGCGCTCGCCCCGGTTCAGGGTTTCGAAGGCCACCTCCGGCTGTCCGGCCGCCTTCAAGGCCCGGCTGACGATCTCCGCGAGGCCGCGTCCGAACAGGCTCTTGTCGTGAACGATGCCGATGCGCTGCCCGGAATGGTGGCCGACCAGATAGGCCCCGGCGACGGTGCCCTGCTCGGACTCGTTCGGCACCGTGCGGAAGACGTTCCACAGACCCTTGCCGGTCAGTCCTGGATCGGTCGACCCGGGCGTCACCGCGACAATGCCCGCCTCCGCATAGGCCGGCATGGCGAGACCGGCGGCTCCGGCACCGAAAGGACCCACCACGAGGCCGACCCGGTCGGTCGCGAATCGCCGGGCCACCGCCAGGGCTTGCTTGCCCTCGCCCGCATCGTCCGCGACCACCAGGACGAGGCGCTGGCCGTTGACGCCTCCCGCCTTGTTGAGATCGGCAACCGCCTGCTCGGCCCCGAGCCGCACCCCCTGGCCGAAGGCCGCATCCGGGCCGGACAGGGGAGCCGACACGCCGATCCGCACCTGGGCCTCGGCGCGCCCGGCCATTGTCACAGACCAGGCCGCGAGCCCGAAGGCGAACGCTCGCGAAATGACCTGGGCGCGCGGGCTGAGCATCGGGAGGGCAGGTCCGTGACGGTGAGAATCCGGCACTCAGGATAGGGCCGGCGGGTCGGTGCGGGAAGTCACGCCCTGGCGCGATCGCTCGCAAGGCCGCATTGTCCCCGCCGCGCGGGCGCTTAATTCGTGGGTCAGGGGTCCCGTTGCCGGGTCCGATCGCGCGCCGGAGTTCGTCAGGACCATGCTCTCCACCGAGACCGACCGCCTCAACGATATCGCCCTCAACGATATCTTCCTCAACGATATCCTGGGCGCCGCCGAAGCCTGGCGGCGCGAGGGCCGCGCCGTGGCGCTCGCCACCGTCATCGAGACCTGGGGGTCGGCGCCGCGCCCGGTGGGCAGCCATCTCGTGGTCGATGGCGAGGGCAACTTCCTAGGATCGGTTTCCGGCGGCTGCGTCGAGGGGGCGGTGATCACCGAAGGTCTTGAGGCGATTGCCGACGGGCGGGCGCGGGTGATCGAATTCGGCGTTGCCGACGAGACCGCCTGGCGGGTCGGCTTGTCCTGCGGCGGGCGCATCCGCGTCTTCGTCGAGCCCGTGGCCTGAGGCGCGGCCATGCAGCTCGAAACCCTCGCGATTCTCAATGCCGAACGGGCCGCCCGCCGCGCCGCCATCCTGGTGACCGACCTCGACGGCGGCGTCCAGCGCGTGGTGCGGGAGGCCGAGATCGCCGGCGACCCGCTCGCAGACTTGCTCGCCCGGCATCTCGCCTCCGGCAAGAGCGGCCTCGCGGAGGCCGAGGGGCGCCGCGTCTTCCTCACCGTGCAGGCCCCGCCGGTGCGGCTGGTGGTGATCGGCGCGGTGCATATCAGCCAGGCCCTGGTCCCGATGGCCCAGGCCCTCGACCTCGCGGTGACGGTCATCGATCCGCGCACCGCCTTCGCGACCCCGGAGCGCTTTCCCAGCGTCGACCTCGTGGCGCAATGGCCGGACGATGCCTTCGCGGGGCCGGTCCCACCCCTCGATCGCTACTGCGCGGTGGCGGCCCTGACCCACGATCCGAAAATCGACGATCCAGCGCTGGTCGCGGCCCTGCGGGCGCATTGCTTCTACGTCGGCGCCCTCGGCTCGCGCAAAACCCACGCGGCCCGCGTCACCCGCCTGACCGAGGCCGGGTTCTCGGAAGCCGAGATCGGCCGGATCGCGGCGCCGATCGGGCTCAACATCGGCGCCGTCAGCCCGGCCGAAATCGCGGTGTCCATCCTGGCCCAGATCATTGCCGCGCTGCGGGCACCGCGCCTCGGGGACGCCCCGTGAAGTTCGGCGCCGTTCCCACCCGGGAGGCCGCCGGGCTGATCGCCGCCCACACGGTGCGGGCGCACGACGTCACCCTCCGGAAGGGCCGGGTGATTCCCGCGGAGGATGCGGCGCGTCTCGACGCGGCGGGGTTGTCGGAGCTCGTCGCCGTCACCCTGGAACCCGGCGACGTGGCCGAGGATGCGGCGGCCGAGCGCCTCGCGACGCATCTCGCCGGCCCGCATCTCGACCGCGCGCCGCCCTTCACCGGGCGCTGCAACCTGCACGCGGCGAGCGCCGGATTGCTGCGCATCGACCGGGCTGCCATCGACGCCGTGAACGGGGTCGACGAGGCGATCACGGTGGCGACCCTGGCTCCCCACAAGCCGGTGGTGGCCGGCGAGATGGTCGCCACGGTCAAGATCATTCCGTACGCGGTCTCGGGCGAGGCTCTCGCGCGGGCCTGCCGGGCCGCGCCCGGAGGTGCCCTAGGGGTCACGCCCTATCGCCTGCGCCGGGTCGCCGTGGTCTCGACGCTGCTGCCGGGGCTCAAGCCCACGACCATCGACAAGACGCTGGACAATCTGCGCCACCGGCTCGCCCCGACGGGGGCGGATCTCGTCGCCGAGGCCCGCGTCCCGCATCGCCGCGAAGCGGTGGCGGACGCGATCCGGGCGGCGGTGGCGGAGGATCGGGCCGAACTCGTCGTGGTGTTCGGCGCCTCCGCCATCGCCGACCGGCGCGACGTCATTCCCGCCGGGATCGAGGCGGCGGGCGGGCGGGTCGAGCATCTCGGGATGCCGGTCGACCCGGGCAACCTCCTGTTGGTCGGGGCGGTGGCCGAGGTGCCGGTGATCGGCGCACCGGGCTGTGCCCGCTCGCCCAAGGAGAACGGCTTCGACTGGGTGCTGCACCGGCTGCTGGCCGGCCTCGCGGTGACCCGCGCGGATATCGTCGGCCTCGGCGTCGGCGGGCTCCTCATGGAGATCGTGTCCCGGCCCCAGCCCCGCTCCGGCGGCAGCCCGGCCGAGGACGATGCCTGACCTCGGCCTCATCCTCCTCGCCGCCGGGCGCGGGACCCGCTTCGGGACGGAGCCGAAGCTGCTGCAGGCCCTCGGGGGGCAGCCCCTCGTGCGCCATGTGGCCGAGGCTGCCCTCGGCTCGGGGCTCGGCCCGGTGGTTGCGGTGCTCGGTGCCCATGCCGACCGGGTCGGCGCCGCCCTCGACGGGCTCGATCTCGTCCGGGTCACGAACCAGGACTACGCGCAGGGTCTCTCGACCTCGCTCCGGGCCGGCCTCGCCGCGTTCCCGGCCGAGGTCGCGGCGGTCCTGGTGCTTCTCGGGGACATGCCGCGCGTCACGCCCCAACACCTGACGCGTCTCGCCGAGGCGTTTCGCGAGGCGGACCCGGCGCCCTCCGCCGTGGTGCCGGTCCATGGCGGACAGCGGGGCAACCCGGTCCTGCTCAACCGCTCTCGGCTCGGTCCTACCCTCGCGACCCTCACGGGCGATCAGGGCGCCGGGCGCCTGCTGGCCGGACGCACCGACGTGCTGGAGATCGCGATGGATGTCGGCGTGACCCAGGACGTCGACACCCCCGCCGGCCTCGACGCGCTTCGCTAGAAGTGTGTCAGGGACAAGCGGAAGCCGGTCATCCCGACACGACAAACGAAAACGAATGACTCTCGGATTCAGCTTTGGGCTTCCCCCGCGCGGGCGCCGCGCTTGGCCTCCGCCCGGCACCGGTCGGAGCAGTAGCGGACCTCGTCCCAGACGCGCTCCCACTTCTTGCGCCACGCGAACGGCTTGCCGCACTGGACGCAGATCTTGGTGGGCAGGTCGGCTTTCTTGCGCATGCGCGCCATGAGGATCAGGTCCATTCTTCGCGCCGCAACCGGCTTCATCGTGATATCGTCGGGTGCAGCGCATCGATCGAAAAGGGGGCTTGATGGCCACCATGACCGTTTCCCTTCCCGATCCGATCACGGATTGGGTTGACGCTCAGGTCCGGACCGGCGCCTACGCCAGTTCAAGCGCCTATCTTGCCGATCTGATCCGGCGTGATCGGGAGCGGCGCGGAATGGCCATGACGATGGATGATCTCCGCCAGAGCGTCGCCGAGGCTCGGGCCAGCGGCTCCAGTCCGCGTGACGTCGACGCGATCTTCGCGCAGGCACAGGATCTGGCGCGCGGATCGAGGCGTGGGTGAGTATCGCCTGACGCAAAGGGCAGATGACGATCTTCTCGACCTCTTCGTCTTCGGGCTTCAAAATTTCGGGGACGTTCAGGCCCAGCGCTATCGAACAGGCCTTGATCGCTGCTTTCGCCTCCTCGCCGACAATCCCGGCCTTGGACGTCCCGCCCATCGGCTCGCGGAAGGCGTACGGCGACATGAGTTCGAGAGCCATGTCATCCTCTATGAGGAAATCCCAGACGGTGTGCTGATCCTTGCACTGGTCCATGGGCGGAGCGTGCGCGGCCTTGCGCTCTGAAGAGCCGGTGTCGCATGCCTATCTCCCGAGATGCCCGACCTCCGTCGCCGTGACGGGGCTCCAGCGATTGAGCTGGATGAAGCCGTCGCGGGCGGCGACGACGACGTGGCGGCGATAGCGCTGCACCACGGTTCCCGGCGGGTGGCGGTGCGCCTCGCGCCAGCCCTCCGCCGCCGCCACGTAGACCCGGCTGTCGCCGATCCGCGCGATCGTCTCGATGGTGCCGAAGGCCCGCACCCGGCGTAGGATCGCGTCGACCTCGGTGCGAAAATCCAGGGTCCGGTCCGCATCCGTCACTCGCGGCCAGTACGAGCCGGTGCCCTGGGGCACGGGCGCCTTCCAGAGGGCCGGCAGATCGCGCGCGATGGGACCGGCGGCGATGCGGCTCGCCGCCATCTGGCACTTGGCCAGCAGGGTCTCGTGCGATTCCAGGGGGCCGAGGGGAAAGCGTTCCTGGGCCAGGATGTCGCCCGTGTCGAAACCCTCCTCGGCGAGCAAGTGGGCGGTGACGCCCCATTCGGGCTGGGCGTCGCTGATCGCCTTGAACAGCGGATAGGGTCCCCGGCCCATCGGAAGCGGCGACGGATGAAAGTTGAGCCCGTAGGCGGCAGAACCCCGCCAGCCCCGGATCATCCAGGGATAGCCGGCGACCACCAGCGCCCAGTCGCGCCCCTGCGCGTCCGCCAGCGCGGCAAGATCTTCGGGCTTCAACCGCGAGAGCTGTATCGGAATGCGGTGGCGGCGAGCGCTCGCCACGACCGCCTCGTTGTGGTCGTAGAGCCCGTCGCAGGGGCGGGTGAACAGCTTGATCGGCGTCCAGCCGGCCCCGATCAGGGCCTCGAACACGCCGCCGAGGAAATCGATGCCGGCAAAGGCGAACTTCATGGGCCCCTCGGCGGTCCTGCGACGTCACGGATCGGTCGATCACGCGCGACGACGGCTCCCCGTCACCGGCTTTCGCCATACCTACCCGATCGGCGGCGAATTGGGAGCGTCGAAGTTGAGAGTAGCCAGGCTGGAAGCGCCTCTGCGGCGGGACCAGGTCGCCGACGCGACGGGTGACACGGCGCCGGTCGGGATGTCGAATCCGGTCGCCGTGCGCCCGGCCGCGCGCGGCGAGGGCTGATCGCCATCCGCACTCTCAGGCTCCTGCTCGGCGACCAGCTCACCCGTCGCATCGCCACCCTGACGGATCTCGACCCGGACCACGACATCGTCCTGATGGTCGAGGTCCGCGCGGAGGCGACCTATGTGCGCCACCACAAGCAGAAGATCGCCTTCCTGTTCTCGGCCATGCGCCACTTCGCGGCGGAGTTGGACGGGGAGGGGATCGCCGTCGACTACGTCCGGCTCGATGCGCCCGGCAACACCGGCAGCTTCACCGGGGAACTGGAACGGGCGATCGCACGCCACGCCCCGGACCGGATCGTCGTGACCGAACCGGGGGAGTGGCGGGTCTGGGAGATGATGCAGGCCTGGCGCGACGATCTCGGCCTGCCGGTGGAGATCCGCGACGACAACCGTTTCCTGTGTCCCCGGGCGGAGTTCGCCGCCTGGGCGGGCGATCGCCGCAGCCTGCGCATGGAGACGTTCTACCGCGGCATGCGCCGGCGTACCGGCCTGCTCATGGATGGGGCCGAGCCTGTCGGGGGGCGCTGGAACTTCGACCCGGAAAACCGCAAGGGGCTGCCGAAGGACCACATCCTGCCGGAACGCCTCGGCTTCCCGCCCGATGCCGTGACCCGGGAGGTGATCGCCCTGGTAGAGGCCGAATTCCCGGATCATTTCGGCACAACCGACGCCTTCGCCTGGCCGGTCACGCGCGGCGAGGCCCTCACGGCCTTCAAGCACTTCCTCGCTGTCTGTCTTCCCAGCTTCGGCGACTATCAGGATGCGATGCGCAGCGGCGCGCCCTTCCTGTATCACGCGCTGATCGGAGCGGCGCTCAATGCCGGCCTGCTCACGCCGGGCGAAGTCTGCCGGGCGGCGGAGCGTGCCTATCGGACGGGTGCGGCGCCGCTTCACTGCGTCGAGGGCTTCATCCGGCAGATCCTCGGCTGGCGCGAATACGTGCGCGGGCTCTACTGGGCGCGGATGCCGGATTACGCGACCTCGAACGCCCTCGCGGCGAGCCGCGATCTGCCGTGGTTCTACTGGTCCGGCGAAACCGACATGAACTGCCTGTCGCAGTGCATCGACGCCACCCGGACCCACGCCTATGCCCACCACATCCAGCGCCTGATGGTGACGGGCAACTTCGCCCTCCTCGCCGGGATCGCGCCGGCCCAGATCGAGGAATGGTACCTCGTGGTCTACGCGGATGCCTACGAGTGGGTCGAGTTGCCCAACGTCCACGGCATGGTGCTGTGGGCCGATGGCGGCGTGATGGGCTCGAAGCCCTACGCGGCCTCCGGTGCCTATATCAACCGCATGTCGGATTACTGCCGATCCTGCGCCTACGACGTCGCCCAGAAGTCCGGTCCGAAGGCCTGTCCATTCAACTATCTGTACTGGGCCTTCCTCATCCGGCACGCGGACCGCCTGGGCGACAACCCCCGCCTGGCGATGCCCTACCGCGCGATCGAGCGCATGGACGCGGCCCGGCGGGCGGCGATCGTCGCGGAGGCGTCCCGGTTTCTCGATCGCCTCGGTGACGGTGCCCCGGTCGGCCCGACATCCACCGAGCAGGGCACCCTCGACCTCGCGGTCCCGCGTTCCCCGAACCTCCGACGGCGCGCCGAGGCGCCCGTCACCAGGGCGACCAGACGGTGAGCCCGACATAGGGGCCGATATCCTGCCGCTCGCTGGCGAATTGCAGCCCGGCCGAGAACCTGAGGTGAACCCGGCCGAGATCTACATCGGTGGCGTGAAGGCCCGCGCCCCATTTCTGGTATCCGGTCTCGTCTCCGTAGAACGACACCTCCGGTCCGAGATAGGCGCCCCAAACCCAGTCGCCCAAGGCCCGATACCCCCAGGCGGCCCGGCCCCAGGCACTGGCGCGCGTACTACCGAGGATCAGGGTGGCGACGAACAGGGTTTCGTCGCTGGGCCGCGCCCAGATCTCCCCGTGCAGGCGCAGGCCGAAGCGGGGCGGCAGCGCCCGCAGGCAGCCGCAGCCATAGATCACGTCCGCCGTGCCTTCCGCTCCCGCGTAGAGTGCGACCACGCCCCAATCGGCGAACCATTGATAGCCGAACACGACCGCTCCGATGGTGGTGGCGCGGATGCCTGCCGTTTCCCGACGCTGACCACCGCCCACACTGGCCAGGGCGACGAACCCCTCCCGGTCGATCCGATCCAGCGCCGCCTTGGCGCCCGTCGTGACGAAGACGGAGGGCCCGGCCTCCAGGCTCCCGAAGAGAAGAACCGATACCGGGGACGGACCGGCGAACTCCGCTCCGCGAACCGGCGCGGTCGGCGCGGATGCAACCAGACCGGCGAGGCCCGCGACGGGTCCCATCCAGCGGTTGGCTCCGCCCAAAAGCCCCGCGCGCACACGCACCGCCTGCCTGCCTGCTTCATGGTATACGAAGCCGGTAGTGTTTGACTCAATCTAATGGAAATCAAGAACAGGCTCGGAATTTTCAGGTTATAATAAAGTATCGTGACGATTCGAAACAGGCCCGGTCGCTTTCTGCCCAATCTTCATACCTCACGGAAATGGATTTTCGGTAATTCAATCTGAGATTGTATTGCTCTTGGCGGCGCGGCATCACGTTTCGGCGAATCGCCCGAGGGTCATCGCGCGGCGCGCGGATGCGCCGCTTGGCCTCGGCCCCCAACTCGGCTACAGCCCGGCCCAGGACAGTCGCCAATGGCCGAGCATTCTTGTCACCCGCTGCCAGAACTTCCGAGGTTCTCACCGTGCTCGCCGAGCAGGAGGGTGAACGGCTGACCGTCGGTGACATCGTCGCCGTCCTGAAGGATCGTGCCTTCGCGCTCCTCATCGTCATTCTCGGACTGCCGAACTGCCTGCCGATGCCGCCGCCGATCCCGCTGGTCTGCGGGCTGCTGCTGCTGCTGGTGGCGATCCAGATCACGGCCGGCATGGCCTCGCCCTGGCTGCCGCGGGCGCTGCTGCGCCGGTCTGTCGCCCGCCGGGACGTCGAGCGCGCGGCGAGCCGCGCCGTGCCGCTCCTGCGCCGGCTCGAGCACTGGTCGCGTCCGCGCATGAGCCTGTTCGAAACCGGCCTCGGCATGCGGGGCGTCGGCCTCCTGCTCCTCACCCTGTCGCTGGCGCTGATCGTGGCCGCGCCGATCGTCGGGCAGATTCCCCTCGGCCTCGCCATCTGTCTTGTTGGCCTCGGACTCGTCGAGCGCGACGGCGTCGTGGTGATGGGGGGCCTCGCCATCGGGGCGGTCGGCGTCCTCCTCAATGCCGGCTTCGTCTACGCCATCATCTCCGGCATCATGAGCCTGCTCAACCTCTGAGCCGCGCCTGCCCCCGCCGGGGGAGCTTCCCACACCAGGGGGCCCTCCGTGGCGCCTCGCGCCGTCAGGCTTCGAGGTGCCGGGCGCGGAACAGCCGCCAGACCAGGCCGCCGCGGCGTCCCACCAGCATCGACCCCAGATAGAGCGCCCCGGCCGCCAGCACGATCGCCGGTCCGGTGGGCACGTCGGCCTGGTAGGAGACGTTGAGCCCGATCACGCTCGACAGGATCGCCATCAGCACCGACACCGGGATCATCCCGGACAGGTCGGCCGCCCAGAACCGGGCCGCGATGGCGGGGAGCAGCATCAGCCCCACGGCCAGCAGGGTCCCCAGGGCCTGGAATCCACCGACGAGGTTCATCACCACGAGGCCGAGGAAGGCGTAATGCACCGGCCCGCCGGCCCGGCTGACCGTGCGCAGGAACAGCGGGTCGACGCATTCCATCACCAGCGGCCGGTAGAGGGCCGCTAGGCCGAACAGGGTCACGGTCGCGATGCCCCCGAGCAGCCACAGGGCCGGATCGTCCAGGGCCAGGACGCTGCCGAACAGGATGTGCAGGAGGTCGATCTGCGATCCCCGCAACGACACCAGGAGGACGCCGCCCGCGAGCGACATCAGGTAGAAGGCCGCGAGGCTCGCATCCTCCTTGATCACCGTGGAGCGGGTCACGAAGCCGGCCATCAGCGCCACCGCGAGGCCGGCCGCGAGGCCGCCCAGGGTCATGGCCGGCAGGGACAGTCCGGCCACGAGAAAGCCCACGGCCGCCCCGGGCAGGATGGCATGGCTCATGGCGTCGCTCATCAGGCTCATGCGCCGCAGCATCAGGAAGACGCCGACCGGCGGGGCCGAGAGCGACAGCGCGAGGCAGCCGACGAGCGCCCGGCGCATGAAGCCGAATTCGAGGAAGGGGCCGAACAGCAGGTCGATCACGCGGCGTGCCCGTGGTGGTCGTGCGCGGAATGATCGTGCGCGGCAGAGTCGTGCGCGGCAGAATCGTGCGCGGAATGATCCTGCGCGGAATGATCCTGCGCGGAATGATCCTGCGCGGAATGATCGTGTACGTGAGCATGGTCGTGTCGATGGGCCGGTTCGGTCCCGCCCGCATCGTGCCCGGCGCACACCGCCGCATCCTCGTCCCAGGCCTCCGACAGGCTCTGGGCGCGCGCGAGGTTCGGGGCCGTCAGCACCCGTTCGGTCGGTCCCCAGGCGACAGCCTCGCGCGCGAGCAGCAGGCTGTGCGGAAAGTGGCTCCGCACCTGTCCGAGATCGTGCAGGGCCGCCACGATGGTCCTGCCCTGTCCGTGCCAGATGCCGATGAGGCCGAGGAGGTCGGCGGTGGTACGCCCGTCGACGCCGGTGAAGGGCTCGTCGAGGAGGAGCACGCGGGCCTCCTGCACGATCAGGCGGGCGAACAGGGCGCGCTGGAACTGGCCACCCGACAGGGTGCCGATCAGGCGCTTCTCGAAACCCGCGAGGCCCACGGTGGCGAGCGCCTCCAGCAGGGTCGACTGGTGGCGCCGCGCGCTGCGCCAGGGTCCGAGACGACGCCACAATCCCATCGCCACGAGATCGAGGACGCTGAGCGGAAAGCTGCGATCGATCTCGGCGGCCTGCGGCAGGTAGGCGATGGCCTCATCCAGCCCTGGCCGTTCGATCCGGCCCTCCAGGCACGGGATCTCGCCGGCTATGCCCTTCAGGAGCGTAGACTTGCCGGCACCGTTCGGCCCGACCAGCGCCAGGAGGGCGCCGGGCGGGATGATTCCCTCGAGGTGGTGGACGGCGGGGTGACGGTCGTAGCCGAGGGTCAACCCGCGGAGCGCGATGGCGCCGGGAACGTCGCAGCTCATCGGCACCTCATCGCGAAGCCCACAGGATGGCGCCCCAGAGCAGCAGGCTCAGGGCGAAGGCCACCGCGAAGCGCAGGGATGCCCCGGCCTGGAACAGCGAGCGGCGCAGGGGCGCGGGAGAGCGAAGGGACACGGGAGGACGCGGGGGTCGGGTCACGGAGGGATCATTTGCACGAACGGAAGCGTCGGCTTATGTTGGTGATGATACACTGTAACACTCGGCCAGTTCAACGGTCCGGGTTCGCGGGGCAGACCATGCACGACCATGCGGCGACGCATGACCACGGTTGCGGCGGCGCGCAGGAGGCGATCGCACGGGCGGAGCGCCTGTGTCGCGAGCGCGACCTCCAGTTTACGCGCCTGCGTCGCGACGTGCTGGCGGCGGTGGCAGGCCAGACCCGGCCGATGGGAGCCTACGACATCGCCGAGGCCTTGAGCGAGCCCGGCCGGCGCGTGGCGGCGGTCTCGGTCTATCGCGCCCTCGACTTCCTGACGGAGCACGGACTGGTCCACCGGATCGCCAGCCGGAACGCCTTCGTGTCCTGCGGCCACGCGCACACGGACGGGGCTGGCCTCGTCTTCCTGATCTGCCGCAACTGCGGAACCATCGACGAGACCACGTCGCCGGAGGTCGAGGATCAGCTCGGGCGCACCCTGGCCAAGGTCGGCTTCAAGCCGACGAGCCGGATCCTCGAAGTCGAGGGCGAGTGCGGCGCATGTCGGGGGCGGTCCGCCGACGATTAGCGTTTGTCAAGGGGTAGTGGAGGCCGGTTATCCCCACACGACAAACGAAAGACGCGAGCGGCCGGCCCTGTTCGGGCGGCGTTTCCCCTCAGCACGCATTCTTGTAGGCGCGCGCGCAGAAGACAGTCATGAACATGATCCGGATGTCGAACCAGACCGACCAATTGTCGATGTAGTACAGGTCGTGCTGGACGCGCCGTTCCATGTCGAGATCCGTCAGGGTCTCGCCACGCAGGCCGTTGACCTGGGCCCATCCGGTGATGCCCGGCATGACGTTGTGACGGCGCGCATAGAGGGCGATGCGGTTCTCGAAGCTGCGATCATGCGCGAGGGCGTGCGGACGGGGGCCGACGAGAGACATCTCGCCCCGCACCACGTTGAAGAGCTGCGGCAGCTCGTCGATGTTCGAGCGGCGTAGAACCCGGCCGACCGGCGTGATCCGGCTGTCGTTGCGGGTCGCCTGCTTGAACACCGCGTCTCCGGCGGCCTTCATGCTGCGGAACTTGAAGACGCCGAAGGGCTGCTGGTTGAAACCATAGCGCTTCTGCCGGAAGAACACCGGACCGGGGCTGTCCAGCTTGATCAGCACCGCCACCACGAGGAACAGCGGGCTGAGCAGCACCAGGGCGATCAGGGCGAGCACCAGATCGAGGCTGCGCTTCAGGAACAGTTCGCCGGCCTGAAGCGGGCGCCGTCCGATGTTGATGCCGGACAGGCCGCCGACCCGGGCGAGCTTGAGGTCGGGGAATCGGTCCATCACGGCGCCGGGGCGCAGATGCAGGGCGGCCGGCACGCGCAGAAAGGCGTCGATGCAGCGCTCGATGTCCGCGGATGCCGACCACGGCACCAGGATGAAGACGTCGTCCGGGCGCAGGAAGCGCACCACCGAAACCGCGAGGTCGAGATCCTCCGACAGCTGGGCACGGCGGGATTCGTCGTCGCCCATCGTGTCGATCCGGCGCAGGTAGCTCGTTCCGATCACCCGCAGGCCGAGGGCTTCGGCGTCGTTGTGGGCATAGAACCGCGCGATATCCTCCTCGTAGCCGACGAGGTGAATCCGGTTGGTGGAGGCCGAGTTCGGTGTCGCGGCCTTGCGGACGAAGCTGAGCATGCCCCACCGGACCAGCAACATCGCGGGCAACCCCGTGAAGAAGAACCCCAGGGAGACGAGGCGCGAATAATCGTGGGTCGTCTTGGTGCCGAAGCCGATCACCAGGACGATGGCCCAGGCTCCGACCCAGGCGGTCGCGGTCCGTCGCAGGTGCGGCCGGTCCGCCAGCAGCGTCTCGATCCGGTAATCCTCGCGCACGATGTGCGTCAGGAGGACGAACAATCCGACCAGCACCGAGAGTTCGAAGCTGCCACTGGTGCTGACCTCGGGAATCGCGCCGACGAGCCCGCCGTAATAGGTGACGTCGACCAAGGCCGCGACTGTGAAGATGGTGAGAAGATCCACACAGGCCGTCGCCGCCGACAGGCCCATGCGGAACGCCGCCCGTCGGCGACGGGGCAGGAGAGCCGCCCAGACATCGCGGCGCGCGCGTGTGACCGGAAGCTTCTCGAAAGCCTCCGGGATCCGATCGTGAAACATCTGGAGCGCCATGTCCCGTCCTGATGCGAAGACTGTCCCAAGTTGAGACAAAATGCGACTCAATCTTGGTTTCTGCGATAGACTCAGCAAAGACCGGACCTGACGTTTCTCGGCAGTGTTTCGAGATCACCGGGAGCGATCAGCCCGACAGTCACCATGGCTTGCCGCAACGCCGCAGGATTAGACGGCCGGGCTGTGCGCTGTACAGACCGGGATTCCGATCCGGCCTGCCCAGGAGGCGTCTCTACTGCTCGATGAGAAAACAACTGGAGATGAACAGGGGCCGAGTTTCGGTTGATTTCGCGCGTCAGGTGTGGACAAGCACGGCGCATAGTGTCGGCGCTGTTCTGGCGCAACCTTGGTTTGTCTCCGGGCGGTCTCGAGATTGCCGTTGCTGCGCGCCCTCCGGCTGCGCGGCGTGACGGTAAAGAAACCTGTGCGTCGTCCCGGCGCGTGACGGAATTCCGATGTCCCCGACCCTGAATGACACCGTCGAGCCGATGCCTGCGTCGCCGGCTCCAGCCAGCGCCGCCCGAGGGACGGCCTATGCCATCCTCGCGGCCTTGAGCCTGTCGCACCTCCTCAACGACCTGGTGCAGTCGCTGCTTCCGGCGATCTATCCGCTGCTGAAGCAGAGCTTCCACCTGGATTTCGGCCAGATCGGCCTCATCACCCTAGTGTTCCAGCTCACCGCCTCGGTGCTGCAGCCGGTCGTCGGGCTCTATACCGACCGGCGCCCGATGCCGTTCTCCCTGGCCCTCGGCATGGCCGCCTCCCTGGTCGGGCTCCTGCTCCTCTCGATGGCCTGGACCTACGGCGTGCTGCTGCTCGCGGCCGGCCTCGTCGGGATCGGTTCCGCGATCTTCCACCCGGAAGCCTCGCGGGTCGCCCGCCTCGCCTCCGGCGGGCGCTACGGGCTCGCCCAATCGGTGTTCCAGGTCGGCGGCAATGCCGGCACGGCTCTCGGCCCGCTGCTGGCCGCCTTCATCGTGGTGCCGCACGGCCAGCCCAGCGTGGCGTGGTTCTCCCTGGCCGCGCTCGCCGGCATCGTCGTCCTCGGCATCGTCGGGCGCTGGTACCGGGACCGGCTCGCCGCCAGTGCCCGGGCGCCGGCCCGATCCCGCCCGGGGACGGTCACGCCGCTCTCGCGCGCCCGCATCGTCGCCACGGTCGCGATCCTGCTGACGCTGATCTTCTCCAAGTATTTCTACATGGCGAGCTTCTCGTCCTACTACACGTTCTATCTCATCCATCGCTTCGGCGTGTCGGTGGCACAGTCCCAGGTCTACCTGTTCGTCTTCCTGGGCGCGGTCGCCGCTGGCACCATCCTGGGCGGCCCGATCGGGGATCGCGTCGGCCGCAAGCCGGTGATCTGGGGCTCGATCCTCGGCGTGCTGCCGTTCACGCTGATCCTGCCCCATGCCAACCTGGCCTGGACGGTGGCGCTGACGATCCCGATCGGGGCAATCCTGGCCTCGGCGATGCCGGCGATCCTGGTCTATGCCCAGGAACTGCTGCCCGGCCGGGTGGGGCTGGTCGGCGGCCTGTTCTTCGGCTTCGCCTTCGGCATGGGCGGGCTCGGGGCGGCGATCCTGGGCGAAGTCGCCGACCACACCAGCATCGAGTTCGTCTACGCCCTCTCGGCCTACCTGCCGCTGATCGGCCTCAGCGCGGCATTGCTGCCGCGCCTCGCCAGCCGCTGACCCCCGTCTCGGCCACGACAGCCGGCCCGACGCCGGAGGTGCGCGGGGTCGCGGACGGGCCCCGTCCTCGGGAATAGGACCCGCGCGCTACGCCGCGGCCTCCGAATCGGGGCGCGCGACGGTCTGGATCGCCTCGAATCCCTCGAATTGCGGATGGCCCAGGTACAGGGGCTTGGTCGAGGGCACGCGGCCATGCGCTTTGCGGAACTGCTCCGAGCGGGTCCACGCCTCGAAATCGGCTTTCGACGACCAGATGGTGTGCGACGCATAGAGGACGTGGTCCTCGTGCTCGGGTCCGCGCAGCAGGTGGAACTCGACGAAGCCCGCCATCTCGCCGAGATGACTGTCACGACCGAGCCAGACCTGCTCGAAATCTTCCGTCGCATCCTTGACGACTTTGAAGCGATTCATTGCGATAAACATGATCCACCTGGGTTTTCGGGCGTCCGGGGCGGTCCCCATCGACGAAGGGAATCTGGGGCGCCGGCCGGGGAAAGACCATCGGATTCGGCGCATGCGTCGCGGCCGCGGCCGGAGCCGCCCCGCCTGAACCCCGATCCGTGTCGTTACCGAAGGTGACGTCGAAGGGTTTCGTGCTGCGAATGACAGCGCAATGCAGCGAATCTCGGCTTGGACGATCACAACGTCGCGCTTGCAATCCGTGCCGGCTTTGTGGTCAAGCTGTCAGAATGGTTAGGTCCGATGCTGATGCGGAGTAAAACGCCCAGTGGCATTTGACGGCAGACAAGGATAGTCTCACACAGCTCGTGAAATTGACGTTCGACTGCCTTTGTTTCGTGATGAATGAGCTTGGGGTGTCCTGCACAGCTTTGTACGAAAGCGCTCAATTCTCCCAGCCCTTCCGGGAGCGAGGCCGAGCGGGAATTTCTTTAGGGACTGAATCGAGAGATGATGCCGAAGCAGACTACCGACGTTGATCGCCTCGTCGGATTGAGGATCACCGCTCTGCGCAAGGCGCGCGGCCTCAGTCAAACCGCACTCGGCACTGCCGTGGGCGTCACCTTCCAGCAGGTCCAGAAGTATGAGAAGGGCCAGAACCGCGTCGGCGCCGGTCGCCTGCGCGAGATCGCCCGTCTCCTCGAGGTTCCGGTCTCGGCGTTCTTCGAGGAGGACGAAGTCGGCGGCACCCAGTCGGACGTCTTCGGCTTCCTCAGTGCGCAGGGCGCCATCGAGTTGCTGCGGGCCTACGCGCTGATCGAGGACGATCAACTGCGCCGCGACGTACTGGCGATCGTGCGCACCGCCGCCAAGATGGGCAAGCAGGCCCCCGAGCCCGCTGCCGCTGCCGAGTAGGGGCTCGCGTCGAGGCCCTACCCGATCCAGTGGAAGAAGCTGCCGGTGACGGAGCCGCGCCGGTGCCCCGCGATGCCGAGGGGCACGCCTTCCGCGTCGGTCACGGCAGCCAGGCCGGTCTCTTGCGTCGGTACGTCGCTGCGCTCGCTGGCGTAGTGGAACTCGTGCCCGACCAGGCGCGCGCCCGCTCCGCCGAGGGACCCTTCGGCCAGAAGCGTCGCGACCCGGTAGCCGAGATGGAGGCGGCGCGCCTTGTAGGACGTCGCCACGGGCAGCAGCCCGGCCATCGCGTGCGTCACGCCGGCGGCGTCCTCCAGGCTTTCGCCGAGGACCATGTAGCCGCCGCATTCGCCGTGGACCGGCTTATGCTGCGCGAAGTCGCGCAGGCCGCCGAGGAAACGATCGGCCTGCGCCAGACGGCCGGCATGCAGCTCCGGATAGCCGCCGGGCAGCCAGCACGCATCGCAATCGGCCGGCGGCGCCTCGTCCGCCAGCGGTGAGAACGGGACCAGTTCCGCCCCGGCCGCGCGCCAGCCCGCCTCCATGTGCGGGTACAGGAACGAGAAGGCCGCATCGGACGCCAGGGCGATGCGCTGGCCCGGCGGCCGGGGCAGGGTGCCCGAGCCGGGGCCGGGCGCCGCACCGGCCGCGGCGGCCAGGATCGCGTCGAGGTCGAGCCCCGCTTCGGCGAGGTCGCCGAGCCGGTCGAGGCGAGCCTCGAGGTCGTTGGTCTCGCGGGCCTGGACGAGGCCGAGATGCCGTTCGGGCAGGACGAGGCTGGCGTCGCGCATCAGGGCGCCGAGCACCGGCATGCCGATGCGGCTCAGGCCCGCCTCCACGAGACGGCGATGGCGCGGGCTCGCGACCTTGTTCAGCACCACCCCGGCGATGTGGATGCGGGGATCGTAGGCCCGGCAGCCGAGGGCGAGGGCGGCGGCGGATTGGGCTGCGCCCGACACGTCGAGGACGAGGATCACCGGCCAGCCGTAGCGCGCCGCGATGTCGGCGTTCGCCCCCGTCCGGCCCTCATGCGCCACGATACCGTCGAACAGCCCCATCGACCCCTCGGCCACCACGAGGTGGGCGCCAATGGCCGCCAGGGCCGCCACCGCATCGAGCATCGGCTCGGGCATGGCGAAGCTGTCGAGGTTGAAGCTCGGATGCCCGGTGGCCGCCTGGTGGAAGGCGGGGTCGATGTAGTCCGGTCCGCACTTGGCGCCCCGTACGGCGAGTCCGCGCCGGGCCAGCGCCCGCATCAACGCCAGCGTCACGGTGGTCTTGCCCGAACTCGAGCGGGGCGCCGCGACGAGGAGGCCGGGCACGCTCATGCGCGCTCTCCCGTCGCCGGTGAGCCGGCCGCGCGCTCTCCCAGCACGGTACTGCCGGTGGGGCGGAAGCGGCGATCGTAATCGGGCGAATACAGGGCGCTTTCGCGGAACTCCGCCGGGTCGAGCGCGGGTCCCACCAGGATGAGCGCCGTTCGCTCCAGGCCGGCCTCCGCCACCTGGCCCGCCAGGGTCGCCAGGGTTCCGGTCAGCACGCGCTCGTCGGGCCAAGTGGCGCGGAACACCACCGCGGCCGGGCAATCGGCGCCGTAGAACGGCGTCAGCTCGGCCACCACCGTGTCGATGACGTGGATGGACAGGTGCAGGGCCAGCGTCGCGCCGGTGGCGGCGAAGGCCGCGAGGGTCTCGCGCTCCGGCATGGCGCTGGCCCGCCCCGAGGTCCGGGTGAGAACCACGGACTGGGCAAGGCCCGGCACCGTGAGTTCGCGTCGCAGCAGCGCGGCGGCGGCTGCGAAGGACGGCACGCCCGGCGTCACCGTGAAGGGAATGCCGGCCTGCGCGAGCCGGCGGGTCTGCTCGGCCAGGGCGCTCCAGATCGACAGGTCGCCCGAATGCAGGCGCGCCACGTCGTGGCCCGCCGCGTGGGCGGCCGCGCATTCGGCCACGATGGCGTCGAGGTCGAGGGGGGCCGTGTCGACGACGCGCGCGCCCGGCGGGCACCAGCCCAGGATTTCGGGCGCCACCAGCGAGCCGGCATGGAGGCAGACGGGGCAGCGCGCGATGAGATCGCGCCCACGCACGGTGATGAGGTCGGCCGCGCCCGGACCGGCGCCGATGAAGTGAACGGTCATGAGCCCTGCGTGACGGATTGTGCGCGAAGCGCAAGGGCGCAGGTCGCCCCGGCGCTGGCGATTCGCCGCACCACCAGGGTCGCCCCGACCCCGGCGGCGGCCAAAGCCGCGGCTTCCGCCACCGAGCCGACCCGGCGCGAGGCCTCGATCCGCGGCGAGCGGGTGGATACCTGCGCGTCGACGGCGATCATGGCTTCGGACGGGATGGCGTCGAGGGGACGGCCCAGGACGTCGGCGACGCTGCGGATCGGGGGCTCCCCGGCCCGGTCGGCCGCGGTGGCGAGGCGGGCCACGCGAGCGAGGGGCACTCCAGCCGCGTCGCAGGCCCGTGCCACCAGCGCGAGGATCTCATCGGCCGGGGTCGCGCGGCGGAAGCCGATCCCGGCGATGAGGTCGGGCGCACGGGCATGAGGTAGGTCGGCATGAAGTGGGCCGGCAAGAGGTGGGCCGGCATGAGGTGGGCCGGGATGGGGCGCATTGGGATGGGGCGGGCCGGAATCGCCCGGCATCAGGCCTTCACCCAGCTCCACTGCGTCACCGGCATGGCGCTGCGCCAGCCGTGCAGAGGCCCGACCGGATCCGCATGGGCGACCGCGAGGCGCTTGAGGCTGCCGCCCTGGCGCGCGAAGGCCGCGAGCAGCACCGCCTCCCCCTCGAGGGTGACCACGTTGGCGACGAGGCGTCCGCCGGGGCGCAGGGCGGCCCGAGCCGTATCGAGGACGCCCGGCACGGTGATGCCGCCGCCGATGAACACGGTGTCGGGTTCGGGCAATCCGGCGAGCGCGTCGGGGGCCCGGCCCTCGACCACCCGCAGGTCCGGTACGCCGAGCCGGTCGGCGTTGCGGGCGATACGGGCGGCCCGGACCGGGCTGCCCTCGATGGCGACGGCCTTGAGGCTCGGATGGCGCAGCATCCACTCGATCGAGATCGAGCCGGCCCCGGCGCCGATGTCCCACAGGGTCTGGCCGGCGCGCGGACGCAGGGCGGCCAGCGTCACGGCCCGGATGTCGGCCTTGGTGAGCTGGCCGTCATTCTCGAACCAGGCATCGTCGAGGCCGGGACTCAAGCCAACGACTCGGGCTTCGGGCGATCCCACGACCTCGATGCCCAGGGTGTTGAGGGGGTCGATCTCCTGAAAGGCGAAACCGTCAGCCAGGGCGCTGCGGCGGCGTTCCCGCGCGCCCCCCATGGCCTCCAGGACGGTCAGGCGGGAGGCGCCGAGGCCGCGATCGCGCAGCAGGCTGGCGACCGCCCCCGGCGTCGTCCCGTCCCAGGTCAGGACCAGGAGGCGGGCACCGGGCTGGAGATGCGGGATCAGCCGGGGCAGCGCCCGGCCGTGCAGGGTCAGGCAAGCGGTCTCGGCCATCGGCCAGCCGAGGCGGGCGCAGGCGAGGCTGAAGGCGGAGGGATGGGGAAAAACCCGCATCTCGTCGGCCGGAATCAGGCGGGCGATTTCGGCGCCGATGCCGTAGTGGAACGGGTCCCCGGTGGCGAGGATGCAGGTCGATGTTCCGCGCCGGGCGAGCAGACCCGGATAGGCCTCGGCGATCGGGCTGGGCCAGATCCGCGTCTCGGCCGCCAGAGGCGCCGCCAAGGCGAGGTGCCGGCGCCCGCCATAGATCAGGCTTGCGCCGTCGAGGGCCGCGCTGGCGGCGGGGCTCAGGCCCGCGCGTCCGTCCTCGCCGAGGCCCACGATGGTCAGCCAGGGCGCCGCCGGCCGCGGGGTGGACTCGGTGTCATCGGTCATGGAGAACGCCCCCATGGACGGCGAAAGCATGCGGATTCTGATCCTGGGCGGCACCGGCGAGGCCGGCGCGCTGGTGCGCGGATTGCTGGCGTGCGGAGACCGCCACGCCGTCACTCTGTCGCTCGCCGGCCGTACCAGCCAGCCGAAGGCGGAGCCGGTGCCGACCCGGATCGGCGGGTTCGGCGGCGCGGATGGCTTGGCCGCGTGGCTGGCCCAGGACCGCACCGATCTGGTGGTCGACGCGACCCATCCCTTCGCGGCCCGGATGAGCGCCAACGCCGCCGAGGCCTGTGCCCGCACCGGCACGCGCCTGCTGGCGATCCGGCGTCCGGCCTGGCAGCCGGTGTCCGGCGACCACTGGACGGAGGTGCCCGACATGGAGGCCGCCGCCCGAGCGCTTGGCCCCGCGCCGCGCCGGGTCTTTCTCACCATCGGGCGTCAGGAGGTGGCGGCCTTCGCGGCCGCGCCCCAGCACGACTACGTCGTCCGCGCTATCGAGAGCGTCGATCTGGCGGTGCCGCGCCTGAGCACGATCCAGGCCCGCGGCCCCTTCGACGAGGCCGCCGAGGCGGCGTTCCTGTCCGGGAGCGCGATCGAGGTCCTGGTCTCGAAGAATTCCGGCGGCAGCGCCACCTACGGCAAGATTGCCGCCGCGCGGTCGCTCGGGCTGTCGGTGATCATGGTCGCCAGACCGCACAAACCGGAGGTGCCGAGCGTGCCGGACGTGACGGCCGCGCTGGATCGGATCGCCATCCTCTGAGGCCTGCGCCGCCCTGCGCATCACGCGGCCGGCACGCTGCGCGGCGTGTAGACGAAGGGCGTGGCGTCGCCGCGCGGGATCAGCCGGGTCGCCGAAGCGCCGATGATCACCACGGTGGCCATGTCGGCGGTGGTGTCCCGGGCCTGATCGAGGGTGAGGATCCGGATCGCCTCGTCGGGGCGCGAGACCGCGCGGGCGAACACCACCGGTGTGTCGCCGCGCCGGATTCCGGCCGCCAGATCGAGGGCCCGGCCGAGCTGCCAGGGCCGGGCCGAGGAGATCGGGTTGTAGAGGGACACCACGAAATCCGCCTGCAGCACGGCCTCCAGCCGGGCGGTGATGACCTCCCAGGGCTTGAGGTTGTCCGACAGGGACATCGCGCAGAAATCGCCGCCGAGCGGCGCGCCGAGCCTGGCCGCGGCCGCCAGCATGGCGGTGATGCCGGGCTCGACCGTAATGGGGAGGCTGGCCCAGGCCGGGTCGCCGGCCTCCACCGCCTCGAAAACGGCGGCCGCCATGGCGAAGACGCCGGGATCGCCGCCGGAGACCACGGCCACGCGCCGGCCGGAGGCGGCCAGTTCGAGAGCGTGGCGCGCCCGGTCGACCTCGACCCGGTTGTCGCTGGCATGGCGCATCAGGCCCGGCCGCTCGGGAACCCGGGCGACGTAGGGGATGTAGCCGATCAGGTCCTCGGCCTGGTCCAGGGCGGCCTGGGCCGCTGCCGTCAGCAGGCGCGGATCGCCGGGTCCGAGACCGATCACCGTCAGCGAACCGCTCACGGGCGGCGCCCCTCGCCGGGCAGCAGGACCATCGAGAAGTAGGGCGCGTCGTCGTCGGGCTTGTCCTTGAGCGCGATCACCCGCTCGCCCGCCATGGTGCCGCGCTCGACATAGACCGCGCGCTCCAGCACGCCGGCTTCGGCCAGCGCCGCCCGCACCTTGGGCAGGTGACGGCCGAGCTTCATCAGCACGGCGGCGTCGGTGGCGCGCAGTCGCTCCACCAGGTCGGCCTGCGCCAGGGTGGCGGGCAGCACGGTGAGCACGTCGTCGCCCCAGGTGATCGGGGTTCCGGCCCGGGTCCAGCAGCCGGACATGCCGGTGACCCCGGGCACCACCTCCACGGGGAAGCGGTCCTTGAGGCGGCGCCATAGGTGCATGAACGAGCCGTAGAAGAACGGATCGCCCTCCGACAGGATCGCCACGTCCCGGCCCGCGCCGAGATGGTCGGCGAGGCGGGCGGCCGCGTCGTCGTAGAAGGCGGCCAACGCCGCGACGTAGTCGGGATGCTCGGGGTGAAGCTCGGTGGTGTAGGGATAGACCAGCGGGCACTCGCGCGCCGGCTCGGCGGCCACCACCGCGTCCGCGATGGTGCGGGCATTGCCGCGCCGGCCCTTCTTGCAGAAATGCACCAGCACCGGCGCCCGCTCCAGCACCCGTACGGCGCGGACGGTGAGGTAATCCGGCTCACCCGGCCCCATGCCGACGCCGAACAGGGTGCCGGTGGTCGCCAGGCGGGGCATCTCGGTGCGCTCCGCCGCCTCGGGGGGAAGCCCCTCGCTCGCGTCCATCACTCGATCTCTCACTCGATCTCTTGCGCGAGCGCGTTGACGGCCGCCGCCGTCATGGCGCTGCCGCCGCGCCGTCCGTGCACCACGATGAAGGGCACCCGGCCGTCGCGCGCCAGGGCCTCCTTCGATTCCGCCGCCCCGATGAAGCCGACCGGGATGCCGATGACGGCGGCGGGAGGCGCCACGCCCTCGTCGAGGAGTTCGAGGAGCCGGAACAGCGAGGTCGGGGCGTTGCCCACCGCCACCACGCTGCCGGGCAGGTGCTCGCGCCACAATTCCATGGCGGCGGCCGAGCGGGTGGTGCCCATGGCGGCGGCCATGGCGGGCACGCGCGGATCGCTCAGGGTGCAGATCACCCGGTTGTCGGCCGGCAACCGCGCCCGGGTGACGCCATCGGCGACCATGCGGACGTCGCACAGGATCGGCGCGCCGGCCTTCAGGGCGGCCTCGCCGGCCTCCGCGAAATCCGGGGAAACCTCCACGTCGCGGGGCAGGTCGGTCATGCCGCAGGCGTGGATCATCCGCACCACAACCCGCTCGGCAATGCCCTGGAAGCGCGCGAGATCGGCCTCCGCCCGGATCATCGCGAAGGAGCGGGCATAGATTTCCCCTCCGTCACGCAGGTAGTCGAGGCGGGAACTCATGACGATCCGGGTCCTGGCGAAGGGTGCGGGAAGATCTGGGCGAGAGACGATGCCGAATCCGCCCTCCTTACGCGCTCCAGCGCGGCCTCGAAAGGGAGGTGCGTCGCCGGCAAGGCATCGGGCCGGCCGGAGATCACCACGTCGTAGAGCCCGTGGCGCCCCACCAGGGTGAGGTCGGCCGCTCCCGGATGGGCGCAGCCCTTGGCGCAGCCCGAGACATGGGCGCGCAGGCCCCGCGTGGCGAAGGACCGGAACGCCTCCGCCAGGCGGGCGGCGTCGTCCAGGGTCGGCGTCGAGCCGGAGGCGCAGGCCGGGGCGCCCGGACAGGCGGCCACCGCGCCGCGCGGATCGTCGGCCCGGGTCAGAAAGCCGGCCGCGGCCAGGGTTTCGCGCGCGGTCTCGGCGGCACTGACCTCGGAGTAGACGAGAAGGAAGCCCCGCGTCGGCGACAGGCGCAACCCGTCGGCGCCGGCGGCGGCCGCCGTATCGGCGAGCTTGTCGAGGGCATCGGCCCTGCAGCGCCCGAAGGGGGCATCGACAAGGAGAGCGCGGGCACCATCCGCTGGCGAACGGGACACGACCGGGTCGGCGGATGCCGGACGGTCGGAATTCAGGGCGAATACGCCCGGGCGCGGGCCGGACCTTTCGAAGGAGGGCGGAACCCGGCGCAGGCCGAATTGCTCCAGGCCGTGCCTGCGCGTCTCGGCCGGGACATCCCGCATCCGGCGCTGCCCGCTCGCAGCCAGGAGGCGCAGGACCGCATCCACGACGACCAAGGTTTCCGCGCCGGAAAGACGCCACCACGCCGCGTCGCCGGCAAGATGCAGCGCCAAGCCCTCTCGCGTGGCGACGAGATGAAGATCGGCCTCCGCCGCGCCGAGGGTGATCCCGCCTGCGGCCGACTCGACGGCCACCAGGGTCTTCGGCGGCAGCCCGGAAATCGCCAGCCCGATCGCCTCGATCCTCCGCGCGAGCGCGGGGACATCGGCGCCCGCATCCGGTTCGAGGCCGGCGAGTGGCGTGGTCAGGGTCAGGCGCTGTGGCCCCCCGTCATGGCGCACATCGCCGAGCCCGGCCGCTTCCAGCCTCTCGGCGAGGCCGCACCGGGTCGCCTCGGTGACGCCGCGGACCTGCAGGTTGGCCCGTGCCGTCACGTCGATATGGCCGTTGCCGAAACGGCGCGCGCCGTCCGCCACCGCCCGGGCCTGGGCGGGGGTGAGGCGACCGAGGGGTGGGTGGACGCGGGCGAGCAGGCCGTCGCCGGTGGGCATCGGCCGGGCGAGGCTCGGGCACCAGCCGCGGCGGCTCGGGGCCTCCGGGGACACGCGCCGGCCCGGCGTTTGGGGGGGCACGCGATAGGGCACGCTCATTCGGCCGCCTCGCGCAGCAATTCGTCCGCCGCCATGGCGTTGCGCCGGGTCTGCCACAGGCCGCGCCGGCGCAGGTCGTCGAAGCGCTCCAGGATGGCGCGGGCCACCTCCGGATTGGCCGCCCGCAGGGTCTCAAAGGTGTCGAGATCGGCCACCATCGCGCCGTAGAGCCGGTCGAGATCGGCATGGGAGACCGCGTCGGTGGCCGCGGCGAGCACGAACACGGCATCGACGCCCTGCGCCAGTTCCTGGGCGCCGCGATAGCCGTGCCGGAGCTGCGCCGCGATCCAGCGCGGATGGGCGAGGCGTCCCCGGATCAGCCGGGCGGCGTCCTCGCGGGCGGTGCGGGCCTTCGGCGTCTCGGGCGTCGCGACGTCGAGGCTGAAGAGGGCCGGGGTCCCCCCCGTCAGCGCGGCGGCGGCCGAGAATCCGCCCATCGCCTCCACGGCGGCGTCGCCGTCGAGAAGGTCGCGCTCGGCCACGTCGAAGGCGTGCACGTAGGCATCGGCCCGGGCAACGCGTTCGGCGAAGCCCGCATCCGCCTCGTCCGTCGCACCGCCATAGGCGTAGGAGGTGGCGTCGAGATAGGCGCGCCCGAGATCGTCGCGGCTGTCCCAGGCCCCGTCGAGGGCGAGCCCGCCGGCTCCGGCACCGTAGCGCCCAGGGGCCGCGCCGAAGACGCGGGACGCCGCCTCGCCGCGGCGGCGAGCGGCCGCGAGGGGGTTCTCGTCGTCCTCCTCGTCCCGCGAAGCCACCGCCGCGGCGGCGCGGGCCAGCAGCGACAGGGTTTCCGGGAAGGTGTCGCGAAACGCGCCGGACACCCGCACCGTCACGTCGATGCGCGGACGGTCGAGGAGCGCCAGGGGCAGCACCTCGAAGCCGGTGACGCGGGTGGAGGCATGGTCCCAGACCGGGCGAACGCCCATCAGCGCCAGCGCATGGGCGATGTCCTCGCCGCCCGTGCGCAGGGTGGGCGAGGCCCAGAGGTCCATCACGATCCGGGCCGGATAGGCGCCCTCGTCCTGCAGGTAGCGCAGGACCACCGCGTCGGCGGCCTTGGCCCCCAGCAGGGTGGCGGCCCGGGTCGGAAGGCTGCGTGGATCGAGGGTGACGAGGTTGCGGCCCGTGGGCATCACGTCGGTGCGTCCGCGCGACGGCGAGCCGGCGGGACCGGGGGGCACGAAACGGCCGTCGAGGGCGCGCAGCAGGCCGAGGCGCTCGCCCTCGGCGCAGGCCGCCACGTCGTCCGGGGATGCCGCTCCGGCTCGGCCGAACACGTGCAGCCCGTCGCGGGCGGTGACTTCGCCGAGGTCGCACAGATGCGCGTCGAGGGCCGCCAGCGCATCCGGCATCGGCGTGCCGGTATCGATCCCGGCGCCGGTGAGCAGGCCGGCCGAAGCGGCCTCGTCGAGAATGGTCCGCGCCAGGATCGCGGCGCGGCGCGGATCGAGCACGCTGGCGTCGGAATATTCCTCGACGAGGTCACGCAGGCGCGCGGCGTCGGGGTCGAGCCCGGTCACGCCGGTCTGCGGCGTCAGGTGGCCGAGGGCGATGCCGCCGAGACGCCGCTTCAGCGGAGCCGCCTCGCCCGGATCGTCGACGATGAAGGGGTAGACCACCGGCAGCGCCCCGATGGAACGCGCCGGCCAGCAGGCGGGCGAGAGCGCGACGGCCTTGCCGGGCAACCACTCCGTGGTGCCGTGGGTGCCGAGATGGATCAGGGCATCGAACCGGGTGCGCAGGCCGAGGTGGAAGGCGAGGTAGGCGTGGGTCGGGACCGCGTCGGGGTCGTGATAGGCGGCCTTGCGGTCCGCCGCCCGTCCGCGATCGGGCTGGAGGAACAGGGCGACCGCTCCCGCCGCCACGGTCCCGAAGCGGAAGGCCCCGTCCCGGCAGGCCGGGTCGGCTTCGGGCGGTCCCCATTCGGCATCGAGGGCCGCACGGGCGTCGTCCGGCAGCGTGCCGAGCCAGGTCCGATAGGCGTCGAGGGACACGACGCAATCCTTCGGCCCCCGGGTGAGCGCCCGCATCAGCGCATCGCCCTCCGGCAGGTCGCCGACCGCGTAGCCGGCCTCGGCCAGATCCGCCACGATCGCGCGCGCGCTCTCCGGGGTGTCGAGGCCGACCGCGAAGCCCGCGCGCCCGCCGCGCGCCGGATAATCCGAGAGCACCAGGGCGAGCCGGCGTTCCGTGCGGGGGAGGCGGGCCAGGCGGACCCAGGCGGCGGCCCGGTCGGCCAAGGCCGCGATGCCGTCCGCATGCGGCACGGCCCGGCGCTCGGCGAATCCCTGGCTCTCCGGACCTTCCTCCTTGAACCCGATCGGGAACCCGGAGAGGCGCCCGTCGAATTCCGGCAGGGCGACCTGCATGGCGAGATCGGCCGCGCCCATGCCGCGGGCGGAGGCGGCCCAGGCGTCGCGCGCCGCACCGATGCTGAAGGCCTGGATCACCGGGCAATCGGCGGCATCGAGGACGAAGCCCGCGTCCTCCCGCGCCGAGAAGGCGGTGGCGGCGATCACGATGGCGGGACCGTGCGCGGCGATCGCCGCCCGCAGAGGCTTCGTCGCGGCCGGGTCCTTCAGGCTCGACACCGCCACGGCCATCACGGCGAGGCCGCGCGCCTGGAGCGCTGCACCGAGCGCGGCGATCGGCGCGGTGTCGCCGGACAGGACGCTGGAGCGATAGACCACCAGCAGCGCCAGCGGCGCCTCGGCCGGAAGGGTCTGGAACGGCCGCCCGGCCGCGAGCGCCTGCGCGTCGTCGACGGGACCGCAGCCGGGGCATGCGACGAAGCCGCGCGGCAGGGGCAGCGGCGGCTCGACCGGCCCGGCCGATCCGATCTCGGCGGCGAGGCGTCCGATCAGGCGGCGCAGGTTTTCCGCGCCGCCGGCCCGGAAATAGGCGTCGAGGTCCGGAGCCAGGTCCGGCCGGGTGGAGAAGCCGTCGAGTCGCGGGTCGGGCCGGTCGTCGCCCGGCAGCACCACCAGGATCACGTCGTTGGCGCGGGCGGCCGCGCTCGCGCGCTCGATGCCGTAGCGCCAGTAATCGAGGCCGCCGAGGCAGCGGATGACGACGATCCGCGCCTTGGCGATCACCGCATCGACGTAGAGGTCGACCGACATCGGGTGGCGCAGCTTCGCGAGCTTGGCCAGCCGCAGGGTCGGCGCTTCGGGCGAACCCGCCGGAAAGGTTTTCGCGAAGGCCTGACCCATGCCGAACAGGTCGGAATCGGTGAAGGACAGGAAGACGATGTCGCCCGGCGCCTGACCGAGATCGACCGCGGCTTCACCCTCGTCGAGGGAGACCGTATCGATGCGGATCAGGTGCATGGCGGGTGCCGCGGCCTCATGGCCGCTCCTCCGACAGGGGCCTGCGCAGGCCGCCGCGACGGCGGCGGCGCAGGCGCCAGAGGCCGCGCAACAGAAGCACCGCGAGAGCGACGAGGGGGAGCCAGGGCAGGCTCCAGATGGCGAAGAGCAAGGCCGCGCCGGCACTCGCCCCGAAGATGGTGCCGGCCCTGGCCCAGGCCTCCTGCAACGGAGCGAGGGGACCTGCGCGTGCCTGGTCGGCCTGGAACGAGAGCGCGATGAGTTCGGTCTCGACGCGCCGCTCGAGGCCGCGCTGCTTGGCCTCGTCCTCCTCGATCTGCGCTTGAACCTGGGCGATTTCCTGCGCGATCCGGATCAGATCCTCGACGCGGGTGTCGGGTTTCGCGGCCAGGGCGTCGAGGCGTTCGCGGTAGGCTTTGCGCTGGGCGAGCCGCCGCACGCCATCCTCGATCGTCGGGGTCAGATCGTCGGCCCGGGTCGCTTGACGCTGCAGGATGACATCGCTCGCCTGCTCTCCCGGAAGGGGCGCCGTAACGAAGGCGAGGTAGGCCGCGACCGCGCTGTGCGGAAGGCGGATGTCGAGCTTTGCGGAGGGACGCCCGGACGGGCGTGAACTCTCGCCGAACGAGGCCGATATCAGGGTGCAGTCGAGGACCGTGTCGGTCACGCAGCGGTCCCGCGCCGCCGCGAAGTGCGCGCCGACGCGATCCGCCGGAAGATCGATGGTCAGTTCGTGGGTATAGGCGAGCTTGACCGCGGTTCGCGGCGCCGGGGATGCGGCGCTCACCGGCGCGCCGGCGGTCGCGTCCGACCGCCTGGCATCCCGGCAGCCCCCGATTCCGAGCAGGGCCGCGAGACCGAGGGCGGCGAGCGGCAGCCGGCGGAGCCCGGCCGGGACGGGCCGCAGGGCCGCGCGGCGATTCATCCCGCCAGTGCCTCGGCGACGGCGCCCTGGTCGAAGCCCTTCAGGCCGATGAC
The DNA here is from genome assembly GCF_055231875.1 of Methylobacterium sp. Ger2507. Taxonomy (NCBI): domain Bacteria; kingdom Pseudomonadati; phylum Pseudomonadota; class Alphaproteobacteria; order Hyphomicrobiales; family Methylobacteriaceae; genus Methylobacterium; species Methylobacterium sp. Ger2507. Next base: position 1,598,439 of record NZ_JBUYVC010000001.1, read on the forward strand.
GACGAGGCGGCCGTCCCGCGGCTCGGAGGCTTTCCAGGGCCGGTCGTAATGATGGCTGATCCGCGCGCCGACGCCCTGGACCACGAGGCGCATCGGCTTGCCGGTGACCTCGGCGAAGCCCTTGATGCGGAGCACGCCCGCGGTCTCGGCGGCGCGGGCGACGCGGATCGCCAGATCCTCGGCGGTGGCGGCGGACCGAACCGGGAGGGCCACCGAGTCGAAATCGTCGTGGTCGTGGTCCTCGCCCTCACCGTGATGGGAGGGGCGCGCGTCGAGGTCGTCCTCGGCCGCAGCCTCGAGACCCAGGATCACGCGCGGGTCGAGGCGGCCGTGCTCGGCCTCGACCATCTTCACCGCGCGGGGCAGGTGCCCGAGCACCTCGGCCCGAACCTTGGCGCGCCCGGCCTCGTCGAGGAGGTCGGCCTTGTTCATCACCACGAGGTCGGCGCAGAGGAGCTGGTCCTCGAACACCTCTTCCAGCGGGTTGTCGTGGTCGACGCTGGCATCGTCGGCGCGCTGGGCGGCCAGAGCCGCCGGATCGTCGGCGAAGAAGCCGGCCGCCACGGCCGGTCCGTCGATCACCGCGACCACGCCGTCCACCGTCACCCGCGAGCGGATGGCCGGCCACTGGAACGCCTGGACGAGGGGCTTCGGCAGGGCGAGGCCCGAGGTCTCGATCAGGATGTGCTCGGGCGGATCGGCCCGGTCGAGGAGCTTGTTCAGGGCCGGCACGAAATCGTCGGCCACGGTGCAGCAGATGCAGCCGTTGGCCAGTTCGACGATGTCCTCGTCGCCGCAGCCCTCGATGCCGCAGGCCGCCAGGAACGAGCCGTCGAAGCCGATATCGCCGAACTCGTTGACGATGATCGCGAGGCGGCGGCCGTTGGCGTTCTCGACCAGGTGGCGCACCAGCGTGGTCTTGCCGGCCCCGAGGAAGCCCGTGACGATCGTGCAGGGAATCTTGGCGACAAGAGTCATTCGGCGGCGTCCGGATGGGGGGGCGCCGCGACGGGCGGCGGGAATGTGGGCGGGAGCGGCGGCGGGAACGGCGGAATACGGGCGACGACGCCCTTGCGGAATTCCTGCGGCCGGGCCTTCCACGGTACGATGCCGTCCGGCGTCTCGGCATAGAGCGCGACGCCGTCCAGGATGATGCCGGCCGAGGCGACCGGATCGAGATCGCCGTAGACGTAGGTCCAGCGCCCCTGCGACGCGACCGCCACCGTGCAGGGCCGCTTGCACACCGAGAGGCACTCGACGCTCTCGACCGTGATGCCCGGATGACCGCCCGCGCTCACCGCCTCCTGGAGGGCGGCGAGCAGGCGCGCCCCGGCGCGTGGCTCGGAGACGTCCCCGGCCGCCCGGCAGGTGGCGCAGACGTAGAGCGTGACGGCGGCGCTGTCCGTCCGAGGCGAGTCTTTGGGTATCTGATCCTGCAACTGGTCAGGCATGGGCCGTCCGGGCCTTGCCGAACAATCCCCAGGCCCAGCCATAGGCCAGCCCGATCACGGCCCAGAACACGAAGGCGATGCCGAGCGAGCGTGCGGCGAACTGCGCCGCGTAGGCCGCCGGCAGGTTCGAGGCGGCGTGGCTGGTCTCCGGCGCGCCCGCGAGATGGGGGGCGACCAGGAGCACGATGCCCCCCGCGATGGTGATCGGCGCGCGCCGGATCGCGATGAGGTACAGCCCCATGGCGGTGGCGAGCGCCGTCATCACCCACCAGAACTGGCGGTCGGCGAGCGGCGCCGCCGCCATGCCGGGCAGTTCGGGCGCCAGCCCGAGAGCCGGTGCCAGGGCCACCGCGAGGAACCCCCCGATGGCGAAGCGCAGGCCGGTTTCGGGGCTGGGCTCGCGGTTGCAGGCGAGCAGCACGGCGCCGAGCAGCAGCGCGTAGCCGACGCCGCCCACCAGGGTGGCCAGCGCCGTGAAGGCCATGCGCGGCAGGCCGGGGCCCGGCTGCCAGTCGGGCGCCACCTCGCCGCCCGCGACCGAGGGGTCCTTGGTGCCGTGATCGTGACCGCCGTGGATGCGCACGACCAGGGAGGCGGGCGACAGGCGTGCGGGATCTGCCGAGGCCTGCGTCTCGTAGCGCTCGGCCGCGATGATGAGCGGCGAGGTGAGCGCGAGCTGCAGGCCCGTCGCGACCACAGCCGCGAGGAAGCCGGCGACCAGGGCCGCCGACACGAGCCGGATGATCATGGGGGTGTCTGCCTTAAGCGGAGGCGCTCAGTGGCAGGGGAAATTCTGGCTGTGGCGGAAGTCGTGCGCCGCATTGTGCAGCGCCATCGCGGGGGCGAAGCCCGCCATGAACACGAGGCCGAGGCCGAGGAAGGCGGCCACGAGCACGGCGCCGAGACGCTCGTTGGTGCGGGTGCCGGTCAGGACGAGGGTGTTGGTCGACATCGGTTCATCTCCTGGCCGCCCCGCCGGCGGCCGTCACGGATCGATCGGGTGGACGGAAGGTCCACGCTCGATGGCAGGTCCACTCTCGGCGGCAGGTCTCCTGGCTCGCGGGTCGCTGGTCCTGCCGCCTTCCCGGATCGCTCCAGTGGCCGATGGCAGTCCCGTCTCCGCTCACAGTTGCGGGGGCAGCTGCGGTTTCAGGGTCGCCCCCTCACCGCATTCCCTTTTCACCCCGTCGCCGGGGCACCGTCCGATCCACGCTTCTACGCGGTTGCCGTCGCGCTGACAACGCGGCCCGGATCGGATTCCGGCCTTTGACCCGAGGGCTCGATTTCGGGCACAGGAGGCTCATGCCGAACCTCCCTCCCAGACTGACTCTCGTGCTCGGCGGCGCGCGCTCCGGCAAGAGCGCCCACGCGGAGGGGCTGATCGAGGCCTGTCCCGCCCCCTGGCTGTACCTCGCCACGGCGCAGGCCTGGGACGACGAGATGCGCGACCGAATCGCGCTCCACCGGGAGCGCCGCTCGGCCGACTGGATCACCCGGGACGTGCCGATGGACCTGGCCGGGGCGGTGGCCGCTGCGCCCGGGCCGGTGCTGGTCGATTGCCTCACCCTCTGGCTCACCAACCTGATCCTGGCCGAGGCCGACGTGGAGGCCGCCACCGCCGCGCTGTTGGCGGCCTGCGCGGCGGCGCCCGGCCCGGTGGTGCTGGTCGGCAACGAGGTCGGGCTCGGCATCGTGCCGGACAATGTGCTGGCCCGCCGGTTTCGCGACGCCGCCGGGCGGCTGCACCAGCGCCTCGCGCGACAGGCCGACCACGTCGTCTTCCTGGTGGCGGGCCTGCCCCTGATCGTGAAACCCCAAGCCGGAGCCACCCCATGACGGACGCCGTGAACGACGCCGAGCGCCATCGCGAAAAGATGGAGAAGCGCAAGGCGGTGCAGGACGCCGAGGTCGCCGGCAAGACGATCGAGAAGGGGCTTCTCATCGTCAACACCGGTCCCGGCAAGGGCAAGACCACGGCGGCCCTCGGGCTGATGCTGCGGGCGCTGGGCCATGGCTGGCGCGTCGGCGTGGTCCAGTTCATCAAGGGCGCCTGGGACACGGGCGAGAAGCACGCGCTCCAGGTCTTCGGAGACCGGATCGACTGGCACACCCTCGGCGAGGGTTTCACCTGGGAGACCCAGGACAAGGCCCGCGACATCGCCGCCGCCGAGCACGCCTGGGCCAAGGCCCTCGACCTGATGGCCGATCCGACGATCCGCCTCGTGGTGCTGGACGAACTCAACATCGCGCTGCGCTACGATTACCTGGACCTCGATGCCGTGGTGGCGGCCTTCCGGGCGCGCCGGCCCGACCTCCACGTCATCGTCACCGGCCGCAATGCCAAACCGGCCCTGATCGAGGCCGCCGATCTCGTCACTGAAATGGGCTCCGTGAAGCACCACTTCGCCGCCGGGGTGAAGGCCCAGGTGGGAATCGAATTCTGATGCGCTTCGCCCTCAGCCCGGTCGGGCTCCTTATCCTGTGGGGCATCCATCCGGCCTGCGCCGAAACCGCGCCGGCCTGGCCGGCCAGCTATCTCGGCCGCGTCGAGGCCCTGGCGGTGGTGGAGGGCCTGAACGCCCGGCTGCTCGCCAGCCGCTCCGCCACCGCGACCCTCGAAGGCTGGTGCGCCGAGCACGGCATGGCCGCGACGCCGCGGCTCGCGGCGAATCGGCAGCGCGGCGCGGACAAGCCCGCCTCGGAGGAGACGCGCCGGCGCCTGAATGCCGGCCCCGACACCGTCCTCCGCTACCGTCAGGTGCGGCTCGCCTGCGGCGACCACGTCCTGTCCGAGGCGGACAACTGGTACGTGCCCGAGCGCCTGACCCCGGAGATGAACCGCCTGCTCGAGACCACCGACACGCCGTTCGGCCGGGCGGTCCAGGCCCTCGGCACGACGCGGCAGACCATCGGGGCGGAACTCCTGTGGCAGCCCCTGCCGCAAGGGTGGGAGCAGGCCCCGCCCCCGGCGGCGACCTGCGGCAACCTCGCGATCCCCGACCATCTGTTCCGGCACCGGGCCGTGCTCTTCACAGCGGAGCGGGTGCCATACTCGGAGGTCGTCGAGACCTACGGTGCCGCCATCCTGGCTTTTCATCGCGTCGCGCGGCCGGTCGATCCCGACTGCGCCGCGCCCCCGCCGGCGCGGCCTCAGCCATGACCCGCGCCATCATGATCCAGGGCACCGGCTCGGATGTCGGAAAGTCGCTGATCGTCGCCGGTCTGTGCCGGGTCTTCGCGCGGCGGGGGCTGAGCGTGCGGCCGTTCAAGCCGCAGAACATGTCGAACAACGCCGCCGTCACCGCCGATGGCGGCGAGATCGGGCGGGCGCAGGCGCTGCAGGCCCGGGCGGCCGGGGTGGCGCCGTCGGTGCACATGAACCCGGTGCTGCTGAAGCCCCAGAGCGAGACCGGGAGTCAGGTCGTGGTCCAGGGCCGCATGGTCGGTACCGCCAAGGCGCGCGACTACCAGGCCTGGAAGCCCCGTCTCCTCGGTGCGGTGCTGGAGAGCTTCGCGCACCTCAAGGCTCAGGCCGACCTCGTGGTGGTGGAGGGCGCGGGCTCGGCCTCGGAGGTCAATCTGCGGCGCGGGGACATCGCCAATATGGGGTTCGCCCGGGCCACCGGCACGCCCGTGATCCTGCTCGGCGACATCGACCGGGGCGGCGTCATCGCCAGCCTCGTCGGCACCAAGGCGGTGATCGACGCCGAGGACGCGGCGATGATCCGGGGCTTCCTGGTCAACCGCTTCCGCGGTGACCCGACCCTGTTCGCGGACGGGATGGCCACCATCGCGGAGGCGACCGGCTGGCCGAGCTTCGGGCTGATCCCGCACTTCCCCGACGCGGCGCGCCTGCCGGCGGAAGACGCCCTCGGCCTCGCCGGATCGGCCCCCGGCGGCACGCGGCGCAAGGTCGTGGCCGTGCCGGTGCTGCCGCGCATCGCCAATTTCGACGACCTCGACCCGCTCCGGGCCGAGCCCGACGTGGCGGTGGTGCTGGTCCGCCCGGGCGAGGCGATTCCGGTCGCCGACCTCGTGCTGCTGCCGGGCTCGAAGACCACCATCGACGATCTCGAATTCCTCTGCGCCCAAGGCTGGGACATCGACATCCGCGCCCATGTCCGGCGCGGCGGGCGGGTGCTCGGGCTGTGCGGCGGCTACCAGATGCTCGGCCGGCGCATCGACGACCCGCACGGCATCGAGGGGGAGGCCCGCTCCGTCGCCGGCCTCGGCCTCCTCGACATCGAGACCGTGATGACGCCGGTCAAGCATCTCTCCGCCGTCACCGGCACCAGCCTGCCCGACGCGGTCGCGTTCTCGGGCTACGAGATGCATGTGGGCGACACCACCGGGCCGGACACGGCGCGCCCGGCGATCCGCCTGCGCGACGGGCGCCACGACGGGGCGATCTCGGCCGACGGGCGCGTCACCGGCACCTACGTGCACGGGTTGTTCGCCGACGACCGCCAGCGCGGCGCCTGGCTCGCCCGCCTCGGCGCGGCCCCGAGCGGCCTCGCCTACGAGGCCGGAATCGAGGCGGTGCTCGATCGTCTCGCCGATCATCTCGAAGCGCATGTCTCTTGCGACGCGCTGCTCGCGCTGGCGTCGTAGCGACGGAACGGACTTGGCTCACCGCCGGGTCCGCGCCGAATGGGCTCGGCGAGGAACGACCCGACGCCGCCCTCATCCGAGATGGACGCGCGCCTCGCGCACGCCGCCATCTGCCCTGAGATCCTGTTCCTCAGGTCCCTGTGGCGCGTCGCGCTCCTAAGGAATCGCCACCGCGTATTCGCGCGGGCCGCCGTTCAGCACGCTGTCGAACACCACCAGCACCCGGCCGGGGCCGAGGCGGACGATGCCCTCGGGCTTGCCCCGGGCTTCGTCGCCCTCCAGCGGCGCGAGGGTGCCGAGCGGCGTGACCCGGCCCGAGGGCAGGTCCGCCAGGAACAGCCCGTAGGGCACGGACAGGCCGTTCCGGGTCGGCCCCGAGAGCACGAGGAGGCGCCCGTCCGGCAGGGCGGTGAGATCGCGGATGCCGGCATCAGCGCCGAGGGCGAGGGGGATCGTCACGGGCTTGGCGACGAGCGGCGCGTCGCCGGGCGCGAACAGCGGGGCGACGGGCACCGAGACCAGGAAGGCCGTGCCGTCCAGCACCGGTGCGCGCAGCCCGGCATAGAGCGTGTCCCCGATCACCGCGAGGCCCTCGACGTTGAGGCCGGACAGCGGCTTGCCGCCCTCGCGCGGCTCGAGGTCCTTCAGGGCATAGGCGCCCACCGTGTCGGCGGTCCGCAGGGCGTCGTTGAGGCGGTAGGTCGTCTCGACGCGGGCCTCGGTGCCGTTCGGGTTCGGGCGCAGGCGGGCGAGGAGGCCGGTGGACAGCTTGAACTCGCGCCCACGCCGGCTGCAGCCATGCGAGCCGGTGACGTAGAAATCGGGGGCGGCATAGGCCACGGCCTCGCCGTCCATCTCCCGGTAGGCGCCCTGACCGAGGGTGCATTCGCCCGTGACCGGAGGCGCGCCGACGGCGGATTTCGGCGGCTTGCGGCCGACGATGTCGATCACGGCCCCCGGCGTGAGGGTGGTGCCCTGGAGCGTGGCGAACTGGGCGCCCGCCGCCTCGTCGTCCACCACCATGCAGGTGCGTGGGCCGGCCTCGGCCGGCGCACAGGCGATGCCGCTGATGTCCTCGGCGGGCTTGCTCCTGTGCTTGGTGATCTCGCCCGCCAGCCCCTCGGCGACGGTGTAGGTCCTGTCGACCGGATGCAGCACCTGCGCCCAGGCCGGGCCTGAGAGCGCCAGCGCCGAAGCGGCGGCGACGAGCGAGCGGCGGATCATGGCGGGTCTCCGGGGGAGGGGCGGTGCCGCGCTCATAGCAGGGCGCCGGTGAAAAGGGCGAGGAGCAGGGCCGCGAGGCCGAACAGGAGCCCGCACGCGGTGCGGTACAGGGCCAGGGCGCGCTCGACGTCGGCGGGGGTCGCCTCCGCCCGTCCATCGCCCATCCAGCCATCCTCGACCCGGGTGGTGCCGTAGGTGCGCGGGCCGGCAAGGCGCAGGCCGAGGGCGCCCGCCATGGCGGCCTCGGGCCATCCGGCATTGGGCGACCGGTGCCGGCGCGCATCCCGCCGCACGGCACGCCATGCCGCGCCGGGGGAGGCCCCGGACCGGAGCGCGGCCGCCAGGATGATCAGCAGCCCGGTCAGCCGCGAGGCCGGCAGGTTGACGAGATCGTCGAGGCGGGCGGCTGCCCAGCCATAGGCTTCGTGGCGCGGGGTGCGATGGCCGATCATGCTGTCGGCGGTGTTGATCGCCTTGTAGAGTGCGCCGCCCGGCAGGCCGCCGACCCCGATCCAGAAGGCCGGTGCCACGATGCCGTCGGAGAAGTTTTCGGACAGGCTCTCGATCGCGGCCCGGCAGATGCCGGCCTCGTCGAGTCTCTCGGGATCGCGCCCGACGATCATCGAGACCGCGATGCGCCCGCCCGCGAGCCCGTCGCGGCGCAGGTCGGCGGCGACCCGGGCGACGTGGCTGTGCAGGCTGCGCTGGGCCGGCAGGCTCGCCGCCAGTACGGCGAGAATCGGGAGGGCGGCCCACATCCCCGCCGCGCGCGCCAGGGCGGTGAGCGCGAGGGCGAGGCCGCCGACGAGACCGAGCAGGACCAAAAGCCCCGCCACGCCGGCGATCCGGCGCCGGGCGGGCGTGCCGCGGTTCAGCCGCCGGTCCAGGGTCCCGATCAGCGCGCCGATCCAGGTGACAGGATGGCCGACCGCCCTGTAGAGCCGGTCCGGATAGCCGGCCGCCGCTTCGATCGCGAGGGCCAGCACCAGAACGATGAGCGTATCGGGCGGATGGGTGAGGGCGGTCCAGGACATGGCGTCTCGGTGAGTTCGGGCCCGGTGGCGGAAGAGGTGTCGGTGAGAGAGCCGATCGCCCATGGCGGCGATCTCGATGCCGCCCGGAACCTGTTCCCTGAGGCGCCCGAACCGTGGATCGACCTCTCCACCGGGATCAATCCGGTGCCCTATCCGTGTCCGGCCCTGGAGGCCAGCGCCTTCCACCGTCTGCCCTCGGCGGCCGACCTCGCGGGCCTGCATCGGGCGGCCGCCCGCGCCTACGGGGTCGCCGACCCGGACCGCATCGTGGCGGCGCCGGGCACCCAGATCCTAATCGAGACGCTGCCGCGCCTGTGGGCGCCGGGCCGGGTCGCCGTGCTGGGGCCGACCTATGCCGAGCACGCCGCGGCCTGGACCCGCGCGGGTCATCGCGTCGCAACCGTGGCGGAGATCGGGGGGGCGGCCGGCGCCGACGTCGTCGTGATCGTCAATCCGAACAATCCCGACGGACGTCGCTGGACCGCCGGGACGCTGCTCGCCCTGGCCGGCGACCTCGCCGGACGCGGCGGCCTGCTCGTGGTCGACGAGGCTTTCATCGACCTGGAGCCGGTCGAGTCCCTGGCGCCCGCAATCGTGCCGGGCCTCGTGGTGCTGCGCTCCTTCGGCAAGACCTACGGGCTCGCCGGTATCCGCCTCGGCTTCGCCCTCTGCGACCCCGCCCTGGCGGCACGCCTCGCCGAGGCTTTGGGTCCCTGGGCGGTGTCGGGGCCGGCGCTCGCCATCGGGCGGACCGCCCTGTCGGACGAGGCCTGGCGGCAGGACGCCCGGGTCGCCCGGGGGGCGGATGCGGCCCGCCTCGACCGGATGATCGCGCGGGCGGGCGGCACTGTGGTCGGCGGCACCGGCCTGTTCCGCACCGCCGATTTTCCCGCGGGGGCCGCCCTGTTCGAGCGCCTCGGTGCGGCCGGGATCTACGTCCGGCGCTTCGCCGGAGCGCCCGGGCGCCTGCGCTTCGGCCTGCCGGCGGACAAGACCGAGTGGTGCCGCCTGTCGCGCATCCTGCGCTAGGGCGCGGCGGGCCGACCGCGCTCCATCAGGCGCCCTTGCGCTCGAGCGCGCTGACCAGGAAACCCGCCGCCGCCAGGGCGATGCCCACGGTGCAGACGCCGGACCAGCCCGCGATCAGGAAGGCCTGCGAGCCCGCGAAGGCGCCGAATGCGCCGAACACGAACATCACCGTGAACAGCACCGTGTTGATTCGGCCGCGCGCGCTCGGCACCAGGGCGTAGACGCGGGTCTGGTTGGCGATCAGGGCGGCGTTCAGCCCGATGTCGATCAGCAGCACGCCGATCCCCACCGCCACCAGGGACCAGATCCCGGCCCACAGCACCGCGAAAGCGGCGACCACCAGAAGGGCGCCGATCACCACCATCGGGCGCGGGCCGTGGCGGTCGGCGAAGCGGCCGGAGAGCGGCGCGACGCAGGCGCCCGCGACACCGATCACCCCGAACAGGCCGGCCCCGGCGGCGGTGAGGTTGAAGGGCGGCGCCTCCACCAGCAGCGCCAGCGTCGCCCAGAAGGCGTTGAAGCCGGCGAACAGCAGCCCCTGCGAGACGCTGGCGCGGCGCAGGGCCGGCTGCGACCGCACCAGATGCAGGATCGACAGCATCAGGGCGCGGTAGCGCAGGGGGCGGGTCTGCGCGGCGCCCGGAAGGGTCGCGGCGGCGATGCCCGCCATCAGGACCGCGATGCCGGCGGCGGCGAAGAACACGGCGCGCCAGCCATATTGCGCGCCGACGAGGCCGCTCGCCGTGCGGGCGAGAAGGATGCCGGTGAGGAGGCCGGTCATCACCTGGCCGACCATGCGCCCGCGCGTGGCGTCCGGCGCGAGCTCGGCCGCGAACGGGACCGCCTGCTGGGCCGCCGAGGCCAGGATGCCGATGACGAGGCTCGCGCCGGCGAGCGCCGCCAGGTTCGGGCTCAGGGCCGCCGCCAGCAGCGCGAGAGCGAGGCCGAGGGTCTGCCCGATGATCAGGCTGCGCCGGGACAGGCTGTCGCCGAGGGGCACCAGCGCGAGGATGCCGAGGCCGTAGCCGATGAGGGAGGCGGTCGGCACCCAGAGCGCCGCCCGGGCGCCGAACTCGTTCACCAGCAGCGCCAGCAGGGGCTGGTTGTAGTAGATGTTGGCCACCGCGCCGCCGGCGATCAGCGTCAGGCCGAATCGGGCCCGGGGCGTGAAGCCGTGCGGCGTGGGGGCGGCCGTGCCCGATGGGGTGCTCATGCGCCGGCCATCGGCAGCCAGCGCCGCGCCGGTGTGCGCGGATGCGGATCGAAGTCAGCCATCATGTCGGACAAGCTCGCAGGTCGCAGGCCCGATGGGCGCGACAGGATCGGGGAATCGGAACGCGGCGTTCGCCGACCGGTTAGGCCCGTGCGCCGGCTTCGGCAACCCGCGCCCGTCTTGGGTTTGTCCCTCCGCCCGCGGAGGTCGGGAACGGCGCTGCTGCGGCCGCGCCGACCAAGCTTGCGATACACTGTCCGGTCATCGCGCATTGTCTTGCATTCGGGCGTCGAACCATGACGTCGCGGGGTGCTTTGCATCCGATTTCGCGCGTCCCATATACACATTCTTATCGGCGACTGATGCGGCGGGGGGCTTCGGCTCGGGTCACACTTGGAATTCTTCGCATCTTGCGCTCTGATCCGGTTTCGAGGCGATGAGTCTGAACAGGGATGGGTGTTCGCGGTGACAAACGCGCCTTTGCGGTAGCCAATCTTGCGGATCGCGCCCGCGGTCCGTCCATCGGGATCGTCTGGCTGAGGCAGCCTGATCCGCTCATCGACCAGGGAGTTTCGAATGGCGACGTATCGCGTCCACTTTGCCAAGCAGATCTTCGGCGTCCCCTTCACCGTCGGGTCGGTGGACATCACCCGGGCCCGGGACCCGATGCGGGCGCTGCGGGCGGCCGAACTGCGCTTCGCGCGCCAGCACGGAGTCGAGGATTGGCGCGAGCGCGCCGACCGGGCCGACATCGCCCCGGCATCCGGCGGCCAGAACTGAGTGTTCCCGTCGCGTCGGCTGGTCTTTCGCGGCGCGACGCGCTTTGCCGCCACGGTCTCTGGCCTCTGGAGCGGACACGCCCTAAAGTAACGGCCAAGCCGGGCACCCACGACGCGCGGGGCTTTGGTTCGCCCATGCCGGGCGTCAGCGAAGGGTCAGGCGGCGTGACATGGCGGCGATCTCTTTCTTCGGCGATCTGCTCCAGACCATCAGCGACCGGGGGCGGGATCTCATCGGAATCGGGCGCGGTGATCTGGCGGCCCGCGCCACCGCCCAGGAACTGGTCAAGCTCTGCGAGGACCTGATCTCCCGGCGCGGCGAGGCCTCCGGCGTCGCTTTGGCCCGGCTGATCCTCGAGCGCTACGCCACCCTGGCGAAGCCGGAGCGCGGCAGCTTCCTGCGCCTCGTCGCCACCGAATTCGCCGCCGACCATACCGCCGTCGACGAGGCGATCGCGGCCTACCGGGCCGATCCGACACGGGCGGCCCTCAGCGTCCTCCACGACGCGGCCGAGCCGCGCAGCCAGGAACTGATCCGCCGCCTGAACCTCGCCCGCGACGGAACCCGCGCCCTGGTGCGGATGCGCGAGGACCTGTTCGGCCTGCGGCGCGACCTGCGGCAGGAGGAGGCCGACCCCGACCTCATCGACGCGGCCGACAGCCTCGACAGCGATTTCGAGCACCTGTTCGCCTCGTGGTTCAATCGCGGCTTCCTGGTGCTGCGCCACATCGACTGGACCACGCCGGCCCATATCCTCGAAAAGATCATCCGCTACGAGGCGGTGCACGAGATCACCGGCTGGGACGATCTGCGCCGGCGCATCGAGCCGACCGACCGGCGCTGCTTCGCCTTCTTCCACCCGGCCCTGGTGGACGAGCCGCTGATCTTCGTCGAAGTCGCGCTCACCGCCGGCATCGCCCCCGCCATCGCGCCGATCCTGGCCCACGAGCGCGAGCCGCTGCCCCTCAAGGCCGCCACCACGGCGATCTTCTACTCGATCTCGAACTGCCAGAAGGGCCTGGCCGGCGTCACCTTCGGCAACTTCCTGATCAAGCAGGTGGTCGAGGATCTGGCCCGCGAGATCCCGAGCCTGAAGACCTTCGTCACCCTCTCGCCGGTGCCGGGCTTCTCGGCCTGGCTCGACCGGGAGCGCCGCTCCGACGCGCCGCAGGGACTGACCCGCGAGGACGTCGAGGCCCTGCGGCTGATCGACGAGCCCGACTGGCACGGCGACAAGGCCAAGTGCGAGGCCGTGCGCAAGGCGATGATCCCGGCCGCGGCCGCCTACTTCCTGCGCGCCAAGAACGAGCGCGGCCGGCCCCTCGACCCGGTGGCCCGGTTCCATCTCGGCAACGGTGCCCGGCTGGAGCGCCTGAACTTCCTCGGCGACGTCTCGGGCAAGGGCCTGGCCCAGTCGCGCGGGCTGATGGTCAACTATCTCTACGACCTCACGGCCATCGAGAAGAATCACGAGACCTACGCCAATCTTGGCACCGTCGCGGCCTCCAGCGCGGTCAGCCGCGAGCTGCGCACCAATCTGCCGCCGATGCGGGCGGTGGCCCTGGCCGAGGCCTGATCCGCCGGCCGAGCCCGCTTTCCGCCGTTCCTCGAAGGGACCCGCCGAAGATCGTAGGATTCTCGCGATCGACGGCGTATCCGTCGCCATCATGTCCGAAACGCCGATGACCAACCACCTGTTCGACCTCGTCCGCCGAAACCTGCCGGCCGATCCCGCCGCCAAGCTCTTCCTGGAGACCGGGGAGGGCGCGCGCTATTCCTATGCCGACCTCATCGTGCGCTCGGGGGCCTACGCGGCGGCGCTGGCGGCGGCGGGCGTGAAGCCCGGGGACCGAGTGGCGGTGCAGGCTGAGAAGAGCCCGGAATTCCTGTTCCTGTATCTCGGCGCCGTCCGCGCCGGGGCGGTGTTCCTGCCCCTGAACACGGCCTACACCCCCACCGAGATCGCCTATTTCCTGGGGGATGCCGAGCCGGCCTTGTTCGTCTGCGATCCGGCCCGGCGCGAGGCCCTGGAGCCGGTGGCGCGTGGCGCCGGCGTGCCGGTGCTGCACACCCTCGACGCGAAGGGGCATGGCACCCTGGCCGAGGCCGCCGATGCCGAGACAGAGGCCTTCACCGACGTCGCCCGCGGGCCGGAGGATCTGGCCGCCATCCTGTACACTTCGGGCACCACCGGGCGCTCGAAGGGCGCCATGCTGAGCCACGAGAACCTCGCCTCGAACGCCCGCACCCTCGGGGAAGCCTGGCGCTTCACCGCGGACGACGTGCTGCTCCACGCCCTGCCGGTGTTCCACACCCATGGCCTGTTCGTGGCCACCAACACCGTGCTGGCCACCGGCGGTACGATGCTGTTCCTCGGCCGCTTCGACCCGGCCCGGGTGCTCGCCCTGCTGCCGCGCGCCACCGCCATGATGGGGGTGCCGACCTTCTACACCCGCCTGCTCAAGGAGCCGGGCCTGACCCCGGAGGCGACCGCCGGCATCCGCCTATTCGTCTCCGGCTCCGCGCCGCTGCTGGCCGAGACGCACCGGGACTGGGAGGCCCGCACCGGCCACGCCATCCTCGAGCGCTACGGCATGACCGAGACCAACATGAACACTTCGAACCCCTATGCGGGTGCGCGGGTGGCGGGCACGGTCGGGCCGGCCCTGCCGGGCGTCGCCGTGCGGGTGGTCGATCCGGAGACCGGTGCGGTCCTCGATGTCGACGCGGTCGGGATGATCGAGGTGAAGGGTCCGAACGTCTTCCGGGGCTACTGGCGCATGCCGGAGAAGACGGCGGCCGAGTTCAAGGCCGACGGATTCTTCGTCACCGGCGATCTCGGCAAGATCGACTCCGACGGCTACGTCCACATCGTCGGCCGCGGCAAGGATCTCATCATCACGGGCGGCTACAACGTCTACCCGAAGGAGATCGAGAACGAGATCGACGCCCTTCCGGGCGTGGTCGAATCGGCGGTGATCGGCCTGCCCCACGCCGATTTCGGCGAGGGCGTCACGGCCGTAGTGGTGGGCCGCGAGGGCATGCCCGACGAATCCGCGATCCTGCGCACCCTCGAAGGGCGGCTCGCCCGCTACAAGTGTCCCAAGCGCGTGCTGTTCGTCGACGAACTGCCCCGCAACACCATGGGCAAGGTCCAGAAGAACCTGCTGCGCGAGGCCCATTCGGGCCTCTACGACTCCGGTCCCGCCTGAGAGCAGGGGCAGCGCGCAGGGACGGCAAAGCCGCCGGGCATCGCGTGCGATGTCTCGGCGGCTCTGACTGGGGCCGTTCGGCCCGGGCGGCTTGGCGCCGCGTCCGGCTGCTTACGCGGCGCGGACGGTGCCGAGGAAGCGCTGCACCTCGGCGTTGAGGTGCTCCGACTGGCGGGACAGTTCACCCGCAGCCCCCAGCACCTGACTGGCGGCTGCGCCGGTCTCGTCCGCCGCCTGGGCGACGGATGTGATGGTGCTCGTCACTTCGGTGGTCCCCACCGAGGCCTGGGCCACGTTGCGGACGATCTCCTGCGTCGCCGCGCTCTGCTGCTCCACCGCCGCCGCGATCGCCGTCGCCACCGTGTTGATGTCGCGGATGCGGGTGGTGATCGAGCCGATCGCCGAGACGGCCTGACCCGTGGCCCCCTGGATATGGCCGATTTGGCTTCCGATCTCCTCGGTGGCCCGGGCGGTCTGGTTGGCAAGCTCCTTCACCTCCGCCGCCACCACGGCGAAGCCGCGGCCGGCCTCGCCGGCACGGGCCGCCTCGATGGTGGCGTTGAGCGCCAGCAGGTTGGTCTGGCCGGCGATGGTCGAGATCAGGCTGACCACGTCGCCGATCCGGGACACGGCGGTGCTCAGTTCCTGGACCAGGATCGAGGTGGTGTCGGCCTCGGTCACGGCGGATTGGGCCATCTGGGAGGAGTTCGCGACCTGGCGGCCGATCTCCTGCACCGAGTTGCCGAGTTCCTCGGCTGCCGCCGCCACGGTGCTGACGTTGACGGAGGCTTCCTCGGCCGCCGCCGCCACGGTGGTGGATTGCGACGCGGTCGCGCTGGCGGTGGCGGTCATGGTCTGGGCCGTCGTCTGCAGTTCGGTGGACGAGGCGGAGACCATGCCGATGATGCCGCCCACGGCTCCTTCGAAGCTGTCGGCGAGTTCGATCATCGCCGTGCGGCGAGCGGCGATGGCGGCCTCGTCGGCGATGCGGCGGACCTCCGCCTCCTCGGCGGTCTTGCGGGCGACCATGGCCTTGATCCCGTCCACAGCCTTGCCGACCGCGCCGATCTCGTCGCCGCGCCGGGCTTCCGGGATGTCGGCGTCGATCTCGCCCTGGGCCATGCGGTTCAGGATCGCGACCAGGCGGCCCAGCGGCCGGGTGATCCCGAGCACCACGATGCTGCCGCACAGGACGGCGGCGAGGACGAGCCCGACGGCGGTGATGGTGATCAGGCGTGCGATCGTGTCGGACGTTTCCGCGTCGAGGCCGTCTTTTCCGGCTTTCATCTCCTCCGTGATGCGCTTGGCACGCTGGTCCAGCAACTTGTTCAGGCTGGCCCGCGCGGGTTGCGCATCGTCCCGGAGAACCTGGATTGCGGCCGCCGCCTCATTCCGGAGCCCGTGCTGGAGCACGCGGTTCAGGACCGCGAAATAGGCTTCCGTCAATCCGCGCAGGTCCTGGGCGATCTTGCGGCGTTCCGGTGTATCGGCCAGGTCGATCAGCCTGTCGGTCACTTCCAGCGCCGCCGTTGTCGCCGACACGTACTGGACCTTGTATTTCGCCATTTGCTCTTCGCCCGTCTCCAGAATCATGTTCCGGCTCTGAAGCGCGGCCTCGGTAATGCGCAACTGGGCATTGAGATAGGCCTCCTGGCGGGCGTTGAGGACTTCGATCACATGCCTCGATTGTTCCGCGATGTTGTTCATCGACCCGCGGGCGTAGAAGACGAGCCCAAGGGTGAGGGCGCCCAGGGCGAGCAGGGGAAGGGCGATCTTGGCCAGGACGCTGGCTTGATTGACGAGTCTCACGCACGCGGCTCCTTATGTTGGGAAGCCGTCAAACATGAGAGCTTCTGCGATGCGGGAAAATATAGATCAGCGATGAAGATCCGATTAATCAGCGATTCTTATCCGAAAAACGTGTAATAAAAACTGCATTAAAGGAACTATACAGAAAACAAATACTGATTTTGAATTTTCTATATCAATATGTCCTCGCCTCTGAAGAACGTTCGCGCGTAATCCCAACGGTTTGGCAGTGAAATGGCCCGCAGGGAGGGAAGGCGGAGGATGGTACAACCTTCGGTGGATCTCCGGTGTGTCAATTCGTCTTGGCCGGAACGGGCGCGGGAGACGATGAGCTTCGGGCGCGGCGCGTCCGCGCGATCGGGCTCGGAGCGCAAGCCCCCGGAAAGGCGGCCGGATTCGGAACGGTCAAGCCTGCGTCACGTTGAGCCCCGGCGCCCGGAGCACGCGGCGCCGAGACTCCCGGGCGCCTACGCGCCGTCCATCTTCGTTCCGGTTCTGCCATGCCACCTTCCCTCCGTCGCAGTCCCGCACCCGATGGCGAGCCGGCGAGCACCGTCCTGTGGACCCTGCTGCTCGGCACCGCGCTGATCGCGCTCGCTGCCGCACCGAAGCGAACGGCCCGGACCGGCCCGGTCGGCGCGCCGGATCATCCGTCCCAGGAGTCTCCGTCGAACGACCAGATATCCAAAAATTCTCCCTCCAAGGATCAAGGCGCGCGCTCGCATTCCGGGGCCGCCGCCGAGCACATCGCCGCCACAGAGGTGGCGCGGGGGCGGGCCGCGCAGTCGCCCGCCGACATCACCGCGTCGGGCTGGAAGGACATCCTTACCCGGGTCTATCTCGAATTCATGGCCGACCGGGTCCTCTCGGTCGCGGCGGGCGTGACCTTCTACTCGCTGCTCTCGCTGTTCCCCGCCGTCGCCGCGCTGGTGTCCTGCTACGGCCTCGTCGCTGATGTGGGCTCGATCAACGGGCACCTCGCCAGCATGCAGGGGGTGCTGCCCTCCGGGGCCATCGAGATCATCGGCGATCAGGTCAAGCGCATCGCCGCCAAGGGCAGCGGCTCCCTCGGGCTGACCTTTTTCACCAGCCTGCTGCTCTCGCTCTGGAGCGCCAACGCCGCCATGAAGGCGATGTTCGATGCCCTGAACATCGTCTACGAGGAGGAGGAGAAGCGCTCGTTCATCATGCTGAACCTGCGCTCGCTCACCTTCACCATCGGTGCGCTGATCTTCACCATCCTGGCCCTCACCGGCATCGTGGTGCTGCCGGTGGTGTTCACCTTCGTGGGTCTGAGCGACACCGCCTGGCTCATCGCCCTGCTGCGCTGGCCCGCCCTCCTCGTCGTCGTCCTCGGCGGCCTGTCGCTGCTCTACCGGTACGGTCCGAGCCGCGAGCGCCCGCGCTGGCGCTGGGTCGGGGTCGGCGGCGCCGTGGCGGGCGTGCTCTGGCTCGCCGCCTCGATCCTGTTTTCCTGGTACGTCTCCAGCTTCGGCAATTACAACGAGACCTACGGCTCGCTCGGCGCCGCCATCGGCTTCATGACCTGGATCTGGATCTCCAGCACGATCGTGCTGCTGGGCGGCGAGATCAACGCCGAGATGGAGCACCAGACCGCGCGCGACACCACCACCGGGCCGGAGCGGCCGATGGGCGCACGCCGGGCCCGCATGGCCGACACCCTGGGGGCGGTGGCCTGACGGGGCGGCGACGTGTCGGGACGACCTTGCCGGGACGACCTTGCCCGGCTGGCCTCCCCGGGATGGCGTCCGGCGCCTACATAAGGGGCACGTCCCGACACCCGCACAGGAGCCGTCGCCCCATGTCCGCATCCCCCACCGACGACATCGAATCCCTCGGCGAGGCCGAATGGCGCGCCCGCCTGAGCCCGGAACAGTACCGGGTGCTGCGTGAGCACGGCACCGAGCGGGCCGGCACCAGCTGCCTCAACGCCGAGAAGCGCCCGGGCGTGTTCCATTGTGCCGGCTGCGACGAACCACTGTTCGTCACCGGCACCAAGTTCGAATCCGGCACCGGCTGGCCGAGCTTCTTCGATCCGATCGACGGGGCAGTGGAGACCACGGTCGACCGCAGCCACTGGATGACCCGGACCGAAGTGCATTGCGCCCGCTGCAAGGGCCATCTCGGCCACGTCTTCGACGACGGCCCGCCGCCCACCGGCCTGCGCTACTGCATGAACGGGCTGTCCCTTCGCTTCGAACCGGAGGCCTGACCGGCCCGGTCCCGCCCGGTTCCCGTCGATGTTCGACGAGAACCGGATGGGGATGAAGCCCACCGGAATGCCGCGATGGTCTTGATTTCGCCGTCGTTTTGCTTAGTCCGGAACGGAGAATTCTTGCCAGATCGGTCCCGGCGACACCGGGAATGATCGCATATCCTATCTTATGTCATGGTTCGACGTGGCGGGTCGTCCGGCCCGATGCGGCGAGCCGCCTGAAGCCGGTCGATCCGCCCCGCATCGCTGGAGGTCGGCGGCCCTGACGTCAGCGCCGGTCCGGTGTCCCGCCCGGGGCCGGCCGACTCCGCGGAGAATGTCGATGAGCCTCGTACGCCGGTTTCTCGTGGCCCCCGCCCTGGTGCGCCTCATCCGCAAGGAACGCGGCGGTTCGCGGATCTCCGAGGGTTACTTCGCCCCGCAGGCCGGGCGTGTCTCCTACGTCCGGGTCGACGGACAGACCTGCCACCTCGTCCTCGTCACCTCGGCGCCGGACGGCAGCTCCAGCGAGGAGCGCACCGACGTGCCGCGCGCCCACGGCGACGCGCTGATGGACGTGTGCTCGGGCAAGGCCGCTTACGACCGCACCGCGCTCGCCCTCGGGGGCGGTCGCGAGGCGCTGGTCGACCGCTACGTCGCCCCGGGTGAATTCGACCTCGTGACCGTGGCCTTCGACGGGCCGGACGAGGCTCAGGGCTTCGCGGTGCCGGCCTGGTTCGGCCCCGAGGTGAGCGGCGACCCGAGCTACGACCGCCACGCCGTCGCGCTCCAGGGCGTGCCGCAACCCGGCGAGATCGGCCTGTCCAACGCCGCCCTCGATGCGATCCTGGATCTCGTCGAGCCGCGCTTCGGTTTCGGGCGCTACGGCGCGCCGAAGGCGAACGAGGGCGACGGCATGATGAAGGCCCTGCGGCGCGTCGCCGGCGGAGGTGCGGTCGCGGCCCCCGCCGCGGCCGAAGCCGCTCCGCCGGTGCCCCGGGTCGAGGAGCCCGCTCCCGTCGAGACGCACGCGATGGCCGAGCCCGAGCCCGAACCCGAACCCCACGCCGATGTCGCTCCGGCCGAGGGTCAGCCCGATTCCGCCTCGCAGATCGATTCTCGCATCGACGACGTGATCGAGAGCCTGTCCCAGGCCCTCGGCAACCCGCAGGTTCCGTCGAAGGGCGGTTCGCGCGGCGAGGAGGACATCGCCGCCGAGTTCGAGCGCTGGACCGTCCGCCCCCGGCGCACCCAGCAGACCTGAACCGGCGCGCCGGCCTCCCGACGAAACGCCGTTCCGACGCAGCACCGCCCGACCGACAGCCACCCGCCTCCCTCACCGGGGGCGGGTTTCGCGTGCGTGCGCGGACGGGGGAGACTGAGGGCAGGCCGGCGGCGGAGCGAGGGAGGCGTCCCACAGGTGCCCGCGAAGTCCGTGTGACGGCTCGCGAATTGTCATTCGACGCCTGGCCCCGCGATTGAGCGGCGCGAATAAACTGGCTAGCGTCGGGATTAACAATCAATGGGTTGCGCGGCGCGCAGCGGGAGGGATCATGGCCCAGGTGACGACACACGGAGCGGCTGCAGCCAGCGCGCCCCGCACCCACAAGGAGCCCTGGTACAAGGTTCTCTACATCCAGGTGCTGATCGCCATCGCGCTCGGCATCCTTCTCGGCTGGCTCAATCCGGAATGGGGCAAGTCGGTCAAGTGGTTGGGCGACGCCTTCATCGCGCTGATCAAGATGATGATCGCGCCGATCATCTTCTGTACCATCGTGCACGGCATCGCCTCGATCGGTGACCTGAAGAAGGTCGGCCGCGTCGGCCTGAAGGCGCTGGTCTACTTCGAGGTGGTCTCCACCGTCGCGCTCCTCATCGGCATCCTGGTCGGCGAGGTGGTCAAGCCCGGCGCGGGCTTCAATGCCGACGTGACCAAGCTCGATGCCGGGGCGGTCGAGAAATACGCCAAGCTGGCGGCCAACGATTCGGTGACCAGCCACATCATGGCGCTGATCCCGAAGAGCTTCTTCGACGCCTTCGCCACTGGCGACCTGCTCCAGGTTCTGCTGATCTCGATCCTCACCGGCGTCGTCGTCACCGGCATGGGCCAGCGCGGCGAGGCCATCACCCACGCCATCGACACGGCCGGGCAGATTTTCTTCCGCATCATCGGCCTCGTGGTGAAGCTGGCGCCCATCGGCGCCTTCGGCGCCATGGCCTTCACCATCGGCCAGTACGGCATCGGCAAGGTGATCGATCTCGCCTGGCTCGTCGGCACCTTCTACGTCACCGCCTTCCTGTTCGTGGTGGTGGTGCTCGGCGGCATCGCCCGCGTCGCCGGCTTCTCGATCTTCAAGTTCCTCGCCTACATCAAGGACGAGCTGCTCATCGTGCTCGGCACCTCGTCCTCCGAGACGGTGCTGCCCCACATGATGACGAAGATGCGCCGCCTCGGTGCCTCCGACTCGGTGGTCGGCCTCGTGATCCCGACGGGCTACTCGTTCAACCTCGACGGCACCAACATCTACATGACGCTGGCGACGCTGTTCCTGGCCCAGGCCGTGGGCGCGGACCTGTCCTTCGCCCAGTACGCCACCATCATCCTGGTCGCGATGCTGACCTCGAAGGGGGCGTCCGGCGTCACCGGGGCGGGCTTCATCACCCTGGCGGCGACCCTGAGCGCCATTCCCAACAACCCGGTCCCGGTGGCGGCCATGACCCTGATCCTCGGCGTCGATAAGTTCATGTCGGAGTGCCGAGCCATCACCAACCTGATCGGGAACGGCGTCGCCACCGTGGTGGTCAGCCGCTGGGAGGGCGAGCTGGATCAGGTCAAGCTGCGCCAGGTCATGGAGCACCCGGTCTCGATCGGCACCGACATTTCGGACCATGCGCCGAACATGGATGTCGACGGTGCGGCGCCGATCCCGGCTCCGGCCCGCTGACGGGGCCGGTTCTGTCCGGCCGCGCTTCGTCCGACCCATCACGGCCGGCGCGCCTGCGCATCGGCATCGATCTCGGCGGCACCAAGATCGCCGGGATCGCCCTCGATGAACGGGGCGCAACCCGGGCCGAGCAGCGGGTCGCGACGCCCCGGGACGATTACGCGGGGACGCTCGGTGCCATCGCCGACCTCGTGGCGTCGCTGGAGCGCGCGGCGGGATGCGCGGGCACGGTGGGCATCGGCATGCCGGGGGCGGTCTTGCCCCGCACCGGCCTCGTCAAGAACGCCAATTCGGTCTGGCTGAACGGTCAGCCGTTCGCCGGAGATCTCGAGCGCGTCCTGCGCCGGCCCGTCCGCGTCGAGAACGACGCCAATTGCCTCGCGGTGTCCGAGGCCGTCGATGGGGCGGGGGCCGGGCTCGGCACCGTGTGGGCCCTGATCCTCGGCACCGGCGTCGGCTCCGGAATCGCGATCGCGGGCCGTGCTCTGTCCGGGCGCGGCCGCATCGCCGGGGAGTGGGGCCACAACCCGCTGCCGGCGCCGCGCGACGACGAGCGCCCCGGCCCCACCTGCTATTGCGGCCGCCACGGCTGTCTCGAAACCTGGGTGTCCGGCCCGGGCCTGGCCGCCGACCATGCCCGCCGCACAGGAACGCCGATCGGCGGCGAGGCGGTGATCGCCGCCCTGCGCGCCGGCGATGCGGCGGCGGACGCGACGATCGCCCGCTACCTCGACCGGCTCGGGCGCGGCATCGCCCAGGGCATCAACCTGATCGACCCCGACATCGTCGTCATCGGCGGCGGTCTCTCACGGGTGCCCGAAATCCTTGCCGGCTTGCCCGAACGGGTCGCGCCGCATGTCTTCTCCGATGCCTTCGACACCCCCATCGTCGCCAGCCGGCACGGCGATGCCTCCGGGGTCCGGGGCGCCGCGTGGCTGTGGAACGACGGACCCGCCGGCCTGCCGGGGGCCTGAGCGGCGATCCCGATATCACGATGGCCCCGAGGCGCTTGTCACGGCGCCCGGTTTCACATAAAGATATCTTTATGTCTAACTCGGGATCTCAAGACGGACCTGTCCTGCCCTTCGGCGATGCGCTGGCCATCCTGCGTGCCGCCGCCGAGGAGACGCGCCTGCGCATCCTGGCCCTGCTGGCCGCCGGCGAATTGTCGGTCTCGGACCTCACCGACATTCTGGGCCAGTCGCAGCCGCGGATCTCGCGCCACCTGAAACTGCTGGTCGAGGCCGGGCTGGTCGATCGGCACCGCGAGGGGGCCTGGGCCTTCTTTCGCCTGGTGGAAGAGCGCGCCGGCCTCGTCGAGCCGCTGATCGCGGGCCTCGATGCGGCGCATCCGCCCCTGTCCGAGGATTTCGCCCGTCTCGAGGCGGTGCGGGCGCAGCGGGCCGAGACGGCCCAGGCGTTCTTCGCCCGGCTGGCGCCGAAATGGGATCGCCTGCGCTCGCTGCACGTGCCGGAAGCCACCGTCGAGGCCGCCGTCCTCGACGCGCTGGGCGATCGTCCGATCGGCCACCTCATCGATCTCGGCACCGGCACCGGCCGGATGCTCGGCCTGCTGGCCGGCCGCGCCGCCCGGGCCGTCGGCCTCGATTCCAACCACGCCATGCTGTCGGTGGCGCGGGCCAACCTGGAGCGCATGGGCCTGTCGCGGGTCGATCTGCGCCAGGGCGACATCCACGCGCCGCCCTTCGGGCGCGGCGGCTTCGATCTCGTGCTGGTGCATCAGGTGCTGCACTATCTCGACGATCCGGCCCGCGCCCTGCGCGAGGCCGCGCGCCTCGTCGCCCCGGGCGGCCGCCTCCTGGTGGTGGATTTCGCCCCCCACGATCTCGAATTCCTGCGCGAGGCCCAGGCCCATCGGCGCCTCGGCTTCGCGCCCGAGCAGGTGACGGGCTGGCTCAACGATGCCGGCCTGCCCACCGTGACCACCCGCGATCTCGCCCCCACCGGCGAGGTCGAGGACCAGTTGACCGTGACGCTGTGGCTCGCCACCAACGCCGCCGAGATGGCCGCGGCGCCACCCCGTCCCGCTCCGGAAAAAATCCTTCAGGAACGGGCCGTCGCCTGAGGGCGTCCCCCGCAGATCCCGATCCTGCTCTCGTTTCGCAGACCGTCTGAACCGACCGACATAGAGGACGAACCCGATGCCTTCCGCCTCCCACCATCGCGCCAGCCGCGACGGCTACCGTCCGATCCGCGTCTCCATCGAGTTCTTCCCGCCGAAGACCGAGGAGATGGAGAAGATCCTGTGGTCCTCGATCGAGCGCCTCGCGCCGCTCCAGCCGAAATTCGTCTCGGTGACCTACGGCGCCGGCGGCTCGACCCGCGAGCGCACGCACAACACCGTCGCCCGGATGGTCAAGGAGACCTCTCTTCAGCCGGCCGCCCACCTGACCTGCGTCGACGCCACCCGCGAGGAGATCGACGCGGTCGTGCAATCCTACTGGGATGCCGGCGTGCGCCACATCGTGGCCCTGCGCGGCGATCCGCAGGACGGCGTCGGCACCGCCTACCGGCCGCATCCGGGCGGCTATGCCCAGACCGCCGACCTCGTGGCCGGCATCAAGCGCATCGGCGACTTCAAGGTCTCGGTCTCGGCCTACCCCGAGAAGCACCCGGAGGCTTCCTCGCTCGATGCCGACATCGATGCCCTGAAGGCCAAGGTTGATGCCGGCGCCGATCAGGCGATCACGCAGTTCTTCTTCGAGAACGACATCTATCTGCGCTACGTCGACAAGGTGCGGGCCGCCGGCATCGATATCCCGATCATCCCCGGCATCCTGCCGGTGCAGAACTTCAAGCAGGCGGCGAACTTCGCCCGCCGCACCGGCGCCTCGGTGCCGTACTGGCTCGCAGCCCGGTTCGAGGGCCTGGACAACGACGTCGAGACCCGGCGCCTCGTGGCGGCGGCGGTGGCGGCCGAGCAGGTGCTCGATCTCGTCGACCACGGCGTCAACGACTTCCACTTCTACTCGATGAACCGCTCCGACCTCGTCTACGCCATCTGCCACGTGCTCGGCCTGCGGTCCCAGGCCCCGAAGTCGGTGGCGAAGGCCGCCTGACCATCCCTTGTCCCGGGCGCGCCGATCGGCACGCCCGGGACTCAAGAGTCGCCGACTCCATCGAAGTTCACTGTCCGGACCCGTCGCGGTTCCGGATTCCGGGTTCCACGAACCCGGATTGACGCGTGAGAAGCCCATGACCGACCTGCGCCCCGTTGACGGAAAAGAGATCGAAGCGGCCCTGCGTCAGCGGGCGGCGGAAAAAATCCTCGTCCTCGACGGGGCGATGGGCACGGTGATCCAGCGCCTCGGCTACGGCGAAGCGGATTTTCGCGGCACGCGCTTTCCCGATCACGGCCACGACCAGAAGGGCAACAACGACCTTCTGATCCTGACCCAGCCCGACGCGATCCGGCAGATCCACCTCGACTACTTCCTGGCCGGCGCCGACGTCTGCGAGACCAACACCTTCTCGGGCACCACCATTGCCCAGGCCGATTACGGCATGGAATCGATCATCCACGAACTGAACGCCGAGGGCGCGCGCCTCGCCCGCGAGGCCGCCAAGCTCGCCGAAGAGCAGGACGGCCGCCGCCGCTTCGTGGCCGGCGCCATCGGCCCGACCAACCGCACCCTGTCGATCTCGCCGGACGTCAACAATCCGGGCTACCGGGCCGTGACCTTCGATCAAGTCAAGCAGGCCTATATCGAGCAGGTCCGCGGCCTGATGGATGGCGGCGCCGAGCTGATCCTGATCGAGACCATCTTCGACACCCTCAACGCCAAGGCGGCCGTGGCGGCGGCCTGGGCGGTGTTCGAGGAGCGGGACATGGTCCTGCCGATCATGATCTCGGGCACCATCACCGACCTGTCCGGCCGGACGCTCTCGGGCCAGACGCCGGAGGCGTTCTGGAATGCCCTGCGCCATGCCAGCCCGCTCACCATCGGGCTGAACTGCGCGCTCGGCGCCAAGGAGATGCGCGGCCACATCTCGGAACTGTCGCGCATCGCCGACACCCTGGTCTGCGCCTATCCGAATGCGGGCCTGCCCAATGAGTTCGGCCTCTACGACGAGAGCCCCGAGGCCATGGGCAAGCTGGTGGGCGAGTTCGCCACCGCCGGCCTCGTCAACATGGTCGGCGGCTGCTGCGGCACCACCCCGGATCACATCCGCGCCATCGCGCAGGCCGTGGAGGGCGTGAAGCCCCGTGCCATCCCCGAGGTGCCCCGCCTGATGCGCCTGTCGGGCCTGGAGCCGTTCACCCTGACGAAGGAGATCCCCTTCGTGAACGTCGGGGAGCGCACCAACGTCACCGGCTCGGCCAAGTTCAGGAAGCTGATCACCGCCGGCGATTACGCGGCGGCCCTCGACGTCGCCCGCGATCAGGTGGCGGCGGGCGCCAGCATCATCGACATCAACATGGACGAGGGCCTGCTCGATTCCGAGAAGGCGATGGTCGAGTTCCTCAACCTCGTCGCCGCCGAGCCCGACATCGCCCGCGTGCCGGTGATGATCGATTCCTCGAAGTTCCACGTCATCGAGGCCGGGCTCAAGTGCGTCCAGGGCAAGGCGATCGTGAACTCGATCTCCATGAAGGAGGGCGTCGAGAAGTTCATCAGCGACGCCAAGGTGTGCCGCTCCTACGGCGCCGCCGTGGTGGTGATGGCGTTCGACGAGCAGGGTCAGGCCGACAGCTACGAGCGCAAGGTCGAGATCTGCACCAAGGCCTACAAGGTCCTCACCGAGCAGATCGGCTTTCCGCCGGAAGACATCATCTTCGATCCGAACGTGTTCGCCGTCGCCACCGGCATCGAGGAGCATAACGGCTACGGCGTCGCCTTCATCGAGGCGACCAAGACCATCCGCGAGACCCTGCCCCACGCCCACATCTCGGGCGGCATCTCGAATCTCAGCTTCGCCTTCCGGGGCAACGAGCCGGTGCGCGAGGCCATGCACGCGGTGTTCCTGTATCACGCGATCCAGGTCGGCATGGACATGGGCATCGTGAATGCCGGCCAGCTCGCGATCTACGCCGAGCTTCCGGCCGAACTGCGCGAGCTCTGCGAGGACGTCGTCCTCAACCGCCGCGACGATTCCACCGACCGCCTGCTGGAGGCGGCCGAGCGCTTCAAGTCCGGCGGCGGCGTCCAGGCCAAGACCGCCGACCTGTCCTGGCGCGAGGCGCCGGTGCAGAAGCGCCTGGAGCACGCCCTGGTCAACGGCATCACCGAGTTCGTCGTCGCCGATACGGAGGAAGCCCGCCTCGGCGTCGAACGTCCGCTCCACGTCATCGAAGGGCCGCTGATGGCCGGCATGAACGTGGTCGGCGACCTGTTCGGCTCAGGCAAGATGTTCCTGCCGCAGGTGGTGAAGTCCGCCCGCGTGATGAAGCAGGCCGTGGCTTATCTCGAGCCGTTCATGGAGGCGGAGAAGCTCGCCAATGGCGGTGACGGCAAGCGCCAGGCCGCCGGCAAGATCCTGATGGCGACCGTGAAGGGCGACGTCCACGACATCGGCAAGAACATCGTCGGCGTCGTGCTGGCCTGCAACAACTACGAGATCATCGACCTCGGCGTGATGGTGCCGGCGGCCAAGATCCTCGACGTCGCGCGCAAGGAGAACGTCGACATCGTCGGCCTGTCCGGCCTCATCACCCCGTCGCTGGACGAGATGGTCCACGTCGCGGCCGAGATGGAGCGCGAAGGCTTCGACGTGCCGCTCCTCATCGGCGGCGCCACCACCAGCCGCGTCCACACGGCGGTGAAGATCCACCCCTCGTACAACCGGGGCCAGACCGTCTACGTCACCGATGCGAGCCGCGCCGTCGGCGTGGTCTCCAGCCTGCTCTCCAAGGAGACGCGGGACACCACCATCGCCAACATCCGGGCCGAGTACCGCAAGGTCTCGGACGCGCATGCGCGCTCCGAACTCGACAAGCAGCGCCTGCCGCTGGCCAAGGCCCGCGCCAACCCGTTCCGGATCGACTGGTCGGGCTACCAGCCCCGGAAGCCCAGCTTCACCGGCACGCGGGTCTACTCCTCCTACGAGGTCGCCGATCTCGTGCCCTACATCGACTGGACGCCGTTCCTGCAGACCTACGAGTTCAAGGGCCGCTACCCGGCGATCTTCGAGGACCCCAATCAGGGTCCGGCCGCCAAGGCGCTGTTCGACGACGCGCAGGAGATGCTGGCCCAGATCGTGTCCGAGCGCTGGTTCAACCCGAAGGCGGTCATCGGCTTCTGGCCGGCGAACGCGGTCGGCGACGACATCACCCTGTTCACCGGCGAGAGCCGGTCGGAGAAACTCGCGACCTTCTTCGGCCTGCGCCAGCAGCTGAGCAAGCGTGACGGGCGTGCGAACACCTGCCTGTCCGACTTCGTCGCGCCTGCCGAGACCGGCATCGCCGATTACGTCGGCGGCTTCGTGGTCACGGCCGGCCTGGAGGAGGTGCGTATCGCCGAGCGCTTCGAGCGGGCCAACGACGATTACCGCTCGATCCTGGTCAAGGCCCTGGCCGACCGCATCGCCGAGGCCCTGGCCGAGCGCATGCACGAGCGCGTGCGTCGCGAATTCTGGGGCTATGCCGCCGACGAGACGTATGCGCCGGAAGACCTCGTGCGCGAGGAATATGCCGGTATCCGTCCCGCCCCCGGTTATCCCTCGCAGCCCGATCACACCGAGAAGGTCACGCTGTTCGACCTGCTCAAGGCCGAGTCGCGCATCGGCGTGAAGCTCACCGAGTCCTACGCCATGTGGCCGGGCTCCTCGGTGTCGGGCCTCTACATCGCCCACCCGGACTCGCATTACTTCGGCGTCGCCAAGGTCGAGCGCGACCAGGTCGAGGATTATGCCGTGCGCAAGGGCATGGATGTGCGCGAGGTCGAGCGCTGGCTCGGCCCGATCCTCAACTACGATCCGGCCCGCTACCTCGCCGCCGCCGCGGAGTAGGGCGCCCGATCCCGTCCCGGAATCCGGGGCGGGATCGAATCACACCGGGATGTGGCCGGGCGAGGCTTGACCGTGGGCCCGCCTGCGCTTCAATGCCGGTCCGGCTCAACCATGACCCGAGACCAGCGAAGGGCGCCTGAATCGTGTACCGGCTCACCGGCTCCCTCGTCGCCATCGTCGCGCTCGGGCTCATCGCCTCGGGCTGCACCGGCTTCGCCTATATCTCGAAGACCTATGTCAGCCTGACGCCCCAGGTCGTGACCATCGGCTGCAAGGACCCCTACGAGGTCTACGACCAGCGCCGGGTCCGCAAGATGCTGATCGTGTCCAACACCCTGCGCGAGACCACCGGCTGCGGCATCGACGATGCGTTCGTCGGCGGCGATCCGGGCCTGACCCGGGTCAAGCGCTTCCGCGAGGCGGCCCGGACCTACCTCAACGAGACGGCGCGCGAAGATTGCCGGATCAGCGGTGAGACCGTGTTCACCGACCTGCAGACCGAGTTCAGCTACACCTGCGCGGCGCCGATCGAGGCCCGCGACGCCAAGGTGCCGCGGCTGCCGGGCCGCAGCAACCGCGTCGGTCTCTAACCTTCGGCCGATCCGGGAGCGCGCGGAAACGTCCGCTCCATCGCGTCGCCGGAGGCTGCGAGCAGCGCGCGGGCCAGGGTGCGGGCCTCCTCCCGGTCTAGGGCCAGGATCGCCGTGACGGGCCGTCCGTCGAGGTCGGGCAGGCCGATCTCGATCCGCACCCCGTCCGGCGCGGCCGCCACCGCCACGCTCCAGTCCCGTTCCGTACTCATCGGGTTCACGCGCCTCTTCCCCGCCGTCGACTCTCCCGGTCGGCGGCGCTCCTGCATGACCGATCCCGCGGCGCGAGGCCAGGGGCGCGGTTAAGAGCATCCGGGCGGGAGAGATCGGGCGGCCTCGATTGACGCCGTGCCGCCCCCTGGTGTTTGTGCGCCCCGACGCGGCCCGAAGACCGGGCCCGAGCATCATTCGTTGGAGGAAGACCCCATGTCCGAGATCTGGTTCCGTACCGGGGAGGCCACCGTGCTCGCGGCGGACGGGCAATACACCGATGCGATGCCCGAGGTCCTGATCGGCTCCACCCGCGGTCCGGCCGGCCAGGCCTTCGCCGGCATGATGGGCCAGGTCCAGGGCCACACCCGGATGTTCGTGGTGCGCGACCTCAACCAGCTCGTGCGCCCGGCCACCATGATGACCACCAAGGCGACGATCCACACGGCCGCCTATGTCGAGCTTCTCGGCGGCGTGGTCCAGGCCGCCACCGGCGACGCGATCATCGACTGCGTGATCAAGGGCGTGCTGCCGAAGGACGGCCTCGACGACCTGTGCATGATCATCATGATCTGGCTCGACCCGCGCTGCGCCGACGACGCCAACCTCGACCAGAAGGACCTCTACCGCACCAATTACGAGGCGACGAAGCTCGCCATCGGCCGCGCCATGCGGGGTGAGCCCACCATCGACGAGCTCATCGCCAACCGGAAGACGGTGAAGCACTACGCCCTGGAAGACGTGATCGAGTACTGATCTGCGCTGGGATTGACGACGGGGTGCGGGTCTCGGCTGATCCGCGCCTCCCGAGGGGGGTCACCCCGGCGGAATCCGTCCCACCGAGCACAGGGTCCGGATCGAGCCGCTGGTGTCGGTGTAGCAGCTCGCCGACCATCCGTTCTGCTGGATGAAGGATTTGCGCCGCTCCTTGAGGGCGGTGGCATGCGCCGTGCCAATGGCCGCCTGGACCGCGCCGGCGCTTTCGCCGATCACGATCTCGGCCGCCAGGGCGAGGTCGGCGAAATAGGCCGCCGAGGGCGTCGGTTCGGCCGAAGCCGCCTGCACGATGGGCTCGGCCCGGCAGGTCAGGTCGAGCTTGAGTCCGCCGGGAACGCGGATGTCGATGCTGGGGCCGGTCCGCCGGCCGACCTTGCCGCTCATGGCGCCGGCGATGCGGCCGGCGAGGCCGTCGCAATCGTCGGCCCGCGCGGGGCCGGAACTGCCAAGGCTCACGACGAGCCAGAACGCGCTGAGGAGCAGGGGGACGCTGGGCGGTCGCATGGCTGGGCTCCGGCTGTCCGGGACGGCGTGAGGGGCGTTCAAGCCGCGAAAGCGAGGCGGACCACGGTGCCGCCCGCATTGCTGTAATCGAGCTGCCCGCCGAGCTGCCCGGCGAGGCCCTGCGCGATGCGGAAGCCGAGGCTGCGGCTGGTCTCCGGGTCGAAGTTCGCCGGCATGCCGCGCCCGTCATCCGCGATGGTCAGCTGCAGGCGCTCGGGATCGAGCCGTTCGATCTGGATCGTGATGGTGCCGCGCCGCCCGTCCGGGAAGGCGTGCTTCAGGGCGTTGGTCACCAACTCGACCACGAGCAACGACAGGGTGGTGAGCTGGGACAGGTCGAGCCGCACCGGGGGCATGTCCACCAGGCAGACGATGTTCTGTGCCCCCGTGGCATCGAGGAGGTCGGCGCAGAGTTCCTTGAGATACTGGCCGACCGGGCCCTCGATGCTGCTCGGATCGTAGAGGCGGCGGTGGATGCGCGATATCGTTTCGAGCCGCACCCGAGCCTCGTCGAGGGCGGTCAGCGCCGCCTTCGGGTCGTCGCCGACCTTGCGCTTCTGCAGCGTCAGAAGGGCCGCCACGAACTGCATGTTGTTGGCGACCCGGTGCTGCAGCTCCTGGAACATGGTGCGCTGCTGCTCGTAGAGCCCCGCCGTCACTGCCTGCTCGGTGCGCAGCCGCTCGCCCGCCCGGTGCATGATGTGGATCAGCGCGATGTCGACCGTGACGATGAAGGCATAGAAGGTCAGGGCCAGGGCGCTCGGCCCGTCGAGGATGAAGCCGGTGTCAGGCGGAATGAAGAAGTACCAGGCGGCCAGACCGCTCAGGATCGCGCAGGTGATGCCGGGCCGCAGGCCGAAGAAGAAGGTCGTCAGGATGACGGCCGGGAAGAAGGTCAGGTAGGGAAAGCCCGGCGGCAGCACGTCGTCGAGGGCGAAGCGCAGGGCCAGGGCCAGGGCCGAGGCAGCCAGTGCGGCGCCCTCGCCGAGCCAAACGCGCGCGCGCAGGCGCTCGGTCGCGTGGACGGCCTGCCAGCCTTTCCACCATGAGACCGGACTCTTTGAGGTGCGGGTCGAAAATTGGGGCAGCGTCGTCGTCTCTTTGGAATCGCACCAGATTTACTGGGGCCGGCGTCGGCTGACCAGCGGGCCGGGGCGACAGTCGTGATTTAGCCTCAATGGAAATCGCGGCTGCGGTAAATTCGTCGATCTTCGGGCGCCCCGAAATCCGTGGTCTCGGGCGGCAGGCGCAGGCCGCCCGCCCGCAGGTCGCGCAACGCCGGCGAGAGATCGCGGAAGCGCTCGGCCAGCAGGTGGACCACGAGGCCCTGGCGCTGCACCCGGCCCCGCACCGCGAGGAAGCGCCCCCCCATGGCGACGGCGCGGTTGGCCTCGAACACGTCGCGCCAGACGATGACGTTGGCGATGCCGGTCTCGTCCTCCAGGGTCAGGAACACCGTGCCGCGCGCCGTGCCCGGCCGCTGCCGGGTGAGCACGAGCCCCGCCACCGTGACCCGGGCGTTGTGGGCCACGCGGGTGCCGTCGTGGTGGTCGCGGGCCGGGATCGCGCCGATGCGGGCCAGGCGCTCCCGGAAGAACGCCACCGGGTGGCCCTTCAGCGACAGGCCGGTGGCGGCGTAATCCTCGGCCACGTGCTCGGAGGCCTCCAGGGCGGGCAGGGCCACGGCGGGCTCGGCCCGGAACAGCCCGTCATCGGCGTGGAAGGCGAAGAGCGGCATCGGCGTGTCGAGGAGGTGCGCCCGCCGGTCCCCGCCCGCCCGCAGGGCGGCCTTGCGGGCCGAGGTGCCCTCCAGGGTCCGCACCGCCCAGAGGGCGGCCCGCCGGTCGAGGTCGAGAGAGCGGAACGCATCCGCCTCCGCCAGCCGCTCCAGGGCGTTGCGGGGCAGCGCCAGGGCCGCCTGCAGGCCCTCGATGCTGGCGTAGCCATTGCCCCGCAGGGCGACGAGGCGGTGCATGGCGGCCTGCGGCACCCCGCTCACCTGGCGCAGGCCGAGGCGCACGGCGAAGCGCCGCTCGACACCGGGGGGCGGCGGCTCCGAGGCGGGCTCCAGGGTGCAGTCCCAGTCGCTGGCATTGACGTCGATGCCGCGCACCTCGACCCCGTGGGCGCGGGCGTCGCGCACCAGCTGCGCCGGCTGGTAGAAGCCCATCGGCTGGGAGTTCAGGATCGCCGCCAGGAAGACGTCCGGGTGCCGGCACTTCATCCAGGCCGAGGCGTAGACCAGCAGGGCGAAGCTCGCCGCGTGGCTCTCCGGGAAGCCGTAGGTGGAAAACCCCTCGATCTGCTTGAAGCAGCGCTCGGTGAAGTCGCGCGGATAGCCGCGGGCCACCATGCCCTCGACGAACTTCGTGCGGAAGTTCACGATCTGGCCGTTGTGCCGGAAGGTCGCCATGGCCCGGCGCAGGCCGTCGGCCTCGTGCGGCTCGAAGCCGGCGGCCGTGATGGCGATCTGCATGGCGTGCTCCTGGAACAGGGGCACCCCGTAGGTCCGCCGGAGTACGCTTTCGAGTTCGTTGGCCGGCCCATGGTCGGGATGGGGCGAGGGGTACTCCACCGGCTCGATCCCCTGGCGCCGGCGCAGGTAGGGATGGACCATGTCGCCCTGGATCGGACCCGGCCGCACGATCGCCACCTGGACCACCAGATCGTAGAATTCCCGCGGCTTCAGGCGCGGCAGCATCGACATCTGCGCCCGGCTCTCGACCTGGAACACGCCGACCGAATCGGCCCGGGCCAGCATCGCGTAGGTGGCGGGGTCCTCGCGCGGCAGGTCGGCCAGCGTCGGGTAGTCGTGGCCGTACGCGCGCGCCAGGAAATCCACGCCCCGGCGCAGGCAGCTCAGCATGCCCAGGGCCAGCACATCGACCTTCATCAGGCCGAGGACGTCAATGTCGTCCTTGTCCCACTCGATGAAGGTGCGGTCCGCCATGGCGCCGTTGCCCACCGGCACGGTCTCGTCCAGGCGCCCGCGCGTCAGCACGAAGCCGCCCACGTGCTGCGACAGGTGGCGCGGGAAGCCGATCAGCGCATGGGCGAGTTCCAGCGCCTGCCGGATCCGCGGATTGTCCGGGTCGAGCCCGGCCTGCCGGATATGCGCGTCCGGCAGATCCTTGCCCCAGGAGCCCCAGACCGTGTCGGCCATCACGCCGGTGATGTCGGGGGGCAGGCCGAGGACCTTGCCGACCTCCCGGATGGCGCTGCGCGGGCGGTAATGGATCACCGTGGCGCAGATCGCGGCCCGGTCGCGGCCGTAGCGGTCGTAGAGGTACTGGATCACCTCCTCGCGGCGCTCGTGCTCGAAATCCACGTCGATGTCGGGGGGCTCGGCCCGGTTCTCCGAGATGAAGCGGGCGAACAGCAGCCGGATCTCGGTGGGGTCGACCGCCGTGATGCCCAGGCAGTAGCAGACCACGGAATTGGCCGCCGAGCCGCGCCCCTGGCACAGGATGCCGCGCTTGCGCGCGAATTCGACGATGTCGAACAGGGTGAGGAAGTAGCGCGCGTAGTTCATCTTGTGGATCAGGCGCAGCTCGTCTTCGATCGTGTTCGTGATTTGTTCTGGAATGCCATCGGGATAGCGCCATTGGGCGCGCTTCATCACCTGATCTCTGAGGTAGGCCTGAGCGGTGAAGCCCGGCGGCACCGGCTCGTCGGGATATTCATAGGTCAGTTCGTCCAGGGAGAAGTCGCAGGTCTCGGCGATCTCGATCGTGCGGGCCAGGGCCTCGGGATGGTCGGCGAACAGGCGGGCCATCGCATCGGCGGGCCTCAGGTGCCTCTCGGCATTGGCCTCCAGGCGGTAGCCCGCCGCGTTCAGGGTGCAGCCCTCGCGAATGCAGGACACGACATCCTGCAGGGGGCGCCGGTCCGGGTGGTGGTAGAGCGCGTCCGAGACCGCCACCAGGGGCGCGCCGAGGCGGTCCCCCCAGACGGCGAGCTGCCCGAGGCGGCGGCGCTCGTCGCCGCGCCGGCGGTGGCTGCCCGCCAGGGTGACCCGGCCGGGCGCCTGGTCCGCCAGCACCGCCAGCCGCTCCAGGAACGGATGCGTGTCGTCGAGGTCCTTGCCCACGAGGTTCCTCCCTGCAAGATCCTCCGGGGGAATCGCGATCAGCATCTGCCCCGCGCTGGCCTCCAGAAGCTCCGGAAAGCCGAACCGGCACTGGCCCTTCTCCGAGCGGCGGTTGCCCAAGGTCAGGAGCCGGCACAGGCGGCCATAGGCGGCCCGGTCCATTGGGTAGGCGACGACCTCGAAGCCGTCCTCGGTCACTAGCCGCACGCCCGGCAGGAAGCGGATGCCGGGTTCGCCGGCGGCCCGGCGCCGCTTCGCCTCGGCATGGCCCCGCACGATCCCCGCCAGGGTGTTGCGGTCGGCGATGCCGATGGCGTGCAGCCCGAGTTCGGCGGCCTGCCCCACCATCTCGCCGGGGGACGAAGCTCCGCGCAGGAACGAGAAGTTCGTGGTCACCGCGAGTTCGGCGTAGGCCGGCGGCCCGGATGTCGGCCCCATCTCGCTCGCTCCCCCCGCGTCGCCGAACCCGTCTCAAGCTTGAGAACGAATCGTGATCATATTCGATCCCGGGGGTGCCGGTTTCGGGCGCCGGAGTCAAAGCCTCGCTGCCCCCTGGCCAAGCGTTCCGCCGTGGCGTAGCCCCATCCTCCCCAGACAGGATGTCCCATGCTGACCTGCGCGATCCTCGACGACTACCAGGGCGTCGGCCCGACGATGGCGGATTGGTCGGGGCTGCTGGACCGCGTCAAACTCCGCGACCTCGACGCGACCTTCGAAATACGGGACGCGTTGGTCGATGCGATCCAGGACTGCGAGATCGTGGTGCTGATGCGCGAGCGCACGCCTTTTCCGGCCGACCTGTTCGCCCGGCTGCCGCGCCTGAAGCTCCTCGTCACCAGCGGTATGCGCAACGCCGCGATCGATCTCGCCGCCGCCCGCGCCCACGGCGTCACGGTCTGCGGCACCGCCAGTCACCCCGAACCGCCGGTGGAACTGACCTGGGCGCTGATCCTCGGCCTCGCCCGCCACCTCGTGCCCGAGGTGCAGGCGCTGCGGAGCGGCGGACCGTGGCAGAGCAGCGTCGGCCGTGATCTCGCGGGTCGCCGCCTCGGCCTCCTGGGACTCGGCAAGACCGGCGCCCGCGTCGCCCGGATCGGCCAGGCCTTCGGCATGCGGGTCAGCGCCTGGAGCCAGAACCTCACGGCCGCCCGGGCCGCAACCGAGGGCGTCGCCCTGGCGCCCTCCCTGGAGGCGCTGCTGGAGGACAGCGACGTGGTCTCGATCCACCTCGTCCTCGGCGACCGCACCCGCGGCCTCGTCGACGCCGCGGCCTTGAGCCGGATGCGGCCTGACGCCTACCTCATCAACACGTCCCGGGCCGCGATCGTGGACGAGGCCGCGCTGATCGCCGCGTTGCGCGAGAACCGCATCGCCGGCGCCGGCCTCGACGTCTTCGAGACCGAGCCGCTGCCGCCGGATTCTCTCTGGCGTCGCCTGCCCAACGTCCTGGCGACGCCGCATCTCGGCTACGTCACAGAGCGCAACTATCGCACCTACTTCCCTGAAATCGTTGAGGATATTTCGGCTTATCTCGACGGCGCGCCGATCCGCGTCCTCGCGTGAACGGTCTCGGGTTCAGGCCCGCTCCTCGACGAAGGCCCGCACCAGCAGGTGGGCGATCGCCAGCGGGGGCGGCGCAGTCAGTCCCTCGGGATGGCGGCCGTCCAGCATGGCGGTGACGTCGGCCCGCGAGAACCAGCGCGCGTCGGCGAGTTCCTCCGGGTCGATTGTGATGATGTCGTCGAGGCTTTCGGCAACGCAGCCGATCATCAGCGAGGACGGGAAGGGCCAGGGCTGCGAGGCGTGGTAGCGTACGGCCCCGATGGTCAGGCCGACCTCCTCGAACGTCTCTCGCCGTACGGCATCCTCCACAGTCTCGCCGGGCTCCAGGAAACCGGCAAGGCAGGAATACATGCCCTCGTTGAAGCGCGGCGAGCGTCCGAGCAGGCAGGCATCGCCCCGGGTGATCAGCATGATCACCACGGGATCGGTGCGGGGGAAGTGGTGCGTGCCGCAGGCCGCGCATTCGCGGCGGTAGCCGCCGGCCGCGAGGGTCGTCGGGGTTCCGCAATTCGCGCAGAAGCCGTGGCGCGCATGCCAGCCGAGCAGGGACTTCGCCGTAGCGAGGAGCCCGAGTTCATGGGGGGCGATCCGGCCTTCGCCCGCGAGGCTGCGCAAGTCGCTGGTGCGGAACTCCGGATCGGCCTCGAGGCCCTCGGCCACCTCCGCCGGCACGGCGGCGGCGAAGACCGGGTGTCCATCGAGGCGGCCGAGGAACAGCGTCAGGCTGCGCGTGCCCAGACGGGTCGCCGTGTCCGGCGCCAAAAGCGCCGTCTCGCCCGCGAGCACGACGCGGTCCCCGGCCAGCACGACGATGCGCGCACCGGGAGCGTCGAGGTCGGGAATCGCCGCCGCGCTCTCGGCCGAGTGGCGCACGAGGCGGCTGTGGACGTAGCCGAGCTGGGCCAGCGGGTCGCTCATCGCTTCAGGCCGCCGCGAACAGGGCGCCGATGCGGTCGATCATCTGGGCGCGGGCATGATGGGGGTAGGGGGTCGCGGTACCGATGCCCCAGATGGGTTTCGGCCAGGCCGGATCGGAGTGGAAGCGCCCGATCACGTGGACATGGAGCTGTGCCACCACGTTGCCGAGGGCGGCGACATTCACCTTGTCGGGCTTGGCCAGGGCCAGCATCACCCCGGTGGCGATCCGCATCTCGTCCATCAGGCTGCGGGCCTCCTCGGGCGCGAGATCCGTGATCTCGCTGGCGCCGGCCCGGCGCGGCACCAGGATCAACCAGGGAAAGCGGGCATCATCCATGAGGAGGACGCTGCAGAGGGCGAGGTCGCCCACATGCACGGTGTCGGCAGCAAGCTGCGGGTCGAGGGCGAAGTCGGTATCCATGCCGTTGCGGTGTAGAGCGGAACCGTAGCCGATGCGAGGGCCGCCGTCAGATCCCGCTGAACCAATTGTAGCCCTGGTCCTCCCAATAGCCGCCCGGATAGTCGTTGGTGACGAAGATCGCCGCGATGTGCTTGGGACTCTTGAAGCCGAGCTTCGTCGGCACCCGGACGCGGAGTGGATAGCCGTATTCGGGAGCCAGGGGCTGGCCGGCGAAGTCGAGGGCCAGGATCGTCTGCGGATGCAGGGCGCTCGGCATGTCGAGGCTGCCGTAATAGCGGTCGGCGCACTTGAAGCCGACATACTTCGCCGTGAGGTCGGCGCCGCTTCGCTCCAGGAAGCTCCGCAGCGGCACGCCGCTCCACTGGCCGATCTGGCTCCAGCCCTCGATGCAGATGTGGCGGGTGATCTGGCTCTCCTGCGGCAGGGACCGCAGCTTCGCCAGCGTCCAGGGCGCCTTGTCGGCGACGAGGCCGGTAACCTCGAGCGTCCAGGTCGCCTCGTCGATCTCCGGAATGTTGTCCGGGGGGTAATAGGCGTTGAAGCGGAACGGCGTATCGATCATCGAGGCCGGGTAGGTGGGGGCCAGGGTCGCCGGGTCGAACAGCCATTGCTGGACCCGGTCGTTGGCCCGCGACATGGCCCAGAGCACCCGGTCGGCCAGGGTGCCGTTGCTTCCCGTGGAGAGGTCGCAGCCGGATAGGAGCGTCAGGGCGCCAACCGAGAGGCCGCCGCGCAGGAGCATGCGGCGCTCCAGACTGGCGAGTTCCGGGGCGATGTCCCTGCGCAGGGCCTTCAGCCGGGCGGCGGTATCGGGATCGCGGGTCATCAGCGGACGGTTTCCTCGGAGATGCGAGCACGACCGGTGATCATCGCCAGCAGCGTGCTCGGCACGACCACCACGAGGGCAAGATGCAGGAGGATGAAGGCGCCAAGACCCGCCATGGCGCCGAAATGGACTCGCCGGGCCCACTCGTACCCGCCGAACAGGTTCGCCAGGGTCTGCCACTGTACGGGCTTCCACAGGGCGCAGCCGGAGGCGACGAGGAGCAGGCCCAGCACGATCGCGATCAGGTAGGCGAGTCGCTGGACGGCGTTGTAGCGCCCGATCCGGTGGCTCAGCCGGAGCCGCAGGGCCGCCCGGGCGTCGCGCCAGACCGCGCCGGGGCTGAGGGGCAGGAAGGCGGTGGCGAAGTGCCGGGCGAGGACGCCGTAGGCGATGTAGGCCAGACCGTTCAGGGCGAAGAGCCACATCGCGGCGAAGTGCCAGGCGAGGGCGCCGCCGAGCCAGCCGCCAAGGGTCGCCCATTTCGGGAACACGAAGGGGAAGAGCGGCGACGCGTTGTAGATCGCCCAGCCGCTGAACAGCATGCAGAACACCGCGACCGCGTTGATCCAATGGGTGATCCGCACCACGAGGGGATGGATCACCATGAGGCGCGAGGGTGTTTCGGGAGCGATCGTCAACAGGACCTCAGCAGCTTAGGCCAATATCTCGGGCCGACCCCGCCGGGGGATGCCGGCGGGGCGAGGTAGCAATCACATCGACGGGACGGTGCCGTTGCGGCCAACGATCAGGACGGCAGCATTGAGCTTGCCGTCGGCGCCCGCCTTGGTGAAGGCCACGACCTTGGCGCCCGGCACCACGATGCTCTTCTCGCCCGGATCGACCAGGGTCACGGGCACGTCTTCCGGCACCATCACCTTCTTCTCGCCACCCTGGTACTTGACCAGCAGGGTGCGTCCCTCGGTGCCGGACAGGCTGCCGATGGCGCCGTTGGTCATGGTCGAATTGGAGCCGAGATCCCACGGATAGTGGCCATCGGCGGTGCCGCGGAGCGACGAGGCGAAGACCGTGACCTGTAGGGCCTTCTGGGTGCCGTCAGGCTGCGGGATGGCGGCGGTACCGATGTAGCTCTCCGACTTGATGTCGGACAGCTTGCCGGTGCTGGCGGCCAGGATCTTGGTGTCGTCTCCGAAGATCACGGTTTTGGTCTCACCCATCCGGGGCTTGATCGTCACCGTCGACCCCTCGACGGACTCGATCGTGCCGCGATAGCGCACCACATCGGCGGCGTGCGCTGGCGCGGCGGCAAGCGCGAGGCCGAGCGTCAGGCCGGCCAGCAGCGTCTTCATCATGGCGTTTTTCCTGGTTGATCTTGGGCGGACGCTTTGGGTCCGCCGCCACCCGGCGGCTGCGGGTTTCTGCGAGGCTTTCGACCGAGCTGCAGCCCCGGTTACATCGGCGGAACGGTGCCGTTTTCGCCGACGATCATCCGGTCCGCCACGGCGACGCCGCCGGCATCCGCCTTGGTGAAGGCGACGACCCGGGCGCCCGGCTTGATCTTGCTGACATCGCCAGGCGCAAGCGCCACGACCGGGACGCCCTCCGGCACCGTGATGGTCTTCTCGCCACCCTTGTAGGTCACCGTGATCGTCCGGTCGGTGGTTCCCGAGAGGGCGCCCACCGCGCCGTTGGTCATGGTGTTCTCCTTTTCGAGATCCCACGGATAGTGACCGTCACCGGTTCCACGCATGCTCGGTGCGAAGACCGCGACT
The DNA here is from genome assembly GCF_055231875.1 of Methylobacterium sp. Ger2507. Lineage (NCBI taxonomy): Bacteria > Pseudomonadati > Pseudomonadota > Alphaproteobacteria > Hyphomicrobiales > Methylobacteriaceae > Methylobacterium > Methylobacterium sp. Ger2507. The sequence goes on from NZ_JBUYVC010000001.1 coordinate 1,638,560, forward strand.
TCGAGGGCCTTCAGGGTGCCGTCCGGCTGCGGCGTGGCCGCGGTCCCGATGTAGCTGTCCGGCTGAATGTCGCCGATCTTGGCGCTGTTGGCGGTCGCGACCCGGAGCGAGTCGCCGAGCTTCACCTGCACGGGGGCGCCGAGGCGCGGCTTAATGGTCACGCTCGCGCCGTCCACCGCCTCGATCGTGCCCCGGATACGGACCACGGGCGAATCGGCTCGGACCGGCAGGCTGAAAGCGAGGCCGGACAGGGCGAGGGCGACGGTCAGCGACTTCATGCAGAGACTCCTGGCAACCGGCACCGGCCGGCGGTGGAGACGCTGCCTTCCCTTTGTCCAGCGCGCAAGTCAATTGCGCGCGACCCGGATGCGTCAGTGTGCCATCAGCATGGGAATGGCCGCGTGCGTCAGGAGATGGCTCGTCGGGCCACCGAAGATCATCTGGCGCAGCCGGCTCTGGGTATAGGCCCCCTTGATCAGAAGATCGCAGCCGAAGGCTTCGGCCTCCGCGAGATAGACCTCGCCCGGCGTGCGTCGTCCGGCCGAGTAGGCCCGGAAATCAGCGGAGATGCCCTCGCACGCGAGGGCGCGCGCAAGGTCCTCGGCTGTCGGTCCCGGGACCGTGCCGCCCTCGACGCTGATAACGCGGATGCGCTGGGCCTGACGGAGGAACGGCATGGCGAAGGCGACGGCCCGGGCGGTCTCGGTCGAGCCGTTCCAGGCGATCAGGATCGCATCCCCGAGGGTGGCTGGGGCGATCGGAGGGGCCAGCAGGATGGGCCGACCGCTCTCGAACAGGGCGGTCTCGAAGGTGGTCATCCGCGGAGCCCCGTCCTCGGTGCCGGGCCGACCCACCACCGTGGCGGTGAACAGGCGGGCATGTTGGCCAAGAAAACCGTCGCCGGCCGGCACGTCGGCCCGCCAGCGATAACGTGGACCGGCGGCCAGAACCTCCGGATTGCACGGACCCTCGGGGGCCAGGGGAACACCGGCCTTGGTCATGAAGTCGATGAACTGGTTTCCGGCGCGCTCGGCCTCGACCTTGTCCGCCTCTTCGTCGCGCAGCCAGGTCATTCCCCCGACCATGTCGACGGGGACGTACTCCGCGAGGGCAGGGCGCAGGGACACGCCTTCGATGAGGCTGCCGAACCGCCGTGCGGTCAGGATGGCGGTCTCGAAAACGGAGGGCAGGGCATCGTGGAGGGCAACGGGAACGAGCAGGGTCTTCATCGCGGAGCCTTTCTCGCAACGGCACGAATGCCCGTTAGGCTAGTGCGAAACGCGATCTCGGAAAACTCCGATGGCATGACCACACAGGGTTTTCTCCATGGGATCCCATCTCCGGCGGGAAAACCGAGCATCTTAAGTTTACTTGCCGAAAAGCTTGACCATTTGGAAGATCGACCTCTCGCTTGCGAAGCTGCCGAATAATCCAGTTCGAGACGGGAACTGAATTCATCTTGGGTCGTTGGCCCAGCAATCGTAGCCGGTCAGCGCTCCTCTATGCCTATACAATTCGTAGTGTGTGCTGCCGCTTCTGACTGTTCGCATTGAGGAACGCATGATCAAGAAGACTTTCGCTCTCACGGCTGTCATGGCTGCTCTGTCCGCACCGGCCTTCGCGCAGGGTATGCAGGGTGACTTCCGCATGGAGGCCATGCAGGCCAACGCCTTCGAGATTCAGTCGAGCCAGATCGCACTCAACAAGAGCCGGAATCCGCAGGTTCTGCGCTTCGCCCGCGAGGCGATCCGCGATCACCGCGCCGCCAACGTGGCGCTGGCCGGCGGCGAGGGCAATTACGCGGCCGCTCGCAGCAACGAGGGGCTTGGCGGTTTGGTCACGGCACCGCTCGCCGTGGCCGGTGGTGCCGTCGGTGCCGCGACCGGGATTGCGACCGGTGTGGTCGGCGGTACCCTGAGCGGCGGACCGGTCGGGGGCGTGGAGGGGATCGGAAGCGGTGCGGCTCGCGGTGCCGCCGCCGGTAGCCGTGCCTTCACCGGCGACGTCGATACGACAGCCGGGACCACCCTCATCCAACCGAACCCGCAGCAGCAGGCGATGCTCTCCGAGCTGTCGCAAACTCCGGCAGGCCCGCGCTTCGACCGTCTCTACGGTAGCATGCAGGTCCAGTCGCACGAGATGACGATCGGCATGTTCCGTTCCTACGCCGCCTCCGGCCCGAACCCCGCTCTGCGCGCCCATGCCGAGCAGGCCCTTCCAGTTCTGCAGTCGCATTACCAGATGGCCCAGCGCCTGCCGGGCGCCCGCTGAACCAGCGGGTCTTCAGCTCCGGGACGCGGTTTCCCGGTGAATGACCGGAAAAAAAGACGTCGAGCCCCGGGGCTCGACGTCTTTTTTCGTATTCGCCAGGGTGGCTGGCGGGTCCTGTCAGGACTGGAAACAGCCAATCAGCGAGGTCGGGCTGAGGCTGCGCCCCTCCCGGTCGATCGCGGGCTTGAAGACGCCGGTATCCGGATCGCGCAGCAGCAATTCACCGCGCGCGATGCCGAAATGGGCTCCGTGCAGGGCCAGCCGCCCACTCATCACCCGACTGCGCACGAACGGGAAGGTCATCAGGTTTTCGAGGCTCTGCGCGACCATCGCGTATTCGAGCCGGGTCAGGTAGTCCGGCCCGCTCTGATCGCCGGCTTTCTCGGCGGCCGCACCGACGAGCGACACCCACTTGCCGATGAAATCGCCCTTTGAAAGCGGTGCCGAGGGGTTGGCGTAGGCTTTGATGCCGCCGCAGCTGGCATGCCCCAGCACCACGATGTGCTTCACCTCCAGCCCCTGCACGGCGAACTCGATCGCCGCAGAGGTGCCGTGAAAATCACCGCCGGTTTCGCAGGGCGGCACGATGTTGGCGACGTTGCGGATGACGAAGAGTTCGCCCGGTCCGGTATCGAAGATCACTTCCGGCGAGACGCGGCTGTCACAGCAGCTGATCATCAACACTTCCGGGCTCTGGCCCTGCGCCAGCTTGGCGTAGCGCTTGGCTTCGTCGGGGAGGCGTCCGTCGATGAAGGAGCGGTAGCCGGATTTGAGCGTCTCTGGGAACATGCGGGAATCCTCTGTTGGCGTGTCGGTGGAGGGCTGGCCTTCATGGGGCATGCCGGATGAGGGTGATTGCCAGGCAAGGGCAACGGGAGAGGCCGGCCTCCGCCCGGCGACGACGTCCCGGGCGACTTGCACGAGGCCGGCCGGTTCGATCCGCTCGGCGGTGGATTCCAGTTCGTCGAGGGTCCACCAGCGGGTTCCGAGCACCGGATTGTCCTCGGTCTCGGCGAGGCGGCTCGTGTCCACGGTGGCATCGGGCAGGCGGACGACGAAGTAGCGCTCGCGTGCGAAGCGCGGGGTCTTGAACAGGTGGAACGGGCCATCGCAGGATGCGACCTGGGGGCCGATCGCGGAATCGGTCACGCCGATCTCTTCCGAAAGCTCGCGCCGGCAGGCTTCGACGTGCGTCTCACCCGGCTCAAGCCCGCCGCCGGGCATGAACCAGAAGGTGCGTGCCTCGGGCGCGGCGGGATCGATCGGGCGCACCGCTTCGTAGGCGATCAGTAGAAGGCGGTCATCGGGATCGAACACCAAGGCTCGGGCGATATCGCGAACCGGAAGGTTCGGCGTCACGGAGGAGTCCTGCGTCACGATCAACTCCTTGGTTATTCGCTGTCCTTTCCCGCTTTACCAGGGAAATCCAAAGGAGCCAGGGGCGTACCCGTTGGAACGGCCGGCATCCAGATCACGATCGGCAGATCGCGATCGTCTCGTCCTGGCGGATCGGGCAGGGGGATGGCCCGGTTGTCCAGAAGATCGCGGGCCACGACGAGGCCTGCCAGCGCGTCGAGATGATCGTCGGCACCGACACCGGGCGGACGGGCGGCGATCAGGCCTTCCGGAAGGCCCGCAGTGGCCAGCAAGGCTCGACGTTCGGCCAAGCCCTGCTGGCGCCCCGGTCCCTTCTTTCCAGCCGCCAGGCCCCGCCCACCATTGAGTTGGCGGAACGCGATCTCGGGATGGACCTCGTGCAGGCGTATGCCCAGTTCGGGCCGGCGATCGAGGAGTGCATCGACCTCACGGATATAGGGCAGGATGTTCCAGCACTGGATCGAGGGCGCGAAGGGCGGCGTGCTGTTCGAGCGGGACAGGGCCTTGGCCTCCGCGTAGGTCGCTGCGTAGACCGCGCACCGGGCCGGCACCGGAAAGACGCTGGCGCGACCCGATCCGAGCATGGCCCGGGCGGCCCGGTCGGCAACGCGTCCGCCGGCAACGACGTGGGTGTCCAGGCCGATCGGAATGTCGATCCCGACGCGAAGCGGCGCCTCGGGGGCGTCGAGAAGGTCGGCAACTTGGTCAAAACGCGCGGCGCGGTAGCGCGCCGGGTCGTCGAGATCGAGAAGGACACCGGCCCAGGCCCCACGGCAGCCGTCGAGGCCGCCGATCCAGCACGTCATCGGAGCGACCCTGGATACGGCCACGCGAACCGGATCGAGCTTGGCTCGTTGTCGCTGCTCAAGGCCGCCGCTGCCGGCGACCGCCGAAACAGGACTGCTTTCATGGACATCGCCGTCGACAAGGTCACCGAGATCATCCTGCGGGTTCGGGCCATCGATGTGAAGGAAGGGCCGACTGACCCCGATTCCGGTTCCAATCCCATCGATGACGGCGCCACCGACGTGCTCGTGTCCGGCACCGACGATGCGACCGAAGAGGAGCTGAGCGCCATGATCGGCGCCCTCAACGATGACGAGCGCGCCGACCTGCTCGCCCTTCTCTACATCGGGCGTGGCGACATGGAGCCGGAGGAATGGGCCGACGCGGTCCGGTTCGCCCGCGAGCGCGAAGCGGCCGGGGAGGGCGCCGCCCACGAGATCCTGGGCATCCCCAACGCGGGCGATCTCCTCGATGAGGGGCTCGCCAATCTGGGGATCACGCCGGACCTGCCGCAGGCCTGACGACGAAACAGCCGGACCGGTCCCGCATCAGCGAGACCGGCCCTAGCCCGAGCAGCCGTCCGGGACCTGCAGCGTTTCACGGCTGGCAGGGCAATGCCAGGGCGGTATCGGCGACGAAACCGGCCGTCTCACGCAGGCTTTGCGGCTGCCTCGCATCGAGCGAAACCGCCTCGGCCTCGCGATGGAGTCGGTCGTTGCAGGCGCAGGTGGGGATTTTCCCGCGCGGCGGCGAACAGCTGTCGTGATGCATGCAGGCGAGATCGAGGGCGTCGATCGGGGGCCTTGGACTCCGATTGCCGGGTCCGCAGTAATTTCCATGGATCAATAGGGTGCCTCGCGCCGGGTCGATGTAGGGCAGGTCCTGGGCCGACACGGGCATCGAAAGCCCGGCCGAGAGGATCGCAGCGAGCGCGAGCGGCGCCACCTGCGGGCGACCGGCCCGAACAGCGTGATCTGGGTCCATCGTCGAAGCCTCGTCTTCGTGATCCACCACCCTCCGTCGAGAAAATGGAGCCGTGGCCCGCGGTGACAAGCGACCGCGGCGTTTCCCGCTGGAAACCGCCACCGACCGACCCCAAGCGTCGCCTCTGGGATTCTGCCCGGACGACTTGCTCGCTCATCTCAGCCGAATGCGCCGGCCTGTCGCGGACGGCGAACCGCAACCGCGAACCGTTGGGGCGCCGGTCGCGGGAGCCGTTACCCCCATCATCCACACCGTTAACCTTTTCTTAACCCGCCGATTGTCGTGCAACGCCGGCCGTGGGACATTCGTTAACAGAAGCTTAACGAGGCCAAGGGCGGTCATGCGGTACGGGTTTTCCCAGCGTTTCTCGGCCCGGACGGTCCGCCGTGCTGCCATCGGCGCCGCCACCCTGTTGGCCGGCCTGCTCGCCGGCTCCGGCGCCGGTGCGCAGACCCTGGCTTCGCTGCCGACCGTTCCGAGCGCCATCAGCGCCGGTGTCCAGACCCGTCCCATCGCCGCCTGGGTCGATTTCTGCGCGACCTATGCCGGCGAATGCGCCGTGAATACCGCCGAGCCGACCCAGATCACCCTGACGGCGGCGGTCTGGAGCGCCATCGTCGCGGTCAACCGCCGGGTGAACAAGTCTCTGGTGGCCGTCACTGACATGGATCACCTCCATGTCGCCGACCGGTGGGACCTAGCCGAGGACGGCTCCGGCGACTGCGAGGATTTCCAACTCCTCAAGCGCAAGCTCCTGGCCGAGATGGGCCTACCGCGCCGCGCCATGCGGATGACCGTGGTCATCGACGAGAAGGGCGAGGGCCACGCCGTGCTCACCCTCATCACCGACCGGGGCGACATCATTCTCGATAACAAGACGAGTGCGATCCTGCCCTGGCGCCAGACCGGCTACACCTTCATCAAGCGTGAGAGTCAGGATACTGTCGCCTGGGTGTCCCTTGGTCGGGCCATGTCGCCAGTCACCACCGCCAACCGCTGAGTGGTCCCGGTTCGGGATTGTGGACAACGCGATCCTTTAACTCACGGTTAAGCGTGGTCACGCGAGGGTGCGCCCGTTCGGGAAGCCCCGCCTCATGACGATCCGCCCCACCGCGCTCCTGCTACTCCTGATGATGTCGTCCGCCGTGGCGCAGGATGGTGCGGCCGTGCCCGATCGCCATGCCGCGTGGCGTTCATGCCTGCAGCGAAACTTTGCCCTCCAGGCCGCGATCGCCAGCCGCATCATCGCGGCGGATGCTGCGCTGCGGACCTGCCGACAAAGCGAGCAGGCCTATCTCGCCGCTCTGTCGGTCTCACCGTTGGTCGACGGTGACGACGTCGCCCGCGTCCGCCCGGCCCTGCTCCTGCGCGCCAAGGACTGGCTTCTCGACGGCGGACGCCAGCGCCCGCTCTGACGGCCCACGCGCAGATCTCAGCGGAAAGATTTCCGCGGGTCGAAGGCATCCCGCACGGCCTCGCCGGCGAACACCAGCAGGCTCAGCATCACCGCCACGACGAAGAAGCCGGTCAGGCCGAGCCAGGGCGCCTGTATGTTGTCCTTGCCCTGCGCCAGCAACTCTCCGAGCGACGCCGAGCCGGGGGGGAGCCCGAAGCCGAGGAAGTCGAGCGACGTCAGCGTCCCGATCGATCCGTTGAGGATGAAGGGCAGGAAGGTCAGCGTCGCCACCATCGCGTTGGGCAGCAGGTGCCGGCTCATGATGCGGATGTTCGACAGCCCAAGGGCCCGTGCGGCGCGAACGTACTCGAAGTTGCGGGCTCGCAGGAATTCCGCGCGCACGACGCCCACGAGGGACACCCACGAGAACAGCAGCAGGATACCGAGCAGGATGAAGAAGCCGGGCTCAATGAAGGCCGAGATGATGATGATGAGGTAGAGGGTCGGAATTCCGCTCCACACCTCGATGAACCGTTGCAGCGCCAGATCGACCCAGCCGCCGAAATAACCTTGGACCGCTCCCGCAACGACGCCGATCGCCGAGGAGATCAGGGCCAGGATCAGCCCGAACAGCACCGAGATGCGAAAGCCGTAGATGATGCGGGCCAGCACGTCGCGCGTGGTGTTGTCGGTGCCGAGCCAGTGCGTCTCGAGTTCGGAGCACGACTTCCCGACATTCTGGCACTGGGCCTCCGTCAGCATCCAGGTCGGCGGCGACGGGGAGGGGGTCGGCAAGCCGTCGATGATGGTGTCGTAGGAATAGGGGATCGGAGGCCAGATCGCCCAGCCGTGATCGGCGATCTCCTTGCGGGTCTCGGCCGAGCGGTAGTTCGGGCGGGCATAGAACCCACCGAACTTCTCGTCCGGATAGTCGATCAGGACCGGGAACAGGATCTCGCCCTTGTAGGAGACCACCAAAGGGCGATCGTTCGCGATGAACTCGGCGAACAGGCTGGTCACGAACAGGGCGGAGAAAATCAGGAAGGACCAGTAGCCAAGCCGATTGCGCCGGAAATTGGCGAGCCGTCGCCGATTGAGCGGCGACAGACCGCGGGGCGGCAGCGGCAGGGCGACGGCCTGAGTCCTCTCGGGTCGCGCGACCTCGTTCATCGGGCGCCCCGTTTGCTGCCGCTCACCGAGAGGCCGCTCAGCCGTCGATGCGCGTCGCCGTGCCCTCGATCTCGTTCGGGCGCAGACCGCCATGGCGCTCGAGATGGCGGCGCAGCAGGCGGACGTTGCGGCGATTGGCCTTGAAGGCCGCGTCGAACAGGTCTCCGGCCAGGGGCACCGCTCCGAGCGCTCCATCGGCCGCGATGTTCAGCGCCATCCGGGCGATTAGCCAGCGCGGGGCCCCGAGGCGACGCGCTTCCACCACGATGTAGGAGGCCAGCAGCATCCCGGCCACATCGCCGACCACGGGAACCAGTCCGACCAGGGCGTCGATGCCCACGCGCCGGTTGATGCCCGGGATTACGAAGGCGGAATCCATCAGGTGCGCGAACGCCTCCAGGCGCAGCAGCGTCGCCTCCCGATCGTCCGCCTTGGCGCGAAAGCGGGTCGTGGCACCGGCGGTCTGAGTGAAGTCCATGGTCGGGCTCCGGGCGATGCGCGGCGTTGTCATGAACGGTGATGTGGCCCCGGCGTCGCACGCCCGCAAGCGCCGTCTGCATGAACCGTTTCATCGGGCTGCAGGCCGCGCGACGGCCGAGAGCCGGTCGAGGGCCCGGTCCAGGACATCGTCGGCTTTGGCGAAACACAGCCGGACGAGATGGCGCACCGAGGCATCGGGATAGAACGTGCTGATCGGGACCGCGGCGACACCGTGCTGGCGTACCAGCGTGTCGCAGAACGCGACGTCATCGTCGCAGCCGAGCGGCGCGAGGTCCACATTGAGGAAATAGGTGCCGTGGGAGGGCAGGACACGAAATCCGCGTTCGCTCAAGCCTGCCGTCAGGCGATCGCGGGAGTGCGCGAAGCGGGCGCGCATCGCCGCGAAGGAAGCGTCCTCCTTGGAGAGGCCGTAGGCCACCGCCGTCTGCAGTGCCGGGGGCGTCGTGAAGGTGAGGAACTGGTGGGCATTGGCCACGACGCGCAGGAGGGGGGCGGCCGCCATCACGAAGCCGACCTTCCAGCCCGTGAGGCCGAAGATCTTGCCGGCCGAGCCGATCTTGATGGTCCGGTCGCGCATGCCGGGAAGCGCCATCAGGGGGATATGGCGCGCTCCGTCGAAGACGATATGCTCCCAGACCTCGTCGCAGACCGCGATCACGTCGTGCCGGGTGCAGAAGGATGCGAGCAGCGCCAGATCCTCGCGCCCGAAGATCGTCGCGCTGGGATTGAGCGGATTGTTGAGGATGACGAGTTTCGTCCGGTCCGAAAAGGCCTCCGCGAGGGCCGCCGCATCGAGCCGGAAATGCGGCGGCTGCAACGGCACAATCCGGGCGATTCCTCCGGCCCGGCGCACCAGCGGCAGGTAGGCGTCATAGAGGGGAGCGAACAGCACCACCTCGTCGCCCGGCGCGATCAGGGCGAACAGCGATGCTGCGATCGCCTCGGTGGCACCCGAGGTCACCATCACCTCGGACATCGGGTCGAGGTCGAGGTCCTGGTGATGTGCGTAATGGGTCGCGATCGCCCGGCGCAACTCGGGCAGGCCCATCATCGGCGGATACTGGTTGTCACCGTGCAGAACCGCCTCGGCCGCTCTCCGGCGGACATCCTCCGGGCCGGGGTCGTCGGGAAAGCCCTGGCCGAGATTGATCGCGTTCAGGTCCCGGGCGAGGCCCGACATGACCGTGAAGATCGTCGTCGGCAGATCGGCAAGGACGGGATTCATGAGACGCTGGGTTCGAAGACAACGGGAATGACGCGGAAGCCGGAGGCGTAGCACGCTCGCCCATCCGGACGAAATGTGCGTCTTCGCACGCCTTCCCCGCCGGTCTGCTCACCGCTACCTGACGATTGTTGACTTTCATCACCCATCACTTAGGTTTCGGTTCACGGCTGGAGCGGCGATCGCCAGCACGGGACTTCGCCCCCTCGTTCCGGGCTTGTGTCGTTGCCGCTCCGGTCCGTTACGAGAAGAGGCCGTCGCTCACCCCAGCGACGGCCTCTTTCGTGTCAATTTCAGGCTCACCTTGCGGGGGATTGCCAACCCGCCCGTCTTCTCGCCTGCCGGATGTTCGATCGCCCGTTGCGGGCCCTCGTTGAAGACCGGCGCGCCAGCAATATCGTGGAAACGGGAAGGCCGTACTGGCGTCGTATTGGTCTAGTAGAACCCGTCGCATGCCGTGTCGCGACTGCCATGATGACGTGGGACCGGCCGGGGCAACGAATTCCGTATCCCTGCTCGGGATACGTTCCGCACCGGCCGGTGGTGCGAGCCGGGTGCGACGTTGCCCGATCCTGGCCCGGGGCGCGCGCCGGTCTTATCTGACGTCGACCCGGAGCATCCGTGGTTGCTGTCTCCGCACGAGCGGGCCGGCGGTTCCGAATGGACTGGTGGTCGAATCCGCGTGTCTCGTGAGAGTCCGCCGAATCTCCCGCTCGCAACGCCGGCTGCAACACGCCATGATCGCTACGCCATGAATGAAACCTCGCCCATCCGCACCGAGACAGCGCGCGAGTACCCGGGAACGCTGCCTGGCGACGCGCGCCCGCGGGAGACGCCCGTTGCACCGCCCGTCGGGCGCCGCAGCCGGGCTCGCTTCTGGTTCATCCTGCTCCTGATCCTGGCAGGCGCCGGCTATGCCGGATATCGCTTCTACCTCGCTCCGAAGTCGGAGACTCAAGTCGCTACCGCGCCCGGGCGCGGCAAGGGTTCGGGTGGACGCGGCGGCCATGCCGAGCCGCCCCAGGCGGTCGGCATCGCTACGGTCGCGCCCGGCGACGTCCCGATCGTGCTGGCGGGCCTCGGCACGGTGACGCCGCTCGCCACCGTCACGGTGCGCTCGCAGATCAGCGGCTATCTCACGGAGATCGGCTTTCGCGAGGGTCAGACCGTCAAGAAGGGCGATTTCCTCGCCCAGATCGATTCGCGCCCCTACGAGGCTCAGCTCGCCCAGTACCAGGGCCAACTGATGCGGGATCAGGCGCTGCTGCAGAATTCCAAACTCGATCTCGCCCGCTTCCAGCGGCTCTCTCAACAGGATTCGATCTCGAAACAGAACGTCGACACGCAAGGCGCCCTCGTCAAGCAGAACGAGGGTACGGTGGCGGCCGACCAGGCCCTCGTCGACCAGCAGAAGCTCAACATCACCTACACCCGCATCGTCTCGCCGGTGGAGGGACGCGTCGGCCTGCGCCAGATCGATCAGGGCAACTACATCACGGCTGCCTCGACCAGCATCGTGGTGGTGACCCAGCTCCACCCGATCTCGGTGGTCTTCACCCTGCCGGAGGACGACGTCGCGCGGGTGATGCGCCGCGTGCGCTCCGGCGCCAAGCTCGCCGTCACGGCCTACGACCGGGGTGACACCAACATCATCGCCACCGGCGTCCTCGACACCGTGGACAACCAGATCGATACCACCACCGGCACGGTGAAGCTGCGGGCGATCTTCGAGAATCAGGACGACGCGCTGTTCCCCAATCAGTTCGTCAACGCCAAGCTCGTGGTCGATACCGTGCGCGACGCGCCCATCGTTCCGACCGCGGCGATCCTGCGCGGTACCCCGGGCACCTACGTCTACCTGCTGCAGGGGGACGACAAGGTGGTGGTCCGCCCGGTCAAGCTCGGCGAGGCGGACGGCCCGCGGACGGTGGTCACCGAGGGCTTGAGCGTCGGCGACCGCGTGGTCGTCGACGGCACCGATCGTCTGCGTGACAACGCCCCCGTGCGCATCACCGAGGAGGCCGGCAAGACTCGGACCGGCGCGCCTGGCAATCGCCCGACCGCCGATGGGGCCGCGATGCCGGCCGCCGCGCCGGTGACGGAGGGCGCCAAGCCCGATGCCGCCAAGGCGGATGCCGTCGCGCCCGAAGGCCAGAAACGCGAGCGCCGCCGGCAACGTCCGGCCGAGGCGCAATGAGCCGATGAATCCGTCCCGCCTCTTCATTCTGCGGCCCGTCGCCACCACGCTGTTCATGCTGGCGATCCTGCTGGTCGGCATGGTGTCGTATTTGAACCTGCCGGTCTCGGCGCTGCCGTCGGTCGATTACCCGACGATCCAGATCCAGACCTTCTATCCGGGCGCGAGCCCGGAGGTGATGACCTCGGCGGTGACGGCCCCCCTGGAGCGGCAGTTCGGACAGCTCGCCAACCTTAACCAGATGACGTCGCAGAGTTCGGCCGGCGCCTCCGTCATCACCCTGCAATTCAGCCTGGATCTCGCCCTCGACATCGCCGAGCAGCAGGTCCAGGCCGCGATCAATGCGGCCGGCAACCTGCTGCCCTCCGACCTCCCGGCGCCCCCGATCTACGCCAAGGTCAACCCGGCCGACGCACCGATCCTGACCCTGGCGCTCACCTCAAAGACCCTGCCGCTCACGGAAGTGCGCGATCTGGCCGAGACGCGACTGGCCCAGAAGATCTCTCAGGTGGCCGGCGTCGGCCTCGTCAGCACCGGCGGTGGGCAACGCCCCGCCGTACGCATCCGCTTCAACGCTCGCGCCCTGGCGGCCTATGGCCTCAACATCGACGACCTGCGCACCACGGTCACCAACCTCAACGTCAACACCCCCAAGGGGACCATCGACGGGCCGACACAGTCCTATTCCATCAACGCCAACGACCAGATCCGCGACCCGAAGGCCTATGACGATGCGATCATCGCCTACAAGAACGGCGCACCGGTCCGGCTCTCGGACGTCGCCGACGTGGTCAACGGTCCCGAGAACACCAAGCTCGGTGCCTGGATGGACGAGACGCCCGCAGTCATCCTGAACATTCAGCGCCAGCCCGGCGCCAACGTCATCAGTACCGTCGACAAGATCAAGGCGCTGCTGCCCCAGCTTCAGGCGACTCTGCCGGCCGCCATCGGCGTCACCGTGCTTACCGACCGCACCACCACCATCCGTGCCTCGGTCCACGACGTCCAGGTGGAACTGGCGCTGGCCATCGGCCTCGTGGTGCTGGTGATCTTCCTCTTCCTGCGCAGCGTTTCGGCGACCCTGATCCCGAGCCTGTCGGTGCCGCTCTCCCTGATCGGCTCCCTGGCGGTGATGGATCTCTACGGCTTCTCCCTCGACAACCTGTCGCTAATGGCTCTCACCATCGCCACCGGCTTCGTCGTCGACGACGCCATCGTGGTGATCGAGAACATCGCCCGCCACGTGGAGGAGGGCGACTCGCCCTTGGAGGCCGCGCTCAAGGGCAGCCGCGAGATCGGCTTCACCATCATCTCGCTCACGGTCTCGCTGATCGCCGTGCTGATCCCGCTCCTGTTCATGGGCGATGTGGTCGGGCGCCTGTTCCATGAATTCGCCATCACGTTGGCCGCCACCATCATCATCTCGGCGGTGGTCTCGCTCACCCTCGTGCCAATGCTGTGCGCGCGCCTGCTGAAGGCGCACGTGCCCGGTGCCCAGGACCGTCACGAGGGACTCATCGCGCGCAGCGCGCGCCGCTTCATGGACGGAATCATCGCAGGCTATGGCCGCATGCTGCGGGTGGTGCTGCGCCACCAGACGCTGACGCTGATCGTCACCCTCGGTACGATCGCGCTCACCGCCTACCTGTTCGTTGTGATCCCCAAGGGGTTCTTCCCGGTGCAGGATACCGGCGTCATCCAGGGCGTGACCCAGGCCGACCAGACCGTCTCCTACGCGGCCATGGCCGAGCGCCAGCGGAAGCTCGCCGCCATCGTGCTGAAAGACCCGGATGTGCAGAGCCTGTCCTCCTTCATCGGAGTCGACGGCCAGAACGTGACCCTGAATTCCGGACGCTTCCTGATCAACCTGAAGCCGCAGGATCAGCGCATCGCCCGCGCGCCCGAGATCATCGAGCGGCTCAAGGCAGCCACGACCAATGTCGCGGGCATCCGCCTCTACCTGCAGTCGGTGCAGGACCTCACCATCGACACGGCGGTCGGGGCGACGCAGTACCAGGTCATCCTGGAGAACCCGAACCTGACCGAGTTCGAGACCTGGGTCCCGCGCTTCGTGCGGGCGCTGCAGGCCTCCCCGCTGCTGATGGACGTGGCAAGCGACCTGCAGGCGAGCGGGCTGGCGGCCTACATCACCATCGACCGCCCCACCGCCGGCCGCTACGGCATCACCCCGGCCACCGTCGACAACGCCCTCTACGACGCCTTCGGCCAGCGCATCATCTCGACCATCTTCACCCAGTCGAACCAGTACCGGGTCATCCTCGAAGCCGATCCCGACCTGCACAAGACCATCGAGAGCCTGGACCACATCTACCTGCCGTCCTCGACCGTGGCCGCAGGCCAGGTCCCGCTCTCGGCGGTGGCGCGGGTGAGCGAACGGCGGGCCCCCTTGCTGATCAGCCATCTCGGCCAGTTCCCCGCCACCACGGTGTCGTTCAACCTCGCCCCCGGAGCAGCCCTCGGCGACGCGGTCACGGCGGTGGAGGCGGCCCGTCAGTCGATCGACCTGCCGCCGAGCTTCCGCGTCGTACCGCAGGGCTCGGTCTTCGCCTTCCAGTCGGCGCTCTCGAACCAGCTCTTCCTGGTGCTGGCCGCCATCGTGACCGTCTATATCGTGCTCGGCGTGCTCTACGAGAGCTTCATCCACCCGATCACCATCCTGTCGACGCTGCCCTCGGCCGGGATCGGGGCGCTGATCGGGCTGATGCTGTTCGGGCTCTCCCTCGACATCATCGCGATCATCGGCATCGTGCTCCTCATCGGCATCGTGAAGAAGAACGCCATCATGATGATCGACTTCGCGCTCCAGGCGGAGCGCGAGGAAGGCATGACTCCGCGCGACGCGATCTACGAGGCCTGCATCCTGCGCTTCCGGCCGATCCTGATGACGACGCTGGCGGCCCTGTTCGCGGCGGTGCCGCTGATCGTCGGCACCGGCGTCGGCTCGGAACTGCGCCAGCCACTCGGTATCGTCATCGCGGGTGGCCTCATCGTCAGCCAGGTGCTGACCCTGTTCACCACGCCGGTGATCTACCTCGCCTTCGATCGCCTGGAGCGCCGCCTGTCCGGCCGCCGCGCCGGCGGGGCCGACAGCGTCGAGGCGCTGCCGTGAACGTCTCCGAGCCGTTCATCCGGCGGCCGGTCGCCACCACGCTGCTGACCATCGGCGTGCTGCTCGCCGGCATCTTCGCCTTCCTGAAGCTGCCGGTGGCGCCGCTGCCGCAGGTGGATTTTCCCGTCATCCTGGTCCAGGCGCAGATGGCCGGCGCTTCGCCCGAGACCATGGCAACCACCGTGGCGGCGCCCCTGGAACGCCGCCTCGGCGCCATCGCGGACGTCACCGAGATGACCTCGACGAGTTCGCTGGGTTCGGTCCGCCTCGTCCTGATGTTCGGGCTCAACCGCGACATCGACGGCGCGGCCCGGGACGTCCAGGCGGCGATCAACGCCGCCCGGGCCGATCTGCCGACGGCGCTCCGGTCGAATCCCACCTATCGGAAATTCAACCCGGCCGACGCGCCGATCCTGATCCTGGGCCTGACCTCCGATACCCTGACGCCGGGGCAACTCTACGATTCCGCCGCCACGGTGGTGCAGCAGAAGATGTCCCAGCTTCCCGGGGTCGGGAACGTCGACATCGGAGGCTCCTCGCTCCCGGCGGTGCGGGTCGAGCTCGATCCGACGGCTTTGTTCAATTACGGGATCGGACTCGAGGGCATCCGCGCGGCGCTCGCATCCGCCAACGCGAATTCGCCGAAGGGCGCCATCGAGACCGAGACGCGTCACTACCAGCTCTATGCCAACGACCAGGGCCGGGTGGCGGCCGACTACCGGGATCTCGTCGTCGCCTATCGCAACGGCGCCGCCGTGCGTCTCACCGATGTCGGCCAGATCGAGGACTCGGTGGAGGACCGGCGCAACCTCGGCCTCGTCAATGGCAAGCCGGGCGTGATCCTGTTCATCTACAAGCAGCCAGGCTCCAACGTCGTCGACACGATCAAGGGGCTGAAGGCCGCGATCCCGCAGGTGAAGGCGGCGCTTCCGGGTGACATCGACCTCATGGTCACGGGCGACCGCAGCGCCACCATCCGGGCCTCCCTGGCCGAGACCGAGGAGACGCTGCTGATCGCGGTCGTCCTCGTCGTCTTCGTGGTGTTCCTGTTCCTGCGCTCGGGCCGCGCCACGCTGATCCCGGCGGTGGCGGTACCGATCTCCATCGTCGGCACCTACTCGGCGATGTACCTGCTCGATTACAGCCTCAACATCCTGTCGCTGATGGCGCTGATCATCGCCACGGGTTTCGTGGTCGACGACGCCATCGTGGTCCTGGAGAACATCCAGCGCCACATCGAGAAGGGCAGGCCCCGGGTCGAGGCGGCCCTTCTCGGCTCACGCGAAGTCGGCTTCACCGTCATCTCCATGAGCCTGTCGCTCATCGCGGTGTTCCTGCCGATTCTGCTGATGGGCGGCATCGTCGGGCGCCTGTTCCAGGAATTCGCCGTCACGCTGTCGCTGGCGATCCTCATCTCGCTGGTGCTCTCGCTCACCACCACGCCGATGATGTGCGCGCTGCTGCTGCGGCGCGAGGCACCTCATCAGGCCGTGCGGCCGAACGGGTTCGTGCGCGTCCTGGAGGCCGGATTCGACGGGATGCTGAGGGGCTACGAACGCACCCTGCGCATCGCCCTGCGCCATCGTCGTCTGGTGGCCCTCTCGCTGCTCGCGACCGTGGGCCTGAACGTCTACCTCTACATCATCGTGCCGAAGGGCTTCTTCCCCGAGCAGGATACGGGACAGATGATGGGCGGCATCCAGGCCGACCAGCGCATCTCGTTTCAATCGATGAAGCAGAAGCTGGAGCAGGCCACCGCCATCGTGCAGGCCGACCCGGCGGTCGACAGCGTCGTGGGCTTCACCGGCGGGCGCGGCACCAACTCGGCCAACGTCTTCGTGGGCCTCAAGCCCCGGGGCGAGCGCGATTCGATCACCGCCGTGATGGCGCGCCTGCGCCCGAAGCTGTCCCGTGTCGCCGGTGCCCGGCTCTACCTGTTTCCGCGCCAGGATCTGCGCATGGGCGGCCGCCAGAGCTTCGCCCAATACCAGTACACCCTTCAGGGCGACACGGCGGAAGAGCTTTATGCCGCTGCGCCGAAGCTGGTTCAGGCGCTGCAGAAGAACCCGATCTTCGGGGACGTCACCTCGGACCAGCAGGAGGGCGGTCTCGAAAGCCGCCTCGTCATCGATCGGGTCACGGCTTTCCGCTACGGCCTGACTCCGGACAAGATCGACAACACGCTCTACGACGCCTTCGGCCAGCGTCAGGTCTCGACGATCTACAATCCCCTCAATCAATATCACGTCGTGATGGAGATCGCGCCGCGCTACCTCCAGAGCCCCGACACCCTGAAGATGCTCTACGTCTCGACCTCGGGCGGCAAGGCCCGGGGTTCGGCCACCACCAACGCGGTGGCGGGCACGGTGGCGGGTGCCCCGGCCGCCGCGGGTACGGCGGCGACGGCCGATGCGACGGCCGCCAGCATCGCGACCGACTCCGCCCGGAACGCGGCCGCCAACGCCATCGCGGGCGGCAAGGGCGGCGCCTCGTCGAGCGCGCCGGTCTCGAGTGCCAAGGAGACCATGATTCCGCTTTCGGCCTTCGCCCGCCTGGAGACCGGCAACGCGCCTGTGCAGGTGAGCCACCAGGGCCTGTTCGTCGCCACCACGGTCTCGTTCAATCTCGTGCCCGGCAAGAGCCTGTCCGATGCCACCGCCGCCATCGAGCAGGCGATCACCGATCTGCGCCTGCCTGCCACCATCCACGGCGAGTTCGCAGGCTCGGCCAAGAGCTTCCAGGAATCGTCCTCACGCCAGCCCTTGCTGATCCTGGCCGCGCTGCTGGCGGTCTATACGATTCTCGGAATCCTCTACGAGAGCTTCATCCACCCCATCACGATCCTGTCGACGCTGCCCTCGGCCGGCATCGGTGCTCTGCTGGCACTTCTCGTCTCCGGCACCGAATTCACCGTCATCGCGCTGATCGCGGTCTTCCTGCTCATCGGCATCGTCAAGAAGAACGCGATCATGATGATCGACTTCGCCCTCGATGCCGAGCGTACGCACGGAGCCTCCCCGCAGGATGCGATCTTCGAGGCCTGCCTCTTGCGCTTCCGCCCGATCATGATGACAACGCTCGCCGCGATGCTCGGTGCATTGCCCCTCATCCTCGCCGGCGGGGAGGGCTCCGAACTGCGCCGGCCCCTCGGCATCGCCATCGTCGGCGGCCTGATCGTGAGCCAGATCCTGACCCTCTACACCACCCCCGTCGTGTACCTGTATCTCGACCGGCTGCGCCGCCGCGCGCCGGCGGACGGCACCGCGCTGAGCCCGGCCGAATGAGGCTGCGCCCCGAACTTTTGACGACGCTGGGTCTCGCCGGACTCCTCTCCGGCTGCATGGTCGGGCCGGACTATTCGCGTCCCTCGGTGGAGACACCGCTGGCGTTCAAGCAGGGCGGCACCCGCGAGGACAGTGCCGCCTCTGTGGCGAGCCGCAAGGGCTGGCGCCCGGCCGCGCCCAACGACGGGGCCGAGCGCGGCGACTGGTGGCGGGTGTTTCGCGATCCCACCCTCGACCGGTTGATCCGCCTCGTCGACGTCGACAACCAGAGTCTTCGGGCCCAGGTGGCGGCCTACGAGCAGGCACGCGGTTTCGTTGCCCAGGCCCGCGCCGCGCTGTTTCCCACGGTGACCGGCGCCCCCAGCATCTCGCGGTCCCGCACCATCGGCATCGAGCGCACCAACGTGTCGCTCCAGGGGCAGGCGAGCTGGGAACTCGACCTGTTCGGCCGCATCCGCCGCAACATCGAGAGCGAGGTCGCGACCGCCCAGGCCACCGCCGCCGAACTCGCCCTCGTGCGCCTGACGCTGCAATCCGAGCTTGCCACCAACTATCTCACGCTGCGCTACCAGGATTCGCTCCAGCGCGTGCTCAACGAGAATATCGAGGGCTACAAGAGAAGCCTCGCAATCACCGAGAACCAGTACAATGCCGGGGTCGCAGCCCGCTCCGACGTGATCACGGCGCAGACCCAGCTGCAGACCACCCAGGCTCAGGCCATCGCCGTTGGTCTGCAGCGCGCCACCTTCGAACACGCCATCGCGCTGCTGGTCGGCCGGCCACCGTCGGAGCTCAGCCTCCCGGTGGCGCCGCTGGCCGCGCGTCCGCCCGGGGTTCCGGTCGGCATCCCCTCTGGGCTGCTCGAGCGGCGCCCGGACGTGGCCCAGGCGGAACGCAACGTTCAGGCCCAGAGCGAGCAGATCGGTGTCGCCGTGGCGGCGTTCTATCCGACCGTGACGCTGTCGGCCTCGGGCGGCATCTCCGGCAACCCGGCGAACGGTCTGTTCTCGGCCGCAAACCAGGTCTGGTCGGTGGCGGCCGCCGGGTCCGAGGTCTTCTACGACGGAGGCGCGCGCGCGGCAGCCCTGCGCATCACCCGTGCGGCCTACGACGCCAGCGTCGCGAATTACCGTCAGACGGTGCTGACAGCCTTCTCGGAGGTCGAGAACGGACTGGCCGGCGTGCGGATCCTCGCCCGCCAGCAGGTGGCCCAGGACGAGGCCTTGGCCTCCGCCCGCCGCGCCGTGGAGATCACCCTCAACGAGTACCGGGCCGGCACGCAGAACTTCACCACCGTGGTCACCGCGCAGGCGCTCGCCCTCAACAACGAGGTCACGGCCCTCCAGATCCGGCTCAACCGCTTCACCACCGCCGTCTCGCTGATCCGCGCCCTGGGCGGTGGCTGGGACGTGCGCAGCCTGCCAACCGGCGAGGAACTGAAGGAAGCCCGGTTGCCGGTGGATTCCGGGCAGGCCGTCCGCATGGACGAGTAGGGGCCGGTGCCGAGCGATCCGTGGCAGCCTGTGCGATCTGTCACGACCTTGGCCGGAACGTGCCGCGATGCCGCAGGTTGACGAGCGGATTTTGCCGGCGCGCCGCCCGGCAACCGTGAGTGGAGGCCGTGGGCCATGGATCAGACACCCCCCGCCGATGCACCCGAGCCAGAGGCCGTTCCGGCGGCACCGCCCTGCACCCTGGTGATCTTCGGAGCCGGCGGCGATCTCACGAAGCGACTTTTGATGCCGGCCCTGTACAATCTGGCCGCCGGAGGCCTGCTCGATCCGGGATTTCGGGTCATCGGTGTCGACCACAACCCTAACACCGACGAGGGCTGGCGTAAGGATCTGTCCGAGACGATGCAGTCCTTCACCACGGACCGCACCTCGGAATTCCATCCGGAACGCATCGATCCGAAAGCCTGGGGCTTCGTCCGCGAGCGACTGAGCTTCCGCCAGGGCGACTTCACCGCCGCCGAGACCTTTTCGAGCCTCGCGGGTGCGCTGTCCGGCAACGTGATCTTCTATCTCGCCGTTTCGGCTCGCTTCTTCGGCCCGGTCGTCGATGCCCTGGGCGAGGCGGGCCTGCTCAAGGAACAGTCCGGTGCCTTCCGCCGCGTCGTCATCGAGAAGCCGTTTGGCAGCGACCTCGACTCGGCGCGAGCGCTCAACGCGCGCATTCTGAAGCACGGCACGGAGAGCCAGTTCTTTCGCATCGATCACTTCCTCGGCAAGGAGACGGTGCAGAGCATCCTGGCGATCCGCTTCGCCAACGGTCTGCTCGGACCGGTCTGGCACCGCGACCACATCGACCATGTCGAGATCACTGCGGCGGAGACCATCGGCGTCGAGGCCCGCGGTGCCTTCTACGAGCCCACCGGGGCGCTGCGCGACATGGTGCCGAACCACCTGTTCCAGCTCCTCTGCATGGTGGCGATGGAGCCCCCCGCGACCCTCGATGCCGAGGATGTCCGCGATGCGAAGGCCCGGCTGATCCAAGCGGTGCAGCCGGTTCAGCCCGCGCAGGCGGTACGAGGCCAGTACGGCGCCGGTCGGGAGCACGGGCACGCCGTGCCCGGCTACCGCGACGAACCGAACGTCGCCGCGGATTCGCGGACCGAGACCTACGTCGCGCTGAAGCTTTCGATCGACAATCCGCGCTGGAAGGACGTTCCGTTCTACCTCCGCACCGGCAAGCGGATGACCAACCGCGTGACCGAGATCGCACTTCACTTCCGGCCTCCGGCCCGCTCGCCCTTCGCGGCTCCCGACGCGCCCGTGACCCCGGATGTGCTTCGCTTCCGGATCGACCCCGAGCAGGGGATGGATATCGTGATGAACGCCAAGCGCCCCGGGCCGCGACTCGATCTTGGTCGGGTCACCGCTGCGTTCGACTACGGTGACTTCTTCAAGGAAACGCCGAGCGTCGGTTACGAGACGCTGCTCTACGATTGCCTGATCGGCGATGCGACGCTGTTCCAGCGCGCCGACAGCATCGAGGCGGCCTGGGCGGTGGTCGATCCGTTGCTGAAGGCCTGGATCGATGCCCCCGTGGAGTTCTATTCCGCCGGCAGCGACGGGCCGGAAGGTGCGACCGCGTTACTGGCCGCCCAGGGCCATCGGTGGCTACCGCTCGGCGAGGGATGACCGCGTCGCTTTCGATGGTTTCGCGCCCCGGGATGCTGTCGAGATCGGCCGGCCCGCGCCTTGCCTGCTGGCCGGCCGGCCCTTGTCCGGTGATCCCGGTTGGAGCTCCGTCAGGGCATCGTGGTGCAGGAGCAGGACTCCGGTGGCGGCGGCGAGCTTTCGCGCCGCTGGCGTGAACCCGGCATTGGAGACCACCGCCGCCATGTCGCCGGACCAGTAATGCAGGGCCGCGGCGATTTCCTGCACGGCGCCATTCCCCACCGGCCGACCATAGCGCTTGCACTGGACCACCAGACGGATGCCGGCCTGCTCGGCAATGATGTCGGCCCCCTGGTCGCCGCTGGCCTGCGTCGCGCGGGCGGCCCAGCCCGCCTCCCGCAGTCGTTCGGCGCAGTAGCGTTCGTAAGCGATGCCGTCTTCTGGCGCCTCACTCTCGTCGGGCAGGTTAATCTCTGATGCGACGCGCTCGATGATGTCGAGGATTTCGTTCCAGAGGTCGTCGATCGCCGCCCCGAGCCCGCGGGCTTCGAGCTGCGGCACGATGGTGCGCTCGGCGAAATAGGCGCGTTCCCGCTCCCATCCATCGCTGATCAGATTGCCATAGGCATCGACGAAGCATTCCTGCCGCCGGCGGAGCGCAAGCGTCGGCGCGTGCCCGCGCGCGATCCGCCGGATCAGTCGACGGATGCGCCGGGGACGGTCGAGATGGTGGAGAAGGATCGCGACGAGCGCGAGACCCGCACCGATGGCGCCGGGCTGGCCGAACCAGAGGGCGAAGCCCCCTCCCAAGACCGAAGTCCAGAACAGGCGCGCCACGAGACGCGATCGGTCCGACATGATGTGGTTCCAACCCCCGAAGGCGCCGGGGTCATCCGACCGCCGGCCTCATCGAGCCGGACCGTGCCAGCCGCGGGTTGCGCGTTCTCTAACGGGGTCGGATTGGCCGCCAGGAATTCCGTCCCGGCGTCTGAAGATGCGGTGCCCGAATACAGGGCGAAGAGGTACAGAGCGTGCTCTTCCTCTTCGAAGACCGGTCTGGTCTAAGAAAAAAGCGGCATTTCACGCGAGCCTGGACGCTCCATCGCCCGATTGGTCACTCGCTGTGGATAACGCCGCAGAGGCGGGAGCGTGATGCTCCGGCCTCTGCGCTGCGCCATTTTGGCGCGGTCGCTTGCGATCCGGCTCAGGCCTGAGCGGCGAGGCGCGGACGACGTCCGCGCGGGAGCGGTGCGGCCTTGGCTTCGATGTCGACGAGGACGTTGTCCTGCTTCCGGCGCTGCTGGCCCAGACCCATGTTCTTGGCCAGTTCCGAACGGGCGGCGGCATAGTTCGGCGCAACCATCGGATAGTCGCTCGGGAGACTCCACCGGGTGCGATACTGCTCGGGCGTCATCTCGTAGCGCGTCCGAAGATGGCGCTTCAGCGACTTGAACTTCTTACCGTCTTCCAGACAGACGATGTAGTCCGGGGTGATGGACCGCTTGACCGAAACGGCCGGGGTCAGCGGCTCGACCTTCTCTTCGACGCCGGACTGATTCAGCTTGCCGAGGGTCGCGTGAATAGACGCGATCAGGGCCGGCAGGTCCGCGATCGGAACCGAGTTGTTGCTTACGAACGCAGACACGATGTCTGCCGCAAGTTCGATGTAGTCGGGCAGGATTTCCATCTCAGCACTCATTACCTGATCTCTCAATGCGCTTGTGAAGGTTACGGACCCCGGTGGGAAGCTGCCGCCGGGGAGGTTTGGCAAGGGGCGTCATGGTTGTGACTTGCTTCTAGCTATGATGACGCAAAGAAAAAGGCAAGAGGATGTTTAGGTCTCGCATGGATAGACCGCGGCATTTGCTAGTGAACTGGAATAGACCACCAACTGCATGCATTCTGAGAAACCGGCCTGGATTGGTCCAAAATTCTGCAGAACTACACAGATGCCCGTTGAGGGCTATGAACCGTTCTGACGGGCGGGCATTTCGCTCGCAACGAATTTTGATGGGGTCGTTGGTGGCGGTCTTTTGCAGATCAAAAGCGGAGTTCGATCTGATCGCAAACGGACCTTTAGAGCCGATATCGAGCAAAAACCGCCGGATGGCCGAAATTAGTCCTTGAATACAAAATCCAGACCCAAAATGGTTGGTCTCGCGGCCGGAAAAAGCCGCGATGCGCCGGCAGCGAGAATCCATCGCTCGAAGAAAAATCTACGTAGGTGTCATCGGGCCCGCACCGGCAGGTTTGGAATACTCTTGCAGGTGGCCGTAAGGTCTAGGCCTTATAACTCTAAGTTGCGCGGTCCGTAAGACTTGAACCGTTCCACGGTCCGCCAGATCTCATCGTCCTCGAGGAGGATCGGGCGCCCGACCTGCAGGGCGATCGCGTATTGCTGGCACAGCGCCTCGATCTCGACCGCGAGCCAGAGGGTCTTCTTCAGGTCAGGTCCGATGGCGATCATGCCGTGATTGGCCAGCAGGCAGGCTGTCCGGTCCTTCAGGGCGGCAAGAGCCAGGGCCGACAGGGCTTCCGTTCCATAAGGCGCATAGGGCGCGCATCGCACCGTCGGGCCGCCCGCTGCCGCGATCATGTAATGAACCGCCGGGATGTCCTGCCCGCACATCGCGAAAGCGGTGCAATGGGTCGGGTGGGCATGGACCACGGCGTTGATCTCCGGCCGCGCCACCAGGATATCGCGATGGAAGCGCCATTCCGACGACGGCGCGAGGCCGGGCGAAGCTTCTCCGGTGAAGGTCATGGCCACGATATGCTCCGGCTGCAGCACCTCGGCGGGGATGCCGGAGGGCGTGACCAGGAAGCCATCGGCGGACCGCACGGAGATGTTGCCGGAAGTGCCCTGACTTAAGCCGAGGGCGAGAAGGTCGCGCATCGCGGACACGAGACCGGCGCGCGCCGCGTTGTCGTTGGACTCGGGGAGGGGGGTCGGCATGCGGATCTCCAGGATGGGACGCCCTACCGTGCGGGCGCCGGCGGTCTATAACACCG
The DNA here is from genome assembly GCF_055231875.1 of Methylobacterium sp. Ger2507. Lineage (NCBI taxonomy): Bacteria > Pseudomonadati > Pseudomonadota > Alphaproteobacteria > Hyphomicrobiales > Methylobacteriaceae > Methylobacterium > Methylobacterium sp. Ger2507. Next base: position 1,663,012 of record NZ_JBUYVC010000001.1, read on the forward strand.
GCTGCCGGGTGCGCCCGGCACCAGGCCGGGTCGGCCCGGTCCGTGGCGTCCTCCGGTTTCGGAGCGACGCGAGAATAGCCGTCCGATTCCCCGAGCAGAGGCAGTTCGGCCGATGAGTACCTACCGCTTCGAGGCTCTGGTCGCGCCCCGTGCGATCGCCCTTGCGGGCCTGGAGGATGGGCCCGACGGCTTGGCCGAGGCGGTCCTGGCGAATCTCCTGCGCGCGCAGTTCCTCGGCTCGATTCTCCGGATCGGCTCCGATGCGGCGTCCGGCGCATTTCCATCGTTCGCCGACCTGCCGGACGCCCCCGATCTCGTCATCCTGGCGACCCCCGCCGGTTCGATTCCCGAGCACATCGCGGATGCCGGCCGGCGGGGCGCGGCGGCCGCCGTCATCGTGACGCCGGATGTCGGCGCCGATCTCTGCGAGACGGCCAGGACGGAAGCCCGCCGGCACGGCCTGCGCCTGCTCGGTCCGGGCAGCATCGGTCTCTCGGTTCCCGGCGCCCGGTTGGATGCGAGCCTGCTGTCGCGCGCACCGAAGGCGGGGGACCTCGCCCTGGTCTCGCAATCGGGCACGGTCGCGGCCGGCATCGTCGAGTGGGCGGCGCGGCGTGACGTCGGCTTCTCCGCCGTGATGTCCCTCGGCCTGGCCTGCGATATCGACGTGGCCGACTGCCTCGATTACTTCGCCGCCGACATCCGCACCCGTGCGATCCTGCTTTCCCTCGATGGGGTAGTGGACGCGCGCAAATTCATGTCCGCGGCGCGGGCCGCAGCGCGGGCCAAACCCGTGGTCGTTCTGCGCGCGGGCCGCCACCGGGCGCCGCCGCGCCACGCGACGACGCATACCGGCGCGCTCGCCCGGCCCGATACGGTCTACGAGGCGGCGTTTCGACGGGCGGGCCTGCTCTCGGTCGATGGCCTCGACGCGATGTTCTCCGCGGTGGAAACTCTTGGGCGGCAGCGGCCCTTCCCCGGCCACCGCTTGGCGATCGTCGGCAATGGCCGGGGTATCGGTGCCCTGGCCGCCGACCGGCTCGCCGACCGGGGCGGCATCCTGGCTGCGGCGGGACGCCTAGGCAATCCGGTGGATCTCGGCGTCGCGGCGGGACCGGAGGCCTATGCGGATGCCCTGGCGCCGTTGCTGACCGACCCCGACAACGACGCGGTGCTGGCGGTCCACGTGCCGACGGCGCGCTCCGACGGCACCGCGGTGGCGACGGCCATCGCCGAGACGGTGAGTCGGGTCCGTCGCAGCGGGACGCGCCGGAAGCCCGTCTTCGCCGTGACGATCGGCGAGGAGGCCGAAGCCGCGAGCCGGCTCGCGGCGGCCGGCATCCCGCGCTTTTCCACCGACGATGCCGCCGTCGAGGGGTTCCTGCACCTCGTCCGCTACCGCGAGGCGCAGGATGACCTGATGCGCACGCCGGATTCACTGCCGCGCGACTTCTCGCCGGATGTCGAGGCGGCCCGCGCCATCGTCGCCCGCGCCGTGGCCCAGGGCCAGACCTGGCTCGATCCCGTGGCGGTCGCCGACCTGCTGGCGGCCTACCGCATCGACAGCGTGCCCCTGACGCTGGCGCCCGACATCGATGCCGCCGCGACCGCAGCCTGGAGCATCATCGCGGCGGGCGGCGCCGTCGCGCTGAAGGTCGTCTCGCCCGACATCGTGCACAAGTCCGACGTGGGCGGCGTCCGCCTCGATCTCACCAGCGAGGCCGATGTGCGGGCGGCGGCCGCCGATATCCTGGCGCGGGCCCGGCGGCTGGCGCCGGACGCACGGATCACCGGCTTCGCGGTTCAGCCGATGATCCGGCGCGGCAAGCAGCGGGAGCTGATCGCAGGCCTCGCCGAAGATCCGACCTTCGGGCCGGTGGTGGTGTTCGGGCGCGGCGGCACGGCGGTGGAGGTCATCGACGACCGGGCGCTCGGCCTGCCGCCCCTGGACCTGCGGCTCGCCTCCGAATTGATCGACCGCACCCGCGTCGCCCGGCGCCTCGCCGCTTATCGCGACGTTCCGGCGGTGGACCGCCACGCGGTGGCCCTGGTGCTGGTCAAGCTCGCGCAGATGGCCGCCGATTGCCCGGAGGTCCGCGAACTCGATATCAACCCGCTCCTGGCCGACGAGACCGGCGCCCTGGCTCTCGATGCCCGCGTGATGGTGGCGCCCGAGGCTCCAACGGGCCGCCGCGCGCGGGGCACCTATCATCCGCGCTTCGCGATCCGGCCCTACCCGGTCGAGTGGGAGCGTGTGCTGCACCTGAAGGGCGAGACCATCCGGGTGCGGCCGGTTCGACCCGAAGACGAGGCGCTGTTCCTCGCCTTCTTCCAATCGGTCAGTGCCGAGGATCTGCGCCTGCGTTTTTTCGCCCCGGTGCGCGACTTCAACCACGCCTTCCTGGCCAAGCTCACCCAGCTCGACTACGCCCGCGCCATCGCCTTCGTGGCCATCGACGACGCCACCGGGGCGATGCTCGGCGCCGTGCGGCTCCATGCCGACGCCAATCACGAGAGTGGCGAATACGCCATCCTGATCCACGGGGATCGCAAGGGCACGGGCCTCGGCCATGCCCTGATGAGCCTGATGATCGACTGGGCTCGCATCGAGGGATTGTCCCGGGTCGAGGGGACGGTTCTGCGGGAGAATCGGCCGATGCTCGCGGTGTGCAGGCAGCTCGGGTTCACCACGCGGCCCGACAGGGAGGATGCCGGCGTGGTCAAGGTCTCGCTGGCCCTGTAGGGCGTCTCAGGCTTGCGCGATCTGGCCTCCGATCAGGCCCGTTCCGAGATCCGGCGCACGCCGCCCGGGTCGGCGCTGGCGCTGAATTGCGACGGCGTCATTCCGTAATGCTGCCGGAACAGGCGGCTCATCTGGGCTGCGCTGCGAAACCCGGCCTCCTCGGCGAGCCGGGCGATGGGGTGCGGCTGAGCCGGCGCGCTGAGAGCTGCCTTGACCTGCGCGAGGCGGGCCGAACGGATGTAGGATTCGACCCCGCCCACCGGCTGGAACATGGCGAACAGGCGTGAGCGCGACGCGCCGATGCTGCGCGCCACATCGGTGGCGCTGAGATTGGGATCGGCCAGGGATGCCTCGATGTACAGGCAGGCCTTGCGGAACGACCGGGCCGGATCGGCATGCGACGTCCCGTGCCCGAGGGCGCCGGTGATGGCCTGGGCCATCAGGGTCGCAGTGTGCCCGAGGGTCTCGGCATCGAGGGCATCGCGATTCGGCAGGCGCTCGCGGAGGCGCAGCAGCTGCGCCGTGTAGGGCGCGGCGATCTCGGGCGGGATCACCAAGCCGTGCAGCTGATCCAGCCGACCGAACCATCGTTTTGCGAAGGGGCGCGGCATGCTGACGAAGTTGCGTCGCTGCCGGGGAATGCCCTGGGCATCGCGGATGATCGTCGGTCGCGAGAAATCGATGACATAGACCGACCCCGTGCCGGCGCGGACTTCGCGCCCGTCGAAATTGCCGATGATGTCGCCGGTCTCGATGTGCTGGAACACGATGACGTCGAGACCGTCATAGCCAAGCTTCTGCGCCGGACGGTGAAAGACGAAGGGCACCCCATCCATGAAATGGAAACGCAGGTGTTCGGTCCAGAAGCTCGTAATTTCCACCTGGAAAGGAGCCACCAGCGGTGTGACCAGGGCCGAACTGGCGAACATGAGCTGATAGACGTGAGCGGCTTCGTCCGGCGGATAATCGCGGCTGGAGAAATGCACGCGCCGCAACGGAAAGAGACCGTCCGTGGCCTGATGGTCCGGGGACAATGCGTGCAAGGCGGCGTTCACCACTGCGAGGCTTGGCGCTGACGACAACAATAGCGAATTCGCCGTTCAGTTCCCTCCCAGCAAGATAGGTGATTCCTCAAACGGCGTCCCGGAGCGGCCTCCTCGAGGGGCGTCCCGGAGAGACCGGACGAAAGGGGACCGCTCGGCCTTTCCACCGGTGCCGCGACGGCGGCAACGATTCGGCCCCAGCCGATGCGACAGGCCAGATCAGTCCGGGAAAAGATCGCGATAATCCGCAAATCAGCGCATCCAGATCGACCGCGCCCGGCACATCATTTGACTTTCGATTTGCTAAATGTCGCCTAAGCGCGTACAAAACCGCCATCAACCCAACGGCAGAACTTCTGCGGCGCGGTTTCGAAGCGGAACCGGGCTTACCCTTATTGGGCGTCGGATTGGTGATGGAGACGGCCGCGCATGATCGCGTGGATCTCCGGAAGATAAGCCCGCAAGGGCGAAGGAATACGATGGCTGTCGGTACTGTTAAGTGGTTCAACGAAACAAAGGGTTTCGGTTTCATCCAGCCGGATAACGGCGGAAGCGACGTGTTCGTGCACATCTCGGCTGTCGAGCGCGCTGGCCTTCGTGGCCTCGCCGAAGGCCAGAAGATCTCCTACGAGATGGAAACCGATAAGCGCAGCGGCAAGCAGTCCGCCGGTAGCCTCCAGACCGTCTGAATAAGGCGGGCCCCACGCGGAGCCCGACCTGTTTCGAGAGCCGCCTCCCGCATGGGAGGCGGCTCGCTTGTGTTCTAAGACCCTCTCCGAGGGGAGCGCGCCCAGCGCGGCCTCCCGCATAACAGGATCCTGTGTGAGCCAATTCAACCCGAACTCGATGACCGATCGCCTCAAGGCCGCGACGGAAGCCCGCGCCGCAGCGCTGGCACGCTTCCGCGATCGTCCGCCGGCGGATGATCCGGCCGTGGTCGCCCGCAAGGCGGAGCGAGCCCAGATCGCCCGGGAGCGGGAGGTCCGCGTCGCGGCCCGCGAGCAGGCCCGCATCGAGGCCGAGGCCCAGCGCGCCGCCGAAGCCGAGGCAGAGCGGGAGCGTCTCGCTGCGGAAGAGATCCTTGCTGCCGAGGAGAAGGTCGCCCAGGCCGCAGCAGCCCGCCTCGAGCAGAAGGCGCAGCGCGATGCCCGTTATGCAGCCCGCAAGGCCAAGGCTCGTCGCTGAAGACAAGGCTTTTCGCTAAGGCCAAGGCTTTTCGATAAGGCCAAGGCTTTTCGGTAAGGCGAAGTGTCGTTGCTAGGGCCAAGGCTCTTGAGAAAGGCCACGGCGCGTCGCTGATTTCAGCGCGTCGCCGAAAATCGTCCGACCGTGAGATCGATCTCGCGGTCGACGGCGGGTTCGCCCCGAACCTGCCGGCAATGATCTGTCCTCCTGGACCGGTCCGCATCACCGGGTCCGCCGAAGCCGGCGCACCCCCTTCGGCGTGACCTCTGTCCGCCGAGCCGCGATCGAGGAGATCCGCGCCATGTCCCACAAGTTCAAACTCGGCCAGCGCGTGCGCCGGGCCCAGATCGGCTACGCCTCCCCCAAGACCGACGTGTCCGACATCTTCGAGATCGTCCGTCTGGTGCCCGAGGACCAGACCGGCGAGCCATTCTACCGGATCAAGTCCGGGGCGAGCGAGCGCGCCGTCCGCGAAGGCGAGATCACCGAGGTCTGACGCCTGTTCCGCCCGGCGACTGTTCCCCGGTTGGGGAGGCGTCTCCGGGACTCTGCAGCATCGACGGGATGACCACCGGGACAGCTTTCGCTGTCCCGGTTTCCGTGGAACAGACTTCCCACCGCGTCAGGTCAGCACCACCACGCGGCTGCCGATCTCGACGCGGCCGTACAGGTCGATCACGTCCTGATTGATCATGCGGATGCAGCCCGACGACACGCTCTTGCCGATCGAATCCGGCTCCAGCGTACCGTGGATGCGATAGAGCGTGTCCTTGTTGCCCTGCCAGAGATAATGCGCCCGAGCCCCGAGCGGGTTGTGCGCGCCGCCCGGCACGCCGAGGCCGCTCTGGAGCTGTGACACCGACTTGGCGAGCTTCGGCGTGCGCGCGATCATCTCCTTCGGGGGATACCAGTCCGGCCACATCTGCTTTGAGTTCACCGTCGAGGCCCCGGACCACGAGAAGCCCTGCTTGCCGACGCCAACGCCGTAGCGACGCGCCCGGCCGTTCGGCTGCACCAGGATAAGGTGGTGCGCCCGCGGGTCGACCACGATGGTGCCGGGCGTTTCGGGGCCCGTATAGGCGATCTCCTGGCGCAGGAACGAGGGGTTCGTTTTGCGCCAGTTGAAGGCGTAGACTGGGAACGGCTCGTCGGTGATCGCCGCATAGGCGCGGTTGTAGTCGATCGGGCCATTGTCCACGGGCTTGGCCGGCGCGGCCTGTTGCGGCGAGGCCGGCGGAACCTGGCGCGGGGCGTAGAGATCCGCATCCGGATCGTCGACCACTGCGGCACGGCCCCGCTGCCCCCCCATCCGGTCGAGAGTGCGGTCCTGGCCGCGATCCGAATAGGGCACGTACTGGCCGCCCCGTCGGCGATAGAGCCGTCCCTCCTCGTCGCGATAGAGACGCTCGTCGTCATACGGGCCATTGCCGTCGAGGCCGTCGCCGAAGAGGCCACGGCTCTGGGCGAGGGCGGACCCGACGGGTGTGAGGAGCGCGAGGCTCGTCGTCGCCCCGGTGAGAAGCGTGCGGCGGGTCGTGTGGGACATGGAGGTCGCTCGGGCGGTCGTCGTTGAAATGGTTCGCTCGACGCCGGGCCTAGCAAGTCGTCACGCGCGCGTCACGTCACCTTGAGGATGGGCAGCCTTGCGTGGCTACCAAAGGTCGTCGGCGATGCAAACCGAGCACAATGCCCACGGCTCGGCATCGATCTGGAGTTCTTCGAACAATCGCGTGAAGACTCTCCACGCGGCGACCGGCGGGAGACTTTCACCATGTCTTCAAAAAAGCCGTGGTCATCAGGTCCGACGCCGCGGGCAGCGGTTGTCAAAAGCGTGGCCGTGTCGCCATAGGAAGTGACCCGAAAGGGCCCCCACTCAAAATCATGGAACGCGACCCGTGCCGGTCCCTCCGCATCACACCTTCCGCGCGCGTCCAGCGCTGCTCGCGGCGTTTCTGCTCGTCGCTCTGGTACCGGGGGAGGCTTCGGCGAACCGCACGCCGACGCCGAGGCCGGCCGACCCGCGAGCCCCGGCGACCACCTGGACGTCGAGCGAGCCCGACAACGCCACCTGTCAGCGCACGCGCCGCAAGTTGTGGCAAGCGGGCGAGGGCTGGATCGTCCGCGGCGTCACCGTGTGCCGTTGAGGCGGCTGGAGCGCCGCGGCACCGTATCGGGACATGCGCAGGCTCGACCTCGCCGCCGCGACGACGTTCGGCCAAGGGGAGGTGTCGACGATGGCTCTCGCCTCTCCGCATCTGCTCACGGCAGGACAGGTCGCGTTCCGGGGCCTCGTGGGCCATGATGATCGGCACGCCGACCCGTCAGGCCGCCGCCCCGCAGGTGGTGGCGCACCACAAGGACGGCGGCTCGCCGCGGCGTGATCGAAGCGAAATCAACGTCGTTCGACGCCGCCCCGCAGGGATCGACCGGATTTCGTATGAACGGCCCGGCCGGATATAGGTGTTCGGGCATTGGCCTCGGCGAATTTTACGGTCTGCGCGTCGTTCTACGTAGGAAGATCGGCGGCACGCAGGTAAAGCTGCAGCGGCCACGCGTTCGCTCGTCGGATCGTCCGTGTCGGTCATGGGCGGCAACGCGTCTGTGCGACCGCGACCGGAGGGGCGATTGAGTAGGACCGGCGACGCGCCCGAGACCAGGTCCGCGGCCCTTGCGCGCTACGGCATCCTCGATACCGCCCCCGAGGCGGCGTTCGAGGACGTCGTCAGGCTGGCCTCGATGCTTCTCGAGATGCCGGTGTCCCTGGTTTCGCTGGTCGAGTCCGATCGGCAATGGTTCAAGGCCCGGATCGGCTTCGATCGCGCCGAGACCACCCTGGCGGAATCGATCTGCGCCTACGCCGTGCAGCAGGACGGCCTCTTCGTGATCCCGGACACCACCCGGGACCCGCGCACGGCGAACAACCCCCTGGTCACGGGCACGCCGCACGTTCGGTTCTACGCCGGCATGCCCCTGCACGCGCCCGAGGGGACGGCGCTCGGCACGCTCTGCGTCCTCGACGTGAAGCCGCGGGAACTCACCGAGGCGCAAGCCTTCATCCTGCGGACGCTGGCCGGGCAGGTGATGACCGAGCTGAACCTGCGGCGCGCGCTGCGGGAGCGCCGCGCGAGCGACCGGCACAATGCGGCGATCATCGAGAGCGCCATCGATTACGGCATCATCACCCTCGATCTCACCGGCCTCGTGACAAGCTGGAACGTCGGCGCCGAGCGCATCCTCGGCTGGGCCGAAGCCGAGATCGTGGGGCGTCCGGCCGAACTCTTCTTCGCCGAGGAGGACCGCCTGCGCGGCCTGGCGGAGCACGAGATGCGGGTCGCGCGCGAGCTCGGACGGGCCAACGATGAGCGCTGGCACGTCCGCAAGGATGGAACGCGCTTCTGGGCGATGGGCGAGATGATGGCCCTGAAGGACGAGGATGGCAGCCATATCGGCTACCTCAAGATCCTGCGCGACCGCACCGCCCAACGGCAGGCCGAAGACGCCCTGATCAAGCAGACGACGCTGCTTCAGACGGTCACCGACCATCTCAGCGAGGCCGTGATCCGCCTGACCCGTGACGACGTCGTCACCTTCGCCAACCCGGCGGCGGAAGCCATGCTCGGCTGGCCGAACGGCAGTCTGATCGGGCGAAACCTGCACGACACCGCGCATCACCACCACGCCGACGGCCGACCGTATCCGCGCGAGGCCTGCGAGGTCGTGCGCTCGCTGACGAGCGGGGAGGCCCTGCGCGAGCGCGAGACCACGTTCTTCCGCCAGGACGGAACCCCCATCGACGTCGTCACCAACAACGCACCGATCATCGAGGATGGGCTGGTGCAAGGCGCGGTGCTGACCCTGACCGACATCACGGAGCGCAAGGCGGCGGGCGCCCGCCTGAGCCGGAGCGAGGAGCGCCTGGCGCTCGCCCTCAACGCCTCCGGCATGATCGGGACCTGGGACTGGGATCTGCGCGAGGACGTTATCTACGCGGACGCCAACTTCGCCCGGATCTACACCGTCGATCCGGAGCGCGCCGCCCTCGGTGCGCCGTTGGCGGATTACATCCGCAACTTCCATCCCGACGACATGGGCCGGTTCCAGGCGGAGCTGGACCGGCTCTTCGCGGGGGCAAGGGAATTCGCCTGCGAATATCGGATCGTTCAGCCCGACGGCTCGCATCGCTGGGTCATCGCGCGCGGAAGCCTGGTGCGGGCCGCCGACGGAACGCCGCTGCGCTTCCCCGGTGCCTCCGTCGACATCACCGAGCGCAAGCGCGCCGAGGAGCGCCAGGCCGCCCTGGTCGAACTGGGCGAGCGCCTGCGCGAATCGCAGGACCCGGCCGAGATCGCCTTCGTGGCCGCCGAGATTGCGGGACGCACCCTCGGTCTGACCCGAGCCGCCTACGGCACCCTCGATCCGTCCGGCGTGTATCTCGACGTGATCCGGGACTGGACGCTGCCGGGGGTGGCCAGCCTCGTCGGGCGGCATCGCTACGACGATTACGGCTCCTATCTGCCCGAGCTGCGCCAGGGCCGGGACGTGGTCATCGCGGATGTGGAGCAGGACCCGCGCACGGCCGGCTATCCCGAAGGGTTCCGCGCCCTCGACGTCCGCACCGTGATCAACCTGCCCCTGATGGAGCGCGGGCAACTGGTGGCGGTGTTCTGCCTGCATGATTCGAAGCGGCGCGACTGGACCCCGGACATCCTCGACTTCGTGCGCAACGTCGTCGACCGGACCCGTGCCGCCGTGGCCCGCCTCCGCGCCGAGGAGCAGCAGGAACTCGTCAATCGCGAACTCAGCCACCGCATGAAGAACCTGCTGGCGATGGTGCAGTCCATCGCCACCCAGACCATGCGGACGGCGGTCGACGTCGATACCGCCAAGGAAGTTCTGGCCGGCCGCCTGATCGCCCTGGGCCAAGCGCATGACCTTCTGATGGGCGGCGCTCTCGGCAGCACGCTGATCGGCCCGGTGGTGCGCGGCGCCCTGAAACTGCACGAGGACCAGGCCGGCCGCTTCCGCCTCGATGGCCCGGATCTCGAGATCGGCGCCAAGCCCGCCCTCTCGCTGGCGCTGATGCTGCACGAACTCGCCACCAACGCGGCCAAGTACGGGGCGCTCTCGCAGGAGACCGGGCATGTCTCCATCCGCTGGGAGGTCCGCGACGAAGCCGGCGAGCCGCACCTCGCCCTGTCCTGGGCGGAGGTCGGCGGTCCGCCCGTGACGAAGCCGGCGCGCAAGGGCTTCGGGTCGCGCTTCATCGAGCGCGGGCTCGCCGGGCAGGTGGGTGGGACCATCGCGCTGGACTTCCCACCCGATGGCGTCACCTGCGCCATCGCGGCGCCACTCTCGGCCTTCCAGGCCGACGGCTGATCCCGGCGTCCATCGGCTTCCGACCCCGTCAGGCCCATTTCCTGGGCAGTGCCGCCTGACGCGCCATCGCACGACGGCGATCGATCACCGATGGAAGACCGTGAAGCCCTCGCGTCTGGCCTGGCACGTTCGGTGCTTCGGGGAGCCCGTTGCCGATCGGCGACGCGCGGGGCAACGGCGCTCCGCATGCGGACGGCGTGAGTCCGGATCCCTTGGCATGAGCGGTCGCCCGGCGGCCGTGAACCTCGAGACGCACTCCATGGCCAGCTTCAAGACCGTGATGAGATCCGGTCATCCCCCGACCCTGTTCGCCGCCTTCCTCTACTTCGATTTCTGCTTCGCCATCTGGGTGCTCAACGGCGCCATGGGCCCGTTCATCACCGAGACCTACAAGCTCACTCCGGCCCAGACCGGGTTCATGATCTCGCTGCCGATCCTGGCCGGTGCGATCATGCGTTTCCCGCTCGGTATCCTCGCCCAGTATATCGGGCGCAAGAACGCCGCCATCACCGAGATGAGCGTCATCATGCTGGCGATGGCCTTCGGCTTCTTCTACGTGGACACCTACGACGAAGTGCTGGCCATGGGCGTCCTGCTCGGTATCGCAGGGGCCTCGTTCGGCGTCGCCCTGTCCCTCGGCTCGGGTTGGTTTCCGAAGGAACACAAGGGCCTCGCCATGGGCATCGCCGGCGCCGGCAATTCCGGCACCGTGCTGGCCGTGCTGTTCGCGCCGCCGCTGGCCCAGGCCTATGGCTGGCAGGCCGTGTACGGCTTCGCCGGCTGCGTGATGGCGATCCCGCTGATCGTCATGATCGTCTTTGCCAAGGAGCCGCCGGACGCCGAGCACCAGTCCTTCAAGGAGCACATCTCCTGCCTGTTCCAGAAGGACGGCTGGGCCTTCAACCTCATCTACATCATTACCTTCGGCGGTTTCATCGGACTGTCGAACTTCTTGCCGACCTTCTTCTACGAGCAGTTCGCCGTCACCAAGGTCGAGGCCGGCCGCCTCACCATGCTGGCGGCCCTGATGGGCTCCGGCATCCGCGTCGCCGGCGGATACTTCGCCGATCGGCTCGGCGGCATCCTGGTCCTGTCCGTCGTGCTGATCGCCGCCGTCGGGTCGTTCCTGCTCCTGACCACGACCCCGTCGCTGGCGCTGACCACGGCCCTGTTCATGCTGTGCTTCGCTGCGCTCGGGGCTGGCAACGGCGCCCTGTTCCAACTCGTGCCCCTGCGCTGGCCGGCGAACACGGCGGTGGCCGGTTCGATGATCGGCGAGGTGGGTGCCCTCGGTGGCGCGATCCTGCCCAACGTCATGGGCCTGTCGAAGCAGTATACCGGCTCCTTCGCCCTCGGCTTCGTCGGCTACGCCCTCTTCGCCGCGGTCGTGCTGGTCTGCCTCCTCGTGTGGCAGCGCAAGTGGGTCGGCACCTGGGTCGGCCCGCGCGGCAAGGTCCTGGAGCCGGCGGCTTCCGAAACGGCCGAGGCCGGACGCTTCGGCCAAGTGACTGCTTGAGGACCGTCACCGCTTGAAGGACGTCACGGCCTGAAGACCGTCAGCGCACGCGTGGGGCGGCTCAGCCGACCTCGCCCGAGACCAGCGCGAAGGTCAGGACATCGACCGACGTCGCGCCGCCGCGCAGCAACACCCGCGCGGCGGCATTGGCCGTCGCGCCCGTGGTCATGACATCGTCGATAAGAAGAACGCGTCGCCCTTGCAGCAGCGGCCGCTTGGCCGCGGGGACGCGAAAGGCGCCCTGAAGGTTGGTCGCCCGGGCGACCCGGCTCAGGCCCACCTGCGGGCGGGTCGCCTTCACCCGGGCGATGTATCCGCATTCCACCGGTCGGTTCGCGATCCGCCCGATCCTCTGCGCCAGGAGGGCGGCCTGGTTGAAGCGGCGTCGCCACAGGCGCCAGCGATGCAGCGGCACCGGCACGAGGCAATCCGCCCGGGCGAGCAGGTCCGAGCCCGCACCTGCCATCATCCGCGCCAGCACGGCGGCGAGGTCCAGGCGGTCCTCGTATTTCAGTCGATGGACGAGGTCGCGGGCGACACCCTCGTAGAGCGCCACCGCACGGGCCTGAGCGAACACCGGAGGCTCCGCGATGGCGCGGGGCGATAACAGAATTCCGGTGCCGTGGTCGACGGCGAAGGGTGTGCCGAACCGATCGCAGAAGGGCCGTTCGATCAACCTCAGTCCCGCCCAGCAGCAGGCACACAGCGCATGCGGATCGGCGATGGCGCCGCCGCAGCCGGGGCAGGTCGGCGGGTAGACCAGGGCGAGGGCACCGCTCCAGGCGGCGCGCAGGCCTGCGACGAACGGGCGAGCGGCAGGGGCCATGACGGCGACCCTACCGCCCGCATAGGCGGAATGCGACTCTGGGTTGTGATCAGTTATTCTGTTGCGGCTGCGCTTGGTTCTGCTGGCGGTCGCGTTTGTTGGCCTGGTGGCGCCCGACCGCGCAACCCGCTGCCGCACCGAGGACGCCATGGCCTGCGACGTGCCCGGCGAGACCGCCGACCGCGGCGCCCTTCAGGCACCCCTTGGCGTCGGCTCCGGTGGTGGCGAGGCTGAGTCCCGCAAGAGCGAGGGTCGCGCCGAACAGGATAGACTTCATGGCGTCACGTCTCCTCGATTCGTCATCGAATCGTATCGCTTCAACGAGGAAGGCCCGACGGGCGTTCCGGTGTCGGCGCGGGTGGCGGTCGGAGCCTCGCCGCGCCATCTAAGATCGCGATGACCGCACCACCCCTCTTCGATACGGGCCTTGCCCGCCACCGCCTCGCCCGCGCCCACCGCGAGGGCTACGCCGATTTCCTGCTGCGGCGGGTGGTCGAGGATCTCGACGATCGTCTCGGAGCGGTGCTCCGAACCTTTCCCGAGGCTCTCGACCTCGCCACGCCGTCGCCCCTCGCCGCCGAGCACCTGCGCGCGGGCGGCCGGGTCGAGCGGATCACGCGTCTGGCGGCCCGGCCTGAGCCCGGCAGCGTCGTGGCCGATCCCGAGCTGCTGCCGCTGGCGCCCGGTCGCTTCGATCTCGCCGTCTCGCTCCTGGCTCTTCAGCACGTGAACGACCTTCCGGGCGCCCTGGCGCAGCTGCGCCGGAGCCTGCGGCCGGACGGGCTGTTCATCGGCTGCCTGCTCGGCGGCCGGACCCTGACCGAACTGCGGCAGGTGTTCGGACAGGCCGAGAGCGAGGTCGAGGGCGGCGTCAGCCCGCGCGTCGCTCCCTTCGCCGAGGTTCGCGAGATGGGAAGCCTGCTCCAGCGCGCCGGCTTCGCCCTGCCGGTGACCGATGTCGAGACCGTCACGGTCCGCTACCGGGACCTGTTCGCGCTCATGCGCGACCTGCGGGCGATGGGGCTGACCAACGTCCTGACCGAGCGTCGCCGGACGCCCCTGCGGCGCGAGACGCTCCTGCGGGCGGCCGCCCTCTACGCGGAGCGCTTCGCCGATCCGGATGGCCGTGTCCGCGCCAGTTTCGAGATCCTGTGGCTGTCCGGGTGGGCGCCGCACGAGAGCCAGCAGAAGCCGCTGAAACCCGGGACCGCTCAGGCCCGGCTCGCCGAAGCCCTGGGCACCACCGAACGCACAGCCGAGGAACCCGACGCATGAGACAGCCCGGCGCCGATCATCCGATCACCATCGTGCCGCATCCCGGGCGCATCCGCATCCGCCTCGCCGGCACCCTCCTGGCCGAGACCGACGCGGCCCTGATGCTCACGGAAGCGAATTATCCGCCCGTGGTCTACGTCCCGCGAGCCGATGCCCGCTGGGCGCATTTCACCCCCACGGCCCGCCGCACGCACTGCCCCTACAAGGGCGACGCCAGCTACTTCAGCCTGACCACCCCGGACGCCTCCCGCGCCGATGCGGTGTGGAGCTACGAGGCGCCCTATCCGGCCGTCGCCGCCATCGCGGGGCATCTCGCCTTCTATCCCGACAAGATCGACCCGATTGAGCTGGCGTGAGGAACCGCGTCAGTCCCGCACCTGGGCCCAGAACGCGGACTTGCGGCCGTGCAGGCGGCGCAGCGAGGCCCGATACGCCTCCGGATCGGGGGTCAGGCGCCCTTCCTCGACCTGGGCCGCGAGGCTGTCGAGAGCGGTGAGATAGCGGGCGGCATGGCCGTAGGCCGCGCTGCGGCCATGCTCCAGGATGCTGTCGATGAGCAGGCGATAGAGTTCGCTCGCCACCGCCGGTTGCGTTCGCTCCAGCGCCTCGGCGGCCGGCACCAGGATGTCATAGCGGCTGCCGTCCCAGCTGCCGCGATGCTGCATCACCAGGCGGGCGGCGCGGTCGGGGTTCGGCCAGTGGATCAGGAAGGCCAGCGCGCGGTAGCGGTCCGCGAAGGCCTCGGCATGGTCGAAGGCCCGCTCCAGCGCCGCGTCGTCCTCGAAGTCCGGCAGCTTGGCGAGATAGGCCCGCAGCATCGCCGGATCGAGGCTGCGCTCGAATTCCTGCCAGCGCAGGGCCTGTGCGCCAGCCTTGTCCCCGAGGGTGTCGAGGATGCGGATCTCGACGGCCTGCCGCGCCCGCTCCGGGGCATGGTGATCGAACTGCCCCGTCAACAGCGCCTCGCGGGTGACGATGACCGGCCCGCGCTTCTGTGACCTGCGGATCCACTCGAGCGCCTCGGGCGCCCGATCCGCCGCCAGGAGCCGTTCGGCGATCCGGACCCGGTCCGGCTGTTCGGGCGACGCCTCCTTCTCGAAGGCGATGAAGGCGTCGACGTCGCCCGCCCGGTCCGCCAGGCCCTGCCGCATCCGGATGAAGCGGTTACGCGCCCATTGGGCCGTCCAGGCCTTCTCGCCGCCGGTTCGGGCCGGCGGCGCGGCGGGCGTCGCCGCTTTCAAAGCCATGTCGAGGGCGACGTGCGCCGTTTCGGGCAAGCGGGGGATCAGGTCGTGCATCAGGGTCTCGACGAAGCCATGACCGTCCGCGCCGAGCCGTGGCACCAGCCGTGCCGCGAAGGCGGCCGCCTCGTCGCCTGGCATGTCGACGATCAGGCTCGCGGCCGCGTCGGCCGCGCGTTCATAGACGCCGTGGAGGCGCCCGCTCGAATCGTCCGCCCGCCCCAGGACATCGTCGGCGCCACCGAGGAAGCGGATCAGCCGGTCGAGGGCCGCCCGCGGGTCGAGGGCCGCGAGTTCGCTCACCACCGTGGTCAGCATGGCATCGAGATCGGCGGAGAAAGCGCGCTGCTTCTGCCAGTCGATATAACCCTGGCCGCGTTCGAGAGCGGTCAGGCGCCGGTCGATCAGGGCCGCGATGGCGTCCGGTCCCTGGAGGCTGGCGACCGCCGCCGTCACCAGCTTCTTGAAGGTTGGATTGCGCGCGGTCTCGGACAGAACGAGCTGGATCAGCCGCTCCAGCCCGAGTTCGGTCAGGGTCTCGGGACAGGGCGTGGTTTTTCGCGAGGCCCGCTTCGGCTTGGTGGGAGCCGCTTTCGCGGGAGAGCCTTTCGCCGAAGCGCCTTTGGCGCTCGGTTTCCGCTGCCGGGACGCCTCCGGGGCTGGGGTGGCCTTGCGTGCCATGGTGCGCTGTCCTCTTCCCGGCGAGGCGGCGCGGGCCGCCGGAATGTCCTCAGGGCAAGTGGATCACGGTCCGAGCAGGTCCAGCAGGAAGGGAATCAGCGGTGCATCGGCCGGCGGCATCGGCTGGTCCTTCAGATCGCGCGGCCGCACCCACTTGAGCGCCTGCCCCTCCATCGCGCGCGGCAGGCCTTCCCAGCGCCGGCAGATGTAGAGCGGCATCAGCAGGTGGAAATCCGGGTAGGCGTGGCTCGCGAAGGTCAGGGGCGCCAGGCAGGCCTCATGCACGGTGATGCCGAGTTCCTCGGCCAGTTCGCGGATCAGGGTCTCCTCCGGCCGCTCGCCCGGGTCGATCTTGCCGCCCGGGAACTCCCACAGGCCGGCGAGCTGCTTGCCCGGTGGCCGCTGGGCCAGGAGGACCCGCCCATCGACATCGACCAGCGCCACGGCGACCACCAGCAGGATGCGCAGGGGGGTGGCAGGATTCGCCCCGCTCATCGGGCGATCGCGAAGGTCGCCGAGACGTCGGCCGCGGTCTCGATGGTGCCGGCGACGAGGGGGACCGGAGCGCCGCCGCGCTTGGCCCGCATCGGCGCGGGCGCCGCGAAGGCCATCGGCGGGGGAGCGCCCGTGGCCGGGGACTGAATCGACACGACCCGTCCGAGGGTGACGCCCGCCGCTTCGGCCAGCCGCTCGGCCTGGAGGCGCGCATCCTTCATCGCCGCACTGCGCACGGCGCTCTCGGCGGCATCCGGATCGCGCAGGCCGAAGCCGACGCTGTCGATTCGGTTCGCGCCACCATCGAGAGCCCGGCGCATCAGATCGCCGAGGCGCCCCATGTCGGCGAGACGCACACGCACGGTGTTGCTGGCGCGGTAGCCGTCGGGTTTCTCGGCGAAGCTCCCGTCCGGCTGGCGCATCGAGCGGGTGGCCGGCTGCAGCGTCACCGCCGAGGTGCCGAGATCCGCTTCCGCGACCTTGAACTCGGCGGCGAGCGCCAGGATCGCCCTGGCGGCGGTGCTGGCGCCGTCGAGGGCGGCGGCCGGGGTCGCACCCCGGCTCTCGACGCCGATCTCGACCGAGGCGAAGTCCGGCGCCACCTCCGAGCGGGCGCGGCCGACGACGCTGATCTGCCCTTCCGTCGCGACGGGCCGGTCCTCGGCCCGGGCCTCAGTGCCAGGTCCGAAAAGCGCCAGGGCGAGAAGGAGCGCGGTGCGGCTGCGCCTCACGAGCGGTAATCCCCGTTGATCTCGATGTAGAGCTTGGTCAGGTCGCAGGTCCAGACACGGGCGCCGCCGTCGCCGAGGCCGAGGTCGACCCGCACGGTGACGTTCGGTTCGCGCATGACGGCGCTCGCGGCGTCCTCGCTGTAGTCGGGATCGCGCGCCCCCTCCCGGGCGACGCGCACGTCGCCGAACCAGATCGCCAGACGGTCGCGGTCGGCCGGCTCGCCGGCCTTGCCCACCGCCATGACCACACGGCCCCAATTGGCGTCCTCGCCCGCGATGGCGGTCTTCACCAGGGGCGAGTTGGCGATCGACATCGCAATGCGGTGGGCCGAGGCGTCGCTGCTGGCGCCAGACACCTGCACGGTGACGAACTTGCGCGCACCCTCGCCGTCCCTGGCGACGAGCTGGGCCAACTCCACCAGGAGGTCGTCGAGGGCGGTGCGGAAGTCGGCGAGTCGCGGATCGTCGGCGCCCGAGACGGCGGCATTGCCGGCCGCGCCGGTGGCGAACAGCATCAGCGTGTCGGAGGTCGAGGTGTCGCCGTCCACCGTCACGCAGTTGAAGCTGGTGGCGGTGCCGGCGGAGAGGAGCGTCTGCAGTACGTCCTGCGGCAGGGCGGCGTCGGTGAAGACGAAGCTCAGCATCGTCGCCATATCGGGGGCGATCATGCCCGCGCCCTTGGCGATGCCGTTGATCGTGATGGGGACGCCGTCGATGTTCGCCCGGCGCGTGGCGAGCTTCGGGAAGGTGTCGGTGGTCATGATCGCCTGGGCGGCCGCGGCCCAGGCGCTCGGCCCATCCTCGGTCCGCTGGGCGCAATCGGCCAGCACGCCCTCGAACTTGGTGGCGTCGAGGGGCTCGCCGATGACGCCGGTCGAAGCGATGAAGATCTCCTCCGGCCGGCACCGCGCGGCCTCGGCGGCAATGCGTGCCGTGAGCGCCACGGCGTCGCGTCCCCGAAGGCCCGTGAAGGCGTTGGCGTTGCCGGAATTCACCACCAGCGCCCGGGCGCCCCCACTGCCCAGGGCTTCGCGGCACCAATCTACTGGCGCGGACGGACACTTGGAACGGGTGAACACGCCGGCGGCCTGCGTGCCCTCGGCCAGCGCCACGTAGAGCACGTCGGTGCGGCCGGAATAGCGGATGCCGGCCTGCGCGGTGGCGATGCCGACGCCGCGGATCGGCGGCAGGTCCGGGTTCGACGTCGGCGCGAGCGGCGAGACGGGCGGGGATTTGGCGGATGACATGATGGAAGCTCCGGCTCTCGTCTCTACGGTCCCGCGCAGGCGTCGCGCGCGGTGTTGCCCCGTGGGCGCAGGTCCCGTCAACCGCGACGGTGGCTCTCGTGCCACGGTTTGGGCGGACGGCGAAGCGGAGCGGTTCGGATGGGAACGCCTCGGCGGTCGAAGACTTGAGGGAGGGCGCCGAGCCTCCCGGACGCGTCCGTCGCTAGACCTCGCCTGTCGGCAGGGCTTGTCTGTTCGAGCGAACGTGACATAGCATGCTGCGACGCACAGTTTCCGGGGTGATCGGCACGGATGTCCAGGCGCGAGTGGGGAGTCTCGACTATGGAACTACCAGCCTCGCCAGGTGGCGCCTACGGCGTCCAGGTTCTGATCGCGGGTCGGCAAAAGCATTGGCGTGACGAAGTCACGTCGCAGATCCGGCGCGCTGGCTATGCTGCCACCACGGTCGATTGCGGTGTCGACGCGATGACGGTGCTGGCCCTCGGTCTTCCGGTGGATGTCCTTGTGACGGATGTCAGCCTTCAGGGCGAGCTGTGTTGCCAGAAGCTGGTCCAGGAGGCCCGTGCCCTGCGGCCTCATCTGCGCATCGTGTTCGCGAGCGATCTGGAATCGCTGGAGAGCGACGTCGAACCGACCCGGCTGCTCGAGGAATTGTTCGACGGCGACCGCCCCGAAGCCCGCGCCGGCATCCTCGCGGTCCGGCGCATCGACAACGTCGCGAGCACGGTTCGTGACGCTCTGCGCAACTCCGCCTGATCGAATCGTCGCCACGTCGATTCACCATCCCGACCGTCGGACCCGCGCCCCGACCGCGTTTCCCGGGCGCCTTACTCCGGTTTCGTGACGGATCCCTGACAAGCCGCGTCGGCGGATTCCGGTCGCAGTGCGGAAATGCCCTCTTCATAAGAAAAAAACCCCCGGCGCCGAGGCCGAGGGCTTTCCTAACGGGTGGGGATCGCCGGAGCGGCGGTTACGGAGCCTTGTTCGTGTCCACAGGCTTGGAGTCCACAGGCCTCGAATCTGCAGGCTTGGTCTCCGCGTTGGCCTTGGCCTTGCCGAGATAGATGTATTCCGGCGCGGCGCGCAGTTGGTCCTTGTTGGTGTCGATGGTCGCCTTCAGGGTGGTGTCGTCGACGCGGGAGAGCTTGAGGGCACTCGGATCGATGGCGACGTACTTCGTGCCGATGCCGAGGAAGCCGCCGACGCCGACCACCCAGGACTTCACCGTGTTCTTGTCGTCGAGGACCACGTCGGCGATCTCGCCGATGGTCTCGCTGGCCCCGTTCTGGATGGTGAGGCCGATCAGCTTCGAGGTGACCATGTCGCTCTTGTTCTGCACCACGAAGGTGGGGCGCAGATCGTTGGCGAGGGTGGCGGGCGCAGCCTGCATCGGCGCCGAGGACGAGGTCGCCGGCGTCGTGGCGTCCGGCGATTGGGCGAGGGCAAAGGTGGCGCTGGCAGCGAGAAGGGTCGTGCCGAGCAACAGGCTGCGCATGGGCGAAGTCTCTCCGAGGGTCGAGTGTGGGGTCCGTAATGGCACACGCTCAAGTTCGAGCCTCCGTGAAAGGTTCCCGTCCGGCGGCACTGCCGATGAACGAACCCCGCGCCGGCGTTAGGTTGTCAGCGACGGGTGCGGTGGAACGGGTCCTCCGCCCAGACGGGTGTGGCGCGATGTCGAGCTTCCTGCCTTCCAATCTCAGCCGCCCCGGGACCGGGCGAACCCTGTCGCGGCGCCACGCCCTGGCGATCCTCGGCGGAGCGCTCGCCTGGGGCGTTCGGCCGGTGCTCGCCGGTGACCTCCGCGCCGGGGCCTTCGCGTTCGAGACGCCCGAGGGCGGCACCCTGCCGCTGTCGGCCTATGCCGGTCGGCCGATCCTGATCGTGAACACCGCCACCGCCTGCGGCTATGCCGGCCAGTTCTCCGGCCTGCAGGGCCTGTGGACCCGATTCGGCGATCGCGGCCTCACCGTGATCGCGGTGCCGTCCGCCGATTTCGGCAATCAGGAGCCGCTGGACGGCCTCGCCATAACGGAGGCCGCGCGCAAGAATCACGGCGTCACCTTTCCGGTTACCGCCAAGACCCATGTGCGTGGTCCCGGCGCCCATCCGTTCTATCGCTGGGCCGCCGCCGAGAAGCCCGGCGCGACGCCGGGCTGGAACTTCCACAAGTACCTGATCGACCGCGACGGAAGCCTGATCGGCGCCTTCCCGTCCTCGGTCGAGCCCGCCGATCCGCGCATTGTCACGGCGATCGCCAATGCGCTGCCGGCCGCCTGATCCGGCTCGCGGAGACAAACCTCCTCGCTACCGGGGCTCACTACTGGGGAATGTCGCGCGGTGGGCGAAGGACCGGAGCCGGCTTGGCCGCCGAATTGGCCGCCGGTTTGGCGCGGCGGCTCCGCCGCGGCCCCTCGGCCGTAGCGCGGACCGGGGGTGAGGCGTAATTCGACGCGAAGGGGTTGGCCGGGGTGCGGTCGGCGCTGCCGAACAGGCTGAACTCGGCTCGGGCACCGCCCCCCGCGATCAGCAGCGGGACGGCGAGGGCGACTACCAGGGCGGGACGGGACGGGCGCATGCGGCTCCTGGCCTTGGCCGGATGGGAGGGGCGGGACGATCGCTCGCTTCGGACATCCTTTGCTCCGAGAGTGCAAGCCCCCACATCCGGCGCGCGATGTCAGACCGGCCTGTCCGGTTCGAGCCGTGTGAGAGAGGGCGAGATGAAAGCACATCGGTTCGAACACGCCGGGGCCGTCTTCGAGATCGTCTTCGAACGGGCGCCGGAAGGGTGGGTCGCCCATATCCGCCGTGCCGACAGCGCCACCACGCATGTGATCGGATTTCCGGACGGGCCGGGCTACGATCCGTCCGACGTGCGGGGCTCCCTGATCGCGGGCTGCGAGGCGGCCATTCCCACCCTGACCTGGATCACCCCGACGCGGCACTGAGGGGAACCTCCCGAACCGCTCCGTGTTCGACCTCCCGTATGCGTAAGCGCGCCCAGCGGGCGCACGTAACGGGGAAGGAACAGTCGATGTCCGAGATCACCTATCGCATCGTCGAACACGATGGCGGCTACGCCTACAAGGTCGGTGACGTGTTCTCCGAGACCTTTCCGAGCCATGACGAGGCTCTTCAGGCCGCCCAGGCGGCCGCGGCCGAGCAGCAGGTGCCCGGCTCGACGGAAGGCATCCGCTATCAGGACGGTCAAGGCAACTGGCACGACGAGACCGCCCAGGGCAACGATCGACCGACCGCCAAGGTGGTCGATTAAGTCGAAGCGCCCGATAAAAACCGGGAGGACCTGCGGCGCTCAGGCCGAGCGTCGCAGGTCCTCCCGGTCGGGAATCGTCCAGGTCGCCAGCGGCGGGCGCGCACCGGCTCCGGCCGCAGCCCGCTGCGGAGGCGCCCGCCGCGTGCAATTGCGTCCCGCCGATTTCGCCTCGTACAGGGCCGCATCGGCCGATTCGATCAGGTCCGCCGGAGTCTCGGCACCGTCCGGGCTCGCCGAGACGCCCACGCTGACGGTCACGTGCACGAGGCCGTCGTCGCGTCCCGCATGCGGCAGGGCCAGGGCGTTCAGCGACACGCGGATGCGCTCGGCCAGGGCAATGGCCGCGGTGGCGTCCAGCCTCGGCAGCAGCAGGGCGAATTCCTCGCCGCCGTAGCGCGCCACGAGGTCGGCGGCGTTGCCGGGCCGCGAGGTCAGCAGATCTGCGATCGCGCACAGGCAGTCGTCGCCCGCCCCGTGACCGTAATGGTCATTGAAGCGCTTGAAATGGTCCACATCCACCAGCATCAGCGCGAAGGGTTCGCCGCGCCGGGAGCTGTGCCACAGGGCTTCGAGGCGCTGAGAAAACGCGCGCCGGTTGGCGAGGCCGGTCAGCGGGTCGGTCGTCGAGAGACGCGTGAGCCGGGCATTGGCCACGACGAGCTGCTGCGCACGCAGGGATTCCCTCAGGCTGTGCAGGTAATTGCGCCGGTGCGCCCGCTCGATCTGGTGGCAGGCCCCCAGGCTGAAAGCGATGCCGATCAGCATGTCGAGGCGCACCAGCCGGGCGAGATCGGGCGCGATCTCGGGATGGGCCGCGATGGCGAGGCCTCCGGCGATCGACACGACGCCGGAGATTAGGCACGCCCAGAAGAACCGCAGTGCCAGCGAGATGTTGGCGAAGATCACCGTCAGCCAGATCGCGGTGGCCGCGTGCGCGACGTTCGGCCCGGTGCCGAGCCACAGGATCAGGGCCGGGATCAGCGCGGCGACCAGGACGCTGAGGCTGCACAGGGCTTCGCGGGTCTCGGACCCGACCCGGCTCAGGGACCAGAACAGCGCCACCGCCACGGGCGTCATCAGGCAGAGCCGCAGGGCGAGGTTCAGGCCCGCCATGTCGGGCGTGGTGACGAAAGCCGCCCAGCCATAGAGGTGGAAGACGGCCAGCCCGATGAGGATGGACCGGCGCAGGTGACGCACGCGGCGCGGTCCCGTCTCCGTCTCGAACCGGGTTTCGAGTTCGGCCGGAAAGGCGAGGCGCCAGCGTGTGGCCCGAAGGGTCCGCTCGATGAGGGCGAGCCGGCGATCGCTCGCAGGCAGGACGGGTTTGCGAGCGGAGACGTGGCGATAGGGAGCCCGGCGACAGGCTTGCGGGCCCGGATCGTCAGACGATCGGGCAGCGGACGAACGTGTCACGAATGGGGGAATCCAAGGTCGGGCGAGGGCTGCCCAGGGCTGAATCTGGCTCACAAGTCCTGTCGGCATGGTTTCCCTGATCGCTAAAATGCCGGCGATCGGCGAAAGCCGTTCGTCCTGCTGGACCGAGGGGCGCGAAATGGCCGATTGCCTCCCCCGGCCCATCTCGTGCATGGCTGGGTTGGACTGGATTCGGCGTTGCACGGGAGGGGGCCTGAACCGGTCCCGACCCGCGCGCACGGCGCACCGGTCCGATATCCCGAGCGCGACGACCGGCCCGGGATCACTACCCTTGGGAGCCTGCCCGTGACCGACTCGAACCCGCGCCAGCCCGACCACGCCATCGACCCGATCTTCACCGAGCGGTGGTCGCCGCGCGCCTTCACGGGCGAGGCGGTTCCCGAATCCGAATTGCTCCGGATGATCGAGGCCGCGCGCTGGGCGCCGTCCTCCTACAACTCGCAGCCCTGGCGCTTCGTCTACGCCCTGCGCGGCACCCCCGAGTGGGAGACCTTCCTCGACCTGCTGGTGCCGGCCAACCGCAAGTGGGCGGAAGGCGCCGGCGCTCTCGTCATCCTGGTGTCGAGCAAGCTGATGAAGACCGGCGACGGCCTGAAGCCTTCGGCCAGCCATTCCCTCGACACCGGCGCCGCCTCGGCGAACTTCCAGCTTCAGGCGACCCGCCAGGGCTGGCACGTGCACGGCATGGGCGGCTTCGACAAGGAGCGCTCCGTCACCGTGCTCAAGGTGCCGGCGGACCACCAGGTCGAGGCGGCCTACGCCGTCGGGCGCGTGGCGAACCCGGCTGACCTCAGCGAGGAGCAGCGCGCCAAGGAGGTGCCGAACGGACGTCGGCCGATCACCGACTTCGCCTTCGCCGGCACCTTCAAGGCGATCGACGCCTGAGCCGCATGCCGTGCTGAGACCCGCACCCGACTATGACGGTCTCGTCGCCGGTTTCGCCTGGGACATCCCGGAGCGCTACAACATCGGCGTCGATGTCTGCGACCGCTGGGCTGCCCGCGATCCGGGCCGCGTGGCGATCCAGGAAGTGGTCGGGACGCGGGTCTCGGAGACGACGTTCGCAGGCCTGAAGGCGCAATCCGACCGGCTCGCCGCCGGATTGCGGGGCCGGGGCGTCGTCCCCGGCGACCGCATCGGCGTGCTGCTGCCGCAATCGGCCGCCGTGGTGGTCGCCCATTCGGCCGCCTACAAGCTCGGGGCCATCGCGCTGCCGCTCGCCGGCCTGTTCGGACCCGACGCCCTGCGCTACCGCCTCGCCGACGCGGGAGCCCGCGCCCTCGTCACCGACGCGGGCGGCCTCGCCAAGCTCGCGGCCATCCGGGCCGACCTGCCGGACCTCGACCTCGTGGTCTGCACCGACGGCGCCCTCGGGGAGGCCGTCGCCTTTGATGCCCTCATGGCGGAGGGATCCGGCGCGTTCACCGCCCGCGACACCCGGGCCGACGATCCCGCGCTGATGATCTACACCTCCGGCACCACCGGCCTCGCCAAGGGGGCTCTTCATGCCCACCGGGTGCTGCTCGGGCATCTGCCGGGCTTCTGCCTGATGCACGATTTCCCGCCGAAGGCCGGCGACCGGATGTGGACGCCGTCCGACTGGGCCTGGGCCGGCGGCCTCCTCAACGCGACGCTGCCGAGCCTGCATCTCGGCGTGCCGGTGGTGGCCTGTCCGAGCTTCCGCTTCGAGCCGGAGGCCGCGCTCCGGTTGATCGCCGAACGGGCGATCACCACCGCGTTCCTGCCTCCCACCGCCCTGCGCATGCTGCGCGGCGTCGCCGATCCGCGCGGGCGCTTCGATCTCTCCCGCCTGCGCAACATCGCCTCCGCCGGCGAGGCCCTGGGTCCGGACACCTTCGCCTGGGCCCAACGGGAACTCGGCCTCACCATCGGCGAGGCCTATGGCCAGACCGAGTGCAACCTCGTCCTCGCCGCCTGCCCGTCGGCCGGCGTGGCACGGGCCGGATCGACCGGCCGTCCGGTGCCGGGTCATCGGGTGGCGATCCTGCGGGCCGACGGGACCGAGGCCGCCGTCGACGAACCCGGGGAAATCGCCGTCGCCCGGCCCGACCCGGTGATGTTCCTGGGCTACTGGAACCAGCCGGAGGCGACCGAGAAGAAGTTTTCGGGCGACTGGATGCTCACCGGCGACACCGCCCGGCGCGACGCCGACGGCTACGTCCATTTCGTCGGGCGCGAGGACGACCTCATCACCTCGGCGGCCTACCGTATCGGCCCGGCCGAGATCGAGGATTGCCTCTGCGCGCACCCGGCCGTGGCGCTGGCCGCCGCCATCGGCAAGCCGGACCCGCTGCGCACCGAGATCGTGAAGGCCTATGTCGTCCTGCGCGACGGATTTGCCGCCTCCGACGCTCTCGCGGGCGAGATCCAGGCCTTCGTGCGCACCCGCCTCTCGGCCCACGAATATCCACGCGAGATCGCGTTTCGCGAGAACCTGCCCATGACCACCACGGGCAAGATCATCCGGCGCCAGTTGCGCGACGAAGGTTGAGTCTCACCGTACGGTTACGCGGAAGCGGGCGCGGCCGACATTTCCGGCCGGATCGACGAGTTCGAGCATGAATTCGTCCTGGCCCGTATAGCCGGGGGCCGGCGTGTAGAACACGAAGGTGGCGGGCTGCTTGCGGGCATTGCAATGCGCGCGCGCGTTGAACAGCGAGAAGCTCGGGTATTCCCGTCCCTGTCCCGTCTGGACGCGGCCGTCATGCGGCGCTTCGATCAGGCTGATCGTCATGGGGCCGAGGGACTTGCAGGTCGGATCCAGCGACGCGAACGAGGCCGCCGTGAGGCGGCTGCCTCCCAAGACCACTTTCTCGTACGTGGCCACGCCCCTAGGTCCCGCCTGAGCGGACCCGATCCCGATAAGACTGATCCCCAGAAGACCGATCACGGCCGAAGGGACGGAGTGCCGGATCATGGATTGCTGCCCCCGCGTGGTGCGCCTGCACCGGAGCCTGCCCGAGTCGCGCACCGATCACAGCCGCAACTGATCTTGAAAAATACACGTTATACGGGATTTGTCATGCGGGACGCCCGTTCCGGCCGGACGACGCTGGCTGGAACCGTTCGCATAAAGACATCTTTATATCTTGATTGCCTCCCGTCGCCCGCCCTGCTATAGCCCTCGCCGACACGCAACGAGAGACGGAGCGATTACGAAATGGCCCAGGATTACATCGTCAAGGACATCGGTCTGGCCGATTACGGCCGCAAGGAGATCTCGATCGCCGAGACCGAGATGCCGGGCCTGATGGCCACGCGCGAGGAGTTCGGTCCGTCGCAGCCGCTCAAGGGCGCGAAGATCGCCGGCTCGCTGCACATGACGATCCAGACGGCCGTGCTGATCGAGACCCTGAAGGCGCTCGGCGCCGACATCCGCTGGGTCTCCTGCAACATCTACTCGACCCAGGACCACGCTGCCGCCGCCATCGCGGCCGCTGGCATCCCGGTCTTCGCCATCAAGGGCGAGACCCTCGAGGAATACTGGGACTACACCTCGAAGCTGTTCGACTGGCATGACGGCGGCCTGCCGAACATGATCCTCGACGATGGCGGCGATGCCACCATGTTCGTGCACCTGGGCCTGCGCGCCGAGAACGGCGACACCGCCTTCCTCGACAAGCCGGAATCCGAGGAGGAGGAAATCTTCTTCGCGCTTCTCAAGAAGAAGCTCGCCGAGAAGCCGAAGGGCTGGTTCGCCGGTCTCGCCGACTCGATCAAGGGCGTCTCCGAGGAGACCACCACCGGCGTTCACCGCCTCTACAATCTCGCCAAGGAGGGCAAGCTGCTCTTCCCGGCGATCAACGTGAACGACGCCGTCACCAAGTCGAAGTTCGACAACCTCTACGGCTGCCGTGAGTCGCTGGTCGACGGTATCCGCCGCGGCACCGACGTGATGATGGCCGGCAAGGTCGCCATGGTTGCCGGCTTCGGCGACGTCGGCAAGGGTTCGGCCTCGTCGCTGCGCCATGCCGGCTGCCGCGTGCTGGTCTCCGAGGTCGATCCGATCTGCGCGCTCCAGGCCGCGATGGAAGGCTACGAAGTCGTCACGATGGAGGACGCCGCCCCGCGCGCCGACATCTTCGTGACCGCCACCGGCAACAAGGACATCATCACGATCGAGCACATGCGGGCCATGAAGGACCGTGCGATCGTCTGCAACATCGGTCACTTCGACAACGAGATTCAGGTCGCCGGCCTGAAGAACATGCAGTGGTCGAACATCAAGCCGCAGGTGGACGAGATCACCTTCCCCGACGGCCACCGCATCATCCTCCTGTCGGAGGGACGTCTGGTGAACCTCGGCAACGCCACCGGCCACCCGTCCTTCGTGATGTCGGCCTCGTTCACCAACCAGACCCTGGCCCAGATCGAACTCTGGACCAACCCGGGCAAGTACGAGAAGCAGGTCTACACCCTGCCGAAGGCCCTCGATGAGAAGGTGGCGCTCCTCCACCTCGAGAAGATCGGCGTGAAGCTCTCGAAGCTCCGTCCCGACCAGGCCGCCTATATCGGCGTCTCCGAGAACGGCCCGTTCAAGCCCGACCACTACCGCTACTGAGCCCGGTGCGGTGCCCTCCGGGGCACCGTCCGACGCTTGACGCGGCGCGCGAAGCCCGGCCATGTGCCGGGCTTCTTGCGTTTTGCGACACGTATTGCGTTGCGCCGGGCCTGAGGGTGTTCGGACCCGCGGCGCGTTTCCGGGCGCCGCAGTGTGGCTTTTCTGCGCCCTCCGCCGCCCATCGCCCTTGAAGGCTCTAAAGTTAAGCTTAACCCTCTTCCGGGAGGATTCCGCCTCGCGCTAGTGTGGGCGGATTCCTCAGATGGAGTGGCTCGCAGCCGGCCTTCGGGCGGCTGCGGGAAGGGCGCGCTTTGGCGTCTCATCGAAGATTCGTGGAGGCGGGACGGATCATGAGGGTCGATCGAGCGGCGCGCATTCTGCTGTGCGTCGGCTCCCTTGTCGTCGCCGTCGCCGGCACTCCGGCGCGCGCGGCCGGACCGGGGATAGACGTCAGCGCTGTCGCATCGGGGGTCGGGCAGTACACGCACAACGCGGCCGGGCTCGCGATCCTCATCGGCCTGACGGTGTTCGCCACCATCGTCGCCCTGCTGCACATGCGCGAGCGCAGCCGCTGGACCCGGCGCGAGCGCGACCTCGTCAACGAACTCTCCGCGTTGCGCGAATCGCACGACCGGGCCGAGATGCTGCTCAACGCCGAGCGCCAGGTGCTGGTGACGTGGTCCGGCCGCGGAACGCCGACGGTCGAGGGCGATATCGGCCTCATCGACGGCAAGCGCGCCGCCGCCGGCCCGCTTGCGGGCTTCCTCAGCTTCGAGACCTGGCTGCACGCGGTCGACGCCGATGCGCTCAACACGGCGGTCGAGGCCCTGCGAGCGCGCGGAACAGGGTTCCGCCTGAGCCTGCGCACCCAGTCCGGCCGCTTCATCGACGCGCATGGGCAGGCCCTGTCCGGCCGCGCGATCCTGCGCCTGCGCGAGACGACGGACGAGAAGCGCGAACTGATCGACCTGCGTCTCACCCTGTATGAGGCCAAGCGCGGCCTGTCCGCCCTGGGCAGCCTCCTCGATGCGATCCCGCAGCCGGTCTGGCGCCGCAACCGCGACGGCGCCCTGGCCTGGGTCAACCTCGCCTACGTGGCGGCGGTGGAGGCAGGGACCCGCGAGAACGCCCTCGAGGGCGGCGTCGAGCTGCTCGACCGGCAGGCGCGCGAGTTCATCGCCCGCGACGATGCCGCCCGGCTCGCCGCCGGCGGTCGCGCCGCCCATCGCCTTTCCGCCGTCGTGGCCGGCGGGCGCCGGACCCTGGACGTGACCGAGACCGCGATCGAGACCGGCCGCGTCGGCATCGCGGTCGACGTCTCGGAGCTGGAAAGCGTGCGCGCCGACCTCCAGCGCCAGATGGACGCCAATGTCCGCACCCTCGATCAGTTGCCGACCGCCGTGGCGATGTTCGACGCCCGCCAGCGCCTGATCTTCCACAACACCGCCTATCGCCAGCTCTGGGACCTCGATCAGGCTTTCCTCGACAGCCGCCCCCTCGACGGCGAGATCCTCGACCGGCTGCGGGCCCTGCGCAAGTTGCCCGAACAGGCCGACTTCAAGTCCTGGAAGGCCGACGTGCTGGCCGCCTATCGCGCGGTCGAGGCCAACGAAGCCTGGTGGTACCTGCCCGACGGGCGCTCCCTCCGGGTCGTCGCCGACCCCAACCCGCAGGGCGGCCTGACCTACCTGTTCGACGACGTTTCCGAGAACATGAAGCTCGAGTCGCGCTACAACGCGCTGATGCGGGTGCAGGCCGAGACCCTCGACACCCTCAAGGAGCCCGTGGCGGTGTTCGGCGCCGATGGCCGCCTCACCTTCGCCAACCGTGCCTTCGCCACTCTGTGGCGCCTCGACCCCGAGACCCTGGGCGAGCGTCCCCGGGTCGATGCGGTCATCGCCGCCTGCCAGACGCTCTCGCCCGACGAGGACCCGTGGATCGACATCCGCGGTGCCATCACGGGGCTCGAGAGCCGCGCCGGTCTGACCTGTCGCCTGGAGATCGTCGACGGCACGGTGCTGGATTGCGCCGCCCAGCCGCTGCCGGAGGGCGCGACCCTGCTCACCCTGATCGACGTCACCGCCAGCGTGAACGTCGAGCGCGCGCTGACCGACAAGAACGACGCCCTGGAGCGCACCTCGCAGCTGCGCGACACCTTCGTGAATCACGTCTCCTACGAGCTGCGCTCGCCGCTCACCAACATCATCGGCTTCACCCAGCTCCTCGGCGACGAGACGGTGGGCGCCCTCAACGAGCGCCAGCGCGAATATTCCGGTCACATCATGCGCTCGTCGGGCGCGCTGCTGGTGATGATCAACGACATCCTCGACCTCGCCTCCATCGATGCCGGCTCGCTCGAACTGTCCCGGGAGGTGGTCGACGTCCGTTCCACCGTCGACGCCGCCGTGCGCGGCCTGGAGGACCGGCTCGCCGATTCCGCCATCACCCTCGACCTCGACGTGCCCGACGACGTCGGCAGCTTCGTCGCCGACGGCAAGCGCGTGCGCCAGATCCTGTTCAATCTCCTGTCGAACGCGGTCGGCTTCTCGTCGCCGGGCCAGCAGGTCCGCGTCGAGGTCCGGCGCAACGCCGCCGAACTCACCCTGGCGGTGGTGGACCAGGGCCAGGGCATGCCGGACGAGGTCGCCGCGCGGGTGTTCGACCGGTTCGAGAGCAACACCCTGGGCACGCGCCATCGCGGGGTCGGGCTCGGTCTGTCGATCGTCCGGTCGTTCGTGGAACTGCATGGCGGCCGCGTCAGCCTGGAATCGGCCCCGGGCGCGGGCACCCGCGTCACCTGCACCTTTCCCATCAGCGAGCCGAGCGCGCGGCGGGATGCCGCCGAGTAGCGGCCTTCGTCGGACCAACGACTCGATGACCGTTGGGAAGGAGCCTTGGACCGACGGGAGGGAGCCTTCGTGGGTCCCGCGATTTGGTTAAGGATGCGCCGGTATGACAGCGTGTCTCCGCGCGATCCGGGTCCGATCGCGACGGCGCACGGCCATGAAGGAGTTGGGCGTTGAACGAGGATGGTGCCGACACACCCCAGCGTGAGGTGAAATCGGCCTGGGAGATCATGCTCCCGGAGGAGGGCGCCACCGAGGATCTCGGCCGCTTCCTCGCCGAGTTCCTGGTGCCGGGCGACATCGTCGCCCTGTCCGGCGGCCTCGGCGGCGGCAAGACCACCCTGGCCCGCGCGCTGATCCGCGAACTGGTCGGCGATCCGGCTCTCGATGTGCCGAGCCCGACCTTCACGCTGATGCAGCCCTACGAAGCGGCCAACGGTCGCCCGATCGTGCATGCCGACCTGTACCGCCTGCGCAGCCCCGACGAACTCGTCGAACTCGGCTTCGACGAGATGGCCGAGACCGCCATCACGTTGGTGGAATGGCCCGAGCGCCTCGGCCCCCGCGACGCGCCGATGTTGTGGATCGACCTCTCGCTCCGGGCCGAGTTCGGCGATGGCGCCCGCTTCGCCCGCATCGACGGCAGCGGTGGCATGGACGCGCGACTCAAGCGGGCTCGCGCCCTCCGGCTCCTCCTGGTCCGCAGCGGCTGGGACGAGGCCACCCGCATCAACATGCAGGGCGATGCCTCGTCGCGCGCCTACGAGCGGCTGGTGAAGCCGGACGGGAAGAGCGCGGTGCTGATGATCTCGCCGCCCCGTCCGGACGGCCCGCCGGTGCGCAACGGCCGCCCCTACAGCGCCATCGTCAAGCTCGCCGAGACCGTGCATGCCTTCGTGGGCGTCGACCGGGGCCTGCGTGCCCTCGGCTTCTCGGCGCCGCGGATCTACGGCGAGGACCTCGCCGAGGGCCTGCTGATCATCGAGGACCTCGGCTCCGAGCCGGTGGTGGATGCCAATGGCCCCCGTCCGGAGCGCTACGCCGAGGCGGTGCGCCTGCTGGCGAAGCTCCACGCCACCGAACTCCCCGGCGTCCTGCCGGTGGCCGACGGGATCGACCACGTGCTCCCGCCCTATGACCTCGAAGCCCTGGTGTTCGAGACCGAGCTGCTGCCCGACTGGTACTGCCCGTCGGTCCGGGGCGGCGAGCTGCCCCATGCCGCCCGGTCCGAGTTCGTGGCCCTGTGGGCGGAGGTGCTCGACAGCATCAAGCCCGATCGCCCGACCTGGACTCTGCGCGACTATCACTCGCCGAACCTGATCTGGCTGCCGGACCGCGAGGGGCTGGAGCGCATCGGCGTCATCGACTTCCAGGACGCGGTCCTGGGTCATCCCGCCTACGATGTCGCCTCGCTGCTTCAGGACGCGCGGGTCGATGCGACCGCCGAGTTCGAACTGCGCCTGCTCGGGCTCTACGTCCGCGAGCGCCGGGCCCGCGAGCCCGAGTTCGACATGCAGACCTTCGCCCGGGCCTACGCGGTGCTGGCGGCCCAGCGCGCCACCAAGATCCTCGGCATCTTCGCCCGCCTCGACCGGCGCGACGGCAAGCCCGGCTACCTTGCCCACCTGCCGCGCATCGAGGCCTATCTCGCCCGCAACCTCAACCACCCGGCCCTGACCCGCCTGCGCCTGTGGCACGAGGCGCACCTGCCGCATCTCGTGCCGAAGGCCGCCCCGGACGCGGCCGAGGAGGCGTGAGACCCAGGATGCAGCCCCGCCTCACCCTCCTCACCCTCGGCGTCGCCGATCTCACCCGGGCCGTGTGCTTTTACGAGGCCTTGGGCTGGACGCGCTCGACCTATGCGACGGAGGGCGTCGCCTTCTTTCAGGTCGGCGGCCTCGTGCTGTCCCTGTATCCGCGCGCGGCCCTGGCCGGGGATGCGGGTATCGCCCCGCAGGGCCATGGCTTCCGGGGCTTCGCGCTCGCCTACAACACCGCGAGCCGGGCCGAGACGGACGCGGTGCTGACGCGGGCGGTCGAGGCGGGCGCCACCCTGGTGAAACCGGCGGAGGACGCGTTCTGGGGCGGCTATTCCGGCTACTTCTCCGATCCCGACGGTGCGCTCTGGGAGGTGGCCTGGAACCCGGACTTGCTGCCCCTGGCCGATGGCAGCGTACGCTTGCCCGCCTGAGCCGATCCCATCCCGACCCGACGAGACGAAGCCACCATGTCCGACGCTGCTCCCATCACCCGCGCCTTCGTCCTCGCGGCCGGACTCGGCAAGCGCATGCGCCCGATCACCGCGACGGTGCCCAAACCCCTGGTGGAGGTGGCCGGCCGCGCGCTGCTCGACCACGCCCTCGACCGGGCGGCTGAGGGCGGCATCACCAACGCCGTGGTCAACGTCCACTACCTCGCCGACCTGATCGAGGGCCATGTCGGCAAGCGCCGGACCGCGCCCGCGATCGTGATCTCGGACGAGCGTGAGTCTTTGCTGGAGACGGGCGGCGGGGTGAAGAAGGCGCTGCCGCTCCTCGGCGACACGCCCTTCGTCGTCTTCAACGCCGATTCGTTCTGGCTGGAGGGGCCGGAATCGAATCTCGGCCGCCTGATCGCCGCCTGGGACCCGGAGGCGATGGACATCCTGCTCCTGGTCGCCCCCACCGCCACCAGCCTCGGCTACGAGGGCGGCGGCGATTTCGTCATGACCTCGTCCGGCGCTCTCGAGCGGCGCGGCGAACGAGAGGTGGCGCCCTTCATCTACGCGGGCGTCGCGATCCTGAAGCCGGCGCTGTTCGCCGACACGCCCGAGGGCGCGTTCTCTCTCAACCTGCTGTTCGACCGCGCCATCGCGGCCGGGCGCCTGTACGGGCTCCGCCTCGACGGACAATGGCTCCATGTCGGAACGCCGGAGGCGATCACCGCCGCCGAGGCCCGCGTGAAGTCGACGGCGCCGGTGGTCTGAAGCGCTCGGGGATCGTCAGGGCGCCGCATTCCAGGCGGCGCCATTTGGTGGCATGGATCATGGCATGCCGACCTCCGACGAATCCCACGTCTTCACCATTCCGCCTGCCGCGCCCTTCCTGCCGACCCTGGCCGAGGCCCTGATCTCCGGGCGGCTGGTCGGCGACATCGGCAGCGATCCCTACGCGCTCGCCTCCGTCACCGTCTATCTGCCGACCCAGAGGGCGGTGCGTGCCCTCTCGGCGATCCTGGCGGCGCGGCTGGGACAGGCGGCCCTCCTGCCGCGCATGGTGCCCCTCGGCGAGGCGGACGAGGCGGAACTCGATCTTGCCGCCAATCCGCTCCTGGAGAACGGACCGGACCTGCTCGCCCCGGCCATGCCGCCTCTGGAGCGTCGGCTGATCCTGGCGCGCCTGGTGCAGAGCTGGGCCGAGGCGGTGGACCGCACCTTGCTGCCCATCGACGACGACGTGCCGTTCCTGGTGCCGTCCTCCCCGGCCGACGCGATCGGCCTCGCCGCCGACCTCGAACGCCTGATGGACGCCCTCACGGTGGAAGGCCTGCCCTGGGCCGAGATCGCAGGCGCGGTCGAGGCCGAGTACTCGCGCTATTTCGGCCTGACCCTGGATTTCGTGAAGATCGCCGCCGAGGCGTGGCCCGGTATCCTGGCCGAGCGCGGCATGAGCGACCCGGTGTCCCGTTCCCGCCGGCTCGTCCTGGCCGAGGCCGAGCGCCTCGCCCGCGAGCGCCCGGGCGACCCGGTGATCGTGGCCGGTTCGACCGGCTCGGTGCCGGCGACCGCCCGCCTCATCGGCGCGGTGGCGGGCCTGCCGCGTGGCGCCGTGGTGCTGCCGGGGCTCGATTCCGACCTCGATGCCTCCGGCTGGGACGCCATCGAGACCGGCGAGGGGTTCTCGCGGGAGATCGCCCACGGCCATCCCCAGGCGATCCTGCATCGCCTCCTCGGTCCGGGCTGCCTGAACCTGGACCGGTCGCGGGTGGTCGCCCTCGGCGACCCCTCCGCCGAGGGCCGCGCCCGCTTCGGCCTGCTGTCGCAGGCCCTGCGTCCGGCCGAGACCACCGAGGCCTGGGCCGATCTCGATCCGCCCGACCGCGCGGCCCTGGCGGAGGCCGGGATGCAGGGGCTCGCCGTGGTCGAGGCCACCGACGAGCGGGAGGAGGCGCTGATCATCGCCATCGCGCTCCGGGAGACCCTGGAAGTGCCGGGCGCCACGGCGGCCCTGGTCACGCCGGACCGGGCCCTGGCCGTACGGGTCGCGGCCGAACTGGCGCGCTGGGGGATCGTCGCCGAGGATTCCGGGGGCGAGGCCCTGTCGCGCAGCCGGGCCGGGCGTCTCGCCCGGCTCGCCGCGGAACTGGCCGCCGATCTGGAGCCGGCCCGGCTCATCACGCTGCTGTCGCACCCGTATGTCCGGCTCGGCCTGCCCCGCAGCGACGTGGTGCGGGCCGCCGCCGCCCTGGAGATCGGCACCCTGCGCGGCCCCGCCCCGGCGCCGGGCTTTGCGGGCCTGCGCGAGGCCCTGGCCGATCAGCGGGCCGCCACCGGACGGCGCCCGCGCGCCAAGCGCCGCCTGACTGAAAAGGACTGGGATCTGGCCGCCGATCTCCTGGATCGGTTGCAACTGGCCTTCACGGGATTTCTCGACGTCGACCATCGGGGCGTCGGGAATCTCGTCGCCTACGCGGCGAACCACCGTGCCACCTTCGACATGTTGATCGATGCGGCCGAAAGCGAGGCCGTCGACGACGCCTCCCTCGGGGTGCTCGACGCCCTGTTCGACGATCTGGAGATGGCCGAGCCCGGCCTTCTGCCCGGGCGCTTCGGCGATTATCCGGCCTTCTTCACCGCGCTCGCCCGCGAACGCCTGGTCGCCTGCAGCGACGGGCGCCCGCATCCGCGCCTGCGCATCCTCGGCCTGCTCGAAGCCCGCCTGATGAGCGTCGACCGCGTGGTGCTCGGTGGCCTCGACGAGGGCGTCTGGCCGATGAAGACGACCACCGACGCCTTCCTCAACCGGCCCATGCGCGAGCGCATCGGCCTCAACCCGCCCGAGCGCCGCATCGGCCAGAGCGCGCACGACTTCGTACAGGCTCTGGGCCACCACGACGCCCTCGTCACCCGGGCGGCCAAGCGCGAGGGCGCGCCGACCGTGCCGTCGCGCTTCCTCCAGCGCCTGCGCGCCTTCAGCGGAGAGGCGTGCTGGAATCGGGCACTCGGGGCCGGGCGCCGCTTCTCGGCCTACGCGGCCGCCCTCGACCAGGGCACCGGCCCGGCCCAGCCGCGCCTGAAGCAGCCGCGGCCGAAGCCCGATCCGGCGCTGTTCCCGCGCTCGCTCAGCGTCACCGAGGTCGAGACCCTGGTGCGCGACCCCTACGTCATCTTCGCCCGGCACGTGCTCGGCCTCGACCCCCTCGATCCGGTGGCGGCCGAACCCGGCGCCGCCGATCGGGGCACGCTGATCCACGACATTCTCGGACAATTCGCCGAGGACCATCCCGAGGCCCTGCCGGACGCCGCCGTGGAGCGGCTGTTCAACCTTGCGCTCAACGCCTTCCGGCCGATCTCGGACACCTACCCGGAGCTCTATGCCGAGTGGTGGCCGCGCTACGAGCGGCTGGCGTCCAAATTCCTCGACTGGGAGACCGAGCGGCGCGCGGATGTGGCCAGGGTCCATCCCGAGATCTCGGGCAAGTGGGTGATCCCCATGGGAACCGAGAGCTTCACCCTGCGGGCTCGTGCCGACCGGATCGAGCGCCGCCGCGACGGAGGCGCCTGCATCGTCGACTTCAAGACCGGTTTGCCACCGAGCAACAAGGAGGTCTTCGCCGGTTTCTCGCCCCAGCTCACCCTGGAGGCCGCCATGCTCATGGCGGGCGCCTTCGAGGGCTTCCCGGCCAGTACGCTGACGCCCGATCTCCTCTACGTCCACGCCTCGGGTGGCCGCAAACCGTTCGAGCCGTTGGCCGTGAAGGCCCCGCGCGGCGACGAGCGCGAGGTCCCGGCCATCGTGACCGAGCATGTCGCCCGCTTCCGCGGCCTGGTCGCCCGCTTTCTCACGGGCGAGGCCGCCTACACCTCGCGGCCCTACCCGAAATACGCCAAGTCCTACGGCGATTACGACCACCTGGCCCGGGTGCTCGAATGGTCCCTCGGCGGCGAGGGCGAAGGCTGAGGTGGGCCCATGGGATGACCCGGAAGACGCACTTGACTGATATCGCGGGCGATATCATCTCTGCGTCATGATCGTCGTCGATGCCAATGTCGTGCTTGGCGCGCTGCGATCACGGAATGGCGCATCCCACGTCGTCCTCAGGGGCATGCTGACGCAACGGTTCGCTTTCGCCCTCTCGCCGGCGGTGGTGCTCGAATACGAGGATGTTCTGAAACGGCCGGGCCTGCTGGGGCCGGACCCTTGGGTCGACGAAGCCGGGATCGACGCCATCCTGGACGCCCTCTGCGCCACGGCCGTTCTGACCCTGCCGTGGTTCCGCTTCAGGCCGTTTCTGGATGATCCGAAGGATGACCTCTACGTGGAATGCGCGCTGGCCGCCGGAGCCGAGATCATCCTGACCCACGATCGCCACTTTCGGAAGCCGGTCCTGTCAGCTTTCGGAATCCTGGCGATGAGCCCCAGGGCCTTTCTGACCCGCTGATTGATCAAGGAGGAGATGACCATGCCGAACTTCGCACTCCGCCTGCCCGACCACGTCATGGTGCAGGCCAAGAGCGCCGCCGACGAGGATAATGTCTCCATCAATCAGCTGCTGGTCGCCTTCATCGCGGAGGGGCTCGGTCATCGGCGCGGATTGAGGGCGCTTCAGGAGCGGTCCGCGCGCGCCGATGTGGGCGCCGCCCTGGCGCTGCTCGACAGGGCTCCGGACGTGCCGGCACCGCCCGGCGACGCGATGAGGCCCGAGCGATGAGTGGAACAACGATGCGCGAAGCCTTCGTCGTCGACGATCTCACCAAGGATTCGCAACGCCGCGCCGCCGATCCACGGGCCTCGGCCTGGGTCTCGGCCAATGCGGGGGCGGGCAAGACCAAGGTGCTCACCGACCGGGTCGTGCGCCTGCTCCTCGACGGGGCGCCACCGGCCCGCATCCTGTGCCTCACCTTCACCAAGGCGGCGGCCGCCAACATGTCGATCCGGGTGTTCCGCGTGCTCGGCCGCTGGGTCACCCTCGACGACGCCACCTTGACGGCGGAACTCACCGAGCTGACGGGCGAGCGCCCCTCGCGAAAGACGCTGCAGGTGGCGCGGCGCCTGTTCGCCCGCGCCGTCGAGACGCCGGGCGGCCTGAAGATCGAGACCCTGCACGCCCTGTGCGAGCGCCTGCTGCACATGTTCCCCTTCGAGGCGAACGTGCCGGCCCGCTTCGTCGTCCTGGACGAGACGCAGGCGGCGGACGCCTTCCTCATCGAGACGGGCAACGTCCTGGCCGACGCCATCGGGGGCGCCTATCCCGACCTGGGCGAAGCCCTGGCCATCGTCGGCCCCGAGGCGACGGGCGACGCCCTGCGCAAGGCGATCCGCAACGCGATGCGGGCGCGGGACGTGCTGGCCGACCGCTTCGGGCTCGACGGGTCGTTCGCCGCGCTCGCCGACGCCCTCGGGGTCCGGCCCGGCGACAGCGTGAAGGCCATCGAGGCCCGCATGCTCGACGGTGTTCTCGGCGATCTGACGGACGTCGCCGCGCGGATGCGGACCGGCAAGGCCACCGACGAGGGCATCGCCGACCGGCTGGTGCAGGTCGCTCGCGCCGAGTCCCCGGCGGAGGCTCTGGAGATCTATCGCGGCGTCTTCTTCACCAAGGAGGGGCTGCCGAAAGCCGACAAGAGCCTCGGCACCAAGGCGGTGCCCGACGACGTCAAGCAGGCCCTGCGCGACGAGCGCGACCGGCTGGAGCCGCTGCAGGACACGTTGCGCGGTGTCCAGGCCCTTCAGCGCACCCGTGCCCTGTTCACCCTGGCGGCCGAGATCCACCGCCGGGTCGAGACGCAGAAGGCCCGCCTCGGGGCGCTCGATTTCGACGACCTGATCCACAAGACCCTCGACCTCCTCGGCCGGGTCGATTCCACCTGGGTGCTCTACAAGCTCGATCGCGGCGTCGACCACGTCCTCATCGACGAGGCGCAGGACACCAACCCGCACCAGTGGGAGATCCTGCGCCGCATCACCGCCGAGTTCGCGTCCGGCGAGGGCGCCCGCGAGGTGGCGCGCACCCGCTTCGCCGTGGGCGATCCGAAGCAGTCGATCTACAGCTTCCAGGGCGCCGAGCCGCGCGAGTTCGAGACCACGCGCCGGGAATGGCAGCGGGCCGCGCAAGGGGCCGACCTCGCTTTCTCGGACGTCCACCTGAACCTGTCGTTCCGCTCGGCCGGCGGTGTCCTGCGGGCGGTCGACGCCACCTTCAAGATCCCCGAGCACTACGAGGGCCTGTCCTTCGAGGACACCGCCGTCGGCACCACCCACAGCACGGCCCGGGCCTCGGCGCCGGGCGCGGTCGAACTCTGGCCGCTGGAGGAGCCGGCCGACGAGCCCGAGCCCGATGCCTGGGCGGCGCCGGTCGACGCGCCCGAGACCAACGCGCCCGCCATCGTCACCGCGCGCCGGGTCGCGCGGGCGGCCCTGACCTGGATCACCACCGGCGACGAGACCGGCCGGGTCTGGAGGCCCGGCGACATCCTCATCCTGGTGCGCAAGCGCTCGGCCGCCTTCGAGGAGGTGATCCGCGCCATGAAGGCCCTCGGCGTGCCCGTCGCCGGCCAGGACCGCCTCGACATCGCCGCCCATATCGCCGTCAACGATCTCGTGGCGGTGGGCCGGGCCGGGCTGCTGCCGGCCGACGACCTGACCCTGGCGGGCGCCCTCAAGACGCCGCTGGTCGGTTTCGACGACGACGACCTCGTCCGGATCGCGGCTCGCCGCGATCTGCACGAGACCCTGGAGGATGCCCTGGCGCGCCACGCCGCGGCCGGCGATCCGGCAGCGATCCGGGGGCACGAAGCCCTGCAATCCTGGATCGCTCTCGCCGCCTGCGAGGGGCCGTTCGGGTTCTACGCGACGCTGCTGGGGGCCCGGGGCGGGCGCCGCGCCCTGGTCTCACGCCTCGGCGGCGAGGCGGGCGACGCCATCGACGTCTTCCTGATGACGGCGGCGCAGGCTGAGCAGGGGCCGGATGCGCCCTCCCTCGGCGGATTTCTCGCCCGTTACGACATCGTCCCGGGACGCGGGGAGGGGGGCCACACCGTCAAGCGCGACCTCGATTCCGGGCGCGACGAGGTCCGGGTGATGACCGTCCACGGCGCCAAGGGGCTGGAGGCTCCGGTGGTGGTCGTCATCGACGGCTGCGAAGCGCTGGGCCGCAACGATCCGCCGCTGCTGCCGCTGCTGCCGGGGGCGCAGCGCTTCGGCCAGGGTGCCCGGCCGCTCCCGCCGGTCTGGGCCGGGGCCAAGGCAGGCGATTGCGACGCCGTCACGCAAGCCCGCGCCACCCTGCAGTCGCGTGCCCGCGAGGAGCACAACCGCCTCCTCTACGTGGCCATGACGCGGGCGGCCGACCGCCTCGTCATCGCGCCCTATCGCGGGCACGAGGCCCCGAGCGAGGCGGCTTGGTGCGAGATGATCCGCACCGGTCTGGAGCAGGAATTCGGGCCGGGCGACGCTTTGGAGACGCCGCACGGACCCGCGACCCTGTGGCGGGATGGCGGCACCGCGGCGCCGCACGCCGCTCCGGCATCGGCGGCGCCGGTCGCGCCGGAACTGCCGGCCTGGCTCGAAGCGCCGGTGGCGTCCGAGATCGAGGCGGCGCCGCCCGTGACCCCGTCCGGTGCCCTGGGGGCGGCCGACACCCGCCGCGAGCCGGGCCGCCGGCAGGCCGACAGCGAGGCACGCCGGCGCGGAACCCTGATCCACTCGCTGGTGGAGCACCTGCCGCGGATCGAGCCGGCCCAGCGCGAAGCCGCCGCCACCGCCTTCGTCCGTGCCCGCTCGCCGGGCCTCGATCGGGCCAAGCAGGCCGGCATCGTCGCCGCGACCTTGCGGCTGCTCGACGAACCCGACCTCGCTCCGCTCTTCGCGCGGGAGGCGCGGGCCGAAGTCACCCTGTCCGGGCGCGTGCGCGTCGGGGGCGTGTCGCGCCCCGTCTTCGGTCGGGTCGATCGCCTGGCGCTGACCGACCAGTCCGTGCTGGTGGCGGATTTCAAGACCGGCCGCCCGCCCGCCGAGGGCGCGCCGCTGCCGCGCGCCGAGGCCGGGCAGATCGCCCTCTATGCGGCGCTGCTGGCCGAGATCTATCCGGGGCGCCGGGTGGTCCCGATGCTGGTCTGGACCTCCGGTCCGGTCATCCGCCGGCTCGACCCGACGGAGATCGCCGAAGCCCTCGACGCCCTGTCGCGCCGCGCGGCCTGAGCCGGCGGCGGAGTCTGAGGGGAGGGCGGGAGCCTAGCGGCGCCCGCCGGCCGCCCGCTTGGTTGGAGCCGCGCCGCCCGAATCCTCCTCGAAGAGTTCGGCGAGCTTTTCCGTCATCGCGCCGCCGAGTTCCTCGGCGTCGATGATGGTGACCGCGCGGCGGTAATAGCGCGTCACGTCGTGGCCGATGCCGATGGCGAGCAGCTCCACCGGCGAGCGGGTCTCGATGTCCTCGATCATCCAGCGCAGGTGGCGCTCGAGATAATTGCCCGGATTGACCGAGAGGGTCGAATCGTCGACCGGCGCGCCGTCCGAGATCACCATCAGGATCTTGCGCTGTTCCGGGCGGGCCAGGAGCCGCTTGTGCGCCCAGTCCAGGGCCTCACCGTCGATATTCTCCTTCAGCAGCCCCTCGCGCATCATCAGCCCGAGGTTCTTGCGCGCCCGGCGCCACGGGGCGTCGGCGCTCTTATAGACGATGTGGCGCAGGTCGTTCAGGCGTCCCGGCGCGTTCGGCTTGCCGCCCGCCAGCCACGCCTCGCGCGATTGCCCACCCTTCCAGGCCCGGGTGGTGAAGCCCAGAATCTCGACCTTGACGCCGCAGCGCTCCAGCGTGCGGGCCAGGATGTCGGCGCAGGTCGCCGCCACGGTGATCGGACGCCCGCGCATCGAGCCGGAATTGTCCAGCAGGAGGGTCACGACGGTATCGCGGAAATTGGTGTCCTTCTCGCGCTTGAACGAGAGCGGCTGGTAGGGATCGGTGACCACGCGCACGAGACGGGCCGGATCGAGCTGCCCTTCCTCGAGGTCGAAGTCCCAGGCCCGGTTCTGCTGCGCCAGCAGGCGCCGCTGCAGGCGGTTCGCCAGGCGTCCGACCACGCCCTGGAGATGGGCGAGCTGCTTGTCGAGATAGGTGCGCAGGCGCGCCAGCTCCTCGACGTCGCAGAGATCCTCCGCGTGGATGATCTCGTCGAAGCGTGGATTGAAGACCTTGTACTCGGGTCCGCGCGGCTCGTTGGCCCGCTGCGACGGCGGCCGCCAGGCTTCGGAGGCTTCGTCGGATTCAGCGTTCTCGGCCTCGTCGGGCAGTTCGCCGGACGGAGCGTCGGCGGCCTCGGTGGCCCCCTCCTGCAACTCGTCGGAGGCCTCCTGCGAGGTCTCCATCTCGGAGCGGTCGCCCTGCGACTGCTCCTCGGCCTCGCCCTCGCTGGGAGTCTGCTCGTCGTCCTGCGACTCGTTCTCGTCCTCGTTGTCGTCGTCCTCGGGATCGAACGGGGTCTCGTCCGCCATGTCGAGGGAGCTGAGGAGGTCGCGCACCGAGCGGGCGAAGGCGCGCTGGTTCTCGATCGAACCGATCAGCCCGTCGAGGTTCGGGCCGGCCTTCTCCTCGATATGCGGGCGCCAGAGATCGACGATCTTCCGGGCCGCGGCCGGGGGAGCGGCGCCGGTCAGGCGCTCGCGCACCATCAGGGCGACGGCATCCTCCATCGGCGCATCGGCGCGGTCGGTGATGTCCTCGTACTTGCCGCCGCGATGGTAGCGGTCCTCCAGCATCGCCGAGAGGTTCGAGGCGACGCCGGACATCCGGCGCGAGCCGATGGCCTCGACCCGGGCCTGCTCGACGGCGTCGAACACCGCGCGGGCGCCGGCGTTCTCGGGCGCCAGCCGGCGGTGGACGGCGACGTCGTGACAGCCGAGGCGAAGCGCCATGGAGTCGGCGTTGCCGCGCAGGATCGCCACGTCCTCCGGCGTCAGCTTGCGCGGCGGCTCCGGCAGGCGCGCCTTGTCGCCGGTCAGGGCCGGGCGGTCGCTGGCATAGACCACCTCGATCTCGGAGCGCTTGGCGATGGCGCGCAGGCAGCCTGCCACCGAGCGCTTGAGCGGTTCGGCGACGGGCTCGCGCCGGTCGCCGGCTTTGCGGTTGGAGATCGACATGCGGGTCGACGGTATCCTCGAAGGAGCGGGACGGAGACTAGCTCAGGGCGACGTTCGACGCGCTCTCGGGCAGATCCTTGCCGAAGGCGCGCTGGTAGAACTCGGCCACCAGGGTGCGCTCGAGCTCGTCGCACTTGTTGAGGAAGGTCACCCGGAAGGCGAAGCCGATATCCTGGAAGATGTCGGCGTTCTCGGCCCAGGTGATCACCGTGCGGGGGCTCATGACGGTGGAGAGATCGCCGTTCATGAACGCGTTGCGGGTCAGGTCGGCGACCCGCACC
Source organism: Methylobacterium sp. Ger2507 (assembly GCF_055231875.1). Classification (NCBI taxonomy): domain Bacteria; kingdom Pseudomonadati; phylum Pseudomonadota; class Alphaproteobacteria; order Hyphomicrobiales; family Methylobacteriaceae; genus Methylobacterium; species Methylobacterium sp. Ger2507. Next base: position 1,706,117 of record NZ_JBUYVC010000001.1, read on the forward strand.
ATGCGGTTGACGATGTCGCGGCCGCCGTCGCGCTGGTAGTGCGCCGCCTTCGAGAGCACGATGTCGACCTCGCGGTCATGGGCCAGGTAGTTCAGGGTGGTGACGATGGACCAGCGATCCATCTGGCCCTGATTGATCTGCTGCGTGCCGTGATAGAGGCCCGAGGTGTCGCCGAGGCCGACGGTGTTGGCGGTGGCGAACAGGCGGAAGGCCGGGTGAGGGCTGATCACCCGCTTCTGGTCGAGAAGTGTCAGGCGGCCCGACAGCTCCAGCACGCGCTGGATCACGAACATCACGTCCGGGCGGCCGGCATCGTACTCGTCGAACACCAGCGCGACGTTGTTCTGGAGCGCCCAGGGCAGGATGCCGTCCTGGAAGGCGGTGACCTGCTTGCCGTCCTTCAGCACGATCGCGTCCTTGCCGACGAGGTCGATGCGCGAGACGTGGCTGTCGAGGTTGATCCGGATGCAGGGCCAGTTCAGGCGCGCGGCGACCTGCTCGATATGGGTCGACTTGCCGGTCCCGTGATAGCCGGTGACCATGACGCGCCGGTTGCGGGCGAAGCCGGCGAGGATCGCCAGGGTGGTCTCGCGGTCGAAGATGTAGTCCGGGTCGAGATCGGGCACGTGCTCCTCGCGCTGCGAGAAGGCCGGCACCATGAGATCGAGGTCGATGCCGAAGGCCTCGCGCACGGAGACTTTCCGGTCGGGCAGCGAGGCGGGCGTGACGTCAGAGAGCATAAGGACCTCGTCGGGGCGCGGGCGCCGGGCTTCGGGCGCGGAACACGCAGGCTGTTCGGGCTTCGGGGTCTGACGGCTCGGGAACCGAGCCGCGCGCGACCGCCATCTAAAGGTCGGCGCCGGGCGACGCCAAGGGGTGACTCCGCACGATATAGGGCCTCGCGCGGCAATTGCCGCCCACCTTGAGCAGGGGAGCCCCGGAAAACGTGCATCGATCGTGCCGGAACTCTTCGGCCGGGCCGGTTCGGGGCTCCGGAACGTCGCCGGCGCGGGCGGGGGAACGCCTCAGCAGAGTCCCGCGGCCCGAAGCGCATCGTGCGCCCGGATGATGTCCCGCAACCGCTCCTCGAACGAGCGGTCGCCGCCATTGGCGTCCGGGTGGAAGCGCTTCACCAGGGTCTTGTACTGGGCCTTGATGGCGGCCGAATCCGCGGTCTCGTCGAGGCCGAGCACGTCCAGCGCCTTCAGGGTGGCGGCCGAGTGCCGGGGCCGGCGCGGCTCGGGCGCGGCCTTGCGCCGGGCGGTCTCGCCCACGCCCTCGGCGCGCAGGATGTCCAGCGGATCGACATAGGCCCAGTCGCGCTTCGGGGCGGCCTTGCCCTTCTCGCCGGCGGTGGCGGGGTTCACCCCCATCGCCCAGGTCGGGCGATGCCCGATGATCGCGTCCTTCTGGAAGGCCTGCACGGCGGCGTCGTTCATGCCGTCGAAGTAGTTGTAGGTGGCGTTGTAGGCGCGCACGTGGTCCATGCAGAAGCGCCAGTACTGCCCTTCGGCCTTGCGCCCCTTGGGCGCGCGATAGAGGCCCGGATTCTTGCACCCCGGGGTCTCGCAGGTCTGGGTCGCAGCCGTCTTCGGCTCGTCGCAGGACGGCTTGATGCGGATGCTGTCGAACAGGGGCGAGTTGAGATCCATGATGGGGCGATTATGAGGGGGTGGGTCCGAGACACAAGAGCGGCGGGCCTGATGCCGCATGCGGCTGTCGGGGGTTGACGCGGAACGCGGGTCGCCGAGGCTCCGGCGACCCATGACGTAACGCTCGGGAACGAACGAGGGAACCACCCGCCATGACTGAAAACGCGACCGCAATCCCCACCCTGAAGGCGTGGATCACCGAGACGCTGCAGGCCGAGCTGGCCCCGGTGGCCCTGCAGGTCATCGATGAATCCCACCTGCATGCGGGGCACATGGGCGCCCGGCCCGAGGGCGAGACGCATTTCCGATTGGATGTCGTGGCGGCGGCGTTCGAGGGCAAGAGCCGGGTGGACCGGCACAGGATCGTCAATGCGGCCCTCGATCCGGCCTTCAAGCGCGGTCTTCACGCCCTGGCGGTGCGCGCCCGCACCCCTGCCGAGGCGGCCTGATCGCGCAACGACGCCCCGAGCGAGAGACGAGACGCCGCTTTGGCCCTGCATTGCACGCCCCATATCGCCATCGACGAGGCGGAACTCGAGGAGACGTTCGTGCGCGCCTCCGGTCCCGGCGGCCAGAACGTCAACAAACTTTCCACCGCCGTGCAGCTGCGCTTCGACGCCCGGCGTTCGGCCTCCCTGCCCGACGCCGTGGCGGTGCGGCTGATGCGGCTGGCCGGCCGGCGCCTCACGGTGGACGGCGTCATCGTGATCAGCGCCCAGCGCTTCCGGACCCAGGATCGCAACCGGGCCGACGCCCGCGAGCGGCTGGCCGAACTCGTGGCCGAGGCGGCGGTGCCGCCGACGCCGCGCCGCGCCACGCGGCCGACTCTCGCCTCGAAGAAGCGCCGCCTCGACGATAAGTCGAAGCGGAGCGCGACCAAGCGCCTGCGCGGGAGCGGGGGCGCCGATTAGGGCGGTGGGACCGCCCCGGCGCGGGCGGCGCCGATCAGGGCCGGACCGCCGCCGTGCCGTCCGGCGGGTGCGTCTCGACCTCGCCGCTGACATAGGCGCTGCCGGGCTTGGCGATGGTCAACCCGAGGGCGATGATCGCCAGGAGGGCCGAGACGGCCGCGGGAAACAGGAAGGCGTCCTCGCCGTAACGCATCTGCAGGAAGCCGCCGATGACCGCGCCGGTGCTGAGCGCCGCCCAGAGCGGCGCCTGGATCCAGAACGAGGGCGCCACTGTGCCGAGGAGCAGGTTCGCGAGGCCGGTTCCGAACCGCACCACCGCACCGGTCACGTAGGTGAGCGCGAGGCTGCGCCCGCCCTCGTCCTGCAGGGTCGCGTTCTGAAGGCCGAGCGCGATCACGATGGGATAGGCGTGGAGCGGGAACGCGAAGGTCCCGTGCGGGACGATCAGGCCGATGGTGAGCAGGACGGATTGCAGCAGGAGCAGCACCGACAGGCGCCAGCGCCCGACCCAGGCGGCGATCAGGGTTCCGGCAAAGGCGCCGAAGCAGAACAGCACGATGACGGAGGCGACCCGCGAGGTGCTCTCCCAGTCGAACCGGCTCACCGACACGCCGAAGCGCGTCGTGTTCCCGCTCATGAACGACATGAACAGCTGTGAGAATTCGAGGAAGCCGATGGAATCGGCGCAGCCCGCCACCGCCGAGAGCGCCAGCGCGAAGGGAATCCGCGTCGCGGCGCTCGCCGGAAACGACTTGTTCTGCGGCTCTGCCATGAGATCTCCAATGTGCTTGTGGGGCGTGCCGGTCTGCGCGGGGCGACACAGTCGGCAGAAGGCGGTCGGGACAGCACCGAGGCAAGCCGATGATGCCGTCAGGGGCGGCGCGACGCGGACGGGGCCCGGTGCGCCTGAAGCGCCTGGGTCCCGGCTGGCAACAGCGACCCTGAGTTTTGGTTCAACCGTGTTGCCCGCCCGGGTTCAAGGGGCGCAACGGGATCGTGATCGCCGCGCAAGCCGTGCCCTCACGACATGCCCTCACGACGTGCCATCACGACGCGCCACCACGATCCGGCCCGCCACGTCGGCCCCGTTCTCGCGGCGGATCACGGCAGGCGCGAGGGTCTCCGGCGTGAAGCCGGAACGCGTCAGGGTGTCCCGCACCAGGGGGTCGCCATGGGCGTAGCGGGCATCCGGCCCGAGCACCCATCCGTCGCCGGGGTGGGACTGGACCGTGAAGGCGAGGTGCCCGCCCGGCCGCAGAACCCGTGCGGCGCCGGCCAGCATCCCGACCATGTCGCCGACATAGATCAGGACATCGGCCGCGGTGACGCAATCGGCGCTGCCGGCCGCTTCGGCCGCCAGGGCGGCGACGAGTTCACCCTCCACCAGCCGGTGATAGCTGCCGCGCCGGGCGGCCTCGGCCAGCATCCGGGGCGACAGGTCGATCCCGGTGAGATGGGTCGGCCGGTGGCCGAGGGCGGCGCCGACGAGCCCGGTGCCGCAGCCGAGATCGATCACCCGGCCGAGCGGCGTGCCGCTCCCCACCAGCGCATCGAGGGCCTCCACCAGCAGGTCCGGCCCGCGATAGGCCAGGCCGCCGACGAGGTGGCGGTCGAAGCGCGGGGCATAGGCGTCGAACAGCGCCCGCACGTAGCCCGGCGAGATCGCCGTGAGGGCCGCGCCCGCGCCGATCCGCACCAGGGCGATGCGCGCGCCTTGCGCGTCGTCGGGGTCGATCTCCAGCGCATTGGCGTAGGCGCGCAGGGCGGCATGATGGTCGTCGGGCCGACCGGTCCGGCCATGGCGGGCCTCGCGGGCGCGGCCGAGGAGGAACCAGGCCGGGGCGAAGCGGGGCGCGATCTCCAGGCATTGCTCGGCCATCTCGGCGGCGGCGTCGGGGTCGCCCTCGTCGAGGCAGGCCTGGGCATAGGCGTAGCGCCGGTCGGCGAGGAAGTCGCCGGAGGTGATCGTGCGGGACATGTGGCTGCGCGTGGGCCTCGGGCGCCCTATATGCCGCGCCGATGACATTCAGCGCCAGCGATCTTCTCACCCTGACCCGGGAGGGGCTGTACTGCCCCCTCGGTGGCTTTCACGTCGACCCGACCTGGCCGGTGCCCCGCGCCCTCATCACCCACGGCCATGCCGACCATGCCCGGGCGGGTCACGGCCGGGTGATGGCGACGCCCGAGACCCTGCGCATCATGGCGGTGCGCTACGGAGCCGATTTTTGCGAGAGCCGGCAGGAGGCGCCCCTGGGCGAGGCGATCCGCATCGGCGACGTCACCGTGCGCTTCGCCCCCGCCGGGCACGTGCTCGGCTCGGCCCAGATCGCGATCGAGGCGCAGGGCGTGCGGGTGGTGGTCTCGGGCGATTACAAGCGCGCCTACGATCCGACCTGCCTGCCGTTCGAGGTGGTGCCCTGCGATGTCTTCATCACCGAGGCGACCTTCGGCCTGCCGGTGTTCCGGATGCCGGACACCCGCGACGAGGTGCGCAAGCTCATCGATTCGGTGGCCCTGTTTCCCGAGCGCGCCCACATCGTCGGCGCCTACGCGCTCGGCAAGGCGCAGAGGGTGATGGCCCTGCTGCGGGAGGCCGGCTACGACCGGCCGATCTACCTGCACGGCGCCATGGAAAAGCTGACCGAGCTCTACAAGCAGGAGGGGATTGCGCTGGGCGAGACCCCCAAGGTGGTGGCCACCGAGCGCGGCAAGCTGCACGGCGCCATCGTGCTGTGCCCGCCCTCCTCGATTCAGGACGTGTGGTCGAGAAAATTCCCCGACCCCGTCACGGCGTTCGCCTCCGGCTGGATGCGGGTGCGGGCCCGGGCGCGCCAGAAGGGCGTCGAACTCCCGCTCTGCATCTCCGACCATTCCGACTGGCCGGACCTGTGCCGCACGATCCGGGAGACCGGGGCCGGCGAGGTCTGGGTCACCCACGGGCAGGAGGACGCGCTGGTGCACTGGTGCGGGACGCAAGGCATCAAGGCCAAGCCCCTGCACCTGCTCGGCTACGGCGACGACGGCGAGTCCGAGCCGACCGCCGCAACCGAGGAGGCCGTGGCATGAACGACTTCGCCCATCTCCTCGACCGCCTCGCCTACGAGCCGCGCCGCAACGCCAAACTGCGCCTGCTGCAGGATTACTTCGCCCATGCCCCGGACCCCGAGCGCGGCTACGCCCTGGCGGCGATGACCGGCGGCCTGAGCTTTCGCGAGGCCAAGCCCGCGATGATCCGGGGGCTGGTGGAGGCCCGCGTCGATCCGGTGCTGTTCGGGCTCTCGCACAACTACGTCGGCGATCTCGCCGAGACCACGGCGTTGATCTGGCCGGCACCCCTTGTCCAGGATGGCGAGTCGGTCATCGGCCCGGGCCACAACAACCCGCCCCCGCACGTGCCCACCCTCGCCGAGGTGGTCGAGACCCTCGGCACCGTGAAGAAGGCGGACCTGCCCGCCCGGATCGCCGCGTGGCTCGATGCCCTCGACGAGACGGGGCGCTGGGCGCTCCTGAAGCTGATCACCGGCGCGCTCCGGGTCGGCGTCTCGGCCCGCCTCGCCAAGACCGCCATCGGGGCGCTCGGCGGCCACGAGGCCGATGCGGTCGAGGAGGTCTGGCACGGCCTCGAGCCGCCCTACGCCACCCTGTTCGCCTGGGTCGAGGGCCGGGCCGAGCGTCCCACCACCCTCAACCCGGCCCCGTTCCGGCCGCCGATGCTCTCGCACCCGATTGACGAGGAGGCGGATTTCGAAAAACTCGATCCGGCGGCGTTCTCCGGCGAGTGGAAATGGGACGGCATCCGGGTCCAGCTCGTCGGCGGACGGGACGAGGCCGGGGTGCAGGTGGCGCGGATCTATTCCCGCACCGGCGAGGACATCTCCGGCGCCTTCCCGGATCTGGCCGAGGCCATCACCTTCTCGGGCGCCATCGACGGCGAATTGCTGATCCTGCGCGAGGAGCGCGTGCAGAGTTTCAACGTGCTGCAGCAGCGCCTGAACCGAAAGGCCGTGACGCCGAAGCTGCTGGAGGAGTTTCCCGCCCATGTCCGCGCCTACGACCTGATGCAGGCGGAGGGCGAGGATTTGCGCCCGCTGCCCTTCGAAGCGCGCCGGCAGCGGCTCGAGGCGTTCGTCGCCGCCCTCGACCACGCCCGCATCGACCTCTCGCCCCTGGTGCCCTTCACCACCTGGGACGAGCTGGCCGCCGCGCGCGCCGATCCGGCCGCTGTCGGCGCCGGCGAGGATGCCGACGCCATCGAGGGCGTCATGCTGAAAGCCCGCGACAGCGTCTATCTGCCGGGCCGGCCCAAGGGGCCGTGGTGGAAGTGGAAGCGCGAGCCGTTCCGCGTCGACACCGTGATGATGTACGCCCAGCGCGGGCACGGAAAGCGCTCGTCGTTCTATTCCGACTACACCTTCGGCGTCTGGCGCGACCGCGAGGACGGCACGCCCGAACTCGTGCCGGTCGGCAAGGCCTATCACGGCTTCACCGATGCCGAGCTCGCCAAGCTCGACCGCTACGTCCGCAACAACACCACCAAGCGCTTCGGCCCGGTGCGCGAGGTGTCCTACGGCCTCGACCACGGCCTCGTGCTGGAGATCGCCTTCGAGGGCGTCCAGCGCTCGACCCGGCACAAATCCGGCGTCGCCATGCGGTTTCCCCGGGTGGCCCGCATCCGCTGGGACAAGCCGGCGGCGGAGGCCGACCGGATCGACGCCCTGGAGATCATCCTGGCCCGCGGCGAGCGCGAGATCGCGCCGGGCGAAACCCTGACGGAGGCGCAAGGATGAGGCCGGCGGGAAAAATCAGTGCGATGCAGGGGTTCGCCAGCGGTGCGGCGACGCGTCAGGCCGGCGCCACGATCACGGTCTCGACCCCGGGCCAGGGCTTCACCGACATCACCCGGGCGGTGGCGGCGTTCCTGGCGCAGAGCGGGATCGCGGACGGCCTCGTCACGGTGTTCTGCCGGCACACCTCGGCCTCCCTGACGATCCAGGAGAACGCCGACCCGGACGTGCAGACCGACCTCCTCACCGCCCTCGACGGCCTCGCCCCCCGCCATGCCGGCTACGTCCACGGTGCCGAGGGACCGGACGACATGCCGGCCCATATCCGCACGATGGTGACGGATTCGAGCCTGTCGATCCCGGTGGCGGGCGGTCGCCTCGCCCTGGGGACGTGGCAGGGGATCTACCTCGTCGAGCACCGCGACCGGCCGCACCGGCGTGAGATCGTGCTGCAGGCGCTCGGGGCGTGATCGCCGGCGCCGCTCGCCGGTTTGGTCATCGCCGGATCAGGATCACCCCGCCGATCAGGAGCGCCACCCCGATCATGCGCGGCCCGTCGAGGGCGCGCTGGGCGAGGCCGAGCCAGCCGAAATGGTCGAACGCCACCGAGGCGAGCATCTGTCCGGTGACCAGCAGCGCCAGGAAGGTGGCGGCGCCGAGCTGCGGCACCAGGATGGTGGCCAGGGCGATGAAGACCGCGCCGAAGAACCCGCCGCTCCAGGCCCACCAGGGAATGCGCGCCGCCAGGCCCGCCGCCGGCAGCGGATCGCGCAGGGCCAGGGCCAGCACCACCATCGACAGTAGCCCCACGAAGTAGCTTGCGAACCCGGCCCAGGCCGAGGAGTTCAGGGCGATCCGCAGGTTCGCGATCAACGCCTGCTGCACCACGATGCTGGCGCCCGCCATGATCGAGAGGGCGAGGGGAAGCACGAGGTTGAGCATGGGCCGGATGCTTTCCTGCACGGGATGGCGTCGCGGCTTTCTGCGGAGCCGCCTCGTCAGGGTCGACAACCATCCCACGGCCCGGCCGTCAATTTCTGATTTCGGATCGCATCGGTTTCGAGGACAGGCCCGTGCCTCGATCGCAAGACGCTTGTTCGGCGGGAGCCCGCCCGTCGTTCGGGTCCACCGCAAACCCGAGCGTCAGCGCGTGATCACCGAACCCACGCCCGGATTCACGGTTCTCGCAGCATCGGCGATGGGAACACGGATGATGGGAGGAACGCGATGAAGGCACTAGTCTGGCACGGCGCCCAGGACATTCGCTGCGAATCTGTACCCGATCCGCGGATCGAGGACGATCGGGATGCGATCATCAAGGTCACGGCCTGCGCCATCTGCGGATCCGACCTGCATCTCTACGACCACTTCATGCCCGGCATGGAGAAGGGCGACGTCATGGGCCACGAGTTCATGGGCGAGGTGGTCGAGACCGGCAAGGGCGTCAACGGCACCCTGCGCAAGGGCGAGCGGGTGGTGATCCCGTTCACCATCATTTGCGGCGAGTGCGACCAGTGCAAACGCGGCTTCTTCTCGGTCTGCGAGCGCTCGAACCGCAACAAGCACCTCGCCGCCAAGGCGTTCGGGCACACCACCGCCGGGCTCTTCGGCTACACCCACCTCACCGGCGGCTATCAGGGCGGGCAGGCCGAGTACGTCCGCGTGCCCTTCGCCGACAAGACCCACATCAAGGTGCCGGACGGGCTCACCGACGAGCAGGTCCTGTTCCTCGGCGACATCTTCCCGACCGGTTGGCAGGCGGCGGTGCAGGCCGACATCCAGCCCACCGACACGGTGGCGATCTGGGGCGCCGGTCCCGTCGGCCAGATGGCGATCCGCTCTGCGATCCTGCTCGGCGCCCGCCAGGTGGTGTGCATCGACCGGGTGCCCGAGCGCCTGGAGATGGCTCGCGCCGGCGGCGCCGTGACCATCGACAACAGCACCGAGAGCACCGTCGAGCGCCTGAACCAGCTCACCTCCGGCAAGGGCCCGGAGAAGTGCATCGACGCCGTCGGCATGGAGGCGCACGCCCCCCGGGCGCTGGAGCAAGTCTACGACCGGGTCAAACAGGCCATGATGCTGGAGAGCGACCGGGCCACGGTTCTGCGCGAGATGATCTATGTCTGTCGCCCGGCCGGCATCCTCTCGATTCCGGGCGTCTATGGCGGGCTCGTCGACAAGATCCCGATGGGCGCCCTGATGAACAAGGGGCTGACGCTCCGCACCGGGCAGACCCACGTCAACCGTTGGACCGACGATCTCGTCGCCCGCATCGCCGATGGCCAGATCGACCCGTCTTTCGTGATCACCCACCGGGGCGGACTGGCGGACGGTCCGGACCTCTACAAGACCTTCCGCGACAAGAAGGACAACTGCATCAAGGTCGTGCTCCGGCCCTGACCGTCCGCTCCCGTATCCAGACCGAATCAGGAGGCCCGCATGCCCGCATCCGCGTCCCGTCAGGAGCCGAGCGCCCACCGCGCACGCGGGGGAGCCGACGCCCCGTCCGCCCGGCTGTCCTCGGACCGCCGCCGCCGGCCCGATCCGTCCACCCGCCAAGTGGCGCGGGGCCTCGGCTGGTTCTCCCTCGCCCTCGGGGTCACGGAGGTTACCTGCGGCGACGCGATCGCCCGCTGGCTCGGCATGCCGCGCGCCGGTGCCCTGGTGCGGGCCTACGGTGTCCGCGAGATCATCCAGGGCGCCGGCATCCTGGGCGCGCACGATCCGACGCCCTGGATCTGGGCCCGGGTCGCCGGAGACGGCCTCGACCTCGCCACCGTGCTGCCGGGCCTCACCGGCGATCCGCGTCATCGCGCCAACACCGCCGTCGCCCTCGGTGCGCTGGCCGGCGTCGGCGTGGTCGATCTGCTCTGCGCCCGGGCGCTCTCGGATGCGCCGCTGGCCCCCTCGGAGCCGGTGCGGGCGGATTACCGGAGCCGCAGCGGCTTTCCGAGGGGTGTCGCGGCGATGCGCGGCGCCGCCCGCGACGTCCGGCCCCGGGACTTCACCACGCCGGGAAGTCTGCGAGCGTGGAGCTAGACGCGTCGGTCTCACCCGACTGTGACCGCGCGGCGGGCAACGATCCGGGCTGAAACAACTTGGGCAGGGGTGACGCCACGTTCGGGGCGCGCTTTTCATCCCTGACTCACGAGTGTTTGATGACGCCTCAATTCTGGCTTTGGCTCGGCTTTGCCGGCATGGCGGCGGGGGCCGCCACGATCCTGTTCCTGGGCAAGCGCCGCACCCAGGCCGAGGAGGCGGATACGATCATCCACGGGATCGTGCCGATCATCGCCGCCTGTTCCTATTTCGCGATGGCGACCGGGCAGGGCAACATCCTTCTCCCGGCCGGTCCCGAGGCGGCCGACACCGCGCGCCAGTTCTATTTCGCGCGCTACATCGACTGGACCTTCACCACGCCCCTGCTGCTGCTCGGCCTCGCGCGCACCGCGATGCATTCGGGCATGCGCCGCCCGGCCGTCGTCTGGGGTCTGATCGGCTCCGATCTGATCATGATCGTCACGGCCCTGGCCTTCGGCCTGTCCACGGTCGCCTGGATCAAGTGGACCTGGTTCGCCATCTCGTGCGGCGCGTTCGCGGCGGTGTTCTACGGGATCTTCGTCCAGCTGCGCGAGGAGAACGCGGCCGAGCGGGCCGACGTGCAATCCGATTTCCGGCGCAACGCCGTGTTCCTGACCGCGGTGTGGTGCGCCTATCCGGTGGTGCTCCTCGTTGGACAGGACGGTCTCGGCATCCTGTCGCCGGCCGTGGCCCTGGCCGTCGTGGCGATCCTCGATCTCACCGCCAAGGTCGTCTACGGCATCATGGCCACCCGGGAGACCACCCGCGCCGTCGACCGCGACCTCGCCGAGGGCCGTGCCACGGCGACGCCCCTGCGCCGGGCGGCCTGACGGAATGGCGGCGCGCGCGTCCATCCCGTTCCGCGGGACACCGGTTCGAACGCGCCGCCGGATCTGGGCGGGAGCGGAGGCGTGGCTGCTGCCGGCAGCGGGTGCGTTCGTCGCGCTCGTGCTGGTCGCCTCTACCCTCCTGCCGCGCGAGGCCTCCTGGCTCGTCGCCCTCACGGTCGTCATCGTCCTCGGTGTCCCGCACGGCGCCCTCGACGGCGCGGTGGCGGCGCCCCTGCTGCGCCCACGCTATGGCCGGGCCTGGTTCGGGATCTTCGCGGTCCCGTATCTCGGCCTCGCGGCGCTGGTTCTCGTCGCCTGGCAGATCGCGCCCCGCGTCACCCTGGCGGGCTTCCTCGCCCTCTCGGCGATGCATTTCGGGGAGGAGGATGCCGGCCCGGGGCGGCCGTTCGAGGCCCTGGTGCGCGGGGCTCTGCCGATCGCGCTGCCGGCTCTGCTGCGCCCCGACGAGACGGTCGGCCTTTTCGCGGCCGTCACGCGGGTCGCCCTCCCGCAACTCCCGGTCTGGTGGAGCGCCGCCTCGTGGCTCTGGCTGGGTCTGGCGGCCTGCTGGATCGTCGGCCAGCGTCGTCGTCCGACGGTGCTGGCCGAGATGGCCGCGCTCGCCTGCGCCTTCTGGCTGCTGCCGCCGCTTGCCGCCTTCACCCTGTACTTCGTCGGTCTGCACGGACCCCGTCACATGCGCGCCCTGGTGCGCGACCCGCACCGGGCGCCCGGCATCGACACGATGCCGCGGGCGGTGCGCGCGTCGCTGCCGGTGTTCGGCCTGACGCTCCTGATCGGCGCCGGGCTGTGGCCGCTCTACGCCGCCGGGTCCCCGGATGCCGCCGCCGCCCTGCTGGCCCTGACGCTGCAGATGCTCTCCGCCCTGACCGTGCCGCATGTCCTGCTCGACCGGCTGGCGGGCCGGCTCGGAGCCTCGTCGCTGGAGGTCCCGGCTTGCGCCCCGATCAGGCGCCCGCAGCCGGCACCGTCTCGGCGGTGAATCTGGCGAACCCCTTGGCGCGCAGGTCGCAGGCCGGGCACTGGCCGCAGCCGTGGCCCCAGGGATGGCGGTCGCCGCGGGTGCCGAGATAGCAGGTGTGGCTGTCCTCGACGATGAGGTCGACGAGCGCCCGGCCGCCGAGGTCTTCGGCCAGCCGCCAGGTCTCGGCCTTGTCGATCCACATCAGCGGCGTGTGCAGCACGAAGCGGCGATCCATGCCGAGGTTGAGCGCCACCTGCAGCGCCTTGATGGTGTCGTCCCGGCAATCCGGGTAGCCGGAATAATCGGTCTCGCACATGCCGCCGACGAGATGCGTCAGCGACCGACGGTAGGCGAGCGCCGCCGCGAAGGTGAGGAACAGCAGGTTGCGGCCCGGCACGAAGGTGTTGGGCAGACCGCCCGCCTCGAACGCGATGGCGGTATCGCGGGTCAGCGCGGTCTCGGAGACCTGCCCGAGGGCGTCCAGCGCCAGGGTGTGATCCTCGCCGAGGCGCGCCGCCCATTCGGGTTTCAGGGCGGCGATGCCCCGCCGCAGGGTGTCCCGGCAGTCGAGTTCGATGCGGTGGCGCTGGCCGTAATCGAAGCCCAGTGTCTCCACGCGCTCGAAGCGCTGCAGGGCCCAGGCGAGGCAGGTCGTCGAATCCTGTCCCCCGGAGAACAGGACCAGGGCGCTGCCCGCGCTCATCGGTGGCTCTCGCCCTCGTACTCGGCCCAGGACATCGGCGTCTCGTAGACCTTCACGGAGGAGAGGGCCGGCAGCGCCGCCTTGGTGCGCTCCCAGATCCAGGCCGCGATGTGCTCGGCGGTGGGATTCTCCAGCCCCTCGATCTCGTTGAGGCAATAATGGTCGAGGCGGGCCAGGACCGGCGCGAAGGCGTGCTCCACGTCGAAGAAATCCACCACCCAGCCGGTGGCCGGGTCGATGGCGCCCGAGAGGGTGAGTTCGACCCGGTAGGAATGCCCGTGCATGCGGTGGCAGCGATGGGTCTCGGGCACGTTCGGCAGGCGGTGGGCCGCCTCGAAGGTGAAGGCTTGGGTGATTTTCATCGGGTGATCTTCATCGTGCGAGCGGACGGGATCCTGCGGGGTTCCTCACGGAATCCCGATGATCTTGTGGGTCTGGAGCGACAGGCGCCAGCGCGCGTCGCGCCGGCAATAGGCCACGGCCTCGGCGGTGTTGGCGAGCCGGTCCGGCCCGTCCATCGGCTGGAGCCAGTGGTGGCGGAAATCGAGATCCGCGAAGGCGTCCGGGGTGGCCTCGGCCTGCGGGAAGACCAGCTTCAGCTCGTGGCCGCTGCGCTGGACGATGGGGTTGCCGGCCTTCGGGCTGACGCAGATCCAGTCGATGCCCGGCGGGGCCGCCAGGGTGCCGTTGGTCTCGACCGCGATCTCGAAGCCCTGCGCGTGGACGGCGGCGATCAGGGCCTCGTCGAGCTGGAGCAGGGGCTCGCCGCCGGTGAAGACGACGTAGCGGTGGCGCGGCCCGCCCGCCCAGGTTTTCGCGATGGCGTCGGCCAGATCCGGCGCGGTGGAGAACCGCCCGCCGCCCTCGCCATCCATCCCGATGAAGTCGGTGTCGCAGAACCGGCAGGCGGCGGTGGCGCGGTCCTCCTCGCGGCCGGACCAGAGATTGCAGCCGGCAAAGCGGCAGAACACCGCGGCGCGGCCCGCCTGCGCGCCCTCGCCCTGGAGAGTGTGGAACAGTTCCTTGACCGCGTAACCCATCACGTCCTCGGCGCCCGACCCCGCATCGACCCGGCCGGCGCTCCTTAGGCCTTGCAAGACTCTCGTGCCATCGCCCGGCGCCCAGCAGAACCCCGGCGCCTGCCAAAGATGGCTCCCGCGCACATAAGGGCCGTGCGGCGTCGGCACCACAGCGCCGAGGCGGCACCCACCCATGCGCTGAACCGGCCTATACCATGTAATTGCCGACTCCTCGCATCTGCGAGACGGTCCGCCATGCTGTTGCCACGGAACCCGTCTTGATGGGGGTCGTGCCACCCTCCGGCGACCTGCGCATCGGCGCTTGATGCCGCCCCAGGTCGATGGCATGCAAGCTTGGCCGTTGACCGGCCGTCCTCCCAGGCCGATCCTCGATCGCGCCGTTGCGTTCCTTTCTGAGACAGGCCTGATGTCGAACGGATTGTTGAGGCGGCTCGTCGTTGGTCTCGCGGTGGCGGCGGGATTGCTCGGCGCCGGACCCGCGAGCGCCGTGACGGCCCCGATCCTGGTGGTCGACGTCGATTCCGGCAAGGTGATCTACGGCCAGGCGGCCACCGACCCGTGGTTTCCCGCCTCCATCACCAAGCTGATGACCGCCTACGTCGCCCTCGACCTGGTGCGGCAGGGCAAGCTCTCCCTCGACACGCTCCTGACGATCTCGCCGGCGGCCGCCGCCGAGCCGCCCTCGAAGATGGGCTTCCGGCCGGGCACCAAGCTCACCCTCGACAACGCCCTGAAGATCATCATGGTCAAGTCGGCCAACGACGTGGCCTGGGCGATCGGCGAGAATCTCGGCGGCTCGGTCGAGGGCTTCGCCCAGATGATGAACGAGACCGCTCAGCGCATCGGCATGCGGGAAAGCCGCTGGACCAATCCGAACGGCCTGCCGGATGCCCGGCAATGGACGTCGGCCCGCGACATGGCCGTTCTCGGCCGCGCCCTCATCCGCGATTTCCCCGAGAGCCGGGCTTTGTTCTCGATCAGCGCCATCCAGTTCGGCCGCTCGGTCATGGCCAATCACAACGGCCTGCTCGGGCGCTATGCCGGCGCCGACGGCATGAAGACCGGGTTCATCTGCTCGGGCGGCTTCAACGTGGTGGCCACCGCGACCCGCAACGGCCGCCGCATCCTCACGGTGGTGATGGGCCAGCCCAGCGCCCGCGAGCGCGACCTGAAGGCCGCCGATCTGTTCGATTACGGCTTCGGCCAGTCCCCGGGTTGGGGGGCCCAGACCCTCGACGCCCTGCCGACCTCGGGCGTCTCCGAGCCTCCGGACCTGCGGCCCTATATCTGCGACCGCAAGAAGCCGATGCCGGTGGACGAGGGCCAGGGCGCCATCACGGCGAGCGCGGGCGCCGCCGGAGCCAGCGCCGACAACGCCAACGCGCAGCTGATGGCCGCCGCCGCGCCGCCCTCCGCGGCGCTGGCCTTCGCCACCATGAACAGCGCGGCCCTGCGCAACCGCGCCCTGCCGCCGCGCGCGCCGCTGCAGCCGATCCTGGTCTGGATCGGGCGCGATCCGGCCGAAGGCGCCATCGCGCTCAACGAGCAGGAAGAGGCCGAGAAGGCCGAGAAGGCGGCCAAGGTCGCCGAGGCCCGCAAGGCCAAGCTCGACGCGGTCGCGGCCAAGCGCGAGGCGGCCCAGGCTGCCCGACAGGCGAAGAGCGCCGCAGCCGGATCGGCGAAGACGGCTGCCAAGCCCGCCACCAATCCCGCCACCAAGCCCGAGCCGAAGAAGGCGCTCGCCCGCGGCAAGGCCGGCGTTCCGGCCACGGCCAGCGCCTACGCTCCCGCCGACTCGACGCCCGTGCTGGAGGGCGCCCCGAAGCTGAAGGTCGGCACCGTTAAGAAGCCGGCGGCGAAGGCTGGGGGCAAGACCGATGCGAAGGCCGAGCGCAAGCCGGCCGGTGCTGCCGCGAAGGCGAAGGCCACCAAGTCGGCCGGCAAGGCCCAGGCCGACGAGTAGGACGGCCTCCCGGCATTCGCGTTCGCGTCGCGCGGGCGGGTTGATGGCCGGGCGGGCTATCGCACGCCCACGCTCGGCCCCCGAGCCGTCCACCTTCGGTCAGCGCGCGACGAGGGCAGAGCGCATTGCTGACGTGCTCGCCCACAGGCCCGATGCAACACCGCGTCATTCCGGGGCCGCGGAGCGGAGCCCGGAATCCAGACACGCAGGGGGTGCAGAACTTTCCACCGTCGGCGGATCTGGATTCCGCGCTCGCCTGCGGCGCCCCGGAATGACGATGTGCTTCATACGCGGCCTTCCATCAGGAAGGACTCTCGCGGCCGCGACAGGCGGGCTTCACGAGCGATTCGACAGAGCAACCCCGCCGGCCGGTGCAAAGCTCCACCGATACGCCACCGCACCGGGTGCGTTCTGTAACATTATAACACTCGCGAGGATTGAGCGGGGCGGCCGAGAGGGCTAGGTCAGGGTTATGACCGACCTGTCCCAGCCCGATCCCCGCGCCCCCGAGCCGATCCCGCTCACGGTCCTCACCGGATTCCTCGGCGCCGGCAAGACGACGCTGCTCAACCGGATGCTGCGCGATCCGGCCCTGGCCGACACCGTGGTCATCGTCAACGAGTTCGGCGAGATCGGCCTCGACCATCTGCTGATCGAGCGGATCGACGAGGACATGGTCCTGCTGGGCGCCGGCTGCCTGTGCTGCACCGTGCGCGGCGACCTGATCGCCACCCTGGAAGACCTGCTGCGCAAGCGCGACAACGGCCGTATCCAGCCGTTCCGCCGGCTGGTGATCGAGACGACCGGCCTCGCCGATCCCGCCCCGATCCTGCACGCCCTGATCTACCACCCTTACCTCGTGATCCGGTATCGCCTGCAGGGCGTCGTCACGGTGGTCGATGCCGTCAACGGTGCCTCGACCCTCGATGCCCATGTGGAGGCGGTGCGGCAGGTGGCGGTGGCCGACCAGATCGTGGTGACGAAGCGCGATCTCGCCGCCGATGACGGCCGCGCCCTGGAGGCCCGGCTGCGCGCCCTGAACCCGACCGCCCCGTTCCGGGACGCCGCGGTCGCCCCGGGCGATCTCCTCGGCGGCCTGTTCGGCCTCGACGGCAAGAGCGCCGATGTGCGCGCCTGGCTCGGAGCCGAGGTCGAGCGGGAAGCGCACCAGCATCATGATCACGGCCACCACCATGGCCATCATCACGATGTGAACCGCCACGATGCGTCGATCCGGGCCTTCAGCCTCGCCAGCGACGTGCCCGTGCCCCGGGCCGCCTTCGAGATGTTCCTCGATCTCCTGCGCTCGGCCCACGGGCCGAACCTGCTGCGCCTGAAGGGGCTCGTCGCCCTGGCCGACGCGCCCGAGCGGCCGCTGGTGGTGCACGGAGTCCAGCACATCATCCACGCGCCGGTGCATCTCGACGCCTGGCCGGATGCCGACCACCGCTCGCGCCTCGTGCTGATCGTGCGCGATCTCGATCCGGCCTTCGTCACACGGCTGTGGGACGCCTTCCTCGGCCGGCCGCGCGTCGATGGCCCGGATGCCGAGGCCCTGACCAACAATCCGCTCGCCATCCCGGGCGGCTGAGCCGCTCCGGCTTCGTCCGCCGTCGAGGCCCGTTCGTCCGGAATCGGGCGGCATCGTTCTTGAGACCTCTCCCCCAACCAGCGCCTCCGGGCGCTCCATTGTTCCAGATTGGAACATCGGCGGGATCGGATCGAGACGATGAGACAGCTTTTCACGGTCATCGAAGGCGGCGCGGGGCGGATGGCGGCCCCGGCGAGTGGCGCGAGCCCAGTGTCTCCGGCCCCGGCCGCCAGCGCCTGGCGCATCGACCTCCGGCGGGCGGCGGCCTTCAGCGACGGCGAGATCGCGGCCTGGCGCGCCCTCCTGGTGCGGGTGCGGGTGGCCGACCCGGTCCATGCCGATCCGGATTACCTGCTGTCGGCGGCCCAGCATCAGGCCGGCGGGCGCGATCTCGTCTTCGCCCTCGCATGGCGCACCGGCAACCGCCCCGACCAGCTTGCCGCGATCGTGCCCCTGGCCATGCCGCACACGCTCTGGGGTCAGGCCCGGATCGCGCCGTGGCAGCCGCACGGGACCACCGTCACGCCGACCATCGCGCCCGACAGCGTCGGCGAGGTCCGGGAGGCCCTGGCCGATCACCTGCGGGCGTTGCGTCCGAGGGCCGTGCTGGTGCTCGAATCGGCCGTGGACTCCCCGAAGGCGCCCGAGGGGCCGAGGCTCCTGCGCGCGGTGATCCGGCGCGCCAGCATCCCGACCCACAGCCTGATCGGGGTACGCACCGTTCCGGCCGCGTCCCGGGTGGAGCGGATCAGCGATCCCTATCGGGTTCGCGATGCGGTGGAGGAGTTCCTGCTTCTCGACGCCCAAGTCTCGGCCGCGCCGATCATCGGCGATCCGTCCGAGGCCGCCCTGGTCCGGGTGGTGACGCGCCTGTTCGCGCAGCGCCGACAGGTCACCGTCGCGCTGACGCGGCGGGGCGACGCGGTCGTCGCCGCCAGCATCACCCTGGGGCACGGCGCCGAGGCGGTGGTCTGGCGCCGCGTGTCCGAGGATGCCTCCACCGGGGTCGCCCCGCGCCGCGCCGACCGCTCGGCCTGAGCCGCGCCGCCGTCCTCTACTCGTCCTCGCCGAATTTGTTGGCGAGCAGATCGGCGATGGCGCTCATGCAGCTCTCGGCGTCGCTGCCCGAGGTCACCACCGCGATCGAGGTGCCCTGCGCCGCCCCGAGGGTCAGCAGGCCCATGATCGAGCGCCCGCCCACCGTCTCACCCGAGCGGGTGACGGTGACGGCAGCGTCGAATCGCTCCACCGTCTGGACGAACTTCGCCGAGGCCCGGGCGTGCAGGCCGCGCCGGTTGATGATCGGCAGCACCTGGATCAGGCCGCCCTCGGGCACCGGCGGGAGGGTGTCCTCGGCGTCGTCTTCGTCGTGGCTCATGGGTTCGTCGTGGCTCATGGGCGTTGGCCGTTCCCTCGCTGGCGAACCGCGCCGCGTCGCACGGCCTCGGCGGGTCCCCGCGTCGGGCGGGTCCCTGGAATGCCTGTAAGCTGTGGTGGGGGCGTAAGAAAGGCTATTTGCCGGCGAGCACGCGCGAGGCGACGTTGATGTATTTCCGGCCCGCCTCCTGGGCGTGCAGGACGGCATCGCCGAGGGGCTCGGCATCGCGCACGCTGGCGAGCTTGATCAGCATCGGGAGGTTGATGCCGGCCACGACCTCGACCTGTCCGCCGTTCATGCACGAAAGGGCAAGGTTCGAGGGCGTGCCGCCGAACATGTCGGTGAGCACGACGACGCCCTTGCCCGTATTCACGCGGCCGACGGCCGTCATGATGTCGAGCCGGCGCAGCTCCATATCGTCCTCGGGACCGATGGTAATGGTCTCGATCTGCTTCTGCGGCCCGACGACGTGTTCAAGGGCAGCCTTGAACTCGGTCGCCAGCAGGCCGTGGGTGACGAGCACCATTCCAATCATCGACGCGGGTTCCAACGCCTTGTGAGCGGAGCCGCCATTTTGTGCAGCGCACGGTCGAGCGCAAGGTGATTGCGGCGTTTTGTATGCTCGGCCGTCATCATCATGCCACGGTGGTGGCTCCGGCGCTACGGTCCCGGGTCCGGCGGCAGCGTCAGGATTGGCCGGTGCGTCCCAAGCGCCACGCCGCCGCAGCCCGCGAGGGCGTCGAGGACGAGGCGCGGCCCGAGCCCGGACCGCAGCAGGCCCGGATCGAGGCGCAGGGCCGGCAGGGCGCGATCGAGCAGCACGACGGACGCCAGGGGGCGCTCCGGCAGGCGGGGGAGTTCCGCCACGAGATCGACGACGAGGCGGACCGGCACCGACGACAGGGTGTCGTTGGCGCGCAGGAGCCCGAGGCCCCGCACCTCGATGCGGTCGGCGAGCACCGGATCGGCATGCGCGATCACCGCTGTGCCGTCGCAGGTGAGCCGAACGCGGTCGTCGGCCACGAGGGCGGCCGGCGTACCCACCAGGGCGGCCCTGTCGAGAAGCAGGAGCGCCAGGGTCGACTTGCCCGACCCCGAGGGACCGCGGATCAGCAGGCCGGCCCGGCCGAGGGCGACGCAGCTGGCATGCACCGCTTCGCTCCGGTGCGACGGGTCGGGCATCGCCGCGCCGGCCTCCGGGCTCAGCGGGCCGCCGCCGGCAGGCGCACGATGAAGCGGGCGCCGCGCACCGTCGGCTCGCCGTCCTCGTCGGCCGGACCCGGGCGGTTTTCGGCCCGGATCGTGCCCCGATGGGCCTGGACGATCTGGCGCGAGATCGAGAGGCCGAGGCCGGAATTCTGACCGAACCCCTGCTCGGGACGGTCGGTATAGAAGCGCTCGAAGATCCGCTCCAGGGCATGCTCGGGGATGCCCGGCCCCTCGTCCTCGACGATCAACTCCACGTCGTTGCGCACCCGGCGCAGGGCCACCCGCACCTTGGCGTCGGGGGGCGAGAACGAGCGGGCATTGTCCAGGAGGTTGTTGACCACCTGCCCGAGCCGGCTGTCATGGCCGAAGATGGTGAAGGGCGAATCGGTCTCTCCGGCCGGCGCGTCGCAGTCGAACTGGATCGGCGCGTCCTTTGCGCGACGGCGCTCGTTGGCCACCGAGACCACGGTGGACATCAGCTTGCGCATGTCGACCCGGCGCGCCTCCGCGCGGGCCAGTTCCGCGTCGAGGCGCGAGGCGTCGGAGATGTCCGAGATCAGCCGGTCGAGGCGCTTCACGTCGTGCTGGATGATCGCCAGCAGGCGGCTGCGCGAATCGTCGGATTTGGCCAGCGGCAGCGTCTCGACGGCGCTGCGCAGGGAGGTCAGCGGATTCTTCAGTTCGTGGCTGACATCGGCCGCGAAGCTCTCGATGGCGTCGATCCGGCGGTAGAGCGCCTGGGTCATGTCGCGCAGCGCCCCCGACAGGTGGCCGATCTCGTCGGTGCGCCCGGTGAAATCCGGGATCTCCTCGCGCGACTTGATGCCGAGGCGGACCTTCTCGGCCGCATCGGCGAGGCGCCGCACCGGCCCCGCGATGGCACCGGCGAGCAGGATCGACAGCACCAGCATCACGGCCGCCGCGATGAGGAAGACCTGCAGCAGGCCGAATCGCTCCGAGGCGATGACCCGGTCGATGTCGCCCCCTTGCGTCGACAGCATCAGGGCGCCGCGCACGGAATTCGCGCGCTGGATCGGCACCGCCACCGACACGATGGTCTCGCCCGCCGGGTTGCGGCGCACGATGGTGCCGCGCGCGCCCGAGAGCGCCACCTGCACCTCCTTCAGGCTGTGCCCGCTGGCCGGGCCGACATCCTCGCTGACGCCGGGCGGGGCGTCGCCGCCGAAGCGCGCCCCGAACCGTGCCTGCAGGGACTCCCAGGTCGCCTCCAGCCAGGTGCGCTTGCGCGGGCGCACGTCCGGGTCGCTCCGGCCCATCTCGCCCCGGGCCGAGAGGGTGCGGGTGTCGAACAGAAGGCCGCCCTCCTGGTCGTAGACCCGGGCGCGGTTGCCCGTGGGGGTGATCAGCCGGCGCAGCAGCGGGGCCACCCGCTCGGGATTCAGCGAGAAGGTGAGGGGGGAGGACAGTTCCTCGGCCTCGCCGGCCTGGAGCTGGAGCAGCTTGTCGGGATCGATCCGGATCGCGTCGGTCTCGACCGAGGCCGAGGACGCGATGGCGCCGGCGATGATCTCGCCCTGGATCAGCAGGCTCTGCACCCGCGCCTGGATCAGCCCCTGGCGGAACTGGTTCAGGTAGAGGAAGCCGAACAGCAGCGCGATCAGCCCGACGAGGTTGAGCACGACGATGCGCCGCGTCAGGCTCGACGAAGCACGTTGGCCGATCCCGTTCCAGATCTGGCGCGGCCAGCCCAGCACGCCGCGCGACGGAATTTCGGCTTGGTCTGTGGAGGGCACGATCGTCCGTTGTCAGGGAAGGGGCGGGCTATGCGGGAAACCGGAGGGGGCCGGCCGGGGCCGGACCTCAGCTTTCCTTGAAGCGGTAGCCGACGCCGTAGAGCGTCTCGATCATGTCGAAGTTGGTGTCGGTCACCTTGAACTTCTTGCGCAGGCGCTTGATGTGGCTGTCGATGGTGCGGTCGTCGACGTAGACCTGGTCGTCGTAGGCGGCGTCCATCAGGGCGTTGCGGCTCTTCACGACGCCGGGGCGGTGGGCCAGCGCCTGGAGGATCAGGAACTCCGTCACCGTCAGGGTCACGGGCTCGCCCTTCCAGGTGCAGGTGTGGCGCTCGGGATCCATCATCAGCAGGCCGCGCTCCAGGGAGCGGGCGGCGGCATCGGCCTCGCGGGCGGCGGCGCC
Source organism: Methylobacterium sp. Ger2507 (assembly GCF_055231875.1). Classification (NCBI taxonomy): domain Bacteria; kingdom Pseudomonadati; phylum Pseudomonadota; class Alphaproteobacteria; order Hyphomicrobiales; family Methylobacteriaceae; genus Methylobacterium; species Methylobacterium sp. Ger2507. The sequence goes on from NZ_JBUYVC010000001.1 coordinate 1,728,401, forward strand.
CGGGCCGTCCTTCGGGGCGAAGCGGCGCAGCACCGCCTTCACGCGCTCGACCAGGAGCCGCTGCGAGAACGGCTTATGGATGAAGTCGTCGGCGCCCATCTTGAGGCCGAACAATTCGTCGATCTCTTCGTCCTTCGAGGTCAGAAAGATCACCGGAAGGTCGGATTTCTGCCGCAGACGCCTGAGAAGTTCCATTCCGTCCATGCGCGGCATCTTGATGTCGAAGATCGCGAGATCGGGCGGGGAATGCTTCAGCCCGTCGAGCGCCGAGGCGCCGTCGGTATAGGTCTGGATGCGGTACCCCTCGGTCTCGAGCGCGATCGAGACGGAGGTGAGGATGTTTCGGTCGTCGTCCACGAGGGCGATGGTCGGCATGCGCGTGTCCTGTTGCTCGGATGCGGCTTGGCGGACGTCTGACGGCGCCCGCCCCTCCGCATCCCACCCTGATTCGCCGTCGTGGACGGCGGGCAAGGATCGGCAAAAACGCGGTGGCGACCGTGCCGGGGAGGCGGGCCGCGTTCGCGCGGAGAGTCAGGCTGTGTAATGGCAACGGGCGATAAAAGCGAGCGATCTCGGTTGTTTGTCCGTTTGGTGCTTGACTGAGGCCATTGGGCCGCATGTCTGCGCTCTCGTGCGGAGCGGATTGCAACCGCTATGATCCGCCGGCTGAACGCGGCCTGAGCGCCGCGGCGCGATCACGAATTCGGGGGATCATCGATGGCCGAGGCTGACAACAACGCCGGGTCCGCGCCGCGCCGGCAGGCGGCTCCGCTTCCGGCGGCCGAGGCCCCGTTCGACGCGATCGGACTGGCGCGGCACCTCCTGCGCAGCATCCGCTCCGGCGCGCTCGCCACCCTCGACCCGGAGGACGGCACGCCCTTCGTCTCGCTGGTGACCCTCGCCACCGACGTCGACGGCACGCCCCTGATGCTGCTGTCGCGGCTCTCGGCCCACACCCGCAACCTGCTGGCGGATTCCCGCGCCTCGCTGCTGTTCAGCGCCGGCGGCAAGGGCGACCCGCTGGCCCATCCGCGCCTGACCGTGACCGGGCGCGTGACGCAGACGGCCGAGCCGCGCGCCCGCGCCCGATTCGTGGCCCGGCATCCGAAATCCAAGCTCTATGCCGATTTCCCGGATTTCGGGTTCTTCGCTCTGGAGCCGAAGGCCGGGCATCTCAACGGCGGTTTCGCCAAGGCCGCCGTGCTGACGGCCGCGGAATTGCGCCTGGATCTCACCGGCGCGGAGGGGCTGGTGGCGGGCGAGGCCGGCGCCGTCGAGCACATGAACGCCGACCACGCCGACGCCCTCGCGCTCTACGCCCAGGGAGCCGGCGCCGAACCCGGGCCGTGGCGGCTCACCGGCCTCGACCCGGAGGGCCTGGACCTCCTCACCGGCGACCGGACCGCGCGGGTGCTCTACCCCGAGCCGGTCCGCGAGATGGGCGCCCTGCGCAAGGCCCTGGTGGCGATGGCGGCCCGGGCACGGGCCGGGGAGGCCGCCCCGGCCGATTAGGCCCGGGCGCGGATCGATTCGCCGACACGAACGCGCCGGGGCGAATGTCCGGATCGACGTTCGCCCCGGCCGCTCCGTCGCGCCCTTACTTCTTGTCGTGCGGATGCGTCTTGCTGTGGTCGTGCGTGTGGCCGTCCTTGGTCGCGTGCACCGGCTTGGTGCTCTCGGTCACGTCGACGCGCTCGGGCATGCCGCGGTTGGTGTGGTGGTTCGGGCCGCCCGAGACGCCGCCGGTGTTCGGGACGGCCTGCGACGGGTTGTCGGAGTTTCCGCTGCCCTCCGTGGCGGAGGCCTGTCCCGCCAGGGCGGTCATCAGGGCCAGGGACAGAAGCGTGATGGTGATGCGCGACATGGTCTCGTCCTCAAGTTTCGCAGCCCCGTCGGCTGCGTCGAGACCTGATGTAGCCGAGGCGTTTGGCTCCCCGATGCCGGGTCTGTGACGAAGTGTGGCGCAGGGCGCCGAACCCTCGCCGCGGGACGCGGCCGCCGCAGCCGGTCGGGCGCGGCAGGGTGATCCGCACCCGCAGGCCGCCGCCGGGCCGGGTCTCCAGGCCGATGCGGCCGCCCTCCGCCTCGATCACCCGGCGCGCGATGGTCAGGCCGAGGCCGGTCCCCCCGGTGTTGCGGTTGCGCGAGGTTTCCAGGCGGGTGAACGGTGCGAAGGCCCGCTCGACCGCGTCGGCGGGAAGGCCGGGGCCGTCGTCGTCGACCTGCAGCTCCAGGGTCGCGTCCGCGATGGTCAGGCCGATCCGGGCCCGTTCCCCGTACCGGACGGCGTTGTCGACCACGTTGTCGAGGGCGCGCCGGAGCGCCACCGGCCGGATGGCGGCGAGCGCCCGGCCGGGTCCGTCGTAGACGACCGCATGTCCGGCATCCTGCCCTGCATCGGCGATGCTCATCAGCAGGCTGGCGACGTTGGTGACCCGCCGGACCTCCGGATCGGCATCGCCGCGCAGGTAGGCCAGCGTCGAGTCGATCATGGCCTGCATGTCGTCGAGGTCGGATGCCATCGCGTGGCGCTGCGCCGCGTCGGTGACGCCGTCCAGGCGCAGGCGCAGGCGCGCGATCGGCGTCCGCAGATCGTGGGACACGGCGGCGAGCGCCTGGGTCCGCTCGGTGACGAGGTCCCGGATCCGCACCTGCATGCCGTTGAGGGCGCGGGCGATCGCGCGGGTCTCGTCGGGGCCGACCTCGGGCACCGGCACCATCCGGCCCTGGCCGACGGCATGGCCGATCAGCCCGGTGATGTGGCCGAGCGCGCGCAGCGGCCGGGCGATCCGGCTGGTCAGGAACACGGCGGCGAGGCCGACCAGGATCGCCATCGCGGTCGCCAGCATGGCCCAGGGATTGCGCAGGGCCATGCCCGAGGCGTGGGCCGAGTGGAAGGCGAGCTGGCTGCCGTCCGCGAGCGCCAGCGTCCCGCCGAGATCGAGCCGGTGGAGTGGGTCCGTGTCGCCCTCCATCGCCAGGGAGAGGCCGGTGCCGAGGCTGGAATCGAGGGCGGTCAGGCGCCGGTGCAGGGGGGCCAGGGCCGGGTCGCTGCGGGGCCGGGGCGGGGCGGGGGTCTCCGTCCAGGCGACCTCGAAATGCGGATTGGACAGCGCCTTGGCCTCGGCGTTCCGCTCCGCCGGCGGGCGCCGCATCACCGCGTCGCGGGCCAGGGCGAGCTGTGACGCGACCTGGGCCGCGAAGGCCTCGTCGGCGGCCGCGGCCGCCGACTGGCGATAGAGCAGCAGGGCTCCGCCATGGACGGCCAGGATGGCGGCCAGCAGGACGACGAGTGTCCGGGCCTCGAGGCTGCGCGCCAGGGCGAAGACCCGTCTCACCGGCGCTCCACCTTCGCGGCCAGCATGTAGCCCGAGCCCCGCACCGTCTTGATCACCGGCGGCTCGCCCTCGGGCGGGTCGAGCTTGCGCCGCAGGCGGCTGACGAGGGTGTCGACGCTGCGGTCGGACGGCGATCCCAGGCGCGCGCGCGACAGTTCGAGGATCTGCTCGCGGCCGAGCACCCGCCCGGGATGGTCGAGGAACACCAGGAGGAGGTCGTATTCCGCACCGGACAGGTCGACGCCGGCGCCGTCCGGGTCGACCAGCGCACGGCTGCGCAGGTCGAGGCGCCAACCCGCGAAGGCCAGGGCCTCGCCGCTGCCCGGGGAGGCCGCCGGCGTCAGGACGGAGCGACGCAGCACCGCCCGGACGCGGGCCAGCAGCTCCGGGCGCCCGAACGGCTTGGCGATGTAATCGTCGGCCCCGAGTTCCAGGCCCAGCACCCGGTCCGCCTCTTCGCCGCGCGCGCTGACGATGATGACCGGCACCGTGGAGCGGACGCGCAGCGCGCGCAGCAGGTCGAGGCCCGACGCACCGGGCAGCATGACGTCGAGGAGGATCAGGTCGACCCCGCCCTGGGGCAGGAGCCGCCACATCTCGGCGCCGCTGCGGCATCCGGTGACGCGGTAGCCGCTGTCCCGCAGCGCCCGGGTCACCAGGATGCGCAGGCCGTCATCGTCTTCCACCAGGAGGACGTGGCCCAGGTCCGGCATCGGACCGGATTCCTCCAGGGGGTTCATGGCTGACGTCTCGGCTCCGGGGATGCGGCCGCTGCGGCGAATCGGCGGGCGGTGGGAATCAGCCGGAAATCGCAGGCCGCCGCAAGCCCGCTGCTGACCCGGCTCCCCGGCCGGGTCCGGCGCAGGCGGCGCACTCGCCGCAGGGGTGGGACCGTAGGGTTTGGGCGATACGCCTGGACCATGGGCTCGGGGTCCTGCGCTCGGGGGCCTGCGCGTGGGGTCCTGCGCTTGGCGCACGGGGCGGGCGCTGCTATCTGCGGGCGACCTGTTTCCCATTCCAAGAAACCGTGCGCCGGGTCCGTCCCTTGGACGGCGGGCCGCGCGCGCCGGAGATCGCATCCTCGATGACAACGACGCCCATCGACAACATCCGCAATTTCTCGATCGTCGCGCATATCGATCACGGCAAGTCGACGCTGGCCGACCGGCTGATCCAGACCACCGGCACCGTGGCGCTGCGCGACATGAGCGAGCAGATGCTCGACTCGATGGATATCGAGAAGGAGCGGGGCATCACCATCAAGGCCCAGACGGTGCGGCTCGAATACAAGGCCGAGGACGGCAAGGACTACATCCTCAACCTGATGGACACCCCCGGCCACGTCGACTTCGCCTACGAAGTCTCGCGGAGTCTCGCCGCCTGCGAAGGTTCGCTCCTGGTGGTCGATGCCTCGCAGGGCGTCGAGGCGCAGACGCTGGCCAACGTCTACCAGGCGCTCGACGCCAACCACGAGATCGTGCCCGTCCTCAACAAGATCGACCTGCCGGCGGCCGAACCGGAGCGCATCCGCGCCCAGATCGAGGAGGTGATCGGCATCGACGCCTCCGAGGCCGTGGCGATCTCGGCGAAGAGCGGCCTCAACATCGAGGCGGTGCTGGAGGCCATCGTCACCCGCCTGCCGCCGCCCAAGGGCGACCGCGACGCACCCCTCAAGGCCCTGCTGGTCGATTCCTGGTACGACGTCTATCTCGGCGTCGTCGTGCTGGTGCGCATCGTCGACGGCGTGCTCAAGAAGGGCATGAACATCCGCATGATGCGGGCCGACGCGGTCCACGGCGTCGACAAGATCGGCGTGTTCCGCCCGAAGATGGCCGATATCGCCGAGCTTGGCCCGGGCGAGGTCGGCTTCTTCACCGGCTCGATCAAGGAGGTGGCCGACACCCGCGTGGGCGATACGCTCACCGAGGACAAGCGCCCCTGCAAGGAGATGCTGGCAGGCTTCAAGGACGTGCAGTCGGTGGTGTTCTGCGGGCTCTTCCCCGTCGATGCCGCCGAGTTCGAGACCCTGCGCAGCGCCATGAGCAAGCTCCGGCTCAACGACGCGTCGTTCTCGTATGAAATGGAAACCTCGGCGGCCCTCGGCTTCGGCTTCCGCTGCGGCTTCCTCGGGCTGCTTCACCTCGAGATCATCCAGGAACGCCTGGAGCGCGAGTTCAACCTCGACCTGATCTCCACGGCACCCTCCGTGGTCTACCGCCTGCAGATGACGGACGGCACCATCAAGGAGCTGCACAACCCGGCCGACATGCCGGACGTGATGAAGATCACCGCCATCGAGGAGCCGTGGATCCGCGCCACCATCCTCACCCCCGACGAGTATCTCGGCGGCGTGCTCAAGCTGTGCCAGGACCGGCGCGGGACACAGGTCGACCTCAACTACGTCGGCAAGCGTGCCATGGTCGTCTACGACCTGCCGCTCAACGAGGTGGTGTTCGATTTCTACGATCGCTTGAAGTCGATCTCCAAGGGCTATGCCTCGTTCGACTACCACATCTCGGATTATCGCGAGGGCGACCTCGTGAAGATGTCGATCCTGGTCAATGCCGAGCCGGTCGACGCCCTGTCGATGCTGGTCCACCGCACCCGCGCCGAGCATCGCGGCCGGGCCATGTGCGAGAAGCTGAAGGACCTGATCCCGCGCCACCTGTTCCAGATCCCGGTCCAGGCGGCGCTCGGCGGCAAGATCATCGCCCGCGAGACCATCAAGGCCCTGTCCAAGGACGTGACCGCCAAGTGCTACGGCGGCGACATCTCGCGCAAGCGCAAGCTCCTCGACAAGCAGAAGGAGGGCAAGAAGAAGATGCGCCAGTTCGGCAAGGTCGAAATCCCGCAGGAGGCGTTCATCGCCGCCCTGAAGATGGACGATTGAGCCGGGCCCCGGAGGTGGAGCCGAACGCCGCCCCCATCCCGCTCACCGTCCTGATCCGGACGCTGAACGAGGCTGACCGCATCGCGGCCTGCCTCCGCTCGGTCCTGCCCCTGGGAGCCGAGATCCTGGTGATCGACGCCGGCTCGACCGATGCCACGGTGGCGATCGCCGAGTCCCTCGGCGCCCGGGTGGTGGTCAATCCCTGGCCGGGATTCGGGCCGCAGCGGCGCTTCGGCGAGGACCTCTGCCGCCACGACCACGTCTTCAGCGTCGACGCCGACGAGATCCTGACCCCGGAGATCGTCCGGGAGATCCGGGGGATCTTTGCGGCTCCCCCGATCCCGTCCCTGATGATCGTCCGCAAGGCGATGGTGCTGCCGCATCACGCTCGGCCGTCGCCCTGGGCGTTCTGCACCGAGAACATCTATCTCTACGACCGGCGCGTGGCCCGCACCACCGACAACCCGAACTGGGACAAGCTCGCGATCACCACGGCCGAGAAGCCGGTGACGATCCGGTCCGTGGTCTGGCACCACACCTTCCGAGATTGGAACCACGCCATCGCCAAGTCGAACTATGTCGGGCAGCTCGCCGCCGACACCCAGCCGATCGGATCGCGCTTCGAGACCGGCCTGCGCCTGGTGTTCGAATACCCCCTCAACTTCCTGAAATTCTACATCCTGCGCCGGTTCTTCCTCGCCGGCCTCGACGGTTTCGTGATGGCGAGCGTGCTGGCCTATGGCCGCTTCATCCGGATCGCCAAGATGCACGAGGCCACCCGCGGCCGGCCCTCCACCGGGCTCCCCTTCCTGCGCCGCGCCAAGCGCGCTGCGTCGGACACCCAGGCCGATCCGGGCTGAGGCCCGGCGGATCGGCGTCGCAGGCCTCAGGCCCCCTGGCCCGTCAGGTGACGCGTCGCTTGGCCGAGGTCCCGGCCCTGGTCACGCAGGCGCACCGAGGTGGCCTCCAGCGCCCGCGAGGACGAGAGCGCATCGGCGGTGGTCGCCCTCAGGGCGTCGAGATGGTCGGTCGTCTGCCCGATGGTGGCACGGGCGCGGCCGATCCCGTCCGCGATCGCGCCGGCGGCGACCTGATGCGCGGCGCTGACGGTGCCGATGTCGCTGGCCTTGCGCTGGACGGTTTCGATCTCGGACTGAACCTGCGACAGCGAGGCGGTCGACCGGGCGGCGACCTGCCGGAGCTGGTCGACCTGGGCGCCGATCTCGGCGGTGGCCTCGGCGACCCGGCTCGAAAGGGCCTTCACCTCCGTCGCCACCACGGCGAAGCCCCGTCCGGCCTCACCGGCGCGGGCCGCCTCGATGGTGGCGTTGAGCGCCAGCAGGTTGGTCTGGCCAGCGATGGCGGAGATCAGCGCGCTGATCTGGCCGACGCCGGCGATCCGGTGCTGCAGGTCGGTGAACACCGCCACCGCCGCCTCCAGGGCCTGGGCCGATCCGCCCGCCACCGTCCCCACCTGCGCCGCGTGGGCCGAGGCCTCGCGCGAGAGCGCGACGAGGTCCTGCGCCGCCCGGGTCACGGCCTCGATCTCCCGCGAGGCCTCCGCCGAGGTGCGGTCGACCTCCAGGCGCCGCTCTTCCACGTGGCCGGCGACGCCCAGCACCGTCCGGGCTCCGTCCTCCACCGCCACCGTGGTCTCGGCGAGCTGGCGGGCAATGCCGTCGAGGGTCACCGTCAGGGCGTGCGCCCGGTCGCGCCGGGCGTGCTCGGTCAGCGCCAGCGCGAGGCGGTCGCCCACATAGGCCATCAGCGCCAGAAGGTCGTCGTTCAGTTCTGCGGCCTCGCGCGAAAAGAATTCCAGCACGATCTCGACCCGCTCCTCGACGCGGACCGGGAACATGAAGCAGCCCCGCACCCCGTTGCGGCGGGCGGTCCCGGCCCGGACGAAGCCCGCCAGCGCCGTCACGTCGGCGCAGGAGACCGGCGCGCCGCCGGCCGCCACCCGGCCGACGAGGCCCTGGCCGGGGGCGAACACCGCCCGCTCGGAGATCGCCACGAAGTCCGCCGCGTCCGTCCCGCCGTCGCCCGCCGCGAAGGACCAGGTCCGCATCGACAGCATCGCCCCGTCCGGGTCGCGGCGGCGATAGGCGTGCCCGATCGGCCAGCCGGTGAAGCCGGCCACGATCCCGAGGCAGTCGCGGGTGGCGGCCTCGGGGGTCGGCGCCGTGCTGCAGGCCCGCGCCACGGCGTCGAGGAAGGCGAGAATCGCGGCGAGATCGTGCGGCGCGGATCTGGGCGCGGGCTCGCGCCGGGAGGGGGTGAACCAGGACGTCAGGGTCTTCAAGGTCGTCCGGCGCACGCGGGGCCTCGGCGAAGGAGGGCAGGGCGGACGCGCGGCGCCCGTAGCGCCAGGATAGGGAGACCGGCCTTGACGGACCCTGTCCGGCCGGGGGTTGCGCAGCGCAAAGTGACGCCAGACCGCGAGCGAATTTTCACCATTGCGGGCCGCGCTGATTACGGAGGCGCCATCCGCACGGTGCCGCGTCCGGCCGCCTTGGCGGCGTAGAGGGCGGCGTCCGCCCGGGTGAACAGGTCGACCGGGTTCGCCTGCGCGGCGCGCGCGACCCCCACGGAGGCGCCGAAGTGCAGGCTCACGCTGCCATGGACGAACGGCACCCGCATGGCCCGCACGATGCGCTGACCGATGGCCTCGCCGACGGCCCCGTCGGCATCGTGGCCGATCAGGACGGCGAACTCGTCGCCGCCGATGCGCGCCACCAGATCGATCGCCCGGCAGGCGTCGCGCAGGCGCCGCGCCGCTTCGGCCAGGCAGGCATCCCCGACCGCGTGCCCGTGGGCGTCGTTGATCGCCTTGAAGCCGTCGAGGTCGATCAGCAGCAGGGCGCCGGTCTCCGGCATCTCCGCCAGCCGGGCGTCGAACACGCTGCGGTTGGACAGCCCGGTCATCCGGTCGAACTCGGCCTGGTAGCGCATCCGGTCGGCGTGCCGCTTGGCGTCCGTGATGTCCTGCTTGAACCCGAAGAGCCGGACCGGCTGGCCCGCCCGGACCTCCACGCTGGCGGAGATCCGGATCGCCCGGCGGCTGCCCCGGAGGGTGACGATCTCGGATTCGAGGGTGAAGGACGTGCGCCGGGCGATGGCCTCCGCGCGCATCGCCACCAGGGTCCGGCGCGCCTCCTCGGTGTAGCAGGCCAGGGTCGCCTGCCGGCTCACCGCCGATCCGTGCGGCATCTCGAACAGGTCGTAGACGCCCGCGCTCCAGCGCAGGGTCTCGCAGGGCAGGCGGCATTGCCACAGGCCGATCCCGGCCGCCGCCGAGGCGCGCTCGAACACGTGCTCCTGGTCGGCGAGGGTTTCGGCCTGTTGCCGCACCAGGGCGGTCTGCGCCGCGAGGTCGCGCCGGAGTTCGGCGATCATCGCGGCATCGCGCGCCTGCTGCGCGGCCGCCGCATCCGCGACCTTGCCGGCGAGCCGCAGGGCCGCCGAGGCCAGATCGACACCCGGCGGGCGCTCGGACGGAGCGGTGGCCGCCGGGGTACTGAGAAGGTCGTACCCGGTGGGAGCCAAGGCGGGTGGTTCCTGCGTGCGGTCTTGGAGCGAGCGCAAGGTCCCGGAGCGCCTTCGCGACCCGGGATGTTTCGGCAAAAAACCGTACCGGACGCAAAGTTAAGGTTCGCTCTCGGGATCTGCCGTGCGGCGCGATCTGCGTGGAGATCGACTTCGGGGTCTACTCGGCCGCCTTGTCTACGGCCTCGACCACCTCGGCCTTGTCGGCGGGCGGCTCGGCGCTGGCCATCGCCTTGCGCTCCAGCATCGGCTGAAGGCGATCGGCGAGCTGCTGGCCGAGATGGCGGGTATAGGCGGTCTGGAAGTAGCGGGCGCCGGTTCCGCGCCCGTACAGGCGGTCATGGGCCTGAATCATCGCGTCGACCTCGGGCCGACACAGGAAGCCGGTGATCCCGGCGGCCTCGTACCAGCGTCCGGCCCGGGCATGCCGCAGGGCGGCGGGATTGGCCAGCACGGTCTCGGCGAAGCAGTCCGTCGCCGCAATCTCGAGGGGCGACATCACCCGGTGCGGGTGGGCCGGATTGCGGCCCGCAGCCTCGGCCGCAGCGCCCCAGCCCAAGGTCATCACCACCGCGCCGAACAGCAAAGCTCTCATCAGGGAAGCCCCGTGCCAAATCGTTCTCGATCGGGACTGAGTATTCCTCACGGATTTCGTCGGGAGAAGGGCAGAACCGGGCCGTCGACGTTCGGGGCCGCGATCGGCGTACCGATGTGGCACGCCCATCACAGGGGCTCGGCCGAGGGATGCAGAGAGATTCCCGGATCGGCGCGCCGGCCGGAGGCGCCTCAGCCCCGGCGCTCGGCGTTCCAGCGGCCGCTGCAGCCGATCACGCCGGTGGTGGTCCAGGTGCCGTTGCCCATGCCCTGGCGGCCGAGACGGCCGATCACGTCGGCGTGATCGTCGCCGCGGGAGATCACGGCCCGCACGGCGCCGTTCTGCGCCACCCGCCCGCGGATGTTGAACTCGCCGCCGGCATAGCTGGCTTCCCCGCGCCGGATCTGCACGCCGTAGCGATAGGCGCGGTCGCAGGGGCCGTCGAGGGTGACCACCTCGATGCTCCAGGTCCCGTCGTAGCGGTTGGGCACCTGCACCTTCTTGGTGGCGGCACCGGCGCTGCCGACGGAGACGCTCAGGAGCACGAGGGAGGTCGCCGCCAAAGCGGTCATCGACCGGGGGGTGACGGCAAGGGCTGGGCGTCGCATGGCTTTCCGTTCTGGGTTCGACTCGACGAGCCACAAACCATCGAAGAGCGGTCGCGGTTGCGCAATCAGGCCTGCGTCGCGTGCGCCAGCGCTCCCGTCAGCAGGGCCAGGACGTCGCCCCCGGCCTGGAGGTATCCGTCGACGCCCGCCGCGGTCAGGGCTTCGGCGAGGTCGCCCGGCTTGCCGGCGAGGTACAGCGTGACGGCGCCCGCCGCCTTGAGCGCCCGGGCGGCATCCGCCGCATGGGTGGCGTAGAGCGCGTCGGACGAGCACAGGCAGGCGATGCGTGCGCCGGAGGCGCGGAACGCGTCGGCCAGGGCCGCCGGATCGGTGAAGCCCTCCTGGTTCACCGCCTCGATGCCGCCGGCCGCGAAGGCGTTGGCGGCGAAGGTCGAGCGCGCGTTGAACACCGCGACCGGACCCAGATTGGCGAGGAACACCGAGGGCCGCCGGCCGGTCGCCGCGAGGGCCGCGTCGGAGGCGTCGCGCAGGGCCTCGTAGGGCTCGGCGAGGCGCCCGGAGGGCAGGGGGGCGCAGGTCACGGCCGGGCCGGTGCCGAAGCCGCCGGCAGGCGGCGCCGTCACGGGGGCGACCTCCAGAACCGTCACGGGCTTCTCCGCCAGGTAGGGGAACTCGCTGGCGCCGGTCAGCGCTTCGCGGCGGGTGGCGACATTCTTGGCCCGGGTGGCCCGGGTGGCGGCGATCCGCTCCTGGATCGCGCCGGCTCGGAGGCTCGCCACGATGCCGCCTTCGCGCTCGATCGCCTGGAAAGCGGTCCAGGCCGCCTCGGCCAGCTTCTCCGTGAGGGTCTCGAAGCTGCCCGCGCCGGCGGCCGGGTCGGCGACGCGGGCGAGGTTGGATTCCTCGATCAGCACGATCTGGCTGTTGCGCACCACCCGGCGGGCGAAGGCGTCGCTGAGTCCGAGCGCCGCCGTGTAGGGCAGGGCGGTGATCGCGTCGGCACCGCCGAGGCCGGCCGAGCAGGCGGCCATGGAGGTGCGCAGGATGTTCACGAAGGGGTCGCGCCGGCTCATCATCCGCCAGGCGGTCTCGGCATGCAGGCGCAGGGGCTTCGGCGCGAGGCCGCAGGCCGCTTCCACCCGGGCCCAGAGCCGGCGCATGGCGCGGAACTTGGCGATGGTCAGGAATTCGTCGGCATCCGCCGTGAGCAGCACCGCGACGGCGTCGCGGGCGCGTTCGAGCGCATGCCCATTGGCCTCCAGGGCGCGCAGGTAGGCGACCGCCGTGGCCAGGGCGGCGGCGAGTTCGGTCGCCTCGCTGGCGCCGGCCTCGTGGTAGGGCCGGCCATCCGCGAGGCAGGCCCGGCCGCTGAAGCCCTCGGCGTCGAAGGTCGCGAGCGCGCCGGCGATCCCGGCGCCGAAATCTTCCGCCAGGGTCCCGCCCGAGGCGAGGACGCCGATGGGATCGAGGCCGAGGTCGAGGTCGAGGCCCTTCAGGGTCTCGCCGCGCGCCGCCACGACAGCGCGGATCAGGTGGGCGGCCTCCAGGCCGCGCGCGCCCGCATCGAGGCGGGTGGCGATCAGCGGCAGCATCACGTTGCCGAGGGCGGCGTCGAGGTCGGTGGCCGTCGTGGCGGTGAGGCCGTAGCCGCGGGCCGCCGGTGCGCCGGCGAAGACCAGGGTCAGGGCATCGGACCCGCCTTCGAGGTCGGCGAGCGCGAGGGCGCTGGCGGTGGCACCGTCCGGATGGTCGACCCGCTGCGAGACGCGCCACGGCCCCGGAGCCCGGGCGGGCTGCGCCACCGGCGAGGCCGGATCGTAGAGCGGTTCGATGCGGATGCCGTCCGCCGTCTTGGAGACCAGGCGCTTCTCGAAGTCGCCGCCCTTCAGGACCCCGTCGACGAGGCCGAGCCAACGCTCGCGGGTCGCGGGCGGGAACAGGTCGGCGAGGGGACGGTCTTCCATCGGGGCTGGCCTCCGCGTGTGCTTTTACGCCGGTCGATGCTGACCGGTCGCCGGCCAGGAACGACCGGACCTTGGTTCCGGACAGCCCTTGCACGGCGTCGCGCACGGACGCAATCGCCCCCTCGTCTTGTATTTTATATCCCAGCGCCGAATACGCTCGACGCGGGCTTTGTCGTCGTCGTTCCAGCCTGTTCGGTCTCGGAGGACCGTCCGAAAACCTTCGCCGCCGGACGATCGACTGACGTCGGGCCCGGAATCGCTGATCCGAAGCCGATCCGCCGGATCGCCTATCCGAAAAGGATCAGGCCGGCGAAACCGAGCGAGCCGACGATGATGCGCCACCAGGCGAACAGCCGGAAGCCGTGGGAGGAGACGTAGTCGAGCACCGTCCGCACCACGATGAAGGCCGAGATGAAGGCCACGATGAAGCCGATGACGATCAGGCCGGTGTCGTCCCGCGACAGGTTCTTGTAATTGTCGAGCAGGTCCTTGGCGAAGGCCCCCGCCATGGTGGGAATCGCGAGGTAGAACGAGAACTCGGTGGCCGAGCGCTTGTCGGCGCCCATCAGCATCGCGCCCACGATGGTGGCGCCCGAGCGCGACACGCCGGGGATCATCGCGATGCACTGGAACAGGCCGATCTTGAAATCCATCGGCAGGGTGAAGTCGAAGACGTCCCGCTTCTTCACGTCGAGGTCGGTGTCGTCGAGGACGAGGAGCACGATGCCGCCGGCGACCAGGGTCGCGCACACGATCCAAGGGTTGAAGAGGTAGTACTTGATGTATTTCGAGAACAGGCCGCCGATGATCGCCGCCGGCAGGAACGCCAGCAGGATGCCGAGGACGAAGCGGCGCGCCTTCGGGTCGTTCGGCAGCGCCAGGGTGATGCCGAGGAGCCGGCGGAAATAGACCGCCAGGATGGCCAGGATCGCGCCGAGCTGGATCAGCACCTCGAAGGTGTTGTTCGGCGATTCGAAGCCGATGAAGTGGCCGACCAGGAGCTGGTGCCCGGTGGACGAGACCGGGATGAACTCCGTCGCCCCCTCGACCACGCCGAGCACGACCGCTTTCGCGATGCCCATCGCATCCATCATCTGTTCGCCTCGCGGGTTGGGGATGTGTCGGTCGGACTTGAGTTCGAAAGCCCCGGCCGGTCTGCGGTGGCGGCCAGGACCGCTCGACGCGCGCGAATCGTCCTGCGGGTTCGACCTTGATCCATCCAGGTTGCCTGATCCATCCAGGTTGCCTGATCCATCAAGGTTGACGGACGGTTATCGCGTTCGCGACATGCGTGTTAATGAGGCGGCAACGATCGGGCAATAAGTCTTTCTTTGCCGCTCATCCCGCAGGGCCTCGACGCGCTCCGTCTCCCGGCACACCTCCCCCGTTCGAAACGGCCTCGATGGCGACGCTTTACCATTCCTCCTTCTGCCCGCATTCGCGCTTCATCCGCCTGGTCCTGTCCGAGATGGGCATGGAGCCGACGCTGATGGAGGAGCGATCGTGGGACCGGCGCGAGGCCTTCCTGCTGATCAATCCGGCCGGGACCACGCCGGTCCTGGTGGAGCAGACCGGGCTCGCGATCCCGGGGGCGGGCATCATCGCCGAGTATCTCGACGAGACCCGGGGCCTCGGCCTCAGCGGCCGGCGCCTGCTGCCGGAGACCACGGCGGCGCGGGTCGAGGTCCGGCGCCTGCTCGACTGGTTCCTGGTCAAGTTCGACGCCGAGGTGACCGAGTACCTGGTCACCGAGAAGATCTCGAAGCGCTTCATGAACAGCGCCAATGGCGGCGGCCCGCCGGACATGAACGCCATTCGCGCCGCGCGCACCAACGTGCGCTACCACATGAAGTATATCGGCTACCTGATGTCCCGCCGGAAATGGCTGGCGGGCGACCATCTGACCTATGCGGATCTCGCGGCGGCGGCCCACCTCTCCTGCGTGGATTATCTCGGCGACGTGCCATGGGACGAGGACGAGACGGCGAGGGACTGGTACGCGCGGGTGAAGTCGCGTCCGTCGTTCCGCACGCTGCTGGCGGACCGGGTGCCCGGCATGGCCCCGGCGGACCATTACGCGAACCTGGATTTTTGAACGCAGCGCACGACGCACCGCAAGCATACGACGCACCGGACCTGCCGGCGGCCCGCGCCGCGTCGCCGGGCCGCCCTGCGTCGAAACCCGCACGGCCGATCCTGGCCGGGGCGGAGCTGCGCCGGGCCGTCGAGGCGCGGGCGCGGCTGCTCGGCTTCGAATCGATCCGCATCACCCGGCCCGACGCCGTGCCCGAACTGCAGGACCGGCTCCCCGCCTGGCTCGGCGAGGGCCATCACGGCACCATGGACTGGATGGTCGAGCGGGCCGACCAGCGCGCCGACCCCGCCACCCTGTGGCCGGGCGTGCGCAGCATCGTCATGCTGGGGATGAATTACGGCCCCGAGGCCGATCCCCTGGACCTCCTGGCCCGGCGCGACCGGGGCGCCATCGCGGCCTATGCCCAGCGCCGCGACTACCACGAGGTGGTCAAGGGCAAGCTGAAGGAACTGGGCGGCTACCTCTCGGCCAAGGGCGACGTCCGCGTGAAGGTGTTCGTCGACACCGCTCCCGTGATGGAGAAGCCGCTGGCGGCCGCCGCCGGCCTCGGCTGGCAGGGCAAGCACACGGTGCTGGTGTCCCGCACCCTTGGCAACTGGCTCCTGCTCGGCGCCATCTACACCTCCGCCGACCTGACCCCCGACGCGCCGGAGGCCGACCATTGCGGCTCGTGCCGGCGCTGCCTCGACATCTGCCCGACCGGTGCCTTTCCGGCGCCCTACCGCCTCGATGCGCGCCGCTGCATCGCCTACCTGACCATCGAGCATGCCGGGCCGATTCCGACGGAGTTCCGGTCGGCCATCGGCAACCGCGTCTTCGGCTGCGACGATTGCCTCGCAATCTGCCCCTGGAACAAGTTCGCGGCGACGGCCGCGGAGGGGCGGATGGCCGCCCGGAGCGATCTCGCCGCCCCGCCGCTCGCCGACCTCGCCCGCCTCGACGACGCGGCCTTCCGCGCCCGCTTCGCCGGCACGCCGGTCAAGCGCACCGGGCGGGATCGATTCCTGCGCAATGTCCTCATCGCCATCGGCAACTCCGGTGATCTCGGCCTCGCCGCCGAGGCCGAGCGCTGCCTGGACGATCCCGCGCCCCTGGTGCGCGGCATGGCGGTGTGGGCGCTCGGGTGCCTGCTGGCGCCCGCGCCGCTGCGCGCGCTTTTCAACGCCCGGGGTTTGGGCGAAACCGACGCCACGGTCCGGGGCGAGTGGGACTTGGCCCTGGACCCGACCCCGCCCGAGACGACAGGACAGACGCCGACATGAACCTCTTCGTCTTCGGACTCGGTTTCACCGCCCGTCGATTCGTGGAGCGTGCCCGCGACCGCTTCGGCGTGGTCCGCGCCACCGTGACCGATCCGTCCCGGGCCGGCCCCAGCGATCTCGCCGAGATGCGGGCCTTCGGACCGGACTCCGATGACCCCCGCATCGCGGCCGACCTCGCCGATACGGATGTGCTGCTGGTTTCGGCCCCGCCCGCCCGCGACCTCGACACGACCCTCGCGGTATACCGCGAGGCCATCGCGGCCAGTCGCATCGGCTGGATCGGCTATCTGTCGACCATCGGTGTCTACGGCGATCACGAGGGCGCCTGGATCGACGAGTCGACGCCGCCCCGCCCGGTGAGCGGCCGTTCCCGTGGGCGCCTCGCCGTCGAAAATCAGTGGAACGCCCTCGGCGCCGAGACCGGCAAGGCCGTCCAGGTCTTTCGTCTCTCCGGCATCTACGGCCCGGGCCGCAACCCGATCGTGAAGCTGCGGGAGGGTAAATCGCAGCGAATCATCAAGCCGGGACAAGTGTTTAACCGGATCCACGTCGACGATATCGCGACCACGCTGCTGGCCTCGATCGCCCATCCCCGCGCCGGTGCCACCTACAACGTCACCGACAACGAGCCGACCCCGCCGCAGGTCGTGACCGAATATGCCGCCAAGCTCGCCGGCCTACCGCTGCCGCCGGAGGTGGATTTCGAGACCGCCGACCTGAGCCCGATGGCCCGCAGCTTCTACGGCGAGAACAAGCGGGTGCGAAATCGCCTTATCCAAGAAGAGCTTGGCGTGACGCTCGCCTATCCGACCTACCGCGAAGGCTTGGCCGCCCTCGCGGCGGATGCACGAACCTGAGGTTGCCTTACGCCGCCTGGCGGTTCGCCGCCGGCGCGAAATGCTCCCGGTAGCGTGCCGCGATGGCCGAGACGGGCAGCACCACGAAGACGTCGGTGGTGCCGAACTGATGGTCCACGACGGCCCCGTCGCCGAAGGTCGCGCCGATCCGCAGGTAGCCCTTGATCAGCGGCGGCAGCGCCTGGAGCGCGGCCTTCGGGTCCACGGCCTCGCGAGCCACCCGGTTCATCGCCACGTAGCGCTCCGGCAGGGCGCGGGCACACCAACCCTCCGAGGCCCGGGCATGGTGGTGCAGGAAGCTCAAGGGGAGTGCGAGCCGATCCGGGTCCGTCCCCTCCAGGCTGGCGCAGCCCAGCATGGCATCGATGCTATGGTGTTGAACATAGGCCCAGATTCCGGCCCAGAGCAGTTCCACCGTGCGCTTGGTCCGATAGGGCTTCAGCACGCAGGAGCGCCCGAGTTCGAGGAACCGCGCCCCCGGATTGGCCGCCATCAGAGGGGCGATGTCGTATTCGCCGGCCGTGTAGAACCCGAAATTGCGGTCGGCCGCATCCTGCCGCAGCAGCCTGTAGGTCCCGACAACCTTGGGTTGGGTGCGCCGGAACGGCTTGGCGGCGAAGTTCGGCGTGTCCGTGGCGGCGTGATCGATCACCAGGAGGTGGTCGCAGACCGCATCGTACTCGTCGACGTCGCGGCGCGACAGCATCGCAAGACCGCTGGGGACTGCCGACATTTCCTCGAAGAACACCCGGTAGCGCAGGCGCTGCGCCCGCCGGATCTCCGAAGCGGAGGTGGCCAGCCGCACCTCGAGGGAGCCGATACGGCCGAGGGTCGGCGCGAGCCCCGGGGCGGCGAGGGGCGTTCTGAGGCGGGGCTTGAACCGGATCGGCGCCCCGCCCGCAGGGAGCAGAAGCCCACTGCGCCCCGCTTCGGCGGTGCGCTGCTTCAGCCGGGCGAAGGGCGCATGAACGTGCGCCTCCCAGCCATTAAGCCACGCCGTGGAGGCATCGCGCGCGAAGTTCGGGACCATCGTCCAATCCGCCCTGTCGGGACCGCGAGGCGTGCTCCGCTGGAGCCCTTGGCCTCGTGCCTTCGGGAGGTCACATCACCACGAAGCGCACACGCTTTTATGACAAGGATTGCTGTTTTTCCAGAGGGGCTTGCCGGAGGAGAAGGTCCACCCTCCGACGACGCCCCGATGGGTAGTCGCCGAAGGATCCGACGCTGGTCTCAGACGAACTGGTTCAGGCCTGGGACGGAGCCGACGATCGGGCCCATCACGTCCTCGCCGGCCTTCTCACGGCCATAGGCGAACAGTTCCTGGCCGAGCGGCTGCATCTGGCCCATCGGCACGCCGGCAGCCATCAGCTTCTGCCCGAGCGCCATGACGCCACCACCCATCATGCCGCCGAGCATGCCCATCAGGCCGCCGCCGCCGGCTTCGCCGGCATTGGTTTCGGCGATCGCGGCCTCGGATCCCGGCAGAGCGCTGAGCAACTGGCTCACCTCCGTGGCCGGCCCCTCCTTCTGCAGGAAGGCCAGGATGTGGCCGATGGCGGTCTGCGCCGTTGCGGCATCGAGGCCGGTCCGGGTCGTTACGCGGGCGATCAACTCTTCCATCTTAAACGGACTCCTGCACGGTCGGCATCTCTGCACGGTCGGGATCTTGTCCATCCGGCCTCGCCGACGCGAAATCAAGAGCGCTCGGCGAACCGCTGGAAAATGCCGCGCCCGGGCGCCATAACGCTCACGGTCGACGCTTCGGCGCTGCGACGGGCACGAGGAGCGGACGATCATGCAGGACGACGGTACGATCCTAGTCGGCAAGGCGCCCCTCAAGGATGGAAGTCTGAAACCCGAGGGCCTGACGCTTCGGCTCGCCAACCGCCACGGCCTCGTGGCCGGAGCGACGGGCACCGGCAAGACCGTGACCCTGCAGGTGATGGCGGAGGGATTCTCCAATGCCGGCGTCCCGGTCTTCGCCGCCGATATCAAGGGCGATCTCTCGGGGCTGGCCGTTGCCGGCGAGTCGAAGCCGGTCTTCGTCAAGCGCGCCGACGAGCTCGGCATTCCCTACGAGCCCGACCGCTTTCCGACCGTGTTCTGGGATCTGTTCGGGGATCAGGGCCATCCGATCCGCTGCACCGTCATCGAGATGGGGCCGTTGCTGCTGGCGCGCCTGCTGGAACTCAACGACACCCAGGAGGGCGTGCTCAACATCGCTTTCCGGGTCGCGGACGACAACAAATGGCCGGTCCTCGATCTCAAGGACCTCCGTGCCCTGCTGCTCCACCTCACCGAGAACCTGAAGGCGGTCTCGGGCCAGTATGGCAACGTCTCGGCGGCCTCCGTCGGCGCCATTCAGCGACAACTCCTGATGCTGGAGAACCAGGGCGCCGACCGGTTCTTCGGCGAGCCGGCCCTCGACCTCAACGATTTCATGCGGGTGGACCGCGAGGGCCGGGGCATCGTCAACATCCTGGCTGCCGACAAGCTGATGCAGCGGCCCCGGCTCTATGCCTCGTTCCTGCTCTGGATGCTCTCGGAGCTGTTCGAGCAGCTGCCGGAGGTCGGCGACCTCGACAAGCCGAAGCTCGTCTTCTTCTTCGACGAGGCGCACCTCCTGTTCGACGACGCCCCGAAGGCCCTTCTGGATGCGGTGGAGCAGGTGGTACGCCTGATCCGCTCGAAGGGCGTCGGCGTCTACTTCGTGACGCAGAATCCTCTCGACGTACCGGAATCGGTCCTCGGCCAGCTCGGAAACCGGGTGCAGCATGCCTTGCGCGCCTTCACGCCCCGCGATCAGCGCGCCGTGAAGGCCGCCGCCGAGACATTCCGCCAGAATCCCGGCTTTGACGTCGCCAAGGCGATCACCGAACTCGGCGTTGGTGAGGCGCTCGTCTCGTTCCTGGAAGCCAAGGGCACGCCGTCCGTGGTCGAGCGCGCCCTGATCGCACCCCCGCAGGGCCGAGTCGGTCCGATCACACCGGCCGAGCGGGCCGATCTCATCGCAAAAAGTCCCGTGCGCGGAAAGTACGACCAGTCCGTCGACAACGAGAGTGCCTACGAGATGCTGGCCGCCCGCAAGGGGCTCGACGGCAGCGGAACCGACGGCCCGGAGGTGACGGAGGGCGGTTTGGGCGGGATGCTCGGGAGCTGGCTCGGCGGCGTTCTCGGCACCAAGCCGGTGGGGAAGGGGCGCCGCCCGCCCCCGAGCCTTGCCGAACAGGTCCTCGGCAACGCCGCGCGCTCGATGGCACGGAAAGTCGGGACCGAGGTGGGCAATGCGATCCTTCGCAACGTGCTCGGCGGATTGACGAAGCGGTAGGCCCGGTCACCTCGGTGCCACCCGCCGTCATTGACAAATCACCCCATCCCCGCCTATCCACCCCCTCTCGCGCGGCTTCCTCGACGAAGTCCGCGCGTTTCGCGTTCGCCCCCGGCTCGATCCGATGGTGCGGATGACCTGAACAAGAAGACGGTCCAGGATTCGCCGCGAGGCGCGCCGGAGGCCGGCAGAGAACACGAAGAGAGAACGATGTTCGCAGTCATCAAGACGGGCGGCAAGCAGTATCGCGTTGCCGCCAACGACACCATCACGATCGCCACGCTCGAAGGCGAAGCCGGTTCGGCCGTCACCTTCGGTGACGTGCTCCTGTTCACGAACGGCGAAGGCGCCACTCAGGTCGGCGCGCCGCTGCTCTCGGGCATCAGCGTCACCGGCGAGATCGTCAGCCACGGCCGCGACGCGAAGGTCATCGCCTTCAAGAAGCGCCGCCGTCAGAACTCCCGCCGCAAGCGGGGCCACCGCCAGCATCACACGGTGGTCCGCATCACCGGCATCAGCGCCTGACGATCCGACCTGAGATCCAAGACTTCGGAGTAATTTCCCATGGCTCATAAAAAAGCAGGCGGCTCGTCCCGCAACGGCCGCGACTCGGCTGGTCAGCGCCTCGGCGTGAAGAAGTTCGGTTCGGAAGCCGTCATTCCGGGCAACATCATCGTGCGCCAGCGCGGCACAAAGTGGCATCCCGGCACCAATGTCGGCAT
This sequence comes from Methylobacterium sp. Ger2507, assembly GCF_055231875.1. NCBI lineage: Bacteria > Pseudomonadati > Pseudomonadota > Alphaproteobacteria > Hyphomicrobiales > Methylobacteriaceae > Methylobacterium > Methylobacterium sp. Ger2507. The sequence goes on from NZ_JBUYVC010000001.1 coordinate 1,749,567, forward strand.
CGGCACGGACCACACCCTGTTCGCCAAGGCGGCCGGCCGCGTGCTGTTTGAGACGAAGCGCGGTCGCGCCTTCGTCACCGTTGTCCCGATGCAGGAAGCTGCCGAGTAAGGCGCTTCCCCGAGGCTCTCACGGGATCTTCCCGGGAGAGGGCCTAGCCACCACATGATCCCGGGGAAGATGGGAAACCATCTTCCCCGTTGTCGTTTCATGCTTTGTCGTTCCGGCGACACACGACATCCCGACATCCGAACTGATCCGAGCCCGCCCGTGAAATTCCTCGACGAAGCCAAGGTCTATGTCCGCTCCGGCGACGGTGGCGCCGGATGCGTGGCCTTCCGCCGTGAAAAGTTCATCGAGTTCGGCGGCCCGAACGGTGGCGACGGCGGGCGCGGCGGCGATGTCTGGGTCGAGTGCGTCGACGGCCTCAACACCCTGATCGACTACCGCTACCAGCAGCACTTCAAGGCCAAGAAAGGCGAGCACGGCATGGGCTCCAACCGCCACGGTGCCAACGGCGCCGATGTGGTGCTGAAGGTTCCTGCCGGAACCGAGATCCTGGCCGAGGACGGCGAGACCCTGATCGCCGACATGACCCATGTCGGCCAGCGTGTGCGTCTCGCCAAGGGCGGCAACGGCGGTTTTGGCAATGCCTACTTCACCACGTCGACCAATCGGGCACCGAAGCACGCCAATCCGGGCTTGGAAGGCCATGAGCAGTGGGTGTGGCTGCGCCTGAAGCTGATCGCCGATGCGGGACTGGTCGGGCTTCCCAATGCGGGCAAGTCGACCTTCCTCGCCACCGTGACGGCGGCCAAGCCCAAGATCGCCGATTATCCCTTCACCACCCTGCATCCGGGACTCGGCGTCGTACGCTCCGATGAGCGGGAATTCGTGCTTGCCGACATTCCGGGATTGATCGAGGGCGCTCATGACGGCGTCGGCTTGGGCGACAAGTTCCTGGCCCACGTGGAGCGCTGCCGGGTGCTGCTCCACTTGGTGGAGGCGACGAACGAGCATGCCGGCCAGACCTACAAGCTCGTCCGGCGCGAACTGGAAGCCTACGGCAACGGCCTCGACGAAAAGCCTGAAATCGTCGCGCTCTCGAAGGCCGACGTCGTCGATCCGGATGTGTTGAAGGAGCAGGTTGCCCGTCTGAAGCGTGCCTCGAAGAAGAAGCCGCTGGTGCTTTCCTCAGCCACGGGCCTCGGTGTGCAGGATGCCCTGCGGGCGCTTGCTCGCGAGATGGATGCGGCGAAGCTGGCAGAGGCCGAGGCGCAGCCGGCCGAGGCGTGGCAGCCCTGAACGGGAGCGCACGGCCCTTGTGCCGGCGACACGCGCTCGTCACAAACGCTTCACCGTCCTCCCGCCGACACTGCCGATGACCACCGACGTCCAGATCCCCAATCTCCACGACTTCCGCCGTATCGTCATCAAGGTGGGCTCGGCTCTGCTCGTTGACCGCGTGCGCAGTCGTCTGCGCCATGCCTGGCTGAGCGCTTTGGCAGAGGACATCGCCGATCTTCACGCCAGCGGGACGGATGTGCTGGTCGTCTCATCGGGGGCCATCGCGCTCGGCCGGACGGTGCTCGGCTATCCGCCCGGCACCCTGCGCCTGGAGGAGAGCCAAGCCGCAGCGGCCGTGGGGCAGATCGCCCTGGCGCGCCATTGGTCCGAGGCCCTTGGGCATCACGGCATCGCCGCCGGGCAAATCCTGGTGACGCCGCAGGACACCGAGGAACGTCGGCGTTACCTCAATGCCCGCGCCACGGTGCTCAAGCTCCTCGAAGTGCGCGCCGTCCCGGTCGTCAACGAGAACGACACGGTCGCTACCAGCGAGATCCGCTACGGCGACAACGATCGTCTGGCCGCCCGCGTCGCCACGATGATCGGAGCCGACGTCCTGGTGCTGTTCTCCGACATCGACGGCCTCTATACGGCTCCGCCGCATACCGATCCGAATGCGCAGCACCTTCCAATCATCGAGCGGATCACGCCGGAGATCGAAGCGATGGCTGGTGGTCCGGCCTCCGAACTCTCGCGCGGCGGTATGCGCACCAAAGTCGAAGCAGCCAAGATCGCTGCCAGCGGCGGCACCCACATGGTCATTGCCGATGGGCGCGAGAAGAATCCGCTGCGAACCATCCTGAAGGGGGGGCGCTGCAGCTGGTTCCTATCAGGCTCCAACCCGGTGACAGCGCGCAAGAGCTGGATCGCCGGCTCCCTGGAGCCACGTGGTATCCTCACCGTCGATGCTGGCGCCGCGCGTGCTCTCCAGGGTGGCGCCAGCCTGCTGCCTGTGGGCGTGACCCGCGTCCAGGGCGGGTTCGGACGCGGCGATGCCGTGGTGATCCGGGATGAAGCTGGACGGACCCTTGGACGCGGACTCGTGGCCTATGACAGCGACCAGGCCCTGCGCATCATCGGCCGGCCGAGCCGGGAGATCGCCGATCTTCTGACCCATCCGGGACGCGCGGAAATGGTACACCGCGATGACCTCGCGATGGTGGGGGAATAGCTGATCCGTCAGCCCGTATGCTTGTTCTAATGGCCTCTGGCGTGGCATGACGGGTCGGAACACAAGGCGGCCGCGTGCCATCGCGACGGTCGCGAGGATTAAGGCCGTGCCCGTTCTGAACCTGCGATCCGAGTTTACGCCCCCCGCCGATCTCTCCACGGAGATGAACGCCCTGGGCCAGCGTGCCCGTGCTGCGGCCCGCAAGATCGCTCTCGCTCCAGCTCAGATCAAGGACACCGCGCTTCGCCTCATCTCCGAACGCCTCCGGGCGGAGCGGAATACGATTCTGGCGGAAAACGCTCTCGACGTCGAGGCGGCCCGCGCCGCGGGCCAGACCCAGGCGCTCCTCGACCGCCTCACCCTGGACGAAGGGCGTCTGGGGGCGATTGCCGACGCGGTGGCCAAAATCGGAGCGCTCCCTGATCCGGTGGGGCGGCAGATCGCTGCCTTCGAGCGGCCCAACGGCTTGTTGATCGAACGCATTGCCGTGCCTCTCGGCGTCATCGGCGTCATTTTCGAGAGTCGGCCCAACGTCACGGCCGATGCGGGCGCGCTCTGCCTTAAAGCGGGCAATGCGGCGATCTTGCGCGCCGGGTCCGACAGCCACCGCTCTGCCATGGCCATTGCGCGTGCCATGCGGGCAGGGCTGGAGGCGGCGGGTCTTCCGGCCGACGCCATCCAGATCGTGCCGACCCGGGATCGCGCGGCGGTCGGCGCCATGCTGTCCGGCCTCGACGGTGGTATCGACGTCATTGTGCCGCGCGGCGGGCGCGGGCTGGTCGAGCGGGTGCAGGCGGAAGCTCGCGTCCCCGTCTTCGCCCATCTCGACGGTATCTGCCATGTCTACGTCGCGGCGGGCGCGGACCTCGAGATGGCCCGCACCATCGTTCTTAACAGCAAGATGCGGCGCACCGGCATCTGCGGGGCCGCCGAAACCCTGCTTGTCGACCGCGCCTGCGCCGACACGCATTTGGCGCCGCTCGTCATTGCGCTTCTCGAGTCCGGATGCGCCGTGCGCGGCGATTCGGCCACGCAGGCGATCGATGCCCGCGTCAGCGCCGCCACGCCGGTCGATTGGCGCACCGAATATCTCGACGCCATCATTTCGGTTCGGGTCGTCGACGGTCTCGATGCCGCCATCGAACATATCGAGACCAACGGATCGCATCACACCGACGCGATCATCACCGATGACCTGACGGAAGCCTCACGCTTCCTGGCGGAGGTCGATTCGGCCATTGTCACACATAATGCCTCGACCCAGTTCGCCGACGGCGGGGAGTTCGGCTTTGGTGCCGAGATCGGCATCGCCACCGGACGCATGCACGCACGTGGGCCGGTGGGGGTCGAGCAACTGACCACCTTCAAGTACCGGGTTCACGGCAACGGGCAGACGCGCCCTTGACGCCAACTCCCGCGATCCGATCGAGGCGCGATGCGCCTTGAGGCGTCGGGCCCGGCGCATCTGCCACCCGTTTCGCCGGGCCTGCGCATCGGTCTTTACGGGGGCTCGTTCAATCCGGCGCATCTCGGACATCGGCATGTCAGCCTCGTCGCCCTGAAGCGGCTGCGGCTTGATGCGATCTGGTGGATGGTGACGCCAGGTAACCCGTTGAAGGATCGGGGCGACCTCGCTGCCATCAACCGCCGGGTCGAACGGGCGCAGCGCGTCGCCGACCATCCCCGAATCCGGGTCACGGATTTCGAGTCGCAGATCGGCGCCCGATACACCCGTCAGTCCTTGCGGTTCCTCACACAGAGAAATCCGGCTGTGCGGTTCGTCTGGATCATGGGAGCCGACAGCCTCGCGACATTTCACCGCTGGCAGGGATATTTGGAGATCGCCGCCCTGATGCCGCTCGCCATCGTCGATCGTCCGGGCTTCACCCTGACCGCACCGGCCGCTCGCGCCGCCCACGTCCTTGCGCGCTGGCGCATCGCGGAATCGAACGCGGCAAGCTTGTCTGATCGCGCAGCTCCAGCTTGGGTTTTCCTCCACGGGCCGCGTTCGACCCTCTCGTCCACGGCTCTGCGAGCCGGCCCAGACGTGTTCGCATAGGCGTCTGTACGAGACGGCGGGTGCCTTCGATGGAAAAGGCAAGAGCCACGTTCCACTTTATCCCTATTCGGAGTACGATGGTGGGATGACGATGGCGATTGCAGGAACCCAGACGCTGAACGACGCGGTCCACACCGGAGCCCCGGGCTCCGAGGAATCCACCAACCGGAAGATCGACGATCTCCGGAGCCTCGCCCTCGAATGCCTCGAGGACATGAAAGCCGAGGAGACGATTGAGATCGATCTCATGGGCCGAACCTCCCTGGCCGATACGATGATTATCACGTCAGGCCGCTCTCAGCGCCATGTCGGCGCGATCGCGGATCGCGTCCTCCAGGAGATCAAGTCCAAAGGGCTTGGTACGGCTCGGGTCGAGGGGCTTCCGGCTTGCGATTGGGTGTTGATCGATGCCGGCGACATCATCGTGCACATCTTTAGACCGGAAGTGCGCGGCTTCTACAATCTGGAAAAAATGTGGGGGGCCGACCGTCCCGCCGCTGCCCTGGCCGAATGAAGTCCAGCGCATCGTGCGCTTGCTGGTCGCGGCAGTTGGCCGTCTGAAGCCCGGTCCCGAACGAGATCTCGCCGCGCGATATCGTGAGCGAGCCGTTCAAGTCGGGCGGGGACTCGGGTTCGCAGCCTGCGACATCGCCGAAATTCCCGAGAGCCGCGCACGGCGCGCACAGGACCGTGCGTCCGAGGAGGGGGCGGCCATCCTTGGGCTTGCTTCCGCAACCGGTGCCGTGCTGGCTGTCTACGATGAGCGCGGACGCTCCGATCTGACCAGCGAGCTCATCGCGGAGCGTGTCGGGAGCTGGCGTGATGCAGGACGCTCAGCCCTCATCCTCGCAATTGGGGGCGCTGATGGTCTGGACCCGTCCGTCCGGTCACGTGCCGAACTGGCCCTGTCGTTCGGAGCCGCCACCTTGCCGCATGGGCTTGTGCGCGTCCTCGCCCTGGAGCAGGTGTACCGCACGCTGACGATCCTTGCCGGCCACCCGTATCACCGCGGAAACCTCGACGACCGATGACATCGGGCACCCGACGTAGACGTACTGGGGTGAGGAGCGGCCTGATGATGGCCGCTTTCTTCGCTCTCACGTGCGTACCCCGCGCCGAGGAGCCCTCGACGCCGGAGGCTGTCCAGAACGCGCTCGACGAGAAGACCCGCCGCGCCGACAACCTGAAGCGCATCGAAGACGCGCTTGCGGCCAGTACGGGAGCCAGGGCCAAATTCGAGGCGGAGATTACCGCCATCGGCGGCGACCGGGCCAAGCTGAACACCGCCCTCGTCGATGCCGCGCGTCAGGCCCAGGCCACCGAAGTTCGTATGAGCCGACTCGAGGACCGCCTGAAGACCCTCGGAACCAGTGAGACGGCACTTCGGCGCTCGCTCGAATCCCGGCGGGGCGTTATCGCGGAGATCCTTGCCGCGCTCCAGCGCATGGGTCGCCGGCCGCCGCCGGCGGTCCTGGTCCGTCCCGAGGATGTGCTCGCGGTCATCCGCACGTCGATGCTGCTTGGTGCAGTCGTGCCCGAATTGCGCGGGGAAGCCGAGACCCTGGCCGGCGACCTGACCGAACTCGTCCGCCTGAAGGGTCTCATCGCTGCCGATCGCGAAGGATTGACCAACGATCTGGCGGGTTGGGCGCGGGAACAGCAGCGCCTGAATGCTCTCATCGCGGCGCGCCGGACACGACAGGCCGAGGTCGAGAGCGGGCTGGCCGCCGAGCGGACCCGCACTGCCGAACTCTCGGTTCAGGCTCGAAGCTTGAAGGAATTGCTCGACCGGATGGAGGGGGAGGTCGCGTCGGCGCGCCGGGCCGCCGATGAGGCCCGGGCCGCTGAAACCCGCGAGGTCCGCGCCACCCAGGAGCGCTTCGCGGTCGCCGCGGCGCGTGACCCGGCTCGCTTGGCGCCGAAGGTCCGTTTCGTCGACACGCGGGGGGACCTGCCGCGTCCCGTCAGCGGCGCCCTCCTGCGCAGCTTCAACCAGCCCGATGGTAATGGCGGAAGCACCCGCGGCATATCGCTCTCGACCCGGCCGAAAGCGGTGGTTTCCTCACCGGCCGATGGCTGGGTGTCCTTTGCCGGCCAGTTCCGGTCGTACGGGCGACTCTTGATCATCAACGCCGGCGATGGCTACTATCTCTTGTTGGCGGGGATGGACCAGATCAACGTCGAGGTCGGCCAGTTCGTGCTCGCGGGCGAGCCGGTGGCGGCGATGGGGGAGGGCGGCACCAGTCCCGAAGCGGCGGGCGGTGATCGCAGCGATCCGGTCTTATACGTTGAGTTCAGAAAAGACGGCGGCTCCATCGACCCGGAGCCTTGGTGGGCGAAAAGCCCCAGCGAGAAGGTTCGCGGATAATGCGCAAGGTTTCCCTCGTTCTAGTCGGCGCGTTCCTCGGCGTCGGGTCTTCCATGGTCGCGACCCAGACCCGCCTTCTCTCGGGGACGAGCGCGGTTGCGGCCTCCGCCGAGACCTACCGTCAACTCAGCCTGTTCGGTGACGTGTTCGAGAAAATCCGCACGGACTACGTGGAGAAGCCCGATGAGGCGAAGCTGATCGAAGCGGCCGTCAACGGCATGCTCACCTCGCTCGATCCGCATTCGAGCTACATGGACTCCAAGAGCTTCCGCGACATGCAGGTGCAGACACGCGGCGAGTTCGGCGGCCTGGGTATCGAGGTCACGATGGAGGATGGCCTGATCAAGGTCGTCACGCCGATCGACGACACCCCCGCCTCGAAGGCCGGTATCCTCACCAACGATATCATCACTCAGATCGACGAGGATCAGGTTCAGGGCCTCACCCTGAACCAGGCCGTCGACAAGATGCGCGGTCCTGTGAACTCGCCCGTGAAGCTGAAGATCAGCCGCAAGGAGTCGAAGGATCCAATCGAAGTCACGCTCAATCGCGATGTGATCAAGATCAAGCCGGTGCGCTCGCGCGCCGAGGGCGGCGACATCGGCTACATCCGCCTGACTCAGTTCAACGAGCAAACCTTCGATGGCTTGCGTGCCGCGATCGATAAGCTCAATACCGACATCGGCGCCGACAAGCTCAAGGGTTACGTGCTGGATCTGCGTAACAATCCCGGCGGCCTTCTCGACCAGGCCGTGATGGTCTCCGATGCCTTCCTCGATCGCGGAGAAATCGTCTCGACGCGCGGCCGCAATCCGGACGAGACTCAGCGGTTCTCGGCCAAGGCCGGCGACCTGACCAAGGGCAAGCCCATTGTTGTCCTGGTCAATGGCGGTTCCGCCTCGGCCTCCGAGATCGTTGCCGGTGCGTTGCAGGATCATAAGCGTGCCACGGTGCTGGGCACCCGGTCGTTCGGCAAGGGCTCCGTGCAGTCGATCATCCCGCTCGGCGGAAGCGGTGCACTCCGCCTGACCACCGCGCGCTACTACACGCCGTCGGGCCGTTCGATCCAGGCCAAGGGGATCGAGCCGGATCAGGAGGTCCTGCAGGAAGTGCCGGACGAACTGAAGGGCAAGGACGAGACCAAGGGCGAGGCCGGCCTGAAGGGGCACCTGAAGCAGAAGGACGTCGAGGAGCGCGGCGGGTCGTCTGCTTACGTTCCGCCGGACCCGGCCAAGGACAAGCAGCTCACGGCAGCCTTCGATTTCCTGCGTGGAATCCAGAAGGGCGCGGCCAACACGCCGAAGGCAGTTGTGCCGAACTGAGGCGGATGCCCGGCGGCCCTTAGCGAAGCCTTAACCACCGCGGTCCCCAATGTCGGTTCAGGACCGATGTTGGGGGCCGTCGCCGTTTCGGGCGGAACCGCCACAAACCTCGGACCGGGAGCCTGGGGAAGCGGCTGCGCGTGGCCACCGACGACATCCTGACCCGACCGCTTGGCGGCAAGCCCAAAGCCGGTTCCTGGCTGCGGTCGCTACGGCAGGCGCGCGTCACCGCCCCGATGGTGCTGGGCGGCCTCGTGGCGGGTCTCGTCTTGGGTACCAGCATCCTCATGGTCGTGGGCGATCCTGGGGGCGGCGAGCCGAGCGCTACCGCGATCATCGCGCTGCGCCAGTCGGAGGCTGCTCCCGAAGCTTCGGCCCAGGTGCAAGCCAATGTCGAACGTCCGAAAACAGGTTCCAGCAGTGCCAGCGATGTCGAGAACGCCTCCGGTGTGACGGTGGTGCGCCCGACTGGAACGGCGGCGCCAACCGACGCGGTCGTGATCCAGGTCCCTTCCGCGGCACCAATCCGCCTGAGCGCCGCTCCCGATCCGCGCCTCGTCGAGCGCGGCCGCCACGGCAACATACCGCGTCTCGGCGAAGGCCGATTGCGTGCGCTCGACGTCTATGCGCGGCCCGATACCGGCGGAGTCGGCCCTCGGGTTGCCATCCTGGTCTCGGGTCTCGGAATTAGCCAAGCGGCCACGGCCAGCGCCATCACCCGGCTTCCACCGGCGGTCAGCCTCGCCTTCGCGCCCTATGGCAGCGATCTTGAGCGAACCGTCGCGCGAGCCCGCGAAGCTGGGCACGAAGCCCTGCTTCAGGCCCCGATGGAGCCCTTCGACTATCCCGACAGCGACCCTGGTCCACAGACCTTGCTGACCAGCTCGCGTCCGCCCGAGAATCTCGATCGCTTGAGCTGGGTGATGAGCCGGTTCTCCGGGTTCGTCGGTATCGTGAACTACATGGGTGCCAAACTCACGAGCGACCCGGCCGCTTTGGAGCCAATCCTGCGCGAGATCGGTGCCCGTGGCCTCGGCTTCGTCGATGACGGCACCTCGCCGCGCTCACTGGCAGCGTCTTTGGCTACCAAAGCGAAAGTGCCTGTCGCCCGCGCCGAGATCGTCCTCGACGCTCTTCCGCGTCCCGACGCCATTGATCGGGAGCTGGCTCGCCTCGAAGCTCAGGCGCGGCAGAAGGGGTTCGCTTTCGCCTCTGCCAGCGCGCTCCCGATGAGCATCGACCGAATCGCCCGCTGGGCCGCCGAGGCGGAGATGCGGGGGATCAGGCTTGTCCCCGTCAGCGTGGCCCTGGGCGGCAGCGGTGCAGGCACCCGTCTGACCAGCAACCGGCCATGACCCCACTCTGAATTGCGTGGCGACGCCGTTTCGTGCGTTGCGACACCTCACCGGCCTGCCTATGGTCCCCGCCATGACCGCATCTCCGACCGCCGACGGCGCCGATCTTCCGTACCGTTCCTGCGTCGGTATCACTCTGATCTCGCGTGCTGGGCTCGTCTTCATTGGACGGCGCCGGGCAGATGCAGGTCCGGAGCACGTTGCTGATGGTCGTGCCTGGCAGATGCCTCAAGGCGGGATCGACGCCGGCGAGGACCCCGAGGCCGCGGCGCTGCGCGAGCTCTACGAGGAGACCAATGTTTCCTCGGCGTCGGTCGTCCGCCTCGGCGAGGCGCCGGAATGGCTGTCCTACGATCTACCGCCGGCCGTGCTGAAGCAGGCCTGGAAGGGGCGATACCGGGGCCAGACCCAGAAGTGGTTCGCGTTCGGCTTCCTCGGCTCGGACGACGAGATCGACGTTGCGAATCCAGGCGAGGGGGCTTTCCCGTCGGAGTTCGATGCGTGGCGGTGGGAGCCGATGTCCGGCCTGCCGGACCTGATCGTTCCGTTCAAGCGTCCGGTCTACGAGGGTGTGGTGGATGCCTTCGCGGGGCTCACCACATGGAACGCCGCCACGTGATCGCCTGAGGCCGGGTCACGATGCGCTGGTGGTCGATTCCGATTCTGTTGGTCATCGGTTGGTTCGCGTTCACGCTGACCCCGCTCTGGGCCCTATACGATCTGGCCCGCGCCGTTCAGGCCCACGACACGGACTACATCGCCCGGCACGTCAATTTCCGGACTCTCCGATTGTCGGTCATCCGACAGGCGGTCGCGGCCGCCCAGGCGCGCGATCCGGCGGCACCCGATGTCGAGCCCCGGGATCGGCAGCGCATCGCCGAGGCCGCCGCCGCCCTGGCGATCCCAATCGCCGAGGCTCTGGTGACACCCGCCACGGTGGTCGACCTCCTGGACGACGGTTGGCCGCAATCCGTCGAGCTTGGACGCGATGGGCCGAAGACCAAGCCCGCAGGTGGCCTGCACATCGAAAGCGTCCGGCGGTTGATCCCGTTCTATCTCGCCTCCGAGATGCGCGGGTTCCGCACCGTCGTGATCGGCATACCACCCGAGGCGGGGAGGGATCGGCGATTGCGGATCCGCCTGCGCCTCCGCGGCTGGTCCTGGCGCCTCGTCGATATCGAACTGAACGAAGAGCTGCGCGAGCGCATCGCCCAGTCCTTCGTACGCACCAGCGCGAAGACGCGCTGACAGCTAAGGTGCCGCGGATCAGGGTTCGTCCGCACCCCGGTTCGTGAATCGGGCATTGCCGAGCCCGGTGCCGATGGTGAGCACCCCCCAGCGGGTCACATCCTGGCGATTCGGGACCTCGCTCAGTCCCTGGACGACGGCATCGTTGTGCATCACCACCATGGTGGCGTGATCGCCGATCCTGGGGATTGCTGCCGCGATCCGCTCTACGAGGTTGAAGTCGTCGCCTTCCCAGTGTCCGGGCAGGTTCTGGCCACCACGCTTGATCGTACCATCGGCCTCGATCATGCCCGGGCAGCCGATGCCAATGAAGGGCGCCAAGCTGAAGCTGGCCCGGTCCGCTCGGCGAATGAGATCCGACAGCATACCGATCAGCCGGTCCACGGCCTCGTCCCGACTCGGCATCGGATCTTCGTCGCGATGTCGCCAGATCTCCGAGCGCCACACTTCGCTGCGAGAGAGGTCCGGCGCTTTCTTCAGGTTCGTCGTCACCACGCCGGCACGGATGTTGCTGCCACCGATGTCAACGGCGAGCAGACTGTCATATCCCGCGAACATCCATGCGGGCGCCAGATGCACCGCACCGATCAGGCCGCCCTCGTCGGGATGGTGCCGAATGGGCTCGAGGGTCACATCGATACCCGCTGCGCGCAGGAGGACACCGGCTCGACCGATGGCGAGGTAGCCGACCTGGCTGTCGCTGAACCCGCCGCCGACCACGATCGCCTGCGTTCCGGCCCACCCGTCCTGGTTCAGGAAGATCTTGACCACTCGCGCGAGTTCCTGTCCGAAGCCCTCGATAGCGCTGAACACGACGCCCGAGGCGAGCGGGTCGTCGGCGACCAGAATCTGGTCGAGGCGCCGCTTCGAGAAATCACAGCTCTTCTTGTCGCCGAGAGGATCTGGACCGAGCGCGCGTAGGCTGTCGCGGCACGCTTCCAGCATCTCGCGAAAAGCTGACTTGGAGACCCGATCGCCGATGAAGCCGTCACCGTCCTTCAGCTCGATGTTGTAGTCGTCGACTACGACGGAGGGCAGCCTCTGGGCCGCGTGCGCGAGACCCGCCTCGCGGAACTGAATGTCCTTGACCATGCCGATTCGTCTACCCCTCGCCTCGCTGTCATGCGCACCTCAACGCCCAAGCCGTTTATTTGGGCTTCAGGGTTTCTCCGGCGGTCGGAGCCTTCGGCTCGCGGGCTTCCATGAGATCCTCGGCCTTGTCCTCGTCCGTATCGCCTCCGCGCTCGATCGTTTTCTCGGGATTGGCCGCCAGCGCGCGCACGATCTCCACGAGGCGCTCGCACTCGGCGGCGTACTTGTAGGTTTCGAGCACGATGGCGGCATCCCGAAGGGTGCGCAGGTCGCGCACCGTCTGCTTATTGGCGGTTTCACGCAGCTCGCTCTTCGCCGCGATCGCCTCTTCGAGCTTCGCGCCTTTCACATCGCAGGCGGCCTGTGCCGCGGCAGCGCTGGCGAAAAGAACGAGGGCAGTGGCGAGGGGGGTGCGCATCGTGGGGCTCCAGGGGGGCGGCGCGCGCACGATGCGCGGCCGGTTCAGGCGTGCTGAGGGTCGGAACGCAGGATCTCGTTGGCGAGGGCCACGAGCTGGCTCAGCCGGTAGGGTTTAGGAACGAAGATGGAATGCGCGACCGCATCGGCCTGGGACAAATGTCCGCGCCCTCCCGAGGTGTAGACGACCGGCAGGTTCGGCAAGTGCCGGCGCGCGCGATGCGCCAACGCGATGCCGTTCGTGTTGCGAGCCAAATCGATATCGGTGAAGAGCAGGTCCACCCGTTCCCGCGCCAGGATGTCCTCGGCTGCGTCGGCATCGGCTGCCGTGAGGACCCGGTAGCCCTCGTCGAGCAAGGCCTCGGCAGCCAGTTCGCAAACCATCGCCTCATCCTCGACCACCAGAACGGTCTCGGTGGCGATGCGCGGACGGAAGGCGGGCACGGTGGGAAAAGCGCAAGCGAAGGAAATCATGACGCAACTCCGACTCACCCGGCGTGAGGCCCTGAGGCCCGTGCCGGATCGCAAGACAAACGGGCGGCCGGTCGGCATCGTTCGCTGCCATTCACTCCAATTGCGCGGACTTGGTAAGCGAAGCTTTAACCTTGCGGGCTCGGTGGTGAACGGGTGCGCGCAGCATCCATGACCCGTACCTGGCACCTCGGCTTCGGAGTCGTCCTCACGGCCCTTGCAGGCTACGTCGACGCTCTTGGCTTCATCCGGCTCGGCGGCCTCTACACCTCGTTCATGAGCGGAAATACCACCCAGTTCGCGGTCTCGCTCGGACACGGCAACCTGCACCACGCGCTGTTGCCGGCGCTCTTGATTCTCGCGTTCCTGCTTGGTGGGATCTGCGGCGGCGGCCTCTCGGCCCTGACCCCGGCGCGCTGGGTCACGCCGGTCATCCTCGGTTTTGAAACGGCGGTGGTGAGTGCGGCCTTCCAGGCTGCGACGGCGGCTCCCGATTCCGGCATCGCGTCCCTCATGCTGGCCCTCGCCATGGGTGCGCAGAACGCCGTGCTCTCGCATGTTCAGGGCTTCCGGGCCGGAACCACCTTCGTCACGGGAGCGCTGTTCGGCTTCGGGCAGAAACTGGCGCTGGCACTCGCACGCCGCGGCGCCCGTCTGGCCTGGGTCGGCGATGCCGTCGTGTGGTTCTCGCTCCTGATCGGATCGATCGCCGGAACGGTCGCCTATGGGAAGCTGGCGTTGTATGCCCTCGCTATTCCCGCCGGCATCGCCGGTGTCCTCGCGCTCGTCGCGACGATCCTGATCGCGCGCACTCCCGTGTCCAAGGGGAGCGGCACCAAGATCGTTGCGAGGTGAGGCCGCGAGTTTCGCGCTTCAAGAGATCTGTCCGCATGAGAGCCCCCTCCCTCCTCGATCACGTCATGCCGGTTGTGGCCGGCGCCCACGTCACGCAGGCGGTCTGGCTGCAGGACACGGTCGCGTTCGCGCTCGGCGACGGCGGCGTCCTTGTCGTGTCGGATGAAGAAGCCAAGCGGGTGGAGGCGCATCCGGACTCCGGTATTCTCGTGGGCGCCAGTGACGGGCGCCGCCTCGTCACGGGAGGCGATGACGGACGGGTTGTGGCGATATCGGGCCGGGGCGAGGTCATCGAGGTTGCGAGCGTGAAGAACGGCGCCTGGATCGATGCTCTGGCCCTGCATGCCGATGGTGGCATCGCCTATGCGGCCGGCCGCAACGTCGTCGCCCGTGATGCCAAAGGCCGCGAGAAGACCTTCGCGGCTCCCTCCACAGCGCGCGGGCTTGCGTTCGCGCCAAAGGGCTACCGGCTCGCGGTCGCACACTACAACGGCGCCACCCTCTGGTATCCGAACCTCGAAACCGCGCCCGATTTCGTCGAGTGGAAGGGGTCTCATATCGACGTGACCTGGTCGCCGGACGGTCGTTTCGTGGTGACCACCATGCAAGAGAACTCCCTGCATGGCTGGCGCCTTCAGCCCGACCGCGGCCATATGCGGATGTCCGGCTACCCGGCGAAGGTGCGCTCGGTGTCCTGGTCGGGCGACGGCCATTGGCTCGCCACAAGCGGCGCCGAGGCGGCCATCGTCTGGCCGTTCGACTCGAAGGAAGGCCCGACCGGTAAGGCCCCCCGCGAGTGCGGCGTGCGCCCGGCGCGCGTCTCGCGCGTCGCGTTTCACCCCAAGGCACTCGTGCTGGCCATTGGCTACGAGGACGGCTGCATCCTGCTCGTGCGATTCGCGGACGCCTCCGAGTTGCTGGTGCGCCGGGCGGTCAAAGACAGCGCCATCTCGGCCCTGGCCTGGGATGGCCGCGGCAATCGTCTTGCCTTTGGCTGCGCCGATGGGCAGGCCGGTATCCTCAACCTTCCGGCCTGAGGCGCATCGTGGCCTTGCTGGGATTTGGAGCCCGCCGCCCCCCTGCGGATCAGGCGGCCCGCGCGGCGATCGTCGCCTGGGTCCGACGTTGTAGCGCCCTGCCGGATTCTGCCGTCGTGAAGGCCAGCGAGATTGTCTGTGCTGATCCGGCCTGCCCCGGCTTGGAGACTGTGATCCTCATCATGGTGTCCGGACGGCCGACTCGTGCCATCAAGGTCGTACGTGCGATGCCGGAGATTACGGAGGCCGACATCGTCGAAGCGTTCGCCAGGGAGGAGGGCGAGCGCGAGGCGTGATGGAACGACCGGAACCGGCCGTGCCGCCACGCTTTGTCCCACACCCGCAAGCGCGCAGAGGTGCCGATGTTTCGCGTCCTACGCACTCTCGGGCTCGCCCTCGGGCTCCTCGTTGGCGCCATCGCGGCGCAGGCCCCGGAATTCGCTCAGCAATATGCCCAGCGACTCGGCGGCACCCTTGATGAACTCCGCCGTGTCGTCTCCGGCTTCGAAGCCGATGCTGTCGCGACTGGCCGAAGCCGGGACGATGCTGTCGCACGCCTGCGCAGCGACGGCGATGCACTGGTGGCCCGACGCGGCGAGGCAGCTCGCCAGGACATCGCGCGCCTCGCTGCGTTGACCCGGCAGCGCCAAGCGCTCGCAGAAGCAGCCGGGCCTCTCGGACGCGTCGTCGTCCTGCTGCGTGATCCCGACCTCGCTCTCGCGCGCGCAACCTATCAGGACTACGCGCCCGCCATTCCCACGACGGCCGATGGCGTGACGGCGGGACTGCTCGGCTTTCTCGTCGCCTGGGCGGGTCTTCGCCTGCTCGTAGATCTCGGCCAGCGCGTCGTTGGCCGACGCACGCGACCCGTGCCCCGGCGGGCATGAACCAGAGCGCCGGGCCGTTGAGGCCCGACTGTTGCACGACGTCTACAGCCCGGCCGAACTGGGTGGACTAGGGTCTGTGCCTCAGCACGCGGGCCCCATCCTGGCGTCGATTCACGGCCTTAATCGAACCCATGCCGCGCGCGCCTATCACCTCCATCGATCCAGCCCTCGACGCCGCCGCGCTTCTACGCCGGATCGGCTTCATCGGCCTGTTCGTGGTCATGCCGGTCGCCGCTCAAGTCGCCCGGCGCGCGGTCGTGATCCTCGCACCAATCTCCATTGCGCTGCTGGTGCTCGCCAGCGCCATCGACGGCAAGTCCCGTTCGGTCCGGCCGGCCTCGACGCGCCTGCTTCGTTCGTCCGCTTTCCTGGCCGGCGCCCTGGTGATCCTGTGGTCGGCGCTGTCGCTGATCTGGACTCCGTTCCTCAGTCTCGCCACCGAGCGGCTTCTCAACCTCGTCGCGACCCTGCTGATGACCATCGGGGGATATCTTGCTCTCCCCGACCGGATGCGTTCGGCCAACCTCTACCTGCTGCCGGTAGGCGTCGCGGCGGCAGCCCTGTTCGCCATCGGACTCGGGCTCACGGGACAAGGGCCGTTCGGCCAGGGCTTCCTGCGCGCCGATGAGGATTCCATCCTGGACCGGGGTTTGATCCTTCTCATCCTGTTCGTCTGGCCTGCCGTATCATGGCTTCGGTCGCGCGGGCGCAATGGCGAGGCACTTGGCCTCGGCCTGGTTGTGTCGGTGGCGCTCCTGATTTCCCCGGGCCCGACGACCCTGGTCGCGCTCGCGATCGGAGCCGTGGCCTTCGCGCTCACCGCCTTCCGGCCGGTTTCCACTCCGCGTCTCCTGGCGGGCACCGCTGCGACGCTTCTCGTGCTGGGTCCGGTTCTCCCGTTCCTGGCGCGCCCGATCGGCGCGACCCTGTTCGGCGGCCGCGCGCCCGGCGTCCTCAGCCTGAAGGCATGGCAGACGATCGTCACCAGCGAGCCGGTGCGCCTCATCACCGGGCACGGCCTGGAGACGGCCCTGCGCGGCCGCTTCGTCAACCTGCTGCCGATGAATGCGCCGCGCACCCTGCTGTTCGAACTTTGGTACGAACTCGGGCTGGTGGGCGCTTTCGCCGCCGCGTTCGCCCTGTATGCCGCCATTCGCCGAGCGGGACGCGAGGCCTCCGTTCTGGTGCCGGGAGCGATGGCGGCCTTCGCGTCCGCGTTCGTCATCGCGTGTATCGGCGTCGGTATGACCGTGATGTGGTGGCTCACCACTCTGGCGGTCGCCATCCTGGTCTTCGTGGCGGTGGAGCGCGGGCAGTTCCGAACCCGCCGGCCCAAGGCCAGTCTGTTGCCCTCCGCGCTGAAGGCCTGACCCCGACAGCGGCGGACGTCTTTCGGGCGCCGGACGATCGCTTCCGATAAGGGGGCGCGGGGTTACGCGTCCGCAGCGGCCTCGATCGCCGCCATGTCGGCGTCCGACAAGCCGAAATGATGGCCAATCTCGTGAATGAGGACGTGCGTGACGAGATGGCCGAGGGTCTCGTCGTGTTCGGCCCATTCGTCGAGAAGGGGGCGGCGATAGAGCCAGACCTGGTTCGGCATCTGTCCGGTCGCGACATCGCCCCCCTGCGCCAGGCCGATGCCGCGGAATAGACCGAGGAGATCGAAGGGACTGTCGCAGTCCATTTCCTGCAAGGTCTCGTCGTCGGGAAAGTCTTCGATGTGGATGACGAGGCCCGCGCAGAGATTGCGGAACACCAGCGGAAGGTTGGAGAAGGCGGCGTGCGCCAAGTCCTCGAAATCCACGAGCCCCGGCGCTCGGGCCGACGTCCAGTCCCGGGGGATCTCGCGGGTCATACGAGTTCCGGCAGCACGCGCTGTTCCAGGAACCGGGCCAGATCGCTGGTGATATGGTCGATATGCGGCTCGCGCACGGCCTCCTGCTCGAAGGCTTCGCGAAACGGGTCGACCGTCGGGGGCACCACCAGAACGGTGGACATGCCGATGTCGTGCGGAACGACCAGGTTGCGGGCGATGTCCTCGAACAGGGCTGCCCGACGAGGGTCGACCCCGTGGCGCTTCAGGAATCGCTCATAGGTCGAGCGTTCGGGCTTTGGAACGAAGTCCGCATCCGCGATGTCGAAGACGTCCTCGAAATGGTCGAGGATACCGAGCTTGGCCGCGACGTTCTCGGCATGGCGGCGGGAGCCGTTGGTCAGGATCAGCTTGCGACCGGGCAGCCGTTCGATGGCGTCCCCGAGGGCAGGGTCGAGACGGATCGTGGAGTGATCGATGTCGTGAGCGAAATCGAGGAAGTCGTGCGGGTCGATCTCAGCCTCGACCATCAGCGCCTTCAGGGTCGTCCCGTAGCGATGATAGAAGTATTTCTGCAGGGCGCGGGCCGACAACCCGTCCAGGCCGTACAGGCGCATGACGTAGAGCGTGATGCGCTCGTCCACCTGTGGCCAGACGCGCGCATCGCTGGGATACAACGTGTTGTCGAGGTCGAAGACCCAAGTATCGACGTGGCGAAAGCCGCGGGACTGGGCGGTGGTAAAGTGAATCTCGCCGGGCAGGAACACGGTGTCGCAATGCGGTTCGGGGTGGGCGGAGAAGCCCGGCCGCTCCAAGTGGGGGCCGGACTCCGAGAAGGAAAGCGTGGCGTCGCTCCTTTTCAGAGCATGGCCGCAGCGATCCGGCAAGCAGGTGGCCGGCCAGACCATCGGCATGAGGCCATCGCAATGAGATCAGGTCGCGATCGAGGCCGTTCTGTTCCAGCGTAAAATGATTGGCATTTAGGCAATCCGGCAATATTTGAATGGTGAATAGGCATTGCCGGCATTGATTTGGCGATATGCTGCTCAAGATGCGGTTGAAATTTCCGGCGTATCACCTTAACCCGACATATACGAATGAGCGGCTATTGCAGTGTGGCCGTACAGCGCAAGGTGTGCCGCGGCGTACGACCCCGTAAACCGGGAGAAATTGCTTTGCTCGCTCGCGATTTCATGAACTTCTTCGATGCCTCCCGGCGTCAGGGCGTTATTCTCTCCTTCGGCGGCGACATCTCCGAGAATGTCCTCTTCTCGCTCGGCGAGGTGCTGAGGTTGCGGATGAGCCAGGGTGAAACGGACGCGACCGTGGCCAAGCGCGTCTTCGCGATCTTCGTCGAGCAGGCGCAGAACGTCATCCGATACTCCGCCGACAAGGTCGCGCAGCCGTCCGGACCCTCGCCGGGACTGATCAGCAACGGGGTCATCGTCGTCGGCATGGAAGCGGGGCGCTTCTACGTCGTCTGCGGCAACGAACTGCCCGAGGCGGATGTGCCCTCGCTGCGGGCCCGGCTCGACCATATCGCCAGCCTCAACAGCGATGAGCTGAAGGCGTTCTACCGCGAGAAGCTGCGTCAGCCGCCGGATGAGGGCAGCCTCGGGGGAAGCATCGGTCTGATCGAGATCGCACGGCGGTCCTCTGCGCCGGTCGAGTACGACTTTCAGGAGCTCGGCGCCGCGCGCAGCTTCTTCTGTCTCAAAGCCTATATCTGACGAGCCTGCCACCGATGGATCGAATCCAGATTCCCGCCACGGACCGCTCTCCGCAGGTCGACTTCGACTTCGCGGCCGGGCACCTGTCCCTGCGGGGCGAATCCTACCCCGAAGATGCGGCCGCCTTCTTCGGGCCGTTGCTGCAGGCCCTGCGCGCCTACCTGGCGATCGCGTCCGAGACCCCGATCGTGTTCGAGGTCCGGCTGGCCTACTTCAACTCGTCGAGTGCCAAGGCGCTGATGAACCTCTTCATGCCGCTCGAGGATGCCGCCGAAGGGGGACGTCGGGTCACGGTCGAGTGGCGTTTCCTGGATGGCGACGAGACGATCGAGGAGGCGGGCGAGGACTTCGCGGCCGACTTCTCCCATGCACGCTTCGAGCTGGTGAGGGAAACCGCATGACGCGCGCAGTCAGAGCCGCGACTGGAAACACGCCGGAGAAGGCGTCGGATTCCTTCAGTCTCTACGACGCCGAAGAGGCCGTGCTGACCCGGACGGAGGCGATGCTCTCCGGCCTCTCCGATGTGGCTGGCGGCGTCCAGGCCCTGGCCGATGCCTATCGCCGAGGTTACCGCGAGCAGCGCCGTCTGGTGCGGATGAGCGACCGGATGCAACTGGAGCTGCAGAAGGCCAATCATTGCCTCGCGGAGCAGCGCCGTGATCTGCAGTCGCTCAACGCGGCGCTCTCCAGTGAAATTGAGCTTCGGACGCGACTGGAGGCCGAATTGCGGCGTCTGGCCGACACCGACGATCTCACGGGTGCCCTCGCTCGGCGCCGGTTCATGGAGATCGCGGCCCGCGAATGGCTGCGCCACGAGCGCAGCGGCACGCCGGTCTGCATTCTCATGCTCGATCTCGACCGTTTCAAGCTTCTCAACGACAGCTTCGGTCACGCGGCCGGGGACGCCGCTCTGATGTCCTTCGTGACGACCTGCCGGGCCAACCTGAGGACCCTCGATTTCATCGGCCGTACCGGCGGCGAGGAATTCGCCATTGTCCTGCCGGATACGAGCCTGGAGGTCGGGCATGCTTTCGCCGAGCGCTTGCGGGACGCGGTCGCCGCGACGTCGGTGCCAGCGATGGACGCCGCGGTGACGATCACGGTGAGCATCGGTCTCGCCCAGGCGCGGCAGGGGGAGAGCCTGGAGAGCGCGATGCAGCGGGCGGATGCGGCCCTCTACACCGCCAAGGATGGCGGCCGGAACCGAGTCGCGCCGAAACCCGACACATCGGAGATCTCCGAGCATTCGATTCAGCCATGACGGACGAGGCCATCACCGAAGCCTTGCCCGCCAGCGGGGCGTCCGCATCGAAGCGTGGCGGCTCCCTGCGGGGAGCCGGTCCGCGGCAAAGCAGCGATTTCATGAGCGCTGCCGGATTCCTGGACGTGACCTCCAACGATCCCGGGACCATGCGGCCCGGCGCGCTTCGCGGTTCGGCGCAGGGACGCGACCTCGACAGTCTCGCACACACGTTGTTCCTGCGGATCTATCCCGTCATCGCCGTGGTCGTTCTGGTCACGCAGATCGGCATCGCCTGGGTGAACTATCGCGACCAGCTGCACCTCTACACCGAGCGGGCCGACCTGATGGCGGCGATCACCGCCAGTTCCATTGCCCGGCCAGAGTGGAGCGCAAGCCCTCAGGTCTACCACCGGCAGATGGAGGCTCTGACCCTCGACCCGGCTTTCCGTTCGGCCACGCTCCGCGATGCGAACGGGACGGTGCTGATGACCCTTGGCGAGACGCGGCGCGCGCGGTCCTTCGAACTCATCTCCGCTCAGGCGGATCTGGTTGCCGCCCCCGGCACTGCGCCGCTGGGCCGGCTGACCCTGTCGATCTCGGCTGAGGACCTGCGCAGCAATGCCGAGAAGCAGGGCATCCTCGCGGTCGTCACCAGTCTCATCCTGATGCTGGCGTTTGTTCTGACCCTGCACGCCAACGTGCGGCGCCACGTGCTGGCACCCTTGAAGCGCCTGCTGCTCGCCATGCGCGAGGTCGAGCACAAGCGCTGGGTGGCGGTGGAACTCGACGGAGCCTTCCGGGCCAGCAACGAAATCGACGTCATTTCCCAGGCCTTTAACCGTATGGTCGACGGCTTGCGCTCCGGGGACGAGGCGAAGCAGCTTCTGCAGCAATTGGAGCAGGCTCATCGCAAGCTCGCGGACGCCAACCACCTCGTCATGGAGAGCATCGGCTATGCCCGGCGCATTCAGAGTTCGGTCCTTCCCGACCGCAAGGCCCTCGATGGCACCGGCCTCGAGGTCGCGGTTCTATGGGAGCCGCTTCATCTCGTAGGCGGCGATTATTTCTGGCTCGAGGAGATCGACGGGCTCGGCATCCTGCTGGTCGCCGATTGTACCGGGCACGGCGTGCCAGGCGCCTTCCTCACCCTCATCGTCGCCACGGCCCTGGACCGGCTGATCCACGAGCGCGGCCTGCGTGATCCCGCCGCCATCCTGGTGGCCCTTGACGGAATGGTACGGACGCAACTGCGCCAGGATGGCCGCGGCTCGGAATCGGATGACGGGCTCGACTGCGGCCTCTGCATCTGGGACCCGGAGGCGGCGGAGATTCGCTTTGCCGGTGCCGGCACGGCCCTGACCACCCTCGACGGCGCGGCGGTGACCCGCATCCGCGGTGCCAAGCGCGGTATCGGCTATCCTCGGCGAACGGGCGAACACATCGCCATTGAGCAGTCGCGCCTGCGCGTCACTCCCGGGATGACCCTCTACCTGATGACCGATGGCATTACCGACCAGATGGGCGGCGCGGGGCCGACCCGGCGTCTCCTCGGCCATCGCGGCGTGACGGACATCCTCGCCAGCCACCAGCAGGCACCCTTGTCGGAGCAGGTGGCGATCCTCGACACGAACCTTGCGGCTTACCGGGCCGGCGAAGGCCGCCGCGATGATATGACCCTCGTGGCCTTCCGGCCGAAGGCGATGCCTCGCGCGATGTGAGCGCGAGGCAGGCGGCCGGGTCAGCCCCGGCGGATGAGGGTGCCGGCACCGTAATCGGTGAACAGCTCCAGCAGCACGGCGTGGCTGACCTTCCCATCGAGGATGACGACCGCCTCGACGCCCTGCTCCAGCGCGTAGATGCAGGTTTCCACCTTCGGGATCATGCCGCCGGTGATGGTCCCATCGGCGATGAGCCGGCGGCAATCGTCGATCGACAGCTCGGGAATCAGCTTCTTGTCCTTGTCGAGCACGCCCGGGACGTCGGTGAGCAGCAGCAGGCGCTTGGCCCGCAGGGCGCCCGCGATCGCGCCCGCAAACGTGTCGGCGTTGACGTTGTAGGTCTGGCCATCGGCGCCGAACGCCACCGGTGCGAGGACGGGGATCAGTTCCGCCTTCAGCACCGCGTCGAGCACTCCACGCTCGACATGCTCGGGCTCGCCCACGAGGCCGAGGTCGACTTCCTGCTCGGTCTGGCTCTCGGGATCGATGATGGTGCGGGTGGCCTTCTTGGCCCGGACCATGTTGCCGTCCTTGCCGCAAAGACCGACCGCGCGACCGCCCTCGGCCGAGATCCAACCGACGATCTGCTTGTTGATCGAACCGGCCAGAACCATCTCGACCACCTCGACGGTGGCCTCGTCGGTGACGCGCAGGCCGCCGCGGAACTCCGATTCGATGCCGAGTCGACCGAGCATCCGACCAATCTGCGGGCCGCCGCCATGGACGACGATCGGCTTCAGGCCGGACTGCTCCAGCAACACGATGTCCTCGGCGAAATCCTCGGCCGCCGCGCGGTCGCCCATGGCGTGGCCGCCATACTTGATCACGACGATTTCCTGATCGTAGCGCTGCATGTGCGGCAGGGCCTGGACCAGCACCTCGGCGCGCACATGAACGTTGGGCAGCGGTTCTTTCATCGTGGGGCTCGTCCTCGATGGCGCGTCGGGCACCGCGCGCGACGCCGGGCTTCTAACGCAGCCACGCGACGGTGCGAAGCAGCACCGGTACGAATTTCGCGAGGGAGCGACGGATTTCGCCAGGGCCGGCAAGGCGATGGGACGGTTCGGTACTGCGGGAGCGTGTCCAATGCGCCCGACCGTTCCAGCTTCGCTCAGCGTAAGCCTTCCTTAAGGTTGATGATTGATGATCGTCCCATCGCCGGGGATCCTGCACCATGCTGAATGCCGATCCGTTCCATCCGCGTCCCACGCTGCTCCATCCCAGCCATATCGCCATCGCGGTCGATCAACTCGGCCCGCAGGCCGGGTCTTCCTCCGAGATGTGGCGGCTCCTGACCGACCATTTCACGGTCGATCTCGACGCGGTCGCAGCCCTTCTGCCGCGCTCGGAGCCCGAGCCGCATTGGCTGCGGACGCGCGGCTGACAGCACCACGACAGGTCAATTGTCGCGCGCGTCATCGCTGACGGCACTGCATCCAACGATAAGAACCGATGCTGGCACACGCCATGCTTGGCCTGACTCGGGAAAAGCTTCTTCCAAGAACAACGAGACGAGGAACACCAAGGCAACGATCACGCGGCCGCTCGAACGCCGGAGCCATCCCGCGGACCTTATTCGCCATCTCGAACAAGGGGTCCGTCATGTCCGAATTGCTGTCCGTTGCCCTCGTTTGCGCCGCGACCCTCTTGGCCAAGGATTGCTCGCGCGACACCGCCCTCGACATCATCGTCTCGCCGGCGCGAACGCCGATGGAGTGCCTGATGCACGGGCAGACCCTGGCGGCCTCGACCGGTCTGCCCGGCGGCGATGATCGTTATCTCAAGGTGACCTGCGAACGTCGCCACGCCGATCTGCGTCACCTGCGCCGGGCCGGCTACGCCGCCGCCATCGTCCTCGTGCGCCGCGACGCGATCTGAACCCTCGGCGCCGGCCGATGTGGGTCTGCGGGGAAAGCCCGATTCAGGTGAGCGTCAAGGTCTCTCCCGTGGTCAGTACGCCGCCTGCCAGCACCTCGGCGTAGACGCCGCAATCGGTGTGGCCGAGGTGCTGGGCAAGTGTGCGCGGGATCGCGAGGTCGCGCTGGCCCGTCGCCGGATCGACATTCGTCGCCGCGCAGCGCTGGGTCCGTTTGTGGATGTGGAGGCGCACCCCGCCCGTCGTCGTGATCGTGCGGTCGACGAGATCGAGTTCGGCCCAGGGTGCCAGCCCCGAGACGTGCAGATTCGCCCGGAAGCGCAGCGGGTCCACGGCTGCGCCGGTGAGATCCTCCAGGGCCGCGACGCTGGCGAGGTTGAGGAGCGAGACGAAGCCGCGCGGGGAATCCGTGAATCGGTATCCCGCCGGCGCGGTCAAAACCTTGGCCGGTCCACGTAAGGACCCTGGTATGTATCCGGTCAGGAAGGCCTCGATGGCTGCACGTCCCTCCGGACGGGCGAGGTCGGCGCGTATCGCCACCGTGCCGCCCTGGCGGATCGTCAAGGTTCCATCCTGAGGATCGTAGTGCGTGTCGAGTTGCGCCAGCGCCTCGTCGCGCATGAGCATCAGGAACTTGATCTTCGGCTGATGGACCGGAGCCTCCGGATCGAAGCCCGAAGGGCCGTTCTCCACCGCAAACAGGCGGTCTCCTGGAAAATAATCCCCCGCCGTCAGGCTCGCCTGCGTCATCGCCTCGGGCGAGAGCCCCTTCACCGGGTAGCGATAGAGGGCGTCGAGGTGCAGGCAGGGGAAGTCGGTCATGTGCCGAGCGTGGCCCTGAAAGGCGGCGCAGCGCAAGTCCGCACCGGCTCTGAAATCCGTCGCGATCCGAACCCTTGTGGTGCCGATATGCAACACCACATCCTGGTGACCGGTGGCGATGTGGCGCCGGGGTCTCCAGCGGCACCGGCCGTGGGGGCGACGTCTCGGCGACCGGCCGTGCCGCGTGAAGCGGGCGGTGGGTCGAGCCGACACGGGGAGGTGGAACACCGATGAATTTTGAGATCTATACCGAACGCGCCCGCGGCTTCGTGCAGGCCGCGCAGAGCCTCGCGATGCGCGAGGGCCATCCGCAATTCCAGCCGGGCCATATCCTGAAGGTCCTGCTCGACGATCCCGAGGGTCTGTGCGCCGGTCTGATCGACCGGGCGGGCGGCCAGTCGCGGGTTGCGCTCGCACAGACCGAAGCCTGGCTTGCTAAGCAGCCGAAGGTGTCCGGCAACGCGTCCCAGCCGCAGGCGACGCGCGAACTCGTGCGCCTGTTCGACACGGCCGAGAAGGCCGCCGAGAAGGCCGGCGACAGCTACGTCACCGTCGAGCGCCTGCTGCTCGCTCTTGCGGTCGAAAAGGACACCGAAGCCGGCCGGGCGCTTGCGGCTGCCGGCGTAACGGCCACGTCGCTCAATGGCGCCATCAACGCGCTTCGCAAGGGCCGCACCGCCGACAACGCGACTGCCGAGAACGCCTACGATGCGCTCAAGAAATACGCCCGCGACCTCACGGAAGCGGCGCGCGAGGGCAAGCTCGACCCGGTGATCGGTCGCGACGAGGAGATCCGCCGCACGATCCAGGTCTTATCCCGGCGCACCAAGAACAACCCCGTCCTGATCGGCGAGCCCGGCGTCGGCAAGACTGCCATCGTCGAGGGGCTGGCGTTGCGCATCGTCGACGGCGACGTGCCGGAATCCTTACGCGACAAGAGCCTTCTCGCCCTCGACATGGGATCGCTGATCGCCGGTGCGAAATACCGCGGCGAATTCGAGGAACGGCTGAAGGGCGTGCTCTCCGAGGTCACGGCGGCGGAAGGCGGCATCATCCTGTTCATCGACGAGATGCACACCCTCGTCGGAGCCGGCAAGGCGGACGGGGCGATGGACGCCTCGAACCTGCTGAAGCCCGCTCTGGCACGGGGCGAGCTCCACTGCGTCGGCGCGACCACGCTGGACGAGTACCGCAAGCACGTGGAGAAGGACGCCGCCCTGGCGCGGCGCTTCCAGCCTGTCTTCGTGTCCGAGCCGACGGTCGAGGATACGGTGTCGATCCTGCGCGGAATCAAGGAGAAGTACGAGCAGCACCACGGCGTGCGCATCCAGGATGCGGCGCTGGTGGCGGCCGCGACCCTGTCGAACCGCTACATCACCGATCGTTTCCTGCCGGACAAAGCCATCGATCTGATGGACGAGGCCGGGTCGCGCCTGCGCATGCAGGTCGATTCGAAGCCTGAGGAGCTCGACAATATCGACCGCGAGATCGTGCGCCTGAAGATCGAGGGCGAGGCCCTGAAGAAGGAGACCGACTCCGCCTCCCGCGACCGTCTGGTGCGGCTGGAAAAGGAGCTGGGCGACCTTGAGGAACAGTCCGCCGCGATCACCTCGCGCTGGAAGGCCGAGAAGGACAAGTTGGGGGCGGCTGCCGAGCTCAAGAAGAAGCTCGACGAGGCCCGCAACGATCTCGCCTCGGCCCAGCGTCAGGGCCAGTACCAGCGCGCCGGCGAACTCGCCTACGGGGTGATCCCGGGCCTGGAGCGTCAACTCGCCGAGATCGAGGCGCAGGCCGAGAGCGCCATCGTGCGCGACGGCATGGTCGAGGAGGCGGTGACGCCGGCCCATATCGCGGGCGTCGTCTCGCGTTGGACCGGGGTGCCCGTCGACAAGATGCTGGAGGGCGAGCGCGACAAACTCCTGGCTATGGAGAACGCGCTGGGCGAGCGCGTGGTCGGTCAACGCGAGGCGGTAGAGGCGGTGGCGACTGCCGTCCGTCGGGCTCGCGCCGGCCTCCAGGATCCGAACCGGCCGATCGGCTCGTTCATCTTCCTGGGGCCGACCGGCGTCGGAAAGACCGAGCTGACCAAGGCTTTGGCCGGCTTCCTGTTCGACGACGACACGGCGCTGGTTCGCCTCGACATGTCGGAATACATGGAGAAGCACTCCGTGGCTCGGCTGATCGGCGCGCCTCCGGGTTATGTCGGCTACGAGGAGGGTGGTGCGCTCACCGAGGCCGTGCGGCGTCGACCCTATCAGGTCGTGCTGTTCGACGAGATCGAGAAGGCGCATCCGGACGTGTTCAACGTCCTGCTGCAGGTGCTCGATGACGGGCGCCTGACGGACGGCCAGGGGCGGACGGTGGATTTTCGCAATACGCTCCTGATCATGACCTCGAATCTCGGTTCGGAATACCTCGTCAATCAGGGCGAGGGCGACGACACCGATGCCGTGCGCGAGGAAGTGATGGGAGTGGTGCGCAGCCACTTCAGGCCGGAATTTCTCAACCGGATCGACGAGATCATCCTCTTCCACCGCCTGAAGCGGTCCGAGATGGGGGCGATCGTCGAGATCCAGTTGAAGCGCCTGCAGAAGCTCCTCGACGAGCGGAAGATCACCCTCGACGTCGAGCCTGAGGCGCGCGACTGGCTTGCCGACAAGGGCTACGACCCGGCCTACGGGGCGCGCCCCCTGAAGCGGGTGATCCAGAAGGCGGTGCAGGACCGGCTGGCCGAGCAGCTCCTGTCGGGGTTGATCCACGACGGGGAAGCCGTGCCGGTGCAGGTCGGTCCGCTTGGTCTCACGGTCGGCAAGTCCGGCCTCAGCACCGAGCGCCGTCCGGAGAGCGTGACTCTGAACTGATCGGTTCCGCACGACGCGATCAGAAAGGCCCGCGACGGCTCCCGCCGCCGCGGGCCTCGCCGTTTCAGAGGTTTACTGTCCCGAATGCAGGATCACCCGCCGGAGGCGGCCGTCGAGATCCCGGAAGCGGGCGCCGATGCCCCGGACGGCGCAGGTCTGAAAGGTGTCGCCGGCAAAGAAGCCCCGTGCCCCTTGCTCGCGGCAGGCCAGCAGGGGCGGGACCAGCACGGCGCTCAATCCAACGAGAAGTACCAGCGCCATGTTCAGGAGAACGGCACCGAGCCAGCCGAGTGGAGACAGGAACGGCTTGTCCGAGGCGCCCGTATCCTCGTCCGGACGCCGCAGGTCGCGTACGGCCGCGCTTCCGCGCCGACGCTCCGCCATCCGCGTATCGAGGTCACGGACCTTCAAGATCTCCGTCACCGACAGTCCCTTCTACTTCCCAGTCTCGCACGCGAAGCCTCGCGCCCCAGCCCCGTGATCATCGCGGTCGAACCATCAAGGAAACCTGAAGGCGCGGATCCTCGCAGCCGCCTTCCCCCTGACAAACCGACGTCAAGCTTGTGAACGGGCGTGAATTCGCCTTGAGCAGCGGCAGCATTTGCGGAGAATGCGCGCGCACCACTGCTTCCCTCATTCTCAGGACGTCCCGATGTCGACACCCACGCCGGAGCGAAAGGCCGACTCCGCCGCGATGGAGAGCGCCCTGTCACGGGCCGGCATCCGGTTTACCGC
This sequence comes from Methylobacterium sp. Ger2507, assembly GCF_055231875.1. Taxonomy (NCBI): domain Bacteria; kingdom Pseudomonadati; phylum Pseudomonadota; class Alphaproteobacteria; order Hyphomicrobiales; family Methylobacteriaceae; genus Methylobacterium; species Methylobacterium sp. Ger2507. The sequence continues at coordinate 1,777,992 of NZ_JBUYVC010000001.1, forward strand.
CTGGGCTGAGAAGTGGTTTCCGGATGCCTTCATCTTCGTGGCCATCGCTGTGGTTATCGTGGCGCTGGGCGCCCTGGCCAACGGGGCACCGGCTCCCGCCATCGCCAAGAGCTTCGGCGATGGCTTCTGGAGCCTGATCCCGTTCACCATGCAGATGGCCTTCGTGACGATCGGCGGCTACGTCGTGGCGACGGCGCCACCGGTCCAGGCGCTGATCGACCGCCTCGCCGCCATCCCGAAATCCGGGCGTGGGGCCGTCGGGTTCGTGGCCGCGGCGACCATGCTGTCCTCGTTCCTGAGCTGGGGCCTCAGTCTGATCTTCGGCGGCCTGCTCGCCCGCGCCCTGGCCCGCCGCACCGAACTCCGCATGGATTACCGTGCCGCCGGAGCCGCCGCCTATCTGGGGCTCGGCGCCACGTGGGCGATGGGCCTCAGCTCCTCGGCCGCCCAGCTCCAGGCCAATGCTGCGAGCCTGCCCAAGGCGCTCCTGCCGATCACCGGCGTGATCCCCTTCAGTGAGACCATCTTCCTGTGGCAGTCGATGCTGATCGCCGCGGTTCTGTTCGTGATGTCGGTGATCATCGCCTACGCATCGGCGCCGCGTCCGAACACGGCCGTGACCGCCGAGGATCTCGGCGTGAACGTTGCCCGCGAAAAGACCGATCTCGGGCGGCCCGAGCAGCCCGGCGAGTGGCTGGAGCATTCCCCGATCCTGACGATCCTGCTGGTGGTGATCGCGGGCGGCTGGATCTACCAGGAGTTCGCGCGCCAATCCTGGATCACCGCGATCTCGAACCTCAACACCTACAACCTGCTGTTCATCACTCTCGGTCTGCTGCTGCATTGGCGCCCCAAGCGCTTTCTCGTGGCGGTGGCGAAGGCCGTGCCGGCGACCGCCGGCATCTTGATCCAGTTCCCGCTCTACGCAGCCATCAGCGCGATGTTGACCGGGCCGAAGAACGCGGCCGGCATCTCGGTTTCCGAGGTCATCACCCACGCCTTCGTCAGCCTGAACACCACGGGCAGCTTCCCGATTTCGATGGGTGTCTACTCGGCGGTGCTCGGCTTCTTCGTGCCTTCGGGTGGCGGCAAGTGGTTGCTGGAAGCGCCCTACGTGATGCAGGCGGCCAACGAACTGCAGGTCCATCTCGGCTGGGCCGTGATGGTCTACAACGCGGCCGAGGCCTTGCCGAACCTGATCAACCCCTTCTGGATGCTACCACTGCTCGGCATTCTCGGACTGAAGGCGCGCGATATCGTCGGATTCAGCTTCCTGCAGCTTCTCATCCACCTGCCGGTGGTGCTGTTCCTGCTCTGGGCCCTGGCCTTCACGCTGACCTATCACCCGCCGGTAATGCCGTAGGCAGGAGCCGGAAGCCGGACGGGAGGAGCAAACTCATGCGGTTCGCCATCCTCCCGGTCGTGTCGATCCTTCTTGTCGGGAGTTCGTCCGCTTTGGCCCAAGACCGCCTGCCGCCGATACCGGCCGATGCCCTCAGCGCCGAACAGAAGGATGCGGCGGAGGCCTTCCTGGGCGCGCGCCAGACACCGGTGTTCGGGCCGTTCGTGCCGCTGCTGCGCAGTCCCGAATTGATGACCAATGCCAGCACCATGGGCCTGCACCTGCGCTACCGCAGCGTGCTGCCCCTGCGCTTGAGCGAGTTCATCATCCTGATCACCGCCCGGGAATGGACGCAGCAATTGGAGTGGCACATTCACGCGCCGATCGCCCTGAAGGCGGGCCTCGATCCGGCCATCGTCGCGGCGATTCAGGAAGGCCGGCGGCCGGACGCGATGGGCCCAGAGGAGACGCTGGTCTACGCGTTCTCGACGGAATTGCACCACAACAAGGCGGTCAGCGACACCACCTACGCGCGTGCGGTTCAGACCTTCGGCGAGCAGGCCGCCGTGGAGATGGCGGGGATCAATGGCTACTACACGCTGCTCGCCATGAGCATGAACATGGCGCGGACGGCGCTCCCCGAGGGCGTATCGCCGCCCCTGCCGCCCCTGATCAGGTAGAGGGCTATGGCGTCGATCCTGGCGACGGGGTGGGTTGATCGACCTTCGGCTTGGCGCCAATGCGGCGACGTATCTGCGTCCAGCCTCCGCTTGACGTCGCACCGCGACGTCGCCGGTCGTCACACCGATGGCTGCGACAAGCCAATCTTTGGCGCCCAAGCTCGAGCGATCACCGGCTTGATGTCGATTGCAGATTCAGGCGGTGCCAATGGCGAAGGCCACCGGCGCTGGAACGTCGGCCGCGAGGCGCCTGATCGCCTCGATGACGATCGGATTCAACGCCGGGTCGGAATGAGCGCCGCGACGGCGATCAGCAACCAGCCCCCCATCAGCAGGACGCCACCGATCGGCGCCGCCATGGGAAACAGTGCCGTGCCGTGCAATGCCCGCAGGGCGAGATCGCCGGCGAACAGCGTGAGCCCAAGGACGAGGCCGGCGCCGGCAAGGCGCGTGACCGGCCGATGCGTCGTGCCCGTCGCTGAAAGTGCGGCGAGGGCGAGAAGTGCGGGCGCGTGAAACAGCAGGAACTGCGCCGCGGTCTTCAGGCTGTCGGCCCCGCTGACATGAGCAGAGGCCGCGCTCGCCGCGACGCCGAGGAGCCCGGCGAGGGCGCCGAGCGCCAGGAGGGCGCGATCAAGGCCCTTCATGCGCCGCGCTCCTGGAGCAGCCGGGCGACGCTGGCACGCAGTTCCGGCACGCCGCGATCATCGCGACTCGAGGTGAGCAGGATCTCCGGATAGGCCGCCGGGCGCCGGGCGATGGCAGATTGCACCCCGGCGATGCGGGCATCCATTTCGGATTTCTTCAGCGCGTCGCCCTTGGTCAATACGATCTGGTAGCTCACGGCGGCCTTGTCGAGGCCGTCGAGGACGTCGGTGTCGATGCTTTTCAGGCCGTGGCGCGAATCGATCAGCATGAAGACGCGGGCGAGATTCGATCGACCCTTCAGGTAGTCGTGGATCAGGTCAGTCCAGGCTTCGACCTTGGTCTTCTCCACGGCCGCGTAGCCGTAGCCGGGCATGTCGACCAGGGTGAGCCGGCCGCCGATATCGAAGAAGTTCAGCTGCTGCGTCCGTCCCGGCGTGTGCGACGTCCGCGCCAGGGTATTGCGGCCGGTGAGCGCATTGACGAGGCTCGACTTGCCAACGTTGGAGCGGCCCGCGAACGCGATCTCGACGCCTTTCATCGGCGGCAGGGCGGGCACGTTCGGAGCGGAGGCTATGAAATCGGCTGCACCGGCAAACAGCAGGCGACCGGCCTCCAGCAGGGCGGCATCGTCTTCGGCTTGGGACATCGGGCGGCTCCGGACGAAGGAGAGGGCGTGCCCACCACTCTCGCGAGCCGACACACCGAAAACAGGAAGTCCTCCCCGTTGCGAAACGGAGAGGACCGGGTGGGGAAGCGTCGTCTTGCGTATCGACGAAGCGATCAGCTCTTGGCGACGGCGTTCTTGTCGGCGGTCTTGCGCCGGAACATGCCCCGCAGGTTGTCCCAGAGCTCTACCTTCACCCCGTTCCGTCGCATGATCACGTATTGCTGGATCACCGACAGGGTGTTGTTCCAGGCCCAGTAGATCACCAGACCGGCGGGGAACGAGCCCAGCATGAAGGTGAACACGATCGGCATGAAGGTGAAGATCTGCGCCTGAACCGGGTCCGGCGGCGCGGGGTTCATCTTCATCTGGATGAACATCGTGATGCCCATGATGATGGGCCAGATGCCGAGGTGAATGAAGTCGGGTGCCGCGAAGGGAAGCAGGCCGAACAGGTTGAGGATATTGGTCGGATCGGGCGCCGCCAGATCCTGGATCCACCCGAAGAACGGCGCGTGCCGCATTTCGATGGTGATGAACAGGACCTTGTACAGCGCGAAGAAGACCGGGATCTGGATCAGCACCGGCCAGCAGCCGGCAACCGGATTGATCTTCTCCTTCTTGTACAGCTCCATCATCGCCTGCTGCTGTTTCATCTTGTCGTCAGCATAGCGCTCGCGGATCGAAGCCATCTCGGGCTGCACGGCCTTCATCTTGGCCATGGACTGATAGGACTTGTTGGCGATCGGCAGGAACAGCAGCTTCAGGCAGAGGGTCACCACCAGGATCGCGATGCCGAAATTGCCGAACAGGTGGAAGAAGAAGTCCAGTGCCCGGAACATCGGCTTGGTGATGAAGTGGAACCAGCCCCAGTCGATCAGTAGGTCGAACTGCTTGATGTTCTGGTTCGCCTGATAGGCGTTGATGGTGTTCACTTCCTTCGCACCGGCGAAGAGCTGCTGCGTCGTGGTCACGGAGGCGCCAGGCTGAACCACCTGGACGTTGCCGAGGACATTGGCCTGGTAGACCTTGGTGGCACCGTCGGTCCGCTCGGTGAAGCTACCGGTATAGGGCGTCGCCTGGTCGGGAATGGCAGCCGCGGCCCAGTACTTGTCGGTGATGCCGACGAAGCCGCCGGTCACGCCCGTCCAGGTCTTTCCCTTGGTGCTGGCATTGCCGAGCGCCGGTTCCTTGGCGAGGTGATCGTAGGTGTATTCCTGCAGGCCGTCGGCGCCGAGCACGCCGATCATGCCTTCGTGCAGCACGTAATAACCCTGGGTGTGCGGCTTACCCCAGCGCGAGACGAGGCTGTAGGGATAGAGACTGACGGCGTTGCCGCCCTTGTTCTCGACCTCGTCGCGAACCGTGAACAGGAACTTGTCGTCCACCGCGATGATGCGCTTGAACAACAGACCGGCGCCGTTGTCGTAGCTCAGCGTGACCGGCTTGCCCGGTGCCAGGGTGTTGGCGTCGGCCGTCCACACCGTATCGCCATTGGGCAGCGGCCCGGCATTCTGACCGACCCAGCCGAATTCGGCGTAGTACGGATTCTCGGTGCCGGTGGGCGAGAGCAGGACGATATTCGGGCTCTTGTCGTCGACGGTCTCGTGGTAATTCTTCAACGAGACGTCATCGATGCGCCCGCCCTTCAGGGCGATGGAGCCGGCCAGCGCCGGCGTATCGATGGTCACCCGCGGCGAGCGAGCAATCGCGGTTTCACGCGAGACAATGCCGCCGGCGCTCGAAGCGCCCGGCAGGGTGCCGGGGACGGGACTGGCCGGGCCGCCTTCCTTCGGACTTGCGCTCGGCACGCCGTCCGGACCGGCAGCCTGACCCGTCGCTTCCGTCGCTGCCTTGTTCTGCAAGGTGGCCTGGCGTTGCTGCTCCACGCGTGGGGCGGCGATGAAGTAGTTCCAGCCGAGCAGGACCGCCAGCGATAAGGCGATCGCGACGATCATGTTCGTCTTGTCATTACCCATCGGTTGGTCCGTCGCATGCGTTGGGAAGTGGGGAGGGCGCGTTCGCGCGAGCCGGTCCGGGACCGGGCACCGCGACGGAGGCCGTCGCGCCCGAGGCCAATACCGGAGCCGTCGCCGATGCGCCAGACGCAGGCGCGCCTTTGCCGCGTCCGCGCCGGCCGGGACGCGACTCCGCCGGGTCGGATTTCGGGCCCTGCGGCTTGGTCACGACCGAGACGGCGCGGCGCAGATCGTCGATGAGAGTCGCGAAAGGGGCATGCAGTGCCGGTCGTCGGGCCACCAGCACCACATCGGCCGGGCGGACCGGCAGGTCGCCAGCGGCCTGCGTCACGGCAGCACGAAGACGCCGCCGGATGCGATTGCGCTCCGTGGCGTGACCGACGCGCTTCGTAATGGTGAAACCGATTCGCAGTCCGTCGCCGGGCTGAGCGTGGGTTGAACCGTCCAGAGACGGGTCCACGGCACGGATCAGGCCCTGTGCCGATAGACGTTCGTTGTGGAAACGACGCCCGCTGGCAGCAGCCAGGAACTCGGAGCGCCGCGTCAGCCTCCCGATCGTCGACAAGGTCGACCCGATCTCGCTGCCGGTCCTGCGGTCCCTGGGTGACATGATGGTGTGGCGCGCCGCCGTGACGGCGCCGCCAAGCTCTTAGGCCGAGAGCTTCTTGCGACCGTGGGCGCGACGGGCAGCGATGACCTTGCGGCCGCCAGCGGTCGCCATGCGGGCACGGAAACCGTGACGGCGCTTACGCACGAGCTTGCTGGGCTGATAGGTTCTCTTCATGGCGCGATCTCCGAATGGCCGAGGATCGATCCGGGCCGCACCGAAGGCCGCGCCGGATATTCACTCGCCCTGAAATGTGTCTGCAAGCGCGAACAGCGCCCATCAAGGGCGCCGCGTCGCGATGGCGCGGCTTATGCGGCAACGACCCCTGCAAGTCAATTCCAGATGACCGTCAGGCGTCGAAATCGGCAAACGGGATCGGTGCCAAGGTCCACTCCCGATTCGCCGCCGAATTGGTCGCGAAGCTCGTCGGCAAGCTGGTCGCTAGGCGCAACCTTTCATTAACCAAGCTGCGGCATCCTGTGATCCTGTTCGGCGATCCCGGACACCGCGCGAACCTCCGGTCCGCACGCCTGGACTCCTCCCGAAACTCGCTTTTCAGGCCGCCCCGAACCGGGCGGCCTTTTTTTCATGGCGCGTGTCTTCGCGAGGGTCTTCGCCAGGGACTTGCACCAAGAACTTGCACCAAGTCCTCTCGCAAGCCTCCGCGCCGGGCGTGCCCTCCGGCGCCCTCCCTTCAGCGGCACCGATCGCCTCAATTAACGTTAACGTCCGGTAAAGGCCGCGTGCCTCGGCGTTCGGCGCTAGAGTTGCGCAACAAGGGACAAGCGCGCCGCTTTCGTCCCACCACGGGACGCATCATCCCGGTTGCGGCACAGGAGGCACTATGAGCGGATACGACGTCATGTTCCGGGACGAGCGCGACTGGGTGAATTTCGGTGACACCTACGTCACATCCGATGCGTTCAAGACGCTCTTCCGCGAGGGCATGACCCTGGTCGAGGAAGCCGCCGCCTATCTCGACGGCACGGGCCGCGAGGAGTCCCGGCTGATGTCCCGAGATGGCACGCTCAGCTACGCCAGCGAGAGCATGCGTCTCACCACCCGCCTGATGCAGATCGCATCCTGGCTTCTGGTGCAGCGCGCCGTCTCGGAAGGGGAGCTGACCCCGGCCGAGGCGATGCAGGAAAAGACCCGCGTCCGGCTGACCACGCCGGAGACTTTCCGCAGCGAGGTATTCGGCGTGCTGCCGCCCACCCTCCAGGATCTCATCGTCCGTTCACGCCGGCTCCACACCCGAATTCTGCATCTGGATGGACTGATCGCCGACGAGCGCCCGTCGCCGCTTCCCCAGGAGAGTCCGGTGGTGGCGCAGCTGAGCCTCCTGCGCTCCGCCTTTGCCCCGGCATCCGCCTCTTGAAGCGACACCGGGGGCCCGGCCACTTGGCCGGGCCGACTGTCCCGCGATGACCCCCGAAACGCAGAACGGGCGGCACTTGAGGTGCCGCCCGTTCTGCATCGGTCCGAAGGTGCTGCCGCGTCGTCGCGGCAGCACGCCGAGATGGCCTTACTTCTTGCCGAAGGACAGAGCACCGAAACGCGAGTTGAAGCGCGAAACGCGACCGCCGCGATCGAGCATCTTCTGCTCGCCACCGGTCCAGGCCGGATGGGTGTTGGGGTCGATGTCGAGGTTGAGGGTGTCACCCTCCTTGCCGTAGGTCGACCGGGTCATGTACTCGGACCCGTCGGTCATCACGACCTTGATGAAGTGGTAGTCGGGATGCTCGGTACCCTTGGCCTTGTCGGCCGCGCTCTTTGCCATGACGAAATCCTTGAATAGCCAAGCCGACCGGCCCGTCTGGCGGCCCGCGGCCATAGATCACGCGCAATCGGATGAAGGCGCGCCTATACCCCACGCACCTTCGCCCGACAAGCGTGCGCCGATCGAAGAGGCCGCCGGTCGGTCGCTTTTCCTTGAAGACCAATGATGACGAGGCACCATGGCTCGCGGCCGTGACAAGAAATCTTCCGGGGAAGCCCGGCCGAAGGCACCGCTGGGTTCGCTGCGCCCGCTGATTCCCTTCGCGATGGTCTATCGCGGCCGGATGCTCGCTGCCTTCCTGGCCTTGCTGGCCGCGTCCGGTGCGACCCTTGTGGTCCCGCTCGCTCTGCGCCGGGTGATCGACCACGGCTTCTCGCCGGAGGGGCAGGGGGTCATCGACACCTACTTTGCGGCGCTGATCGGTGTGGTCGCGGTACTCGCCCTCTCCAGCGGCGCCCGCTACTACACGGTGGTGACGCTGGGCGAGCGGGTTGTGGCGGATCTGCGCACCGCCGTGTTTCGCCGGCTGACCCAGCTCGACCCGGCCTTCTTCGACCGCTCGCTGTCGGGCGAGATCATTTCACGCCTCACGGCGGATGCGACGCAGGTCAAGGCGGTGTTCGGCGTCTCGATCTCGATCCTTCTGCGCAACGCGTTCCTCTTCACCGGGGCGGTCGTGATGATGGTCATCACCAGTCCGAAGCTCTCGATCCTGGTGCTCGCCGCGATTCCCCTGATCGTCTTTCCGCTGATTCTCTCCGGCCGCGGCGTGCGTCGCCGATCGCGGGCCGCGCAGGATCGCCTGGCCGACGCCTCCGCTTACGCGGCCGAAGCGGTGAATGCGATCCGCACCATGCAGGCTTTCGGGATGGGCCGGAGCACGGCCGCCCGATTCGGCGAGGCGTCCGAGAACGCCTACGCGGCGGCCCGTGATTCGATCCAGGCGCGCGCACTGCTGACGGGCGTCGCCATCTTCCTGATCTCGGCCAGCGTCGTCGGCGTGATGTGGTACGGCGCGCAAGGCGTCCTCGCCGGCACCATGACGGCCGGTCAGCTCTCGCAGTTCGTGCTCTACGCCGTGTTCGGGGCGAGCGCGCTGGGGCAGCTCTCGGAAGTCTACGGAGAACTCGCCCAGGCCGCGGGCGCTGCCGAGCGGCTCGGCGAAATCCTGGCGGCCGAGCCGGCGATTCAGGTTCCGGTCGACCCACTTCCGCTGCCGGTTCCGGCGAGGGGCGCGGTCACCTTCGAGTCGATCCGATTCCTTTATCCGGCTCGCCCCGACCACCCGTCCCTGGACGGGATCAGCTTCACCATCGCGCCGGGCGAGCGCGTCGCGCTCGTCGGCCCTTCGGGAGCCGGCAAGACCACGGTGCTGCAACTGCTGCTGCGCTTCTACGATCCGCAGGCAGGCACCATTCGGGTCGATGGCGTCGATATCACGCGCGCCGATCCGGACGCTCTGCGCGAGCGCCTGGCCCTGGTACCGCAGGACCCGACGGTGTTCTCGGGGAGCGTTCTCGACAACATCCGCTACGGGCGCCCGGAGGCGACGGAGGCGCAGGTGCAGCGCGCCGCCGAACTCGCCAACGCGGACGGCTTCATCCAGGCCCTTCCGCAGGGCTATGCCACGACGGTGGGCGAGCGGGGCGTCACCCTGTCCGGCGGCCAGCGCCAGCGCGTCGCCATTGCACGCGCCATCCTGAAGGACGCGCCGATCCTGCTTCTCGACGAGGCGACCTCGGCCCTCGATGCCGAGAGCGAGCGCGCGGTGCAGACGGCCCTCGACACCCTGATGCGCGGGCGCACCACGCTGGTCATCGCGCACCGGCTCGCCACGATCCGCAAGGCCGACCGGATCCTGGTCCTCGACGGGGGCCGAATCGTCGAGAGCGGTACCCACGAGAGCCTGCTGGCGCAGGGCGCGCTCTACGCGCAACTCGCCGCGCTTCAATTCACCGATGCCTACGACGAGACCGCGCGGGGCAAGGAGGCCCGCCCGCGCCTCACGCCCCTTCCGGCGGAGTAGGGTGGACCGGCGCGGGGGTCAGGTCCCTGCGTCGGTCCCGTTCAGCGGGTTGGCGTCGTCCCAGCCGTAGCCGAGCGTTTCGAAACGCATCGATCGCGTGTCGACCATCAGCAGGCGCCCGACCAGGGGCTCGCCGAAATCCGTGATCGTGCGGATGACCTCGAGCGCCATGAAGGATCCCATGATGCCCGCCAGTGCTCCCAGCACGCCGGCCTCGGCGCAGGGGGCGACGCTGCCGGGCGGCGGCGGATTCGGGAACAGGCAGCGATAGGTCGGGTTCGGGCGACCGCGCGCATCGCTCGCATAAGGCTTGAGCGTCGTCAGCGATCCGTCGAAACGCCCGAGGGCCGCCGTCACCAGCGGCCTCCGGGCATGGAAGCACGCATCCGACACGGCGTAGCGGGTGGTGAAGTTGTCGGAGCCATCGGCCACCACGTCATAGGTACCGATGAGGCTCTGCGCGGTCTCCGCCGTGAGCCGCGCCGCGTGGGTCTCCACGGCGACGTGCGGATTGAGGCGGACCACCGCATCGCGCGCGCTCTCCACCTTCAGGCGGCCGATATCGGGGGTCGCGTGGATGACCTGTCGCTGCAGGTTCGACAGGGAGACGACGTCGTCGTCGATGATTCCGATCGTCCCGATCCCGGCCGCCGCGAGATACTGGATCAGCGGCGCGCCGAGGCCGCCGGCGCCGATGACGAGGACGCGGGCGGCCTTCAGACGGGCCTGCCCCGGTCCACCGACCTCCGGCAGGACAAGGTGGCGGGCATAGCGTTCGACTTCGTCGGAGGAGAGGGCCATGCCCCGCAGATAAGCCCGGTCGACGCGGCGCGAAAGACCGCGGGCGAATTGCACCCCCGCGCGCTGGCGCTTATGGCCTGCCCACAGGACATCAAGCGAGAGTCTCGCCCGTGCCGAACGTCGCCCTCGACCACTCCCCGCTCGCCCTTGCCCAGAGCCTGATCCGCTGCCCCTCGGTGACGCCGGAGGAGGGGGGAGCCCTGACCTGGCTCGGCGGCGTCCTTGAGGAGGCCGGGTTCGCGGTCGAGCGCCCGAGATTCTCACAGACCGGCACGCCCGATATCGACAACCTCTACGCCCGCATCGGCACCCGCGCGCCCTACCTGCTGTTTGCCGGGCACACCGACGTGGTGCCGCCGGGTGACCTCGCCCGCTGGCGCCACGGCCCCTTCGCCGGGACGGTCGAGAACGGAATCCTGTACGGGCGCGGGGCCGTCGACATGAAGGGGGGCATCGCCTGCATGCTCGCCGCCGCTCTCGACTATCTCGACGTGGCCGGTCCGACCTTTCCGGGTTCAATCGGATTTCTCATCACCGGCGACGAGGAGGGGCCGGCGATCAATGGGACGGTCAAGCTCCTCGAATGGGCGCGGGCGCGTGGCGAACGCTTCGATCATTGCCTCCTCGGCGAGCCGACCAACCCGGATTCCCTCGGCGACATGATCAAGATCGGCCGGCGCGGCTCGCTCTCGGGACACCTCACGGTGCAGGGCCGACAGGGGCACGTGGCTTATCCGGATCTGGCCGAGAACCCGATTCCCGGCCTCCTTCGCCTCGCCAGAGCCTTGCTGGCCGAACCACTCGATGGCGGAACCCAGCATTTCGGCGCCTCGAACCTGGAATTCACCACCCTCGACGTCGGCAACACGGCCACCAACGTGATCCCGGCCGAGGCGCACGGCACCTTCAACATCCGCTTCAACGACCGCTGGACCGCCGAGACCCTCGGCGCCGAGATCCGGGCCCGCCTCGACGCGGCCGCCGGCCGGAGCGTGCGCTATCATCTCGACCTGCTGCCCTCGAATTCGCCGGCCTTCCTCACCGAGCCGGATGCCTTCACCGAACTCGTCGCCGGCGCCATCGCCACCGAGACCGGCCGCCGTCCGGTGCTCTCCACCACGGGCGGCACATCCGACGCCCGATTCATCAAGGAGGCCTGCCCGGTCATCGAGTTCGGCCTCGTCGGCCAGACCATGCACCAGACCGACGAATGCGTTCCGGTGGCCGACCTGAACCGCCTGACGGCGATCTACACGCGCGTGCTGGCGGCGTATTTCGGTCCCGAGGCGATCACCCGGACAGCATGACTCGGCCCTCCGGGGTGGCGGTCTCGCCTCAAGGTTCGGGGGCGGGAGTGGTCAGGTCAGAGTCAGGCCGCTTCCTCTGTCAGTAAATCCACGGGGCTGCTCTTTCCGGCCAGCCGTAGACGCCCGGTGAAGTACCTTTATTTGATGAATTCGAACGAGGGGATCAGTCGCTGGCTGGTTTGCCCGGCAATGTCGAAGACGGCTGCCAGATCACGCGCGATCTCCTGCCGCTGCCGCTTCACGGCTTCCCGGATCGCGATGAAAATGAAGGGCGAGAGTGCTGCGAAGACAGTCGCTCCCAGAATGAAGACGTGAATTGGAAAATTCATTGCGGGCCTATCCATCGCGCGATGCGGCACGCACCGGGTGTTCGCGATGATGTCTAATTCCCACGGTATTTCAACTTAAAGTAAAATGTATTGCCTTTAGATTGTCGAAACTCCGTATTCCACACCCACAAGCGTGAGGCCGCAGGCCGGCGCCAACGGCCCGCAGCGGCTGCGGTCGCGGCTCGCGAGGATATCGGAGACGTCGTCGGCGGTGATCCGGCCGCTGCCGGCCAGCATCAGGGTACCGACCATCGAGCGGACCTGATGGTGCAGGAAGGCGCGGGCCGAGGTGGCGACGACGATCTCGTCGTGCAGGCCCATCGGCATCGCGACGACATCGAGCTGATCCAGGGTCCGCACCGGGCTCTTCGCCTGGCACTCGGCGGCCCGGAAGGCCGTAAAGTCGTGCAGGCCGAGAAGGCGCGTGGCCGCCGCCTGCATCAGCGCGACGTCGAGGGGCCAGGGCACCTGCCAGACATGGGCACGGTTCAGCACCGGCGGGCTGCGTCGGTTGAGGATGCGGTAGCGATAGTGCCGGCGGGTGGCGGAGTGGCGGGCGTTGAAATCCCCGGCGACGATCTCCGCGCTGAGGATCGCCACCGGGTGCGGGCGCAGGTGTGCATTGAGCGCGTCGCGCACCACATCGGTCCGCCAAGCCTTCGCGAGATTGAGATGGGCGACTTGGTGCGTGGCGTGGACGCCCGTATCGGTGCGGCCGGCGCAGGTGAGGCCGGAGACCTCTCCGGAGAAGCGCGTGACGGCGGCCTCGATCGCCGCCTGAACCGAGGGCTGCGATGTCTGTCGCTGCCAACCGCAGAACGGCGAACCGTCATACTCGACGATGAGCTTGTAGCGCGGCATCAGGCCTGCTCCGGGCGGGTCATGCCAATGCCGTTCCGGGCGTCGCGTGGGTGCCGCGCACGAACTCGGCTCCGGTGGAAACGCCACCCTTGCCGGCCCGGCGCAACGCGCGAAGGCGCACGGCCCCGTCTCCGCAGGCGATCGTCGCCTCGAGGTCTAGAAGGGTGCCGGGCGCCCCTGATCCGGACACGGCCGCGGCCGACACGGCTTCAGCCGATAGGACTTTCACACGCTCCAGCCCCTTGCCGAAATCGGCTTCGAAGAAGGCCCCGGGAAACGGCGACAGGCCGTTGATGTGATTGGCGATCTCGCGCGCCGGTCGGGTCCAGTCGATGCGGGCTTCGTCGTTGGTGATCTTATGGGCGTAGACCACGCCGCTCTCGGATTGCGGCGTGAAGGTGAGCGCGCCGCGTTCCAGGGTCTGCAGCGCCTCACCCATCAGGTCGGCGCCCAGCGGCATCAGTGCGTCGTGGAGCTGCCCCGCGGTCATACCGGGCGTGATGGGGCAGTGCGCTTCCATCGCCACCGGGCCGGTATCCAGGCCGGCTTCCATGCGCATGATGCCGACGCCGCTCATCGCGTCGCCCGCCATGATGGCCCGCTGGATCGGGGCAGCGCCGCGCCAGCGCGGCAGCAGGGAGCCGTGCAGGTTCAGACAACCGTGGCGCGGCTGGTCCAGTAGGGCCTGCGGCAACAGCAGGCCGTAGGCCACCACCACGGCGACGTCGGCATCATGGCTCCCGAAGGTCGCGGAGGCCTCGGGCGTCTTCAGGCTGGCGGGCGTCAGCACCGGCAGGTCGAGGCGCTCGGCCATCGCCTGCACGGGGGAGGGTTTCAGTGCCATGCCGCGCCCGGCCTTCGCCGGCGCACGGGTGTAGACCGCCACGATGCTGTGTCCGTCGGCCGCGAGGCGCGCGAGGGTCGGCACGGCGAAATCCGGCGTGCCCATGAAGACGACGCGCATGGCTCTTGGTCTCCGCCCTTCAGGGGCTCCGGCGCCCGGAGCTTCCGGTTTCTGCCCGGCTCGGCAGTCCGGGTGTCCGGTCTTGGCAGCATTCCGCGTTCGGGCGTCAGACGCCGTCGCGCTTGGCGGCCTTGGCGAACTTCTTCATCACCCGGTCGCGCTTCAGCTTCGACAGGTGGTCGATGAACAGAACCCCGTCGAGGTGGTCGATCTCGTGCTGGATGCAGGTGGCGAGCAGGCCGTCCGCCTCGATCTCCTGCTCCTGGCCCTCGAGGTCGCGGAAGCGCACCCGGACCCGGTCGGGCCGCTCGACCTCACCGTAATATTCGGGGATCGAGAGGCAGCCTTCATCGTAGATCCGCTTCTCCTCCGAGGCCCAGACGATCTCCGGGTTGAGAAAAACCTGCGGCTGGCGGTCGTTCTCGTCCTTCGAGGTGTCGATGGTGACGACACGCTTCGGCATGCCGATCTGGATTGCCGCGAGACCGACGCCGGGTGCGTCATACATTGTCTCCAGCATGTCGGCGGCGAGCGTCCGGATCTCGTCCGTCACGGAGCCCACCGGCTCGGAGGCTAGGCGCAAGCGCGCGTCGGGCAGGATCACGAGGGGACGGATGGTCATGGGGCGATCGGACTTGGACTGGGGTGCGGGGCCGGCGGCTGCCTGAACCCCCGCAGATACGGGCGCGTCACAGGCCGGTCAAATGCCGGGGTGGGACCGGACGAACGACGAGGCTCAGAACGGCGTACGGCTGCGGATCGCCGCGGTCAGCGTCCCTTCGTCGAGGTAGTCGAGCTCCCCGCCCACCGGTACGCCATGGGCCAGCCGGGTGACCTTCAGGTTGTGCGCCTTCAGGGACTCCGTGACGTAATGGGCTGTTGTCTGCCCATCCACGGTGGCGTTCAGCGCCAGGATGATCTCACGCATGGCCGGATCGGCGGCGCGGGCCACGAGGCTATCGAGGTTGAGGTGCTCCGGTCGTACGCCGTCGAGGGCCGAGAGCACGCCTCCGAGCACGTGATAGCGCGCCGTCACCGCCCCCGAGCGCTCCAGCGCCCAAAGGTCGGAGACGTCTTCGACCACCACGAGCGTCGTCGGGTCGCGGCTCTCGTCGCAGCAGATCGTGCAGGGGTCGCGCGTATCGACGTTGCCGCAGGCGTGGCAGACGACGATGCGCTCCGACGCCACCCGCATGGCGTCGGCCAGAGGAGCCAGCAGCGTCTCGCGCTTCTTGATGAGCTGCAGGGCGGCGCGGCGCGCAGACCGAGGCCCGAGGCCCGGCATCCGGGCCAGGAGCTGAATCAGGCGCTCGATCTCGGGACCGGCGACGGCTTGTGCCATGGATGAACAATCTCGTGACGGTTGAGACGCCCACACGGCACAATGCGTAGGACGTGGCAGGAACAGGCGAGGCGGCAGTGGAGGATCGATCTGCCCGGTCGCGCCCGTTTCGTTCCGAAGCTCTGAGATAGGGGGTTCGCGGCCGGATTTCGCCCCCCGGACGGGCCGAAACGCTGCGAAATGCACCGCTTCGGCGGCCCGATTCAAGCTCCACTCAGCAACTCACCTTCGTCGTGTGGATTTTTTTGTCAGCCAACGGGAAAGTTGACGGCAGACGATCTGCCTTTATGCAGAGGACGCGCGGTCGTGGAGCGGAGAACCTGCGTGCGGTGGACCTGACCAACCGTGCGGACGCTTCGGGACTGAACGAATCTGGAGAAGCCGCCAAGGCTTCCCGCGATGTGGCGGCGACGCGATCAGGTGACCAAGGAGAGACGACAGTGACCCAGACCGGTGCGTACAATCCCGCCCATGGCGCCGAGGCTATCGGCCTGCGCAATCTGAAGGCGCTTCACTGGAACCTCGACGTGCCCCGGCTCTACGAGGAGGCCCTGGCCCGCGGCGAGGGACAGCTGGCCCGCGGGGGCGCCTTCGTGGCGACCACGGGCTCGCATACGGGCCGTTCGCCGAAGGACAAATTCGTCGTGCGCGACGCCGCCACCGAGAACGAGATCTGGTGGGACAACAACGGTGCGATCACGCCCGAACAGTTCGAGACCCTGTATGCGGACTTCCTCGCCCATGCCGAGGGTCGCGAGCTTTTCGCCCAGGACCTGCGGGGCGGCGCCGACCCGGCGCACGGCGTCAATGCCCGGGTGTTCACCGAACTCGCCTGGCACTCGCTCTTCATCCGCAACCTGCTGATCCGGCCTGACCGCGCCACCCTCGAATCCTACGTGCCCGAGGTGACGATCATCGACCTGCCGAGCTTCCAGGCCGAGCCGCACCGGCACGGCTGCCGCTCGAAGACCGTCATCGCCATCGATTTCGCGCGCAAGCTCGTCCTCATCGGCGGCTCGGCCTATGCCGGCGAGATGAAGAAGTCGGTCTTCACCTACCTCAACTACATCTTGCCGAAAGCCGGCGTGATGCCGATGCACTGCTCAGCCAACGCGGCCCTCGACGAGGCTGGCGACTCGGCGCTGTTCTTCGGTCTCTCCGGCACCGGCAAGACAACGCTCTCCAACGATTCCTCACGCCAGCTTCTCGGTGACGACGAGCACGGCTGGAGCCGGGATGGCATCTTCAACTTCGAGGGCGGTTGCTACGCCAAGACGATCCGCCTCTCGCGCAATGCCGAACCGGAGATCTACGCCACCACCGAGCGCTTCGGCACGGTGATGGAGAACGTGGTGATCGACCCCGAAACCCGGGTCCCGGATTTCGACGATGCCTCGCTCACCGAGAACACCCGCTGCGCCTACCCGCTCGATTTCATCGCCAATGCGAGCGCGACGGGCCGGGCGGCGCACCCCAGGAACATCGTCATGCTGACCTGTGACGCCTTCGGGGTGATGCCGCCGATCGCGAAGCTGACCGGCGCAGAGGCGATGTACCACTTCCTCTCCGGCTACACCGCCAAGGTCGCCGGAACCGAGCGGGGCCTGACTGCGCCCGAGGCGACGTTTTCGACCTGCTTCGGTGCCCCGTTCATGCCCCGCCATCCCAGCGTCTACGGCAACCTGTTGCGCGACCTGATCGCTCACCATGCGGTCGATTGCTGGCTCGTGAATACCGGCTGGACCGGGGGCGGCGTCGGCACGGGCCGACGCATGCCGATCCGCGTCACCCGCCGCCTGCTCACGGCCGCTCTGGAAGGTTCGCTGGCGCATGTCGCGTTCCGTCGCGATCCCTATTTCGGCTTCCAGGTGCCGGTGGCGGTGCCGGGAGTCGAGACGGAGGTGCTGTCGCCGGTCGAGACCTGGAACAACAAGCCGGCATTCCAAGAGACCGCGACCCGGCTCGTGACCATGTTCCAGGAGAACTTCAAGCGCTTCGCAGCCCATGTCGACGCGGATGTGCGCGCCGCCGAGCCGGTGCTCTCGGCCGCAGCCTGACAGGTACCCCGGGGCGCGGAGGAGCCCTCCGCGTCCTGGTCCGAGCGTCTCGCCCCGCAGACCGTGTCCGTCCGATCCCGATCAGGGGTCGTCGGTCGGAGATGGGTCGACGAGGACGTCGGGCGCGTTCTCGCGCGCCTCCCGGAACACGACGCCGACCTCGTTCTCCCCGTGCCAGATCGTCCGCGCACGATAGGTCTGGTCGCTCGAATCCAGGAAAAGATCGAAGGCCTCTGGAGCCGTCACCGGCGTGCAGAAGACCACGCGGGCGCCGACCGGAGACAGGTTCCGGATCAGGCAGGGCTCGGTTTCGGCCGATGCCTGTTTCAGGGCGGCGCGCCCGGCCAGGTGGGTCTCGGCGCGGACCATCTTGCGTTGCTCATCCATGCCGCCAGGAAGCATCGACAACTGTTAAGAGCTCGCCACCGCGATCGTCAAAACCAGTGCCTACCCGAGAGTTGTTCTCGCTATCCAGAGCGCGCGGGCCGATGCTCGCCGTGAGCGGTTGCCTGCGGACGAGGCTCGGAAGCCTTTTGGGCCAGATCGCGATAGGCCCCACGTCCGAGCGTGCTTGTCCGACCGAGCATTCCCGCCGAACCAACTGTGCTTCAAGATGCGAAACAACGTCGGGATTTGGCGTCCCGACAAGGAAGCGTGGCCGCTCTGTTTGAGCCCACCGGCACGAAGCGGTTGTGGTCGGGGCTAAAGTCCAGTCTGCCTTGAGCCAAGAACGATCCGTCGCCCTTAGAACAACTTCATGCCGGGCGGGATCGGCAGACCCTTGGTCAGCTCGGCCATCCGCTCGGCCGCCACCTGTTCGGCCTTGCCGCGTGCGTCGTTGACGGCGGCGACGATCAGATCCTCGAGGATTTCGCGCTCGTCGGGGATCAGCATCGCGGGATCGAGCTGTACGCCCTTCACCAAACCCTTGGCCGTCATCGTCACCCGTACGGCCCCACCGCCCGAGGCACCCGAGACCTCGACGGTGTCGAGTTCTTCCTGCAGGGAGGCCATCTTCTCCTGCATGGCCTGAGCTTGCTTCATGATACCCATCAGGTCGCGCATCGGGTCTGTCCTCTCTCGTTCCGAAACCGGGATGGATCACATCTGGGGCGCGGCGGCCCCTGAGGCTATGCCTCGTCGTCGGGCTCGTCGCGTTCGGCCTCGCCGGTAACGGCAGCCTCGGCCGCGGGCGAGACCTCCGGCGCCTTGTCGCGGACATCGACGATCTGCGCGCCCGGGAACCGTGCCATCACCTCGCGCACCAGCGGATGTGCGGCGGCGTTCTGATGGCGCGTCTCGGTGGCGGCGCGTGCCGTTGCGTCGAGGGTCGGCTCGCCGGCCTCTTTGGACAGGGCGACGATCCAGCGCCGGCCGGTCCAGGCGTCGAGGGCCCTGGCGAGGTCGTTGGCGATGCTCTGACGGCCGCCCTCCGCCAGGCGGAACTCGATGCGGCCTTCCTCGAAACGGACCAAGTGGACTTCGCGCTCCAGGGCCATCTTCAGGCCGATATCGCGCTTGGTGTCGGCCAGCGCGACGACATCGGTGAATCGCAGGAGGCGTGGCCCCTCGGGCTGTGGAGCCGGGGTCGGGCTGATCATGGCCGGTCGCGATGCGCCTCCGCCGGCGGCCATCGCCAAGGGGGGGCGCGGCGACGCCTCGGCCGAGAAGCGCGGGATCGGCGGCAGGGCCGGGCGGGCATCCGCCATTGCCGGCCCGGAGAATGATGGGGCCGGCGACGGGGTCGGCGAGAGATCTTGCGAACGGACGGGGGCGGTGTTCGAGCCGGCAGCGGACGGGTTCGGCGCGGCGGCCGGCGCGGCGAGGGCCTGCGCCTTCATCTGACGCAGGGCCTCGTCCGGGGTCGGCAGGTCGGCCGCGTAGGCCAGCCGCACCAGCGCCATCTCGGCCGCTGCCAGGGGCCGCGTCGCCGTCTGGACCTCTGGGATCGCCTTCAGCAGGATCTGCCAGGCCCGCGACAGCACCCGCACCGAAAGCGTCTGGGCGAACGCACGGCCGCGCTCGCGCTCCGCCTCGCTCAGGGTCGGGTCGGCGGCGGCTTCGTCGGGCACCAGCTTGAGCCGGGTGACCAGGTGGGTGAAGCTGGCAAGGTCGGAGAGGATCACGGCCGGATCGGCGCCGGCCTCGTATTGGCCGCGCACCTCCGAGAAGGTGGCCGGAATGTCGCCGCGCATCACCGCCTGGAACAGGTCGACGATGCGGCCGCGATCGGCGAGCCCGAGCATGTCGCGCACGCTCTGGGCGCTGACGAGGCCAGCCCCATGCGCGATGGCCTGGTCCAGGAGCGAGAGGGCGTCGCGAACCGAGCCCTCGGCCGCCCGGGTGATCGCCGCCAGTGCCTCCGCGTCGGCCTCCACGTTCTCGGCGGCACAGATGCGGGCGAGATGCCCGACCAGTGTCTCGGCCTCGACGCGGCGCAGGTCGAAGCGCTGGCAGCGAGACAGGATGGTCACCGGCACCTTGCGGATCTCGGTGGTGGCGAACACGAACTTGGCGTGCGGCGGGGGCTCCTCCAGCGTCTTGAGGAAGGCGTTGAACGCCTTCTCCGAGAGCATGTGGACCTCATCGACGATGTAGACCTTGTAGCGGGCCTCGGACGGCGAGTAGCGGATGCCGTCGATGATCCCGCGCACGTCGTCGATGCCGGTATGGGAGGCCGCATCCATCTCCAGCACGTCCATGTGCCGGGATTCCATGATCGCCCGGCAATGTCGGCCGAGTTCCGGCATCGCGATGGTCGGACCGGTATCGGGGTGTCCGTCGCGGACATAGTTCAGCCCGCGGGCCAGGATGCGGGCCGTGGTGGTCTTGCCGACGCCGCGGACGCCGGTCAGCATCCAGGCCTGTGGAATGCGATTGGCCGCGAAGGCATTGGCGAGCGTCCGCACCATGGCGCCCTGGCCGATCAGATCGTCGAAATTCTGGGGGCGGTACTTGCGGGCCAGCACCCGGTAGGGCGTGGCCGCCGGCGCAGGCTCGGGAAGACCAGGCAGGAGCCCGGAATCGCTCATAGGGCCGGAGGTCGCGTCCATGCCGCCTTGCTGGGTTGGTGCGGCTCCGGTCGGAGGGTGCCGCCACGCGAGCCCGAGGCATCGATCGAGGTGGGAGGCTGGACGAAGACCCGCTCGGTCTCGTTAGGGCTGCTTCCTTCCGGACCTGACCCGGTTGGCGAGTGAAACGTCCCTCGCCAACCTCCCAGGCGCTATATGGCCGGGCTGTGCGGCGGATGCAAGCCGGCGAAGACAGGAACCGATGGACGGCCTCCGGCCCGGATCGGCATGCCTGGAAATTGCCCGATCCGCGCGCGAGCCTTGATGGTCTTGGCCCACGATCCGAGCCGGAGTCCATCGATGACGCGACCATTCACCCACGCCCTGGCGCTGCTGCCCTGCCTGATGATCGCATCCGTCGCGTCGGCGGCGGAGAAAGCCCCGTGGGTCTGGGCGGGCAGCTACGTCTACGAGCATGACGGTAGCCGGACGGTGGGCGGCTCGCCGATCGTGGTCACCTATCGTCTCGACATCGCTCCGGGCCGGGGCAACCGCGACTGCGTGCTACGGATCGAAGGGTTCCAGACCAACGAGACCATCGTCTGCAAAGCCGCAGGCACGCTGGACAGCATAACGGTGTCCTTCCACACCTTCGGTGACGGCCGCATCGTCAACGCCTCCGGCACGCGTCTGTACGACGTCGGAACGAATCTGTTCGAGATACGCCGGGTCGGCGAGGACGTTTCGACCCAGTGGCGGGCCCTGAATCCGAGCGGTGCCGGCTCGTCCGCACCGGCCGGCACCTCCTTCGCCCGCAAGGGCTGACGGCTCGCAGGGCGGGCCGGCTCGCCTGTCGGCTGCGGACTATTCGGCCTTGCGCTTCACGATCGCGAAGGTCTTCGGGTCGAGTTCCAGGTCGAACTGCTTGCCGTTCGCGTCGATGGCGTCATCCACCTCGATCTCGTCGTCCTCGACCTCGATCTTCTTCCACTTGGTGAAGCCTTCCTGCTTCAGCACGGCTTCGATCTTGGTCTGCTCGTCTGGAGTCGGCATCCGGTCTGCGAAGGCGGAACCAGTGAATGCGAGGCCGAGAGCGATGGCGGCGAGGCCGGTGATCTTGATCGACATGATGTCTCCTTACCGTTGGAGGAACTGTTCCTGCCCCTCCCGAACCGCCGAGCGAGGACGAGGTTCCTGCCGCCGTCCTTGGAGTCGTGCGTCTTACGGTTGTGTGCGGGTGAACTGCCCCCTAGGGTCATCCGATCTTCCAGCCGGGGTCGGTCCAGCATGGTCACGCGCGTCGCCACCGTGGCCTTCGAGGGCATCGAGGCGCGAGCCGTCGATGTTCAGGTCCAGATCGCCCCGGGAATCGTCGCCTTCACGGTGGTGGGCCTCGCCGACAAGGCCGTGGCGGAGTCCCGCGAGCGGGTGCGCTCGGCGCTGATCGCCTCCGGCCTCGCGCTTCCGGCCAAGCGCATCACCGTCAATCTCGCCCCGGCCGATCTGCCCAAGGAGGGGTCGCATTACGACCTGCCGATCGCGCTGGCGGTGATGGGGGCGATCGGCGCCCTGCCGGCCGATGCGCTGGCGGGGTATTGCGTCCTCGGGGAACTCGCCCTCGACGGAACGATCACCGCCGTTTCGGGCGTCCTGCCCGCCGCGATGGCGGCCAACGCCCTCGGCCTCGGGCTGATCTGCCCGGCCGCGACCGGACCGGAGGCGGCCTGGGCGGGCGGTGACCTCGACGTGCTGGCGCCGCGCTCGCTGATCCAGCTTGCCAATCACTTCAAAGGTACCCAGGTCATGGCCCGGCCCGAACCGGCGATCGCCGCGCCGGGCGCCGCCCTTCCGGACCTGCGGGACATCAAGGGCCAAGAGGGCGCCAAGCGCGCGCTCGAGATCGCGGCGGCCGGCGGGCACAATCTTTTGATGAACGGGCCGCCCGGGGCCGGAAAGTCGATGCTGGCCGCGCGCCTGCCCTCGATCCTGCCGCCGCTGGCACCGCGCGAACTTCTCGAAGTCTCGATGATCCAGTCGGTGGCGGGCGAACTGAAGGACGGCGCTCTTTCGAGCCGGCGCCCGTTTCGCCAGCCGCACCATTCCGCCTCGATGGCGGCCCTGGTCGGCGGCGGCATCAATGCCCGCCCGGGCGAGGCATCGCTGGCCCATGGCGGCGTGCTGTTCCTCGACGAGTTGCCCGAGTTCACGCCGCAGGTGCTCGATTCGCTGCGCCAACCGATGGAGACCGGCACGATCATGATCGCGCGGGCCAATCATCGCGTGACCTATCCGGCCCGCTTCCAGCTCATCGCCGCGATGAACCCGTGCCGGTGCGGTCAGGCGCTGGAGCCGGGCTATGCCTGTCGCAAGGGGCCGAATGCGCGCTGCATCGCACAGTATGGTGCCCGCATCTCGGGGCCGCTCCTCGATCGCATCGACCTGCGCATCGAGGTCGGCGCGGTCACGGCCGCGGACCTGATCCTGCCGCCGCCCCCGGAGGGGTCCGCCGAGATGGCGGCGCGGGTTGCGGTCGCCCGCGCGTTGCAGACCCGGCGCTACGCCGCACACGAGGCTGCTGGATCGTTCACCAATGCAACCTGTCCGCCCCCGGTGATCGAGGAGGTCGCGGCCCCCGATGCCGAGGGCGCCGCGCTGATCCGCTCGGCCGCCGAGACCATGCGGCTGTCGGCGCGCGGCTTCCACCGCACGCTGCGGGTCGCCCGAACCTTGGCCGACCTCGACGGGGAGGCTCGCGTGCGCCGCATCCACCTGGCCGAGGCCCTGTCCTATCGCGGACGCTCGGATCAGCCGGCGGCGGCGTGATGCGCCACCGGATGGGCCTGCGTGTCCGGACGCCGGAAGTGGTGGCGGGCCAGTGACAGGCCGAGGCCGGACAGGGTCAGAAGATCGCAGGTGAGGCCGAAGACCGAGCCGACGAGAAGGTTGTGCCCGGCCCAGCACAGACTGGCGCCGACGAAGAACCGCCGCATCGCCTGTGGATCGCCCTGAAGCCGGGCCGCGGTTGCCAGCAGGGTGCCGAGCCCGGCGCAGGCCGAGGGCCAGCCGTTCCAGGTGATCACCGTCAGGCTTGCGGCCATCAGGGTGGTGGCCGCGAAGAGCGGGGCAACCCAGGCCGCTCGGCCGGTCGGTCGGATGGCCTGCACCGAGACAAGGTTTTGCAGGAGGGCGATGCCGCACATCGCCGTGCCGGTCAGAGCACCGAGATGCAGATAGTGAAGGCCGAAGCAGGCGGCACAGGCCGCGGAGGCGAGGAGCATTCCATGCCGATGGGGCATGATTCCGGCGATGAAGCCGAGGAGGAGACCGAGGGTCCCGAACAGGTCGAGGTGAAGTTTCGCGGCATCCCAGAGGCTCTGGGCGAGGACGGTGACGGCCATGGTTTGCGCTCGAACGGCGCAGGAGCGCGCCGCATTCGCCGCTGGCGCTAGGTCGTCATGGTAACCGGTTCGTTAACGAAGGACGCACCCCCTCGCGCCTGTCGTTCAGGCGCAACAGGGGCAGACCGGGGGGTGCCCCGCCTTACTCCGCGGCCTGCCGCGCGGCGTAGCCGAGACGGCCGTTCAGTTCCTCGATCAGCTTCACGGCAGCGTCGGCGATCACGGTGCCGGGCGGGAAGATCGCCGAGGCGCCGGCGGCGTAGAGCGCATCGTAATCGCCGGGCGGGATGACGCCGCCGATGACGATCATCACGTCGCCGCGGCCCTGCTCGGTCAGCGCCGCCTTCAGTTCCGGCACCAGGGTCAGATGGCCGGCAGCCAACGACGACACGCCGACGATATGGACGTCGTTCTCCACGGCCTGACGGGCCGCCTCGGCCGGGGTCGCGAACAGCGGCCCGATATCCACGTCGAAGCCGAGATCGGCGAAGGCGGAGGCGATGACCTTCTGTCCGCGATCGTGCCCGTCCTGCCCCATCTTGGCGACGAGAATACGCGGGCGACGTCCGTCGTTTTCCTCGAAGGCCTCAACGAGCTTGCGAACGGTCTCGACCACTGGCGACATGCCACCCACCTCCCGCTTGTAGACGCCCGAGATCGAGCGGATCTCGGCCCGGTGACGGCCCCAGGCCTTCTCCAGCGCATCCGAGATCTCGCCCACGGTCGCCTTCGCGCGCGCCGCACTGACCGCGAGTTCGAGCAGGTTGCCCTGGCCCTGCGCGGCGGCCGTGAGGGCGGCCAGCGCCGCGTCGACGTCGGCTTGGCTGCGCTCGGCGCGCAGGCGCTTCAGCTTGTCGATCTGCAGGGTGCGGACGTTGCCGTTGTCGACCCGCATCAGCTCGATGGCCCGGTCGTCGTCGGGCTTGTACTTGTTGACGCCCACGATGGTCTGGCGACCGGAATCGATCCGCGCCTGGGCGCGCGCAGCCGCCTCCTCGATACGCAGCTTCGGGATGCCGGCCTCGATGGCCTTGGCCATGCCGCCGAGTTCGTCGACCTCGCGCAGATGCTCCCAGGCGCGGGCGACGATGTCCTGCGTCAGCTTCTCGACGTAATAAGAGCCGCCCCACGGGTCGACGATGCGGGTGGTGCCGCTCTCCTGCTGCAGGAAGAGCTGGGTGTTGCGGGCGATGCGGGCGGAGAAGTCGGTCGGCAGGGCCAGCGCCTCGTCGAGCGCGTTGGTGTGCAGGGATTGGGTGCCGCCCTGCGTCGCCGCCATCGCCTCGATGCAGGTGCGGGTCACGTTGTTGAACACGTCCTGCGCCGTGAGCGACCAGCCCGAGGTCTGGCTGTGGGTCCGCAAGGGGAGCGACTTGTCGCTCTTCGGCTCGAACTCCTTCACGAGCTTGGCCCAGATCAGGCGCGCGGCCCGCATCTTGGCGATCTCCATGAAGAAATTCGTCGAGATCGCCCAGAAGAACGACAGGCGCGGGGCGAACTGATCGATGGTCAAGCCGGCCGCCAAGCCCGCCTTGATGTACTCGACGCCGTCAGCCAGCGTGTAGGCGAGTTCGAGATCGTTCGTCGCGCCCGCTTCCTGCATGTGGTAGCCGGAGATCGAGATCGAGTTGAACTTCGGCATATGCTTCGACGTATAGGCGAAGATGTCGCCGATGATCCGCATCGAACCCGCCGGCGGGTAGATGTAGGTGTTGCGGACCATGAACTCCTTGAGGATGTCGTTCTGGATCGTGCCGGCGAGCTTCTCGGGCGGCACGCCCTGCTCCTCGGCCGCGACGATGTAGAGGGCGAGGATCGGCAGCACCGCGCCGTTCATCGTCATCGACACGGTCATCTCGTCGAGGGGGATGCCGGAGAACAGCGTCCGCATGTCGTAGATCGAGTCGATGGCCACGCCCGCCATGCCGACATCGCCCGAGACGCGCGGGTGGTCGGAATCGTAGCCCCGGTGGGTGGCGAGGTCGAAGGCCACCGACAGGCCCTTCTGCCCGGCGGCGAGGTTGCGCCGGTAGAAGGCGTTCGAATCCTCGGCCGTGGAGAAACCCGCGTACTGACGAATGGTCCAGGGCTGCGTCACGTACATGGTCGGATAGGGGCCGCGCAGGTAAGGGGCCACACCCGGATAGGTATTCAGGAACTCGATGCCCTCGCGGTCCTCGGGACCGTAGACGCCCTTCACCGGGATGCCCTCGGGCGTCATCCAGGGCTCGCCCGTGGGCGGCACCGGGGCCGGAACAGCATCGGCCGCGTAGGAAACGGTCGCGAAGTCGGGGATGCGAGACGTCATGGGCTCTGGCTCGTGCGGCGGCGGCGTGCCTGCATTATAGGTGCGCGCCCGGTCTGGGCTACTCCTAACCGGAGTTCGGCCCGATGGGGCCGGCAAAACCGTCACTTTCGCGCGGGAACCGGACAAATCTTTTCGGCTCCGACGCAAATCCTTTTTGCGCCGAGGCTATTCGGCGGCCATCCGAGAGGGCGCGAGGCCCTGGACCTCGGCGGCCACTGCCGCCACGACGCACCGCAGGTGCCAGATCAGATCTGAAAACCCCGGCGTGATCGCCAGGGTCGCCTCGTTCATGTAGAGGCCGCGATTGATCTCGATCTGGAGGGCGTGGCGCTCGACGTTCGGTTCGCCGTAATGCTCGGTGATGAAGCCGCCCGCATAGGGCTTGTTGCGCAGGACGCGGAAGCCTCGCGCACGCAAGTGGTGCTCGAAGGCCTCGATCAGGATCGGCGCGCAGGCCGTGCCGAAGCGGTCGCCCAGGATGATGTCGGCCCGCGCCGCCTCGTCGCGCCCGAGGCTCGACGACGGCATCGAGTGGCAATCGATCAGGATGGCGTGCCCGAACTGCCGTGCCGTGCGCTGGATCAGCCCGCGCAAGGTCCGGTGATAGGGTTTGTACAGGGTCTCGATTCGTTCGACCGCGACATCCACGGGCAGACGCCCGCGATAGATCTCCTGACCGTCGGCCACGAGCCGCGGAATCGTCCCGAGGCCGCCTGCCACCCGCATGGAGCGGGTGTTGGCGAAGGCTGGCAGGCGTCCGTCGAACATGCGCGGGTCGAGTTCGTAGGGCTCCCGATTCACGTCGAGGAAGGCGCGTGGAAAGTGCGCGCGCATCAGCGGCGCTCCGAGATCGACCACCGGGGCGAACAGGCGATCCACATGCGCGTCCTCGGACCGCCGCAGGGCGAGGCTGTCGAGACGGGAGGCGGCGAGGAAGGCGGCCGGGTAAACCGCGCCGGAATGGGGCGTGTTGAAGACGAACGGAAGGGTATGCGCCGCCGGTTCGTCCACGGTGAAAGGTGGATCGAAGGCCGTCACGCGGGACGCGTCTGAGGTCTGGGAGGGCTCGGTCATCGCGGCGCGGGCGCCTCGGTGCGGACGGGACAACGCATGGCGTCACTTTGCGTTTTGCCGGCTGGCCTGTCCAGCGCGGAGCGGACCCTGAGCCGACCGTTCGGGTGCCGTTGGACACCCGCGCCGGACGGCTTGGCAACGTTCTGTTTACCAAGCCGGTGCTTTGTGGAAAGAACACACCGAATCAAGAGTACGGGACGCCGCTCGATGAAGATCCTCCTGGCGGAAGACGACAACGATATGCGCCGCTTCCTGGCCAAGGCGTTGCAGAACGCCGGCTACGACGTGCTGTCGTTCGACAACGGGCTGTCGGCCTATAACCGCCTGCGCGAGGAGCCGTTCGAGCTTCTCCTCACCGATATCGTGATGCCCGAGATGGACGGGATCGAGCTGGCGCGGCGCGCCACCGAACTCGACCCGGACATCAAGGTGATGTTCATCACGGGCTTCGCGGCCGTGGCCCTGAACCCGGATTCCAAGGCTCCGAAGGACGCCAAGGTCCTGTCGAAGCCGTTCCACCTGCGCGATCTCGTCAACGAGGTCGAGAAGCTGCTGGCTGCCTGAGCGTCATCGCCGACCATCCCTGAGAATCCAGGCAGTAGGAAGAGCCATCACGCTCGCCTATATGCTGGTGGGATTGGATGGGGCGTTTCGACGATGAAGCCGGTCACGATCTACACAACTGCGTGGTGCCCGTACTGCTCGGCGGCGAAAAGCCTGCTGCGCGACAAGGGCATCGCCTTCACCGAGATCGACGTCGAGAAGACGTCCGGGTCGCGCGCAACCATGGTCCAGCGCGCGGGCGGCCGCACCAGCGTGCCGCAGATCTTCGTCGGCGACACCCATGTGGGGGGATGCGACGACCTCTACGCTCTCAACGGCGCCGGGAAGCTCGATCCGCTGGTGGCCGCATGAGCGACGCGCCCGTCTTCACCGCCGCCTGCGTGCAGATGCGCTCGGGCCGCGATCCCCTGGCCAACCGCGATGCCGCGGTGGCGCTGGTGCGGGAGGCTGCCGATGCGGGGGCGCATTATGTGCAGACGCCGGAGATGACCTCCCTGGTCGAGCGCAGCAAAACCAGCCTGTTCGAGAAGGTCACCGCTCAGGACGACGACCCGACCTTGGCCGCCCTGCGCGAGGTGGCCCGCGAGCGTGGGATCGTCATCCAGATCGGATCGCTGGCGATCCGCAACGGCGACAAGGTCGCCAACCGAGCCTTCCTGATCGACGCCGAGGGGGCGATCACCGCCTCCTACGACAAGCTGCATCTCTACGACGTCGATCTGCCCAACGGTGAGCGCTGGCGTGAATCCGCCACCTATACGGGCGGCGCCTGTGCGGTCGTGGCCGACACGCTCTGGGCACCGATCGGCCTGGCCATCTGCTACGACATCCGCTTTCCGGCGCTCTACCGGGCGCTGGCCGAGGCGGGGGCCACCATTCTGACCGCGCCGGCCTGCTTCACCCAGCAGACGGGGGAGGCGCATTGGCACGTGCTGCACCGGGCGCGCGCCATCGAGACCGGCTCGTTCATGATCTCGGCGGCCCAGGGGGGGCACCACGAAGATGGGCGCGACACCTACGGCCATTCCCTGATCGTCGATCCATGGGGCAAGGTGCTGGCCGACTCAGATGGGGCCGAGCCCGGCGTGATCCTGGCCGAGATCGACCTGTCCCGCGTCACCGACGCCCGTGCCCGCATTCCGGCACTCCAGCACGCCCGTCCCTTCACGGTCGAGCGGGTGGGGCTGTCCTCCTGACCGCGTCACGCGCCACTGGCCAAAAACCGTAAGCCCGATGATCCGCTACACGCTCGTCTGCGAGGCCGACCACAGCTTCGAGAGCTGGTTTCCGTCGAGCGATTCGTTCGACGCCCAGGTCGCGCGGGGCTTGGTGTCCTGTCCGGTCTGCGGATCGGCACGGGTCGGGAAGAGCATGATGGCCCCCTCCGTCGCCCGGACGGATCGCGGGGGACGGACCGTTCCGTCCTCCGCCGAGGTCGCGGTCGCGCCGGCCGAGACCTTGCCGTCCGTGGCGCCCCAGACAGCGCCCCAATTGGCGATGACCGAACCGGAGCAGCGCCTGCGCGCGATGATGCAAGCCCTACGCGAGCAGGCGACCCGAAACGCCGACGATGTTGGTCGTCGCTTCCCCGAGGAGGCCCGACGCCAACATTATGGTGAGGCGGAGACCCGTGCGATCTACGGCGAGGCCAGTCTGGACGAGGCCCGCTCCCTCCTCGACGAGGGCATCGCGGTCCTCCCGCTCCCGCCGGGATCCGACGACCGGCACTGAGGCCTCAGCGCATCAGCGCTTCAGCGCGGCCGTTCCGGACACCGAGGCGAGCGCGAAGGCGATCAGGGCATTCCAGCCTGCGAGCGAGATGCCGAACAGGCGCCAGGCCGCCGTCGAGCAATCGGCCACCCGCGTGATCTGCAGGGCATTGAGGAAATCACCGACTGCGGCCGGATTGGCGCCGGCACCACCCCCGCAATCGGTGGGGCCGGCCCACAGGTTCCACTCCGCGCCCGCATGGTACACGCTGAGGCCCGCCCCGTAGAGCAACCCGAGAGCTGCCAACCCGAGCACGAGGCGCGCTCCCCAGGCCGGCAGGAACAGTCCGAGAAGCGCGAGCGGGATGGCCGCGTAATAGGGAATCCGCTCCGTCAGGCACAGCTTGCACGGCACGTAGCCGAGCCACCACTGGAAGTACCAGGCGCCGGCCAGGGTCAGCACCGACCCGACGAGAACCAACAGGGCGGCGCGGCGCAAGCGCAGGAGCGAGGTGTCGTCCATGTCTACAGAAGCACCTTGAACATCACGAATCCGAGGATGATCACCGCGATCGCGATCGCCGCCACCACGTTGAGGTGCCGGTCGAGCACCCCCCGGATCTGAACGCCGTAGCGGCCCAGAAGTCCCGCCAGGATGAAGAATCGGGCGCCGCGCGTCAGGAGCGACAGGATCACGAACCAGAACAGATCGTAATGGGCGAAGCCTGACGTGATGGTCACGAGCTTGAACGGGATCGGCGTCAGGCCCTTCAGCAAGATCACCCAGTGCCCGTACTCGGCATAGGAGGCCTGGAAGGTCGCCGCCTTGTCGGCGAGGCCATAGACCCGGAACACCCATTGTCCGACCGAGTCGAACAGCAGGGCGCCGATGGCGTATCCGACGAGACCGCCGACCACGGAGGCGAAGGTGGTGATCAGGGCGTAGAACCAGACGCGGTCGGGTCGGCTAACCGCCATCGGCACCAGCATCACATCGGGCGGAACCGGAAAGAACGAGCTTTCGGCGAAGGCCACGGCTCCGAGGGCGTAGGGTGCCGAGGGCTTGCCCGCGAGCGCGAGGATCCACTCGTAGAGGCGACGGATCATGAGGGGTCCGGAAAGGCTGGAGGTGGCGGGCGGCGTCCTTTGATCACACGGCGCCGCCGCTGGCGAGCGCGCGCGCACCGCAACGCGGAGAAATTGGTTCACTGGGGAACCCGAGCCCGCCGAGGATCAGGCGGTCCGCCGCAGGGTGAGCGGCTTCAGAGAAACGCTTCGCAGGATATGCCTCGCAAGAAACGCTTCGCAGGAAACGCCTGGCAGGAAACGCCTGGCAGGAAACGCCTGGCAAGCAGCGGCCTGCGAGACAGGCTGACCGCATAGGGACACCGGTGTCATTCCGGGGCGCCGCAGGCGAACCCGAAATCCACAGCCGCCGACCTTGGAAGGCTCTGCACCACCTGTCTTTCTGGATCGTAGGTTTCGCTGCGCGGTTTCGGGATGATGCGATGCTGGGTGGAGGCGCCGGCGGCGTGAAACGTCATATGCGATCACCCTGCTGGCAAGAAATCGCCACTGGCCGAAACCAAGAAGGTGTGCCATGACGCGAGCGTTGCGGGCGTGGTGGAACTGGTAGACGCGCCGGACTCAAAATCCGGTTCCGCAAGGAGTGTCGGTTCGATTCCGACCGCCCGCACCACTCGTTCGATCCCACCGGTCGCCCAGTTCATGGCCCGCCGGTCTTGGACCCGCGGTAAGTCGGCGCGCTGCCCGTGCAGGATCGGAAGGCAGTCCTCCCCTCGGGTGAGGTGATCGGCGGCCGGGTGAGCATCCTCGATTCGCTCGAGTTGCCGTGTTCGTGCAGGGTCGTCCACTCTTCGTCCAGCGCGTGCTTAGAGGGCGAGAGGGAATCACCGGAATTCACCTGGTCCGCGCCGGTACGATCCGTGAGGAAACGCTGAATCCATTCTCCGATCCGCGCACCATCGCCGGGCGCGTCGAGGGAGGCGAGGGCCTGGGCCCGAAGGGTTTCGTCGAGGTCGTCCGGGCGATGGTCAGCAATGAGGGCGCGGGCATAGGCGACCGCGAACTCCGGGTGAAACTGGAAGGAAAGGGCGCGCCGGTCGGCATAGGCGATGATGCCGTGGGGCGTGAAGGCGTTGCCGGCCAATGTCCGGCTCGCTGGTGGCGCAGCGGCCACTTGGTCCTGATGAATGGCCGGCGCGGCGATGCGCCCCTCACCGTCCATCCAGGCCGCCGCGTGATAGATGTCGTAGGCGTGCAAGCCGAGGCCCCAACCCTTCGGCGACCTCTCGACACGCCCGCCGAAGGCCTCCGCCATGACCTGATGGCCGAAGCAGAGCCCGACCAGCGGTTTGTCCGGATCGAGGCGGCGCAGGTACGCAATGAGCGTCGCGATCCAGGGCAGGGAGTCGGAAACCCCCGCCGGTGAGCCGGTGACAAGGGTGGCATCGTAGGCGCCGGTATCGGCGGGCCAGACATCCTGGTTCACGCGGAAGACGGTGCAGTCATACGCCGGCCCGAGCAGATCGGCCGCCATCCGGCCGTAGCCCGGAAAGCGGTCGGACAGCCGCTCCGGCGGTGCGCCGGCTTCGAGGATCGCGATCTTCATGGCATGTTGTCCAGCGCATCGAACGTCGCGAGACGCCCTCACAACACCGGATCGTAAACCGGCCCACCCACCGTCGCGTCTGGGGTCGCCAGCCACTTCGAGGCGAGCACGGCCAGGACCATCACGCCGAGGAAGATCGCGAAGATCGCCGGATTGTAGATCACCAGGGCGACGAAGCAGACCGCCGCCATCGCCAGCGCGAAGGCGGGCGCGGCGGGATAGAGCGGGGCGCGGTAGGGGCGGGCGAGGTCCGGTTCGGCCCGGCGGAGGCGGAACAGGCTCGCCATGCTCATCCCGTACATCACCAGGGCGCCGAACACCGCCATGGTGACGATGCTGGCGGTGAGCGACTGGCCCGCGATGGTTACCAGGTTGTCGCTGTAGATGGCCGCAATGCCGACCACGCCCCCCGCGAGGGTGGCGATGTGGGGCGTGCGGAAGCGCGGGTGCACCCGGGCGAGGCCGCGGGGCAGGAAGCCCGCGCGGGCCAGGGCGAAGATCTGCCGCGAGTAGCCCATGATGATGCCGTGGAACGAGGCGACGAGGCCGAACAGGCCGAGCCAGACCAGCATGTGGAGCCAGCCGCTCGATTCGCCGACCACCGTCTTCATCGCTTGGGGCAGGGGGTCGTTGAGATTGCTCAAAGCCCGCCAGTCGCCCGAGCCGCCAGCGAAGATCATCACACCGAAGGCCAGGGCCGTCAGGGTCAGCACACCGGTGATGTAGGCGATCGGGATGGTCCGCTTCGGGTCCTTGGCCTCCTCGGCCGCCATCGCCACCCCCTCGATGGCGAGAAAGAACCAGATCGCGAACGGGATCGCGGCGAACAGGCCGCCGATCGCCGGCAGGCCGAAGGTGTCGGTGCCGGCCCAGCCGTGGGCGGCGAAGTTCGACCACGAGAAGGCCGGGGCGACGACGCCCATGAAGACCAGGAGTTCGGCCACCGCCAGGATCGTGACGAACAGCTCGAAGGTCGCGGCGATCTGCACGCCGACGATGTTGAGGGTCATGAAGATCAGGTAGGCGCCGAGCGCCGCGTGCTTGGGGTCGAGGCCGGGGAACTGCACGTTGAGATAGGCGCCGATGGCGAGCGCGATGGCGGGGGGCGCGAAGACGAACTCGATCAGCGTCGCGTAGCCGGCGATGCAGCCACCGACCGGGCCGAAGGCGCGCCGGCTGTAGGCGAAGGGGCCGCCGGCCTGCGGGATCGCGGTGGTGAGTTCGGTGAAGCTGAAGATGAAGGCGACGTACATCGCCGCAACCGCGATCGTGGTGATGAGGAAGCCGAGGGTTCCGGCGGAAGCCCAGCCGTAGCTCCAGCCGAAATACTCGCCCGAGATCACGAGTCCGACGGCGATGCCCCAGAGATGGAAGGCGTTGAGGCCCTTATGGAGCCCGCTGGTTTCGGTCTGCATCGCCCTGGCCCCTTTTGTCCGCCCGGTGCGGACCGCGGAGCCTAAGCAAGAGCGCTGCCGCCGTGCCGGCAGGGCGATGCAGCTGGAGCGGGCACCGTCAGGCTGCGCTGGCCCGGGGCCACAGGCGACGCCAGGGGCTGCGTGTCGCGGCACCGGTGTTCGGCGGTGCGATCTCCATGGTGGTCCGCGAGTCCCTCGTTGTTCGGAGGTCCCTCGTTGTTTGGAGGTCCATCGTCGTCCGGATGTTCATGGCATTGCCGCGCCAGAGAACCGCGCCGCGTAGCCAGGCGCTGGTCCACACGAACGGGATCAGGGCATCGCGGATGATGAAGCCCAGGAGGAGACCGGGGCCCCGGACCCACTTCGCCCGGGCGGCCAGCGCCATTTCGGCCGCATACCAGAGCCCGGTCAGCGCGAGCAGGCTTCCGGCGAGCGCCGGGGAGGGGGCGGCCGCGAGGGCGATGCCGAAGGGCAGGAGCGGGCCGCAGCCGATCTCGGGCGCGAAGAACAGCGGGAAGGTGACCCGGCGCAGGCGCGCCCATCGCAACTGCCGCGACCAGATCTCCGCCAGGGTGCGGCGCCCGAGGGGCTGGTCGAACGGAGCGGCCACGAGATGGACGCGCGCCCCGGCCGCGCGCACGAGCTTGGTCGCCGCCGCATCCTCGGCGATCTCGGCCGCCAGGGCGCGGATGCCGCCGCGTGCCTCCAGGAAGGGCTTGTGCCAAAGCATGCTCTTGCCCTGGGCGAAGCCGAGGCCGAGGGCCTCGCCGGTATATTGCCAGCGCGCCTGGAGGGTGTTCAGGAAGGCGCATTCCACCGTGGCGAACAGGCCCTCGGGCCGCGCTCCGATCGGCGTCGAGCAGACGAGGCCGGTGTTCGGACGCCAGGCCGCCTGCAATTGCTGCAGGTAGTCCGGCGGCATCGCCACGTTCGAATCGGCGAGCACGACCCAGTCGTGGCGGGCCGCCTCCCAGCCGCGCACGCAGTTGTTGAGCTTCGGATTGTCGCTGATGCGCTCGTCGCCGACGATCAGGCGGGACCGGACCTGCGGATGCGCCGCCATGAGCCGACGCACCAGCGGTACGATGGGATCGGCTTCATCGGCGACGCAGAAGATCAGCTCGTAGGACGGATGCACCAGCCGGAAGCCGCGCGTCAGCAATTCCTCGCTGAAGGTCTCCACGCCGCAGACCGGCCGGACCAGCGACACCGGCGCGCCCTGGGGGAACACCGATGCGCCGTTGCGCCGCCCGATTCGGACGGCCGCCACCGCGATCCCGACCAGGTTGATCAGCGTCAGGGCGGCGCAGAACCCCAGAGCGACCGCAGCGCTCGGCTCCGACAAGTCCCGCATCGCCTGATCCCACATCCGCGACATCTCCCGTTGGTCAGACCCGAAACGCGACCGATCGCGGGATGGACATCGCGCCGCGTCCCCGACCGTCCCAGCGCCCCTAACAGCCGCGATGCTTCAGTCGTATGACAACCCGGGGGAACGGAGGGGGCGGGCGTGGCGAGACCGGCGCATGTGGCGATCGTGGGAGCCGGGATGGCGGGGGCGAGCGCCGCGCGCCGCCTGATCGAGGCCGGCCTCGCCGTCACCCTGTTCGACAAGGGCCGTCAGGTCGGCGGCCGCATGGCGAACCGGCGCGATCGCGACACCGGGCTCCGCTTCGATCACGGCGCCCAGGTTCTGCGGGCACATGGCTCCGCCTTCGGGGCGCGGCTCGCCGCCTGGGCGGGGCGCGGCCTCGTGGCGCCCTGGGATGGTCCCGACCGTTTCACGGCCGTGCCCGACATGACCGCGCCGGTGCGCGATCTCCTCGGCGGTCTCGAGGTTCATGTCGGCCGCACCGTCACGGGCCTGTCCCGCGTGTCGAGCGGCTGGACCCTGGCTCTGGCCGAGGGTCTCGAACCGCGGGTGTTCGAGGCCGTCGTGCTCACGCTGCCAGGGCCTCAGGCGTCGCGCCTCCTCGCCGCGAGCGGATTCGTGCTGCCGACGATCGAGCGGGCGACCTACGCACCCTGCTGGTCGCTGATGCTGACCTGCGCGCAGGACCTTCCCTTCGCGGGCGACGTCCTGCGACCCGCGGGAGGACCGGTCGCGGCCATCTTTCGCGAGGGCACGAAGCCCGGCCGGCCGAGCGGGAAGCCCGCCTTCACCGTCCATGCCACGCCCGACTGGTCGAGGACCCACCTGGAGGACGCGCCCGAGGCGGCGGCGGCACGGCTGATCTCGGCCCTGTCCGTCCTCTTCGGAGTGCCGGTCGCTGGACAGGGGCGCGGCCATCGCTGGCGCTACGCCCTCGTCGAGGAAACCTGCGGCGAACCCTGCCTCTACGACCCGCGCGAGCGCCTGGGCTATGCCGGTGACGGCTGCCTCGGGCCGCGCGTCGAGGCCGCCTACGACAGCGGCTTGGCCCTGGCCGACCGCCTCGTCGCCGAACTGGCGTGAGGCGCGTGTCGTGAGGTCTGCCACATGACCCTGCCCATCGTCTTCCACCCGGCCTACGAGGCGACCCTGCCGGAGGGGCATCGCTTCCCGATGCGCAAATACGGGCGTCTGGCCGAACTGCTGGTGGAGCAGGGCCTTGCGCCGCATGGTTTCGTCCGGCCGGAGCCGGCCGGGGCCGCGCTTCTCGCCGCCGCTCACGATCGCGCCTACGTCGAGGCCGTGCTCGCCCTCGACGTGTCCCGCGAAATCGAGCGCAGCATCGGCCTTCTGGTCGGCGCCTCGGTGGTCGACCGCTCCTGCGCGTCCGTCGGCGGCACCCTCCTGGCCGCCCGCCTCGCCCTGGCGCACGGGATCGCCGGAAGCACGGCCGGCGGCAGTCATCATGCCCGACGCGAGACCGGGGCCGGTTTCTGCATCTTCAACGACGTGGCGGTCGCCGCCCGCACCCTGCATGCCGAGGGCACCATCGCTCGCGCCCTGGTGATCGATTGCGATGTCCACCAGGGCGACGGCACCGCCGATTGCCTCAGCGGCACCCCCGATCTCTTCACCCTCTCGATCCACGCCGAGAAGAACTACCCGACCCGCAAGATCGCCGGCGACCGGGACGTCGGCCTGCCCGACGGCGTCGACGATGCCGGATACCGCGCGGTGCTGGAGGCCCATGTCGGACCGCTCCTCGATGCGATCCGCCCCGACCTCGTGTTCTACAATGCCGGCGTCGACCCCCACCGCGACGACCGCCTCGGGCGCCTCGACCTGACCGATGCCGGCCTCCTGGCGCGCGACCGGTACGTGGTGGGAGCCGTCCGCCGCCGCGGCATCCCGTTGGTCGGGGTGATCGGCGGCGGCTATTCCACGGACATCGACGCCCTGGCGGCCCGCCACGCCCTGGTCTTCGCCGCCATGGCCGAGCAGGCAGCCTGACGTCGCGACGCGCGACGTGCCGGCGCAAGGCCGAGCGGCGGGAGCGGTTCCTTGCCTAAGGTTCCGACAGCGCCACCTGCCGTGCGACGATCCGGTTGATCGTCCGGCCGAGCTGCTCGGCCGAATAGGGTTTCTGCAGAAGCTCGAAGCCGTGCGCGTCCTCCTGGGCGAGGATGTGGCTGTATCCCGAGGCGAGCAGCACCGGCAGATCCGGCCGGCGGCGCCGTAACTCCTGCGCCAGGGCCACGCCGCCCATGCCGGGCATGACCACGTCCGACACGACGATGTCGAAGGGTGTGGTTTCACGCTCCACATCCGCCAGCGCACTCTCGGCGTCGGTGTGCCAAGTCGGCAGATAGCCGAAATCCTCCAGGATCTGGCGGGCGATACGGCCCACCTCCAGGTTGTCCTCCACGAGAAGGACGCGCAGGCCGTCCCCCGACACGGTGGGATGCTCGATCACGCCGGCGGCCGTGGGCGGGACCTGGTCGGGCTCGATTTCCGGCAGGTAGAGCGTGAAGGTCGTTCCCGCCCCGACCGTACTGATGACCGCGATGTCGCCGCCCGACTGCTTGGCGAAGCCGAAGACCTGCGACAGCCCGAGCCCGGTGCCCTTGCCCACGCCCTTGGTGGTGAAGAACGGTTCGAAGATCCGGTCGAGATGATCCGCTGGGATCCCGATGCCGGTGTCGCTGAGCGAGATCGCGGCGAACCGGTCCGCTTGGCCGCCCTGGTCGCGCAGGGGTGACATGGGCGCCCGGCATTCCAGGCGGATGGTCAGGGTGCCCCGCTCTTCCATCGCGTCCCGGGCATTGACCGCCATATTGATCAGCGCGGTCTCGAACTGGCTGAGATCCGCGCGGATGTGGCAGGTCTCCTCGGGCAGCGCCGTGACGACCTGGATACAGGCGCCCGTCACCGTTTCCAGAAGGTCGGCGATGACGATGAGGCGCGCCCGAACGTCGAACACCTCGGGCTTCAAGGCCTGGCGCCGGGCGAAGGCGAGCAGCTGGCCGGTGAGCTTGGCGGCCCGGTCCACGGTCTCGGAGACGGCATCGAGGTAGCGGCTCTTGCGCACCTCCGGCAGATCCGGCCGACGCAGGAAGTCGACCGAGGAGCGGATGATGGTGAGGAGATTGTTGAAGTCGTGCGCGACGCCCCCGGTGAGCTGGCCCACCGCCTCCATCTTCTGCGCCTGCCGCAAGGCCTCGTGGGTCTGTTCCAGCTCGGCCGTGCGTCCCGCCACGCGCTCCTCAAGGGTGGCGTTCAACTCGCGCAGGGCCGCCTCGGCCTCCGCCTGCGCGTAGGCCGACCAGGTCCGGGCCGCGACCTCCATGGTCAGCCCGACCTCCGCGTCGGTCCAGATGCGCGGCGCGTCGGAATGCACGAAGAACACGCCGCCGAGGGACAGGCCGCCGGATTCCAGGCTTCGCATCATCGGAGCCACGATCAGCGCCCGCGTTCCGATGCTGTCCCAGGTGGCCTGGAACGCCGGCTCGGCGGTCCGCGGGTCCGTCCGACAATCGGTGACGACCAGGGTTTGCCCCTGGCGCAACTCGACCACCAGCGCGGGGCCGAAGGCATCGAGCACCCGGACCACGCCGGCGAGCGAGGGCATGCGCCCGTCGCACCAGTCGCGCTCGACCGAGATGACCTCGCCCTCGTTCTGAAGATGGCCGTAACCGACCCGGCCGACACCCAGATGCGCGCCGAGGCTGGCCGAGGCCATCATCTTGATGTCCAGCGGCCTCGCCGCCGTGCGCAAGCGGTCGGCTAGCGCGATCTGGAAGCGCAGGTGGCCCTCGGCGGATTTGCGCGCCGTGATGTCGATGGCCGTCCCGAGGGCCCGAACGCAGCGCCCGGTCTCGTCGAACACGCCCCGGCCCTTCGCGGCCACCCAGCGCACCAGCCGATCGTCGTGCCCGATGGTGCGGTACTCGGCGTCATAGGTCGTGCGCAGGGCCGGGTCGATGGCGGAGGCGAAGGCCGCTCGGGTCGCCGCCAGATCCTCGGGGTGCAGGGTGGCGTAGAAGTCGTCGAGGGTCACCGACGCGCCGGAGGGAAAGCCGAACATCGCCTTGGTGCGGTCCGACCAGACCAGCGTACCGCCGACCGGATCGAGGTCCCAGGTGCCGATCTCGGCCGCCTCGGTGGCCAGCCGTAACTGCTCCTCGCGCCGTCGCAGGCGCGTCTCGGCCTGCTTGCGGTCGTGGATGTCCTCGACCACGCCGTACCAGCACAGGATTTCGCCGCCCTCGGTCCGGCGCGGAAAGGCGCGGGCCCGCATCCAGCGGTGCTCGCCCGACGCGAGGCGGATGCGGTAATCGACATCCACCGGGTCTCCAGAGGCGATGCAGGCACCGAACACGGCGATGGTCCGCGGCAGGTCCTCGGGATGCACCGCCCGGGTCCAGCCGTCGCCCAGGGGCTCGCCGGGGGCCTGTCCCGTCAGGGTCAGCCAGCGGGTCGCGTAGGACGTGATGTTTCCGGCAGCATCGCAGGTCCAGGGCACCTGCGGGTTCAACTCGACTGCGTGGCGATAATGGTCTTCGCTCTCGCGCAGGGCGGCCTCGCCAAGCACGCGGTCGGTCGTCTCCGCGGTGACGCAGAGCAATCCGTTGATCGCCCCGGCATCGTCGTAGACGGGGGAGTAGGTGAACGACCACCAGCTTTCCTCGGCCCGTCCTGCGCGGGCGAGATCGAGCTTCATGTCGGTCAAGGTGCGGGGCTCGCCCGCGAGGGTGGCCTCCACCAGCGGACCGATATCGTCCCAGATGCTGCCCCAGACCTCGCGGAACGGACGGCCGAGCGCGTGCGACAGGCGATAGCCGAGGATCGGCCGATAGGAGTCGTTGTAGAAGCAGAGCAGGTCGGGTCCCCAGGCGAGGAACATCGGCCGGGGACAGGCGAGCATGAGCGCCAGCGTGTTGCGCAAGGACGCCGGCCAGGTCTCCGGCGGTCCGAATCTCGTCCCCGACCAGTCGTGTGCGCGGATTTCGGCACCCGTGACGCCGCCGGCATCGAGAAACGCCAGGGAGACGGTCACGCGCCACAAATCCCGGATCGGTCGCAGCCGTTGGGCATCTCGGATCTTCGGGCGATCGGATCGGGCGGTCCGGCTGGCATGATCAAGGCATAGCTGCGTTGATCCGGGTCGTACAGCGCTTCTCCGGGTCTCGGCAGAACGGATTTCGCGGAGACGAAATCATTCCGGGCCTTCGGAACAGCGTCGCGTAGATTCGGGGGAGGTCGCGCGGCGCTGCGAAAGTATCGATCATGGTGAAGGCTTGGCCCTTATCCTTGCCATCATTCTTGCCCTGCCTGCTCCGCGGCATGCCATCGGCCGGCTTCGTCTGATTCAATACGGAAGGACCGTCAGCGGCGTCTCTCGCTCATCGATGTACGCAAGCGGACGCTCGCAAAGCTGAGACGCTCAGGGCCGCGCCTCGATCTTCGGCAGGCTCTTGGCGGTGCGCTCCATGGCGTCGAACAGTTTCTCCAGTTCCGCCCCCTCCAGGCAGTGGAAGCCGAGCGTGCGAGAGAGGAGGAGGCCGAGGGTGGCGAAGGTCAGCATCGCCCCGGCGCCCGGGCAGCAGGCCACGTCCTCCATCTGGGCCAGGCGGTCCCGCAGGAAGGCGTTGAAGCCCGCGAAGGCCTCCGGGTTCTCGGCAGAAGCCAGCAGGAGCGCCCGGGGAAATCCATCCTCGTCGGCATAGATCTGTCGCGCATGGGCGATCAGGGCCAGGGGGAGGGCGGCCGGTCCCGGCCCCTGTTCGGCCTCGTGGGCCGTCACGCTCTCACGGATTTCGCGCAGCTTGCGCTCCGCCAGCGCCGAGATCAGCGCATCCTTCGAGGCGTAGTGATGCAGGACGCCGCCCTTGCTCAGAGAGGCTTCCGCCGCCACCGCATCGATCGTCAGGGTGCGGGTGCCCATGCGCCGGATCAGACGCTCGGCGGCATCCAGGATCACCAGCGGTCGGTCTTCGCGGCGGGTGCGCGCCTTCATCATCGATCATCCGGCAGAGGTGCCAAGGTTTCGCGATGATACCAAATCAAAGCCGCACATGGCAGAAAGATCGAATACTTCAATGAGATACCGGGGCG
This sequence comes from Methylobacterium sp. Ger2507, assembly GCF_055231875.1. NCBI lineage: Bacteria > Pseudomonadati > Pseudomonadota > Alphaproteobacteria > Hyphomicrobiales > Methylobacteriaceae > Methylobacterium > Methylobacterium sp. Ger2507. The sequence continues at coordinate 1,818,976 of NZ_JBUYVC010000001.1, forward strand.
TTACGAAAACCAGGAGCCGATCTGCTCTTGCAAGAAACCGTCTGGACGGTCGGTATGATAGACGATATGGATGAGGCGAGGTAGGGGCTTTCTGGGTTCGAGGACGCAATGGTGGGTTGGCAGACCGTTTGGCCGCGCTGGCGCGGAGGCCTGGGCCTTGGTCTTGCGATCGCAGCTGCCGCGATGTCGCCCGTGCTCGGCGCTGAGGCCGCCACCGAGGCGTCGTCCGCAGGCGCTTCGAAGAACGCCGCTCCGGCCATGGCCCTCGTACGAACGACCATCGCCCGCTCGACCACCATCGCCTCGGACCTGATCTTCACCGGCGACATCCAGGCCCAGTCGCAGGTCAATGTCGCCTTCCGCACCAACGGCAAGATCGCCAAGCGCCTCGTGGAGGTCGGCGACCACGTCACCGCCGATCGGGTCCTGGCCAAGCTCGATCCCCAGGAGCAGCGGGCCAATCTCAACAACGCCCAGGCTGCGCTCACCTCGGCCGATGCGCTGCTGACCCAGGCCAAGCTGAATTTCAAGCGCCAGGAGCAGCTCCTGGCCAGCGGCTACACCACCCGCCCGAGCTACGACGATGCGGAGCAGCAGCTGCGCACGACTCAGGCCTCGGTCGATTCGGCCCGGGCCGCCCTTGGCACCGCCGAGGAGCAATACTCCTACACGGACCTGAAGGCCGGCGTGGACGGCATCGTCCTCAGTCGCACCTTCGAGGTGGGCCAAGTGGTCCAGGCGGGCCAGACCGTCCTGGTGATGGCGCAGGACGGGCCGCGCGACGCCGTCTTCAACGTGTTCGAAGCGGTGCTCGCCGCGCCGCCGGCGAGCAAGACCGTGGAGGTGACGCTGCAGGCCGACCCGCGCGTCAAGGCGGTCGGTCGCGTGCGCGAGATCTCACCCAGCGTCGATGCCGCTTCCGGCACGGTGCGGATCAAGGTCGGTCTCGAGGAGACGCCCAAGGCCATGAGCCTCGGGGCCGTCGTGATCGGCACCGGCAAGTTCCAGCCGCGCCCGGCGATCGTCCTGCCGTGGTCGGCGCTCTATCGCTGGCAGAACAGCCCGGCGGTCTGGGTGCGCGATCCCCAGACCGGGACCGTCCGGCCGAGGCCCGTCGTGATCGAGCGCTACGGCCCCAACACCATCGCGCTCAAGGAGGGCGTCACGCCCGGCGAGGAGGTCGTCATCGCGGGGATCCAGCTTCTCCGGCCAGGCCAGACCGTCGCCGTTTCGAAGACCCTCGAGGCGACGCGATGACCCGCCCGCTCTGGAGCGCGTTCGCGCTCGTCGCTCTCCTCGGCGCCTGCCACGCCGCCGAGGAGCCGGCAGCGCCCCCACCCGTGCGGCCGGTGCTGTACCGGGTGGTCAAGCCCGTCGACGCCCAGGTCTTCGGACCCTTCGCGGGAGTCGTGGCGCCGCGCTACCAGTCCGAGATCGGCTTCCAGATCGCCGGCCGGATGATCGCCCGCGACGTCACCGTGGGCGACATCGTGCACAAGGGCCAGCGCATCGCCGCCCTCGATCCGGTCGTCCCGCGCTTCGCCCTGACTCGGGCCGAAGCGGACCTCGCCGATGCCAAGGCGCAGGCGGAGAACGCCAACGCGACGGAGATCCGCCGCCGCCGCCTGCTCGCCGGCGGCAACGTCACCCAGGCCCAGCTCGATACCGCCGTGGCGAGCCGGGACACCGCCCAGGCGCGACTGGCCCAGGCCGAGGCCAACCTGCAGAAGGCGCGCGACCAGATCGGCTACACTGAACTGCACGCGGATTTCGATGGCGTCGTCACGGTCCGCAGCGCAGAGGTCGGCCAGGTTCTCAGCGCGGGTCAGGCGGTGGCGACCCTGGCTCGCCCGGAAGAGCGCGAGGCCGTGGTCGATATCCCGGAGGAACTGGTCGGCACCATGCCGGCGGACGCGCAATTCACCGTGTCCCTGCAGAGCGCTCCCGATGTGACGGCGACCGCCCGCGTGCGCGAGATCGCACCCTTCGCCGACCAGACCACGCGCACGCGGCGCATCCGCATGACGCTGATCGATCCATCCCCGGCCTTCCGTCTCGGCTCGACCCTCACGGTGATGCTGGCGCGAGCCGAGCCGCCGCACGTGGACCTGCCCGCCACGGTGGTGCTGACCGAGGGCGGCCGTGATGCCGTCTGGGTCGTCGCCCCGGACGGAAAGAGCGTCCTCAAGCGCTCCGTCACCGTCACGCACCGGGACGGCGAGCGCGTCAGCATCGGCGAGGGCCTCGGGGCCGGAGACCGCGTGGTGCTGGCCGGCGTCCATTCGCTGAAGGAGGGGCAGGCCGTGCGCCTGTCCGACCAGGCGCCCTGATCGGGTCTCGACCGCCATCCGTCATCCGTCGCCACCCCGTTGAGGCGAGAGCAAGACCTTGAAGAACTTCAACCTTTCCGAATGGGCGCTGGAGCACCGCTCCTTCGTCTGGTTCCTGATGCTGATCTCCGTGGTGGCCGGCTTCCTGGCCTACGAGCGCCTCGGCCGCGAGGAGGACCCGCCCTTCGCCATCAAGACCATGATCGTGCAGGCGCGCTGGCCGGGGGCCACCATCAGCGACACGCTCGATCAGGTCACCGAGCGGATCGAGAAGGAGCTGCAGCAGATCGATGCCGTCGATTTCAGCCGCAGCTACACCACGCCGGGGCAGGCCACGGTGTTCGTCCAGCTGCGCGAGACGACGCCGCCCAAGACCATCCCGGCGATCTTCTATCAGGTCCGTAAGCGCATCGGCGACATCCAGGGCACCTTCCCGCAGGGTATTCAGGGTCCGTTCTTCAACGACGAGTTCGGTGACGTGTTCGGCAACGTCTACGCCTTCACGGCCGACGGCGTGACCCAGCGCCAGCTTCGCGACTACGTCGAGCGCGTCCGCGCCGAGGTGAAGAAGGTGCCGAACGCCGGCAAGATGCAGCTGCTCGGCGCCCAGAACGAGGTGATCTACCTCGACTTCTCGACCCGCAAGCTCGCCGGGCTCGGCCTCGACACCAACTCGGTGATCAAGACCCTGCAGTCGCAGAACGCCATCGCGCCATCCGGCGTGATCCAGGCCGGACCGGAGCGGGTCTCGATCCGGGTCGGTGGCCAGTTCGTGTCCGAGGAGAGCCTGCGTGCGGTCAACCTGCGGGTGAACGACCGCTTCTTCCGCCTCTCCGACGTGGCCGAGATCTCGCGCGGCTTCACCGATCCGCCGACCGACCTGTTCCGCTTCAACGGTCAGCCGGCCATCGGCCTCGCCATCGCGATGCAGCCCTCCGGCAACCTGCTCACCTTCGGCCACGACCTGAAGGAGCGGATGCGCAAGCTCGAGGGCGAATTGCCGGTGGGCGTCGGCATCCACCTCGTCTCGGACCAGCCCAAGATCGTCGAAGAGGCGGTCGGCGGCTTCACCAAGGCCCTGATCGAAGCCGTGGTGATCGTGCTCGCGGTCAGCTTCATCTCCCTCGGCTGGCGCGCCGGCCTCGTGGTCTCGCTGTCGATTCCCCTCGTGCTCGCCATCGTGTTCGTGGTCATGCAGGTGATGGGCGTCACGCTCCAGCGCATCTCGCTCGGCGCGCTGATCATCGCCCTCGGCCTCCTCGTCGACGACGCCATGATCACCGTCGAGATGATGGTCGCCCGCCTGGAAGTCGGCGACAGCCTGAAGAAGGCCGCGACCTTCGCCTACACCTCCACTGCCTTCCCGATGCTGACGGGGACGCTCGTCACCGTGGCGGGCTTCCTGCCCATCGGTTTCAACGGCTCCTCGGCGGGCGAGTACACCTACTCGCTGTTCGTGGTCATCGCCGCCTCGCTCCTGGTCTCCTGGGTGGTGGCGGTCCTGTTCGCGCCCCTGATCGGTGTGAAGCTTCTGCCGAAGACGATGAAGCACAAGGACCACGACGCCCCGAGCCGTTCGATGCGGATCTTCACCGGGATGCTGCTGGGCGCCATGCGCTGGCGCTGGACCACCGTCATGGCCTGCGTGGCCATGCTGGCGGCGGCCATCGTCGGCATGGGCTTCGTGCAGCAGCAGTTCTTCCCGTCCTCCGACCGGCCGGAACTTCTGGTCGACATGACGCTGCCGCAGAACGCCAGCATCGCGGAGACCAAGAGCCAGATGGACCGCTTCGAGGCGACCCTGGTGGGCGATCCCGAGATCGTGCGCTGGTCGTCCTATGTCGGACAGGGCGCGGTGCGCTTCTACCTGCCCCTCGACCAGCAGCTCGGCAACGCCTTCTTCGGCCAGATCGTCATCGAGACGAAGTCGATCGAGGCCCGCGAGCGCATGAAGGCCAAGCTCGACACGCTGGCGCGGGAAAAATTCGTCGGCACCGACTTCCTGATCCACTCCCTCGATCTCGGCCCCCCGGTCGGCCGGCCGGTGCAGTACCGACTCGGCGGACCCGACCTGCAGACCCTGCGCGGCTACGCCCTGGACCTCGCCAACATCGTCGGCTCGAACCCGCATCTCGATGTGCCGACCTTCGACTGGAACGAGCCCGGCAAGGTGCTGAAGGTCGACATCATCCAGGACAAGGCGCGCCAGCTCGGCGTCACCTCGGAGGACATCGCCGGCATCCTCAACGGCATCGTCGGCGGCCGCGCGATCACCCAGGTGCGGGACTCGATCTACCTCGTCAACGTGGTGGCCCGTGCCCAGGCGGTGGAGCGAAACTCCCTCGATACGCTCCAGAGCCTGCAGGTTCCGCTCGCCAACGGCAGCGTGGTGCCGCTCCTCGCCTTCGCCACCATCGGCTACGAGCTGGAGCAGCCCATCGTCTGGCGCCGCGACCGCCTGCCCACCATCACGGTGCGGGCCTCGATCGCCGACGACACCCAGCCCGCCACCGTTGTGGGCCAGCTCGACGAGAAGATCACGGCGTTCCGCAAGACCTTGCCCGACGGCTACATCCTGGCGGTGGGCGGGGCCGTTGAGGAGAGCGCGAAGGGCCAGGGGCCGATCGCGGCCGTGGCGCCGGTGATGCTCCTCACCATGGCGATGTTCCTGATGATCCAGCTCCAGAGCTTCCAGAAGCTCTTCCTGGTGGCGAGCGTGGCGCCCCTCGGGCTGATCGGCGTCGCCCTCGCGCTGCTCACCTTCAATAAGCCCATGGGCTTCGTAGCGATCCTGGGCGTGTTGGCGCTGATCGGCATCATCGTGCGCAACTCGGTGATCCTGGTGACCCAGATCGACGAGTACGAGCGCGACGGGCTGCCGCCCTGGGATGCGGTGGTCGATGCCACCTGCCATCGCATGCGCCCGATCCTGCTGACCGCGGCGGCGGCCAGCCTCGGCCTCGTCCCGATCGCCCGCGAAGTGTTCTGGGGGCCGATGGCCTACGCCATGATTGGCGGCATCCTGGCGGCGACCTTCCTGACCCTGTTCTTCCTGCCCGCCCTCTATGTCGGATGGTACCGGATCAAGGCGCCGCCGAAGGGCACGCCGCGCCGGGTCCACGGGGCCGACGGGCAGGTGCACGGCCCCGAGGCGCATGCCGGGTGATCCCCGGACCTGCGCCGGGTGCTCCGCCTCACCGTGACGTCCCGGCCCGGTCCACCGTGGCGCCGGGGCGCGAATCGGTCGTCGCGTAGTAGGGCTTGATGTCGAGGAGCGGGGTGCCGTCGCGGCAATCGAGGCCGCGGACGGTCAGGCACGAGCCGTCCCGCCCGAGAAGCTCCACCACCGACAGGGCGATCGGGTTCGGGCGCGCGGGCGATCGCAGGGAGAAGGTACCCCGGCTGCCATCCGCATGGCGGGGACGCTGCAGCGCCAGGTCGCGGGCGGCCTCGTCCATCCAGTACAGCACGATGAGGTGGCTGGCGCCCTCGACGTTCTGGAGACCGTCCGCGAAGGGCGGGTCGACCGCGAGGGTGCAGGTCGCCTCGGTCTGGAGCCCGTTCTTCGGGCAGTCCTGACGCGTCGCCCAGGGCGTGCGGATGCGGCCGATGAAGTAGAGCCCGGCATCGAAGGCCGCAGGCAGCGGGATCGCCGTCTCGCCGGGGCGATGTCCGGATTCGTCGCGCATGCGGCAGGCCTTCTCGTCGGGATTTGCGCATCGCGGCGCGGAGCGTCGGTTTCGAGCGGAAAATCTCCGGAAGGCAAGTCGTCCCCGGACGATCGGTGACGCGCGGGGCGGATTTCCTTCAGGCGGCGACCGTGGCGACGACGTGGGCGTCCGCGCGCGATCCCCCCGTATGCTGCGCGAAGGCGCTGATCGGGGCGGGGCGCCCGATGAAATAGCCCTGGGCGGCGTGGCAGTTCTCAGCGCCCAGGAAGGCAAGTTCCTCGGCGGTCTCGACACCCTCCGCAATCACCGGCAGGCCGAGCCCCGCGCCCAGCCCCAGCACCGAACGCACGATGGCGGCGGCCTGCGGATTCGAATCCACCGCGGCGATGAAGGAGCCGTCGATCTTGATGGTGTCGAAGGGAAACAGGCGCAGGTTCGACAGGGACGAGTACCCGGTTCCGAAATCGTCCATGGCGATGCGAAGGCCCAGGGCCTTCAGCTGGCGCAGGTTGGTCGAGGCACGGACCGGATCGCGGATCAGGGCCGTCTCGGTGATCTCGAGTTCGAGGCGCGCCGGATCGAGGCCGGTCTCGGCCAGGATCGCCTTGACGCTCGGCGCGAAAGCCGGATCGTGGACCTGCAGGCCGGACACGTTCACCGCGACGGTCAGCGGCGCGACCCATTGCGCGGCCTCCCGGCAGGCTTCGCGCAGGACCCAGGCGCCGATCTCGCGGATCAACCCGCTCTCCTCGGCGATGGGGATGAACAGGGCCGGCGAGATCAGGCCGCGCGCGGGATGGTGCCAGCGCAGGAGCACCTCGAATCCGAACACGGCTTCGGTCCGGGTCTCGATCTGGGGCTGGTAGACCAGGCGGAGCTGGTTCTCGCTCAAGGCGCGGCGCAGGTGCTTCTCCAGGATGCGGCGGTCGCGCACATCCTGCCCGACCGACGATTCGAAGAAGCGGTAGCTGCCGCGTCCCTCGGTCTTGGCCAGGAGGAGCGCGGTGTCGGCCGCGTTCACCAGATCGTTGCGGTCGCGCGCATCGTCGGGAAACACCGCGATGCCGATCGTGGCGGCCGGCACGGGCTCACCCTGGGGCGCCCGGTCCGAGGCGGCCCGGAGCGTGGCCCGGATCTCCTCGGCCAGCCGCCCGGCCGTGACCGCGTGGGCGCACGGCGTCACCACCGCGAACTCGTCGCTGCCCACGCGCGCGACCATCTGGGTTTCGTCGAGAAGACCGGCGATGAGCTGGCCCACCCGCACCAGCGTGACGTCGCCGATGGCGTTGCCGACGAGGTCGTTGATCTCCTTGAAGCCGTCGAGATCGATGTAGAGGAGCGCGAGGCGCTCGCCCGGAACGGCCTGCCGCAGATGCTGGTCCAGCCGGTCATAGAAGGCCTGCCGGTTCGGCAGGCCGGTCAGCGGGTCGTGACTGACCAGGAATTGGATCTGGCGCTCGGCCCGCCGGCGCATGGTCAGGTCGCGCACCGCCAGCGCCACGTGCGGCGTGCTCGCGTAGGCGATCGGCCGCATGATCAGCTCGACCGGCAGGACGGTTCCGTCCGTGCGGTGAAGGTTGCCCTCGATCGGTTCGTCGGCCCGCTCGGCGAGGCCGCGAAGGGTGTCGCGATCCGGGAAGAAGCGCGACAGGGGCAGGCCCGTCAGGTCCCGGGCCTGGATGCCGGTCAGCGTGGCGAAGCTGTCGTTGGCGCTGACGATGACCGCCTTGTCACAGATGACGAGGCCATCCACCGCCGCGTTGGCAAGGCTCAGCAGGCGTCCGCGATAGACCGCGCTCTGGCGGTCGCGAAGGTCCAGGATCAGGGCCATGCAGGCCATGAGGAGGATCGTCAGGCTGGCGAGGCCGACCGGAAGGGCGAGCCAAAGGGCCGGCACGGTCTCTTCGGGCACGCTCACCCGCGGGTCCGGCACCAGGGTGACGGCCGTCATGCCGATCAGGTGGTGGGCGCAGATGGCGACGACGAGAAGGGCGGCACCGGCGGCCCGTCCCCGGGTGCGCGTGCTGGTCAGGCCGATCCACAGGGCCGCGATGGCGAACACGATGCCGACGGCGATCGAAACCGCGACGAGGGGGGCGTTCCAGATCACGTGGCCGGCGATCTCGTAGCCCGCCATGCCGGTGTAATGCATCACCGCGATGCCGAGGCCGACAATGCCGCCGCCCACCAGCGGAGCGACGCGGGCGGCCCAGAACACCGCCGTTCCGAGACCGATCCCCGTCACCAGCACGGCCAGCACCAGCGACAGCACGGTCGGGCCAATCGTGTATCCGGTGACCAAACCCGGATCGCAGGCCAGCATGCTCAGGAAGTGGGTCGCCCAGATGCCCGAGCCACCCGCCAGGGCCGCGATCGCGACCCACCCGCTGCGCCATCCGGCCCTCGGCCGGCGCGCATGGACCAGCAACGCAATCGTAGAGCTGGCGGCCAAGGTGCAAATGATTGCTGCCAGCACGACCAACCAGGGGTCGTTACCGATGAAGAAGCAACCAATGACGGTGAGCATCGAAGCCGGTTTCCCCCTATTGGCGTCGAATTCGCCTGACCCAAGACTCGGCTTTCGCTCCGGCAGAGGGAATGTATGCCTTTCATATGTTAAAGGACTTGTCGGCCTATTGAAATGGTTGCCAAGCAACCAACCAGCCGTCGCACGACATCTTTGTCATTGATGTCACACAGCTGAAATCAGCAGCCTGGAATCCCGACCGCCCGGTCGGTCGCCTCACGCCACACGCGGGTGTAAGACGGGCCGGGACCGAAGGTTTGGCCAGGAGGCACCGTGATCCGCGACGAGTTGCGACCGATGGAGTCCGTCTCCGATCCCGAGACCGCCGTGGACCGCCTGGAGGCGCTGCACGCGGGAGCGATCGAGGCGCTGCAATCGGCCCTCGCGCGCTACCTCGACGGGGGAGCCCCGCCGGACGCGACGGAACGGCTTCAGTTCCGCTACCCCGAGCTGCGCCTGACCTACCAGCCCGCCGGGCCGATGCCGCAGGTGTCCCGCGCCACGGCGAAGCTCCAGGCTCCCGGCACCTACGCCACCACCGTGACCCAGCCGGCGCATTTCCGGGGCTACCTCCTGGAGCAGCTCCGGCCCCTGGTGCGCGACTACGCCGTGACCCTCGAAGTCGGGCTCAGCGCCCAGGAGATCCCCTATCCCTACGTGATCGAGCCGGGCGCCGATCTCGGGCGCAGCGGCGTCACTCCGCGCGATCTGGCCACCTACTTCCCGGTGCCGCTGCTCTCGGTGGTAGGCGACGAGATCGCCGACGGGCTCTGGCACGACGTACCCGACGCGCCGCGCCCGCTGGCTCTCTTCGACGCGATCCGGACCGATTACTCGCTGCGCCGCCTCGTCCACTACACCGGGAGCGACTGGGGCGACGTGCAGCCCTGGATCCTGCTGACCAACTATCATCGCTACGTCGACGGCTTCATCCGCCACGGACTCGAGCGCCTGGCACGCGGCGACGACGGCTTCGAGCGCCTGATCCTGCCGGGCGGCATCTCGGTGTCGCGCGCGGAAGCCGCCTCGGTCGACCCCGCGGCGCTGATCGCCGCCTCGCCCTGGCACAAGTACCAGATGCCCGCCTACCACCTGGTGGCGCGCGGCCCCGACGGCAGCCAGCAGGGCACGACCCTCGTGAATATCGGTGTCGGCCCCTCCAACGCGAAGACCATCACCGACCACCTCGCGGTCCTGCGCCCGCATTGCTGGCTGATGGTCGGTCATTGCGGCGGCCTGCGCCAGTCGCAGACCATCGGCGACTACGTGCTCGCCCATGGCTATCTCCGCCGCGACCGAATCCTGGACGAGCTGGTGCCGCCCGACGTGCCGGTCCCGGCGCTCGCCGAGGTGCAACTCGCCCTCCAGGCGGCGGCCGCTCAGGTCACCGGCGAGACCAGCGAGGACCTGAAGCGCCGCCTGCGCACCGGCACGGTCGTCACCTACGACGATCGCAACTGGGAGCTGCGCTTCAGCCAGGAGCGCCGGCGCATCAACCTGTCCCGTGCCATCGGCGTCGACATGGAGAGCGGGACGATCGCGGCCCAGGGCTACCGCCTGCGGGTTCCCTACGGCACGCTTCTGTGCGTCTCGGACAAACCGCTGCATGGCGAGATCAAGCTGCCGGGTGCGGCCAACGCCTTCTACGAGCGCGCGGTGGCCGAGCACCTGCTCATCGGGCTCGCCGCCCTCGACAATCTGAGGGCCGAGCGCCACGGCCTGCATTCGCGCAAGCTGCGCAGCTTCGACGAGCCGCCGTTCCGATAGCGCTTCAGGCCGGTTCGATCGTCGGGTCGGGAAGTGCCGCCGGCTGGTAATCCGGAAACAGCGCCCGCACGGTGGTGCCCTCGTCGGGGACGCTCTCGATGACGAGGCGGCCGCGGTGGCGGTTGACGATGTGCTTGACGATGGCGAGGCCGAGGCCGGTGCCGCCCTGGTCGCGGCTCGAGGCGACATCGACCCGGTAGAAGCGCTCGGTCAGGCGGGGGATGTGCTCGGCCGCGATGCCCCGGCCCTGGTCGCGGACGCTGAGCTCGACGTTGGCCCGGCCGCTCGCCGGATCGGTGTGGCGCCGGAGCGCGACCGCCACGCGACCGCCCCCGCCGCCGTACTTCACCGCGTTCTCGATCAGGTTCTCCACTACCCGAAGCAATTCGTCGCGCTCGCCCAGGATGGGGAAGGCGCCCTCGGCCTCGATGGTCAGCGCGACGCCGCGGTCCCGTGCCAACGGCCCCTGCGTGTCGACCATCTCGCGGGCGATCCGGGTCAGGTCCACCGGCCGGGTCGGCGCCACGTGCTCGCGCAGCTCGATCCGCGACAGCGACAGGAGGTCGTCGACGAGGCGCGCCATGCGCTGCGCCTGCGTCTTCATGATGCCGAGGAAGCGCTCGCGGGCCGGAGGGTCGTTGCGGGCCGGACCCTGCAGCGTTTCGATGAAGCCGAGCAGCGAGGCCAGCGGCGTGCGCAACTCGTGGCTGGCATTGGCGACGAAATCGACCCGCATCGCCTCCAGGCGCCGCGCCGAGGTCAGGTCGCGCAGGAACAGCACCACGTTGGGCTGGCCGCCCACCACCCCGTCGGGCATCGGCAGGGCACCGATCTGCACCTCGAAGGCGCGCTCGGTCGGTACGCGGGTGGTGTAGAGCGTCTTGAGCGAGGCGCCGTTGCGCAGAACCTCCTCGATGCCGTCGAGGACGTCGGGCGCGCGCAAGGCGAAGGAGAGCGGGTGGCGCAGCTTCAGGGCCGGCAACAGGGCTCGGGCGGCCGGATTGACCTCGATCACCACCGCGCGGCGGTCGACCAGGATGACGGGATCGGGGATGTTGGCGAGCAGCGCCTCCGCCACCGAATGCCGCGAGGCGGCGATACTCTCAGGCGCCCGGATGATCGGGGCGCGGCCGAGACTGCCGATGAACCCTGCGAGCCCCGCCGCGGCGAGGGAGGCGGCGACCATCGGCCAGTCCAGGGTTCCGCGCGCGAAGGAGACGAGGCCGATCCCGATCGCCGTCAGGGCCGCGGCACTCCAGGCCGATCGGCGCATGCCGCGTGCCATTCAGACCCTCCGGAACGATGGACCTGCGTCAGGCCCCGAGATCGCGCGTGGCCGTCTCGCGTGCGCTCTTGATCTCGCGGCTCGCCTTGGCGTCGCGCGACCGCTTCACGATCTCGAACACGGTGAGCATGGCCAGCGCGATGACGAAGGGCACGAGATAGTAGCAGACCCGGAACAGCAGCAGCGACCCCAGCACCTGGTCGCGCGGCAGGCTCGACAGCGCCAGCAGGACCGTCGCCTCGAACACCCCGATGCCGCCGGGCGCGTTCGACGCGATCCCGAGCATCGCCGCCAGGACGTAGATCGCCACGAAGGTGGTGAAGCCGATGGAGGTGCCCGCCGGCAGCAGCACGTAGAGGGTGGCGGCCGCCGCGCAGACATCGCCGATCCCCACCACCATCTGGCTCAGGGAGACCGAAGCGCCGGGCAGTTCCAGGCGCCAGCTCTTCACCCGCACGTGGCGACGCTTCATCGAGACCCAGAGCAGGTAGGCCACCACGGCGACGAGCGCCCCGAAACCGACGCCCTGGTTCAGCGCGATGCTGGTGAAGGTGAGGGCGGCGAGCTGGCCTGCCTCCGCGATCAGGCTGAGGCCGAGGACGACGCCCATGCCGAGCCAGAAGGTGAAGCCGGCGATCACCGTGAGGGCGGCGATCTTGGCGGCCCCCAGCCCCTTGCTGGAGTAGATCCAGTAGCGGATCGTCCCGGCCGTCAGGAGCGGGAAGCCGAGGGTGAAGCTGACCGCGTAGCTGGTGAACGAGGCCAGGGCCGTGGTTCGGTACGGCACCTTGAGCTTGAGCTGCCGCAGCGCCAGGGCGTCGTAGCAGGTCAGGAAGAGGTAGCTGATGGCAACGAACAGGAAAGCGAGGCTGAGCTGTTCCCCCGATGCGCCGGTGAAGGCCGCGTGCATCTCAGCCCAGGTCACCGTCTGGACGAGCTTCCACAGGACGAACAGCGAGCCTGCGAGGATGGCGAGGCTGGCGATGGTACCGAGCCAGGCGTAGCGGCCGCGCAGGCCACCCTTCGGCGCCTCGGCCGACACCCCGTCGATCGGCGAGGCCTCGGGCGCGAGCGCCTCGGCCGTCTCGATCTGCTTCTGCTGTCTCGCAAAGTTCATCGTGTCGGCGTCCGCCTCCGCTGGGCTTCCCTCGCTCGGCCTCGTCGGCGGCATGGGTCATCCCGAGCTTGTGCCGGACCACGGCCCGTTGCCCGCATTTAGGGGCATCGGCGGGCAATTGCCAGCGAGAGAGGCGCAATGCCCACCGGCGATGCAGGCCCGTGCCTCGGCCAGTCCGGCCCGGATGCGCGCGGTGACGCTCGGCGCGGTGCAGACATAGGTCGGGCTCGGATGGGGAATCGCCACCACCGTCAGGTCGGGCCGCAGGGCGGCGAGGTCCCCGTGCATGAGGCCCGCGACCCGCCCGGAGAGCACGACGACGCGCAGGCGCGGAAGGCAGTCCAAAAGGGGAGCTAGGTACGGCGCAGCCTGCCGGATCTCCGAGCGGCGCGGGCACCGGTTCAGCGCTCCGGGTGCGTGGATCACCCACGGAATCGTGTTCCAGATCAGGGTGTCGCGCCGGGGCAGACCGGCCTCGGCGAGGAAGCGGAACAGGTTGGCGGCGGTGCCGGTGGGATTGTCGCGCGAAACCAGGCCCGTGCCGCGGATCGCCGGCCCCGGCGTCTCCAGCAGGAGCAGCAACCGGGCCTCGACGCCGCCGTCGAGGGGGTCCGGGTCCGGAACCTCCGCGCTCCGCTCCCGTGCGATCCGCTCGGCCAGAGCCCGGATCGGGGCGATATGCGGACGTGCGAGAAGCGTCCTTCGAGCCGCGAGAACGGCCGGGTCCCGCAGGGACTTCGGATGGTCCGGTGCCTCAGACGACATTGGCGACGAGGCGCCCGAGCGTTGCCGGCAGATCGCCCTCCAGGCGAAAGCGTTCCAGGCCGCCTTCCTGCTCCAGGCGCCGGGCCAGGCCTTCCGGGCCGCCGAACTGGAAGCCGAGCTGCGTCGCGTAGGCGGCGCAGGCCGCGCCCTTGGCCGCGCGGCCCTCGGGGCCGGACCGAGCTTCCACTTCCGGCAGGCCGGCAAAGCGCGCCCGCAGGGGTTCCTTCGGGGTCTGGTCACGGATCGTATAGGGGAAATCGCGCCACCACAGGATCGGTGCGACCGGCTCGGCCGCGTCGAGGGCGCGAACCACCTGGACGTGATCGACATGGCCACCGATCGCCTGGGGCGCCAGGATGAGATCCGGCGCCATCTCGGCGATCAAGGTGCGAATGGCTCGGGTCAGGTCGGGCACGATCCCGTCATCGCCCCGCACGTCGCGAAACAGCTCGGGCGCCGAGTCGTAGCCGCGATGCGGGGCCTCCCGGAAGGGCCAATGGCGCGGGGGAGCCAGCGAAAGGGCGGCGATGGCCGCCGCATCTTCGGCCCGGCGCAGGTCCATGTAGTCGATCTCGGGTCCGAGACCCTTGTCCGTCTGGCAGGCGAGGGCGAAGCCGGTCGGGTTCCCCACCGAGGCGGTGAACACCGTCACGGTCTCCACGCGCCAGCCCGCTTGGCCAAGGCCATGGAGCAGCCCACCGCAGGAGAAGGCGGCGTCGTCGAGATGCGGCGACAGGGCGAGCGCGGTCGGCATCGGCTCAGAGCAGGTGCGGTTCGGCGCGGAAGCGGCAGGACGGGTCGTGCGGCAGCGTCGTCGGGAAATCGGTCGCCGGGCGCTCGTTCACCACGCGCGCGTACGCGTCCATGATCTGCCGCCCGACCGCGCGCCAGGAATAGACCCGGCGGCACTCGGCGAGCCCGTCTTCGGCGAGGCGCCGGCGCAGGGGGGCGTCCTCGATGATCCGACCCAGGGCTTCGGCCAGGGCCGGCACGTCACCGGGCTGGACCATGAGGCCGTTCTCGCCGTCGCGGAGGCAATCCGAGACGCCGACCGAGTGGGTCGACACCACCGCGAGCCCGGCCGCCATCGCTTCCAGGATCGTGTTGGAGAATCCTTCCGCATAGGTCGGGGAGACGAACACGTCCGCCGCCCGGTAGAGCTCCGGCACCGTGTCGTAATCGGCGTAGCCGGTGAACCGGATGGCCGTCTCCGAGAAGTTCAGTTCGGCGGCGCGGGCTTTCGACGAATCGACGTCCGGCCCGATGCCCGAGATGACGGCCTCGAACGGAATGGCCCGGTCGCGCAGCAGGGCGAGGGCGTCGATGAGGTCGAGGACGCCTTTCCGGCGGTCGACCCGGCCGTGGTAGAACAACCGGACCGGGCCGTCATGGCCGCCGGGTCCGGGCGTGAAACGCGCGGTGTCGACGGCCCCCGGCACGATGGTGAAGCGGGCCGGGTCCGAGCCCAGTCGGTCGCAGACCTCGCCGACGAAGGAGGCGCCGCCGATCAGGAGGGCGTTGGCGTGGGCGAGCACTTCGCACATCGCGACCCGGTGGGTCTCGCAGCAGGAGCCCACCCAGTGGCCGTCGCCGCCCTGGATCGAGACCACGTTGGGCACGCCGATGTTTCGCGAGGCCAGCAGCGTCGCCCATCCGGTCGGGTAGCCGTACTGCGCGTGCAGGATGTCGAACGGCGCCTTGGCGTGCTCGGCCTCGATGGTCGCCACCATCGTGTCGATGTCGCGCTCGAAATCGCCGCTCTCCTGCTCGCCGAGCTGTTCCAGGCCGATCACGGTCACGCCGGGAACGGCGGGGGGCGGGCCGCCGCCATACACGCGCGTACCGAAGGCGTCGCCGCGATATTGCGAGATCATCGTGACGTCGTGGCCGGCCTCGACCAACTCGCGCAAAAGATTCTGCGCGTAGACGCTCATGCCGGAGATCGCCGGGAAGTAACGGCGCGAGACGAAGCAGATCCTCACGCAGAGGCTCCCGGGTTCGGATTGCGGCAGTCGCGCAGATACTGGAGGGAGGCCGGCACCATCAGGTCGGCCCGGTGGCTCTCGCGGGAGAGCTCGACGCAGACGAGTTTTTCGAAGTGGATCGCGTCGAGGGCGGCGAGCACGGAGGGGACATCCATGTCGCCCTCGCCGAAGGGCAGGTGGATGTGGATGCCCCGGGCCATGTCCTCGATCGCCACGGTGCCGATGCGGTCGGCGAATTCGCTCACGGCGACGGCCGGGTCGCGCTCGCCGGTCACGAGGCAGTGACCGGTGTCCAGGGCGAGCCTCAAGCCCGGCACGTCGAGGGCGGCGTAATCATCGAGGGTCTCGATCAGCATGCCGGGCTCGGGCTCCAGGCAGGCGACCACGTTCTGCTCGGCGGCGTAGGCGACCACCTCGGCCAGACCCTCGCGCAGCCAGCCTTCCGCGTCCGCCCGATCGATGCCGGGCTTCGGAACGCCTGCCCAGAACGAGACGGCCTCGGAATGCAGGATGGCCCCGATGTCGATGGCGCGCTTGAGGAAGCCGATGCGCCGGGCACGGTCCGCGGCATCGCCGCTGACCAGGGTCGGCTCGTGCTTGGCGCGGGGGTCGAGGAGGAAGCGGGCGCCGGTCTCGATCACCGAACCGAGGCCGAGGCGCTGCAGCCGGCTCGACACCCGCTGTGCCTCCTGCACCCAGTTCTCCGCGAAAGGGTCGAGGTGGTGGATGTCGAGGGTCAGCGCCACGCCCTGGTAACCGGCTTCCGCGATGAGATCGATCGCGTCGTCGAGGCGATGATTGGCGGTGCCGTTGGTGTTGTAGGCAAAGCGCAGGCTCATGCGGCGCGTCCCTGCTGGGCCAGCCGGAAGGGCGCGTGGTGCGATTCCGGCTCGCGGTAGAGCGGGTAATGCGAGCCGACGATGCGGTCGGCGAGCCCGGTGTCGAACAGCGGCTGCCCGCCGAAGCGCTCGATGGCCTCCGGGGTGAGGCGCACGGGCTTGAGGGTGTCGGTGGCTTCGCCGAAGCGGATCAGCGGATGGTCGCGCTCGATGAGCTTCTGCGTATTGCGCTCGCCGATGCGGTGATAGCTCATGGTCTCGACCTCGAGCCCCGGCACGATCGCCTTGACCACGCCGACGCGACCGCCCGGCGGCGAGCAATCGACGTAGAGCACGTCGAAGCCGGCCTGTTCCAGGCGCTCGCGGGCGATGCGGCCACGCGCATGCCCGTCCGGCGCTTCCGTGGTCGGCAGATCGGTAAAGCGCTTGGTCGCACGCTCGGAATAGACGGTGTCGCGTAAGGTGGCGGCGATGCCTTCCGGCGGCTGCACGATCCATTCGAGCATCGCCTTGAGGGCGCGGCTCTCCTCCAGGTCGAGGCTCGGCAGGGCCTTGTCGATGAAGGCCTTGACGTAGCCCGGCGGCGTCACCTGCTCGGCGAAGGCCAGCGGCCCGTGGCCGAAGGCCTTGCGCACGCGGGCGGCCTGAAATTCGAGAAGTGCCTTGCGCAACGCCCGCTCGCGGTCCGGGTCGCAGGCCTCGCCGCAGGCCGAGAGCGCGATCGGCACCGGCGTATCGGCGAGATTCCGGTCGTAGCCGACGACGTACAGGTTGGTCAGGCCGAACTGGTCGGTGGCGAATTTCGGCAGGGCCTTGATCCCGAGCGACTCAAGCCGGTCGAGCATCCCCCGCGTCTCGGGTCCGAGCCCGTCCGACAGGTCGAGCACCACGCCCTGGTCGAGGGCGCGGAACAGCAGGCCGTTGCCGTCGCGCTGGAGCAATTCGAGCAGTCCGTGCCCGAGGGCGAAATCGACGTCCGGACCGGCGCCGAGCCCGTTGGTGATCAGGTTGGTGAAGGGCTTGTAGCCCTCCGACAGCTCGAAATAATCGGTGGCGGCGATGTCGAGCGGCATCAGCACCGTTTCGCCGGTGCGGGCGCGCAGACTCGCCGTCCACTCGAGCGTGGTCCCGCGTCCGACCGGGCTGCCGGCGGGCAGGCACAGGGTGAGGGGATCGGCGACGGCACCGGCGCCGTAGACCCGCACGAGGTCGTCGTAGCTGGCCCGCTCCTTCTTGCGTGGCATCACGGCCAGCGACGGCATCAGGTTCTCGGCGATTTCCGCCACCGCGCCAATGATCGCCTCGTCGTCGGTGGCGCCGTAGCCGATGCCGCTCGGCATCGCGCCGACGAAGAACGGGTCGTCCAGGAACAGCGACACGAACCAGACCGGGATACCGGTCCGGTCGAGGGGCGCCAGGGGGAAGCCGACGATGCGGCCCTCCGGCAGGATGTCGAGATAGGCCCGCACCGGCTCGGGCAGGGCGCTCGGCAGGCCCTCGATCCGGCGGGGACCGCCATAGGTGTAGGCGCGCGGCGCCTTGATCCGGCTGTGGCGGGCGCGGTCGTCCTGGTCCTGCTCGTTCACGGTGGTGCGTTTCCGTTGTTCAGGCCGACGCGGCGTAGGCGCGGGCCAGCAATCGCATGGTGTGAAGGTCGCGCGCCGCACTGTAGGCCTCGCGCTCCTGCGGCCGGCGCAGCGCCGATCCGAAGGCCTTCACCTGTTCCAGGAAGGGCGACGCCGCCCCGTCGAAGGGCAGAGTGTCGGATGTGCCGGTTGACCCGTCGGTGAACAACAGCGTCCCGCCCGCCACCTGTCCCATCGTATCGACGGCGGTGAGCAGACCGTTCGTGCCGGTGACTTCGAGGCGCCGGCGCGGCAGGGCGTCCGGACAGTTATAGGCGACATGGAGGTTGGCCAGCACGCCCGAGGGCGTGCGCCCGATCAGCAGCGCGCCGTCGTCGACGGCATAATCCTGTGCCCGCGCCTGGGTCAGGGCGGCGAGATCGTGGATCGACTCGTCGAGGAGGAAGTCCACGAGGTCGAGGCCGTGCGGAGCGAGATCCATCAGGGCGCCGCCGCCGGCCTTGGCCGGGTCGATGCGCCAATTGTCCTGGCCCGTGAAGGAGGTCCAGGCGCGCGGCAGCCAGCAGGCATAGACGATGCGGATCGCCGTCACCGTGCCGAGGCGGCCCGCCCGGATGGCCTCGCGCATGGTGCGGTGGGCCGGGTGGTGGCGCTGGTCGAAGGCGGTGCCGTAGAAGGTGTCCCTGCCGCGCAGAGCCTCCACCATGGCTTCGGCATCGCCGAGCGAGGCCGCCATCGGCTTCTCGCACAGGATGGCCTTGCCGGAACCGGCAAGCGCCTCGATCGCGTCGCGGTGGAGGTGGTTCGGCGTCGCGACGTAGACCGCCTCGATCTCGGGGTCGTTCACCAGGTCGGCGAGATCGGCATAGGCCCGTGCCCCCTCGGCCTCGGCCGCCGCGCGCGACGCCTCGCCCGGATCGGCGACGGCGACGAGGCGATGGCCGGCGGCCCGGATACCGGGCGCCATGTAGTCGCGCGCGACCCAGCCGTAGCCGACGATGCCCCAGCGGACGGGCTCCATCACCAGCGCTCCGGCAGGTCGACATAGGTCCGGTCGCGCACCTCGGTGCTCTCCGGCGCCTCGGATCCGCCCTGCCAGTCGATGGCCTCGGGTCCGTCGAAGCCTTTCGGGTAGGTGGCGCGCGCCGCGTACTCGGCCTCGTAGCGCTCGGACGGCCACCGGATGGCGTGGCGATCCCCGGACTCCGAACCGTAGAGCGGGTTCAGGTGCAGCGACCGGCCGGGGCGCGGCATGGCGATGCCGTCGATCACCGCGCGCGGCGCCGGGCGCATGCCGGGGCCGGCCACCACCGAGAAGGCCTCGCAGCCGGTGAGGTCGTGTGGGCTGCGCGGATGCGGCGCGCGCCGCTCCACCAGGGCGCGGGTCAGTTCGTCGTCGTCGTAGACGAGACCGTCGGGGAACAGGTCGTCGATCTCGGCGGCCGAGACGGCGCGGCCGGCGGAGAAGCCGGGGCGGTCGCTGTTGTGAATGTGGCTGAACGCCAGCCAGCCGTCGTCGCCGGCGTTCTGGCGCAGGCATTCCAGCACCTCGGCCTTGCGGTCGAGGAAGTAGAAGGCGTCGTTGCAGACCACGAGGTCGATCGGCGCGCCCGGGATCGGCCAGTGCGGAGAATGGGCGTCGAAACAGACGAGCTGGGCCGACTTGCCGACCACCCAGTGCCGGGCGACCCAGAGCTTGGCGAACACGACGTCGGCCCCCGCGACCTTGACGCCCCGGGTCTGGAATTCGCGCAGGTAGTGGCCGATGCCGCAGGCGAACTCGAACACGCAGATCGGGTCGTTCCAATGTGCTTCGAGGAGCGTCAGACCGGCCAGAAACGTCGGGTCGGTCCAGCGATGCAGGAAGTAGTCGCCGACCCGGCCCCAGCCGAGCAGGCGCACCGCATCGCGCAGCGAACGGGTGTCGCGCTCGCGGATCAGCTCATGCAGATCGAGCGGATCGGCCGGTGGGCCGGTCCACCAATCGTCCTGGTCGGCGAGCAGACCTTCGAGGGCTAGGTTCACGTCACCGGCATCGAGCAGCTTCAAGGTCTGGGCGACGAGATCGGCGCGGTTGGTCCTGAGATAGGGAATGCCGTCGATCACCGGCCAGCGCGCGCCGCTCTGGGCCTCGCGCAGCGAGTGCGGCGTGTCGGCCTTGAGGGGCTCGCCGCTGTCCGGCGAGCGGAGGTCGAACGGGATCATGCTGAAGCGCCCGTACGGTCGCGAGGTCTGATCACGGGATCCGCATGTCCGCGAGGACCCGATCGTGGAAGCCTTTCACCGGCCCCGCATGGACGAGTTCCATGTCGTCCAAGACGGTGCCCATGGTCAGGCTCGCGGCCTGCAGATGCTGGGCAATCTGCAACACGCGGTCGATGCAGTCGGCAGCGTGGAAGGCGCGGCCTTCGGCGGTGGCATCGTCCGGCAGGATGGCCCGCGCCCGCTCCATCGTCTCCCGCAGGGCCGGGTCAAGCTCGTCCAGCGCCCATTGCGTGGTCCGGGCCATGATCGGCAGCAGGTGGTCGCCGAGCAGCATCTCGCCGGTGAAACCGGCATCCGGCATCGCGGCGTTGTGGAAATGATGCGCCATGGCGGCGAGGAACACCTGCGTCGGGTCGGCCCGGTAGAACGGGCTGAGGACGACGCCGTAGACCGCGACCATCAGGCAATGCTCGGCGTGGTTCTCGGGTGGCTCGAGCAGGATGCGCGGCTTGCCCGGGCAGGTTACGCCGGCCCGGGGCTGATGGGCCAGGGCGGCGACGAAGCCGGGCAGGGGACCCTGTACGAACGTGGCCGGCTGGCGCAGGGCCGCCCGGAGGCGGTCCCGCAGGACCGGATCGACGCTGTCGGCGACCGCATCGAGGCCGGATACCAGCACCTCCGCCACTGCCGCCTCGTCGAGACCAGCCGAGGCCAGGAAGGCCGCGTCGAGATCGCAGAGGCGGGCGGCCGCAAGCGCCTTGGCGGTGATGTCGAGGGCGACCGCCTCGGGCGGGGCGCCCCCCGTGAGGGCGCCCCAGCCCTGGGCGAACAGGCGCTCGGCGATCGAGCCGGTGCGCCCGGCCGAATGCACGCGCTTGAGGTCGTTGACCTCGACGAGGAGGGCGCGCAGCGCCAGCGGGGCCGCGGGACCGGCGCCCTCCGTCTGAGCGGTCATCAGTGAGCGCCGAGCCAATCGAGCAGCATGGTCTGCTGCTTGCCGAAATCATGCTCGGGGCCGTGGCCGTTCTTCACCATGGGCGCCTTGAAGAAGCTCGAAAGCTGCTCCTGCGGGCCACCGTCGCCGCGCTTCTTGGCGAGATCGAGAACGCGGGCGATCTCGATGACGAGAGGGGCCGCCAGGATCGAGTCCTTGCAGAGGAAGTTGACCTTGATCTGCATCCGCTGACCCAGGAAGCCGGTGACGTCGATGTTGTCCCAGGCTTCCTTGTCGTCACCGCGCGGGCGGTAATAGTGGATGTGGACCAGATGGTCCTCGACCGGGTAGCCGAGGATCGAGTCGAGCACCGTGCCCTTGGTGTTCAGCTTCGACTGGAGCGAGTCCTTGTCGTTCAGCGCGAGACCGTCGCGATTGCCGAGGATGTTGGTCGAGAACCAGCCATCGACGTGCAGGGCGCGGGCCTTCAGGGCCGGGGCCAGCACCGTTTTCATCATGGTCTGGCCGGTCTTGCCGTCCTTGCCCGCCACGGGGACGTTGAGATCCTTGGCGAGTTCGAGCAGGGCCGGCACATCCGCCGCCACGCTCGGGGTGAAGTTGGCGTAGGGCACGCCGCTCTTGATCGCCGCATAGGCGTAGAGCATCGCCGGGCTGATCGACTCGTCGCTGCTGTCGAGGCCCTTCTCGAAGGCGGCGGTGGAGTTCAGGGTCGGATCGGACAGGTCGGGCCAACGCTCGGTGGAGGCGAGGTTGATGACCACGACCTCGTCGAGGTTGCTCTCGGCCTTGAAGCGGCGAAGATCGTTGGCGATCACCGAGACCGCCTCACGGTGGTCCTTGGCGACGATGCGGTTGGCACCCTCGATGTTCTTGCAGAACTTGGCGCTACCGACGGCCGGCCAGGGCTTGATGCCCTTCAGGACCTGGGCACCGTTCTCGATGTCCTGGGCGGAGAGGACGCCGTGGCCGGTGGCCGCGGAGCCGAGGTCGTCGTCGTTCAGGTCCCACCCGCCGAACACGAGATCCTTGTAATCGGCCATTCCAGCGACGGAGACGCCCGCCAGGGGCAGGCCGTCGAGGCGGTTCGATCCGGATTTGATCATCTCGATGCCTGCGATGGCGGTGGTGGCGACAGCGCCACCCATGCCAACGAACGCAACGCCGACACGGCGACCGGTCTGCATGCTCATTGGAAAACGGCTTCCTTCTTCAGGTCGAACGGGAGCCATTCCCAACCCGGGGGCCATTCCGCTCAGCCCTCACTAACTGGGCTTCCGGGGTTGCGTTCCAACCCTGGCCAGGACGCCTTTTTGACGCGGTACGACTGAACGACGGCCGAACGAACCGTTAAAAATCCGTAAATACAATGGCTTAACTCAACGTTAAGGCTGCCATCGTTGAATCACGGAGCTGTCCCATTCTGGTCACAGCGACCGGCGAGACGTCCTCTCGCTGAATGACAACGAAGCCGCGCCCACGAAGGCAGCGGTACGAACAAGGACCAATGATGGGGGTTTTCCCGGAGCCGGCGCTCTGCGCCGACGACGTGAGCTGTCTCGTGCCCAACGAGACCTTCAATGCAGACGATACCGTGGCGTGGCTGCCCCGGACCGAGCGCCGTGCGCGCCGGAACTTCGCCGCTCTCGGCCGCCGAACCCTCGCCACGCTCCTGGCGGGCGCCATTCTGGGCGCAGCCCTTCCGCAGAATGCCCTGGCACCGGCAGCCGCTGCCCACGACCGGATCGACGAGCGCGCCCTGACGGCGCAGGGCCTGGCCCGTGAAAGCGCTGCGCCGATCCCGACCACACCGGACCTGGATCTTGTTTCGGATCTTGCTCGCGACACCTCCAACGCATCCGATTGGGCGGGGGTTCCCGTTATCGAGCAGGAGCCTGCCACTCTGACGCTGATCGAGAGCGATCTGGCCGCCCTGGCTCCGAGCCGGGATGCCAGTGGGGCGGAGCACCTGCGCTTCGGCGACATGGCTGTGCGGCGCGAGATCGTCGACACGATTCTGCGTGCCGCGACCGAGACCGGCGTCGATCCGGCCTACTTGATGGCGCTCGCCGACAAGGAGTCGAGCTTCTCCACCACGGTCAAGGCGTCGACCTCCTCCGCCGAAGGCCTGTTCCAGTTCCTGTCGGGCACCTGGCTCGAACTCATCCGCACCTATGGCGCCCGGCACGGGCTCGCCGACGAGGCGGCGGCCGTGAAGGGGCGCGGCAGCGCGATCACGATTCCCGACGAGGCCACCCGCACCCGCGTGCTGCGCCTGCGCCAGGACCCCTACATCGCGGCCCTCATGGCGGGCGAACTGATCAACCGCGACAAGGGCCGGATCGAGCAGCGCATCGGCCGCGACCTGTCGACGGCGGAACTGTACTTCGCGCATTTTCTCGGGACGGCCAGCGCCGGCCGCTTCCTCGCGCTCACCGCCGAGAAGCCCGACCAGGTCGCCAAGCAGGTGTTCAAGGCGGCCGCCAAGGCGAACCGCAGCCTGTTCACCGAGAAGGCCGGCAAGGGTCGCCGCAGCCTCACCGTCGCGGAGGTCCGGGAAAAAATCGGCGGAATGATCGATCGCCGCCTCGACCGCTACGAAGGCGTCGGCGCCCTCGCGGCCCCGGAGGCGAAGGCCGAAGTGACACTGACCGAGATCGACACCGACCCGGCGCCGGCGGAGGCCGGCAAGCGCGTCCACGTCACCGAGGCACTGGCGCCCGCCGAGTGAGGCGTGTTCACCCGGTGCGTGTCCGCCTAACTGAGCACCGGTCCGGCAGGATCAATCGCGGGTCTCCCTCCCGTCGAAGCAGGGCATTTGCAGAGGCCGTTTCGCTTGTCGGAAACCCCCTTGCGGCACGCCGTCATCCTGGGGCCGCGCGGCGGATCACGGGTTCCAGAAGCACAGGTGGCGCAAGACCTTGCGCCGTCGGCGGATCTGGATTGCACGCCGCTGGCGCGCCCCTTCGGGGTCGGGCTCGCCTGCGGCGCCCCGGAATGACGGTGCGGTGCCATCTGCGATCCCCCTGCTGTGCGGGAGAGGGCGCCCTGATGCGCAGTCGTCGTCAATCGCCGCGCATGTCCGTGCTCAATGCCCGGCCGGCGTCTCGCCGCCGAGCTTGACGTTGCGCAGGATCATCGCGAGCGGCACCGCCGCCCCGGAGACGAGGCAGAGCGACCAGAACACGTCGATGTAGCCCCAATAGGCGACCTGGGTCTGCAATTGCTGGCCGATCCAGGCCATGGCCTGGTTCTGCGCCTCGACGCCGCTGGCCCCATGGGTCTGGAAGTACTGCGTCGCGGTGCGCAGGGCCTCCTGGTAGTTGGGGTTGGCGCTGGAGATGCTCTCGCCGAGACGGCTCTGGTGGAATTGCTGCCGGTAGGCGAGCACGTTCTGGGCCAGGCTCACGCCCATCGAGCCGCCGACGTTGCGGGCGACGTTGATCAGGGCCGAGGCCTGATCGGTCTGCGACTTGGCGATGCCGTCGTAGGATGCGGCCGTGATCGAGATGAAGATCAGCGGCAGGCCGATACCGATATAGATGCGCGACCAGGCGAAGAACCAGAAGCTGGTATCGCCGTACAGGCGGGTCAGATCGTACATCGCGGCCGAGACGATCGCGGCGCCGATCGCGATGAGGTATTTCGGCTGCACCTTGCCGGAAATGCGGCCGACCACCAGCATCATCAGCACGGTGACGAGGCCGCCCGGCGCCAGCACGAGCCCAGCCAGCGTCGCGGTGTAGCCGAAATATTCCTGCACCAGCTGCGGCACGAACTGCGTCGTCGCGATCAGGATGGCGCCGGTGGCCATCATCACCAGGAAGCACGAGCCGAACTGGCGGCTGCCGAGGAGGCGAAGGTCGACCACCGGGTTCTTGCGGGTCAGCTCCCACGGGATCATCGCCACGAAGGCGACGGCGCAGATCACCGCGAACACCACGATGAAGTTCGAGCCGAACCAGTCCTTGCGCTGACCCTCGTCCAGGACGACCTCGAGCGCGCCCAGGAAGGTGGCGACGAGGAGGAACCCGATCAGGTCGAAGCGCACGCCCTCGCGGCGCAGGCGCTTGCGCTCCTCCACCGCTCCCGGCGGGTCCTCGAGCAGCATGTGCATCAGCCCCAGCGCCATGAGGCCGATCGGGCCGTTGATCAGGAAGCACCAGTGCCAGGAGACGTTGTCGGAGAGCCAGCCGCCGAGCGTCGGGCCGATCACGGGCGCCACCACGACAGCGAGGCCGTAGAGCGCGAAGGCCTGGCCCCGCTTCGCCGGCGGGAACGAATCGGCCAGAATCGACTGGGCCAGCGGCGCCATGCCGCCGCCGCCGAGACCCTGGAGCACCCGGAAGACCAGGAGCGATTCGAGGTTCCAGGCGAAGCCGCACAGCACGGAGGCGACGGTGAAGAGCGCGATGCTCCACATGAAGAAGGCCTTGCGGCCATAGCGCTTGGCCAGGAAGCTCGAAGCCGTCAACACGATGGCGTTGGCGACGAGGTAGCTCGTCACCACCCACGCCGCCTCGTCCGGTCCCACCGCGAGGCCGCCGGAAATGTAGCGCAAGGCGACGTTGGCGATGGTGGTGTCGAGCACCTCCATGAAGGTCGCCAGCGAGACCACGAGGGCGATGGCCCAGGGATTGTGGCCACCCGGGGCCTTCGCCGACGCGCCGCTGTCCGCGGCGCTCATCTCACATGCACGCGCGGCACGATCGACATGCCCGGCCCGATCGAGACGTCGGTCGGCCACTGGTCCACGACGATCTTCACCGGGATGCGTTGGACCACCTTGACGTAGTTGCCGGTGGCGTTCTGGGCGGGAAGCAGGCTGAAGGCGGTGCCGGAGCCAGGCTGCACCGAATCGACGTGGCCGGTGATCTTGCGATCGGGATAGGCGTCGATTTCGATGTCGGCGTGCTGACCCGGCCGCATGTCGGTGATCTGCGTCTCCTTGTAGTTCGCGATCACCCAGATGTCGTCGGGCACGAAGGTCGAGAGCGTCTGTCCGGCCTGGGCGAACTGACCCTTGGCGCCGGAAAGCTGGACCACCCGGCCCGCCTGCGCGGCCGTGACGGTGGTGTAGCCGAGATTGAGCTCGGCCTGGGCCAGTTGGGCCTTGCTGGTGGCCAGACTGGCTTCGGCGCCCGCCTTCTGGGCGGAGAGGGCGCCTACCTGCGTGCGCGCCGCCGTCAGAGCTGCTTTGGCGCGATCGTCGGCGGCCTGCTGCTGCTCCAAGGTGGAGGACGAGGATTGCGAGCGCTGGATCGTCCCGGCGCCCTTCTCGGCGAGGTCGCGATACCGGGCCGCGTCCTCGCGGGCGAATTTCAGGGATGCCTCCGCCTGGGTCACCTCCGCCTGCGCCGCGTCGACCTGAGCCTTCTGGCCTTCGATCTGCGCCTCGAAGTTGCGGATCGAGGCCTCGGCCGAGGCGACCTGGGCCTGCGCCTGCGCCAGAGCCACGTCGTAGTCGCGCCTGTCGATCTGGAACAGCACGGCGCCGGCCTCGACGTGCTGGTTGTCGGTGACCGGCACGTCGACGATGTAGCCGGCGACCTTCGGGGCGATCGAGAATTGCCGCGCATCCACGAAGGCGTCGTCGGTGGATTCGTAAGGGTGCAGGGCGGTCAGCCAGTACAGATAGACTCCGACCGCGAGGGCCACGAAAGCCACCGCGATTCCGAGCGCCCAGAATGGATGCCGGCGCAGGATGTTCGGCTTCGTCTCGGAGTTCCTGCCGTGGGCGGCCTCGTCTTCGGCGCTCGCACCATCGGGCGACGATTTCGCCTCGTCCGCCCCGGATTCCCCGGGCGCCTTGCCTTCAGGATCCGAAGGCTGCGTCGCGCTGTCCCGTGCCGGCTGGCGCCGCCCGGTCTGCTGGTCCTGAAGCATCGGCTGACCGTCCGCACGCATCCATGGGCCGCCCGGTTCCCGACCGCGCAGCCCTTAACTCCCACCTCGGCGACAACAAGAAGTAGCGCTCCGGATTGTTCCCGGGCGCCTCCGGACATTCGACGTTTTGGTCTTGATCCGCACGGAACGTCCCGATTTCCGGATGCGTTCACGGGCGAGGCGGACGCTCCGCCTGCAACCTGTAGGAGGTTCGTATGGCGACCGGTTCTCCCCCTGTCTTCTCCCGGCAGAGCCAGCCCGGGGGGCACCCCGAGGCTCGACGCGATGAGCACGGTGCTCGCCCGCAACTGGTGGCTGGTCGCCCTGCGCGGGGTCGTCGCCGTCCTGTTCGGCCTCGTCGCCTTCGTGGCGCCGGGTGCGTTCGTGCTGTCGCTGGTGCTGTTCTTCGCCGCCTACATGCTGGTTGACGGCATCGTGGGCATCGTCGCCTCGGTGCGGGCGGCGCAGCGGCACGAGCGCTGGGGCTTCCTGCTGGTGGAAGGGCTCCTCGACATCGTCGTCGGCATCGCCGCCGTGATGGTGCCGGCCGCCGCCGTCTGGGCCTTCGTCTACCTCGTGGCGTTCTGGGCTCTCGTCACCGGCGGCCTGATGGTCGCGGCCGGGTTCCGCCTGCATGCCCATTACGGGCGCTGGTTCCTGGTGCTCGGCGGGGTGGTGTCGATCCTGTTCGGGATCGCGCTGCTGATCAATCCCGGCATGTCCGCGCTGGTGCTGGCCTGGTGGATCGGGTCCTACACGGTCGCTTTCGGCGTGTTGCTGGTCATCCTCGGTCTGCGCCTGCGCGGACGTCACGCCGAAGCCGGTCGTCCGGCGCCCCTCGGGCGGTCCTGAACGGCGTAGCCTTGGCCGCGGGACATGGTCTAGAACCGGGGCCGAGACCGTGCGGCGCCGAGCCGTCGCGCGTCGTTTGTCCGTGATCATGGCCCCCGATGACCTCTCTCGACCCGGAACGCCCGAGCCACGAGAGGGCGGACCCGCCCCGGACGACGCCGGCGCCCCCCGAGGATACCCGGGCGGCCGCCCGCGAGGCCGCGGCCGCGGCCAAGGTTCTCGGTCGACAACTCGGCGTGCTGGCCCTGGGCGCCGCGCGGGGCGCCGGTCGCCGTGCGGCCGGCGCGGCACAGGTCGCCGGCCCCGCCTGGAAAGGGTTCGCCCACCGCATCCGGGCGCGCCCGCCCGCCGCGATGCCGTCGACCGATCCGGCTCCTGCCCCCGTCGCGACCGGCACGGCCGCCTCCCTGGCCGGTCGCCTGCGGCGCCGGCCCTGGGTCGCGGCCGCGCTCGCCGTCGTGCTGCTGCCGCTGGTGTTCCTGGCCGGGCTCGTCCTCTACAGCTTCGCCACCCTGCCGCCGCTCGGCGGCGTCGTGCCGGAGACCGGGCAGCGGGCGATCACCGTCGAGGCCGATGACGGACGGGTCTTCGCCACGCGCGGGGTGTTCCAGGGCCAGAAGCTCACCGCCGCCGAGATGCCGGCCCATCTCGGGCAGGCGATCATCGCCATCGAGGACCGGCGCTTCCGCTCGCACTGGGGCATCGATCCGCGCGGCTTCCTGCGCGCCCTCTACCGCAACGCCATCGGCGGCGGCGTGCGCGAGGGCGGCTCCACCATCACCCAGCAATATGCCCGGCTCACCTCCCTGAATCAGGAGAAGAGCCTGCGCCGCAAGATCCAGGAGGCGTTCCTCGCCCTGCGGCTCGAAGCCACGATGTCGAAGGACGAGATCCTCCTCGGCTACCTCAACACGGCCTATTTCGGAGCGGGCGCCTATGGCGTCGACGCCGCCGCCCGGCGTTATTTCGGCAAGGGCGCCAAGGCCCTGACGCTGCCCGAGGCCGCGATGCTGGCCGGCCTCGTGCGCGCACCCTCGCAACTGGCGCCGACGCGGAACTTCGGGGGCGCCAAGGAGCGCGCAGACGTGGTTCTGCAGACCATGGTCGAGACCGGCGCCATCACGGCCGCCGAGGCCGACAAGGCGCGCGCCCAGACCATCACCCTGCGCACGCCCCCCGAGACGCCGCCCGGCACCAACTACTTCCTCGACATGGTCTCGGCCGAAGCCAAGAAGCTCGCCGACGCGCCGGGCGACGTCACGGTCCGCACCACCCTCAACCTTGATCTGCAAAGCCTGGCCGAGGGCGTCGTCGCCCGCCGCCTCGATGCCGAGGGCGCCAAGAAGAAGGCGAGCCAGGCCGCCATGGTGGTCCTCAACAAGGAGGGCGCGATCCTCGCCATGGTGGGCGGTCGCGATTACGAGGACAGCCAGTTCAATCGCGCCACCCAGGCCAAGCGCCAGGCCGGCTCCCTGTTCAAGCTGTTCGTCTACCTCACCGCCTACGAGACCGGCTTCAATCCCGACACGGTGCTGGTCGACCGGCCGATCCAGATCGGCGATTGGGAGCCGCAGAATGCCACCGGCCGGTTCAAGGGGGCGATGCCCCTGCGCAGCGCCTTCGCGCAATCGATCAACACCGTGGCGGCGCAGCTCGCCGACGAGGTCGGCATCCCGGCCGTCATCGCCACCGCGCACCGGATGGGCGTGACCTCCGAATTGCCCAACGTGCCGAGCCTGGCGCTCGGCTCTGCCGAGGTGACGCTGCTGGAGATGACCCGGGCCTATGCGGGCGTGCTGGCCGGCACCGTGCCGGTGGACGCGCACGGCGTCCATGCCATCCGGGGCGTCCAGCCGCAGCCGCTATACCTGCGGGCCGAGACCAAGGGCGGCACCGCGATCCCCACCGAGAGCCGGGCGATGATGCTCGATTCGCTCCAGGCCGTGGTCGATGGCGGCACCGGCAAGGCGGCGCGGGTCTCCGGCCTGCCGGTCGGAGGCAAGACCGGCACGACGCAGGATTACCGCGATGCCTGGTTCATCGGCATGACGCCTGACCTCATCGTGGGCATCTGGGTCGGCAACGACGACAACAGTTCGATGAACCGGGTCGGCGGCGGCGACCTGCCCGCCAGCCTCTTCCGTGATTTCGTGCAGCGGGCGACCGCGCAACTGGCCAAGGGTCGCAAGCGTCCCTCCATCGCCCGGGGGGAAGCGGCCCGCGCCGAGCCGCTGCCCGCCCGCGAAGTCTCGTCCCAGCCCAACGCCTCCCCGGGGACCGCCGCCACCGTGCGCGGCGTGCCCGAGGTGATCGACACCGGAACCCTGGCGTTCCGGGGCCGCACCGTCCGGCTCGCAGGCGTCGAGGGGGAGGGCGGCGCCCTGGCGCGGCAGCTCGCCCGCTACCTGCGCCGCCGCGAGGTCACCTGCATGCCCGCCGCCGAGGGCCCCGGCGAACAGCTCCGCTGCCAGATCGACGGCGACGACCTCGCCTCCCTGATCCTCACGGCCGGCGGCGCCCGCGCCACCGAGGACGCCCCCGCCGACCTCCTGGCGGCCGAGGAGCAGGCCCGCTCCGAGCGGGCCGGCCTGTGGAGTCGCCGATAGCGCGCTTCGTCCATCGGGAGATGGCGCGGAAGACCGATAGACCGTTCGATTCGCCGATAGACTTATCGAGACACCTGGTATCCAGTCTCGGCGCCGGACTTCACCGGAATCGAACTGGTCTGTCCATGGTGTGCCTCACCCGGCTCCACGTCGCTGCCCGCCTCCTGTTTGCCCGCCTCTTGCCTGCCCGCCTCTTGCCCACCGGTCTCGTGCTCGCCGCGATCCTGATGGCGCCCGGTGGCGCTCTGGCGCAGGCTCTCCCGGGGATGCGGGCGCCGACCCGCGAGCAGGTCGTGGCGAAGCTGCCCGCCCTCGCCGCGCTGGCGCAGCGGGCCGTCGCGGCGGGCGAGGTGCCGGGCGTGGCGATCGCGGTCGTGCTCGGCGACGAGACGCTATTTGTCGAGGGCTTCGGGCTCAGGCAAACGGGCCGGCCCGAGCCAGTCGGTCCCGACACGGTCTTTCAGGTCGCCTCCCTGTCGAAGGCGGTGACCGCGACGGTGGTGGCCGCCCTGGTGGGGGCCGGGCTCGTCGATTGGGATGCGCGCGTGGCCGATCTCGATCCCGCGTTCCGGCTCTCCGAGCCCTACCCGACCGCCGCCGTCACGGTGCGCGATTTCCTGAATCACCGCAGCGGCCTGCCGGGCAGCGCGGGCGACGATCTCGAGGATCTCGGCTTCAACCGCGATGCGATCCTGCCCCGGCTGCGACTGGTCCGGCCGTCGTCGAGCTTCCGCGCGGGCTACGCCTACAGCAATTTCGGCTTCACCGAGGGTGCCGTCGCGGCCGCGCGCCCGACCGGCAAGCCCTGGGAAATCGTGGCGCGCGAACACCTCTTCGATCCGCTCAGCATGAATGCGACCAGCATGGTGCACCGGGACTTCCTGGCGCGCCCCGACCGGGCGGCCCTGCACGTCCGGGTCGCTGACGTCTGGGTGGCCCGCCTCACCCGCGATCCGGATGCGCAGGCACCCGCCGGCGGTGTCAGTTCGAGCGCCCGTGACCTGGCGCGATGGCTGCGCCTCGTCGTCAATGCGGGACAGTTCGAGGGGCGCCAGCGCATCCCGTCCGCTGCCCTGGCCGAGATGCACAAGCCCTTGATGGCGCGCGGCCCGAATCCCGTCACCGGCGGCGCCTCGTTTTACGGGCTCGGTTGGAATGTCGAGTATGGCCGTCACGGCACCGTCTGGGGTCATGCCGGCGCGTTCAGCGTCGGCGCCCAGACGCTGGTGGCGATCCATCCGGGCGCGAAACTCGGCCTCGTGGTGCTGACCAACGGGTTTCCGTCCGGCGTGCCCGAAGGCCTCGCCGACAGCTTCGCCGATCTCGTCTTCGACGGGCAGGTCTCCCGGTCCTGGCTGCAGGAATGGGGCGCCGCCTACGGCGGCCTGTTCGCGCCGAGCCTCGCCGCCGCCAAAGCCGCCAACGCCGCGCCGGCGGATGCCACCGGGTCTCTCCCGCTCGCCGCCTATATGGGCCGCTACGCCAACGCCTATGCCGGCGAGGCCGTCGTGGCTGCCGTGGACGGCGCCCTGACCCTGACGCTCGGGCCTCAGCCCGGACGGACCTATCCGCTCCGCCACGTCGACCGCGACCGCTTCGCCAGTTTCCCGGATGCGGAGATGCCCGACCGCCCCTCGGCGATCCGCTTCGCGATCGGACGCGGCGGCCAAGCCGACGCGGTGACGGTGGACGCCCTCGACAGCAACGGCCTCGGCACCCTCGCGCGCGTACCGGATTAGGGATCGCTGGGCGCTTGGTTCGTCTTGGGTTTTTTGATGCCTGGTTTTGTTCGATGAATGGCTGTTTCGGGCGAATGTCCGACAGTCGACTTCCGGGCGATAAACGCTTTTCGTCGACGTCATCCCGCGCTGCCGGTGCTTTCCCGCGGACGCCACTCACAGCGTGCGGGATACGCACGCCGTCGCAACGCACCGAACGTGCGGCACACCCTCGAATGACGGCATCAGGTTTCGCGTAGCCACTTCCAGACGTGTTGCACCGTTCCCTGACCGCTGATCCGCCGGACGGCCTGACGCTCGCCACGCCAAGCCTGGGGCGGGGCGCCGTACCGGTTGCGGAAGCTGCGACTGAGCAGCGATACGCTGCTGAAGGCGTAGACCTCCGCCAATCGGCCGATGGTGCGCCGTTCCATGGGATCGGCGAGTGCGTCGCGCACCGCCCGCAGGCGCTCGCCTCTTACGAACTGCATCACGCCTCCCTCCGGCTCGAACAGCCGGTAGAGCGTGGACCGCGAGACCAGCATCTGCCCCGCGATGAATTCGGGCGACAGATCGGGGCGCGACAGGTTCGCTTGTACGATCATCCTGGCCAGCGCCATCAGGCCGCCATCGAGATCGCGGCCGTCCAGCACGTCCGTGGCATGCGAGCGATCGAGGAGGCGGTGCAGGAAGGTCACGAACTCATCGGCCAGAGCCGGGGCTTCGGCGGCGCGTGTGGTCGGCAATCGGCGATAGATGTCGAGAATGCGCGCCGCCAGCAGCCGATTGCGGACCGGATCGAACAGCAGGTCGTGCTTTTCGAGCGGCAGCCCGTGAAGGCGGGTGCAGGGAACGGCGATGCCGATCGCATCGGCCCGGTCGAGCAGGCCGTCGAGCAGGTGACGGCGGCCGATGAGGGTGACGGTGCCACGCGAGGCCGAGATCGGTTTGCCGGCGACCGTGCCCTGGAAGCGTCCGGATCGGTAGAGTTGGACGATGTAGTGGTCGGGACCGGCCTCGACACGTCGGCGATCACGCTGGAGCCGCTGGGTCGAGAGCAGCGTGCGATGCGCGACGAGGTCGTCGATCGGGTACGCGATGTTGCTGCCGAACGGCAGTGGGGCGGATGGCGTGGTCGGACTGACCGCGTACATCGGCGCCAGGAGCGTGCGCCATCGCTCGAAGGCCTCTCCGGGCGGCAAGCCGGACGTCGTCAGGAAGAAGTGCGGCAGGCCAGCCTCGGCCGTGGTGTCGTCTGCACCCAACGAGCCAAATCCTTCGCTATCCGACCCGTTTGGCGAAGAATGGGAGCATGATGTCGTTGGCCGGGCAAGACAAATGCTTGTGTCCGGTCCGATGACCGCGAAGCCGTCGCACGCAAGTCGAGAGGCTGCGTTGCGCGACATCGCAAGCCGGCATCCGTGGCGACACCGGGTCGCCAGCGGCAGGACAGCTTGGGGTAGAGTCCAGGCTGCCCGTTCCCGTTTGGACCTCCCGGCGGACCGCGTCGTCGGCGCCGTCCGGAACGAACGCACTTGTGTTGGCGGCAACGGCTCGACCGACATGGTGCCCGGGCTACATGATGGGTCATGGTCTGAGCCCGTGAGTCGACCCGCATTCGCCACGCGAACCTGCCCGCCGACTGAGCGGATGTTCGACACGGTGAGAGAAGGGTTCAACACCATCACGGTTGATCTACCCCGGGTGTCGAGCCTTCATGATTTGGCCTGATCTAACGCTCCTCCGTCTGAATCACGGGTCGTTCGGCAGAGTCCGCCGGCTCACACCGCCAAGGTTTGCGGACTGCTCGGCCTCCGCTTCTGAGCAGCGCGCGGCAAAGGCATCTACGATCATGTCGGATCGCAAGGAGATGTACCGTCTCGATCTCGTTGATCCGCTGGCTGACGATCAACTGGCTGACGCCCAACGCCGTCGCCGCGTGTCCGAGGTTGAGATGCCGGGCCGCCGCAAGGGCGTAGACCCGGAAACGAGCGGAAGACGAGTGCCCAGCAGACCGAACCTGTCGACGACATCTCCTCTGCTGCCCCGTCCGCAATCGTTCCTCTGCTCCCCGTTGGCCTCACACGACGTAAGGAATGATCATCTTCACGCGGCGGGTATAGTCCCGCCAGGCTTCTCCGTAGCGTCGGGCGTTCATCGCCTCGTTCTTCGGTATCGCGTCGAAGGCATATTGCAGGATATTGGCGAGCGGCGCGAGAAGCCCGAAGGGCGAGGCCGACAAGGCCGCGAAGGACAAAAAGACCAACATGTCGCCGAGATAGTTGGGGTGGCGGCTCATACCCCACAGCCCACGCTCCAGCAGATGTCCGCGGTTGGCCGGGTCTTGCCGGAACCGCCACTTCTGCCAATCGGCGCCGAAGTGCAAAACCGTGCCGGCGGTGTAGAGCGCCAGGGCCAGCCCGTCCCATCCTGCAAAGGTATCCGGGCGAGACGCCGCCCAGAAGAACGGCGCGCAGTAGAGCCAGCCGCAGGTGTTCGTCAGCACGAGCGGCAGCGCGACGCGGGTCGCGACCGGCATGGTTCCCAGCTTGGCTGCGCCGGTATTTCCGAACCACGCGATCAGCACGTAGCTCATCCGCGCGACATAGATCGCCACCACAGCGACGACGAGATATCCGCGCCATGTGGGTCCGCTGCCATGCCGGGCGATCAGCATGGCGACGGGGAGCATCACAAGAAAACCGAGCGTGAAGACCCAGCGCGTACCGGCTTGCGCCAGTGCGACCAGGACACCGACCACGGCGAAGCCCTCCACGACAAGCACCAGTTGAAGCCACAGGGAGAGTGTCACGGGCGGCTTCTTTCCGGACGCAAGAGGAAGAGCGCGGTCGCCAGGAAAGGCGCATCGATCCGTACGATCTTTGGCCGGGCTGCGGTCAGGACGGTGACGAACATAGCGAGGACCGGCAACGGGCTCCAGGCGGCGGCCCTGACGTCACGGCTGGCTGGCAGGCATCCACTCCAGCCGAGGAAGAGCGCGCCGATAATCGGTCCGCTTCGCGCAGAACGCCGCCGACGTCCTCGATCCCGGGACAGAACTTCGCAATCCGGCTGCAAGGTACAGGCCGCCGAAGATCGGCCGGGCGGGTTGCCGGATTTGCGAAGTCCCTACCACGGCCCGTTCCGCATAAGCTCCGAAGGCGGTGCTGTAAGTGACTCGCCGGTCTGGATCACCGCGTACCACGGGGTGAAAACATGCGCGCTAGATAAGCGGATCGACCTCCCCCGACGCGGCCGCTCAGCGTTCGGGCCGTGGAGCGGCCGCGTTCCGAACGCATGATCGCCGGTCGTAATCGGATCGGACAGGATGCCCGCCCTCATCAGGATTTGGAGGGCTATAGCGAGACGTCGTGCTCATCCGGGTCTGTCGCGGCCCGCCGTGCTCTGATCTCGGACCCAAGAGCAGGTACAGGGCTCGGGCCCGATCCGCCGACCCCTTGCGGGATGGCGGATTCAAAAGCGCCGCGCGGGCGCTCGGCTATCCGATCGCTCTGCTCCCGCGAGCGGGTCTCAGACGCCGATCTCGCGGTTGTGGAGGGTGCGCAGCTCGATGTAGCTCGTGGTGGCCCGGCTCCAGGTCGATTCCTCGCTCTCCTGAAGCTTCTTCGTCAGCGGCTTGTGCTTGTCGCCCTGGTACCAGCCCAGCACCACGGTGTTGCCGTCGGCGTCGTCGCATTCGATGCGGTAGGCCGGCTGGGCGTCCGGTCCGAGCCGGCTCAGGCGCACCCGCAGGGTCGGGTTCTTGGCCTGATCGGGGACCATGTTGAGGTAGATGCCGCGGAGATACTCGACGCGGTCCGGCCGGCGGCCCTTCAGGTCGGGGATGGAGAAGTTCTCGGCGAGAAGGTCGGGTTTAGCCACGTCGAAAAGTCTTTCTGCTGTCGGACAGGGAGGGTGAGGCGCCCGCCGGATGAAGGGCGGCGCGCGGTGGATGTCAGGCCGCGGCCGGAGCCTCTTCGGTCGTGACCACGAACTTCGTCAGGGTGTTGGCGCCGAAGGTCAGGGTCAGCGGCACGTCGGCGGCATCCCGGCCATAGGCGATGAGGATGCGTCCGATCCGCGAGGCGTTGTTGCGCGGGTCGAAGGTGTGCCAGCCCCCGTCGAGGAACACTTCCATCCAGGCCGCGAAGTCGCCCGGCGCGTGCGGCAGCGGCAGGCCGATGTCGCTGACATAGCCGTTGCAGTAGCGGGTCGGGATGTTGAGGCAGCGGCAGAACGCGATGGCGAGGTGGGCGTAGTCGCGGCAGACGCCGCGCTGCTCCTCGAACACCTCGAAGGCGGTCCGCGTCGCGCGGGCGTGCTCGTAGCCGAAGGTGATCCGGTCATGCACGTAGTCGCAGATGGCCTGCACGCGGCTCCAGCCGGGCGGCAGGTGGCCGAACAGGTCCCAGGCGATCTGCGACAGGCGGTCGGTCTCGCAGTAGCGGCTGCCGAGGAGGAACAGGAGGCTGTCCGTGGGCAGCTGTCCGATCGGCGTCTCCTTGGCGTCCGGCTTGAGCGTGTCGCCCTTGCCGCCGTCGCGCACGACGGTCTCGGTCTTCAGCGTGAACGTGCCCGCCGGAGCGGTCATGCGCTGGCACCAGTTGCCGAAGCTGTCGCGGTATCCCTCCAGGGGCACCGACGGGCTGGTGACGAGATGGTCCGGCCGCTCGAGGTCGGAGACCCGCGACGCGTGGACGTTGAGCGTGGCGATGACCGGGGTGGGCTGGGGAAACAGGTAGGTCATCTCGCAGCCGACGAGGATGCGCATCGGGTCTCTCCTGGAATGGGGGCGTGCCGGGTTGCCGTCCTGCCGCGCGGCCGGCGCGACGCGCACAGGCGCGTCGGCGCGGGAGCGTCAGTGCAGGGTGGGCGGCGGCTCCAGGAAATCGCACATGCCGCCCGCATCCTCGACGGCCTCCATGAAGGCGTCGAGGGCGTCTTCGTCGGAGGCGAAGGGTTCGCTCCAGACCGTCGACCAGCCGGCCGGATCGATGACCTCCAGGGTCCAGGGATCCTCGCTGTGAGCGGAGCGATAGACGTTCACCGTCACGGTGATGCCCGCCTGGGTCGCGCGCCCGGTCAGGTGCGAGTATTCCAGCGCGGGCGCGTCGACCGTGGGCTTGTCGCGGGTCATGGGTGTTCCTCTCGAAGGGCGAGTTCACCGGAGGGTCCCGTACGGGTCCCCCTCTCATGAGCCGAATACGCTACTCTAGCAGAGCGCATCGGGAAACGGGCGGAAAACCTCGCGCGTTCGCATCGCGGGGCTTGCCCCTCTTTCGACGCCTCGGGCCGATGAGGGCGCAGGCGGGCGTTCCGTCCCCCCACTGGAGTTTTGGGAATGAGCGCGGAGGCGATCACCA
Organism: Methylobacterium sp. Ger2507; assembly: GCF_055231875.1. Taxonomy (NCBI): domain Bacteria; kingdom Pseudomonadati; phylum Pseudomonadota; class Alphaproteobacteria; order Hyphomicrobiales; family Methylobacteriaceae; genus Methylobacterium; species Methylobacterium sp. Ger2507. The sequence continues at coordinate 1,856,430 of NZ_JBUYVC010000001.1, forward strand.
TCGGCGAGGCGGCCCGCGCCACCGGCGTCTCCGCCAAGATGATCCGCTATTACGAGGAGATCGGGCTGCTGGCGCCGACCGAGCGCACGGCCAGCGGCTACCGACTCTACGCGCCGGCCGATCTGCATGCCCTGCGCTTCGTGCGCCGGGCCCGCGACCTCGGCTTCGCCATCGACGACATCCGGGCCCTGCTCGGCCTGTGGCACGACCGCTCCCGGGCCAGCGCGCAGGTGCGTCAGCTCGCCCTTGCCCATGTCGCCGACCTGCGCCGCCGGATCGACGCCCTCGCGGGCATGGCCCGCACCCTGGAGGATCTCGCCGCCCATTGCGGCGGCGACGCGCGGCCGGATTGCCCGATCCTCGACGACCTCGCGGCCGGACCCCACGACTCCCCCGGCGCGACACTGGCGCGGGGGGATCATCGCGCCGAAGGGGCGCCATCCGGGCACCGGACGCGTTGACCGCGTCTCTGGCCTCTTGTTTGCTGGATCGATGACGTCCCGTTCCGGATGCAGTCCGTCCTGAGAGCCGTCGCCTCGCGAAAGTCGCTGTCCATGCCCGTCCTCGACCGGATCGCCGCCTTCGCGGATGAGATCGCCGCCTGGCGCCACGATCTCCACGCCCATCCGGAGCTGCAATACGACGTCCACCGCACGGCGGGCGTCGTGGCCGAGAAGCTGCGGGCCTTCGGCTGCGACGCGGTCGTCACCGGCATCGGCCGCACGGGCGTCGTCGGCCTCATCCGGGGGCGGGCGCACGGATCGAACCGCGCCATCGGCCTGCGCGCCGACATGGACGCCCTGCCGATCCACGAGGCGCGCGATCTGCCCTACCGCTCGACGGTCCCGGGAAAGATGCATGCCTGCGGTCACGACGGGCACACGGCGATGCTGCTCGGGGCCGCCCGATACCTCGCCGAGACCCGCGACTTCGACGGCACCGCGGTGCTGATCTTCCAGCCGGCGGAGGAGGGCGGCGGCGGCGGCGAGGCCATGGTCCGCGACGGGCTGATGGAGCGGTTCGGCGTCGAGAGCGTCTACGGCATGCACAACATCCCCGGCCTCGCTCTCGGCACCTTCGCCATCCGGCCGGGGCCGATCATGGCTTCCACCGACCGCTTCACCATCACCATCACGGGGCGGGGCGGCCACGCGGCCCAGCCCCACAACGCGATCGACAGCGTGCTGGTGGCGAGCCACGTCATCACCGCCCTGCAATCGGTGGTGTCGCGCAGCGTCGATCCCCTGGAGAGCGCCGTCGTCTCGGTCTGCGCCCTGGAGGCGGGGGAGGCCTTCAACGTCCTGCCGCAGGACGTGACCCTGCGGGGCACCATGCGGGCGCTGTCGAAGCCGGTCCGCGCGCTGATGCAGGACCGCATCGGCGCGATCGTCGCCCATGTCCCGGCCGCCTTCGGGGCGCGAGGGACGATCGACTTCAACAGCGGCTATCCCGTCACCGAGAACCATCCGGCCGAGACCGATTTCATCGCCGACGTGGCGGCCGGGCTGGTCGGCGAGGCCGGGATCGACCGGGCGGTGGCGCCCCTGATGGCGGCGGAGGATTTCTCCTACATGCTCGCCCACCGCCCCGGCGCCTACATCTTCCTCGGCAACGGCGACAGCGCCGGCCTGCACCACCCGGATTACGACTTCAACGACGCCGCCGCGCCCTATGGCGCCTCGTTGTGGGCGCGGGTGATCGAGACCGGGCTGCCGATCCGGGACTAGCCTCGGGCGCCAGTCGGGCAAAGTCCTTACAGATCCTGGCGCCAGCCGGGCGTATCGCGGGCGCAGACTTCCGCAGGGGGAGGGCGGTCAATCCGCTCCCCCGCAAAGCCTCGCCCCAGGCCTGTCCAATCCTAGAACTTGCGGATCATCGCCGGCGGCGCTGCGGAGGCCGCCTCGGCGTTCTCCTGATAGATCGGCACGGTGGCACGCAACCATCCGCGCGTCTCCAGGCCGCGGTAGTTCCGCTCGACGACCTCGCGGGTGACGTAGGCCTGCAGGTTCACCGGTCCGAAATTGTAGCCGACGAGACCGCCCACGGCGAACTGGCCCTGGCGGGCATAGCCGGGATTGCGCGTCGGCAGGTCGGTGGCGCCGAACGCCACCGGCCCGACTTCCCACTTGCCGAACTTCTTCGTCGCCGTGAGATCGAGGTTGAGGAAGTCGGGGTAGTACGCCCCCGTGCGCGATGTGGTGTCGAAATAGGTGCCGTAGAGGAAGTTCGCCGTCAGGTTCCAGCCGTCGCCGTTGTAGGTGATCGCGAAGCGCTGGTGCAGGACCGGGTTCTGAATCACGATCTTGGTCTGGCTCGGAAGATAGGCGCCGAGCAGGTAGCTGAAGTTGAGGTTGCTCCCGAGCTTCCACGCCACCTGCGCGGCCAGGAGGGTCTGGCCGAAGCCGCTCTGGTAGGGCGCGCCACCGGTGCTCGAGACGGCGATCGGCTGGAGTACGATCAGCTGCAGCCGTCCGCCCGCCACGTCGGCCGGCGTCGCCCAGACGAAGGATGGCAGGTTGATGTTTGAATCGGTCGATCGGGGCGCGATGTCGCGTACGCCGAAGCTCGACGTGTCGATGAAGTAGAGACCGACCGGCAGTGGCGCGCCGGGGGCCTGCCCGACGGTCTGGCCCGGCTCGGCCGCCGACGCGGCCCGCGCCTGACGGTTGGACGAATCCAGCGCGAGACCCAGAAGTGCGAGACTCACAGCGGCGAGACCCGCCGGCACCAAGCGGAGGCCCAAGGTTGAGCCGTCCCGGATCGATGGCGATCCGGTCGTCCGAGATGACGTCATGGCTCTGCTCCCGGGCCGCACTGAAACGACGGCCCGCCGGGATGAAACTGGTCGGTTCTTCGTGCTCCGCCACCATCCTGGGTTAGGCGGAGTCCCGATTGCGAAATACCGTCACCCTGCCGCCACAGCACGCCTTGAGGCCAGCACGCTGTCGGGGGCCTCGTGTCTTACGGGCAAGCCGCCCCGCCCGGCAGCACGACCGGGGCGCCCGTCACCGAGCGGACCGGCCAGGTGGTCACCTGTGAGAAGGTCAGGTCGTTCAGGGCCGGGAACAGGTTGAAGATCGGCACGTAGCGGTAGGTCATCTCCGCCATCATGTAGCGCGCGTTGACACGCGCCTCGGAGGGCGGCGGTTCGCCCAGGATGGCATTGGCGACCCGCTTGGTCGCCTTGTCGGCGGCGCTGGAGCACACCCTTGCCTCGTAGGACTTGTTGGCGAGCTGGTAGACGCCCGCCGCCGTCAGGATGATGCCGGACCCGCTGGCGTCCGAGGGATACATGACCGCGCGGCCCGCCGCGTAGACGTCGGTGACGCTGGTCAGGCTGCCCCGCGAGATCAGGTCGGCCATCGAGCGGGTGGCGCGCACCAGGCGCTGCTTAGTGGCGTAGGCCCGCGGCAGCTCGATCGTTCCGATGAAGATCACGATCATCACGGGGGCGACCAGGGCGAATTCCACCGCGCTCACCCCAGCCCGGTCGCCCGCGAGCCGGCGAATCTGCCGGCGAATTCGCCGGCCACCCCGCCGGCACAGCCTCAACACGTTCCCACCGGATAGGGCTCGGCGCGGAAAACCGTGGTCGCGGTGATCATCTGGGCGGTGGCCGAGACCGGCAGCGCCACGATTCCCGTGAAGCCGAAGAAGCGCGGGATCACCACGGCCGCACGGATCGTCACGATGTCGCTGCCCTGCGGACAGGTGAAGCGCGTGCCGAAGGTCGACGACGCGGTTCCGGTCGTGGAATCGTAGGGCGAGGCAGCCGCAGTGGCGCTGAAGGTCGACGCGGTCGTCATCTCGACCTTCAGCTTGGTGCAGTCGAACAGCACCGGGCCCCGGCACATCTCGGCCACGAGGCGGTCGACCGGAGGCTTGGTGCCGGCCGCGTCCTGGTACACGCCGGTGAAGACCGCGCGGCCGCCCCGATCGAGGGCGTCGTCGAGGAGCTGCTGGGCCAGGATCAGCATGCCGGCCTCGATGATCGCGCCGAGCAGAAGCAGGAACGGCACCGCCACCATTCCGAACTCGATGGCGGCCCCGCCGCGCGTGTCGCGGGCCAGTCGGCGCAGGGCCGGGGGCACAGGCGGCATCGCCGGCCTGACGCCTGCGAGAATGAGGCGCCCCATCATCGGGAGATCCGCAATTCGCTGATCTGCGCCGCGATGGCCTTGAAGGCGGCGCTGAGGTCGGAGGCATTCTGGACGTCGTAGAACTTGTCGCTGCCCGAGGCGCAGTTCTTCAGGATGTCGCTGGTGCCTTCCGAGACCTCGACCCGCACCGTGAAGAGCGCGATCCCGGCGCTTTTCATATTGCCGCACAGCGTCGACAGCCGATTGTCGATGGCGATGCGCCGGGTGTTCAGATCGTCCGAGGTCGTGCCGATGCGGTTCTGCCAGATGTAGCCGATGCCCGAATAAAACGAGTTGTTCGAGTTGCTGGGGCGGATCTGAGATTGGTTCTGCCCGTCCGTCATCAGCACCACGAACTTGCGCGTGGTCCTGTCGGTATAGGCCGCCCCCTCGGCGAAAGGACCGAGCGGCGACAGCACGTGCCAGCCCCAGATCAGACCGATCGGGATGTTGGTGTCGCCCCGGACGGTCAATGCGTCGATGGCGTTGTTGAGCGTGGATTGCGAGGTCGTCAGGTGGGTGATGGGCTGCAACTCGCAACCGGAATTCGGACCGTAGAGATAATTCGCGGCGACGCTGTCGATGCGGCCGGTTCGCTGCGGGCTGGACCTGTACTTGTTTACCTGGCCCTGGCGGGTGCGTGCGCTGCCCCAGAAGACGCCGTCCGACAGGTAATTGTTCAGCATTTGGTTTTCAGAAATTTCCGTATCCGCCTCGTCCGGAGCGAAGTAGGGCACGAACAGCGTGTCCGGCGTGCCTGCGCTCGGGGGTGTTTCCTGCACGTCGTAGGGCATCGGCCGACCCTCGACGCAGCCGCCCCAGGTGACGCCCATCTGCCGGAACAGGGTCAGGCGGTTGGCGGCGGAATTGAAGATCTGTCCGTGGACAGAGGACCGGGCGTCGGTGTCGATCCATGAGGCGGCGGCGTTCGAGGGGCCGACATTGACCGTCATCGAGAAGGGGACGATCCCGATCCGCAGAGCATTCGGCTTCGAGGGGTCTACGGCCTTGAACAGCGTCGAGACGAGATCCTTGGCGGCCGACTTCAGGTTGGTGAGCTTGGCGCCCTCCATCGAACCGGTATTGTCCAGCACGAGGGCGATCTCGAGGTTGTCCGAGGCCCGGCGGCCCGTGCTCGAGACCGAGATCGGCATGCCGGTGAGGCCGACGAGACGCGTCAGGCTGGTCGGGGTGCTGCCGCTCGCCGTCACGGTGATGTCGTCGCCGTTGCGGGTGGTCCGGACCAGCAGACCGTCGATCGGCGTCTTCCGCAGGGCGGCGCGCACCTGCGCGTCGGCCTTGCTCGACAGATCGCCATCGGTGGTGGTGATCGGCAGCTTGGCCAGGGACAGCACGGTGGCGTCGGTCACCCCCTGTGCCGATTGCCGCGCCATCGACTTGACGCCGTAATCGATGACCGTGCCGGCGAACAGAAGCAGGGGGATCGCCCCCAGGGCGAAGATCAGCGCAACGACGCCCTGTCCGTCATTGCGGAACCGTCGAAAGATATCGCAGCGCATTCGTCGCCCGAGCTGAAGCTTGAGCTGACGAATGCCAACGAAGATTTACGATTCACTTAAGGCAGACGCCGAGGTTTGGTCGTGTCGACGCGCTCAAACAACCGAAGTCGTGATCACGTCTTTTTCATCGATTGTTTGAGAGCGATGGCGGAGGTTTGTCCCGAAGCCGAAGAAGGGCGTTCAAGAACGCACCTTCCTCCTCCGATCTCTCAGGCCGAGCGGTTGGCCGTGCCGCCGAGATGGAACACCCGGTGCGGGACCAGCTCGCCGCGCTCGACATCGCCGACCGCCACAAGGATGCCGCCGCAGGTGGCGAAGGCCTTCCCCTCGACCGGGGCGTCGCGCCCGCGCAGGATCACCGGCTGGCCTCGCATCAGGCGCAAAGCCATATCGCGGGAGACCGGCACCGAGGGCACCGCGTCCAGGGCGGTTTCGACCGGGTGGAGCGAGGCGGCATTGCCGTCCGGTCCCGCTTCTTCCAAGGCCGCCACCTGGCAGGCATCGGCCTCCGTGAAGGGACCGACGCGGGTACGGCGCAGGGCCGAGACATGGCCGTAGCAGCCGAGCAGACGCCCGAGGTCGCGTGCGAGTGCCCGCACATAGGTGCCCTTGCCGCAGGCGGCCTCGATCACCGTCCGCTCGGGGCTGTGCTCGACCACCGCGAGATGGTCGATCTGGACCGGGCGCGCCACCAGCACCACCTCCTCGCCGTCGCGGGCGAGGTCGTAGGCGCGCTCGCCCGCGATCTTGATCGCCGAGTAGCGCGGCGGCACCTGCTCGATGGCGCCGACGAAGGTCGGCAGAGCGGCCTCGACGGCCTCCCGGGTCGGCCGCGCCTCGCTGGTGGCGACCGGACGACCCTCGGCGTCGTCGGTGTCGGTCTCGATGCCCCAGGTCACGGTGAAGACGTAGGCCTTGCGCCCGTCCATCACGAACGGCACCGTCTTGGTCGCCTCGCCGAGGGCGATCGGCAGGATGCCGGAGGCCAGGGGATCGAGGGTGCCGGCATGTCCCGCCTTCTTGGCGTTGAAGGCGCGCTTCACCACCGCGACGGCATGGGTCGAGGTCATGCCCACGCCCTTGTCGAGGATGACCCAGCCATTGACGTCCCGGCGCTTCGGCCGATCCGGGCGCGGCGCACCACGCGGCGGGCGACGGCCCTCGGCGGCCACGGGTCGGTCCGCCGGATGCGGCGGGGGAGAGCCCTCGGGTCGCTCGATGGTCGGTTCGTTGATCATGAAATCCTCGGTCACTGATCACAGGGGCCGGGCGGCACGCGCTGCGCCGTCATCCGTCCCGTTCAAGTCTTCAGTCGGGGTCTTCCGCGCCTTGGGCCGGAGAACCTGCAGGGTGCGGGTCGGGTTCGTGCCGGCGGCGCTCTCGCGGGCCGAAACCGCCTCAGTCCGCTTTGGGGTCCGACGGATCGGCCTCTTCGCCCGGTGCCTGCGATTCGAGATCGCGCCGTACCTTATCAGTCCGCAGCAGGGCGTCGATCCGGTCCGCTTCGTCGAAGGTCTCGTCGCGGAGGAAGCGCAGGTCGGGCGCATATTTCAGGTTCACCCGGCGGGCGACCTCCTGGCGCAGCGCCTTCTTGTTGCGGTCCAGGGCGGCCAGCACCGGGGCTTCGTCGAGGCCGCCCAGCGGCATGATGTACGCGGTGGCGAGCTTGAGGTCCGGCGACATCCGTACCTCCGGCACCGTGATGACATGCGCGCTCAGCACCGCGTCCTGGATGTCTCCGCGCTGGAGCACCTCGGCGATCGCGTGGCGTATCAGCTCGGCGACGCGCTGCTGGCGCTGCGAGGGTCCGGTGGGAGTCTGTTTCTGGGCCATGAAGAATTCTGATCGTCTTGTCGTCGAAGCGGTTCGACACCGGCCGGCGCGGTCACGCTCATCCGAGCGTTGCTGAAACGGAACGTCGATGCGCCGCCGCGCGGCCAGGGCCTGAGCGGGTCGAAACGAAGCGGACGCCGAAGGCGCACCTCTTAACGCAAATCGGCGCCCGGGAGATAGGCCTGTCATGCAGGTTTCCCCGTCGCGGCCGACACGTCGTCGACGGGGCCTGCTTTTCGGAAGCCGAAACGCGAAACGGGGCCGCGACCTCGTCGCGACCCCGCTGGTATACCGAAGCGGCATCGCCGCTCAGAGCGTGCGCCGGATCTCCTCGACCCGGTAGCACTCGATGGTGTCGCCGGCTCGCATATCCTGGAAGTTCTCGAAGGACATACCGCACTCGTAACCGGCGGTGACTTCCTTCGCGTCGTCCTTCAGGCGCTTCAATTGGGCCAGCTTGCCCTCGTGGATCACCACGCTGTCGCGGATCAGGCGGACATGCGCACCGCGCTGAACCACGCCGTCGAGAATGCGGCAACCGGCGATCTTGCCGACCTTCGACACGTCGAAGATCTGCAGGATCTGAGCCTCGCCGAGACGCTCCTCGCGGAGCGTCGGCGGCAGCATACCCGACAGGGTCGCTTTGATGTCATCCACGAGGTCGTAGATGATGTTGTAGTAACGGATCTCGACGCCCTTGTTTTCGGCCGACTCGCGCGCTTCCTTGTGGGCCCGCACGTTGAAGCCGATGACGACGGCCTTCGAGGCTTCCGCCAGGGTGATGTCCGACTCGGTGATCCCACCGACGCCAGCGAGCAGGATCCGCGCCGACACCTCGTCGTTGCCGAGCTTTTCCAGGGCGCCGTTGATGGCCTCGACCGAGCCCTGCACGTCGCCCTTGACGACCAGCGCCAGTTCCTTGCGGCCGGCGCCTTCCTTCAGGTCGCGCATCATGTCGACCAGCGAACGGTTTGCACCGCCGGTACGGGCAGCGATCCGCTCACGCTTCTGACGGGCGCGGTACTCGGTGACCTCACGGGCACGAGCCTCGTTCGGCACGACAACGACGCGGTCACCCGCATCGGGGGTGCCGTTGAAGCCGAGCACTTCCACCGGAACCGAGGGACCGGCGTAGGGGACGTTCTCGCCCTTGTCGTCGATCAGGGCACGCACGCGGCCCCACTCCGCGCCAGCGACCACGATGTCGCCGGTGAACAGGGTGCCGCGCTGGACCAGGACCGTCGCCACCGGGCCACGACCGCGATCGAGCTTGGCCTCGATGACCGTACCCTCACCGTCGCGCGTCTCGTTGGCGCGCAGGTTCATGATCTCGGCCTGGAGTTGCAGGCCCTCGAGAAGCTCCGGCAGACCGTCGCCGGTCTTGGCAGACACCTCGAATTCAAGGGTCTCACCGCCCATCGACTCGACCTGGATGTCGTGCTGGAGCAGCTCGGTCCGGACCCGCTGCGGGTTCGCCTCGGGCTTGTCGATCTTGTTGATCGCCACGATCAGCGGAACACCGGCCGCCTTGGCGTGAGAGATCGCCTCCACGGTCTGCGGCATGACGCCATCATCGGCCGCCACCACGAGCACGACGATGTCCGTCACCTTGGCGCCACGGGCGCGCATGGAGGTGAAGGCCGCGTGGCCGGGCGTGTCGATGAAGGTCACCATGTCGCCGCTGGGGGCTGCGACCTGATAGGCGCCGATATGCTGCGTGATGCCGCCCGCTTCACCGGAAACCACGGTGGTCTTGCGGATCGCGTCGAGCAGCGAGGTCTTGCCGTGGTCGACGTGGCCCATGATGGTCACGACCGGGGGACGCGGATCTAGATCCTCCTCCAGCTCGGGCTCATCGCTGAACAAGCCTTCCTCGACGTCCGACTCCGCCACGCGGCGCACGGTGTGCCCGAGCTCTTCCGCAATCAGCTGGGCCGAATCCGAGTCGATCACATCGGTGATCTTGTGGATTTCACCCTGCTTCATCAGAAGGCGAATAACGTCCACAGCCCGCTCCGACATGCGGTTGGCGAGCTCCTGGATCGTGATCGTCTCCGGGATCGTCACCTCGCGAGAAAGCTTCTCTTTCTGCTCCACATGCCGGTTGCCGCTCATGCGCTGCTGGCGGCGGCGGAACGAGGCGACCGAACGCGTGCGCTCGTCCTCACCCGACGTGGCGGTGGCGATCGTGAGGCGGCCACGATTCCGGTCGCCGCCCGGCTGCTTCGGGGTCTTGGGCGGCGTGATGATCTTGAGCGGCATGCCGGGGCGGCGGATCACGCGCTTCTGCTCGCTCTCCTCCTCAGCAGCCTGCGGCCGCCCAGCCGTACGGGCTGGCGTTGCGCCGCCGGCGGGACGTGCCGCAGTCGCCGTCGTCGGAGTAGTCGGCTCGGGCTCCGGTGCTGGAGCAGGGCGAGCCATGAAGTTCAAATCGCGCGGCTTGCGCACGTCGGCCGTGATGGTCTTGCGCGGCTCAGACGTGGCGGGGCGCGCCGTCAGCGGCGGGCGTGCTGCCGGACGGGCTGCCGCAGGCGTGGGTGCTGCCGGACGGGCAGGTGCCGCAGCAAGAGCGGCTTGCTCGGGTGCAGCCGCCGCCACAGGAGGCGCCGAACGAACGATCGTCGGGGCCGCCGGCATCGGCGCCGTCTTGGAAACGGTGGGAGCAGCGGCAGGCGTGCTCTGGGCCTTGGCAGCCTCCTGAGCAGCAGCCTCGGCGGCGCGGCGCGCTTCCTCGGCCGCAGCCTGGCGCTCCTCGTCTTCCTTACGGCGGCGAGCCTCATCTTCGCGCTTGCGAGCCTCGGCTGCCTCACGCTCCCGCTGCTCGGCAGCTTCACGTTCGCGCTGCGCCGCAGCTTCGGCCTCGGCACGCTTCTGGGCCTCGGCCTCCCGACGCTTGGCGTCAGCAAGGGCAGCGGCACGCGCGTTGCTCTCCTGCTCGCTCAAGGTCCGCAGCACCACGCCGTTCGCAGAGCGTTGCGCCTGACGGGGAGCGGCGGGCGGCGGAGGCGGTGCCACGCGCGTTGCCGGTGCCACCGGCGTCGTCTCGCGCGCCGGTGCAGCCGGCGCCGCGCCGATGACACGGCGCTTCACCGTCTCAACCACGACCTGCTTGGTGCGGCCATGGGAGAAGCTCTGACGCACCGTTCCCTGCTCGATCGGGCGCTTCAAGGACAGCGGCTTCGAAGGGGGTCTCGCCTGCGTCTTGTCGCCCGGATTGTTCGTATCGCTCATTCAGTCCAAACCCTGAGGGTTTCCATCGTCCCGTGAACCGGCAAACTGATGTGCGCCGGGTAAATCCGTGATCTCAGTCGTCGTGCAGATCGGAAACGGTCTGCCCATCGCGGGCGGGACCAGCCTCCTCGGCCGTCGTCGCCAAACCCTCGAAAGAGCGGAGCCGACGCCAACGCGCAAGGCAGCCGGAACCTCCGACTCCTGCGACGAGAGCCGCGTGTATCACATGATCCCGACCCAAGGCCATGTCCAATTCTTCGTTGGACAGGTCATCAATGACGGGAATGCCCGATATGGCACTGCCATGCCGCCTGTGCAATGCCGCGACGATCTTCCGACGACCATCGGCGCTCCCGTCTGAGGCCTGGATCACCGCTGAAACCCCGGCCTTGTCGCCAATGGCCGATTCGACCTTGGCAAAGCCTGCGACCACGCACCCCGCCTTATTCGCCAACGACAGCGATTGGCGCAGATCCGCTCGCAGCGCTTCGGCGACTCGATCTGCCAGATCGGGCGCCGCTGCGGCATCCTTGGTCTTGAAGGCGCGTTGAAAGGCGCGGCGCTTCACGGCCTCATTCACGACAGACCGGGTGGGTGTCAGCCACGCGCCGCGCCCCGGCAGGCGCGCTCGCAGATCCGGCACGACGCTCCCGTCCGGCCCGAGGACAAAGCGGATCAGACTGCTCGGCGCCTGCGCAACACGCGTGACGAGGCATGTCCGCAGAGCATTGGCCCGACCACGCCCGACGCCCGCATCGAGCAGCGCGCTCGAATCGGCCTCGGTTCCAGTCTCATCTCCATCTGCGCGTTGGCCCATCATGCGGTGCGCACGTCTCCCCATCGTCACAACACATCCCCGCGAACGTCGATCGCGGGGATGACCAAATCCGAAGGGTCAGGCCGATGCCTGCTCCTCTCGATCCGTCTCGGGTGCCTCGCCGTCCGACTCGGTGGGAGCTTCGATCCAGCCCACACGGACACGCGCGGCCATCACCATCGCCTCAGCTTCGGCTCGTGAAACCTCGAAGCCGTCGAGGTAGCCCGCATGCCGCTTGGCCTCGGGGCCGCGCCCTTCGGTGTAGCCGACGAGATCGTCGGTGGCGCAGCCCGCCAGATCCTCGATCGTCTTCACGTCGTTCTCGCCGAGGGCCACCAGCATCGGGGTGGTGATGCCGTCGATCTCGCGCAGTTCGTCCTGGACTCCGAGTTCCTGGCGCTTGGCATCGAACTCCGATTCGACCCGGGCGAGATGATCCTGGGCGCGGGCCTGGATCTCGGTGCCACTCTCCTCATCGAGGCCCTGGATGTTGGCGAGTTCGCCCGGCTCGACGTAGGCGATTTCCTCCACGTTGCGGAATCCCTCCGCAGCCAGGAGCTGGCCCACGGTCTCGTCGACATCGAGAGCTTCCATGAACACGGCAGTCCGCTCGGCGAATTCCTTCTGCCGGCGCTCGGATTCTTCAGCCTCGGTCAGGATGTCGATGTCCCAGCCGGTGAGCTGCGAGGCGAGGCGCACGTTCTGGCCGCGACGACCGATGGCCAGCGAGAGCTGGTCGTCCGGTACCACCACCTCGATTCGGTCGGCCTCCTCGTCGAGCACGACCTTCACGACTTCCGCCGGCTGCAAGGCGTTAACGATGAAGGTCGCCTGATCCTCGGACCACGGGATGATGTCGATCTTCTCGCCCTGAAGCTCGCCGACCACTGCCTGGACGCGGGAGCCGCGCATACCGACACAGGCGCCGACCGGATCGATCGACCCGTCGCGTGAGATCACCGCGATCTTGGCGCGCGAGCCCGGATCGCGGGCGACCGCCTTCACCTCGACGATGCCGTCGTAGATCTCCGGCACTTCCTGGCCGAACAGCTTGGCCATGAACTGCGGGTGCGAGCGCGACAGGAAGATCTGCGGCCCGCGCACTTCGCGGCGGACGTCGAACAGGTAGGAGCGGATGCGGTCGCCTGGGCGGAAGGTCTCGCGCGGAATCATCTCGTCGCGCCGGACGATACCCTCGCCGCGGCCGAGATCGACGATGACGTTGCCGTACTCGACCCGCTTCACGAGCCCGTTCACGACCTCGCCGATCCGGTCCTTGTACTCATCGAACTGCCGGTCGCGCTCGGCGTCGCGCACTTTCTGGACGATGACCTGCTTGGCCGACTGGGCGGCGACCCGGCCGAAGTCGAACGGCGGCAGGGTGTCGGAGATGACGTCGCCGACGAGGGCGCCGGGGTTGTAGCGGCGGGCCTGGTCCAGGGTCACCTCACGGGCGTCGTTCTCGACCTGCTCCACCACCACGAGGTGGCGCGACAAGCGCAGAGCGCCGGTCTTGGGGTCGATCTCGGCATGCACGTCCGTTTCGGCGCCATAGCGGGAGCGGGCCGCCTTCGCGATGGCTTCCTCCATCGCATCGATGACGATGGAACGGTCGATCACTTTCTCGCGGGCAACCGCTTCGGCGATCTGCAGGAGTTCGAGCCTGTTGGCGCTGACGACGGCCATCGGTTTTCGTCCTTCTCTTCGTCGGATGTCGTTCACGTCCGCGGCCCCGGGCCGGCTTGCGGCTGCGCGGGGACGGATGACAAAACTAGTGCAGCTTGCCGTCGTCCTTCACCCGCACCGCCTTGGTGCGGACGGGCTTCGCCTTGTTCCGGGCCTTGATGGCGAGACTTTCCTCGGTCTCGACTTTCACGGGCTTCGGCCTCTGCGACGCCTTGGGCTTCAGGGGACGGGAAACTTTCTTCTTCGGCGGGGCGGGAGCCGGTTCGGCCTCGGCTTCGAACGCAGCTTCGTCCGCGTCAGCATCGTCATCCTCGTCCTCAAGGACCGGGGGGCCGCCCCGTCGAAGGGATTCGCGGACAAGCTCGTCGGTGAGGACCAGGTAGGCGTCGCCGAGGTCGCGCAGCGGCAGGTCGATGCGGCTTGGAAGGCCCTCTTTCACGTCGGGCAGATCGATCGGCACGGTGACCCCGTCAGGGTTCGGTGCACCGATGATGCCCCGGAAGCGCTTGCGGCCGTCCATCGGCACGGCGAGTTCGATCTTCGCTTCGTAGCCGGCCCATCGGGCGAAATCGACGGCCCGCACCAGGGGCCGGTCGATCCCCGGCGACGAGACCTCCAGGTAATAGGCCTTGCCCACAGGGTCGTCGAGGTCGAGGAGCGGCGAGATCGCCCGGCTCACCGCCTCGCAATCGTCCACCGTCATGGTGCCATCCGGTCGCTCGGCCATGATCTGCACCGTGCAGCCATTGGCGCTCGACACCTTCACCCGGACAACCCGGTAGCCCAGACCCTGGATCGAGGCCTCGATGACCTGCACCACCCGCGCGGCCACGCCCGTCTCGGTGATGAGGCGTTTTTCGGTGAGGTCGCTGTTGAAGTTGTCCGCCATGCTGCGCTTGAAGTCCGGCCTTGTCCGAGGCGTTCCGGCGCGGGCGACGTTGCGGCAATAAAAAAGAGCGGACCCGGTGGGGCCCACTCCCGAACCGCAGTCTCACAACTGCAACCAGAACTGATGACGTCAAAGTAGGCTGGTTTGCCGCATTTTTCAAGCGATTTCGATCAAGGGGTTTCGGTGGTTTGTCGCTCCGGTATCCTGGGGCGGACTGGGTGAAAGCTCAAGCGCAGGAATCACTCGATGCCCCACGATCCACGCTTCGGCCCCGACCCAAACGTGCTTCACCCCGTGCCGGGACACCCACGGATCACCTTCATCCGCAACCTAGACCTGCCGCCCAATATCGAAGTCGGCGCCTACACCTATTACGACGATCCTGAAGGCCCACAGGCCTTTCTCGACAACATCCTCTATCATTTCGCCTTCCGAGGCGATCGGCTGAGCATCGGACGGTTCTGCGCCATCGCGGCAGGTACCCACTTCCTCATGAATGGCGGAAATCACCGCCTCGCGGCACCCTCGACCTATCCCTTCGTGATCTTCGGGGGGACATGGGCCGGCCGCTTCGGGGAAGAGGCCACCTTTCCAAGTCGTGGAGATACAGTGGTCGGCCATGACGTTTGGCTCGGCTACGATTGCACCCTCTTGCCGGGCGTCACCATCGGGAACGGTGCTGTCGTAGCGGCAAAATCCGTCGTCACCCGCGATGTGCCGCCTTATGCCATTGTCGCTGGCAATCCGGCCACCCTCGTGCGGATGCGTGTGCCTCCAGAGGTCGCTGAACGTCTGCAAGCTCTGGCGTGGTGGGATTGGGATGCGGCACGGATCACGCGGTATTTGCCGGCGATCAGCGGTGGGGATGTGGCAGCGTTGGAAGCCAGCGCCTGAATTCCAAATCACCTCCAAATGAAGTTACAAATCCCAGCCTGGAATTGGGAATTCTTTTGGAATTTCAGGTCTTCGTTTCCTGCGTGTTCAGGCGCTTTGACTGCCGGAATACATTTCCAGAACGTATTTGGTGAATCTTTCGAAATCAGATCCCTGCGTCGGCTAATGAAAAACGCCGCCCCTCGGGGGGGACGGCGTGTTCGGATCGGAGAGATAGCCGATCGATCTGATTTCAGGAGCCGTCTGGGTCAGGCAGCCGCTTGCGCCCGCTTCAACAGCTTCCGGTTCACCAGCATCTCGGCGATCTGCACGGTGTTGAGCGCCGCGCCCTTGCGCAGATTGTCGGAGACGCACCAGAAGGCGAGCCCGTTCTCCACCGTGGCGTCCTCGCGGATGCGGGAGACGTAGGTGGCATCCTCGCCGGCGGCCTCGTGCGGGGTCATGTAGCCGCCGGGCTCGCGCTTATCGACCACCATGATGCCCGGAGCCGAGCGCAGGATCGCGGTGGCCTGCTCGGCCGTGATCGGGCGCTCGAACTCGACGTTCACTGCCTCGGCATGGCCGATGAACACCGGCACCCGCACGGCGGTGGCGGTCAGCTTGATCTTGGGATCGAGCATCTTCTTGGTCTCGGCGACCATCTTCCACTCTTCCTTCGTGTAGCCGTCCTCCATGAACACATCGATGTGCGGGATGACGTTGAAGGCGATGCGCTTGGGGAACTTCTCCGCCTTGATCTCGCCGGCGGTGAAGACCGAGCGGGTCTGCTGGAAGAGCTCGTCCATAGCGTCCTTGCCGGCGCCGGAGACCGACTGGTAGGTCGCCACCACCACGCGCTTGATCGTCGCCGCGTCATGCAAAGGCTTGAGGGCGACCACGAGCTGCGCCGTGGAGCAGTTCGGATTGGCGATGATGTTGAGCTTGGAGAAGCCGTTGATGGCGTCCGGGTTCACCTCGGGCACGATCAGCGGCACGTCCTGATGGTAGCGGAAGGCCGACGAGTTATCGATGACCACGCAGCCGGTCTGGCCGATGCGCGGCGACCACTCCTTGGAGGTCTCGCCGCCGGCCGACATCAGGCAGATATCGGTATCGGAGAAATCGTAGGTATCGAGAGCCTTCACCTTCAGAATCTTGTCGCCGAAGGACACCTCCTGGCCGGCCGAGCGGCGCGACGCGATCGCCACCACCTCGTCCGCCGGAAAGGCGCGCTCGGACAGGATGTCCAGCATCTCGCGGCCCACATTGCCCGTGGCACCCACGACGGCGACCTTGTAACCCATTGCTCAAACACTCCGCTCTTGCGTGCACCGAGGACCGAGGCGCCGCTCACCCCTCTGGCGAGCCGCCGCGGCCGGGTTCGGCACCGATGTTCAGCCTCCCTGCCGCGCACCGGACCATCGCCGATGGCCGGCGGCCTGCCGGCCTCGGAGGTGCGCGAGCCCGAATCGACCCGCTGATGCGGCACACGCCGCATCGCAGCATGATTCGCCAAGCGCGGGAGCAAGACGCCTCGTCCCCGCTGCTGTCAAGGGTAGGCCGAGGCCTTCACGCCACAAGGCTGGCCGGGCGTTGCGCCAGCGCGTCCCGCGCTTCGGCCAGGATCGTATAGGATCGTTGCCGCGCCGCCGGATCGTGGATCGCCGAGGCGACCATGATCTCGTCGGCACCGGTCTCCGCCACGAGATCGGCGAGGCCCCGACGGATCGTTTCCGGCGACCCGACGAGGGAGCGTGCCAGCATCCGCGAGGCCTGGGCCTTTTCGTGTGGCGCCCAATACGCCTCGATATCGGCGATGGGTGGACGCAGCAGCCCACGCGTCCCGCGGACCAGATTGGTGAATTGCTGCTGCGCCGATGTGAACAGCCGGCGCGCTTCACCGTCGGTGTCCGCCGCAACGATGTTGAGGCCGATCATGGCATGCGGCCGGCTCGCCTGTTCGGACGGCTGGAAGCGGTCCCGGTAGGTGGCGAGGGCCGGCAGGAGCTGGTCAGGCGCGAAATGCGAGGCGAAGGCATAGGGAAGCCCGAGCATCGCGGCGAGCTGCGCGCCGTAGAGGCTCGAGCCGAGGATCCACAGTGGCACCCGGAGCCCCGTGCCCGGCACGGCCTGCACAGCTTGGCCGGGCTTCAGCTCGCCGAACAGAGCCTGCACTTCGAGCACGTCCTGCGGAAAGGTATCGGCCGCTTCGCCCGAGCGCCGCAGGGCCCGCGTGGTACGCGGATCGGTGCCGGGCGCGCGGCCGAGGCCGAGGTCGATACGGCCGGGAAACAGCGTTTCAAGGGTGCCGAACTGTTCGGCAATCACCAACGGAGCATGGTTCGGCAGCATGATGCCACCGGCCCCGACCCGAATCGTCGACGTGCCGGCCGCCACATGGCCAATGACCACCGCCGTCGCTGCGCTGGCGACACCCACCATGTTGTGGTGTTCGGCGAGCCAGAAGCGCCGATAGCCGAGCCCTTCGACGTGACGGGCCAGTGCCACACTGTTGCGCAGGGCATCGGCCGGCGTTGCGCCGTCGGGCACGAGGGCAAGGTCGAGAACGGAGAGGGGGATCATGTATTCCTTCTGACTCATCGCGGCGGTGCCCCTTGCTGTCAGATCGCGACGGTCCCGCACCGGCGCAAGCCGGGGCCGGCATGTGCTGTCGGCATGGGTCGGCATCCGGGTCGATACCGGCGATTCACCTTAGCGGCGGAAATCCCGAGGGCCGGAGCGATCCGGAAACCCGACCTTGGTCGGTCCGGCTTCACCATCGCTCTCGGAGGGCGGGCTTTCTGCCAGAGAACCCCCGCCGCCAGAGCCCCCCGCCGCCAGAGCCCCCCGCCGCCAGAGAACCCCGGATATCGATGCGAACCGAGCCCGACTTCGAGCGAACACGTGACGTGGGTCAGACGAGGGGCCGCCACGATCCTCTGACGTCAGTCGGTGCGGGTCGATTGAGCCAGAGTCCGGTCACGCTGCTGAAGCGCGCAGGACAGCTTTCAGCGGCGATCATAACCATTGCGGCACTCAGCGTCCTCGCGCGTGAGGGCCGGCCGGGTCCGGTCGATCCCTCAATCGAGTCGCAGATCGGATCGCCTTTCGTGCCGACGGTGGCACAGGCTGCTAGGCCGGCGATCCCAGTCGCGCTCTCCGAACCTCGTTTTCGCCTGGATGATCCCGATGCGCTGGAGGCGCCGCGCGCCGAGACGGCACGGCTCAACCCTGCGACCGGGCGGCGCGAGGACGTGCTCGTCCAGGGCGGGTTCGATATCATCGAGGCACCCTACCTCCGCCTCACCCTCACGGAAACGCCGGAGCCGGAGACAGGTCCGCGTCTGTTCGTAACGTTGGCGCGTCGCGCTGCGGACGGGCAGGGGCTCGCCGTGATTCGAACCGGTGAGCATGGGACGATCGCCACCAAGTTCGGCCTCGTCGAGACCCTCGACCTGACCCTCGGGCGCGAGGGCAGGCGCAACTGCACCGGCTTCGCAACCCTCGAGCCCGGTGCACTCCGTCTCGACGGCTGGCTCTGCGCCCCGCTTGGTCAGGCTCCCGAGCCCCGGGCCGTCGCCTGCGCTCTCGATCGGATCAGCCTCAATGGCCAGCCTTCATCCGCTCTTGAAAGCACCTTTGCGACCACCGAGGCGCGGCGCGAGCCCGGTTGTGGCCCGCGCGTCGTCGCAATGAAGAATGCCGATCGGGATGTCGGCGGCGAAACCGGATCGATCCTCGCCCGTCGGCCGCGAAAAGCGCCTGACACGAAAAAATGAGGCCAAACTGCGGCAATCTTGAGAAGCGCGGCCATAAGGTGGGAACCTCGGCTGCGTTGGCACGTCTTCCCCGCATACAGAGAGCCGTGTTTCTTAAGAAAGCGCGGCTTACAAGTCTCACAGCTTCAACGAAGGTGCGTCATGCGCTCTGTCTCGATTGCCCTGATGGGTGCCCTCACTCTCGCAGCCGTCGGCGCGAACACCGCCGCCGAGGCCCAGGGCCGCTACGCGCCCGCCGGCTACCGCGTGAGCCAGCCGCTTCCGATCCGCATCCGCCCGCGCAGCTGGCTCGACGCCGGCAACGTGGTCGAAGCCAATAACGGCTCGGTCAGCAACCCGGCGACGAACCCCCAGTTCATCACCGCCAGCTACCTGAATTCTCCGCCCTACGGCCGAAACGATCGCTTCGGCGGCGGCATTCTGCCCGACCCGATCACCAATGGCCCGTTCGTCGGCGCCCGCTCCAGCGCGATCCGCAACGTCGATTTTTCGGCCGTCGACGCGATCGATCCGACCTCCTACGTGTCGCGTTTCGGCAACCCCTACTAAGCCGAAACTCACTGCTGGATCTTTGACGGGCCCCTTTCGGGGCCCGTTTTCGTTTGTCGGCGAAGGCTCTCCTGACGCGCCAGTGCCGACCTGCTAGGGCGCGGCGACCGTTGACTCAGGCGAAGGCCCTCATGCGACGGCGTGCCTGAGCTCGCGGATGATCGCGTCGCCCATCTCGGTGGTGCTGATCGACGTCGCGCCCTCCGCGGCGATGTCTCGGGTGCGCGCGCCCGAAGCCAGGGTTCGAGTGATGGCTGCTTCGAGCAGGTCGGCGGCTTCGCCAAGACCAAAGGAGTAGCGCAGGCACATCGCGAGCGAGCCGATCATCGCGATGGGGTTCGCGTAGCCCTTGCCGGCGATGTCGGGGGCCGAGCCGTGCACCGGCTCGTAAAGCGCCTTGCGGCTGCCCTTGGCGTCGACGGCGCCCAGTGAGGCGGAGGGCAACATGCCGAGGGAGCCGGTGAGCATTGCGGCGACGTCCGAAAGCACATCGCCGAACAGGTTGTCGGTGACGAGGACGTCGTACTGCTTGGGCCGGCGCACCAGCTGCATCGCGCAATTGTCGGCGAGCACGTGCTCGAGACTGACGTCGCTATACTCGGCGTGCACCCGGGTGACGACCTCTTTCCACAGGACACCCGACTTCATCACGTTGTGCTTCTCGGCCGAAGCGACCCGGCCGGAGCGCTTGCGGGCGAGGTCGAACGCCACGTGGGCGATCCGCTCGATCTCGGCCGTGGTGTAGACCTGCGTGTCGACGGCGCGCTTCGAGCCATCGGGCAGCACCGTGATCTCCTTCGGCTCGCCGAAATAGACGCCACCTGTGAGCTCGCGCACGATCATCATGTCGAGGCCCTCGACCAGCTCGCGCTTGAGGGCGGAGGCGTCGGCCAGGGCCGGGTAGCAGATCGCCGGCCGCAGGTTCGCGAAGAGGCCGAGATCCTTGCGCAGTCGCAGCAGGCCGGCTTCCGGGCGAATCTCATAGCGCACGTCCGCCCATTTCGGGCCGCCGACCGCACCCAGCAGGATGGCGTCGGCGGCATCCGCCCGGGCCAGCGCGTCATCCGTGAGGGGAACTCCGTGCGCATCGATGGCGGCACCACCGACAAGGTCGCGCTCGATCTCGAACGTGGCAAGGCCCAGCTCACCGAGGGCACCGATCACCTTCTCGACTTCAGCCATTACCTCGGGGCCGATGCCGTCGCCGGGGAGGAGGAGGAGCTTGTAGGCGGTCATGGATCAACTCGCAGTCGTTGGTCGAAGAATTCGTGTCCACCTCCGGGAGGACGCGATCGCGGCATAAAGTGCGTGACGCCGAGGAAGGCCCGGAGATGTCCGGCGTCAGACCTTGCGCGCCACCGTGAAGCGCGCCGCTTGGCGCAGGGTCTCCGCCTTGTCGCCCCAGGCGGCCACGGCTGCGTCGCAGACCCCGACGAGGCGGTCGCACTCGGCGCGTGCGCCCTCAACGCCGAGGCGGTCGACCAGGGTCGCCTTACCGGCGTCCTTGTCCTTGCCGGTGGCCTTGCCCATGGCCTCGGCCGAAGCCTCACGGTCGAGGATGTCGTCGGCGATCTGGAAAGCCTGACCGAGGGCGTGGCCGTAGCGCAGCAGCGCCGTGCGCTGGTCCGGGGTCGCACCGCCGACGATGGCACCAGCCTCCACTGAGAAGGCCAGGATCGCCCCGGTCTTCATCGCCTGGAGCTGCAACGTGTCATCGACCCCCAGGGAGACAGGACCGAAACGTCCCTCGGCGCCAAGGTCGAGCAGCTGGCCGCCGACCATTCCGCCAAGGCCCGAGGCCTTGGCGAGGCCGAGCACCAAGTCGGCGCGCACGGTTGGATCGGGCTGCCAGGTGGCATCGGCCAGGATCTCGAAGGCCAGGGTCTGGAGCGCATCGCCCACCAGGATGGCGGTGGCTTCGTCATAGGCTTTGTGCACCGTGGGCTTGCCGCGGCGCATGTCGTCGTCGTCCATGGCCGGCATGTCGTCGTGAACCAGCGAGTAGCAGTGGACCAGTTCGATGCCCGACCCGGCCGCAAGGGCGCCGGCATCCGAGCCGCCCAGCATCCGCGCCGTCTCGATGGCGAGGAATGGGCGCAAGCGCTTGCCGCCGCCGAGCACCGCGTGGCGCATCGCCTCCATCAGGCGCACCGGCCGGGCGATCTCGCCAGCCTGAGTCTCCGGCGTCAGGCGCTCGGCCAGGAACGACTCCACCGTGTCGGCGGCCGCCGCAAGCCTGTGGGAAAAGGCCTCGACCGGGGCATCCGCCTTGACCGAAGCGTGGGATCCTTGCGTTGAGGTCATGTTCGGTCGGGCCTTCGGTCAGACAGGGTCGTGTCGTGGGCAGGAGGTTCGAATTCAGGACGAGAATGAGAGCCCGGAGCGGCCGCTTCGGCAGATTTCGGCGCGTGCGCTACCGGTGCGCGCTGCATCCGGTATGAAACGGAGCGGCGCGGCACGGCGGATCGTCAACCGCCTATTGCTCCTCC
This sequence comes from Methylobacterium sp. Ger2507, assembly GCF_055231875.1. Taxonomy (NCBI): domain Bacteria; kingdom Pseudomonadati; phylum Pseudomonadota; class Alphaproteobacteria; order Hyphomicrobiales; family Methylobacteriaceae; genus Methylobacterium; species Methylobacterium sp. Ger2507. The sequence goes on from NZ_JBUYVC010000001.1 coordinate 1,878,235, forward strand.
CCGTCATCGCTCTGGCCCTCTTGGTGTCGCTTGCGCTCGTCTATAGTGCGCTGACCCCGCCCTCAACCCTGATGCTTGGCCGATGGTTGACGCTGCGCCCCGTCGACCGGCAGGCGATCGCCCTTGATGCCATTTCGCCCCACCTCGTCCAGGCCGTCATCGCCTCCGAGGATCAGCGCTACTGCCTGCACGATGGCGTGGACTGGGGCGCCCTGCGGGATGTCGTCGATGACGAGGAGGGCCCGAGCCGCGGAGCCTCGACGATCCCGATGCAGACGGTGAAGAATGTTTTTCTGTGGCCGGGCCGATCGGTCATTCGCAAAGCGCTGGAAATTCCCCTGGCCCTCATCGCCGACACGCTGTGGGGCAAGCGCCGTACGTTGGAGATCTACCTCAACATCGCCGAGTGGGGGGAGGGGGTGTTCGGAGCGGAAGCGGCGGCACAGCGCTGGTTCGGCAAGTCCGCCCGCGCCCTCACGCGTGGTGAGGCGGCGCTGCTGGCCGCGGTGCTGCCCAATCCCATCCTGCGCAATCCGGCGATGCCATCACGCGGCGTGCGGGCGCAAGCGGCCCGCATCCAGGCTCGCATGAATGGCGTCTCGGGGTTGATGGGATGCCTGAAGCGGTAGCCCGCGGCGATGGGATCAGGTACCTGCCGGCCATTCCTCGCCCGCGACCCGCGACAGTCCCGTCGGGTCGACGGCCATGACGGGCGCCCTCGCGGCCCCACGCGCGAAAGACCGACGATGACCCAGCCGATGCTCGAACTGACCCTGGAGCGCATCGCGCTGATTCGTCGGATGGTGATCGCGTGGAATTCCGAAGGTGTCGGCGCGCCGATCGTCCATCCCGATGCGCCCTACGGGAGCACCGACCGGGACGAGGACATCTTCAACGTGACCGGCGATGACGATGGGGCCGACGAGGAGCATCGGGCCTTGGGCGAGGCGCTTGCGGTGTTCACCGCCAACGCGATCCTGAAGCCGGGGCGCTACGCCTATCACAACACGCTGGCCAAGCTGGCGTCAGACGATGTCGGCGACGTATTTCGGGACGCGGCCACCGGCGAGACGCCCGAGCATGTCACCTTCGACGTGACCGCCGAACAGGTGGCCCGGGTCCATGCCCTCGCGATTCGCTGGGATACCGCTCGCGACGTGCCGGCGGTCGACACCAACGCTCCGTATGGCCCAGGCACCGCGCTGCCCGCCGAGCACCGCGAAATGCAGCCGGTGCTCCAGATCTTCCTGCGCTACGCCGACCTTGGGCCGGGCGACTTCGTCCGGAGCGACGCGGGCTGGCAGCCGGCGTGAGGGGCGGGAACGACGCAGGGGCGAACGGGTCGGGTACAGGAACGTTGCCGAGGTGAACCAAGCCGAGGAACGTGACGGATGCTGCAACGCTGGCCGAGCCGGATCTGGATCGTTCGACATGGCGAGAGTGCCGGCAACGTTGCGCGCGACGCGGCAGCTAAGGCAGGTCTGGCTCGGATCGACATTGCGGAACGTGATGTCGACGTTGCGTTGAGTGAGCGCGGTCACCGCCAGGCCGAAGCCCTCGGGCGCTGGTTCGCCGAGATGCCCGATTCCCAGCGTCCGAATGTCGTTTTGACGTCACCCTATCGTCGCGCCCAGCAGACCGTTGCGGGGATTCGCCAGGCTGGCGGCATCGCGTCGGACGCTCCCGAGGACTACGTCGACGAGCGGCTTCGTGAAAAGGAGCTGGGCCTACTCGATCGCCTGACTCGAACCGGGATCGAGGATCTTTACCCGGAGCAGGCCGAACTCCGCGCCCGCCTCGGCAAGTTCTACTATCGTCCGACCTGCGGCGAGAGTTGGTGTGACGTCATCCTGCGCCTGCGCGGCGCAATGGATACGGTTTCGCTGCATCACGGCGAGAAGCGTGTCCTAATCGTCGCCCATCAGGTCGTGGTGCTCTGCCTGCGCTACCTCATCGAGAATCTCAGCGAAGCGGAGATCCTGGGTATCGACGCGGAGGCTGACGTCCGGAACTGCTCCGTCACCGAATATGCCTTCCAGGCCGAGCCGGGCTCGACGGGGCGGATGCACCTCCAGCGCTACAACTTCGTCGCCCCGGTGCAGCGGGCCGGCGCTCCCGTCACCGCCGAACCCTCGCCGATGGAGGACGTGCGATGACCGGGATCGAACTCGACGACGCGTGCCTGCGCCAGCGCCCGCTGCCGACCCCTGAGGCGGGAAGCAAGGACGATCGCGGCAGCGTCCTCGTCCTCGGCGGCTGCGCCGAGGTGCCGGGCGCGGTCTTCCTGGCCGGCGTGGCGGCCCTGCGCGCCGGAGCCGGCAAGCTGAAGATCGCGTCGGTACGGAGCGTCGCCGTTGCGATGGCTCTGGCCGTCCCCGAGGCCATGGTGATCGGCCTCCCCGAGACGGAGGACGGCGAGATCGAAGCCGAAGCGGCGGCACCCCGCATCGACAAGGCGGCCAAACGCTGCGACGCGGTGCTGCTCGGCCCTGGCATGAACACCTGCGACCTCACCGCGATGCTGGTCCGCACCCTCCTGGCGGAGCAGAACGCCACCGCCTACGTTCTCGACGCCGGCGCGATCTGCGGCCTCGGCGCCCACGCGGAGACCGTGCGAAGCCTGACGTGCCCGCCGGTCCTCACGCCCCATGCCGGCGAAATGGCGCAACTCCTCGATTGGGAGCGCGAAGCGGTGGAGGTCGAGCCCCTGAAGGCGGCACGGCAGGCGGCGGAGATGCTGCGGGCCGTGGTGATCATGAAGGGCGCCGAGAGCTGGATCGTCGCCCCTGACGGAGCGCACTGGCACTACAGTGGCGGCGGCGTCGGCCTCGCGACCTCCGGGTCCGGTGACGTTCTGGCGGGGATCATCGCCGGCATCCTGGCGCGGGGCGCCGATCCCGTCACGGCGGCTCTGTGGGGGGTCTACCTCCACGGTGAGGCGGGTGCTTGGCTTGCGAGATCGGTTGGGCCGATGGGCTTCCTGGCCCGGGAGATCTCAGGAGAAGTCCCGCGAATTCTGCAGGGCTTCTCGGTGAGCCGGGCCGAGTAGCCGAGTACCCTCGGGCCGGAGTCTCTCAGCAGGGAGGCCCCGGCCGGTCCGGTTCCGTTCAGCCCCCGAGCTTCTTCTTCCGCTGGGCCAATGTACGCAGGCGCAGGGCGTTAAGCTTGATGAAGCCCGCCGCATCGCGATGGTCGTAGGCGACGGCGCCCTCCTCGAACGTGACGAGGTCCTGGTCGTAGAGCGAGTTCGGGCTGGTGCGTCCGATCACGTGGACGCCGCCCTTGTAGAGTTTCAGACGGACTTCACCGGTGACCATCTCCTGGCTCTTGTCGATCAGGGCCTGTAGCATCTCGCGCTCCGGGCTGAACCAGAAGCCGTTGTAGATCAGCTCCGCGTATTGCGGCATGAGTTGGTCCTTCAGGTGCGCGGCACCCCGGTCCAGCGTGATCGACTCGATGGCGCGGTGGGCCGGCAACAGGATGGTGCCGCCGGGCGTCTCGTACATGCCGCGGCTCTTCATGCCGACGAAGCGGTTTTCCACGAGGTCGAGCCGGCCGATACCGTTGTCGTGGCCGAGCTGATTCAGCTTGGCGAGCAGGCTCGCGGGCGACAGGCGTTCGCCGTCAATGGAGACCGCATCGCCCGTTTCGAAGCCGATCGTGATGATGGTCGGCGTGTCGGGAGCCTCCTCCGGCGAGATCGTCCGTGAGTAGACGTAGTCGGGAACCTCGTCGGCTGGGTCCTCCAGAACCTTGCCCTCGGACGAGGCATGCAGGAGATTGGCATCGACGGAGAAGGGGCTCTCGCCGCGCTTGTCCTTCGAGATCGGAATCTGGTGCTGCTCCGCGAAGGCGATGAGCTGCTCGCGGCTTTTCAGGTCCCATTCCCGCCAGGGGGCGATGACCGTCACGTCGGGCTTGAGCGCGTAATAGCCCAGCTCGAACCGGACCTGGTCATTGCCCTTGCCGGTGGCGCCGTGACAGACGGCGTCCGCACCCAGCCGCTCGGCGATCTCGATCTGCTTCTTGGCGATCAACGGCCGGGCGATGGAGGTACCGAGGAGGTAGACGCCCTCATAGACGGCGTTGGCCCGGAACATCGGGAACACGTAGTCGCGTACGAACTCCTCGCGCAGGTCCTCGATGAAGATGTTTTCGGGCTTGATGCCGAGCAGTTCCGCTTTCTTGCGGGCGGGTTCCAACTCCTCGCCCTGACCCAGATCGGCCGTGAAGGTGATGACCTCGCATCCATAGGTGGTCTGGAGCCACTTGAGGATGATCGAGGTGTCGAGCCCCCCCGAATAGGCGAGCACGACCTTGTTGACGGGCTTCGGGTTCGCGTCGGTCATGGGGCTCGCTTTGCGTTCGGAGTTTGGATTGCGGCGGCTTATCAGCGGAGCGCGGGGCCGTGCAACCGCCGTGCCGCCGGGCGCGTTCGCTCGAGGTAATTGTGGCCGGTGAAGACCATGTCGCGCGACCGCCTTGTGGCGAGCCAAGCGTCGGGCGACACTCAAGACCATTCTCGACCCCGGAGATTCGACGCATGCCGCGCAGGCCGACCCTCGAATTCTGGTACGAGTTCGCGTCCACTTATTCCTATCTGTCGGCGATGCGGATCGAAGCCCTGGGAGAGGCCGTCGGCGTGGAGATCCGCTGGCGGCCCTTCCTGGTAGGGCCCATTTTCGCGGCGCAGGGTTGGAACTCCTCGCCCTTCAACCTCTACGCCGCCAAGGGCCGCCATATGTGGCGCGACGTCGAGCGCGAAGCCGCCCGGCAGGGTCTGCCTCCGGTCAAGCGACCTGATCCTTTCCCCCAGAACAGTCTCAGCGCCACGCGCGCGGCCACCTATGGCATGGATTACGAGTGGCTCGTGCCGTTCTCGAAGGCCGTCTACGAGAGTCAGTTCGCCCGCGGGCAGTCCATCGCCGAACCGCCGGCCGTGGTGTCGCTCCTCAACGGGCTCGGCCTCGACGGAACCATCATCCTGAAGCAGGCGGCCGCCGAGACCAACAAGGGTCGCCTGCGCGTCAACGGGGAGGAGGCGCGCTCGCGCGGCATCTTCGGCGCACCGACTTTCCTGACCAACGATGGCGAGTTGTTCTGGGGCAACGACCGTCTGGAGCAGGCCCTGGCCTGGGCCGCCGGCGATCGGCCCGGCGCCATGCGTTGAGGCGTGCCGCTGGCGGTCCGGCGCCAGCGGGTCTAGAAGCCGGGCGGTTTTTCGTCTCCCCCGCTTCCAGGGCCGCCCCATGAGCTTCGCGTTCCCGCGCCTCGACCGCCGGCGTTTCCTCCTCGCCTCCGCGGGCCTCTCCGCCGGAATTGGGTCCGTCGGTGCCGCTCTGGCTCAAGGATACGGTCAGGCGTTCAAGGTGGAGAACGACGAGGGCCGCCCCATCGCCAACATGCGCCTGCCAGGCGAGATCGTCGGCGAGATCCCCGCCCTGCGCGGGGTCACGTATATCGGTCCGGCCGAGGCCGAGACCACGCTGTATGAGTTCTTCGACTACAACTGCCCCTATTGCCGGAAGGCAGCGGCCGACATGGTCTCCCTCAGCGAGAGCGACCCGTCGCTGCGGATCGGCCTGATCAACAACCCCATTCTCGCGGTCCAGTCGGCCCAGGCCGCCAAGGTCGCTCTCGCGATCCAGCGCAAGCTCGGGTCGGCTGCCACCTGGAATCTGTACCGAACGCTGCTCGCTAGGCCGGGTAAGATCGACGGTCCGGCCGCCCTGCAGGCGGCGGCCAAACTCGGCGTGGCAGCGACGGAGATCGAGAGCATCGCCGACAGCGAAGACGTCCGGCTCGCGCTCAAGGCGCAGATGCGGATGGCAGCAGATCTCGGCCTCGCGGCGACGCCCTCCTACGTACTCGGCAACACCGGCCTTCTCGGCCATCCGGGCCCGAAGGCCCTGGCCCGGATGATCGCCGCCACCCGGCGCTGCGACCGGATCGCCTGCTGACGGCGCGGCCTCACCTTTGCCACCGTTTGCCCCCATCGGAACGGGGTTCGGCATGTCGCGTTGCACAACGCATCGGCGCAAGTTCCGTCGTCTTGCGCCCCCCGGACACGCATGCTAGGCCCTCGCCGCGCCGGAAGGGCGGGCTTTTCATGGTCCGCGCAGACCGGCACGTTCCCAATCCTGACGGTTTCGCAAGCCCGCGCCCAACAACGGTGCGACAAGGCCGGAGCCCTCAGGCAGGATTGAAGAGAGAGCGGCGCGTGGCGCAGAACGGTTCCGAGGCGGGTTCCCCGGTTGCAGGCGTAGCGGCGCGTTACGCGTCGGCCTTGTTTGAACTGGCGCGTGATGAGCGCGACATCGATGGTGTCGCGGCGAGCCTCGATCAGTTCGACGCTATGCTGAAGGAGAGCGCCGACCTGCGCCGCTTCGTGCGCAGCCCGGTCTTCTCCGGCGCCGAGCAGGAAGCTGCCATTGTCGCCCTCCTGGAGAAGTCCGGCATCGGCGGTCTGGGTGGCAACTTCATCCGTCTCGCGGCCTCCAATCGTCGTCTCTTCGCGTTGCCGGACATGATCCGCGGCTTCCGCGCCCTGGTGCGGGAATCGAAGGGCATCGTGCGAGCCGAGGTCACTGTCGCCGAGCGTCCTTCGGACGCTGTGATCGAAGACATCAAGGCCTCTCTTCGCGACGTCGCCAAGTCGGAGATCGACCTGGACCTACGCATCGACCCCAGCCTGATCGGTGGCCTCGTGGTCAAGATCGGCAGCCGCATGGTGGACGCCTCCCTGCGCACCAAGCTCAATGGAATTCGCCTTGCGATGCGGGAAGCCCGGTAAGGGCCTTCCAGGCCCGACTGCTTCCCGTTCCTGACCCCAATCAATCAATCTAAAGACAAGAGGCCCGACGATGGATATCCGCGCCGCCGAGATCTCCGCGATCCTGAAGGATCAGATCAAGAACTTCGGCCAGGAAGCCGAAGTCACCGAGGTCGGTCAGGTTCTGTCCGTCGGTGACGGCATCGCCCGCGCCTACGGCCTCGACAGCGTCCAGGCCGGCGAGATGGTCGAGTTCGAGTCGGGCGTGCGCGGCATGGCTCTCAACCTCGAGCAGGACAACGTCGGCATCGTGATCTTCGGGTCCGACCGCGACATCAAGGAAGGCCAGACCGTCAAGCGCACCGGCGCCATCGTCGACGTACCGGTCGGCAAGGCGCTGCTCGGCCGCGTCGTCGACGCGCTCGGCAACCCCATCGACGGCAAGGGTCCCATCGCCACCACCGAGCGTCGTCGCGTTGACGTGAAGGCCCCGGGCATCATCCCGCGCAAGTCGGTGCATGAGCCGATGGCCACCGGCCTCAAGGCCATCGATGCCCTGATCCCCGTCGGCCGCGGCCAGCGCGAGCTGATCATCGGCGATCGCCAGACCGGCAAGACCGCCATCGCCCTCGACACCATTCTGAACCAGAAGCCGGCCCATGCCGGCACCGACGAGAACGCCAAGCTCTATTGCGTCTACGTCGCCATCGGCCAGAAGCGCTCCACCGTCGCCCAGTTCGTGAAGTCGCTGGAAGACAACGGTGCGCTCGAGTACTCGATCGTCATCGCCGCCACCGCCTCCGACGCCGCGCCGATGCAGTTCATCGCGCCTTTCGCCGGGTGCGCCATGGGCGAGTATTTCCGCGACAACGGCATGCATGCCGTGATCGTGTATGACGATCTCTCCAAGCAGGCCGTGGCCTACCGCCAGATGTCTCTGCTCCTGCGCCGCCCGCCGGGCCGCGAGGCTTACCCGGGCGACGTGTTCTACCTGCACTCGCGTCTGCTCGAGCGCGCCGCCAAGATGGGCGACGCTGCCGGTAACGGCTCGCTGACCGCGCTGCCGGTCATCGAAACCCAGGCCAACGACGTCTCGGCCTACATTCCCACCAACGTGATCTCGATCACCGACGGTCAGATCTTCCTTGAGACCGATCTGTTCTACCAGGGCATCCGTCCGGCAGTGAACGTCGGCCTCTCGGTTTCCCGCGTCGGCTCGTCGGCCCAGACGAAGGCGATGAAGAAGGTCGCCGGCAAGATCAAAGGCGAGCTCGCGCAGTACCGCGAAATGGCCGCGTTCGCGCAGTTCGGCTCGGATCTCGACGCCTCGACCCAGAAGCTCCTGAACCGTGGTTCGCGCCTGACAGAACTCCTCAAGCAGCCGCAGTTCTCGCCGCTGAAGATGGAAGAGCAGGTTGCGGTGATCTATGCCGGCGTGAACGGGTACCTCGACACCCTGCCGCTGAACAAGGTTCGCCCCTTCGAGGACGCTCTGCTCTCGGCCCTCCGGACCAAGCACGCCGACCTTCTCACCAAAATCCGCGACTCGAAGGATCTGTCGGACGACAGCGCCAAGACGCTGAAGGGCGTCGTCGAAAGCGTCGCCAAGTCGCTCGCCTGAGGCGCGCCACGAAAGCGAAACCGGCCGCCCCAGGGTGGCCGGATCTCAGTGAGAGCAGGCGCCCGGGTCGTTCGGGCGTCTCGCCTTGAGCGGCAGCGGATGGATCTGGAAGTCACCCCATGGCGAGTTTGAAGGATCTGCGGAACCGCATCACTTCGGTGAAGGGCACGCAGAAGATCACCAAGGCGATGCAGATGGTCGCCGCCGCCAAGCTGCGGCGGGCCCAGATGGCTGCCGAAAGCGCGCGCCCCTACGCCGAGAAGATGTCCCAGGTTCTCGGAAACCTCGCGGCCAACCTGGTGGGCGGCGTCCAGGGTCCCCGGCTCCTCTCTGGAACCGGTTCTGAGAAGACGCACCTGCTCGTCGTGTGCACGGCCGATCGCGGCCTGTGCGGCGGTTTCAACTCCTCGATTGCACGTCTCGCTCGCGACCACGCCCGTAGGCTGGCGGCCGAAGGCAAGACGGTGAAGATCATCACCGTCGGCAAGAAGGGCTACGACCTGCTCCGTCGCCAGTTCCGTGACGAGATCATCGAGAACCGCGATCTGCGCGGCAACAAGGCGGTCGATTACGAGTTCGCTGCCGAGATCGCCAACAGCATCATCGCCCGCTTCGATGCCGGTGAATTCGATGTTGCGACCCTGTTCTACTCGCGCTTCCGCTCGGTGATCTCGCAGATTCCGACCGCCCAGAAGCTGATCCCGGCCGAGCTACCTGAGACGGGTGCCACCGCACCCGACGCTGCGCTCCAGTTCGAGCCGAGCGAGGAGGCGATCCTCGATACGCTGCTTCCGCGCAACCTGACCGTTCAGGTGTTCCGGGCACTCCTCGAGAACGCCGCCTCCGAGCAGGGCGCCCGCACGGGTGCCATGGATTCCGCCACGCGCAACGCCGGCGAGATGATCAAGAAGCAGACGCAGATCTACAACCGGACGCGTCAGGCCATGATCACCAAGGAACTCATCGAGATCATCTCGGGCGCCGAAGCGCTCTAAGCGCACCTGACGCCCTGACCACACCATTTTCAAAGGACCCGTAACATGGCGAACACCGCTCTCCCCGGCGCCGGCTCAAGCAAGGTCGGCAAGATCACCCAGGTCATCGGCCCCGTGGTCGACGTTCACTTCGACGGCCACCTGCCCGAGATCCTGAACGCCCTGGAGACCAAGAACAACGGCAGCCGCCTCGTTCTCGAGGTCGCAATGCAGCTTGGCGAGAGCACCGTGCGCTGCATCGCCATGGACACCTCGGAAGGTCTGGTCCGCGGCCAGGAGGTCACCGACACCGGCGAGGCCATCAAGGTTCCGGTCGGCTTCAAAACCCTCGGCCGCATCATGAACGTCATCGGCGAGCCGATCGACGAGGCCGGCCCGATCCAGTCTGACACGCTCCGCGCCATCCACCAGCCGGCCCCCGCCTATTCCGAGCAGTCCACCGAGTCGCAGATCCTGGTCACCGGCATCAAGGTGGTCGACCTGCTCGCTCCCTACGCCAAGGGCGGAAAGATCGGCCTGTTCGGCGGCGCCGGCGTTGGCAAGACCGTGCTGATCATGGAGCTGATCAACAACATCGCCAAGGTTCACTCCGGCTACTCGGTCTTCGCCGGCGTCGGTGAGCGCACCCGCGAGGGCAACGATCTCTACCACGAGATGATCGAGTCCAAGGTGAACATGGACCCGAAGGAGCACAACGGCTCGGCGGAAGGCTCCAAGTGCGCCCTGGTCTATGGCCAGATGAACGAGTCCCCCGGCGCCCGCTCGCGCGTCGCGCTCACCGGCTTGACCATCGCGGAAGACTTCCGCGACCAGGGTCAGGACGTGCTGTTCTTCGTGGACAACATCTTCCGCTTCACGCAGGCCGGCTCGGAAGTGTCGGCGCTGCTCGGCCGCATCCCGTCGGCGGTGGGCTATCAGCCGACGCTCGCCACCGACATGGGCGCCCTGCAGGAGCGCATCACCACCACCACCAAGGGCTCGATCACCTCGGTGCAGGCCATCTACGTGCCGGCCGACGATCTGACCGATCCGGCGCCTGCCGCCTCGTTCGCCCACCTCGACGCCACCACCGTGCTGTCGCGCTCGATCGCCGAGAAGGGCATCTACCCGGCCGTGGATCCGCTGGACTCCACCTCGCGCATGCTCAACCCCGCCGTTCTCGGCGAGGAGCATTACGACGTCGCTCGCCGCGTCCAGCAGACCCTGCAGCGTTACAAGGCCCTTCAGGACATCATTGCGATCCTAGGCATGGATGAGCTTTCGGAAGAGGACAAGCTGACCGTCGCCCGCGCCCGCAAGATCGAGCGCTTCTTCTCGCAGCCCTTCTCGGTGGCCGAGATCTTCACCGGCTCGCCGGGCATCCAGGTCCCGCTGGCGGACACGATCAAGGGCTTCAAGGGCCTCGTGAACGGCGACTACGACGACCTGCCGGAGGCGGCGTTCTACATGGTCGGCACGATCGAGGATGCCAAGGAAAAGGCGAAGAAGATCGCTGCGGCGGCTTGAGGTCTTGAACGCCAAGATCGTTCTGCTGCTGGTCGGTCTCGTGGTCGGCGGTCTGGCCGGGTATCTCACCCGGCCCGAGGCTGCCGAGATCAGGATCGGCTCGTTCAGCCTCGAAGTTCAGGGAGATGCGCCGGCCGGTACGCGCGGCGGCTCCCTGACCACGGGTCAGATGCAGCATATCGGCATCTTCGCCGTCATCGGTGCGGTGCTGGGCCTCGGGATCGGCTTCGTTGCCGATCGTCGCGGCGCCTGACGACGAAGCGGACGGCGCGCGCCACCGAGGCATGGCGCGCCGTCACTCCACACAGACACCCCGAGCCGGGATCCTCGACCACATGGCCACCTTCCAGTTCGATTTCGTCGGCCCTGAGCGGACCGTATATTCCGGCCCGATCGAGGCGGTTCAGCTGCCCGGTGTCGAGGGTGAAATGACCGTTCTCCCCGGCCACGCCCCCGTGCTCACGGCGCTCAAAGTCGGCGTGATCGTGATCAACGAGGTTGGTCACACCGGTAAGCGCGTTCTCGTCCGCGGCGGTTTCGCCGATATCGGCCCGACCTCGGTGACGGTCATCGCGGAGCGGGCGAACCCATTCGAGGAAATCACGCAGGAATCCCTCGACCGTGACATCGAGGCGATCGAAATGCTGCGTGATGCCACCGAGGACTTCGCCCGCAAGGACGAGTTGACCGGTCAGATCGTCCAGCTTCGCGACGCCAAGGTCGCCCTCAACTTCTAGCGCCTACGCGGTCGCGCGCGCGAGCAGATCGTCGCGCGCGGCTTCGCCCTCGGGGCATCCGCGTTCGAGCCAAAGGTCGCGCGCTTTCACGAGGCGACGGCCGATCTCCGGCCCCGGCCGTACCCCGCGCGCCACCAGATCGGCTCCCGTGAGCGGAAGCCTCGGCGCCGCCACTCGCCCAGCCTCCACATCGTCGAGATACGTTGTGGCGTCCGGTGACCACACCGAAGGGCCTTCGCCGCGGGTCACCCGTCGGGCCAGGGCCAGTGCCGCCGTGGAGTGGCACGCGGCAAGCCGGCGGATCTCACGGAAATCGATCACGACACGACCATGCAGGGCGGCCACCGCACTGGCATAGTCCGTGAGGGCAGCCTGCTCTGCCTTTGAGAGCCGCAGCGCCAGTCCGAGGCGTTCGGTATCGGCGGCGGAGAACACCGCCAGGGCCGCCAGCCTGTCGATCCCCGCGTTGTCGGACCCGTCCTTAACGACGCGGTTGAACCGGCCGAGATCGCCGAGACCCCCGATCAGGCGCATCAGCAAGCCGGTCTCGCTCAGGGTTTCGATGGCAGCCGTTGCTCCCGGCGCCCGCAGCAGATTCAAGAACTCCGCGCGGACCCGCTCGCGCGACAGGCCATCCAGGGCATCCCGCGCTTCGATGCAGGCCGCGAGCCCCTCCGGGTCGGGGCGACCTGCCCCGTAGCGGGCATGAAACCGGAAGAAGCGCAGGATGCGCAGGGCGTCTTCGCGGATGCGCGTCCGAGCCTCACCGATGAATCGGACGCGCCCGGCTCGAAGGTCATCCACCCCGCCTGTCGTATCATGCAGCCGGCCCTCGGCATCGAGGGAAAGCGCGTTGATGGTGAAGTCCCGGCGCTGGGCATCCAGAGCGAAATCCCGGCCGAACCGGACCACGGCGTGGCGCCCATCGGTCTCCACATCCTCACGCAGGGTGGTGACCTCGAAGGTGGTGTCACCGACGAGCAGCGTCACGGTGCCATGCTCGATGCCGGTCGGGATCGCCCGAAGTCCAGCGCGCTCGGCGCACGCGATCACGTCGTTCGGCTGCAGCGTGGTGGCGAGGTCGATGTCGTCGCCGATGCGCCCGAGCAGCGCATCGCGGACGCAGCCGCCCACGAGGCGGGTCGCCTCTCCGTCCCGCGTCAGGGCTGTGAGCACCCGTCCAACACCGGGCCGCTTGAGGAGATGCGCGAGCCCTCGGGTGTCGTGGGCTGCTGAATGGAACGCCTGCTCGCTCACTGGAACCGACCGGGCACGACCTGTCCGTTCTCTAGGTGAGGTGGGACGTAGCCCCCGCGATGCCGCTCGCTGAAGAGCCCGATCGCGACCAAGGAGAGGATGACGAGGCCGAGGCCGGCCAGAGTCAACCGGAAGGCCTGTCCGGTCCAATGGGCGCGGTCATAGGGCTTGCGCCCGGTGATCGCGAGAAAGAACGCGAAGACAAGGAACGGCGAGAGGAAAATCAGGAATTCTTCGAGGACGCGACGAATCATGAGACTCTTTTGAAGTGGACGATCTGAACGCCGGGTCAGGGGTAGAGCCGCTCTTGGAGGTTGTTCAGAATTCCGGCGGTCACCCCCCAGATCCGGTACGGCCCATACAGGGTGACATAGTAACGCCGCCGGCGTCCGCGCCATTCCGCGCTCTCGATGCGGCGCTGTGTCCGATCGAGGAGGTGCGCCAGCGGAACCTCGAAGGTCGCGGCGACCTCGTCGGGGTTCAGGTTCAGGCGCGCCTCCGGGTCAACCAGTCCGAGGACCGGGACGACCAGGAAGCCGGTGGCCGACAGATACGGATCAAGATAACCCAGCACCCGGATCGCATCGGCTGTCAGGCCGACTTCTTCCCGCGCCTCGCGCAGGGCGGCATCGGCCGGAGTCGGATCGTCGGCGTCGATCTTGCCGCCCGGAAACGCGATCTGGCCCGAATGGTCGCGCAGGTGCGCGGCGCGCACGGTGAACAGGACGCTCGGCCCCGTGGCGCGGGGCAGCACCGGTACCAGCACCGCGGCGCGCCGATGGGGCGGCCCCGGCACCACGGCGTCATCGGCGCCATCGAGGTCGTGGTCGCCGCGGGGGTTCGCCGTCGGGTCACCCTCGCCCGGCGGTTCGAAGGACAGGTGGTCGGCGGCCCGGGCGAGGAGGTCCGTCAGCGCGACGTCGTGCGTCATGCGCTCTCGGCGGGCGCGATGCGGTGGAAGAGGCCGCCGGCCTCGACGCCGAGCCAACCTTCACGGTCCTCGGCGAGCGCCAACAGGTCGTAGGTCAGCGCCCGGGTGAGCAGGGCCCATAGATCCCGGCGGACATGGACATAGGGGCGCAGGCCTCCGGCAGCATCCTGCGCGAACCGCAAGCCGTGGTCGGCACCCACCGGGACCAGATCGTCGACATTGGTGCGGAAAGCGATACGCCGGTCGGGACCGTCGCCCTCGATGGCCATCTCGACGGCCACGAACGGCGCGTCTTCGACCGTGATGCCGACGCTCTCGACGGGGGTGACCAGCACGAAGCTGCCGTCGGGCTCGCGCCGCAGGATCGAGGCGAAGAGTTTGACCAGGGCAGGCCGGCGAATCGGAGCGCCGTCGTGGTGCCAGGTGCCATCGGCAGCAATCCGCATGTCGATGGCGCCGCAGAAGGGCGGGTTCCAGCGCTCCACCGGCGGCGGGCCGCGCCGCGTCGCGCTCCCGAGGGCGGAACGGAGTCGGTCGATCGTCGGATCTCCGACGGCGGCGGCGGGGTCGGTCATGAACGCTAGATAGCGCATCTGGACAGGGAGAACACGATCCGGCTTCGTGCCTCGCCCGTGAGCCGCTCGCGCAGGACTGAACCCTGCGTCGTCGCGCCGACCTTGCCAGCGTGCGGGAAAGGGCGCCACACTCCCGCGCTGAGGGTCGCTGACAGGCCCGCGCATTGTTCGCGTATTCCCGCGGCACCCGGCCCTCGACGGCCGGCGCCGAGACGCCAGGACCGACACGCATGATCCAGGGCTCCCAGCCGGCCACTCCCCTCGATGACGGCATCGTCGCCACGGCGGAAGCCTGTCTCGGATCGGTGGGGCAGGCGCGCGAGGCGATCCACAAGGTGATTTTCGGCCAGGAGCAGGTGGTCGACCTCGCCCTCATCACAATTCTGGCGGGCGGCCACGGCCTCCTCGTCGGGCTGCCGGGTCTGGCGAAGACGAAGCTCGTCGAGACCCTCGGCACCGTACTCGGGCTCGATGCCCGGCGGGTGCAGTTCACGCCGGACCTGATGCCCTCCGACATCCTCGGCACTGAAATTCTCGACGAGGATGCCGATCGGCACCGCTCGTTCCGTTTCGTCAAAGGGCCGGTCTTCACCCAGCTTCTCATGGCGGACGAGATCAACCGCGCCAGCCCCCGCACCCAATCGGCTTTGCTTCAGGCCATGCAGGAGCATTTCGTCTCGGTGGCGGGCGAACGCCACGATCTGCCGCGACCCTTTCACGTGCTCGCGACCCAGAACCCGATCGAGCAGGAAGGGACCTACCCGCTGCCCGAGGCCCAACTCGATCGGTTCCTCCTCGAGATCGATGTCGGCTATCCCGATCGTGCCGCCGAGCGCCGCATCCTGATCGAGACCACCGGAAGCGACGAACACAAGCCGGTGGCCGTGATGTCCACCGAGGCGCTGTTAACGGCCCAGCGCCTGGTGCGCCGCCTGCCGGTGGGCGACGCAGTGGTCGATGCCATCCTCGACCTCGTGCGTGCCGCGCGGCCGGAGGACGGGGATCCCTCCCTCAAGGGCAAGCTGCTGTGGGGACCGGGTCCACGCGCCAGTCAGGCTCTGACTCTGGCGGTGCGCGCTCGCGCGCTGATAGAGGGACGCGTTGCGCCCTCCGTCGCCGACGTGAAGGCGCTGGCCGAGCCGGTGCTGAAGCACCGCATGGCGCTCAGCTTCGCGGCGCGTGCCGACGGCGAGACCATTTCGGGCCTCATCGCCCAGCTCGCCGGCAAGCTCTAACGGCATGGCGACTTTCCGGCCTGGCGGCGGCGCGACCCAGGTTCTCGACCGGAGCGCCCGCAATCCGGGACGCCGCGAGACCGAAAGCGCTCTCGCGCTGGCCGAGCGGATGCCACGTCTGATCCTCGAATCGCGCCGGGTGTCCTCGACACTGGCCCATGGCATCCACGGCCGACGTCGGGCCGGATCGGGCGAAAGCTTCTGGCAATTCAGGCCGTTCGTGGCCGGCGAGGCCGCCGCGCGCATCGACTGGCGCCGCTCGGCCCGCGACGACCGGCTCTATGTGCGCGAGCGCGAGTGGGAAGCCACCCACAACATCTGGTTCTGGATCGACCGCTCGGCCTCGATGGGGTTCGCCTCCCACTTGGCGCAATCCCCGAAGGTCGAGCGCGCTTTGGTCCTCGGCTTCGCACTGGCCGACGCATTGGTGGAGGGCGGGGAACGCACCGGCCTGCTTGGGCTCACCCGCGCAACGGCTTCCCGCCGCATCGTCGAGACCATGGCGCAGGCCCTGGTCGCCGACGCCAAGGGGCAGGATGACGACGCGCCGCCGCGCGCGACGCCCGGGCGGTTCGATGAGGCCGTACTGATCAGCGATTTCCTGTCGCCACCGGATGCCGTGAAGGCCTCCGTGGACCGCCTTGCCGGAAGGGGCACCCGCGGCCACCTCGTGATGATCGTCGATCCGGTCGAGGAGACCTTTCCGTTTTCTGGCCAGGCGGTCCTGCACGATCCCGAATCGAGCGTCAGCCTGAACGTCGGCGATGCCGGCGCCTGGGGCGAGGCCTACCGGGTCCGGATCGCCGCCCATCGCGATCGCCTCGCGGAGATCGCCCGCAGCCAGGGCTGGACCCTGACGATCCATCGCACCGACCGCCCGGCGAGCGAGGCGGCCCTGCGCCTCCTCACCCTCGTGGCGGCGGCGCGCGGGACCGGCTGAGGATCGCCGCATGCTCGGATTGCCCCTGACCTTCGCCGCGCCCCTGGCGCTCGCCGCTCTCATTGCCCTTCCGGCACTGTGGTTCCTGCTGCGGGTGACGCCGCCGCGCCCGCGCCGCATCGACTTCCCGCCGCTCGCGATCATGGCCGATCTGCTCGGTCGGCGTGAGACGCCGGCCCGGACCCCGCCCTGGCTCCTGATCCTGCGCCTTCTGGCGGCGGCCGCCCTGATCCTGGCGGTGTCCGGCCCGGTGTGGAATCCGTCCGGTACGGGGGCCGCGACGGGGCGCACACCGCTCCTCGTCATGCTCGACAACGGCTTCACCTCGGCTCACGATTGGCGCGAACGTCTCCGCGTTGCAACCGACGCGGTCGAGGGGGCGGCGCGCGACGGCCGGCCGGTGGCGGTGACCGCCCTGGCCGACCCGACGGCGCCCGTCGAGGCGAAGGTCCCGGCGGCTGCGCTCGAACGCCTGCGCGCCATCGCGCCGCGGCCGCACCTCGCCGACCGTGAGACGCATCTGCCGGCC
Source organism: Methylobacterium sp. Ger2507 (assembly GCF_055231875.1). NCBI lineage: Bacteria > Pseudomonadati > Pseudomonadota > Alphaproteobacteria > Hyphomicrobiales > Methylobacteriaceae > Methylobacterium > Methylobacterium sp. Ger2507. Next base: position 1,895,333 of record NZ_JBUYVC010000001.1, read on the forward strand.
CTGGCCGCGTTCCTGGAGCGCAGCCCCGCCGCCGCCATCCTGTGGATCAGCGACGGCGTCGCCGGTTCCGACGAGGACGTCTTCGGCAAGCGTCTGGGTGATCTTGTCGCCGCACGCGGCGCGTCCCTGACGATCCTGAAGGCCGACCGTCCACCGGCCTTGGCGCTGTCGGCAGCCGAGGCCAGCGGGCGGCTTACCGCTCATGTCCTGCGTGCCGGTCCGAACGGTCGTGACACCGGGCTGGTGCGCGCCCTCGATCAGAAGGGATTGCCGCTGGCTGAGCAGAGCTTCACCTTTGCGCCGGAGGCGTTCGACACCGAAATCGGGTTCGACCTGCCGGTGGAGCTGCGCAACAGCATCAGCCGGATCGAGATCGCTGCGGAGCGCTCCGCCGGTGCCGTGACGCTGGTCGACGAGCGCGGTAAGCGCCGGCGCGTCGGCCTCATCTTCGGCGGTACCAGCGATCAGGCCCAGCCACTCCTGGCGCCGACCTATTACCTGTCGCGGGCGCTGAGCCCCTACGCCGACGTGCAGGAGCCGCGTGGGGCCAAGAGCGTCGCCGAGTCGATCACCCAGCTCCTCGACAATCAGGTTTCTGTTCTCGTCCTGGCCGATGTCGGCGCGCTCGACGGACCGACCCTCGCCCGTGTCGAGCAGTTCGTGGACGAGGGCGGCCTCCTGCTACGCTTCGCCGGGCCACGCCTGGCCGCCGGCAACGATCCCCTGGTGCCGGTGCGCCTTCGCCGCGGCGGCCGGACTCTCGGCGGAACCCTGTCCTGGGACAGCCCGAAGACCCTCGCGCCTTTCGCCCCCGAGAGTCCCTTCGCGGGTCTGACGCCGCCGGCCGACATCGGCGTGCGTCGCCAGATCCTGGCCGAGCCCGACGGCGAGCTGCCGGGCCGGACATGGGCCTCGCTTCAGGATGGCACACCGATCGTCACCGCCCATAAGCGGGGCCAGGGTCTCGTCGTGCTGTTCCACGTCACCGCCGACACGACCTGGTCGAACCTGCCCCTGTCCGGCCTGTTCATCGACATGCTGCGCCGGGTGGTGAATCTCGCCGGCGCCAAGGCACTGCCGTCCGGCGATGCCGGGGCCCGGGCTACCGCCGTGCTGGCCCCGCGCCTCACCCTCGACGGATTCGGAGCGCTCGGCGCTCCGCCGGCCGGAGCGATCGCGGTCTCAGCCGATTTCAGCGAGCGGGCCACCCTGGAGCATCCGCCGGGCTTCTACGGCCCTGTCGATGGCGGCATCGCGGTCAACGCTCTGGCCCCCGCCGACCGGCTCAAACCTCTCGACTTCGCCGCCCTGTCCGACGCGCGCGTCGGGTCTCTGGCCGGCGCCGAAACCCTCGATCTGCGCGCCTCCCTCTTCACTCTGGCTCTGATGCTCCTCATTCTCGATACCCTTGCGGGCCTCTGGCTCAGCGGCTTCCTTCGGCGCGCACGGGGTTTCGTCTCGCGTCCGGCCGCGATCGTTCTGGCCGTTCTGGCGCTCGGTGCCCTGGTGGGCCTGCCCGGTCCTGTGCAGGCGCAGCAGGGCCAGACGGCGCGGGCGGGCGCCTTCGACTCGGCGCTAGCCACCCGCCTCGCCTATGTGGTGACCGGCGACGAGGCGGCCGACACCGCCAGCCGCGCCGGGCTTACGGGCCTGACCCAGATGCTGGCGAGCCGCACCGCCCTGGAGCCGGGCGATCCGATCGGGATCGATCCCGCCAAGGACGAGCTTGCATTCTATCCGCTGATCTACTGGCCCATCGTGGCTGGACGTCCGCAGCCGAGCGAAGCCGCGATCCGCCGTATCGACGCCTTCATGCGCAACGGCGGCACCGTGATCTTCGATACCCGCGACGCTCTCACCGCGCGGCCCGGCGGTCCGCCGACTCCGGAGGCGACCTACCTGCGCAAGATGTTGTCGACCTTGGAGGTGCCGGAACTCGAGCCGGTCCCACCGGATCACGTCCTGACCAAGGCGTTCTATCTCGTCGACAATTTCCCCGGCCGCTACGCGACCGGCCAGACCTGGGTCGAGACCCTGCCTCCGGCGGGGGAGGGCGCCGAGCGCCGTCCGGCGCGTGCGGGCGATGGCGTCTCGCCCATCGTCATCACGAGCAACGACCTCGCGGCTGCCTGGGCTGTGGGTAAGCGGGGCGAACCGCTCTACCCCATCGTCGGCGGCGACCAGCGCCAGCGCGAGATGGCTTTCCGGGGTGGCATCAATTTCGTGATCTACACCCTGACCGGCAACTACAAAGCCGATCAGGTCCATGTCCCCGCGCTCTTGGAGCGCCTGGGCCAGTGACACAACAAAAACTGGAGGCCCCGCGCCTATGCTGAGCCTCAGCTTCACGCCCCTCGTGCCCTGGCCGGTCCTGATCGGTTTCGGCATCCTGGTCGCGGTCTTCGCCGGTCTTGCGTTCCTGGCCCGCGGCCGGGTCGCGATTCTGCGGGCGCTGGCGCTCGCGCTGGTGCTGCTGGCGATCGCCAACCCCGCGCTGGTGCGCGAGGATCGCGAGCCCGTGAAGGACATTGCCGCCATCGTGGTCGACCGCTCGGGTTCGCAGGCGCTCGGTGATCGCCCGGCCATGACCGATGCGGTGCGGGCCGAATTGCAGCGCCGTTTCGGGGCACTCACCAACATCGAGCCGCGCTTCATCGAAGTGCCCGACGCCAAGGATGGCGACGAAGGCACCCGGCTGTTCACCGCCCTGTCTCAGGCTCTGGCCGATGTGCCAGCCGAACGGCTGGCCGGCGTCGTGATGCTGACGGACGGCGTCGTGCACGACATTCCAGCCTCGGTGGCGGCGCTGGGCCTCAAGGGTCCCCTCCATGTCCTCGTCACCGGCCACCCGGACGAGCGCGACCGCCAGGTCAAGCTGATCGAGGCGCCCCGCTTCGGCATCGTCGGGCGCGACCTCACCATCCGGGCCGAGGTGATGGAGCGCGGTGGAACCGGCAGCGCCGCCGTCACCGTGCGTCGCGACGGCGAGGAGGTCGGGCGCCGAACCTTCCCTACCGGCCAGCCCTTCTCCCTCACCATGCGGATCGAGCATGGCGGTCCGAACGTCGTGGAGATCGAGGTCGAGCCCCTGCCGGGCGAACTGACCACCATCAACAACCGCGCGGTCCTGCCCATCGAGGGCATCCGCGAGAAGCTGCGCGTACTCCTCGTCTCGGGAGAGCCGCACCAGGGTGAGCGTACCTGGCGCAACCTGCTGAAATCCGACGCCAACGTCGATCTCGTTCACTTCACCATTCTGCGGCCGCCCGAGAAGCAGGACGGCACGCCGATCTCCGAACTCTCCCTGATCGCTTTCCCGACGCGCGAGCTGTTCGTTCAGAAGATCAAGGATTTCGATCTCATCATCTTCGACCGCTACGCCAACCAGAGCGTGCTGCCTTCGGCCTATTTCGACAACATCGTCCGTTACGTCCGCGAGGGCGGGGCCCTGCTGATCGCCGCCGGTCCCGAATTCGCCTCGTCCGCCAGCCTCGCGCGCACGCGGCTGGCCGCGATCCTGCCCGGCGAGCCGAACGGGAGGGTGATCGAGCAACCCTACAAGGCGGCGCTGACGAACATCGGAAACCGCCATCCCGTGACCCGGGCCCTGCCGGGGTCGGAAGCCTCGCCGCCGGCCTGGGGCGACTGGCTCCGTATCGTCTCGACGCAGGTGAGGCCGGGCATTCAGCCGATCCTGCAGGGGCCGAACGCCCTGCCGTTGCTGGCCTTGTCGCGTGAGGACAAGGGTCGCGTCGCCCTGCTCACTTCGGACCATGCCTGGCTCTGGGCACGCGGATATCAGGAGGGGGGCCCCTATCTCGACCTGCTGCGCCGCCTCGGCCACTGGCTGATGAAGGAGCCGGCTCTGGAGGAAGAAGCCCTGCGGGCTCAGACCACGGGCCACGGTCGCGAGGTCCGCGTCGAGCGCCAGACCATGGCCGACACGGCCGAGCCCGTCACCGTCACGGGTCCGACCGGCAGCCAGCGCACCTTGACGCTGATGCAGGGCGAGCCCGGGCTGTTCTCCACTACCTTCGAGGCGACCGAACTCGGCCTCCATACCCTCCGATCCGGCAGCCTCGTCGCCTTCGTCAGTGTTGGGCCACCCAACCCGCGCGAACTCGCCGACGTGTTCAGCGACACCGATCGGCTGAAGGCCCTCGCGGAGGGCACCGGCGGCTCGATCCGCCGCATCGCCGATGCCGCCGGCGGCTCGGTGGTGCCGCGCCTGCAATCCGTCCGCAGCGGCCGCCTCAGCGGCGCCGACTGGATCGGCTTCCGCCCCAGCGACAGCGCCAACATCCGCGGCATCGAAGTCTATCCCTTGGCGCTCGGCCTCTGGGCGCTCGTCGCCCTGGCCGGCGCCGTCCTGGCGATGTGGCTGGTGGAGGGCCGGCGCGGGCGGGCGGCGTGAAGCCTCACGCTGGCAGCCCCGCGAAAAACCCGGCGATCTCGGCAGCGGCCCGGTCGGGGTCCTCGCGATGGGGAAAGTGCCCCACGCCGGGCAACGGTGCGAGGTCGAGATCCGAAAAGGTCTCGCCGAGGCGGTCCGTCCAGGCATAGGGAAAGAGCGGGTCGGACTCGCCCCAGCGGACGCAGGTCGGCACCGTGATCGGGGGCAATGCGGGCGTCTCGCCCCGGATCATCGCCAGGCGGCCGGCCTGTGAACTGACGTACCAGTTGAAGCCGCCCTGGAGGTTGCCGGGCGCGAGGAAGTTGTCCGTGAAGGCCTCCAGCACGGCGTCGAAGGCGGATGGGTTGCCGCCGGCCCAGTGGCGCAGGAAGTGACCGATATAAAGCCGACAGCCTTCGCGCGAGGCGCCGACCTGCGCCGCCGCGAACGGCTTCACGTGGTAGGACTGATACCAGATTTCGGCGAGCATCCCGGGAGCCGCAAGGCGCGGACCGATGCCCGGGTAAGGGCAGTTGAAGGTGAAGAGCCCGGTCAACCGATCCGGGGCCGCCCGGGCCAGCGCCTGAACCACGGAGGCCCCGACATCGTGGCCGACGATGCCGACGCGGTCGAGGCCGAGGGCGTCGAGCAGCGCCACCACATCGGCGGCATGGACCTCCGCGCCCGCCTTGTCGGACGGCAGTGGATCCGGCTTCTCGCTGGCGCCGAAACCGCGGAGATCCGGTGCGATGCATTCGAAACGGTCGGCGAGGCGCCGCATCACCGGCTCCCAGGTCAGCCAGAATTCCGGCCAGCCATGCAACAGCACCAGTGGCCGGCCCTGGCCGAGGCGCGCGACGTGGAGCGCGATGCCGTTGGCCGTGATCGTGTCGTGCCGAATTCCGGTGTGATCCATCGCGTCGACTCCCTGCGACGCCGAAGGCCGCGTCAGACGGGTCAACGCGTCCGGAGGGCGGTGACGTTCCCCGAGACGGCCTCGGCCGCGCCTGGACGCAATGCGCGCCACAGGAAGCGCGCGGGATCGACGGGGGAGGGCGGAAGGAGACGCCCGGGCGGGATCGGCGCGAAACCGAAGCGCCGGTAATACGGTGCGTCGCCGATGAGGATCACGAGGCCGTGGCCGGCTGCCGTCGCCGCGTCGAGACAGGCCGTCATCAGCGAGGCGCCGATACCCCGCCCCTCGAAGCTCGGATCGACGGTGAGGGGCCCCAGCACCAGGAGCGGACCGACGGCTTCGGCCGGGCCGACCCGGACCGAGCCGACGAGGTAGGTGCCCACCAGGGCGGTGAAGCACAGATCGGCCACCGGCCGCGTGCCCTCGCGCAGGCGATAGGCGGTGCGGGCGAAGCGGCCGGGGCCGAAGGCACGCGCATGAAGCCGCTCGATCGCGTCTGCGTCCCCGGGGTGCTCGTGTCGGATGACGAGAGGAAGGGTGGTCACGTCGCCCGGGCCGAGAAGTCGATGCGTGGGTCGATCCAGGTGTAGATCAGGTCGGAGAGCAGGTTCACCGCCAGCCCGAGCAGGGAAAAGATGTACAGGGTCGCGAACACCACCGGATAGTCGCGCCCGACGATCGAGGTGAAGGACAGCAGCCCGAGCCCGTCGAGGGAGAAGATCGTCTCGATCAGCAGCGATCCCGTGAAGAAGGCCGAGATGAAGGCCGCCGGGAAGCCCGCGATGACGATCAGCATGGCGTTGCGGAAGACGTGCCCGTACAGCACCCGGCGCTCGGACAGACCCTTCATCCGGGCGGTGATCACGTATTGCTTGCGGATTTCGTCGAGGAAGGAGTTCTTGGTCAGCAGGGTCGAGGTCGCAAAGGCGCCGAGCACCAGGGCGGTGAGCGGCAGCGTCATGTGCCAGGCGTAATCGACCGCTTTGCCCCACAGGCTCAGGGATTCGAAGTTCTCGCTGGTCAAGCCCCGGATCGGGAAGATCTGCACGAACGAGCCGCCGGCGAACAGAATGATCAGCGCGATGCCGAACAGGAAGCTCGGTATCGCATAGCCGATGATGACGATGGTCGAAGTCCAGAGGTCGAAGCGCGAGCCGTCGTGGACGGCCTTGCGGATCCCGAGTGGAATCGAGATCGCGTAGGAGATCAGCGTCATCCACAAGCCGAGCGAGATCGACACCGGCAGGCGTTCGCGGATGAGCTGCAGCACCGATACATCGCGAAAGTAGCTGTTGCCGAAATCGAACCGGGCGTAGTCCCAGATCATCTTGGCGAAGCGCTCGGGGGCCGGTTTGTCGAAGCCGAATTGCTGCTCGAGTTTCTTGATGAAGGCCGGGTCGAGCCCCTGCGCGCCGCGATAGCGGGCGCTCGCGTCGCCGCTTCCGGCACTTCGCGCCGCGCCTCCGAGATCTCCGGCCCCGCCGCTGACCCGCGACAGGCTGCCTTCGTTCTGCCCCTGCAACTGCGCCAGCACGCGTTCCACCGGCCCGCCTGGGGCGAACTGCACGATGACGAAGGTGATGAGCATGATCCCGAAGATGGTCGGGACCATCAGGGCGATGCGGCGCAGGATGTAGCCGAGCAAGGGAGGATCCTCAGGTTCGGCCGATGCGCCGCGCCTTGGTGGCATCGTACCACCAGACGCCCGGCGCGCCGAGATCGTAGGTCGGCCCCTTGGCGGGCCGGCCGTAGACGTCCCACAGCGCCAGCCGGTGATCGGCCTTGTACCACATCGGCACCCAGTAGCGGCCGGAGCGCAGCACCCGGTCGAGGGCCCGCGCGGCGTGGACCATGTCGGCGCGCGAGGTCGCTTCCGTCACCCGCTCGATAAGCGCGTCGATGGCCGGGCTGGTGATGCCCGCCAGGTTGTTCGATCCCGGTGTGCCGGCGCTGCGCGATCCGTAGGCTTCGCGCAGTTCGGGACCGGGCGTCAGCCCGCTGCCGAATCGGCGGGCGGTGAGATCGAAGTCGAAATCCTTGACGCGGGCCTGATATTGCGACGGATCCACCAGCCGGATGCTGGCGCGGATGCCGATCAGACCGAGATTGCGGATGAATGGCTGCGTCACCGGCTGGAACACCGGGTCGTTGTCGAGGAACTCGATTTCCAGGGGCTTGCCGGAGGGCAGGCGGACCACTCCCCCGTCTCGGGTGCAGCCCGCCTCGCGCAGGAGCGCCACGGCGCGGCTGAGGAGGGCGCGATCCTGGCCCGAGCCGTCGGATGCGGGTGGGCTCCAGGCCTCGCCGAACACCTCGGCCGGCAGATCGCCGCGCAAGGGATCGAGGAGGGCCAGTTCCTCGGGCGCGGGCCGGCCGGTGGCCTTCAGCTCAGAGTTCTCGAAGTAGGAGACGGTGCGCAGGTAGGCGCCGTACATCAGGTTGGCATTCGACCAGTTGAAGTCGAAGCACAGGCCGATCGCCTCCCGGATGCGGGGATCGCGAAACGCCTCCCGGCGGGTGTTGATCCACCAGCCCTGCGTACCCGAGGGCCGCGCATCCGGCACCACCTCCTTGCGGACGCGGCCCTCCTGCGCGGCGGGGAAGTCGTAACCCGTGGCCCAGACCCGTGCGGTGAACTCCTCCCGGAAGGTGAAGGCACCGCCCTTGAAGGCCTCGAAGGCCACCTGACGGTCGCGAAAATACTCGTACCGGATGGCGTCGAAATTGTTCTGGCCGACATTCACCGGCAACTCGGCGCCCCAATAGTCCTTGACCCGCTCCAGCTCGATGAAGCGGCCTGCCTCCAGGCGCCCGACCTGATAGGGACCCGAGCCGAGAGGCGGCTCCAGGGAGGAGGCCTCGAAATCGCGCTTGGCATAGTAGGCCGCCGAGAACACCGGCAGGGTGGCGACGAAGAGCGGCAGGTCGCGGCTGCGGCCTTTCGCAAAACGGAGCACGATCGTGGCGTCGTCCTCGGCGACCGCCTCGTCGAGATCGCGGATCACCTGCGCGATCTCGGGGTGGCCCTTCTCCTTGAGGAGGCGCATCGACGCCGCCACGTCGTGGGCGGTGAGGCGCGAGCCGTCGTGGAAACGCGCCTGCGGCCGCAAGGCGAAGCGGTAGGTCAGGCCGTCTTCTGAGATCTCCACCGAGCGGGCGAGGAGGCCATAGAGCGCATCCGGCTCGTCCAGCGCCCGCACCATCAGGGAATCGAAGGTCAGGTTCATGCCGGCGGCGCCGTCACCGCGCAGGACGTAGATGTTCAGGGTGTTGAAGGTATCGGAGGCCTGGTTGCCCAGGGTGGAGGCGAGTTGCGCCGAGAACCGGCCGCCACGCGGCGCATCCGGATTGACGTAGTCGAAATTCGGGAAGTCGGCAGGGTATTTCAGGTCGCCGAAGCTCGACAGGCCATGACTGGTGCGGACCGCTGCGCGGACCGGTGCCGGCAGCACCAGGGAAACCCCGAGGGCGCCGGCCCCCGCGACAACGGCGCGGCGGGTCGGGCAGCCGACGCTCACCGTGGTGCCCCGGTCTTCGCAGCCAGTGCCTCGTCGTACCACCACGTCGCCGGGAAGCCCGAGCTACCGTATTTCGGCAGCACCGCCGGATGGCCGAAACGGTTCCAGCGCAGGGTGCGCGAGACGTTGGAGCCCCATTGCGGCACCACGTAATTGTGAGCCAGCAGCACCCGGTCGAGGGCATGCGTCGCCGCGAGGACACCCGGCCGATCCTTGGCGAAGATCACCTTCTCCACCAGAGCATCGATGGCCGCGTCCTTGATGCCGATGAGGTTGCGCGAACCGGGCTTGTCGGCGGCGGCCGAGCCCCAGAACTCGCGCTGCTCGTTGCCCGGCGACAGCGATTGCGGCCAGGAACTCGTGGTGATGTCGAAGTCGAAGGCGCGCAGGCGGTTCTGGTACTGAGCCTGGTCGATCACCCGCAGGCTGCTATTGATGCCGATCAGCTTCAGCTGCGCCGCGAACGGCAGCACGACCCGTTCGAACACGCTCTGGAATTCCAAAAACTCGACGGTAAGCGGTTCGCCGCTCTTCACGTCGGTCATCTGGCCGTTGCGCAGCTCGTATCCCGCCTGCTTCAGCAGACCGACGGCCTCGCGCAGGTTGGCCCGCACGGCTTCCGGGCTGCCGTTCACCGGGTTGGTGTAAGGGGTGGTGAAGACCGAGGCTGGGACCTTATCCTTGACGCTCTCCAGAATCGCCAACTCATCGCCCTGGGGGAGCCCCGAGGACGCCAGCTCCGATCCGAAATAATAGGAGTCGATGCGCTTGTAGAGGCCGAAGAACAGCGACCGGTTCATCTCCTCGAAGTTCATCGCGAGGTTGAAGGCCCGGCGCACCCGCGGATCGCTGAACTTCGCCCGGCGGGTGTTCAACACGAAGGCCTGCATGGTGCCGTTGCCGCGATCGGGGAATTCCTCCTTGATCAGGCGGCCCTCCTTCACGGCCGGGAAGGTGTCGTAGGCGGTGGCCCAATTCCGGGCGATGTTCTCGGCCCGGAAATCGAACAGGTCGCCCTTCAGAGCCTCGATCAGCACGGTGGCATCGCGAAAATACTCGTTGCGCATCGTGCCGAAGTTGTTGCGGCCGACGTTCACCGGCAGGTCCTTGCCCCAGTAATCCGCTACCCGTTCGTAGGTGGCGCTGCGCCCGGCCTCGAATTTTGCCAAGCGATAGGGGCCGGAGCCGAGGGGGATCTCCAGGGTGGTCTGCGTCGGATCGCGCGGTTTCCCCTGCGCATCCGTGCCGGTCCACCAATGCTTGGGCAGCACACGGAGCTGGCCGAGCACCTGCGGCAGTTCGCGGTTGCCCGCCTCCGAGAAGGTGAAGGTGACTTCCCGCGGGCCGGTGACAGCCGCCTTGGTCACGGTCTGATAATAGGCCGAATAGAACGGGCTGTTGGCCTTCAGGATGTCGAAGGACCAGACCACGTCATCCGGCGTGATCGGCTGGCCGTCATGCCACTTCGCCCCGTCGCGAAGGCGATACGACACCGAGGAGAGATCGTCGGCGAGGCGCACACCGTCGGCCAGGAGGCCATAGGAGGTGAACGGCTCGTCGGCCGATTCCGTCATCAGGGTATCGTAGATCTGAAGGACGCCGCCTTCCAGATCGCCCTTCAGGCCCGAGACGACGTAGTTGAAATTGTCGAAGCCGCCCTGGGCGCCAAGGCGCACGAGACCGCCCTTCGGGGCGTTCGGGTCGGCATACTCGAAATGCTTGAAGTCGGGGCCGTATTTCGGCGCGCCCATCAGGGTGATCGCGGGGAGCCAATCGCCCTTCGGCGTGGCGGCCGGCGGATCGGGCTCGGCCCTGGCAGGCAGGCCCAGGGCCAGGAAGGCGAGGGCGGCGAGGAGGCGTCCGATCAGGGCTGTTCGCATCACGGGCAGGCGGTCTCCGGATTCCGGGGGCGCGGTCCCATCGCCTCACCGGCGACGGCAGGCGGGTGTTCTAGGACGGACGGGCGGCGAACGCCAAGCCGGCGCGTGCGCGCAGGAGAAGTTGGCGCGTGCGCGCAGGAGAAGTTGGCGCGTGCGCGAAGCACTCAGGGGGGCCGTGCGGCAGGACGAGCGGTGACCCTCTCGGATGGATGCGAGCACGGCGGCAAACAAAAAAGGCCGGGCGATGCCCGGCCTTCTCCCGTCTCGCAATCTGCGGGGATTATTGCTGCGCGGGCTTCTCGGCCGGAACGGTCGCGGCCGGTGCTGGCGGCGCGGCTGGGGCAGCCCCGACCGGCGTGTCGTCGGCCGGCTTCACGGAGGCGGGCGGGTTCGCCTTCTCGCCTGCGACGGTGGGCTGGGCGGCGGTCGCCGGGTTGTTGACCTCGGGCTTCTGATCTTCGGTCGGCTTCGCGCCATCGGCGGGCTTCGGCGTCTGCTCGCGACGAACCTCGGCGGCGGGCTTCGAATCCGGCGCAGGCTTGGCCTCGGTCGGCTTATCGGCCGGCTTATCCGCTGGCTTGGCTTCTGCCGGCTTGTCGCCCTCTGCCTTCGCCTCGGCAGCCGGCAATGGGGCCGGGGTGTCGGCAAGGCTGCGCAGATAGACGATCACGTCGGCCCGTTCGGTCGGCGAGGTGATGCCCGCGAAGGCCATCTTGGTCCCGGGGACGTAACCCTTCGGGTTGGCCAGGAAATGGTCGAGTTCGTCGTAGGTCCAGGTGCCGCCCTTCTCCTTCAGCGCGGCCGAATATTCGAAGCCCGGCTCATGCGCCCGCTGGCGATCGACCACGCCCCAGAGATGGGGGCCGACCTTGTTGGGGCCACCCTTCTCGAAGCTGTGGCATGAGGCGCATTTCTTGGCCGCGGACTGTCCCTTGTCGACGGTGGCGCTGGCGAGCCGGATCGGCAGAGGCTCGACCTTCGCCTCGGGTGCCCCACCGCCGGCGGCCTTCGGCTGCGGTTCGGGGAGCGCGTAGCCAGCGTTGCCGGCAGGCTTCGGGTGATAGATCAGTTCGGCAACGAAGCCCGACCCTACGGCGAACAGCAGCGCGCCCAGCGCGGCACCCGCGACCTTGTTCAGCTCGAAAGAGTCCATTCTCGACAACTCCGGTGCGGCCGGCCTGAGGGGGAGAATTCAGGGCGAAGTCCAGCGCGTGGATGCGGCGGACTTTGGAAACGCTCGAGGGTGCTTAACTGCTGAGGCCCGACCTTGACAATGGTGGAGTCGCGCTTCGCGGAGTCGCAGAGACCTGGGTGTCGCCTCCATCCCTCACTTGTTGAGACTCGGTCGTGCGGAACGGGTTCCCGAAGCCCGTTTCCCGCATCCGGGGTTCGAGGCGAGATGATGCGCTTCGCGCCACGGCATCGCTGCGCGCCACGGCATGACATCGCGTACCGCCACTGTTAAGCACCGGGCTCATCCGGAACAGGACCTTGCACTGATGTCCGATCCCATCGTCCTCATTCCCGCGCGCATGGCCGCGACCCGCCTGCCCAACAAGCCGATGGCCGACATCGCCGGCGAGCCGATGATCGTGCATGTCTGGCGCCGGGCCGTCGAATCCGGCATCGGCCCGGTCGTGGTCGCCACCGATACGCCGACCATCGTCGAGACCATCGAGGCCGTCGGCGGCCTCGCGGTGCTGACTCGGGCCGATCATCCCTCCGGCTCCGACCGCTTGGCGGAGGCCCTGGACATCATCGATCCGCAGGGCAACCACGATGTCGTGGTGAACGTGCAGGGCGACCTGCCGACCATCGATCCCGGGATCATCGGGGCCGCGATCCTGCCGCTGATGGACCGTACGGTAGACATCGCCACCCTCTGCGCGGTGATTACCGACGAGGCCGAGCGGCACGACCCCAACGTGGTCAAGCTGATCGGCCACACCGTCGGCACGCGCCGCTTGCGGGCGCTTTATTTCAGCCGCGCCACGGCGCCGTGGGGGGAGGGGCCGCTCTATCACCACATCGGCCTCTACGCGTATCGCCGAAAGGCGCTCGCGCGCTTCATGGCGCTGCCGCCCGGCGAGCTCGAGACCCGCGAAAAGCTGGAGCAGCTCCGCGCCCTCGAGGCCGGCATGCGAATCGATGCCATCATCGTCGACGACCTGCCGCTCGGTGTCGACACCCCCGCCGACCTGGAGCGGGCGCGCGCCATCCTGTCGGCCCGCCGCCTGAACTGACCGCACGCGAGAGACCTGCCCGCCATGCCCCACCACACCATCTCCTACCAGGGTGAGCCCGGCGCGAATTCCCATATCATCTGCGCCCAGGCCTATCCGGACTGGACGCCGCTGCCGTGCCCGACCTTCGAGGACGCCTTCGCGGCGGTGAAGGAGGGCCGGGCGGACCGGGCGATGATCCCCATCGAGAATTCGATCGCGGGCCGTGTCGCCGACATTCACCACCTCATCCCGACCTCGGGCCTGCACATCGTGGCCGAGCACTTCCTGCCGATCCATTTTCAGCTGATGGTGCTGCCCGGGACGCCGGTCGAGACCATCCGCACCGTGCACAGCCACGTCCACGCCCTCGGACAGTGCCGGAAGATCATCCGGCGCCTCGGGGTCCGCGCCATCGTCGCCGGCGACACCGCCGGGGCGGCGCGGGAGGTGGCGGAGGCGGGCGATCGGACGCGCGGCGCCCTGGCTCCGGCCCTCGCCGCCGAGGTCTACGGCCTCGACATCCTGGAGCGCGACGTCGAGGACGAAAGCCACAACACCACCCGCTTCGTGGTGTTCTCGCCCGAGCCGGAGCCGGTCGCGGCGGAAACCGGTCCCATCGTCACGAGCTTCGTGTTCCGGGTCCGCAACATCCCGGCGGCCCTCTACAAGGCGCTCGGCGGCTTCGCCACCAACGGCGTCAACATGTCGAAGCTCGAGAGCTACATGGTCGAGGGCCAGTTCTCGGCGACGCAGTTCTATGCCGAGGTCGATGGCCATCCGGAGGAGCCGGGCCTGTCGCGCGCGCTGGCCGAACTCGCCTACTTCTCGCGCGAGGTCCGCATCATCGGGACCTATCCGGCCCATCCCTACCGCGAGGCGAGCCGGGTCGCCGCCGAGTAGCGTTCGCATCGTCGGCAGCATGATGAAGCGCTGTCCCTGGATCGCGTTCGGAAACCGCTGCGGAGCGTGAGACGCGCCGCAGCGTCCGGGCCGGCAGGCCCTAAAACACCACAGGATGTCCTGCCGTCGTGCAGGATCGTGCACAACGAAGCCGTGAGGCGCCCCGCCGGAACGCGCAACACGAGCAAACTAATAATCTAATCCCTGGTATATTGCATACAAAGAATTTTGGTGCATGCTGTCCCGGTCGGTCGTTCAAGAACCGATCAAGAAGGAATCCGGGATGGAACGTCAGGACCCAGCGTCCGCCAAGTGGTGGCAACTCGCCTTCGGCGTGCTGTGCATGGCGATGATCGCCAACCTCCAGTACGGGTGGACTCTTTTCGTCGACCCGATCGATGCCAAGTTTCACTGGGGTCGTACCGCGATCCAGTTCGCTTTCACGGTTTTCGTCGCTACCGAGACGTGGCTCGTGCCGGTGGAGGCCTGGTTCGTCGACCGTTATGGTCCGCGCCTCGTGGTCTGCTTCGGCGGCGTGATGATCGCGCTGTCTTGGTTCCTCAATGCCCATGCGGATTCCCTCGTCGTGCTGTACGCGGCGGCCGTCATCGGCGGTATCGGGGCGGGCTCTGTCTATGGCACGTGCGTGGGCAACGCTCTGAAGTGGTTTCCCCATCGGCGCGGGCTCGCTGCCGGTGCCACGGCGGCCGGTTTCGGCGCCGGTGCGGCTGTTACCGTGATCCCCATCGCCAACATGATCCGCGACTCCGGCTACCAGGACGCCTTCCTGACCTTCGGCCTCGGCCAGGGTGCCATCGTGGTTGCTCTGTCGTTCCTCCTGCGCAAGCCGTCCCTCGCGGCGCCGGTGCAGCGCAAGACCGTCCGGTTGCCCCAGACCCGGGTCGACCGGACCCCGCGCGAGGTGGTGCGCACGCCCGTCTTCTGGCTGATGTACGCCATCTTCGTCATGGTGGCTTCGGGCGGCCTGATGGCGGCGGCGCAGATCGCTCCGATCGCCCACGACTTCAAGGTCGCGGACGTGCCCGTCAGCCTGTTCGGCCTACAGATGGCGGCGCTGACCTTCGCGATCTCCCTCGACCGCATCTTCGACGGCTTCGGACGCCCGTTCTTCGGCTTCGTCTCGGATCATCTCGGGCGCGAAAACACCATGTTCATCGCCTTCTCGATCGCCGCTCTGGCGATCGTGACCCTGCTGACCTACGGTACCCAGCCGCTCGTCTTCGTGTTCGCCACGGCGGTGTATTTCGGGGTGTTCGGGGAGATCTACTCACTGTTCCCGGCCACCTGCGGCGACACCTTCGGATCGAAATTCGCCACCACCAATGCCGGCCTGCTCTACACCGCGAAAGGGACGGCCTCGTTCCTGGTGCCGATCGCCAGCGTGATCTCCGCCCGCTACGGCTGGTCGGCGGTGTTCGCGATCATCATCGGTCTCAATGTGGTGGCGGCGATCCTGGCGCTGTTCGTCTTGAAGCCGCTGCGTCTGCGCTTGTTGAGCGAGGAGCCGACGTCCGTGCCGGTGGTCGCGGCCCGTCCGATCCAGGCCGCCTGAGACACGCGGGCACCCGGGTGCCGAATTCCGGAGACCCGGGCGCCCGCTCCGACGCTGCAAAGCCGCGTAGGCGGAACGCGTCATCCCGTCCGTCCAGGCGGACGAATACCGTGGATGGTTCGAGATCCGCCATGAACCGAGTTTCGCCATGAACCGAGTCTCGCCAGGAATCGAGCTACGCCATGAACATCCCGGCTTTACTGACCCTGCAGACAGTCCCATTCGCCGCCATCGTGCTGTCGGGTCGGGAAGACAGGGACCTCTTCGCCGTCGTCTATCTTGCGGTGTTCGGCCTGATCCTGACGCTGGTGGTTCTCACCGGCGATCGAGTGGCCGACGCCCCGTCCTTCGCGGCCGAGATTCAGAGCCTGTCTGCCAACTGACGACCGCAGTGCGAAAAGACCGTGCCTCTTCTCATAGAGAGACTTGTGCCGGTGGCGGGCGAACTGTGCACGAGCGGCGTATCTTGTCACCCTGAGATCACGAAACAGTGCAGTGGCTGAGCCCTGTGCATGGCTGGTGTGTTGGATTTGGTATGCCACGGACAATGGTGCGGTGCCATATAAGGTCCATCGCACTCGCTCTGGGAAGCTCCCCGATGATCGCTCTTCTGGTTGTTGCCGCTATTGCCCTCAACGTCTCGCTGGTGTTCTACGCCGCCGACGCTCTGACGCCGAAGAACGGCCCGCTGTCGAAGTCCGGCCGATTCATCGCCAGCAACGAGAATGCCGCAACTGCGATCCGTCTCGCCGCCTGACGTGCGGGGGATCGTCGATCCCCTTGTTTCTCTGAAGCCCTTGATTGGAAACCCGCCCGGCATGGCCGCGGCGGGTTTTTGCGTACCGCTATTCGCGCTTGATGACCCGATCGACCACGAGATCGGACCAGAAGCCCGGCCGGAACGAGCGCGTGAGCGCCTCCGGATCGTAAACCGTCTCCACCCACGTCAGGAAGTCGAGGCCCTTCGTCTCGCCCTCGCGTCGGTAGAGCGTGAAGAAGGCATCGAGAATGCCGGTCTTGGCGAAGCGAAAATGGCCGTAGCGTGCGGAGAGCTGGCCCATCGCCTCCGCCACCGGTAGGTTCTCGTGCAGGATGAGGTAGAGGGCGGCGCCGAGGCCGGCGCGGTCCGCACCGGACTTGCAGTGCATGATCGCCGGGTACTCGACAGTGTCGAAGAACGCTTTCGCGGCCAGAATGGTCTCCCGCGACGGCGCCTCCCGAGAGCGCAGGACGAATTCGACCAGGGTCAGGCCCTGGCGCTCGCACGCCTCGCGCTGGAGCGGCCACGAACCGTGCTCGCGCCCGCCTCGCAGCGAGATCACCGTGCGGACGCCCTGGCGCTTGAACCAAGCCAACTGGTGCGGGCTCGGCTGGGCCGAGCGCCACAGCTTGCCCTGTCCGATCCGGTGCCGGTTCAGATAGGCGAGGCGGAACACGCCGTGGTCCACCAGCAGCATGTTCGCCCAGGCCTTGGCGCGCGACACCGGGCCGGCAATCGGGCGCTCGAAGCGCGCGATCCGCGCCATGCGCCGGGCGTAGCGGGTCTCGTACGAAAGGAAGCGGTTGAACACGGGGGCGGCGGGACCGAAGAGGCGGGGAGGGTGGGGAGGTGCGAGGCGGCTGATCTACCAGCGCGCGACAGCCGCGGCAAACGAGCGGTGGATCGCGGGGGCGAATCGGCATCGACCTTGCGAGGCCCGAGCCCGCCTTGTCTTCGCCCGGATCGTCGGCTCCGATGCGCGATCGACACCGATGCGAACCGTCTTTCGTCTCTTCGCGCGCGGAGACCCGTCATGCGTACGAGCACCATCAGCATCCGCCGCGCCCGCCCGGCCGACGTCGACCTTCTGGCGGACCTGTTCGACGAGACCTGGCGCGAGGCCTATCGCGGCATCATCCCGGGTGTCGCACTGGAGCGGATGATCTCGCAACGCAGCTCGCAATGGTGGCTCGGAGCTACCCAGCGCAGCCGACCGCTGGTCGTGGTCGAGCGGGAGAACGCGCTGGTGGCCTACGCGGTCTATGGACCGGCCCGCGGCCGAACCCTTCAGGCCCCCGGAGAGATCGACGAACTCTACGTGCGCCCGTCCTACCAGGGCCTCGGACTCGGCCGGCGCCTGTTCCGGGCCGTGTCCAACGACCTCGCCGACCATGGCCTCGCCCGGGTCGGGGTCTGGGCCCTGGAGGAGAACGATCGCGCCCGGACGTTCTACAGCGGGCTCGGCGGTGTCGAGATCGCCCGCGCCGTCGACCGGATGGCCGGAACGGTTCTGCCCAAAATCGGTTTCCGCTTCACCTGAACCGGCGGGACGCCCCGTCGCGACCGGTCGGCATCCGTTCCCCGGACCGGACCGTCGGGTGGGAAGTGGGGCTGCGGATGAGCGTGACGCCGGCGGATTGGGACAGGCGCGTCACGGCGCTGAGCGAGAAACTGCCGGACCGGGCGCGTCGCGCGGTGGATTGGCTGCGTGAGCCGTCTCGGTTCTGGATCCGCCTCGGCGCCGCCATCCTGTTCATCCTCGGCGGGATCTTCTCGATCCTGCCGGTTCTGGGTCTGTGGATGTTGCCGCTGGGCCTCGCGCTCCTGAGCCAGGACGTCCCGGCCCTCAAGGTGCCCCTGGAGCATGCCGCGCGCTGGCTGGAGCGCACCTGGGCGCGGCTGGCGGCGTGGTGGCGGCGGCGCTTCGGATCGTCGGACCGGCCCTGAGGCCGGACCCGACAATTTCGTGCAAACGTTGTGAGCCCTCGGGGAGGTGCGATTTCCTTCGCGGCGGAAGGGCTTTATGAGACGCCGCAACGGGGCTGGAATGCCCGCGCTTCCGGGAGCTAACAAATGATCATCGATGCGGTCTCGATCGGGAAAAACCCGCCGGACGACGTGAACGTCATCATCGAGGTGCCGATCGGTGGCGACCCGATCAAGTACGAGATGGACAAGGAAGCCGGCGCCCTCGTGGTCGACCGCTTTCTCTATACGGCGATGCACTACCCGGGCAATTACGGCTTCATCCCGCACACCCTCTCGGGCGACGGCGATCCGTGCGACGTGCTGGTGGCCAATACCCGCGCCATCGCACCCGGCGCGATCATCAGCGCCCGCCCGATCGGCGTGCTGGTGATGGAGGACAATTCCGGCGAGGACGAGAAAATCATCGCGGTACCGTCGCGCCATCTGACCATGCGCTACGACCGCATCGAAGATTACACCGACCTGCCCGACATCACGATCCACCAGATCCAGCACTTCTTCGAGCACTACAAGGATCTCGAGCCCGGCAAGTGGGTGAAGATCAAGCGCTGGGGCGGCAAGGACGAAGCTCACCGCCTGATCCTCGAAGGCATCGAGCGCGAGAAGGCCAGCAAGGCCGCCAAGGGCAAGTAAAGTCGAGGACGGAGAGGCCAAGCCGGTCTTCCCGGCTGACGGGTCGGCAACGCGGCGATCTTCCCGAAACCGGGAGGGTCGCCGTTTCGCTGTGTCAGAGGGCCTCGCCGCGCAGCAGGCGCGGCTGCGTCCCCCGCGCCGCGGCGGCCTCGCCGATGAACAGCCGCTTCAACCCCGGCAGCCGGTCGACCAGGCCGAGGCCGAGGTCGCGCGCCAGGCGCAGGGGCAGCAGGTCATTCGAGAACAGGCGGTTCAGCCCGTCCGTCACCGCCCCCATGGCCAGGGTGTCGAAGCGGCGCGCCCGCTCATAGCGCTTCAGCACGTCCGGGCTCCCGGGGTCGAGGCCGAGGCGGAGGGCGTCGGTCATCGCCTCGGCCAGCACAGCCGCGCCGGCGAGGCCGAGGTTCAAGCCTTGTCCGGCGATCGGGTGGATGACGTGGGCGGCATCGCCGAGGAGCGCCAGGCGCTCGCCCCGGAAGCTGCGGGCGAGGCCGAAGGCGAGGGAATGCGCGCTCGGTCCCCGCTCAAGCGCCAACCGCCCCAGATTGAGCCCGAAGCGACGCTCGATCTCGGCCAGGGTCTCTTCCGGGCCGCCTCCGGTCAGGGGCGGCACATCGGCCGCGCGCTCGGTCCAGACGATGGAGGAGCGATGCCCGAGCGTGCCGCCATCCACCAGCGGCAGGATCGCGAAGGGACCGCTCGGCAGGAAATGCTCGTAGGCCCGACCCTCGTGAGCGCGCTCATGGCCGATGGTGGCGACGAGCCCCATCTGTGGATAGGACCAGCCCACCCAGCCGATCTTGGCCGCTTCGCGCAGGCGCGAGCGCGCGCCGTCGGCAGCCACCAGGAGCGAGGCGTCGCGCGAACGGCCGTCGCTGAGCGACAGGCGGATGCGAGCGCCGTCCGGGACGGCCTCGACGATGCCGACGGGTTCGAGGACCACGCCCGCGGCCGCGGCTGCCTCCAGCAGGGCCGCCACCAACGGCTCGGCCTCTACCATGTGGGCGAAGGGGGCGCCGGCCTCAGCATCCTGCGCGAAGGTCAGGAACACCGGGCGGACCGGGTCGGACAGGCGGCTGTCGCTCACCACCATATCGTGGATCGGCTGCGCAGACCGGCTGGCGATGTCCCAGATTCCCAGGCGCTCGAACATGCGCCGCCCGCCAGCGGCGACCGCATAGGCCCGACCGGCATGTCGGGCGGCGCCGGCGCCGAGGCCGGGATCGCACACGGTGACCGACACGGCGGGGCCGTTGGCGCGCGCAAGCGCCAGGGCGAGCGTCAGGCCGGGAATGCCGGCTCCGGCGATCACCACGCTGCGCTGGTCCGCACGCTTCCTCGTTTCGACCGTGCCCGCCTGGATCATGCCCGCCTCGAATTCGCCCGCGCCGCCCATGGCAACCCCCGACATCCTCGCTGCCCGGAGTGCCACTCCTCGGTGCCGGGGGCAACGCACGAGGCCGACCTTCAGCCCGGACCTTATCGCCGCTGCGGCGGGCCTCGCCCGGTGGTCGGTACAGCCCACCGCGTCGCGTCCAGGATGCATCGGGGCACCTTGCCAGCGCGATCGTTCACATGTGAAGGGTCGGCCATGATCCTCGGGGGCGATCTCCCCGACAGGATCACGCGGGCGACCAGGGAAGCGGCATGGCAGGCATCGTCACCGAACTCCTCGACATCCTCGACCTGAAGCGCCTGGAGCCCGATCTCTATCGGGGCGAGAGCCTGCAGACCGGCTGGTTCCGGGTCTTCGGTGGGCAGGTCGTGGCCCAGGCCCTCGTCGCGGCCTCGCGCACGGTGCCGGAGACCCGGCCGCCGCACTCGCTGCACGCCTATTTTCTCCTGGGCGGTGACCCGAAGGCGCCCATCGACTACGCGGTCGAGCGCATCCGTGACGGCCGCAGCTTCGCCACGCGGCGGGTCGTGGCGCACCAGCACGGGCGCGCGATCTTCGCCATGTCGGTGTCCTATCACGATGCCGAGGAGGGTGCCGCCCACCAGGCCACCATGCCCGATGTTCCGCCCCCGGAGGATGTCCCCGAGGCGCCGGCCGTCACGGCCGAGGCCGCGCGCGAGGGCCTGACCATCCCGGCTCCCATTCTCTCGTATTTCGGACGCCGGCGGCCGATCGAATTGCGACCCGTCGAGATCGAGCGCTACCTGCGCCGGTCACCCCGCGAGCCGCGCTTCCATGTCTGGATGCGCGCGGTCGACCGCCTGCCCGATGATCCGGCGATCCATCGCACCGTCCTCGCCTATGCGTCAGACATGACGCTTCTCGACGCCACCCTGATCCCGCACGGGCAGACGGTGTTCGATCCTGAGATTCAGTCGGCGAGCCTCGACCACGCCCTGTGGTTTCATCGGCCGTTCCGGGCTGACGACTGGCTTCTCTACGCCCAGGACAGCCCCAGCGCCGAGGGGGCCCGTGGTTTCGCCCGCGGTCAGATCTTCACCCGAGACGGCACGCTGATCGCCTCGGTGGCCCAGGAAGGTATGATCCGGCCGCGCCGCGCCGAGGGTTGAGGCACCTTGCAGCCTAGGTCTTTGCCTCTGTTCTGCTGGTTATGCCTATTCTGTGAACGACATGCCTGCTTTGCGGGCAAACTTGGCCGGAAAAACGCCGCGTCCTAAATCAGCCGGCGGACACTTCTTGGGCAGATCGAGGCTCAGCGAAAAAGTTCCTCTGGCATAGTCCTTGAATATGGGTGGTCGAGCGCATGGGTCGGGAACGGCCCCTGCGTACCGGCGGGGTCGATCGTGTCGCGACGCGTGCGTGCGCCGGCCCGTGGCCTCCAGTCATGCAGGTTTGCACTCGCGCAAGGTCGCACTCGCGCAAGTTCCCATCCGCGAAATCCACTCGTAGCCAAAGGGGCGTCGCCCATGAAAATCGTGATGGCCATCATCAAGCCGTTCAAGCTGGAGGAGGTGCGCGACGCTCTGACCGGCATCGGCGTTCACGGCCTGACCGTGACCGAGGTGAAGGGCTACGGCCGTCAGAAAGGCCACACCGAGATCTATCGCGGGGCCGAGTATGCGGTGAGCTTCCTGCCCAAGCTGAAGATCGAGGTCGCGGTCGCCTCCGACCTGACGGGCAGCGTCATCGACGCGATCGCGGCGGCCGCCCGCACGGGCCAGATCGGCGACGGCAAGATCTTCGTTGTCCCCTTGGAGAAGGCGGTCCGCATCCGCACCGGCGAGACCGACGTCGACGCTCTCTGAGCGACGCTCGCCGAGGCAACGCCATACCCGGACGGTTCCGTCCGCCAGCCCCTGACACAATCCTTCACATCAGCATCGCACCGCGATCGGGAGTCTCGTTTCCATGAAGCTTCGCAATGCCCTGGCGCTCGGGCTGGGAGGCGCCGCGCTCGCCCTCCTGTTCATCGAGCCATCCCTCGCGCAGACCCCGACGACGGAGGCGATGACCGCTGCCGCCACCGCTGCGCCCGTCCCGAACAAGGGCGACACGGCCTGGATGCTCATCTCCAGCGCCCTGGTGCTGCTGATGGTCGTGCCCGGTCTGGCCCTGTTCTACGGCGGTCTCGTGCGCACCAAGAACATGCTCTCGGTGCTGACGCAGGTCTTCGCCATCGCCTGCATCTCCAGCCTCCTGTTCGTGATCTTCGGCTACAGCCTCGCCTTCACCAACGGCGGCGGCCTGAACGACTTCGTCGGCGGTCTGTCCAAGGCCTTCCTGAAGGGCATCGACGCGAACTCCACCGTCGCCACCTTCTCGAACGGCGTCGTGATCCCCGAATACGTCTACATCTGCTTCCAGATGACGTTCGCGATGATCACCCCGGCCCTCATCGTCGGCGCCTTCGCCGAGCGGATGAAGTTCTCCGCGCTGGTCGTGTTCATGATCCTCTGGACCACGCTGATCTACTTCCCGATGGCCCACATGGTCTGGTACTGGGGCGGCCCGGATGCGGTCGGCAACGCCGCAAAGGCACTGGCCGCCGCCACCGACGACGCCTCGAAGGCAACGGCTCAGGCCGCCCTCGACGCCGTGAACGCCGATGCCGGCCTGCTGTTCAAGTGGGGCGCCCTCGACTTCGCCGGCGGCACCGTGGTGCACATCAACGCCGGTATCGCTGGCTTCGTCGGCTGCCTCATGCTCGGCAAGCGCATCGGCTACGGCCGTGACCTGCTCGCCCCGCACTCCCTGACCATGACCTCGATCGGCGCCTCGCTGCTCTGGGTCGGCTGGTTCGGCTTCAACGCCGGCTCCAACCTCGAGTCCAACGGCACCGCCGCCATGGCGATGCTGAACACCTTCGTGGCCACGGCCGCCGCCGCCCTGTCCTGGCTGTTCGTCGAGTGGATGCTGAAGGGCAAGCCGTCGCTGCTCGGCATGCTCTCGGGCGCCATCGCGGGTCTCGTCGCCGTCACGCCGGCCGCCGGTTTCGCCGGCCCGATGGGCTCGATCGTCCTCGGCCTCGTCGCCGGCGCGGTCTGCTTCATCATGTGCTCCACGGTGAAGAACGCGCTCGGCTACGACGACTCGCTCGACGTCTTCGGCGTCCACTGCATCGGTGGCATCCTCGGCGCCATCGCGACCGGTATCCTGGTGAACACCGAGTTCGGCGGCGTCGGTCTGCCGGACTACACCTCCAAGCCCGGTGAACTCGCCGTCGGCGCCTACGAGACCGGCGCCGCCGTGATGAGCCAGGTCAAGGCCGTTGGCTTCACCATCCTGTGGTCCGGTATCGGCTCCGCCATCCTGTACAAGCTCGTCGATCTCACCATCGGCCTGCGCGTCACGCAGGACGAGGAGCGTGAAGGCCTCGACATCGCCGATCACGGCGAGCGCGCCTACAACTACTAGGATCGCGGGCGCTTCAGCCCACGGTTCGGAAGGCCCCGGTCCTCGCGACCGGGGCCTTTTTCGTCTTCGGCGGTACGGCAGGACGGACGGGCAGACCACGAGGCCGGTCCGACACAGGATTGCTGTCCGAGCCGGGGGAAGGGAAATCTCAACCTTAGCCAACCGTTAACTCCGAAGACGGTAGCGTGACCGGACAGTTCCCCATCGTGTCTGGTACCGCATGCGCTCGCTTCGCCGTTCCGCATCGCCCTACGATACTTTCGTCGACAGCTTTCGCCCGTTCCTGGCCAAGCGGATGACGGAGTTGGGCGGTTTCGTGCTGTTTGCCGGTGCCACCGCGCTGACGGTTGCCCTGGCGACGTGGTCGATCGACGATCCGAGTCTCAACCACGCCACGGATCATCCCGCCCACAACGTGCTCGGAACCGGCGGTGCCGTGGTGTCCGATCTGGCGATGCAGCTTCTCGGGCTCGGCTCCCTGGCCTTCGTCTTGCCGCCGGCCCTGTGGGGCATTCAGCTGATGCGCACGCGGACGCTGCCGCGCGGCGGTCTGCGCCTGACGCTCTGGATCATCGGCTTCTTCGCCGCGAGCGCGGTGGCCAGCGCCTTGCCGTCGACGGCGCGCTGGCCTCTGCCCACCGGCCTCGGCGGGGTTGCCGGCGACGCGCTCATGCATGCCGCCCGCACGATGCTGGGCATCCTGGCCTCACCGCTCCTGGCCTTCGCGGGCTTCCTGTTCGCCGGCGTGGCGATTCTGTGCCTCACGGGCGCCTGCCGCGTCGGCGAGGTCGAGGAGGACGATGCGGATGCCTACGATGCGCCTCCGGCCTCTGTGCGCCAGCCCCAGCGCGGTCGCGTCGATAACACCCAGGACGGGCGCTACGAGGATGACGAGCCGAGTCTCGGCCTCGTCTCCCTCGGGGCGATGGCGCAGGCCTTGATGGGCGGTCGCGCGGCCCTGGCGGCCCGGATCGGGGAGTGGCGTGCCGAGCGCGCCGCCGCCGCCACATCGCTCGCCTATGCGGGGGCCTCGCCGGCCCTCGCGGCGCAGCGCGCCTTCGCGGCACCGGAGGATGCGCCCTGGGCCACGCATGCCCCGGAGGCCCGCCTCGGACCGTCCGACGGACGGCGGGAACCCGTGTTCGAGCCCTTCGATCCGGCCTCGCCCGGCCCATCGCCGACCGTCTCATCCGCCCCGCCGGCGGCGGTCTCGCAGCGGCGGCCGGCCCCGGTCCATCACGACGAGGATTTCGACGACGCGGAGGACGCCGATGGTCCGGCCCCTGTCGAGGAGCCGGCCCCGGCGCGCTCGCGTGTCGCGCCCGCCGCTCCCCCGCCGGTGCCCGCCGCCGCGCGGCGTACTCCGCCCCAGCAGCCATCCGAGAACTATCGCCATCCGGCCCTGGAACTGCTCGGTGAGGCGCCGCGCCTGCCGGCCTCGAGCCAGATTTCGTCCGAGGCCCTGGAGCAGAACGCCACCCTGCTGGAAGCGACCCTCAGCGATTTCGGCGTGCGCGGCGACATTCTCGCGGTGCGTCCCGGTCCTGTCGTCACCCTCTACGAGCTGGAGCCGGCCCCCGGCACCAAGTCGAGCCGCGTGATTTCCCTGGCCGACGACATCGCCCGGTCGATGTCGGCGGTCTCGGCCCGCGTCGCCGTGGTCCCCGGTCGCAACGCCATCGGCATCGAGCTGCCGAATGCCCGGCGCGAGACGGTGTACCTGCGCGAATTGCTGGCCTCTGCCGATTTCGCCGAGACCAAGCAGAGCCTCGCCCTGTGCCTGGGCAAGAACATCGGCGGCGAGCCGATCATCGCCGATCTTGCCAAGATGCCCCAC
The DNA here is from genome assembly GCF_055231875.1 of Methylobacterium sp. Ger2507. NCBI lineage: Bacteria > Pseudomonadati > Pseudomonadota > Alphaproteobacteria > Hyphomicrobiales > Methylobacteriaceae > Methylobacterium > Methylobacterium sp. Ger2507. Next base: position 1,920,788 of record NZ_JBUYVC010000001.1, read on the forward strand.
CTGCTGGTGGCGGGCACCACGGGCTCGGGCAAGTCGGTCGCCATCAACACCATGATCCTGTCGCTGCTCTACCGGATGAAGCCGGAGGAGTGCCGCCTGATTATGGTCGATCCGAAGATGCTCGAATTGTCGGTCTACGACGGCATCCCGCACCTGCTCTCGCCCGTGGTCACCGACCCGAAGAAGGCGGTCATCGCCCTCAAGTGGGCCGTGCGCGAGATGGAGGAGCGCTACAAGAAGATGTCCAAGGTCGGTGTCCGCAACATCGACGGATTCAACGCCCGACTGGCTGAGGCGCGTGGGCGCGGCGAGATCCTGACCCGGACGGTGCAGACCGGCTTCGACCGCGAAACCGGCGAGGCTGTCTACGAGACGGAGGAGATGGACCTGTCGGCGCTGCCCTACATCGTCATCGTGGTCGATGAGATGGCCGACCTGATGATGGTGGCGGGCAAGGACATCGAGGGTGCGATCCAGCGTCTGGCCCAGATGGCGCGCGCGGCCGGCATCCACCTGATCATGGCGACGCAGCGCCCCTCGGTCGACGTCATCACGGGCACGATCAAGGCCAACTTCCCGACCCGGATCAGCTTCCAGGTGACGAGCAAGATCGACAGCCGGACGATCCTGGGCGAGATGGGCGCCGAGCAGCTGCTGGGCCAGGGCGACATGCTGTTCATGGCCGGCGGCGGGCGCACGACGCGCGTGCACGGTCCGTTCTGCTCGGATTCGGAAGTCGAGAGCGTGGTCGCCCACCTCAAGCGCCAGGGCCGGCCGTCCTACCTCGAGGCCGTCACCGCCGACGACGGCAGCGGCGACGAGAAGCCAGCCAAGGGCGGCTCCGACGAGATCGAGCTGGACGGCGCGGTGTTCGATCAGGGCAGCTTCGGCGAGGCCGGCGGCGATCTCTATACCCAGGCCGTCCAAGTGGTGCTCAGGGACAAGAAGGCCTCGACCAGCTACATCCAGCGCCGTCTGCAGATCGGCTACAACCGTGCCGCCTCGCTGATGGAGAAGATGGAGATCGAGGGCATCGTCGGCCCGGCCAATCACGCCGGCAAGCGCGAGATCCTGGTCGAGCCGGATCCGCACCAAAGCTGAACGCAGGCGTGATCGGGTGCGCCAGGAGCCTGAGCCGTCGCGAGACGCGAACGGTCTGCGCTTTCGAGGGCGATCGTATTTCTCATCTTGGAGGCAGCCTGCGCGTCACCCTCTCCCGCCTGCTCCGCAGAGGGGGGAGGGTCGATCCCGTACCCGACCCAGGCTCCATTCTTCCCGACACGAGACCCCGCTTCCCGCGATCGCTGCGGCGCGCGGTTCGGCGGGAACCCGCCTCTATCCGCGCGGCGCGAACAGGATGACGGCGGCGCCGACGAGACACAGTGTAGCGCCGGCCATGTCCCAGCGGTCCGGCCTCTGGCTCTCGACGATCCAGAGCCAGAGCAGCGAGGCGGCGATGTAGATCCCGCCATAGGCCGCGTAAGCCCGTCCCGCCGCTTCGCTCTCGACGCGGGTCAGAAGGGCGGCGAACAGCACCAGCGCCGCGATGCCGGGGCCGAGCCACAGGGCCGAGCGCCCGAGCCGCGCCCAAGCCCAGAAGGCGAAGCAGCCAGCGATCTCCGCCAGGGCGGCCGCGGCGTAGATCGCGAGGGTCGCGAGAGGCTTGTCCATGGCCTACGCGAGCGACGTGAAGCGGTAGACCGTCGTCGCCCGAAACGGCGCGTCCGGCCGAAGGACGGGGCTTGGGAAGGTCGGTTGGTTCGGCGCGTCCGGGAAGCCCTGCGCCTCGAAGCAGACCGCGTCGCCGGCCCGGTAGAGCCCTCCACCCGATCCGGTCACCGTCCCGTCCAGCATGTTGGCGGTGTAGAGTTGGAGGCCCGGCTGGGTCGTCGCTACGGTGAGGCAGCGCCCGCTCACCGGGTCGACGGCCTGCGCCACGTCGCGCAGGGCTCCGTCGCCCCCGAGCAAGTAGGTGTGGTCGTAGCCGTGGGCGAGCGCCAGCTGCGGGTGCGCTTCGCGGATGCGCGCGCCAAGGGCGACCGGCGTGCGAAAGTCGAAGGGCGTGCCGGCGACGGAGGCGATCGCGCCGGTCGGGATCTGCTCGGCATCGGTGACCAGCACCCCGTCCGCCGCGATGGTGACGACGTGCCCGAGGGCGCTGCCGGCGCCCTCGCCGGCAAGGTTGAAGTAGCTGTGATTGGTCAGGTTGAGGATGGTCGGCCGGTCGGTGACGGCGGCGTAGTCGATGGCGAGGCTGTGATCGTCCGCCAACCGATAGGTGACGGTGACGTCGAGGTTGCCGGGAAAACCCTGCTCCCCGTCCGGGGAGCGGTAGGTCAGGGTGAGGCTCGCGGCCTCGGCGGCCGCGACGCGCCAGACCCGGCGGTCGAAGCCTTCCGGCCCGCCATGCATGGTGTTGCGGCCCTCGTTCCGGGGCAGGTCGTAGCTCCGGCCGTCGAGGCGGAAGCGCCCGCCGGCGATCCGGTTGGCGTAGCGCCCGATGACCGCGCCGAAATGGGCGTCGCTGGCCGCGTAGCCGGCAAGATCGGCGGCCCCCAGGACGACGTTGGCCCGGCGTCCGGTCCGGTCCGGCACATCGATCCGGCTGACGATGCCGCCGTAATCGAGGATCTGCACCTGCAGATCGCCCCGCTCCAGGGTGTGGCGCGTGACGGGATCGCCCGCGCCTGTCGTCCCGTAAGGCTCCGCCTGCATGGTGTCCGTCCTGGTGTTCCCCGGCTCAACGCGTCGATGGCGGATCGGTCCCGTCAAGCCGTCCGGTCGTCAGGCCGGCAGCCCTGCGGGCTCGGCTTCGGCATCACCGGCGAGCTGCATCCGATGCAGCCGGGCATAGATTTGTCCCTCCGCGACCAGCGCCTCATGCCGGCCGGTCTCGACGATGCGGCCACTGTCCATGACGACGATGCTGTCGGCGTCGCGGACGGTCGAGAGTCGGTGGGCGATGACCAGGGTGGTGCGGCCTCGCATGAGGCGCTGGAGGGCCGCTTGCACCAGGCGCTCGGATTCGGAATCGAGCGCGCTGGTGGCCTCGTCGAGGAGCAGGATCGGCGCGTCCTTGAGGAATGCGCGCGCCAGCGAGATCCGCTGGCGCTCGCCGCCCGACAGGCGCCCACCGGAGGAGCCGACCTGGAAGTCGTAGCCCTCCGGAAGGCGGCTGATGAAGCCGTGCGCCGCCGCCGCCTCGGCCGCGGCCTCGATCTCGGCCCGCGTGGCACCCGGCCGGCCGAACCCGATATTGGCCGCGATGGTGTCGTCGAACAGCACCACGTCCTGCGAGACCACCGCCACGGTCGCCCGTAGCGAGGCGAGGCTGACGGTGCGGATATCCTGGCCGTCGATGCGGACCGTCCCTTCGGTCACGTCGTAGAGGCGCGGCACGAGATTCAGGAGGGACGACTTGCCCGAGCCGGAGCGGCCGACCAGTGCCACCGTCGCACCGGCCGGAACCGTGAAGTCGATCCCCTCCAGGGCCGGTGCGTCGGGGCGGTAGCGGAACTGCACGCCGGTGAAGCGGATCTCGCCGCCCGCGATCCGCAAGGGCGGGGCGCCCGGAACGTCCCGGATGCGCGGCGCCTCGTCCATCAGGGCGAAGTAGCGCTGCAGCGCCGCGCCTGCCTCCTGCAGAATCGCATTCAGGGTCCCGAGGGTGCGGATCGGTTGCGAGGCGAGCAGGAGGGCGGTGACGTAGCCGGTGAAGTCGCCGACCGTGCGGTCGCCCGAGGTCACGCGCTGGCCGACCAGGGCCAGGACGGCGGCGACCGCGAAGCCGCCGCCGATCTCGAGCAGCGGGTCGAGGCGCCCGCGGGCGTTGGCGGCCTTCATCTTGAGGCGGCGCACCTCATCGAAGGCGCCCTGCGCCCGGCCCTTCAGGTAGCCCTCCAGCGCGTAGGTCTTGGCGATGCGCGCGCCCTGCAGGCTCTCGGTGATCAGGCTGGCGGTGAGGCCCATCCGCTCCTGCGTCTCTGTGGAGACCCGACGCAGCTTCTTGCCGACGCGTCCGATCGGGCCAGCCACGAACGGGACCACCACGCCGGCCACCAGGGTTAGGATCGGGTCCATCCACACCAGCGCCGCCACCAGGGCGATCAGCATGGCGATGTCGCGCAGGAGGACGGTGGAGATCCGGGTCAGGCCTTCCTTGATGAAGGCGAAATCCGTGGTGAAGCGCTGGGTGAAGGCCGCCGGACTTTCCCGCCCCAGTTGGGCGAGGTCCGAGTCGATGAGGTGCCCATAGAGGGCCGCCTGCATGTCGGCCTCGACGCGGGTGACCACCCGGTTGGTCAGGACGTTCTGGCCGAACAGCGCGAAGCCGCGGATCGACGTGATGGCGATCACCACGACGGGACCGTAGGCGAGGGCCGCCATGTCCTTCCGGTCGAAGGCGTCGAAGGCGAGCTTGATCAGGGTCGGATACAGGCCGGTCGCCGCACCCACGATGGCGATGAGCCCCAGGACCACCGCGAGGGTGGCCCGGTGCGGCCGCAGCCATTCCCGCCAGACCCGGCCGAGGAGGGGAAGGATGTCGCCCTTGGGAAGCGCTCGTCGCGCCATCTGATCCGCTCTTTCCGTGTCCGTGCCCGGCCGACTGCGCTTGGGCCGTGACTGCCCGGGTGTTTGCGTCCGCCTGCCGGCGAGATCAAGGGAAAGCCACCCCGGGCGGATGCGTGGCGCGGGTCCCCCTCGTTGGACCGGGGATCAGCTTGGCAATGTGATAATGTTACAGTAGAGCGAATGGGCTGATCGAAAGGACCGTTCCCGATGCCGCTCCGGCTTCCATTCTGGCGCCTCTCCGCCGCCTTCGTGCTCCTGCTCGGTCTGGCGGGACCGGGTTGGGCGGAGGATGCCAAGACCGCACCGGCCACTCCCTCGGCACCGGCGGCCAAGATCAGGGTCGTGGCGACTTTCTCGATCCTGACCGATTTCGTGAGCCAGGTCGGGGGCGACCGGGTGGCCGTGACGTCGCTGGTTCAGCCGAACGCTGATGCCCACGGCTACGCCCCGGCGCCGAGCGACGCCAAGACCCTGGCCGACGCCAACCTCGTCGTGGTCAACGGGCTCGGGTTCGAAGGCTGGCTCGACCGCCTGATCAAGGCCTCCGGCACAAAGGCCCCGGTCGTCGTCGCCTCCGCCGGGGTCAAGCCGATCGAGGCCGAGGACGACGATCACGCCCATCACGGGCACGGCCATCACGACGATCCCCATGCCTGGCAGAGCATCGCCAACGCCCGGATCTACGTGGGCAATATCCGCGACGCCCTCGAGCGGATCGATCCGGCTCACGCGGCGACCTACGCGGCCAACGCGAAGGCCTATCTCGGCACCCTGGATGCCCTCGAGTCCGATGTGCGGGCGGCGATCGCCGCGATCCCGAAGGCGCAGCGCCGGATCATCACAACGCACGACGCCTTCGGCTACTTCACCGCCGCTTACGGGCTGACCTTCATCGCCCCGCAGGGCATCTCCACCGACAGCGAGGCGAGCCCGCGCGACGTCGCCCGCATCATCCGCCAGATCCGGCAGGAGAAGATCCCGGCGGTGTTCCTGGAGAACATCAGCGATCCGCGCCTGATGCAGCAGATCGCCCGCGAGAGCGGCGCCGTGATCGGCGGAAAGGTGTTCTCCGACGCTCTGTCGGGCCCGGACGGCCCGGCGCCGACCTACGTGGCGATGATGCGCAACAACGTCTCGGCTTTCACGGCGGCGCTGGGCAAACGCTGAGGCGTCCGGCCTCAGCCTCCCGTCATCGGCGGAAAGAACGCGATCTCGGAGGCGCCGGCGATCGGCGCGTCTGGCTTGGCATGGACCCGGTCGATGGCCGCCCGGACGATGCCCGTCGTCTCGAAGGCGTAGGCGTATTCCTCGCCTCGTCCGCGCAGCCAGGTCACGAGATCGGACACCGTCACGAGGTCGGCCGGGAGATCCAGAATCTCCTCGGCCTTGCCGACGCGCTCGCGCACCCAGGCGAAATACACGAGCTTCATCGCGGTGGTGTCCCTCAGCGCGGATCGTCGATGACGTGCTTGATCCCGGCCCTCATGTAGTCCCAGCCGGTATACAGCGTCAGCGCGGCGGCGAGCCACAGCAGGATCGTGCCGGCCTGGAGTGTCCCCGGCAGGATCGACTCCCCGGCGGGTCCGGCCACCAGGAAGCCGATGGCGATCAGCTGGACGGTGGTCTTCCACTTGGCGACCTTGCTCACCGGCACGCCGACCTTCAGCTCGGCGAGATATTCGCGCAGACCGGAGACCAGGATCTCCCGACACAGGATCACGATGGCGGCCCAGAGGGTCCAGCCCACGATGGTGTTGTCGGCCGCCAGCATCAGCAGGCAGGCCGCCACCAGCAGCTTGTCGGCGATCGGGTCCAGCATCCGGCCCAGGGCCGAGCTCTGGTCGTAGGTCCGCGCCACGTAGCCGTCGAGGTAATCCGTGATGGCGGCCAGGATGTAGATCGCCAGGGCGCCGAATCGGGCGCTCGGTTCCTGCGGCCAGTACAGCAGAGCCACCAGCACGGGCACCGCGACGAGCCGACCGTAGGTCAGGCAGTTCGCGAGCGTCCAGGCTGGCGAGCGGCGGCGGGGGAGGACGGAATTCATCGCAGGCGTGAAACCATGTGCGGGGTTGGGGGTCAACCGCTCCTGCGAACGAACATTTTCACGCATGCGCGGGCGCGGCTCCGCGCTCAGCCCTGCGTGTGGAAGAAGTCGTACACCGCGCGCGCCGTGGCGGCGTTGACACCGGGCGTCTTCGCCAGATCCTCAAAGGCCGCGCGCTGGATCGCCTTCACGGTCCCGAAGTGATGCAGGAGTGCGCGCTTGCGGCTCGGGCCGATGCCGGCGATCTCGTCAAGGGGGTTGCGCACCATCTCGCGCTTGCGCTTGGCCCGGTGACTGCCGATGGCGAAGCGGTGGGCCTCGTCGCGCAGGCGCTGTACGAAGTACAGGGTCGGGTCGCGCGGCGGCAGCTTGAAGGGCGGCCGCCCCGGCACGAAGAAGGTCTCGCGCCCCGCATCCCGGTCGCGTCCCTTGGCGATGCCGACCAGGGCCACGTCGCTGATGCCGATCTCCTCGAGGGCGGTGCGGGCGGCATCGAGCTGCCCCTTGCCGCCGTCGATGAGCACGAGGTCGGGCCAGACCGGCAGCGTGTCGCTCTCGGGCGCCGCCTCCGGTACCGGCTCCTGCGCGCCCCCTTCACTCGCCGCGATGGCAGCCTCCCGGGCCGTGCGCGGGTTCTCCTTCACCAGGCGCTTGAAACGGCGCTGGAGCACCTCGCGCATCATTCCGTAATCGTCGCCCGGTGTCAGCTCCTCCGACTTGATGTTGAAGGTGCGGTAATGCTGCTTGGCGAAGCCCGTCGGCCCGGCCACGATCATGCCGCCGACGGCGTTCGTGCCCATGATGTGCGAGTTGTCGTAGACCTCGATTCGCCGGGGCGCGCCCGCGAGCCCGAACGACTGCCCGAGGGCGGCGAGCAGCTTGCCTTGCGAGGCGGTGTCGGCGAGGCGCCGGCCGAGCGCTTCCTTGGCGTTGCGCTGGGCGTACTCGACCAGGTTCTTGCGCTCGCCGCGCTGGGGCTGGTGGATCTCGACCCGGTAGTCGGTGCGGCTCGACAGAGCGGCCGCCAGCAGCTCCGCATCCTCGATGGCGTGCGAGACCAGGACGCTGCGCGGCGCCGGTTTGTCGTCATAGAACTGGCCGATGAACGAGGCCAGCACCTCGTCCGGCGTCATGGTCCGGTCCGCCTTGGGAAAGTAGGCGCGGTTGCCCCAGTTCTGAAAGTTGCGGAAGAAGAACACCTCGATGCAGAACTGGCCCGCCTGCTCGTCGATGGCGAAGACGTCGGCCTCCTCCACCCCTTGCGTGTTGACCCCCTGCGTCCCCTGGATTGCCGACAGGGCCGCGATGCGATCCCGGAACCGGGCCGCGCGCTCGAACTCCATCTTTTCGGAGGCGTCCTGCATTTCCTCGCGCATGCGGTCCTTCACGGCGTTCGATTTGCCCGCCAGGAAGCTTTTCGCACTGTCCGCGAGGCCCCGGTAATCGTCCAAATCGATCTCGCCGGTGCACGGGCCCGAGCAGCGCTTGATCTGGTAGAGCAGGCAGGGACGGGTGCGGTTCTCGTAGTAGCTGTCGGTGCAGGTGCGCAGCAGGAAGGCGCGCTGCAGGGCGTTCACCGTGCGGTTCACCGCCCAGACGCTGGCGAAGGGCCCGTAATAGCTGCCCTTCCGGCGCCGGGCGCCGCGATGCTTGATGATCTGCGGTGCTTCCGAATCGGCCGTGACCAGGATGTAGGGAAACGACTTGTCGTCCCGCATCAGCACGTTGAAGCGCGGCTTCAGCTGCTTGATCAGGTTGGCTTCGAGGAGCAGCGCCTCGGTCTCGGTGGCGGTGGTGACGAACTCCATCGCCGCCGTCTGCGAGATCATGCGGGCGATACGGTTCGAATGCGCCTGTCCGCGCGCGTAGGACCCGACCCGCGCCTTGAGGTTCTTCGCCTTGCCGACGTAGAGCACGTCGCCCTTCTCGTCGAACATCCGATAGACGCCCGGCGAGGTCGGCAGGGTCGTCCAGAAGCGCCGGATCACCTCGGTGCCGGCCTTGACCGCGCCCTCCTCGAAATCGAAGTCGATCTCGGGCGCATCGTCGGCTTCGGCGTGGTCCTCGGCCTCCTCCTCGGAGGCGTCCTCCCGGAATCCACCCGCCTGGAATCCGTCCTCCTGGAACCCGTCCTGGTCGTCGAAGCCGTCCGGGGGCAGATCCTTGGCGGAACGCTCTCTCGAGGCGTGGTCTTTCGCGGGCGCGCGGCTCATGAGCCTGACTTAAGCCTCGCGCCGAGGCGAGGAAAGGGGCGGACCGGGCAAAGGCCGCCCTCGGCCCTCAATCGAACAGCGCGTCGATGTCGCCCTGGTCGACGTGGCCGATGTCGTCGGCGAGCTTCGGCCCGTTGAGCAGCGAGCTCTCGTCGTCGATATCCACCTTGGCCGGTGCCACGCCCAGCAGATCGCTGAAGCTGTCGAGGCCGCCCCAGGCCTCAATCATGCGGTCCAGGTGCTCCTCGATGAATTTCAGCACACCCACGATCTTGTTGATGCGCTGGCCGGTCAGGTCCTGGAAGTTGCAGGCCTCGAAGGCGACGACGACCCGATCCAGGATGGCGTCGATGTTCTCGCGCCCGGCCATGGTGGTGGTCATGGCGCGCAGCATGCTGGCGTTGGTCTCGATCTCCTCGATCGCACCCAGGATCGTGCTGGTGGCGCGCTCCGTGAAATCCACCACGGCATCGAGTTCGCCGGCGACGCGGCGCATGCCCTTGCCGGTGTTCTCGGAGCGATAGAGGGTTGCGATCTCCTGCTTGGTGCGGGTGATCGCATCCTTCATGATGTCGAGCTCGGAGCGCATCGCGAAGGCTTCGTTCAGCTCCTTCCGACACGCCTCGATCGTCTCCACCGTGCTGGTCTGCGTCACCTTTCGCAGATCCTGAATCGCGGACAGGATTTCGTCCAAGCGCTTGTTGTTCAGGTCGGCCGCTTCCGACGAGACGGCGGATGCCACCGCCACGGGGGCGTTCGCGAGGCCGAGACTGTCTTCGATGCGGTAACGTTTGAGAGTCATCGGTCGCGATCAGCCAACAAGAGAGAAGCCGGGCCACCTTGGGGCCAACTGATTTCGATTTCTTGAACGTCGCAACCGCTCGGCAACCTTTACGGTGCGTTCACGCTGAATCCATTCGCCTGTTCGCAGCCACCCCGGACCGAACGATTCACCATACTCCTTCACCGGGTTTCCGCCTCGACCCCCGATCCTGACCGCATGTCGTGCCCGGGATCGGGTACGACCGGGCTTGGAGCGTTGACGAGCATGCGGTTCGATTGGTGCGTGGCCATCGCCTGCCTGACGGTGGGATGGGCGGGGCAGGGGGGCGGGGCGCAGGCGCAAGGCACATCGCGGGCGGGCGCCTATGGCGGCGGTTTCCTCGAACTCCTGATGAACGACCGCGCCGGCACAGGGGCGTTCGAAGCCCGGATGGAGCGGCCGGTCTCCGGCCGTCCCTCACCCGACGGGCAATGGGGTTATCACCAGCCGCAGCCGCAGCCGCTCGCCTACGGCGTACCCCGCCAGCTGCATTCGGGAGATCGTGTCCCGGTCGAGCCGGAACCGGAGCGACAGACCCAGATCTCGCCGCAACGCGTTCCGGTGCGCCTCGCCGCTCTGCCAATGGCGCCGGATCGGGAACCGGCGGTCGAGCGTATCGCCCGCGCGCCGGATGCCCGCTATGCCCGCCAGGTCGTCGCCTTCGACGGACCGCAGCGTGCCGGCACCATCGTGGTCGATACTCCGAGCAAGTTCCTCTACCTCGTCCAGCCTGGTGGACAGGCTATCCGATATGGAATCGGCGTCGGACGGCCGGGCTTCGCCTGGGCCGGACTGAAGACCATCAGCCAGAAGCGGGAATGGCCGGACTGGACGCCGCCGGCCGAAATGATCCGCCGCCGTCCCGATCTTCCGCGTCACATGGCAGGGGGGCCGGGCAATCCGCTCGGCGCCCGCGCGCTCTATCTCGGCTCGTCGCTCTACCGCATCCACGGGACCAATGAGCCGCACACCATCGGACAGAACGTGTCCTCTGGCTGCATCCGCATGATGAACGAGGATGTCATCGACCTGTACGAGCGCATACCGGTGGGAACGCGCGTCGAGGTTTTGTGACACCTTGACAAGCTGACGGGAGGCTGCCCTCGATGCGGCCGCCTCCCGTCCGGATCGGATCAGACCCAGTCGTCGTCGCCGCCGCCGCCGAGGTCACCCCCGAAATCACCGCCGGAATCGTCTGCGAACGAGGCATCCTGGAGGTCGTTGCCGCCCCCGAGGGCCGACCCGAGATCGTCGTTGCCGCCGCTGCCGCCGAAGAAGTTATTCTCGGTGACGTTCGGGGCTCCGAGGCCTGCCGCCGCCGAGCTGCCGAGCTGGGAATGCCCGCCCGCGAACGCGTTGGAGAGCGCGCTGCCGAGCAACATGCCGCCAGCCGCACCCGCCGCCATCGGTAGAGCCGTGGCCATGAATCCGCCGCCACGCGCCGGAGCCGCCTGCTGGCCACCCCAAGGTCCACCCTGCTGCGGTCCGCCCTGGGGGCCACCGTAGCCGGGCTGCTGGCCGTAACCCGGCTGTTGCCCGTATCCGGGCTGCCCGCCCTGGTTCCCCCAGGCGCCGCCCTGACGCGGGGGCTCGGGCTGGCGGGCGGACGAACCGCCGAAGATGCTGGACAGGAAGCCGCCGCCACCCTGGGGCTGCTGCTGGCCTGCACGGCGCAGCTGCTCGAGCTGCTCGTTCAGGCTCTTGATCGCCTCTTCCTGGACATAGATGAGCTGCGCCATCGCGTAGGGCGCGTAGGGCTGAGCCCGGATCTTCTCGGCAATGAAGCGCTCGGCTTCCGCGTCGCGGGGCTGGCTCGAAGCCTGCTCCAGGCGCTGGAAAATGCCGCCGATGACGTCGCGTTCTTCGCTGTTCATGGAGTTGTCCTCCTGGGGCAAGCCGGCGGGTGAACCACCCGCGAGGGGCGGGTCAGAGATGGGGGTGCCGTCGACCTTTGTCAGGGGCTCAACGCAAACTTTGCCGTCCCGGATGCATCGCGCCCGTGAAATGTGTGTGCCCGAACGCAGAAAGCCCGGCCTCGCGGCCGGGCTTTCGACGAAGAGGGCGCCCCGTGCGGGGCGCCCGGATCGGGTCCTAGTACGAGCCGAACTTGTAGTTCAGGCCGGCGCGGACGACGGCGAACTCGGTGCCGCTGTTGCGGTTGGAGAAGCCGGGCTGGCGGTAGAGGACGTTGTTGGTGTCGTAGGCGTAGACGCCGGCGTTGCGGTTGTTGTTGTCGAGGTTCACGTACAGGCCTTCGACCTTGAGCGTGACGGCCGACGAACGGAAGAAGTTCAGGAACGAGTCGGTGGGGAGCGCGTACTCGATGCCACCACCAGCGGCCCAGCCGGTGCGGAAGTCGTCGTTGCCGCGGAAGCCGCCGAACGAACGCTCGTTGCTGCCGGCGCCGTAGGCGAAGCCGCCGGTGCCGTACACCAGGGTGCGGTCGAAGGCGTAGCCGAGGCGGCCGCGGACGGTGCCGAAGTAGTCGAGGCTGGCGGTGCCGCGCGGATCGACGAAGGTGACGCCGGGGACGGCGGTGAAGCCGGGGGTCAGGATCGAGTTGTTGCGGCTGCGGCCGAAGTCGACGTACTGGGCGTCAGCTTCGATACCGACGACCACGCCCGAACCCGGGGTGAACTGGTAGTTGTAGCCGATCTGACCACCGCCCGTGAAACCCTCGTTGGAATTGTTCGAGTAGGCGACCTGCGACGGACCGCCGGCGCCGACGAGGCCGTTCGGGCCACGCACGAGGTTCGGGAACACGTTGTTGTAGACGTTGGTGTCGCGGCTGGAGGCGTCGAAGCCGTAACCGGCGTTGAAACCGGCGTAGAAGCCCGTCCAGGTGAACACCGGCACCGGCACGAACACCGGCGGCGGAGCTTGGCGACGCGGCAGGTCGGCAGCGAAAGCGGAACCGGCGAGTGCGATGCCGGCGAGCGCGGTGGCGCCGCGAAGGAAGGATTTCATGGTCTGGTCCTCTAACCGTTGGACAACGGCACCACTTTTGCTGGTGGCGTCCGCTGCAGTTCCCCGTCTTTAATCCAGCAGCGTGCAAGAAGCTGTTGCGTTACGAACACGCCAGCCGCAGTGAACGCGGCCCCTTTGTGGCGATGCTCGTCTTATTCTTACCCACTCCGTGAACACCGAACGTCCGCGAATGGCCAAGGTTCATCTGCGGCCACGCTTTTCCGCGTTAACGACCCTGACAGATTGTCGCAGGGGGCTGGTCGGATCCGTCGGCGAGGGCGACGGCCGAGATCAGGCGGCCGTAATCCGGTTCCCGGCGGTGGGTGGTCCGGCGATAGCTGTAGAACAGCTCCGGGTCCTCGTAGGTGCAGCGCCCGAGATCGCCGGCCGTCCCGATTCCGGTCTCGGCGAGGCGCGCGGCGATGAAGCCGGGCAGGTCGAACTGCGCGTGCTCCGCGCGCGGTCCTGGCCTCAGGAAGCGCTCGAAACCCGGGGCTTCCGCATGGAAGCGCGCGATGAAATCCGGGCCGACCTCGTACGAAGCCTGACCGATCGTCGGACCCAGCACCGCGACGATGCGGCTGCGCTCGGCGCCGAGGCGCACCATGGCGTCGACCGTGGCACCGATCACCCCGGTGAGTGCACCCTTCCAGCCCGCATGGGCGGCGCCGACCACGCGGTTCTGCGCGTCGGCGAACAGGATCGGGCCGCAATCGGCCGTGGCGATTCCGAGCGCCAGGCCGGGCACGCGCGTCACCATCGCGTCCGCCTTCGGGCGCTGATCCAGGGGTATCGGCCCTTCGACCACCACCACCTCGGCGGAATGAACCTGATACAGGCTGATCAGCCGATCTTCCGCCACGCCGAGGCGGGCGCACATCCGGCGCCGGTTCTCGGCCACATGCGCGGGCGCATCATCGGAGCCGAGCCCGCCATTGAGCCCCGCATAGAGTCCCTCGGACACCCCGCCGCGCCGGGTGAAGAAGGCGTGGCGGATCCCCGGCAGGCCGGCGAGAGCGGAGGATTCGAGCGCGGAGGATTCGAGGACGGAGGAGTCGAGGGCATCGGCGGTGTCACGCGTCATGGCGTCTTCGGTCCTGAAGAGGGAAGGGGACGGGGCGCCGGAGCCGAGACCTGGGCGCTCAGACAGGAGCGGGGTGAAATCCGCTTCGGCACACCCTGACGGCGGCGTTCTTTACGCTTCGTTAAGCATGTTTTGGTCGGATGATTCTCAAGAGTCGAGGACCAGCCGATGTCGGAAGCCGCCCGTCACCCATCCCCGTACGACCCGGCCGCCCGGCCTCAACCCGGGCCGCTGCGCGACTGGCTCGCGGCCATGAAGGCGGTCACCGAGACGCCGGCCGCCGCGACGCCCGTCCGCGAGGCTGCCCGCCTCGCTGAACCGGCCCCGGAAACCAGGGCGCCCGAGACCAACAAGTCGTGGACCCCACGGGTGGTGACGCCGGCACCGGCCAGTGCCGAAGATGCAGACGTCTCGGACCTGATGGCGGAGAACATCATGCTGAAGGCGAAGCTGAAGGTCGAGACCGACCGCTACGACGCGCTCCAGGGCGTCATCGCCCGCGAGTTGCGCAGCCTGCGCGCCCATGTCGAGGAGGAGATGCGCGATCTGGAGACGGTCCGCGGCGAGCGCGACCATCTTGTCGCGCTCCAGGCCGAGTTCGAGCAGGAAATCCGCGATCTGCGCGTCCGGATTACCGCCGATGCGGCGAATTTCAGCGAGATGCGCAGCGAGCGCGACCTGTGGGCGGCGCGGGCCGAGGCTCTGGCCCAGCCGATCTTCCAGCACCGCAGCGCGGTCTGAGACCACCCGTTTCGGGGGCCTGAAACACCGAAGGGCCGCCCCTCGCAGGGCGGCCCTTCCATTGCCGAACCACTCGTGTCTGGCCGAAACTGTCTCGTTCGCGTCGAGCGCTAGAAGGCTGCGCCGGAGGCGACGGTCCAGGTCCGGGGGGCCGGGGTGAGCGGCTGATGACAATGAGACACTGGATCACCTCCTTTCGTTCGTTGCGGGTGAGCCAAAGCTAGTGAGCCCCGGCGGGTTTGAAAAGGGGCCCGGCCGCGCCCATCCGCCGCTCCCCTCCCGACCCAGTCCGGGTCGGGCGAGCACTGCGCTGGCCTCGGCTTCACCGGAGGTCTAAAGCGTTAGGCCTTCTCCCCAGGGTGGAGCGGCCCCGTGTGTCGCCCACCGGCCACGGACCGACCCCACCCCATGTCCACAGCCCTGCGGATGCCGGCGCCCGACGAGGCGGCGCTCGACCCGGACGCCATCCACTCGGACGCCATCCACTCGGACGCCATCCACTCGGACGCCTTCCACTCGGACGCCTTGCATCCGGATGCCATGCGTCAGCCGCTGCCCGACGCCTGGTACTGCGTCGGCCGCTCGGATGCCCTGAAGGCGGGTGCGTTGCGCGCCGTCGAGCTGAACGGGGAGCAGATCGTCCTCGGCCGTGAGGCCTCCGGCGCGCCCTTCGCGCTACGCGACCGCTGCCCCCATCGCGGCATGGCCCTGTCGAAGGGCCGCTTCGACGGCGACGCCCTGACCTGCCCGTTCCACGGCTGGCGCTTCGGCACCGACGGGCGCTGCCGCGACGTCCCGACGCTGTCGGCCCGCGACAACGCCGATTTTTCGCGCATCGCCGTGCAGCGCTTCCCGATCCGGGAGAGCGCGGGCTTCGCCTGGGTCAATCCCTATCTCGGGCCGCCGACCGGCTCACCCGCGGCCGCCCTGCCGGAACTCGGCTTCGCGCCGGCTGGCTGCGTGGTGGTGGAACTGGTGGTCGAAGCCTCGTTCGACCTGACGACGCTGAGCCTCGTCGATCCCGGCCACGTCGCCTTCGTCCACGATTCCTGGTGGTTCCGGCCCTCGAAGGAGCTGCGCGAGAAGGTCAAGACCTTCACGCCGACCCCGCACGGCTTCACCATGACGAGCCACGCCACCACCACGAGTTCCCCGGTCTACCGGCTGCTCGGCGGCGCGCCCTCCGTCGAGATCGAGTTCCGCCTGCCGGGGGTGCGCCTGGAGCGGATCGAGGCGGGCACCAAGCGGGTCGCGAACTACACCTTCGCCACGCCCCTGACCCAGAACCGCACGATGCTCACCAACGCGCTGTACTGGAACATGCCGGCCCTGAACCTGCTGAAGCCCATCGCCCGGCCGCTGATGCGCCAGTTCCTGACGCAGGACCAGCAGGTGCTCCAGCACGCCCAGGCCGGCCTCGATCGCAAACCCACCATGGTGCTGTTCGGCCAGGGCGACCTGCCGTCGCAATGGTATTTCCGCCTGAAGCGCGAGGCCCTGCAGGCCGCCCGTGAGGGCCGCGATTTCGTCACCCCGCTCGCCACGCAGGAACTGCGCTGGCGCTCGTGATCGAGCCGCGACGTTCCCCTGAATCTGCGATGCTCGGCCGCGCCGCTTGATCGCGGCGCCGCAGCCGCCATCTCGGGGGAATGAAACGGCATAGTTTGATCAAGGCGTTGAGCGCCGCCACCGTGATGACGCTCGGCGGGGTCGGCTATGCCGCGCACCGGCGGGGCCGCAATCCCTATTACCGGGGCCCCCGCAGCGACCATTTCGACGGTCTGCGCTTCCACGGCGTCGACCAGCCGGCCGATGCCAGCCTCGGTGATCTCGCCCGCTGGCGCACGCGGCGCGGCATCGACAGCCCGCCGCGCCAGACATGGCCGTCCTACCACCCGAGCCCCTTCGCGACGGACGTCCCGCCCGAGCGGCATGCAGGCCTGCGCGTCACCCTGATCGGGCACGCCAGCTACCTGTTCCAGGTGGCGGGCCGGAACATCCTGGTCGATCCCGTCTATGCCCGGCGCGCCAGTCCGGTGCGCTTCGCCGGACCGAAGCGGGTCAATCCGCCGGGGATCGCCTATGCCGACCTGCCTCCGATCGACGCGGTGCTGCTCACCCACAACCATTACGACCATCTCGACGGGCCGACGGTGGCGCGGCTCTGGCAGGCCCATCAGCCGCTGATCCTCGCACCGCTCGGCAACGACGCGATCCTGCGCGGCTACGACGACACCATGCATGTGGAGACGCGCGACTGGGGCGAGTCGGTTGATCTCGGCGGCGGTCTCACGGTTCACCTCACCCCCGCCAACCACTGGTCGGCGCGCGGGGTGAACGACCGGCGCATGGCCCTGTGGTGCTCCTTCGTCCTCACCACGCCGGTGGGCGTCCACTACCATTCGGGCGATACCGGCCTGCGCGACGGGGCGAGTTTTCGCGAGGCCCGGGCTCGGTTCGGCCCGCCGCGGCTCGCCACCCTGCCGATCGGCGCCTACGAGCCGCGCTGGTTCATGAAGGACCAGCACATGAACCCGGCCGAGGCGGTCGAGGCCGGGCTGCTCCTCGGCGCCGACCAGATGCTCGGCCACCACTGGGGCACCTTTCAGCTCACCGACGAGGGGATCGAGCAGCCGGTCGAGGCCCTCGCGGCCGCCTGCGCCGAGACCGGCCTCGCGCCGGAAAGGTTTCTCGCGATGCGGCCGGGGCAGGTCTGGCAGGCCTGAACGGCGCAGGCTCCCGACCTCCGCCCGGAATGCCGCGTCGTGACGGCTTTCCGCGAGCCTGCCGCTACAGAATAAACCGGCTCAGATCCGCGTTCGCCGCCAGGCTCTCCACCCGCGACCGCACGTACTCGGCATCGATCGGCACGGTCTCGCCGGAGCGGTCGGTGGCCGTGAAGGAGATCTCGTCGATGACGCGCTCCAGCACGGTCTGGAGGCGGCGGGCGCCGATATTCTCCACCGAGTTGTTCACGTCGACGGCGACGCGGGCGAGCGCATCCACCGCGTCCTCGCTGAATTCGAGGGTGACGCCCTCGGTCTGCATCAGCGCCACGGTCTGCTTCAGCAGGCTCGCCTCCGTCGAGGTCAGGATCTGGCGGAAATCCTCGACCGTCAGCGGTTGCAGCTCGACCCGGATCGGCAGGCGGCCCTGCAGCTCCGGCAACAGGTCGGACGGCTTGGAGACGTGGAACGCGCCGCTGGCGATGAACAGGATGTGGTCGGTTTTCACCGGTCCGTGCTTCGTCGCGACCGTGGTGCCCTCGATGAGGGGCAGCAGATCGCGCTGCACCCCCTCGCGGGAGACGTCGGCCGAGGAGCGCCCTTCCTTGGCGCAGATCTTGTCGATCTCGTCGAGGAAGACGATGCCGTTGTCCTCGACCTCGCTGATCGCTTCCTGGGTCAGGGATTCGGCATCCACGAGCTTGTCGGATTCCTCGGCCAGCAGCGGGGCGTAGGCGTCCTTCACCGTCATCCGGCGCGGCTTGCCCTTCTGGCCGCCGAGCGCCTTGCCGAGCATGTCTCCGAGATTGACCGCGCCCATGGAGGCCCCCGGCATGCCGGGAATCTCGAACATCGGCAGGCCGCCCGGCGATCCGCCGGCCAGTTCGATCTCGACCTCCTTGTCGTCCAGCTCGCTCGCCCGCAGCTTCTTGCGGAAGCTGTCGCGGGTGGCCTGGTTCGCGGTCGGGCCGACCAGGGCGTCGAGGATGCGGGCCTCGGCGGCCGCCTCGGCCTTGGCCTTCACCGAGCGGCGCTTCTCCTCGCGCTTGAGGCCGATGCCGACCTCCACGAGGTCGCGTACGATCTGCTCCACGTCGCGGCCGACATAGCCGACTTCGGTGAACTTGGTGGCCTCGATCTTGAGGAAGGGCGCGCCGGCGAGGCGCGCGAGGCGTCGGGCGATCTCGGTCTTGCCGCAGCCCGTGGGGCCGATCATCAGGATGTTCTTCGGCGCGACCTCCTCGCGCAGGGGGCCGGTGAGCTGCTGCCGGCGCCAGCGGTTGCGCAGCGCGATGGCGACGGCGCGCTTGGCGTCGCCCTGTCCGACGATGAAACGGTCGAGTTCCGAGACGATCTCGCGGGGAGAGAAGGTGGTCATCACGCTCCGATCGGATGAGGCAGCCGGACTGCCAGGGGGCGGGGGAGGGCGCGCAGCAGGAGGGCGCGCAAGGGGTGCCATCCGGCGCTGAGCGCCAGGATGAAGGCCCCCAGCGTGAGCAGGCTCAGCGGGATCGTGCTGCCGGCGAACCCGGCGTCCCGCACCAGCGACCCGAGGGCGATCCCGGCATAGACGAGGCCGGAGACCAGCAGCGCGCGCCGGTCCACCGCGAGGGCGATGCCGGCGAGGCCGAGCACGATCGCCAGCACGCCGAGGGTCGCCGCCTGTCCGCCGCCGGCGGTCAGGTTGCCCAGGATCGGATGCACGATCAGGGGCGCGGCCAGGAGGTGGAGCCAGAAGGCGATATCGGTGCGGCGGGTGACGCGGGCCGGGTCGGAGAGGTCGAACCGCATGGCCAGGGCGAAGACGCCGAGGCCGGCAACGATGAACAGGCCATTGTGCGCCGCCAGGGTCAGATCCGGCGCAACGGCGAGCAGAACTCCGAAGAGAAGGGCGCAGAGCGACGCCGCACCCGCCGCCACGGTGATCGGCACGGCGAAGCGCCGATAATGCAAGGTCACCAGCGCGAGGGTCGCGAGCCCGCTGCCGATCAGCGGGGCCGGGCCGAGGCGGTCGGCCGTCATCAGGTCGAACAGCGTCGGCCAGCTCGACCCGGCAAGGCCGGAACCGGCGAGCCCGAAGGCCACCGACGATTGTACCGCCAGGGCGAACAGGACCAGCAGCACGATGCTGGGCAGGGCCATGCGGCGACGGAGGGTGAAGAATTCGGCAAGGCCCCAGGCCAGGACGGCGATCAGGGCATAGCCCGCGGCCGGACCCAGCGCCGACAGTCCGAAATGCGCGCAGGCGCCGAGGAACAGGAACAGCCCGAGGGTGACGAAGATGTCGGCGAAGCCCGAGACGAAGCGCAGGCGCTCGTCGTCGCGCGGCTCTTCGAGGCCGTGTGGGAGCATCGCACCCGACCGGGCCAGGCGATCGAGAGCGTTCGCCTGCACATCGGTGATGATGCCCTCGGCCACGGCGCGGCGGAGGTGGTCGATGGTGATCACGACGGAACCTCGCGGAGGGTCGCCCGGCGATGAGCAAGGGCGATGCCGCGTCGGGCAGGAAAGGGGTCGGGCTGGCGCACGGTCCGGACTTAAGCGCCCGGCGCCGTGCTTTCCAGTCGTGCCCGCCCCCTCATCGCGGTTCGATCGTCCGAGTCCGGTTGTTCCGGCGTCTCACGCGGCGCGGATCGACCCGACGAAGTGCGTGACCTCGGCGTCGAGGGTGTTCGAACGGCGGGCGAGTTCGGCCGCCGAGGCGAGGACCTGGGCGGCCCCGGCCCCGACCTCCACCGCCGCGCCCTGGACCTCCGCCATGGTCTGGGTCACGTCCTGGGTGCCCCGCGCGGCGTCGCTGACGCTGCGGGCGATCTCCTGGGTGGCGACCTGCTGCTCCTCCACCGCTGCCGCGACGCCGACCGCGATGCTGTGCACGCTGCCGATGGTGGTGCCGATCTCGCGGATCGCCTCCACGGTCTCGCGGGTGGCGGCCTGGATCATGGTGATCTGGGCGGTGATCTCGTCGGTGGCCTTGGCGGTCTGAGCCGCCAGTGTCTTCACCTCGGAGGCGACCACGGCGAAGCCACGGCCCGACTCGCCCGCGCGGGCGGCCTCGATGGTGGCGTTCAGCGCCAGCAGATTGGTCTGGCCGGCAATGCTGGAGATCAGCGCCACCACGTCGCCGATGCGGGCGGCGCCCTGGGCCAGGGCCTCGACCCGGGTGTTGGTCAGACGGGTGCTCTCGACGGCGTTGGCCGCGGCGGCGGAGGTCTGGCTCACCTGATGGCCGATCTCGTTGGCGGTGGCGGCCAGTTCCTCGGTAGCGGCGGCGACCGCCTGAACGTTCTGCGCGGTGTCCTCGGCGGCCTGCATCACCGCCGCCGACTGGCGGTTGGTGCGCTCGGCATTGGCCGACATGGCCCGGGCGGTCTCTTCCATCTCGGCTGCGGCGTTCGAGAGGTTGCCCACCAGGGCGCCGACGCTGCCCTGGAACCGGTCGGCGAGTTCGCTGCGCTCGGCGCGGCGGCGGGTGGAGGCGAGGCCGGCCGCTTCGTCCCGGGTCTGGCGCAGGGCCTCGGCCTCGCGCATCGAGTGGGCGAAGACCTGCATGCTCGACCAGATCGCGCCGATCTCGTCCCGGCTCGGCTTGACCGGCGGCAGATCGAGGTCGCCCCCGGACAGGCGCCGGATCGCCGCCGTGACGCTGGCGAGCGGCGCTGCGATCTGGTGATGTCCGATCAGGCCGCCAAGCACGAGGCTCGCCAGGGTGCCGCCGATGGCCAGCGCGAACAGGAGGGTCAGGCGGTTGGCGTAGAGGGCGTCGGTGGCGGCGTCGATGGCCGTGACCTGCACCTGGCCGCTCGCCACCAGCACGTCGATCGAATCCTGGAAGGCCTGCCGGTTGGCCCGGTTGGCCTCGTTGAAGCCCTGCTCGGCCGCAGCCGCAGGGGCGACCTCGGTGCCGAGGCGGGCGATCTCCTGGCGCAGGGTCGTGAAGGTGGCGGCGCCCTGGACGACGCGCTCGAACTGCGCCCGCTCCTCCGCCGGAATGCGGCCGCCCCACTCGGTGAGCAGGCGGTTCATGGCCGTCAGATTCTGGCGCAGCCGATCGGCGTATTTCCGCGCATCGGCCGTATCCTTGGCGGCGTAGACGCCCCGGGATTCGAGAACGACGTTGGTGACGAGGCGGTTGACGTTGGCGGCGTCGAGGGCGCGGCGGGCCGCCATCCGGGACTCTTCCATCGCCCCGTTGAAGGCCGAAAGGGTGCTGATCCCGATCCCGGCGACCAGCAGAGTGATCGCCCCGCAAGAGAGAACGAACAACAGAATCTTCGTCTTCATCGTCATTTTCAAGAACCTGCCCCAACCTTGCACCCAAGGTGCTAGGCAGGTTCCTGAAAACTTCCGTTAACGTGTGGCGCTTGGTTAGTTTTCAGACGTTTCCAGCGTCTCGATCACGAGACTGCCATTGGTATAGACACAGATTTCAGCCGCGATCCGCATGGCGCGGCGCACAATTTCTTCGGCGTCGTGGCTGCTGTCTTCGAGCGCGCGCGCGGCGGACAGGGCGTAATTGCCACCTGAGCCGATCGCCATGACCCCGCTCTCCGGCTCAAGCACGTCGCCGGCGCCCGAGAGCAGCAGGCTGACCTCCTTGTCGGCGACCAGCATCATGGCCTCGAGGCGGCGCAGGTAGCGGTCCGTGCGCCAGTCCTTGGTCAGCTCGACGCAGGCCCGGGTGAGCTGGCCCGGATATTGTTCCAGCTTGGCCTCCAGCCGCTCGAACAGGGTGAAGGCGTCGGCGGTCGCGCCCGCGAAGCCGCCGATCACCGCGCCCTTGGCCAGCCGCCGGACCTTGCGGGCATTGCCCTTGACGATGGTCTGGCCGAGGCTGACCTGCCCGTCGCCGCCGATCACCACCCGGCCGCCCTTGCGGACCATGAGGATCGTGGTGGCGTGCATCTGCGGCGGGCCGTTCTGATCGTGCGCCAAGGCGGGCTCCTGAATTCGGTTGTGTGGGGAGGCAGGTAGGCGCGCCCGGGCCCGAATGCCACCGGGCCTACATCACCACGGTGATGCGCCGCGCCGCCCGGGTCAGCCCCGTATAGAGCCAGCGCGCCCGGTGCTCGCGGAAGGCGAAGGATTCGTCGAAGAGGACCACGTCGTCCCACTGCGAGCCCTGCGCCTTGTGGACCGTGAGGGCGTAGCCGTAGGTGAACTCGTCGGTCTCGCGCTTCAGGAAGGCCGGGATCTCCTCCTCGGAGCCCGACATCACGGCCTTGAGGACCTTGATGTCGACCGGGCGGCGCCGCAGGGCCGGATCGTCCTCCGGCACCACGTCGAGGCGCACCGTGTCGGAGCGTGGCGAGGAACGCTGGGCATGCACCGTCCAGGTCGAGCCGTTGAGCAGGCCCTTGGTGCGGTCGTTGCGCAGGCAGACCAGCTTTTCGCCCACCGCCGGCATCGGGTCGGTGTGGCCGGCCAGCTCGCGCAGACGGTTGTTGTAGAGCCGCCGGGTCTTGTTCATGCCCACCAGCACCTGGTCGGCCTGCAACACCACGGCCGGATCGATCGACCGGCGCGAGACGATGCGGCTCTCGCCGTAATCGCCGAGGCTGAGGCGCCCGCCCTCGCGCACCGTCATGGCCATGCGGACGATCGGGTCGTCGGCGGCCTGCCGGTGGACGTCGGTGAGCATCACGTCGGGCTCGGCTTCCGTGAAGAAGCCGCCGCCGCGCACCGGTGGCAGCTGGGCCGGGTCGCCGAGCACCAGCACCGGCTTGTCGAAGGACAGGAGGTCGTTGCCGAGGTCGGAATCCACCATCGAGCACTCGTCGATGATGATGAGTTCGGCCTTCGAGACCGGCCCGGTGCGGTTCAGGGTGAAGGCGGGGCCGCCCTCCTCGGTTTCCTTGGTGCGATAGATCAGGCTGTGGATCGTCGCCGCGTCGTGGCAGCCCTTCTGGCGCATCACGGAGGCGGCCTTGCCGGTGAAGGCCCCGAACACCACCGTGCCCTCGACATCGTCGGCGATGCGCCGGGCCAGGGTGGTCTTGCCGGTGCCGGCATAGCCGAACAGGCGAAACACCTGCTGGCCGCTCGATTTGCGCCACTCCGCGATCGCCTTCAGGGCGGCGTCCTGCTGGGGGGCGAAGCGGGTCGGCAGATCGGTCTCGGCCATCAGAACACCGAGGCCCGGCCAAGGTCGTACAGATCGGTGCCGCGCCCATCGAACACGTCCTCCAGGGCATCGCCGCCGGATTCCTGCGCGAAGGCGTACTCGGCTTCCGAGATCGGTACCGCCTGGAGGAAGGCGAGGCCCGTGTCGAGCGCGGGAAGCGCCTGCAGACGGGCCTCGAACGCCACCGGCGGCACGAACAGCACATGCGCGAGGAGGGTCGACAGGCCGGTGCCCGCGAGGACGCCCGGGAAGACGATGCCGGGGGCGAGGAACCAGCGCCCGTTGATCACCTGGAAGGCGCAGGCCGCCAGGACGCGCGCGAAATCCGGGTCGGTGCCGACGCCGAGGATCTCGCAGCGCCCGGGAAACTCTGCGCCGTCCTGGTAGAGCGGATGATTGGCCAGGGTCACCGTCGCGCCGGCGGTGAGGCCGGGGCGGGGCGCCTCGCGGCAGATCAGGATGTCGACGTGGCTGCGCCCGGCCTCGTCGGCGTGGCGGGCGACGGAGGGGCGCCCCCCGAAGGCCCCAGCCAGCATCCGGGCCACGGCGCGGTTGGTCTCCGTGATGTCCGCCGGAGGGGCGCTCACGGCCAGCGCACCGTCGGGGGCAGCGACGACAGGATCGAGGCGACGTTGCCGCCGGTCTTCAGGCCGAAGATCGTACCGCGGTCGTAGAGCAGGTTGAACTCGACGTAGCGCCCGCGTCGGACCTGCTGCTCCAGCCGGTCCTGCTCGGTCCAGGGCGTCCCCATATTGGCGCGCACGATGGCCGGGTAGGCCTTCAGGAAGGCGCCGCCGACGTCGCGGGTGAAAGCAAGATCGGCCTGGGGGTCGCCGGTCCAGTGGTAATCGTAGAAGATGCCGCCGATGCCCCGCGGCTCGTTGCGGTGCTTGAGGTGGAAGTACTCCTCGCACCAGGCCTTGTAGCGGGCGTAGTCGGCGGCGGGCGCATGCGCGTCGCAGGCTTCCTTCATGGCCGCGTGGAAGGTGACCGAATCGGGATCGTCCTGTGTCCGTCGCCGATCGAGCACCGGGGTCAGGTCGGCGCCGCCGCCGAACCACGTCTTGGTGGTCACCACGAAGCGGGTGTTCATGTGCACGGTCGGAACGTTCGGGTTCCACGGATGCGCGATCAGCGAGATGCCGGTGGCGAAGAAGCGCGGGTCCTCGGCCGCGCCCGGCATCTGGGCACGGAACTCCGGAGCGAACTCCCCGTGCACGGCCGAGACGTGGACGCCGGCCTTCTCGAACACGCGGCCCTTGATCATCGCCATGGTGCCGCCGCCACCCGGCGCGCCGGTGTGGTCGGTGCGCTGCCAGGGGGTCTTCTCGAAGCGTCCCGGCGCGGTCGGGGCATCGGGATGGAACGGCCCGGTCGCCTCGGCTTCGATCGCCTCGAGGGCGGTCACGATCCGGTCGCGCAGGGTGGTGAACCAGGCCGTCGCCGCGCCCTTGAGGGCGTCGCGCTCAGCCTCGGGCAGGGGCGGGACGTTGGAATCTGGCATCGACATGCGGGGGATGTCCCATCCCGCCGCCCGCCCGTCAATTCGCCAGATCGCCATCAATCCTTGACGGACATCAGCAGCCGCTCCGTCTTGGCGTCCTCGATGCGGTTGACCATGCGTCGACCCTCGTGGACGTCGCGGAGGGTCTTGGTGGCGGTGATGCAGGACTGCACCAGCATGATCGTGCCCATGGCGAGGTAGCCCTTGATCCAGATGTCGATGGGCATGAACAGGATGCCGAGGCTCACCATCGCGGCGGAGCCGATGAACGACGCGTAGGTGAAGGCAACCCAGGCGCCGGAATGCTGCGTGGTCTCGTTGGTCATGATGATGTTCCTTGGAGAGGACGTCGTTTCGGGAGGCAGGAAAAGCGGATTTCAGGGCGGGTACGACGAAGGTCGCCGCGCTTCCCATTTCCTGCTGTGCCGGGCGATTCTCAGCGTGCCGGATATTCTTGCGGTGCCGAGAGACCGCAGCAGACGTTTGGGGGCGTCGACCATCCCGCCACGCTTTGTCGTTCGGGAACCGCGCCGCGGAGCCCGAGATCGTGAAACACGGGTGGTGCCAGACAACGCGCTGTCGGAGGACGTCAGCCCGCGTGGGCTCGGGCCGCCTCGGCCCTCGAGCGCAGGCGGTCGAGGATCGCCGACGGGCTCGGGCGGGTGCTCGGGCCAAAGCCCGCGCGCTCCATCCGTGCGGCCATGTCGATCCCGGGCTCGACCGCCCGCAAGGCCGCCTCGGTGTCCTCGGCCTCCGCCTGGAGGGTGCGCAGGCGCGCCAGCGTCGCCTCCGCTTCGGTCAGGGTGGCGCGGTCCTGCGGCGCGGAGGCGACCCGCAGGCGCCGGGCGGTCTCGGCCGCGGCGGCGAGGCGCCGGCCTCGTTCCAGCTCAGCCTGCCGCCGCGTGGCGTCGGCCACCACGGCGCGGATGCGGGCCATTTCGACGGCGAACCGGGTCCGGGCTGCGCGGATGGCGTCGCGCTCCGATTCGAGTTCGGCGATCACCTCGGCGGCTTCCCCCGCGAGGTCGTCGCGTCCCGCATGGAGCGCCGCCACGGCGCGGGTTTCCAGGTCGGCGGCGCGGGTCTCGACCGCGGCGAGGCGTCGTTCCTCGGCCCGGTCCCCGGCCATCGAGGCCGCCAGGGCCTGCCGGCTGCGTTCCAGGGCCGCCCGGGTCTCACGGATCTGCTGGTCCAGGATCAGGAGGGCGTTGCGGTCGAAAAGGTCCTCTTCGGCCTTGGCGGCGGCGCCGCGGGCGAGGGTGCGAAACAGTCTGAGCATGATGGCCTCCGGGTGCGGGGACGCTGTCCACCACCCGGATGTCGCACGGTTTGAACAGCGTTCAAGTGCGGTATTGCACGCCGTTCAATATGCCGTTTGAAAGCCGTCGGTCTGGCGCAGGGCTTCCCCGAGGATCATGGCGGCGCACACCGCGACGTTGAGCGAGCGCAGGTCCGGACGGATCGGCACCACGACCCGCGCGTCGGCGGCCGCGTGGACCGCATCGGGCACCCCCGCCGATTCCCGGCCCATCAGCAGGCAGTCGCCGGTCCGGTAGGCGAAGTCGGTATAGGGCAGGGCCCCCTGGGTCGTGGCGAGAACGAGCCGGATGTTCTCGGCCCGGCGCCAATCCGAAAACGCCTGCCACGAGCGGTGGCGGGTCACCGCCACGTGGTCGAGGTAGTCCAGCCCCGAGCGGCGCAGGTGCCGGTCGGAGACGTCGAAGCCGGCCGGCTCGATGATCTCGACGGTGGCCCCGAGGCAGGCGGCCATGCGCAGGAGGGTGCCGGTGTTCTGCGGGATGTCGGGTTGGTACAGGGCGAGGCGGAGCATGGTGGCGGACACATCGAGCGGATTGGGCCGTGCGGCATCGCCCCCCGGTTGGCAGGCGGTCAAGACGGCTTAGCTAAGGAGCGCTGCAACGACCGGATGATCTCATGTTTCTCGATTGGCTCGAACGCCGAATCGACACCTTCGCGCCGTTCGACGACGGGCGCATGCCGCCGAAGACGGTGATGGGCTTCGCCGGGTTCTACCTGCGCCCGGTCCGGTCGGCGCTGATCGTCTTGTTCGTGGTGGCGATCGTGGCCGGGACCGTCGAGGCCTCGCTCTACATCTTGATGGGCTGGTTCATCGACCTCCTGAACAAGGCGGACCGCGCCACCCTCTGGCAGGAGCACGGCACTGCTCTGATGCTGGCGGCCGGTCTTCTGATCGTGGTCCGGCCGATCACCATCTGGCTGCACGAGATCCTGTCGAACCAGCTCCTAGTGCCGCAATCCACCAACCAGATTCGCTGGCGCACCCACCTCTACACCCTCGGGCACTCGCTCTCGTATTTCCAGGCGGATTTCGCCGGGCGCCTCGCCAACCGAGTGGTGCAGGTCGGACCGGCTGTCCGCGAACTCGCCGTCGTGTTCATCGACACGCTGCTCTACGTGGCGATCTACGCTGTCACGGCGGTCGGCCTGTTCGGCTCGATCTCCCTGTGGCTCGCGCTCCCGGTGGTGGTGTGGATCGCCGCCTACGCCCTGCTGACCCGCTGGTTCGTGCCCCGCGCCCGCGCCCGATCGCTGGTCACCGCCGACACCCGCTCGGCCCTGATCGGGCGCATCGTCGACAGCTACACCAACATCCTGACGGTCAAGCTCTTCGCCCGCGATCGCGAGGAGCGGGCGGCGGTGCGCGACGCCGTCGACATCCACACCAAGGCCTACCTGCACCAGTTCCGGCTGGTGAGCAGCACCACGACCCTGCTCGGCCTCCTCAACAGCCTGTTGATCCTGTCGACGGCCGCCGTCTGCGTGGTCCTGTGGCAGCGCGGCGGCATGACCACCGGCGAGGCCTCGGCCGGCCTCGCCCTGGTGCTGCGCCTGATGGCGATGTCGGGCTGGGTCATGCAGACCGTGCGCGGCATCTTCGAGAATGTCGGCGTGATCCAGGAGAGCATGCAGACCATCGCGCGCCCGCACGCCATCACCGACCGGCCCGATGCCGGGACCTTGGCGGTCGCCGGCGGCGATATCCGCTTCGACAAGGTCGGCTTCCACTACGGCCGCGACGATGCCTCGATCATCGAGAACCTGAACCTGCATATCCGGGCGGGCGAGAAGGTCGGGCTCGTCGGCGTCAGCGGCGCCGGCAAGACCACCATCACCTCCCTGCTCCTGCGCCTGCACGACCTGGAGAGCGGTCGCATCCTGGTGGACGGGCAGGACATCGCAGGCGTCACGCAAGCCTCGCTGCGCAGCGCCATCGCGATGGTGACCCAGGATACATCGCTGCTGCACCGCTCCATCCGCGACAACATCGCGTATGGCCGCCCCGATGCCACGATGGCGGAGGTGGAGCGCGCCGCGCGGCTGGCCCAGGCCGACGGCTTCATCCGCGACCTCGTCGATCACAAGGGTCGCACCGGCTACGACGCCCAGGTTGGAGAGCGTGGCGTCAAGCTCTCGGGCGGCCAGCGTCAGCGCATCGCCATCGCCCGGGTGATCCTGAAGGACGCCCCGATCCTGATTCTCGACGAGGCGACCTCTGCCCTCGACTCGCAGGTGGAGGCGGCGATTCAGGAAAGCCTCGACACCCTGATGCAGGGCAAGACGGTGCTGGCCATCGCCCATCGGCTCTCGACCATCGCGGCCCTGGACCGGCTGATCGTCCTCGATGCCGGCCGCATCATCGAGGAAGGCACCCATGCCGAATTGATCGCCGGCGGCGGTCTCTATGCCCGCCTGTGGGAGCGCCAGTCCGGCGGTTTCCTCGGTGACGGTGCGACGGCTCGGACCTACGAGGCCGCTGCGGAATAGGGTTGCGGCTTGGCAGGCGCCCCATTGGAATCAGGTCTCGAGGCCGGCGTGCTGCGTCGCACATCGGTTCAGCCCTGAATGGCGCCGCATTGCGCTTTTCCGTTCAAGTGGGCGGCATCGGGGCGGAAATAACGCGTGTGCGTGGAGAGGGTTAGCGGGGATATGCTCAGAGGTTAATCAAACGCTGCCTGTTTCATGCCCACTCTGCATGGCAGCCCATCCGCATCCTCCCTCGTGCTGCGCTGCGGCAAAGCCTACATTCCGGTCATGGCGACGGGATCACACAGACCCGCCGCACCGACACGTTTGGACGTTCTCTCTCATGGTACACGCAATCCTCACCCATCTCCTGTCCTCCTGGAAGGAGAGCGCATCTGTTCGTCAGATCGCCGATCTTACCGACCAGCAATTCGCCGATATCGGCGGTGAGCGCCTCGACAGCCGCCTGCTCGACAAGGCCCGCCGTCATCGGGCGCGCGAGACCGGACACTTCCACAAGTCGGTGGGTGTGTTCTCCTACCCGACCGCCTAAACTGCCTCGCTGCCGCATCCTCCCGGTGCGGCAACGGGCAGGGGCGGGGGTGGAGATTGAGATCCTGGTGGCGATATGGCGCCGGTCTTCCTCGTCGTCGATGGGCGCTGCTGGCGATCGTCGGCTCCTGCCTGGTCTCGTCGTCCAGCCTCGTCTCGCCGGCCTGCGCCGCCGATCCCCTCGTCATCACGGTCGACCCTCAAGCCGTCGGAACGCCGCCGAAGCGAGCAGTCGACCAGGTCCGGGTCGCCAGTCTTCCCGAGGCAGTGGCCTTGCGCCGACGCTGGCGCCGCGCCGATCCGCGTCAAGCGATTTCGATCGCGCTCGCTCCGGGCGTTCATCGTCTGTCCGAGCCGGTCCGGTTCGGCCGCGAAGATAGCGGCACAGCCGCGATTCCCCTGGTGGTATACGGAGCCGCAGACGGTTCGACGCGCCTCGTCGGATCCGTTCCGCTCGTGCCTGCGCCGGACGGAATTCCCCGTGACCTCGACGCGACCCTCTTGGTCGACCGAGGGGCGAAATTGCGTGTCTATCGCCTGCCCGCCTCGGTCACCGGCCAGCGCATCCAGGAGCCCCGCACCCTCGCGCGGCGCGATGCCCCGGTCCACCTCGCGCTGTTCGATCGCGCCGGTGCCCTGTGGCCGGCGCGCTGGCCGAACACCGGCTGGGCCAGGACCGCGTCCGGCGTAAGTGTCTCGTCTCACAACGAAAATAAGGCCAGTTTCGCCCTGGCGGACGGCCGCTCCGCGCGCTGGCGGCGCGAGCCGGAGCTCTGGGCCGAGGGCTACTGGCGCTGGAACTGGCTGTTCGAAACCTTTCCGGTCGCCGCCGTGGCACCCGACCACCTCACCCTGGAGGCCACACCCTACGAGGGCATCGCCTCGGGCGCCCGCTTCCGGATCGTCCACGCCCTCAGCGAACTCGACGCGCCCGGCGAGTGGTGGCGCGACGCCGGCTGGGGCGTCGTCCTTCTCTGGCCGCGCGATCCCTCCGACGCCGTCGAGGTGGCCATTACCGACACCCTGCTGAGCGTGGAAGGCGCGTCACATCTCCGTATCCAGGCCCTGACCCTGGAACAGGCTCAGGGCGATCTGGTTCGGATCAGCGATGCGTCCGACGTGGTCATTTCCGGCTCACGGTTGCGGCGGTCCGCCGGTCGGGCCCTGTCAATTGAGCGATCGACCGCCAGCGGCCTCGAACGCAGCACCGTTGCGGAAACCGGAATTGGCGGCGTCCGTCTGTCGGGTGGCGATCGACCCAGCCTGATTCCGGCCGGGCTCTTCGTCCGGGATTGTCGCATCAGCGATTACGCCCAGTCGGCGCGAACTCAAAGCCCGGCGATCATGGTCGATGGCGTGGGTCAGACCGTCCAGGGCAACTACATTCACGATACCGACGAGTACGCGATTCATTTGCGCGGTAACGAACACCGAGTCGCCTGGAACGAGATCACTCGTATCCTTTCGGAATCAACGGATAGTGGAGCGATCTATTCGGGTCGCGACTGGTCCGCCCGGGGTTCGGTGATCGAGCACAACTACCTGCACGATATTCGCGCAGCACCGGGCTTCGAGATCAAGGGGATCTATCTCGACGATATGGCGAGCGGCATCACGATCCGGGACAACCTGTTCGTTCGGGTCGATCAGCCAATCTTCCTCGGCGGTGGTCGCGACAATCGCGTCAGCGAAAACCTTTTCGTGGATTCGAGCCCTGCGATCCACGTCGATGCACGCGGCCGGACCTGGGCCCAGGATGCAATCACGGACCCGCAATCGGAATTGCGGGCCGCCTACGCGGCGATGCCGGTCGGCGGGAAGCTGTGGCGTGAGCGCTATCCAGGTTTGGCGACGATCCTGGCTGACGATCCGGCCGCCGCTCGCAACAGCCTGACGGACAATGTCTTTCTCAACAGCGAGCCGTTCCGTTTTGGGGATTTGGCCCGTTCCGGCGAGCAGAACCTCACGCGCAACATCGGTCCAGCCGGCCTTCGCCTGGCGCCCCTGACACGCAGCGACGAACAGGTCGCTTCACGGAAAGAAAGCGTAAAGCGATTTGAAAACGTGCTGGATGCCACGAACGCCTTGGTGCGCCGGAGAGACTACGATCGGATGGAACGTTCGATCCTCCTCAAGCCCTTCGAAGACAATCGACCGGGTCACCCGTAGATTTCTCATTGTTCCCGGCCAATTTCGTGAATTTTTCCAAGCTACGATGGGACTAAGCGTAACATCGTTAGCGTATGTTGAAGCGTTCTTGGCGGCACCTGCTATCAATAGGGGCAGCGACGAACGATAGGCATGTCCGATTTTTGAATACTTGGCGAAGTCTCATTGAGATCACCCTGCCGCAGCATCCCGGCGGCCTTCATGGGCTGTTTCCGCGCCGCGCCGACCGATTCCGTGATGGATCATCGCATCCTGGGCTGCTAGGCGCCACGGATCGCGGAGACGTCGGTTGCCGGGCATGCGCACCGGCAAGGAAAGGCTTGTCATGCACATCGTGATGGTTGGGTCCGGCTATGTCGGCCTCGTCTCGGGCACCTGCTTTGCGGATTTTGGCCACCAGGTGACCTGCGTAGACAACGATGCGGGTAAGATTGATCTTCTGAATGCCGGGCGCATGCCGATCTATGAGCCGGGGCTGGAAGCCCTGGTGGCCGAGAATGTTCGTCATGGGCGACTGAGATTCTCGACCGATCTCGCCAGCGCAGTCGCTGCTGCGGACGCCGTGTTCATCGCTGTCGGTACGCCGTCCCGCCGCGGTGATGGCTTCGCTGATCTCTCCTACGTGCATGCCGCCGCGCGCGAGATCGCGCACGCGCTGAAGGGTTTCACCGTTGTGGTGACGAAGTCTACCGTGCCTGTCGGAACCGGCGATGAGGTGGAGCGCATCATCCGAAACGCCAGGCCCGACGCCGAAGTTGCGGTCGTCTCGAATCCGGAGTTCCTACGCGAAGGCGCCGCCATCGAGGACTTTAAGCGGCCCGACCGCATTGTTATCGGTGCAGACAGCGAACGCGGCGCGGCCATCATGGCTGAGATCTACCGCCCGCTCTATCTCAATCAGGCGCCAATCCTCTACACGGACCGGCGCACCGCGGAACTTACAAAGTACGCCGCGAACGCGTTCCTCGCCACCAAGATCACTTTTATCAACGAAATCGCCGATCTCTGCGAGCAGGTGGGGGCGAATGTTCAGCAAGTCGCCCGCGGCATCGGGCTTGATAACCGCATCGGCTCGAAATTTCTGCATGCAGGCCCCGGCTACGGTGGCTCATGCTTCCCAAAGGATACCCTCGCTCTTGTGAAGACGGCGCAGGACGCCGGCACCCCGGTTCGCCTCGTCGAGACGGTGGTCTCGGTGAACGACCAGCGCAAGCGCGCCATGGCCCGCAAAGTGATCCTCGCCTGCGGCGGATCGGTGCGTGAAAAGACGATTGCCATTTTGGGACTGACTTTCAAACCCAACACCGACGACATGCGCGATGCGCCTTCGCTCTCGATCATCACTGGCCTGCAAGACGGTGGCGCGAAGATTCGCGCCTATGATCCGGAGGGAATGGAAGCTTCTCGCGCGCTTCTGTCGAACGTCACCTACGCCGGGGACGCCTACGAATGTGCCACCGGGGCCGACGCAGTGGTGATCATTACCGAGTGGAATGCCTTCCGGGCGCTCGACTTCGTCCGCCTGCGCGCAGTGATGACTGCACCGGTGATGGTCGATCTGCGCAACGTTTATAAGGCCGAGGACCTTAAGCGCCGCGGTTTCCGCTACACCGGTGTTGGACAGGCGCACAGTCTGTCGCCGACCCCGGACGACGAACACGCCACCGTGTAATGCGAACAGGTTCGGGTCAGGCATGCGAGACGGCGAGACGAAGACGATTTTGGTCACTGGTGGGGCAGGTTTCCTGGGCTCCCATCTCTGTGAGCGCCTGCTGGAGCAGGGTCACGAAGTTCTCTGCGTCGACAATATGTTTACCGGATCACGTCGTAACATCGCTGCCCTGCTCGATCACCCGCGGTTCGAGTTCATGCGCCACGACGTGACGTTTCCGCTCTATGTCGAGGTCGACGAGATCTACAATCTCGCCTGCCCGGCCTCGCCGGTGCACTACCAATTCGATCCGGTCCAGACGGCCAAGACCAGCGTCATCGGCGCGATCAACATGTTAGGTCTCGCCAAACGTCTGAAGATCAAGATCTTTCAGGCGTCGACCAGCGAGGTTTACGGGGACCCTGAGGTCCATCCGCAGCCGGAGGAATATTGGGGTAAGGTCAATCCGATCGGATATCGGTCCTGCTACGATGAAGGCAAACGCTGCGCCGAGACGTTGTTTTTCGATTATCACCGCCAGCATAACCTCTCGATCAAGGTCGCACGCATCTTTAATACCTACGGGCCGCGCATGCATCCAAATGACGGCCGCGTGGTATCGAACCTTGTCGTGCAGGCCCTACGCAACGAGGACATCACCATCTACGGCGATGGCTCGCAAACCCGGGCATTCTGCTACGTCGACGATCTGATCGAGGGCTTTTTGCGCCTGATGCGAACCGATCCTGAAGTGACGGGGCCAATCAACCTCGGGAATCCCGGTGAGTTTTCGATCCGGGAACTCGCCGACCTCGTCATTGAATTGACTGGCTCCCGCTCTCGGATCGTTGCGCGCCCGCTGCCGCCCGACGATCCGCGCCAGCGCCGGCCGAACATCGATAAGGCCAAGGCCATCCTCGAGTGGGAGCCAACCGTCTCCCTGCGTGAAGGCTTGATGCGGACCATCGGCCACTTCGACCGCCATCTCGGAGCGAATGTGCCCGCCTGACAAGGGCACCCCAGTCCAATCAGTCCAGCGCCTCCGCGTCGGTGAGGACCATTCCGACGTATGGACGTCCGCCTATCGCTGCCAGAGCCTTGTCCAGGATCGCATAGCGACTCTCGCCGTTCCGGACGGTAACCAACACTGCCGTCACACGAGGGTCAGCCGCGAGCCGCTCCGCTGTGGCATCCGAGCCGATCAGTCCGGCATGGATCACGACGAGGTCGTAAGAGTCCTGAGCGCCCAGGATGCTGTCGACATAGACACGCATTTCGCTGCGTGCAGTCTGGCCGTCCTGCGGAATCAAGGCGAGGCCCGAGCTGTGCCGCACAAGGACATCCGAGAGGTCTGCGCGCTTTGGCATTGAAGTTCCGCCATGACGCGGCGGCAGACCAATTTCGCGGGTAACAGTACCGTCAGCCGATGCGTCGACGAGAAGCACCCGCTCGTTCTCGTGGGCAGCCGAGGCAGCGTAGTCGAGGGCCAGACGTGAGCGACCGACGATATCGTCGGCGGACGTCACCAGGATGACGTGCGGACGCTTGGCTGGCAGATCGCGGCGAAGACGGTTCCGCAGCCGGGTGATCGCTATCTCGTAAGGGCCGCCGCTGAGACGGTCCGTTCCATTCGCGATGCCGCGGCGAAGCGTCGGCAGGAGGCCGATCACGAGACGCTGCGTCCGCGCCTCAAGGCGCTTCCGGGACCGGACGCGTCCGCTGAACTGCTCGACCGTCAGGCTTCCGCCGATGCCAAGCCCCACGCCTGCAAGCAGGGCGGCCGCGAGGACGAGGGGTGCTGGCGGACCCTGGCGTCGGGTCGGCGGAAGAGCCGGAGAAATGATGCGTGAAGTTGAAGTGTCGAGCTGCTGCTGCTCTTGCAGCTCACGGGTGCGCACGAGAAAAGCTTCATAGACGCCCCGCCGGGCATCGACCTGTCGCTCTAACTCTCGCAGCTTTATGAAGCTGTCGCCGACGTTGAGGGCGTCCGCCTTGCGCTTCTCCAGGGCCTGCGAGAGTTCGACTACATTCGCCATGTTCGCTCGATATTCGTTACGAATCGCGGCGGCGATGCGCTTTACCTCGGCTTCGAGCTGGTTGCGGGCGCTACGTAGCTGCACGTCGGATGCGTTCATTGCCGGGTGCCGCTCGCCGAGGCTCGCCGCCGCATCGGCCCGCTGGCGCTCGACCTGTGCGAGTTGTCCGCGCAACTGGCCAATGGTCTGCGACTGGAGAACCTCCTGGATCGAATCCAGCTTGGCCGGATCGCTGCTGCTCACGCTTTCGATCTGGCGCAGCTTCGCCTGCTGCTCAGATGCTTTGGCCCGGGCAGCGCCGAGCTGATCACTCAACTGGCCAAGCTGCTGCTCGCTGACGAGTTGGGTCCGCGTGCCTACCAGATTGTTCTTGTTGCGGAACACCTGTGCAGCATTCTCGGCCTGCTGAACGCTGTCGCGCAGTTCTCCGAGACGGCTGTTCAGGCCCTCCCGAGCTCGCCGTATCGATTCGGACCGATTGCTGATTTCCGTCGAGAGGTAGGTCTCCGCAATACTCTGAGCAAGGCGGGCGGACTTTTCTCGGTCGTTGGTCGAAACGGAAACGTCGACGGCAAAGCTCCGTTCAAGGCGTCTGGCCGACATTCGGTCGCGCAAGGCTCGCAGGGCTGTGAGGGTCGGGTCGGATTCCGGCTCTGACGCTCGTCCTACCAGGTGCCCGACCCACGTCCGGAGTCGATCGATGGCGCTGGGCTCTACAAAGTCCTGATCGCTGGCAAGCTTCTGTGAAAGCACCACCCTGCGCAGGACGTCGTCCGACTGAAGCACGCGCAACTGACTATCGACCAGAAGCAGGGTCGATTCGTTCGCCTGACCTTGCGGATTGGCCTCGTCTTTCAGAACAGCGAGGCCACGTGGGTCGATGATGAGCTGGGTCGTTGCCGCGTACTGCGCCGGCAGCGCCAGATATCCAACCGCGAGAGCCGATAAAAGGAGAACCGGAAGGATTACGGTGACCCAGCGGCGGCGTAAAATACGGCCGACCTCGCTCATCTCCAGGAACCAGGGGAGGGGCGCGCTCGATACCTCGGTATCGGCACCGAAGTGCTTAAGGATTACGGGTGGGGCGCGTTCGATGACAGCCATGGACGCTTTCCGTTACGTAGTCGGCGGTGGGCAGGCCACCTGCTGGATAATATCCTGCACCGGGACACCGAGACCCAGCGAGTCCCGGTCTGATTGTTCGATCCGGCCGATTTCGGAACAAGTTGCGGCGGAAGCAGCCTGTGTTTGAAGTGCTTTCACGAAATGCGCCACGCGTTTGCGACCGCCGCTTCGGGACGCAGATCGGTCGAGATGGGTGCAGGCCGGTCGGCCCGACCATCCGGAGGCAGCTGAACGCGAATGAAGGCGAGCAGTCCCGCAAGCGCCAGAACATTGACGTTCCAGTCCTGGTAAATTCCAGGCGTGGTCATGCCGTTCAGCACCAGCATCAGCACGCATGATGCGACGAAGCGGCGTCCCCCCAGATCAAGCTTCATGCCCCAGGACAGCGTCGTGAACAGGACGACAAAGGAGAAGCCGAGGCCGATCATGCCCGTGCCGGCCCAGGCGCTGAGAAACATGTTGTGCGAACTCGTGATGAACACGTCTTCCCGGCCCAAGGTTTCAGCAAGTGTCGTAGTCGGGATCAGGAGCTGGATGAACCGGTCGCCGGCCGAGAATCCCGAACCTGCGAGCCGATCCTGCGTCGCAGCGATGAAGGTGGGCCAGAAGGTCGACCGTCCTGTACCATTCGCCAATTCGACAGCCGGCTTCTGCAGGATGGTGGCGAGGAGGTCGAGGAGAGCCGGGAATGCCGCAAGGTCGAGCATCAATAGGACGAAACCCGCGATGGCCGCGAGCGCTCCGAAAATACCGAAGTTACGCAGGACCACATGACGCGACGACATCAACATGGCCGGGCCGACTGCAACGAGTGCCCCCGTGCTGGCCGCCGACCCGGCGACGACGAAGCCAATAAGGGCCAGGCCAAGATAGGCGCCCCGCCGCCTTTGGGGCGGCCGGAAGATGACCAAGAAGCCCAGCATCGCACAAACGTATGGCATCATATTGTTTTTTGCTGCCGAGAAGATAGTTCCGTGCGCTAAACTCTCAAGGATGATCGGCAGTACAGCAGCGAGCCAAGATAGAATGATGATGGCCAAAATATCGGCGAAACGGTATTCAATATCGCTTCGATCGAATATTACAATCGAAGCGTGATAAAAGATCAGCAGCTCTACGCTACGATAAAGTGTATAGGGTGGTACAATCGACCAAGCTGTGCTCAGTCCGTCCATGCCGATCATGAGAGTAAAGGGAAGATAAGGCATCGCGAAGGGCAACAATGCGATGCGGCGGTCGAGACCGATCTTGCCAAGAAGGTAAAGCCCGGTGAGCCCAGTGAGCACCAGGGTGATGATGTTCGAAGCGCTGAGCCCTTCCTCCAGCACCGCGTTTCCGTCCTCGCGGGGGACCGTGAAAACGAGGGGCATGAAGGCGAAGGTGCAGACCAGCACCATTGGCAGGACAAGTCGGGCATCGAGCGGACGTACCGCCACCGCGAGGTTGCGGCGGGCAAGCGGATACAGCATCGTGAACCAAACTGGGATTGCCAGCACAAGAAACAGGTTCAGCAAACGTGTTCCTCCCTCGATGCTCGCGCAGATGCCGATCTCGACACTTCCCTCCAGAAGCGTTTCAGCGACGTGAATAGCCCCGGAATCGTGTTAGGACTTCGAAATTATCGTAAAGGCCGGTAAAATGAGTCCGACGATGCCGGGTCACGCGGATTGGATGCGCCCA
The DNA here is from genome assembly GCF_055231875.1 of Methylobacterium sp. Ger2507. NCBI lineage: Bacteria > Pseudomonadati > Pseudomonadota > Alphaproteobacteria > Hyphomicrobiales > Methylobacteriaceae > Methylobacterium > Methylobacterium sp. Ger2507. The sequence goes on from NZ_JBUYVC010000001.1 coordinate 1,958,585, forward strand.
GCATTTTTGCCAATTGGCGATTAACCGGCGTGCATCGCTGATCGGCTGTGATTTGCCGATCGTTGTCGCATAATTAGCATGAGGTGCGCCGCCGACATTGCGTGCCCGATCGTGATGACGAACGCAGCGCCGGTGATCCCGGCATAGACAATCATCGGGTACATGATCACGAGTGAGACCATAAGGCTGATCACAAACGCCTGAAAGACCGGCCCAGTATCCTCGATCGCCCGAAAGTATTGGGTTACCATATCACGAATGAAAATGCAGGCGACTGCGACCGCCAGAACGCGGACACTGGTAGCATAGGCTGCGAAGGCTGGCCCGAAGACGAGGGTGAGCCACGTCCCGGCTGGGAGCGCGATGGTGACGAGAAGCAGGCCGACCATCGGACCGAGCTTCAACGCCATTCGCTTCAGATAGGTGCGCAGGCCTTGCTCGCCGCCAGTCTCGAACGCTCGTGCCGCTGCGGTCGGCAGGATATTCTCGGTTGCAGTCAGAAGGATGATGACGAAGCCGACGAGGTACTGCGCTGCGCGCAGACCACCAATCGCTTCGTCACCCAACACGACACCGGCGATGATCCAAGCTAGTTGTTCCTGCCCGAACGTGACGAAGACCAAAGGGAACATCCAGCGCCCGATCTCCCAATGTCGGTGAGCGACAGGCCGAAAGCGCAGGCCACGTCGAGGTGTCCGCCAGATACCGTAAGCAAGGGGAACCACAGTGATGAGGGCAGTTGCCGCCAGGAGTGCGGTGGCTGACGCCGCATCGAGGACGAGTCCGCTCCACCACACTGCCACGATCGCAAAGGAAAAAACCAAGGCTCGAACGCTATCCATCGCGAAGGCGAGGAGACCGCGTCCACGGATGAACAGGATTCTGCGTACCGTGAGTTGCAGATTCTGCGCGACTGTCAGGGCCGCGCCCGAGACGACGATGTCGAACTCGACGGGATGGTGTCGCAGGGCGAAGATGGCGACGAGCGCCAGCGCTGTCCCGGTCGCTGCAACCAGCGAGACCAGCATGGCGCTGGCTAGGACGGTGGCCTCGTATGTGGAGGCTGCCCGGCGCCCACGTGCGGCAAGCGTCATCATCGGTGCCGTCACCAGGGCGTTGTGCAGCCCCTGTGCGAAAGCCGTGATGATCAGGACCAGTACGAAGACGCCAAATTCCTCGATGCCGACGAAGCGTGCAACAGCGATACCGCTGAGGAAACCGAAGCCGCTGACGGCAGCCTGATCCAGCACGGAGGCCAGGGCTGGACGCCGGACGAAGCGTTTCATCCGAGCGACGACCAGTTCGTTATCGCGCACTGGTTCGATCACAGGGACTCGGTGGCTCATCGTATGAAGCGGAATCGCAGATCAGCGATAGGCAAGGAACGCAGCGGCAGCGTCCCGCAGCCTCGGGGTACGGCCATAGATCCAGCGCGGGCCGCTGAGGGTCACCTTTTTGGTCAATCCATGCTTAAAATCGAAAACACCTCGGTTGTCGGCCGGGTCTATCCCGCCAAAATCGAATGTTTGCCGACCTTCCGCGTGAGCTTGCTCGACGAAGCGCCACACGGCCAACGTGGGTGCCGCGCAGGCACGCGCTCGATCGTTGGAGGCGGTGTAGAAGTCCGTAAAGCGTGTGTCAGAGACATGGGCGATCCGAATCAGCACCGGCTCGCCGTTTTCTCGGACTTCAAGAATGCGGTGATGTGGATCATGCGCAATGAGATCGCGGATAGCTGGACCGTTAAGGCTGTCCCGGAACCCCTTTCTTGCCTGAAGAGCACTGTACATCGTCCAGAACGTGTCGAATGCCGCCAGGCGATCATTCGGATCGGTCAGGAAATGCGTGGTCACGTCAGGATTGCGTTGGGCCTTTTTCAAAGCCTTTCGCCAGCGCTGGTCCATTCTCTGCAAAATGATCTCGGTACCCCCTGACACATCGATTTCCAGGGTAAAATATTTAGCCGACTGGATAGGTACAAATCGGTTTTGAAGCAGGGCCACAATGACGGCGTCGCTCTGAAAGTGTTCGAAGCTGACGGCAAGCAGATCGAAGCGACTGAGTGCAAGGTGGTCCAGGAAGAGATTAATCGCTGCCTCAGCATGCTTCTCGCCCTGCTCCGTCAGGAGTGGCCCCCCCTGGACTAGGATGAAGCGGAGAAACCCACGTCGCTTCACTTGATACTGGATCAGTGCGACGGGAAGGCCCTCAGTGTTGCGCACTATGAGTCGGGTTACGGTCCAGCCGACTCGCGCCTTGTAAGCCCCCCACATCCACGACGAAAAGATGTTGCACTTGGGCAGCGACCAGAGGGTGTCGTCCCAAATTTCGGGTACCAGGCAGGCACCGATTGCTAACGTCGTACTCATCGATTTTTATGCCTTCGACCGGCCTATGAACGTAAGTTCGGAACGTCGTACGTCGAAACAATCGATATCGCCTCCCGTGTGGGAATGCATTTCCAAGAAAGACACCAGGGATCCTTAATTTAACGATATGCGCAATCCGAGTTGAGGCGATCCGGCAGTTGGCTGAAAAATTTGAACGGAGGTAGTAGGATGCCTTCATGGTGAAAGCGCTCAAAACATTCATCCGCGACACGCCGCTTCTGCGCGAGATGGCCTTGCGGGTACGTGCGCTCACTTATTCGATCGCTAACTCGTCCCCTGGCCTCTACACCCTTTGCTATCACCATGTGCTACCCGAGCAGCAGAAGTCTTTTGCTCGACAACTGGACTACCTAAGCGAACTCGGCGATTTTGTTACGGCGGATCGGGCGGCCGATCTCGTGAAGAGTGGCGCCACCCTTGATCGTCGCTACTTTCTCGTCAGTTTCGATGATGGCTATCTCGATAACCTTTCGGTAGCTCTCCCAGTCCTCAAGGCCTCTTCCACACCCGCCATCCTGTTCCTTGTCAGCGATTGGATTGATGCTCCTCCGAAGGCAAACAGGTATGGTGCGAGTTATATGGATCGTTCAGCCGTCGCTGCTTGGCAGTCCGCCGGTCTTGATGTCGGGTCACACTCTGCGACGCACAGAAATCTCCGCCACCTTAGCGAGACAGAGGTTACGGATGAACTCGGTCGATCGCGCCGGGACTTGGAGGCGATGACCGGCGTAGCCATCCGGCACTTCGCCTGCCCATGGGGGGTTGCCAACGTCGACTTCGACCCGGCGCGCGACGTTACTCTCGCACGTCGCGCGGGCTATCGGACGTTTTATACGACAAGGCGTGGTGTCGCGCTTGGGCCGGACGATCTCATGCTCATGCCACGCCACGTGTTAGAGCCGAATTGGGGACTCTATCAGGTCGACGCCCTGATGGGTGGACGGGCTCGTGACGCTCGATGAATGCCAATCAGGCCATTCGATCGCGAAACAGCGATCGCAGCCGCCCTATCGCGATCATTATCGGTGCACGCGCGCCCTACATGCATCGGCTCTACGAGCGTCTGGGCTCGGAACTGGACCGGCCGCTCCATGTTCTGGCGTGCAGTGCACGGGAGGCCGCGCGCCAGTGGGAGTTGCCCGATCCCAAAGCCTATCGCTTTGAAGTGATCCCGGGCTTACGCTGGTATCGGAGCGCGGTCAGCAACCTCTACATCAACCCGTACATCGTACCCCGCATCATCACGCTCCGCCCGAGCTTGATCGTCGTCAACGACTTCGCTCCGACCATGCTGATGGCCGCTGTGACGGCCCGCTTGCTCGCCATTCCCTATGGTCTGCGCACCGATGGCGTGCCCGATACTGATCCCGGACAACGTTCGTGGTCACATCGAACGATGCGCCGTCTGCTGGTACCGAAGGCTCGGTTCGGTCTCGGAGCGAGTGACGGAAGTTTGCGGTTGCTAGAAGGCTATAGTTTGGCTGCCGAGCGTCTCGCCCTCGCCCCACTGTTTCCCGCCTGGGAGCCAGAAGGTCTTGAGGGCGCAATGCAGTCCGACCGCGATCGACCGTATGACATCCTCTTTTGCGGGATCCTCAACGAAGAAGTAAAAGGCGCGCGCTTCTTCACGGAAGTCGTCCTTGCCTGCCACGGGCGCGGCCGGGAACTGCGGATCCGAGTCGCTGGGGACGGCCCATTGCGCGGCGAGATGCAATCACGCTTCGCAGAGGCGGGGGTGAATGCGCACTTCGACGGCTTTGTTCAGCAACAGGGCCTGAACGCGATCTATGCGTCGGCGCGGCTCTTCCTCTTCCCGAGCCGTGGTGATGTCTGGGGTATCGTCATCCAGGAGGCGCTCCAATGTGGAACGGCCGTGCTGGCCTCACCGCATTCGGGGAGCGCTCGCGAACTTCTCGACGCCTATGCCTGTGGCGTTGTCCGCCCGATGACCGTCAACGGGTGGGTTTCGGCGGCCCTAGATCTGCTTGACGATCCAGAGCGACGCACAAATCTGCGTCACCTGGCTGTGCCGGCGCTCAAGCGCTTTTCCCTCGCTGCTGCAACCGCTGCCTACCGTGAAGTACTGACCAATTCTCCAGATTGAGCGATGATTCGTGTGCTGACCAGTCACGGTCGGGGGGATCTGCTCCATTCGAGGCGAATAGACCTTAGCCGCGTCCTGCACGATTGAAGGCCACGATCGCTAGGAACCGAGGGACGACCTGCGCGTAGCGTGATCTGAGACGGCGGGGCTCACGGATCAGGCGATAGAGCCACTCCAACCCCCATCGCGTCATCATGCGAGGCGCTCGTGCGATCGCTCCGGTGTTGACGTCGAAAGCCGCCCCGACGCCCATGCCGATAACCCCCGGAAGGAAGGGGGTGTGGGTGTGGAGGAAGAGCTCCTGTTTCGGCGTGCTGAGCCCAATCCAGAGGATCTGGGTTCCGGCGCTCAACAGCCTTTGATGCAGATCCTGCGATTCCGGTTCGGTCAGCGGCCGATACGGAAGAGTTTCTGCTCCGGCTATGATTAACCCCGGTGCCCGATCGCGCATCTCCGCGGCCAAACGCTCGGCGACCCCGGGACCTCCTCCGAGGAAGAAGTGGCGCCACCCCGCTTCAACACCAGCTCGACAGACGACCTCGACAGATTCGATTCCTGGTACTTGATCGATGCCCCTGTGTCCGCGGAGCCAGCCTACCCAGGCCAGGGGGCGGCCATCCGCACAGACCAGGAGGGCAGCGTCGTGCGCCGCTTTGACGGACGGCTCGTCCTGTGCCCGGACGATCCCATGTGCATCACGAAACACCACGAAGGTTCCCGGAGCGGCCGACCTGCGGGCCAAGCGACGCCGAATGGCGGATACGAGGCCGTTCATATCCGTAATGGAGATCGGAACGCCGCCGAGGTTGAAATGAGGAACATCCGGATCATGTCCCCAAGCGTAGGAAGATGGCTGGCTGGTTCGCGCAATGGGGCCGGTCATGCTGCGTCTCGAGCGGCGGTGTCTTCGCGACTGGCGATCGCTTCGCGATAAATCAGCAGGGCACGGGCGGTGACGACGTCAGCGGTCCATTCTTGTTCGTAGACCCGACGGGCTGCGCGCCCCATGTCCCGCGTGGCAACCGGTGCGTCGGCGATTTGGTTGAGTGCGCGAGCGAGGCTCACGGGATCGCCAGGCTCGACATGCAAACCTGTTCTCCCATCGACGATCAGGTCGGCGAGCGCTCCGATCCGCGATGCGACAACGGGCGTGCCGAGGCTGAACGCCTCGGCGATCACCATCGGCATACCTTCGTACCACTGTGACGGCACCACGAGAGCTTCAGCTCGGGCCATCATGGCCTGGACGGTAGTAGGGGGCTGTGGGCCGAGAAGAGTTACTCCAGGCGTATCTCGCAGCCGGCCTTCGAGAGGCCCTTCGCCGATCAGAGTGATAGGAATTCGGCAGGCATGAGCCGCCTCTGCGAGAGTAGCGACACCCTTCTCTGGAACCAAACGTCCGACAAACAGGACGCCGTTGCGCGGAGCTTCCCTATCGAAGCCTGGGTCCGCAAGCCCGTTGGGTTTGATCCGGATTCGATGGCCCGGAAGACCGGCTGCGAGGAAGCGCGTTCGCGCAAACGGTGTGAGTGCGATGAAACGATCGACGTCGTGCGTCCACGTCCCGGAGCGTCGATGCACGTCGATCATTCGCGCTACCGCAAGCGAACCCAAACGAGACCCCCGGTAGCAAGCGTGCCTTACTGCCTGATACGGAGAGCCATCGATGCAATCTTCGCACGGGCGCCCCTCGCGCATGAGAATACCGTTCGCACAGGTCACGCGAAAATTGTGAAGCGTCTGAACTGTTGCTACGCCTTCCGCCCGTATCGCTTGGTGCACGCCAGGGGATATCTGCGGAAAAACATTATGGGCGTGTACGACATCCGGCCTGAACGCTCGGACCGCGTCGACCACCGTGGCGATCCCACGCTGGGCGTAGGGCGCCTCATAGGCGGTTCGGAGACGGTCCCACCCTGTTCGGATGCCAGCGTTGTCGAAGAACAAAGTCTCTACGCGTTGACCCGAGCGCCGGAGGCTATCGACTTCCTGCGCCACCACTGAATCTTCACCGCCGCGAACCTGATAGCGATTGTGAATCACAAGGATCCGCAACTTGGGTAATCCCGTCTTGGTGACAGGCTCGGCGATAGAATCGAAAGGTCCTTCGTCGGACTGGTCGAAATCGACTGCTGCCTTTGTCATCACAAGACGCCATGCTTCCGACGGCGGCGCTCTAGCTACCGGATCTCGAGAAGGAATGAGGGTAATTCTCTAAAGAAACGTCACTGCTTTCGGCCTTTTGACACGCAGTCGCGGTCATTTGAATTACACATGCGCAGAGCAGACGCCTAAGAGGCTCGCCCATGCTGACAAATCCCAGAGAGATTCCCAGTGTCCGCGCTGAGACTTTCAGCTTAAATTCACTTAAAATTCGATAAATCTATCGCGTATCTCGAAAGTTAGCGATTACAACTGGGCGTGAGGGCGTTTTCCAGCTGATATCTATGTCGTTGTTCGACAAGGCTCGCCGGGCGTCATCGGGCTGAACGCAAGAGACGCCGTCTTGCGGGGATGGTCCATGCGCTCTGTGCATAGTTAGGAACATGGGCGAGAGCCTGTCGTTGAATGGCAGACTGATCGAACGGGAGGCGCTGATCGCTGCCCAATCGTGATCACGTTCAGCCAAATTCGAGGCATCGTCGCATCATGCGCTCGGGATCTGAGTTTGGTCGTGTGCTCTTTACGAAACTGAAGGACCATCCGAATGGCCGATTCCAAGTCCCAAGCCGGTAATCAGCGTCTCCATGAGACCCAGAACGGTACGAAGTCCAACGCGAAGAAGGTGTCGATCGATGTGCTGAACGCCCGTCTCTCAGATGGGATCGATCTAGCCCTTGATGTCAAACAGGCTCACTGGAACCTGAAAGGACCTCAATTCATCGGCATTCACGAGATGCTCGATGGCTTCCGCACGGAACTCGATGACTACAATGACAAAGTGGCCGAGCGAATCACCCAACTCGGCGGGACGGCACGTGGCACCGCCACATCCGTGGCCTCAGGATCGCAGCTCGCGCCCTATCCCCTCGATGCCTATGCCGTCGCTGATCATCTTGCAGCGCTCATCGACCGCTATGGCGTTTATGCCAACGCAGTGCGCCAGAACATCGATGACACGGATGAGGCCGGTGATGCTGGCACGTCCGATCTCCTGACCGAAGTTTCGCGCGGGGTCGACAAGCAGCTTTGGTTCCTTGAGGCCCACGTGCAGGAACCGACTGGCATCATGCGCGACGGCGATCACGCTGGTCAGCGCTAAGGCAACGAGAGCGGCCTAGACGAAAACGGGGGAGCGCTACTTGTCGCTTCCCCTTTTCACGTCCTGCTCCCGGTCGTCTAACAGGTCAAGAATTCAGTCCGAATGTATTGCGAATGTAAGGGCAGACGCCTGATCGCGCTTTCACATACGACTTCGAAACGAATGAGGTATGTGGTGCCGCAAGAGGGATTCGAACCCCCGACCCCCTCATTACGAATGAGGTGCTCTACCAGCTGAGCTATTGCGGCTCGGTTCCGCGTCGGGCGTTGAAGCCAAGCCGAACCGTGTGGTGGAGGGTCATATCGGGCGGCGCTGCCGATGGCAAGCTTTCTGAATCCTGCTGCCAGGGTGAAAGGGCGGGAAACGATGTATCTCTGACACGGTCATAGGGCATTGTCCGATACGTCTGAGCCGATGCTTGACGGCTCATCGGCTGCCCCCAAAGGCTTCCAGCGACGCTTGAGGTTCTGATGTCCCTGATCGCCCGCCTTCGTGCCTACGCCGTCGATACACTCGGTCTCAAAGACCCTACGCACGCTGGCGGTGAGGCCGATGAGCGCCTCGCTGCGATCGCACTCCTTGTTCACGTCGCGCGCGCCGATGGCGTCCTGGCTCCGGAAGAGATGGAACGGCTTGCCCGCCTTGTCGAAGGTCGTTTCACCGAGACCCGGAGCGAAGCCGAGGCCTTGATCGCTCGTGCCGCCGATTTCGACGCTGAAACCCGGGATATGGCGCAACTGGTCGAGATGATCGGCCACGCCGTTGACAAGGAGCGGAGAGGGCGGCTGCTGGCGATGGCTTGGTCCGTTGCAGGTGCGGACGGCGTTGTTCATGAATTCGAAGAGGCGCTCGTGCACCGCCTGGGCGGTCTGCTCGGGTTCGACGAGGCTGCCATAGCCGATACGCGGCGCGCTGCCGCGGAAGGGCCACTTGCCCTGAATTGACTGGGTTGCTGCGATGATCCTCTGCCTGACCCTGATTCTTTTCGCGCAACTTTGCGGCGAGGCCCTGGCCCATGCCACGGGGTTACCGGTGCCGGGACCCCTGATCGGAATGGCGCTGCTCCTGTTGTTTTTGATCCTAAGAGATCGGGCACCACGATTGGGTCCACGCCTGTTAGCGCTCCCGCTGATCGATGGCCGCCTGGAGGGGACCGGGAAGGGGCTCCTGGCCAATCTCTCGCTGATGTTCGTGCCGGCGGGAGCCGGCATTGTCGGGCGCCTCGACGTCCTTGCCGCACAGGGCGTGGCCCTCGGTGCGATCGTACTAATCTCGACGGTGGCAACATTGGCAGCCACTGCGGTCACGTTCGTCGCTGTCTCGTACGCGTTGGAGAAACCGAAGGCGCACCCGTGACCCCGGATTTTGCTGTCTGGGTCTATCTCTCGCGTACGCCGCTGCTTTGGCTGACGGTGACGCTACTGGCCTACGTCGTGGCCGATCGGATCGCTCAGGCAACCAACCGTCATCCGTTGGCCAATCCCGTATTGATCGCCATAGCCCTCACGGCGACGGTTCTTGAGACGACAGGCACACCCTACGCCACCTATTTCGATGGCGCTCAGTTCGTGCATTTCCTGCTGGGGCCTGCGACGGTGGCCCTGGCGATTCCGCTCTATGAATATCGCGCCACCGTGCTGCGTTCGCTCGCTCCAATGGCGGCGGCCCTCATCGTCGGCTCCGTAGTCGCTCTGGGCTCGGCTCTGCTTCTTGGCCAAGCGTTCGGCATTCCTCGCGAGGTCATCATTTCGCTCGCGCCGAAGTCGGTGACCACTGGCGTGGCCATGGGGATCGCCCAGACTTTGGGGGGCGACCCGACCTTAGCGGCCGTGATCGTCATGCTGACCGGAATGACGGGCGGTATCCTGGTCACGCCGCTGATGAACGTTCTGCGCATTCGGGACATGCGCGCTCGCGGCTTCGCGGCGGGCCTTGCTGCGCATGGGGTTGGAACGGCACGTGCTTTTCAGGTCAATGAGGTTGCCGGCGCCTTCGCGGGTATCGCCCTTGGCTTGAATGCCTTCCTCACTGCGATCCTGGCACCGATTGCACTGACCTTTCTGCGCTGACCTCTACTGAGCGGCGACAGTTGAGGAAACCTCCCGAGGAGTGAATCGGCCGTCGTCGACCGGCTGCATGTCGATGCGCCGGTCGTGGAGAGCATGAAGGGTCGAGCGATGCCCGATGGACACGATTGTCGTGCCAGGAAGACGCTCCCGCAGCATGCGATAGATCGCAGCTTCATTCGGCTCATCAAGAGCGGCTGTGGCTTCATCGAGGAACAGCCAATCCGGTTTGGTCAGGACAGCCCGGGCGATGGCGAGGCGCTGCTGCTCACCACCGGACAGGCGCCGGTCCCAGCTATCCACTTCGTCGAGCCGGTCGGCGAATTGCGGAAGTTGTGCCGCGATCAGGGCGTCTCGGATTGCCGCATCCGTGAATTGATCCGTTGTGTTCGGGTAGACCACCGCTCCACGTAACGTACCGAGCGGGAGGTAGGGCCGCTGTGGCAGGACGAGGGCTGATTGGCCAGCCGGGACGTCGACCCGACCTCGACCGAAGGGCCAAACCCCAGCGATCGCGCGGAACAGCGTCGATTTGCCGGAGCCGGATGGGCCGGTGACCAGCGTCGCTTTCCCCCGTTGGAGCGTCAGCCGTTCCGCCGTAACGATCTCGCGGTTGTCCGGAAGGGCGAGCGTGAGGTTCCGGGCGACCACCTCACCGGTGGTTTCGTTGCCTTGCACGAGGCCATAGCCCGCCGCTGAGAGGGCCTCCGCTTTCGTCATCGCCCGTTTGAACGAGCCAAGACGGATCGTATTCGCCCTGTAGGAGGCCAGCGTCAGATAGGAGGTGATGAAGAAGTTCAGCGATTCCTGCACGCTTCCAAAAGCGCTGGATGTCTGCTGCAAAGCGCCGAGGGTGATCTTCTTGGCGAAGAACGACGGCGCGGCGATGACCAGCGGGAAGATCGAGCTGGCCTGCCGATAGCTGAAGGTGAAGGCGATCAGCTTGATGCGTCGGAAGATGATGCCGACGTAGTTGTCGATGATTGCATGAAACAGGGTGGCGAGCCGCGTGCTCTCAGCGCGCTCGCCGCGCAGTAGCGCGATCTGCTCGGAGTAGATGCGGTTTCGGGCAAGCGAGAAGCGGAAATCCGCCTCGACCTGCTCCTGGCGGAAGTTAAGCCCGATGAGGGGACGCCCAATCAGATGGGTGAGCCATGTTCCGACCAGCGCATAAGCAATTACCAGCCAGACCAGGAAGCCCGGGATCACCATGTCGGTGAAGGGCAGGACGAAATCGCGGCTCAGGGTCCAGAGCACGACGATAAATGAGACGAGCTGAGCCGCCTGGGACAACAGGCGAATTGATACGCCAGCTGTCTGCTGGATAAAGGCGTTCACGTCGGATTGGATACGCTGATCCGGATTGTCGGCATCTTCGTCGGTGAAGGGAATACGGTAGTGCGTACCGGCGCCGAGCCAGCGCTCGTAGAGGCTGTGGGTCAGCCAGGTGCGCCAGCGGATGTGCAGCGAGGAATCGACGAACAGGTCGAACATGCCGATGGCGATGTTCAGGAGGGCCAGCGGGACGAAGATCCAGGCCAGCTGATACCAGAAAGCCTGCTGGTCGTATTCCTGGATGGAGTTGTAGAGGTCACGATAAAAAAAGTTGAACCGCAGCGTCAGAGCGACGTCCGCAAAATTCACGAAGATCGACAGCGCGACGAGCCGCTGGCCGATTTGACCCTCCGTGCGCCCGAACCAGCGGAACAGGCCGATCTCCTTGGTCGGCTTGTCTCGGTTTGCAAAATACGGGTCGGCGATCAGGGTGATGTCGCGGACTGGTTTCCAATGTGAGATGGCGAGGACCACGCCGGCGAAGACCACGGCGCCCGTGGCAGCGAAGGCTGGGGGCAGCAGTGCCGCCACGACGGCGGGCAGGATGCCCATGGCGGCCAGCGTTTTCGAACCCGCGAGCAGCACGTAGCCGATCCCGTAGACCGACACGAAAACCTTCAGGTAGTCGGAGAGTTTGCCGGACGCGATGAGGATCGCCGCCATGGCGAAGCCGCTGAGGCTGACATACAGCGGCGTGGACACGCCCGGCAGGATCAGAAGAGCGAGAGCGAAGAGCGCCGTGATCCCGGCTTGCAGGCCGAGGCCTGTCCTCAATGCGGGCACGTGCGCCTCCCCTTGTCATTGTTCTTATGGCTGGATGCCGAGACGGCACGGATTGCCGGTGGCATTGCCGTCCGGTCGTGGCGAGATCGTGGCGCTGCCCTGCGACCTCCGGCAGCTCGGCTTCCGCCCGCGTCGACGGAACCGCTACCAGTCCCAGTCACCGAAGTCGGGCTCGCGGCAACGATAGCCGATGGGACATTCCGGGTTATCGCGTGTCGGAACGAAGCGCAGTTCTGCAATCTCCGTCAGATTGCACTGACTGCGGTCCCGCACGAAGCGCTCGGCGGCTGCGTTGCCGGGGTTGATCCAAAGCGATCTTCTGTCCTTCACCAAGGCCATGGCATCGGCGCAGGTCAAGCGCTGGGTCGAGGGGAGGGGATTCTGAGCACTGGCCGGCGTCACCAGGATGGCGCAGAGGGCGAGTGCGAGGCATCTCGTCACGATACGCGGCGCCGTTCCTCTGTTTCGATGCGGCCAAGCATGGCAGTTTCCGTGTGACGCGGAAAGGGGTTGCCGTCCGCTTGCCGCAATCGCGCGCTCTATCCACCGAGATTGCGCCCCGCGGGCGCTCAACCCAGCGCGCGACCACCGGCTGACGGTTCGGTCCGCCGGAATGGACGAACGTCTGAGCCATGACGGGACTGTCGATCCTCAATCTCGATGCCGTGCGTGCCGCTCCCGTATCGCGGGAGCCCTACAGCTTCTTTCTCGGAAACGACGTTCTGAAGCCGGAAGCCGTCGATGAGATCCGCCAGGATTTTCCGGCGATCGCCAAGCCCGGCTATCTCACCGTCGACGAGGTCGCCTTGAAGGGCCGCTTCAAAGCGCTGATCGAAGAACTGGAAAGCGACGCCTTCTCGCGGATCATGGGTGAGAAGTTCGGCATCGATCTCGTCTCATGTCCGCGCCTCACCACCATCATGAAGCGCAGTCAGCTGAAATACGGCTCGATCCACACCGATGGCCCGTCCAAGGTGATGACGATGCTGATCTACATGAACGACGCCTGGGACGCTCCGGCGGCCGGGCGCCTGCGGGTACTTTATGACGGCAAGAACTATGAACCCTTCGCGGTCGAGGTCCCTCCCACCATGGGCACGATGTTCGCGTTCCTTCGCGCTGACAATTCCTGGCACGGCCACGAGCCTTTCGAGGGCGAGCGTCGCGTTGTGCAGGTGGCCTGGGTCAAGGATGCGAACGAACTCGAGCGCAAGAAAAAGCGTAATCGTACCGCCCAGTTCCTGAAGGGCATCTTCGGCCGGTAAGGGCACCGTCCCGAAGGGGCGGGTCCAAGTTCGAAGGGGGGGCGACAGGTGGCAGGCGGTGGGCCACAATCTGGTTTCCGGTCGGTTTCTCCGCCGCGCTTGCCTTCTCCCCGACATTCCACCGCCATGTTTCCTCGGCGAGTTGCACCTTACGGATAAGCCGGAGGGGGCGACTCATGTCGAGGTTGTGTGGCGCGGCGATCGTTCGGACCGCTCTCGTTTGGGCCATCCTGACCTGTGGGCCGGTATTTGCAGCGCCCGTCGGGTCACCGTCGTCGGACCTCGCGCTTCTCGACGCGCTGACCTGGGGAGCGACGCCGACGAGTTTCTCCGCGCTGCGGGCGCAAGGGCGGGAAGCCTGGCTGTCGGCGCAACTGCGGCCGTCCCACGCGATGGCACTCCCGCCCGTGGCTCAGGCCCAAATCCATTCGATCCAGCCACAGGGCGCCTTGATCGATCGCGTCGTCGCTTTCGACGCACAAGCCAAGGCCGCGAATGGGCTCGCCGATCTGAACGCCAAGAAGGCGGCTCAATCCGCCTATCAGGGCGCCTTGAACGACGCCTACCGGCAATCACTGACCGCCACGATCCTGCGAGCGCTCTATGCGCCGGATCAGGTTCGGGAGCGGATGACTTGGTTCTGGTTCAACCGCTTCAACGTGCATCAGGGCAAGGCCAATCTGCGCGTCCTCGTCGGCGACTATCTCGACACTGCCATCCGCCCCAATGCCCTTGGGCGATTCCGCGATCTCCTGACTGCGACGCTCGAGCACCCGGCGATGCTGCGCTACCTCGATAACGTCGAGAATGCTGCTGGTCGGCTCAACGAGAACTACGCCCGCGAACTCATGGAACTTCACACCCTCGGCGTCGGAGGGGGGTACGCGCAGCACGACGTGGAGGAATTGGCTCGTATTCTCACGGGGGCCGGTATCGATTCGCGGCCCGAAAACCCCAGGGTGAAGCCAGAGCTTCAGGGCGATCTCGTCCGAAAGGGGCTCTTCCTGTTCAACCCGGCCCGGCACGATTACGGCAGCAAGGTTCTGCTTGGTCATACCATCCACAGTCGTGGCTATGCCGAGATCGAGGAGGCGCTCGACGTTCTGGCCCGGCATCCCGCAACCGCCCGCAACGTCTCCCGGGCAATGGCCCTCTATCTGATGGGGCGTTCGCCCTCGAATGCTCTCGTCGATCGGCTCGCCGCGGTCTTCACTCGAACGGACGGCGATACCGCGGCAGTGCTGGGCGCGCTCGTCCACTCTCCGGAATTCGTGGACGCGGCCGGCTCGGGCTTCAAGGATCCGGTCCGCTATGTTTTTTCGGCCCTGCGGCTGGCCTATGACGACCAGGTCATTCTGAATACGACCCCAGTCCAGAACTGGTTGAACCGCCTCGGAGAGGGCCTCTTCAATCGCTCGACACCCGACGGGTATCCGCTCGACGCCGCTGCCTGGAGCGGCCCAGGCCAGCTCACGACGCGCTTCGAGATCGCGCGCCAGATCGGCTCCGGCTCGGCGGGGCTGTTCAAGTCTGGCGCCCTCGATGCGGTCGAGGAACCTGCCTTTCCGCTCCTGCAGAATGGTCTCTATTTCGGGCCGCTGATGGCGACCCTCACGCCGCGGACGAGGGACGCCTTGCGTCGGGCGGTCTCGCCCCAGGATTGGAACACGTTGTTCCTGTCCTCCCCCGAGTTCATGCATTGAGGAGGCGGATCGATGAACAGACGCGATCTCATCCGCGCTGCCGCCGCCTTCGGTGCCAGCACCGTCGCGGGCCGGGTGTGGGCGGCGCCCAAAGCCGATGCCCGCCTTCTCGTCGTCTTCCTGCGGGGGGCTTACGACGCCGCCAATGTGGTAATCCCGACCGGCAGCGACTTCTACTATCGAGCCCGGCCGAATCTGGCGGTGGCTCGACCCGATCCGGCGAACCCGGCGGCAGCCCTCCCGCTCGATGCCGACTGGAGCCTTCATCCGGCGCTGCGCGAGACGATCCTGCCGCTCTACGCGAAAGGAGAGGCGGCCTTCGTGCCGTTCGCCGGTACGAACGACCTCACCCGCAGCCACTTCGAGACGCAGGACACGATCGAACTCGGACAGCCGGTCGGTGATTCGCGAAATTACCAATCCGGGTTCATGGCGCGCCTCGCCGTGGAATTGACGCGGGTGCGCCCGATCGCCTTCACCGAGCAATCACCCCTGATCTTCCGGGGACCCGATCCCGTGCCCAACATCGCGATCCACGGGATCGGCAAGCCGGGGATCGACGAGAGGCAGGCTGCTCTGATCCGGGCTATGTACGCGGGCGGCCCCCTGGCGAGCGCGGTGAACGAGGGCTTTCGGGTCCGAGATGAGGTCTATCGGACAATCTCCGATCACCAAGCACAGGCGGATCGCGGCGCGGTTTCGCCCAAGGGGTTCGAATTGGCCGCCCGTCGCATCGGCCGCCTGATGCGGGACCAGTTCAACCTCGGCTTCGTCGATGTCGGTGGGTGGGATACGCATGTGAACCAGGGCGGTGCAACCGGCTATCTCGCCGACCGCATCGGAGAACTTGGCCGTGGCCTTTCCGGCTTCGTCCAGGAGATCGGCGCCGGCTGGACCGATACTGTCGTGGTCGTCGTTTCCGAGTTCGGTCGGACCTTCCGCGAGAACGGCAATCGCGGCACCGATCATGGTCACGGTAGCGTCTACTTGGTGCTCGGGGGCGGGGTACGGGGCGGTCGGATCGCCGGTCCGCAGGTTCGGGCCGACGAAGCTCATCTGTTCCAGAACAGGGACTATCCGGTGCTCACCGATTATCGGGCGATGCTGAGTGGTCTGTTGCAGCGCATCTACGGACTCGATGCAGCCAGTCTCGGTCGCATCTTCCCGGACGTCTCCCCAAGCGATCTCGGGCTGGTCTGAGCCCGTAGACCTCCGCGCGCTGCATCGTCGGTGCGCGCGTTTTCGTCCGGTCACGACATGGAAAAAGGGGCCGCCTTTCGGCGACCCCCTTGTTTTCGGTGTTCAGGTGTCTTGGACGTCTTAGAAGTCCATGCCACCCATGCCGCCGCCCATGCCGCCGCCGCCGCCCATGGGGGCGCCGCTGTCCTTCTTCGGAGCATCGGCGATCATGGCCTCGGTGGTGACGAGGAGGCCGGCGATCGAGGACGCATCCTGAAGGGCGGTGCGCACGACCTTGGCCGGGTCGACGATACCGGCCTGGATCATGTCAACGTACTCTTCGGTCTGGGCGTTGAAGCCGTAGGTGATCGAAGAGGTGTTGTCGGTAATCTTGCCGACCACGATCGAGCCCTCGACGCCGGAATTGGCGGCGATCTGGCGGATCGGCGCCTCAAGGGCCTTCAGCACGATCTTGATGCCGGCCTGGACGTCCGGGTTGTCGCTGGTGAGGGCGCGGACGGCCTCGCGGGCACGGAGGAGGGCGGTGCCGCCGCCGGGGACGATACCCTCTTCCACCGCAGCGCGGGTGGCGTTGAGCGCGTCGTCGACGCGGTCCTTCTTCTCCTTGACCTCGACCTCGGTCGCGCCGCCGACGCGGATGACCGCGACGCCGCCGGCGAGCTTGGCCAGGCGCTCCTGGAGCTTCTCACGGTCGTAGTCCGAGGTGGTCTCCTCGATCTGCGCCTTGATCTGGCCGACGCGGGCTTCGATGTCCGCCTTTTCGCCAAGACCGTCGATGATCGTGGTGGTCTCCTTCTCGATGCGGATGCGCTTGGCGCGGCCGAGCATCGGGAGGGTGACGTTCTCGAGCTTGATGCCGAGGTCCTCGGCGATCATCTGACCCTGGGTCAGGATCGCGATGTCCTCGAGCATGGCCTTACGGCGATCGCCGAAGCCCGGAGCCTTGACGGCCGCGACCTTGAGGCCACCGCGCAGCTTGTTCACGACGAGCGTGGCGAGCGCCTCACCCTCGATGTCCTCGGCGATGATGACGAGCGGCTTGCCGGTCTGCACCACGGCCTCGAGAACCGGCAGCATCGCCTGGAGCGACGAGAGCTTCTTCTCGTGGATGAGGATGTAGGGGTCCTCGAGCTCGGCGACCATCTTCTCCGCATTCGTGATGAAGTACGGGGAAAGGTAACCACGATCGAACTGCATGCCCTCGACGACGTCGAGCTCGGTCTCGGCGGTCTTGGCTTCCTCGACGGTGATGACACCCTCGTTGCCAACCTTCTGCATGGCGTGGGCGATCATCTCGCCGATTTCCTTGTCGCCATTGGCCGAGATGGTGCCGACCTGGGCGACTTCCTCGGACGAGGCGACCTTCTTGGCGCGGCTCGTGATGTCCTTCACGGCAGCGGTGGTGGCGAGGTCGATGCCGCGCTTCAGGTCCATCGGGTTCATGCCTGCGGCGACGTACTTGGCGCCTTCGCGGACGATGGCCTGGGCCAGGACGGTGGCGGTGGTGGTGCCGTCGCCAGCGATGTCGTTGGTCTTCGAGGCCACTTCGCGCACCATCTGGGCGCCCATGTTCTCGAACTTGTCGGAGAGCTCGATCTCCTTGGCGACGGTGACGCCGTCCTTGGTGATGCGCGGAGCGCCGAAGGACTTCTCGATGACGACGTTGCGGCCCTTGGGACCGAGCGTCACCTTGACGGCGTCAGCGAGGATATCGACGCCGCGGAGCATCTTCTCGCGGGCATCGGAGCCGAAACGGACTTCTTTTGCTGCCATGTTCAAATCCTTGAGTTGTTGAGAGCCCTGAGGCGCTCGAAACGAGAGCGCGCTCGAAGGACTCAGCTAGGATCGAGGGAAGAGGGTGGCCGCGCTTTAGGCGACGACGCCCATGATGTCGGATTCCTTCATGATCAGGAGGTCCTGACCATCGATCTTGACTTCGGTGCCGGACCACTTGCCGAACAGGACGCGGTCGCCGGCCTTGACGTCGAGCGCGTTGATACGGCCAGCCTCGTCGCGGGCGCCGGGGCCGACGGCGACGATCTCGCCCTCTTGCGGCTTCTCCTTGGCGGTATCGGGGATGATGATGCCCCCCTTGGTCTTCTCTTCGCCTTCGATGCGGCGGACGACGACACGGTCGTGCAGCGGACGGAACTTCATGAGCTGCCCTCTTGCTTCAAATTCGTGGATGGCGTTGATGCGGCGCGGCAGCGCGCTCAACCCAGGCCGTTAGCACTCTCTCTGGGTGAGTGCTAACGATGGCGCCGAGTTAGGCGCGTGGCTCCGTCGAGTCAAGACTGTCGCAGGGTCCGATGACGTTCCGACGACAGGATCCTTCCTTCATTTCACACCCCGACGGAAAGTCCTTCGCGGATGATCGAGCTTCATGGACCGCAGGGTGCGGTCGAGCCTGCGGCGCCGGATACCGCCTATCCCTCCCATGCCGTCTGGATCGACCTCAACGATCCCAGCGCCGCCGAGGCAGAGCGGGTCCAACTTGCCACCGGTATCAGCGTGCCGTCGCGCAAAGCGCTGAGCGAAGTCGAGAATTCGAGCCGGCTGCGCCGGATGAAGAGCGGTTTCACGCTCTCCACGCCGATGATCACCTTCGACAAACTGGATTCTCAGCTCAAACCCCTCGGCTTCGTCCTGACGAAGGATCGCCTGCTCACCGTCCGCTTCCACGATCTGCGGGCCTTTGCGGAGGTCAAGAAGCGGATCGATGCCGGAGACGGGCCGGGCACCACCAGCACGGAGATCTTCCTTCTGCTGGTGGAGGAACTGGTCGACAGTCTCGCAGACGCCCTCGAGGACATGGGCGCGGACCTCGACGCCCTCTCGACGCGGATCTTCGATTTCGATGTCCGCAGCAGCGCCGCCACCGGGGACATCAGGGCCCCGCACCAGAACCCCCGCCGGCGCGACCTGGCCCTTCGCCGTATCCTGCGCGGCATCGGTCGACGCGGGAAGGCGCTTGGGAAGATCCGCTCCAGTCTCCTCGGACTGGAGCGGATCGTGCCGTTCGTCGCAAACGAATGCGAGCATATCCTCGGGGAGGAGCAGGTGCCGAGATTCGAGGCGATGCGCCGGGACATCGCCTCCCTCGACGAGTTCGAAATTCGCCTGTCGGAGAACGTGCAGTTCCTCCTCGACGCCACGCTGGGCCTCATCAGCATCGAGCAGAACAACACCTTCCGGGTTCTCACCGTCGCTTCCGTGGTGGGTATCCCGCCGACGCTGATCGCCTCGATGTACGGCATGAACTTCAAGCACATGCCGGAACTCGACTGGCTCTACGGCTATCCCTATGGCCTGACCCTGATCGCGCTCAGCGCCATCATTCCGATCGTTTTCTTTCGGATTCGAGGCTGGATCTGAGGGCGTGACGAATTGTTCGGTCGCGCGTGCGAAACCAACCCGGTTGCATCGCTGCCCGTCCAAGCAGCCTTCGAGGATGAAGTGTCCGCGCCATGGCCGTGATCGCTGCCTTCGTCCTCAATGCCGGTCTGAACTTCGTCCTCGGGCTTCTGATCGCCAAGCTGCTCGGGCCGGCCGATTTCGGCCTGTTCGCTTTGGCGACCGCCGGTGCGATCGTCGCCAACACCATCCTGTTCGAATGGCTTCGCCTGTCGGCGACGCGCTTCTATTCCGTTCGGGTGCGCGTCGATGAGCCTTGGATCCGCCACGGGCTCGACCATGCCTACGCGTTTCTGGCGCTGGCCCTGTTCGCTGCGGCTTTGCTCTGTGCCGTGTTCGGCGTCTCGCTTCAGCCGAGTGCGGACAGTCATTTCGCGATCACGGCCGGTGCTGCGGTGGCCGCGCTGGGCATCGGGGTTTTCGACTATCATGCCGCGCTCGTCCGCGCGCGCTTTGACGGTGCGCTCTACTTCAACCTCGTCGCGGTCAAGAATGCCCTCGCCTTCGTGCTGATGGCGGGGGCCGCCTGGTACTTTCCGCAACCGGTCTGGGTTCTGGTGGCGGCCGGTATCAGCCAGGCCGTTGCTGTCCTGCTTCTCTACGGTCCGATGCGCGACCCGGTCGTGCCGCGCCTGCAGGCCCGCGTCCGGGAGACTTGGCGGCTCTTCGTCGCCTATGGTCTGCCGCTGATTGCCGCGAATGCGATCTATCAGCTCCTTCCATTTCTCAATCGGGGTAGCATCGCGGCCCATGCGGGTCTTGCCGAAGCCGGCTACTTTGCATTGGCTGCCGATGTCACCACCCGGAGTATCGGTACCCTCGGCACTGCCCTCGACCTGCTGTTGTTTCAACTTGCCGTCCGGGTGGAGGAGCAGGAGGGCCGTGCCGCGGCCGAGCGCCAGGTCGGGCTGAACGTCGGCGTTGTCGTCACCTTGCTTCTGCCCTGCGCCGTCGGGTTCTGGGCCGTGCTTCCCGCTCTGGAGACGCTGGTGGTGCCGGAAGCTTACCGTGGTCCCTTTTCCGCCTATGCCGGCGTGATGGTGCCAGGCTTCTTCTGTCTGGCGATGATGAATTTCGCGCTCAATCCGATTTTCCAGATCCGCCGCCGGACTCGCCCGGTCATCGCGGCTGCCTGCGTTGGATTGGGGCTCAACGCTGCCGGGTTATGGTTCCTCCCACCCCTGCTGGGTCCCGAGGGCGTCGCGGTCGCGCAGACCCTGGGGCTGGCTGCCGCGACTCTGTTGCTGGGAATTCGCGCACTGACCGGCCCGGATCGGCTGCGCCTGCCCTGGTGGGAGATCCTGGCGGCCTGTGTCGCCTCCATGGCCATGGCGCTCTGCCTCCTGCCGTTGCGCCACATCGAACCGACCCGCGCCCTCGCCCTCGGCGTACCGCTCGGCATCGCGGTCTACGGCGCCCTGGTCTGGCTCTTCGACATTGCCGGCTTGAGGGGCCACGCGGTGGCACGCCTTTCCCGCAGCCTTCCCGGATCGCCCCGCCCCACCGAGCCGGCCTCGGTGGAATAGGACGGCCTCGGTGGGATAGAACGGGCTCGGCGGAATAGACGGACTCGACTGGCTGTCATCGCCGTGATCCTCCTTTAAGGTGGTCGACGGCAGACAGGATCGAGGGCGCCGTAGAACGCTCCGAATCGGGCAGGAATCGATGCGTTCATATGAGCCTCACGATGAGGGCGCGGCGGCCGAGGTTGTTCGGGCCGCGGCCAGCGGTCCCGAGCGGCTTCGCCTCGTGGGTGGCGCGACCAAGAGCGCCATCGGGCGCCCGGCCCAGGACGAGGTGACGCTGTCCAGCGTCCGGCTCTCCGGCATCACCCTCTACGAACCCGCCGAAATGGTCGTCTCGGCTCGAGCTGGAACGCCGCTGGCGGAGGTTCAGGCCCTGCTCACGGAGCGTGGCCAGATGCTGCCCTTCGAGCCGATGGACCATCGTACCCTGATGGGGACGACCGGCGAGCCCAGTTTCGGAGCCGTGGCGGCCACCAACAATTCCGGCCCACGGCGGATCAATGCCGGCGCGGCGCGCGACAGCCTGATCGGCGTGCGCTTCATCAATGGGCGCGGCGAGGCGATCAAGTCCGGCGGGCGTGTGATGAAGAACGTGACCGGGCTCGACCTCGTGAAGCTGATGGCGGGGTCTTGGGGAACCCTGGGCTTGCTGACCGAGGTGACCTTTAAGGTGCTGCCGCGGCAGGAGCGGGTGGCGACCCTGGCCTTCCCGGACCTCGACGATGTCCGTGCCATCGGGGCGCTGTCCGCTGCCCTCGGCTCCCCGTTCGAGTTGACCGGGGCCGCCCATCTGCCTGCCGGAATCGCGGGTGGAACCGCGCGGACGCTGATGCGGCTCGAGGGTTTTTCGGAATCGATCGACTATCGGCTCGGCGAATTGCGCAGTCTGCTCAAGCGCTTCGGCGAGCCGGAGGTCGTCGAGGGCGATCCAGGCGCCGAGCTATGGACCGGGATTCGCGATGTCGTGGCGCTGGCCGAGCCGCGCGAGGCTGCGATCTGGCGCATCGCGACCGCCCCGACCCATGCGCCGGCCGTGACGGCGGCGATCGCGTCGCGCCGCGAGGCCCGCTGGTTCTACGACTGGGGCGGCGGCCTGATCTGGCTTGCGACGGACGCGGCGGGAGATGCCGGAGCGGAGATCGTCCGCGCGGCCGTTCGAGCCAAGGGCGGACACGCCACCCTCGTGCGGGCGCCGGAAGCTGTCCGGGCGGCGGTCGCCGTATTCGAGCCGCTGTCGGAGGCTTTGATGCGGATCACCGCCGGTATCAAGGCGGCGCATGATCCCCAGGGGTTGTTCAATCCGGGTCGGATGTATGCCGGCCTCTGAGGCTGCGCTGTTGAGAGCGATTCCAAGGCTCGGAATCCGGCGCGATTGTCTTTAAACTGACGCCGGAAGAACGACGATGCCGACACGGGCCGGGCTGCGAAGCCGGACCGATCGACGGCGCGAGGGTGGATCCGAGGACACGCCGTGCAGACCAATTTCAGCCTGACGCAGCTCGCCGATCCGGCCATGGCGGCGTCCGAGAAGATCCTGCGGACCTGCGTCCATTGCGGGTTCTGCACCGCGACTTGCCCGACTTACCTCCTGCTCGGTGATGAACTCGATTCTCCGCGGGGGCGGATCTACCTGATCAAGGATATGCTGGAAGGTGGAAAGCCGGCCGTGCCGGAGGTGGTCAAGCACGTCGACCGGTGTTTGTCCTGTCTGTCCTGCATGACGACATGCCCGTCGGGGGTGCATTACATGCACCTTGTCGATCATGCCCGAGCGCATATTGAGGAAACCTATCGTCGTCCGCTGAGCGACCGGCTGCTGCGGGCCGTCCTGGCCTTCGTCCTGCCCTATCCGAATCGCTTCCGGCTGGCGCTCCTCGGGGCGAAGATCGGTGCGCCGTTCCGGCCCCTGGTGGCGCGCCTGCCGCGTGTCGGCAACCGCCTCGCGGCGATGCTGGACCTAGCCCCGGCGCAACTGCCGAACCGCAACCCCACCGACCGTCCGGGCACCTTCCCGGCCGATACGCGAGCCCTCGAGGCCAGCGATGCGTTGCAGGGGTATGCCACGCCGTCGCGTCGAGGTCGCGTCGCGCTGCTGCGGGGATGCGCCCAGAGCGTGCTGCGTCCCGATTTCAACGAGGCGGCGATCCGCCTTCTGACTCGGCACGGGGTCGAGGTGGTCCAGGCCGCGGGGGAGGGCTGCTGCGGTGCCCTGACCCACCACATGGGCAAGGCCGACGCGTCGCATGCCCAGGCCAAGCGCACCATCGACGCCTGGATCGCCGAAATGGACGGCGCCGGCCTCGACGCGATCCTGGTCACCGCCTCCGGCTGCGGCACGACGATCAAGGATTACGGCTTCATGTTCCGAGACGACCCGGCCTATTCGGACAAGGCGAAGCGGGTGTCGGCGATTGCCAAGGACGTCACGGAGTACGTGGCCGCCATCGGCCTGATGCCGCCGATCGTGGAGACCGACCTCGTGGTCGCCTACCACTCGGCCTGCTCGATGCAGCACGGCCAGGGCATCCGCACCGAGCCCAAGAACCTCCTGAAGACAGCGGGCTTCACCGTGAAGGACGTGCCCGAGGGCCATATCTGCTGCGGCTCGGCCGGAACCTACAACATCCTCCAGCCCGAGATCGCGAACCGCCTGCGCGACCGCAAGGTCGCCAACATCGAGCGCATGCGCCCCGACGTCATCGCCACCGGCAACATCGGCTGCGCCACCCAGATCGGGAAGGGCACGGCGATCCCGATCGTCCACACGGCGGAACTGCTCGACTGGGCCACCGGCGGCCCGAAGCCGGCGGCCCTGGAGGGGATCCGCGACCGGGCGCTGCTGGCGGCGGAATAGGTGCTTCAGCCATCGAGCTGGTAGGTGAGGGGAATCCACCGGTAGCCGAGCCCGTCGCGGGTCACGTAACCCAGCGATGGGAACGAGGTGTGATAACCGGCGACCAGGATACGGTCCGTCGCGGCCATGTCGTACATGGTCCGCCGGGTGGCAGCCCCCGCGGCCTTGTCCATGTCGAACAGGGCATGCCAGTCGGGCCGCGCCAGCGAGGCGATCTCGTGATGGGCGCAGTCACCCCAGATCAGAAGCCGCTGGCCCTCGCTCTCGACGTGGAAGGCGAGATGTCCCGGCGTATGGCCGAAGGCCGCCAGCACCTTGATTCCGGGCGCCACCGAATCGCCTGGCTTTACGAAGCGGATGCGTTCTTCCAGAGGCTGCAGATGGCTGCGAAAGACGCGGGCCGACTTGTATTCGTTGCCGGCCTCCGGCGCGGCGAGGCGGGTGTCGTCGCTCCAGAAGGCGTATTCCCGCGCACCAACGACGTAACCGGCCTTCGGGAAGAGCCGTTTCCCTCCGTCCAGGAGGCCGCCGATATGATCGGTGTGGCAGTGCGAAAGCACCACGAGATCGATCGCCTCAGGGGATAGGCCAGCCTGACCGAGAAGATGCGCGAGTCGTCCGCCCGCCGGACGCGGGATGAAGCCCACGTCGCCGTTCCCGGTGTCGAAGAGGATCGTCTGGCGGCCGGTCTGGACGAGGGTCGGCGTGAATCCGGGCTTGAACCGAACCTCCGGCAGGCAGTTCTCGCGCATCAGCGCCGCGATGTCCGAGGCTTCACGGTTCTCGCCAACGATCGGCCAGGGACCGTCGATCATCAGGTCGGCATCCAGCAGGGTGGTGACGGTAAAAGCGCCAAGACGGACCTGTCTCAGGGTCGCCGCCTCGCAGGTACGTGGCGTCTGCGCGATGGCCGGACCCGGCAGAGTCAGGCCGGCGATCGCGGTTGCGGCAAGATGACGGCGGGTAAGATCGGTCATGGGAGAACGTTCCTGGCGAGGAAGTCCGGGTGAGGGATGTCCCGGGAAGCCCGGCTCCGTCAGGATGGTCTCGGGACCGGACGCCGACGATCTAGCGCCGCGAGGGGAGGCCGAGCTTGTACGAACGTGCTGCGCCTGATGCTCCACTCGGTCCGATCTGGCACGTGGCTGGAGCGCACACGCTCTTCGCTGGGCGGCTCGCCTACAATGCGAGCCACCAGCACGGAGCCCCGGTCTACCTCGCGGGCCTGTACGGCGCTTTCCGCATCCGTTTCCAACCCGGCGCCTGGATAAGCTGCCGAACGGCCTTCGTTCCCGCCGGCTTGGCCCATGAACTCGATTGCGGCGGCGACCCGATCGGCGTGCTTTACCGCGAGCCCGATGCCGGCGCGCGGGTCCTGACTGGGTTGATGGAGATGGCGGACGCAGTCGAGGGTGCCCTGGTGTCCCGGGCGGGCGACATCTTTGCGCTGCGCGCCCTCTTCGAATGCCGCGATGCCTGCGACTGGGCCGGCGAGGCCATCGCGGACCTGTCGGACTTCGCCGCGAAGCGCGACGATCGACCGATGGACGGGCGGATCGCCCGCATTCTCGCCGAGCTGCGCGGGTGCCAGGATGTGCAGATGAGTGCGGGCCGGCTCGCTGCGTCCGCGACGCTGTCCTCCTCCCGGATGCAACACCTGTTCAGCGACGCCGTCGGTGTCCCGTTCCGACGCTACCGCGGCTGGCTGCGTATGCGCTCGGCGATCGAGGCCGTCGTTCGCGGTGCGAACTTCACGGGGGCGGCCCACGAAGCCGGTTTTGCGGATCAGGCGCATTTCGCCAACGCCTTCCGCCGGACCTTCGGCGCTCCGGCCTCGCGCAGCCTGTTGGGACTGCGCACGCCGACCGCGTCTCCGCCATCAGGAGCCGGCGCGCGCGTTCGCCAGCACGAACACCCGAATCGCCGATGACAGGTTCTGGCCGTCGCGGCCGGCGTCGATGGTGCCGATCAGGGCCTGGACCGACTGGTCGCGCGCGGCCGCGATCCTGCGCAGCGCCTCCCAGAACGGGTCCTCCAGGGATACGCTGGTGCGATGGCCGGCGATCATCACGGAGCGCTTGGTGACCCCGGTGGTCATCGCCAGCAAACCCTCCCTGATGGTGTGACGGGCTTCCTGAAATGGCCGCTTGTCCCTGAGAGCCAGTCATTCTCCTCGGCTGATTTCGGGCTTACCCAACATCCGTCAAGCGTGTGGAGCAAGGGACGGCAGAGCCATCGCAGACGGCACCGCGCCGTCATTCCGGGGCGCCGTAGGCGAGCCCGGAATCCAGAGCCACCGACGGTGTAACGTTCTGCACCACCTGTGTTTCTGGATCCCGGGCTCCGCTGCGCGGCCCCGGGATGACGGGGTGCTCCACGAGGTTCTTCGGCGTGCAGAGGGGCCGATGGGATTGTCCCGCCGTGGGGGTGCGCGGCGCGCACTTGTCTCGAAGTGGAATCCCGAAGCTTTGCGGAATACGAGAACCATTCTCCTCGCATCACCCCTCCGGATCCGGCCCCACCAATTTGTGCTCCTCGTGGCGCGAGACCTCGATGGCCTTCTTGGCCTCGGCCAGGGTCTTGGCCTTCTTCGGGCGACCGAAGGCGATGCGGTTGTCCGCCGCTTTCGCCGCCCGTTCCCCCCGCGCCCGGTCCTTGCGGGCCTGGCGCAGGTTGATGATCTCCGCCATGCCGGTGGTCTCCCTCACTCGGCGCTGGGCGCCAGCATCGTCTCGGGGCGCACCACGCGCTCGAACGCCTCCGCCGTGACGTAGCCGAGGCGCAGGGCCTCCTCCTTCAGGGTGGTGCCGTTCTTGTGCGCGGTCTTGGCGATCTCGGCGGCCTTGTCATAGCCGATCGAGGGCGCGAGCGCCGTGACCAGCATCAGCGAGCGGCTCATCAGGTCGGCGATCTTGTCCTCGTTGGCCTTGATGCCGACGACGCAATTGTCGGTGAAGCTCACCGCCGCGTCGGCGAGGATGCGGATCGACTGCAGCACCGCGTTGGCGATGACGGGCTTGAACACGTTCAGCTCGAAATTGCCCTGGCTGCCGGCGAAGCTCACGGTGGTGCCGTTGCCGATCACCTGGGCGCAGACCATCGTCAGGGCCTCGCACTGGGTCGGGTTGACCTTGCCGGGCATGATCGACGAACCCGGCTCGTTCTCCGGCAGCGACAGCTCGCCAAGGCCCGAGCGCGGGCCGGAGCCAAGGAAGCGGATGTCCTGTGCGATCTTGAACAGGCCCGAGGCCAGGGCCGTGAGCGCCCCTTGGGTGAACACCAGGGCGTCGTGGGTCGCCAGGGCCTCGAACTTGTTGGCGGCCGAGGTGAAGGGCAGGCCGGTCAGCTCGGCGACTTTCGCGGCGAACTTCTCGGCGAAGTCGGGATGCGCGTTGAGGCCGGTGCCGACCGCCGTGCCGCCCTGGGCCAGAGCCAGCACGCCGGGCAGCGTCGCCTTCACGCGCTCGGTGCCCAGAGCCACCTGCGCGACGTAGCCGGAAAATTCCTGGCCGAGGGAGATCGGGGTCGCGTCCTGCAGGTGGGTGCGGCCGATCTTGACGATGGAGGCGAACGCCTCCGACTTCGCCTGAAGGGCGTCGTGCAGGTGCTGTAGGGCCGGCAGCAGCCGGTCGTTGATCTCGCGCGAGACCGCGATGTGCATGGCGGTCGGGAACACGTCGTTGGACGACTGGCCGCGATTGACGTGGTCGTTGGGATGGACCGGCGACTTGCCGCCCCGCTTGCCGCCGAGCAGCTCGTTGGCGAGGCTGGCGATGACCTCGTTGGCATTCATGTTCGACTGGGTGCCGGACCCCGTCTGCCAGACCGCCAGGGGAAATTCCTGGTCGTGCTCGCCGGAGACCACCTCGGCCGCCGAGGCCGCGACGGCCTGGGCCACCTTCGGGTCGAGGGCGCCGAGGTCCTGGTTGACCAGGGCGGCGGCCTGCTTGACCATGCCGAGCGCGTGGACGAGGGGCGCCGGCATCTTCTCGGTGCCGATCTTGAAATTCTGGATCGAGCGCTGCGTCTGCGCACCCCAGTAGCGATGCGCCGGGACCTCGATCGGGCCGAAGGTGTCGGACTCGGTGCGGGTGGCGGGCGTCTCGGTGGGCGACATCGTGGCCTCTTCGTCTGGTCAATCCGGACCCTACTTAAACTGCACGCCAGCAAACCGCGATGCCGCATCGCCAGCGGGCCGTGTGCCCGGCGCCGAAATGTCATGGCTCCCCAGCCATACCCTGCCAGCCCCCCGCCGGGCCCGGAGTTGTCCTCGATGTCGCCTGCCGCCGCCCAGGTCTCCCCCCAAGCCCAGATTTCTTCCCAAGCCCAGGTCCTTTCTGAAGCCCCGATCCGCTTCCGGCCGGCGGTGCCCAAGCCGTTGCGCCAGCAGCCGGGCCTGTTCGGCTTCCTGAAGGCGGCGCGCGCCAACCCCCTCACCACCTGGCTCGATGTCCATTTCGAGAAACCGGTGGTGGCCGCCGACGGCGCTCTCGGGCGCGTCACGGTGGTCAGCGACCCGGCCCTGATCCGCTACCTCTACGTCGAGAACGCCGCCAATTATCGCAAGGACGACCTGCAGCGGCGCGTCCTCGCCCCCGGGCTCGGCAACGGATTGCTCACCGCCGAGGGCGACGAGTGGAAGCTCCAGCGCCGCACCCTGGCGCCGATCTTCTCCGCCCGGCACGTGCTCGGCTTCAACGCGCCGATGAACGCGGCCGGCGCCCGCATGGCCCGCCGACTGGCGCGCCGCGACGGCACCCGCATCGACGTGGCCCTGGAGATGACCCGCGTCACCCTCGACGTGCTGGAGCGGACGATCTTCACCCACGGCCTCGCGAGCGATCCCGATGCGCTCGGACGGGCGATCACCCGCTTCCTCGAATCGGTCGGGCCGATCGATCCCCTCGACGTGTTCGGGGTGCCGGGCTTCGTGCCGCGCATCGGTCGCCTGCGGGCACGCCCCGCAATCCGGTTCTTTGCCGAAGTGGTGGATGAACTGATCGACCGCCGCCGCGCCTGGATCGCCAAAGGGGCGGCGCCAGACGACTTGCTGACGCTCCTGCTCAAGGCGCAGGACCCGGAGACGAGCAGGGGACTGACCGACCTGGAGGTCAAGGCCAACATCGTCACCTTCATCGCCGCCGGTCACGAGACCACGGCGAACGCCCTGACCTGGGCGCTGTACTGCCTGTCGCAGGACCCGGCCGCCCAGGCCCGGGTCGAGGCGGAGGTCGATGCTGTCCCGGCGGACCAGGATTTCGATGCCGACGCGCTGCCCTTTACCCGGGCGGTGATGGAGGAGACCATGCGGTTGTTTCCGCCGGTGCCGTTCCTGAGCCGCCAGGCCATCGCGGAGGATCGCATCGGCCGGATCAAGATCCCCAAGGGCTCCCTGGTGATGGTGGCGCCTTACGTGCTCCACCGCCACAAGACCCTGTGGCCGGAGCCGGAGGCGTTCATGCCCGAGCGCTTCCTGCCCGAAGCCCGCGCGGAGATCCCGCGCTTCGCCTACCTGCCGTTCGGGGCAGGTCCCCGCGTCTGCATCGGCCAGAGCTTCTCGGTGCAGGAAGCCGTGGTGGTGCTGGCCCACATCGCCCGTGCCGCCCGTTTTACGCTCGCCGACGACCATGCGCCGGTGACCCCACTCCATCGCGTGACCCTGCGGCCGGAGCACGGGCTGCACATGACGGTGCACCCGCGGGGGTGAGGCCGGGACGACGGAGGTGGGACACGCGCAAATCTTCGCGCGCTGTCATTCCGGGGCGCCGACCGAGGAAGACCTTGGGCCACCCGTGTTTCTGGATCCCGGGTTCCGCTGCGCGGCCCCGGGATGACGGGGTGATCAGGCGGCCTCTAGGCTCTTGATCCCAGAAATCTTGATCCCAAAAATCTTCACCCCCGAAATTTTCGTCCCGTCAGCTCTTCTTGCGGAAGGCGTCCAGGCTGACGACCTCGGCGCTGGTTTCCTGGCCGTCCTCGGACTTCTTGGCGCCGTCCTCGGATTTCTTGGCGGCCGGCTTCGCGTCCGAATCGGCCTTGGCCGTCGCCGCGGCGGTGCCGGGGGCCGCCGGGATCAGCTTCGGCACGGTGCTGCCGATGGTGGCGAGGCCGGTGCTCTTCGGCTTCATCTCGGTGGGCTCCGAGGCGGCGCCGCGCGGTGCGCCCTTACCATTGTCGGCCGCCGACTCGTCGTCGATCGCCTCTGCGGCCGTCTCTTCCGTGCCTTCGGTCAGGTCGAATTTCAGCCCGAACTGCACGGAGGGATCGAAGAAGCCCGTCAGGGCGTCGAAAGGCACGAGCAGCCGCTCGGGCACGCCCGAGAAGGACAGGCCCACCTCGAAGGTGTGCTCGTTGACGCCGAGGTCCCAGAACTGGTGCTGGAGCACGATGGTCATGTCCTGCGGGTATTTTTCGCGCAGGCGCTGCGACATCCGCACGCCCGGCGCCTCGGTGCGGAACGAGACGTAGAAGTGGTGCTCGCCCGCGAGGCCCTCGCGGGCCGCGTCGGTCAGCACCTTGCGCACCACGCCGCGCAGGGCGTCCTGCACCAGGAGATCGTAGCGGATCAGGTCGTCTGCCATCTGCGGTCGCTTATGCCCGGTCACTGCCCGCCGTCGCGCGCCGTGAGGGCGCCCCGGGTCGGATGAAAATTGATGGGGAGCGCCGGTGCCCGGCCCTCCCAGAACCTCGCCTGAACGGCTCGGGGCCGACAGGATCTCTCCCGGACGAAACAGGACATCGCGGCCCAGGACATCGCGGCCTGCGCCGTGATCTGCCGCGCGTCCGAGCTTCCGCCAAAACCTGCGGCCTGTCGAGCCTCGGGTCCTTGCGTCCAAAAGCCCGTGGTCCGGAGAGGCGCTGCCGGGTTACCCTCCGGTCGCACCATTCGCCCGACCGCGAAACCCGACCCGGCGATGCCGGATTTCCGTCCTCGCCGAGCCTCTCGGCCAACACTTTGATTATAGTGGGAGTGCCGCCGCTTTTGAAGCCCGATGATGGGGCGCCGCTGCCCGAAGCGCGGGCGGATGTCATCCGGGCAACGACCGAGCCTCCGGGGGCGCGTGCGTTCCCCGGCCGGACCGTTCTGGGCCGCGCGCGGGCCGTCGTCGGTCTGGCCTTCGCGGCGTGCCTCGCGCTGGTGGCGGCGAGCGTCCTCGCCCTGGTGATCGTGCAGGTCGGCGGCGACTGGCTCGACGGCGTGGCGCCCTTCGGCGGGGAGCGGCCGCGCCTGCATCCGCGACAGGTCGCCATGCGGGAGCTGGCCCTCGACGTGATCCGCCAGGTGATCCTGGCCGTCCTCGTCGTCGGGGCGGTGCGCTGGCGCCACGGCGCCGCCTGGCGGCGGACCCTGGCGCTTGCGCCGCCGGGACCGCCGCCCTGGGGCGCGCCCGGCCTGTCGCCCGGGCGCTTCGCCCTGATCCTGCTGGCCTGGCCGCTGATCCACATCACCTGGGTGACCGGCAGCGCGGAGCTGTTCCGGATGCCGATCGGCCGGCACACGTCGCTGTCCCCGAGCCTGACCGCCGGGGCGGCGGCCCTGTGGTTCACCTACGTGCTGGTGCTGGCGCCGCTGGCCGAGGAGTTGCTGATGCGGGGTGCTTTGTTCGCCCGTGCGCGCGAACACTTCGCCCCGCCAGGCGCCATCCTGGTGACGGCGCTGCTGTTCGCCGGCGCCCATCTCACGCCCGCCGGCTTCGCCCGGCCGGTCTCCCTGATCCCGCTCGCCCTGATGCTCGGCTGGGTGCGCTGGCGCAGCGGCCGGCTGTGGCCCGGCATCGTGCTCCACGCCTGGAGCAACTTCGCGATGATCCTGTATGTGCTCGGGCCGGCCATCGGCTGAGCGGGCGCCGGCATGAAGGTGTTGACGCGCCGGCTGCCGATCTCGCCAGCTCCGGCGCGACGAGGTATTCCAGGCACCCCGCCCCGGAGCCGCGATGCACGCCTATCACCAGCTTCTCGAACGCATCCTCCGGGAGGGGGTGCGCAAGGACGACCGGACCGGCACCGGCACGCTTTCGGTGTTCGGGCACCAGATGCGCTTCGACCTCGGGCAGGGCTTTCCCCTGGTCACGACGAAGCAGCTCCACCTGCGCTCGATCATCCACGAATTGCTGTGGTTCCTCACCGGCGATACCAACGTGCGGGCGCTCCAGGCCAACGGCGTCAGCATCTGGGACGAATGGGCCGACGCGAACGGCGACCTCGGCCCGGTCTACGGCCAGCAATGGCGGTCCTGGGTGAAACCCGACGGCGGCAGCGTCGACCAGATCGCCTGGGTGCTCGACGAGATCCGCCGCAACCCGGATTCGCGCCGCCTCATCGTCTCCGCCTGGAACCCGGCCGATCTCGACCGGATGGCCCTGGCGCCGTGCCACTGCCTGTTTCAGTTCTACGTGGCGGAGGGACGGCTCTCGTGCCAGCTCTACCAGCGCTCGGCCGACGTGTTCCTGGGCGTGCCCTTCAACATCGCCAGCTACGCCCTCCTCACCGCGATGATCGCGCAGGTGTCCGGGTTGATCCCCGGCGATTTCATCCACACCCTCGGCGATGCGCACCTCTACGTGAACCACCTGGAGCAGGCCCGGCTGCAGCTCACGCGCGAGCATCGCCCGCTGCCCCGGCTCGTGCTCAACCCCGCCGTGACCGCGCTGTCCGAATTCCGCTTCGAGGACATCGCCGTGGAGGGCTATGCGCCGCATGCCGCCATCCGCGCTCCGGTGGCGGTCTGATGGCCGCGCCCCGCATCACCCTCATCGCGGCGGTCGCCCGCAACGGCATCATCGGCCGCGACAACGACCTGATCTGGCGCCTGCGCAGCGACCTGCGCCGGTTCAAGGCCCTGACCATGGGCAAGCCCCTGCTGATGGGGCGCAAGACCTTCGCGTCGATCGGTCGTCCATTGCCCGGGCGGCGCACCATCGTGCTGACCCGGGATACCGGCTTCGCGGCGCCGGACGTCGCCGTCGCCCATGACTGGACGGGCGCGCTCGCGGCGGCCGAGGGCGCGGACGAGCTGATGGTGGCCGGCGGCGGCGAGATCTACGCGCTGGCGCTGCCGCATGCCGACCGCATCCACCTCACCGAGGTCGATCTGGCGCCGGAGGGCGATACGGTGTTCCCGACCTTCGATCGCGCGCGCTATCGCGAGACCCACCGCGAGGCCCATCCGCCGGGGGAGCATGACGCCTGCGGCTTCAGCTTCGTCGATCTGGAGCGAGCCGGGTGAGGGACGCGACGCGGGCCGGTCCCGTAAACCATTCCGGCGCGACCCATTGCGCATCGGGTTCCCATGCGGTTGTCTTTCGGCGGTCCGATGCCCAAGTGGCAATCTTGACAGGATTCGGTGCGCCCAGGCAGGTGCCAGGGTCGGGTCACGACGAGATCAATACTCTTGTCCACGCGGGGGAGATCCGGCCCGCCTCCTGAGGAGGCCGGGACGGAGAGCGCGGGTGGGCTTCGTGCGCGGCGCAGACGCTGCTGGAACAGGAGAGATCGGCGAGCATGCCTTGGAGCAATCAGAGCGGCGGCGGTAGCGGCAACGGGGGAGGGCCCTGGGGCCGAGGCGGCGGCGGCAATGGCGGCGGGGGTGGCCCGTGGGGGAATGGCGGCGGCGGCGGTGGCGGCAAGACCCCACCCGACCTCGAGGACCTGCTGCGCCGCAGCCAGGACCGGCTGCGCGGCGTGCTCCCCGGCGGGTCCTTCGGTGGCGGGCGCGGCCTGCTGGTGATCGGCGGCCTCCTGGTCGCGGGCTGGCTTCTCACCGGGTTCTACACCGTGGCACCCCAGCAGGTCGGCATCGAGACGGTGTTCGGTCGCTATCTCAGCACCACCGGCCAGGGCCTGAACTACAACTTCCCGGCCCCGATCGGCGCCGTGACCAAGCCGAATGTCGGTCAGGTCAACAGCGTGCAGATCGGCTACCGCGCCGGCTTCGGCAATCAGACCCGCACGGTCGACAAGCCCGAGGAGAGCCTGATGCTCACGGGTGACGAGAACATCGTCGACCTCGACTTCGAAGTGCAGTGGCGGATCAACCCCCTGAAGGCGTCCGACTTCGTCTTCAACCTCGAGAACCCCGAGGGCACGATCAAGGCCATCGCCGAGAGCGCGATGCGCGAGGTCGTCGGCCGGCGCAACATCCAGCCGATCCTGACCAACGAACAGTCGAGCGTCGCCCAGGAGGTCCGGGAGATCACCCAGAAGGCCCTCGACGAATACGGCGCCGGCGTACGCATCGAACTCGTCCAGCTCGTCAGCGTCCAGCCTCCGCCGGAAGTGCGGCCCGCCTTCTTCGACGTGAACGCGGCGCAGCAGGATGCCGAGCGCGCCAAGAACGATGCGCGGACCTACGAGAGCCAGAAGGTGCCGCTCGCCAAGGGTGAGGCGCAGAAGATCATCCAGGCGGCGGAAGCCTACAAGACGCAGTCGACCGCCGACGCGACCGGTCAGGCCGCCCGCTTCACGCAGGTCTACGAGTCCTACAAGGTCGCCCCGGTGATCAGCCGCGAGCGCATCTTCCTCGAAACGATGGAGCGGGTCCTGGGCTCGGTCAACAAGGTGATCATCGATCAGAACGGGGCCGGCGCCGGTACGGGCGCCAGCGCCGCCGGCGTCCTGCCGGTGCTTCCGCTGACCGAGTTCGGTCCCCGCAACGCTGCCGGTGGAGTGGCCCGATGAACAATCAGACCCTCCGCACCGGCCTGATGATCGCCGCCGCCGCCCTGGTGGTCGGCCTCTACGCGTCGGTCTTCACCGTCGGCCAGATGCAGCAGGCCCTGGTGCTGCGCTTCGGCGGCGTCCGCGCCGTCCTGAACCAGACCGGCACCGACAAGCCCGGCCTCTACTTCAAGCTTCCGTTCTTCGAGAACGTGGTGCTGTTCGACAAGCGGGTGCTCGACCTCGATCTGCCGGTCCAGACCCTGCTCACCACCGACCGCCAGAACCTCGAGGTGGACGCCTTCGCGCGCTACAGGATCATCGATCCGCTGAAGTTCTACCAGTCGGCCAACAACATCGCCCGCGCCAACACCCTGCTGGCGAGCTTCACCAACTCGGCCCTGCGCAACCTGCTCGCCCGCTCCACCCGTGACGCCATCGTGCGGACGCAGCGCGCCGAGCTGATGAACCAGATCCAGGCCGACGTGAACCGGCAGGCGAAGGAGCTCGGCGTCGAGATCGTCGATCTGCGCATGACCCGCGTCGATCTGCCGGCTCAGAACAGCTCGGCGGTCTACAAGCGCATGACGACGGAGCGCCAGCGTGAGGCGGCCGATATCCGCGCCACCGGCGAGCAGGCGGCGGTCACCATCAAGGCCAAGGCCGACCGTGACGTGACGGTGCTGCTCTCGGAGGCCAACCAGACCGCCGAGACCCTGCGTGGTCAGGGCGACGCCGACAAGAACCGCATCCTGGCGGAAGCCTACGGCAAGGACGCGGACTTCTTCAGCTTCTTCCGCTCGATGCAGGCGTATGAGACCGGTCTGAAGGGCTCCGACACCCGATTGGTGATCAGCCCGTCCTCGGACTTCTTCCGCTACTTCAGCGATCCGCAGGGCAGGACCCCGGCGAGCCCGGCAGCACGCACCCGCGCTCCGGCCGAGCCCGGTACCACCGGTTCGACGGGCGCCACCCGCTGAAGCGGGTGACGTGATCCTGCCGAAACGACCCTGGTACGACATGTCCGGCGGCGGCCTTTGGTCCGCCGCCGGACTCTTGATCGGCGGACGGTGGGGACGATCTAAGAACGTCCCGAGAGAGATGAGGTCGACCATGGTCCCCGTTGCGAGCGCCGTCCGGGCGCCCCGTTCCCGAGCGCTCCACCGCAGCCTGCGCTCGGTCCTGATGGCCGCCACGCTGGCGACCTCCGTCTCGGTCATGGGCCTCGCCGCCCCCGCCTACGCCAAGGGACCGGAATCGCTGGCCGATCTCGCCGATCAGGTCACCGACGCGGTGGTGAACATCTCGGCCTCGACCACCGTCGACGCCCGACCCAACACCCGCTCGGGTCCCCAGCTGCCGCAGGGCACGCCGTTCGAGGACCTGTTCGAGGAATTCTTCAACAAGCGCGGTCAGCGTGGCGGCGGCGGCGACCGCAGCGAGGCCGACCGGCCGAAGCCGCAGCAGCGCAAGTCGAATTCCCTCGGCTCGGGCTTCATCATCGATGCCTCCGGCATCGTGGTGACAAACAACCACGTCATCGGCGACGCCAACGACATCCAGGTCATCCTCCACAACGGCACCAAGCTGAAGGCCGAGATCATCGGCAAGGATGCCAAGATCGATCTGGCGGTGCTGCGGGTGAAGCCGGAGCCGAACAAGCCCCTGAAGGCGGTCCCGTTCGGTGATTCGGAGAAGATGCGCCCGGGCGACTGGGTCATCGCCATCGGCAACCCGTTCGGCCTCGGTGGCTCGGTCTCGGCCGGCATCGTCTCGGCGCGCGGCCGCAACATCGAATCCGGTCCGTACGACAACTACATCCAGACGGATGCGGCCATCAACAAGGGCAATTCCGGCGGACCGCTGTTCAACATGAACGGCGAAGTCATCGGCATCAACACCGCCATCCTGTCGCCCACCGGCGGCTCGGTCGGGATCGGCTTCGCGGTGCCCTCGAACAACGCCGCGCAGGTCATCGACCAGCTGCGGGAGTTCGGGGAGGTCCGTCGCGGCTGGCTCGGCGTCCGTATCCAGAACGTCGACGAGACCACGGCCGAGGCCCTCGACATGAAGGACGGCGTCAAGGGCGCGCTGGTGGCCGGCGTCGACGAGAAGGGCCCCGCCAAGGCGGCGGGTCTCGAGATCGGCGACGTCATCGTCAAGTTCAACGGCACGGCCGTGAAGTCGTCGAGCGACCTGCCGCGCATCGTCGCCTCCACGCCGGTCGGCAAGACGGTGGACGTGCTGGTCATCCGCAAGGGCGCCGAGACGACGAAGTCCGTCACCCTGGGCCGCCTGGAGGATACGGAGAAGCCGACGCTCGCCAGCGTCAAGCAGCCCGAGGCGGAGAGCGCCGTCCGTCAGGTGCTCGGGCTCAACCTGTCCGGCATCACCGACGAGGCGCGCAAGCGCTTCAGCCTGAAGGACAGCCTGAAGGGCGTGCTCGTCACCCGCGTCGACCCGAACTCGACGGCGGCCGACAAGCAGATCAAGCCCGGCGAAGTCATCGTCGAGGTCGGCCAGGAGGCGGTCAGCGCCCCGGCCGACGTGACCAAGCGCATCGACCAGCTCAAGAAGGATGGCCGCAAGTCCGTCCTGCTCCTGGTCGCCAGCGCGAGCGGTGACGTCCGCTTCGTGGCGCTCGGGATCGACTGATCGTCGAAACGACTCTGTGGATACCAAGCCGCCGCCCGAGAGGGCGGCGGTTTTGTCTTGTCCAGGGGAGCGCTTCCCCTTCCTGTTAGGGGAAGGGCGATTGTCGATGGCATTACACCGTCATTCCGGGGCGCCGAAGGCGACCCCGGCATGACGGAGCGGTGCCCGCTGCGCTCAGCCCACGAACTCGGCCGACGCATAGCCCTGCAGATACAGCAGCGCCGTCAGGTCGCCGTGGTCGATGCGGACCTGGGCGGCGGCGGCCACCTTCGGCTTGGCCCGGAAGGCGACGCCGAGGCCCGCCTCGTGCAGCATGTCGAGGTCGTTGGCGCCGTCGCCCACCGCGAGGGTCTCGGACCGATCGAGACCGAAGCGCGTGCGAAGGTTGATCAGCGTCGCGCGCTTCGTCTCCTTGTCGACGATCGGCTCGATCACCTCGCCGGTGAGGTGCCCGTCCCGTACGCCGAGGGTGGTGGCGTGGGCCTCGTCGAACCCGATCTGCGCAGAGACCGGTCCTGTGAACAGGGTGAAGCCGCCCGAGATCAGGCAGGTGTGGGTGCCGTGCGCCTTCATGGTCTGCACCAGCGTGCGGCCGCCCGGCGTGAGGGTGATGCGCTCGGCGATCAGCGCATCGATCCGGCCCACGGGCACGTCGCGCAGGAGCGCGACCCGCTCGCGCAGGGCCGGGCCGAACGCGATCTCACCCTGCATCGCCCGCTCGGTGATCGCCGCGACGCGATCCTTGAGGCCGATGGTCTCGGCGAGTTCGTCGATGCATTCCTGCTCGATCATGGTCGAATCCATGTCGGCCAGGAACAGGCGCTTGCGCCGGTGCGGGCCGGCCTCGATCACCGCCACGTCGATCGGCTCGGAGGCCAGGGCCGCGCGCAGGCGCCGGGCCAGGGCCGGCGCATCGGCGGGCGCGCCCGGCACCAGCACCTCGGCGGCGACCTCGCCGTGCAGGATGCGAGGCTGATGTTCGGTGCGCATCACCGCGCGGGTCTCGGCCAGCACCGCATCGGTGATGGCGGGGCGGCTCTCGTTTGCTATCAGGATCGCGACGAGGGTCATCCGGGAGCTTTCCACGCCAGTGTCGCCGGTCCTACAACGCCCACACGCGCAGGTTCTGCCGGCGGCGATCCTCATCGCAGGGCCGACCGCCTCGGGCAAGTCGGGCCTGGCGCTGGCGCTCGCGCGCGATCTCGACGGGGTGGTGATCAACACCGACTCGATGCAGGTCTATGCCGATCTGCGCCGTCTGTCCGCCCGCCCGAGCGCGGAGGAGGAAGCGCTGGCCCCGCACCGGCTGTACGGCCACGTCGACGGAGCGGTGAATTACTCGGCCGGACACTTCGCCCGCGAGGCCGAGCCGCTGATCAAATCGCTGCGCGGCGAGGGCCGCCTGCCGGTCTTCGTCGGCGGCACCGGCCTGTACTTCCGGGCGCTGGAGGAGGGGCTATCCGAGCTGCCTCCGGTGCCGGATGCGGTCCGGTCGGCGGTGCGCGCCCGGGCCGAGGGACGGGCGACCGAAGACCTGCATGCCGAACTCGCGCTCTGCGACCCGGGCGGCGCGGCCGGGCTTCGCCCCAGCGACCGGGCGCGGGTGATGCGCGCCCTGGAGGTGTTCGCGGCCACCGGCCGGCCCATCGCCGATTTTCACGGGGCACGCCAACCCGGACCGCTCGCCGGCCTGCCCCTGCTCAAGCTGTTCCTGGCGCCCGAGCGCGAGACCCTGCGGCGAGCCATCGATAGGCGGTTCGAGGCGATGATCGCCGGGGGGGCGCTCGACGAGGTCGCGGCCCTGCGCGACCGCCGCCTCGACCCGATGCTGCCGATCATGCGCGCCCACGGCGTGCCGGGCCTGATCGCCCATCTCGACGGCGCGCTGACCCGTGAGGAGGCGATCCGGCGCGGGCAGGGCGACACCCGGCGCTATGCCAAGCGGCAGTTCACCTGGTTCCGCCACCAGATGGGGGCCGACTGGCTCTGGACCCCACCCGAGGAGGCCCTCGGGCGGGCGCGGGCGCTGCTCACGTCTCCAGGCGTGCGATGAGGGACGAAGTGTCCCAGCGATTGCCCCCCATGGCCTGTACGTCGGCGTAGAACTGGTCGACCAGGGCGGTGACGGGCAATTGCGCGCCGTTGCGGCGGGCTTCGGCGAGCAGGATGCCGAGGTCCTTGCGCATCCAGTCCACGGCGAAGCCGAAATCGAACGTGCCCGCGTTCATGGTCTTGCCGCGGTTCTCCATCTGCCAGGAGCCGGCGGCGCCTTTCGAGATGACCTCCAGCACGGCCTCGACATCGAGGTCCGCCCGCTTGGCGAAGTGCACCGCCTCGGACAGGCCCTGGACGAGGCCCGCGATGGCGATCTGGTTGACCATCTTGGTGAGCTGGCCGGAGCCCGACGGACCCATCAGGCGGCTGGCGCGGGCAAAGCACAGGATCGCGGATTCGACCTTCGCGTAGGTCTCAGGCTCGCCGCCGCACATCACGGTGAGCGCCGCGTTCTCGGCCCCGGCCTGTCCGCCCGAGACGGGCGCATCGATGAAGCCGAGGCCGGCGGTCTTGGCGGCATCGGCGAGTTCGCGGGCGACCTCGGCCGAGGCGGTGGTGTGGTCGACGAAGATCGCGCCCGGCTCCATGCCGGCGAAGGCGCCATCGTCGCCGAGGGTGACGCTGCGCAGATCGGCGTCGTTGCCGACGCAGGCGAACACGATGGCCTGGCCCTTGGCGGCCTCGCGCGGGGTGGCGGCGAAGGCGCCGCCCTGCGCGGCGACCCAGGCCTCGGCCTTGGCGGTGGTGCGGTTGTAGACCGTGACCTCGTGGCCCTTGGCGGCGAGGTGGCGGGCCATCGGGCCGCCCATCACGCCGAGCCCCAGAAACGCGACCTTCGCCATCATCATCCCCGTTTGTATCCTGAATACGATCGGGGTCTAGGAGCGATGCTGGCGAGCGTCAAACGTTCGCGAACGCTTATCCGCCGGTGACGCTCATGTGGCGCGGCACGGCGGCCGGGCGCGCCCGCTCGATGACGAAGTCGTGGCCCTTGGGCTTGCGCGCGATGGCGTCGATCACCGCCTGGGTCACCAGGGCGTCGTCGGGGGAAGCGCGCAGGGCCGCGCGCAGATCCGCCGCGTCCTCCTGGCCGAGGCACATATAGAGCTTGCCGGTGCAGGTGAGGCGGACGCGATTGCAGCTCTCGCAGAAATTATGGGTCAGCGGCGTGATGAAGCCGAGGCGACCGCCGGTCTCGGCGATGCGGACATAGCGGGCCGGGCCGCCGGTGCGGTCGGGCAGGGGCGTCATGGTGTAGCGCTGTTCGAGCCGGGCGCGCGCCACTGAAAGAGGCAGGAACTGGTCGGTGCGGTCGCCCTCGATCTCGCCGAGCGGCATGACCTCGATGAGGGTCATGTCCATGCCGTCGCCATGGGCCCAGGCGATCATGTCGGCGATCTCGTCCTCGTTGACGCCCTTCAGCGCCACGGCGTTGATCTTGACCTTGATGCCGGCCTTGCGGGCCGTCTCGATGCCGTCGAGCACCACCTTGAGGTCGCCCCGGCGGGTCACCGCGCGGAATTTCTCGGGGTCGAGGGTATCGAGGGAGACGTTGACGCGGCGCACGCCGAGATCGGCCAGCTCCGGTGCGAAGCGGCCGAGTTGGGTGCCGTTCGTCGTCATCGTCAGCTCTTCGAGGGCGCCCGTATCGAGATGGCGGGACAGGCGCCGGAACAGATGCATGATGTCGCGGCGCACCAGCGGTTCGCCGCCGGTGATACGCAACTTTCTGACGCCGCGCTGGATGAACACGGCGCAAAGCCGGTCCAGTTCTTCCAGAGACAGCAGGTCGCGCTTCGGCAGAAACTGCATGTCGTCGGACATGCAGTAGACGCAACGCAGATCGCAGCGGTCGGTCACCGAAATCCGCAGGTAGGTAATCGCCCGTTGAAACGGGTCGATCAGCGGCGCTGGCACGATCGGAGCGGCATCGTCGGTGGCGCGGGGACCCCACATGCGGGATTCTGTGCTCTGTTGGGGTGCGGAAACGTTGGCGCGGTCGCGTGACGATCCTAACATGACGAGACATATGAGGGTTCGTACGGCCAGGGGCAAGTTTGCGCGGGGCGCAGCACCCGTGCAAGGCAGTCGGGCGACCCGGCGGAAGGATGCGACCATGAATCAACAGGCTGTCGACCCGCATGCGGCCCCGGCCGCTCCCGAGCGCTGGCCGACCGAGATCCGCCTCTCGGGCGACAAGCGCACCCTGAACGTCGCCTTCGAGGATGGCGGTCGCTTCGCCCTGCCGGCGGAGTACCTGCGGGTGTCGAGCCCGTCGGCCGAGGTCCAGGGGCACTCGCCCTCCGAGCGCAAGGTCATCGGCGGCAAGCAGGACGTGGCGATCCTTAAGGTCGAGCCCATCGGCAACTACGCGGTGAAGCTGACCTTCGACGACATGCACGATACCGGCCTGTTCGGCTGGGGCTACCTCTACGATCTCGGGCGCGAGTACCGGAACCGCTGGGCGACCTACCTGTCCGAATTGCAGGACCGGGGCCTCAGCCGCGAACCCGTGCGCCGGGCGCCGAAGCCGGCCACGCCCCCGAGCGAGGGGAGCGGAAGCTGCGGCAGCGGCTGCGGTTGCCACTGACCGCATGATCCGCGCCCCGATCCCGAAAGCCGACCCCGAAAGCCGTCCGATGACGCCCTCCGCATGACGCCCTCCGCATGACGCCCTCGACCCAGCCGGCGACGAGCCGGCGCGTCCTCGCGCTCGCGCTTCCGATGACGCTCGCCAACGTCACGACGCCGCTGCTCGGCTTCGTCGGCGCCACCGTGATCGGCCGGCTGGGCGACGCGGCGCTCCTCGGGGCGATGGCGCTGGGCGCCGTGATCTTCGACGCGATCTTCTGGTCGTTCGGCTCGCTGCGCATGGCCACCGCCGGGCTGACCGCGCAGGCGGTGGGCGCCCGCGATTCGGCCGAGGTGGACCGTACGCTGGCCCGCGCCCTGGCGGCGGCCGTGCTCGTCGGCCTGGCGATCGTGGCGCTGCAGGGTCCGATCGGCCGGGCCGCCTTCTCCCTCAGCGGCGCCAGCCCGGCGGTGATCGCCGGCCTGTCGGCCTACTTCCACATCCGCATCTTCGCCGCGCCCTTCACCCTCGCGAACTATGCCATTCTCGGCTCGGTGCTGGGGCGCGGGCGGACCGATCTCGGCCTGATGCTGCAGGTCGCCATCAATCTCACCAACATCGCGCTCACCCTGGCGTTCGTCCTTGGGGCGGACATGAGCGTGGCCGGGGCCGGGCTCGCCACCCTGATCGCCGAGGCGGCCGGCGCGGGTCTCGGCCTGATCCTGCTGGCCCGGCTCGGCTCGCGCCCCTTCGCGGTGCCGTTCCGGGTGGTGCGCGATCCCCTGGCGCTGGCCCGGATGCTCAGCGTCAATGCCGACGTGATGATCCGGACCCTGCTGCTGGTCGGCTGCATCACCCTGTTCTCCGCGCTCGGCGCACGCTCGGGCGACGTGGTGCTCGCCGCCAACGCCGTTCTGTGGAATCTCTTCATGATCGGCGGCTTCTTTCTCGACGGGTTCGCCACCGCCGCCGAGACCCTGTGCGGGCAGGCCGTGGGCGCCCGGGACGAGGCTCGGTTTCGCCGCGCCGCCGCCTTGAGCCTGCTCTGGTGCCTAGCCTTCGGTGGCGCCATCGCGGTCGGCTTTCTTCTGGCCGGCAACCTCTTCATCGACGCGGTGACCACCAGCCCGGAG
Source organism: Methylobacterium sp. Ger2507 (assembly GCF_055231875.1). Classification (NCBI taxonomy): domain Bacteria; kingdom Pseudomonadati; phylum Pseudomonadota; class Alphaproteobacteria; order Hyphomicrobiales; family Methylobacteriaceae; genus Methylobacterium; species Methylobacterium sp. Ger2507. The sequence continues at coordinate 2,001,558 of NZ_JBUYVC010000001.1, forward strand.
GTGCGGGCCATGGCCCGGCTCTACCTGCTGCCGGCGGCCCTGGCGCCCCTGATGGCGGCCGTGCCCTTCGCCTTCGACGGCATCTATATCGGCGCCACCTGGACGCGGGCCATGCGCAACCTGATGCTCGCAGCGAGCGCGCTCTACGGAGTCGCCCTGTTGACCGCCCACGCGGCCGGCCTCGGCAATGGCGGGCTGTGGCTCTCGTTCCTGATTCTCCTGGCCGGGCGCGGGATCAGCCAGGCGCTGGCCTATCCTGGACTGGTGCGCCGGACCTTCGCCGGGCGCGACGCGATGCTTCTGGATAAACGCGTGTCGGATTTCACGCCGGCCTGACACCATTTCGCGATGCGGGTTGAATTCCCTTCGTACGGATAGGCTTTGGACACATACGAAGCGGGTATGAACTGTCGGATCATCATCGATCTACTTGCCTGTTCATGCTCTGCCTCAGTTTGGAATGGTTCTGATTAAGGAACGTGACGAAAAAGCCTCTTTGCTTGTTATGTTCGCTGGTCTACGCGCTAGCCACGATGCGCAAGATTCTTTCCTCCCTTCTCCCCGCCACCTTGGCCGCCACCCTGATTGTCGGAGGCGCCGCGTTCAGCGGGCGCGCCGAGGCGAAGGAGACGCCGATCGGTCCCCACGTGACCCAGAACGGGATCGAGGTCGGCGCCGTCTACCTGCAGCCGATCGAGATGGACCCGCCGGACATGATGCGCGCCGCCGCGCAGTCCGACATCCACCTGGAGGCGGACATCCATGCCGCCAAGGACAACCGCAACGGCTTCGCCGAGGGTGACTGGGTCCCCGCCCTGGTGGTGAATTTCGAGATCACCAAGCTCGAGGGCGAGGCCGCCACCGGGCCGAAGGTCGCCGGTTCGCTGATGCCGATGGTCGCCAATGACGGCCCGCATTACGGCGACAACGTCAAGCTGTCCGGCCCCGGGCGCTACCGCCTGAAGCTGACCGTGGCCCCGCCCGGCGCCAACAGCCATTTCGGTCGCCACGTCGACAAGGAGACCGGCGTCGCCGAATGGTTCAAGCCGTTCGACCTGATTCAGGATTTCACCTTCGCGGGAATCGGCAAGAAGGGAGCCTATTGAGCCCCATGGCCGTTCTGCACCGAACCCTTTTCGCAGCCCTCGCGGCCGGCCTCCTCGCCACCGCCCCGGCGCGGGCCGAGGATCTGCCGGTCATCAAGGTCGAAATGAAGGATGGGGCCATCACCCCGAACGTCATCGAGGTTCCGGCCAACACCCGTTTCAAGCTCGAGATCACCAACACGGGTACCAGTCCGGTGGAGTTCGAGAGCCTGGAACTGAAGCGCGAGAAGGCGCTGGCGGCGGGGGCGACCTCGTCCATCGTGTTCCGCACCGTCGATCCCGGCACCTACGACGTGTTCGACGACTTCCACCCGAACGCGAAAGCGACCCTGGTGGCGAAGTGAATCGCTCCACCCCCCTGAAGCGCGTGACGAAGTGAGCCTCCGGGGGCCGCTTCGACGTTGAACTCTAATCCCGGCGAACTCCGACCCCGGCGAACTCCGACCCCGGCACAGAACCCCTGGTGAATCGAACCGGAATGGCGGCCTCGACTTCCCTCACGCCGCGCGACGCCCGAGATGCCTGGATCGACGCGAAGCTCGCCGATCTCGGGCAGTGGCTGCAGCGCCATGGCGGCACCATCCGCACCATCCAGTGGGGCGTGGTGGCGGTCTACCTCGTGCTGGTCGCCGTGCCGGCCTTCCTGCCGCTGCCCGATCGCAGCGCCCATCTCTGGAACAATCTCACGGTCTTCGCCCAATTCGCCTTCTGGGGCATCTGGTGGCCCTTCGTGCTGGTCAGCATGGTGGTGGTCGGACGGGCCTGGTGCGGCATTCTCTGCCCCGAGGGCGCTCTGACGGAGTTCGTCAGTCGCTGGAGCCTGGGGCGCGCCGTGCCGCGCTGGATCACCTGGGGCGGCTGGCCCTTCGTGGCCTTCGCCGGGACCACGGTCTACGGCCAGATGGTCAGCGTCTACGGCTATCCGAAGCCGGTGCTGGCGGTGCTCGGCGGCTCCACCGTGGCGGCGATCGTCGTCGGGCTGCTCTACGGCCGCAACAAGCGAGTTTGGTGCCGCTATCTCTGTCCCGTCAACGGGGTCTTCGCGGTGCTGGCCAAGCTGGCGCCGGTGAGCTTCCAGGTCGACCACGCCGCCTGGGCCACCTCGCCGAAACCGAAATCATCCCCGAATCAGAAAAGCGAGAGCTTCAACTGCGCGCCCCTGGTGCCGGTGAAGACCATGAACGGCGCCGGCGCCTGCCATATGTGCGGGCGCTGCTCCGGCTATCGCGGCGCCGTGCGCCTCGCGCGGCGCTCGCCCACCCACGAGATCGTCCACGTGGCCGGCTCCGAGCCGAGCCTGGACCAGACCGTGCTGATCCTGTTCGGCATGATGGGCCTCGCGGTCGGCGCCTTCCAGTGGTCGTCGAGCCCCTGGTACATCGACGCCAAGCAAGCGCTCGCCACCTGGTTGATCGAGCACGGCGTCACCTGGCCCCTCGAGACCACGCTGCCCTGGTTCATCCTGACCAACTACCCCGAACACAACGACGTGCTCAGCCTGCTCGATGGCGGGCTGCTGCTGGGCTACATCGCCGCCGCCGCGGTCGTGCTGGGCGTCTCGCTCTCGGCCCTGGTCGGGCTCGCGACCCTGTCGCTCGGCGGCTGGTCCCTGCGTCGCTTCCACCATCTCACCCAGACGCTGATCCCGGTGGCGGGCTGCGGCGTCTTCCTCGGCCTCTCGGCCCTGACGGTGACGTTCCTGCGCGGCGACGGCATCCACATTCCCTACGTCTCGGAAATGAGGGCCGCGCTCCTCCTGGGCACCAGCCTGTGGAGCGTCTGGCTCGCTTGGTCGGTGGCGGGCCTCTCGGCCGGGGGGCTGCGCCGCCTCGGCGCGACCCTCGGCATCGCGGCGGCCTGCTCGCTCTCGGTCTACGGCTGGGCGCTGCTGTTCTGGATCTGGTAGGGCGACCGGTTCGGTCGCGCGTGCCAATACATAAGGAATCCTCCGCATGATCGGAGCCTTCGTCATCGCCTTCCGCGAAGTCATCGAGGCGGGCCTCATCATCGGCATCGTGCTCGCGGCGACGCGCGGCATCGCCGGGCGCGGCCGCTGGATCGGCCTCGGCGTGGTCGGCGGCCTCGCGGGCGCGGCCCTGGTGGCCCTGTTCGCCGAAAGGATCTCCGATGCCTTCGAGGGCGCCGGCCAGGAAATCCTGAACGCCGCCGTGCTCATCGTCGCCGTGCTGATGCTGATCTGGCACAACACCTGGATGGCCAAGCACGGGCGCGAACTGGCCGGCGAGCTGCGCGCGGCCGGCGAGGCGGTCCGCACCGGTCAGAGCACCGCCGCCGGCCTCGCCCTGGTGGTCGGCGCCGCCATCCTGCGCGAGGGCGCCGAACTCGTGCTGTTCCTCTACGGACTCGTCGCCTCCGGCACCTCCGGGCCCGACATCCAGTTCGGCGCCTTGGCCGGCGTCGCGGTCGGCGCCGCCACCTCCGCGGTGAGCTATTTCGGCCTCGCGGCGATCCCGACCCGCTACGTCTTCTCGGTGACGAGCGGCCTCATCGTCCTGCTCGCCGCCGGGCTCGCCGCCCAGGCCGCGCAGTTCCTCACCAATGCGGGCCTGATCAACGTGCTCGACCGGCCGCTGTGGAACACCTCCTCTGTCCTGCGCGAGGACAGCATGGTCGGCCGCGTGCTCCACGCCCTGGTCGGCTACACCGACCGGCCGAGCGCCATGCAGGTGCTGGTCTATCTCGGCACCATCCTGGTCATGGTCGCGCTGATGCAGGTGTCCTCTGCCGGCAAGCGCCGCCAGCTCCGCACCGCCTGACCGCCGATGCACGTCAGCCACGCCCCCGACGCGCCGGCCAGCCCGGCCATCGGTTTCGACGCCTTCCTGGCGGTCGACATCCGCGTCGGGACGGTCGTCTCGGCCGAGCCGTTCCCGGAGGCGCGCAAGCCCGCCCTCAAGCTCGTCATCGATTTCGGGCCGGTGATCGGTCGGAAGCGCTCGAGCGCCCAGATCACCGAGCATTACCGGGCCGAGGATCTGCCCGGCCGGCAGGTTGCGGCGGTGGTGAACTTTCCGCCCCGCCAGATCGGCAGGTTCCTGTCGGAGGTGCTGACCCTCGGTTTCGCCGATGCCGACGGTGCCGTGGTGCTGTTCCGCCCCGATCAGCCGGTGCCGGACGGCAGCCGCCTGTTCTGAGGACAAAGCGACCGGAGGGCCGCTTGCCCGGAGCGCGGTTTTTCGCCATCCCTGTCCGATGAGCGACCGCGACCACGACGAATCCGGCATCGAGTGGGACGACGGGTTCGCCGCCGAACTGGTCGGCGCCACGCTGTTCGTCGGCGTCACCTATCTCGACCACGATGGAACCTTGATCCGCCGCCAGCAGGTCTTCGGTCGGGTCGAGACGGTGGATGCCGAGGCCGGAATCACGATCCAGCCCTTCGACGGCGCCGCGTCGTTCACGATGGTGCCGATCCTGGAGGCCATCGAGCCGGCCGATCCCGGTTCGTACCAGCTTTCGCCCGAGGATCCGGTGGTCGAGAACCCGGACTATACGGTGATCTTCAGCCTCACGGCCCCGCTTCGTCACTGACGGGCTCCGGCTCCTAGCGACGCAGGGGGGTTCCATGCGTCCAGTCGGCCAGCCGGGCGGCGAGGGACGGTCCGTCGCCGGAGAGGACGACGATCTTGAGGCGGGCAGTTTCGCCGGAGGCGATCCGGATGTCGGATCGACGGAGCTTCAGGGTCTTGGCCAGATACGCGATCAGCGCCGCGTTGGCCGCGCCCTCCACCGGCGGCGCCGCTACTCGGAGCTGCAGGGCGATCCGCCCCTCCGCATCCGCCACCAGACCGTCCAATCCCTCGCGGCTCGCCCGCGGGGTCAGCCGTACGGCGAGGCGGAGACCCTCGGGGATCTGTTGATAGGGCTCGTCCATCCGTCACCGATGCGGGATCGTATCCGGTCTATCCATGTCTCGGTCTCGACTTGTCTCGTCTCGCCCGGAGCCGGACATCCCTCGGTGATCGCGCGGTGCGCTGCAACAAATTCGGTGGAATGCCACGCTAATCCGGCCGTCCCGGGGTGTCCTGGCCGGCGTGCTGCACTAAGCTTCCGGGAAAACCACAGGAAGCCCCGATGTCCGACCTCCGCCTGCGCCGCAGCGTGCTCTATATGCCCGGTTCGAACCAGAGGGCGCTCGATAAGGCCAAGACCCTGTCCGCCGATTCGCTGATCCTCGACCTGGAGGATGCGGTGGCGCCGGACGCCAAGGATCTGGCGCGCGAGCAGGTCTGCGCGGCGGTGAAGGGCGGCGGCTACGGCACGCGCGAGATCATCATCCGGGTGAACGCGCCGCAGACGCCCTGGGGCGAAGCCGACCTCAAGGCCGCCATCGAGGCGCGGCCCGACGCGATCCTGATGCCGAAGGTGTCCTCGCCGGCGGTGCTGGAGAGCATCGCCAATCATCTCGAAGCCCTCGACGCCCATGAGAGCATCGCCGTCTGGGCGATGATCGAGACCCCGGCGGCGATTCTGAATATCCAGGAGATCGCCAAGGCGCAGCGCGACCGGCGCACTCGGCTGACCTGCTTCGTGCTCGGCACGAACGATCTGGCCAAGGACACCTGGGCGCAGCTCGTGCCCGGCCGGGTGCCGATGCTGCCCTGGATGATGTTCACCCTGGCGGCCGCCCGCTCCGAGGGGCTGACCATCCTCGACGGCGTGTGGAACGACATCGAGGACGTGGATGGCTGCCGGGCCGAGTGCCAGCAGGCCCGCGACCTCGGCTTCGACGGCAAGACCCTAATCCACCCCAACCAGCTCGAGCCGGCCAACACCTGCTTCGCCCCCTCGGACGAGGAGGTCCGCCGCGCCCGGCTGGTGATCGAGGCCTTCGAGAAGGCGGAGAACGCCAAGCGCGGCGCCATCAAGATCGAGGGCCGAATGTACGAGCGCCAGCATATCAGCATGGCCCGCCGCGCGGTGAACTGGCGCGAGGCGATTGCCGCCAAGGGCTACTGACAGCCTCGTGCGGCGGCATGGCGGAACACCCTCGGGCGTCGGTGCTTGTCCCGGCTGAAACCGGGCGCCACCGCGCGCCCGCTCCATCCAGGACAGAGCCGACCGCATGAGCCCGATCCTCCAACCCTTCACCCTTGGCGATCTGACGCTCAAGAACCGCGTCGTGATGGCGCCGCTGACCCGCAGCCGGTCCTCGACCGAGGGGGTGCCGCCGGATTTCGCGGTGGATTACTATGCGCAGCGCGCCAATGCCGGCCTCATCATCAGCGAGGCCACCAACATCTCGCCCCAGGCAGTGGGCTACGCCTACACGCCGGGGATCTGGAGCGACGCGCAGGTCGAAGCCTGGAAGCCCGTCACCGCCGGGGTCCATGCCAATGACGGCCTGATCTTCCTCCAGCTCTGGCACACCGGCCGGATCTCGCACCCGGACGTCCAGCCGGACGGACAGCTGCCCGTGGCGCCCTCGGCGCTGAAGCCCGAGGGCACGGCCTTCACGGAATCCGGGATGCAGCCGCACGTCACGCCGCGTGCCCTGGAGACCGACGAGATCCCCGGCATCGTCGAGGATTACCGCCGGGCTGCCGAGAACGCCAAGCGCGCGGGCTTCGACGGAGTCGAGATCCACTCGGCCAACAATTACCTGCTCGAACAGTTCGTGCGCGATTCCACCAACCACCGCACCGACCAGTATGGCGGCTCGATCGAGAACCGCCTGCGCTTCCCGCTCGCCGTGGTGAAGGCGGTGACCGAGGTCTGGGGCGGCGGCCATCGCGTCGGCATCCGGCTCTCGCCCGCCACCACGGAGCCCGGCAAGACGCCGCTCGACAGCGACCCGAAGGCGACCTTCGGCGCCTATGTCGAGGCCCTGAACGCGTTCGACCTGCTCTACGTGCACACGATCGAGGGGGTGACGCAGCAGACCCGCGACGTGCCGGATTCGGTCGATTTTGGGCAGATCCGCAAGCGCTTCGAGGGCGCCTATATCGGCAACAACCAGTACACCCTGGAGCTGGCCGAGAAGGATCTGGCGGAGGGCCGGGCCGACCTCTTCAGCTTCGGGCGCCCCTACATCGCCAATCCGGATCTGGTGCAGCGCCTCGAAACCGGCGCCCCCCTCGCCGAGGCCCCGAAGCCATACTGGTACGGCGGCGGCGCCAACGGTTACTCGGACTGGCCGGGGATGAACGGGCCGGTGGCGATCAAGCGCTGAGCCGCCGATTTCTTCTCCCCCGCCGGGAGGGAGCAAGAGTTGGGGCTTCGCTGAGGGACCTTACAGTCTTGGAAGCTGGCGGAGTCACCTGTCTCGTGACCCTTCCCACGCGGGCAGGTGATCGCAAATGGAACCTCAGGGTCATTCCGGGGCGCCGCAGGCGAGCCCGGAATCCAGAGCCGCTGACGGTGCAACGTCTTGCGCCACCTGCGTTTCTGGGTCCCGGGCTCCGCTGCGCGGCCCCGGGATGACTCGGTGGTAAAATTGATCTTTCGGCACGCACCTCAGCGAATGTCATTTCCTTCCATACCGGGAAAGGATCGACATCGCGGCGTTGGCCGGAACTTCCCAGCTCGGAACGAGATGCCTAACCGTGCAGGTGGGCCAGCACAGCGTCGCCGGCCGCGTTGAGTGCGTAGCGCGTGCGCTGGGTCCGGGCGTTCCGCTCGGTCAGAGTCAGCAGGCCCGCATCGCTCGCCAGGGTCTCGACCGCCCGTAGCACCAGGGCGTGCTCGATGCCGAACACCCGGGCGAAGCTGCGGCTGTCGTCGGCGAGCCGGAGGTGGAGGCCGGCGAGGATGCCCGCCTCCAGGGTCGTGAGCCCGGGCTGAAGCGCGGCCACCGAGTCGGTCGCCGCCAGGAAGGTCTCGGCGTCCGCGGGCGGTTCACTCATGCGGCCAGCGGGGCGCGCAGGCGCACGAGGACCGACTTCGAGGTCGGCGTGTCGCTCTCCGCGCCGAAGGTCGAGAGCGGAACGAGCACGTTGAGTTCCGGATAGTACCCGGCGAGCGAGCCGCGCGGCATGTCGAAGGGCACGAGGCGGAAGTTCTCGGCCACACGGGTGACGCCGTCCGCATGGGTGCCGACGATGTCGACCCGGTCGCCGGTCAGAGCGCGGATCTCGGCGAGGTCGTCCGGATGGGCGAAGACCACCCGGCGCTCGCCGTAGACGCCGCGATAGCGGTCGTCGAGGCCGTAGATCGTGGTGTTGTACTGGTCGTGGCTGCGGAAGGTCTGGAGCACGAAGGTGCCGGGATCACGCTTCGCCTGCTGATGCTCCGTGCTCTCCGGCAGCGGATGGGCGGCGAAGTTGGCCCGGCCGGTCGGCGTCTCGAAGTTCCGCTCGGCCGCCAGATTGCGCAGCATGAAGCCGCGCGGGCGCCGGACGCGCAGGTTGTAGCCGGTGAAGCCCGGGATCGTGCGCTCGATCAGGGTGCGGATGCCGTCGTAATCGTCGGCCAGAGCCGCCCAGTCGACCCGCTCCGATCCGACCGTCGCCGCCGCCATGCCGGCGATGATGCCGATCTCCGAGCGCAGTTCGGGCGAGGCCGGCTTGTTGATGCCACCCGAGCCGTGGACCATGCTCATCGAATCCTCGACCGTGACGATCTGGGTCTTGCCCTTCGAGTTGCGGTCGATCTCGGTGCGGCCGAGGCAGGGCAGCAGGTAGGCGACGCGGCCCGGCACGAGGTGGGAGTGATTGAGCTTCGTGGCGATGTGGACGGTGAGGTCGCACGAGGCCAGGGCCTTGGCCACCAGGGTGGTGTCCGGCGTCGCCCGGGCGAAATTGCCACCGAGACCGATGAAGGCCTTCGACGAGCCGTCGAGCATCGCCCCGATGGCGGCGAGCACGTTGTGGCCGTGCTTGCGCGGCGCCGCGAAGCCGAACTCCTGCTCAAGGGCGTCGAGGAGGCTCGCGGGTGGCTTCTCGTTGATGCCCACCGTGCGGTCGCCCTGCACGTTGGAATGGCCGCGCACGGGGCACAGGCCGGTGCCGGGGCGCCCGACATGGCCGCGCAGCAGCATGACGTTCGCGAGTTCGCGGACGGTGGCCACCGAGTGCCGGTGCTGGGTCACGCCCATCGCCCAGGTGCAGATCACCTTGTCGGCGGCGAGGTAGACCCCGGCCGCCACCTCGATATCGGCACGGGACAGACCGGACTGATCCTCGATCGCGTCCCAGGTGGTGGCATCGACGACGGCTCGGTAGGCCTCGTAATCGGCGGTATGGTTGCGCAGAAAGCTGCGATCGAGCAGCGACGGCTTGCCCGCGGCGAGCGCCGCGTCATCGGCCGCGAGCACGGCTTTCGCGATGCCCCGGAAGGCCGCCATGTCGCCGCCGAGGCGTGGTTGGTAATAGTGGCTCGCCACGGGCGCGCTCGCGCCGCGCAGCATCTCCACGGTGTTCTGCGGATCGGCGAAGCGCTCCAGGCCGCGCTCGCGCACGGGGTTGAACACCACCACCTTGGCGCCGCGCTGGGCGGCACGCCGCAGATCGCCGAGCATGCGGGGATGGTTGGTGCCGGGATTCTGACCGACGACGAAGATCGCATCGGCCTTCTCGAAATCCTCGAGCAGGACGGTGCCCTTGCCGACGCCGATCGCCGCCTGCAGGGCGATGCCGCTGGCCTCGTGGCACATGTTGGAGCAGTCGGGGAAGTTGTTGGTGCCGAAATGGCGCGCGAAGAGCTGATACAGGTAGGCGGCCTCGTTGGAGGCGCGGCCGGAGGTGTAGAACTCGGCCTGATCCGGCGACGCGAGGCCGCGCAGAGTGGCGCCGATCTCCGCGAAAGCGGCATCCCAGGTGGTGACGACGTAGCGGTCGGCAGCTGCGTCGTAGCGCATCGGATGCGTCAGGCGGCCCTCGCCCTCCAGGGCATAGTCGGTCCAGCCGCGCAGCTCGGTCACGGTGTGCTTGGCGAAGAACTTCGGCGGGGTGCGCTTGTCGGTGGCCTCCCACGAGACCGCCTTCACGCCGTTCTCGCAGAACTCGAAGGAGGAGCCGTGCTCCGGATCGCCCCAGGCGCAGCCCGGGCAGTCGAAGCCGTCCGGCTGGTTGGCCTTGAGCATCGCCCGCGCACCCGAGAGCGGCGCCCGGCTCCCCAGGAGATGCTTGCCGCAGCTTTTCAACGCGCCCCATCCGCCGGCGGCGGAGGAACGCTTGGGGGACGCGACCGGATGATCCATCGAGGGTCCTGGCTGAGACACGGGTGCAATCGAGAAGACGAGAACGCTGCTCCCGATATCGCAGTGCACCGGAACGGCTCAACGATGCAAAAACGCAGGCCAGTCCTGCGGTTAGGGGTGCCATGCGTTTCGTGCAGGGCGGCTTTCCGAGAGGTTAAACTCATTCGAAACCGCAACGCCGTTCCGGCTATGCAGGACGCATGGGTCTCGGGCATGGAGAGCGGGCCGGAATAACGGGCAAATCTGGCGGGCACGGCTTTTGAGCAAAATCCGTGCAACGAGGCCGTGGTCTCCGGGACACCCGACACGCCGATGAGATCGCAGCTGCGAAAGCCGACATCATGAGGACGCCCGTTCGGGTCTTTGCCGCCCTGGCCACCGCCATCGCCGTCGGGGTGGCGGTGATGGCGCATGATCGCCAGATCGGGGCCGAGTGGGCCGTCTCCCGCGAGCAGATCGCCGATGCCCAGGCCTACGGCAAGCCGGGCGTCGAGATCGCGCCGGGGCGGATGGTGACCGAGCCGCTGCCGAGCGAGGCGGCGGGACGCCTGCCGCTGAAGTGGATCCTGCTCGGCCTCGCGGCCGGAGGGGCGGTTCTGGCCGGCACGGGGCGACGTCGGCCGAACTGAGCGGTCTGAATGGGTGGCGCCCCGCGATCGGTGCCGGGCCGACGCAGGTGTCAGCCCGCCATGGTCGCGAGGCTGGAGGCGTCGCGGCCGACGACGGAGGCGAGGCTCGTCGCGTGATCGGCCTTGAGATGGGCGACGAGGCCGCGTTTGATCTCGGGGATGAGCCCCGGCCCGGCATAGACGAGGCTCGAATAGAGTTGCACCAGGCTGGCGCCCGCCCGGATCTTGGTCCAGGCGGTCTCGGCGGAGTCGATGCCGCCGACGCCGATCAGGGGCAGGCTCGCGCCGACCCGCAGGTAGGTCTCGGCCAGAAGGCGGGTCGACGCGGCGAAGAGCGGCCGTCCCGACAAACCGCCCGTCTCCCGGGCGAGGGCGGTGTCCCGCAGGCTCTCGGGGCGAGCGATCGTGGTGTTCGACACCACGAGGCCCGATACCCCGCGCCGCTGCGCCGTGGCGGTCATGGCGTCGAGGCTCGCCAGCGTGATGTCGGGGGCGATCTTGAGCAGGATGGCGGTGGCCGGATGGACGGCGTCGCGGGCCTCGACGACCCGGGCCAGAAGCTCGTCCAGGAAGGCTTCGCCCTGAAGATCGCGCAGCCCCGGCGTGTTCGGCGACGAGACGTTGACGGTGACGAAGTCGACCAGCGGCGCCAGGGCGCGGGTGCAGGTCACGTAATCAGCGAGGCGGTTGGTCGAGTCCTTGTTGGCGCCGATGTTGACGCCGATGCGGCCGGGCCGTCCCTGGCGGGCGGCGAGGCGCGCGCGCACCACGTCGAGACCCTCGCTGTTCAGGCCGTAGCGGTTGATGACCGCGCCGTCCCGCGTCAGCCGGAAGACGCGCGGGCGGGGATTGCCCGGCTGCGCCTTCGGAACGACGCCGCCGACCTCGACGAACCCGAAGCCGAGACCGAGCAGCGCATCCGGCACCTCGGCCCCCTTGTCGAACCCCGCCGCGAGACCGACCGGATTCGGAAAACGTCGGCCCAGAACCTCGATTCCGAGGCGCGGATCGTCGGCCCTCGGGCCAAGAGCCGGCAGGGCGGACAGGCCACGCAATGTGAGATTGTGTGCGGTCTCGGCGTCGAGCCGGTGCAGGAGGGGTTTCGCCAGCGGAAACAGGGCGCCGATCATGCCCGTGCGCCCGGATTTTCCGCCTGGGAACTCAGATCGCCCGGGAAGACGTGCCGGCCATCGGCACCGAGCCGCAGGTCGACCACGGAGCGGACCGCGCCGAGATCGAGGGGCCCGTACAGATGCGGGAACAAGTCGCCCCCTCGCGAAGGTTCGTATCGCAGGGCGTCGCCCAGGGTTTCGGCGTCGACGGCCACGAGCAGGAGGTCGTCGACGCCGGCGAAGTGGCGCGCGGCGGTCTCGATCACCTGAGCGGCAGTGGAAAAATGGATGTAGCCATCGGCCAGGTCGATCGGAGCCCCCTCGAAGCGGCCCGCCGCTTCGGCCCGGCGCCAGAGATCCCGTGGAGAGAGCTTGTAGACGATCGACATGCCCGCTCCCTAACGGGTTTCCGGGAGGCGATCAAACCACGTTCCGGGCCGCGAAACCGCAACCTCACCGACCAAGTTAACCGGATGGGTTGTCAGGGTTATCGGGCGCGGACATCCGGCCGCATTTGCATTGCTCACGAGATTGCTATCTAAACGAATTAGTTCTACTTTCCTATCACTAGGCTGGACGTCTTAGCCGTAGCACGCGTTGAGCTTTCGATGCTGTCTCATGAACAGATCTGGACCGCGATCGACCGCTTGGCGGAACGTCACGGATTCTCCGCATCTGGTCTGGCGCGGCGGGCCGGCCTCGACGCGACGAGCTTCAACCGGTCGAAGCGCATCGGACCCGACGGGCGAAAGCGCTGGCCCTCCACTGAATCGGTCTCGAAGGTCCTGTCCGCCACCGGCGCCAGCCTCGATGAATTCCTGAGGCTGATCGAGGTTCGGGAGGGGCCGGCGCGCACCATGATCCCCCTCGTGGGCATGACGCAGGCGGGGGCGGGGCGTCTGTTCACCGACGAGGGCATGCCGACCGGCGGTCCCGGCTGGGAGGAGATCGAGTTTCCGGACCTCGGCGACGACCGCGCCTTCGCCCTGGAGGTGCAGGGCGACTCGATGGCGCCGCTCTACCGCGACGGCGACGTGCTCATCGTGTCGCCCACCGCCGGCGTGCGCAAGGGCGACCGCGTCGTGGTGCGCCTCGCCGCCGGCGAGGTCCTGGCCAAGGAGCTGAAGCGCAAGACGGCGCGGACCATCGAGCTGGCCTCCCTCAATCCCGATCATGAGGACCGGGTGGTGAATGTGAGCGATATCGCCTGGATCGGCCGGGTGATGTGGGTGCGGCAGTAGCCCGACCACCCGCGGCTTTGCCGCCCCTGCCGTTACGGCTATGCCTGTCGGCCACAGGGGCCGCGTGCCTCGCAGCGGCGGACAGGCCATGGCATCGCCCCGAACGGACGAGCAGGCGGCGGTCGAAGAGAAGGCCGGCGAGGGCGCGATCGAGGCCGGGATTGCGGCTTGCGTGGCCGCTTCGGCTGTGCCGACCGCTCTCCTGGCCTCTGAGGAAGCCGGCGGCCGCATCGTCGCCGCCAACCGAGCCCTTCACGCACTTGCCCAACGCGCATCGGACGCGCCGCTCGATGGCGACCTGCGGGCGCTCCTCGGCTTCGATGCGGACCGGGCGGCGGCGACCCCCCTCGACCCGGTTTTGTCCGATCGCTGCCCGGACGGCGTCGAGGTGCTGGTCCGCCCCGCCGGGGGCGCGGCCTTCTGGGCTGAGGTCTTCGTCGTGCCCATCCCCGGAACTCCGTATCGTCTCGCTCAGATCATCGACGTGACCCGCCGGCGCGACGCCGAGGGTGCGTTGGCGCTCTCACGTCAGCGCGAGGCGCTGGGACTGCTCACCAACAGCGTGGCCCACGAGTTCAACAACTTCCTGCAGATTCTCATCGGCTACATCGATGGCCTGAAACGTCGCCTCGGGGACCGGGAGGAGCCCTTCATCCAGCGGGCGATCCTTCGCTCGACCGATGCCGCCGAGCGCGCCACGATCCTCACCCGCCAGCTGCTGGCGTTCTCGCGCCGCATCGCCCCGGATGTCCGCCCCGTGGACCTGAACCGCCTGATCGAGGTGTTCGGCGCCCGCATCGGCCCGACGCTGCCCACGCGCATCACCCTGGAGATCCGCACCATTCCGGGTCTCGCCTGCGGCCTGAGCAATCCGAACCAGATCGAACTGGCGCTCAGCCATATCGTCGCCAATGCCTGCGAGGCGATGCCCGCCGCGGGCCGCATCACCGTGGCGACCTTCTCGGTTCCGCCCGGGGATCGGGCGCTCCAGCGTCCGGGCGACGGCGCGGTCGGGATCACGGTGACCGACGAGGGGCAGGGCATGTCGCCCGAGATGGCGGCCCGGGCGCTCGCCCCCTTCGTCACCAGCCGCGAGGCCGGCCGCGGCACGGGGCTGGCGATCGTGCATGGCCTGGTCAAGCGCCAGAACGGCACGGTGACGATCGACTCGAAGCCCGGGGAGGGCGCCACGGTCCGGATGGTCTTCCCCGCCGCGCTCTGAGCACGCTCAGGGCGGAGCGAGCGGACATCTCCGTTGGAATTCCCGAAGATCAACGGACTAAAACTCCGGCGCGAACGTCACCATATCAGGAGCGGCGTTCGCGCCGAGACTTCCGTGATGTTCATCAGAGGCGTTTTCATGCTCACCTCCACCACTCGCCGTAAGCGCGCGGCGTCCATCCTCGCGCTCGCCGCGACGCTGGCGCTCGCTGCGCCGGTCGTCGAGGCGCGTCCCGGAAGCGGCAGCAGCGGTGGCATGGGCTCGCGCGGGTCGCGCACCTACGCACCCCCGTCGGCGACCACGACGGCTCCCGGTGCCCCGGCTCCGATCCAGCGTTCGCAGACCCAGCCCGGTCCCGCCATGGGCAATCCCGGGATGAACACCGCCGCGCAGCCCGGCCGGCGCTTCGGCGGCGGCTTCATGGCCGGCCTGCTCGGCGCGGGCCTGCTCGGCGCACTCCTGGGCGGCGGCTTTTTCGGGGGCCTCGGCGGCATCGCCTCGTTCCTTGGTTTGATCTTGCAGGTCGGCCTCGTGGTCCTGCTCGTCTCCTTCGCGGTACGCTGGTTCCGCCGGCGCCAGGGCCAGCCCGCCGCCGCCGGCCACGCCCGCCAGAATCTCGACGGTGGCGGCATGAACCCCGGCCCGATGGCGGGCGGTTCTCTGGGTGGTGGTCCTCTGGGTGGCGGCTACGGCAACGCCCAGCGCGGTCCCGCTCCGGTCCAGCCGGTTCAGGCGCGTCCGGTCCAGATCGGACCGGGCGATTTCGAGAGCTTCGAGATCAACCTCAACGACGTGCAGGCCGCCTATGGGCGTGAGGATGTGGCCGCACTCCGCAACCTCGCCACCCCGGAAATGGCCGGCTACTTCATCGAGGAACTGCGGGCCAACGAGGCGCGCGGCGTCGTCAACCGGATCTCCGACGTCAAGCTCCTCCAGGGCGACCTGTCCGAGAGCTGGGGCGAGGGCAATGCCGAGTACGCCACGGTGGCGATGCGCTACGCTATCAAGGACGTGACCTTCGACCGCAAGACGCAGCGGGTCGTCGAGACCGGCGAGCCCGAGGCTGTGGAGCTGTGGACCTTCGTGCGCGAGCGCGGCGGCCGCTGGATCCTCTCGGCGATCCAGCAGGGTCGCTGAAGCGACCGGCTTCGAAAGCGAGCCTGTGAACGAAAGGCCCGCGCGCGGAGACATCCGCGCGGGGGCCTTTCGCGTTTCGGAAGGCGGTGATCAGGTCGGCCTGTAGGCCTGCGCCATCGCCACGAAGGCCGAGACCGGAACCTCCTCGGCCCGTGCGGTCTCGGGAATGCCGGCCGCGTCCAGCAGCCTGGCCGGATCGGGAACCGCCGCCTTCAGACTCTGGCGCAGCATCTTGCGGCGCTGCCCGAAGGCCGCCCGGGTGATCGCCTCGAGAGCCTGGACCGAGCAGGGCAGGGGCGCGCGCCGGGGTGTGAGCCGCACGATCGACGACGTCACCTTCGGCGGCGGCACGAAGGCCGACGGCGCCACGTCGAACAGGATGTGCGCCTCCGTCCGCCAGCCGCAGAGGACACCGAGGCGGCCGTAATTGGCGCGGTCGTCCTCGTCCGCCACGATGCGTTCGGCGACTTCGCGCTGGAACATCAGCGTCAGGGAATCCCACCAGGGCGGCCAGGCCGCACCGGCGAGCCAGCCCACCAGCAGGGGCGTGCCGATGTTGTAAGGCAGGTTGGCAACGATCCGCGCCGGCCCGGACCCGATCAGCGGCACCGGGTCGAAGGCGAGGGCATCGGCATCGACCACGTCGAGGCGACCGGGATAATGGGCGGCGATCTCGGCCAGCGCCGGAAGCGCACGGGGATCGCGCTCGATGGCGATGACCCGGGCGGCCCCCTCTGCCAGGAGCGCCCGGGTGAGGCCGCCGGGACCGGGGCCGATCTCGACCACGGTGACGCCGTCGAGCGGCCCGGCCGAGCGGGCGATCCGCCCAGTCAGGTTGAGGTCGAACAGGAAGTTCTGGCCAAGCGCCTTCTTCGGCTCGAGGCCGTGCTTGCGCACCACCTCCCGCAGGGGTGGCAGGCCGTCGCTGCTGGTGCTTCCGTCCTCGCTCACGCGCCGGCCTTCACGAGGCGCGCGGCAAGCTGCAGGGCCGCCATCAGGCTGTCGGGCCGCGCGATGCCCTTGCCGGCGATGTCGAAGGCGGTGCCGTGGTCCGGCGAGGTGCGGATGAACGGCAGGCCCAGGGTGACGTTGACGCCCTCGTCGAACGCGAGGGTCTTGATCGGGATGAGGGCCTGGTCGTGGGTCGGCGTCAGCGCGACATCGTAATTCGCCCGCGCCCGCGCGTGGAACAGGGTGTCGGCCGGAAGAGGCCCCCGGATGTCGATGCCCTCGGCCTGCAGCTGAAGCACCGCCGGCTCCAGCACATCGCGGTCTTCGGTGCCCATGGTGGCGTTCTCCCCCGCATGCGGGTTGAGCCCCGACAGAACGAGACGGGGCCGGGCAAGGCCGAAGCGCCGGCGCAGGTCGTGATCGACGATGCGGGCGGTGCGCATCACGAGGTCCTGCGTCAGCAGCTCCGGCACCCGCCGGAGGGCGACGTGGATGGTGACCGGCACCACCGCCAGGGTGTCGCTCCACAGCATCATCACGGGCAGCGGCGGGGTCTCGCCGGGGGGCACCGCGCAGGCGGCCAGGAACTCGGTATGGCCCGGATGCGCGAAGCCGACCTGGGTCAGGACGTATTTGGCGATCGGATTGGTGACGAGGGCGGTGGCGGCCCCGGAGCGGACGAGGTCTACCGCCGTGGTGATCGATTCCAGAATCGCGCCGGCATTGGCGGCATCGGGGCGTCCGGCCTCGGCGTGGACGGCCGCGCCGCTCGGCAGGGCCATCACCGGCAAGGCGCGGCCGAACACTTCCGTGGCGAGATCTGGTCCCACATCGGCGATCGGCACCTGCAGGTTCAGCTCGCTCGCCCGCCGCTCGATGAAGGCGGGATCGCCGACGAGGAAGAACGGCGGCAGACCCGCCCCGGCGTCGCGCAGGCGCCAGGCCATCAGGGCGATTTCGGGGCCGATCCCGGCGGGGTCTCCGAGCGTGAGGGCGATGGGCCCATGCAGGCTGCTCATCGCGATACGCTCCGGGTTCGGTCGGCTGTCCGCCTCAACGGACCGTCGAGATGCCATCGGCCGTGATGGCCGTGTTCAGGTTCTGGCGGAAATCCGCCTCGCCCAGCGTCTTCAGCTCCAGCCGCAGCAGCACCGTCCGGTTGCGCTCGCTGGTGCCGAGGGAGGCGGCGACCGGCGAGACGATGTAGTTGACCGAGATGGTGGTGCACTCGTCCTGGTAGCCCCCGCCGATGCTCATGCCCGACAGGTAGGCGCGGCCGGGATTCCGATAGACCGGCGCGTCCCCGACCGGGTTGGCAAGGTAGGACGCATAGGCTGTCTGGAAGTTGTCGCGCACGTCGAGATAGTGCGACAGGTCAACCAGGGCCGAGCCGGTGACGAACCAGTTCGGCGTGACGTGGTAGGTGGCCGAGGCGGTCACGCCCTCGCGCCGATTGGCAAAGCCGAGGGCCGGCTGGGCCCGGTAGTAGGAATAGAACGCCGAGAGGTCGATCGGCGCGAACGGCGCCAGTCGGGCGATCACGCCGGTCTCGACCCGGTTCACCCCGAGGTCGGCGTGATCGAAGCGCCCGCGCGTGATGAAGGTGATGTTCTGGTTCGGCGAGAGCTGGAACCGGCCGACGAAATCGGAGGCCCGGCTGTCGAGGCCGGAATCGAGGCCCACATTGGCGATGTCGCCGCGGCGGAACGAGTTGACGCCAGCGATCTGGATCGACTCGCCGAACATCACGTTCGCGTACCAGCCGGCCGGGGTCACGACGGAGTATTGCGCGCCGAGATTGGTGCGGACACCCCCTTCGACCCGGTCGTAGCCCGAGAACTTGTCCCACTCGAACAACGAGGTGTCGTCGAAGATCAGGCTCTGGGCGTCTTCGTTGGGCAGACGGCCGATCCGGGTCTCGCTCGGGCGGGCGATGACCTGGGCGATCGGCTCAAGGGTGTGGACGCCGAGGGGGCCGAAATTGCTGACGAACGGATAGCGGTAATCGAGGCCGACCGCCGGCAGGACCCGGCCGGAAAAGTCCGAATCCTGCGTCGCGATGTTCGTCGACAGGGCGTTCTGGTAGCCCGAATTGCGCGGATCGACGAAGAACGCGTCGGTGCGAAGGTAGGCGAAGGGCGTGAAGACCTGGCCGACATCGTCGATGAAGCTGCGGCGCCAGGAGAGCTGGGCCGACCCGCGGGTGTTAGTTCCGGCAAGGCCCCGGATGACGCACTGGCCGCGCGAGAACGACGTGCAGGTCTCATAGAGGTAGTAGGTCCGGCCGTTGATGGTCGGAGTCTGCAGGTAGGCGGTCGGCGTTCCGATGGCCTGGAAGTCGGTCGCCTGCCGGTTCAGGCTGGTGATGTTGGCCTCGAAGCGGACCTCGCCACCGAGGAAGCCCGGCCCGTTGATGCGCTTGTCGTAATCGATGACCGGCGCGACGAAGGGCTGCTCCTTCTGCCAGTCGAAGCTCGACAGGCCCTTGAAGTAGTAGCCCCGCGCCTCGAACCACGAGCGGTCGCCCTGACCGATCAGGTAGGCGGTCGACACCGCCTCACGGAAGTAATCCGTCGTGATGCTCTGGTTGCGGATGCGGTAATTGTCGAGGAACCACTTGTCGGTGACGCCGACGATGTCCCAGCCCGTACGCCAGCGGTCGTTGATGTAGAACTGGCCCTTGGTCTCCACCGAGCCGCGGAAGTCACGGTCTCCGGCGCCGAGCGGTCCGGGCAGAAAGGCGCTCGGCGTGGTCTGAAAGATGCCGGACAGGCGCAGGTTGTACGAGCCGGATTCCAGCCGATGCCGGAACTCGGCCTGACCGAGTACGCCCTGGTTGCTCAGGAAGGCGGGTGAGAGCGTGAGATCGTAGTTCGGCGCCAGATTGACGAAGAACGGCGTCGCGAGTCCGGAGCCGAGCGCTGTGGAGGTGAGGAAGCGCGGCGTCAGGAAGCCGGTCTTGCGCTTCACCGTCGGGTCGGCGGTCTCGAAATACGGCAGATAGGCGATCGGGATGCCGCCGATCTCGAGGGTCGATTCCTCGAAGGCGACGGTGTGGGTCTCGTTGTTGTGGACGATCTTGGTGGCGCGGATCTGCCAGAGCGGCGGCGTCTCCGGGTTGTTCTTGCACGGCTCGCAGGCGGTGTAGGTGCCGTATTCGAAGCTGGTGCTGTCGCCCTCGATCCGCTCGGCGCGGGGCGCCGAGAACCGGGTCCGCACGGTCTGGCCGTTCAGCTCGACGTTCTGCTGCACCCGCAGCGCATCGATGAAGCCGTTCCGGAAATCGTCGGTCAGCTCCATCTTGGCGCCGGTGACGACGTCGCCCGAGGCTTCGGTGAGGCGTACGTTGCCCTCGGCGAAGACCCGGCTGGCCTTGCGATCGTAGATGACCCGGTCGGCCTGCAAGACGCGCGGGCCGTAATGTAGTTCGGCATTGCCGCGCGCCGTCACGGTGTTGCGATCGTTGTCGTAGATCAGCTCGGCGGCCTCCACGAGGAGGCGCTCGACGGGTTTACCGGATTCGACTCTGTTGGATTCGGGTTTTCCGGCGGCGGTTTTCGGCGCGGCCTGCGCGCGGGCCGACCCTCCGAGCGGCGCGGGTGCGACGACGGTGAGCAGTGCCACGAACCCCGTGGCCAACGCGATGTCGGCGACCTTACGCAACGCCAGTCCCAACTCCTGCCAAGGCCCCTGACCCATCCCCATCGCCGAGTCCGACATCAGCCGTCCTCCTGATAGAGAAGCGTGAGCGTACCGAGGAGACTCCCTACCACGGCCGGGAACCAGGCCGCCACAGCCGGCGTCACGATTCCCGAGGCACCGAGGCCTTCCAGCACCTGTCGGGCGACGTACAGCACAAACCCCGCCGCGACGCCGCCCAGCACCAGCTTTCCCACACCACCAAAGCGGAAGAACCT
Organism: Methylobacterium sp. Ger2507; assembly: GCF_055231875.1. Classification (NCBI taxonomy): domain Bacteria; kingdom Pseudomonadati; phylum Pseudomonadota; class Alphaproteobacteria; order Hyphomicrobiales; family Methylobacteriaceae; genus Methylobacterium; species Methylobacterium sp. Ger2507. The sequence goes on from NZ_JBUYVC010000001.1 coordinate 2,022,033, forward strand.
TAAGGAAACGCTGGCCGCCACCAGCACCATGGCCAAGAACAGGACAGGTCTCGCGAGCAGCACATCGTATTGAAGACGGTAGCGCGTGGCATCGAGACCCGCTCGTTCGGAGCGTGCGATGGTTTCCGGCAGTTGCCAGAAAGGCACGGATTCCGGCGGCGTGAAGCGCTGGCGCACCTGGGACGGCACCAGGGTCGAGGCGATCAGGTAGGTGTCGTAGGTCTCGGCCGGCTGGCCTTGCGCCATCACGCGGGCCTGGCTCAGCTCCCAGTAGCCGTCATGCAGGCTGGCCCGCGCCGCCTCGATCTGCGCGGTGAACACGCCCGCCTCGTCGAAGGTGAAGACCGAGACCCCCGCGAGGGCGGTGGTGCCCTCCACCGCCGTATCGGCCCGGATGATCGCCTGCCCGTCGAGGCTGCGCTGGCGGATCCACAGGTCCTTGCCGGAATTGGCCTTGCTGGAGCGGGCGAAGATCTTCGCCTCGATTTCGGTGGAGCGCTGCTTCATCAGCGCCGAGACCGGATTGTAGACGCCCACCGCGAAGACCCCGATGGCGAGCGCCACGAACACACCGGGCTGGAGGAACTGCCAGGCCGAGATGCCGGCCGCCCGCGCCACCACGAGTTCGAGCTTGCGCGAGAGCTGGAGCAGCGCGGCCATGGACCCGAACAGGATGGCGAAGGGCAGCACGCCCTCGGCCACGGCGGGGGTGCGGTAGAGCGAGAGCTGCGCCATCAGGCCTGGGGATGCACCCTCCGCGTCGCCGGCGCGCCGCAGCAGCTCGACGAAATCGAGGGTGTAGACCAGCGTGAAGACCGTGAGGAACACCCCCAGGATCGTGCGCACGAAGCGCATGGCGAAGTAGCGGCCGAGGGTGGCGCCGATCAGGATGGACATGCGCGCCTCAGCTCACCCCGAGGCGGGGACGCCGCCCCAGGAGGCGGCCTGCGAGCCGGCCCACGGCCCGCCTCGTCCGCGCGTTCCAGTCCCGCACGGCGGCGCCTTGGAAGATCAGCAGCGCCGAGACGAGGATGGCCAGGAGGGGCACCGCGTAGACCGCGATCACGGCGCCCTGGCTCCGCGCGGCGGCGCTCGACGCGGCAAAGCCGCCGATGCGCACGACAACCACGGCGATCACCGCAGCCGCGACCGCGAGGCCGCGCCCCTGACGCGTGGTGCGCGGATCGCCCAGTGCCGCGAAGGCGATGAAGGTCAGGGCCAGCGGGTAGAGCCAGGACGAGAGCCGGTCGTGCAGTTCCGCCCGAAAGCGCCCCTTCTGCTGCTTGTAGTAGGTCTCGCCGGTGTCTGGGAACAGCAGCTGCGCGGTGGCGCGCTCGCGAGGCTTGTAGACCAGCTCCGCATCGGGCGGAGTGAAGGCCGCGAGATCGACGGTGTAGCGCTCGAAGGTGATGATCGAGGCGTCGCGGGAGTCCTTTTGCTGCCGGTGGATGCTGCCCTTCTCCAGGGCGAGATAGCTCTGACCGCCATATTCGAGCGCTTGGCCGCGCTCGGCGAGATAGACCACCGACTTGCCGGCTTCCCGCTTGTCCTGGATGAACAGGCCGAGCAGGGCGCCGCCGGGTCCGCGCTCGCGGAAATGGAAGGTGATGCCGCTGTCGAGGCTGGTGAACTGCCCTTCCTTGACCACGTTGGCGATGAAGTCCCCCCGCACGCGGGTCAGCACGTCACGCAGCTCCTGGAAGGAGGACGGCATGACCTGGATCGTCAGGAAGGCCACCGCGAGGCTGACGGCGAGACCGAGGCTGAGGAACGGACGCAGGATCTGTCGCGGTCGCATCCCGGCGGCCGACATCACGATCAGCTCGGAATCGCCGTTCAGCTTGTTCAGGGTGTGGACGACGGCGATGAACAGGGCGACCGGGGCGATGACGGTGATCAGGGTCGGCAGCGACAGCCCGGTGATCAGGAAGAAAATGACCAGCGTCTGGCCCTTCGCGGTGATCAGGTCGAGTTCGCGCAGGGCCTGCGTCACCCAGATCGTGCCCGTGAGGCCGACGAGGCAGGCCAGGAACGCCCCGAGCGCGAGTCTGAAGATGTAGCGCTCGATCTGCGGCATCGAATCTCGTGGATCGGGTTCTCGTGAGTCAGGTTCCGGTGGATCGACCCTCAAGGACCGATCCCGCCTCACCCGGCGGGATTCCACCCGCGCGTTTCGACCTGTCCCACCCCCGACCGGCCAGCCCGATCCGGGCGCGCCAATTCGGGCGCTTTCACGGCCGTCCGGTCGCGTTGCGTTCTCTGCCTCAACGGGTACACAGAAGCCTTGGGAGGGGCACGTCGAAGCCCGTGTTCCTCCGCACATCCTGCGCGCATCACTTCGAACGCGCCTCTCGTTCGAGCCCAATCCTTCGGAAAGCTAGCGTCATGGCGGACGGAATTTCGATCACGTTCGGGCCTCTCGGCTCGGTGGGCCGGGGCGACGTCGTCCTCTTCGTCGGCGACGATCTCGCCCTGGCACCGTCCGTGGCCCAGGCCATCGGCGGCGGAGTCGCCGATCTCGTCGCGCGCGCGGCCGCCAGCGAGCGTTTCAAGGGCAAGTCCCTGTCGGCCCTGGCGCTGCCGGCTCCCGCCGGCCTCGATGCCGACCGCCTCGTGGTGATCGGCCTCGGCTCGGAGAAGGATCGCGCCAAGATCGATTGGACCGCGCTCGGCGGCTACACCGCCAGCAAGGTCGCGGGTCGGAGCGCCCACGCCGCCCTGATCCTCGCCGGCCTCAACGTCTCCGCCGAGAACGCCGCCGACTTCGCCCTCGGCGCCCGTCTGCGGCACTACAGCTTCGATCGCTACAAGACCAAGAAGAAGCCCGAGGGCGATGACGCGAAGGGCACGTCCCTGACCTTGATGGTCGCGGACGTCGCTGCCGCCGAAGCGGCCGCCCAGGTGTCCGAGGCGGTCGCGGACGGCGTCGTCCTGGCCCGCGAACTCATCAACGAGCCGCCGAACGTCCTGTTTCCGGAGGAGTTCGCCCGTCGCGCCGAGGCGCTGACTGACCTCGGCGTCGAGGTCGAGGTGCTTGGCCCCGGCAAGCTCGAAGCGCTCGGCATGGGCGCTCTGCTGGCGGTGGCCCAGGGTTCGGCCCGGGAGGCCCGCGTCGTGGTGATGCGCTGGAACGGGGCGGATGACGCGTCGGACGCGCCGATCGCCTTCATCGGCAAGGGCGTCTGCTTCGATTCCGGCGGCGTCTCGATCAAGTCCGCCGGCGGCATGGAGGACATGAAGGGCGACATGGGCGGCGCCGCCTGCGTCGTGGGCACGATGCATGCGCTGGCGCGCCGCAAGGCTCGGGTCAACGTGGTGGGCGCCATCGGCATCGTCGAGAACATGCCGGACGGCAACGCCATGCGCCCGAGCGACATCGTCACCTCGATGTCGGGCCAGACCATCGAGATCATCAACACCGATGCGGAGGGACGTCTCGTCCTCGCCGACGTACTGTGGCACATCCAGAGCGCCTACAAGCCGAAGTTCATGATCGATCTGGCCACCCTGACGGGCGCCATCATCGTGGCCCTCGGCCAGGATATCGCCGGCCTGTTCTCGAACGACGATGCCCTTTCGGCGAAGATCACCGCCGCCGGCGAAGCGACGGGCGAGGCCGTGTGGCGGATGCCGCTGATTCCGGCCTACGACAAGGCGATCGATTCCAAGTTCGCCGACATGAAGAACTCCGGCGGTCGCCACGGCGGCGCCGCCACGGCGGCCTCGTTCCTGAAGCGCTACGTCAACGACGTGCCATGGGCCCATCTCGACATCGCCGGCGTGGCGATGTCGTCCTCGCCGAGCGAGATCAACCGGAGCTGGGGCGCGGGGTGGGGCGTGCGCCTGCTCGACCGGCTGGTGCGCGACAACTACGAGGCCTGAGCCGCGTGCGGGCGGCCGTCATCCCGCTGGCGGCCGCGCTCCTGGCGATCGGGGTCGCCTTCGCCACGGGATTCGACCAGCGGACGGTTCTCCCGCCCCAACTGGAGGCGCGGTTCTACGGCTTCTTCCTCGATCGCTACCCGCTCTTCACCGTGGCGATCGTGTATGGGCTGGCGCGCCTCGGCCTGCGCATCCTGCGACCTGGCCCGGCCGGCTGGCCGCGTCGGCTGATCGGCGGAACCCTCGCGTTCGCGGTGTTCCTGGCGGTCTGCCTCCATCCGACCTTCGGCGGCGTCACCCTGCGCCTCGCGTTTGCCAGCGGCGGCACCGCCTTCCTCACGCAGCAGGCGATGCCCGCTGCCTATGCCCTCGGCTCGGCACTCGCCGCGATGGTCTTCGCCACGGCCCTGGCTATCGGTGCGTTGCTGATCGGAAACGCGCCGGCACGCCCCCGGACCTGGCTGCGCGCCGGCCTCGCGATCGTTCTGCGCTATCTTGCGCTGTGGTTCGCCCTCGCGGTGCTCGGCCTGGCCCATGCGGCGGGCTTCGGGAACTGGCCGCGCCGGGCCATGACAGGGGAGGATGCCGTGTTAGCCGCCGCCCTGGCCTGCATCGCCTTCCTACCGCACCTTAGCTGCGTGCGACTGACGACCCGACGGGATCGTTCCCAGCCTGCACAAGCCGCCGCTTGATCCCGAAGCCGGGATGGCGGAGGATAGTTTAGATGTGAACTAAGGACGCAGGAAGCTGCCGAGTCGCATCGCAGGGAGGAAACACATGTTCGAATCCCGAAGCGCCGGGCGGCCGTGGCTGTCGGCGTATCCGCCGGGTATTCCAGCGGAACTCGATATCCCTCGTCTCGGAACGCTGGTCGACCTGTTCGAAGAGTGCATGACGCAATCCGCATCGCGTCCGGCGCTCGAGAGCTTCGGAACCCGCATCTCCTACGCGGCGCTCGGAGACACAGCCGAAGCCGTGGCGGCCTGGCTCGCCGATCAGGGCCTCGTCAAGGGCGACCGCGTCGCGATCATGATGCCCAACGTCGTGGCCTATCCGGCGACGATCTTCGGCGCGCTGCTCGCTGGCTGCACCGTCGTCAACGTCAATCCGCTCTACACGCCCCGCGAATTGACGGCGCAGCTGAACGATTCGGGCGCCCGTATCCTCTTCGTCCTGGAAAACTTCGCCCACACGGTGGTGCAGGCCCTGCCGGATCTCAGCCTCGACCGGGTGGTCGTTGCCGGCCCCGGCGACGGCCTCGGTCTCAAGGGTCGGCTGATCACCCTGGCGTCGCGGCACATCAAGAAGGCGGTGCCGGCCTACCGCTTCCCCGCTGGTCTCGCGCTCCGCTTCGATGCGGTGATCAATGCCGGGACCGGCAAGCCCAAGATCCGCGCCGATATCGGGCCGAACGACCTGGCCTTCCTACAGTACACGGGTGGCACCACCGGCATCGCCAAGGCGGCGATGCTGACCCACCGCAACATCATGGCCAACGTCGAACAGAGCCGAGCCTGGTTCCGCGTCTCGGCCGAGTACGGCGAGGGCAAGGTGATGGTCACGGCGCTGCCGCTGTACCACATCTTCGCGCTTACCTGCTGCTTCTTCTTCTTCATGAAGATCGGTGCCTGCTGTCTGCTGATCCTCAACCCGCGCGACGCGGACGGCTTTATCAAGACCCTGAAGAGTACGCGCTTCACCCACTTCTCCGGCGTGAACACCCTGTTCAATCTCCTGATCAATCACCCCAGAATTACCGAGGTCGACTTTTCGAAGCTCGATTTCGTCATCGCCGGCGGCATGGCGGTTCAGGCCACCGTCGCCCAGAAGTGGAAGGCGATCACCGGACAGGCGATCGTCGAGGGCTACGGCCTGTCCGAGACGTCGCCGGTGGTCTGCGTCAACCCACTCGACCTTCCGGAATGGAGCGGGACGATCGGCTACCCGCTGCCTTCGACGGATGTGGCGGTCCGGGGTCTGGATGGCCGCGACGTCGGCATGGGCCACCCGGGCGAACTCTGCGTCCGCGGACCCCAGGTCATGGCCGGCTACTGGAAGCGCCCGGACGAGACCGCGCGCGCGACGACGCCGGACGGCTACTTCCGAACCGGCGACGTGGCGGTGCTCCAGGAGGACGGACAAGTCCGGATCGTCGACCGGATGAAGGACATGATCCTGGTCTCAGGTTTCAACGTCTATCCGAACGAGATCGAGGATGTGCTCGCGAGCCATCCGGCGGTGCGCGAATGCGCCGTGGTCGGCGCACTCAGCGAGGACACCGGCGAGATGGTGGTCGCCCACGTGGTGCGCCGCGACCCGGCCATCACCACGGAGGCGCTGAGGACCTACGCGCGCACGCAGCTCACCGGCTATAAGGTGCCGCGGCAGGTGGTCTTCCACGACGCCCTGCCCAAGACCAACGTCGGCAAGGTGCTACGGCGTGCACTCCGCGACGAACCGCCCACGGCGTAACCCGCGCGTCCGCGTAACCTCCCGCGGTCCACCATCGAAGAAGTAACTTCGAAGGAGTGACATCGGGACAGCTTGCCGGTCGGTCGGCGCCGCACGATGTCTCGTCTCGACAGTCGTGACGCAGGGGTCACGGCACGCGGATCAGGGCAACACGCCGGCGCATCTCCGGATGTGCCGCACGGGAGGGATCGACATGCTGATCAAGCGCACGCGGGCATGGGAGATGCCCGAACATCGGGCGACGCCGGAGAGCGTTTTTCTCGATCGCCGCAGCCTGCTCGGCGGTGCCGCCGGCCTCGCCGCCGCATCGCTGGTCGGCATCGCGCGGGCCGAGGCCGCGGCCGATCTCACCGCCGACCTCTATCCGGCCAAGCGCAACGAGGCCTATACCCTCGACCGCGCCCTGACGCCCGAGAAGTACAGCGCGGACTACAACAACTTCTATGAGTACGGCACCTCGAAATCGGTCCTGCCGGCGGCCAATGCGCTGAAGACCCGGCCCTGGACCGTCGCCATCGATGGACTCGTCGAGAAGCCGATGACGCTGGGCATCGACGACCTGATCCGGAAAATGCCCCTGGAGGAGCGCCTGTATCGCCACCGCTGCGTCGAGGCGTGGTCGATGTCGGTGCCCTGGACCGGGTTCCCGCTCTCGAAGCTGTTGGCCCTGGCCAAGCCCAGCGCCGGGGCCAAGTACATCCAGATGCAGACCTTCCTCGACCGGTCCATGGCGCCGGGCCAGAAGTCGTTCCTGTATCCGTGGCCCTATACGGAAGGTCTGACCCTGGAGGAGGCCGGCAACGATCTCGCCTTCGTCGCCACCGGCGTCTACGGCAAGCCGCTCGCCAACCAGTTCGGCGCTCCGATCCGCCTCGTGGTGCCGTGGAAGTACGGCTTCAAGTCGGTGAAATCGATCACCAAGATCTCGTTCGTGGCCGAGCGGCCGAAGACCTTCTGGGAAGGGCTGCAATCGGCCGAGTACGGTTTCTGGGCCAACGTGAACCCGGCCGTGTCGCATCCGCGCTGGAGCCAGGCGACCGAGCGGGTGCTGGGCACCGACCAACGCGTGCCGACCCTGATCTACAACGGCTACGGCGAGCAGGTCGCCGGCCTCTACAAGGGGTTGGAGAAGGAACGGCTGTTCGTCTGACCGGCGCGGCGGCGGGGCAGCCTTCTGTCCCGCCCGCATCCGTCGGTCCCTGCGGGCCTCAATAGGTCCAGCGCTGGGCCTTCGCGACGAGGAAGTCGCGGAATGCCTGGACGCGGGCGACGGTCCGCATCTCCTCGGCGTAGACGAGATAGCTCTCCATGTGGGGCATCTCGGTCTCGCGCATCACCTGAACCAGGCCGGCCTGCCCCTCCGCCGCGTAGTCCGGCAGGATGCCGATGCCGGCACCGGTTTCGATCGCGTGCTGCAGGGCAGTGATGTTGTTGACCGTGAAATGGATGGTCCGGCGCTCCTGGCCCTCGCGGCCCACCGTGGCGAGCCAGTGGGTGGCGAGCAGGTAGGACGGCTCGTTGCCGCCGAACGAGACGAGCCTGTGATTGTCGAGATCGGCGATCGTCTTCGGCTCGCCAAAGCGCTTCACGTAATCCTGCGACGCGAAGGCGTGGTAATGCACCGTGAACAGGCGTCGCTGGATCAGGTCCGGCTGGGCCGGGCGCCGCATCCGGATCGCCACGTCGGCCTCGCGCATGGCGAGGTCGAGTTCCTCGTTGGTGAGGATGAGTTCGACCCGGACATCCGGGTAGAGGTCGAGGAATTCCGCCACCCTCTGGGCGAGCCACGCGGTGCCGAGGCCGACCGTGGTGGTGACCTTGAGGTCGCCGGTCGGGCGCTCGCTGGTCTCGACGAGGCGCGCCTTGGTGTTTTCCAGGCGCAGCTTCATGTCGCGCGCTGCCCGGAACAGGAGATCGCCCTGTTCGGTGAGGATCAGGCCCCGGGCGTGGCGATGGAACAGCGGCGCCTTCAATTCGCGCTCCAGGGCGCTGATCTGGCGGCTCACGGCCGACTGGCTCAGGCCGATGTCGTCGCCCGCCCGCGTGAAGCTGCCGGCTTCCGCCACATTGAGGAAGATGCGGATCTTATCCCAGTCCAAGGCGTCCACTCCCGTACGCAACCCGACGCCGGCTGATCATGCCTCCCCGATCCGCGCCGATTGGCGATCCGGATATCCATGACAGGCCCGACCGACATCTCCCGATGCGTGCCGGACACGCGGAACGGGGCGACCTCAGTCATGCGGGTGACGCCGACGGCGCATGCCGTCAGCGCTTAGGTTAGGGGGACGACCTTGCGATTGTCTTGATGCCGCACGCAAGACGCCCGGAGCCTCCGTCCGCCGAAATCTTCCTATTCTGCGGCCGCTTGCTGCGGTGTTTCGCCGACATCGAGGGCCGCGAGGTACTTCTCGGCGTCGAGCGCAGCCATGCACCCCATGCCGGCGGCGGTGATCGCCTGCCGATAGACGTCGTCGGTCACGTCGCCGGCGGCATAGACACCGGGGATCGCCGTGTGGGTCGTGCCCGGCGCGGTATCGATGTAGCCGCCGTCGCGCATGGCGAGCTGGCCCTCGAAGACCCCCGTCGCCGGCTGGTGGCCGATGGCGATGAACACGCCGTCGGTCGTGCGCTCGGTGATCTCCCCGGTGCGGGTATCCTTGAGGCGGACATGGGTCACCGAGGGCGGCTTCTCGCTGCCGCAGATCTCCTCGATGGCGTGGTGCCACACCACCTCGACGTTGGGGTGCTTGAACAGGCGCTCCTGCAGGATGCGCTCGGCCCGGAACTCGCCCCGGCGGTGCACGACGATGACCTTGGACGCGAGGTTGGCGAGGTAGAGCGCCTCCTCGACGGCGGTGTTGCCGCCGCCGACCACCACGACCTCCTTGCCGCGAAAGAAGAAGCCGTCACAGGTGGCGCAGGCGGAGACGCCGAAGCCCTGGAACTTGGCTTCCGACGGCAGACCGAGCCACTTCGCCTGGGCGCCGGTGGCGATGATCAGCGCATCGGCCGAATAGGTTTCGCCCGAATCCGCCTCCAACTGGAAGGGGCGGACCTTGAGGTCGACCTTGGTGATGTACTCGGACACGATCCGGGTGCCGACATGCTCGGCCTGGAGCCGCATCTGCTCCATCAGCCAGGGACCCTGGATGGCCTCGGCGAAGCCCGGATAGTTCTCGACATCGGTGGTGATCATGAGCTGGCCGCCGGGCTGGAAGCCGGAGATCATCAGCGGCTCGACCATGGCGCGGGCGGCATAGATCGCGGCGCTGTAGCCGGCGGGGCCGGAGCCGATGATGATGAGTTTGGAATGGGTGTGCGCCATCGCTCTCGTCTCCTTCAGGCCCATCGCGCGCGGTGGTCCGCATAGGCCTTGGCCATCGCCTGCGCGATGACGGGGGTCGCATCCAGGGGTGTGTAGTGCAATGTCTCCAGGCGGCCGACGAAGGGCTTCAGGGCCCCTGCCATCGCCAGGCCCGCGAAGAGACGCCTGTGGCGGATATAGGTCTTCGGCAGGTCGAACAGGAGGACCGGCGCGCCGGTGCTGACCGACTCGCCGACCATGTTGGCGGAATCCGAGGTGACCACGATCGCGTCGGCGATCGCCAGCATCGGAACATAGGGGTTCGAGCTGGCGCCATCCCAGTAGAAACCACCCTTGGTGGCGACCAGGGTTCGCAACGCATCGCGCAGGTTCTGCGGGGTGCGCCGCGACACCGTCACCATCAGGCTGCACCCGCCATCGGTCAGCTTGGTGAGATCGCGCAGGAGCCGGCGCATATCGGCCGGACGGTAGCTCAGATGGCGGCTGTCGCCCCCGATCAGCACTGCGATGCGGGGCCAGGGCAGGGCGACGAGGCGTGGGTCCGGATTTCTACGCGCCTCGTCCAGGCGCTCCGGGGTGACCTGATGCGGCGGCGTCAGGGTGGTGAACACGTTGGGGCCGCGCAGATCGTCGTAATCCGGCACCCAGACGAAGTTCGCGGTGTCGTGGCCCGTACGCGGGTCCTTCAGGAACGCCGTGAAGGTCCGGCCCTGCGACGCCTCGCGGACGGCGCGCAGGTACGGCACGGATCGGCGACCGGAGGCGATCAGCAGATCGGGCAGGGGTCCGGCGAGGCTCCCGCGCCTGTCGCCGGGCTGGTCGCGCGGATCGACGGGTCCCCAGGGCGCCATCCAGCCGAAGGGGGGACGGGGCGAAACCCGCCGGACCTCGAAGGGGAGATCGAGGGTTTCGGCCAGTCCCACGCACTGGTTCTCGTCACCCGCCTTGCCGTCGGTGACGATCCAGGTCCGGGCCTGCGACAGGTCGGGGAGCGGCGCGGGGGCCGCGTTGGGGGAGGGCATCGCGGACGCTGCCGACATCAGGTGATCCAGTTCAATCCTTGGGCGTCGCCGGGGGCCCCTCGTCCACCTAATCCTCGGGGAGGGCGCGCCGCAGCCAGCCGGCGTAATGCGCGGCGAGGGCCGTCACCCGCCGCCGCTCGGAGGCGGGATCGTACCAGGCTCCCCCCGAACTGGCCGGGACGGCAGAGAGCTGAGGATGACGGGCCAGAATCTCGCCCCGCTGCCCGACAAGCAGGGCCTCGCCTTCGAGGTAGTCGCTCTGGGTTCCGCCGCCGAGCCGCCCACGCCCGCCGTCGCCGCCCGCGTAAGGGTTGAGCGACAGGCCCGTGATCCGCACCACCAGAACAGGCCCGCGGCCGCCGAGCTGGCGGGCGAACTCCGTCCGGAGAGCGGCGAGCAGGTCATCGCGGAGATCCTCCGCCGGAACTCCGCCGCCCTTCGCGAGCAGCGGCTGCACGTCGACCCGTACGCCGGACAGGCGCTCGCCGCCGAGGCTGGGGAGGCCCGCCGCCCGGGCGAGACCCGGAAGAAGGGCGGCCCCCAGCAGGAGGACGAGGGATGCGGCCACCGCGCGAAAGGGGCCGCGCCGCATCCCCGACTCAGACGCCGTACTGGACAGCGACGACCTCGTATGACTTGCCACCGCCCGGGGTCGTCACCTCGACGGTGTCGCCGACGCCCTTGCCGATCAGCGCGCGGGCGATCGGGGAGGTGATCGAGACGAGGCCCGAGCGCACGTCCGCCTCCGGCTCGCCGACGAGCTGGTAGGTCTTCTCCTCCTCGGTGTCCTCGTCGAGGAGCTTCACGGTCGCGCCGAACTTGATCTTGGTGCCCGACAGCTTGGTGACGTCGATCACCTCGGCCCGCGAGATCATGCTCTCGAGTTCGAGGACACGGCCCTCGTTGTGGGACTGGGCCTCCTTTGCGGCATGGTATTCGGCATTCTCCGAAAGGTCGCCGAGCGCGCGCGCCTCAGCAATCGCCTGGATGATGCGCTGGCGCTCCACTTGCTGGCGGTGCTTCAACTCCTCCTCCAGCGCTGCGTAACCGCGCACCGTCATCGGAACCTTGTCTATCGTCATCGTCTCGCGCCACAATGAATAGGCCCGGCCAGGAGCACTGTGCTCCCTCCGGGCCAGAGTAAGAAAGTCCTGAACCGCAAACGACACGGCTCCCGATCAAGACGGAAGCCGCGCGTCAATTCAGGCCGCGAAGTATTCCTGCAAGGCGCGGACCTTGAGATCGCCTCCGAGATAGGCCTTGATCCCTTCGGCCGCCGCCATCGCCCCCGCAAGAGTGGTGTAGTACGGCACTTTATGCAAGAGGGCAGCGCGCCGGAGCGAGCGCGAGTCCGAGAGGGCGCCGGCGCCCTCCGTGGTGTTGAACACCAGTTGGATGTCGCCGTTCTTGATCGAGTCGACCACGTGCGGCCGGCCTTCCAGGACCTTGTTCACCCGCTCTGTCGGAACGCCCTGGTCGGCGAGGTAGCGCTGGGTGCCGCTGGTGGCGACGATGGTGAAGCCGAGCTCCGACAGGAGCCGGATGGCTGGCAGGATGCGCTCCTTGTCGGCATCGCGCACCGACACGAACACCGCGCCGCCCTTCGGCACCAGGGTGCCCGAGCCGAGCTGGCTCTTGGCGAAGGCGACGCCGAAGCTCGAATCGAGCCCGATGACCTCGCCGGTCGAGCGCATCTCCGGTCCGAGCAGCACGTCGACACCGGGGAAGCGCGCGAAGGGGAACACCGCTTCCTTGACGGCGATGTGGTCGAGCACCTTCGGCTTCAGATCGAAGCTCGCGAGCGATTCGCCGGCCATGACCCGGGCGGCGATCTTGGCGATCGGATCGCCGATCACCTTGGCGACGAACGGCACGGTGCGGGAAGCGCGCGGATTGACCTCCAGCACGTAGATCACGCCGTCCTTGATCGCGTATTGCACGTTCATCAGGCCGCCGACCTGCAGAGCCAGCGCCATCGCGCGGGTCTGGCGCTCCAGTTCCGCGATGATCTCCGGCGAAAGCGAGCGCGAGGGCAGCGAGCAGGCGGAATCGCCCGAGTGGATGCCCGCCTCCTCGATGTGCTCCATGATACCGGCGATGAAGACGTCCTTGCCGTCGCAGATCGCGTCGACGTCGATCTCGGTGGCGTCGGACAGGTAGCGATCGAACAGGAGCGGGTTCTTGCCCAGCACCGTGTTGATCTGCCCCGTCTTGTCGTTGGGGTAGCGCGCCTTCACGTCGGAGGGGATCAGGCTCGGCAGGGTATCGAGGAGGTAGTCCGCGAACTGCGCCTCGTCGCGAATGATCGCCATGGCGCGGCCGCCCAGAACGTAGCTCGGCCGCACCACGAAGGGCAGGCCGAGATCGGAGGCGATCAGCCGGCTCTGCTCCACCGAGTAGGCGATGCCGTTCTTGGGCTGCTTCATGCCGAGCTTGTCGAGGAGGCGCTTGAACTGGTCGCGGTCCTCGGCCAGATCGATGGCGTCAGGCGAGGTGCCGAGGATCGGGACACCGGCGGCCTCCAGAGCGCGGGCCAGCTTCAGCGGGGTCTGGCCGCCAAACTGGACGATGACCCCGTGCAGGGTTCCGGCCTGGCGTTCGGTCTCGATGATCTCCAGGACGTCTTCCTGGGTCAGCGGCTCGAAATAGAGGCGGTCCGAGGTGTCGTAATCGGTCGAGACCGTCTCCGGGTTGCAGTTGACCATGATGGTCTCGTACCCGGCTTCCGACAGCGCGAAGCAGGCGTGACAGCAGCAATAATCGAACTCGATGCCCTGGCCGATCCGGTTCGGACCGCCACCGAGGATGATGACCTTCTTGGCATCGGTGGGACGTGCCTCGTCCACCACCGTGCCGGCGAAGGGCGCCACATAGGTCGAGTACATGTAGGCGGTGGGCGCCTGGAACTCGGCCGCACAGGTGTCGATGCGCTTGAACACCGGGCGTACGCCCAGCGCCCGGCGCGCCGCTCGCACGCTGTCCTCGTCGGTCTTGGCGAGCACGGCGAGGCGAGCGTCGGAGAAGCCGGCCGCCTTGAGCTGACGCAGCGCCCCGGGGGTGTTCGGGATGCCGTGCGCCTTGACCCGGTTCTCCAGGTCGATGATCGCCTGGAGCTGCTCCAGGAACCACGGATCGATCTTGCAGGAGGCATGGACCTCCTCGTGGCTCACGCCGAGGCGCAACGCTTGACCGACCTTGAGGAGGCGATCCGGCGTCGGGGTGCCGAGGGCGGCCTTGATGGCGTTGTGGTCGTCGCCCTTGCCCAGTCCCTCGATCTCGATCTCGTCGAGGCCGGTGAGGCCGGTCTCGAGGGAGCGCAGAGCCTTCTGGAGCGATTCGGCAAAGCAGCGGCCGATCGCCATGGCCTCGCCCACCGACTTCATCGCAGTGGTCAGCGTCGGCTCGGCGCCGGGGAACTTCTCGAAGGCGAAGCGCGGGATCTTGGTGACGACGTAGTCGATCGACGGCTCGAACGAGGCCGGCGTCGCGCCGCCCGTGATGTCGTTGGCGATCTCGTCGAGGGTGTAGCCGACGGCGAGCTTGGCCGCGACCTTGGCGATCGGGAAGCCGGTGGCCTTCGAGGCCAGGGCGGAGGAGCGCGAGACGCGCGGGTTCATCTCGATGACGATCATCCGGCCGGTGGCCGGGTCGATCGCGAACTGCACGTTCGAGCCGCCGGTCTCCACGCCGATCTCGCGCAGCACGGCCAGGGATGCGTCGCGCATCACCTGATATTCCTTGTCGGTCAGCGTCAGGGCCGGCGCGACGGTGATGGAATCGCCGGTATGGACGCCCATCGGGTCGATGTTCTCGATGGAGCAGACGATGATGCAGTTGTCGTTTCTGTCGCGAACGACCTCCATCTCGTATTCTTTCCAGCCGAGAACGCTCTCCTCGATCAGGACTTCGTTGGTCGGCGACGCGTCGATGCCGCGCTCGACGATGTCCAGGAACTCTTCCCGGTTGTAGGCGATGCCGCCGCCGGTGCCGCCCATGGTGAAGGACGGGCGGATGATGGCCGGCAGGCCGACCTCGGCCAGCGCGATCAGCGCCTGCCCGATCGCGTGCTCACCGTAGCGCTTGCGCCGCTCCGACTCGCCCCGGTGCCAGGTCTTCTCGAAGGCGGCAAGGGCGGTGGTGCGGGCTTCGCCCTCGTTCGCGGCCTCGATGCGGGCGATCTCGGCGAGGTACTTCGCGCGGTCGGCCTTCTTCGCCGCGGAGGCGTTGGCCAGGGCGGATTTCGGCGTCTCCAGGCCGATCTTGGTCATCGCGTCGCGGAAGAGGTGACGGTCCTCGGCCTTGTCGATCGCCTCGGTGGTGGCGCCGATCATCTGGACGTCGAATTTTTCGAGCACGCCCATCTTCTTGAGAGAGAGGGCGCAGTTCAGCGCCGTCTGGCCGCCCATGGTGGGCAGCAGCGCAAAGCCGCCCGGGATGGCGTAGCGCTCCTTCTCGATGATCTTGGCGACGATCTCGGGCGTGATCGGCTCGACATAGGTCGCGTCCGCCATGTCCGGGTCGGTCATGATCGTGGCCGGGTTCGAATTCACCAGCACGATCCGGTAGCCCTCCTCGCGGAGGGCCTTGCAGGCCTGGGTCCCGGAATAATCGAACTCGCAAGCCTGACCGATGACGATCGGCCCCGCACCGATGATCAGGATCGAGGAAATGTCGGTGCGTTTCGGCATCGGGCGCCTTGGCTGCAGGCACGCGCGCCCAGCCATGCACGGTGCCGGATCGGCGGCACGGGCCTGGGGGCGCTAGCGGCGTGGATTGTCGTTGATCCTGGCACTTACACGCAGCCCGTCGCCATTGGAAGGGCGCGCGTTGAAGGTGAAGCGCCGTTGCGGCTCAGAAGCCGAGGTAGAGAACCGACACCGCGCGGTCGATGGAGAGATAAAACACCCCGAAGGCCACGATTGCGGCGGCGGCGAATTCAAGAGCGGCATTCGAGAGGGTCTGGCTGCGGCGCAGCATCTCGCGGCCGAAATACAAGCCGATCCAGGCGAGCGTCATCACCACCGGCAGGGCGAACAGGAACGACCAGGTGCTCTCGACCCGGTCGAGGCCGGTCGACGGATCGATCAGCGCCCGGATGTTGCGGACCCAGGGGGCGTAGCAGGCGGAGTAGAGGGCGGTCATCCACGCGAGGCCGACGGCCACCCCGAGATGGAACGTGAAGAGGCGATGCAGGCGCGAGAAGTCGTCGCGCGCGTCGTCGAACGTCATGTGGAAATCCCCGTCCAGAACCGGATGCGATCACGCCACGATCCTCGACGGACGTCGTTAGCGCGTCGTTAACGGCGTGGGGATGCCCGGAAATGCCGGGTTTTTTATGACGCCGCGGGAACCATTCTGTGATTCCCGCGCAGAGTGTTTTCGGACTGAGATGCAAGTCGAACATGCAGACGTGGCAAGGGCCGGGCGGAGTTCGCCCGGCCGCCGTCAGTCCGCTGTGGTGACCAGCGTCTCGGGCTTTCCGGCCTTCATCAGGGCGACGAAGCGCTCGAACAGGTAGTGGCTGTCGCGCGGGCCCGGCGAGGCCTCCGGGTGGTGCTGCACCGAGAAGGCCGGTCGGTCGGTGAGCGTAAGACCGCAATTCGAGCCGTCGAAGAGCGAGACGTGGGTCTCCAGCGCCGTCTCGGGCAGGCTCGCCGGATCCACCGCGAAGCCGTGGTTCATCGACACGATCTCGACCTTTCCGGTGGTCTTGTCCTTTACCGGATGGTTCGCGCCGTGGTGGCCCTGCGCCATCTTCACGGTGCGCCCGCCCAACGCCAGGCCCATGAGCTGGTGCCCGAGGCAGATGCCGAAGGTCGGCACTTTTTCCTCAAGCAGCGCTCGGATCACCGGAACCGCGTATTCGCCGGTGGCGGCCGGATCACCGGGGCCATTCGACAGGAACACGCCGTCGGGCTTCATCGCCATGATCTCGGCGGCGGTGGTGGTGGCCGGCACCACGGTCACGTCGCAGCCGGCTTCGGCCAGAAGCCGGAGGATGTTTCGCTTCACGCCGTAATCGATGGCGACGACCTTGAGGCCTGTGCCCGGCTTGCGATCACCGTAACCGGCCTTCACGTCCCAGATGGTCTGGGACCATTCCGAACGCTCGCGACTGGTCACCGGCGGCACGAGGTCGAGGCCTTCCATCGGGGCGAGGGCGGCTGCCCGCGCCTTCAGGGCCTCGCGGTCGAAGCGACCCTCCGGATCGTTGGCGATGATCGCGTTCGGCATGCCGTGGTCGCGGATCAGGGCGGTGAGCGCCCTAGTGTCGACACCGGTGATGCCGACGATGCCGCGGGCCTTCAGCCAGGCGTCGAGATGGCTCGACGAGCGCCAGTTCGACGGGTTGGTCACGGCCGACGCGATCACGGTGCCCCGCACCCCGGAGGCCGGTGCCGCGTCGAGGCTCTCGAGATCCTCGTCGTTGGTGCCGGTGTTGCCGATATGCGGGAAGGTGAAGGTGACGATCTGGCCCGCGTAGGACGGGTCGGTCAGAATCTCCTGATAGCCCGTCATCGCGGTGTTGAAGCAGACTTCACCATCGGCGATTCCGGTCTGGCCGATGCCAAATCCCTCCAGCACGGTGCCGTCGGCCAGGACCAGGAGGGCGGTGGCGAGGGGTTCGGCCCAGGGAGCGGGGGGCGCGGGCACGGCAGGCGTGTGGACGCCTTCATCTTGCAGCATCGGCGTGATCTCGCTTATGTCCGGCCGATCCCGGCGCCGTAGAGCGGCACATGCGGGCGGCTTGTCGTGCGGCGCTCATAGCGAGCGTGCCGCGTTAGGGTCAATGTGGCCCTCGCGTCGGCGCGTCTCAAGAACCCCGGTTCGCGCAGCAATTCGCAGACCACGCCGTCGATTCGCTACCCCGGGTTCATTTTTCAGGAGTCACACGATGCTGCGCGCCCGTCTCACCACCGAGATGAAGGAAGCCATGAAGGCCGGCGACAAGGCGAAGCTCGCCACCGTCCGGATGATGCAGGCCGCCCTCAAGGATAAGGACATCGAGGCGCGCGGCCTCGGCAAGGAGCCGGCTTCCGAGGAGGAGATCCTCGCGCTCCTGCAGAAGATGATCAAGCAGCGCAACGAATCGGCCGCGGTCTACGATCAGGGCGGTCGGCCCGAACTCGCCGAGAACGAGCGCAACGAGGTCGCGATCATCCAGGGCTTCCTTCCGCAGCAGATGGACGAGGCCGAGACCCGCGCGGCCATCGACAAGGCGGTGATCGAGACCGGCGCTGCCGGTCCGAAGGACATGGGCAAGGTCATTGCCGCCCTGAAGGGCGCCTATGCGGGCCGCATGGATTTCGGCAAGGCCAGCGGACTCGTGAAGGATGCGCTGAACGCCAAGGCGTAAGGCCGGTCGCTCAACGCCGTTTCCGGGCGTTGGGGACTCCTTAAGCCGGGGCTGCTAAGATGCACAGTCGCAGAGGTTCGGTTCCTGCCGTGCGTTACCCGCCCCACATCCTCGAAGAGATCCGTGCGCGCCTGCCCGCATCCGACATCGTGGGGCGGCGCGTCCGGCTGAAGAAAGCCGGTCGCGAGTGGCGCGGCCTGTCGCCGTTCAATGCCGAGAAGTCGCCATCCTTCTACGTCAACGACCAGAAGCAGTTCTATCACTGCTTCTCTTCGGGCAAGCACGGCGACGTCTTCACCTTCCTGATGGAGACGGAGGGCCTGAGCTTTCCCGAGGCGGTCGAGCGTCTGGCGGCGGAGGCGGGCGTGTCCCTGCCGGCGCCCAGCGCCGATGCCCGAGAGCAGGAGACCAAGCGCGCCGGAGCGCTCGACGTCATGGAGATGGCGGCCGCCTTCTTCGAGGAGCAGCTGGCGGGCCGCGCCGGCATCGAGGCGCGCGCCTATCTCGATCGGCGCCAGCTCGGGCCGGAAATCCGGTCGCGCTTCCGCCTCGGCTACGCGCCCGGCGACCGTTATGCCCTGCGCGACTTCCTCGCCGCGAAGGGCGTGGACAAGGATCTGATGGCCGAGGTCGGTTTGCTGAGCTCGGGCGACGACATCAAGGTTCCGTACGACAAGTTCCGCGACCGGGTGATGTTTCCGATCACGGATTCACGTGGGCGCGTCATCGCCTTCGGCGGCCGGGCGCTGCAGAAGGATGCCAAGGCGAAGTACATGAATTCGCCGGAGACGCCGCTCTTCCACAAGGGGCAGCTGCTCTACAACCTGCACAATGCCCGCAAGCCGGCGCATGACCGGGGCGTGATCATCGCCGTCGAGGGCTACGTCGACGTCATCGCGATGACCATGGCGGGTCATCCCAATGCCGTGGCGGGCCTTGGCACGGCTCTGACCGAGGAGCAGATCGGTCTGCTGTGGCGCAATGCCGATGAGCCGATTCTGTGCTTCGACGGTGACGGGGCCGGTCAGCGCGCCGCTTTCAAGGCCCTCGACGTGGCCCTGCCGGGGCTCACGCCGGGCAAGTCCCTGCGCTTCGCCATGCTGCCCGAGGGCCAGGACCCGGACGATCTCCTGCGCTCCGAGGGCAAGGGGGCGATCGATCGGGTCCTCGAGGGCGCGCGCCCCCTGGTCGAGATGCTGTGGTCGCGCGCCACGGACGGGGCGCCCCTCGACACCCCGGAGCGCCGAGCCGGCCTCGCCAAATCGGTGCGCGAGATGGTTGCCTCGATTCGCGACGAGACCGTGCGCGGGTTCTATCGCGACGAGATCGAGGGCCGGCTTCGGGCCTTGTCGCCCCAGGCGAGCCAGGGACGGCGCGGGCCCTGGGAGCCGCGCACCGCGTCCGCGCGCCCCGCTTTCCAGCGGACGCCGCGACCCGGCGACCCGCCGCCCTCGCCGCGAATCACCACGAAGTTCAACCCGCTCTTTGCCGGGGAGACCAGCGCTTCAGGGCCGGTCGCGTACCGGGATCGCGAGGCGATGATCGTGTCCAGCCTTCTGGTCCACCCGGAACTGCTCGGGATCGAGGCGGAGGATCTGGCAGAACTCGAACTCGGCGACCCGGACGCGCAGGCGCTGCGATCTCTCTTGCTCGACAGCCATGCGGATGCGGATCAGCCCGGCGTCGAGGTGCTGGAGAGCCGCTTGAAGCGGGCCGGACTGATCGAAGCCGCCGCCCGTCTGGCCAGCCATGTTCGCCCCGGAGACCGATGGACCCTTGACGCGCATGCCGATCCTGTGCGTCTCGAAGACGCATTGCGTCAGGCCGTGATCTTGCACCGCAAGGCTGGCGCGCTAAATAGCGAACTCCGCCTCGCGGAACGGGCGCTGGTCGAGGACGAGACGGAGGCGAACTTCGCTTGGCTGTGCGACGTGAAGGCCCGTATGGCAGTCATCGCGGGTGCGGAGGCGGATGAAGTGGTGCCGGACGCGGATGAGGCGTCCGCATCCTGATCATCCGTCGCGAACGAATTCGGCCGCTCTTGGCGGCTATGGTTAACAATCGGTCAAGCGTCTCGCTTGCATACCGGGATCTGACATCGACGCGGCTGTCACTTCGACGGTCCGCACATCACATGCATTGCAGCGTCGATGACGCGGAGTGGGCGACACGCTCCCGCGCGACACTGACACGACAACCATAGGCGGACCATGGCGACGAAGGCAACGGAACGGGACGAAACGGATGCTGCTCCGGAGCAACAGACCGACGGGCCGCTTCTCGATCTGACGGATGCCTCCGTCAAGCGGATGGTGAAGCTCGCCAAGAAGCGCGGCTACATCACCTACGAGGAGATCAACGAGGTTCTGCCCGACGGCCAGTCCGATCCCGACCAGATCGAGGACGTGCTGTCCCAGCTGTCCGAGATGGGCATCAACGTCGTCGAGGCGGAAGAGACCGAGGAGACGACGGAGACCAAGGCCAGCGGCGAATCCGAGGACGAGGACGGCGCCGAGGGAACCGAGGTCGCCGAGATCGCGCCGACGAAGCCCGTCGCCCTGCGCGCCGAGACCACCAAGGAGCCGACCGACCGCACGGATGATCCCGTGCGGATGTACCTGCGCGAGATGGGTTCGGTCGAACTCCTGTCCCGCGAGGGCGAGATCGCCATCGCCAAGCGCATCGAGGCCGGTCGCGAGGCGATGATTGCCGGGCTCTGCGAGAGCCCGCTGACCTTCCAGGCCATCATCATCTGGCGCGACGAACTCGTCGACGGCCGGGTGCTCCTGCGCGAGATCATCGATCTCGAAGCCACCTATGCGGGACCCGACGCGAAGAACGCGATGGCGATCGCCGACGGCGCCGAGGAGACCGAAGAGGGCGAATCCGACGCTCCGACGCCGCCCGAGGGCGACGATGACGACGACATGGAGAACAACGTCTCCCTCGCCGCCATGGAGACCGAGATCAAGCCGCGCGTCCTCGAGACGTTCGACAACATCGCCAATAACTACCGTAAGCTGCGCAAGCTGCAGAATGAGCATGCCGAGCTCAAGGCCTCGGGTGGCACCCGCACCGATTCGCAGGAGCGCAAGCAGGACGAGCTGAAGGACGCCGTCGTCACCGACGTGAAGTCGCTCTCCCTCAATGCTAACCGCATCGAGGCCCTCGTCGAGCAGCTCTACGACATCAACAAGCGCCTCATCTCGCATGAGGGCCGGCTGATGCGTTACGCCGAGAGCCACGGCGTCGCCCGCGACGAGTTCCTGCGCCACTACCAGGGCTGGGAGCTTGATCCGAACTGGATGGAGCGCGTCGGCAGCCTCGGCGGCCGCGGCTGGAAGAATCTCGTCGAGAAGGGCTCGGGCGAGGTCGCCCGCCTGCGCGAGCAGATTCTGACCCTCGCCTCCGAGACGGGCCTGGAGATCGGCGAGTACCGCAAGATCGTCAACATGGTCCAGAAGGGCGAGCGCGAAGCCCGGCAGGCCAAGAAGGAGATGATCGAGGCGAACCTGCGCCTCGTGATCTCGATCGCCAAGAAGTACACCAACCGCGGCCTGCAGTTCCTGGACCTGATCCAGGAGGGCAATATCGGCCTGATGAAGGCGGTCGATAAGTTCGAGTATCGCCGCGGCTACAAGTTCTCCACCTACGCCACCTGGTGGATTCGTCAGGCGATCACCCGCTCGATCGCCGATCAGGCCCGCACCATCCGCATCCCGGTGCACATGATCGAGACGATCAACAAGATCGTCCGCACCTCGCGCCAGATGCTGCACGAGATCGGCCGCGAGCCGACGCCGGAGGAACTGGCCGAGAAGCTGGCCATGCCGTTGGAAAAGGTCCGCAAGGTCCTCAAGATCGCCAAGGAGCCGATCTCCCTCGAAACGCCCATCGGCGACGAGGAGGACAGCCACCTCGGCGACTTCATCGAGGACAAGAACGTCGTCCTGCCCATCGACGCGGCGATTCAGAGCAATCTTCGTGAGACGACGACACGTG
Organism: Methylobacterium sp. Ger2507; assembly: GCF_055231875.1. Lineage (NCBI taxonomy): Bacteria > Pseudomonadati > Pseudomonadota > Alphaproteobacteria > Hyphomicrobiales > Methylobacteriaceae > Methylobacterium > Methylobacterium sp. Ger2507. The sequence continues at coordinate 2,044,096 of NZ_JBUYVC010000001.1, forward strand.
TCCTCGCCTCGCTGACCCCGCGCGAAGAACGCGTGCTGCGCATGCGCTTCGGCATCGGCATGAACACCGATCACACCCTCGAAGAGGTCGGCCAGCAGTTCTCGGTGACCCGCGAGCGCATTCGTCAGATCGAGGCGAAGGCTCTGCGCAAGCTCAAGCACCCGAGCCGCTCGCGCAAGCTCCGCAGCTTTCTCGACAACTAGCGCCTCAAACCACCCGCAAGACCGTGTGCTGACGATCAATCTTGGGAGGGCCGGCGCTTCGGGGCGCCGGCCTTTTTCATTGGCGGACCTTTGGCCTTGCCCATCACATCTGCGCTGGTCCCGCCCGTCAGCTGTACGGTTGAAGGTGCCGGGTCCGCGCGATACTCACAAAAGGCGTCGGCGGCCGTTGCCGGATGCCGCCTCTCAACCCACCTTGGCCATATGCTCGATCGAGGCCCGCCCCAGCCTTCTCCCACCGCCGAAGCCGACGGCTCGGAGGCGGCCGACGTTCCCTTCGGCGCCCTCCAGCAATGCGTGGCCCTGCGCGACTGGCTGCTGAGCGAGGGGGCTCGGATGCCGAAGGCGGAGGACCTGCTCTCGGGTCTCGCCGAGCGCCTGATCCGCCTCGACGTGCCGGTCGACCGCGCCACCACCGCCATCGACGCGCTGCATTCCGAATATTCCGGCGTCGGCCGCTTCTGGACCCGCGAGACCGGTTCCACCGTCCGGCTGTTCCCGCACGGGGAAGCGTCCGACAAGGCCTATCGCGAGAGCCCGTTCCACCGGGTGCACGAGACCGGCGAATGGCTGATCCTCGACCTCGCCGAGACGCCGGACGACGCCTACGCGGTGATCCCGGACCTGAAGGCCGAGGGCTACCGGCACTACATCGTGGCGCCGCTGTTCTTCACCAACGGCACCCGCAACGGCATCTCCTTCGCCACCCGGTCCCCGGACGGGTTCCGCGACGAGGACGTGGCGATCATGCGCTTCGTCATGCCGACGCTCGCCGCCGTGATGGAGATGCGCAGCGTCAACAAGCAGCTCGACCACGTCCTGCGGATCTATGTCGGCGACGAGCCGCACAAGGCCATCCTTGGCGGCTCGATCCGTCGCGGCCATGTCCAGCGCATCCGCTCGGCGATCCTGTTCGCCGATATGCGGGACTACACCCGGATCTCGGCCGACATGACGCCGGAGGAGGCGGTCGACCTGCTGAACATCTTCTTCGACTGTCTTGTGCCCGCCATCGAGCGCGAGGGCGGAGAGGTCCTGAAATATCTCGGCGACGGCCTGCTGGCGATTTTTCGCGAGCCGGGGGACGATCTTGGGGGCGCGGCCAAGGGCGCACTCACCGCCTCGCAGAGCGCCATGGCGGCGCTCGCCGAGGCCAATTCGCTCGGTCACTTCGCCAACCCGGTCGCGGCCGGCATCGCCCTGCACCACGGCGAGGCCGCCTACGGCAATGTCGGCTCGGGCGCCCGCCTCGACTTCACCGTCATCGGCCGCGACGTGAACCTTGCGAGCCGTGTCGCCCGCCTGAATCGGACGCTCGGCGAGCCGATCCTGATGACGAAGCCGTTCGTCGATTTCCTCTGGGACATGCCGGAACCTCTCGGCGAACATGCCCTCGACGGGTTCGCCGAGCCGATGGGCGTCTATCGTCCGACGCGCCCGCCGGCGACCTGAGGCCACCCCGCGATCCGTCCTCTCTGCCAAGCCCTGCTGTTGGCCAAGCCCTGCTGTTGGCCAAGCCCTGCTGTTGGCCGAGTCGTGGCTGTCGCCAGTCGTGGCGCTGCCCGAGTGTTGGCATCGGCCATGACGGGGATTGACCCCGGCGGGCGGACGGCCCACATCAGGAGCGTTCCAGGGAGATCCCCGGCAAGGGGCTGAGAAACCGATGGCCGTCCGTTCGCGGATGGCAGCGCGGAAATCCTTCGAACCTGACCCGGTTCATACCGGCGTAGGGATTGGACCGCGGGTTTCTCATCAAGCCCGGCACGCTTCACCGCCTGAAGCTGCAGCCCCACCAATCTCGACGCCCGTTGCGGAGATTGCGTTGGACGTGACCCCGAAGGCTTGCCTCAACTTGCGACGGACACATGGCGCTGCGCCGCCCGTCGCCGTCCCTCCGGCGCGCAGCGACGTCGTCGTGGTCGGCGGGGGCCTGATCGGCCTCTCGGCCGCCTGGCGCCTGGCGCAGGGCGGTCGGTCCGTCACCGTCCTGGAGCGTGACACCGTCGGCGCCGGAGCGAGCCTGGCCGCCACCGGCATGCTCGCCCCTGCCGCGGAGCACGAGCCCGGCTCCGATCCGCTGCTGCCGCTCGCCCTCGAAAGCCTGTCGCGCTGGCCGGGATTTCGCGACGACCTTCAGGCCGCGTCCGGTCTCGACATCGATTACCGGCAGGAGGGCACCCTGGTGCTCGCCCTCGGCCGCGACGAGGTCGAGCGCCTGCGCTTCCGCCACGATCTCCAGAAACGCTCGGGCCTCGATGCGCGCTGGCTCACCGGCCCGGAGGTCCGCGCCCGCGAGCCGCGCTTGCGGCCGGCCGTCACCGCCGGTCTGTTCTGTCCGCACGATCATCAGGTCGATCCGAGTCGGGTGATGGCGGCCCTGGTGCAGGCCTGTCTCGGGGCAGGCGTCACCCTCGTGGAGGGCTGCCCGGTCGCGGCGCTCGACTGGAGCGCCGGCCGGGTCACGGGCGTGCGCCATGCGCACGGACTCACCCTCGCGGACACCATCGTGCTCGCGACCGGCGCCTGGAGCGGCGAGACCGGTCTGCTGCCTGATTCGCTCGCCCTGCCGGTCCGACCCCTGCGCGGCCAATCCCTGGCCCTGCGGACCACGGCCCGCACCGGAACCCTCGCCCATATGGTCTGGACCGAGCAGGTCCACATGGCGCCGAAGAGCGACGGTCACCTCATCGTCGGAGCGACGGTGGAGGATTGCGGCTTTGTCGCCGGTGTCACCGCCGGTGGCCTCTTTGCCCTGTTGGAGGGCGCCCGCCGCGTGCTGCCGGGTATCGAGGAGATGGCGGTCGAGGCGGTGTGGAGCGGATTCCGCCCGACTTCCGACGACGACGCCCCGATCATCGACGCGCTGGCGCCCGGGCTCGTCGTCGCCACCGGCCATCATCGCAACGGCTACCTGTTGGCTCCGGCCACCGCCGACGCGGTGGCGGCCCTGGTCGCCGACGGGACGCTTCCGGCTTACGCGCGCGACTTCGGGCTCGCCCGCTTCGCGATTCCTGAACCCGCGAGGGCCTTCGCGTGAGGCTCACCGTCAACGGACAGGCCCGCGACAGCGCCGCCGCCGATCTCGACGCCCTGTTCCGGGAGGAGGCCGAGGAAACCGGCCTCGACAGCCCGCAGGGCATCGCCATCGCGCTCAACGGCGCGGTGGTCCGGCGGCGCGATTGGGCCGCGACCCGGCTCGCCGAGGGCGACCGCGTCGAGATCGTCCGTGCCATGCAGGGAGGCTGAGGAATGACTGAACCCGCGAACGACACCGATGCGCTGGTGATCGGCGGCGTGAGCCTGGGCTCGCGCCTGTTTATCGGCACGGCCGGCTACCCGACCCAGAGCATCCTCTTCGAGGCGGTGGCGGCCTCCGGCGCCGAAGTGGTCACGGCCTCGATTCGCCGCGTCTCGCTGCAGGGACACGGATCGGACACCCTGCGCCGGCTGAAGGGGCACCGGTTCCTACCCAATACGGCCGGCTGCGAGACGGCGCGAGACGCGATCATGACCGCCGAACTCGCCCGCGAGGCGCTCGACACCACCTGGATCAAGGTCGAGGTCATCGGTGACCGCGAAACGCTGTATCCCGACGTCGCCGAATTGTTGGAGGCCTGCCGCCACCTGGTCGATGACGGGTTCACGGTGCTGCCCTATTGCAACGACGATCCGGTGGTGTGCCAGCGTCTCGCCGATCTCGGCTGCGCTGCCGTGATGCCGATGGGCTCGCTGATCGGTTCGGGCATGGGCGTGGCCAATCCCGCCAACCTGGAACTCATCTGCCGCCGCTCCCCCGTGCCGGTGATCGTCGATGCGGGCATCGGCACGGCCTCCGACGCCGTGATCGCCATGGAACTCGGGGCTGCGGGTTGCCTCCTCAACACCGCCGTGGCCAAGGCGGACGATCCCGTCCGCATGGCCCGCGCCATGCGCAGCGCCGTCCAGGCCGGCCGCGACGCGCATCTGGCCGGCCGCATTCCGAGGCGCGGCCGCGCCGAACCGTCCAGCCCGCAGCTCGGCCTCGTCGGCTCGTGAGCCGGTTCGGTTTGGGCGAGCCGTCCACCCGTTGCGCGCGTGGGCCAGCATGAGATCGCTGCCGGCATCGCTGCTGGCGGTAACGGAGCGCTCCTCCGTGGCGCCACCGGACCTCGCCGCCCGCCAACTCCTGGACACGCTCGAAGGCCTGATGCGGGGTGGTGTGCGCTGGGTCTGGTTCCGGGAGCGGGACTTGGCCCCGGACGAGCGTCGCGCACTGGCCCGCGACGTCGTCGACCTCGTCGGAGCCCGAGGCGGGTTCGTTTCGATCGGGGGTGATCCCGCCCTGGCGCTGGATCTCGGAGCCGAGGGCGTTCACCTGCCCGGCGGGGCAACTCCGGTCGATGTGGCGTCGGCACGCGAGCGTCTTCCGCACGGCTGCCTCGGAGTGTCGGCCCACAGCCTCGCCGAGGTCGAGGCTGCGGCGCGGGCAGGCGCCGATTATGTCACCCTGAGCCCAATCTTCGCGACCGCGAGCAAACCGGGCTACGGTCCGGCCCTCGGGCCGCAGGCGCTGGCGGCGGCGGCGCCGTTCGGCATCCCGGTGATCGCGCTCGGAGGCATCGCCCCCGACCGCGTCGGACTCTGCCGCGAGGCCGGGGCCGCCGGCATCGCGGTGATGGGCGGGCTGATGCGCAGCCCCGATCCCGAGGCGGAGGCGCGGGCCTACGGCGCGTCGCTCGATGTGCGATCCGGCCGCAGCCGATCGGGGAGAGGTTGAGCGATGTGGGGTCCGAACCGTTTCCTCGACCTGGTGCCGGTGCAGCATCCGATCATCCAGGCGCCGATGATCGGGCCGAAGCCGGCGCTCGCAGCCAGCGTCAGCGCGGCGGGCGGCCTGGGCTCCCTCGCCTGCGCGGCGATGACGCCTGACCTCGTGCGGACCGAAGTCGCGGCGCTGCGCGCGCGCTCCGAGCGGCCGTTCAATCTCAACTTCTTCTGCTACGTGCCGGAGGCGCCGGACGCCGCGCGCGAGGCGGCCTGGCGCAGCCGGCTCGAACCCTACTACGCGGAGTTCGGGCTCGACCCGGCCGCACCCATCGCCATGGCGCAACGCGCGCCCTTCGATGCGGCCATGCTGGCCGTCGTGGCGGATCTCAGGCCGCCGGTCGTCAGCTTCCATTTCGGCTTGCCGGAGCCGAGCCTCCTGTCACCCCTGCGGGCGCTCGGCTGCCGCATCCTCGCGTCGGCGACGACCGTGCGCGAGGCGCGCTGGCTCGCCGAGCGTGGAGTCGACGCCATCATCGCCCAGGGAGCCGAGGCGGGCGGCCATCGCGGCACGTTCCTCGGCGGTGATCCCGCGACGCAGGTCGGCACGATGGCGCTGGTGCCCCAGGTGGTCGATGCGGTCGCGGTCCCGGTCATCGCCGCCGGCGGGATCGCCGATGCGCGCGGGATCGCGGCGGCCTTCATGCTCGGCGCCTCGGCCGTCCAATTGGGGACCGCCTATCTCCTCACCCCGGAGGCGGGATTATCCGCTCCCCATCGCGACGCATTGCGCCGGGCGCGGGACGAGGACACCACGATCACCAACGTGCTGACAGGCAAGCCGGCGCGGGGCGTGATCAACCGTGCGATCCGTGAACTCGGGCCGCTTCGCGCGGACGCTCCCGTCTTCCCCGCAGCCGCCATCGGTTTGCAGCCCCTGCGGATCGAGGCCGAACGGCGCGGGTCGGGCGACTTCTCGCCGCTCTGGGCCGGTCAGGCCGGGCCGCTCGCCCGCGACATCGACGCCGGACGCCTGACTGTCGAGCTGGCAGAGCAGGCCCTGGCGCTTCTCCGACGGGCCTGACGTCCGATCATTTCGCCGTGGACGGCCCGTAGGGCGGCCGCGGGATCGCTCGGTGGGCCGCGCGCAGGGCCGCGGACCAACGCTCGCGCAGGTCGTGGAAGTAGCTTTCGCCGGCCTCGATCCGGTGGTTCACCTCGAGGTCGAGGGCGTTGCGGCGGGCGAGCGCGATGTCGATGGGCAGACCGACGCCGAGATTCGAGCGCATGGTCGAGTCCATCGAGACCAGCCCGACCTTGAGAGCGTCGTAGAGATCGGTCTCGTATTTCACCGCGCGGTCGAGGATGGGCTTGCCGTATTTGTGCTCGCCGATCTGCAGGAAGGGCGCATCGCCGCTGCATTCGATGAAGTTGCCGGCCGAATAGATCAGGTAGAGCTTCATCGGATCGGTGCCGATCTGGCCGCCGAACAGCAGCGAGACCGAGAAACGCAGGTTCGCCGCCTCGAAGCCGGCTTTCTCGATCTCCCGCACCCGGCGGATGGCGCGGCCGACGAGCTGGGCCGCCTGGAACATGGTCGGCGCCTCGACGAGCTTCATCGTCGGCTCGCCGGCATCGCCCTCGACGCCCTCGGACAGGAGGCTGAGAACCGATTGGGTAATCGAGAGATTGCCGGCGGAGGCCAGCATCATCACGCGCTCGCCCGGCACGTTGAAGTGGTGGAGCTTGCGATAGGTCGAGATGTCGTCGAGCCCGGCATTGGTCCGGGTGTCGGCGATCATCACAAGGCCCTCTTCCACGAGGACGCCGACACAATAGGTCATGATGCGATCTTTCCCGCGCGGCCGCCTGGAATCAGGACTGGACGCTGGCCTGTGCTTGCTCGACGCGGAGCGTCACGTCGAGGGTCTCTGTCCCACCACCGAGGCGGCTGCCGCGGATCGGGGCCGCGCCGAGATAGTCGAGGGCGACCGCCACGCGGATATGGGCCTCCGTGGTGGCGATACCGTGGGCCGCGTCGAAGCCGATCCAGCCCAGGCCCGGCACCAGGGATTCGGCCCAGGCATGGCCGGAGCCCTGATCCGCGTCGTCGTCGGCGTGGTGGAAGTAGCCCGACACGTAGCGCGTCGGAATTTCGAGGTGCCGCGCCGCCGCGATGAACAGGTGGGTGAGGTCCTGGCAGACGCCCTTCTCCTGGCTGAAGGCCTGCGCCGCATTGGTGCTGGCGCTGGCCGGACCCGGCACGAACGCGACCCGCGCGTGAACGGCGGCGAGCAGGCGATGCAGGCAGGGCAGGGGCGCCGGATCGCCGGCCGCCGCGATCTCGCGCGCGAAGTCCTGGATCGCGTCGTTGGCCAGGGCGAGATCGGAATCACGCAGGTAGAACACGTCCGGCAGCCGCTCGATGGTGCCGCGCACGATGCCGTGCATCTCGAGGGTGTCGACTTCGCCCGTCACCCGGATCGACAGGGCCTCGGCCGGCTCGTCCGCCGTGAACCAGTGCACCACGTTGCCGAAGCCGTCCTCGCGCTCGCTGACCCGGCCATCGACGGAGGGCTCGATGCGCCAGCGCCGCACGTACTGCCCGTCATGGTCGCGCGGGCGCAGGCGCAGGACCTGGATCAGGCCGCGAGCCGGCTGCTCGTAGGTGTAGTTGGTCTCGTGAAAGACGCGGATTCGCATGCAACGACCTTTGCGCGGCGTCGGGTTCGAGCCGGCCCTATACCAGATATTGCTCGATCACCGCGGCGCCGAGACGATTGTTCTCGACGATGAACTCCGTCACGAACTCATGGAGGCCCGACGAGAAGATGCGGTTGATGTTCTCGCCTTCGAGACGCGCCAGCGTGTTGCTGGCCAGGCGCTGGCTCGCGCCGCGCCGGCCATAGGCATCGGCGATGAGATCGAGATGCTCCACCAGCATGCCGTAGCAATTGGTGAAGGAGCGCGGCATCTGCCGGTTGAGAATCAGCAGGTCGGCCACCAGCAGGGGCTTCACGCTCTCCCGGTAGACCCAGTGATAGGCGTTGAAGGCCGAGACCTCGCGCAGGATCGTGGTCCACTGGAAGTAGTCGAGGCTGCCGCCGATCTTCTCCGTGGCGGGGAGCAGGATGCGGTACTTCACGTCGAGGATGCGGGCGGTGTTGTCGGCCCGCTCGATCGCGGTGCCGAGGCGCGTGAACCAATACGCGTCGTTGCGCAGCATGGTGCGGTAGGCCGAGCCGTCGAAGGCGAGGGAGACGCCCTTCACCCAGTCGAGAAAGCGGGTGAACTCGTCGCGATTGAGCTCGCGCCCCTCGTAGTTGCGCAACTCGAGCCAGGCCCCGTTGATCGCGTCCCACATCTCGGTGGTCAGCGCGGTACGCACGCTGCGGGCGTTCTCGCGCGCGGTCTCGATGCAGGAGCGGATCGAGGATGGGTTGTGCGGGCTGAACGCCAGGAAATCGCACACGGTGGCTTCCGTGACGCTGTCGTAGAGCGGCTTGAACACCTCCGGGTCGCCCGCCGATGCCAGGGCCGAGGCCCACTCGTTGGTCTCGCCGCCGCCATAGCTGGACGGCAGGGCGGCGAGGCGCAGGGCCGCATCGAGGATGCGGGCCACGAACTCCGCCCGCTCGGCGTAGCGCGAGAGCCAGTACAGGTTGTCGGCGGTCCGGGACAGCATGGGGTTCCATCGGGACGTCGGCCGGCGTCGGATCACGCAGGCCGCAGGGCGGGGAGGACTATGCGGGTGGGGGCACCGCGTTGAAAAGGCGTCCGACGCGAAACGTCGTGTCGGACGCCCGTCGATGTCTCAGGCGTCGAGGACCCAGGTGTCCTTGGTGCCGCCGCCCTGGCTCGAATTGACCACCAGCGAGCCCTCCTTGAGCGCGACCCGGGTGAGGCCGCCGGGCACGATGCGGATCTCGTCCGAGCCGCACAGGACGAACGGGCGCAGATCCACGTGCCGGGGCGCCACGCCGGAGGCGACGAAGGTCGGGCAGGTGGAAAGCGCCAGGGTCGGCTGGGCGATGAAGCCGTCCGGCGCGTGTTTCAGCTTGCGCCCGAACTCCTCGATCTCGCGCTTGGTGGCGTGCGGCCCGACCAGCATGCCGTAGCCGCCCGACCCGTTGACCTCCTTCACGACGAGTTCGGAAAGGTTGTCCATCACGTAGGCGAAGGCCTCCTTCTCGCGGCAGCGATAGGTCGGCACGTTGTGCAGGATCGGCTCCTCGCCGGTGAAGAACTTCACGATCTCCGGCATGTAGCTGTAGACCGCCTTGTCGTCGGCGATGCCGGTGCCGACTGCGTTGGCCAGCGTCACCGTCCCGCGCTCGTAAGCGTTCATGATGCCCGGAACGCCGAGGACGGAATCCGGGCGGAACACCAGCGGGTCGAGGAAGTCGTCGTCGAGGCGGCGATAGAGCACGTCGACCCGGCGCGGACCCTCCGTGGTGCGCATGTAGACGACATCGTCCTTGGTGAAGAGGTCGGAGGCCTCCACCAGATCGACGCCGAGTTTGTCGGCGAGGAACGAGTGTTCGTAGAAGGCCGAGTTGTAGCGGCCGGGGGTGAGCAGGGCGACGGTGGGATCGCGGGTCGCCGTCGAGGGCGCCAGGCTCCGCAGGGTCGCCAGCAAGGCGTCGGGATAGTTCTCGACCGGGGCGACCCGGTGGCGGGAGAACAGCTCGGGGAACAGCCGCAGCATCACCTCGCGGTTTTCCAGCATGTAGGACACGCCGGACGGGGTCCGGGCATTGTCCTCCAGCACGAAGAAGTCGTTCTCGCCGGTACGGACGATGTCGATGCCGGCGATGTGGACGTAGAGGTCGTGCGGCACCCGGAAGGCGCGCATCTCCATGCGGTAATGCGGATTGCGGTAGACGAGGTCGGCCGGGATCACGCCGGCCTTGATGCATTCCTGGGCGCCGTAGATGTCCTTCAGGAAGGCGTTGATCGCGGTGACGCGCTGCTTCAGCCCGCGTTCCAGGAAGCTCCATTCCGGCTTGGTGATCACCCGCGGGATGATGTCGAACGGGATCAGGCGCTCGGTGGATTCGTTCGCCCCGTAGACCGCGAAGGTGATGCCGATGCGCCGGAACAGCATCTCGGCCTGGCTGCGGCGCGTGTTGAAATGCTCGGGCGGCGTGGTGTCGAGCCAGTGTTTCAGGCTGTCGTAGGCTTCGCGCACGGCGGGGTTGCTCAGCGCCCCGTCGGGCAGCCCGGTCATCTCGTCGAATGCAGCGAGCGCCATTCGCGTCTCCCCCTTGAACACCGTCTAGCTAGGCAAGACACGCGCCAGCGATCGGACATCGGCCCCGAAGGTACCGCCCTGGCGTGTACGGTAGCACGTTCAGATCAACTTCAAGCCCTTGAAGCTCGCGTGTCCGTCGCGACCCAGGATAATGTGATCGTGGATGACGATGCCGAGGGGATCGAGCACTCCCAGGATCTCGCGGGTCATGCGGATGTCGGCGGCCGAGGGCGTCGGATCGCCGGACGGGTGGTTGTGGGCCAGGATGATCGCCGTCGCCGAGAGTTCGAGGGCGCGGCGCGCGACTTCCCGCGGATAGACCGGAGTGTGATCCACGGTGCCGCGACCCTGAACCTCGTCGGCGATGAGGTGGTTGCGGCGGTCGAGGAACAGGATGCGGAACTGCTCGCGCGGGGCGAAGGCCATGGTGGCGCGGCAATAGTCCAGCACGGCGCTCCAGGAGGAGAGCAGCGGCCGATCGGCGATGGCGCCGCGCGCCAGCCGGTGACCTGCCGCTTCGATGAGCTTCAGGTCGGCGATGACCCCGGCGCCGATGCCTTCAATTTCAGCAAGTCGGGCGGGTTCGGCGCTCACCACCTCGGCGAAGCTGCCGAAGCGCCGGATCAGGGCCTTGGCCAGGGGCTTCACGTCCCGGCGCGGAATCGCCCGGAACAGCGCCAACTCGAGCAGTTCGTAATCCGGCAGGGCGTCGGCCCCGCCCTGGGCGAAGCGCGCCCGCAAGCGGTCGCGGTGCCCGAGGTAGTGGGGCTCCGCCGGGCCGCTGCCGGCCTCCTCCGGCCCGCCCTCCGGTCGTCGGTCAGGTCTGGGAGGCGGCCGGTCCGTCACGGCGTCGCGGTCAGGCGGCGGTGGGCGCGGGCTGGTGCAGTCCCTTGGGCGACAGGGTGAAGATCTCCGCCCCCGTCTCCGTCACCGCCACCGTGTGCTCGAACTGCGCCGAGAGCGAACGGTCGCGCGTCACCGCCGTCCAGCCATCGGAGAGCACCTTCACCGCCGGGCGGCCGAGATTGATCATCGGCTCCACGGTGAAGAACTGGCCGGGCTGGAACTTCACGTCGTAGCTCGGCTCGACGTAGTGCAGGATGGTCGGGGCATCGTGGTAGGTGCGCCCGAGGCCGTGGCCGCAGAAGTCGCGTACCACGGAACAGCGCTCCGATTCGGCATAGGCCTGGATCGCCCGGCCGATATCGGTGGTCGAACCCCCGGGCTTGATCGCCGCGATGCCGCGCATCAGGCATTCGTGGGTGATCTCGCACAGGCGCTGGGCGCGGCGTGGCACCTCGCCGACATACGCCATGCGGCTCGAATCGCCGTGCCAGCCGTCGACGATGAGGCAGATGTCGAGATTGACGATGTCGCCCTCGCGCAGGGGCTTGTCGTTTGGGATGCCGTGGCAGACGACGTGGTTGATCGAGGTGCAGATCGACTTCGGATAGCCGCGATAGAGCAGGGAGGCCGGGTAGGCGCCGTGGTCCATGGCGAAGGTGTAGGCGAGCTTGTCGAGATGTTCGGTGGTGACGCCGGGGGCGGTCGCCTCCATCAGCACGTCGAGGGCTTCCGCGGTGAGCCGGCCGGCCTTGCGCATACCCTCGAACCCCTCCGGGCCATGGATCGGCGGCTGGGGCGCCCGCCGTCCGCTTTCGGAGACGGCCTGTTCGTTCTGGATCATGGAAAATTTCGCGAAGCGGTCCGGGGCTGGCTCGACCCCTATGTACGGTGAGGTCGGCGCGAGGCCAACCCTTGCTCCGTTTTCACGCGGCTCGCGCCGTCCGCACTAGGCTTGCGCCGGGCGAGCGGCTAGAGACGGATCTCGGCAGACCCCACGACACGGATGCCCGATCGGGACGATGGCCCGGCGGGCCGGCAGGCAGGACGAGGCGATGGCTGACAAGGCGGTGCCGCATTTCCACAACGAGCCCGGCGTGGCCGTGATCCATGTCGGCTCGAAGGAGTTCATGTGCATCGGGGCCAAGCCCCCGTTCGACCATCCGCACATCTTCCTCGACATGGGCGCCGAGGACGAGATTATCTGTCAGTATTGCTCGACGCTGTACCGCTACCGCCCGACCCTGGCCGCCGGCAACGCCGACCCCGCCATCTGCGTGTGGGACGACCGGACCCCGGCCGCCGCCTGACCGGGCGGATCGGCTCCGTGCCGGGCGACTTCGTGCCAGCATTAAGCATCGCCATCGTGGGGGCGGGGATCGGCGGCCTCACGGCGGCGCTGACCCTCGACGCCGCCGGCCACGCCGTGACCCTGATCGAGCGCCGGACCGGCTTCAGCGAGGTCGGCGCCGGCATTCAGATTTCGCCGAACGCCAGCCGGGTGCTGATCGGGCTCGGGCTCGGGCCGGCCCTGCGCCGGGCGGCGAGCGAGCCCCCAGGGGTCGTGGTGCGGGCGCTGGCCTCCGGCCACGTCATCGGCGGCGTCGCCTTGGGCGCCAGCCTGCGCGAGCAGTTCGGCGCGCCCTACTATGTGATCCACCGGGCCGACCTGCAGACCCTGCTCCTCGACGCTGTGCGCGGGCGCCCCAACATCCGCCTCCTGGTCGGACGCGACGTCACCGCCCTCGCCGAACGGCCGGACGGCATCGACCTCACCCTGGAGAGCGCGAGCGGGTCGCGCAGCGAAACCTTCCCGGCCGATCTCGTCATCGGCGCCGACGGGGTCCGGTCCCGCCTGCGCGGGCATCTCGACGGCCACCGCCTGCGCTCCAGCCGCGCGGCGGCGTGGCGGGCGATCGTGCCGCGCGAGGCCTTCCCGTCCGAGCTCGACGGGGAGTCGACGGGTTTGTGGCTCGGGCCGGCGCGGCACGTGGTGCATTACCCGATCCGGGGCGGCCAGCACGTCAACGTGGTGGCGGTCATCCCGGAGCGGACCGGCAGCCAGGGCTGGGGACAGCTCGGCGAGCCCGCCGTGCTGCGCGCCCGGTTTCGCGACGCGGCGGCGCCGCTCGCGGCCCTCCTGGCGGTGCCGGATTCCTGGCTGGTCTGGTCCCTCGAGGACCGCGACACGTCGCGGCCGATGGCCCGCGGCCGCCTCGCCCTCCTGGGCGATGCCGCCCACCCGATCCTGCCGTTCTTGGCCCAGGGCGCGGCGCTGGCGATCGAGGATGCGGCGACCCTGGCCAGGGTCCTCGACCCCCGCGAAGGCCCGCTCGATCCCGGCGCGGCGCTGGCGCGCTACAGCCGCCTGCGCACGGCCCGGGTCCGCCGGGTCCGCCGCGCCGCCCGCGCCAACGGCCGCACCTACCATGCCGGCGCCCTGGTGGCGCCGATCCGCAACGCCGTGATGCGCCGCCTCGGCCCCGAAGGCATGAACCGCCGCTACGCCTGGCTCTACGGCTGGACGCCCTGATCCGGCCCGTCCGGACGGGACGTCTTGATCTCCGGATGCGGCCCCGCTACCGCTGATCCGGGTATGCGGACGTGGCGAAACCGGTAGACGCACGAGACTTAAAATCTTGCGGCTGAAAGGCTGTGCGGGTTCGAGTCCCGCCGTCCGCACCAACCCATCATCGTCCGAACGGCCGCGACGACAAACGCGTCGAAAATCTCAAAAGCTGTAGCCGACCCTGAGTCGCATCTGGTGGCGGTCGAAGTTTGTCAGGTCGAGGGGGCCGGGCTCGGTGACGGCGGTTCCGGCCACCTGGAAACTCCAGGTGACGGAGGCCCAGGCATGGGGGGAGAGCGTCGTGTAGAGGGTCGGCCCGAGATAGACGGCTTGGCCGGCGAGGCGACCGAGGGTCAGCCCGTCATAGGTGCGCGCGTATCGCGCTTCTCCGCCGACGAACAGGCCGGGGCGAACCTGGTAGGCGAGGGCGCCTGCCCATTCGGTGCCCGAGGCGAGCGCGAGGTCGTCGCCCGCGCCGAGCCGCGTCGACGCGAAGGCGACGGTGGCGTTGAGGGCGGCGACGAGCCGGCCCGGGATCAATTCGTAATCCGCCAGCAACCCGATTTCGGTGCCGACGCTGCGGGCCCTCGCTCCGGACCCGCTGTCGACGGCGCTATAGCTGGGGACGATGTTGAGGGTGAGCCCGAACGGGCCGGTCCGGCGGTCGAGGAGGCGCAGGCGGGTTTCCAGGAAGGCGCCCGCCGGGCCGCCGCTCAGCCGCGCCGGATGTCCCGGCACGTCGATCTCGTAGGCATTGAAGGTGATGCCGGGGGCGAGCCGGACATTGCTCGTCAGGGGCACCTTCAGCGCCAATCCGCTGTCGATGGCAACGAACCGCCCGAGACGCTTGCCCAGACGCCCGGAGGTTTCCCATTCCAGCTCCGCCTCGCCGGGGACGCCGAGGTCGCTGCCCTCGGTGAAGCCGAACAGGTGCTCGCTGTCGAGGTCGCCGGGGGTGAGGTTTTCCGCGGCCGTCGGAAGGGCCTGGGCCTGGGCGCCGGATGGAAGAAGCGCCTGTCCGCCGGCCAGCGAAACGGCCGCCCATAGCGCGGCGAATGCCGAGCGCGCCTTCGGAACCTCCCAACCCTGCATGGTCACCCCTCATATTATAGCCAGTGCTATATGAGTTAGGATGAGCGGTGTGATTAAGTCAATGCTGTCCGGCGCTGCCGAACCGTGCGCGATCGGCCCCCCCGAGGCCGGCAGGATGGATCAGCCGGAGGGTCGATGACCGGACCTGACTCGACCGAGCCGGCTGCGTCGGGGGGCGGAGCAGGGCGCGGCTCGGGATGCCGCGCTTAGCGTCGCTTCCGCCAGAGATAGGCGAGCGCCGCCGCGACACCCAACACGGCCGCGCCGATCACCAGCGGCGAGGCTCCCGGTTGGCGGCGTTGGTCCCGGTCGATTCCCGGCCCGAGAATCCATGCGAGGGAGCGCCGCAGTTCCGCCGGCGCGTCCCGGTCGAACCATTGCCCGTGCGCGAAGATGACCCTGTCCGGGTGGAAGGCCACCAAGCGCTGCGCCGCATTCAGGACGGCCTGGTGATTGGTGCGCAACAGGAGGCGGAGGTAGAGCGGCGCCTTGCCGTCCGGTGCGACGATCCCGAGGAGGCGCGCGACCGGGCGCATGATCACCGGCAGGAGGTCGCCCTCCAGGTTGATGACGAGATCGGTGAGAAGCAGCGTCCGGCTCGGCCGATGGAACAGGCAGATTTCCCGGAACACCGGCCCGGTGATCAGCACTTGGTCGATCTCCTCGGACCAGACCCGCGGCGACCGGTCCGTCAGCTCCGCATCGATCCGGACACCCGAGCGGCGCACCTGTCCCCGATCCTCGAGTCCCGGCACCGCCCAGGTGATCGCGTTGGGGCAGGCGCCCTGCCAGTCCCGCAGGAACATCCAGTGCCCCACGCTCGGCGCCAGCAGGTGGCCGATGCGTCCCAGCCGCTCCAGGGCGCGCTGAAGCTCCGGGCGGTACGGGACCGGCGAATGCAGAAGCAGCTCGCCGCCGGCCAGCCGCAGCACCGTCATGCGGATCGGCAGCGGCAGGCCGCCCGCATGGATCGGCGCCGCATCGACGATCCAGACACCATCGGTGACCGGCTTCGGAATGTTCAGGGGCGGATAGCTGATGTCCTGAGCATCCTGGATCTCTCGGGTGTCATGATACTCGTGGGCCAAGCGCTCGAACTCCCTCGCGGATGTGGTCGCCTGGGAGAACGCGAAGCCGCAACCCCGGGGTCCCTGCGCCGAATCGCGGGGGCGGTTTTCGGGCCGTCTCGCGAATGCCCGTCCCTCACCACCGGACCGCGACAGGGCCGGTCCCGATGCACGCATCGGTTCCGTCCGGTGCTCCGGGCGTGACGGAATTCACCGATCTGTCTCGTCGTTCGCCGGCGTGGCCGGGGTTCAGGCTTGAGCGACCTTGCCGCTGACCAGTAAACGGGGCCATGTCGCATCGTCTTCGCGCGACCGTCTTTCCCTGAGGAGCCCGCATGACCCCGGATCAGGTGATTCTCGTTCAGGACAGTTTCGCCAAGGTCCGGCCCATCGCCGACACGGCGGCGGATCTGTTCTATGGCCGGCTGTTCGAGATCGCTCCTCAGGTTCGCCCGATGTTTCCCGATGACATGCGGGAACAGAAGAAGAAGCTGATGGCGATGCTGGGCCTGGCGGTGACCAATCTCCACAAGCCGGAGACCGTGGTGCCGGCCCTCCAGACCCTCGGCCGCCAGCACGTGTCCTTCGGAACCCAGGCCGCCCATTACGAACCCGTCGGTGCGGCCCTCCTCTGGACCCTGGAGCAGGGCTTGGGGCCGGATTTCACCCCGGAGGTGCGCGAGGCTTGGGTCGAGACCTACGGCTTGGTCGCGAGCGTCATGAAGGCCGCGGCGGCCGAGGTCCGGCCCCCCGCCGCCCCCAGCGCAGCCTGATCCGGCCTCGCGGCCTCTCGGGGGCTCTGGAACCAACCGGCCGGACACGCGTCTGCGTGATGGTCTCCCGTGTGCAAAGGGCCCCGATGCGCCGCCGCCTGTCGCCCGTTCTCTCCGGCCTCGCCGCCGCCCTGATCCTGGCCTGTCCCGCCGCCGCCGAGGTTCTGATCTCGGTCGACAAGGACGCGCAGCGCATGATTGTCGCGGTCGACGGTCAGACCCGCTACACGTGGCCCGTCTCGACCGGCGCCGACAGCTACGACACTCCGAGCGGAGCCCACCGGCCGTTCCGGATGGAGCGAACCCATTTCTCCCGCGAGTTCGACGACGCGCCGATGCCCAATGCGATCTTCTTCACCGGGCAGGGACACGCCATCCACGGCACCAACCAGACCCGCCGGTTGGGCAGCGCGGCCTCCCATGGCTGCGTCCGACTCGCGCCGAAGAATGCCGCGACCCTGTTCAACCTCGTGAAGGCCGAGGGCATGGCCCGGACGCGGGTGGTCATCGAAGGCAGCGCGATCATGGCCTCCCGCCGCCGCCGCCAGGACGACGACGGCATCATGTCGGCGGGGATGCAGATGGGACGCGAGCCCTCCGGTCGGGTCGAGCGACCGGTCGTGGCCGTTCGCGCGGTCCCGCGCCGACCGTCCGCCTACGATGTCGGCGATCCGGGCTTCGACGGTGGTCCCTACGGTGTCGGCGACGGCCTCGATTGATCCGTCAGGGCCGCGTTCGCGACGCGCCTCATCGCCATGCATTCGCCCGCTGCGTGTCGTGATTTGGCACGTCGTGGTTTGACGCATCCTGTACGGACGCGTCGTGTACTGACGCGTCTTGGACCGGTGCGGCGAGAGACAGGATGACGGTCTCGACCCGGTTCCGCCCCGCGCGCTTGGCCCGGTAAAGGGCATCGTCGGCGGATCGCAGGAGATCGTCGGCCCCGGTCGCCAGCCTTCCGAGATGACCATGGGCCGTCGCGACGCCGACGCTGACCGTGACGCAGGTGCCGCCCGGCAGTCCCGGATGCGGATAGGCGAGGCGCAAGACCGCCGCGCGCAGGCTCTCGGCGATGGTCGCGGCCTGGCCGGGATCGTTGCCGGGCAGGAAGGCGATGAACTCTTCGCCGCCGTAGCGCGCGACCTGCGCCCCATAGGCCCCGGCTGAGTCGGCCAGAGCCTCGGCCACGCAGCGCAGGCAGCGGTCGCCCTCGAGGTGTCCGGAGGTGTCGTTGAGACGCTTGAAGGCGTCGATATCGATGAGGGCCAGGGTTGCCCATTCTCCGCGGGCGCAGGCCTCCTGCCAGCCGGCCTGCAGCCGCAGCGTCGCACTGCGGCGGTTGGGCAGCCCGGTGAGCGCATCCGTTTCGGACAGGATGGTCAGGCGCGCATTCGCCTCGGCCAGGTCCACCTCGCGGGCCGCCTTCTCCAGGGTGAGCAGGAAGGATTCCTTACGGGTCCATTCGCGCGAATAGGCAAGCTTCAACGGGACCAGGATGAGGCTGGCGATCAGTAGGGGCAGGCCGGTGGCCTCGCTCCGCGGAAGTGCGATCCCGATCACGTAGGTCGCGTAGAGGGCCAGGGCGCTGCCGGACAGCACAAGGCTGTGCCGGAAGGACAGCGGTGCGATCATACCGACCACCATGGGCACGATCACCGCGATGACCAGATAAGTGTCCGCGTGGGCCGGCGGGGCGATCCGGGCGCTGTTCAGCACGATGGCCATGTCGAGCAACGCCACGCTCGTCACGAGAGCGGCCTGACGCCGGGCCGTCGTGATGCCGCCCAGGGCCAGGATCGCCAGCGTGCAGAGGGGGATGAACACGGCCAGCGTCAGGAAGGCCGGAATGAAGAACCGTTCGGAACCGAACAGGTCGTAGTCCATCTTCAGGGAAATGACGTTGAAGACGATGAAGATCAGGAGCCAGGACTGGATATAGGTGCCCGACGACCACCGGATCGTGGCGTCGAACTGGCGTTCGAGGTCTCCCGGCAGGCGAAGACGGTACCAGGGCCTGCGACGGGCTCCTTCGATCAGGCTTGGCCCGACCAGACTTGGCTCGATCAGACTTGGCCCGTTCAGGCTTGGCTCGATCAGATTTGGCCCGTTCAGACTTGGATTTACGGTGTCCATGGAGATCTGCCAGCTTCTGTGCCGGGACTATAGGCCATGACTCGGGAGAGACCTGTAAAAATCCCACCGGTCCTGACGATCTCCCGCTCAGAAATGTCCGGCGTGGTGTCGTGGCGAGATCGGGGCGCGTTCCATCGGCCGCAGATGCGCCCGCGTTGCATTCATGTGCGATCCTGATAAGGCTGACCGAATGCTGAAGGATCGAGCCAGATTGTACGCACGGCCAACGCCGCCGTAGCCGTCGCTCTCCCACGAACATCACCCGCATCTCCGTCGCTTGCTGCCGCAATGCGCAGGTGACGTCCCATTCGACTTCCCGTCACGCCGGTCGTGCGGGAACGCCTGGATCGTTTCATAACATGTCCCTGACGAACCTGCGGAGCCAATGGGCTCCCGATATCACGCGCGAATTGCTGGCCGGCACCGTGGTCGCCCTCGCGCTGATCCCCGAAGCCATCGCCTTCTCGCTCATCGCGGGGGTCGACCCCAAGGTCGGGCTCTACGCCTCGTTCTGCATCGCGGTCATCACCGCCTTCGCGGGCGGGCGGCCGGCGATGATCTCCGCCGCCACCGGCGCCATGGCGCTGGTGATGGTCACCCTGGTGAAGGATCACGGCCTCGGCTACCTCTTCGCCGCCACCATCCTGACCGGCCTGTTGCAGATGGCGGCGGGTGCCCTGCGTCTCGGCAACCTGATGCGCTTCGTTTCGCGCTCGGTCGTCACCGGCTTCGTCAACGCGCTGGCGATCCTAATCTTCCTGGCGCAGATGCCGGAACTGATCGGACAGGGAAATACCGTCTACCTGATAACGGCGGTCGGCCTCGGGCTGATCTACGGATTGCCCTACCTCACGAAGGCGGTGCCGTCTCCGCTCATCGCCATCCTGCTCCTCACCGCCGTTTCGATGGCCATGGGGCTGCCGATCCACAAGGTCGGTGACATGGGGGCGCTGCCCACCGAATTGCCGTTCTTCGCGCTGCCGCAGGTGCCCTTCACCCTCGAGACCCTGCGCATCATCCTGCCCTACGCGCTCACGCTGACCATGGTCGGCCTGCTGGAGAGCCTGATGACGGCGGCCATCCTCGACGAGATGACCGACACCGGTTCGAACAAGAACCGCGAATGCGCCGGACAGGGCCTCGCCAATGTCGGGGCCGGCCTGTTCGGCGGCATGGCGGGCTGCGCCATGATCGGGCAATCGGTGATCAACGTCTCGTCCGGCGGCCGCGGTCGCCTCTCGACGCTCTGGGCCGGCGCCTTCCTGCTCTTCCTCATCGTGGTGCTCGGCCCCTACGTGGCACAGATCCCGATGGCTGCCCTGGTGGCGGTGATGATCATGGTGTCGATCAACACCTTCCAGTGGGGGTCCCTGCGGACCCTGCTGACTCATCCGAAGAGTTCGAGCTTCGTTATGCTCGGTACGGTCGCGGTGGTGGTAGCGACGCACGATCTCGCCAAGGGCGTCCTGTTCGGCGTGGTTCTCAGCGGGCTGTTCTTCGCCCACAAGGTGACCCGGTTCTTCGCCGTCACCTCCGATCGGACCGGGACGGTGCGGACCTACCGGGTCACCGGGCAGATCTTCTTCGCCACGGCGGAAGCCTTTCACGCCGCTTTCGATTTCCGCGAGGTCGAGCTGACCGGGATCGTGATCGACCTGTCGGAGGCCCATTTCTGGGACATCACCGGCGTCAATGCCCTCGACCGCGTGGTCCTCAAGTTCCGCCATCACGACATCCCGGTGGAGATCGTCGGCATGAACGCCGCCACCGCCACGATGGTCGAACGCCTGGGAACCCATCACAGGCCGGGCGCGGCCCTGGCCGCGGGTAGTCATTGAGGGGCCTCGTTCGGAGGCCGCCGGGGCGGGCGACGGCCGGGAAGCGGGGGCTGGCCCGCAACCTGCAGCGGGTCGGGCTGGCGCGGGTCGGGTGCGGGTCGCATCCCGGCGCCATTGACCGACCCGAGACCGGGCTGACATCAGACACAACAATCGCATGACCGTCGCGCTGGCGCGCTACGGTCATGCTGGCGCAACCTGCCGCGGCTGAGGCAAGCTGCGTCGGGATCCGCCCGGACGCGAGGAGACAGAGGTCATGAGCGCGCTTCACCCGGAAATCGCCGCCGTCACGGCGCGCATCATCGAGCGCTCGGCCCCCTCGCGAAAGGCCTATCTCGACCTGATCGCGCGCGAGCGCGAATCCGGCGTCCACCGGCCCATGCTGAATTGCGGCAACCTCGCCCACGGCTTCGCCGCGTCCGGCGAGGACAAGACGGTGATCAAGTCCGGGCGTGCGATGAACCTCGCCATCGTCACCGCCTACAACGACATGCTGTCGGCGCATCAGCCCTATGGCCGCTACCCCGAGCAGATGAAGCTGTTCGCCCGCGAGGTCGGCGCCACGGCCCAGGTGGCCGGCGGCGTTCCGGCCATGTGCGACGGCGTCACGCAAGGGCAGCGCGGCATGGAGCTGTCGCTGTTCTCGCGGGACACCATCGCGCTGTCCACGGCGGTGGCTCTCAGCCACGGCATGTTCGACGGGGCGTCGCTGCTGGGCATCTGCGACAAGATCGTGCCGGGGCTGCTGATTGGCGCGCTCCGCTTCGGCCACCTGCCGATGATCCTGATCCCGGCCGGGCCGATGCCCTCGGGGCTCGCCAACAAGGAGAAGCAGCGCATCCGCCAGCTCTATGCCGAGGGCAAGGTCGGGCGCGACGAGCTGCTGGAGAGCGAATCCGCCTCCTATCACGGGGCCGGCACCTGTACGTTCTACGGCACGGCCAACTCGAACCAGATGATGATGGACGTCATGGGTGTCCACATGCCCGGCGCATCCTTCATCAACCCGGGCACGAAGCTGCGCCAGGCCGTGACGCGGGCGGCGGTCCATCGCCTCGCCGAGATCGGGGCCAACGGCAACGATTACCGGCCTCTCGGCCACTGCATCGACGAGAAGGCCATCGTCAACGCGGTCGTCGGGCTGCTGGCGACCGGCGGATCGACCAACCACGCCATCCACCTGCCGGCCATCGCGCGGGCGGCCGGCATCGTCCTCGACTGGGCCGATTTCGACCGGCTCTCGGCGGTCGTGCCCCAGGTCGCGAAGGTCTATCCCAACGGTTCGGGCGACGTGAACCATTTCCACGCAGCCGGCGGCATGTCCTACGTCATCGCCAGCCTGATCGATGCCGGGCTCCTGCACGACGACATCCTGACCGTGGCCGGGAGCCGCCTGCGCGACCATGCCCGCGACCCCAAGCTGATCGACGACCAGCTCGTCTACGAGGACGCGCCGGAGCGCTCGCATGACGAGACCATCCTGCGCAGCCCGGCGGAGGCCTTCCAGCCGGATGGCGGCATGCGCCTCGTCAAGGGCAATCTCGGCCGCGCCACCTTCAAGACCAGCGCCGTCGATCCGTCGCGCTGGACCGTCGAGGCGCCGGCCCGCGTCTTCGACGACCAGGACGACGTCATGGCGGCGTTCAAGGCCGGGGAACTCGAACGGGACGTGGTGGTGGTGGTGCGCTTCCAGGGACCGCGCGCCAACGGCATGCCCGAACTGCACAAGCTCACGCCTCAGCTCGGCGTGCTGCAGGATCGCGGCTTCCGCGTCGCCCTCGTCACTGATGGACGCATGTCGGGCGCCTCCGGCAAGGTGCCGGCGGCGATCCATCTGAGTCCGGAAGCACTCGGCGGCGGCCCCCTGGCCAAGCTGCGCGATGGCGACATCGTGCGCCTGAGCGCGGAGGCCGGGACCCTCGAAGCCCTGGTCGACCCGGCCGAATGGGCGGGCCGGACCGACGCCGTGCCGCCCCCGCCGGCCTTCGGCACCGGTCGCGAGCTCTTCGCCTTCCTGCGCCACGGCGCCGACGGGGCCGAGCAGGGCGCCTCCGCCATGCTCGCCGCCGCCGGCCTCTGACACTCGCCTCCGCCCAGCCAAGGATGCCGTCCATGACCACCATCGACACCCTGATGCGCTCCGTCCCCGTCATTCCGGTGCTGGTGGTGGAGGATGTCGCCCAGGCCGAGCCCATCGCCCGCGCCCTGGTGGCGGGTGGTCTCACCGCCCTGGAGGTCACGCTGCGGACGCCCGCCGCCCTCGACGTCATCCGGGCCATGGCGCGGGTGGAGGGCGCCGTGGTCGGCGCCGGGACCGTCCTGAATGCCCGCGACCTCGACGCGGCGCTCGAGGCGGGCGCGCAGTTCATCGTCAGCCCCGGCCTCACCGATCCGCTGACCCGGGCCGCGCTCGCTCGCGGCGTGCCCTACCTGCCGGGGGTCGCCAATGCGGCCGACATCATGCGCGGCCTCGATCACGGCCTCGATCGTTTCAAGTTCTTCCCGGCGGAGGCTTCCGGCGGCATCAAGGCGCTCAAGGCTCTGGCAGGCCCCTTCGGGCAGGTCCGGTTCTGCCCGACCGGCGGCATCTCCGAGACCACGGCGCCGGATTGGCTCGCCCTCTCGCCGGTGCTCTGCGTCGGTGGCAGCTGGGTTGTTCCCCCGGGCGTGCCGGAGCCGGAGGTGATCCGCCGCTCGGCCGAGGCGGCCAGCCGCCTCAGGTGCTAGATCCCGTCGATCTCTCCGAGACCCGCAGCCGCTGGCCGTGGAGGAATCGGCCAACGGACAGGTCGGTTTCGCGTCCGACGGCCGAGAGGATCGGCGAGTCACGGATGCCTGCTGTGTCGATCCCGGCCGGTCTCTTGTGATCCGTCACGAAGGGTATCTGATTCTCATCCCTGGGACCCGCAAGCGGAGCTTCGCGAATCGTGCCGCGCGGCTCGTTTCCCGTCCTGAGCCGGTCATCCACATCCCAAAGATCTGCTTGAGATCATTTTGGTATGCCAGCGGACAAAGCGTCGGTTTGAGACCATTCGCTGAGCAATCGGGATGGAGCCGGATTGTCTGCGGCCTTCTCAGAAGTGTCATAAATCACAGATTATTCCGTATTTCCTGAGACTTGCAGCTCATCCCGGACCACCCGACCGGCGCGGAAAACAGGCACCGCTTCGAAAAAGCTGCCCTCAGAACAGTCACTTAGCCACCTGTTCAACGTTGCAAGCCCGCAACAGCAGGCCGGAACCGCCGCCGCGATCACGATTCCGAGTTGCCGCAAAGAAGGCGCTCGCACACAGTGATTGGGCGTTGGGGGCAACTCCGGGGCAATCAACAATTTCCGGCGGTAACGCCTGGTCATTCAAGAACAAAGGGCGACGCGACATCGAGATCCTCGAAGATCTCGGGCGTAGTACGCTTTCCTCGGGTCTCGAAGCTTTTGGAGAATTCAATGAAGCTCTTGAAGAGCTCGCTTCTCGCCTCCGCTGCAGGATTTGCCGCGGTCGCTGGAGCACAGGCAGCCGACCTTCCGGTCAAGAAGGCTGCCCCAATCGAATACGTCCGCGTCTGCTCCGCCTACGGTGCAGGCTTCTTCTACATCCCCGGCACCGACACCTGCATCCGTCTCTCGGGCCGCGCCCGCCTCGACGTCGGCTACCAGCCGACCGACAGCCGCTCCGGCTCGAACGGTGACACCACCGGCTATATCGGCCTCGCCCGCATCAACGTCGATGCCCGCACGCAGA
This sequence comes from Methylobacterium sp. Ger2507, assembly GCF_055231875.1. Taxonomy (NCBI): domain Bacteria; kingdom Pseudomonadati; phylum Pseudomonadota; class Alphaproteobacteria; order Hyphomicrobiales; family Methylobacteriaceae; genus Methylobacterium; species Methylobacterium sp. Ger2507. Next base: position 2,068,369 of record NZ_JBUYVC010000001.1, read on the forward strand.
CCGCCTACGGCACCCTGCGCGCCTTCGTGCGCCTCCAGTTCGCCTCGCGGACCGGTGCCACCGGCGGCCTTCGCTCGGGCACCCAGGAGCGCATCGGCAACGCCTTCGGCGCCACCGGTCAGGACCAGAACGGCCGCGTTCAGCAGTTCGTGAACACCGACAAGGCGTTCATTCAGTTCGCCGGCCTCACCGCCGGTCGCGCGTCGTCGTTCTTCGACTTCTACGCCCACGACTTCGAGTTCGCCGGTGCCACCGCCAACTCGGACCTGCAGTCCACCAACCTGCTCGCCTACACCAGCAAGCTCGGCGGCAGCGGCCTCTCGGCCACGATCTCGCTGGAAGATCCGTCCTTCCGCCGCAACACCATCTATTCGCAGGTGTTCGGTGCCAACACCACGTTCACCCCCGCTGGCTCGCAGGTTGGCATCAACGTCGCCAACACCGGTGCGCCGTCGCCGATCTTCACGGGTAACGGGTTCTCCAACGTCGATGTCGCGCAGCGTAACCGCATGCCTGACTTCGTCGGTGTCCTTCGGTACGATGCCGCCTGGGGCTCGGCGCAGATCTCCGCCGCCGTCAAGGAGCTGAACACCGGCAACTTCATCTCGGGCGCCGCTCTCGGCCCGAACGGAACCGCGCTTGCTCCGAACCTCGCCGGTACCGGCTTCGCCGGTCTGGCCGGCACGCTCCAGCGTCCCGCCAGCGAGTACGGCTGGGCCGTTCAGGCCGGCGCCAAGATCAACATGCCCTTCATCGCACCCGGCGATACCCTGTACCTCCAGGGCGCCTACGGCGAGGGCGCGACGCTCTACACCGGCTACTCCTCGTACAACGGCACTTACGCGTCGCGCGCCAGCACCATCAACGGCGCTGCGTTCGACCCCTACATGTCCGATGCCACGCTCAACCCCTTCACGGGCAAGATCGAGCTGTCGACCAGCTTCACGGTTGTCGGTTCGTTCCTGCACTACTGGGCCCCCGAGTGGCGCTCGGCCGTGTTCGCCAGCTACGGCGAGCTGAACTTCGCTCGTGGCGCCCGCGCCGCCAATGCCGCCGTGTTCCAGTCGACCGGCTCGACCGGTCAGTTCACGGGTGTTCCCGGCCAGGTGTCCTTCAATGTCAGCCCCGTGCTGCGTGACAACTATCAGATCGTCGCCGGCGCCAGCATCATCTGGTCGCCCGTCAAGGATCTCGATATCGGTCTCGAAGGCTTCTACACCAAGGTTGGTGTCCAGAACGGTCGCGTCGTCGACATGACCCGTTCCAACGGCGCCGTCACGGCCGCCAACATTGCCAACGGCAGTGTCCGGACCGTCACCGCAGACGACACCTTCCAGCTGCGCGCCCGCGTCCAGCGCGACTTCTAAGCGACGGAACGGTCCGGTCCGGGCTCCCGCTGAGCCCGGACCCTCCATCTTCGAGACAGGCGAACTGGCCCGGCAGCAAAGTCGGGCCTTTTTGCATGTGCGCAGCATCGCCCGACGGGAGCGTGGCGGCAGGACAGTCTGAGGCTCGGGACGCCATGTCTGAGGCTTTAGACGCTCTGTCGACGCTTCGCGGCACGCCCCTTGCCAGGGCGGGAAGCGTTTCCGTCTTGGACAGCGCGAAAACAACGATTGCGGCGGCAAAGGCCCCTGCTACGTTGCTCATGTAAGCCTCAGTGATCGCCGGTGCGGCGATCGACCCTCCGGAGTCAGCCTGCAGATGCGTTCGTGCCACCAGAGATCCACCCTGCCTGCCGTCGCCCTCAGCTTCGCGCTGTCGGTGCTCGCGGGAGGGAGCGCCCAGGCGCAAGACCTCACCGGGACCCTGAAGAAGATCAAGGAAACCAATTCGATCACGATCGGCTACCGGGACGCGTCCGTGCCGTTCTCGTATCTCGACGGCGATCAGAAGCCGGTCGGTTACGCCCTTGAGATCTGTCAGAAGATCGCCGAGGCGGTGAAGACCAACCTCAAGATGCCCAATCTCGAGGTGAAGCTGAACCCCGTCACCTCCGCCACCCGCATCCCGCTGATCGCCAACGGCACCATCGATCTCGAATGCGGGTCGACGACCAACAATCCCGACCGTCAGAAGCAGGCCGCCTTCACCAACACGCACTTCCTGACCGCGACCCGCTTCGTCGCCAAGAAGTCGGCCAAGCTCGACAAGATCGAAGATCTGAAGGGCAAGACCGTGGTCTCGACTTCGGGCACCACCAACATTCGGCAGATCAACGAGGTCAACACGGCGCGCAACCTCGGCCTGACCATCCTGCCGGCCAAGGACCATGCCGAAGCCTTCCTGATGGTCGAGACCGGCCGGGCCGCCGCCTTCGTGATGGATGACGTGCTGCTGGCCTCCCTCGCCGCCAGCTCGAAGGACCCCGGTGCCTACGCGATCTCCAGCGAGGCGATCTCGAAGCCCGAGCCCTACGGCATCATGCTGCGCAAGGACGACGCTCCGTTCAAGGCCGTGGCCGACGAGGCGACCGCCAAGCTCTACAAGAGCGCCGAGGGCCGGGCGCTCTACGACAAGTGGTTCACCAAGCCGATCCCGCCGCGCGGCATCAACCTGAACCTCCCGATGAGCGAGGCCATGATCAAGGCCTTCGCCTCGCCGAGCGACAGCCCGGACCCGGCCGCCTACTGAACCGAACCATCCGGACGACCATCCACCGACGCCTCGCCCTTCCTCAGGGCGGGGCGTTTCGCGTCCTGGCGTCTGTCAGGGATCCGTCGAAATCCGATGATCCCCACAAGACAAACGAAAGACGCGAACCCCCGCGGCGAATCTCATCGCCCGGCCGTCTCACCCCCTGCGGCCGAGTGCTCTCCTCCGGCAGAGCCCGCGAGCCGTTCCATCGTGGCGAAGAGCACCGACCAGTCCACCGGCTTGGCCACGTGGGCGTCCATGCCGGCAATCCGGCAGCGCTCGATCTCCTCCGGCATGGCATTGGCGGTCAGGGCGATGATCGGCGTGCGCGGCCGGCCCTCCAGGCGCTCGCGGAGGCGGATCGCCTGCGTCGCCGCCAGCCCGTCCTGTCCCGGCATCTGGACGTCCATGAGGACGAGGTCGCGGGGACGGTCGAAGGCCGCCGTCACCGCCTGCTCGCCGTCGTCGACCACGTCGACCACATGCCCCTTCTGGCGCAGCACCGTGCCGATGATCTCCTGGTTGATGGCGTTGTCCTCCGCCAGCAGCACCCGCCAGCTCGGACCGGCCCGCCGAGCCAGCGTTGTCGGGGTCGGCGCCGCCGCGGCATCCGCGCCGGCCGCGCGGTGCAGCGGTAGCCAGAACCAGAAGGTCGACCCCTCGCCGAGCCGGCTCTCGCCGCCGATCTCGCCACCCATCAGGTGCACCAGCCGTCGGCAGATGGTCAGGCCGAGGCCGGTTCCGCCGTACTGGCGCGAGGTCGAGCCGTCGGCCTGGGCGAAGCGCTCGAAGAGTTGGGACAGCGTCTCCGGCGCGATCCCGATCCCGGTGTCGATCAGGGCGATCCGCAGGGTCGCGCCCGGACGCGGCGCATCGTCGGGCGCCGGTGCCCAGGTGACCCGGAGGGTCACCGAGCCCGCGGGCGTGAACTTGATCGCGTTGGTGGCCAGGTTGAGGATGACCTGCCGCAACCGGGTGGGGTCGCCGAGCAGCCAGTCCGGCACGTCGTCGGCGATCTCCGTGACGAACCGGACATCGCGGACCTGCGCGATCTCCGCGCTGAACTCCCGGCAGGCCTCGACCAGGGCCCGCAGGCTGAACGGCACGGATTCGATGACGAGCTGGCCGGCCTCGATCTTCGAGAAATCGAGGATGTCGTTGACGATGGTGAGCAGGGAGCGGCCGGATTCCTGGGCCAGCCCGACCAGACGCGCCTGATCCGGTGTGAGCTGCGCGTCCCCGCGCAGGAGATCGTGGACCCCGAGGATGCCGACGAGCGGGGTGCGCAGTTCGTGGCTCATATTGGCCAGGAACTCCGCCTTCGCGCGGGCGCCGGCCTCGGCGGCGACGCGGGCCCGCTGCAGGTCGGCTTCCTGGCTCTGGCGTTGCGACACGTCGCGGATGGCCTGGATGATCTGAACGTCGCCCCCTTCCTCGATGCGCCGGAAGGCGGCTTCGACCCAGATGTCGGACCCGGATTTGTGGCGCATCCGATAGATGACCGACCCGGTCGGCTGCTTGGGGCCGAGGGCGTGCAGGGTGGCCGAGAGATTGGCGATGTCCTCGTGATGCACGAGGGTGCGCAAGCCGAGGCGATTGGCCTCGACGGCATCGTAGCCGAGCATCCCCGTCACGGCCGGGGAGATGTAGAGGTGGCGCCCGGAGGCATCGTCGAGGACGATCAGGTCGGCGGTGTAGTCGGCGAGCAGGCGATAGCGCGCCTCGCTCTCCCGCAACTGCTCGTCGGAGTGACGGCGGTGGGTGATGTCGGTGAGAGTCTGAAGGTGCCCGTCGCCGTTCAGCATCGGCAGCGAGCGGGTCTCGATCACCCGTCCGTCGGCCCGTCGGCGCTCGGAGCGCAGTTCGGTGGTGCGCCGGTTCTCGTCGAGGTGCCAGTGCTTCGGGTCCTGGATCAGGGTACCCCAGGTGCCGGTTTCGCGCAGATGCTGGCGGAGAATGCGATAGTCCGGCTTGGTCGCCAGGATCTCGGGCGAGATCGCCAGGATCTCCATGGCCCGGCGATTGATGACGGGGATGTGCCCGGTCCCGTCGATTCTCAGCAGCCCCTGATCCATGCTCTCGAGGGTCGCTTCGAGCAGCGCGGATTTCTCGGCCAGGGCACGCTCGGCCTGCTTCAACTCGGCGATGTCGGCAAACACGCCGAAAATCGCCTCCGGCTGGGTGCCGTCGGAGGGATCGCGGCCGGACCGCTCGGGCAGGCAGAGGCCGCGCACGAGAACGTCCCGCACCTCGCCGGACGGCCGGACCAGCCGCAGGGCGATGTCGAACCCCTCGTGCCGGCGCAATGCGCGGGCGATCCGCCGCACCATGCCGCGACGGTCGTCCGGGTGGCAGGCGGCGATACTGCCCGGGATGGTGGGAACGAAGCTCTGCGGCTCGTGCCCGTGGATGCGGAAGACCTCGTCGGACCACGTCAGGACGCGCGAGGCCAGGTGAAGATGCCAGTGGCCGATATGGGCGACCTGCTCGGCCAGGACGAGGCGGCGGTTGGCAGCCAGGGTTTCGGGCTGCGCCTGCGCGAGGTGGCTGATGTCACGTCGGGTGACGAGGACGCGATCCACCGGGCCGGTGCCGGGTCGTCGCAGGGGCACACAGGTGGTTTCCGTCGCGGGCGTCGCCGATGATCCGTCCGCCGGAGTCTGACTCCGCACCGTCGTTCCGGTCGCAACCGCCTGGGCGAGATCCCGCCGCATCGCCGCACCCTCGGATGCGGGCAGCAGCGCCGAGACGTCGCGACCGATCCGGCCGTCGTCGCCCCCGAAGGCGGCCGCTGCCGCAGCATTCCAGGCGGCGAGACGGAAACCGCCATCCGGCGCGACCGCGAAGACGAGGTGCGGATCGGCCGAGGCATCGAACACGGCGTTCAGCAGACCGGCGTCGCGGCCCGCTGCGCGTGCGGCCCGTCGACGCCGCCAGCGGACGAGCCCGAGCGTGCCCGCGCCGACCAGGGCTGCCAGTCCCACGCCGATCCCGAAGCTGCCCGGTGACCACGCCTGCAGGGATCCGGTTTCGATGGCGGATGCGGGTTGAGCGGCAAACAGGATGACCGGCGTGCCGTGCGCGGCCCGGACTCCCATCCAGCGCGGGACCCCGGCGAGGCTAGGTCTGAATTCCGACGGGCGGATCTTCACGCCGTCCGATGCTCCCGAAGCAGGTGCCGTCGCAACGGGAGAGGCGGTACCGTCGCCACCAGGGAGGCCCCGATCGCGGCGCCGATGGGGGTGGCGTGGACAATCCACGCCTCGGCGGTGCCGCCCTTCCGGGCCGCCGGGATAGCGACGAGGGCGGTGTGAACCGCCCGCCACAGGGGCACGCGCTCGTCGCCGGTCGAATCGGCCTCGTCCGTGCCGACGCCAAGCCTCGCCGCGGTGACGACCAGCAGGACGCCGCCGGCAATTCGCAGCCCGTCCGGGGTGAAGGGCGGATCGGTGACGTCCATGAGTCTCTCGGCGTCGGCGGCCTGACGAGACGGTCAAGCTATGCGGTTCCGGGTAGCGCATCTGCGCGGTTGCGCACAGGCGGCAAAAGCGGATGCGACGCAGGGTGATCGCAACCCCTGGCCGGCAGCCATCGTCGCATGGGTGTCCAGCACGATCCGGGCCGGACCGGTCGCCGGACCCTGGAGCGGCCATCGATGGCGCCGTGAACGGAGCAGGCCGACCTGCGATATTATTCATGGTCCGGACGGCATCCGCCTCCACGCCGAGCGCATGGCAAGACCAGCGAACGCGCCCGAGACTCGCCCTTCTGCATGGCTCGGAGGACCCCCGCGCGGCACTGCCGCAACGCTGCTGCGCCAAGGTCGGAAACGGCCGATTCAGAACGGGTTCGCGCCTTGACTTCGGGTGACGCGGGGTCGCATTGCACAATGCTGTGGGATGGTGCTTCCGTCCCGCCGGGCTGACTTTCCTTTGAAAGCCTCTAAGGTCCCGTCTGGCCGATTCCGCACCCGGAATGAGGCTCATCCGGCGCAATCATGCTTGGAGTGTGACACTTGGCGAACACGGCAGCCGATCCCGAGAACTCTCACGGCGCGCCGGACGGCACGCGACGTGACTTCATGTTCCTCGCGACGGGAGCGGCCCTGGCCGTCGGCGCCGGCGCGCTCGCCTGGCCCTTCGTCGCCTCGATGGCGCCGGACGCCGAGACCATCGCGGCCGGTGCTCCGCTCGAAGTCGATCTGGCGCCGATCCAGGAAGGTCAGATCGTCAACGTGTTCTGGCGCGGCAAGCTCATCTTCGTGCGCAACCGCTCGGAGAAGGAGATCAAGGAAGCCGGCGAGGTGAAGATGGCGGATCTCATCGATCCGCAGACGGACGCCGCCCGCGTGAAGCAGGGCCACGCCAAGTGGCTCGTGGTCTACGGCAATTGCACCCATCTCGGCTGCGTGCCGATCGGCCATCAGGGCCAGTACGAAGGCTGGTCCTGCCCCTGTCACGGCTCCCTCTACGACACGTCAGGCCGGGTGCGCCGGGGGCCCGCCCCGACGAACCTGCCGATCCCGCCCTACATCTTCGAATCGGATTCCAAGATCCGGATCGGCGAAGAGGGCGGCAAGGCCGTCGCCTGACACCCTGAAACAGGATTTGGAGCGGGTCGCCCCATGAGCGGACACGGCAATATCTACGTTCCCAAGAGTGCCTTGGCGAAGTGGTTCGAATCGCGCCTGCCCCTGATCGGGCTGGTGCATTCGTCCTTCGTCTCCTTCCCGGTGCCGCGGAACCTCAACTACTTCTGGACCTTCGGCGCGATCCTGATCGCCATGCTGGTGTCGCAGATCGTCACCGGCGTCTGGCTGGCGATGCACTACGATCCCTCCGCCGCCAACGCCTTCAACTCCGTCGAGCACATCATGCGCGACGTGAATTACGGCTGGCTGCTGCGCTACATGCACGCCAACGGCGCGTCGATGTTCTTCGTGGCGGTCTACGTCCACATCTTCCGGGCGTTGTATTACGGCTCGTACAAGGCCCCCCGCGAGGTGCTCTACATCCTCGGCGTGATCATCTACCTGCTGATGATGGCGACCGCCTTCCTTGGCTACACCCTGCCGTGGGGCCAGATGAGCTTCTGGGGCGCCACCGTCATCACCAACATCCTGGCGGCGATCCCGGTGGTGGGCGACACCATCCAGAGCCTGCTCTGGGGTGGATACTCGGTCGGCAACCCGACCCTGAACCGCTTCTTCTCGCTCCACTACCTGCTGCCGTTCATGATCACCGGTGTGGTGATCCTGCACGTCTGGGCGCTGCACGTGACGGGCCAGAACAACCCGGCCGGCATCCCGATTAAGACCGGCAAGGATGCGGTTCCCTTCACGCCCTACGCGACCGTCAAGGACGTGTTCGCCTCGGTCGTGTTCTTCGCCTTCTTCGCCTACTGGATCTTCTACCAGCCGAACTACCTCGGCCACGCCGACAACTACGTGCCGGCCAACCCAGCCGTGACCCCCGCCCACATCGTTCCGGAATGGTACTTCCTGCCGTTCTACGCGATCCTGCGCGCGGTGCCGGACAAGCTCGGCGGCGTCATCCTGATGTTCAGCGCAGTGCTGATCCTGGCGCTGGCGCCGTGGCTCGATACCTCCCGGGTGCGTTCGTGCAACTACCGCCCGATCTATCGCCAGTTCTTCTGGCTGTTCGTGGTGGTCTGCGTGGTGCTCGGTTGGCTCGGCGCGAAACCGCCGGAGGGTGGCTACGTCATCGCGGCCCGGATCTGCACGGCCTATTACTTCCTGCACTTCCTGCTCGTGATGCCGCTGGTCGGCCTGTTCGAGACGCCGAAGGCTCTTCCGGGCTCGATCCTCGAGACCGTGACCGGCCCCGGCAAGCAGATCAGCGGGTCCGGCATGCCGGTGGGTGCGGCGGCCGCACCATCGTCCAAGGGTTGAGGGCAGGGGACTTTTAAGAACCATGAAAACAACCCGCCTTCTCGCCGCGTCCCTGCTCGCGGCCGTCATGAGCATCTCTGCCGTCCAGGCAGAGGAGGAGCATGGCCCACCAAACCCGCCCCGCGAAACGTGGAGCTTCGCCGGGACCTTCGGGCGTTTCGACCAGGCCCAGCTTCAGCGCGGTTTCCAGGTCTACAAGGAAGTCTGCTCGAGCTGCCACGGCATGAGCCTCGTGCGCTTCCGCAACCTCTCGGAGGAGGGGGGGCCCGGCTTCACCACCGGGCAGGTCAAGGAACTCGCCGCCCAGTACAAGGTGAAGGAGCAGAACGATGCGGGTGAGGACGTCGAGCGTCCCGCCCGTGCCGCCGACGCCTTCCCGTCGCCCTTCCCGAACGAGAAGGCGGCCGCCGCCGCCAACGGTGGCAAGGCCCCGCCCGACTTCTCGGTGCTGGCGAAGGCCCGGACCTACGAGCGCGGCTTCCCGTGGTTCGTGTTCGACGCGATGCCGTTCATCGGCTTCTCGGAGCAGGGCGTGGACTACATCCACGCGCTTCTGAACGGCTACGAGGACCCGCCGGCCGGCAAGGAGATTCCGGCAGGGACCTACTACAACAAGTATTACGCCGGTCACCTGATCGCGATGCCGAAGCCGATCAGCGACGGGCAGGTGACGTACGCCAAGAACGACAAGGGTGAGCCGGTGGTGCCGGAGACCACCGAGCAGTATTCGAAAGACGTCGCGGCGTTCATGGCCTGGGCGGCCGAGCCCCACATGATGGCGCGCAAGGCCCTCGGCCTGCGGGTGATCCTGTTCCTGCTCGTGCTCTCCGGCCTGCTCTACTACGTGAAGAAGAAGATCTGGGCGAAGGTCGGCGGCGAGGTCCACGGTCTCCAGCCCGAGCTGCACAAGACCTACTGAGCAAGTCTCGCTGATCAAGTCTCGCTGACCAAGCCCCGCTGACAAAGTCCCGCTGACCAAGCCCCGCTGACAAAGTCCCGGCGCTCTGGATGGACCCGCCGGCCCTTCGTTGACACGACCCGCGCCGGCGCCCCAAGGAGGGGCGACCGGCGCGAACTTTTGGAGATGGGGATGACGGCAGCGGTGCTCGGCGTGATGGGCGGGTCCGGGGTCTATGACCTGCCCGGCCTGGAGGATGTCCGCGAGGAGCGGATCGAGTCTCCCTGGGGCGAGCCCTCGGACGCCCTGCGCATCGGCCGCATCGGCGAGACCAAGGTGGTGTTCCTCGCCCGCCACGGGCGCGGCCACCGCTTCTCGCCCTCCGGCATCAATTATCGGGCGAATATCGACATCCTGAAGCGGGCTGGGGTCACGGACCTCGTCTCGCTGTCGGCTTGCGGCTCGTTCAAGGCGGAGCTGCATCCCGGCCTCTTCGTCCTCGTCGACCAGTTCGTCGACCGGACCCACGGCCGCGCCGCGTCCTTCTTCGGCGACGGCTGCGTCGCCCACGTCTCCCTGGCCCACCCGATCGGTCCCGCCTTGCAGGGCCGCATCGCCGAGGCGGCGCAGGCCGAGGACATCGCGGTCCATCGCGGCGGGACCTATGTCTGCATGGAGGGGCCGCAATTCTCGACCTACGCGGAATCCACCACCTACAAGGCCCTCGGCTACGACGTCATCGGCATGACCAACATGCCGGAGGCCAAGCTCGCCCGCGAGGCCGAGATCACCTACGCGACCATCGCCATGGTGACCGACTTCGATTGCTGGCACCCGACCCACGAGGCGGTGGACGTGGCCGCCGTGGTGGCGGTGGCGCGCGCCAATGCCGACAAGGCCGCTCGGCTCGTCGCCCGTCTCGCCCGCGACTTCCCGGCCGAGCGCGTGGCCTGTCCGGCGGGCACCGAGCGGGCCCTCGACGGCGCCATCATGACCGCCCCGGCGCAGCGCGATCCGGCCCTACTGGCCAAGCTCGATGCCGTGGCCGGACGAGTCCTCTCCGCCTGACGTGATCGGCGCGCCGGTGGATTCGGCATTGGGCGCCCTTCACGGGGGCCGGTCTTCGCACTAGAAGGCGGGTTCGTCTCGAAGAACCGGAACCGATCAGTGACCCAAGAGGCCAGGCGCTTCGCCAGCATCAGCCGCAAGACGGCGGAAACCGACGTCCGCGTCTCGGTCGATCTCGACGGAACCGGACGCGCCACCGTCTCGACCGGCGTCGGTTTCTTCGATCACATGCTCGAACTGTTCGCCCGCCACGGCCTGTTCGACCTCGACGTCGCGGTGTCCGGCGATCTCCACGTCGACCATCACCACACGGTGGAGGACACCGGCATCGCCCTTGGGCAGGCGGTTGCGCAGGCCCTGGCCGACAAGCGCGGCATCGCCCGGTATGCGGACATCCACTTACCCATGGACGAGGCGCTGACCCGCGTCGCCATCGACATTTCCGGCCGCCCGTTCCTGGTGTTTCGCACCGAGTTCCGGGTCGAGAAGATCGGGCAGTTCGACACCGAACTGGTGCGCGAGTGGTTCCAGGCCTTCGCCATGAATGCCGGCCTCACTCTACATGTCGAGACGCTGTACGGCGACAACGCCCACCACATCGCCGAGAGCTGCTTCAAGGGCTTGGCCCGCGCCTTGCGCCAGGCGGTGGCGATCGATCCCCGCGAGGGTGGTCGGGTTCCCTCCACGAAGGGATCGCTCTGATCCGCCTCGGGGCGGCTCGGCAGGGAGGATGCGAGACGTGATGCGCACCTATACGTTGCACCCGGAGCGGGACGCCCTGGCCGGCGAGGCTTACGGCCTCGAACGCGCGCATCTGGTGCCGGACGGCTTCTCCTGGCCGGCCTTCGCCTTCGGACCCCTGTGGTTCTTCTTCCACCGTCTCTGGCTCGCGGGCCTCGGCGTGCTGGTGCTCCTCGCCGGCGTGGCGCTCGGTGGACGCCTCCTCGGCCTGACGCCGGTGGCGGCGTCGATCATCGCGCTCCTGGTCTCGATCCTGATCGGCCTCGAAGCCTCCTCCCTGCGGCGCTGGACCTATGCCCGGGTCGGGCGACCGGTCCGGGATGCGGTGATCGCCGCGAGCACTGAGGAAGCCGAGATGAAGGCCTCCGCCCGCTGGCTCGAAGGCGCGCCCCCCGCACGGCCGTCCTCGGCCCCCTCTGGCGGACTCGCTGTCCCACCGAGCGATCTCGCCATCGGCATGTTCCCCTTCAGCGAGACGCGCCGGTGAGCGTCGAGACCGTCGCCATCATCGATTACGGCTCGGGCAATCTGCACTCCGCCGCCAAGGCCTTCGAGCGCGCCGCGCGCGAGGCCGGCCTGGATGCGACGCGGATCGTCCTGACCGATGAGGCCGAGACCGTCGCGCGGGCCGACCGGGTGGTTCTGCCCGGCGTCGGCGCCTACGCCGATTGCCGCCGTGGCCTCGACGCCGTGCCCGGCATGGTGGAGGCGATGACCCATGCGGCGCATGCGCGGGGTCGCCCCTTCCTCGGCATCTGCGTCGGCATGCAACTCCTCGCGACGCGCGGCCTCGAATACGACACGACGCCGGGCCTCGGCTGGATTCCCGGCGATGTCGGACCGATTCAGCCGTCCGATCCGGGCCTCAAGGTGCCGCATATGGGCTGGAACACCCTGCAGGTGGACCGCGAGCACGCGCTGCTGGCCGATATCCCCACCGGCGAGGGCGGCCTGCACGCCTACTTCGTGCACAGCTACGCGCTGTCGCCGGAGCGGTCCGAGGACCGGGTCGCCCATAGCGATTACGGTGGCGCGGTGACCGCGATGGTGGCGCGCGACAACGTCGCCGGCACCCAGTTCCATCCGGAGAAGAGCCAGCACCTCGGCCTCGCGCTCCTCGCCAACTTCCTGCGCTGGCGCCCCTGAGACCCGCACCCCACTTTTGAACCGTCCACCCGAAAGCGAACCGACGCGTGATCCTGTTCCCGGCCATCGATCTCAAGGAAGGACGCTGCGTCCGCCTCGTCCAGGGCGACATGGCCCAGGCCATCGTGTTCAGCGATGACCCGGCCGCGCAGGCCGCCGTCTTCGAGGAACAGGGCTTCTCCTGGCTGCATGTGGTCGATCTCGACGGCGCTTTCGCGGGCGCCCCGATGAATGCCGACGCCGTCGACGCGATCCTGGCCCGCACCAGGCTGCCGGTGCAGCTCGGCGGCGGGATCCGCGAGATGCGTACGCTGGAGGCCTGGATCGCCAAGGGCGTCAGCCGCGTCATCATCGGCACCGCCGCCGTGCGCGATCCCGCCTTCGTGCGCGAGGCGGCCCGTCTCTATCCGGGCAAGATCGCGGTCGGCATCGACGCCAAGGACGGCCGCGTCGCGGTCGAAGGCTGGGCGACCACCTCCAGCATGACGGCGGAGGAACTCGGTCGCCGGTTCGAGGATGCCGGCGTCGCGGCCATCATCTACACCGACATCGCCCGTGACGGCATCCTGAAGGGCCTCAACATCGAGATGACCCTCGGCCTCGCCCGCGCCGTCACCATCCCGGTGATCGCGTCCGGCGGCCTCGCCTCGATCGAGGATGTCCACCGCATCCTGGAGCCGGATTGCGCGCTGCTCGCCGGCGCCATCACGGGCCGCGCCCTCTACGACGGCCGCATCGATCCGCGTGAGGCCCTGGCGGCGATCCGGCGCGCCACCGGCGCGGCCGATGCCGGTCCGGCGGCCTGATCCGGTTCGAGGACCCCCGTGCTCAAGACCCGCATCATCCCCTGCCTCGACGTCAAGGACGGTCGCGTCGTGAAAGGCGTGCAGTTCCTCGAACTGCGCGATGCCGGCGATCCGGTCGAGGCCGCCAAGGCCTATGACGCGGCCGGAGCCGACGAACTCTGCTTCCTCGACATCACCGCGAGCCACGAGGATCGCGGAACGCTGCTCGACGTGGTCAGCCGCACCGCCGAGGCCTGCTTCATGCCGCTCACCGTCGGTGGGGGCATCCGCACGGTGGCGGATATCCGCACGCTGCTGCTGGCCGGGGCCGACAAGGTCTCGATCAACACGGCGGCGGTCAACGATCCCGATTTCGTGGCGCGCGGGGCGGAGAAGTTCGGCAGCCAATGCATCGTCGTGGCGATCGATGCCAAGCGCACCTCCGCGCCCGACGCGCCGCCGCAATGGCAGATCTTCACCCATGGCGGACGCAAACCGACCGGCATCGACGCCATCGCCTTCGCCCGCACCGTGACCGCCCGCGGCGCCGGAGAATTGCTGGTGACCTCGATGGATCGGGACGGGATGCGCTCCGGCTACGACATCGGCCTGACCCGGGCCATCGCCGACGCCGTCTCGGTGCCGGTCATCGCCTCCGGCGGCGTCGGCGGTCTCGACGATCTGGTGGCGGGCGTGCGCGATGGCGGCGCCAGCGCGGTCCTGGCCGCCTCGATCTTCCATTTCGGGCAGCACACCGTTTCCGAGGCCAAGGCCCACATGGCCGCGGCCGGCCTTTCCATGCGCCTCGATCCCTGAGGCCGAGTTGTCGCAGCCCTTGCGTCATGATCCATCGTGCCGCACGCTTGGTTGCATGGCACGATAAGCCCGGTTCGCCGGGATCAGGATGGTATGACCCAATTTACTCTCAGCGACCTCGAAGCCCTGGTCGCGGACCGTGCGGCGGCCTCCCCCGAGACGTCCTACACCGCAAAGCTCCTCTCCGGTGGCCCCGCCCGGGCTGCCAAGAAACTCGGCGAGGAGGCTGTCGAGGCCGCGATCGCCGCGGTCCAGGGTGATCGCGCCGGCCTCGTCAGCGAATCGGCGGACGTGCTCTATCACCTCCTGGTTGTGCTGCGCGGGGGCGGCATCGCCCTCGACGAGGTGCTGGCTGAATTGCAGCGGCGGACGGTCCAGAGCGGGATCGCCGAGAAGGCCGCACGGAGGCCCGCGTGAACGCCGAGCCCCCCATGCCGATGGGCCGGCCCGAACGTCCCGCCATTCGGGGACAGAATCCGGTGATGGGTCACGACCCGGTGACCGGCGAGGGCTCCGAGCGGCTCTCGCCCTATCGCCTGTTCAACCGCGAGGAATGGGCGCAGCTGCGCGCCGACACCCCTCTGACCCTGGCCGCCGAGGAAGTGGCCCGGCTCCAATCTCTCAACGATCCGATCTCGGTGGAGGAGGTCGAGGCGATCTATCTGCCGCTGTCGCGGTTGCTCTCGCTCTACGTCGCGGCGACGCAGGGGCTGTTCAAGGCGACCCAGCGCTTCCTGCTGGCCGAGCACGAGACCAAGGTGCCCTACATCATCGGCCTCGCCGGTTCGGTCGCGGTCGGCAAATCGACCTCGGCCCGCGTGCTGGCGGCGCTCCTGGCGCGCTGGCCCAACACCCCGAAGGTCGACCTCATCACCACCGACGGCTTTCTCCTGCCGAATGCCGAGCTGAAGCGCATGGGCGCGATGGAGCGCAAGGGCTTCCCGGAAAGCTACGACACCGCCGCGCTGCTGCGCTTCCTCACCGACATCAAGGCCGGCAAGAAGCGCGTGGCCGCCCCGCTATACTCGCACCTCGTCTACGATGTGGTGCAGGGCGAGGAGCGGATCATCGAATCGCCCGACATCCTTATCGTCGAGGGTCTGAACGTGCTCCAGCCCGCGCGCCTGCCGCGCGACGGCACCGCGATCCCGTTCGTGTCCGACTTCTTCGACTTCTCGATCTATCTCGACGGCCACGAGGACGACCTGCATCGCTGGTACGTCAACCGCTTCCTGCGCCTGCGCCAGACCGCCTTCCGCGATCCGCTGTCCTACTTCCGCAAGTATGCCGAGGTGACGGAGGCGGAGGCGATCGAGATCGCCGACACCCTGTGGACGACGATCAACCTGCCCAACTTGCGGGACAACATCCTGCCGACCCGCCAGCGGGCCAGCCTGATCCTCGCCAAGGGGGCGAGCCACCGCATCGAGACGGTGGCCCTGCGCCGGCTCTGAGAAAGGCGCGCGATCAACCGGTTATCCCAGCGGATAAGCGGCCTCGACCACGTAGGGGCCGCCGCCCTTCGACTCGCGCGCCGAGAACAGCGCGACCCGCTCCACCGTGAAGGTCAGCGATGTGAACAATCCGCGCTCACCGAGATAGGCGGCGACATCCTCCGCGCCGGCCTCGCGGCGCAGGCGTGCCAGGGTGACGTGGGGCGTGAATCTTCGCCGCTCGGCTTCGGCCCCCGCCTGGCGGGCGAGGCGCTCGTGCTCGGCCTGGAGATCGCCGAGTTCGGCATTCGGCGCCACCGTGGCGAGGATCGCCCGGGGCTTGTCGCCCCCGAAACTCGCCAATCCGTCGAGGGTGACGGCGAAGGGCGCCCGGGGCCGCGCCTCGGCCAGCCGCGCGTGCAGGGCTTCGGCGATCTCGACCTCGACGTCGCCGAGGAACCGCAGGGTGACGTGATAATCGGATGGCTCGATCCAACGGCTGCCGCGCAGGGCACCGCGCTTGAGGGATAGCGCCTCGGCGACGTCCGGCGGGATCTCCAGCCCGGTGAACAGGCGGGGCACGGCCTCAGCGCCCCTGCGGCGTCAGGCGATCGAGGAAGCTCTCGACCGTGGGCAGGATGCCGGCCACGATGGCCTGCACCCCCTTGGCGTTCGGGTGCAGGCCGTCATCGAGGTGGGCCTGCCGATCGCCCAGGATGCTCTCGAGGAAGAACGGGTAGAGGACGAGGCCGTAGTTCTCGGCGAGGTCCGGATAGATCGCATCGAAGCGCGCCACGTAATCCGGCCCGAGATTGGGGGCGGCCTTCATGCCCGCGAGGAGGACCGGGATTCCGCGCGCCTTCAGCCGGGCGATCATCGCGTCGAGGGCCTTGCGGGTCACCGCCGGGTCGGTGCCGCGCAGCATGTCGTTGGCGCCGAGTTCCAGGATGACCCCGTCCGTCCCGTCCGGGATCGACCAGTCGAGGCGGTCGAGCCCGCCCGTGGTGGTGTCTCCCGAGACGCCCGCATTGGCGATCGAGACGGCGCGACCGCGGGCCTTCAAGGCCCGTTCCAGCACGGCCGGGAAGGCGGCATCCGCCGGCAGGCGATATCCGGCCGTGAGGCTGTCGCCGAAGGCCACGAGCTTCACGGGGGGCGTGTCGGCAGCGGCGCGTGCGGGCGTATCGCCCGGCCCGAGTGCGGCAAAGAGCGTCATCATGGCCGCGAGGCCGAGACCGGCATGGCGCGCCGCTTGCGCCCGGACCATATCGGCGAGACGTGAGACTCCACACAGACCCATTCGATCACAACCCCGACCCTCGGTTCACCATGACCTCAGTTGCCCACAGATCGGTCGCCCGTTGAAGTCCGACAAGCCCACGGCGCCGACGGCGCGGACCATCGCCCTCTCTGACATCGACCTAAGCCTCGGCCGCGGCGCGGCGCGCGTCCACGTCCTGCGCGGAATCTCCCTCGACGTGGCGCCCGGTGAGGCGGTCGGCCTGGTCGGCCCGTCCGGATCGGGCAAATCGACCCTCCTGATGGTGATGGCGGGGCTTGAGCGGCCCGATGCGGGTCGCATCGTCGTGGAGGGCACGGATCTCGGCACCCTCGACGAGGACGCCCTGGCGCGCTTTCGCGGGCGTCGCATCGGCATCGTGTTCCAGGCCTTCCACCTGGTGCCGACCATGACGGCCCTGGAGAACGTGGCCCTGCCCCTCGAACTCGCCGACCAGCCCGACGCCCACCGCCGGGCCCAGGCCGAGCTGGAGGCGGTCGGCCTCGGCCACCGGCTGCACCATTACCCGGCCCAGCTCTCCGGCGGCGAGCAGCAGCGGGTCGCCATCGCGCGCGCCATCGCGCCGAACCCGGCGATCCTCGTGGCCGACGAGCCGACGGGCAATCTCGACGAGGCGACCGGTCGGCAGATCGTCGACCTGCTGTTCGCCCTCAAGCGGGACCGCGGCGCCACCCTCGTGCTGGTCACGCACGATCCCGGCCTCGCGCGCCTATGCGACCGCACCGTCCGCCTGCGCTCCGGCCGGGTGGAAGCGCCGGCGCCGGTCCAGGCCTGATCCGATGCACGGCACCCTTCCCGAAACCGCGACGCCCCGGCGGGCCGGCCCCCGCGTCCCGCTCACCCTGCGGCTCGCCCTGCGCGAATTGCGCGGCGGTCTCGCGGGCTTCACCGTCTTCCTCGCCTGCATCGCGCTCGGGGTCGCCGCCATCGCGGGCGTCGCCTCGATCTCGCGCTCGCTGACCGACGGGCTCGGCCGCGAGGGCGCCCGAATCCTCGGCGGCGACCTCACCTACAGCCTGATCAACCGGGAGGCGACGCCGGAGGAGCGGGCTGCCCTCGACGCCCAGGGCAGGGTCTCCGTGGTGACCACCCTGCGGGCGATGGCGGTGGCGGGCGAGACCGGTGCCGCCCTGGTCGAGCTGAAGGCGGTCGGCGCCGATTATCCCAGCGCCGGCGACCTCGTCACCGATCCGGCCGAGCCCCTGGCGGATCTGCTGGCCGAGCGCGACGGCGCCTCCGGTGCGGTGGCGGACCCCGTGCTGCTGACGCGCCTCGACCTCAAGGTCGGCGACCGGATCACCATCGCGGGCAAGCCCTTCGCGATTCGGGCCACCCTGGTGTCGGAGCCCGACCGCATCGCCAACGGCATCGGCTTCGGGCCGCGCGTGCTGATCTCGCACGCGGCGCTCGCGGCTTCGGACCTGATCCGGCCCGGCAGTCTCAATCGCTGGAGCTACCGCCTGCAGGTTCCGAACGTCGCCGATGCCGAACTCGACACCCGCGTCGCCGCCATCGCCAAGGCGGCCCCGGATGCCGGCTGGGAGATGCGGGCGCGGACCAATGCGGACCCGCGCTTCGCCAAGAGCATCGAGCGTTTCACCCAGTTCCTGACCCTGGTCGGGCTCACCGCACTGATCGTCGGCGGCGTCGGCGTCGCCAATGCGGTCGCGGCCTTCGTCGAGCGCAAGCGCGGCGCCATCGCCACCCTGAAGAGCGTCGGCGCGCCGGGCGGGCAGGTCGTCGTTCTCTATCTCACCCAGGTCCTGCTGATCGCCGCCCTCGGCATCGCGATCGGGCTGGCGGTCGGCGCGGCGCTGCCTTTCGGCCTCGACGCCGTGTTCCACGATGCCCTGCCGCTGCCCCTCAATCCGACGCTGGCGCCGGGCGAACTGGCCCTGGCGGCGGCCTACGGCTTCCTGACCGCGCTCGCCTTCGCGATCCTGCCCCTCGGCCGCGCCCACGACATCCCGGTCTCGGGCCTGTTCCGCGACGTGGTCGATCCGGGCTCGATCCGGACGCGGCTGCGCTATCGCCTCATCCTGGGCGCGGCCCTGGCCGGGCTCGTCGCCCTGGCCCTGGTCACCGCCTTCGACCGGCGTCTGGCGCTGATCTTCATCATCGCCGCCGGGCTCGCCTTCGGGCTCCTGCGCCTCGTCGCCGTCGGGCTGATGGCGCTCGCCCGCCGCCTGCCGCGCCCGCGTCGGGCCGCGCCCCGGATGGCGCTCGCCAACCTGCATCGCCCGGGGGCGCTCACCCCCGCCATCGTGCTCTCCCTCGGCCTCGGCGTGACCCTCCTGGTCACCCTGAGCCTGATCGACGCCAACGTGCGGCGTACGCTCACCAACTCCCTGCCGGCCAAGGCCCCGAACCTGTTCTTCCTCGACATCCCGTCCAGCGACGCGGATGCGTTCCACGGCTTCCTCGGCGCTCAGGCCCCGGGCGCCAAGATCGAGCGGGTGCCGATGATGCGCGGGCGGATCACCGCCCTGAACGGCGTCCCGGCGGGCGAGATCAAGCCGCCGGAGGATGCCGCCTGGGTCCTCGACGGCGATCGGGGCATCACCTACGCGGAGGATCTGCCCGAGGGCTCGTCCCTGGTCTCCGGCACGTGGTGGAATGCCGAGGAGGCGCGGACGCCGCTGGTCTCGTTCGATGCCGAACTGGCGGGCAAGCTCGATCTCAAGGTCGGCAGCACCGTGACGGTCAACGTCCTCGGGCGTACCCTGACGGCGAAGATCGCCAACCTGCGCAAGGTCGAATGGCGCTCGCTCGGCATCAACTTCGTCATGGTGTTCACGCCCGGCACCTTCCGGGGGGCGCCGCATTCCGACCTCGCCACCCTGACCCTGCCCAACGGGCCGGACGCGAAGGCCGAGGCCACCATCCTGCGGGATGTCGCCCGGGCCTATCCCTCCGTCACCAGCGTGCGGGTGAAGGAGGCGCTGGAGGCCGTCAGCGACATCGTCGCCAAGCTGGTCCTGGCCATCCGTGGCGCCAGCGGCATCGCCGTGGTGGCCAGCCTGTTCGTGCTGGCGGGTGCGCTGGCGGCGGGCCACCGCGCCCGGCTCTACGATGCCGTCGTGCTCAAGACCCTGGGCGCCACCCGGTCCCGCCTGCTCGCGGCCTACACCCTCGAATACGGCGCCCTCGGGCTGGCGACGGCGATCTTCGGTCTCGCCGCCGGCACCCTTGCCGGCTGGGTGATCGTCACCCGCGTGATGAAGCTCGAGTTCACCCTCGACCTGTCGGGCGCGATCGTGGCCGCCGCGCTGGCGGTGGCCTTCGCGATCGTCCTCGGCCTCGCCGGCACCTGGCGCATCCTCGGCCAGAAGCCCGCGCCCTACCTGCGCCAGTTCTGAGGCACCGGGTTCACAGCACCTCGATGCCGGCGGTTCCACCCTCGGCATAGCGGGCACCGGCGACGGCGCCGGGATCGAACAGGGCGTCGAGTTCGGCGATCTCGGCCGGCGTCAGCGCGAGGTCCATCGCCGCGGCGTTCTCGGCCAGTCGGACCGCCCGCCGGGTGCCCGGGATCGGGACCACGCCCGGCGCCCGGTCGACGAGCCACGCGAGGGCGATCTGCCCCGCACCGGCGCCCCGGCGCGCCGCGATGGCCCCGAGCCCGTCCAGCCGGCCCTGGTTCCGGGCCAGCGCATCGGCCTGGAAGCGCGGATTGCCCCGGCGGAAATCGTCCGCCGCGAGTCCGGCCGTGTCGAGGCCACCGGTGAGGAAGCCGCGTCCGAGCGGCGAGTAGGCCACGAAGGTGATGCCGAGTTCGCGGCAGGTCTCCAGCATCCCGTCCTCGGGCGCCCGGCTCCACAGGGAATACTCGCTCTGCACCGCCGCGATGGGGTGGATCGCGTGGGCGGCCCGCAGGGTTTCGGGCGAGACTTCGGACAGGCCGAGCCCCCGCACCTTGCCCTGCTCGACCAGCCGCGCCATCGCGCCCACCATCTCGGCCAGCGGGGTCTCCGGATTGCGGCGATGGCAATAATAGAGGTCGATGGTCTCGACGCCGAGGCGGGTCAGCGAGGCTTCGCAGGCGCGGGCGATGTAGGCCGGCGTATTGTCGATGCGCCGCTCTGTGCTGTCGGGCGGGCGCACGATGGCGAACTTGGTGGCGAGAACGACCCGGTCGCGCCGGCCCTTCAGGAAGCGGCCCAGCAGGGTCTCGTTGTGGCCGAGGCCGTAGGTGTCGGCGGTGTCGAGAAAATCGTAGCCGCGATCGAGCGCCGCCGCGAGCACCGCGAGGGATTCCGTCTCGTCGGACGGACCATAGAACTCCGACATGCCCATGCAGCCGAGGCCCGGGACGGAGACGGTGAGGCCGGTCTGGCCGAGGGGTTGCTGTCGCATGGGCGGCTCCTGGATTCGAGATTGGCCCCCGCGATGTGCCATGCGGGACCTGAGGCGATAAGATCGACCCGCCCGGACGAACCGTTGAGCGAGATTCATCAATGCAGCGCAGCGATCTCGCCGACCTCACGGTGTTCGCCGCCATCGCCCGGCATGGCAGCTTCCGCCGGGCGGCCCTCGAACTCGGCGTCTCCACCTCGGCGCTGAGCCACGCCCTCCGGGGCCTGGAGACCCGGATGGGCCTGCGGCTGCTCCATCGCACCACCCGGAGCGTCGCTCCGACCGAGGCGGGAGCGGCGCTGCTCGCCCGGATCGGGCCGGCCCTGGCCGAGATCGCCGAGGCGGTGGGGGCGGCAGGAGCGTTCCGGGCGACGCTTGGGGGCGCCCTGCGGATCAACGCCCCGCGCTCGGCCTGTCGCTTCGTCCTGATGCCGCTGGTGGCGCGCTACCTCGCCCGTTATCCGGCTGTCCGCGTCGAGGTCGTGGCCGACGATGCCATGACCGATGTGGTCGCCGGCGGCTTCGATGCCGGGGTGCGTTTCGGCGAGCATCTTGCCGGCGACATGATCGCGGTGGCGCTCGGCGGGGCGCAGCGCTTCGCCGTGGTGGGGTCCCCCGATTACCTCGCCGGGCGTTCGCACCCAGAAGGTCCGGACGACCTTGGCCGCCACCTCTGCATCCGGCAGCGCTTTCCGGGTGGTGCGATCTATCGCTGGGAACTGGAGAAGGAGGGGCGGGCGGTGGCGGTCTCCGTCGACGGACCGCTCATCGTCAACGACCAGGAGATGATCGTGCAGGCGGCCCTCGCGGGGCTCGGACTCGGACTGGTCTTCGAGGAGAGCGTCGTCGAGCACCTGGCGTCCGGTCGGCTGGTCCGCCTGATGCCCGACTGGTGCCCGAGTTTCCCCGGGCTGTTCCTGTATTATGCCGGCCGGCGCCAGATCCCGCCGCCGCTCCAGGCCTTTATCGATCTGGTGCGCCGCCCCGAGCCCGACCTCACGGCCATACCTTGATCGCCAGGGTCCGCCGCAGGAGGTCGCGGTCGGAGGTGATGGTACAGCCCTCGGTGCGCAGGGTGACGTAGGTCAGGATCGCGCGATCGCCGGTATCGTCGAAGTTGCGCCCCTGCGCGTCCGGATCGAGCAGCGACGGATAGGCGATCAGGCCGCCGGGCGCCCGGCAGGGATCGTCGTAGAGGGTCGCACCTGCCAGCAGCAGCCGGGGCTGGTCCCAGGCCAGGAGGTCGCGGGAGGTGGTCCAGTAGAAGCCCGATTGCGGAAAGCCCTCGCCGGCCTTGGCCATGAAGACCGCGATCCAGGCGCCGCTGGCCCGGTGCCGCACCACCGCGCCGACCGGGGTCGGAAACGGCGCGATCGGCGCGCAGGTGGCCGGCCGCTTGGGCGGCTTCGCATACGGATCGGGGAAGGCGGCGGTGAAGCCGGTTCCGGTCCAGGCCCGCCACAGCGTCGGGTCGGCGGGATTGTCCGAACGGAACAGACAGACCCCGGCCGATTGGTCGCTGCCCGGCAGGCGCCATCCGGTCGTGGAGGCCAGGAAATAGCGCCACCTTCCGTCGCCGACGATGTTCGAGGGATTGAAGAAGCCGCGATGGCGACCCTGGTCGACCTCCTGCCGGAAGGGCGCGCCGGCCACCACCACCGGGGGACTCGCCCGGGTGAAGCTGCGCCCGCCATCCGGCGACGTCGCCGCGATCACGCTGTTGTACCAGCATTCCAGGTAGACCGCGGAACGGCAGCGGCCCGGATGCTCGTTGGCCCTGTACTCGTGATGGACCAGAGCGGCGACGCGGCGCCCGTCCTCGGTCCAGGTGGCGGTGATCCAGGAGGCGTCGTCATAGGCGGCGGGATCGGCCTGACCGCCGGAATCGAGCACCACCGTGCAGTCGAGTTTGAGCGCATCCAGGCTCGGGCCGCGGAAGGCACGGTTGCGGTAGTGCATCCCGAACAGCGCCACCGCCCCGGACGCGTCGCGAAACGCCCTTGCCGAGGCATCCGGCACGTCGTCCCCGTCGCAGGCGTCGCGGGTCGCCTTGAACATCACCACCGGAGGCCCGACCAGCGTCAGAGCCGAGACCGGCGGCTCGGGCGCCGCCTGCGCGGTCCCCGCGCCGAGCAGCCAGCCGAGGGCGAGAACCGGCCCGAGGGCGGCGAGGCGGGACGGGCGCGTCATCGGGGAAGCCTGGACATCGGACCAGGATTGGGTTTTGAACCGTTACAGTCTGCTTGTCCCGGCATCGGCGGCTCCGAGCTTATCCACACCGACGCCCATTTCTCGCGAAAGCCCCCCATGTTGATCCTCATTCTCGGCCTCGTGCTGTTTCTCGGCACGCACGCCTTCTCCATGGCGCGGACCAAGCGGGCCGAGGTCGTCGGCCAGGTCGGGGAGGGGCGCTTCAAGCTGGCCTACACCCTGGCCTCCCTCCTCGGGCTGGTGCTGATAGCCTACGGCTTCCACCTCTACCGCGAATCCGGCTACATCGCCGTCTGGGACCCGCCGGTCTGGACCCGCCACCTGTCCCTGCTGCTGACGGCGCTCGCCTTCATCGTGCTCGCCTCCGCCTACCTGCCGGGGCATATCCGCGCCAAGGCCAAGCACCCGATGCTGCTGGCGGTGAAGATCTGGGCCACCGCCCACCTCCTCGCCAACGGCGACCTCGGCTCGATCCTGCTGTTCGGCAGCTTCCTCGCCTGGGCCGTGGTGGCCCGCATCAGCGCCAAGCGCCGGGCGCTCTCGGCCGGTGCGGTCGCGGCCCAGCACGGCGGCCCGGTGGCGGCGCCCGCCGGCTGGCGCAACGACGCGCTCGCGGTGGTCGTCGGCCTCGGCGTCTGGTTCGTGTTCGGGAAGTACCTGCATCCGCTGCTGATCGGCGTCGCCGCCTGGCCGGGCCAGGCCTGAGCCGTTTCGAAGCCGGTCGCCAAGGGCCTGCGCCTGTGCTAGGCGCAGGCCTTCCACTTTCTTGAGCGGCCGCCGGGGTTTCGGGCGGCGTGAGACGACATGGCCGAAAACAACGAGTTCATCCGCGAGGTCAACGAGGACTATCGCCGCGATCAGGTCGCCGAGATCTGGCGCCGCTATAGCGGCGTGATCATCGCCCTGGCGATTCTCGTCGTGGCCGGCGTGGGCGGATGGCGCTACTGGCAGCACGACCAGCGCGTGCGCGCCGAGGCCGCCTCCGAGCGCTTCGAGGTCGCCAACCGCCTCGCCCGCGAGGGCAAGTCTGCGGAGGCCGACAAGGCGTTCGAGGCGATCGAGAGCGATGCGCCCGCCGGCTATGCCCTTCTGGCCCGGTTCCGCTCGGCGGCGGAGACCGGCAAGACCGATGCGAAGGCCGGTGCCGCCGAGTACGACGCCCTCGCCAACGACACCTCGGTCAGCACCGGCCTGCGCGATCTCGCGCGCCTGCGCTCCGCCCTGCTGCGGCTCGATGGCACCGACCCCGATGCCGCGCTGGGCACCCTCCAGGGCCTCGCCGCGCCGAACGCCCCGTTCCGCCACACCGCCCGCGAGATGCTCGGGCTCGTCGCGCTGAAGCGTGGCGACTACGAGGGCGCCGGCCGCTGGTTCGACCAGATCAACGCCGATTCCCAGACGCCGCAGAACCTGCGCCAGCGCATCGAAGTCTACGCGGCCTTGGTGGCCGGCGGACCCGTCACCGTGACGGCGGCGGCTCCGGCCGCGCCGGCCGCTCCCCCACCCGTCACGCGCTGAGCCCTCGACCCGCTTCTCACGTACGCCTGATCGAAACGAGCACACCATGGATATGCCGACCGTCGCGATCGTCGGACGGCCGAACGTCGGCAAGTCGACCCTGTTCAACCGCCTCGTGGGCAAGAAGCTCGCGCTGGTGGACGACCGCCCCGGCGTGACCCGCGACCGGCGCGAGGGCGACGTCAATTTCGGTGGTCTCGTCTTCCGCATCATCGACACCGCTGGCCTCGAAGAGGCCGATCCGGGTTCGCTGCTCGGCCGCATGCGCGCCCAGACCGAAGCGGCGATCCTCGAAGCCGACGTGGTGCTGTTCGTGATCGACGCCCGCGCGGGCGTGCTTCCGGCCGACCAGCCCTTCGCCGACATGGTGCGCCGGGCCGGCTGCCCCGTCATCCTCATCGCCAACAAGGCGGAGGGCGGCGCCGGCATGTCCGGCGCCTACGAGGCGTTTTCCCTCGGGCTCGGCGACCCGATCCCGTTCTCGGCCGAGCACGGCGAGGGCACCGGCGAACTGCACGACGCGCTGATCGAGGCGCTTCCCAAGCTCGACGACGAGGACGAGGCATACGACGACGATCCGTCGAACCGCTCGCTCAAGGTCGCCATCGTGGGCCGGCCCAATGCGGGGAAGTCGACCCTGATCAACCGGATGCTCGGCGAGGATCGTCTGCTGGTCGGACCCGAAGCCGGCATCACCCGCGATTCGATCTCCCTCGACTGGGAATGGCGCGGCCGCCGGATCAAGCTGCACGACACCGCCGGCATGCGCCGTAAGGCCCGCATCGACGACAAGCTCGAGAAGCTCGCCGTGACCGACGGCCTGCGCGCCGTGCGCTTCGCCGAGGTGGTGGTGGTGCTCCTCGACGCCACGATCCCGTTCGAGAAGCAGGACCTGACCATCGTCGACCTGATCGAGAGCGAGGGCCGCGCCCTGGTGATCGGGCTGAACAAGTGGGATCTCGTCGCCGATCAGAACGGCCTGCTCAAGAAGCTGCGCGAGGATTGCACCCGCCTGCTGCCGCAGGTGCGCGGCGTCGCCGTGGTGCCGCTCTCCGGCCTCGCCGGCGAGGGCATCGACAAGCTGATGCAGGCGGTGACGAACGCCGAGGAGATCTGGAGCACCCGCGTCTCCACCTCGCGGATCAACGACTGGCTGAGCGCCGCCACCCAGCGCAATCCACCCCCGGCGGTGTCGGGCCGCCGGATCAAGATCCGCTACGCCACCCAGGTGAAAGCGCGCCCGCCGCACTTCGCCCTGTTCGGCAATCAGCTCGACGGCCTGCCGAAATCCTACACCCGCTACCTCGTCAACGCCCTGCGCGAGGCCTTCGAACTGCCGGGCACGCCGATCCGGCTGTCGCTGCGGACTTCGAAAAACCCGTTCGACCGCGAGAACAAGGGCTGAGGACAGGCGTCACGGCGGCCCACACGTCGTCTCCGCCAGCCAGTCCACCACCGCGTCGAGGGCCTGCCGGTTCGAGGTGTCGCCGTTGCGGGTGGCCTCGAAGGTGGCGACCTGTCGCTCGGCGCTGGTGCCGTGATCGAGGATGCGACGGGCCTGTGTCACCTCCGCTTCGCAGTGAAGCGCGGCGGCGTCCTCGGCGATGAGGGTCAGCAGCGTGTCCAAAGCCTGGGCGAAGGGCACGGCCTCCTCGCTCGCCTCGTCGATCAGCTCGGCCTCGGTGCCGCTGCGCTGGGCGCGCCACAGGTTCTCCTGCGCCAGCGCGCGCGAAACGCCGTCGAGCCCTGCATTCAGCTCCGGCCGGCGCACGACCAGCCGCACGAGGCAGCGATAGAGCGCCGCAATGGCGAGGGCGTCGTCCAGGCGGGTGCAGGAATCGGCGATCCGCAATTCGAGCGTCGGGAACTTGATCGAGGGACGAAGCGACCACCACAGGAAGCTGGCATCCTGGATCGAGCCGGCCTGGGTCATGATCCGCACGTAGCGCGCATAGGCGGCCGGGTCGGCGAACAGCTCCGGCAGCCCGGTGCGGGGCAACTCGCCGAAGGCGCTGAGGCGATAGGCGCTGAGGCCGGTGGGCTTGCCCTGCCAGAACGGCGAGGATGCCGAGAGCCCCAGCAGCATCGGCTGGAAGGGCAGCAGCCGGTTCATGAGGTCGACCCGCCGGTCCGGGTCCGGCACCTCGACATGGACATGCATGCCGCAGATCAGGCTGCGCCGTCCGGCCAGGCCCACGTCCCGCAGGATGCCGCGATAGCGGTCGCCCTTGGTGGGGAGTTGGCGCGCCCAATCCGCGACCGGATGCGTGCCGGCCGCGAAGACCAGGAGGCCGTGTTCGCGCCCGAGCTTGGCCAGCGCCGCCCGCTGCCGGGCCAGCACCTCTCGGGCCCCGGCGAAGTCGGTCGAGGGCGGCGTACAGACCTCGACCTGACATTGAAGCAGTTCGCGCCCGATCTCGGGCAGTTCCTCGCCGGCCTGGACGTGGAAGGGCTTCACCGAGCGCCGGGGCGTGCCGCGCGTCTCCGCATCCGCCAGGAAATATTCCTCCTCGATGCCGAAACGGAAGGGGGCGGACGTCATCGGGAGCCTTGTCGGTTGCTTGCTCCCCTCAACCCGTCAGGCGGGCATTTGTGCCCGGGCCGGGCCGCCGACGAGCCAGGCCGGATCGAACCAGCGATCGGCCTCGCCGTCATAGGGCAGGCGGGTGACGTCCCAGTGCTGGATATAGCGGGCGTAGACGTTCCAGACCGCGATGCCGCCGCCGACGAAGATGCGCCGTCCGGGATAGCGCGCCAGAACCGCCTCCGGGTCCTCGTGGCTGCGGATGACGTCGATGGTGCGGTCCTTGAACGCAAATTCGGGCACCGACGCGATGGTCTTGGGGCCGGCGATCAGGACGTGCCCCATGGTGATGGCGAAGAAGCGCGTCACGTCCTCGACGAAGAGCGGGTCGGTGTTGCCCTCCCAGGGCAGGTGTCCCTTGAGGCCGAGCTGGCCGCGAAGGCCGATGGCGCAGATGCAGCGAACGTCGATCATGAGAGGCTCGTCCGAAGAGGGGAGGGGAATGGCGCGACCTGCCGATGGAGGGTCGCACCGATGGCACCGGCAAGGATCGGGGTGCTGCGGCTCGCTCTCGGATCGGGCCGCCGCACGGACAGGGTCCATCGGCTGATGGCAGATCTGGACCGTCAGCGCGATTGCGAATCGCAACTTCGCGCCCGTGCGGGGACAATTCGTCCCGATCGATGACGCCGCGCCGGGTACCGCCAATGCCCCTCGGTGAGCGCCCACGGTGAGCCCCCCAGGTGAGGGCCGGACCTCAGTTCGTCTGCGGCAGATAGGGTTTCGTGGTCTCGGGCGTTTGCAGCAGGCGCCGGCGGAGATCCGCATACGGCACATCCTGCACCGCCAGAAAGCAGGGATGCTCCGCAATCATCGCGGCGGCCATGCCAAGGGATTGGCCGACCTGCATCAAGGTCAGTTCCATCCGGAATGCGCCGAAGGCCTCGTGCGTGGCACTGACGCAAAAGGCCACCAGGAGGTTTCGACACTCGGCGCGCCGAGGAACCGTGACCTCGTAGGGGATGGGGAAGATCTTGTCCGTTCCGCCATTCCCGACCTCGAAATTGCCCTCGTTGCGAACGTGCCAGACCGGGAGCGGAACCGCGATCCGTTGCGTGTGATGACTGTCCCGATTGTAACTTCCGGCCGCGATCGTACTGAGGCTGCGCGGCTCCGAGCCGTCACGGGCCGCGATATCGGCGCCGTGGAGCACGAAATCCGACACCATGCGCTGGGATTCGCGGACGTAGAGCTGGTAGGGCCAATGGCGTTCGTCGCCGGGAAACGGGTCGAGGTAGTGATTGTCCGCCAGGCCGAAGGCCCGCATGGATTCCCGGACGGATTCCGTCACCCGCGGGTCGTTCTCGTGCTGGAAGGCATAGAAGAGGCCGCGAATCCACCGCTCGTGCTCCTTCCAGATCAGGCCTCTCTCCGCATAGCTTGCGGACGGATAGGACCAGGAGCCGCCGACATGGTCGAGGGATACCGCTCCCCGGTTGTTCACGTCGTAGAGGCCGTCGCCGATGTTGTTGCAGAGCAGAAAATTCTCTTCTGCCATCGTCGAGGTCGGCTTCAGGAAGCCACCGTCGCGCAGCGCCTCGAGATAGCGGAATAGAATTTCGTAGTTAGCTTTCTTGTAGCCGTCCGGCGGGGTGCTCGCGAACGGCACCCGGGCACGCGGGTCCCGCGTCATGGTCAGGCGGAAGTTGTAGGCCTGAACGGCGCCGTCCCCCGAGGCGGAGGGCAGTTGCGGGCGTTCGCGAACGCCCGGCAACAGGCCGGATGCCGGATCGGAGGGCGTGACGAACGGATCGAGGTAGATGTGGCGGTCGGCGAGGAATTTCAGGAAGAAGCGCGGCCGGACGAAGTTGTGATTGCTTCCGCCGCCGTCGTTGAAGACGTTCCGGTAGCCATTGTAGAGGTCCTGCGGCGACGCGGCCTCGCGACCGATGAAGGTCGTCACTCCGGCCTTGTCGGCCAGGTCGCCCTCGTACGATGCGTCGATGAAGACTTTCGCCGCGAAGGTCTGTCCCATCGTCGTCGCAATCTCGACGATCAGGCCGTTCTCCTTGCGAACCTGGGTGACCCCCAGTGACCAGAACACCGGAATATCGTGTCGTGCCAGCAGATCCTGGAACACGGCTTCGGCGAAGCGCGGCTGGAACGCGAAGGTCCCCGGGGGATGTCCGGCGCGTTCGTTGATGCGGTCGATCACGTAACGGGCCAGCCCACCGTAGGCGCGCGGCGAGTCCACATCGGAATACCCGAGCCCGCCCGACATCATGCCGCCCAGGTGACTCTCCCGCCAACCGCCGACCAACGCGACGGAGCGACCCTGGCGCTTGGCCTCGAACGCCGCCGCGATACCGCCGCTGGTCGCTCCGTAGACGACGATGTCGAAGCTCAAGTGTCCGGCCCGAGCGGAGAGCGGATAGAGAAGCGTTGCGGCGGCACCCCCGAGAAAAGAACGTCGCGAAACCATGATGGGGAGTCTCTCGGAGTTTCTTCAAAAGCGCGATCGACGATCATACAGCACGGAGAACCACATATCGGCTTGTCACATATGGTCAATGAATTGAATCGGATTCTGCGCAGTCTGACCTTTCGAATTTATTCGCGATCGGAAACAGAAAAATGCTCCTGTTTATATAGGGCAACTTGAACAGTGATAAATGTGATCCCGCGTCCTGGCCGACTATTTGATAAAAATTATTTCTTCTCGAAGTACCATGTCTCGCAGCAGATCTGATTAGATCAGCAACGATGTTTATGCCTCGGGCGTGATCGTGGGCGGACCCATCGTCTCGCGCTTCGCGGCGTTGCGAGACCACCCGGGAGACGGGAAGGAGTTCGACCGCTGGTCGGGGCGAGGCAAGGGTCCGGGCAAGGCAAGGGGCCGGTCGAGGGGCTTCTGGCCGGGAAGGCACCCGAATCCCGCATCTGCGCGAGAGACGTCCCAAGCCTGGCCTTGGTGCAGATCGATCGCGAACGGTTTGATCCCGGCAGATCGGGATGGCCCGCTCGCTCGATGCACGAGCGGCCCTCATGCGCCGCTGTCATCCGCCTCGCCGGGCGGCGACGACGATGCCGCGCGGGGGCATGGGTCCATCTGGTGGCGACCGAGCCTCGATGGCCTCCGCCCATGGTTCGGCCGTCCGAGGCGAACCGGGTCGTCGGAGAGAGCCAGCGGGACGATCGCGCGGAGGCGATGTCGCGGTCGCGCGATGCCGGGAGGGGGAGGGCGGCTTCGGAACCGAGCGGGGCTGCCTTCACCGGTGATCGGTCGCGGCCAGGGGGCGGCGACTTTGCCGACGCTGCGGCGTCAGCCTGCCATCTGGGGCGTCAGGATCCGGTCGCTCGGGAAGTCGTAGATCTTGCCCGATTCCGAGAAATCCGGGCTCGCGAGGCGCACGAAGTGCGGGGCGAGGTCTTCCGGCGTCTTCAGGGTCATCTCGTCCTCGCCCGGCATCGCCGCCTTGCGCATGGAGGTGCGCAGGGGGCCGGGGTTGAGCAGCATGGCGCGCACCGGTGTCGTCGCGGTCTCGGCTGCGTAAGTCCGCACCAGGGCATCGAGAGCCGCCTTGGACACCGAATAGGGGCCCCAATAGGCCCGGCACTTCTGCGCCGCCCCGGAGGTGACGAAGATGGCGCGGCCGGCGTCGGACATCCGCAGCAGCGGATCGAGGGAGCGGATCAGCCGGTAATTGGCGGTGACGTTGATCTCCATCACCTGCGCCCAGGTCTTCGGAGTCACGTGCCCGATCGGTGTGAGATTGCCCAGGATGCCGGCATTGCCCACCAGGATGTCGAGGCGCTTCCAGCGTTCGTGAATGCCGGCGCCGAGCCGGTCGATGGCGTCGTAACCGGTGAGGTCGAGGGGCACGAGGGTGGCGCTGCCGCCGCGCGCCCGAATGGCATCGTCGAGCTCTTCCAGGCCGCCCTGCGTGCGGGCGACCGCGACGATGTGGGCGCCGGCCTCGGCCAGCGCCAGGGCGGCGGCATGGCCGATGCCCCGCGACGCCCCGGTGACGACGGCGACGCGGCCGGCGAGGGTTTTTTCGGGCGTGCTCATCGGCCGGCTCAGTCCGCTTCGGCCAGCATGGCGAGGCGGCGCGGCCCCGCGATGGCCAGATCGGTCAGGCCGGTCGGGTAGTCGCCGGTGAAGCAATGGTCGGTGTATTGCGGGCAGGCCTCGTCGCGGCGGGCCTCGCCCATGGCCTTGTACAGACCGTCGATGGACAGGAAGGCCAGTGAATCGGCACCGATGTAGCGGCGCATGCCCTCGAGGTCATGGGTGGCGGCCAGCAGCTTCTCCCGCTCCGGCGTGTCGATGCCGTAGAAGTCCGGATAGGTGATCGGCGGCGAGGCGATGCGGAAATGCACCTCCTTGGCGCCGGCCTCCCGCATCATGCGGACGATCTTCACCGAGGTGGTGCCGCGCACGAGGCTGTCGTCGACCAGCACGATGCGCTTGCCCTCGACCACGGCGCGGTTGGCCGAATGCTTCATCCGCACGCCAAGTTCGCGCACCGATTGGGTCGGCTGGATGAAGGTGCGGCCGACATAGTGGTTGCGGATGATGCCCATCTCGAAGGGCAGGCCGGTCTCCTGGGCGAAGCCGAGGGCGGCGGGCACACCGGAATCCGGCACCGGAATGACCACGTCGGCCGCGGTCGCCGATTCGCGGGCCAATTCGTGGCCGATATTCTTGCGCACCGCGTAGACGCTCTTGCCGTTCACCACCGAATCGGGGCGCGCGAAGTAGATGTACTCGAAGATGCACGGGCGCATCGGCTGCGCGGGCGCGAAGCGGATCGACTCGATGCCCTCTTCCGAGATCACCACGATCTCGCCGTTCTCGATGTCGCGGATGAACTTGGCGCCGATGATGTCGAGGGCACAGGTCTCGGAGGCGAGGATATAGCGGCCGTCGAGTTCGCCGAGCACCAGGGGGCGGATGCCCAGCGGATCGCGGGCGCCGATCAGCTTCTTGTTGGTCAGTGCCACGATGGCGTAGGCGCCCTCGATCTGGCGCAAGGCCTCGGTGAAGCGCTCGACGATGCGGGGCGCACGGGAGCGCGCGGCGAGATGCAGGATCACCTCGGTGTCGGAGGTCGATTGCGTGATGGCACCGTCGCGCACCAGGTCGCGGCGGATCGACAGGGCGTTGGTGAGATTGCCGTTGTGGGCGACCGCCAAGCCCCCACTGGCCAGCTCGGCGAAGAGCGGCTGCACGTTGCGCAGGATGGTGCCGCCGGTGGTGGAGTAGCGCACATGGCCGATGGCGGCCGGGCCTTCGAGATGCTCGATGGTCGAGCGGTCCGAGAACGAATCGCCGACGAGGCCCGGCCGACGCTCGGAATGGAACACCGCCCCGTCGAAGGAGACGATGCCGGCCGCTTCCTGGCCCCGGTGCTGCAGGGCATGGAGCCCCAGCGCGACGATGGCGGAGGCGTCCGGGTGGCCGAAGATGCCGAAGACGCCGCACTCTTCGCGCAGCGTATCGCCGTCGCGGTCGAGCCCGTCCACGACCTCGACCGGGGGACGGGCACTCGACTTGGCTACAGACATGATGATGTCGTTCCCTGGTTGGCCCCGTGCGAATCCCCGCGCAGGCGCCGACAGATGACCGTCATGTAATCGGCCTTCGCCGCGCGACCAAGCGCACGGCGACGCAGATCAGCGTCGCGGGGCGGGCGTGGCTGGCGCCTCGGTGCGGCGCTGGGCCGGAACCTCGCCCTCCGGCGGCTCGACCGGATCGGCCGGCGTATCGGCCTTCGGCTTCTTGAACTGCTTCAGAAGACCCTCGGGATTCTCCGGGAGCTGCGCCACCAGGGCCTCGCCGGACTTCTCCAGCATCGGCCGGCTGCGCGCCTCGGAGGCCCAGGGCGGCATCTTGCCCTGCACCAGCCAGGCCAGGAACACCCAGCCGATGACGCAGATCAGGAAGCCGCGTCCGGCCCCGAACAGGAAGCCCAGCGAGCGGTCGATGGCCCCGATGCGCGAATCGAGGATCATGTCCGACACCTTCACGGTGAGGATGGACACGACGATCAGGGTGAGCAGGAAGATCGCCGCGATCGAGGCGACGAGGGCCACCGTCGGGTTGCTCACATGCTGGCTGACCGTGGGCAGCAGGAGGGGATGGAATTTCCACGCGATGGCGGCGGCCGCGACCCAGGCGATGATGGCAAGCACTTCGCGGGTCGCGCCACGGACGGCGGCCAGCAGCGCCGAGACCACGACAATACCCAGCACGACGAGATCGAGAACGGAGAACGGCATCTCTGACGATTGTCACTTCATGGGGCGGAGCGGCGACGATGACCGGATCGTGCGGCTTCCCCCGGCCGCGGCTCTGTATATCGTGCGGAACCTCGGCCGTCACCCTGGCGCGGGATGCCATCCCCGGCCGGGGTCCGGCCAGGTTTGACCCCGGTCGGGGGGCCGTCGCGATGCATCGTCCCTGGCAACATGACATCGTGCCCCGGTCTCCGTCGTCGGGTGCGAGGCCCTGATCTTCGGTGCCGACGAGATCGTCTTGCCGCGATCTTCCCGTTCCGGCGCGCGTCGCGCCAAGTCTGTCCCGTCAATCGTCGTCGCCATAATCCGGCGGGTTGTGGCCCCGGCGCGATCCGACCCGGCGCGGGCCGCCGCTGGCGATGCCCGCCACCATGTCGGCGATGTGGCGGAGCGCCTCCGTCGACAGGCCGCCGTCGCCGCCCTCGCCGCGCCCCTGCGGCATCACCGCCTTGGCGAAGCCGAGCTTCAGCGCCTCCTTGATCCGGGCCGGAGCCTGCGCCACCGGGCGGACGGCGCCCGACAGTCCGATCTCGCCGAAATACACCGTCTCGGGTGGCAGCGTCGCGCCGGAGAGGGACGAGACCAGGGCGGCGGCGACGGCGAGGTCGGCGGCGGGTTCGGAGATGCGCAGGCCGCCCGCCACGTTGAGATAGACGTCGTGGGTGCCGAGGCGGATGCCGCCATGGGCCTCCAGCACCGCCAGCACCATCGACAGGCGGTTCGGGTCCCAGCCGACCACGGCCCGACGCGGCATGCCGAGCGACGAGGGCGCGACCAGGGCCTGGATCTCCACCAGCAGGGGCCGCGTCCCCTCCATACCGGCGAACACCGCCGTTCCGGGCGCGGCGTGGTCGCGCCCGGCCAGGAACAGGGCCGAGGGGTTCGGCACCTCGGCCAGCCCCAGATCGGTCATCTCGAACACCCCGATCTCGTCGGTGGGTCCGAAGCGGTTCTTCACCGCGCGCAGGATTCGGAAGTGGTGGCCCTGGTCGCCCTCGAAGGAGGCGACCGCGTCGACCATGTGCTCGACCACCCGGGGGCCGGCGATCTGCCCGTCCTTGGTCACGTGCCCGACCAGGATCACCGCCGTGCCGCTGGTCTTGGCGAAGCGGATCAGGGTCTGGGCCGAGCCGCGCACCTGCGTGACGGTGCCGGGGGCCGATTCCACCGTCTCGGTCCACATGGTCTGGATCGAATCGATGATGGCCAGCGCCGGCGGGCGCCCCTGCGAAAGCGTCTCGACGATGTCCTCGACATTGGTCTCGGCCGCCAGTTCGACCGCCGCCGAGGTCAGGCCCAGGCGCTCGGCACGCAGCCGCACCTGCGCCACCGCCTCCTCGCCCGAGATGTAGACCACGCGTTCGCCGGTCCGGGCCATGGCGGCGGAGGCCTGCATCAGCAGCGTCGACTTGCCGATGCCGGGGTCGCCGCCGAGCAGGATCACCGAGCCGCGCACGAAACCGCCGCCGGTGACCCGATCGAGTTCGTTGATCCCGGACGGGATGCGCGGCGCTTCCCGCACCTCACCGGTCAGGCCCTCCAGGGCGAAGACCCGACCGCGCGCCCGGCTCGGCCGCGTCTTGACCGGACCCGATTGGGGGCCGGTGGCGCCGGTCTCCTCGACGATGGTGTTCCAGCCGTTGCAGGCCTCGCAGCGCCCGCGCCAACGGTTGTAGACCGCCCCGCAGGACTGGCAGACGAAGCTCTGTTGGATCTTGGCCATCGCGATTCCGCTGGAGGAGCCGGAGGACTCGCCCGGATCAGGCGGAGGTCAGGCCCCGGTTCCTGTCACATAATGGCGAACATAGCGAGAACCTAGCCCCGTCAGGATCTCGTAGCCGATGGTGCCGGCGGCCCGGCCGACCGTGTCGACGTCGAGGCCGTCGCCGATCAGGGTTGCGGTCGCGCCGCGCGCCGCCGCCGGCGCGTCGGTGACGTCTAGGATGATGAGGTCCATCGAAATCAGCCCGAGGATCGGGCAGCGCACGCCGCCGACCAGGGCGATGCCGCGCCCGCTCGCCGCCCGGGGATACCCGTCGGCGTAGCCCATCGACAGGGTCGCGAGCCGCCGGGGCTCGGCCGCCCGCCAGCGCCCGTTATAGCCGCAGGTCTCACCCGCAGCGACGTCGCGGATCTGCGCGATCTGCGCCTCCAGGCGCACCACCGGCCGCATCGGGTTCGGCTTCCACGGAGTCGGATTGCCGCCGAACAGGGCATAGCCCGGACGCAGCAGGTCGTGATGCGCGGCGACCCCGAGGAAGATGCCGGAGGAATTGGCGAAGGACCCCGGCACGCCCGGATGGGCGGCACGCACCGCCGCGAAATCCGCCATCTGGCGCGCATTGATCGGATCGCTCGCCAGCTCGGCGCTGACGAGGTGAGTCATCAGCAGGGCGATCCCGGCCCGCCCGATCAGCGGATCGCCGGACAGCACCAGCGCCTCGGGCATGGACAGGCCGAGGCGGTTCATGCCGGTATCGACGTGGAGCGCCGCCGGCCGGGTCCGGCCGGACGCCTCAGCGAGAGCCGCCCATTCGGCGAGTTCGTCCCGGCTTCCGAGCACGGGCCGCAGGTCATGGGCCGCCAGGGTCGGGCCGAGGCCGGGCAGCAGCCCGTTGAGCACGTAGATCTTGGCCTCGGGCAGGATCGCACGCGCCGCCACGCCCTCGCTCAGGTGGGCGACGAAGAACGTCCGGCACCCTGCCGCCCACAGCACCGGCAGCACCCGCGCAAGGCCGCAGCCATAGGCATCCGCCTTGACCACGGCGGCACAATCCGCCTCCGGAGCCTGCGCCGCCAGCCGGCGCCAGTTCTCCGCGAGGGCGGCGAGGTCGATGGTCAGGAGAGCGCCGTGCGTCGATGGGATGACGATCTCCTGGTTCATGGCCTCACCTTTCCACAGAGTAGGATGCCGGGCGCACCGTGGGGACCCATTGCGGTAAGGTGATCGCATATGGGGACCTGCGAGCCCAAAAGTCCTCTGAAGCACTCCGTCATCCCGGAGCCGCGCAGCGGAGCCCGGGATCCACAAACACAGGTGGCGCAATGACTTGCGCTGTAAGCGGCACTGGATTGCACGCCGGTGGCGCGCCCCTTCGGGTCCGGGCTCGCCTGCGGCGCCCCGGAATGACGGCGCGTTTTCATATGCCATCGCCCTTGCGGGAAGGAGAGGCCGAACTGCGCATGGCTTCCCAGACTTCGGGATATTCACCTGCGGCCGTCTCATGTCCCTTCGATCTTCCGGGACAACTGCCCTCCTGATCACTCCGGTCGGCAGATCACATCTGCTCCGGCAGGCGGTCGGACTGAGCGAGGTCCGAGAAGCGCGTGATGTTGGCGTCGAACTGCAGTTCGACGGTCCCGGTGGGGCCGTGGCGCTGCTTGCCCAGGATCACCTCGGCCTTGCCGTGGACGCGGTTCATCTCGGCCTCCCAGGCGAAGAATTCTTCCGTGCCTTCGCGGGGCTTCTTGTTGTTGACGTAGTATTCCTCGCGGAAGACGAACATCACCACGTCGGCGTCCTGCTCGATCGAGCCCGATTCGCGAAGGTCTGCGAGCTGCGGGCGCTTGTCCTCGCGGTTTTCCACCTGACGCGAAAGCTGGGACAGGGCGATGATCGGCACCGCCAGCTCCTTGGCCAGGGCCTTCATGCCGGTGGTGATCTCGGTCATCTCCTGGACGCGGTTGTCGCTGCGCTTGCCGGAGCCCGAGAGGAGCTGAAGGTAGTCGACGATCAGCAGGTCGAGGCCCTTCTGCCGCTTGAGGCGGCGGGCGCGGGCGGCGAGCTGGGCGATCGAGATGCCGCCAGTCTGGTCGATGTAGAACGGGATCGTCTGCATGTCCCGGGCCGCGTCGGTGATCTTGTAGAAGTCGGCCGGCTGAATATCGCCGCGGCGGATCTTGTAGGACGGCACGCCCGACTGCTCGGCGATGATACGGGTCGCCAATTGCTCGGCCGACATTTCGAGGGAGAAGAATCCGACGATGCCGCCGTTCTTGGTCTCGGTGCGCCCGTCCGGCAGCTTCTCGGACTGGTAGGCCTTGGCGACGTTGAAGGCGATGTTGGTGACGAGCGAGGTCTTGCCCATGGCCGGGCGGCCGGCGAGGATGATGAGATCCGAGCGCTGCAGGCCGCCCATCTTGGCATCAAGGTCGGACAGGCCGGTGGCGACGCCCGAGAGCTTGCCTTCCCGCTGGTAGGCCTTGGCGGCCATGTCCACCGCCGCCGTCAGGGCGTCGGAGAACTTCTGGAAGCCGCCATCGTATTTGCCCGATTCGGCGAGTTCGTAGAGCCGGCGCTCGGTGCCCTCGATCTGGTCGCGGGGCGAGGATTCCACCGGCGCCTCGTAGGCGCCGTTCACCAGGTCCTCGCCGATGGTGATGAGCCGGCGCCGGATGGCGAGGTCGTAGATGGTGCGGCCGTAATCGCCCGCGTTGATGACGGTGGTGGCTTCCGCCGCGAGGCGCGCGAGGTACTGCATCACCGTCTGGCCGCCGAGGTCGGCGTCGCCCAGGTAGGTCTTCAGGGTGATGGGGGTCGCGAGCTTGCCCGCCTTGATGAGCTGGGAGGCCACCTCGAAAATCTTGCGGTGGACGTCCTCCATGAAATGTTCGGGGAGGAGGAAGTCCGAGATCCGGTAATAGGCGTCGTTGTTCACCAGGATCGCGCCGAGCAGCGCCTGCTCCGCGTCGATGTTGTGCGGCGCGACGCGGAATTCCTGCGCGACGGGCTGAAGGTTGGCCGTCAGGGCGTTGGGCAGGGCCATGGGCTGATTCGAGGCTCCGACTCTTCGTTTCATGGTCCGCGCGGCGGTCCGCCACCGCGCCTCTCTATCTGCCGACCATGGCGCCGGCATGGTTAGCCGAACCTTAGCCGATTCGCGCTTGGGCCCGTCTTTTGC
Organism: Methylobacterium sp. Ger2507; assembly: GCF_055231875.1. Lineage (NCBI taxonomy): Bacteria > Pseudomonadati > Pseudomonadota > Alphaproteobacteria > Hyphomicrobiales > Methylobacteriaceae > Methylobacterium > Methylobacterium sp. Ger2507. The sequence continues at coordinate 2,106,917 of NZ_JBUYVC010000001.1, forward strand.
TGACCGGTCTTTCACGGCCACGTCTCTTCCCGAGCCCGTCTCTTCCCGAGCCCGTCTCTTCTCAGGGATGCGTCGCCCCGGAGGATCCGGCGAAACCCCTCGCAGAAACGCCCGCCATCCTTGCGGATGACGGGCGTCCATGCTGGAACAAACGAGGAACTAGTCAACCATTAAGGCTGTTCGTCCCCGTTCTTCACCGGGTGTGTGGTCCGCTTACTCGCGGTCGTCGCCAGCCTCGGCCAGGGCTGCGCCGACCTCGAGGCCGAGGTCGTCGAGGTTGAACGCCTCGCGCTCGGTGGTCGACTCGCCGCGTGCCTGACGCTCGGCCTCTTCCGGCGAACGGGCGACGTTGACGGTGACGCTGACCTCGACCTCGGGGTGCAGCACGACCGGAACGGTGTGCAGACCCAGGGTCTTGATCGGCTGGTTGAGGGCGAACTGGTCGCGGCCGACGGTGAAGCCGTCGGCGGTGACGACCTCGGCCAGATCGCGGGTCGAGACCGAACCGTAGAGCACGCCGGTCTCGCCCGACTGGCGGATGAGCACGAAGCTCTTGCCCTCGAGGGTCTCGGCGACGGCCTGCGCCTCGGACTTGCGCTCGAGGTTGCGGGTCTCGAGCTGGGCGCGCTGGGTCTCGAAGTGCTTCTTGTTGTTCTCCGTGGCGCGCAGGGCCTTGCCGCGGGCGAGGAGGAAGTTGCGGGCGTAGCCCGGCTTCACGTTCACGGTCTCGCCCATCTGGCCGAGCTTGGCGACGCGCTCGAGAAGAATGACTTCCATGGTGTTCGTCCTTTGAGGTCTGGGGTTGGTCAGGGTCGTCCGGCCGCGCCCGTGGGGCGGCGGCGGTCGAGGGCGGTATCGGCGATGCCGAACAGGGTCAGGGCGGCGAGGGCGACGCCCTGGGTGAAGAAGAGGATCAGGTAGAGGCCGAACAGCAGAGCGAGGCGCCCCGGCCGGCCGCGGCTGCGATCGTGGAAGGCCGCGAGCCCCTGCATGGCGAAGGCAGCGCTCAGGGCGCCGGCGACGGCGATGCCGAGGACCCCCGGGAAACCCGGCACCAGGGCGAGGAGGAGGGCACCGAGCAGCACGGCCAGCACGCGTCGCGGCATCATGGTAGCGGCGAGGTCCGGCCACGGCCGTGGCAGGCGCCCGGAGACGCGGACGATTCGGGCCGCCGCCCAGAGATAGAAGGTGAGCAGAACCGTGAGGCCGTGGGCGGCGAGGCCCGGCGCGATCGCCGCCAGGGCGTTGGCGACCTCGGTACGACTGGCTTCTGCGGGATCTTGTGAAGCGGAGTCCTGTTGGGGGGCGTCCTGTTGCGCGGAGTCCTGTTGCGCCGAGCCCTGTTGGCCCGATTCGGTCGGTGTGCCGGCGTCGGGTTTCGGCGTCGCCGGATTCGGTGCCGAAGGGTTGGCGGCCCGGTCGGTTCGTACCTGGATCAGCGTCCGGGTCATGCCGCGGAGCTGCGCCTGAAAGGCCTCGTAGCTCGGGGCTGCGATGACCGCGATGGCCACGAAAGCGATGCCGGCCGTCCCGGCGGTCCAGGCGAGGAGGCGGCCGGTCGGATACCATTCCATCGTGCCGCCCGCATCGGGACGGCCGAGAAGCGCCAGGTAGGCGAGCCACCAGGCGGGCAGCGCCAGGTAGGCGAAGAAGCCGAGGCCGAGGAAGGGCTGCACGACGACAGCCAGGGCCAGCGCGCCCGTGATGGCGGCGACCAGGGCGGCCCGGTGGCTCCAGCCGAGGCCCACGATCAGGATCGGGAGCGGGGCGAGCAGGTAGAGCAGGATCGCGAGCGCTGTCGCCTTCAGCAGAACGCCGAAGAGGAGGGCGGAGACGAGGCCCGCGCCGATACCGATGCCGAGGTACTGTGCCATCACATCCCGCTGTCCCACTGTCCCGATCCGGGCAGGGTTAGAGGCGCCTGTCGCCCCAACGACTCCCGGCCGCCCTGTCGGATCGGCCGGTACGAAATCTCCTGTCCCGGACCGGATGGACCGATCCGGGACATGCTGATGCAGGCTCTCGGGGCCGCTCGCGCGTGCCCCGGGGCGCTTACTTGATCACGTAGGGGAGGAAGCCGAGGAAGCGGGCGCGCTTGATCGCCTGGGCGAGCTCGCGCTGCTTCTTGGCGGACACCGCCGTGATGCGCGACGGCACGATCTTGCCGCGCTCGGAGACGTAGCGCGACAGGAGCTTGACGTCCTTGTAGTCGATCTTGGGCGCGTTCGCGCCCGAGAAGGGGCAGGTCTTCCGACGACGGAAGAAGGGACGGCGTCCGCCGCCCGCACCACCACCAGCACCGCCAGCGGCGGGTGCACCGGGTCCAGCACCAAATGCCATGACTTAAGCCTCCCCGCCGAAGCTGCGCTCGGGGCGGTCACCCCGGTCGCCGCGATCACCCCGGTCGCCGCGATCGCGGTCGCCGCCGAATCCACCACCGCCGCCGAAGCCCTCGTCGTCACGACGACGGCCGCGCTCACGATCCTTGCGGTCGTCGCGGTCGCGCTTCTGCATCATCGCCGACGGCTCGGACTCGAGCTCTTCGACGCGGACGGTCATGAAGCGGAGGACGTCCTCGGAGATCTGCATCTGACGCTCCATCTCGGCGAGCGCCGCCGGGGGGGCGTCGACGTTGAGGAGCGTAAAGTGCGCCTTGCGGTTCTTCTTGATGCGGTAGGCGAGGGACTTCACGCCCCACATCTCGATCTTCTCGACCTTGCCGCCATTGGCTTCGATGACGCCCTTGTAGGTCTCGACCATGGTCTCGACCTGCTGGGCCGTCACGTCCTGGCGCGCCAGGAAGACGTGTTCGTAGAGAGGCATTAACGGGCCCTTCATATCCAAAGGGACCCGACGGCACTGCGGGAGTGCGGAAAAGGAAGCGTCGGGCCGGTTCACACGCGAGATCGCCCGGCGCCAAGCCCTTCGAGCCGTTTGAAGGCCCGAGCGGTTGATCGAAGGCGGAGACACGGGACGATGGACACTCCGTCTCCGGGTTGCCCTATGCCGATGGAATCGACACCGTCCGTTCAGCCCCCAGCCGGAGCGAACGCGAGGGCTGGCGCATAAACCAATTTTTTCGGAGTGACAAGGTTTGGCAAAGCGAAAGGGCATGCTGCGATCGGCGGGATGTCGCGGAAGCCGGGGAGATTTCGCTGGACCTGAAAAGATCTTGCCCGGATCAGGCGTCTGGTTCGCGTCCGATCGATTCGCGGGTGATCGATTCGACACTGCGGACACCGTCGCGGCGACGCAGCCGTTCCGCGAACGCATCGACCGCGCGTCGGTCGACATGCACCAGAGACAGTGTGACCTCGTCGAAACCCTCTGGTATTCCCCGAGCGATTTCAGTCTGCCGCAGCTTCGCCGCGCAGGGTCCCGCCAGCACGCGGATCATCTCCATCGTGAGGGCGCCGTGGGCGGCGACGATCCGCAGATCGTGCTTCTGGCGACGGGCGCGATACCGCTCCTCGAACGGCTTCATCCCGGCCAGGATCGCCAGCACGATGGCGGTGGTCGCTATCGCCGGCACGAACAGCCCGCCGCCGGACGCCAAGCCGATCGCCGCCACCGCCCAGAGGCTGGCCGCCGTCGTCAGTCCCTTCACCACCTCGCCGCGCAGCAGGATGGTACCGGCTCCGAGAAAGCCAATGCCTGAAACGACTTGCGCGGCGACACGGGACGGATCGAGCGTGATGTTCGGCTGTCCCAGAACGTCCGAAAAGCCGAAGGCCGAGACGATCATCAGTAGGGATGAGCCAACGCAGACCAGCATATGGGTCCGCATGCCGGCCGCCCAGATCAGCCGCTCCCGCTCGAATCCGATGACGCTTCCCAGGAGGGCGGCGACCAGCAGACGGCCGATCATGTCGATATTGCTCAGCATGCCCGACAATCAACGTGCCAGGAGACCAACATGGAGGAAGACTTGCTGCGCCGCTGCAACCGGTCCACCGCCAAACCAGCTACTTGTCAGGCTTCTCCGTCAGGATCGCGCCGGTCTTCGGGTCGGCGTGGAACTGCATCTTCATGCCGTTCTTCACGCCTTCGCCTTCCCAGTGGCCGTCATCGGCCTCGAATTCGGTGATACTGGAGTATCCCGCCGCCATCAGCTTCTGCTTCACCTGATCGGCGGGCATCCAGTCGGGACCTGGCGTGTCGGCCAGCGCACCGGTCGCTGCCCCGGTGCTCAGCGTCACGGCGAGGAGGAGTGCCGAAAAACGGATCATGGATCACCTCTGGATCAGTGCTGTCTGATCCAACCGGGTGCAAAACGTCCGGTTCCGGACGGATCAGGTCTCGTCCGATCCCGCAAACACGCGCGCAATCTCAGCCTCGCCGAGGATGCGGTGCTCGCCGGGTGCCAGATCCTCCGGTAGGGCGAGACCACCGACGCGGTCCCGATGCAGCGCGGTGACGTGGTTGCCGATGGCCGCGAACATGCGCCGGACCTGATGGTAGCGCCCCTCGTGCAGGGTCACCACGGCGCCGGTCTCGTCTTCAGCGACGAACTCGACGGGCAGCAACGGCTTGTCTTCGCCGTCGAGCATCAGGGTCCCGGAGGCGAAAACCGCTTCCTCGTTGCCCTTGAGGGGTCGATCGAGGGTGACGCGGTAGCGTTTCGCGACATTGGCCTTGGGCGCGATGATCCGGTGCAGCAACGCGCCGTCATCGGTGAGGAGCAACAGGCCCGAGGTCTCCTTGTCGAGGCGTCCGACCGTCGACAGTGCCGGATCGCGCCGGCGCCAGCGCTCCGGCAGCAGAGCATAGACGAGGGGGCCTGCCTCCTTGTGTGAGCAGGTGACGCCCAGGGGCTTGTGCAGCATCAGGGTCAGCCCTGGCGGAGGATCGAGGGGGGCGCCATCGACCGTCATCCGCTGCGCCAAATCCGGCGTAACCGGGATGCGCTGGTCGGCGTCGCGCAGCGGCGCACCGTCGAGGACGACAAGCCCGGCCCGGGTTAGGAGCGCGATCTCGCGGCGGGAGCCGTAACCCATATTCGCCAGCAGCCGATCGAGGCGTGCGTGAACGATCTTCGGCGGTTTCGTCACCGGCGGGCCTCGTAGATCTTGTAGCCTCCCGCCGAGGCTTTCAGTGCCACGCTCTTGAAGGCCGCGTTCAGGGGCGCCTCGTAGGGCAGGTGGGTGTTGGCCGTCAGCCAGAGAGTGCCACCGGGTCGCAGCGCTTCCGCGGCTCGGGCGATGAAGGCTTGGCCCAGGGCCTGGTCTTCCGCCCCCCCGTCATGGAAGGGCGGGTTCATCACCACGAAATCCAGACGGCTCAGCCCGAGGCCACCGGCGCGGATATCCGCCCAACGCAGGCTCGCGCGCGGATCGCCGACGTTGCGGCGGGCCATCTCGATGGCGCGCCGGTCGATGTCGATCAGGGTCAGCTCCGTCACCTTCGGCGCAGCCAGAATCGCCCGGGCCAAAATGCCGAGGCCGCAGCCGAAATCGGCGCCGGTACCTGCGAGCGGCGGGAGGTTCGCCAGCAGGAGAGCCGTACCAGGATCGAGGCGGTCATAGGAGAAGATCCCGGCCTGGGTGCAGAGGGCGAGATTGTCGATGTGACGCGGCCCGCCCTCGAGAATGGCCTCGTCAAGTCCGGTAAGGTTCTCGGGGCACGCGACCGTGCAGATCCGATGATGGCGGCGCGCATTTTCCTGCACCGCGCAGCCGAAGCCGGTGAGTTCCTTGGCCAGCCGGCTTCCCCCGCGATCCTTCGGCGCCAGAGCCGTGAGGACTCCGCCCGGCTTCAGGGCTTTCAGGGCGAGAGCCAGGACGTAGCGCCGCTCGATCGTGCCGGCCGGTGCCAGCATACCGAGTCGGTCGAGGCTATGAGGCGCGACATCTTCCAAGCGCGCCGCGCCCGGAACCAACGGCGAGACTTGCACGGCAGTGTCGGGCACCTCCACCAGTTCCAGCGGCGGCGCGCCGTAAACGGCTTCCGAGACAGGCATTGTGGACATCGTAACGGGATCCGGCGCGACGGCGCGCGCGCCTCGACGGCTCAGGGCGTGACAGGAAAGCGGGAGGCCCGGCCCACCAGGCGACAAGAATCGCCGCCGGGGTCGGTCTCCCATTCTCTTAGCCCATGCTCAGCCGCGCGGGAACTCCAGACCCATCTCTCGGTATCGGGCCGGATCGTCGGCCCAGTTCTCTCGTACCTTCACGTGCAGGAAGAGGTGTACCGTCTGCTCGGCCGCTTCCGCGATTTCGAGACGCGCCGCTTGTCCGATGGCCTTGATGGTCTGCCCGCCCTTGCCGAGAACGATGGAGCGCTGGCTCTCGCGCTCGACGAAAATAGTCTGCTCGATACGCACGGACCCGTCCGGACGCGGCTGCCACTGGTCGGTCTCGACGGTGGAGCGGTAGGGCAGTTCCTCGTGCAGGCGGTCGTAGAGCTTTTCGCGGGTGATCTCCGCCGCCAGCATGCGGATCGGCGCATCCGAGACCTGATCCTCCGGGTAGAGCCAGGGACTCTTCGGCATCATGCCGGCCAGCGTCGATTTCAGTGTCTCGATGCCATCGCCGTTCAGCGCAGAGACCATGAAGGTGTGTTCGAAGGAGATACGCTCGTTCAGCGAGGCCGCCAGGGCGAGTAGCCGATCTCGGGGAATCAGGTCGATCTTGTTCAAGATCAGAACCTTCGGGCGCTTCACGTCGGGAAGCTTGGCGAGAATCGCATCGACCTCTTCGGTGACGCCCTTGCGCGCATCGATCAGCAAGCAGACCGCATCCGCGTCCGAGGCTCCACTCCAGGCCGAATGGACCATGGCGCGATCGAGGCGGCGTTTGGGTGCGAAGATCCCGGGCGTATCGACCAGAATGATCTGCGCGGTCTCATGCATGACGATGCCGCGCACGAGGGCGCGGGTGGTCTGCACTTTCCGCGACACGATCGAGACCTTCGTGCCAACGAGGCTGTTCAGAAGGGTCGACTTGCCTGCGTTGGGGATACCGATCAGCGCGACGAAGCCGGCCGTGGTATTCTCCGGCATCGTCACGGCCGGCAGCGGGATCAGCGGCGGCGGCGCGAAATCGTCGTCGAAGTCGTGATCATCTTCAGGCATCGGAGGCGTGTCCTTCATCGACGTCCGCCGACGTCTCCTTGGATCGGGCCGGATCGGGGCCGGTTATCTCGCGCTCGAGCACGAGGCGGGCGGCCTCCTGCTCGGCGAGGCGTTTCGAGGGACCGACGCCGATACCGACCTCGAGCCCCTCGACGCGCACCGCGATATGGAACACCGGCGCATGGTCGGGACCCGAGCGCTCGACCACGTCGTAGACTGGGATCGGCAGAGCGCGGGCCATAGCCCATTCCTGAAGCGACGATTTGGCATCGCGACCGCGCGGAGCGGCGGTGTCGGTGTCCGGCGTGAAGGCCGCGTTGACGATCGCCTTGGCGACCTCGTAGCCGGCGTCGAGGAACACTGCACCGAGGATCGATTCGCAGACGTCGGCCAGGATGGTCTGGTTGCGACGTCCACCACTCTGGACCTCGCCGGGGCCAAGTGCGAGGTGCGGACCGACGTCCCAGCTCGTCGCGACGGACGCACAGGTTTCACGCCGCACAAGCCCCGCAAGGCGTCGCGACAGCTCGCCCTCGTCGGCGCCCGGGAAGGCCTCGTAGAGGAGGTCGCCGATGGCAAGCCCGAGGACGCGGTCGCCGAGGAATTCCAGGCGTTGGTAGCTGCCGAGTCGGCCGTTCCCCCCGGCCTTACTCACGTGCGTCAGGGCGTGGAGCAGGAGCTTCGGATTGGCAAAAGCGTGTCCGATCCGCGCCTCGAGTACCGCGAGGTCGGGCTTCGGACGGGGCGCGCGCCGCGCCCGGCTGGAGGGACGCGCCTCTTCGGTCACAATGCGTAACGTCCTAATGGATGGCCGTGAACAGCCGGTTCCAGCGAACCTTCGCCGGCCAGTTCCAGATCTGCCACGCCGGCGTGCCCTCGTCGATGGAGAAGAAGATCATCTCCGCCCGTCCTACGAAATTTTCGAATGGCACGAAGCCGACACTGGCGAGATCGCGCGAATCCGTCGAGTTGTCGCGATTGTCGCCCATCATGAAGAAGCGCCCCTGCGGCACGGTGTAGGGCTCGGTATTGTCCCAGTAGCCGTTATCGCCATCGCGCTCGATGACGCGGTGGGTAATCCCGTTGGGCAGGGTTTCGAGGTATTGTTCCGCCTTGGCTTGTTCGCCGTAGGGGCCCGTCGTCTCGAAAGGTGCGATCTTCTCACGCTTCACCAGTACGTCGTTGATGTAGAGGAGGCCGGCTTTCATCTGGATCTTGTCACCCGGCAAACCGATCACGCGCTTGATGTAATCGGTGGAATTGTCCTTCGGCAGTTTGAAGACGGCGATGTCGCCCCTCTTCGGCTCCGCCGCCCAGATCCTTCCGTCGGCCGTGAAGGGCAGGTATTCGCTCAAGGGTAACGAATATTTCGAATATCCGTAGGAATATTTTGATACAAACAGATAGTCGCCGATCAGAAGCGTCGGCACGAGGGAGCCCGAAGGGATGTTGAAGGGCTGGAAGAGGAGCGTTCGAACCACCAGCGCGATGAGAAGCGCCTGACCGCCGACCTTCAGCGTCTCCTTGATGCTCGCCCAGGTGCTGGTATCAGCAGCCTTCAGGTCACGCTTTGTCTGCTGATCCACGTGGGCACGTTCCATCTGGCTGCCATCTCCGGTCCGACGCGCGCACCCGGATTCCGGGCGACTTCCGTCGTTGACGGTCGACCGGCGGCATAGACCATGCGGATAGGCGCCGCAACGCACGCGACTTCACGGCTGAGTTCCGGGCGTGCTGTCCGGCACTGCCTCGATGATCACGAAGGCCTGTGCCAGAGGGGGGTCATCCGTGAGCGTGATGTGGAGTTTGGGCCGGTGACCGACCGGCATGAGCGCCGCCAAGTGCTCGGCCGCCGCTCCGGTGAGCCGGAGGGTCGGGCGTCCGCCCGGTAGATTGACGACCTCCATGTCGCGCCAGAACACTCCTTGCGCGATACCGGTGCCGAGGGCTTTGGAGCAGGCCTCCTTGGCCGCGAAACGCCGGGCATAGGACGGAGCGCGCGCCGCGCGAGCATCGCACTTGGCCCGCTCCGCTTCGGTGAAGATCCGGTGGGTGAAGCGTTCGCCGTAGCGCTCCAGCGACTTCTCGATCCGCCGGATGTCGCAAAGGTCGGAGCCGATGCCGACGATCATGCGCGTGCCTCTTCCATGGCCGCGCGCATATCGCGGATCGCTTGGCCCAAGCCAACGAAGATAGCTTCGCCGATGAGGGCATGACCAATGTTCAATTCGGCGATCTCGCGCAGGGCGGCCACCGGCCCGACGCTTTCGAGAGCGAGTCCGTGGCCGGCATGGATCTCAAGCCCGATGCCAAAGCCATAGGCTGCCGCCTTGGTAATCCGCGCGAGCTCTCGCGCGGTCCTGGCCGTATTCCCCTCGGCAACCGCGTCGCAGTAGCTGCCGGTGTGAAGCTCCACGACGGGTGCACCCAGGCGCTTGGCAGTGTCCAACACGGCCAAGTCTGGCTCGACAAAAAGCGACACGCGGATGCCTGCCGCAGCGAGGCGTGCGATGCGAGGCCTCAGTGAATCCTGAGCCCCGATGATGTCGAGCCCGCCCTCGGTGGTACGCTCCTCGCGCTTTTCGGGCACGAGGCAGGCGGCGTGTGGCCTCAATCGGGTTGCCAGCTCGATCATCTCGTCGGTGGCGGCCATCTCGAAGTTGAGCGGAATCGTGAGGGTGCGGGCGAGTGTCTCCATATCGGCGTCGCGGATGTGCCGGCGATCCTCACGCAGGTGTGCGGTGATGCCGTCGGCTCCTGCCGCGACCGATTCGCGAGCGGCACGGATCGGATCAGGAGCCGTCCCGCCGCGGGCATTCCGGACTGTGGCCACGTGATCGATATTGACGCCGAGCCGGAGACGATCTGAAGGCAGGGCACGGGATGACATCGCGGATAGCTCCGAAGGGGATCGCTGCACTCTGATGGAAGGGCGCGTGCGTCACTACATAGGAGATGCTGGGTCGCAGGGGATATGACGCGCGATGGGATTTCTTGACGGACTGCTCGGCCATGGCAGCGACCTCTCGCCCGGGGAGGTGAACGAGCAACTGGCTGGAGTTCTCACGGAGGGCGAGCCGGTTCAGATCGCCTTCCGGATCATTCGCGACCTGGTCGTCTTCACGGACCGCCGCCTGATCCTTGTGGATAAGCAGGGCATTACAGGTCGCAAAGTCTCGTACCTGACAGTCCCCTATCGGGCGATCACCTCTTTCTCGGTGGAGACTGCGGGAAGCTTCAACCTTGAGTCCGAACTCGCGATCTGGGTCTCGGGTCGAGCCGAGCCGATCCGCAAGACCTTGAAGCGGGGCGCCAACATACTGGGAATTCAGCAGGCCATCGCTGCATCGATCCGCTGATGCCGTCCTGTATCCGATGCGTTTCCCCTGAGAGGAACTGGCCGGGGAAATCTTGCCTCAGCGTGCGGTCTCTGGTAAGGCCCCGCCCATTCCACACGCGGAGTCGGCCTCATGCCTGAATGAGGCGTTTCCGGTGGTCGTTGCCCTTAGGCGCGATCGCTTCCTCCGCGGCGGTACCAACCGGAGAGTACAAAGACATGGCCGTTGATTTTACCATGCGTCAGCTTCTCGAGGCCGGCGCCCACTTCGGACACCAGGCCCATCGCTGGAACCCGAAAATGCAGTCCTACATCTTCGGGACGCGCAACAATATCCACATCATCGATCTCGCGCAGACCGTGCCGGCCCTCCATCAGGCTCTTCAGGCGGTGAGCGACACCGTGGCCAAGGGCGGCCGCGTGCTGTTCGTCGGCACGAAGCGCCAGGCAGCTGACACCATTGCGGAAGCGGCTAAGCGCTCGGCCCAGTACTACGTCAACTCCCGCTGGCTCGGCGGCATGCTCACCAACTGGAAGACCATCTCGGGCTCGATCCAGCGCCTGCGCAAGGTTGACGAGACCCTCGACGGCGGGGCCCAGGGCCTTACCAAGAAGGAGCGTCTGATGCTGGCCCGTGAGAAGGACAAGCTTGAGAAGGCCCTCGGCGGCATCAAGGATATGGGTGGCGTGCCTGATCTTCTGTTCGTGATCGACACGAATAAGGAGCAACTCGCGATCAAGGAGGCCCAGCGTCTTGGTATCCCGGTGGCAGCCATCGTTGACACCAACTGCAACCCGGACGGCATCACCTACGTCGTGCCGGCCAACGATGACGCGGGCCGCGCCATCGCGCTGTATTGCGACCTGATCGCTCGTGCTGCCATTGACGGCATCTCGCGCGGCCAGGGCTCGATGGGTATCGATCTCGGTGCTTCCGAGGAGCCGGTCGCCGAGGAGCTTCCGGCCAACGACGACGCGGCGGCTTCCGTCGAGTCCGGTTCGGTCACGCAAGCCGACGTCGCTGCCCTTGTGGAGTCGACCGAGCACTTCGAACTGCTTTCGGCCCCTCGCGGTGCTCCGGACGATCTGTCCAAGCTCCATGGCGCTGGTCCGCAGATCGTTCAGAAGCTCAACGAGGCGGGAATCTATCACTACTGGCAGCTTGCTGCGATGAGCGCGGATGATGTCGCCAAGGTCGATGCCGATCTGAAGCTGAACGGCCGCATCGGGCGCGATGGCTGGGTCGATCAGGCTCGCGGCTTCGTCGAGGCCGCTGCCGCCGCCTGATCCCGCATCGGCGGCCCGTCATTGGGCCGCCATCGGCAGATCCGACAATTGAAGCTGAAGCCCGGTGCTTTCCGAGAGCGCCGGGCTCATTCGCTTCCAGAGTGTCTTGCCCACCAAACACGACGCGTTTCGCCGGACACAAGTTTCGCACGACCCGCGTTTCATCACACTTCGTATTTCATACGACACGGAAAGGACCGGCCATGGCCAACATCACCGCCGCACTGGTGAAAGAGCTCCGCGAAAAGACCGGCGCGGGCATGATGGACTGCAAGGGCGCTCTGAACGAGACCGACGGCGACATCGAAGCCGCGGTCGATTGGCTGCGCAAGAAGGGCCTCGCCAAGGCCGCCAAGAAGGCTGGCCGCGTGGCCGCTGAGGGCCTTGTCGCCGTCGAGTCGGCGGGGCACCATGCCGCGATCGTAGAGGTGAATTCGGAGACCGATTTCGTCGCCCGCAATGACAGCTTCCAGGCTTTCGTTCGTGAAGCCGCCAAACTTGCGCTGAACACCGACGGCACGCTGGAAGGCCTTGAGGCCGCCACGTTCCCGGGTGCGACGACTACGGTTAAGGAAAGTCTCGCCAACCTCATCGCCACTATCGGCGAGAACATGACTCTGCGCCGAGTTGCTAAGCTCGACGTGACCAAGGGCATTATCGCCTCTTACGTCCATGGCCAGGTGGTCGAGGGTCTTGGCAAGATCGGCGTGCTCGTCGCGCTCGAGTCCGAGGGCGATGTCGAGGTGCTCTCCACCCTCGGCCGCCAGATCGCCATGCACGTTGCCGCCACCAACCCGGTGGCTCTCGATGCTGCTGGCGTCGATCAGGGTACGCTCGACCGCGAGATTAACATCTTGCGTGAGAAAAACGCCGGTAAGCCCGAGAACGTGCTCGCCAAGATCGTCGAGAGCGGCCTGAAGAGCTACTACAAGGAGGTGACCCTCCTGGAGCAGCCCTTCGTCCACGACGGCTCCAAGACGATCAGCCAAGTTCTGAAGGAAGCCGAGGGCAAGGCTGGTTCGCCGGTCAAGCTCACTGCGTTCGTGCGTTATGCGCTCGGCGAGGGTATCGAGAAGGACGAGGGGCCGGATTTCGCGGCTGAAGTCGCGAGCCTTTCACGCTGATCTGAAATTTCGAGCATTTTTTGCTTCGGAAATGAGAGGGGCAGCGGCAAGGATGCCGCTGCCCCTCGACGTTGAGGCCTCCGTTGGGCTAGACACCCCCCGCTTCCGATTGGCTCTCCGACCTGATCCAGGCCGGATTAGAGGGGACTGGCTCGATGCCGGAGACCGCACCGTTTCGCCGCGTACTCGTGAAGCTCTCGGGCGAGGCGCTGGCTGCTCCCGATGGCTATTGGCTTCACCCGCCGACGCTCGCGGGCATCGCCGACGACATCGCCCGCACGCGCGAGGCCGGCTTTCAAATCGCGCTGGTGGTGGGAGGTGGCAACATGATCCGCGGTGCCCGTATCTCGGCGGCTGGTTGGATCGACCGGGCTACTGGTGATTCCCTGGGCATGATGGCCACGGTGATGAACTCACTGGCTCTGGAAACGGCCCTGAATGCTGCGGGCGTGCCGGCACGCACCATGTCCGCCGTCTCAATGCCGACCATCTGCGAAACTTTTGCGCGTCAGCCTGCCCTGCACCACCTCGACAAGGGTCAGGTTATCGTCCTTGCCGGGGGCACCGGTAATCCCTTCTTCACGACCGATACCGCTGCCGTACTCCGCGCCGCCGAGTTGCGCTGTGACGCGGTGCTGAAGGCGACCCAGGTGGACGGGGTCTATTCCGCCGATCCGAAGCGCGACCCGACCGCGACACGATACGATCGTCTGACCCATGATGAAGCGATCGCTCGCGACTTGAAAGTGATGGACACCGCGGCCTTCGCGCTGGCTCGCGAAAGCCGCCTTTCGATCGTGGTCGGCTCCATCCATGCCCCGAGTTCGGTCCTGGCTATTTTGACCGGTTCGGCGCCGGCCACGCAGGTTGTCCCTCAGACCACGACTGACACTGCGCGAGGGTAGACACGCAGCGACGGCAATCAGAAATCTTGTCGATCATTTCAGCGCTGATGCCTCGAAGCACTTTTTTCGATCAATGCCATCAAGGTCGCTGATATTATCGAACAATTTTTTCTCAAATGACGGGGTGCGTTTGCTTGGTTGACGGCGCTATCTGCATGAGTCCGACGGAATGACATGTTAGAAATTCGACGCTCTTGCCTGGAGCTGGAAGCGTATCTCTAGCCGAGAAGCCGCTGAATTCCTGAACTGAGTGGCTATGATGAATGTCGCAATCTGTTCCGGATCATGACAGCTTTCGCGACAGCAATTCTTGCAGTCGCCGCGGATTGATCGGTTTGGGTCTTATGACGAGGTGGGACGGCAGCGATGGATTCTGCTTCGGGCTGACCCCGACGCATAAGCGCCGTAGCCCCATTTGCGGCCTCTCTGATTTTGGTTCATTGAGGCGCACGAACGGGCCTTCGTGGCTCGGCCCCCAATTTCCCCTAGTTCGCGTCGGGATAGTCCAGCATGGCAGCCATTCCAGAATTCGACCTGAATGACATCAAGCGCCGTATGCAGGGTGCCGTAGCCTCGCTGAAGGGCGATCTCGGGTCGCTCCGTACCGGCCGCGCCACGCCGAGCATCCTCGATCCGATCCAGGTCGATGCCTACGGCGCCATGATGCCGATGGCTCAGGTCGCAACCGTGAGCGTTCCCGAGCCCCGCCTTCTCAGCATCTCGGTCTGGGATCGCGGCATGATCGGTGCCGTCGAGAAGGCCATCCGGGAATCTGACCTGGGCATGAATCCGCAAACCGAAGGTCAGACCATCCGCCTGCGTGTTCCTGAGATGAACGAGCAGCGCCGCAAGGAAATGGTCAAGGTCGCGCACAAGTACACGGAGGAGGCTCGCGTTGCGGTCCGCCATGTCCGGCGTGATGGGCTCGACCATCTGAAGAAGCTGGAGAAGGACGGCGCCATCAGCGAGGATGATGAGAAGCGTCAGGCCGGCGAAGTCCAGAAGGCCACCGATCAGTTCATTGCCGAGATCGACGGTGTGCTCGCCGCCAAGGAGAAGGAGATCATGCAGGTCTAGGATTCGCTGGTCCGGGTTCGAGATCACGTGTGATCGACACGAAAGACGGTTGGGGGAGAAGCGCGTTGGGTCGCTCAGAAGGCGCGCGTCAGATCGAGGCGGCAAGGGTGCACGGCGTTGAATCGTCTAGTCGTGAGCCCGCGGATGGTGCCACGACGGTCTATGCAGGCTCTCATCAATCCAAGGCAGGTCTGCAAACCGCGCCGGCTCATGTCGCCATCATCATGGACGGGAATGGTCGCTGGGCGGCAAGTCGTGGCCTGCCCCGCGTCGAAGGTCATCGCCGTGGTGTCGACGCGGTCCGGCGCGCGGTGCGTTCGGCGATCGAACTGGGCGTGCACTTTCTGACCATCTACAGCTTCTCATCCGAGAATTGGCGCCGCCCGCCGGCCGAGGTCGCCGACCTCATGGGCTTGTTGAAGCTTTTCGTCCGCCGCGATCTCGGCGACCTGCACGGGAACAACGTTCGGGTCCGCATCATCGGCGAGCGTGAGGGCCTCAGTTCCGACATTGCTGGGCTCCTGGACGAAGCGGAGTGCCGCACGCAGGCTAATACCGGGCTCACCTTGATCGTAGCCTTCAACTATGGCGGTCGTCAGGAAATCCTTCGGGCGGTTCGAAATCTTGCACGGTCCGTGGCCGAAGGCGCCCTTGCGCCGGACGCCATCGATCTGGATGTCCTGACAGGCGCCCTCGACACCACCGGGATACCGGATCCGGATCTCGTCATCCGCACGTCGGGGGAGCAGCGGTTGTCGAATTTCCTGACCTGGCAGACAGCTTATGCGGAATACGTGATCGTCCCTGAATTCTGGCCAGACTTCGATCATGCAGCGTTCCACGCTGCAATCGAGGAATATCATCGCCGTGACCGCCGCTTCGGCGGCCTGAGTGGCAAGGTCGGGTAATCGTGGTGCCTGAAGAGGCGGCTCCCGCCTCCCGGCGCGGACTTTTTGCCAGCCGAGAGTTCCGGGCTCGCCTCGTCTCGGCAATCTTGCTCGGCGCTATCGTCATTTCGGCGCTGATCCTTGGCGGCTGGCCGTTCGCAATGATCTGGCTCGCCGCAGGCATCGTGTTTGCCGCCGAGTGGATCGGCATGAGCGCGATCGCGCCGCGGCGCCTCGTTCTCTCGGTGACGGCCGCAACCCTGTTCGGCCTCGTTCTCTGTCTTCATGGCGACGTTGCTCCGCTGCCAATGATCGTGGTGGGACTCGTTGGGGCCAGTCTCGTGACGGCCATCGCAAAGGAACCTGCCGGACGCCTTCGTGCCTTGGGCGGCCTCGCCAGCGCCGCTGTGATCGCTCTGGTGCCGACAGCTCTGCGCGATGATCCCGGGATCGGGATTCTGGGTCCCGCCTGGATGTTCGCCGTGGTCTGGTCCACCGATATCATCGCCTACTTCACGGGGCGGACATTCGGCGGCCCGAAGCTGATGCCGCGGGTCAGCCCGAAGAAGACGTGGTCCGGTGCCATCGGTGGGCTGGCCGCAGGAACGCTCGCTGGAGTAGCGCTCGTGCTGATCGCCCGAGACCATGGCTGGAGCAGTCTTTCGACGACATCGCTTGCCGTCGTCGCCCTCCTAAGCGCCACAGCCTCGGTTCTCAGCCAAGGCGGTGACCTCGTTGAGTCCGCCCTCAAACGCCGGTACGGCGTGAAGGATTCGGGCCGTGCGATTCCCGGACACGGTGGTGTCATGGACCGTCTCGACGGGTTCTTCGCCGTCGCCATCCTCGCCGGTTTCTATCTTATCGTACGCCGCTTCGTCGCGCCCTGAAGGACCCTCCCGTTGCTGACCGTCACCATTCTCGGCGCCACAGGCTCCATCGGCCAATCGACCATCGACTTGTTGCTTCAGCATCCGGACCGCTTTCGCATCGGCAGCCTCGTAGCCGGGCGCGATGTCGACGCCATTGTTCGGCTCGCAGGTAACCTGCAGCCGGATTTTGTGGCACTCGCCGATGAAGCTGCCGGTCCGGCCCTACGCGACGCGCTCGGTCACACTGGGATCCGCAACGGAGCCGGGGAGGGTGCCGTGCTAGAGGCGGTGGCACGGGATGCCGATATCGTCGTGGCAGCGGTGAGCGGAGCTGCGGGCCTGCGGCCCACGCATGAGGCGCTGAAGCTCGGCCGTACCGTGGCACTTGCCAACAAGGAAAGCCTCGTCTGCGCCGGCGACGCCTTCATGCGGGACGCCAAGCGCTACGGAGCTACTCTGCTGCCAGTGGATTCCGAGCACAACGCTTTGGCTCAAGCTCTCGGTGACGGCCGCCTCGACGATGTGGCTAAGATGACGATCACGGCCTCCGGCGGCCCGTTCCGAACCTGGACCCGTGAGCGTATTGCGAATGCTTCCCCAACGGAGGCGGCTGCCCATCCGACGTGGTCGATGGGCATGAAGATCAACATCGATTCCGCCTCCCTGATGAACAAGGGGCTGGAGTTGATCGAGGCGCACCATCTCTTCGCCCTCGAGCCCAATCGGTTGGATGTGATCGTTCACCCGCAATCCATCGTGCACGGTCTCGTTTACTGGCGGGACGGCGCGGTGACGGCGGGCTTGGCCATGCCAGACATGCGTGTGCCGATCGCCCATTGCCTCGGGCTCGGCGAGCGCTTGTCGATCGCGCGCGGACGCCATCTCGACCTTGCGGCCGCCGGCAGCCTGACCTTCGAAGCAGCCGATGAGATGCGATTCCCCTGCCTGCGCATTGCCCGCGCGGTCCTGGCCGCCGGTGGCGCGGCGCCGACCGTGATGAACGCTGCCAACGAGATTGCGGTGGCGGCGTTCATTCAGGGTGCCATCGGTTTCTACGGCATCGCCGATCTGGTTGAACGCGCCTGTGAATACTTCGCCGGCCAATACAGGACCGCTCCCGAGGACGTCGACGCGGCCCTTGCCATCGACGCCGAGGTTCGGCGTTGGAGCAGCCAGGCCCTCGCGGCGGCCTGAGCGAGGCTGTCAATTTTCTTGGCCGTAGCCTGCTAGGAACACGCGCACCGCCTCTCGGACATTGTGTTCGATCTCTGCTGGAGCGACCCCGTCCCCGGCGTTGAACAGGAGCCGGGTCAGCAAACCGGCCTGACAGATCTGAAGGAATTGGCGCGCGGCGAGATTGGTGTCCGCTGGGCGGAGCCGCGTTGCCGCCACCTGCGCGTCAAGGTAAGCGGCGAGCCGGGTCGTACCCTGCACAGGGCCAGCCTCGAAGAAGGCTTGGCCGAGACGCGGGAATTTCTCGCAGGCACCGATGACCATCCGGACTACGGTGATGTGCTCCGGCCTGACCATTTCGGTGAGATAACTCAGTCCCAGCCGCGTGAGCACGCCTCGCACATTGGGATCGTCGGCATCGAGGCGAAACAGCACCTCGGCAAGCCCGCGCTTTTCGGCCAGCGCCAGCGCCTCGAATAGAGCTTCCTTGCTGTCGAAGTAGACGTAAAGCGTTCCCTTTGAGACGCCAGCCGCTTTGGCGATCTCGCCCATGCTTGCTCCGTCGAAGCCGGAGGCCATGAAGACCGCACGGGCGCCGTTGAGGATCTGCCGACGCTTGTCAGTTTCCGGCATGGTGCGCTCACGCCCATTCATTGGGGCTTCTACGGTCGCCATGAAGTTGATCCTGATTGACCGAACGGTTCAGTCAGAATATCTAAATTTGTTGGAAAGCGCCAGCATGCGCAGTCTCAGCCCAGCATGCGCAGTCTCGGCAATGACCGAACGGTTCGGTCATTGCCGCGGAGGTCAGGATTTTTGCCATGAGCTTGCGCGAAGACGACGCATATCTGCCTAAGCCGCCTCAGCTCGATGCCGTCGGGATGACTGGGAAGCTCTCAGCGGCCGTCCCGCTTGTGCCAAAGACGCCAGCGCTGATCGCGACGGAGCCGACAGACAGGCTGCGGCGCGCGCGCAAGCTGGTATTTGCCACTCTGTTGCTCGCCGGCCTCGGTGGCGCAGCCTACAAGGCGCATCATTGGTGGATGGTGGGACGCTTCTTTGTGACGACCGACGACGCCTACGTGCAGGCCGACATTTCGGTGCTTGCCGCCAAGGTCCCCGGCTATCTTGCGGCAGTGCCGGTTGTGAATGGGCAGATGATGCACAAGGGTGATGTGATCGCGCGGATCGACGATGGCGACTACCGCCTTGCCGCCCAGGCGGCGCATGACAAGCTGGTGACCCAGCAAGCAGCCATCGTCCGCATCGGCCGGCAGGTCGAAGCCGCGCAGGCGCAAATGCTCCAGGCCTCGGCTCAAATCGACGCGAGCAAGGCCGATGCGGTACGAGCAGCGGCCGATTACGCCCGCCAGCAACAGCTCGAGAAGGTCGACTTCGTCGCTAAGGCACGCATCGAACAGGCGCGAGCCGACCGCGACCGGACTGACGCCGCGGTGAAGGGGGCCGAAGCCTCGCTGGTTGCGATGCGCGCCAATGTCGAGGTGCTTCGGGCGCAGGCCCAGGAGGCTGAGGGGCTGGCCGCCGAACTCCGCACGGCCGAGGCGCGGGCGGTTCGCGATCTCGCATTCACGACGATTCGAGCGCCCTTCGACGGCGTCGTCGGCAACAAGGCCGTGGAGGCTGGCGCCTATGTCGCGCCAGGCTCTCGCATCGCTGCCCTGGTGCCCCTCGAGAGCGTTCGCATCGACGCCAATTTCAAGGAGACGCAGGTCGAGCGTATGCATCCAGGCCAGCGCGTCCATATCGCAGTGGATGCCTATCCCGATCGCGACATCCTGGGCGAGGTCGAGTCGCTTTCGCCCGCTTCCGGTTCGGTTTTCAGCCTGCTGCCTCCCGACAACGCCACCGGCAATTTTACGAAGATCGTCCAGCGCCTGCCGGTGCGGGTGCACGTACCGGCGGAGGTCGCTCGCGAGGGAATTCTGCGCCCCGGCCTGTCGGTCACCGTTCGGGTGGATACTCGAGAGGGAAGTGGATCGGCTGGCGGGGACAATCCCGTGCGCACGGCTTCACGGCACTAGAGACGTCCATGACCGCCGATGCCGTCCCGGGGCCGTCCGCCATGGCTACCGAGCCGCCGCTCGATCGCCGTCGAATGGTGGCGTTCGTCTGCATGGTGTTCGGGATGTTCATGGCGATCCTGGACATCCAGATCGTCTCGGCTTCCCTGGCTGAGATCCAGGCTGGTCTGTCGGCCTCGGGTGATGAAATTCCCTGGGTCCAGACCAGTTACCTCATCGCCGAGGTGATCTCGATCCCACTCTCCGGCTTCTTGTCGCGGGTGGTGTCCACGCGATGGATGTTCGTGATCTCGGCCTGTGGCTTCACGCTGATGAGCCTGATGTGCGCGACATCGACCTCGATCAACGAGATGATCATTTGGCGCGCCGCTCAAGGCTTCATCGGCGGCGGTATGATTCCGACGGTCTTCGCGTCGGCCTTCACGATCTTTCCGCCCTCGAAGCGCTCCGTCGTTTCGCCGATGATCGGACTGGTTGCGACGCTTGCTCCCACGATCGGGCCGACAGTCGGCGGCTACCTCACCGACCTGTTCGACTGGCACTGGCTTTTCCTCGTCAACGTCGTGCCAGGCATCTTCGTGACGGTCTCGACCTATCTACTGGTCGATTTCGATGAACCGAACCTTGCCTTGTTTAAGCGCTTCGACTGGTTCGGCCTCGTCTTCATGGCGCTGATGCTCGGCTGCCTCGAATACGTACTGGAAGAAGGGCCGAACCACGACTGGTTGGCCGACGAGGCAGTGTTCGCGAGCGCCGTGGTCTGTCTCATCGCGGGGCCGGCCCTCTTCTGGCGCGCCTTCACGGCCGCCGAGCCGATTGTCGATCTGCGCGCTTTCTCCGACCGCAATTTTACCGCCGGCTGCATCTTCAGCTTCGTCCTCGGCATCGGCCTCTACGGTTTGACCTACCTCTACCCGGTCTATCTCGGACGAGTGCGCGGCTACTCTGCACTGCAGATCGGCGAGACGATGTTCGTCTCAGGGCTGTGCATGTTTGCGACAGCTCCCATCGCGGGCCGTTTCTCGGGGAAGATCGATCCCCGCATCATGATGGGTCTCGGCTTCCTCGGCTTCGCCACCGGGACCTGGATGGTCACCGGCTTGACCAAGGATTGGGACTTCTGGGAATTGCTGGTGCCACAGGTCCTGCGCGGTTGCTCGCTGATGCTGTGCATGATTCCGATCAACAACATCGCTCTTGGAACGCTGCCGCCAGCGCGGATGAAGAACGCGTCCGGGCTCTACAATCTCACCCGCAACCTCGGTGGCGCCGTCGGTCTCGCGCTGATCAACACCGTGTTGAACGACCGCTGGGACCTCCACCTCGCCCGGCTGCACGAACGCTTCACCTGGACGAACACCGCTGTCCTTGAACGACTTGAGATGACGCGCCGGCAATTCGAGGGGTTCGGTGGCAGTGCGGACGCGATGGCTCTGAAAGCGATGATGAACACGGTTCGTCTTCAGGGATTGGTGATGGGCTTCACCGACGTGTTCCTGGTGCTGACCTTCCTGTTCGTGGCGATGGCTTGTGCCGTACCGTTTATTCGGCGGCCGCGTGCGGCAGCGGGCGCAGGGGGCGGCCATTGAGGCAGATGCCCTTTACCAACGGGCTGGGAATGCGGGGATAGACCGACGAAAGGGGTCTGCTGCGACCTCGAATCACGTCCGCCGGGTTTGCGTTCGCGTTCGACGCATCCGATCTGCTACAGCGGGACGACGGCCCCGCGAGAGGCCGAGAGGATCGACGTATGGATTTCCTGAATGCCATGGGCGGCACGGCAACCGGTTTCTTCGGTGCGGTGATTCCCTTCCTGATCGTGCTGAGCATCGTCGTGTTCGTCCACGAGATGGGGCATTTCCTGGTCGGCCGCTGGTGCGGGGTCGGCGTTCACGCGTTCTCCCTCGGCTTCGGACCGGAACTGTTCGGCTTCAACGATCGCCATGGGACGCGGTGGAAACTCTCTGCCATTCCCCTCGGCGGTTACGTCAAGTTTCACGGTGATGCCAACGGCGCCAGCGTTCCCGACCCGGAAGCGGTGGCACGGATGACGGCACGGGAGCGTGCCATCAGCTTTCCAACTCAACCGTTGCCGAAGCGGGCCGCGATCGTAGCGGCTGGGCCCATCGCTAATTTCATCCTCGCCATCGTCCTGTTCTCCGGTGCAATCTATTTCGGTGGCCGTTACGAGACCCCTGCCCGTGTCGAGGCTGTGATCCCAGACAGTGCCGCGGCCCGCGCCGGATTCGAACCCGGCGACGTGATCCGGGCCATCGGCGGATCGAAGATCGATAGCTTCACCGACATGCAGCGCACGGTTTCGGGTGCCGCAGGTTCCAGCCTGACCTTCACGGTCGAACGTGGCGGTGAGACCAGGGAACTGGTCGCCGTGCCGGAGAGCAAGGAGGACGTGACCCCGTTCGGGCGTCATCGTTTCGGGCGGCTCGGCATCCAGGGGCCGAAGGGGACAGAGGCGAAACTTGTGCACTACGGCCCTCTGCAATCGGTGGGCCTGGGCGTCTACGAGACCTATTTCGTCGTTGACCGCACCATAGACTATATCGGCAAGCTCGTGACCGGACGAGAATCCCCCGACCAGCTATCGGGCCCCATCGGGATCGCGCGGGTCTCGGGCGAAGTCGCAAAGGTCGGTGGTATCGGCGGTCTGATCGGCCTGATCGCGCTGCTCTCCGTCTCGATCGGGCTGCTGAACCTGTTCCCCGTACCCTTGCTGGATGGGGGGCATCTGTTGTTTTACGCCTTCGAAGCGATTCGCGGCCGGCCCTTGAGCGAGAGGGCACAGGAAATCGGTTTCCGGATCGGCCTAGCTCTGGTTTTGTTCCTCATGCTGTTCGCTGCGTGGAACGATATCCTCAACCTCGGTGCATCCTGGGGCGCACGTGGGACCTGAGCTTGTCCACCTGATCTTGCGCCTGACCTGAGGACTGTGACGGCGGTCCCGTTGCGAGACACGCAAACGCCTCGATCTTAACCACAATCCCCATTGCGCGCGGAACCTTGCGTTTCGCGTGCAACCGTTTGTTGACCCTATTCGATGATCGGTCCGGGGCGTTAAGTGACCGGAAGGCCACGTCTCCCCAAAATCCCCAGAGTGCGGGACCTGCCGGCGTTTCCTTAACGCAGGAATCCCGATAGAAGCTGAGCTTGGGACCAGGTGTCAGGACGTCCGGAAAACGGACGCCTGACTGCGGGTGCAAACTCGCGCTGAAGATATAAAGAGACGGGCGATTACATGATGTCGATGACGGGGAAGCGCCGGCGTAAGTCGGTGGAACAGACCATCGTCCTAGTCGCCGCGGCGGCCGCTGGCCTCGTTCTCGGTGGAACCGCCCAGGCGCAGCAGATCGTCGTTCAGGGAAACAAGCGTGTCGATGCCGACACCATCCGGTCCTATGTGACCGGCACCGCCTCCGGCTCCCCCGAGGAAGCCCGCCGCAACCTGCTGGCGAGCGGCATGTTCTCCGATGTGAAGGTCTCTCGCAGCGGCGCCAGCACCGTCGTCAGCGTCCGTGAGAACAACCTCATCAATCGGGTTGTGTTCGAGGGTAATAAGAAGATCGAGAAAGCGACCCTTGAGGGCGAGGTCGAGGCCAAAGCGCGCGGCGCTTTCAGCGAGGCTGTTGTTCAGGCCGATATTCAGCGCATCAAGGAAGTCTATCGTCGCGCCGGTCGCGGTACGGCCAAGGTGACCTATCGGACCGTCGACCTGCCGAATGGTCGGCTCGACGTGATCTACGTCATCGAGGAAGGTGACAAGACGGGTATCAAGGCGATCAATTTCGTTGGGAATAGTGCCTACTCGGAATCCAAGCTCCGGGAGCTGATGTCGTCGTCCGAGATGAACTTCCTCAGCTTCATCAAGACATCTGACGTTTACGATCCGGACCGTATCACGAACGACCTCGACATTGTCCGGCGCTACTACCTGAAGAATGGCTACGCCGATTTCCGGGTCGTCAACGCCGATGCGCGCTATGTCGAGGGCGAGGGAGATGCCGGTTGGGTCATCACCGTCACTGTCGACGAAGGCGAACAGTATCGCGTCGGTGCGGTAGCGATCGATTCCCGTCTGCCGGGTCTGGATACGCAGACATTGGACGGCGAGATTCGGTCCCAGGTCGGCGACGTCTACAATGCCGAGGACGTGGAGCGGACTCTTAACGGCGTAACCAATCAGGTCGGCCGCCAGGGCTATCCCTTCGCGCAGGTGCGCCCCACTGGCCAGCGCGACCGTGCAACCCACACCGTGGCTCTTGGCTTCGTGGTGGAGGATGGTCCGCGCGTCTATGTCGAGCGCATCAACATCCGCGGTAACACTCGGACCCGCGACTACGTCATTCGCCGCGAGCTCGATATCACCGAAGGTGACGCCTATAACCGGGTGCTCACCGATCGCGCCGAGCGCCGCCTGAACGGTCTGGGCTTCTTCAAGAAGGTTCGCTTCTCGAACGAGCCGGGTTCCTCGGCCGACCGCGTGATCATCAACATTGATGTCGAGGATCAGCCCACGGGTTCGTTCTCGGTGGCTGGCGGCTACTCCACCCAGGACGGTATCATCGGCGAGGTCTCGGTCTCCGAATCGAACTTCCTGGGTCGTGGTCAGTACGTCCGTGTCGCTGGTACCGGTGGTCAGTACTCGCGCGGTTTCGACTTCTCGTTCACGGAACCGTACTTCCTCGGCTATCGTCTCGCTGCGGGTTTCGATGCCTTCTACAAGTACAGCGACCAGACCCGTTACTCGCGTTACGAGACCACGGTTTATGGTGGGCAGCTTCGTGTCGGCCTCCCAATCACCGAAGAGTTCGGGATTACGCTCCGCTACTCGGTTTACAATACCGAACTCAAGGTTCCGAATACCGTCAAGCGGCCGTATAACGACTGCTCGAACCCGATCCTTGGATACACTGCGATTACAAGAGGTGGACTCGCGACTGGTGCACCAGGCGAGCAAGCTGCCTATCCAGCTTGCGCCCTCGACGGTGAAGCCTCAATCGCGTTGAAGGGATCGCAGGGCAACACCCTGACCTCCCTTGCTGGACTTACGCTCGCCTACTCGACCCTCGACAACCTCGGTTCGCCGCGGAACGGCCTCTACGCCGAACTGAAGCCTGATCTCGCGGGTCTCGGTGGCGACTCGAAGTTCTTCCGCGTGACGGGCGATGCCCGATATTACAAGGAGTTCTACGAGGACGTGGTCGGCTTCGTCCGGTTCCAGGGCGGTCACATCTCAGCTCTGAACGACCAGCCGCTGCGGATCACCGACCAGTTCTTCCTTGGACCGTCGCTCGTCCGCGGCTTCGCGCCGAACGGCATCGGGCCGCGTGACGTCGGCATCAGCGACAGCCGCTCCAACGCGATCGGTGGTTCGACCTACTTCGGCGGAACCGTCGAAGTTCAGTTCCCGCTTCCCGGAGTGCCGCGTGATCTCGGCTTAAAGGGCGCGGTCTTTGCTGATGCTGGTACGCTGTTCGGCTATAACGGTCGGACGCAGTTCAATGTGAACGGCGACAGCTTCATCAACGGTATCGCTCCGGGTGGTGCCTGTAACTTCAACCAGCTTACCATCGGCGTTGAGCCCGAGTGCGTAAACGTTCGTGACAAGATGACGATCCGCTCATCCGTCGGTGCTTCGATTCTGTGGAATTCGCCACTCGGACCGATCCGCTTCGATTATGCTTATGCGCTCTCGAAGGATGAAGGCGTGAAGGCCTACGACGCGAACGGCAGCTATCTGGGACGGGTCGGAAAAGATCAGCTCCAGGCCTTCCGCTTCTCCGGCGGCTCACGCTTCTAAGTCAGAGCGCCGTCTCCTTTTCGGGAGGCGGCGCGTTGTGACCGAATGTCAGATCCGATCTTCTTCTCCGCGACCTCCACCCTCAGCCTCGGCGCCATCGCCGAGGCTGCTGGCGTTTCATTGCCAGCGACGGCTGACTCCAATGCCCTGATTACCGGCGCCGCACCGCTCGAATCCGCGTCGCCGTCTGATGTCGCCTATATGGACAATGCCCGTTACGGCGATGCGCTCGCGAAGACACGTGCAGGGCTCTGCCTCGTTTCCCCACGTTTTGCGCCGCGTGTTCCTTCCGGCACGATCAGTTTGGTTCTTAAAGATCCCTATCGGGTCTATGCAGGGTTATTGGCGCGGCTCCACCCGGATGCGATGCGTCCCGGCTCACTCTTCGGTGCTGCCGGTGTCGCCCCCGGCGCTCACATCCACCCCGAGGCACGCCTCGAGCCCGGCGTACAAATCGATCCCGGTGCGGTCATTGGCCCGGGTGCGGAGATTGGCTCGGGCACGATCATCGGCGCCAATGCGAGCATCGGACAGTCCGTTCGCATTGGACGGGACTGCGCCATCGGGGCCGGTGCGACGTTGACCCATGCGCTGATCGGAAATCGGGTGATTATCCATCCCGGCGCACGTTTGGGCCAGGACGGATTTGGATTCGCGATGGGCCCAGGGGGACACCTGAAGGTGCCGCAGATCGGCCGGGTCATTGTCCAGGATGATGTCGAAATCGGTGCCAATACGACGATCGACCGGGGGGCCAGCCGGGATACAATCATCGGGGAGGGGACGAAGATCGATAACCTTGTACAGATCGCCCACAACGTCGTCATCGGTCGGCACTGCGTCATCGTCTCGGGCGTGGGGATCTCCGGTTCGACCACCCTTGAGGATTATGTTGTCCTTGGCGGACAGGTGGGCGTCGTCGGCCACCTTCGCATCGGAATGGGATCGCAGATCGCCGGTTCGTCCAATGTGAACCGGGACGTTCCTCCTGGAAGTCGATGGGGGGGTACACCCGCGAAGCCGGTCCGAGCGTGGTTCCGTGAACTCACGACCCTGGCACGTCTCGCCGAGCGTTCGACGTCCGGCGACGAACCGGGGAGCTGACGGCGTCTGTTCCGCGGGTACAAACTGGACTAAGAGCGCGTAGCGAGAGCGGATCCGAGCGCTCTGGGAAAAGCCCGACGATAGGGCTCTCGTCCACAGCGTTCGCACGCCATGCGAGCGGCCTGATCCCAGCCGATAATGTGTCGACAAAGCTGGATGATCGCAGCCTGAGCCGGTGCACGACCCTGTCCAAATCGGGGATCTTTTGATCGCTACGTGCCTGATTGAGGCCGTAGAGGACTACCGCCTCGATCCGAAGGCCGGCGATCCTTCCCTGTATCCCATTCGATCCGCAGGGCTTGCATCCCGTCCGCTTCTGCCGAATGAAGGCGCATCCTCCAAGTTGGCGGCTGATAGGAACGAGGCGGGGCGGCGGGGGCGTCGACGCGCAGTGAGGTAATCGAATCGATGAACGACATGCCGCGTGAGCTCGGCTCGGCTGACATCCAGAAGGTCCTGGAGCTGCTGCCGCACCGCTATCCCTTCCTGATGATCGACCGGATCGTGGAGATCGACGGAGACCGCAGCTGCGTCGGCATCAAGAATGTCACGATTAACGAGCCGCAATTCACAGGACACTTCCCCGGACTGCCAGTGTTCCCCGGGGTCCTTCTTATCGAAGGTATGGCTCA
Organism: Methylobacterium sp. Ger2507; assembly: GCF_055231875.1. NCBI lineage: Bacteria > Pseudomonadati > Pseudomonadota > Alphaproteobacteria > Hyphomicrobiales > Methylobacteriaceae > Methylobacterium > Methylobacterium sp. Ger2507. The sequence goes on from NZ_JBUYVC010000001.1 coordinate 2,134,241, forward strand.
GACCGCGGGGGCCATCTGCTGCCGCCACATCATGAGCGACGAACTGCGTGCCAAGCAGGTCTTCTTCATGACCATCGACAAATGCAAGTTTCGCAAACCCGTCGTTCCGGGCGACACCGTTCGCTATCACATGACGAAGATCAATCACCGAAAGACCATGTGGTGGTTCCGGGGCGAGGCGCGGGTGGATGGTACCCTGGTGGCCGAGGCCGAGATCGGCGCCATGCTGGTGACCGAGTGAGCACTGTCGGCGAGATCCATCCGAGCGCTGTGATCGAGGACGGCGCGATCCTCGGGGAAGGCGTCCGGGTCGGGCCGTTCTGCCATGTCGGGCCGTCCGTCGCTCTCGGTGATGGGTGCGAACTCGTGAGCCACGTCGTGGTGGCCGGCCGGACAACGATCGGCCAACGTACACAGCTCTATCCCTTCGCCTCGATCGGACATCCACCCCAGGACCTCAAGTTCAGGGGCGAGGCCTCCGTTCTGACCATCGGCGCCGATTGCGTGATCCGCGAAGGCGTGACCATGAACCCCGGAACCGCCGGGGGGGGGTTGGAGACGACGGTGGGCGACAAGTGCACGTTTCTCGCCAACTCCCATGTCGGCCATGATTGCCGCGTCGGTGACGGAGTCGTGTTCTCCAACAACGTCATGTTGGCCGGGCATTGCAGCGTTGGCGATTACGCGATCCTCGGCGGTGGTGCAGCCGTGATCCAATTCGCCCGCGTTGGGGCCCATGCCTTCGTCGGCGGGCTTTCCGGGTTGGAGAATGACTGCATTCCTTATGGCATGGCGCTCGGGAACCGCGCCTACCTCTCCGGCCTGAACATCATTGGATTGCAGCGGCGCGGTTTCGCCCGTGAGGATATTCACACGTTGCGGCGAGCCTATCGCCTTCTCTTTGCCAATGAGGGGACGCTGATGGAGCGTCTGGAAGACGTGGCCGCGGAGTTCGAGAGTCACCGCGCCGTCGCCGAAATCGTTGCTTTCATTCGCGCTGGCGGCAAGCGTTCCCTCTGTACCCCGCGCGAGACGCCGAGCACCTCTTGAACGCGAACCCAGCGCCCGCTGCGCAGATCACCGGGGCACCGTTATTGGTCCTGGTGGCGGGCGCCGGTCACCTGCCAGAATTGGTGGCGGCCTCGCTCGACCGCGCCGGGCGCCCATTTCGCGTTCTGGCAATTCGCGGGTTCGCCGAGCGGGCGATGCGAAGACGGGCCGAAGCGACGGTCGATCTCCTCGACATCGCCGGTATCCTGTCCGTCCTCGAGGCATGGGGACCCGCTTGTGTCATCCCGGCCGGCGGCGTGTCTCGGCCGAACCCCGCCGCGATTCTGAATGCCGCGGCGGCGTTACGGAACCGCGACGCCCTGAGGGCGATCTCTGCCGGCGGCGACGACCGGCTGCTGCGCAGCGCTCTTCTGCTTCTGGAGGAGCACGGCTATGGTGTGATGGGCGTCCACGAAGTCGCGCCCGATCTTCTCAGCCCCGAAGGAGTACTCGGCCTGCATGCGCCCGACGCTGCTTCACGCGAGTCGATCGAAACCGGCCAGGCTCTGCTGTCTACGCTTTCTCGATACGATGTCGGGCAGGCAACGGTTGTGGTGGGTCAACGGGCGCTCGCCATCGAGGGACCTGAAGGCACCGACCGAATGCTGTCCCGCGCCCGGGGACTCGGCCGCCGCCCCTTCGGTTACGGCAACGCGCAGCCCGGCACCGTGCTGGTGAAGTGCGCCAAGATCGGACAGGATCTTCGCGTCGACCTGCCGGCAATTGGACCCCGTACCGTGGTGAATGCCGCTGCGGCCGGTTGCGCAGGTGTGGCCGTCCAGGCTGGCCACACGCTGATCATCGATCGCCAAGCGACGATTGCGGCGGCGGATCGGATAGGCCTCTTCGTCGTCGGATTGAATCTCGATGCCAGAACGGGACCGGACGCATGAACGAGCCCCATCCTGAGCGAGTCATCTGGCTGGTGGCAGGCGAAGACTCGGGGGATCAACTCGGATCGAAGCTGATGCGCGGACTGCGTGAGTTGTCGGATCGCCCGATTCGTTTCGGAGGGGTCGGCGGCGAGGCGATGGCGGCAGAAGGCTTCCGGTCCCTCTTCCCCATCGATGACGTGGCGGTCATGGGCTACCTGCCCGTCGCCGCGCGGCTGCGGACCCTCCTGCGCCGTATTCGCCAGACGGTGCGTGACGTCATCGAAGCCCGGCCCGATGTGCTTGTCATCATCGACAGTCCCGGTTTCACGCATGCCGTGGCTGCACGCGTCCGTAAGAGAATGCCAGACCTTCCCATCGTCGACTATGTGTCGCCGAGCGTCTGGGCTTGGCGCCCCTGGCGGGCCGCGAAGATGCGCCCCTTCATCGATCACGTCCTCGCCCTTCTGCCCTTCGAACCAGAGGCACACCGACGCCTGAATGGCCCTGCCTGTACCTATGTCGGTCATCCGCTGATCGAGCGACTCTCGGAATTGCGCCCGTCCCGCACCGAAGCCGAGGCACGCCTCGTAGGATCACCGGTCCTGGCGATCCTGCCTGGCTCCCGCCGATCGGAAATCGAGCGTCTGATGCCGGTCTTCGGGGCCACGCTGGCGCGTCTCACGGCGCGCTTCGGACCGATCGAGGCGGTGCTGCCGGCGGTGACGCGGCACCGAGCCTTGATCGAGCGGTCGGTGCTCGCCTGGGATAATCCCGTCACGCTCGTTCACGGCGAAGCGGCCAAGCATACCGCGTTTCGCCGGGCCCGGGCAGCGCTGGCCGCGTCCGGTACGGTCACGCTCGAACTGGCCTTGGCCGGTGTTCCGATGGTGGTTGCCTACAAGGTCTCGCGGATCGAGGAGGCCGTCGCGCGACGCCTGATCCAGGTCCCGACCATCGTGCTTCCGAATCTGATCCTGGGCCACAACGCGATGCCGGAGTTCATTCAGGGCGACTGTACTGCGCCACGGCTTGCCGCAGCCCTCGAGCCCTTGCTGGCCGGCGCTTCGGAGCGCGATGCGCAGGTGGCGGCCCTGGCGCAGATCGACAGCCTCATGCGCTTGCCGGACGATGATCAGCCGAGCCGAAGCGCAGCGCGCATCGTCCTCAAAGCGAAGCGTGCAGCGTGAGCCGTTTGCAATCCAATGGGACTGCGCCGTAGCGGTTGGCCTCCCGGCTTCCGGATCGAAAGACCGTCTCGAGAAAGAACCAAACGAAGAAGCCTAGCATTGCCAGGACGAGCCCAATGACCGGGATGGGATAGCTGTCGACCACCCCCTCAAGCGGCAGAAGGCTGGTTGCCTCCGCGAGAATGTATGCCCCCAACCACCAGCCACTGCGGTTGCGGTCATGTAGCCGTCGGACCGTCTGGATCGAGGTTGCCAGGATGACGGGGAGCGTGCCGGAGGCAACGAGAATACCCGACCAGCGGAGGCCAAGGGCGGCGAGCCAGATCCCCAGGCAGAGCAGGCCAAACCCGAGGACGATCATACGCATCAGAAAGCCGCGATAGGCCGGGGCCGAGAGGCGACCGCTTGGATCGAACGGAGCCCAGGCGCGACAAAGTTCCTTGCTCATGTCCCCCTCGGCTTGACACGCCGCGTCGGAGGCTCGGCCACAGGATCTTCCGGCCAGGGATGGCGTGGGTAGCGCCCGCGCATCTCCGAGCGTACGGCGCTCCACGATCCACGCCAGAAGCCTGGAAGGTCGCGGGTGATCTGGATGGGTTGCGAGGCTGGTGAGAGCAGATGCAACACGAGGGCGATTCTTCCACCGGCAATACTCGGATGGCGTTCCAGACCGAAAAGCTCCTGCACTCGGACGGCCAGCACCGGCCCGGTCTCGAACTCATAGTCGAGTGCGATGCGCGATCCGGTTGGCACTTCGAAATGGGTGGGCGCATCCGCGTCGAGGCGGGCGCGCCGATCCCAGGGCAGCAACGCTTGAAGGGCGCGCGCGAGATCGTCGGCGGTGATGGCGTCGAGGCTCGTGCGCCCGATGATTTCCGGTGCCAACCAATGCTGGATGTTTGCCAGCAACTGAGTGTCTGACACGTCGGGCCAGTTCGCGGGGTCAGCCTCTCGCAGGAAGCGTAGGCGTGCGCGCCATTGGGTAAGTTGCGGCGTCCATGGCAGGGCGTGTAACCCGATCTCGACGACGCCTTTGGCGAGTATCTCGGCCGCGGCAATCTCCACCGGCACAGGCAGCGGGTGGTCGCCCAGCGTCACTGATCCAAGTCGTCGCATCGACCGCGCGCGTAGGGCACGTGCCGTCCGGTCGAAGGTGATCTCTGTCTTCGCCTCGATTGCAGTCCCGAACAGCGCTTCGATCGCCCCCAGGGAGATCGGAGCCGCAGCAAGAATGCGAGCCTGGGCCGCTGTCCCGGTGATTTCCGCTACGACGAGGAACGGCTCGCGGGCCAGCGCAGAGCTCGGATCGACCCGTCCAGCTCGTCCGTTGGCCATGACGAATTCGCCATCGCGGCCACGGGCTCGGGCAACCCGATCGGGATAGGCCAGGGCGAGCAGCGTTCCGGCCTCGCTCAAGTCGAGGCCAACCGGAGCATGGTCACGGGTTCCGGCGAACGCGTTGGCTTGTCGTACCCAGCTCTGTGCGAGCCGGCGCATGTCGCTCGCCCTTTGCCCACGGTCCCGCGTGTAGCGGTCGAGCCGGGACCTAACGTCGGTGTCGTCGCCACCGAGCCCCCGCTCGACCAGCACGGCTGCAAGGTCTGCCGCCTCACGAGCCCTGTCGTAGCCTGCTGCCTCGACAACCATACGGGCGAGTCGTGGAGGCAGAGGAAGTGCGCGCAGCGCCCGCCCGGTTTTGGTTAGGCGACCATCCGGGTCGATCGCTTCGAGGTAGCTCAGCATCGCTCGGGCTTCGGCGAGAGCTGGGGCAGGGGGCGTGTCGAGAAATGCCAGGGCCGTCGGGTCCGCGACACCCCAGGCTGCGCAATCCAGAAGTAGGCCCGAGAGGTCGGCCGCCAGAATCTCGGGACTGGTAAAGGGCTCCAGGGCGTTTGTTGCAGCTTCGGACCACAGTCGGTGACAGATGCCCGGCTCGGTTCGGCCGGCACGGCCTCGGCGCTGATCGACCGAGGCGCGTGAGGCACGGGCGGTGACCAGACGAGTCAGTCCAAGGCCAGGCTCGTAGATCGGCACCCGCGACAAACCGGAATCCACGACGATCCGCACGCCCTGAATGGTCAGCGAAGTCTCGGCGATACTGGTGGCGAGCACCACTTTGCGCCGGCCGGGCGGCGCGGGGCCGATGGCACGGTCCTGTTCGACAGGCGTAAGAGCGCCATACAGGGGAGCCACCTCGATAGATGCATCGACTCGGTCGGCCAGAAGAGATGCCACGCGACGGATCTCGCCTTGACCCGGCAGGAAGGCGAGCACCGAACCCGGGTCTGCCCGCAGCGCCCGTAAGATCGCCTCCGCCACGACGTCCTCGATCCGTCGGCTCGGGTCTCGATCCGAGTATCGGGTCTCGACCGGGTAGGCGCGCCCCTCGGATTCGATTACCGGCGCTCCGCCGAGAAGCGTCGCGACACGGGCGCCATCAAGCGTCGCCGACATGACGAGGATGCGAAGATCCTCCCGCAAAGCACCTTGGCTGTCGAGGGCCAAGGCCAAACCGAAATCCGCATCCAGCGAGCGCTCGTGGAACTCGTCGAACAGGACGGCGCCGACGCCGGTGAGTTCCGGATCCTCCAGGATCATTCGGGTGAAGACGCCCTCGGTGACGACCTCGATTCGGGTGCGGCTCGAAACCTTCGAGCCGAGGCGGACACGCAGTCCAATGGTTTCACCGACGTTCTCACCGAGCGTCGCGGCCATGCGCTCGGCAGCGCCGCGGGCTGCAAGACGGCGAGGCTCCAGCAGGATGATCTTGTCCGCCGGCCGTAACCAAGGTGCTTCGAGGAGGGCGAGCGGCACCCGGGTGGTTTTACCGGCGCCGGGCGGTGCCACGAGGACAACGGACGGACGGACCGCAAGAGCGTCACGGAGTGCTGGAAGGACGACCTCGATAGGCAGGGTGGAGACGAGAGGCGCGGGTGCAGAGTGGACCATTCCAATGCTGGTGACGCGATCGCGGACGATCCGCAACCCGCTGCGGTTCAGGTCGAGTCACGAATGTTCCACCATACTTGCCATGACCGGGGCCAATTCCATCATTCTGTTGGATCACCTGGGAACGGATTCACTTCGAAGGACTTGATCGCTCGCAGCGCAAGTGGCGCTTTGACGGAAGATGGAATTCATGAACAAGTTTGCGATCGCTCTGGCTGCCAGCACTCTGCTCGGTGCATTCGGGCTCACATCCGCATCGGCCGCCCCTGTTATGCCGGCTCCGGCCGTTGCCGTCGCAGGTGATCAGGCGCTCGATCAGGTCGCCTATCGGCGCCATCACCATGGGATGCGCCATCATCGTCATCACCGCCGGATGCATCGCATGCCGCGTTCGCGGATGATGAGCGATCCGAATTCGCGCAACCCCTCGCAGCCCGGCTACCAGCAGCAGAAGGGCAGCACCACGGGCGGTCCGCGCTACTGAGTTCCCTTTCAGTCCCTTCAATCGGCTTCGACGAGGGTCGGTCTGCGCAGGCAGGCCGACCCTTTTCATGTGGCGATGCGTGGCTCTGCGTTCTCACTGGTCGTAGACGTATCAGCTTTCTCCCCAGGCCAGACGGGCTACCGCGCTGATCCTTGCCAGCTAGGTCTGCTATGCTGGGACCATGTCACAGCGCCCCGCTCGATCCGTCGCCAAGACCGGCTCCGCCCCCTCAGACTACACGACGAGCGCTGCCGTTCTCGACACGACCGGTGCCACGCCGATGATGGCGCAGTATATCGAGATCAAGGCGGCCAATACCGATTGCCTCCTGTTCTATCGTATGGGCGACTTCTACGAGTTGTTCTTCGAAGATGCCGAGATCGCCTCGCGCGCGCTCGGCATCGTTCTGACAAAGCGCGGCAAGCATGGCGGTGCCGACATTCCGATGTGCGGCGTTCCGGTGGACCGCGCCGACGACTATCTTAGCCGCCTGATCGCGCTCGGCCACCGCGTGGCTGTCTGCGCACAGACGGAAGATCCCGCCGAAGCGAAGAAGCGCGGCCCGAAATCCGTGGTTCGGCGGGAAGTTGTCCGCCTGGTCACGCCCGGTACCATCACCGAGGATCGTCTTCTTGACCCCGCCCGTGCCAACGTTCTGTTGGCGATCGGCCGACGCAAGGCTGGTGAGACTGCTTTGGTTTACGGGTTGGCTGCAGTCGATATCTCGACCGGGCGGTTTTCCCTCAGTGAAGTCCCGGCTGCCGAGCTTGCCTCCGCAATTGCCCGACACGATCCGCGCGAGATCGTCATGTCGGAAGCGATCCATGCCGATCCGGCTCTGACCCGGTTCTGGCGCGAATGCTCCGCTCCCGTCACGCCGCTCGCACAAGCTGAACTCGAGCCCTCTTCGGCGGAGCGGCGGATCAAGGCACAATTCGGAGTCTCGACGCTCGAGGGCTTCGGGCAGTTCGGCCGCGCCGAGATCGCAGCGGCAGGAGCGGTCCTGCTTTACATCGAGCGTACGCAGATTGGCGCTCGCCCGACCTTGTCGCCGCCGTCGCGCGAAAGCGCTGGCGCGACCCTGTCCATCGATGCCTCGACCCGGGCCAATCTCGAACTCACCCGGACCCTGTCGGGCGAGCGCAAGGGCAGCCTCCTCGACGCCATCGATCGAACCGTCTCCGCGGGCGGCGCCCGGATGCTCGCCGAGCATCTGGCGGGTCCGTTGACCGATCTTGAGGCGATCCGGCATCGTCACGCCGCTGTCGAGTTTCTGGCTGAGGACGGGCCGACCCGGTCCGCCTTCCGCGCTAGCCTCGCCCGTGCCCCTGACCTTGCCCGCGCCTTGTCGCGCCTCGGGCTCGGCCGGGGTGGCCCGCGGGATTTGGCAGCCTTGCGTGATGGTCTGGACGCTGCCCAGGAGCTCGCGACCCGCTGCGACGGCTTGGAGAGGCTTCCCGAGGATTTGAAGGCCCTAGCCACCTGTCTTGCTTTCGTCGATGGCGAGCTTGTGCAGACATTGCGGGCGGCCCTCGCCGAGGATCTTCCACTGAAGCGCCAGGACGGCGGCTTCGTCCGCGCCGGCTATGACGCAGAGATCGACGAGAACCGCCTCCTCGGCCAGGATTCGCGCAAAGTCATCGCTGCCTTGCAGACGCGCTACGCCGAAGAAACGGGCTGCCGTACGCTTCGGATCAAGCATAACAACATGCTTGGGTACTACATCGAAGTCCCACAGGGGGTGGGCGAGGCCTGCCTCAAAGGGGTAATGCGCGAGACCTTCATCCATCGCCAGACCATGGTCGACGCCATGCGGTTCACCAGTGTCGAACTCGGGCAGTTGGAGAGCCGCATTTCCGGCGCATCCGACCGCGCGCTGACCCTGGAGAATGCGGTGTTCGATGCCCTGTCAGGGCGCGTCCTGGAGCAGGCGAGCGCTATTGCGGATGTGGCTGAGGCGCTGGCGCGCCTCGATGTGGCGGCCTCGCATGCCGAGTTGGCCGTCGAGCGCGACTGGCGCAGGCCAATTGTCGATGAAAGCTACGCCTTCGTCGTTGAGGGTGGGAGACATCCGGTTGTCGAGGCTGCCCTGCGCGCGTCGGGAGCGCCGTTCATTGCCAACGACTGTGACCTGTCAGGGGAGGGGCGTGGACGCATCCGGTTGATCACTGGTCCGAACATGGGCGGTAAGTCCACCTTCCTGCGCCAGAACGCCCTCATCGCCGTCCTGGCGCAGATCGGAGCCTTCGTGCCGGCGGCCCGCGTCCGGCTCGGGCTTGTCGACCGCCTGTTTTCGCGTGTCGGTGCCGCCGACGATCTTGCCCGTGGTCAATCGACGTTCATGGTCGAGATGGTCGAGACCGCTGCGATCCTGAATCAGGCGACCCGTCGCTCCCTCGTCATCCTGGACGAAATCGGTCGTGGTACGGCGACCTTCGACGGGCTTTCGATCGCGTGGGCCTGCCTCGAGCACCTGCACGAACAGAATGGTTGCCGGGCCCTGTTTGCGACCCACTTCCATGAACTGACCGCTCTTGGGCAACGCCTCTCGCATCTCGACAATGCGACCCTTCGGGTTGCCGAACATAAGGGCGAGGTCGTCTTCCTGCACGAGGTGGTGTCGGGTGTGGCCGAACGCTCCTATGGGTTGCAGGTTGCTCGCCTCGCTGGCCTTCCAGCCGGGGTGATCGCGCGGGCAGGGTCGATCCTGAAGCACTTGGAGAAGGCGGAGCGGGACCGGCCATCCCGCCCCCGGATCGACGACTTGCCGCTCTTCGCCAACCTTGCTCCTCCGCCGATGCCGGAGCCCGTTCTAGAGGTTGCGGATGATGTCCTGCGTTCAGCCATCGATGCGATCGACCCGGACATGCTGACGCCACGCGAAGCTTTGGAGGCCTTGTACCGCCTCAAGGCCGTCGGCAGCGGACCGCATTGACGCCGCTCCCGTTCGCGCATGGGGATCGGGACAGGCGGCCCGAGCGGAAGTCAGTCAGATTGAGAAAGCGACGTCGGAGGTTTTGCAAAAAGTATTGGCGACCTGCAAAGAAATGTTCATACGGCGCCCATTGTTCCGTGCCTCGTGGCGAAGCGAGTTCCAGAGATCCCACCTGTTTCGGCTATTCTGCCGCTTGTGATCGGGGCACGAAACGCCGGCATACAGCGCTGGGATAGCTTTCAACACAGTCGTGAGGGGCGAGCGTTCGTCACTGCGGCAATCGTGTACAATCGATAGCCAGCATCGCCCTTTTCGTATTCCCACCCCGTTTTCGGAGCGTTTGCATATACCGAGGCGGGTCCAACACATAAATTGAAATCGATAGAATCAATATTCGATATTGAATCCATTTGTTTAAATCATGATGCGGTGCAAAATATCTTCGGATCGTCGAACGGGGCTGTCGCCCCGGAAATTCCGAAGGAAGCTTACGATGACCACCCGTACCATCGTCCTAAGCGCACTCGCATCTCTGACCCTGATCACCACTGCGTTGGCGGATGACCGGACCTACCTCACCCCTCCCGTGTATCGTGAGCAGGCGCGCGCCACGGCAACCGTGCGTCCGGCTTCTGAACTGATCACCACGCCGTTCATCACACCGCGTGCACCGGCAACTCGGCAGCTCGTTGCGAAGACGGCCGAGGCATCGGTTCGCTAATCTCGATCTCGCTCGAATATGCCGTCGATCGAGAAGGGCTGCGCTCCGGCGGACGACGCTTCGCCGGAGCGCCTATTCTCAATCGGTGGTCACGATCTTATCGGCTGATCCTCTGACCATAATCCTGGTCAGCGGTCTCTCCCGGCGCCGAATTATGTCGCGCTTTCCTCGAACGAGCGCGGCCACGCTCTTGCGAGCGGTTTGCTACCCAATGGATCAACGGAAGCGCGACCGGCGCTTGCCTGCAGAATGGAATGACCTGTGTTGCTCCAGCGGTTGCGCCGGCAAGCACTTGCGGGTATAGGCCGCGCCAGCGCCCGCCAGACACCCTTGGAGGCACGGGCGCTTCGGGATTCGGGGCTTGGCCGTCCGTTTCGGGCGGCCTTTCGCGTTTTCCGTTCATTCTCATACGCAAAAGGATCACGCCATGAGCGCAGTCAAGACGCTTGAGGCCGTGGCACGCGACCGGGTCGGCAAGGGGGCCGCCCGGGCCGTTCGTCGCCAGGGTCACGTTCCCGCCGTCATCTACGGAGGCGGCCAGGCCCCGCAATCGATCGCGGTCGACCTCATCCGCATCCGCACGCTGATCTACGCTGGTGGCTTCAAGACCACCCTGTTCGAGATCAACGCCGGCGGAAAGAAGACCCGTGCGATCCCGCGCGATTTCCACCTCGATCCCGTGACCGGCGTGCCGATCCATGTCGACTTCCTGCGCGTCGTCGCCGGTCAGTCGATCACGGTCGAGGTCCCGGTGCACTTCGCCAACGAAGATGCGGCGCCCGGCATCAAGCAGAAGGGTGGCACGCTCAACGTCGTCCTCCACACCCTGGCCCTCGAAGTCGCCCCTGACGCGATTCCGGATGCCATCGAAATCGACCTGACGGGTCGGGAGATCGGCGATGCGATCCACATCACCGATGTGAAGCTCCCTGCTGGCGCGACCTTCACGGGTGAGCCCGACGCCACCGTCGCCAACATCGTACCGCCGACCGTCCTCGGCGCCGAGGTCGAGGCCGAGGAGGCTGCAATCGCCGAAGCGCAGTCCGCCGAAGCTGCCGACGAGAAGGCCGAGGAAGAGGCCGCCGAGGCCGTTGCCGAAGACGAGAAGAAGGAAGACTGAAATCTGGGCTCGCGCCCGGCTTCACGTCATCCATGACAGTGCCCCGGCCAGCAGGCTGGGGCATCTCTATTTCGAGGCCTACGCCGGCATCCGCTCACTCTCGCGGGTCCGGCCGCAAACTCGCAGGGATCCATTCGCGCCATGCGCCTGATCGTCGGTCTCGGCAATCCCGGCCCTCGCTACGCGAAGAACCGACACAACATCGGCTTCCTGGCCCTCGACGAAGTCGCCCGTATCCACCGGGCCGGTCCGTGGCGGCGCAAATTCCAGGGTGAGATCGCCGAAGTAGCGCTCGGGCCGGAGCGTGCGATCCTCCTCAAACCGCTGACGTTCATGAACGAGTCCGGTCGCGCGGTTCAGGAGGCTCAGCGCTTCTATAAGATCGCGCTCTCCGACGTGATCGTGCTCCATGACGAACTCGACCTCGCTCCGGCCAAGCTGCGGGTGAAGACCGGCGGCGGCAATGCGGGTCATAACGGCCTGCGCTCGATCACCGCGCAATGCGGCAACGATTACCGGCGTGTCCGCCTCGGTATCGGGCACCCAGGAGACAAGGCCCTCGTACACGCCTATGTGCTCAACGACTTCGGTAAGGGCGAGGAAGCCTGGGTCGACGACCTCTGCCGGGCGGTGGCAGACCAGGCGCCGCTCCTGGCGGCCGGCGAGGATACGAGCTTCCAGAACAAGGTCCACCTCGCCATGGCGGGACGGGGCTGGGACGACGTCAAGCAGGTTAACGCCCGCGATTGACCGCGGCAGCGACATCGGATTTCACGCAGGCCGGCTGCGGTCGGCTTCGCGAACGGACAGGTGACCCATGGGCTTTAAATGCGGCATCGTCGGCCTGCCGAACGTCGGCAAGTCGACCCTCTTCAACGCGCTGACGCAGACGGCCGCCGCTCAGGCGGCGAACTACCCGTTCTGCACCATCGAGCCGAATGTCGGCGAGGTGGCGGTGCCGGACGCGCGCCTTGATGATCTGGCCAAGATCGCCGCCTCGAAGGAGATCATCCCGACGCGTCTCACCTTCGTGGACATCGCCGGCCTCGTGCGCGGCGCATCGAAGGGCGAGGGCCTCGGCAACCAGTTCCTAGCCAATATCCGCGAGGTCGATGCCATCGCCCATGTCGTTCGCTGCTTCACCGACGGCGACGTGACCCATGTCGAGGGCAAGGTCGATCCGGCTGCCGATATCGAGACCATCGAGACCGAGTTGATGCTTGCGGACCTCGATAGCCTGGAAAAGCGCGTCATCGCTCTGGAGAAGAAGGCCAAGGGTGCCGACAAGGAGGCCAAGGAAACACTCGACCTCGTCCAGCGCGCCCTGCCGCTGCTGCGCGAGGGCAAGCCGGCCCGTCTGGTCCAGCGCAAGCCCGACGAGGAGAAGCTCTTCCAGAGCCTCGGTCTGATGACAGCCAAGCCTGTCCTCTACGTCTGCAATGTCGACGAGGGCGATGCCGACAAGGGCAATGCCTATTCTGAAGCGGTGATGGCCCGCGCGAAGGCGGAGGGCGCCAAGGCGGTGGTAGTTTCGGCCAAGATCGAGAGTGAGATCGCGGTGATGCCGCTGGCCGACCAGGGAGATTTTCTGGAGGCGGTCGGCCTCGCGGAGCCCGGGCTGAATCGCGTGATCCGCGCCGGCTACGAACTTCTCGGACTCATCACCTACTTCACCGTGGGTCCGAAGGAAGCGCGCGCCTGGACCATCGAAAAGGGCACCCGTGCGCCCGCGGCCGCAGGCGTGATCCACACGGATTTCGAGAAGGGCTTCATCCGGGCCGAGACCATCGCCTTCAACGATTACACCACCCTGAAGGGTGAGAGCGGTGCGAAGGAAGCCGGTAAGTTCCGCCTCGAGGGCAAGGAGTACGTGGTCCAGGACGGTGACGTCCTGCACTTCCGCTTCGCCAACTGAGCCAATCCAGGCCGGATCGCGTGCGAAACGGGTGCCACTCTGCGGAGCGGCGTCGGTTTCGCGTCGTCCAGGCGCGAAGACGTTCAACGCCAGAGAGGCCCCGCATGCCCGGCATCACCTTCGAAGACTTCACCCCCGGGATGGTGATCGACGGTGGCTCTTTGACGGTCACCGAGGCCGAGATCGTCGCTTTCTCGGCGGAATTCGATCCGCAGCCGTTCCATCTCGATGCCGAGGCGGCCCAGGCGACGTTCGTGGGTCGGCTGATCGGCTCTGGATGGCAGACCGCCGGGTTCGGCATGCGGCTCCTTCAGCGGCATGCGTTCGGCGGGGCGACCTCGATGGGCTCGCCCGGGATCGCCGAACTTCGCTGGCTCCGGCCTGTCCTGCCGGGGGATGCCCTCAGCATATCGGTTCGCGTCGAGTCGTGCCGGGCATCCAACACCAAGCCGGATCGCGGCTTCGTCGTCTTTGCGATGACCATCCTGAACCAGGATGGCGAGCCGGTGATGACCCAGAACTTCACGGTGATGTTTGCCCGTCGCGGAGCGACACCGCTGCCGCCACGCACGGTCGAAGCGCCGGACGACGCACCTCTCATCGAGTCCGCTGACGCCGAACCCTTGTGCTTCCTGGAAACGGCGCCCCTTGGCGCGGCCCGGGAACTTGGGGCGCATCGGTTCACGCCGGAGGCCGTCATGGCCTTTGCCCGGACCTACGACCCGCAAGCCTTCCACCTCGACCCCGAGGCGGCCCGGCAGACGCATTTCGGGGGGCTTTGCGCCTCCGGTTGGCATACGGCGGCCGCCTGGATGAAGCGTCTCCACATCACCCGTGGCCGCGACGTCGTCCATACCGCCCGCACCGGCCCGGTGCCGCAACTCGGGCCGTCCCCGGGGTTTCGCGATATGCGCTGGCTCGCGCCGGTCTATGCCGGCGACACGATCCGCTACACCTGCACCCTGGTGGACAAGCGGGCCACCGCCTCACGACCGGGCTGGGGGCTCGCGACCCACCAGAACGTCGGCGTAAACCAGCGCGGTGAAACGGTTTTTTCCTTCACCGGCTCGGTTTTCTGGCAGTGGGCGCCTGGGGCGTGACGCCTCAGGCGGCCTTGCGGCGCTCCGGATAGAGCGACAGCAGGCCCTCGGAATCGGCCGACGCGACGCCGCGCTCGGTGATGATCCCGGTGACGAGGCGGCCCGGCGTCACGTCGAAGGCCGGATTGGCGACCGGGCTTCCGGGCGAGACCACTTCGATGGTGCCGAAGCCGCCATCGGCCAGACGGCCCGTCAGGTGGGTGACCTCGCGACCATCGCGTTCCTCGATCGGGATCTCCCGCACGCCGTCATCGAGGGTCCAGTCGATCGTCGAGAAGGGCAGAGCCGCGTAGAACGGCACGTGATTGTCGCTGGCGGCGAGCGCCTTCAAGTACGTGCCGATCTTGTTGCAGACGTCGCCCGATGAGGTCGTGCGATCCGAACCGACGATGCAGATGTCGATCGCGCCGTGCTGCATCAGATGCCCGCCGGCATTGTCGGCGATGACGGTATGCGGGACGCCGTGACCGTTGAGTTCGAAGGCGGTGAGCGCCGCACCTTGGTTGCGGGGGCGGGTTTCGTCGACGAAGACATGGATCGGCACGCCGGCATCGTGCGCCACATAGATCGGCGCCAGAGCGGTGCCCCAATCCACCGTCGCGAGCCAGCCCGCGTTGCAATGGGTCAACACGTTGATCGGCCTGCCTTTTTCGCGATGCAGATCGCTCAGGATCACGGCGCCGTGCACCCCGATGGCGTGGCAGCTCGCGACATCTTCCTCCGCGATGCGCCCGGCTTCGGCATAGGCGAAGGCGGCGCGGTCGGCTTCCGGCACGGTGCGGAGCTTGGCGGCGACCCGGTCGAGGGCCCAGCGAAGGTTGATCGCGGTGGGGCGGGTCGCGGCGAGACGGTCGACGGCATGGTCGAGGCCTGCCTCGGTGGCGTCGGCCCGCAAGCCGAGGGCGAGACCGTAGGCGGCGGTGACGCCGATCAGCGGCGCGCCGCGCACCACCATGGTGCGGATCGCCACGGCGGCATCGTCCAGGGTCGCTAAGGTCTTGAGCTCAAAAGCGAAAGGCAGGCGGGTCTGATCGATCACCGCCACGGAGGCGGCGTCCTCGGCGGGGAAGATGGTGCGGTAGGGCTTGCCGTCGATCTTCATGCAGCGTGTCCGGGTGCGGGTGGGCCGGGCCGAGCCGCCCTATCGAGAGAGGCGGGCGACGGAGGTTCACGAGGAATCCGTCGCCTGTATACCAGCGCCTTTCAGGGGCGTGGTATACATGAGCGTCGCGTCGCGGTCGCGGGGTCTACGCCGCCCGCGCGAGCAGCTTCGCTTTCTCCTGGGCAAAGGCCCAATCGAGCCACGGCGTCAGGGCCTCGAGATCCGAGCGCTCGACCGTGCCGCCGCACCAGATCCGCAAGCCGGCGGGGGCGTCGCGATAGGCGCCGATGTCGTACGCGATGCCGTCCCGGTCGAGGGTGTCGGCGATGCCCTTGGCGACGGCGCCGACGGCGGCATCACCGAGCGCCAGCACGTCGGGATCGGCGATGACGAGGCAGACGCCCGTGTTGCTGTAGGTGCCGGCATCGGCCGCGAGGTGGTCGATCCAGGGCGTGCGTGCCACCCAGTCGTGGATGATTCGGGCATTGGCGTCGGCCCGGGCATGCAGCGCCGGGAGGCCGCCGATTCGCTCGGCCCATTTCAGGGTGTCGAGATAATCCTCGACCGCCAGCATCGAGGGCGTGTTGATGGTGTCGCCCTTGAAGATGCCCTCGATGAGCTTGCCGTCCTTGGCCAGGCGGAACACCTTCGGCACGGGCCAGGCCGGGACGTTGCCCTCGATGCGGGCGACGGCGCGGGGGGAGAGCACGATCATGCCGTGCGCGGCCTCGCCGCCCATAACCTTCTGCCAGGAGAAGGTGACGACATCGAGCTTGGCCCAGTCGAGCGGCATCGCGAAGGCCGCCGAGGTGGCGTCGCAGATGGTGATGCCCTCGCGGTCGGCGGCGATCCAGTCGCCGTTCGGCACGCGAACGCCGGCGGCGGTGCCGTTCCAGGTGAAGATGACGTCGTTGTGCCGCGTATCCACCGCCGACAGGTCGGGCAGGATTCCGTAGGCGCCGACATGGACGCGCGGCGCGATCTTGAGTTCCTTCAGGGCGTCGGTGACCCATTCCAGGCCGAACGCCTCCCAGGCCACGACCTCGACGGTCTTCGGACCGAGCATCGACCACATCGCCATCTCCACGGCGCCGGTGTCGGAGGCCGGCACGATGCCGATCCGGTAATCGGCCGGCACCTGCAGCACGGTGCGGGTCAGGTCGATCGCCTCGGCGAGCTTGGCCTTGCCGACGGCCGAACGATGCGAGCGGCCGAGCGGCGCGTCCGAGAGGGCGTCGAGGCTCCAGCCGGGACGCTTGGTGCAGGGGCCGGAGGAGAAGTTCGGCACGCGGGGGCGCGTGGCGGGTCGGTTGGTCACGGACGTCATCCTTCCAGATGAGAGCTCCTAGGCGGGGAGGAGTGGCCCGGAGACGCCAATGGACCCGCGTCGCACCGGACGCAAGCGCTCGCCGGACCGCCGATGGGCGAACCGACACTCGACCAGGGCCGGGCGGCACCGCAGCGCCGGGGAGTGCCGGCGGCCCGGGCCGAGACGAGGCCGCCCCGACTTCGCGCCCGCCTCAAGGCTGTGCAGCCCGGTTGGGCAAGGTCGCGAAGATGCCGCCCGCCAGAAACGTGACAATTCCTAGAATGACGACGGTCTCGCGAAAGGCATGAACGTAACCCAGCGGCGTTTCGTCGAGCAGGAAGGCATTCATCAGCAGCGTTGCGATGGCGATTCCAAGGCTCATCGAAAAATACTGCATCGTCGATGCCATGGAAGACGCCATGGCGATATCGTGCTCACGAATATCGGTATAAATCAGCGTGTTCATCACGGTGTATTGAAGCCCTGTGAGGCAGCCGTAGAGAAACATGTAAACGGTGAGAACCAGGGCGCCCGTGCTTGGGCTCAATGCTGCGAATCCGCCGACCGATAAGGCCACGAGCGTCGTGTTCACCAGCAGGAACGGTTTGTATCCGTAGCGGACCAGCAGTCGATCAACCAACCGTTTGGCAACGATCGATCCGATCGCTTGCGGAACAAGCATCAGGCCCGCTTCCGCGGGCGACCATGCGCAACCGACCTGAAGGAAGATCACCTGTATCAAGAACAGGCCGGAGATTCCGAGCCGTGCGAGCAGGTTTCCCGCCATCGCGACCGCAACGCTGCGCACCCGGAACAGTGCGAGGTCGACCAGAGGATGCCGACAGTGTCGGCTGCAGGCGATGTAGATCGCGAACAGGACGATCGCGCCGGCCAAGCCGGTCACCCCTTGCCACCGGGACGCCACCACGGTCTCGGAGCCGTAGAGGAGCAGGACCGATCCCGCTCCGAAGAGAGCGAAGCCAAGGGTGTCGAACCGTTTCCACGCGACCGCCCGGACGTCGATCATGTGCCGATTGTTGACGATCAGCGCGAAGATCCCGATCGGGACATTGATGAAGAACACCATGCGCCAGGAGATGTACTGCGCCAGAAACCCGCCCGCGAACGGTCCGATCGTGGCTCCGACCAGTCCCACCGTCGCGACGGTGCTGATCGACGCGATCAGCCTCTTCGGATCAATGCTGCGGACCATGACATATCGGCCGACGGGAAGGAGGGCGGCGCCACCGATCCCCTGAAGGACCCGAGCGGCGACCAGCTGTGACACGCTCGTGGCGAGCCCGCAGAGAAGGGAGGCGGCGGTGAAGACGACGATCGCGCCGCCGAAGATGCGCTTCGTTCCGTAGCGCTCGCACAGCCACGGTGTCGCCGGAATACAGACGGCCAGCGTCAGAACATAGGCCGTGAGGACCGGATGCAGTTCCAGCGGGACGGTCGAAAACGCGGACGCGATGATCGGAATCGCGGCATTGACGATCGTGGCATCGACGGCCTGCATGAACGCGCCGGTCGATACGAGCAGGAGCAGCCAGAAACGGCGCTCGCTTTCCGGTCCTTCAGGCATCCCCACCTTGTCCTGCTCGATATGCGGAACCGACGGATGCGATGTCGTCCCGATTGGCGCGCCGTTGGGGTGGGAAACCCATCATGGAATCGGGGCCGCACAGTCGGTGAGGGCTATCCGACATCGAGAATCCGCGAGATCGGATTGCGCAGAGCGGTCCGGATGCATCGCCGTTCCGGCCATGCCTATAGGCTGAACTGTCATGTGTATAGCAGGTTTGCACGTGAGAAATAGCCCGCTCGAAGGGGGCGAGGATTGTCGTGTTCTCGACTCGGCCGCGTTCTATTGATCCTGGTTCAGCAATTCCGCGCGTATCCGTCCTGTTGTGCGCTCTGCCGCTCTCGGGTTCGTCCGGGTCGAGTCACAAACCAGACGCCTGATCAAAGATCGTCGACAATCGATCGTCGAACCAAGTGTCGGGTTTGTCTTTCGATGTTCTGTTTGATCATTTCTGGTGACAGCGTCACCGAAGGAAAGATCACGGCGTTAAGAATGCCTGCGCCGTTCGACAGGCGTGTGGAGATTGTGGCGATGGGCCTGCGCCAAACCTTCGTTCGATCCCGCTTGATCGCATGATCGATGCGCGCTCGGCATGGCTCGGATGCCGGACCCGCGCGGCAATTCCTGCGCGCATTCTCCAGCCGCGACGTTTGCCGCGCCCGCGAGGCGATACGGGCGCCGAAGCCCACGGTTCAAGCGGCCACAAACGCCAGACTATCGCCCAGACGGTACTTTCGGCGCCCGAGCCTCCACGGTCTTTTGTCGACCGTCACCAGCGTTTCACAAATGTTCGCTAGACAAATTCCATACCAAGATTTTCTTATAGACAAATCTATATCAGTATAAAATATTTTACGATCAGAAAATATCTCCAAACGCTGCACGCCATCCCCGGAAACAGAATAAAACTTGATCTGAGAAAGAGACTACAATGCTTCTTCGTATGTCTGGCGTGTCCGCACTTGTGCTGGCTGCTTCCTTCAGTCCGGCGCAAGCGCAAAGCTTGAACACGCTACCGCAGCGGGAGGGGGCCCAGGTGCTGAACGGCATCTTGAGCCTTCCGCGGAAGACCTATCTGGAGAGCTTGCAGCGCACGATCGAGTTCAATCGTAGCGCCAGCCCGGCGCGATTCGACAAGGCGGTGATCGATGCCAACAGCTACGATCTCCGCTTCTTCGGGACGAAGGCCGCCAATTTCCTGCAGGCGGTCCCGAGCGGCAGCCCGACCCCGGTCGGCAACGCGCTCGACTTCATCTCGAAGACCGCCAACGGCCGCGTCGGCGGTGATAGCGGCGTGCTCAAATTGTACTATGGAGCCATCAACACCTACGGCACGGTCTTCGGCCTGACTCAGCCGGGCGTTCCCAATTCCCAGGGCAATCCGAGGCCGTTCCAGGTCAGCAGCGAGATCAAGCTCGACCCGCGCTACGGCCTGGTTCAGAGCAGCAATTCGGCGGCCTTTCCCAGCGGACACTCGACCGCCGCCAACACCAACGCCCTCCTCTACGCGGTGATGGTACCGGAACTCTACCAGCGTTCGCCGCCAACACCAACGCCCTCCTCTACGCGGTGATGGTACCGGAACTCTACCAGCGTTCGTTGACGAAAGCGGCCGAGTTCAAGAACAGCCGCCTCGTGCTCGGCGTGCACTATGCCCTCGACGTCATCGGCGGCCGGATTCTCGCCTTCCAGGAAACCACGAAGCTCCTGAACAATACGCCCGGCTATCTGCAGCCCGGCGAAGATTTTGCGGCAACCGTCGCGCAATCTGCCCAGGCGCTGAACAGCTATATCCGGGCGCAATGCGGCCTCGGCGCCGGGGAGTGCGCCGCGCAGAGCCCGAACGAGTACAGCGACAAGGCGAAGAACAAGGCTTTCTACGAAAACACGCTGACCTATGGCCTGAGTCCGGTCGGCCCCACCGACCTCGCGCCGGTGGTCCCGGTGGGCGCCGAGGTCCTCCTGGCCACCCGTTTTCCCTATCTCAGCGCCGAACAGCGCCGCGACGTGCTCGCGACCACCGAACTCGCCTCGGGTCAACCCCTCGATGACGGCAGCGGCTGGGCCCGGCTGAACCTGTTTGCGGCCGCCGACGGATACGGTGCGTTCAACGGCCCGATCCGGGTCGTCATGGATGCGGCCAAGGGCGGGTTCTCGGCTTATGACAACTGGGGCAATGATATCGGCGGGTCCGGCTCATTGACCAAGGACGGCACCGGCACCCTCGCGCTGAGCGGCAACAACACCTACGCGGGTGGGACGACCGTCCTCGGGGGTACGCTCATCGGACAGGCCCGCGCCTTCGGTACGGGGACGATCACCGACAACGCCGTCGTCATCCTCGATCAGGCCGCGGATGCCACCATGGCCAACACCATCAACGGCACCGGCCGCCTGACCAAGATCAATGCCGGTCGGCTGACCCTCACCGGAAGCGGCACCCTTTCCGGTCCCCTCTCGGTGCTGGAAGGTGGTCTCGCGGTCAACGGATCGTTCGCGAACGCGCCCGTCATGGTCGGCTCCGGGGCGAGCCTCGGGGGCACGGGGACGATCGGGACCGTGACGGCGCTGTCGGGCGGTACCGTCGCGCCGGGCAATTCCATCGGGACTCTGTCCGTGGCCGGAAACGTCGCCTTCGCGGCCGGAGCCACCTATCAGGTCGAGGCCAATGCCGCCGGGCAGGCGGACCGGATCGCGGCCGGAGGTCAGGCGACGCTGTCGGGCGGCACCGTTCAGGTGCTGGCCGCCTCCGGTGCCTACAACCCCCGCACCACCTACACGATCCTCACCGCCGCGGGCGGCGTCTCGGGCCAGTTCGCCGGGGTGACCTCGAACCTCGCCTTCCTGACCCCGACCCTTCGTTACAGCCTGTCCGACGTCGACCTGACGCTCACCCGCAACGACGTGCCGTTCGCCGCGAGCGCCACCTCCCGCAACGGCATGGCGGTCGCCAACGCGATCCAGGCGGCCGGGACGGGCCGGATCTACGACGCTGCCGTAGGGTTCACCGCCTCGGAGGCCGCGGGCGGCTTCCGTGCCCTCGCGGGCGGCATCCATGCCAGCACCGTCTCCACCGCCTACGAGACCGCCTTCTTCGTGCGTGAAGCGGTCCTCGACCGCCTGCGCTGGGGCAATCCCGGCACCGGCCTGGATTACGGCACCCTGCCGTCCGCCTACACGGCCGATCTGCCGGGCCGCTCGCCGGCGGTGGCGAGCGTGCCCATGCGGATCCTGGACCCGCAGGTGGTCGGGCTCTGGGGCCAGGGCTTCGGCGCGTTCGGCAGCGCGAAGGGCGGCGGCAACGCCTTCGATATGAACCGGCAGATCGCCGGCTTCGCCACCGGTGCGGACCTGCAACTGCCGAGCGGCCTGCGCCTGGGCGTGGTTGGCGGCTACACCGAGGCCTACCTGGACAGCGCCGGACGAGCCGGCGGCACCAGGGACGCGGAGAGCGCCGCGCTCAAGAGCGGGTTCGGCGGCGTCTATGGCGGCTACGCGGTCGGCCCGCTTTCGCTGCGGCTGGGCGCGATCTATGCCGGCACCGACACGCGCACCCGACGGGCGGTGCCGTACGGGCTGTCGAGCACGCTGGGCGGCCACGGCGGCGGCTACACGGTCCAGGGTTTTGGCGAGATCGGCTGGAAGATTGCGCTGGGAGCGCCGATCGCGGCGGTGCTGGTGTCGAAGGATGGCGGGACCGGTGCCGGCGTGCCGCTGGTGGCGACCTATGTCGAGCCCTTCGTGGGCGGAGCCTATGTGGGCGTCCGGCGCGATGCCTTCGCGGAGACGGGCGGCGCGGCCGCACTGGCGGGCGCGGCGGCGGATTACGGCGTCGGCGCCACCACGGTGGGCGTGCGGGGACAGACGGGCCTGGATCTCGGGCTGGGCTTGCCGGTGACGGTGCGGGGTCTCGCGGGCTACCGGCGGGCGTTCGGGGACGTGGTGCCGAAGGCGCTGCTGACCTTCGCCACCGGTCCGGCCTTCCTCAGCGCGGGCGTGCCGATCGACCGGGACGCGTTCGTGGCCGAAGTCGGCCTGGACGTCGCGGTGGCACCGAATGCCAGCCTGGGCGTGGCCTATACCGGCCAGACTGGCAGCCGGGCTCAGGACCAGGCCGTCAAGGGGAACTTCGTCTGGCGCTTCTGATCCCCCGGCCCGACGCGGTTCGATCCGCGTCGGGTCCCGCCGCGGGCGGACGGGTCCGAGCGGGACGTCAGCCCTTCGCCGGCCGGAGCAGATCCGGCCGGCGCTCGCGTGTGAGGCGCAGGGCCTCGGCCTGACGCCAGCGGGCGATGGCGCCGTGGTTGCCCCCGGTCAGCACGTCGGGAATGGCCCGGCCCTCCCAGTCGCGGGGGCGGGTGTAGTGCGGATATTCGAGCTGCCCGGTCTCGAAGCTTTCCTCGACCCCCGAGGCGAGCTTGCCCATCACGCCGGGCAGCAGGCGCACGCAGGCATCGAGCACCACCAAGGCGGCGATCTCCCCGCCGGAGAGGATGTAGTCGCCGATCGACACCTCCTCCAGGCCGCGACCGGCGATGACCCGCTCGTCGACGCCCTCGAACCGGCCGCAGACGACGACGAGGCCGGGGCCTTCGCTCAAGGCCCGGACCCGTGCCTGGGTCAGCGGTCGCCCTCGGGGACTCATGAGCAGGCGCGGGCGCGGGTCGTCGGGTGGGGCGGCGGCGTCGATGGCCGATGCCAGCACGTCGCAGCGCAGCACCATGCCGGCGCCGCCCCCGGCCGGGGTGTCGTCCACCGCCCGGTGGCGCCCCAGGCCGTGCTCGCGGATGTCGCGCGCCTCCAGGCTCCAGGTGCCCCGCGCAAGCGCCTCGCCGGACAGGGACAGCCCGAGCGGACCGGGAAACATCTCCGGGTAGAGGGTGAGGATCGTGGCGGTCCAGGGTCGGCTGGACCCGGCGACGGGGGAGGGGACGGTCATGCCGCTTGATGGCGCGCGGAGATGCGCCCGGTCAACGTGGCACCGAACCGTTCGGGGTGGGTTGTCCCGCCATGGTCCTGTCCGGCATTGCCCATCTCCGCTCTCCCCTCGTCCGATCGCTCGCCCTGGCGGCGGCGCTCTCCGGGGCCGGCGTGATCACACCGGATACGACGCAGGCGGCCGAACCGCTGGCGCCGCCCGGCGCGCCCGCGACCGCGTTTCCCAAGCCCGACCGGCCCGTCGCCGAGATCGTGGCGCCGCTCTGGGCCTCCGAATCGCAGCGCGATTCGGTCGACGAGGTCGGGCAGGTGATGCGGCTGATGGGCATCGCCCCGGGCCAGGGCGTCGGCGATATCGGGGCGGGCAGCGGCTATTACACGGTGCGGATGGCCGAGCGGGTCGGCCCCCAGGGGCAGGTCTATGCCGAGGATGTCACGCCACGCTACCTGGCGGGGCTCGAGACCCGGATCGCCAAGAGCGCCCTGACCAACGTGACGGTTGTGCGCGGCGAGCCGCACGATCCGCGCCTGCCGGCGGGCTCCCTCGATGCCGCCGTGCTGGTCCACATGTATCACGAGATCGCCCAGCCCTTTGGCCTGTTGCACAATCTCGGCCCCATGATGAAGCCGGGTGGAAAGGTCGGCATCGTCGATGCGGACGACGTTCCCGCGCGCCATGGAACGCCGCCGAAACTGCTGGCCTGCGAACTGGCCGCCGCCGGATACCGCCAGACCGGGTTTTCCGTGCTCGAGGGCGGCGTCGGCTACCTCGCGATCTTCGCGGCGCCGCGACCCGAGGACAGGCCGGACCCGGCGTCGATCCGGCCCTGCCGGGATGAGACCACGCGCGCGGGCCGGCGATAGCGCGGGGCCTGGAGCGCGGTTCGGGCGATCCCCGGGCGACGATCCCCCGGACGCTGGTACGGCGCGACGCGGGGAAGGGTGTCGTGAGACACGCTGAGGTTGTCGTTACCAAAAGGGGTGGTGGGCCGGCCTGAGCGCAGGCTGGAATCGTTCTGTGCGTGGTATCGCCTTCTGGGCTTTACAACCAGGGGATGATTCCGACGATGCGCCTGGTGGCCGGCTTTTGGCGTCGTCTCGATGCGACCAGCGCCTGGATCGGCCTCGGCATTCTCGCGCCCCTCGGCATGCTCGTCGTTTCCGGGACGATGCTGCTCAACCTGCGCGACGACGCGTGGGAGAAGGCGCAGCAGACGTCGCGCAACCTGCTTCAGGTGATCGAGCGCGACATTGCCCGCAACATCGAGGTGATCGACCTGGCCCTGCGCGGCGCGGTCGAGAACCTGTCGGCGCCGGGCTTTGCCGCCCTCGGCCCGGAGCTGCGCCAGCTCATCCTGTTCGACCGCGCGGTCACCACCCGCGACATGGGCGTGATCCTGGTGATCGACGAGGCCGGCAACACCCTCTACGACGCCAACGCCGTGCCGGCGCGCCAACTCAACAACGCCGATCGCTCCTATTTCCGCATCCATCGCGACCATCCCGATATCGGGCTCGACATCAGCGAGCCGGTGATCTCCCGGTTCCTCGGCGTTCCGGTGGTGGTGCTGAGCCGACGGATCGCCAAGCCGGACGGCAGCTTCGGCGGCGTGGTGCAGGCCTCCCTGAAGCTCACCTATTTCAGCAGCCTGTTCGAAAACCTCGCGCTCGGGACCAAGGGGGCGATCAACCTCTACCGGGCGGACGGCACGCGCCTGGTGCGGTATCCCCCCTGGGACGGAACGCTGGGGAAGAGCGTCGCCGATTCGCCCGTCTTCCAGCACCTCGTCCGCGTCGGGCACGGCAGCTTCGTCGGCCCCACGATCCAGAACACGGGGTCGCGGCTCCACACCTTCATGCGGATCGGCGACCTGCCCCTCATCCTCGACGTGACCCTGGCGCCCGAGGAGATCGAGGCCGAGTGGCGCGGGCGGGCGGCGGTGCTGGGCGGCGTGCTGCTGATCCTGTGTGGGCTCACCGCCGGTCTGTCGCTGCTGTTCGGGCGCGAATTGCGGCGGCGCGCCCGGATGCAGGAGGAACTGGTCCGCCTGTCGCGCACCGACGCCCTGACTGGATTGCCGAACCGACGCCGGTTTGAAGAGGCCTTGGCGGGGATCGGTGGAGTGGGGATCGGAGAGTCAGCGATCGGTGAGGCCCGGGCGGCGGGATCGCTGTCGCCGTTCCCCCTGTCGCTCCTGGTCATCGATGCCGACCACTTCAAGGCGCTCAACGACCGCTATGGCCACGCCGTCGGCGACGAGGTGCTGAAAGGCCTCGCGCGCTGCCTCGAAGCCAGCGTCGCCCGCGCCGGCGACCTCGTGTGCCGGGTCGGCGGCGAGGAATTCGTGGTGCTGCTTCCCGGAAGCGACGGTCTGGGCGCCGCCCGTGTCGCGGCCCGCATCCACGCGGCGGTCGGCCGCCTCGATCTCGCCGTCTCGGGCATCGCGGCGGGCACGCTGACGGTCAGCATCGGCGTGGCGAGCAGCGACGACGTCGAACCGGGGATGTGGTCGCTGAGCGACCTCTATCGTGCCGCGGATGCCGCCCTCTACGCGGCCAAGGCGGACGGGCGGAACCAGACCCGCCACGCCGACCCTTCGGGCGGGTCCGCTGCTTCGGATGACGCGGCATTTTTCGAGCGGCGCACTTCGACGATGCTGTCCGACCCGGACGGAGCGCCGGCGTCCGGGTCCGTCGCCCGCGACCGGTCGAGGGAGGAGGGTCCGTTCTCCGGTGGTTCGGGCTAAGGTGACGCTGTCGCGGCGCTGCCCACGGCCTCCCACGCCTCCGGGACCGATGTGCTTACGCACGGTGCTCGCGAGACCAACCAAGCCGCGCTTCGACTTCGACATCTACGATCGGGCTGTATTGCGGGGCGACGAGGGCGTGGTGTTCGACACCGGTCAGGACGCGGCGCACTACGCCAAGCAGCGCCTGCCGGCGATCACGCCTGCCCACGCGATGCCCCGGGGACGGCGAACGTCGGGCCTTCACCGTTTCGGTGACGAACGCGGCGTGTCACCCGGTCCGTTCGGCCTCCCTGTCGTATGGGGGACGCTGGCCGATCCGATGATCCTCCCCGAGCGTCACCGGATCGGCAGTTCCCGCCAAACGAGGTCCTCAGACGGGTTCTTCGGGCGGGCGCGGCTGGGCCGGAGCGAACAGGTCCTCCGGCGGGTCGATCACCACGCGGCCCCCGGCGATGTCGAGGTCCGGCACGAAGGCCTTGGTGAAGGGCAGGAGGGCTGTGGCGCCGCCCTGGGCCGGCTTGATTTCGAGAAGGTCGCCGCCGCCGTAATTCGGCACGTCCGCGACGGTGCCCAGCACCGTGCCCTGCGTGTCGACCACGTCGAGGCCGACGAGATCGGCGGTGAAGAACTCGTCCTCCTCCGCCACGGTGCCGAGGCGTTCGCGCGGCAGGTACAGGGCGAGGCGGTTGAGACCCTCCGCCCCGGTGCGGTCGCCGACGCCCTTGACGCGCGCGACCAGGAGGTCGGGGGAGGCACCGCCGGCCTGCCGGACATCGGTGAGCTCGATGCGGCGGCCATCGGCACCGATCAGCGGCCCGTAGGACGCGATGGCCTGCGGGTCGCCGGTGTAGGATTTCAGCCGGACCTCGCCGTTGAGCCCGTGCGCCCGCCCGAACTCGCCCATCTGGACGAGGCTCGGGTCGGTGGGCGGCAGAGGCGCGTCGACCTCCGCCTTGGGCCGGTGGGGCGAGGTGGCCGCCTCGCTGCCGATGCGGCCGGGCCGCGCACGGCGGCCGCCGTCACCGTGGGTCGATAGGCCTCCGGGACGACGCGCCATGCGAGGGACCTCAGGCCGCGGCGTCTTCGGCCGGGGCAGCGGCCTTCTCGGCGCGCTTGGCGGCGCGCTCCTTGGCCTTCTCGCCCGGCTCGGCCTTCTGCGGGTTGTTGCGCGCGGGGCGCTTGGCGAGGCCGGCGGCGTCGAGGAAGCGCAGGACGCGGTCGGTCGGCTGGGCGCCCTTGGCGAGCCAGGCCTGGATCTTGTCGGCTTCGAGGACGATGCGGGCCGGATCGTCCTTGGCTTTCATCGGGTCGTAGACGCCGACCTTGTCGATGAAGCGGCCGTCGCGCGGGGCGCGGGCGTCGGCGACGACGATGCGGTAGTACGGGCGCTTCTTGGCGCCGCCACGGGTCAGGCGGATCTTGAGGGACATTTATTTCTCCTGATGAGGGGGTGTTGCGTGTGTCGGATGAGGCGTCCGGTGGGCAGAGAGGAGCGGAGAAGACGCAGGTCCCTTCGCTCGTCGCTGCGCACCGGCGCCCCGGTGCTACTTCTTCTTCCCGAACGGGAAGCCGCCGAGGCCCGGAAGCCCCTTCGGCCCGCCGAGGCCTGGCAGGCCCGGCATCTTGCCCCCGAGGCCCGGAGGCATGGGGGGGAGCTTGCCGCCGAGCTGCTTCTGCATGTCGGCGATCATCTCCGGCGTGGGCTCCGCCATGCCGGGGGGCAGGCCGGGCATACCGCCCATTCCACCGCCGCCGCCCATGCCGAACATCGAGCCCAGCGCCTGGCCGATGCCGCGCTTGCCCGAGCCCATCGCCTTCATCATGTCGGCCATGGTCCGGTGCATCTTGAGGAGCTTGTTCAGCTCC
Source organism: Methylobacterium sp. Ger2507 (assembly GCF_055231875.1). Classification (NCBI taxonomy): domain Bacteria; kingdom Pseudomonadati; phylum Pseudomonadota; class Alphaproteobacteria; order Hyphomicrobiales; family Methylobacteriaceae; genus Methylobacterium; species Methylobacterium sp. Ger2507. The sequence continues at coordinate 2,162,127 of NZ_JBUYVC010000001.1, forward strand.
TCCACCTTCGTCCCCGAACCCGCCGCGATGCGCTTTTTGCGGGAATTCTTGAGGAGGTCGGGATTCTTGCGCTCCTGCGCGGTCATCGACGAGATGATGGCTCGCTGGCGCTTGAACATGTTCTCGTCGAGGTTGGCGCTCTCGACCTGCTTCTTCATCTGGCCCATGCCCGGAAGCATGCCCATCAGGCCGCCGATGCCGCCCATCTTCTCCATCTGGGCGAGCTGCATCGACAGGTCGTCGAGGTCGAACTTGCCCTTGCGCATCTTCTCCGCGGTGCGGAGCGCCTGCTCGTGGTCGATGGTCTCGGCCGCCTTCTCGACCAGCGAGACGATGTCGCCCATGCCGAGGATGCGGTTGGCGACGCGGGAGGGATGGAATTCCTCCAGGGCGTCGACCTTCTCGCCGGTGCCGACGAGCTTGATCGGCTTGCCGGTGACGGCGCGCATCGACAGGGCCGCGCCGCCGCGCGAATCGCCGTCCATGCGGGTCAGCACGATGCCGGTGACGCCCAGGCGCTCGTCGAAGGCGCGGGCGGTGTTGACCGCGTCCTGGCCGGTGAGCGCGTCGGCGACCAGCAGCACCTCGTGCGGGTTGGTCGCGGCGTTGACCTCGGCCGCCTCCGCCATCAGCGCCTCGTCGAGGGTGATGCGGCCGGCGGTGTCGAGCATCACCACGTCGAAGCCGCCAAGGCGGGCGGCGTCCATGGCGCGCTTGGCGATCTGCACGGCCGACTGGCCGGCGACGATCGGCAGGCTCTCGACCTCGACCTGCTTGGCCAGGATCGCAAGCTGCTCCATGGCGGCCGGGCGACGGGTGTCGAGAGAGGCGAGCAGAACCTTGCGCTTGTCGCGGGCGACGAGGCGGCGGGCGATCTTGGCCGTGGTGGTGGTCTTGCCCGAGCCCTGCAGGCCGACCATCAGGATGGCGACGGGGGCGGGGGCGTTGAGATCGATGATGCCGGCTTCCGAGCCGAGCATCGCCACCAGCTCGTCGTTGACGATCTTGACGACCATCTGGCCGGGCGTGACCGACTTCAGCACGACGGCGCCGACGGCCTTCTCGCGCACCTTCTCGGTGAAGCCGCGCACCACCTCGAGGGCGACGTCGGCCTCCAGCAAGGCGCGGCGGACCTCACGCAAAGCCGCGGTGACGTCGGCTTCGGTGAGGGCGCCGCGGCGCGTCAGGCCGGAGAGAATTCCGGAGAGGCGATCGGACAGGCCTTCGAACATGCGTCAGGCTCCCTGAACCGGCATCGTCTGCATCGACGGAGCGATCACTGATTGACGCCCGCGCTCTCGGCCCGCCGCGCCTGCAGCGCGTCCTCGAAGCTGCGGATCGCCTTGGCGAACTTGTCGCGGCATTCCGGATTGCAGAAGCCCACCACGGCGCCGTTGTAGAGGGTGAGCGAATCCGCCGCGATCGGCTTGCCCGACCACGGGCAGGTATCGTTCACCGCATCCTCGATGCGCAGGGGCGTCTTCGCGGGGGCGTTGGGCATCGGGACTCGACGACGACGTGTGAACCGGAACCGACGCCCTGTTCTCCAACGCGAAACCCGCCCGAGGGCGCATCGCGCTGTCGGGCGTTGACCTCCGGCCTCACAGGGCCGGTCGGCGTTCGTGTTGACGATCAAACCGTCGCATGAATGCGATGGCGGTTAATCCGATGAGGGGGTGAAGTCAAGTTTTGCGGGTCGCGGATGCCTTTCCGTTTGACATCGTCCCACCCGTTCAACGGGAATGTCCTGCGGATGCGTCCTGACATTGTGCGGGGCCGTCTCGGCGTAAGAGGAGGTCCGGTGGCGATAGTCCAGGTTCGCAGGGCGACGTCCGGTGATGCGGACGCGATGGGGCGCCTGCACGTTGCGTCGTGGCGTGAGACCTACGCGGGGCATCTCCCCGATGCGATGCTGGCAGCCCTCTCGGTCGCGTCGCGCATCGCGATGTGGCGCACGATTCTCGACGGCATGGAGACGAACGGCGTAGTCGCCGTCCTCGTTGCGGAGGATCGAGGCGAAGTCGTTGCCCTCGCGTCGTGCTGCTGCCAGCGCGATGCCGAGTTGCGGGCTGGCGGCTTCGATGGCGAGGTCAGCGCCCTCTATCTCCGCCGATCACACCAGCGTTCCGGGCTCGGCCGCGCTCTGATGCGCAGAATGGGCATGGCGCTGGCGGACCAGGGCTTCAAGGCCGCTACGGTCTGGGTTCTGCAGGACAACAGCGGTGCCCGCGCTTTCTATGAGCGCCTGGGTGGTGAACGCGTGGCCGAGACGATGGACACGGAGGAAGGGGTATCGCTGACCGAGTTGGCCTATGGCTGGCGCGATCTGTCCGGGATGATCGGGGCCGACCCGGGCGTGGCAAAGTAGCGTCAGCCGTGTTGCGCCGGTTGGCGACGGCGCCGGCAGCACAGGATTTCGAAGAAACTCCGATCACGGAGCCCCCACATGGGCGCCCACACCCTGACCCTGCTGCTGTTCCTCTGCGGCGCTCGCGCACTGGATCTCGGAACCCTGTGGCCAGCCCGTCGCATGCCCTGAGCCGGGCCGAGCCGCCTACGACGGCGCCGTCGGGAGACCCGGGAGGGCGGTGAGCGACGGGTCCGAAAACGCCATCGCCTTGAACAGGCTGCCCATGCCGCGCCGGGAGGGGTCGATCAGGCGGGCCACCGCTGCCGTGATCGCATCGCGCTGGGCCGGGCTGGCGTCGCGGCTAAGGCGTTCGGCGCGCTCGCGCAGGCCCAGGGCGGCGAGAACGTCGCGCTGGTCGGCCGGGCCGTGCAGGGTCGCGCCCTCGGCGCGGGCGGCGCGGCCCAGGGCGGAAAAGTCCACATGGGTGGTCAGGTCGGCCTCGCCGGGCGTGGCGAGGGGCGGCACGAAACCGTGGCCGCGCATCGCCTGCAGCGAATCGCCGAACCCGGGCCGGACATGGCCGTAATCGATGATCAGGGCCGCGCCCCGGTCGGCGACGAGGCGATGGGCGAGGCTGCGCACGAGCTCGAGGGCGGCGCTCGGCAGGGTCATCAGCACCCCGTCCGGACCGGTCGCGGTGATGCGGGTGTCGGGCTCGGCGGCGAGGCCGAAGGCGAGGGCGGTCCCGTCCGGGGCGAGGCCCACGAGGCGCTCGAACCAGCCGCGCGCGGTGCGCTGGAACTGGCGCACGGGGAGCGCGTCGAAGAACTCGTTGGCGATGACGAGGGTCGGCGCGCGCGGGAGGGTATCGATGCTGTCGTGCCAGGTCGGCGCGGCGGCCGCGAGGCGTGTCGCCTGCGCTTCGCGCAGGACCGGGCTGGTCTCGACGAGGTGCAGGGCGGGGCGGAGTGTCGGGGCGGCGCGTGACAAGGCCCGGAGCGCGTCCTGCATCAGGGTGCCGCGCCCGGGGCCGAGTTCCACCAAAGCGAGATCGGGCGGCGCGCCCATCGCGCCCCAGGTCGCCGCGATCCAGATGCCGATCAGCTCGCCGAACATCTGGCTGATCTCGGGGGCGGTGATGAAGTCGCCACTCGCGCCGAGCGGGTCGCGGGTGCGGTAATAGCCGTAGACCGGATGGCCGAGGCAGAGGGTCATGTAGCGGTCGAGCCCGATCGGACCCGAGGCCAGGATCTCGTCGCGAATCGCGGCGAAGAGCGGACTCGTCACGCCGCGTCGGCCTTCGCCGGATTGGCGGCGCTGGCGGTGCTCGCGGGGGGCAGGTCCTCCACCGCGACACGCGGGCGGGTGGTGCCGCGCAACGCCATCACGATGGCGGCGAGCCCGACGAGCGCCATGGGGACACACAGCACCATCCCCATCGTGATACCGCCGGTGGACCAGTTCTCGGTGCCGAACAGGTAGCCGAGCTGGCGGTCCGGCTCGCGGAAGAACTCGCAGAAGGTCCGGGCCAGGGCATAGCCGAGGACGAAGATGCCGCCCATCAGGCCGGGCTTGCGGAAGCCGTAGGCGCGCACCGCCAGCGCCATCACGACGAACATCAGGGCGCCCTCGGTGGCGGCCTCGTAGAGCTGGCTCGGATGCCGGGGCAGGGGGCCGCCGGAGGGAAACACCACCGCGTAGGCGAAGTCCGGGGCGATGCGCCCCCACAATTCGCCGTTCACGAAATTGGCGATGCGGCCGAAGAACAGCCCGATCGGCACCACCACGCCGGCGATGTCGAGGAAGGTGAAGGGCTGGAGCTTGCGGGCGCGGGCGAACAGCAGCATCGCCAGTACGGCGCCGAGGAAACCGCCGTGGAAGGACATGCCGCCGTTGCGGATGGCCAGGATCTCGATGGGGTCGGAGAGGTAGAGCGGCAGGTTGTAGAACAGCACGTAGCCGATGCGCCCGCCGAGCACGACGCCGAGCGCCACCCAGACGATGAGATCGTCGATGTCGGTGAGAGTCGGGCGCCGCACCACGCCCCAGTAGCGGTCCGCCGCCACCAGCCGACGGGCGTAGTACCAGCCGCCGAGCAGGCCCACGATGTAGGCCAGCGCGTACCACTTGATGGTGATCGGCCCGATCGCCACCGCTACGGGATCGATGGCGGGGAAGGGCAGGGCGAGGAGCGGCGGCATGGCGAGGCGTCCCGGTTGACCCGGGGCATTGGAGCCAAGCCCGCCGGGGGGTCAAGGCCGCTGAGGACATGGCTGACGAAGCAGGGCCGGCGAGCGCCGCCGGCCCTTCTTCGCGGGGGAAGGGGCGCGCGCCTCAGGCGGCCCGCACGGTGGCGAGGAAGGTGCCGACCTCGGTGCGCAGGTGCTCGGACTGGCGCGACAGGTCCGCCGAGGCGCGCTGGACCTGGGCCGCCGTGGCGCCGGCCTCCGCCGCCGCATGCGCCACCGCCTCGATGTCCTGGCTCATCGCCCCGGTGCCGGCCGAGGCCTGGCCCATGTTGCGGACGATCTCCTGGGTGGTGACACCCTGCTCCTCGACCGCCGCCGCGATGCTGCTGGTGACGACGCTCATGCTCTCGATACGGGTGACGATGCTGCGGATCGCCCCGGTGGCGCCGGTGGTGGCGGAACGGATCGCCTCGACCTGCTCGGCGATCTCGGTGGTGGCGCGGCTGGTCTGCTCGGCGAGGTTCTTCACCTCCGAGGCGACTACGGCGAAGCCGCGCCCGGCCTCGCCGGCCCGGGCCGCCTCGATGGTGGCGTTGAGCGCCAGGAGGTTGGTCTGGCTGGCGATCTGCGAGACGAGACCGACCACGTCGCCGATCCGGGTCGCGGCCTCGGACAGGGTCTGCATGGTGGCGGCGGTGCGGCCCGCCTCCTCGACGGCCTGACCCGACATGGCGGAGGCCTGCTCTACCTGCCGGCCGATCTCGCCGACCGTGGCGCCGAGTTCCTCGGCCGCCACCGCCACCGCGTTGACGTTGCCGGCGGTCTCCTGCGCGGTCGCCGCGACCGAGCTGGAGCGACGGGCGGTGCCGGCCACCGCCTCGGTCATGCCCGAGGCCGCGCCCTGGAGGTCGGACGAAGCCTGCGAAACGGTGCCGACGATGCCGCCGACGGAGTGCTCGAACCGGTCGGCGAGGTCGCGCAGCAGGGCGCGGCGCTCGGTCTCCTGGCGCAGGCGTGCCGCCTCGGTGGTCTGGAGCTGCTGGGCGGCTTCTTCCAGGGAGATGTCCCGGATGGTGACGACCGCGCGGGCGATGTCGCCGATCTCGTCGGCGCGGCGGCTGCCCGGCACCTCGGCCAGGGTCTCGCGGCGGGCAAGCGCCTGCAGGGCGCGGGTCAGGGCGCCGAGGGGACCGACGATGGTGCGGGCGAACAGCAGGCCGAGAATCGCCGTGACAGCCAGCACCGCCAGGGCCGTGAAGGCCAGCGCCCGGGTCAGGGTTCCGACCGCCGCCAGCGTCTCGTCCTCGGACTGCTCGGCCAGGATGGTCCACGGTGCGCCGAGCACCGAGACCTTGGTGGTGGCGACCATGCGGCGCCCGGCGCCGTCCTGGTAGGTGAAGGGGCGCCCGCTCGCCAGGGCATCCTTGTCGAGGCCCAGAGCCGTCGCGGGTGTGCCGGCGGTCACGGGCTTGCCGGAGTTGGCCGTGAGCGGCGGGTCGCTGCGCAGGGCGCCGTCGCCGCCCACCGCCATGACCTGACCGGTCTCGCCGAGGCCGCCGCGATCCGCGAGGGTGCGGTCGAACAGGGCCGGCGTCAGGCGCATCACGACGAAGCCGATCCGGGCCGAGTCCTGGCCGGTCCCCATGGCGACGTTGGCGCGGCGCGCGATGGCGCGGCCGATGAAGGCCGACGGCACGGCATCGGCCGGGTAGGCGCCGTAATCCTCGTAGAGGGTCGCGTCGGAACCGGAAGCCTTCAGGCGCTCCACCAGACGGACGAGGCCGGTGCCGGCCAGATCGGGTTCGGCCAGGGCGCGTCCGAAATCCTTGCCCTTGGTCGTGGTGTAGACGATGCGGCCGTCCTCGGAGACGAAGACGAGGTCGGCATAGCCCGGCCGCTCCAGGATCTTGCGGGCGACCTCCTGGACCTTGGCGTGGCGACGTCCGTACATCGTGCCGGCCGCCTCGGCGCCGAGGCGGGATTCCAGCGTCGCGCCCTCGGTGTAGGTGCGGACGAGACCGGCGAAATCGGCCTTGGCCGGATCGAGGGCTTCGACGAGGTCGCCGAAATTGCCGCCCACCTGCGGGTTGCCCGCGATGGTGACGAGGTCGCCGCCGACCCGCTCGGCCACCAGCTCGATTCCCGCCTTGCGGGCCGAGGCGGCGAATTGCAGGCGCTCCTGGGCAGCATCCACCAGCCCGGCGCGGGCGCTGTACCAGCTCAGCCCGCCCATCACGGTGGCGCTGACGAGGGCGAGCCCGACCGTGATTGCGGGAAGGCGGAAGTTCAGACTGGAGTGACGAGGCATCGAAGGGCACCGATCGGGAAATGCGAAGCCCGATCATGCAACCAAATACTGAAGAATTAGGTTTCAGCCCGCCCGTCGCTCGGCAGCCCAGGCAGTGACTGCCGGTTACGCTCCGCCGATGCGGCATCAATTGGTGCGTTTCGGCCAGCGACGCGGCGGAGACTCTGGTCGACCACACGCCAACTCAAACCGGATGGCCGAAACCCATCCGGCTCAGGCAGCTTCCCGGCCGGATGCTCCGCCGTCGTCGAGAAACATCCGGTAGGCCGGGTTGTCGGTCTCGTCGATGCACGGATAGTCCAGCTTCGCGATGGCGGCATCGAAGCGGGCGCGGTCCGCCGGCGGCACACCGATGCCGGCGAGCACGCGACCGTAATCGGCTCCGTGATTGCGGTAGTGGAACAGGCTGATGTCGAAGTCGTCGCCGAGCGCGTCGAGGAACTTCATCAGCGCGCCCGGGCGCTCCGGGAACTGGAAGCGGTAGAGCCGTTCGTGGGCGAGCCCGGTGGTCCGGCCGCCGACCATGTAGCGGATATGGACCTTGGCCATCTCGTTGTCGCTCATGTCGACGGTCCGGTAGCCGGCGGCGCGCAGCGATTCGATCAGGCCGTGCTTCTCCCGCGCGCCGCCGGCGAGATTGATGCCGACGAAGATCTGCGCATCGGTGCCGGTCGCGTAGCGGTAGTTGAACTCGGTGATCGCCCGCGGCCCGAGGGTCTGGATGAAGGCGCGGTACGCGCCCTGGCGCTCGGGGATAGTGACGCCGAGCAGGACCTCGCGCTCCTCGCCGATCTCGGCCCGCTCGGCGATGTGACGCAGGCGGTCGAAGTTGAGGTTGGCGCCGCTGGAGATCGCCACCAGCGTGCCGGTCCCCGCCCCGGCGCCGTCCCCCTGGCGCGCGGCGTAGGCCTTGGCGCCGGCCAGCGCGAGGGCGCCCGAGGGCTCCGAGATGGCGCGGGTGTCGTCGAAGATGTCCTTGACCGCCGCGCACATCGCATCGGTGTCGACGGTGATGACCTCGTCGAGGAACTCGGCGCAGAGCCGGAAGGTCTCGGCTCCGGCCTCGCGCACGGCGACGCCGTCGGCGAACAGGCCGACGGTGGGCAGCACCACCCGTTTCCCGGCCGCCAGGGCAGCCGCCATGCAGGCGGCATCGTCCGGCTCGACGCCGATGACCTTGGTCTCGGGCCGCAGGTATTTCACGAAGGTGGCGATGCCAGCGGCGAGGCCGCCGCCGCCGACGGGCACGAAGATCGCCTCGATCGGCCCGGAATGCTGGGTCAGGATCTCCATCCCGATGGTGCCCTGGCCGGCGATCACGTCGGGATCGTCGAAGGGGTGCAGGAAGGTCAGCCCATCGCGCGCCTCCAATTCGCGGGCATGGCCCAGCGCCTCGTCGAAGGCATCGCCGAACAGGATGACCTCGGCGCCGCGCGCCCGGCAGGCATCGACCTTGATCGCCGGAGTCGTGCGCGGCATCACGATGACGGCGCGGACGTTGAGCCGTGCGGCGGCGAGCGCCACGCCCTGCGCATGGTTGCCGGCCGAGGCGCAGACGACGCCCTTGGCCAGCAGCTCGGGCGACAGGCCCGACATCTTGTTGTAGGCGCCGCGCAGCTTGAACGAGAAGACCGGCTGCAGGTCCTCGCGCTTCAGGAGCACCGGGCGGCCCAGGCGCGCCGACATGCGCGGCATCGGGTCGAGCGGACTCTCGATAGCGACGTCGTAGACGCGGGCGGTGAGGATCTTGCGGATGTAGTCGGTCAAGGAGACACGGGCTCCGGCGAGGCGGCGATGCGGAAGACGGATGCCCGCACATAGGCGCTCGGCGCGCCAGAAGCGAGCGAGGTCCTGTCGCGGGCGAGGTCCTGTCGCGGGCGAGGTCCTGTCGCAGGCAAGATCCTGTCCGGGCGCCGCCGCACGATGGCGGCGACGCCGGCCCTCCCGGCAGCGACGCGAAGGCGCCTACTTGTCGAACAGGGCCTGCAGCGCCGCGCGCTCCCGGGTCTTGGGCAGCGCGATCAGGGTGAGGATGCGCGCCTTGTCCGGCGTCAGGTCGTCGGCGAAGACCGCGCCGGCCTTGAGCAGCGTGTTGCCGCCGCCCTTGAAGCCGTAGACCGGCAGCGCCCGGCCGTTGGAAACCTTCGTGGCCACGATGACCGGGACGCCCTTGGCGATGACCTCCGCGATGGCGTCGTGCATCTCGGCATTCATGTTGCCCCAGCCATAGGCCTCGACCACGATGGCCTCCGCCCCCGTTTCGGCGGCGTGGCGTACCTGACTGCCGTCGGCGCCGGCATACATCGCCACGAGATCGACCCGGGGCATGCGCTCGGGCAGCGGCAGGGTCTGGCGGCGCAGCGACTTACGGCTGAACACGACCCGGTCCTCGTCGACGTAGCCGAGGAAGCCGGCATCGCCGGAATTGAAGGTCTCGACGTTGCTCGTATGCGTCTTGCGCACCTCGCGGGCGGCATTGATGTGATGGTTCAGCGTCACCGTCACGCCCATGCCGTTCGCGCCGTCGGCGAGAATCTGCCGGGCCGCATTGAGGAGGTTTCGCGACCCGTCCGAATCCCAGTCGGAGGCGTTGCGCTGGGCGCCCACCAGGACCACGGGCTTGTCGCTCTTCAGGGTGAGGTCGAGGAAGTAGGCGGTCTGATCCAGGGTATCGGTGCCGTGCAGGACGATGGCGCCGCGGATCGCCGGGTCGGCCAGGATTTCGTCGACCTTGCGTGACAGGCCGGGCCAGCGATCCGGCCCCATATAGTCGCTCGGGACATTGCTGAACTCGGTGACGGCGATCGCCGCGAGGTCCTTGAGCTTCGGGACGGCCGCGACGAGATCCTCGCCTGAGAGGGCCGGCACCGGCGTATGCGTGGCCGGGTCGAGCTTCATGGCGATGGTTCCGCCGGTCGCGATCACGGCAATCTTCGGCAGGTCGGCTGCAGCTGTCGGTTGCATCAGAAGCAGTAAACCGCTCAAGCCGAACAGTGTCTGTCTCAGAATCATGGCTACCGGCATGAACGCACCTCGGTGGACGCAAGTCGTTTCAAAGGATTGCGGTCGCTCCGTCGACGATCGACCGGACGTCCAGCGTTGAAGGACCGCGCCGTCCCTGTCCAGATCACGCAGGGCGATGCTGTTTCATCGGGCCTGCGACTGTGATCGGCTCGTTTCGTTCGAGGCCGTCACTGTCGATGCGGCGTCAGGGGTGGTCCGACAGGCGCTCGACCAGTGCGGCGATCCAGATCAGCGCGGCGATGCCCTGGGCCGAGAAGGTCCCGGCCGAGGCGAGATCTTTGACGATGCCGATCTTGGGATGGTGCCCGGGATGGAGGTGGTCGCAGAGCTTTTCGATCGCGGTGTTGAGGAATTCGGCGGCCAGCATCAGCAGCAGGCTCGCCAGCAGGGCGACCCGGACCCAGAGCGTGGAGCCGAGCAGCAGCCCCAGCGGCACCCCGAGGACCAGCAGCACGAGTTCGAGGCGCACGGCCCGCTCGGTGCGGGCGCCGTGCACGAGGCCGCGCCAGGAATTGAGGAAGGCGAGGTAGAGGGCGTGCATCTCAGCGGGCCGCCGGAGCGCTGCGGGTGATCCACTTGGCCACGACCGGTCCGGTGACCAGCACCACGAAAAGCCGCAGGGTCTGGACCGCGAGCACGAAGGACACGTCGACCTTCGAGCCGACCGCGATGATCGCCACCGAATCGAGCCCGCCGGGACTGGTGGCGAGGTAGGCGGTGAGAAAGTCGATGGGCAGCAGGAAGGTCAGCCCGTAGGCCCAGCCGCCGCACAGGGCGATCACCCCCAGGGTGGCGATCATGATGCCCGGCAGGGCGCTCACCGTTTCGCGCAGGGTCTCGCGCCGGAAACGCAGGCCGACATACCAGCCGATGGTGGCGTAGGCGAGGTCGAGGACCGGCATGGGCAGTGCCATCGACACGAGGCCGGAGGCGTGGAGCGCCGCGCCGAGCAGCATCGGCCCGATCAGCGCGAAGGCCGGCAGGCGCAGGACCTTCGCCAGAACGGCGCCGGCGGCCGCCACCGCCAGGGTCGCCAGGATCGAGAGCGGCGCCACGCTGAAGGGGTCGGATGCCGGCACCACGTCGGTGACATCGGTGAGCAGGCGGGCCATGACGGACGCCGACAGCACCACGGCGACCACCCGCACGTATTGCATGAAGGCCACGAGGCGGGGATCGGCGCCGTATTCCTCCGACATCGCCACCATGGCAGCGGCGCCTCCGGGGGACGAGCCCCAGGCCGCCGTGGAGCCCGGCAGGATGCGCAGGCGGGTGAGCGCCCAGCCCACCACGCCGCCGACCAGCACCGTGACCAGCACCACCGCCAGGATCAGGGCGCCGTCCTCCGACACCGTGCGGACGATCTCGCCGGTCACCGTATGGGCGACGAGGCAACCGATCATCGCCTGGGCCGCCTGGAAGCCGAATTTCGGCACCGACAGGTTCGCGCCGCCGACGCCGAAGGCGATCGCCGCCACCATCGGCCCGAGCAGGAGCGCCGCCGGAAAATGCGCGTGGTCGAGGCCATAGGCCAGGAGGCCGGAGGTGCCGAGGAGAGCCGCCCAACGGCCGAGAAAGCGCAGTGAGAGCACGGAGAGGCCGGAAGGATGCGGAGAGACGCGAAGGCCGGGCCGTACGGCCCGTCGTGCCGGGCGCTACACCGGATCGGCCACGCTGTCACGGCGCGGGATGCGCGGGCGGGGCATGCCGTCGTCGCGGCAGGCGGTGGTGCCGGACGGGGCATGGGCGCGGAAGAAGGCGGCGAGATGGGCGAGGCCGTCGCTGCGCGGATCGCTGGTGCGCCAGGCCAGGGCGATCGTACGGCCGGGGCCGTCGACGTCGAAGCTGCGAGTCACCGTGAGGCCGCTCGGGTCGGGTCCGGTGGGAACCGCCAGCGTGGGCAGCAGGGTGTATCCGGCCCCCGCCGCCACCATCGAGCGCAGGGTCTCCAGGCTGGTGGCGTGGCGCCCGGCGGCGGAGCCGGCGCCGCAGGCCGCCACGGTCTGGTCGCGCAGGCAGTTGCCCTCGTCGAGGAGGAGGAGGTCCGGCCCGGCGATGTCGGTGGCGCGGAGCGCACCGCCCCGGGCGAGGGGGTGCTCGGCCGGGCAGGCGAGTTGGAACGGCTCGACGAAGAGCGGCGACACGGTGAGCCCGGAGGCCGGCACCGGCAGCGAGATCAGGGCCGCGTCGATGCGGCCGTTGCGCAATCCTTCGAGAATCTCGGCGGTGCGGGCCTCGCTCAGGGCCAGGGCCAGCAGCGGAAACTCCTGGCGCAGGGTCCGCAACACCAGGGGGAACAGGTAGGGCCCGAGCGTCTGGATGGCCGCCAGGACGAGGCGGCCGGTGAGCGGGGCGCCGCGCCCCTCGCTGGCCAGGACCAGGAGGCGCTGGGCCTCCGCCATGACGATGCGGGCCTGGCGCACGATGGTCTGGCCGGCCGGGGTCAGCATCACCCGGCGGTTGCCGCGCTCGAACAAAGCCAGGCCGAGCAGATCTTCCAGCTTGCGGACCTGGACACTCAGGGTGGGCTGGCTGACGTTGCAGCGCTCGGCGGCCCGGCCGAAATGCATCTCCTCGGCGACGGCCACGACATATTCGAGATCGCGCAGGGACAGGCCCGACATATTCATAGGCTTTGCCTATCATCCCTTTCGCCACGATGCATTAGCCAAATCGCCGGCGCGGGTCCATAAGACCGGCTCGGAATGATTCCAAGATTCGGATGCGGCGGTCGCCGCGACGATCTTATCTGAGCGAGAGAGCACCGCATGAGCGATCAGCGCCCGATCCTGACCACCCGACAGGGCCACCCGGTTCGCGACAACCAGAGTACCCGTACGGTTGGCGAGCGCGGCCCCGCGACCCTCGAGAACTACCAGTTCATCGAGAAGATCACGCATTTCGATCGCGAGCGTATCCCGGAGCGCGTCGTCCACGCCCGCGGCGCCGGCGCTCACGGCTACTTCGAGGCCTATGGCAAGATCGGCAACGAGCCGGCCTCCAAGTACACCCGCGCCCGCGTTCTCAACGAGACCGGCGTCAAGACGCCGATGTTCGTGCGCTTCTCCACCGTGGCCGGCGCCAAGGAAAGCCCCGAGACCGAGCGCGACCCGCGCGGCTTCGCGGTGAAGTTCAAGACCGTCGACGGCAACTGGGATCTGGTCGGCAACAACCTCAAGGTCTTCTTCATCCGCGACGCGATCAAGTTCCCCGACATGATCCACGCGTTCAAGCCCGATCCGGTGACCAACCGGCAGGAGGCGTGGCGCTTCTTCGACTTCGTGGCGCAGCATCCCGAAGCCATCCACATGGTGACCCACCTCAAGTCGCCCTGGGGCATCCCCGCCAACTATCGCGAGATGGAGGGCTCGGGTGTCAACACCTACAAGCTGGTCAATGACCAGGGCGAAGCCGTGCTGTGCAAGTTCCATTGGGAGCCCAAGCAGGGCGTCCGCAACCTGACCTCGGCCCAGGCCTCCGAGATTCAGGCCAAGGATGTCGGCCACGCCACGCGCGACCTCTACGACAACATCAAGGCCGGCAACTTCCCCGAGTGGGAATTCTGCGTGCAGATCATGCCCGACGGTCCGAACGACCACCTGTCGTTCGATCCCCTCGACGACACCAAGCTCTGGCCGGTCGAGGACTTCCCGCTGCTGCCCGTCGGCCGCATGGTGCTCGATCGCGTGCCGGACAACTTCTTCGCCGAGGTCGAGCAGTCGGCCTTCGGCACGGGCGTGCTCGTGGACGGCATCGACTTCTCGGACGACAAGATGCTCCAGGGCCGGACGTTGTCCTACTCGGACACGCAGCGCTACCGCGTCGGTGCCAACTACCTCCAGCTGCCGATCAACGCGCCGCAGCCGGGCGTGAAGGTCTATTCGAATCAGCGCGACGGCCAGATGACCTACGGCGTCGACGGCACCGGCCCGAATGCCCACATCAACTATGAGCCCTCGACCCTGGCCGAGGGTCTGCGCGAGGCGCCGAAGCCGGCCAAGGATTATCACCAGCCGGTGCAGGGCCAGCTCGGCCGCTACCAGACCTCGCGCACCGAGGACGACTACACCCAGGCCGGCGTGCGCTACCGTTCGTTCCAGGATTGGGAGCGTGACGACCTGATCGCCAACCTCGTCGGCGATATGAAGCAGTGCCCGGAGCCGATCCAGCTGCGCATGGTCTGGCACTTCTGGCACGCCGACGAAGATTACGGCCGTCGCGTCGCCGAGGGTGCGGGGATCGATCTGGAAAAGGCCAAGGCTCTGCCGCCGCTTCCGGGCCGCGCCGCGCCGGGCAAGCGGCTCCAGGCCGAGACTTATACCGACGGCAGCCAGGCTCACAGCATCGCCGCCGAGTAAACTCACCGTCTCATCGCGAAGGCTGATCGAGTCCCGCCGGGTCCTAGGACCCGGCGGGACTTTTTCGTTGCTCGATCCTCTGCGCGCCGCAGGCAAAGGTCGGATCGGGAACGACGAGCGACGAGGGGTTCGACGCAATGACATCCATCGAGCGGTGACGGACATCCGTCGTTCGACAGGCACGGACGTTGCGGTGTGATGTGCTGTAAATTTGAAATCTTATGTTGTTGAAGACAAGTTCTTGTTTTTAATGATTCCCCCTATAGGCTGCGTTATTCGAAGGACGCACGATATATTTACCGATTGGTCTGTCAGATAGCCGGCGTGGCAGAATGCCAGGGTGTTCGAGCGCGGGACGAGAGATCAGCCTTGATCAGGAACGAGCTCAGCTCCGTCGAGGCGATCATCGAGCGCGATCGGGCGCGCGAGGTCCTGCGGGGCATGCGCCCGACGCTGATCGCGAACGTGTTCGTCTCGGTGTCCCTCGGCGGGATGATGTGGGAGCTGGTTCCTCGCGCGCTGATCCTCGCCTTCGTCGGCGTCAACGCCCTGCTCAACTTCTCCCGTGCCCTGATTGCCGCCCGATGGCTGAGGCTGAGCCACGCGGACCGGTACCCCGACCGGGTCCTGGCCTTCGCGTGGATCGGCGCCCTGCTCTCGGGCCTCTGCTGGGCCGGTGCCCTGATCGGCCTCGCGCAGAACGGACACACCCAGTCGGTGGCGGTCGCCCTGGCCTTCTGCAGCCTGAATGCCGGGGTCATCCAGAGCAAGGTGTCCCGGGCTCCCGCCATCGCCTTCATGCTTCCGAGCCTCGCGGTCCTCACGGTGCTGTTCCTCGTCGAGGGATCTCTCAGCGCGCAGATCATCGCCGTGAACCTGATCATCCTCGCGGTGCTGATGATTCGCGGCGCGACCGACCAGGAGGCGCATTACCTGGAATCGAGCCGCCTCAAGCTGGAAGCCACCGCGCTGGCCGAATCGTTGAAGGCCGCCAATCTCGCCGCCGAGCAGGCCCTGCGCCGCCTCGAATATTCGGCGTCCCACGATCACCTGACCGGCCTGTTCAACCGGGCGGCCTATCAAGCCGCTTTCGAGGCACGCCTGGGGAATGGGACGGCGGATCGGGAGGAGTTCTGGATCCTGCTGATCGACCTCGATCGCTTCAAGGGCATCAACGACACCTTCGGGCATGCGGTCGGCGACGCGGTCCTGGTCGAATCCGGTGCGCGCCTGAGACGGATTCTCGGCGCGGAGGCCGTGGTCGCGCGTCTCGGAGGCGACGAGTTCGCCGCCCTGGTCCCCGGTCCGCCCGGCCGGGACGACGGGCCGAGGCTGGCGCGGGAGATCGTGGCGCAGCTTGCCGTGCTCGTCACGGCGTCCGGCCAGACCGTCCAGGCGGGGGCCAGCGTCGGCATCGCCCGCTACCCGGGTGACGCCGACACCCTCGTAGACCTGCAATGCCATGCCGACCTGGCCCTCTATGTCGCGAAATCGAAGGGCCGTGGCGCTTGGTGCCGGTACGAGGAGGCCATGTACCGGGTGGCGCGGATCAAGCGGGAGATCGAGCGCGACCTCGCCGGCGCCCTGGAGAGCCGGGCGATCCGGGCCTGGTTCCAGCCCCAGGTCGAGAGTCGGACCGGCGCGGTGGTCGGGGTCGAGGCGCTGCTGCGCTGGAACCATCCGAAGCTGGGGTGGGTGTCGCCCCCGGACGTGATCGCGGCTGCCCTGGCGACGCGCCAGTCGCGCGCCGTGATGCAGGTCATCCTGCGCGACGGCTGTCGTATGGCGCAGCAGCTCGATGCCGCCGGCCATTCCCACGTCCGTGTCTCGATCAACATGTCGCCGAGTGAATTCGGCAGCTATCCCCTCGCCGCGATGGTCGCCGCCGAACTGGCGGCCCACCAGGTCGCGCCGGCGCGCCTCGCGATCGAGATCACCGAGGAGGCGGTCTATTCGAGCGAGCGGGGCGGGGCGGATGTCGAGGCGCTGATCGGGATGGGAGTCGGCATCATCGTCGATGATTTCGGCGTCGCCTACTCGTCGATCGGAGCCCTGCGCAACCTGCGCTTCGACTGCCTGAAGATCGATCGGAGCTTCATCAAGAACCTCGTCGACGAGGAACGGGACCGCCTGCTGATGAAGGCCATCCTGGCCTTCGCCCGGACCCTCGGGGTGACGGTGGTGGCCGAAGGCGTCGAGACCCGCGCCCAGTTCGACATCCTGAAGCAGCTCGGATGCCCGATCCTTCAGGGCTTCCACTTCGCCGGCGCCATGCCGGAGCCTGCCGCGCTGGACTGGGTCGCCCACAACGCCGCCCTGCGATTCGGATTGTCCCGGGACGAGGGCTGGTTCGTCACGGGCCGCCGACGCCTCGCCGTGCAGGCCTGATCACCGATCGTCCGGTCGGTGGCGACGGATTCTGCTCCGAAAACGACGGAAGGCCCGCGCGATATCCCGCGCGGGCCTTCTCGTATCCGGCTGACGCGCGCGCGATGCGCCCGTCAGATGTTCATCGGATCCTGCTGCGATCTTACTCGGCAGCCGTCTTACTCAGCAGCGTTCTTGGCCGCGCTCTTGGCGGCCTTCTCGGCCTTGCGGGCGTCCTTGTTCGCCTTCGAGGCATCGGCCTTGGCGGCCTTCTCGGCGGGGCGATCGGCGCGCTCGACGATACGGGCGGACTTACCGCGACGATCGCGCAGGTAGTACAGCTTGGCGCGACGCACCTTGCCGCGACGGACGACGGCGATCGAATCGATCAGCGGCGAGTAGAGCGGGAACACACGCTCGACGCCTTCGCCGTAGGAGATCTTGCGGACGGTGAAGCTCTCGTTGAGGCCGCCACCGGAGCGCGCGATGCAGACGCCCTCATAGGCCTGCACACGGGTGCGCTCGCCTTCCTTCACCTTCACGTTCACCGTCACGGTGTCGCCGGGCTGGAAGTCGGGGATGGTCTTGCCGAGCGAAGCGATCTGCTCCTGCTCGAGCTGCTGGATGATGTTCATCGATGATATCCTGCCGGTGCGCGCCCGTGATCCCCGGATGGGACCGCGTGCGTCAGGATTTCGGCATCCTGTTTTGAATTGAGGCGGGCCATACACGAGGTGCGGCCCCTTGTCCAACCCGGTCCCGGCGGTTTCGGGGCGGGCTCTGCGCAGCCCGCACGGTTGAGAAAATCGCCGCTCCGGTCCACATGGAGAGGGCGGCGGAGCCTTCCGGCGTCATTCCCGGCCGGCCTTGAACCGGCGCAGCGGACGAGGATCTTTCTGAGCCATGTTCATCCAGACCGAAGCCACTCCGAATCCCGCCACCCTGAAGTTCCTGCCCGGCCGCGTGGTCCTGACCGAAGGCACCTTCGAGGCGCGCGACGCTGAGGCCGCGGCCCGCTCGCCCCTGGCGACCCGCCTGTTCGACGTGCCCGGCGTCTCGGGCGTCTATCTCGGGCACGATTTCATCTCGGTCACCAAGGCCGAGGACGACAATCTCTGGCCGCAGGTGAAGCCGGCCGTGCTCGGCGCGATCATGGAGCATTTCCAGTCCGGTGCGCCGACCCTGGCCGAGGGCCACGTCGTCGGCAGCGAGGATGCCGAGGAGTTCTTCGATCCGGCCGACCTCGAGACGGTCGAGACGATCAAGGACCTGCTGGAGACCCGCGTTCGTCCGGCCGTGGCCGGCGACGGCGGCGACATCACCTTCCGGGGCTACAAGGAAGGCGTGGTCTACCTCGAGATGAAGGGCGCCTGCTCGGGCTGCCCGTCCTCCACCGCCACCCTGCGCAACGGCGTGCAGAACCTGTTCCGGCACTTCCTGCCGGAAATCCGCGAGGTGCAAGCGATCTAAGGTCGGCGATCCGAGGCCGAGAAACCGCCCGTTCGGCGCAAAGCCGCAACAGGTTCGCGCGAATGTGTCCCTGACGGCCGCTCCGCTCTGCCGGAGCGGCCGTTTTTGTCTTAACGTCAGGCCGTCCCGGGACGCAGGCGCGCTCCGGGGCCGCGGCACGATCGGGAGTGAGTTTGCGTATCCTCGCCATCGACACGGCGCTCGACGCCTGTTCCGTCTGCATCGCCTCGGATGCCACCGACGATCTCCTCGCCCACGAGTCGATGGTCCTCGGTCGCGGCCATGCCGAGGCCCTGCTGCCGATGATCGAGCGCGTGGTCGCCCGGGTCGAGGGCGGGTTCGAGGCGCTGGACCGCGTCGCCGTGACGGTCGGGCCGGGCAGTTACACCGGCCTGCGGGTGGGGCTTTCGGCCGCCCGCGCCATCGGTCTCGCCACCGGCATTCCGGTGGTCGGCGTCACCACCCTGTCGGCCCTGCTGGCGCCGCTGCTGGCGCTCAACGGCGAGGGCCTGATCGTCGCCGCCATCGACGCGCGTCACGGCTCGGTCTACCTCCAGGCGATGAGCATGACGGACGGCATCGTGGTGCCGCCGAGCCACGTTCCGGTCGCGGAGGCGGCGGCGATGCTCGATGGCGTCGTGACGCTGGTCGGCTCCGGTGCGCCCCTGATCGCCGCCGCCGCCAAGGCCCGCGGATTCGCCGTCGAGGTCGCCGGCACCGGGGCCGCCGAGATCGGCTGGATCGCCTCGCTCGGCATGCTCGCCGATCCGGCCCAGGCCTTGGCCCGGCCGCTCTACCTGCGTGGCCCCGACGCCCAGCCGCAGGATCATGCGAGGCTTGCGCGCCGATGACCCGACCCCTGACTCCCTTCTGGCCCTTCGAGGTCTGGTCCGCCTGGTGGGAAGCCTGGGGCACGGCGCCCTACGTGACCGTTCTGCGCGATTCCGGTCAGGCCCGGGCGCTGGCCCGCATCCACGCCACCGCCTTCGCCCGCCCCTGGGACGCGCACGAGTTCGAGCGCATGCTGTGCGAGCGTTCCACCGAGGCGCATACCCTGTGGAAGAACGGTGCGATCCAGGGCTTCGTCCTGTCGCGCCGCGCCGCAGACGAGGCCGAGATCCTCACGGTGGTGCTGGCGCCGGGCGTGCGCGGCGGCGGCCTCTCGCATAAGCTGGTGAGCGCGCATCTCCAACACTTAGCCCAGACCGGCATCCGCACCGTCCACCTGGAGGTCGACGAGGGCAACGCCCCGGCGCTGAAGCTCTACGCCCGCCACGGCTTCCGGCAGGTCGGCGAGCGGACGGGCTACTACACCCGCGCCGACGGCCAGCGCGCGACCGCTCTGACCATGACGGCGGTGCTGGCGTGATCCGGCGCCACGGCGCCTGAGCGCGCGATGACCCGCGTCGGCACGGCGATCCGGCTCCTCCTCTGCGCGCTCCTCTTCGGCGCGATCGTCGGCCCCCACCTTCTCAGCCTGCGCTTCGGGCGCGGACGGATCGCGGCCTGGATGCCGGTGCTGTTCCACCGCGCCTTCCGGATGCTGTTCGACCTGCGGGTGACCCAGAGCGGCACCCCGCCCGAGCCGGGCGAGCCGGCCCTGGTGCTCGCCAACCACGTGTCCTGGCTCGACATCCTCGTCCTCGGCTCCCTGCGGCCGCTCTCCTTCGTGGCCAAATCCGAGATCGCCGGCTGGCCGGTGGTCGGCACCCTGGCGCGGCTCCAGCGCACGGTCTTCATCGACCGGACCCGCCGCGCCGACACCGCCAGCGTCAACGCCACGGTGGCGCGCCGTCTGGCGGGGGGCGATCTCATCGTGCTGTTCGCCGAGGGCACCACGGGCGACGGGACCCGGCTGCTGCCGTTCCGCTCCTCGCTCGTGGGCGCCGCCCGCGCGGCCGTCGCCGGAGAGGGCCCGGCCCGCATCCGCCTGCAGCCGCTGGCGCTCACCTATCCGCGCCGGAACGGCCTGCCGGTGGTGCGTGCCGAGCGCCCCGAGATCGCTTGGTACGGCGACATGGACCTCGCGCCCCACCTCGCCAGCTTCCTGGCCGGCGGTCCCCTCGACATCCACGTCAGCTGGGGCGCGCCGATCGCCTTCGAAGCCGGCACCGACCGCAAGCGCGCCACCGCCCTGGCCGAAGCCTCCGTGCGCGAGGCGGTCCAGCGCGGCACGACCGGACGCCCGCCCCTCGGGCCGGTCTGGTCGGGACGCACCCGCAAAGCGGTCGACGGGGCCGCAGCCGTGAGCGGAGCGGGTCTCGAGCTACGCTGAACGCTCTCGCGGTCCCTGACTACGCGGATTTCGGGCGACCTGAGCGCTGCGCTGCTGCGTGATCGTTGCATCGGGTGCTCGACCGGTTCGCATCCGGGACGCCGCCGTCATCCCGATTCGCGGCTGCCGTTCCGTGTCCGGCTGCACAGGCGGACGGCGCGGATGCGGCCCCTTCGCCGCCGGAGGGCCGTTCGTTTCCGGTCGCCAGGAATGCAGCGAGAGCGTCCTGCATCCGTACCTGCCAGCCCGGCCCGGTCGCCTTGTAGGCTTCGAGCAATGCCGGCTCGACCCGGAGCGTCAGGTTCACCTTGGCGTCTGCACGCTTCGGGCGGCCACGCCCGCGCTTCGGCAGCAGGCCGTAGACTTCCGGTACCTCTCGGGCAGGCCGCAGACCGGCGGCTTCCGTCTCGGTCAGTTCCGGGGTGTCGGACACGTCGTCCCAGTCCTGCTGCGTATAGCTCCGGGGCAGGGAGGCCCGTGGCGTGGATCGGGCCTCGCGGGAATCAGGTTTTGGCGCGGTGTCGGTCATAGGCAGACCTCTCCACAGGGCTGGCGCTGCGCAGGCTCACCAGGGCGAGTGCCTCGGTGCCGAGCGGTGAGACGACCACCGCCACCACCCGCTCGCCGTTCCAATCTCCGATGAGCAGATAGCGATGGCGCCCATTTCGACTGGGTCGAGTTGGCCGGATCAGCGCCGTCTCGCCATCGAAGTGAGTCTCGAAGTCGGCGAAATCGTAGCCGTGCTTGGCGAGGTTCGCCTGCCGCTTCGCTTCGTCCCACGTCGTCGTCATGGACGCAGAGCCTACGGCAGTACGGAGAGCTTCACAATGGAATTTTTGTAGTAGCGGAAATACGACATGTTGCAGCAGCCGAAATGGGGCGTAGTTTGCTCGAACGCGGGTGTGGAGGGCGGAACCCTGATCGGCGTCTCCGGCATCGCGACGACGGCGCCGATCCGTGCTATGGGCGGCCGCACATCCTCATCCTCGGAATCGGCCTGTTGAAGAAAGCCTACGTCAAATCCTACGGCTGCCAGATGAACGCCTACGACGCCGCCCGCATGGCGGACGTGCTGGGCGCCGAGGGCTATGCGGCCACCGACGTGGTGGAGGACGCGGATGTCGTCATCCTCAACACCTGCCACATCCGCGAGAAGGCCGCCGACAAGGTCTATTCGGAGCTTGGGCGCCTGCGTGTGCTGAAGGGTGAGCGGGCGCAGGCCGGACGCGACACCAAGATCGTGGTGGCGGGCTGCGTCGCCCAGGCCGAGGGGGCCGAGATCCTGGCCCGCGCCGCGACCGTCGACGTGGTGGTGGGGCCGCAGAACTACCATCGCCTGCCGGATCTGCTGGCGCGCTCCGCCACCGGGCGCGTGGTCGACACCGAGTTTCCGGTCGAGGACAAGTTCGACCATCTGCCGGCCCGCCGGACCCACGGCGTCACCGCCTTCCTCACGGTGCAGGAGGGCTGCGACAAGTTCTGCGCCTTCTGCGTGGTGCCCTATACCCGCGGCGCCGAGGTCTCGCGTTCCGTGGCGGCGATCCTGGCGGAGGCCGAGAAGCTGGTGCGCGGCGGGGTGCGCGAGATCACGCTGATCGGTCAGAACGTCAACGCCTATCACGGCCTTGGGCCGGACGGCGAAAGCGCGACCCTGCCGGTTCTGCTGCGGGCGCTGGAGCGTCTGCCCGGCCTCCTGCGCCTGCGCTACACCACGAGCCACCCCAACGACATGGACGACGATCTGATCGCCGCCCACGGGACGATCCCGGCGCTGATGCCCTACCTGCACCTGCCGGTGCAGTCCGGCTCCGACCGGGTGCTACGGGCGATGAACCGCAAGCACAGCGGCGACGCCTATCGGCGGATCATCGAGCGGGTGCGAGCGGCCCGGCCCGACATCGCCCTGTCGTCGGACTTCATCGTCGGCTTTCCCGGCGAGACCGATGCGGAGTTCGAGGAGACGATGCGGCTGGTGCGCGATATCGGCTTCGCCAGCGCCTTCTCGTTCAAGTACAGCCCGCGTCCCGGCACCCCGGCCGCCGACAGCGTCGATGCGGTGCCGGAGGCGGTGAAGTCCGAGCGTCTGGCCGCGCTCCAGGCTTTGCTCGACGCGCAGCGGCACGCCTTCAACGCCTCGGCCGTCGGCCATGTGGTCGAGGTCCTGGTCGAGAAGGTCGGGCGCCACCCTGGCCAGGTCGCCGGCAAGACGCCCCATCTGCTGCCGGTGCAATTCGATGCGCCGGCCTCGACCATCGGCACGGTGGTACCGGTGCGGGTGGTGCGGGCCGGCTCCAACAGCCTGTTCGGCGAGACGGTCGGCGACACGGCGGCGGCCGCTTGAGCGCTCGAATCGCAGCGGCGACGCGTCCGGTCTCCGGTCGGGCGATACGCCGCGCCGGGGAAGCGCTGGACGTGGCGCAACGAATTCCGATGTCAGGGGCTTCTCCGGACACGCGGTGCGAAACGGCTTCGCAGCCTGCGATCCGTCCCGGACGGCAATGAAGGACAACGGCGTGCCAGGAACTGAAGGGTCGGGCGGACGTGGCGGCGCCCTGCGGGGGCGCGGCCCGGCGGCGCGGATCGGGGGGGCGGTCGAAACCGAGGAGGTCGCGCTGACCTTCGACGACAACCGCCTCGCGAGCCTCGTCTTCGGCCAGTACGACCAGAACGTCGCCCATATCGAGCGCCGTCTCGGCGTCACCGCCACGGCCCTCGGCAATCATCTCGTGCTGAAGGGCAGCGTCGAGGCGGCCGAGAAGGGCCGCAAGGTGTTCGAGCGGCTCTATGCCCGGGTCAAGACCAACGGGCTGCCGCTGACCCTCGGCGACGTCGACGGGGCGATCCAGGAAACGACGCAGCAGGGCAACCTCTTTCCCGCCGCCGAGGTCAGCGCCGAGCCCGACCGGGCTGTGTTCGACCAGATCGCCACGCGCAAGCGCGGCGCCGTGCGCGCCCGCAACCCCGCGCAGGACGCCTACATCAAGGCCCTGCGCAGCCACGAACTCGTCTTCGCCGAGGGACCGGCCGGGACGGGCAAGACCTGGCTCGCCGTTGGCCATGCGGTCTCCCTGCTGGAGCAGGGCCATGTCGAGCGCCTGATCCTGTCGCGCCCCGCCGTCGAGGCCGGCGAGCGCCTGGGCTTCCTGCCGGGCGACATGCGCGACAAGGTCGATCCCTACCTGCGGCCGATCTACGACGCGCTCTACGATTTCATGGAGGCGCGCCACGTCGATCGCGGTCTGCAGACCGGCATCATCGAGATCGCGCCGCTGGCTTTCATGCGCGGGCGCACCCTGACCAACGCCGTGGTGCTCCTCGACGAGGCGCAGAACACCACCTCGATGCAGATGAAGATGTTTCTGACCCGGCTCGGTGAGAATTCCCGCATGATCATCACCGGCGATCCGAGCCAGATCGATTTGCCGCCGGGCCAGAAATCCGGCCTCGTCGAGGCCGTGCGCGTGCTCGACGGCGTCGAGGGCATCGGCCGCATCACCTTCCGCGACGTCGACGTGGTGCGCCACGACCTCGTCCGCCGCATCGTCACCGCCTACGAGGCGGCGTCGCACGGGGAGGGCGATGCCGACCGGGCGCCCCTGTCCCGCCGGAGGCCCCTGTCGTGAGCGCTGCCGTTTCGGCCGAGATCGACGTCGCGATCGAGGACGCGCGCTGGACGAGCGTGGCGCCGGATCTCGAAGCGTTCGTGATCCGGGCCGTGGAAGCCGGGCTCGCCGCCGCCCCCGAGGCGCCGGAGGGCGAGGTCGAGATCAGCGTGCTGCTCACCAACGATGCGGCGGTGCAGGACCTGAACCGGACTTGGCGCGGCAAGGACAAGCCGACCAACGTGCTGTCTTTCCCGGCTGCGCCCCAGCCCACTCATCCGGGCGTGCCGCGTCCGCTCGGCGACGTCGTTCTTGCGTATGACACGATGCTGCGCGAGAGTGCCGAGCAGTCGAAGCCGCTCAGCGACCATCTGGCCCATCTCCTCGTCCATGGCACCCTTCACCTCCTCGGTCAGGACCACGAGACCGGCGAGGCGGATGCCGAGGCGATGGAAGCCCTCGAGGTGGCGGCGCTTCGGACCCTTGGCGTGCCCGACCCCTATGCTGCAGAGACCTGCACGGAGTGAGCGGCGATCCCGCCCGACATCCCAGATCAGAGAGACATGACGAACGATCGAAGTCGCGGCGCGGCCCAGGCCGCGCCCAGTTCCGGCGATGGTGAGAACCAGGCCCGCGAGCCCTGGTACGACCGCCTCCTCCACGTGTTCCATCTTCGCCCGCGCGATTCGCTGCGCGACGACATCGAGGGCGCGCTGGCCGAGCCCGACACTGGCGAGAACGCGTTCTCGCCCCTCGAACGCGCCATGCTGAAGAACGTGCTCGGCCTGCACAAGGTGCGGGTCGACGACGTCATGATTCCCCGGGCCGACATCGTCGCGGTCTCGATGGACACCAGCCTCGGCGACCTGCTGAAGCTGTTCCGCACGGCCGGGCATTCCCGGCTTCCGGTCTACGGGGAAACCCTCGACGACCCGCGCGGCATGGTCCACATCCGCGACTTCGTCGACCACATCGCTGCCCGGGCCGAGTCCGGCAGCCGCCGTGCGGCGCCGACGCAGCCGGAGGGCGAGGCCGCCCCGGTCCTGCCGCCGCGGGCCCGCCGGGGCGCCCGCGCTCTGCGCAGCCTCAACCTCGCCCAGGTCGATCTCTCGGCGACGCTGGCGGCGACCCGTATTCAGCGCCCGGTGCTGTTCGTGCCGCCCTCGATGCCGGCCATCGATCTGCTGGTCCGGATGCAGGCGACGCGCACCCACATGGCCCTCGTGATCGACGAGTATGGCGGCACCGACGGCCTGATCTCGATCGAGGATCTGGTCGAGATGGTGGTGGGCGACATCGAGGACGAGCACGATGTCGCCGAGGGACACCTGATCCAGCGCGTTGACGGCGAGAGCGACGTGTTCGTCGCCGATGCCCGGGCGGGCCTCGCCGAGGTCTCCGCCGCGAGCGGCGTCGACCTCGTGGCGGCGGTCGGCGAGATGGCCGAGGAGATCGACACCATCGGCGGCCTGATCGTGACCCTGGCGGGGCGCGTGCCCTCGCGCGGAGAGCTGATCAGCGGTCCCGGGAACCTCGAATTCGAGGTGCTCGACGCCGATCCGCGCCGGGTGAAGCGCCTGCGCCTGCAGCGGGGGGATGCCCGCATCACCGCCGTGGTTCCGCTGGCCCTGCCGGCGCCCACGCCGCCCGGATCGCCGGCCCCGTGACGGGTTTCGCATGACGTCGAGCGTCGTGGGACGCGCCGGTTACGGAGCGGCGACGGGGCCGCTCGCCGCCCTGGCGCAGTGGGTGATGCTGACCGCAGGCTGGCGCCGCATCGCCGTCGCCATGGCGGCCGGCGCCGCCGGCGCCCTGGCGATGCCGCCCTTCGGGCTGTTTCCCGCCCTCGTCGTATCCCTGTGCGTCGCGGTCTGGCTGATCGATGGCGCCGCCACCGGACGCCGGGCCACGCGCGGAGCCGTCCTCGCCAGCGCGGTGATCGGCTGGGCCTGGGGGTTCGGCTATCTCACCGCGGGTCTGTGGTGGCTCGGATCGGCTTTCCTGGTGGAGGCCGAGGAGTTCCTGTGGGCGCTGCCCCTGGGTGTCGTCGGCCTGCCGGCGGTACTGGCCCTGTTCTACGCCCTCGGCTTCGGGCTCGCCCGGCTGCTGTGGTCGCGCGGGGCACTGCGCATCGTTGCCCTCGCGCTCGGCCTGTCCGCCAGCGAGTGGCTGCGCGGGCACCTCTTCACCGGGTTTCCCTGGAATACGCTCGGCATGGCGCTGGGGCAGAACCTGTGGCTGATGCAGGGCGCGTCCCTGGTCGGCCTCTATGGCCTGACCCTTCTGGCGATCCTCATCGCGGCCGCCCCCGCGACCTTGGCGGTGGCGGACAGCGCGCGCGGACGCTTCGGGCCGCTGGTCCTCGCCGGCCTCGCCCTGGCGGCCCTCGCGGGATTCGGCGCCGCGCGGGTTCCGGCCGCCGCCGATCCGATCGTGGCGGGTGTGCGCCTGCGCCTGGTCCAGCCGAATCTCAACCAGGACGCCAAGTTCCGGCCCGAGAACCGTCAGGACATCCTCGACCGCTACCTCGAACTCAGCGACCGCGCCGCCGCGCCCGACCGTACCGGCATCGCCGACGTCACGCACGTGATCTGGCCGGAATCGGCCTTTCCGTTCCTGATCCAGCGCGATCCCGAGGCCCTGGCCCGGATCGCCGCCGCCTTCCCGCCGGGCAAGCAGCTCATCACCGGGGCGGCGCGGGCCGAAGTGCCGGTGGGCGACGCGCGTCCACGCTTCTTCAACAGCATCCTGACGATGTCGGCCGGGCCGAAGCTCGGCGACATCTACGACAAGGTCCACCTGGTGCCCTTCGGCGAGTACCTGCCCGGACCCCTCGACGCGACCCTGCGCGCCCTGCACATCCGGCAGTTCGTCTCGATCCCGGGCGGCTTCACCGCGGGCGACCGGGCGACCCAGCGGATCATGACCATCCCGGGCCTGCCCCCGGTGGCGGCGACGATCTGCTACGAGGCGATCTTTCCGGGCGCGATCGTGCCGAGCGCCACGCCGAACGGGCCGCCGCCGGTTCCCGGCCTGATCCTCAATCTGACCAACGACGCCTGGTTCGGCGACACGCCGGGGCCACGCCAGCACCTCGCCCAGGCGCGTCTGCGTGCCGTGGAGGAAGGGCTGCCCCTGGTGCGCGACGCCAACACCGGCATTTCGGCCGTTGTCGACGCCCATGGCCGCATCACCGCCAGTCTGCCGCTCGGCGTCGAGGGCGTGCTCGATGCCGACCTGCCGGCCCGCCTCTCCGGGCGGACGCTCTATGCCAGCCTCGGCGACCTGCCGTTCGGGCTGGTCTGGATCGGTGGTTTCCTCACCACCCTGGCGGTACGGCGGCGCAGCGCGTGAAGACGACATCTCCGACGCGAGCCCGGCCGATCCTTCTCGGTCTCGGCATCCTGCTGGTCGCCTTCAACATGCGCCCCGCCCTGACCACCGTCGGCCCGCTGCTGGAGCGCATCCGCGCCGAGACCGCCCTGAGTGCCGCCGGGGCGGCCCTGCTCACCACGCTTCCGGTGCTGTGCATCGGTCTCGCCTGCACCCTCGGTCCTTTGGTGATGCGACGCTTCGGGGCCGATCGCGGCGTGCTGCTGGCGGTGGCGATCGTGGCGCTGGGTTCGGGCCTGCGCGGCCTCGGCGGTCTCGGGCCGCTCTTCGTCGGCGCCTGCCTCGCCGCCTTCGGGATCGGCCTCTCGGGTGTGCTCCTGCCAGGACTGGTCAAGCGCGACTTCCCGGGACTGACCGGATTCGTCACCGGCCTCTACACCATGGTGCTCTGCCTCGGTGCGGCGGCGGGGGCGGGCCTCGCGGTGCCCCTGGCCGACCAGCTCGGAAGCTGGCCCGTGGCCCTCGGGGTGTGGGCGCTCCCGGCCATCGTGGCGACCGTCGCCTGGGCGCCATTCGCGACGGGCGCCGATGCGCAGGCCGGACACGCGCGCCGGATCTCCCTGTGGCGCGACCTGATCGCCTGGCAGGTGACCGGGTTCATGGGCCTGCAATCGTCGCTGGCCTACATCATGTTCGGCTGGTTGCCCCTGGTGTTGCATGACCGCGGGCTCAGCGCGGTCGAGGCCGGGTTCGTGTCCTCACTGATGAGCATCGGGCAGGCCCCGGCGGCGCTGCTGGTGCCATCCTTCGCGGCACGGGTGCGCGACCAGCGCGGCTTCGCCGCCGGGCTTCTCGGCCTGTGCATCGTCTCGCTGGTGACGCTGGTCTACGGGCCGCTGTCCTGGGCACTTCCGGTGGGCATGCTGCTCGGGGCGGGCCTCGGCGGGCTGTTCGGCCTCGGCCTCACCATCATCGTCCTGCGTGCCCACGATCCGGCCGCCGCCGGCAGTCTCGCGGCGATGTCGCAGAGCGTCGGCTACACCCTGGCCTCGCTCGGCCCCCTGAGCTTCGGTCTGGCCCACGACCTGACCGGCACCTGGGCCGCCTCGACGGCCCTGTTCTGCGCCATCGCGATCGCGGCGTTCCTGTGCAGTCTGGGCGCGGGACGCGACCGCTATGTCGGGCGGGGCTGAGCGGCCCCGAGACCTCAAGATTACGGGCTGGCGCATCGACCAACGGGCCAGACCGTCAGGGCCGATCGGCCGCCCAGAGGGGCCAAAAACCCTCCGGGCACGCTTGGCTCAGAACACCTTCTCGGCGGTGTCGCCGCGCGGGGTCGCCCCCGCGACGCCGGCCTTGGCGTCGGCCTGCTCGGCGGCGCGCTTGTCGAGGGCGCGTTCCACCACCTTGGCGATGCCCACCATGATGGTGTCGAGGACGTAGTCCTTCGGGGTGTAGACCGCCGTCACGCCCATGTTCTTGAGCACCAGTTCGTCGTCGGGCGAGATGATGCCGCCGACCACCAGCGGGATGTGATCGAGCCCGGCCTCGCGCATCTTGGCCCGGACGTCGCGCACCAGCGGCACGTGGCTGCCCGAGAGGATCGACAGCCCGACCACGTGGGCGCCCGTGGACTTCGCCTTGGCGACGATCTCGGCCGGGGTCTGGCGGATGCCGTCATAGGTCACGTCGAAGCCGACGTCGCGGGCGCGCAGCGCGATCTGCTCGGCGCCGTTCGAATGGCCGTCGAGGCCGGGCTTGCCGACCACGAGCCTGGGGGTCTCGCCCAGGCGCTCGCCGAGATCCGCGATGAGCAGTTTGGCATCGGCGGCGGCGCCCGATGAGATGGTCTCGAGGGAGACGCCGGTCGGGGCGCGATACTCGCCGAAGACCTGGCGCAGGCGCTCGCCCCACTCACCGGTGGTGACGCCGGCCTTCGCCGCCGCGATCGACACCGGCATGATGTTGGCGCCGGAACGGGCGGCCGCTTCGAGGTCGTCGAGTGCCTTGTCGACGGCCCGGCCGTCGCGCTTGGAGCGCCACTCGCGGATGCGCTGTTCGGCCTCCATCTCGACCGTCTCGGAGACGGTGAAGATCGCCCCCTCGCCGGCGGTGAGGGGCGAGGGCTCGCCGGCCTGGAACTTGTTGACGCCGACCACGACCTGATCGCCGGCCTCGATGGCGGAGATGCGCTTGGCGTTGGACTCCACCAGCGCCCGCTTGAGGGCGCCGGTCTCGACCGCCGCCACGGCGCCGCCGATGCCGCCGATCTCCTCCAACGCCTTGCGGGTCTCGGCCTTCAGGGCCTCGACCTTGGCATCGATGACCTTCGAACCGTCGAAGATGTCGTCGTATTCGAGCAGGTCGGTCTCGAAGGCCAGAATCTGCTGCATCCGCATCGACCATTGCTGGTCCCAGGGGCGCGGCAGGCCCAGCGCCTCGTTCCAGGCCGGAAGCTGCACGGCGCGGGCGCGCGCCCGCTTCGACAGGGTGACGGCCAGCATTTCGATCAGGATGCGGTGGACGTTGTTTTCCGGCTGCTGCTCGGTGAGGCCGAGGGAATTGACCTGGACGCCGTAGCGGAAGATCCGCTTCTTCGGATCGGTGATGCCGTAGCGCTCCTGGGCGATCTCATCCCAGAGTTCCGAGAACGCCCGCATCTTGCAGATCTCGGTGACGAACCGCATGCCGGCATTGACGAAGAACGAGATGCGGCTGAACACGTCGGCGAAGCTGGCTTCGTCGAAATCCGGGTCGTCGCGCACCGTGTCCAGCACCGCGATGGCGATGGCGAGCGCGTAGGACAGTTCCTGCACCGGCGTCGCCCCGGCCTCCTGCAGATGGTAGGAGCAGACGTTCATCGGGTTCCACTTCGGCACTTCCTTGGTCGTGAACAGGATCACGTCCTTGGTCAGGCGAAGGGAGGGTGCGGGCGGAAACACGTAGGTGCCGCGCGACAGGTATTCCTTGATGATGTCGTTCTGCGTGGTGCCCTGGAGCCCGGCGAACGGCGCGCCTTGCTCCTCGGCCACCGCGAGGTAGAGCGACAGCAGCCACGGTGCCGTGGCGTTGATCGTCATCGAGGTGTTCATCTGCTGCAGCGGAATCTGGTCGAACAGGGTCCGCATGTCGCCGAGATGAGCGATCGAGACGCCGACCTTGCCGACCTCGCCGCGCGCCAGCTCGTGGTCGGGATCATAACCGGTCTGGGTCGGCAGATCGAAAGCAACCGAAAGACCGGTCTGCCCCTTGGCGAGGTTGCCCTTGTAGAGCGCGTTCGATTCCTTCGCGTTGGAATGGCCCGCATAGGTGCGGATGATCCATGGCTTGTCGCGCTTGATCTCCGCAACGCCTGCCTGTCCGCTCATCCCCGAAGACTCCCTGAGACTGAATTTGATGTGATCTAAAATTGAATTTGATTGTTCTCGATCACTTGCCGCGCACCCTAGCGAAGCGCGTGGGCGGCGTCATCAGGACGAACGGCCCGGATGCTCACGGTTGCGCGCCTGCAACGATCGCCCGTTCTCGGCCTGCCATTCACGGCGCAGTGGTCGGCTGCCCGATCCGGGCGCGGAGCTGATTGCGGTTGGGACGGCAGACCGACGGTGATCGCCGCGGACCTGTCGAACGCGATCGCGCAGGGCGATGGCGGCCGCGATTCCAGGCCCGACGCCGGCGGCCGTCAGCGCCTCATCCAAACCATCGTCAGCGCGATGGGCGACAGCTCGCGCGGCATCCGGGAGCAGCTGATTGGACATTGGTACAAGGTGCACCCCGACTTCGGTCGCGGCGTCGCCGAGGGCCTGGGCATCGCCGCCCGTCAGGAGATCGCCGAAGAAACCTGTGGGCAGCGAGCCTTAAAGGTCCGTGGCAAAAGCATAATATTGAATACAGGAAGGCGTCGGTCCGGCCGGCGCCTTCTGCTTGTGGATCGCAAGGTTTCTTGCGCGCCAACGAAAAGATTCTTGGCCGTTGGGGCTCTTGGACGGCTTCGGGTTCGCCGATATAGCGGACAGCACAAGAAGTCACGGGGAGAGCCAAGATGGCCGCGAGCGTTGCGTCGAGCACGACTGAAATCAAGGACCTGTACGAGATGGGCGAGGTCCCGCCCCTCGGTCACGTGCCGGCGAAGATGTATGCCTGGGCGATCCGGCGCGAGCGCCATGGACCGCCGGAGCAGTCGCATCTGCTCGAAGTCCTTCCGGTCTGGGAGATCGGCGACGACGAAGTGCTCGTCTACGTCATGGCCGCCGGCATCAACTACAACGGCGTCTGGGCCGGCCTCGGCGAGCCGATCTCGCCCTTCGACGTGCACAAGGGCGAGTACCACATCGCCGGTTCGGACGCGTCGGGCATCGTCTGGAAGGTCGGCGCGAAGGTGAAGCGCTGGAAGGTCGGCGACGAGGTCATCATCCACTGCAACCAGGATGACGGCGACGACGAGGAGTGCAACGGCGGCGATCCGATGTTCTCGCCCTCGCAGCGCATCTGGGGCTACGAGACCGGGGATGGCTCGTTCGCGCAGTATTGCCGGGTGCAGTCGCGCCAGCTCATGGCCCGTCCGAAGCATCTGACCTGGGAGGAGGCGGCCTGCTACACGCTGACCCTCGCCACTGCCTACCGCATGCTGTTCGGCCACGCCCCCCACACCGTGCGCCCGGGCCAGAACGTCCTGGTTTGGGGCGCGTCCGGCGGCCTCGGCGTGTTCGCGGTCCAGCTCTGCGCGGCCTCCGGCGCCAACGCCATCGCGGTGATCTCCGACGACACCAAGCGCGACTACGTCATGAGCCTCGGGGCCAAGGGCGTGATCAACCGCAAGGAGTTCGATTGCTGGGGCCAGTTGCCGAAGGTGAACAGCCCTGAATACAACACCTGGCTTAAGGAGGCCCGCAAGTTCGGCAAGGCGATCTGGGAGATCACCGGCAAGGGCAACGACGTCGACATCGTGTTCGAGCATCCGGGCGAATCGACCTTCCCGGTCTCCACCCTCGTGGCCAAGCGCGGCGGCATGATCGTGTTCTGTGCCGGCACCACCGGCTTCAACATCACCTTCGACGCCCGCTACGTCTGGATGCGCCAGAAGCGTATCCAGGGCTCGCACTTCGCCCATCTCAAGCAGGCCTCGGCGGCGAACCAGTTCGTCCTCGACCAGCGCATCGACCCGTGCATGAGCGAAGTCTTCCCCTGGGACAAGATTCCCCAGGCTCACACCAAGATGTGGAAGAACCAGCACGCACCGGGCAACATGGCCTGCCTCGTCAACGCCCCCCGCGCCGGTCTGCGCACGGTCGAGGACGTGGTCGAGGCCGGGAAGCGCTAAGGTCCGGTACCCAACACCAGACGATCACCTGCCCTTTTCGGAGGGCAGGTGCTTGGCGTATTCCTCGCGCTCTTCCTTCTGCTTGATCAGGTCGGCGTAGGCTTGGCGCATCTCGGGGGAGACCGACACCGTGCGGGCCTTCTCCTTCTTGCGTTTCGGCGCCTTCTTGAACTGGTTCGTGGTTTCGCTCATGGCTGTTCCCCTGGTGTTGCGCACAGCATAGGC
Organism: Methylobacterium sp. Ger2507; assembly: GCF_055231875.1. Classification (NCBI taxonomy): domain Bacteria; kingdom Pseudomonadati; phylum Pseudomonadota; class Alphaproteobacteria; order Hyphomicrobiales; family Methylobacteriaceae; genus Methylobacterium; species Methylobacterium sp. Ger2507. The sequence goes on from NZ_JBUYVC010000001.1 coordinate 2,194,948, forward strand.
CCGATGGGCGACGATCGCGAGACGCGAAGCCCCGTCTTTCGGCGTCGGCGCCCGCCTGATAGAGGTCGGCCCACATGCGGCACCTGCCTCGTCCGGGGATGAGGCCGCCGCCCATCGCGAGACCACGGCGACCGGCATCATGGACAAGTTCACCACCCTGGAGGGCGTCGCGGCGCCCATGCGGATCATCAACGTCGACACCGACCGGATCATCCCCAAGCAGTATCTCAAGACGATCAAGCGCACCGGCCTCGGCAAGGGCCTGTTTTCCGAGATGCGATACCGGGACGACGGCTCCGAGAACCCGGATTTCGTCCTCAACAAGCCGGCCTATCGCAACGCCCGGATCCTCGTCGTCGGTGACAATTTCGGTTGCGGCTCGTCGCGCGAGCACGCGCCCTGGGCCCTGACCGATTTCGGCATCCGCTGCGTGATCTCGACGAGTTTCGCCGACATCTTCTTCAACAACTGCGCCAAGAACGGCATCCTGGCGATCACGGTCTCGCCGGAAGACCTGGAGAAGCTGTTCGAGGATGCCGAGCGCGGCTCCAACGCCACGCTCTCGGTCGATCTCGAAGCCCAGACCATCAAGGGTCCGGACGGCGGCACCCTGCATTTCGACATCGATTCCGGTCGCAAGGAAAGCCTGCTCAACGGCCTCGACGAGATCGGCCTCACGCTGAAGCGAGCGCCCAAGATCGACGCCTACGAGGAGAAACTGGCGGCGCGCGGGTTCGCCTGACGTTGGCCGGAAACTGACCCGGTCCCCTCCTCTTGTGAGGCTATCAGAAACACACAACTCTGGCGGAACTGACTCGATCAAGAACAGTGCGGGGGGAAGGTCTCTGCGGGGGCGTGAGGTGCACTGGAACTCCCTCTCCTGGAAGGAGAGGGTTGGGGTGAGGTGTGTGCCTTATCCGGACAATCCGCACACCTCACCCTGTCCCTCTCCTTCCAGGAGAGGGGACCCGCGCAGCGCGCGAGATGTGTGGATGCTGTAGCCTGTGGGGAGAGGTTAGGAGTTGGGCGGCCGGGTGATCCTCTGCCGAGGGAGGCCAGCCGCACCACCCCCACCTCCCACTCCTCCTCACAAGGGAGAGGAGGGCCGCATTGCGCTGGGAGGCGCGGATCGAGGAGCCCACCACAGGGAAAGAGCCATTCCGATCATTCCGACCCCGTCTCAACCGTTCGTTAACCCTGGTATCGCCTGAATCGCCGCTCACGATCGATGGGTACGTAGTGGCGGAGAACACGATGGCATTCGGCCGACCGGGCAAGACGGCGACCCTCTCCCTCGGGATGGCTGCGGCCCTCCTGTCGATCTCCGCTCCGGCGCGGGCCGATTTTCAGGGCTGCCTCGCCAACCTCCAGGCGCAGGCCGCGGCGCAGGGCATCTCGGCCCAGACCTTCCGGGCGGCCACCGCCGGCATCGCGCATGACGAGAAGGTGCTGGAACTCTCCCAGGCTCAGCCCGAGTTCAAGACCCCGATCTGGGACTACATGGCCGCCCTGGTCGACGAGGAGCGTGTCGACGACGGCAAGGCGGCGATGCGTCAGCACGCGCAGGCGCTCGCCAGCGCGGAGGCGCGCTACGGTGTCGACCGCCACACCATCGCGGCGGTCTGGGGCGTCGAGTCGAATTTCGGCAAGAACCTCGGCAAGATGCCGCTGGTCCAGTCCTTCGCCACCCTGATCTGCGCCAATCACCGCCGGAAGGACTTCTTCAAGGGCGAGCTGATGGCCACCCTGAAGATCATCGAGCGCGGCGACATCGACCCCTCGCGCCTCAACGGCTCCTGGGCCGGTGCCTTCGGCCAGACCCAGTTCATGCCCACCACCTACCAGCGCCTCGCCGTCGACGGCGATGGTGACGGGCGCCGCGATCTGGTCGATTCGGTGCCGGACGCCGTCGCCTCCACGGCCAACTTCCTGCGCGTCGCCAAGTGGAACAACGGCCAGCCATGGGGCTACGAGGTCAAGGTCCCGCGCGGCTTCAACGCCGGCGCCGCCGGGCGCAAGAACAAGAAGCCGGTGGCGCACTGGGCCTCCCTCGGCGTCACCCGCATCGACGGCCGCCCACTCTCGGGCGACGGGCCGGCGGGTATCCTGCTGCCGGCGGGCAGCGACGGGCCGGCCTTCCTGGTGACGAAGAACTTCGACGCGCTCTACTCCTACAACGCCGCCGAATCCTATGGTCTGGCCATCGCGGTGCTGTCCGATCGCCTGCGCGGCCGCGCGGGCATCCAGGCGGAGTGGCCGACCGACGATCCGCCCCTGTCCCGGGCCGAACGCCGCGATCTCCAGGCCCGCCTGACCAAGCGCGGCTTCGACGTCGGCGAGCCGGACGGCAAGGTCGGGTCGAAGACCCGCGACGCGATCAAGGAGGTCGAGCGCAGCCTCGGCATGCCGGCGACCGGCCGCCCCGGTGCCAAGGTGCTGGAGGCGCTGAGGCGCGGATGAGTGCGCGCCGCCTGATCAGCTCGGGGTCGCCCTTCGAGAACGCCTACGGCTATTCCCGTGCCGTGGTGCAGGATGGCTTCGTGTTCGTGGCCGGAACCACCGGCTACGATTACGCCACGATGACGATGCCGGACTCGGCGGAGGATCAGGCCGAGGCCTGCTGGCGCACGATTGGCGCCACGCTGGTGGACGCGGGGTCGTCCCTGGCGGGGATCGTGCGGGCGACCTATTACGTCACCGATCGCGCGGATGCCGAGGCGGTGCTCGGAATCTGTGGGCGGGTGTTGGCCGATGTCCGGCCGGCCGCCACCATCGCCATCGTGGCGGGCCTGCTGCGCCCCGAGATGAAGGTCGAGATCGAGGTCACCGCGAGACTGCCCTAGGGAGAACCCGATCGTGGTCGCACGGCTGATCGCATTGACGGGCGCCACCGGATTCATCGGGCGCCACCTGCTCCACAGCCTGTCGCAGCGGGGCTATCGCGTGCGGGTCCTGCTGCGCCGGCCGGTCGCGATGCCGGAGGGCGCCACCAGCGCCGTGGTCGGGGACCTGACGCGGCCGATGAACATGGCGGCAGCGCTCGCCGGCGTCGACGCGATCGTGCATTCGGCCGGGCTTGCCCATGCGATGTCGGGAACGCCGGAGGACGACTTCCGCGCCTCGAACACCGAAGCCACGCTGCGCCTCGCCGAAGCCGCCGCCCGCGCCCGCGTGAACCGCTTCGTCTTCCTCTCGTCGATCCGAGCCCAGGTCGGCTTCGCGGCGTCCGGCATCGTGACGGACACAGACCTGCCGGCGCCGACCGAGCCGTACGGACGCTCGAAGCGCGATGCCGAGGCAGCCCTGGCGGGGACCGATCTCGACTGGGTCGCCCTGCGACCCGTCCTGGTCTACGGAGCCGGCGCGAAAGGCAATGTCGCCCGCCTGATGCAACTGGCCCGCTCGGCGGCGCCTCTGCCGTTCGGGCGCCTCGACGGTCGGCGCTCGCTGGTCTCGGTCGAGAGCCTGGGCGCCGCGGTAGCGGCGGTTCTCGAAGCGCCCGGCCCGCTGCGCCGGCCCCTGATCGTCGCCGAACCCGATGCCCTGACCCTGCCGGACATGATCGCGGCGTTGCGGGCCGGTCTCGGGCGTGGGCCGGGTCTGGTGCCGGTGCCGAGGAGCCTGCTCGGCCTCGCCTGCCGCCTCACCGGTCGGGAGGCCCTCTACGCCCGGCTGGCCGGCGATCTGGTGGCGCGGCCCGATGGGCTGATGGACCTCGGCTGGACTCCGGCCATCGCCGCCCGGGACGGGCTGGTGCGGCTCGCCCGGGAGAGCCTGGCCGGCCACGGTCCGAACGGAAACCAGACATAAAAAAGCCCGGCACCGCGCCGGGCTCTGTCGCGAAATAGGCTGTCGATCAGCGGCGGACGTCGAGCACGTCGCCGGAGCGACTGTCGATGACCACGGTCAGGTCGTCGCCGCGACGGTCGGAGCCGCGGACGATCATCCGGGGACCGCGCCGGTCGACGCCGTCGACATCGACGAGGCCTTCGCGCCGGGCGATCCGCGCCGCCTCGCCCCGGGACAGCTCGCTGCGCGGCGGACCGCGATCATCGTAGCCGCGACGGTAGCCGGGATCGACCTGGACGCCGCCGGGGCCGATGGAGATCCCCTGCGCGGAGGCGGGCGCGGCGGTCAGGCCGAGGCCGAGCGCCATGAGGCTGCCGGCGAGAATGGTCGAACGAATGGACAACTGGGCTTTCCCCTCTTGCGCGCATCGGGGCGGCTCCATCGGCCTCAATACCTGGACGCACGAACTGCGCCTCAATCGACCGATGCGCGCGTTGGTTCCGTGGGCGCGACTCAGCGGACCGCCTTGAGGGCGGCCGCGACGGCGTCGTCCGTTTGGTCGATATCGGGCGCATCGATGTGGCGGAATCGCGCCTGGATCAGGCCGAAAGCTCCGAAGGCGAAATGTCCGGCCGCCACGATGGCGAGCAGGACCCAGCCGTAGGGCTGGGCGCGCAGGGCCGCGAAGGCACCGGCAAGCCCCTTCACTTCGGACGAGGCCTGGTACCAAGCCGCCGCGATGAAGAACCCGCCGATGATCAGGAACGCGATGCCGCGCGCGGCATAGCCGAACTGCCCGATCGGCTTGGCCCAGCGGCAATGGTCGGCGTCGAGCTTCAGGCGGTCGGTCACATCGCCCTTGAAGGCCTTCACCAGGAAGGCGACCCCGCCGCCCATCACGCCGAGGCCGATCAGGCCGACGAGCCACAGCCCGAACGGCTTGGCGAGGAGCCAAGCGGTCCAGTCCTGCGCCTTGTCGCCGCCGCCTCGGCTCAGACCGAGGGCGAGACTCGCGGCGGTGATCGCGAGACCGGTGTAGATCACCGCACTGAGGAGATGGGCGAGGCGCACGATGCTGCCCTTGAGCGACGTGCCGCGGCGGTCGGCGTCGGTGACGCCCTCGACCAGGCGCCAGATCGCGAATCCCAGGAGCCCGACGGCGATCAGGCCGACCAGCACGGCACCGAACGGCCCGGCCAGGACCCAGCGGATGGCGCTCTCGCTGTCGCCCGCGCGTCCCCCCCGGCCGATCGCCGCCAACAGGGCAAGGCCGCCGACCAGACAGTAAACGACGCCGCGCGCGCCGTATCCGAACCGAGCCAGACGCTCGATTGTGTTGAGTCCAAGTGAAAACACGGCGCTTCCTGGTATTCCAAGACTGGTTCAGTCGGAGGAACGCGCAGCCTTGCCAGATAGTGCCACGTAGAAGCCGAGGCCGTCGCCAGCCGGCAGGGTCTGCAGGCGATCGACCAGACCCTTGCGCTTGGCGTCGAGCAGAAGCCGTCCGATCGGTTGGAACAGGGTTTCGCCGCCGCCCTCCGGCGGAGGATCGAGACGGAGCGCCACCGTCTTGCCCTTCCCGAACCGGCTGCGCTCCAGCATGTCGGCAAGCGACGCTTCCGCCGTCGGTCGGTTCACCCCGCGCAGGTCGAGCACCGATTCGGCGTCGGTGACGCCGAGCGAGCCACGCAGCTTGGCGGCATAGAAATCTTCGAAGTGAGGCACCGGGCAATGCAGTCCTGGCTGGAGACGAAGACGGATCTGCGCGTCAGAGCGCGATGCCATCGTAGACGTCTGTCAGTCCAGCGCACAACGGGGTCGAAGTGCGTCGTGTCGGGTTCAGTCCCCGGCACCAACGGTGCGCCGGGAACCGATCAGGCGAGTCGCAGGCCGATCAGCCGTGAACGAGCACGTTCCGGAACTGCCACGGATCGCTGGTGTCGATGTCCTCGGGGAACAGGCCCGGGCGACCGGTCAGCGGGGTCCAGTCGGTATAGACGCCGACGACGGGGCCGAGATACGGGGTCTGCACCTCGAGGCAGCGGCGGAAGTCCATCTCGTCGGCCTCGACGATGCCGGCCTCCGGGTTCTCCAGGGCCCAGACCATGCCGGCGAGCACGGCCGAGGTCACCTGCAGGCCGGTGGCATTCTGGTAGGGGGCGATGCGGCGGGTCTCTTCGATGGAGAGCTGCGAACCGTACCAGTAGGCGTTCCTGGCGTGGCCGTAGAGGAGAACGCCGAGCTCGTCGATGCCGTCCACGATTTCGGTCTCGTCGAGGATGTGGTGCTTCTCCTGAACCTTGCCGCCATTGCCGAACATCTCGTGCAGCGACAGGACGGCGTCGTTGGCCGGGTGGTAGGCGTAGTGGCAGGTCGGGCGGTAGGCGGCGCGCTCACCCTCCAGCACGGTGTAGTAGTCGGAGATCGAGACGGCCTCGTTGTGCGTCACCAGGAACCCGAACTGCGACTGGGCGGTCGGGGTCCAGGAGCGCACGCGGGTGTCGGCGCCGGGCTGAAGCAGGTAGATCGCGCAGCGCGACCCTTTCTCCTGCTCGCGGGCGTTGTCGGGCTTCCAGGTCTCGTGGGTGCCCCAGCCGAGTTCGGCCGGCTGGTTGCCTTCGGAGACGAAGCCTTCCACCGACCAGGTGTTGACGAACACGCCCATGGGCTTGGCCGACTTGGCGCGCTGGGTGTCGCGCTCGGCGATGTGCACGCCCTTGACGCCGACCTCGCGCATGAGCGCGGCCCAGCCGGCGCGGTCCTTCGGCTCGGGGCTCTTCAGCCCGAGATCGCCGGCGACGTTGAGGAGCGCCTGCTTGACGAACCACGAGACCATGCCGGGATTGGCGCCGCAGCACGAGACGGCGGTGATGCCGCCTGGGCTCGCCGCGCGGGCGTCGAGGATGTCCTGGCGCAGGGCGTAGTTGGTGCGGTCGCCCTGGCTCTTGTTCTTGTCGAAGTAGAAGCCCGGCCAGGGCTCGGCCACGGTGTCGATGTAGAAGGCGCCGAGTTCGCGGCACAGTTCCATGATGGCGCGCGAGGAGGTGTCGACCGAGAGGTTGACGCAGAAGCCCTGGCCGCCGCCCTCGGTGAGGAGGGGCGTCAGGATTTCGCGGTAGTTCTCCTTGGTGAGCGCCACCTGCTCGAAGCGCAGGCCATGCTTGTCGGCCAGCGCCTTGTGCGCGTCGGACGGCTCGACGACGGTGAAGCGGGCCTTGTCGTACTCGAAGTGGCGCTCGATCAGCGGAAGGGTGCCGCGCCCGATGGAGCCGAAGCCGATCATCACGATGGGGCCGGTGATGCGGCCGTGGACGGGCCAGGAGGTTGCGGCTTCGGTCATCAGCACTCGATCCTTCTCATACTCAATTCGTCGTCATCGCTCGGCGAGCGCCGTGCTTAGGCGCCGCAAATGACGAACAAGCGACGGGCTCAGTGACGTTTGCGGCCCGCAGGGTCAACTCCCCGACCGGATCGGCGTCCACCCGCGCGACGGGCCGGGCTCGACGCAAGGGTTACGGAACCCTGAATCGTCCCATGTGTCGGACGCGGGTCGCCGTCCCACCGCAACGGATTGCAGACCGCCTCGGACGCTCCGATATTGCACTGCAACAGAACAACGCCGATCCCCGTCTTCAGAGGGGTCGACAGCGAGGAAGCGTCCGTCCCTCGACGCCACGGACCGCCGCCATGCTTTCCCTGATCACCGCACGCCTTTCCGCCCCCGTCGACGAGCCGATCGATCGCGATCCCGGCATCATTACGCTGGCCGCCTCCATCCTGCGCATGATGGGCCGTCGCCACGACGCCGCCTTTCAGCGTCGCTGCGAACTCGCCGCCAAGGCCGAGCATCACTCCGCGATCTGAGGTGCGGCGTCGGGCCGACCGTCAGGCCACTCGTCGTCGCGAGGCCGCACCGGCCTCGGCGAATGGCCGTTCGCCGATGATCGGTTCGGCGATCGGCAAGGCCACCACGTCCGCTGTATCCGTGCGGTCGGGTGCCGATTCATCCCAGGCTCCGGTGGCTCGCACGATGCCGCGCGCGCCCGATAAAGTCTCCGGCCGCAATTCGAGCCCGAGCAGGCGATCGCGCTCGAACGGACCAGGCATGAACAGCCCCTCCGCCAGCGCCGGCGAGAAGCCGAAGCGCGCATAGTACGGCGCGTCACCCATCAGCAGCACGGCGCCGTGACCGAGGATCGTCGCCCGGCGCAGAGACGCGTGCATCAACATCGTTCCGAGCCCGATCCCCTGAAGGGACGGATCGACAGCGAGCGGACCGAGCAACAGGGCGGACCGGCCGAGGCCAGCCTCCACGTGCCAGAGGCGGACGGTGCCGATCACCCGGTCGTCCTGCTCGGCCACCAGGGCCAGCCCCTCGGCCGGAAGACGCCCCTCGCGCAGGCGCTCGGAGGTCTTCAGGCGTCGCGCCTCGCCGAAGCAGACGTCGAGCAGGCGTTCCCGGGCGACGAGGTCGGCGGGTTTCTCATCACGGATCTGGACCAAGGCCGCACCCTTCCCGAACGTTGGGCAGGCGACGAAACGATCCGGGCGCCATCGCGGAGGATGCGCACGGGGCGAGCATGTGGGGGACCACCGCCGGGCACCCTCCAGCGAGGGTGCCCGACCTGCGCGTCACGACCGTAGAGCGGTTCAGATGACGTATTGCTGAAGGGGCGGGAAGCCGTTGAACGCCACCGCCGCATAGGTGGTGGTGTAGGCACCCGCGCCCTCGATCAGCACCTTGTCGCCGATCGAGAGCGAGACCGGCAGCGGATACGGCACCTTCTCGTAGAGCACGTCGGCCGAATCGCAGGTCGGACCGGCGAGCACGCAGGGCGTCATGCGGTCCTCGTCGTGCTCGGTGCGGATCGCGTAGCGGATCGACTCGTCCATGGTCTCGGCCAGACCGCCGAACTTGCCGATGTCGAGATAGACCCAGCGCACCTCGTCCTCGGCCTCCGACTTCTTCGAGACCAGCACGACCTCGGCCTCGATCATGCCGGCATTGCCGACCATGCCGCGGCCCGGCTCGATGATGGTCTCGGGCATGTGGTTGCCGAAGTGCTTGGTCAGCGCGCGGAAGATCGCGTCGCCGTAGGATTCCACGCCCGGCACCGCCTTGAGGTACTTGGTCGGGAAGCCGCCGCCGAGGTTGACCATCGACAGACTGATGCCGCGCTGGGCGCATTCTTCGAAGATCATGGCGGCGGAGGCCAGTGCCCCGTCCCAGGCCCCGGTGTTGCCCTGCTGCGAACCGACATGGAAGGAGACGCCGTAGGCGGTGAGGCCCTGGCGATGGGCATGCTCCAGCACGTCGACCGCCATCTCCGGCACGCAGCCGAATTTGCGCGACAGCGGCCATTCGGCCCCGGCCCCGTCGCACAGGATGCGGCAGAACACCTGCACGTCGGAGCCGTCGATCCCTGACGCGTCGGCGGCGCGGGCGATCTTCTCGACCTCGGCCTGGCAGTCGACGGCGAAGAGGCGCACGCCGAGCTTGAGCGCACGGGCGATGCAGCGCTCCTTCTTGATGGTGTTGCCGAACGAGACCCGGTCGGCGGTGGCGCCGGCGGCGAGCGCCATCTCGACCTCGACCACCGAGGCCGTATCGAAGCAGGAGCCCATCTCGGCGAGCAGGCGCAGCACCTCGGGAGCCGGGTTCGCCTTCACGGCATAGAACACGCGGGTGTCCGGCAGGGCGCGTGCGAACGCGGTGTAGTTGTCGCGCACGACCTCGAGGTCGAGCACCATCACGGGCCCTTCGTCCTGGCCCATGTCGCGGCGGGCGCGGAGGAAATCGCGGATACGATCGGTCATGGTCGTTCCAACCCACAGGTTCGCGGCCGCCCTCACGGGGCGCGCTGTCGAATGTCAGGACGACGCGAGTCGTCCGGCGTCTGGGGGCGCTGCGTCGCGACGCATCGCGTGCTTTGGAGACACGCGAAGCGCAGCGGGCGCGAGAGCACCCGGAAGCTGCCTTGGATTGGAAGGGGGGACCCCCACCGCACGCCGGGCAAAGAGAAACAAGCCTCTTCGGTGCCGGCCTTTGGAGGGCCGACGAGACCAAAAAAGCCCGTTCGTCGTTGCTTTAAGCTGCGTCCCCCGTGGAGAGCGGGGTTCGCCGGTTTCGCCTCCGGCTGCCGGTTGTTGTCGGGGTCCGGTGTTGCCACCTGGATGCCGGCCGGAGGGAATCCACCCTGTCGACCATCGATCCTTTAAGACCCCTGGCGGCTGTCCGGCAGTTGGCCGGATGCCCACCAACCGACACGCGGCCACAGGCACGTGCGAAATTGGGCAAGGCGCATATACGGTCAGGGCGTTCCGGCCACAAGGGAAAGCCGTGTTTTTCACCAACCTTCTGCTGTGAGCAGCCAGGGCTGTTGCATAAACGCCGCGCCGGTTTTCTTGACGGCGCCGATGGGCTCTTCCCAAGGGGCCGCGGACGGGCCATCAAGCGCACGGTTTTCACGCGTGGACGCACCGGGTCGCAGGCCAATGACAGAACTCAACCGGCGCTCCGTCGTCCAGGGTCTGGCGGCGACCGCGGCCTTCGTCGCGGGTACCGCGGAGGGGCAGGCGCAGGCGCCGGACCGGCGGCCCGAAACCCCGTTCGGCTTCGCCGACGTGGAGCGCCGCGCCAGCGACCTCGCCAAACTTCCCTACGACGCCCGGATCCCGGCGCTGCCGGCGCCGATCGCCAAGCTCGACTACGATGCCTGGCGCGATATCCGCTTCAAGCCCGACAAGGCGTTTCTGGGGGAGGGGAGCCCGTTCCGGCTCCAGCTCTTCCACCTCGGCTTCCTCTACAACCGCCCCGTGACGGTGAACCTCGTGCGCGGCGGGGTGGCGACGCCGATCCCCTATCAGGCCAGCCTCTACGACCTGGGCCGGACCAAGCTCGACCGGGCGCTGCCGCTCGATCTCGGTTTCGCGGGAATCCGCATCCATTCCCCCCTGAACAAGCCGAACCTGCTCGACGAACTGATCAGCTTCCTGGGGGCGAGCTACTTCCGCTTCCTCGGGCGCGACCAGCTCTACGGACTGTCGGCGCGCGGCATCGCGGTCAATGTCGAGGGCGTCGGCGGACCCGAGGAGTTCCCGGTGTTTCGCGAATTCTGGATCGCCCAGCCCGAGACCAATGCCGATGCGCTGGTGATCGACGCGCTCCTCGACGGTCCCTCGCTGACGGGCGCATTTCGCTTCACCGTGCGGCCGGGCGACGAGACCAGCGTCGGCGTGACGGCGACGTTGAACCCGCGGGTCGATCTCGCCACGGTCGGTCTCGCGCCGCTGACCTCGATGTATTTCATCGGCGAGAACGACCACAGCCACACCGACGATTACCGGCCGGAACTCCATGATTCCGACGGGTTGCAGATCGCGGCGGGCAGCGGCGAGTGGCTGTGGCGCCCGCTGGAGAACCCGGCCGCGCGCCGCATCTCGACCTTCGCCGACCGCGACCCCAAAGGCTTCGGGCTGCTACAGCGTGACCGCCACTTCAAGGCCTATCAGGACCTGGAGGCCTCCTATAGCCGACGCCCCGGCTACTTCGTCGAGCCCGAGGGCGCCTGGGGCGAGGGCGCCGTGATGCTGATGGAACTGCCCACGGATACGGAGGTGAACGACAACATCGTCGCCTACTGGCGGCCGGCTCAAGCCTATCCGGCCGGGACGCCGGTGCGGCTCGCCTACCGGGTGCGGACGGTCGGCGGCGAGACCCTGCATCCCGGCGGGCAGGTGGTGAACACCTTCAGCGTGGCGCCGGTGGCGAGCGGAACCGCGAAGGCCGCCGAGATCAAGGGCGGTCTCGTACGCCGCTTCCTCATCGATTTCGCCGGCGGCGAACTCGGCTATTACCGTCCTGATCCGGCCAAGGTCGAGATCGTGGCCGGTACCTCGGCGGGCCGGATCACCGCCACCTCCCTGGTACCGAATCCGCATATCGACGGCTTTCGCGCCGCCGTGGACGTGGCTCTCGAATCGACCGGGCAATCGACCGATATGCGGGCCTTCCTCAAGGCGGGCGGCCGCGCGCTGACGGAAACCTGGACCTGTCCCTGGACCGCCACGTGAGCGCGCCTTCGCCGAAGGCGGAGCCGCCCCCCATCGTCACGCTGCGGGTCGCCACGCCGGCCGACCTCGACGCGCTGGTCGCCCTCGAACATGCGGCCTTCGCCGGTGACCGGGCCGAGCGCCGCTCCATCCGGCACGCCATCCGGTCGCCGAGCATGACCGTGCTGGTGGCGATCATGGATGACGGGGCGGAGCAGGACATTCTGGTGGGCGCGGCCACCCTGGAGCGGCGGCGCGGCAGCCGCAACGCGCGACTCTCGTCGATCGCGGTCTCACCGCTGCGGTCGGGTCTGGGCCTCGGCAGCCGGATACTCGACGGCGCCGAGGACGATGCCAGGGCTCATGGCTGCACCCGGCTGCGCCTCGAGGTCCGGGCCGACAATGGCGCCGGCATCCGCCTCTATGAGCGCCGCGGCTACGTGCGGTTCGCGGTCATCCCGGATTATTACGAGGATGGCATGGAAGCCTGGCGCTACACCAAGGACCTCTGAACGGACATGACCCGTCCCGGCCAAGGCCGGAACGGGTCATGGATCGAGCCGGACTAAAGCGACGATATCAGTCGCAGCTCTCCTTCGTGACCGTCTTGCGGTCGCCGAGGTCGTTCTCCTTGGTTACCGTCTTGGTGGAGCAGCCGTCGCTCGACTCGCGGCGCTCGACCGTGCGGCTCTCGGAGGCGGGGCGATCGACGACGACGGTGTCGGGCGCATCACGGTGGATCACCGTGGTTTCGGCCTGGGCGGCGGAGGCACCGAACAGCGTTGCCAGGGTCAGGGCGGCGAGAACGGGGTGGCGCATGGAGAACTCCCAAGTGGAAACTGCCGCCACAACGGAGATCGCCGTCAAACCGTTCCGCTTAACGCGAAGACATCTTGATCAATGGTTACGAATACGCGCCGAGCGCTGACGTTGCCCCGGTTGCGTCGGCGCGCATTCTGACAATCGACTCAACCAAGGGCAGCAGCGAGCGTCGTAGCAAGGGGAGTCGTTGGCCGTCCGATCAGGGCACGCAACGCATCGCCCGCGTCGAACAGGGCGTCTTTGGCGGCGCCGGCATCGGAATCCGCGAGCAGACTTGCCAGCCCCTCGGGGAGCCCCGCGGTCAGGAGGGCCGAGCGGTAATCCGCCGCCGTCAGATCCTGATAGCGCAGCGGTCGGCCGGAAATGCGGGCGGCTTCGGCGGCGAAGTCCGCCAGGGTGTAGGCCGCGTCGCCCGCCAGTTCGTAGATCCGGCTCTCGGACGATCCAGCGGTCAGCACGGCAGCCGCGGCCTCGGCGTAGTCGACTCGCGCCGCGCTGGCGATCCGTCCCGCGCCGGCGCTTCCGAACATGACGCCCCGTGCCAGGGCAGCCGGGAGGGCGGCGGCGTAGTTCTCGGTGTACCAGCCATTGCGCAGGAGGACGGTCGGCACGCCCGACTCCGCCAGGGCCGCCTCGGTGGCCCGATGTTCCTCGGCAAGCGCGAGGGGCGAGGTGTCGGCCCGCAGCAGGCTGGTATAGGCGATCACTTTCACGCCCGCATCGACGGCCGCCGCGATGACGTTGCGGTGCTGAGCGACGCGCGATCCGACTTCGCTCGACGAGATCAACAGCAGGCGATCGATGCCCGCGAAGGCGACGCCGAGGGTATCCGGCGCCGAGTAGTCGGCGACCCGGACCTCGACGCCGCGCGCCGCCAAGTCCTGCGCGGCGGGCGCGTCACGGTTGCGGACGCCGGCCACGATCGTACCGGGCGGCACTGCGCGCAGCAGCGCCGCGATGACGAGGCGTCCGAGTTGACCGGTGGCTCCGGTGACGAACAGGCGCGGGGACGGGGTCTGCGACATGGCTGGGCTCCTGGTGGTTTCTTTCCGACACAAGGTCTATAAAAGAGACCGTATAGGGCCGTAAGACGGCAGGTTTTCGTGTCCAGGTTACCGTGGAGGAACCACCATGACCGAAGGGCCGGACCTCGCCCGCAAGTTCGCGTCCTGGCAGGATCTCGGCTTCGACCCGGACCATTGCCCGGTGCGCGACGTGCTGAGCCATCTCGGCGACAAGTGGACGACGCTGATCATCGCCGCGCTGGCCGGCGGCACGCAGCGGTTCGGGGCGATTCATCGGGTGATTCCCGACATCTCGAAGCGGATGCTGACGCAGACCCTGCGCGACCTGGAGCGGGACGGGCTGGTGAGCCGTCGCGTGTTCCCGACCAGCCCGCCGAGCGTCGCATACAGCCTCACGCCGTTGGGCGGCTCGCTGCTCGATCCGCTCGGTGTGCTGGTCGAGTGGGCGGAGCGGAACCACCCCGCCATCCGCGCGGCCCGGACGCGCTTCCGAGCCGATCCTTGAGCGGCGGGGCGCTCAGCCCTCGATGCGGGAGAAATCCGCCACTTCGCGCGTCGCCGCCCGCAGAGCATTGAGCAGGGCGAGGCGGTTCCGGCGCAGGTCCGCATCGTCGGCATTCACCGTGACGCGCTCGAAGAACGCGTCCACCGGCGCACGCAGGGTCGAGAGCGCCTGCATGGCCCCGGCAAAATCCTCCGCCGCCACCGCCGCCGAGGCCTTTTCACGGGCCACCGCCAGGGCCTCCGCCAGGGCGCGCTCTTCCGGCTCACCCGTGGCAGCGAGCGCCGCATCCGGGGCGTCGTCGTAGGTGCGGCCGTCCTTCTTCTCCTCGATGCGGAGAATGTTGGCGGCGCGCTTGTAGCCGGCGAGCAAATTCTTGCCGTCGTCGGTCTCCAGGAACGAGCCCAGCGCCTCGACGCGGCGCACCACCATCAGGAGGTCGTCCTGCCCGGGCAGGGCGAACACCGCATCGATCAGGTCGTGGCGGGCGCCCTTGTCGCGCAGGTAGACTTTGAGGCGGTCGGCGAAGAAGGCGAGAAGATCTAAAAGGCGGCTATCAGGTTCCTGCGGAGGTCTCCGCAGCGGATTTATAGCCGGCGTAGCGATAAAATTGACTCTTTGTGTCCATCTTACGTGCGGAAATAGGCGCTCATACCCCTCTAATGCTGCAGACATATCACTTATTACGGCATTGATATCAGATCTAGTCGATAAACTGTCGAAAACTTCTTTGATACCAATGAACAAAGGAAGGATCGAGAGCCGCTTTTTGTTGTCGAGGATTAGTCGAACCACACCGAGAGCCGCGCGCCGAAGAGCATACGGGTCCTTACTGCCGGTTGGCCTCTCGTCGATCGACCAGAATCCCACCAGGGTGTCGAGTTTGTCCGCGAGTGCCACCGCGACGGTGACCGGATCGGTCGGCACGCGATCGGAGGGGCCGACCGGCTTGTAGTGATCCTCGATCGCCGCCGCGACGCTCTCCGGTTCGCCCTGGAGCGCCGCGTATTTGCGCCCCATCAAGCCCTGAAGCTCGGGAAACTCACCGACCATCTCGGTGACGAGGTCGGCCTTGGCGAGCGCCGCCGCGCGCTCGGCCAGATCCGGGTCGGCCCCGACCAGGGGCGCCAGTTCACGCGCCAGGGCGGCGATGCGCTGCACCCGCTCGCCCTGCGTGCCGAGCTTCTCGTGGAACACGATGCTGTCGAGCTTGGGCAGGCGGTCTTCCAGCCGGATCGCCTTGTCGGTCTCCCAGAAGAATTTGGCGTCCGACAGGCGCGCCCGCACCACGCGCTCGTTGCCGGCCGTGATGGCGAGGCCGCCGTCGCTGGCGACGAGGTTCGATGTCAGGATGAAGGCGGGCGCGAGGGTGTCGGTGCCGGCCCGGCGCAGGACGAAGCACTTCTGGTTGGCCCGGATGGTGGCCCGGATCGCCTCGGCCGGGATGTCCAGGAAGGTCTCGTCGAACGAGCCCATCAGCACCACGGGCCATTCCACCAGACCGGCGACCTCCTCCAGCAGGCCCTCGTCCTCCACGAGTTCGAGGCCGCGCGCGAAGGCGAGGTCACGGGCATCGTGCAGGATGATGTCCTTGCGGCGCTCCACGTCGAGCACGACCTTGGCGCGCTCCAGGGCCTGGACGTAGTCGTTGAAGCGCCGGACTTCGATCGCCGCGGGCGCGAGGAAGCGGTGGCCGTAGGTGGTGGTGCCGGCGACGATGCCGTCGACCGCGAACGGCACCACGTCCGGGGTCTCGGTCTCCGGCCCGAAGGTGGCCACGATGGATTGCAGTGGCCGCACCCAGCGCAGGGCGCCCGGCTGCGCCGAGCCCTTGCCCCAGCGCATGGATTTCGGCCACGGGAAGCTGCGGATGATCTGCGGCAGGATCTCGGCCAGGACGTCGAGGGTCTCGCGGCCCGGCCGCTCGATCACCGCTACGTAGAACTCGCCCTTCTTGGGGTCGGTCACGATGGTGGCCTGGTCGAGGCTCGCCAGCCCCGCGCTCTTGAGGAAGCCCTGGACCGCTCCCTCCGGCGCGCCGACCCGGGGGCCCTTGCGCTCCTCGCGCACGTCCTGCCCGCGCGGCGGCAGGCCGGCCACGTGCAGCGCCAGCCGGCGCGGCGTCGCGAAGGCCTTGGCGCCCTCGTAGAGGAAGCCGCGCTCGACCAGAGCGTCGGTGACGAGCTTCCGCAGATCGTCGGCCGCGCGCCGCTGCATGCGGGCGGGAATCTCTTCGGAGCGGAGTTCGAGGAGGAGGTCGGGCATGGAATCAGGTCGCGTCCGAAATGATGTTCAGGATGTCGTTAGCGTGGAAGTACCTCGGATGGGACGTGCCTTCCACCGGCTCGACGATGCCGGCCTCCTCGACGATCCCGAGATTTTTCTGGGCGGACACGTAGGTCGTGCCCAGGCGTTCCTGAAGCTGAGGAATCGAGACGATCGGGTGCCGGAAAAGATGGTCGACGATGGCAAGGGGTAATGACGACCGGCCCGCCCCGGACAGTCTTGCGCGGTAAGCGGCCTGCAGCGCGAGCAGCCGGTCCGCCACCGCGATGGTCTCGATGCAGGAATCGCGCACGACGCGGAGGAAGAATGCAATCCAACCGGCCCAATCGCCCCGACGCGAGACTTCGAACATGCGATCGATGTACTCGTCCTTATGCCGTTCCAGGTAGGGGCTGAGGTAGAGGAGTGGTTGCCGGATCGTGCCTCGCTCGAACAGGAAGAGCGGGATCAGGATGCGCCCGACGCGGCCGTTGCCGTCCAGGAAGGGGTGAATCGTCTCGAATTGGTAGTGGATGAGCGCCGCATCGATGAGCGGTGGCATCGCAGCCCGGTCCTCGCGTTGGATGTACGACTCCAGCGCATGCATGCGCTCACGCGCCTGCTGCGGCGGCGGCGGGATGTAGCGGGCTCCCTCGATGGATCGGGAGCCGATCCAGTTCTGCTGGTCTCGGAACTCGCCCGCCTTCGCGTATCCTCCCCGTCCACGACCGAGACCGCCCAGGAGCGTCGCATGGGCGTCGCGAATCGTTCGGAGGCAGAGTGGCAGACGATCGAGGCTGTCGATCGCTTCGCGAAGCGCGCGGGCATAGTTGCGCACTTCCCGGGCTTCGGCCGTCGTCGAAGGCTGGTCGAGCCCGGCATCGAGCAGGAGCAGTTCCGCGGCGGTGGTGAAGGTGCCTTCCATGCTCGAGGAGGTGAGAGCCTCCTTGGCCTACAACGGAGCGATCAGAAGATACGGGTTCGGGAGTGTCCGGCCGATGCCGTTGAGTTCGCCGAGAGCCAGCGTCGCCTCTGCGAAGGACTGAATAATGACATTGTTGTCGAGGGCAGGTGGCAGATCGGCGGGATCGAATGCCCATTGCCCCGCGAGCGTCGGGACGAGCACCCCCGTCGGCGATAGCGCAAGAAGCGACTTCTTCATGAAAGGAGAAATCCAGCGCTGAGTTTTATAGGAAACCGCGACTTCCTATAAAAGCTCGATCGACTTTTCAACGCAAGTCAAACAGCCCCGCCGCCCGCCGTGCGCAGGTACGCCGCCCCGCAGGCCTTCGCGAGTTCGCGCACCCGGAGGATGTAGCTCTGACGCTCGGTCACCGAGATGACGCCGCGGGCGTCGAGCAGGTTGAATACGTGGCTCGCCTTGATGCACTGGTCGTAAGCCGGCTGAGCCATCCGATGGCGATCGGACTCGCCCGTGGGTGCTCCCGCGTCGAGGTAGGTCCGGCAGGCTTTTTCCGCGTCGGTGAACTGGCGGAACAGCATCGCGGTGTCGGCCGCCTCGAAGTTGTGGCGCGAATATTCCTGCTCGGATTGCAGGAAGACGTCGCCGTAGGAGACGCGCTCGTCGCCCGTGCCGCCGTTGAAATTCAGGTCGTAGACGTTCTCGACGCCCTGGACGTACATCGCCAGGCGCTCGAGCCCGTAGGTCAACTCGCCGGCGACCGGCGCGCATTCGATGCCGGCGACCTGCTGGAAGTAGGTGAACTGGCTCACCTCCATGCCGTCGCACCAGCACTCCCACCCGAGCCCCCAGGCGCCTAGCGTCGGGCTCTCCCAATCGTCCTCGACGAAGCGGATGTCGTGGAGCTTCATGTCGACGCCGATGGCATCGAGGGAGGCGAGGTAGAGTTCCTGCAGGTTCGGCGGATTCGGCTTCAGGATGACCTGGAACTGGTAATAGTGCTGCAGCCGGTTGGGGTTCTCGCCGTAGCGCCCGTCCTTGGGCCGGCGCGAGGGCTGCACGTAGGCGGCCTTCCACGGCTTCGGTCCCAGTGCCCGTAAGGTGGTGGCCGGATGGAAGGTGCCGGCGCCCACCTCCATGTCGTAGGGCTGCAGGATGACGCAGCCCTGCGCCGCCCAGAACCTCTGAAGCGTCAGGATCAGGCCCTGGAACGAAGCCTTGGGCGCGAGATCGACGGCGCTCGACAGGGGATTGGCGCTCGACATGGGTCTTCCGGTCCGTGGAGGGACGGCCAGCGTTTAAGAGGCCGGTCCGGGGTGTCAAGCGACGGCGCCGCGCAGGCCCGTTTACCACGCGGGTGTGGCGGCACACACATTTCGGCCACGATTCGACATAGCGGTGGAACGGTCTCGCTTGCTGCCAAGTTTATTCGGCAATCAAGGGGTTTTCGCCGCCTCCCGGGCGGACGACAATTTGGATCTTCGCGCCATGCGCTCGTCTCTCACAGTGTTCGCCGCCCTCGTTGCAGCTTCCCTCGTTGCGACGCCGCTGGTCATCACGGCGTCGAACGCGCTCGCGACCGCCGAATATTCGGATGCGGTGACGATGCCGGCTGCCGTGACTCCGATCGAGGTGGCGGCCGTACCGGCACCGGTCCTGGCCGAGACCTGCGCCCGGAAGGTTCGGGTCGTCTATGCCGGCTACGGCAACGACGCCTGCAAGCGCTGAACCGCGGCGTCTCGCAGCGACACGCTACAAGCCATAGCGGGCGAAGGCGGCGCGATCCTCGATCGCCGCCATCACCTCGCCCGCGACGCTGCTACCCGGTGCCGAGCGGCGCAGCAGCCGCGCGATCAGCGAGCCCTTCTTGTCGGCGATGAAAACCAGTTCGACCGTATCGCCGTAGCGCGCCCGAAGCGTCGAGCGGGCATCGCCGAGCCCATCCACCAATCCGAGCGGCACGGCCTGCTGGCCGGTCCAAACCGCGCCGGTGAAGAGATTCTCGCCCTGCGCCGCCAATTTCGGGCGCCGTGCGCTCACCAGCGCGGTGAAGAGCGCCTGCACGTCGGCCTGGATGACCTTGAGGCGCGCGACGTCGGCGGCGTCTTCCGGGCGGAACGGGTCGAGCATCCCCTTGGCTTCGCCCTGCGTGTGCACCCGACGGTCGACGCCGATGCGCTCGATCAGGCGGTCGAACCCGAACCCCGCCGAGACGACGCCGATCGATCCGACGAGGGACATCGGATCGGCGATGATCTCGTCGGCGGCACAGGCGATCATGTAGCCGCCCGAGGCCGCCACATCCTCCACGAAGGCGAGAACGGGAAGCTTCTTCTCGGTCGCTAGAGCGCGGATGCGCTGGTGGATCAGGTGGGACTGGGCCGGTGCGCCGCCGGGCGAATTGATAACGAGGGCGACCGCCGAGATGCCGGGTGTCGTGAAGGCGCGCTCCAGGCTGCTGGCCAGACCGCCGATCGAGAGCCCGGCTCGGAACGGCGACACGGCTCCGATCGCTCCGCTGAGCCGCAGGACGGCAACGCGCGGGACGTTTCGGCGCCAACGGCGCGGCAGGAGCGCGCGCAGGGGACCCGGCAGGGAAATCGGCATGGTGCAGCGACTCGATGTTGCTTGAAACACGGACCGGCGCGACCGCGCTGCCCGGGGGAGGGCGACTGGGCCGTCCCGGAGCCTGAACTGGGGCGAGCCGAACCGTTTTGCCAGCCTCGCTGTCGTCGCCCCCGATTCAGGGCGTGTCAGAGGTCTGGCCGATCCAGCCTCGGCCGGCATTGAGCCCCTCGGCCACCTCCGTGAACCGACCGGCTTCGTCCTGCAGGATGAGCGCCGGCAGGAGCCCGAAGGGCCCCCGGCTGCCCTTGACGGCACTGACGAGGATGCGGATCGCCGGGCGGTCGGGTCTTGCCTGCACCGGCCGGACGGTCACGGCGCCGAAACGCCCCTTCAGGGCGTCGAGGCAGGCGGGCAGGGCGTCGGCCCGGTGGATCAGGCCGAGACGCCCGTGCGGGCTCAGCAGGTCGGCACAGGTGCGGAGCCAGCCGTCGAGTCCGCCTTCGGGGTCGGCCATGCCATAGCCATGCGCGCTGGCCTTGGCCGTCACCGGCGAGGCGCGGTAACGGCCGGGCTCGAAGAACGGAGGGTTGGTCAGGACGAGGCCGGCGAGGCCGGAGGCGAGCCCGGCGGCGCGGCGCTGGGCGCCCGTTGCCAGGACATCCGCAACGATCACCGTGGTCCGGTCGCCGAGTCCATTCGCGTCCGCGTTGATCCGGGCCAGCCCGGCGAGTTCGGGCTCGCGCTCGACCAGGACCACCCGGGCGTCGGGATGGCGCAGGGCGACGGCGAGGCCGACCGCCCCGGTGGAGGCCCCGACATCGCAGACGATGGTGCCCGGTTCCGGCACCATCAGGCTCGCCAGCAGCACCGCATCGGTGCCGGCCCGGTGTCCGCCGCGCGGAGGCTGATGCAGCCGGAGGCGGCCGCCGAGCCAGAGATCGGGCGGGGCAAGCGTCAGGGGATCAGGCATCCCGAAGCTCATGGGCGAGACCCGCATCGGTGAGCAGGCGCCGCGCCTGGCGGGCATGGTCGTGCGGCACCAGGAGCCGCCGGGCGAAAGCGCCGATCGAGCCTTCCAGCAGGCTCATATGCTGGTCGGCCACGAGGACCGGGATCGACGCGCCCTCCAGAAGCGACTGGGCGAAGCCGATGAGAACAATGTCGTTGCTGCGGATCAGTTCGGTCATGCATCGTCATCCGGGGCGACATCATGGGCGCAGCTTGTCGCTGTAGCTTGCGGCATGGTGCGTGTTGCAGCGCCATCGGGCGCATGCGATGGGGTGTCACAGACGCGATCGATTGGATCGCGCCGCGTTGGCGTAGGGAAGCGGGAGGTCTCGAGGTCTTGGGCGTCGTAGTTCCGATCGATGAGAGCAGCCCCGACCCGGAGGCGAGCCTGGCCGACCTGGTCTCCCTGGTGTCCAGCGGCATGGAGCGCGTCAACGCGACCATCCTGTCACGGACCGGGTCCGACGTGCAGATGATTCCGGAAGTTGCCAACCACCTCATTTCGTCGGGCGGCAAGCGTTTGCGTCCGATCCTCACCCTGGCGACCGCCGACCTCTGCCACTATGCCGGGGACGGCGCCGTGAAGCTCGCGGCCAGCGTCGAGTTCATGCATACCGCCACGCTGCTGCATGACGACGTGGTCGACGGCAGCGACATGCGGCGCGGCAAGGTCGCGGCCCGCATCAAGTGGGGCAACGAGGCGAGCGTCCTGGTCGGCGATTTCCTTCTGGGACAGGCCTTCCGCATGATGGTCGAGGTCGGCTCCCTCAAGGCCCTCGACATCCTGTCGGCAGCAGCCACCATCATCGCCGAGGGCGAGGTGATGCAGCTGACCGCCGCGAAGAATACCGAGACGAGCGAGGACGAGTACCTCGCCGTGATCAGCGCCAAGACGGCCGAACTGTTCGCCGCCGCCTGCGAGGTCGGGCCGGTGCTCGCCTCCCGCGCCGAAGCGGAGCAGGCGGCCTGCCGCGCCTACGGCATGAATCTCGGCATCGCCTTCCAGCTCATCGACGACGTGCTCGATTACGGCGGCACCAGCGACACCCTCGGCAAGAACGTCGGTGACGATTTTCGCGAGGGCAAGATCACCCTGCCGATCGTGCTGGCGGTGCGGCGCGCCACCGGCTCCGAGCGCAGCTTCTGGAAGCGCACGCTGGAACTCGGCGAGGTGGCCGATGCCGACCTGGAGACCGCCCGCACCATCCTCAGGCGACACGGCGCCCTGGAGGAGACGATGGCGCGCGCGCGCCTTTACGGGGATCGGGCGCGCGATGCCCTGAAGCCGTTCCCGCCGAGCCCGATGAAGCACGCGCTCCTGCAGGTCGTGGATTTCTGCATCGCGCGGGCTCACTGAGCCTTCGCGGTGGGCGCAGGCCCCTGGGCTCTCAGGCCGCGGCGTGATCCGGGACGGCAGGCGCGCTGAGGATCGGATTGCTGCCGCTCCGGCTCTCCGTGGTTTCCATCGGGGACGGGGCGATCACGATCCGACCGGCAGCGTCGGTCCATTGGACCAGCAGTTCGTCCGTGATGCCCTTGTCCTGCGGTTTCCCGAACAGATAGCCCTGTCCGTAGGTGCAGCCCTGGCCGGCGAGCCAGTCGACGCTCGACCCGGTCTCGATGCCCTCGGCGGTGGTCAGGAGACCGAGGCTGGAGCCGAGGGCGATGATCGCGTCGACGAGCTTCGCCCGCTCGCTGCTGAGCCGCATCGCCTCGACGTAACTGCGGTCGATCTTGAGCTTGTCGAAGCGCAGCTCGCGCAGATGATAGAGGCTGGAATAGCCGGTCCCGAAATCATCGAGAGCGACGCGGATTCCGAAGGCCTGGAGTGACGTCAAAGCAGTCCGCGCCGCCTCCAGGTCGTTGACCAGGGCGGTCTCGGTGATTTCGATTTCGAGGCGGTACGGAGCGAAACCGGTCTCGGTCAGGATCGCCAGGATGCGCTCTGGCAGGCGTGGATCCCGCAGCTGGATCGGCGAGATATTGACCGCGAGCTGCAGGTGAGCGGGCCATTGGCGCGCATCCGCGCAGGCCTTGCGCATCAGCCCCCAGGTCAGTTCGGCGATCTGGTCGGTCTCCTCGGCCAGGGTGATGAAGGCGTCGGGTCCGAGAATTCCGTGCTGCGGGTGGTTCCAGCGCGCCAACACCTCGAAGCCGATCAGGTCTCGGCCGGGCAGCGAGACCACCGGCTGGTAGAACGGCTCGATTTCCCCGCGTTCGATTCCGACCCGCAACTCGCCCTCCAGGCGTGCCCGCGCCTTGAGGGCGTGACCCATGTCGAGGTGGAAGAACCGGAAGGTGGCGCGGCCGTCGCGTTTGCCCTGATCCATCGCGACGTCGGCGGAATGCAGCAGGGCTTCCGCGCTTCGGCATTCCTCCGTCGCCGTCGTGATCCCGACGGTGGCGCCGATCTCCAGATGCCCCTGTTCCCAGGCGATCGGTTGCGAGATCGAGGCGATGATCCCTTGCGCCAGGCGCGCCAGAACCTCCAGATCGTCACCGGGATCGACCAGGAGGGCGAATTCGTCGCCGCCGAGACGGGCGAGGAAACCCTGGGCGGGCCGCAGAAGGCGGAGCCGGTCGGCCACCACGCACAGGGCGGCATCGCCGGCGGCATGGCCGTGGAGGTCGTTGACCGGCTTGAAGCGATCGAGGTCGATCAGCATCACGGCGATGCGCGGAACGCCCGCCGCATCCGAACTGCCCTGAATGCGGGCCTCAAGGATTTCGCGGAACAGGCGCCGGTTGGCGAGCCCGGTCAGCGCGTCATGGCGCGCCACCGATTCGGCCTGCGCCTCGGCGCCGTCGCGATCCCGCATGGCCCGGCGTAGTTTCAGCGATTTGCGCACGCTCGCCGCGACAAGGCCCAGGCTCATGCACAGCGACAGCATCAGGAGGTCCTGAAGCTCGTAGGTCCGGGTCGCCTCGCCGAGGAAAGTGAAGAAACCGAGTCGCGTTCCGAGAAGCCAGACGCAGGTTCCGATCATCATGAGACAGAGGAGCTCGCGAAGCTCCCCTTCCCCCCATGACTTATGACCGTGATCGGGCATCGACCGCTCCTTGCGCGCGGCGATCCTGCGGAGATAAGTCTTGCTTGGGCGTAAAGTTTACAGAGGAAGTCCGCCGAAACGGACGCAAATACGCTGGCTCACGCCGATGCCTGGGGCCTTATCGCAGAAAGGCCGCGCTGACCCACCAGTTCGGTTGTGCCGCCGACAGGTGCCGGGCCGCCCGCGCCGCGTCGGAGCGATGATCGAACAGCGCGAAGACCGTGGCGCCCGACCCCGACATGCGGGCGAGCCGGCATCCGGGTTCCTGGCGCAAGGCGGCCAACGCCACGTCGATGACGGGAGCGAGGGTCCGGGCCGGTGCCTCCAAGTCGTTGCGGGCGGGGCCGATTGCCTCGAGCAGGCCCGAGCGGGACAGGCGAGCCGCGATGACCGGATGTGCATCGGTGCCGTAGCGCTCGCCCACCGCGAGGCCGAGCGCCCGGAAGATCGGTGCGGTCTCGACCGGAACGCCCGGATTGACCAGCACTGCGGGAATGGGGGTGAGGTCGAGGGCCGGGCCGATCGATTCGCCGGCCCCTTGCATCATCCGGGCGCGCGGCATCAGGCAGACGGGAACGTCGGCACCGGTGGCGCGCGCGGCGGCGATCAGGTCGGGATGATCGGGCGCGAGATCGTTCCAGCGGCCGAGGAGGCGCAGGGCCGCCGCCGCGTCGGAGGAGCCGCCGCCGATGCCGGCGGCCACCGGAAGGCGCTTGACCAGGTGGAAGGCCCCGTGGCGCAGGCCGGGGCGCAGGCGCGCCAGATTGCGGGTCGCCTTGATGACGAGGTTGTCGTCGAGAGGGCCGGCAGGGCCGGCAGTCGGCCCGGTGACCGTCAGGGTCAGGTCGGGGCCGGGCTCCAGGGTTAGGGTGTCGCCGGCGCCCGTGAAGGCCACCAGGCTCTCCAGCTCGTGATAGCCGTCGCCGGCCCTCCGGCCGAGGACGTGGAGCGTCAGGTTGATCTTCGCCGGAGCGCGGGTGACGAGGAGGGACACGGCGCCTCGGAGCTTGAGCGTGGAACGGGTGCGGGGCCGGTCTGGCCTCGCAACCCGCGCCGCGTCAAGCGTCCCGTGTCAGCCGCCGCTCTTCTTGTCGGCAGCGCCCGGAGGCTCGCTCGGGGCCGGGGCGCCCTTCGGCAGTTCCGGGTTCACCTTGCCCTCGGGCGGGTTCTCGGCCGTGGCTGCCGGCTTCTCCAGCTCGGGCAGCCCGTCCTTGAGCTTGGCGTTGATCTTCTCGAGTTCGTCCGGCTCGGGGTTCAGGTCCTTGGCATGCTGCCACTGGAACTTGCCCTCCAGGCGGCGCCCGGCACGCCAATAGGCGTCGCCCAGGTGATCGTTGATGGTGGGATCGCCGGGCTTCAGCTCGATCGCCTTCTCCAGCTCGCGCACGGCATCGTCCCAACGGCCGAGGCGGAAATAGGCCCAGCCCAGGCTGTCGATGATCATGCCGTCGCGCGGAGCCGCATCGACGGCCTGCTTCAGCATCGTGAAGGCCTCGTCGATGTTCATGTTCTGGTCGACCCAGGAATAGGCCAGATAGTTCAGCACCTGCGCCCGGGCGCCGGGCTGGCTGGCCGGCACGAGTTCCAGCGCCTTCTTCAGGTCGGCCTCGGCCTTCGGCCATTGCTTGGCCCGCTCGTAGGCGGTGCCGCGGAAGTAGAAGGTCGTCCAGTAATTCGAGGCCGGGCGGTCGCCGATCAGCGCGATGGCGCGGCTGTAGGTCTCCGCGGCCTCCTCGTACTTCTTGCGCGAGCGCTGGACATTGCCGAGGGCCGTGATGACCTCGATGTCGTCCGGATGCGCCTTCATGGCGGCATCGAGGTGGGCGATGGCCTCCTCGCCCTTGCCCATCTGCTCGAGGTTCAGGCCGACCTGCACGTCGGCATTGAGGCGGAGCGGCGAAGTGGTGGGGATCTGCGCGTAGGCTTCGTTCGCCCGGTCGGTCTGCTTCATGCGGTCGAGAAGGTCGGCCAGGGTCAGGCGGGCCAGCGCGTGCTCCGGGGCGAGGTAGAGGGCGAGGCGCAGGTAGACCACCGCCGGCAGCTCGTCGCCCTGCGTCGAACCCGCCGAACCGAGCCCGTACAGCACCTCCCCGGCGCCCTCCTGCGCGGTGTTGACGAGGCGGGTAAGGGGCTTGCCCTCCTTCAGCTTGGTCAGGGCATCGCGCACGATCGGGTGGCGCGGCAGCAGCTTGTCGAACTCGGTATAGGCCTGGATCGCCAGATCGGTGCGGCCGGCCTGCGCCTCGAAGCGCGCATAGGCATCGACGATGCGCAGGGTGTTGCGGTCGGCATCGTAGGCGGCCTTAAGGCGGCGCTCGGCCTCGGCCTGATCCCCCACGAGGCTGGCGATCAGCCCGGCATGGAAGTCCCGGAAGGTGTTGTAGTAGCGCTCGCCCTTGAGCTTGTTGATGGTGTCCAGCGCGCGCTTGCCGTCATTGGCCCCGGCATAGGCCCAGGCGGTCAGCAGCGTGCCGGTCAGGTCGGCGGCGGCACCCCGGCCGCTACGGGCGAAGTTCTGGCGGGCCTGGGCGAACTGCCCGGCCTTGATCTGACGGACACCGAGGGCGAGCTGGGCGAGACCGTTCGAGCCGTCGCGGCTGGTCAGGCGTTCGGCCGCCCGGAACGCGTCCGGCAGGGACCCGTCGGCGAGCAGGGACACGAAGGCGCGCTCCAGCAGCTCGGCGTTGCGCGGGTCGGCCTTCACCGCCTCGCGGTAGTAGCTCGCGGCGGCGGCCGTGTCCTTGGAAGCGCCGGCGATGTAGGCCGAGAGGAAGTTGCCTTCGAGCGATTCGGCGGGCTCGTACTCGGAGATCGGCGCGGATTCGCGCGGTTGGGCCGCGTAGGCGGCGGGCGAGACCGCGAGGCCGATCGCGAGAGCCGAGAGAACCCGGCGACCCGTCCGGGTGGTTTTGGCGTTTCCGTTCATGGGCACCGATCACGGCTCCTGCGCACCGGCCGCGTCGGCGGCCGGGCTCGATTGCGGCGGGACACTGGACTCTTCGCGCCATCCTAGCAAGGCAGCAGGATGGCGCGCGGCGGGATCGGGCCCCGCCGCGCGAAGCCGTGATCGGGTGGGTTTCCGCAGGGCGGACGCGCGATCACATGTTCGGATAGTTCGGTCCGCCCGGTCCCTCCGGCGTCTCCCAATTGATGTTCTGGTTGGGATCCTTGATGTCGCACGTCTTGCAGTGGACGCAGTTCTGAGCGTTGATCTGGTAGCGGACGCCGTCGCTGGCTCCCGCATCCGCGACCCATTCGTAGACGCCGGCCGGGCAATAGCGCGCCGACGGACCGCCATAGACGTCGTGCTCCGACGCCTTCTGCAATTCGAGGTTGCGCACCTTGAGGTGGGCCGGCTGGTCCTCCTCGTGGTTGGTGTTCGACAGGTAGACCGAAGACAGGCGGTCGAAGGTCAGCTTGCCGTCGGGCTTCGGGTAGACGATCGGTTTGACCTCGCTGAGCGGCTTCAGCGTGGCGTGATCCGGCTTGCCGTGCTTGAGCGTCCCGAAGGGCGAGGCATCCAGGATGGTGTTCGACCACATGTCGAGACCGCCGAGGCCGACGCCGATCAGGGTGCCGTATTTCGACCAGAGCGGCTTGACGTTGCGCACGCGCTTCAGGTCCTGGCCGATGGCGCTGTCGCGCCAGCCGTGCTCGTAGGTGCTGAGCTCGTCGCCCTGGCGCCCGGATTCCAGCGCTTGGGCCAGAGCTTCGGCCGCCTGCATGCCGGACAGGACCGCGTTGTGCGAGCCCTTGATGCGCGGCACGTTGACGAAGCCGGCGGAGTCGCCGACGAGGCAGCCGCCCGGGAAGACGAGCTTCGGCACCGATTGCCAGCCGCCCTCCATGATGGCGCGGGCGCCGTAGCCGATGCGCTTGGCCCCCTCGAAGGTCTCGCGGATCATCGGGTGGGTCTTGAAGCGCTGGAACTCGTCGAACGGCGACAGGGTCGGGTTCTCGTAGTTCAGGTGCGTGACGAAGCCGACCGAGAGCAGGCCGTCGTCGAAATGATAGAGCCAGGAGCCGCCGCCGGCCTTGTTCGGCAGGGGCCACCCCATGGTGTGCTGGACGAGGCCGGACTGGAACCTGTCGGGCGCCAGCTGCCACAGTTCCTTGACGCCCAGACCGTATTTCTGGTGGTCGCTGTGGGCGTTCAGCTTGAAGCGGTCGATGACGGTCTTGGTCAGGGAGCCGCGGGCCCCCTCGCCGAAGACCGTGTATTTGGCCCGCAATTCCATGCCGCGGGTATAGTCGTCGCGCGGTTCGCCGGACTTGCCGATGCCGAGGTCGCCGGTGGCGACACCCACCACGATTCCGGAATCGTCGTACAGAACCTCGGAGGCGGGAAAGCCCGGGTAGATCTCGACGCCGAGTTCCTCGGCCTTGGCACCGAGATACTTCGTCACGTTGGACAGCGACCCGACGAAGTTGCCGTGGTTCGACATCAGCTTGGGGAAGAACAGGTTCGGCATGGTGACGCCGCTGTTCTTGGTCAGGAACATGAACTCGTCACGCTCCACGGCCGTCTTCAGCGGGCGCGCGTCATCCGTGCGCCAGTCGGGCAGCAGGCTGTCGAGCCCGGAGGGATCGATCACCGCGCCCGACAGGATATGGGCGCCGACCTCGGACCCCTTCTCCACCACCACGATGCTGGCATCGGCGGAAAGCTGCTTGAGGCGGATGGCGGTCGCGAGTCCGGCCGGGCCGGCTCCCACGATCACCACGTCGAACTCCATCGCCTCGCGTTCGGGCAGCGCCATCCGTCATCCTCCTGTGAGGCCCTGCTGTACCGCCGGGCCTTCGTATTGCGTCTCGCACGTCCGACCGTAGGACCGGACGCTCACGTGTCTGGCGATCACTCTCAACCCATTCCAACCTGAGAACGCAAGCGCCGCAAAGGTCCAGAGGGCGCCCGGTGACGATGTCGCGCGGGGCAAATGCCGGTGCGCAGCGTCGCATGCGCGGTTGTCCACAGCCGCGTGAGGCGCCACATCGGACGGATGAGCCAGAGCGACGACCGACAGCGGGATCTCATCGCCAGCCTCGATTTCCATGTCGAGGCCGGACTCGACCTGTTCCTCGACGAGGCACCCCACGACCGCTTCTCGGAAGCGGAGGCGCCCGAGCCGGTGCCGGCGGCGCCCGAGCTGATGCCGGCAGCGCCCGCGCGGCTCGCCCCGGCGCGCGACGGTCCGGCCCCGCAGCGCCCCCCGTTGCGCGGTGCCGACATGGTCCTGGCGGACCTGCCCGAGCGCGGTGCGGCCCCGCCTCCGCCGGCCCGGACCTTCGGCCAGTCGGCCTCGGCCAAGCCCGGAGAGGCGGCCGGCGATGCCCGGGCGCGGGCTCGCGAGGTGCAGACCCTGGAGGAACTGGAAGCGCTGCTCGCCGGCTTCGACGGCTGTCCCCTCAAGTTCACCGCCAAAAACCTCGTCTTCGCCGACGGCAATCCGGCGGCCAAGCTGATGTTCATCGGCGAGGCGCCGGGCGCCGACGAGGATCGCGTCGGCAAGCCGTTCATGGGCCGCTCGGGCAAGCTCCTCGACCGGATGATGGCCGCCATCGGCCTCGACCGGACGGCGGCCTACGTCACCAACATCGTGCCGTGGCGCCCGCCGGGCAATCGCAACCCGACCCCGCAGGAAGTCGCGATCTGCCGGCCGTTCATCGAGCGGCAGATCGAACTGGCCGATCCCGACCTGATCGTGTGCCTGGGAAGCCCGGCGACCCAGACCATCACGGGCACCAAGGACGGCATCCTCAAGGCGCGGGGCCGGTTCTATCCCTACCGGGTCGGGACGCGCGAGATCCGCGCGCTGGCGACCCTGCATCCGGCCTATCTGCTGCGGCAGCCCCTGCAGAAGCGCCTCGCCTGGCGGGACTTCCGCACCCTGCGGGCCGCCCTCGACGGCAAGGCCTGAGCCCGCTACGGCGTCTGCACAAGCGGAACCGTATTTGCGGGCCGCGACTTAACTCACGCGGTCGTGTTCCTTGCCGCGCGTCCGAACAGGGTGTCACGAGATCATGCGCTGGGAAGATTTCCGTTCTTCGGACAACGTCGAGGACCGGCGCGGTGAAGGTGGCGGCGGTGGTGGATTCGGATTCCCCGGCGGTGGTGCAGGCGGCCTCGGCATCGGCGCCATCGTGATCCTGACCCTCATCGGATGGGTTACGGGCATCAACCCCGCGATCCTGATCGGCGGGGCCGAGCAGATGTCGGGCGGCGGGCGTCCGCGCCAGGAGCAGGTCGATCCGCAGACCCAGGCCCAGCGCAAGACCAAGCCCACGGATGAGAGCGGCCGTTTCGCCGCGGCGATCCTCGGCAACACCGAGGATGTGTGGAAAGAGATCATGCCGAACCAGACGGGACGCCAGTACCGGCCGACCGCGATGGTGCTCTATACCGGGGGCACCCGCAGCGGCTGCGGTTCGGCCCAAGCCGCCATGGGTCCGTTCTACTGCCCGCTCGACAAGAAGGTCTATCTCGACACCTCCTTCTTCAAGGAGATGGAGCAGAAGTTCGGTGTAAAGGGCGACTTCGCCTACGCCTACGTCATCGCCCACGAGGTCGGTCACCACGTCCAGGACGAACTCGGCATCCTCGGCAAGGTCCAGAGCCGCCAGCAGAGCGCATCGAGCAAGACCGAGGCGAATCAGCTTTCCGTGCGCGTCGAGCTGATGGCCGACTGCCTTGCCGGCGTCTGGGCCAAGAACTCGAACGACAAGTACAATGCCCTGGAGCCGGGCGACATCGAGGAGGCCATGCGGGCCGCGAGCGCTATCGGCGACGACAAGCTGCAGAAGCAGTCGCAGGGCTATGCGGTGCCGGACTCGTTCACCCACGGCTCGTCCGAGCAGCGGATGCGCTGGTTCATGACCGGCTATCGCAGCGGCCAGACCAAGTCCTGCGACACGTTTCGCGCGGCGCGTAACTGAGCCGCGTCCACCACGCTGTCGGGAGGAAGGCGGTTCGGCTAGACTCGTGGCCGTTCCACACCCATCCGATTGAAGGCACATCACGATGGTCGCATCGGACAAGACCCGCAGCTTCATCCCGCTGACCATCGCGGTCCTGACCGTGTCCGACACCCGCGTCGCCGAGGATGACCGCTCCGGCGACACCCTCGTCGAGCGTCTCAAGGCGGCGGGTCACGAATTGGCGGCCCGGGCCATCGTGCCGGACGAAGTCGAGGCGATCCGGAACCAGGTCGAGTCCTGGTGCCGCGACCCTGCGGTGGACGTGGTCATCACCACCGGCGGGACCGGCTTCACCGGTCGCGATGTGACTCCGGAGGCGATCGAGCCACTGTTCGAGAAGCGCATGGACGGCTTCTCGGCCGTGTTCCACCGCATCTCCTACGACAAGATCGGGACCTCGACGCTGCAATCGCGCGCCACTGCCGGCGTCGCCAAGGCCACCTACATCTTCGTGCTGCCGGGCTCGCCGGGCGCCTGCCGCGATGCCTGGGACGGAATCCTCGCCGCCCAGCTCGATTACCGGCACCGCCCCTGCAACTTCGTCGAGATCATGCCGCGCCTCGACGAGCATCTGCGTCGCGGCGCGTCGATCACGGTCTAGCCGATCGTCCGGCTTCCGACGGGCTGGTGTATTTCGGCTTTCGAACGCGTCGTTAACCGTACCGCAAGCGCCGCGCCGTTTCATGCGGAAGCATCGTCACCGTTCGGTTCTGCAGGGACATCATGGTCGCAAAGCACGCGTCGAACCTGGATCAGTTTCGCAGCCGCCGAAAATTCGAGCGGGTAGAGATGGCCGAGCAGGCGACGGCTGTCTTCGATGACGGAACCCGTCTCACCTGTTTGATCCACGACATGTCGAATGGCGCCGACGCGCGAATCGGGATGCGCATCGAACTGTTCGACTGTCCCGCCTCCGGCGTGCCGAAAAGCTTTCTGGTAATCATGAAATCCGGACGGGTGATCCGCTACACGCCGGGCTGGAACGAGCGCCTTTAGGCGCCCTCGCTCACCTCATGATCGCTCGAGACGGGCCGGAACCCGGCGGACCTTGAGCCGCCGCGCGAATTTCGGCCCCGACAGCAGCCGGTCCCGGCGTACGAGATCGCCCGGTCGCGGCGCGGTCACGCCGATGACGCTCTCGCCCCGCGCGGCGAGCCGGGACGGCAGGCTGGTATGCGGACGGCGCAGGCGCGCCAGGGACACCTCCGGTCGGGCAGTGCCGATGAAGCGGTCGAGCAGGCGGATCCAGCCCTCCGCCGGGACATCGCCGGCTTCGAGGCAGAGCACCCAGTCCCGCCGCGCCGCTCTGGCGCCGGCCGACCACGGCGACGCGCCGCGTCCGCGCAGGACCACCTTGGCGCCCGTCGCCTCCGCGACCGTCTCGATCGCCGGGTTCGCACCGGCCACGATGATCACCGCATCGCCGACGAGCCCCGCCGCCACACCCGCCACCAGAGCGCCGAGGGTGTCGGCCAGCAGATCGATCGCTTCCGGGTCGTTGGGCCGCGTGACGGAGATCAGTGCCGAAATCATGCGCGCGCATACCGCATTTTTGCGTGAGGCCAAATTTCCACGTCTCTGATGGCCCATCTCACACTACGGAGGCGCGTGCAGGGGGGGGGAATGCTGGCCTCGGACCAGACGGCCTCGCGACTTCTGCTGGGACGCGCCTGTTCGTTCGTGTTATGTTCTCGTCCGGGCAACGGGAATGCTGGAGCGGATGCGGAACACGCGAACGGCCGATCTCACGGTGACGGAGAGCGCGCCCCGGCGCCTTGCCGAGACCACGCCCCTGCCGTCGGGCCGCCGCGGCCGGGGCGCCACGGCCAATCCGGGCAGCCGCTTCGAGCCGACGGGGCAGGAGGCCTTCGCGGATGGCTGGCCGGATCGCGATGCACCGGCGCCTTTGCGCACCGAGGTCCTGCCGGAGCAGGCGCGCACCCTGATCACCCGCAACACCTCGCCCGATATCTCGTTCGATCGCTCGATCAACCCCTATCGGGGCTGCGAGCACGGCTGCGTCTACTGCTTCGCCCGTCCGAACCACGCCTATGTCGGGCTCTCGCCCGGCCTCGATTTCGAGACCAAGCTGTTTCACAAGGCGAATGCGGCCGTCCTGCTGGAGCGGGAGCTGTCGGCTGCAAACTATCGCCCGGCCACCATCGCCCTCGGGACCGCCACCGATCCCTATCAGCCGATCGAGCGCGAGCATCGCCTGACCCGCTCGGTGCTCGAAATCCTGGCCCGTTTCCGCCACCCGGTCGGCATCGTCACGAAGTCGAACCTCGTCCTGCGCGACATCGACCTCCTGGCCGAGATGGCGCGGGACGGGCTCGTGAAGGTCGCGGTGTCGGTCACCACCCTGGATCCGGAGCTGGCGCGCCGCCTGGAACCGCGCGCCCCGCATCCGGAGAAGCGCCTGGAAGCGATCGGCCGGCTGAGCGAAGCCGGCATTCCCGTGATGGTGATTGCGGCACCGATCATCCCGTCGCTGAACGATCACGAGGTCGAGGCGATCCTGACCCGGGCGCGCGCCCTCGGGGCCATCGAGGCGAGCCATGTCCTGCTGCGGCTGCCCCTCGAACTCGATGCCCTGGTCGACGACTGGTTCGCCGAGCATTACCCGGGGCGGCGCCGGCACGTGATGTCGCTCGTCCGGCAGGCCCGGGGCGGCAAGGCCTACGACGCCGCCTTCGGCACCCGCATGACCGGCACCGGCGCCTATGCCGACCTGATCCGCGACCGCATGCGCCTCGCCCGCCAGCGTCTCGGTTATCCCGAAGAGCGCCGCCGCCTGCGCACCGACCTGTTCAGGGTGCCGACCGACCAGCTGTCCCTGTTCTGAGATCGTAGGCACGGGTGAAGCTGAGGCGGTGATGCGGCGAGCGGCCGACAGCCGCCAGCCCCGCCAGGTGCGTGCGGGTGCCGTAGCCGACATTGCTGGCCCAGCCGTAATCCGGATAGCGCCCGGCGAGGCGCCGCATCAGCGCATCGCGCAGGGTCTTGGCGACGATCGAGGCGGCGGCGATCTGCGGCACGAGCCGGTCGCCTCCAACGACGGCGCGGCAGGGCAAGGCGCGGCAGGGCAAGGCGAGGCCCGGAACCGGGTCGCGGCCGTCGACCCAGACCGGCGCATCGAGTTGCAGGGCCAGGACGGCCCGCCGCATGGCGTCGAGGGTGGCGCCGCGGACATTGATGCGATCCACGAGGGCGCGGGAGCCCGCGGCCACGGCGACGCGGGCATGGCGGCGGATCAGCGGCGTCAACGCCTCCCGTTCGGCCGCCTTCAGGCGCTTGCTGTCGTCGAGGCGTGCCAGGAGGTCGGGGGGGAGGGCGTCGGGCCGAAACCACACGGCCGCGACCACGACGGGGCCGCACAAGGCCCCGCGCCCCACCTCGTCGCATCCGATCACGGCTGGATAGGTCGCCGCCAGAAGCGGGTCGAACGGCGGCATCGCGGCAAGATCCGTGCACAGGGGGCCTGTTGGCCCGTCCCTAGCCCGGCCACGGCAACCCGTCCACGCCTCAACCGAGATGGATCGCCGCTTCCGCCTGAGTTTCCAGGGCTGGCCGGCGCGCCGGTACGGTGCCGTGCGCGACGGCGATGTTGTCGTAGAACTGGCGCGCGCTCTCCGCCCACGTATAGCGCAGGGCCTCCGCGCGGCACCGCGCCCGCGGCAGGTCCAGGGCCGCCATAGCCGCTGCCCGCAGATCGTGGTCGAGGATGCCGGCGCCGGAACCGCCGATGACGTCGAGGGGCCCCGTCACCGGATAGGCGGCCACCGGCACCCCGCAGGCCAGGGCTTCGAGGAGCACGATGCCGAAGGTGTCGGTCAGGCTCGGGAAGACGAAGACGTCGGCGCCGGCATAGAGGGCGGCGAGGTCGGCGCCGGTCCGGGTCCCGAGGAAGCGCGCGCCCGGATCGATGGCGGCGAGGCGCGCCCGATCCGGACCGTCCCCGATCACGACCTTGGTGCCGGGCAGGTCGAGGCGCAGGAAGGCCTCCAGGTTCTTCTCGACCGCGAGGCGACCGACCGAGAGGAAGATCGGTCGGGGCAGCCCGGCGAGATCGGCCGGTTCCGGCGCATTCGTCGGCCGGGGCTGGAACAGGTCGGTGTCGACGCCGCGCGTCCAGCGCATCAGCTTGGTGAAGCCGCGCGCGTCGAGGTCGCGTTCCAGGGAGGGGGTCGACACCATCGTGCCGTTCGAGGCTCCGTGGAACCGGCGCAGCCAGGCGTAGCTCCAGGCCTCCGGCACGGGCGCGCGCGCGGAGAGGTATTCGGGGAAGCGGGTGTGATAGCTCGTGGTGAACGGCCGGCAATGGGCGAGGCAGTAGCGGCGGGTGGCGTAGCCGACCGTGCCCTCGGTCGAGATATGCACATGGGTCGGGCGCAGATCGTCCCACAGCCGCGCGACGTGGCGCTTGGTGGCGTAGGCCAGCCGGATCTCCCGATATCCGGGCAGCGGCACGGAGGCGAAGTCCTGATGCGTCAGGAACACGGTCTCGAAGCCGAAAGCCGCGCCGGCCGCCGCCATGTTCTCCAGGGAGCGGACGACGCCGTTGACCTGCGGGTGCCAGGCATCCGTGGCGATGAGGAGTCTCACGCGACGGCCCGGGCTCCGTCGGGGCGGGGATGCCCGACCAGATCGGCGCGGGCGGCGCGGGCGCGCAGCAGGCTCGGGTAGTGCAGCACCTCCATGGTGCCGTCGTAATGCTCGACGATGGCGGTGCAGGATTCGACCCAGTCGCCGGTGTTCAGGTAGGTCAGCCCGTTGATCTGGCGGTTGGCGGCGTGATGGATGTGGCCGCAGATGACCCCGTCAGCCCCAACGCGCCGGGCTTCGGCGCTCAGCAATTCCTCGAACTTGCCGATGAAGTTGACCGCATTCTTCACCTTGAGCTTGGCCCAGGCCGAGAGCGACCAGTAGGCGAGTCCGAGGCGCCGGCGCGCGGTGTTGACGTAGGTGTTGATGAACAGCGCGAAGGTGTAGGCGCCGTCGCCCAGGAAGGCGAGCCACTTGGCGTGGCGCACCACCATGTCGAACTGGTCGCCGTGGATGACGAGGTAGCGCTTGCCGTCGGCGGCCACATGCAGGCGCTGGTCGGCGACCTCGATGCCCCCGAAGGTCATGCCGATGTAGTCGCGCAGGAATTCGTCGTGGTTGCCCGGCACGTAGACCAGGGTGGAGCCCTTGCGCACCTTGCGCATCAGCTTCTGCACCACGTCGTTGTGGCTCTGGGGCCAGTACCAGCCCGACTTGAGCTGCCAGCCGTCGACGATGTCCCCAACAAGATAGATCTCGTCCGCATCGTAATCGCGCAGGAATTCGAGCAACAGATCGGCCTGACAGCCCTTGGTGCCGAGATGCATGTCCGACAGAAACAAGGTCCGGACGCGGGTCGTCTCGGTATCTTCGCCCACGCTCGCCTCCGGGACAGCCTCAGATGTGGCGAGCCAAACCGGATTCCCGTATCAGTTTGATGACGCCGACCCGTGCGTCGGCGAGGGTACCGCAACGCGACGTAAGCCCTTCTTCCACGAAAAAAATTTTGATTTGGAAGTAAGTATTTCGGGTTTTCCTTTCCCCGCGAAGGCGGGCATAGTCCTCCGCAAGGTGCCCCACCGGGCGGCGTTCGAAAACGCATGGCCGGAGCCCATCGAGGCAAATCAAGGGTGCCGTTCCCGGGGACGACGACGCTGAAACGGCCCAGCGGCGCGCGCGTATCCAGCGTGCGACCCGGCCCATGGAGAAGAGGCGTGAGGCATTCGGTGGCGCGTGGGACGGAGGATGTCGGAGGTCGAACTCCGGCCGGCTCATCCGTCCGCACGGCGCACGACCGGGTCCCGAACGTCGGCGGGCTCGTCCCACAATCCGGCACATCGGCGGCCGCGTCGGCCTAGTCCCGGACGTCTTGGGACAGAGCCGCGCGGTTCGTTCAAACCATCCAGAACCTTGCATGCCGCAGGTGAACACCTGCGGAGACGAAGAGAAAGCGGAGAAACATCATGGCGGCAACGCGACGTCCCGGCCGGAACCACCTGTTCGTCCCGGGCCCGACGAACATCCCGGATCGCGTGATGCGCGCGATGATGGTGCAGTCCGAGGATCACCGTTCGGTGGACTTCCCCTCGCTGACCAAGCCGCTCTTCCAGGACACGAAGGCCGTCTACGGTTCGACCGAGGGCACCATCTTCCTGTTCCCGGCCTCCGGCACCGGCATCTGGGAATCCGCCCTGTCGAACACCCTGTCGCGCGGCGACAAGGTCCTGGCCGCCCGCTTCGGCCAGTTCAGCCACCTCTGGATCGACATGGCCCAGCGCCTCGGCCTGGAAGTCATCGTCCAGGACGAGGAGTGGGGCACGGGTGCGAGCCCGGAGCGGATCGGCGAGGCCCTGCGCGCCGACAAGAACCACGAGATCAAGGCCGTCATGGTCGTCCATAACGAGACGGCAACCGGCGTCACCAGCGATATCGGCGCCGTGCGCAAGGCGATCGACGCCGCCGGCCACCCGGCCCTGCTGTTCGTCGACGGCGTGTCCTCGATCGGCTCGCTCCCCTTCAAGATGGACGAGTGGAAGGTCGATTGCGCCATCGCCGGCTCGCAGAAGGGCCTGATGCTCCCCGCCGGCCTCGGTGTGATCTGCGTCAGCCAGAAGGCGCTCAAGGCCGCCGACACCTCGTCGGGCCAGAACGACCGCCTCGCGCACGTGTACTTCGACTGGGCCGACCACCAGAAGCAGAACCCGTCGGGCTACTTCCCCTACACCCCGTCGCTGCCGCTGCTCTACGGCCTGCGCGAGGCCCTGGCCTGCCTCAACGAGGAAGGCCTGGAGAACGTCTATCACCGCCACCACGTGCTCGGTGAGGCGACCCGCCAGGCCGTGGCGGCCTGGGGCCTGAAAACCTGCGCCAAGGAGCCCAAGTGGAACTCCGACACGGTCACCGCCATCCTGGTGCCGGAGGGCGTCGACGCCGCCGCGATCATCAAGCACGCCTACGTGCGCTACAACCTGGCGCTCGGCGCCGGTCTGAGCCAGGTGGCCGGCAAGGTGTTCCGCATCGGCCACGTCGGTGACATGAACGAGCTGTCGCTGCTGGGTGCCATCGCGGGTGCCGAGATGTCGATGCTCGACCATGGCATGAAGGTCCAGCCCGGCTCCGGCGTCGCCGCCGCGTCGAGCTACCTGCGCGAGAACCCGCTCCACAAGGCCTGAGCTTCTCGAAGCCCGACACGTGACCGGGATGGGTTCGCCCATCCCGGTCACACCCGCGACCCTATCGGTGACGTGCCCAAGCGGTGACGCGCCCTATCCGAGACTTGGCCGGATCGGCCAGAGGATTCCATGACGAAGAAGATCGTGTTCCTCGACCGCGAGTCCCTGGACGCCAAGGTCCGTGAATTCAACTTCCCGCACGAGTACGTCGAGTACGAGTCGACCTGGACGCCGGAAGAGATCGTCGAGCGCCTGAAGGGCGCCGAGATCGCCCTGATCAACAAGGTCCCGATGCGGGCCGACACCCTGAAGCAGCTTCCCGACCTCAAGCTGATCGCAGTCGCCGCCACCGGAACCGACGTGGTCGACAAGGAGGCCGCCAAGGCCCAGGGCATCACCGTCGTCAACATCCGCGGCTATGCCTTCAACACCGTGCCCGAGCACGTCATCGGCCTGATGTTCGCGCTGCGCCGGGCCATCGTGCCCTATGCCAACTCGGTGCGCCGGGGCGATTGGGCGAAATCGACCCAGTTCTGCTACTTCGACTACCCGATCCACGACATCGCCGGCTCGACGCTGGGCATTGTCGGCTACGGCGCTCTCGGCAAGTCCATCGCCAAGCGGGCGGAAGCCCTCGGCATGACGGTCATCGCCTACGACGTGTTCCCCCAGGAGGGCCTCGTCGATTTCGAGACGATCCTGCGCGAGTCCGACGTCATTACGCTGCACGCGCCGCTGACGCCCGAGACCCGCAACATGATCGGGCGCGAACAGCTCGCGAAGATGAAGAAGCATGCGCTTCTCATCAACACCGCGCGCGGCGGCCTCGTGGACGAAGAGGCTCTGGCTGAGGCCCTGAAGGCGGGCACCATCGGCGGCGCCGGCTTCGACGTGGTGATGACCGAGCCGCCGAAGAACGGCAACATCCTGTGCGAGCTCGACCTGCCCAACCTCATCGTCACGCCGCACGTGGCCTGGGCCAGCAAGGAAGCCATGCAGATCCTCGCCGACCAGCTCGTCGACAATGTCGAGGCTTTCGTGGCGGGCAAGCCGCAGAACGTGGTCTAACCTGACCTCGACGTGGTCGAGGACCGAACTGCGCATCCATAAGAACCGGTCGTCATTCCGGGGCCGCGAAGTGGAACCCGGAATCCCAGAACACACGTGGTATTCCAGTCGGTGACCTCGGCGACTCTGCATTCCTGGCTCGACATCGGCGCCCTGGATTGACAGGGCGGGTCGTGCCGCCGAACAGACCTACCAACACGAACGCCAGCCGCGCCGAGACGCGGGCGAGAGGACGCCAAATGAAGAAGCTTCTGTTCCAATTCGATACCGACGCCGTTCCGAGCGTGTTCGACGTGGTGGTGGGCTACGATGGCGGCGCCG
The DNA here is from genome assembly GCF_055231875.1 of Methylobacterium sp. Ger2507. NCBI lineage: Bacteria > Pseudomonadati > Pseudomonadota > Alphaproteobacteria > Hyphomicrobiales > Methylobacteriaceae > Methylobacterium > Methylobacterium sp. Ger2507. The sequence goes on from NZ_JBUYVC010000001.1 coordinate 2,234,532, forward strand.
ACCACATCACCGGCTACGGCAACGTCACCCCGGATAATGTCGGCGCCCTGGTCGACGGCACGATCTACACCCGCGGCGGCTCCGAGAAGAAGTCGACGGCGATCTTCGTCGGCGGCGGCAGCATGGCGGCCGGCGAGGCCGTGTTCGAGGCGGTGAAGAAGCGCTTCTTCGGCCCCTTCCGCGTGTCGATCATGCTCGATTCCAACGGCTCCAACACCACCGCCGCAGCCGGCGTCGCGCTGGTCCAGAAGGCCGCCGGTTCGCTCCAGGGCAAGAAGGCCGTCGTGCTCGCCGGCACCGGCCCGGTCGGCATGCGCTCGGCCGCGCTCCTCGCCCAGGAAGGCGCCGAGGTCATCCTGTGCGGTCGGTCGCTCGACAAGGCTCAGGCCGCCGCCGACCAGATCAACACCCGCTTCAAGGTGAGCATCAAGGCCGCCGAGACGCCCGACGCCGCCTCGCGCGCCCAGATCGTCAAGGGCCAGAACCTCGTGTTCTCCGCCGGCGCCATCGGCCTCGAGCTGCTGCCCGAGGATGCCTGGAAGGACGAGGCCAGCATCGAGTTCGTGGCCGATTACAACGCTCAGCCACCCCTCGGCTTCGGCGGCATCGAGGCCATGGACAAGGGCAAGGACCGGCACGGCAAGAAGGTGTTCGGCGCCCTCGGCATCGGCGGCCTGAAGCTCAAGCTGCACCGCGCCTGCGTCGGCCAGCTCTTCGACAACACCGAGCAGGTGCTGGACGCCGAGGCGATCTACGCCCTCGCCAAGAAGATGGCCTGATCGCCATGGCCGAGAAGGAAAATCCCGCGCACGAGACGATCCAGACCTTCCTGGACGGTCTCGCGAGTTCGGCGCCCACCCCCGGCGGGGGTGGTGCCGCCGCCATCTCGGGCGCCATGGGCGCCGCCCTCCTCAGCATGGTGTGCAACCTCACCATCGGGAAGAAGAAGTACGTCGAGGTCGAGGGTGAGCTGAAGGAGATCCTCGGCAAGTCCGAGGCCCTGCGCGCCGAACTCACCGGCATGATCGCCGACGATGTCGCTGCCTTCGACGCGGTGATGGGCGCCTACGGTCTTCCCAAGACCACCGACGAAGAAAAGGCCGCGCGGGCGGACACGATCCAGGCCGCCCTCAAGGTCGCCACCGACGTGCCGCTCGAATGCTGCCGCGCCTGTCGCAAGGTCATCGACCTCGCCGAGATCGTGGCCGACAAGGGCAACCTGAACGTCATCTCGGATGCCGGCGTGGCGGTGCTCTCCGCCCATGCGGGCCTGCGCAGTGCCGCCCTCAACGTCTACGTCAACGCCAAGGGCCTCGACGACCGGGCCTTCGCCGACGAGCGCCTGCGCGAGCTGGAAACCCTGATGGGCTCGGCTGGTCCGCTGAACGAGTCCATCTACGAGATCGTCAAGGCCAAGGTGAACTGACGCCTCAGGTCAACTGGGCCGGTTAAACCCCCAGGCTAAGCCGCGAGGCATCGGGCCAAGACAAACCGGACGATCGGCGATATCAAGAGCTGCTCCCGACGCCATCGGGGCAGCTCTTGTGCAAACTGAATACAGTTCACCGCCCCTCAAGGCAGAGTGAACGCCAATGTAAAAAAATATAAACGGCCAAGCACTTTCCGTGAAGTGAAATTTACGAGACAGTCGGGCCAACGAAGAAACGCCGAGGAGAACGCTGATGGACGTGCACGAGTACCAGGCCAAGGAACTGCTTGCCGGCTTCGGTGTCGCCGTTCCAAAGGGCGCCGTCGCCTTCAGCGCCGATCAGGCGGTCTATGCCGCCACCGAGCTTGGCGGATCGTTCTGGGCCGTCAAGGCGCAGATCCATGCCGGTGCCCGCGGCAAGGCCGGCGGCATCAAGCTGTGCCGGACCTACAACGAGGTTCGCGACGCCGCCAAGGACCTCCTCGGCAAGCGCCTGGTGACGCTCCAGACGGGGCCCGAGGGCAAGCCCGTCCAGCGCGTCTATGTCGAGACCGCCGATCCGTTCGAGCGCGAACTCTACCTCGGCTACGTCCTCGACCGGAAGGCCGAGCGCGTCCGGGTCATCGCCTCCCAGCGCGGCGGCATGGACATCGAGGAGATCGCCGCCAACGAGCCGGAGGCGCTGATCCAGGTGGTGGTCGAGCCCGCCGTCGGCCTGCAGCAGTTCCAGGCCCGCGAGATCGCCTTCCAGCTCGGTCTCAACATCAAGCAGGTCTCGGCCGCCGTGAAGACGATCATGAACGCCTACCGGGCGTTCCGCGATTGCGACGGCACCATGCTGGAGATCAACCCCCTCGTCGTCACCAAGGACGACCGGGTGCTGGCGCTCGACGCCAAGATGTCCTTCGACGACAACGCCATGTTCCGCCGGCGCAACATTGCGGACATGCACGATCCCTCGCAGGGCGACCCGCGCGAGGCCCAGGCCGCCGAGCACAACCTCTCCTATATCGGCCTCGAGGGTGAAATCGGCTGCATCGTCAACGGTGCCGGTCTGGCCATGGCCACCATGGACATGATCAAGCATGCCGGCGGCGAGCCCGCGAACTTCCTCGATGTCGGCGGCGGCGCCTCGCCGGACCGGGTCGCCACGGCCTTCCGCCTCGTCCTGTCGGATCGGAACGTGAAGGCGATCCTCGTCAACATCTTCGCCGGCATCAACCGCTGCGACTGGGTCGCCCAGGGTGTCATCCAGGCGGCGCGCGAGGTGAAGATCGACGTGCCTCTGATCGTCCGGCTCGCCGGCACCAATGTCGAGGCCGGCCAGAAGATCCTGGCCGAGAGCGGCCTCGATCTCATCACCGCCAACAGCCTGTCCGACGCCGCCGCCAAGGCCGTCGAGGCCTGCGCCGCCGCCAAGAACAACCGCTAAGAGAGGGGAGGATACGTCATGAGCATTCTGATCGACGAGAAGACCCCGATCCTCATCCAGGGCATCACGGGCGACAAGGGCACCTTCCACGCCAAGGAGATGATGGAGTACGGCTCCAATGTCGTCGGCGGCGTCACCCCGGGCAAGGGTGGCAAGACCCATCTGGGCGTACCGGTGTTCAACACCGTCAAGGAGGCCGTCGAGGCCACCGGCGCCACCACCTCCATCACCTTCGTGGCCCCGCCCTTCGCGGCCGACGCCATCATGGAAGGCGCCGATGCCGGCCTCGCGCTGATCTGCTCGATCACCGACGGCATCCCGGCCCAGGACATGATGCGGGTGAAGCGGTATCTGCGCCGCTACCCCAAGGATCGGCGCACCATGGTGGTCGGTCCGAACTGTGCCGGCATCATCTCGCCCGGTAAGTCGATGCTCGGCATCATGCCCGGCCACATCTACCTCAAGGGCAATGTCGGGGTGATTTCGCGCTCGGGCACCCTCGGGTACGAGGCGGCCGCCCAGATGATGGAAGAGGGCATCGGCATCACCACCTCGGTGGGCATCGGCGGCGACCCGATCAACGGCTCGTCCTTCCTCGACCATCTCGCCCTGTTCGAGCAGGACCCGGAGACCAAGGCGGTTCTGATGATCGGTGAGATCGGCGGCCCGCAGGAAGCCGAGGCCTCGGCCTGGATCAAGGAGAACATGACGAAGCCGGTCATCGGCTTCGTCGCCGGCCTCACCGCCCCGAAGGGCCGCCGCATGGGCCATGCCGGCGCGATCATCTCGGCGACTGGCGATTCCGCCGCCGAGAAGGCCGAGATCATGCGCTCCTACGGACTGACCGTTGCCCCGAGCCCCGGCGAGTTCGGTTCCACGGTGGCGCAGGTGATGCGCAAGCTGGCCGCGTGAGATCGAAAACCCTCTCCCATCCGTGGGGGAGGGTGGTCGCGGAGCGACCGGGAGAGCGGTAGGCCATCCGCGAAGCGGTCGCCTCCTCTTCCGCCTGCTCCGCAGGCACCCTCTCCCGCAGAGGGGGAGGAGGTCCGTCGCGCTTCCAGGCCCGAAGCTTGATCGCCCTGATCGCCGATCGCATGAGCCCGGCGGCTGCAACACACCAATCCATTGCCCGCCTCCGTCGCGGCCAATCGGCTGATACTCCCCTCGAGGTGGCCTTCGATGACGGATACCCTTCACGCCCCGGTCGGAGCCGTCGACCTCACCTTCGCGCCGCCCGTGATCACGGGCACCTCGTCGAAGGAAGCGCTCGACATCCTGTTCCATGCTCTCCTGGCTGTGGCGCGCCGCCATGAGCCCGAGCTTGAGGACGTGCTGCACGGCCGCGCCAACATCTCGGAATTCTCGCCCGAACTGCTGGCCCGCGCGCTGCAGGTGCAGGGCATCTGGTTTCAGCTTCTCTCGATCGCCGAGCAGAACGCCGCCATGCGCCGGCGCCGGCAGGTGGAGCGCACCAAGGGCCGCGAGGCGCTGGGCGGCAGCTTCAGCGCCGTCCTGGCCGACGCGGCGGCGAACGGCATCAAGGCGCCGGAGATCCACGCGCTGCTCAAGGACCTGCGCATCCGCCCGACGATCACCGCGCATCCCACCGAGGGCAAGCGCGTCACCGTGCTGGAGAAGTTCCGCCGCATCTACCTGGTGCTGCGTGAGCTGGAACTGCCGCGCTGGACCGAGCGCGAGCGCAACGGCCTGATGAACGAGCTGCGGGACCAGATCGAACTCGTCTGGATGACCGGCGAACTCCATCTGGAGAAGGCCACCGTCGAGCGTGAGGTCGCCTGGGGGCTGCACTTCTTCGACGAGACGCTGTTCGAGATGCTGCCCGAAGTGCTCTACTCCCTGGAGGAGAGCCTGGCGCAGTATTACCCGGACGAGAAGTTCGAGGTGCCGGCCTTCTTTCAGTTCGGCTCCTGGATCGGCGGCGACCGCGACGGCAATCCCTACGTCACCTCCTCGGTCACACGCACCACCCTGCAGCGCAACGCGCTCGCCTCCCTGCGGCGCTACCGTGACGGCGTCACCGCGCTCGGACGGACGCTGTCCCTCACCGAACGCTCGCTGCCGGTGCCCCCGACCTTCAAGGCCGAGCTGGCGCAGATGCTCGCCGAGAGCGGTGACGGCCGCGCCATCGCCAACCGCAACCCGGGCGAGGCCTATCGCCAGTTCCTCACCTGCATCCTGCGCAAGCTCGAGGCGACGATCCTGCGCAACAAGGGCCAGCGCTCGACCGGACCCGATTATCCGAGCGCCGACGGCCTCATCAACGACCTGCGCATTCTGGAACAGGGCCTCGCCGACGCGAAATGCGCGTCGCTGGCGGTCGACCTGGTGCGCCCGGTGCGCCGCATGGTCGAGATCTTCCGATTCTCCACCGTCCGCCTCGACCTGCGCGAGAACACCACCCGCACCACGAAGACCCTGCAGGCCCTGTGGGTTCAGTCGAACGGGCAGAACCGCACCCCGCCCGACGTCGATTCCCCCGAGTGGAAGAAGTGGCTCATCGACGAGCTGGCCAAGCCGCGCACGGGCGAGCGCAGCTTCGAAGAACTGCCGGACGACGCCCGCGAGACCCTGGAGACCTTCGCGCTGGTCGGCGAGATGCGCGAGCAGCTCGACCGCGAGGCCTTCGGCTCGTTCATCCTGTCGATGACCCGCTCGGTGCAGGACATCCTCGGCGCCTATCTGCTGGCCAAGGAGGCCGGCAACTTCCTCGACGCCGCCGGCACCGAGATCTGCTGCCTGCCGGTGGTGCCCCTGTTCGAGACCATCGACGATCTGCGCGCCGCGCCGGCGATCATGAAGGAGCTGTTCTCGATCCCGGTCGTGCGCCGCTCCACCCGCTGGCAGGGCGGCGTGCAGGAGGTCATGATCGGCTACTCGGATTCGAACAAGGACGGCGGCTTCGTCGCCTCGAACTGGGAGCTGTACAAGGCGCAGGACAAGCTGACCCAGCTCGGCAAGGCCTCCGGCGTGCCGATCGCGTTCTTCCACGGCCGCGGTGGCTCCGTCAGCCGTGGCGGCGCCCCGACCGCGCGGGCCATCGCGGCCCAGCCGCCCGGCTCGATCAACGGCCGCTTCCGCACCACCGAGCAGGGCGAGGTGGTCTCGTTCAAGTATGCCAACCGGGGCACCGCCGCCTACCAGATGGAGCTTCTGGCCTCCTCGGTGTTCGAGCACGCTTTGAAGTCGGAGCGCGAGGCCGCCAAGATCCCCCGCAATGAATTCGACGACTGCCTGGAGGCGCTGTCCGGCGCCTCGCGCGCGGCCTACGTCAACCTGATCCAGCACCCCGATCTGGTGACCTATTTCGGTGCCGCGAGCCCCCTCGACGAGATCGCGCTTCTCAACATCGGCTCGCGCCCGGCCCGCCGCTTCGGCGCCCGCTCGCTCTCCGACCTGCGCGCCATCCCGTGGGTGTTCGCCTGGTCGCAGAACCGCCACGTCATCACGGGCTGGTACGGCGTCGGTTCGGGCCTGAAGAGCTTCCTCGACGTGCGCGGTCAGCAGGGCGAGGCTCAGCTGAAGCGCCTGTTCGCCGAATCGAAGCCGTTCCGGCTCATCCTCGACGAGGTCGAGAAGACGCTGCTGATGGTCGATCTGGAGATCGCCCGCGATTACGCGAGCCTCGTCCCCGACGAGGGCGCGCGCAACAGCATCTTCCCGCTGATCGAGGCCGAATACGCCCTGACCCGCGAGATGGCCCTGCGGGTCAGCGGCGGCAGCGAACTGGCGGAGCGCTTCCCCCTGTTCCGCGATCGCCTCAACGGGCGCCTGCCGACGATCAACCAGGTCAGCCGCGAGCAGGTGGAACTCCTCCGCCGCTTCCGCTCGGAAGAGGACGAGGACCAGCGCGAGGCGGTGAAATCCGCCTTGCTGCTCTCGATCAACTGCATCGCCGTCGGCTTCGGCGCGACGGGGTGAGGATGCTGTCAGGAAACCGAGGGCCGCCCCAGGCCCTCGGGCTTGCGCTCAGGCGCATCCGGACCGGTATGGTGGCCCGACCGTCGGGTCTCATGAACGACCAGAACACTCCCAACAGGAAGGAATCCCAATGAGCTTCACCCTGATCCAGCAGGCCACCCCGCGCCTTCACCGTTCGGAGCTCGCCGTTCCGGGCTCCAACCCGACCTTCATGGAAAAGTCCGCCACCTCGAAGGCCGACGTGATCTTCCTCGATCTCGAGGACGCGGTCGCTCCGGACGACAAGGAGCAGGCCCGCAAGAACATCATCCAGGCGCTCAACGAGATCGACTGGGGCAACAAGACCATGATGATCCGCATCAACGGTCTCGACACCCACTACATGTACCGCGACGTGGTCGACATCGTTGAGGCCTGCCCGCGCCTCGACATGATCCTGATCCCCAAGGTCGGCGTGCCGGCCGACGTCTACGCCATCGACGTGATGGTGACGCAGATCGAGCAGGCCAAGAAGCGCGAGAAGAAGATCGGCTTCGAGGTCCTGATCGAGACCGCGCTCGGCATGGCCAACGTCGAGGCGATCGCGACCTCGTCGAAGCGCCTCGAAGCCATGTCGTTCGGCGTCGCCGATTACGCCGCCTCGACCCGCGCCCGTTCGACCGTCATCGGCGGCGTCAACAAGGACTACTCGGTCCTGACCGACAAGGACGAGTCCGGCAACCGCGAGACCCATTGGCAGGACCCGTGGCTGTTCGCCCAGGCCCGCATGATGGTCGCCTGCCGCGCCTACGGCCTGCGTCCCATCGACGGCCCCTTCGGCGACTTCTCCGATCCGGACGGCTACACCTCCGCCGCCCGCCGCTGCGCCGCGCTCGGCTTCGAGGGCAAGTGGGCGATCCACCCCTCGCAGATCGATCTCGCCAACGAGGTGTTCACCCCGTCGGCCGCCGAAGTCGACAAGGCCCGCCGCATCCTGGCGGCCATGGAAGACGCCGCCAAGGCCGGTAAGGGCGCCGTGTCCCTCGATGGCCGCCTGATCGACATCGCCTCCATCCGCATGGCCGAGGCACTGATCGAGAAGGCCAACGCGATGTCGGCGAGCTGACACGCGAGCGACCAGACGAACTAACCCGCACCTTAGCCGCCTCTTCGGGGGCGGCCCTTTTGTTTGGCGAGGGTTCTGGGGATGCCAGGGCACCGAATCGGGCCCTCGTCCGTTAGCAGACCGCCGTCATCGGCAAGCGTTGCTGAAAATCTACAAGATCAGCGTGTCACGCTCTCGCATGACACGACACCACGACCGGGTATTCAGGGAGATCCGATCATGCACGTGACCATCGAAGACGCGCACAAGGCCATCGAGGCGGCGCGCGCCAAGGCCGTCGAGCTCGGCACGCAGATGTGCATCGCCGTGGTCGATTCGGGTGGAAACCTGAAGGCGTTCTACCGGATGGACGGCGCCTGGGTCGGCTCCATCGACATTTCGCACAAGAAGGCCAAGACCTCCGTGTTCTTCGGCATGATGACCGGCCAGATCGGCCAGCTCTCGCAGCCGGGCGGGCCGCTTTACGGCATCGAGCACTCGAACGACGGGCTCATCACCTTCCCGGGCGGCATCCCGATCGTCGACAAGGACGGTGAGATGTCCGGCGCCATCGGCGTCAGCGGCTCCACCGTCGAGAACGACCACGCGGTGGCCCTGGCCGGTGCCAGCTCGATCGGATCGACGGAACTGCCTGCCCACCCCTGGCGGACCTGACCCGACCCCGTCACCGACGCGGGCGATCCGGCACCGAACAGCAAAAAGCCCCGCTCGCGAGAGCGGGGCTTTTCTCGTCCGGGACGTCCCGGTCCGGCGACCCCGCAGGGCCGCCGGACCGAATGATCCTAGTACGAGCCGAACTTGTAGTTGAAGCCGGCCTTGATGAGGTTGCCCTCGGTGTTGAAGCGCGAGGTGTACGAGCCGGTGGCGGGCGCACCCAGACCGGTGTTGTTCACCAGCACGTTGCGGCTGCCGAGGTCGTAGCGCAGGTACTCGGCCTTCAGCGTGATGGCGCTGGCGCCGATGAGACCGCCGATGAAGTTGAAGCGGTTCAGGAAGCTGTCGGTGGGGATCGCGTACTCGACGCCGCCGCCGTAGACGTAGCCCGTCTCCATGCCCTTGTAGCGGCCGAAATAGGCGAGCTGGCCGGCCGTGTTGAAGAAGTCGGCCTGATACTTGACCTCGCCGTAGGCGAAGCCGCCGGTCCCGTAGACCAGGAACCGGTCGAAGGCGTAGCCGAGGCGGCCCTGGACGGTGCCGAGGTAGTTCAGGCGGTTCCGGTAGCTGCTCGGATCCGGGATGAAGTTGTTCTGCGCGATGGCCGGGCCGAGATAGTCGCGGCGCTTGCCGATATCGGTCCAGGTCACGTCGGCCTCGGCGCCGATGACGAAGCCGGAGCCCGGGGTGAGCTGATAGTTGTAGCCGATGCCACCGCCGATGTTGCCGATGCCGTCCTGCTCGGCCTTGAAGTTCGGCGCGCGGCGGCCGAGGGCCACGTTGTTCGCGGTGTTGGCGTTATTGCCCAGCGTCCGGATGTTCTGGCTGTCGCTGAAGGTGTAGGAGCTGTGCGTTCCCACGTAGATGCCGGTCCAGGTAAAGACCGGGATCGGGGTGAAGACCGGCGCCACTTCGCGGCGCGGAAGGTCAGCAGCGTTGGCCGCGCCGAGGGCGACGAGCGAAGCAACGCCGGCCAGGAGGAATTTTGAGATCATCGGGGTGTCTGTCCCAGGGTCGGAGAGTTGTTGGCCAAGCTATCCTCGGTTGTTCATCTCGACTATGCCCCGCAAGACACACCCCCCTCGGAAGCGTCTCAGGCCGTACCGAATTTCTACGCCCGGACTTCGCGGATCGGAGAATGTGGGACGATGCGCGAGGCGGTGCGATGCCGGAACCGACAACGGCCGGTTAAGCACGTTGCGCTAGATCGATCCGGCACCCCTCCAGCCGTGACAGGAGCGATGATGACACGGGACCAGCTCGCCGCCGAACTGAAGCGCATCGCCACCGACCAGGTGAGCGACATCGAGCGCGCGGTGAAGGACGGCCACAAGACGATCGCGCTGAACGAGATCGCCGATCTCAACCGCAACCTCAAAGCCCTCGCGGCGGCCGTCAAAGGAAAGGGCCTCGTGCGAGCCTGAAACCGGCTCGTGCGCGCCTAAGAATCAACGCGTGCGCGCTTCGGAAAGCACGTGCGTTTCTTAACGATCCCGCGCCGACACATCGTTCTGTGGCGGCGCCTTTCGAACCGACCTCGGGGAAAACCTGCGAATCCCGGTTGACCCACCCTGGCGGGTCGGACCATGTTCCTGATCTGTTCTCAATCAGGATCCGCGATGCAGCCTCGTCCCAACACCCTGTCCGAGTGGGCGGCTCCGGCGGAGGCCATCGTGTCCGCTTACCTGGAGGAGGCCGGCGGCGATGCGATCCTGGCTCTGCACCGCGCCGTGGCTGATGCCCTGACGGATCTGTGCGAGGCCGAGCGGCGAACCCTGCGGCGGGACCGCCTGATCTCGCACGGCTACGTCCGGGGCCGGGCGGATTCCGCGGGCTGAGCCCGGCTCACGCTTCGCCGTCCGATTCCTTCTGGGCCTCGACCTCCGGAGCGACCTGGCCGAAGTTGAGCACCGCCACCAGGGCCGTGCCGCCGAAGACGTTGCCGACCAGCGTCGGCAGGAAGAAGCGCCAAACATAATCGACCATCGAGGCCTCGCCGGTGAAGACGAGGTAGAACGTATCCACCGATCCGGCGACGATGTGGCTGAGGCCGCACATCGAGACCAGCCACGTGATCAGGATGACGACGAAGACCGCCGCCGAACCGGTCGCGGGCAGCATCCAGACCATCAGGGCGATGAGCCACCCGGCGAACACCGCCTTGATCACCGTGGTGGCGAAGCCCGAGGCTACCGCGTGATGGCTGATCTGCGTGAAGGCGGCATGGAGGCCGGGCTCGAAGGCGTCCGAGAAGGCGAGCACCGCCGCGATCGCCGCCGTGCCGACGATGTTGCCGGAAAGTACGATGCCCCACAGGCGCAGCACCCGCCGCAGGGTCCCCGAGCTGCGGTCGTGCAGGAGCGGCAGGATCGGCGTCAGCGTGTTCTCGGTGAACAGCTGCTGGCGCCCGAGCACCACGATGAGGAAGCCTGTGGCGTAGCCGAGGCTCGTGATCAGGCTGGCCCAGGGAGCCTCCGGCAGATGCGCCTTGAGCACCCCGGGCACGATCAGCGAAAAGCCCATCGAGAGGCCGGCCGCGAGGGCCGAGATCAGCAGCGCGCCGCCACGCCGCCGCAACTCCTCGTCGCCCTCGCGGCGGATGACCTCGTGCAGGACGAAGGCGTCCGGCCGGCCGCTCTCGGCCACGCTCTCCTCTTGTTCGGCATCCTCGTTCTCCGTCTGCTCCGCCATCGTGTCCGCTCCACAGGTCGCGTTGATGCAAGCGGGTCACGGCGGCCCGGGTTCGGGCGGTCGCGTCAAATCCGCAAGGTGGCGAGCAGCGCCACGATCTCGGCCTTCGCCCGCGCGACGGCCTCGGCGTCCTTGCCCCGCACCACGATGCGGTTGGCGAACCCGGTCTGCGTCATCGACGGATACGACCCGATGGAGACAGCCCCGTGCGCCTTGGCGATAGCGGCGAGGCCGCCCGCATAGGTGCCCTCGGGCATGTTGCCGGCCTCGATGGTTTCCGACAGCACCCTGGCGCCGGTGTCGAGGGTCGGGCCGATCGTATCGAGCATCGCCTGCATGATCGCCGGCACGCCCGCCATGACGAAGACGTTGCCGATGCGGAAGCCCGGCGCTTTCGAGATCGGATTGGCGATCAGGTCGGCGCCGGCCGGGATGCGGGCCATGCGCAGACGCGCCTCGTTGAGGTCTTCCGGCTTGTGGCGCTCCAGCAGCATCGCCTTGGCGCGCGGGTCGATGTCGATCGTCACCCCGAAGGCGGCGGCCACGCAATCGGCGGTGATGTCGTCGTGGGTCGGGCCGATGCCGCCGGTGGTGAAGACGTAGGTGTAGGCGTGCCGGAGCGCGTCGAGGGCGGCGACGATGCGGTCGGCCTCGTCGGGAACGATCCGCACCTCCTTCAGGTCGATGCCGATGGCCGTGCAGTAATCGGCGATGGTGCCGATGTTCTTGTCCTTGGTCCGCCCGGACAGGATCTCGTCCCCGATGACCAGGATTGCGGCCGTGATGACATTGTGAGCAGCGGGTTCGGGGGTAGCGGCTTCGGCGGTAACCGCTTCGGGGAGGACGGTTCGGGTTTCGGTGGAATCGGTCACGGCATGTCCGGGGCAGGCGGCTGAGATCCTGCCACCTAGCGCGGCAGGGCCGCGCTGACCACGTCGGTCGACACCGGGTCAGCGCGCCCCGCGCTGGAGGTCGCCGTCGATCAGGAGCGCGCTCTTGCCGTCGAGGCGGTTGCGATAGACCTGCAGGTTCTCCATCACCCGCTGGACGTAGTTGCGGGTCTCGGTAAAGGGGATGCGTTCCACCCAGTCGATGGGGTCGACGCCGCCCTTGCGCGGGTCGCCGTAGGCGTCGATCCACTTCTTCACGTTGCCGCCGCCGGCATTGTAGGAGGCGAAGGCCAGGATGTACGAGCCGCGCCAATCCTCCATCAGCTCGCCGAGATGGGCCTGGCCGAGTCGGGCGTTGTAGGCCGGGTCGCTGGTCAGGCGGTCCTGGTCGAAGCTGGCGCTGACGCGGCGCGCCGTGCGCTGGGCGGTCGCCGGCATCATCTGCATCAGGCCGCGGGCGCCGACGCTCGATTGCGCCTGCGGGTCGAACTGGCTCTCCTGGCGGGCGATGGCGAAGACCATCGCCTTCTCCACCAGGGGCACGGCGGCGGAGGCCTCGTAGTTCGGAATGCCGATGGTCGGATAGGCGTGGGCGTCCAGTGGCAGGCCGCGTTGAACCGCGGCCTTGCCGATGGCCACGAGGGCGCGGGAGTTGCGCTGCTCGGCCGCGATGTTGCCCAGCGCTTCGAGTTCGGCGGCATCGGTCAGGCGATTGGCCGCGTCGATGTAGAGGGGCAGCGCGAGATCGCGGATCGCCGCGGCTTCCAGCATCTTCAGGGCGCGCACGTAGAGGCGCTGGTCGAAGGCGCCCTGCTGCTTGGCGTCGAGGCTGGGAATGCTGCGCAGCGACAGGCTGGAACGCCCGAGCTTGGTGCGCGCCAACTGCCCGTAATAGGCGATCGGCTGCAGGGCGGCCCGCTCGTAGAAGGTCTTGGCGGCCTCGGCCTGTCCCAGGGCCTCGGCCGCGCGACCCTGCCAATAGGCGACGCGGGCGAGCGAGATCGGGGTCTCGGCGATCTCGGCCGCTTCGGCGAAGTGCCCGGCCGCCTTGGCGGCGTCGTCCTGGAAGCGCAGGGCGATCCAGCCGGCGTGGAACGCGGCCTCGATGCGCTTCTCCACAGTGCGGGCGCAGGGAGCGCGGGCGACCGCGTAGGCACCCGCGGGGTCGTTGGTATCGATCAGCTTGCGGGCCACGATCCGGCGCTCGACCCACCACTCGTCGCCGTCGACCAGGACATCCCCGTTGGTCGGCGCGGTCGCCAGCATCGCGGCCGCCTCCGCGAACTTGTCATGGCGGCGCAGGTACTGGGCCCGTGACAGGATGTAGGATGAATCGCTGCGCAGCGACGGCGGCACCGCGTTGAGGGCGGCGGGCGCGGACGAACTCTTGTCCTCCACTGCGCGGCGGGCGCGCACCAGGGTGGCGTAGCTGCCGCCGGCCAAAGCCGCGGCGCGCCCGGCGGTGTCGTAATCCTCCTTCAGGAGCGCGCGCTCCATCCGGTAGCGGTGATCGATTCGGGTCAGCACCGTCGGAAAGGCGTCGACCACCTTGGTCTCGAGGTTCCGGCCGAAGGTCTCGGACCGCCACAGGTCGCGCACCAGCGCGGCCGCGTCCTCGTCGAGCCCGTCGGCCTTGAAGGCGAGCGCCAGGGCGAACTTGCCCGGCGCACTCGCGGGCTTCGCGGCGGCAAAGAACGCCCGCACGGTCGCGGCATTGCGGCGCTCGGTCAGCAGGGCCTCCTCGGCCCGGCGCCGGAGCAGCGGGCCGGCCGGCCAGTCGGGATGGAGGCGGGTGAACGACACCGTGCGCTCGAAGCCGATGCCGGCTCCCGCCCGGATCGCCACCCATTCGAGGAGCGCGCGGGCGGCCGGGTCCTTGAAGCCGTCGCGCAGCCGGTCGCCCTCGGAGACGCGGCCCTTGCGGTAGGCGTCGATGGCCTGCCGCAGGGCCGGCAGGTCGATATCCGGCGCCACCTGGGCGGCGCGGGCCGGGTCCGGCACCTCGGGGATCGGGGCGACGGGGGAGACCGCCGCATCGGGGAGCGGGAATGCGATGCCGGCCTCGGGGTCGGCCGAGGCGTAGGCCTTGGCGGCGGCCGGGAGGGCCTGGCTCGGGGCGGCCTCCGGCGCCTTCGCGTCGATCTTGAGGGCGTCGGCCGCGACCGGATCGGGGATCTTGGCGTCCGGCAGGGCGGCGGAGGGCGCCACCGCGTCGCTCGCCGGCCGCAGGCTCGGCTCCCCGTCCGGCCCGGCAGAGGCCGCGAGGGCGCCGGCCGAAGCCAGGCTGAGGGCCAGCATCAGGGCTGCGCGCTGCGTCGAGAACACCATGGTTCTTCCAGTCCCATCACCGTGGACAGACCATCAAGCTCACCCAGAGGGCATTAAGAAGGCATTAACCCCGGCAAAGCAGCGTTTGCGCCGGTGCGGGCGAGCGCCTATGTCTGCCCGTCCGCGACACGCGGTGCCGCTGCCGGAACACCGGCCATGACAAGACCGACGGCTGGGAACGCCAGGATGACCGAGACCTCCACCCGACGCCTCCGGGGCGCGATGACCGCGCTCGTGACCCCGTTCAAGGACGGGGCCTTCGACGAGGCCGCTTTCCGCAAGTTCGTGAACTGGCAGATCGCGGAGGGCATCCACGGGCTCGTTCCCACCGGCACCACCGGCGAGAGCCCGACCCTGAGCCATGCCGAGCACGACCGCGTGGTCGAGATCTGCATCGAGGAAGCGGCCGGCCGCGTGCCCGTGATCGCCGGCGCCGGCTCCAATTCCACCGCCGAGGCGGTGTCCCGCGCCCGCCACGCCGAGAAGGCCGGGGCCGACGCGGTGCTGGTGGTGACGCCCTATTATAACAAGCCGACCCAGGCCGGGCTCTACGCGCATTTCAAGGCCGTCAACGATGCCATCGGCATCCCGATCATCCTCTACAACATTCCCGGGCGCTCCATCGTCGACATGAGCGTCGAGACGATGGCGCGCCTGTACGAACTCAAGAACATCGCGGGCGTGAAGGATGCCACGGCCAAGCTCGACCGGGTCAGCCTGCAGCGCCAGGCCATGGGCGAGGATTTCATCCAGCTGTCCGGCGAAGATGCGACGGCGCTCGGCTTCAACGCCCAGGGCGGCTGCGGCTGCATCTCGGTGGTGTCCAACGTGGCGCCGCGGCTCTGCGCCGACCTCCAGGACGCGACGCTCGGCGGCGATTACGCCAAGGCGCTGCAGATCCAGGACCGTCTGATGCCGCTCCATGCCAGCATGTTCGTCGAGCCGAACCCGTCGCCGGCGAAGTACGCCCTGGCGCGCCTCGGCCTGATGACCGACGAGGTGCGGTTGCCGCTCCTCCCGGTCGGCGACGAGACGAAGGCGCTCGTGGATGCCGCCCTGCGCCATGCGGGCCTGCTCGACGCCTGAACCATCTGGCAAATCGGCGACGACGAACCATATTCCTCGGCCCGGTCGCGACTCTGCGACCGGCCTGACCCGACGTTGTGATGGCTCCCAAACCTGAATCGAACCGCCGCGTCGTCGCCGACAACCGCGCCGCCCGCTACCATTACGAGATCACCGATACCCTGGAGGCCGGGCTTGCGCTAACGGGCACCGAGGTCAAATCCCTGCGCAAGGGCAAGGCGACGATCGGCGAGGCCTATGCCGGTCCGTCCGGCACCGACCTGATGCTGTTCAACGCCTACATCCCCGAATACGTCGAGGCGAACCGCTTCAACCACGAGACCAAGCGTCCGCGCCGGCTGTTGCTGCATCGCAAGCAGATCAACAAGCTGATCGGTGCGACCCAGCGCGAGGGCTTCACCGTGGTGCCGCTGAAGATCTACTTCAACGAGCAGGGACGGGCGAAGATCGAACTCGGGCTCGGCCGAGGCAAGAAGCTGCACGACAAGCGCGAGGCCTCGAAGGAGCGCGACTGGCAGCGCGACCGCGCCCGCATCATGCGCGACAAGGGCTAGGATCTCCGGGGCGAGGCTTGCGTCCACCCGAATCGATGAAAGATGCGAAAAGGCCGGGCGTCGCGAGACGCCCGGCCTTTCGTCTTTCGCACGATGGCTCGGCCTGAGGCTCTAAGACTCCACCGGTTCGTCGCTCTGCCGAATGCCGTAGCGGCTTTCCAGGGCCGCAGCCGGGACCGGGCGCGCCGAGCGCTCCGGGGTTTCGCCGCGCGAGCGGGTGCCGGTATCGCCCGATCCACGATTGTCCTGGCTTCGGCTATCCTGGCTTCGGCTATCCTGGCTTCTGACGTCGGGATTGCGGCTGTCCGGCGCGCGCCCCCCGGTGCGTTCGCCGGGATCGCGGCCGATCCGCGGAATGAGCTGGGCGAGGTCCACGAACTCGTCGGCCTGCCGGCGCAGGTCGTCGGCGATCATGGCCGGCTGCGTCTGGATGGTGCTGACCACCGTCACGCGCACGCCGCGCCGCTGCATGGCTTCCACCAGGGAGCGGAAATCGCCGTCGCCGGAGAACAGCACCATGTGGTCGATTCGGGGGGCGAGCTCGAGGGCATCGATCGCCAGCTCGATGTCCATATTGCCCTTCACCTTCCGCCGACCCATCGAGTCGACGAATTCCTTCGCGGGCTTGGTGACGACCCGGAAACCGTTATAGTCGAGCCAATCGATCAGCGGGCGGATCGACGAGTATTCCTGGTCTTCGACGATTGCCGTGTAGTAAAAAGCCCGCAGCAGATTATCGCGGGATTGGAATTCCTTCAGCAACCGGCGATAATCGATATCGAAACCGAGAGCCTTGGTCGCTGCGTAGAGGTTTGCGCCATCGATGAATAGCGCGCTGCGCTGTTGTGCGCTCATGAACGGATCCATTTAATAGAGAAATATTGCAAGAAATAAGTTAGAAAAGTCCGGTGGATATTCGCAGGCTATGGAATTCTTGCGCAGACTTGATCTTGGGCGCCGGCAGACCAAAGCAGGGCGAAAAACGCCGAACGGCCTCTCAGCTCAGATATAACGCCTGAAATACCTATGTTTGTTTAAATCCTGCGACGACAAAAAGTCAAATCTTCCTGTTGAACGCCACTTTGGCATACAACTGCAAATATCACTTGATCTTAGCCCCGGGCATTGGGGGCGCTGTGCTGCGCCTCGTCACGACCCCGAGGCCCGGGCTGATCCGTCCTGAATCACCGAACGGATACAGTACCATGGCCGACCGGGCCGCCCCGGGGCACGCCGTCAGCCGTTCACCCGTTCGACCTTGTTCACCGTGCGCTTGCCGCGCAGTTCGGCGATGATCGCGTTGAGGTGCTTCAGGTCCCAGACCGACAGGTCGATGATGATCTGCGTGAAATCCTGGGTCTTCCGCTTCATCGAGACATTGTCGATATTGCCGTCGTGGTCGGCGATGACCTGGGCGATCTGGGCGAGAACGCCGGGCTCGTTGATCGATTGCAGGGCGAGGCGCGCGGGGAAGCGCTCGCTGGCCCCCGCCTCCACATCCCAGCGCACGTCGAGCCAGCGGTCGGGCTCGTTGTCGAAATCGGCCAGGGCGGCCGACTGGATCGGGTAGATCGTCACCCCGATGCCGGGCGTGAGAATGCCGACGATGCGGTCGCCCGGCACGGCGCCGCCATTGGGCGCGAAGCTCACCGGCAGGTCGCCGTCGAGGCCGCGGATCGGGATGCCGTCCGCACGTCCGTGCTCGGCGGCGCGACCCTCCGGGAAGGTCAGCCGCATGGTCTGGTCCTTGGCGAGACTCAGGCGGCCGGCACCGTCGCCGGAGGTCGGCTGCGGCAGGGGCGCGGGCGCCCCGCGGCGCTCGTCCTTGTGGTCGGGATAGACCGCGCGCACCACGTCGCCGGAGAACATCTCGCCCCGGCCGACGGCGGCGAACACGTCCTCCAGGCTCTGCCGGGCGAGGCGCGGCAGCGCCCCCCGCAGCTTGTCCTCGGAGAAGCTCTTGGCGGCGCGCTCGAAGGCCCGGTCGAGAATCTGGCGGCCGAGACCCGCATATTGGCGCCGCACCGCCGAGCGCGTGGCCCGGCGGATGGCCGAGCGCGCCTTGCCGGTGACCACAAGGGACTCCCAGGCCGCCGGCGGCGCGGCGCCGTCCGAGCGCGCGATCTCGACCTCGTCGCCGTTGACCAGTTCGTGCAGCAGCGGCGCCATCCGGCCGTTGATCTTCACCCCGACCGCCGAATTGCCGACATCGGTGTGGACCGCATAGGCGAAGTCGATCGGAGTCGCCCCCCGGGGGAGGGCGATGAGCCGGCCCTTCGGGGTGAAGCAGAACACCTGGTCCTGGAAGAGTTCGAGCTTGGTGTGCTCCAGGAACTCTTCCGGGCTGTCGCCCTCGGCCAGCAGCTCGATGGTCCGGCGCAGCCATTGGTAGGCGCCGCTCTCGGTGGCGAGGCGGGGATGACCGCCGCCGATCTCGTCCTTGCCGCCGCTCTCCTTGTAATGGGCATGGGCGGCGATGCCGTATTCGGCGATCTCGTCCATGGCGGCGGTGCGGATCTGCAGCTCGACGCGCTGACTCTTCGGGCCGATCACCGTGGTGTGAATCGAGCGGTAATCGTTCTGCTTCGGCGTCGAGATGTAATCCTTGTACCGGCCCGGCACCATCGGCCAGCTGGTGTGGACGACGCCGAGCGCCCCGTAGCAATCGGCCAGGGTCTCGACCACGACCCGGAAGCCGAAGATGTCGGACAATTGCTCGAAGGCGACCGATTTGCGCTCCATCTTGGCCGAGATCGAGTAGGGCCGCTTCTGCCGGCCGGTGACCACCGCCTTGATGCCCTGGGCCGCGAGCTTCGCCGTCAGATCGTGCTCGATGCTCTCGACCAGCCGTTCCGATTTGGCCGAGAGGTCGGCGAGGCGCTGCGCGATGGTGGCGTAGATCTCCGGCTTCAGATTGCGAAGCGCCAGATCCTCGAGTTCCTCGCGCAGCTCCTGCATGCCCATGCGGCCGGCCAGCGGCGCGTAGATGTCGAGGGTCTCCTGGGCGATGCGCTCGCGCTTGTCGACGCGCATGTGGTGCAGCGTGCGCATGTTGTGCAGGCGGTCGGCGAGCTTGACCAGAAGCACGCGCACATCGGCCGCGACCGCCAGCAGCAGCTTGCGGAAGTTCTCACCCTGCGCCGCCCGCTTGGAGACGAGGTCGAGGCGCTTCAGCTTGGTCAGGCCGTCGACCAGCGCCCCGATTTCCGGGCTGAAGATCTCGCGGATCTCGTCCAGGGTCGCGGCGGTGTCCTCGACGGTGTCGTGCAGCACCGCCGCCACGATGGTGGCGTCGTCGAGCCGGAGGTCGGTCAGGATGGCGGCGACTTCGAGGGGATGGGCGAAGAAGGGATCGCCGGAGGCGCGCTTCTGGGTTCCGTGCGCGCGCATGGCATAGACGTAGGCGCGGTTGAGCAGGGCCTCGTTCGCGGCGGGATTGTAGCGCTTGACCCGCTCGACAAGCTCGTATTGGCGCATCATCCGCCGGGAGACCCTTCCGCAACGCAACGCAACGCATCCGGCAGCGGATGCCGCTTCCCGATGTGTCCCGCATCGCACGCGTCCACGCCAGCCCCACGGCGTCGCATCCGCGGAAATTCCGGGGCCCACCGCAGGAAAAGCGATTCTCCCGCCCCGATCGCGGCATGAAAAAACCCGGCGCGAAGGCCGGGTTCTCGTCGCGTCGTCCCGAAGATGGGAGGCCTACTCGGCCTCTTCGTCCGTCTCGGTGGGCGGCGCCAGGTTCTCGAGGCCGCGCAGCAGGTCTTCCTCGCTCATGCGATCGAACTGCACCGCGCCGTCGTCGCTCGACGAGGGCGGGGCGACGGCAGCGGCGGCCGGCGAGCTCGACAGCAGCGGCACGGTCTCGGCTTCCGGCTCGTCGACCTCGACATATTTCTGCATCGAGTGGATGAGCTGTTCCTTCAGGTCATCCGCCGTGATCGTCTCGTCGCCGATCTCGCGCAGGGCGCAGACGGGATTCTTGTCGCGGTCGCGATCGATGGTCAGCGGGGCGCCGGCAGCGAGCAGGCGCGCCCGGTGGCTGGCCAGCAGAACCAGCTCGAAGCGGTTCTCGACCTTGTCGATGCAGTCTTCAACGGTGACGCGAGCCATGGCGGACGGCTCCTTCCTCGGACGGAATTTCTGGGCTGAGCCCGATGCATACACCCCTTGGCGCCAGGCAACAAGCGGTGGCGAAATCCATTCGCCTATCCCCGGGACCGGCACTATCGTCGGCGGGCGATCCTCCTCTCACCGGCGAACGGAATCCCGACGCTTTTCGAAGGCCCGCTTGGAACGCGCGTTGGTCCGGTCGCCGAGGACAAGTTCATAACAACCGGAGGAGAGACTGTTTTGAATCGCGACGGACGTCCACGCTGCGCGTCCTCTGCTAACGATATTTAAAAGTCGGAAACATTCCCAACGGCGCCAATCTCAGCAGCACGTTGCGATCCAAGCCAACCACGACAAGAGAATAGACTCTTTCTGGACATCAAGACTCCAGCTCTATGAATCCTTGATAGGAATCATCATGGAATAGATATCAGTAATAAATTAAATTAATATTTGAATGATTAAAACGTAATATTCGTTCATCAAATTTATATACGTATTAAAACATATAAAATTGATTCACTAAATTATAATTACCTATAAATAGATAGATAATTCAATCACAATAAGTGGCGTCGACGTCTGTACGGTGGCGATTTTGGTCGAATTGAACCGATCAATCAACCTTTTGGGTTGCCGCGATAGACAGGTCAAGGCTATTGAAGAACGACACTGAATAAGTTTTTGGGTTATTTTCGGAGCAGCCCTTGAGCGATAAGCAATAAAGGCGTGCTTGTTTGAGCGAACGCTACGGAGATCGTCAATGAGGCAGGGTAACCTTGGATTGCTGCTACTTCTGATGGCCGCACCGTCATTTTGCATGGCCTTCATTACTGCGCTTGTCTTGTCGAATGAAATTAAAACCTTATTTTATTTCGTGATTTTAGCGACTGCGCTTCTTTTGATAATGCTTATATATTTCTATGTGTATTACTACCTATCAATCGAGATGGTCATTATTCTAACGATTGGTGTCCCGCTGACGGCAGGATCTATTCTTGGATCCATCTCAAGGATCGGCTTTCTCTTTGTGCGCGACTGGTTCAGAAAGACCCGGATCTGAAAGGCATCCACGCGATGGATTTCGTAACGTAAAGACGTTTTGAAGAACAGGGCGGATCACAGTACACCGGATATCCCACCCTATTCCATCCCATGGCCCACGTTCATCGATCCCCGGCAATCCCATCGCCATCCCCCGCATAACGCCTCAGGGACCCTCCGCGTGGACCGGTTATAAAGGAGACGAGTCGCGGCGAAGAACCGGCGCGGCCGGGGGACGAACCGACCATGACTGCACATCTCACCCGCCGCGGCCTTCTCGGCTGCGGCTGCGCTCTCGGGGCCGCGTGCTTTGCTGCGACGGCGCTGCCGAATCTCAGTCTCGCGGCGGTCCCGTCCTCGAAGAAGACGA
Organism: Methylobacterium sp. Ger2507; assembly: GCF_055231875.1. Taxonomy (NCBI): domain Bacteria; kingdom Pseudomonadati; phylum Pseudomonadota; class Alphaproteobacteria; order Hyphomicrobiales; family Methylobacteriaceae; genus Methylobacterium; species Methylobacterium sp. Ger2507. Next base: position 2,256,167 of record NZ_JBUYVC010000001.1, read on the forward strand.
CCCTGACCGCCGATCAGGCGCTGGAGGCCCTGAAGGAGGGCAACCGGCTCTACCAGACCGACAGTCCGGTCCGGTCGGTGCAGGGCCGCGAGCGCCGGATCGAGATCGCGCTGGGTCAGACGCCGTTCGTGGTGCTGGTGAGCTGCTCCGATTCGCGCGTCTCGCCCGAGATCCTGTTCGGGCGCGGCCTCGGCGAGCTGTTCATCGTGCGCAATGCCGGCAACTGCGTCGACACCGCGGCCCTCGGCTCGATCGAGTACGGCGTCTCGCAACTCGGCGTGCCGCTGGTGCTGGTGATGGGCCACAGCCGCTGCGGCGCCGTCGAGGCCGCCATCGACGTCGTCAAGAACAACACCGTCTTCCCGGGCTCGATCGGCCGGATGATCGAGCCGATCGTGCCGGCGGTGCTGTCGCAGCGCGACGTGCCGGGCGATTTCACCGAGAACTGCGTGCGGGCCAACGTCAACCGGGTGGTGGAGCGCCTGCGCAGCGCCTCCGAGCCGTCGCTGCTCGATCCGCTGAGGGCCGGCAAGCTGCGCATCGTCGGGGCGTCCTACAGCCTCGATTCCGGCACGGTCGACTTCTTCAATCAGGGCTGACACCCGCCCGCCTCGCTGCGGTGCCATGTTGACACAGGTGGCGGGCGGTGCGACTGCGCCGCCCTTCCGGTTTGGGCTATCCGGGCCGGGCAATTCCGGCCCGACGACGAGGAGATCACATGGCGCGCGCTTGCATCTTCCCCGGCCAGGGCAGTCAGGCCGTCGGCATGGGGCGAGCGCTGGCCGAGCACTTCCACCAGGCCCGCGACGTGTTCGCGGAGGTCGACGAAGCCCTGAACCAGCCGCTCTCGCGCCTGATGTTCGAGGGGCCGGTGGAGGACCTCACCCTCACGGCCAATGCCCAGCCGGCCCTGATGGCCGCCAGCTTGGCGACGCTGCGCGTGCTGGAGGCCGAGCGCGGGCTGGACCTGAAGCGCGACGTCGCCTGCGTCGCCGGGCATTCGCTGGGCGAATACACGGCCTTGTGCGCTGCCGGTACCTTCTCCATCGCCGACGCCGCGCGGCTCCTGCGCATCCGCGGCACCGCCATGCAGGGCGCCGTGGCTCCGGGAGAGGGCGCCATGGCGGCGCTGATCGGCGCCGATGCCGACATCGCCCAGGCGATCGCCGCCGAGGCGGCCGAGGGCGCGGTCTGCGAGGTCGCCAACGACAATGGCGGTGGCCAGGTGGTGCTCTCCGGCGCGAAGGCGGCGGTCGAGCGGGCCGTCGCCCTGGCGCAGGCGCGCGGGATCAAGCGCGCGGTCATGCTCAACGTCTCGGCCCCGTTCCACTGCTCGCTGATGGCCCCCGCCGCCGAGGCCATGGGGCAGGCGTTGGCCGAGGTCGCGATGCACAGCCCGGTGGTGCCGGTCTACGCCAACGTGCGGGCCGCCCCCCTGTCCGATCCGGCCGCGATCCGCGAGGCCCTGGTGGCCCAGGTCACCGGCACCGTGCGCTGGCGCGAATGCGTCGCCGCGATGGCGGCCGCCGGCATCGACCAGTTCAGCGAGATCGGCACCGGCAAGGTGCTCACCGGCCTCGTCAAGCGCATCGCGCCCGGCGCCGTCGCGGGCGCGGTCGGCACGCCCGACGACATCGCTGCCTTTCCCGCCTTCGGCTGAACCTCAAGGAACGCCCATGTTCGACCTGACCGGCCGCAAGGCCCTCGTCACCGGCGCCACCGGCGGCCTCGGCGGCGCCATCGCGCGGGGCCTGCACACGCAGGGCGCCACGCTCGCCATTTCGGGCACCCGCCAGCCGGCCCTGGAAGCCTTCGCGGCCGAACTCGGGGGCGAGCGCGTCCACCTCGTGCCGTGCGATCTCTCCGACAAGGCTTCGGTCGAGGCACTGATCCCGGCCGCCGAAGCGGCCCTCGGCGGCCTCGACATCCTGGTCAACAACGCCGGCATCACCCGCGACAACCTCGTGCTGCGCATGAAGGACGACGAGTGGGATGCGGTCATCGCCGTCAACCTGTCGGCGGCGTTCCGGCTGTCGCGGGCGGCGGTGAAGGGCATGATGAAGCGCCGCCACGGCCGCATCGTGAACATCGGCTCGGTGGTGGGCGCCACCGGCAATCCGGGGCAGGTCAACTACGCCGCCGCCAAGGCCGGCCTCGTCGGCATGACCAAGGCGCTGGCCGCCGAGGTCGCCACCCGCAACCTGACGGTCAACTGCATCGCGCCGGGCTTCATCACCTCGCCGATGACCGACGCGCTGAACGACAAGCAGCGCGACGGCATCCTCACCCGCGTGCCCATGGGGCGCCTCGGCACCGGCACCGACATCGCCGCGGCCGCGATCTACCTCGCCTCCGACGAGGCCGCCTACGTCACCGGCCAGACGCTGCACGTGAACGGCGGCATGGCGATGTATTGAGGCCGGGCGCCTTTCTCCTCTCCTCCAGCTTGTGGGGGGCACCGGCGCAGCCCCACCCCTGGCCCCTCCCCACAAGGGGGAGGAGGACGGTTTCTGCTGCACCGCACAGGGGATAATTTCGGGGACCGGCTCGAAAAGGCCACACCGATGAACGGGTTGTGAACCGCCCCTCGCCAGCGTCGGAACCCTGTGTTAACACCCCGGCTGCCGTGCGAGGGGGGTGCCGATTCAGCGTGTTGCGGAGGTTGGAAAATCACGGGTCACCGACTGGACAAGTCCGGTGACTTGACCGAAACGCGCGATCGATCACACCGGCCGCTCCATCCGACAGTCAGTCCCGGGACGGGACGGCGGCCACGGCACCTTCAAAAACAAGACCTCCCAGAACAAGACCTCCACCAGCAAGACTCTTCACACAAAGATCCTTGCACCATCACGACCTTGAAGAGCTAAGGACCAAGACCGATGAGCGATATCGCTGAGCGCGTGAAGAAGATCGTTGTCGAGCACCTCGGCGTGGAGCCGGAGAAGGTGGTCGAGGGCGCGAACTTCATCGATGATCTCGGCGCCGACAGCCTCGACACCGTCGAGCTCGTGATGGCGTTCGAGGAAGAGTTCAACGTCGAGATCCCCGACGATGCCGCCGAGACCATCCAGACGGTCGGCGACGCGGTGAAGTTCCTCGAGAAGAACTCCGCTTAAGGCCACGGATCGCGCGTGCGCGGGGCCGATCCGGGCCCCGCACGCCATTCGTTGTGATGACAGGACCGGTTCGGGATAGCGCGATGCGTCGGGTAGTGGTGACGGGCTTGGGGATGGTGACGCCGCTGGCCAGCGGGGTCGAAGCCACCTGGAGCCGGTTGATCGCCGGCGAGTCGGCGGCCAAGGTCGTGACGGCGTTCCCCGTCGACGATCTGGCCTGCCGCATCGCCTGTTCCGTGCCCTTCGGCGACGGCACCGACGGCAGCTTCAATCCCGACGCCTTCATGGAGGCCAAGGAGCAGCGCAAGGTCGATCCGTTCATCGTCTACGCCATGGCGGCCGCCGGCGAGGCCCTGAACGATGCCGACTGGCACCCGACCACCTACGAGGACCAGTGCGCCACCGGCGTCATGGTCGGCTCCGGCATCGGCGGCATCGGCGGCATCTACGACGCCTCGGTGACCCTGCACGACAAGGGCCCGCGCCGCATCTCGCCCTTCTTCATTCCCGGCCGCATCATCAATCTGGCCTCGGGCCAGATCTCGATCGCGCATGGCCTGAAAGGCCCCAACCACGCGGTGGTGACGGCCTGCTCCACCGGCGCCCACGCCATCGGCGACGCGGCCCGGCTGATCCAGTTCGGCGATGCCGACGTGATGGTGGCGGGCGGCGCCGAATCGCCGGTCAACCGCCTCGCGCTCGCGGGCTTCGCCGCCTGCCGCGCCCTCTCCACCGGATTCAACGACGACCCGACCCGCGCCTCGCGCCCCTACGACCGGGACCGGGACGGCTTCGTCATGGGCGAGGGCGCCGGCGTTGTCGTGCTCGAGGAATACGAGCACGCCAAGGCTCGCGGCGCCAAGATCTACGCCGAGGTGATCGGCTACGGCCTCACCGGCGACGCCTACCACATCACCTCGCCGGCCCCGGACGGCGACGGCGCCTTCCGCTGCATGAGCGCCGCCGTGAAGCGCGCCGGCATCCAGGCCAGCGACCTCGACTACATCAACGCCCACGGCACCTCGACGCCCATGGGCGACGAGCTGGAGCTGAAGGCCGTGGAACGCCTGCTCGGCGACCACGCCGCCCAGGCCTCGATGTCCTCGACCAAATCCTCGATCGGCCACCTCCTCGGCGCCGCCGGCTCGGTGGAAGCGATTTTTTCAATCCTGGCCATCCGCGACGGCATCTTGCCCCCGACCCTCAACCTCGACAATCCCTCCGTCGAGACCGCCATCGACCTCGTGCCGCACGAGGCCAAGCGCAAGCGGGTGGATACCGTGCTGTCGAATTCGTTCGGGTTCGGTGGGACGAATGCGAGTTTGGTGATGCGGCGGGTGGATTGATATCAAGGCAATCGCTTCAATCTTTGAAAGACATCTCTGCGATACGGCGTCCCGGCAACTAAGAACTTTAGCTGCTTTTTCTTCTGCAAGGTTACTTAGAGTTCTATCTATAATGCGACTGTCATAGCTGCCGCGTGGACGGACGGAAGAAGTCAGCCGTCGCGTGTTGCGAGCGAAGCACCACGATAGGCAACTGACGCTATACCTCGATGATGGAATCTTGGCTGGCAAATAAATATTCTGAGATACGTGTGAATCCTCTGCCGCAATTCCTTGAATGGGACGACGGCAGATCATCGCGTTTTACAGCCCTTGCGAAGCGGATTTGGAAGACAGCCCCGTCATTCCAGGGCGCCGAAGGCGAGCCCGGAATCCAGAGCCGCTTTCAGTAGAAAACCCCGCTGAACCTGTGTTTCTGGATCCCGGGTTCCGCTTACGCGGCCCCGGGATGACCGCGTTCTCGGAAGCAACTGATGAGCCAGGCGCGACGGCAAATTCAATGTTCTCCTCAGGGCCAATACTCCGAGGTGTCTGTCGCACAACCGCTCTGGCGCAAGGGTCGAGCCCAGAACCAACAGGAAGCGCCGATTCCGCTATCGGTGAAGCGACAGGATCGTACTTCGGCCCAACATCGTCGGCGCCAGGAAAACCTTCTGTTTCGGTGCAAATATTTTCAGAAAAAGCACCAGAAAAACGAAGATACAAAGCACAAATCGTATTCGTTTCTGGTAGAGCGTTATGAACCTCAAGATCGGCGACAGGATCGGAGAGGCGTCGGCATAGCTCGCAAGCTTTTTTATGTTGCTTATTAAGATATAAAGGAAGCTCGAGAACCAAGCGATACCTCCGAAAGTCAGTCCAACCAACCAAAAGCCTCTTGCTTTTCCGAGCTGATCGAAAGGTATTTTCATGAGAACAGACAAAATGATAAGGAATGGGATTTGAAAGAACAGGGCAATAAGATTTCCGCGCCTCATATGAAAATCCTCGATTCGGCGCATAACATAGCCTCGGAAAGAGGAATGAATAGAAGTCTTGCGGTCGTTCAAGACAAGTGAGTGTGCCTCTGGAGCCGGTACGGGTCGAGCGCCGAGATTCTTCCCCACGGAAAACGGGCGCCCTCCCGCACTCCGCCGGCCAGGCGGCTCGCCCAGGCCGGATCGCTTCGCTGGGTCGGCGCATCCCCATTTCGCCACAAAACCCACGCAGTTCGCGCGCCAAAATGCCCGTCCCGTGCGTCAACCCACTCGACTCGGGCGCAGGGAATCCCCAAAAAATCCGGCGGCGGCCGGGGCGGGGACCTGAGGCCCGAACAGGATGTCCATGTTCTTCCGCAAACGTCAGAATCCGGCGTCGACGCCGATCCCGTCCGACGAGCCGGCCCTGCCCAACCGTTTGTCGCCGCGCAGCCCGAGCGAGGCGATCAAGCCCACCGCCGCGCCGCCGCCGCCCGACCGTCCGGTCCGTGAGCGCGGCGGTCTGCTCGCCCGCATCTCCGGCCTGCTCACCGCCTCCGTGGTGCTGGCCATCGCGGTGATGATCGGCGTCACCCTGTTCGAGCGTCAGACCAAGGAGCCGGGGCCGCTGCCCGCCGACAAGGTGGTGGTCATTCCGCCCCGCAGCGGCACCTCCGAGATCGCCGAGGCGCTGAGCCGCGAAGGCGTCATCACCCACACCGCCCTGTTCGAATGGGCCGCCCGCTTCTCCGGCAAGGCGCTCAAGGCCGGCGAGTACACCTTCAAGGCCCATGCCAGCATCGGCGAGGCCATCGACACCCTGTCCTCCGGCCGTCAGGTGCAGCACGCCATCACGTTCCCGGAGGGGCTGACCTCCGAGCAGATCGTGATGCGGCTCAACGACAACGACATCCTCACGGGCGACATCAACGAGATCCCGCCGGAAGGCTCGCTGCTGCCCGACACCTACAAGTTCGAGCGCGGCGCCACCCGCCAGCAGATCGTCAACCTGATGCGGACCAAGCAGCGCGAGGTGCTCAACCAGATCTGGCTGCGCCGCTCGGCCGAGATCCCGGTGAAGACCCCGGCCGAGATGGTGACCCTGGCCTCCATCGTGGAGAAGGAGACCGGCCGGGCCGACGAGCGGCCCCGCGTCGCCGGGGTGTTCGTCAACCGCCTCAACAAGCGCATGAAGCTGCAATCGGACCCCACCATCGTGTACGGGCTGGTGGGCGGGCGCGGCACCCTCGGGCGCGGCATCCAGCGCACCGAGATCGAGCGCGCCACGCCCTACAACACCTACGTGATCGAGGGCCTGCCCCCGGGACCCATCGCCAATCCCGGCCGCGCCGCCCTGGAAGCCGTGGCCAACCCCTCGCGCACAAAGGACCTGTTCTTCGTGGCCGACGGCACCGGCGGCCACGCCTTCGCCGAGACCCTCGAAGGCCATTCGCGCAACGTCGCCCGCTGGCGTCAGGTCGAGAAGGCGCGCCAGACCCCGACCCCGGACGCGGTGGTCGACAAGGCCGACCCGCCCGGCACCTCCGCCGCCACCATGCCCGGCGCCGCCTCGGCCTACGCTCCCGACGGCACCAACATGGCGGCGACCCCGGAGCCTGGCAGCGTCCGCCCGCGGGCCTTCGACGCCTCCGAGGGCACCCGCCTCGACCCCCTGCGCAACAAGACCTTCGACCTGAACTCGCCCAAGACCGTGCCGGTGCTGAAGCAGCCGTAGGGGTTCGGTACGCTGCTCTTGAGTCTCTTTGCGAGCCAAATAAATCGATGAACCACCCCGTCATTCCGGGGCGCCGCAGGCGAGCCCGGAATCCAGAGCCGCCGACGGTGTAAAGTCTGGCACCCGTCGTGGTTCTGGATCCCGGGCTCCGCTGCGCGGCCCCGGGATGACGAGGTGCCACCCCATGCGATGGCCCTGCCTCGGCACCCGCAGGGTCGCCCAACCACCCCCACCCTCGGTCCCTCCCCACAAGGGGGAGGGAAGGCGGTCGGTCCGACGCGGACACCACGATGATCCTCTCCAGCATGACCGGTTTCGCCCGGGCCGCCGGCACCACCGGGCCGGTGCAATGGGCCTGGGAGGTCCGCAGCGTGAACGGGCGCGGCCTCGATGTGCGCCTGCGGGTGCCGAGCGGCTACGACGCGGTCGGGGAGGTCGCCCGCACCGCCCTGCAGAAGACCCTGGCGCGCGGCCAGTGCCAGCTCAACCTGACGCTGACCCGCCCCGACGCCGCCCCGCGCGTGCGCGTCAACGAGGCCCTGCTGGGCCAGCTCGCCGCCGCCATCGCCCGCGTGCCGCGCCCCGAAGGGCTGGCCCCGGCCTCCCTCGACGGGCTGCTCGGCATCCGGGGCGTGATCGAATCTGACGAGGAGCCCGGCACCGACACCGACGCCCTGGCCCACGATCTCGCCGCCGGCGTGGTCCAACTGGTGGCCGACCTCGTCGAGGCCCGCCGGGCCGAGGGGCGGGCTTTGCGCGCCGTCATCGAGGGCCAGCTGTCCGAGATGGCCCGGCTCACCGCCACCGCCGAGGCCTGCCCGGCCCGCAAGCCGGAAGCCGTCAAGGCGCGCCTCGCCGCCACCGTGGCGACCCTGCTGGAGGCCGGCAGCCTCGATCCCGACCGCCTGCACCAGGAGGCGGTGCTGATCGCCGCCAAGGCCGATGTCCGCGAAGAGCTCGACCGGCTCCAGGCCCATCTGGCCAGCGCGGCCGAACTCCTCGCCGCCGGCGGCGCCATCGGCCGCAAGCTCGATTTCCTGGCCCAGGAGCTAGGGCGCGAGTCCAATACCCTGTGCGCCAAGGCCAACGACGTCACCCTGTCGCGGATCGGACTCGACTTGAAGGCCGTGGTGGAGCAATTCCGGGAGCAGGTTCAGAACGTCGAGTAGGTTGGTCCCGAAATGCAGGCCTCATCGAAGGAGAGCGCACCGTCGATCGGGCGGCGCGGGTTCATCCTCATCCTGTCGTCCCCGTCCGGCGCGGGCAAGACCACGCTGACCCGGGCGGTGGCGGCCGACCCGAAATGGGGCCTCGACCTCTCGATCTCGGTGACGACGCGCCAGCGCCGGCCCTCCGAGATCGACGGCAAGCACTACACCTTCATCGACCGCGAGGCCTTCGACGCCCTGCGCAGCGCCGACAACCTGCTCGAATGGGCCGAGGTGCACGGCAATTTCTACGGCACCCCGCGCCGCCCGGTGGAGAAGGTGCTGGGCGCCGGCCGGGACATGATCTTCGACATCGACTACCAGGGCACCCGGCAGGTGCGCTCCAAGCTCGCCGAAGACGTGGTCACGGTGTTCATCCTGCCGCCCTCGCTGGCCGAACTGCGTCACCGCCTGGAGCGCCGGGCCGAGGATTCGCCGGACACCATCGAGAAGCGCCTCGCCAACGCCCGGATGGAGATCCAGCGCTGGAGCGAATACGACTACGTCATCGTCAACGACGACCTCGACGACGCCTTCCGCTCCCTCGAGGGCATCCTCATCGCCGAGCGCCTGAAGCGCGAGCGCCGCGTCGGCCTGACCGCCTTCGTCGAAGGCCTGCTGGCCGAGCCGGACTGACGGAAGGCCGCAGCCGCGCCAGGAACGTTCGCCGGACCGGCGTGTTGGCCCGCCGCCCCGCACCGCCTCGCCCTTGCAGGGCCCAGCGGCGCCAACCTGCGAGACCCCGACGCGATGCGCGAGAGATTCTGTGACATCGCCGTGATCGGCGCCGGCACCGCCGGCCTCGCCGCCTTCCACGCCGCCCGCGCCGGCGGCGCCGACGTCGTGCTGATCGAGGCCGGCCCAGGCGGCACCACCTGCGCCCGCGTCGGCTGCATGCCGTCGAAGCTCCTGATCACCGCCGGCAACGCCGCCCATGCGGCCCGCCGGGCCGGGATTTTCGGCGTCGAGGCCGGTCCCGTCCGCATCGATGGCCCCGCCGTGATGGCCCGGGTCCGGCGCGAGCGCGATCATTTCGTCACCGGCGTGCTTGACGGCGTCGAGGCCATCGACGCGGAGGCCCGAATCGACGGCCGCGCCCGCTTCACCGGCCCCGGCACCCTGATGGTCGACGATCACACCCGCGTCGCCTACCGCGCCGCGGTCGTCGCCACCGGGTCACACCCGGCGATGCCCTCCAACCTGTGTGACCTCGACACGTTGCTGGTGAATACCGACACGGTGTTCGAACTGCCGGATCTGCCCGAATCCCTCGCCGTCCTGGGCGGCGGCGCCGTCGGAATCGAGCTGGCCCAGGCCATGGCCCGCCTCGGCGTCGCCGTCACGCTCTTCGATCCCGGCACCCACCTCGCCGCCCTGCGCGACCCCGGCCTCGCCGCCGAGGCCCGCCGGATCTTCGGCGCCGAGATCACCCTGGAACTCGGCTCCGAGGTCACCGGCGGCCGCATCGACGAAGGCCGCGCCTGCCTGACCTGGACCGACGCGGACGGCGCCGCCCACAGCGGCAGCTTCGCCCGGGTGCTCGCCGCCATCGGCCGTCCCCCGAACCTGCATCACCTCGGCCTCGACCAGGCCGGCCTTACCCTCGACGCGGACGGCATGCCGGACGTCGACCCCCGCTCGCTGCTCTGCGCCGGCGCACCCATCTTCCTCGCCGGCGATGCCAACGCCGAGCGGCCGGTGCTGCACGAAGCCTCCCGCCAGGGGCACATCGCCGGCGCCAACGCGGCCCGGCTGATCGCCGACGGGGGCGGCTCCGTCGCGGCGCCCCGGCGCTGGACGAACCTCGCCATGGTGTTCACCGAGCCGCAGGCGGCCAGCGTCGGTGTTCCGTTCGATCCGCAGGACACCAACACCTTGATCGGCAACGTCGATTTCGGCGACCAGGGACGGGCCAGGATCATGGCCGAGAACGCCGGCGGTCTGCGCCTCTACGCCGACAGAACCGGCCGCCTCACGGGCGCCGAGATGCTCGGCCCATCGTGCGAACACCTCGCGCACCTGCTCGCTTTGGCGATCGAGGACGGCCTGTCGGCCCAGACCCTGCTCGACCGGCCGTTCTACCATCCTACCGTCGAAGAGGGGCTGAAGACCGCCTTGGACGATATCATCTCGCAGACGGCTAAGCCCTGAACCGAAAGCCGGCGGTTCGTCAGACCGGTGAGACCCCGACCGCCGCGCCCTTGTTCCGTCGGCGATGCCCCGTGATGGTGTTACCGATGGAGGCCACCACGATGCACAGGATGGCGATCCACTCCGTGGGGGTGAGGCGCTCACCTAAGATCATGAAGCCTGCAAGCGACCCGACTGCGGGCTCAAGGCTGAGGAGTACGCCGAAGCTCTGCTTCGATAGACGCTGTAGCGCGACCATCTCGAGGGTGTAGGGCAGCGCGCTCGACAGGGCGGCCACCGCGAGTCCGAACCCCAGAATCGCGGGATCGAGCAGCGCCACGCCCGCACTGGCGATGCCGAAGGGCATGACGACCAGGGCCGCCATCGACATCCCGATCGCGACGGCACAGCCCCCGTGGAGATGCCCGACCCGCTGTCCGAAGACGATGTAGAGCGCCCAGCACACGGCCGCACCAAGCGCGCAGGCGACGCCGACCGGATCGAGCCCGCTCGAGAGGCCGCCGAGCGGCAGCAGCAGGCCGAGCCCCAAGATCGCACAGCCGATCCAGGCGAAGTCGATCGGCTTGCGCGAGACCACGAGCGCCAAGGCCAGCGGGCCGGAGAACTCGATGGCGATGGCAAGGCCCAACGGGATGGTCCGGAGCGACAGGTAGAACAGCAGATTCATCGCGCCCAGCACCGTGCCGTAGAGCACCAGTGACCGGGCATCGGCGAAGCTCAGTCGCAGGCGCCACGGCCGCCACAGGAGAACCAGCATCACCGCCGACAGGCCGACGCGGAGCGTGGTGGTGCCCTCGGCACCGAGCATCGGGAACAGGCGCTTGGCGAAGGACGTGCCCACACTCAGCGAGACGATGCTGCCAAGGAGGGCACCCACCGGCAGCAGAGTCGCGGCCAGAACACCCTGCGCTGCCATGGGCCCGCGAATGGTCGGGGACATGTCGCGCTTCAAGGCGTCGGCGGCAGGATCAGTGCGCGCCGCGCCTCCAGCGCCTGCCACAGCAGCAGGGCAGGGAGGCCGAGAACCACATCGGGAACGCGCTTGATTAGCGACAGGGCAAGCGCGGTGCCGGCATCGATGCCGAACAGGCTGCCCAGGAGGACGAAGCCACCCTCCTGCACGCCGAGCCCGCTTGGAACGGGGAAAGCGGCGGACTTGATCGCCTGGCTTAGCGCCTCAATGACCATGACCTCGGCGAAACCGACATTCGCCACGCCGATGCATGCCAAAGCAATCCAGATCTCGACTGCGCCCAGCATCCAGGCCACGAGATGCAGAAGCACGGAGACGGCGAGCCGCCCACTCCGGTTCGCGCCCCAGATCGCATCGAGAGCGTCGTAGACGCTGCCTCCCGTCTGCTTGGTCACGCCATCTTGTCCGCGGAACGTCCTGCGCAGGCGGTCGATGGCCTTTCCTGCCACAGTCCGCGCTGCGGCGCTGCGTTGTACCAGCAGGAAAGCGGTGAGCAGCAGTGCGGTGACGCCCAGCACGCGCAAGACCCAGGTCGCGAGGCCCTGAGCCGAGTCCCCTCCGACCTGCAGCAGAAGCATTACCCCGCCCAAAGCGAAGAGCGCCTGGGTGCCCGCCTGGAACAACATATCGACCAGGATCGATCCAGCCGCGAGGGTCCCCGTCGCGCCCCAGAAGGTGAGCAGGCGGCCACCGACGACATCACCTCCGATCGAGGCGACCGGCAGCAGCACGTTGATACCCTCGCGGACGAATCTCAACAGGACGAAGGCGCCGGTCTTTGCTTGTCCGAGACCGGCGATGCCCCGCACGATCTGGGCCCAGGCCAGCCCGCACAGGAGGATGATGACCACGCGAACCAGCACGATGCTCACGAGACCCACCGCTCCCACGCGTCCGAAGGCGTCTGTGACGGACCCGAGATCGTTTGTTGCGATCAGCCAGACTCCGAGTCCAAGTCCCAGCAGGGTTCCAACGAGGGGTAGGCGACGCACCACGCCACGGCCGAGACTTGTCATTCGCGAGTCTCCTGCGGGCGAAAGTGCTTCCGCAGATGACGGCTCAGGCATGAGGTCGGTCAAGTGTCGTCCGCTCCAAGCCATACTTCCCCGGGGCCGCAATGCAGGTGACGAAACTCGCCCAACCTGAATCTACCGACCCGAATTCGATCGATCCGCCCCCAGCGCTCGGCGGACTTTGGGGCCGAAATCGGGGAACAGTGCATCAACCGATTCAGCTGCCGAGGCGGTTGGATCGAGAAGATGAATCCGCTGTTTTACCAAGCTCCCCGTCGTCGCGACAGCCATCAACCGTTTTGGACAGGGACCAAGGCAGCCGGTTTCGACGATGCGGAGCTTGCCAACCGTGGTTCGACCCTTCAGCTCACGCTTCAGAAGTTTCCGTAACGAACCCTTTTTCAAACCCTGACGCTTGACGCATTTGCTGCAGACCAGAACCAACTCCGAAAATCCGGCCCTGGCCAAGCGTAACCGTACCGGGTGCGCTTCCACCTCATTCTTGCTGTTCATTCACCCACCGGTTTATCGAGCGATCGAGGTCTACTGGTACCGTCACCGAGGGTGCAACGGATGACGGGGCGCCTTAAAAAGGGCCGAAAACCGCAACATGCCAAAACACAACGGCAGAGTGTCGAGAGGGCTCCGAAGGCGTGACCATATGCATCGTCGTCTGGCTTCGTCAGGATGACTGCCCTTGATGGGAAGTCCACAGCTAGCCCGCATCGAGCCGAGTTCCGGGAACCTAGAAGCATGAGCGTCGACGAGGTCAAGCAGAGGGACCGGGTGCGCGGGGTCATCGACGTCGCACTAAATTCGGTACCGGATCTGCGGCGCGACGCAGAAACCGTCGCTCCGGTCACGCCAAGCCGCGTCCCGGCCCTATTGAAACGGGCACAGGAGCAGCTCGACTGGCGGCGCCTGCCTGGGATTCGCCCTCCATCGGCAACGCCGAAGAACCTGATAGGCGGTCTCCTCCGTCAATTCGGTTTTTTCGTTCTTCTGCCGACAGCCATCGCAGGGCTCTATCTTTTCGTTTTCGCCTCGGATCAGTACATCGCCACCGCCCAGTTTGCCGTGCGCGGCAATGTCGAGCCGATGGACGAAAGCCCGGGCGGGCAATTCTCCGACTTGATGATGAAGCATAACAGCCAGGATAGCTTCATCATCCGAGATTACATCGATAGCCAAGCAATCGTTTCAAAGGTGGAGCAGCATCTCAAAGTCTCGGAGATGTTCTCTCGGAGCATTGCAGATTTCTGGGAACGCTACCGGCCGGGGCAACCGATCGAGGAGTTGGTCAAGTACTGGCGCCACCATGTGACGACACGGATCGAGGTGCTATCCGGCATCATCACCTTGAACGTACGTGCCTTCACGCCCGAGGACGCTCTGACCATCAATCGCGAAGTGGTGGCGCGCAGCGAAGCCCTGATCAACGACATCTCGCGGCGCGCTCAAGGTGACATGGTCAAGCATGCCGAGATCGAAGCGGCGAAGGCGCAGGAGCGGCTGCGCAACGCCCATCTGGCTCTCCAGGTCTTCCGAAACCGCTGGGGGATTATCGATCCCGCCAAGGCGGCAGAATCGACGCTGACCACGATCGCGTTGCTGCGCAAGGATCGGATCAAGGCCGAGTCCGACCTCGTTGTGCTGCGCGGCTCAAACCTCGACGAGAAATCGCGCAGCATTCAGAATCTGGTTTCCGGCATCAGCGCTTTGGATCAGCAGATCAAGAAACTGACCGACCAACTCACCACCGAGGGGTTGTCCGGCTCGGATCCGAGCACGAACATGACGCGCGCGTTGCTGGAATACGAGGGCCTGCAGGTCGAGCGCACCATCGCGACGAAGCTCAATGAATCTGCGAACCTGATGGTCGATCGGGCCAGAATCGCTGCCGGCAAGCAGCAGATCTACCTGGCGACATTCGTCGAGCCCTCTTTGCCGACCTACTCTGAGTATCCGCAGCGTGGGTACAGCTTGATGGTGGTGTTCTTCGGCTTCCTGGTCGTCTGGAGTTCACTGGCGTTGATCCTGGCCGGTATCAACGACCAACGCCTCTGACGCCGCCCCAGCGGCGTTGGTATGGACCTGCCGCAACCGCCAGTTTTTCCAACCCAAGGGGTTCCTTCAGACCGTATGTCGGACTTCAACGATCTCATTGCCCGGGCGGTTAATCCCGCAATGTCCCGCTCGGAACGCGAGGCAGTCTACAGCGTCGTCAAAGAGGCCGTCGAGCGTCTCCAGGCGCGGGACGGCCTCACTGCGGACGATCCCCGGACTGCCCTTCAGCAGCATCTGGTCCAGGAGACGATCCGCGATGTCGAGGCCGAAATCGCGCGCTTCGTCGCCTTGGAAAAGTTGGAGCGCGCCCATGCCGTCCAGATGGCGTCCGAGCAGGCTTACGGTGATCGCTGAGCGCGACCGTGCGGTAAGCAGTGCATTCCGCTGGAAGATCGATCAGCCGTAGGCGGCGACAGCCCTGACGTTGCCGGGTTCCGCAACCGCCATGCCGGCATCGACGTACTCGTTGAGCTTGTTGCGCAGCGTCCGGATCGAGATACCCAAAATGGTCGCAGCATGCGTCCGGTTGCCGAGACAGTGATCCAGGGTATCGAGAATCAGATCGCGCTCCACCTGGGCCACAGTCTGTCCAACGAGGCCGCGGGTCGCAGCCTCGGCCACTCGGGCTGCCCGCTCGGCCGGACCTGCAGAGACCGGCGCGATACTGTCTCCTTCGGGGGTTAAAATCGCATCGTGACCGATCTCGGTTCCAGACGCGAGCAACACGGCTCGATGGAGGGTATTCTCGAGTTCGCGCACGTTGCCGCGCCAAGGATTGGCCCGGACGAGGCTCTGCGCTGCCTGACTGAGCGGGCGCATCGGCAGTCCATTCACGTCGGCGTATTTTCGAGCGAAGTGAGCGGCGAGTTCAAGGATATCGGCCGGGCGTTCCCGTAGGGCCGGTAGGCGGAGATGTACGACGTTCAGCCGGTAGTACAGATCCTCGCGGAATGTGCCCTTGCGGACCTCTTCCACCAGATTGCGATTGGAGGTCGCAAGGACGCGGATGTCGACTTTCACCGGTGCAGTTCCACCGACCCGATCAATCACGCGCTCCTGAAGGGCGCGCAGCAGTTTCGACTGCAGGCGCACATCCATCTCGGAGATTTCGTCGAGCAGCAACGTTCCGCCGTTGGCTTCCTCAAATCGGCCGATTCGACGCGCGATGGCGCCCGTGAACGCCCCTTTCTCGTGGCCGAACAACTCGGATTCGAGCAGTGCTTCCGGAATGGCTGCGCAATTGACGGAGACGAAGGGGCGGTTGGCCCGGTTCGACTTTGCGTGGACGTGGCGGGCCAACACCTCCTTGCCGGTGCCGCTTTCGCCGGTGATCAGCACCGACGCTTCGGAGCGCGCCACCTGCTCGGCGAGTTTGACCACCTTCTCCATGGACGCGTCGCGCCACACAAAGGCACGGCCATCCTCGGATACCGCCTGAAGCACTGCCGCGATCATGTCAGGGTCGGGGGGCAGGGGAATGTACTCGCGAGCCCCGGCCTGGATCGCCGCAACGGCGGCCTTGGCATCGGTGGCGACACCGCAGGCGATGACTGGCGTGCGGATACGCTCGTCGGTCAACGCGGTGACCAGATCGCGGATCGCCAAGCCGACATCGATCATGATGAGGTCGGCGCCCTTGGAGCGGAGAACGGCTAGGCCCTGCGTCAGGCTCTCGGCGTTGGTCACGGACGCACCGCGGTTCATGGCGATCTTCGACGCCGTGATCAGTTCGCTGTTCAGGCGTCCGATGATGAGAAGCCGCATGGTCCAGGGTCTCCGTCAGGTTTGGCTTCGCACGGGTGCGCGGCGGCCGGAAAGGTGAGAAGGTTCAGTGATCGCTCTTGATAATCTCGGTCATCGTAACGCCAAGGCGGTCTTCGACGAGGACGACCTCACCACGCGCCACGAGGCGATTGTTCACGAAAATGTCGATGGCTTCGCCGACCTTGCGGTCGAGTTCCAGCACGGCGCCGGGTTGGAGTCGGAGCAGATCTCCGATCGGCATGCGGGAGGATCCGAGAACCGCGGAGACGACCACCGGCACGTCGAAGACCTGCTCCAAGTCCGCAGCGCTCTTTGGGGTCGTTGGGGCCTCGCGGATCGACTCGGTCCCGAGCCCGTCGAAGGACGCATCGCCGCTATTGAGCTGGGGAAGGCTGAAATCGTCGGACATGCGGGCTCTTCCTGATCCGGTGTCGGGTTAGGCGGGGATGCCAATGGCGGAGAGCACGGCGGCCTCAATGCGGGCGCGGTCTCTCACCACACCACCATCGGCCCATTCCATGCGCGCGTCGCCCGGTGCGAGATCGGGCTCGCCGAGCACGACGAGACGGCCCTCGAAGCCCCGCTCGCGCGCCAGTCTCTTCACAAGAGCCTCAGAGTCATCGACGAGACTCTCGTGAACCCGGACCACTAGGTGAGGCACGCCGCGCAGGTGCTGGAGCGCGGCGCGGGCGGCGTCGCCGATTGCCGCCAGGGGCTGAGCATCAAGGGCCTCGCCGGCGATCTTGCGGGCAAGGGCGACCGCGAAGTCCATCGCTTCGTCCTCGCGCGACTGGTCACGTGCATCCGATTGCCCGATCAGGCCGGCGGCTGCGAGCCCCAGTCGGGTGATCGCGTCCGACAGGCGCGCCTGGATCTGCTGTTCGGCCATGGCCTGCCCTTCGCGAAGTCCGCGCGCATAGCCCTCGGCCTCGGCGCGCGCGACGGTCTCCGCCAGAGCGGCCGCTTCCTTGACGGTGGCGGGGTTGTCCGGGCGGGGACGGAAGTCGGTGTCGAAGAGGAAGCGACGCGCGTTCAATAGACCAGTTCCTCCTCACCGCTCGACTTGGCGATCATGATCTCGCCCTTCTCCGCCAAGTCCTTGGCGAGTTCGGTCATCTTGGCCTGCGCCTCATCCACGTCCTTGAGCCGGATCGGGCCGAGCGAACCCATCTCGTCGGTGATGTTCTTCGCCGCACGGGTGGACATGTTTTTGAGGAAGAAGGTGCGCACCCGCTCGTCGGCCCCCTTGAGGGCCCGGCACAGCGTCTCGTTATCGACCTTGCGCAGGAGGGTCTGAACGCTGCCGGCATCGAGCTTGAGCAGATCCTCGAAGGTGAACATGAGCTGGCGAATCTTCTTGGCCGACCCGCGATTGGCCTGGTCGAGGGCCGTCAGGAAGCGACCTTCGGTCTGGCGGTCGAACGCATTGAACACGTCGGCCATCAGCTCGTGCGCGTCGCGACGCGTGGTCTGCGCGATGGTCGAGACGAATTCGACGCGAAGGGTTTCCTCGATGTGCCGCAGCGCCTCCTTCTGCACCGTTTCCATGCGGAGCATCCGATTGAGGACGTCGATGGCGAATTCCTCGGGCAGAATGGTCAGAACCTTGGCGGCGTAGTCGGAGCGCACCTTCGAAAGGACGACAGCGACGGTCTGCGGGTACTCGTTCCGTAGGAAAGAGGCGAGGATCTCGGGGTCGATCTGCGTGAGGCTTGCCCACACCCGCTTCCCCGAGGCGCCCTTGATCTCTGCCATGATCGCCGAGACCTGCTCGGTCGGAAAAATCTTCAGAAGCAGCGATTCGGTGCGCTCGAAATTCGACGTGATTCCGCCGCCGGAGGACAGACGCGAGACGAAGTCGACGATGAGCTTCTCGACGGTCTCGGCCTCCAGCGAGCCGAGCTGCACCATGGCGTGCGAGACGAGCTTGACCTCGTCCTCGTCGAGCATCTGCCAGATCGGTGCGCCTTCGCTTTCCCCCAGCAAAAGCAGAAGAGCAGCGGCGCGCTGAGCCCCGGTCATACCCGGGAAGCCGCCGCCGTTACCGCTGCCGAGCTTGGCGAGTTCCGCCTGAAGGTTCAGTCCCGAGGCCATGGCCTCACCTCCTCACCGGGTGATGCAGGGAATGGTTTCCAGCCGCAATCGACATCAGGTCTCGTGGATCCAGTTGCGGAGCACTTCCACGGTCTCGCTCGGGCTGGCGCGAACCATGTCGACGACACGCTGGACCGTCTCAGCCTGTACCTTGCCGTTCAACTGCGCAAAATCGACGAGCCGCGCAGTGTTATTCTCGGGCGGCACCATCAGAGCTTCGGCGACCGCGGCTCCGGCGCCCGACGCGATCGCGATCTGGATCGGCTCCGAGGCCAGGACCTTCTTCAGCAGGGGGCGCACGACCGCCATCAGGACGATCAGCGTCAGCATGCTGAGAACAGCCAGCTCGACGATCCGCATGATCTCCTCTTTGGACGGGGATAGCAGCGACTGAACCAAGCTTGGCTCGGCGAACTCAACCTGTGTCGGGGTCTCCGCAAACCGAAGGTTCATCACCTCCACCTGATCGCCGCGGGCTTTGTCGTAGCCGATGGCCGACCGGACCAGGGCAGCGATGCGATCGACCTCATCAGCCGGGCGCGGCTGATAGACCGGCTTGCCATCCGGTCCAGGGACGTAGGCTCCGTCGACCACCACCGCAACCGAGAGCCGCTTGACCCTTCCGCCCTCGGCAATCTCGGTTTTGGTGACGCGGGAGATCTCGTAGTTCGTGGTCTCCTCATTCTTGTTCGTGGAATCTTTTGGGGTCGGAGCCGGCCCCGGCTGATTGGCACCGGGAAGCTCGTTGCCCACCGTGACCGCGCCTTCGGAGCCACTCGTGATCGAAATCTCGCTGCGTGTCTGGGTAGAGCGCATCACGCGGCTCTCGGGATCGAAGCTTTCCGAACGACTTTCGATCCGGTTGAGGTCGAGTTCGGCGCTGACCTGGATGCGAGCGCGGCCGGCCCCGACGATTCCGGCGACGATCTCCTCAATCTGCGAGCGCAGGCGGCGCTCGATGCCGACCTGCTTCTCCTCCATGCCGGCACCGGCATCGGCCTCGGTGCCGCGTGCACCGTCGGCCAGAAGACGCCCGCGCTCGTCGACGATGGACACGCGTTCCGGCTTCAGGCCCTCCACCGCAGAGGCCACAAGGTGGCGGATAGCCCGGACTTGGGAGGGGTCGAGATCTCCCATCAGCTTGAGGACGATGGCGGCGCTCGGTGTTTCACGATCGCGCTCGAACAGGCGGCGCTCCGGGATCACGAGGTGAACACGGGCGGCCTGGACCCGAGCGATGGCCCGAATGGAGCGGGACAGCTCGCCTTCCAGGGCCCGAAGGTGGTTCACGTTCTGAACGAAGTTGGTGGACGAGAAGGCGTCGCCCTTGTCGAAGATCTCGTACCCGACGCCGGCGGCGCCCGGAAGGCCCTTACCGGCGAGGTCCATGCGCAGGCGGGGAAGGTCGGCGCGGGGCGCCAGGATGGTCTGACCGGCGTCGCCGCGGGTTTCGTATTTGATGCCGCGTGCGTCGAGGTCACGGATCACGGCCGAAGAATCGGACATCGACAGGTCGGCGAAGAGCACGCCCATGTCGGGCTTGGAGACGCGCAGGATCACGAAGGCGAAGAAACCGATCAGCGTCATCGTGACGGCGGCCATGGCGGCGAGACGCGCCGGGCCTAACTTGGTCACGAGGTCGAGGACCGGTTTCACGAAGCGACGTACCCACACGAGACGCGGCACCGGACTCCCGGCACCTACTAGGCAAAATTTGCCTGGGTCGTGGTTACCGCGAAGTTAACGTTCCGTGAGGAAGGACGGGTGGTCCTATGATGGAGGACAGGTAGTCCTATAGAGGTCCCCGGAGACGCGAAAGCCGCGCCCGGATGAGGAGACGCGGCTTCCGGGTTCGGATAAGACAGACGGGATTGACGGAAATCCCGGCGGTCGGCGACTCAGTGACGGTAGTGCTGGATGCGCGTCGTGCGCAGGCCGGCCAAACCGTGTTGATCGATAGAGAATTGCCAGCTCAGGAACTCCTCAGTGGTGAGGGTGTAGCGCTGGCAGGCCTCCTCAAGGCTGAGCAATCCGCCTCTCACAGCGGCGACCACTTCGGCCTTGCGACGGATGACCCATCGCCGCGTGGTGGTCGGCGGAAGGTCCGCAATGGTTAACGGACTTCCATCAGGCCCGATCACGTACTTCACTCTCGGGCGGCTTGGTTCGGTCATGATACGCTCTACAACTCGACTGACCTGTCGAGATTGGAAGCTACTTGTGGCCGCTTAAGATATCTTGAAGCGGATCGCTCGCATTGGATTCGCCTGGTTCGTCATGTGGACAACTTCGCGCCGATGTCCTGAACCGCCGACACCGGGACCTTCGATTTGCCGACGAGAAGCACCGGTTCGGACCCGCTGAGATCGATGCTCGACACCGTTCCCTTGACCTTGGTGTCGACCACGATCTTGGTGCCGGTGACGTCGACCGCATCCACTTTGATCGAGTAGGTTCCGTTCGCCGAGGTGAACCCGCTCGACGAGCGCCCATCCCAGGTGAAGGACTGGGCGCCCTCCGCGAGGGCCTTGGTCTGAGTCGCCACCACGTTGCCTTTGGCGTCGCTGATCGTCATCGTGGCCTGCTTGGCGGCCCGTTGGGGCGTCAGCGTCCATTGGGCAGCACCGTCCTTGAGCGTGGTGGTCTTACCGTCCGCCGTGATCGTCTGGCCGATGAGGCCGGTCGCCGACGCCGCGCTCGACGACTTGGCGTTGGTGAGGATCGCGTCGAGCCGGTCGTTCGACTTCAGCTGCTGCTCGACGCCGGCATATTGCACCAACTGTTGGGTGAACTGGTTGGTGTCCATCGGGTCGAGGGGGTTCTGGTTCTTGAGCTGCGTCGTCAGCAGCGTCAGGAACTGGGTGAAATTGCCCGCCAGTTCCTGCTGGGAGGTCTTGGTGGTGCCTTTCGCGTTCGCCGCGCTGGCGGCGCCTGTGATGCCTGAAGCCATGGGTCGGTTCCTCAGATACGGATGTCGATGCCGAGGAGGGCGCCGTAGCGGCGCATCGGAACGGCGGTGAGGGATGGGATGACGTCGGAGGCGTGGGAGCCGGCGCGCGCAGCGCCGTGCCGGTCCGAGGCGCCCCCGTCGGCGCCGGAGCCGTTCGACTGTCCGCTGGCGGCTCCATCGCCCCTCAGGGACAGGTTGATGCTTCCGTCGCCCGCGCTGAGACCGGCCTGGGCCAGCGCCTGCTGGAGATTGGCGGCATCGCGCTGGAGCAGCGCCAGGGTTTCCGGCCGATCGACGACAAGGTGGGCCTGAACCGCCCCGGTCGCCTTGTCGATGTCGAGGTTCACGTCGATGCGGCCGAGATCCTTCGGGTCGAGGCGGATTTCGAATTGATTGCTGCCGGCCAGGGATCGCAGGCCGATTGTCATCGGGACTGCGCCGAGAGGCACCGGTGCCGAGGCCTGGGCACTCGCCGGATTCTGGGCCGTCGGCTCCGCGCCTCTGGCACCGGCGGGAGCGGGGTTCGCCACGGAAGAGGGCGCCAAGTCGGTCCGTGCCGTCGCATCGGGAGCGGGGCCCAGAGCCTCGGCAAAGGCGCCCTCGGCCTTGGCGAAAGGCTGGTCGCCAGCCTCCGAGCCGTCATTTCCCGCGGCTACCTTTAGAGCCGGCAATCCGGTGGGGGCCGACGCGTCCGGATTCACCACAGGCGTCGTGTGGGCCTCCACCGAACCGGCAATATCGTCACCGGCCTTCGAAAGATCACCCGGCTTCCCAGACCCGCTCTGGGCTGCACCTGCGCCCAGGGCTGCAGCCACCTGCGTTGCAGGCGGAGGGGTAACGGCCGGCGCAAGGACCATCTGCGCCGCGCCCAGCGCCGCTTCCTTCGTCTCGTCTTTGGAGGCCCTACCATCCTCGGGGATCGCCTTGCCGTCGTCAGAGGCCGCATCCGCATTGGATGTTTCGTCCGATGATCCGGCTGCCCCTGGGGGGGGCGTACCGACCGTTTCGGCAGTTTCCTGGCGGTCAGCGGTGGACACCCGGTCCCGAACCTGCGGGGCAGCGGCCCGCTGGCGCGCCTCCGGGGTCGACCGAGCGCTCTTCGCCCTTTCAGCCCTCTCGGCCTTTGCCGCGTCGTCCTGCCTTGCATCATGCCGGTCCTGCGCCGCTCGACGTGCGGCATCGGCGCGGTCCGACGCCACTCGGTCATTCCGAGTCGCCGCCGCCGCGTAGTCGCCCCGGGGTCGCAGTGCCGCCGAACGCAGGTTGGACGAAGCGTCGCGGGACGCCGCGTCCGATGCCTCGATGCGGAAGCTGGCAAGGTTTGCCCCCGGCGACGGAACCGTTCCGGTCGGGGCTGGCCGCCGCGCCAGGGAACTCCGGTCGATTGGCGAGACAGGCATGGGTCGCTTACTCCTCGGCTCCGACAGAGCAAGGCGCAGGCCAGGAAATTTTTGATCTAAGAGACTGTGATTGATTAGGAATTTTGGTCGACTGTCGAGCTGATGAAAACGCGGGTCGGCAATTTCTGCCTGAGGGCCGGCAGCTTTCACCCGTCTGAGGGCCTACACTTGCCTTGTCCCGCTTGACCTATCTCCCTGGAACTCCCGGGCGAGGATCGCTATAGACTCACGCGCGGGACCGGACCGGTCCTCACCGGCAAACCCTGGCGCGATGAATTCCCTCGATCTTCCCAAGGCTCCGCACGAGACGCGCGTCGTCGTCGCCATGTCCGGCGGCGTCGATTCCTCCGTCGTGGCCGGTCTCCTGAAGCGGCAGGGCTACGACGTCGTCGGCATCACGCTTCAGCTCTACGATCATGGCGCCGCCACCCATCGGAAAGGCGCCTGCTGCGCCGGCCAGGACATCCATGATGCCCGCCGCGTGGCAGAGGCTCTTGAGATCCCGCATTATGTTCTCGACTACGAGGACCGTTTCCGCGAATCCGTGATCGATCGCTTTGCCGAAAGCTACCTCGCCGGGGAGACGCCGATCCCCTGCGTCGAGTGCAATCGCTCGATCAAGTTCCGCGATTTGTTACGCACTGCCCGCGACCTGGAAGCCGATTGCCTCGCGACCGGGCATTACGTGGCGAGCCGCCCGGAGGCTTCCGGTGGCCGCGGCCTCTACCGCGCCCTCGATCCGGCGCGGGACCAGAGCTACTTCCTCTACGCCACCACGGCGGAGCAACTCGACTTCCTCCGTTTCCCCCTGGGGGAACTGCCGAAGGACGAGACCCGGCGCCTCGCCCGTGACCTTGGCCTTGCGGTCGCCGAAAAAGCTGACAGTCAGGACATCTGCTTCGTTCCGCAGGGACGCTACGCCGATGTGATCGCCCGGCTGCGGCCGGACGCGGCCCGCGCCGGCGAGATCGTCGATCTCGGAGGGCAGGTGCTCGGCCGGCACGAGGGCATCATCCACTACACCGTCGGCCAGCGACGGGGCCTGCGCCTCGCGGTCGGCGAACCGCTCTACGTCATCCGCCTTGAGCCCGACAGCGCCCGTGTTGTGGTCGGTCCACGCTCGGCCCTGGCCACCAGCCGAATTCGGATCACCGACCTGAACTGGCTCGGGGGCGACGAAGCTTTCGAGGGCCTGCCCGTGGCGGTGCGGGTGCGCTCCACCCGCGAGCCCCGCCCGGCGCTTCTCACCCGAGATTCCAGGGACCATTCGGCCGAGATCGTCCTGGCGACGCCCGAGGACGGCGTCTCGCCCGGACAGGCCTGCGTGATCTACGCCGACGACGGCCCACGCGCCCGCGTCCTCGGCGGTGGCACCATTCGGCGTATCGACGCGTTGGCGACCGGCACGGCCCAAGCCGCCTGAGCGAGAGCCGCGTCATCATAAGCCCCGCCATCGGCGCGGGCGAACCCCGATCCCTTCACAGGACGACGAGACTGACATGCTGAGCGAGCCGCGGGAGGCTGGTCCGAGCACCGCCCTGATGCGCAAGGCCTATGCCCGCTGGGCACCGGTCTACGATGTCATCTACGACAAGCTGACGGAGCCGGCGGCGCGCGACGCGGTGAACGCGGCGGTGGCTTGCGGTCCACGCATCCTGGAGGCGGGCGTCGGTACCGGCCTGTCGCTCGGCTATTACCCGCCCACCAGCTTCGTCTGCGGCGTCGACCTGTCCGAGGACATGCTGAAGCGGGCGCGCGCCAAGGTGCTTCGTCGCGGCCTGCGCCACGTGCACGGGCTCCAGGTGATGGATGTGTGCCGCCTCGGTTACGCCGACAAATCCTTCGACGCGGTGGTGGCGCAATTCCTCATCACCCTCGTGCCGGACCCCGAGGCGGCGCTTTCCGAGTTTCTGCGCGTGGTCCGGCCCGGTGGCGAGATCGTGCTGGCCAACCATTTCGGCCAGACCGCCGGTCCGGTGGCGAAGGTCGAGGAGATCGTGGCCCCGCTCTGCACCAAGATCGGCTGGTCCTCGGCGTTCAAATCGACGCGGATCGAAGCCTGGGCTCGAGCCAATGGCGTCGAATTCATCGGTGTCTCGCCGACCTTCCCCGGCGGATTCTTCAAGATCCTCCGGATGCGCAAGCCCGGGTGAGCGAGCCGCTCGCCCGCCCACCGGCATCGACGCGGACGAAACGTCTCTTCCGCTGGATACCGTTGCTGCTCCTCGTCGGTGCCTCTCTCGCCGTTCTTGTCTCGGGTGCTTCGCATCTCCTCAGCCTCGATCGGCTGCTCGCCTCGCGCGCCTGGCTCAACGCGTGGGTGGCGGAAGATCCATTCCGCGCGATGGTGGCGGCCTACTGCGTCTATGTCGGCGCGGTCGTGGTCTCCGTGCCCGCCTCGCTGTTCCTGACGATGCTGTGCGGATTTCTCTTCGGCATCGTGCCGGGCGCGCTCATCGCCCTGGCCGCCGCCACCACCGGGGCCGCCATCGTCTTTACCATCGGGCGCGGACCCGCTTCCGATCTGCTACTACGGCGGGCCGGCCCACGTCTCGCCAGCTTGGCGGCGGGATTTCGCGAGGACGCTTTCGGCTACATCGCCTTCTTGCGGCTGCTGCCGATCTTTCCGTTCTGGATGACCAATCTGGCACCGGCCGCCTTCGGCGTGAAGCGCAGCACCTTCGTGCTGGCGACCCTTGTGGGCCTGCTGCCCGGCGCCTTCATCTATGCCTCGACCGGAGCGGCCATCGAGGATGTCGTCGCCGTCCATGAGACGGCGAAGACCGCCTGCCTCGCGGCGCAGGGGCTTGATTGCGACAATGCCCTCACGCTGCGAGCCCTTGTCACTCCCAAGATGGTCGCCGGTCTGGCCGCCTTGGCCGCCTTCGCCCTCGTCTCGGTAGTCCTACGACGCCGACTGACCCGTCGTCAGCCTTAATTTCTGATCGAATTTAGCCATGTACCTGATCTAAAGAGTTCGGGAGCTGGACGCAGCCTTCGACGATTCGGAGCGTTGGCACGGCAATCACGCGCCGAGCCTTCGCCCTGAAAACGCCGCTGGATGGTCCTCCAGATCGAATTCACGCCGTTGCACGTCGCGCCACAGGACACCGGAAACGCAAAGTGCCGAGATGGGTGTGACGTCGCGCGTCGAATTCCAGCAGCAGGTCACATCCGTCGAGCCGACGTCGTCGCGCGGGCTCGGGCGTCACCTTGGGCTATCCGGGCGGCTGTTCCTGCTCACTGTGGCCTTCGTGGCCCTGATCGAAGTGCTGATCTACGTCCCGACGGTGTCGAACTACCGCCGGATGTGGCTCTCTGACCGGATCGCCGCGGCCCAGGTCGCGGCCCTGGTGCTGGACGCCGCCCCGGACCAGCAGGTCTCCGAGGGCCTGTCCCAGCGCCTCCTGGCCGGAGCGGGTGCTCGTGCCATCGCGGTTCGGGGCAATGGCGCCCGACGTCTGCTGTCGATCGAGATGGTGCCGGACACCGTGTCGGAAATCATCGATCTGCGTGAGGATCATTGGATTGCGTCGATCCGCGGCATCGCCCGGACCCTTCTGGCCGAAACACCACACCCGATTCGAGTCATCGGACATGGACGGGACGGCTTCGATCTCGTCGAGATCCTGATGGATCCGGGTCCATTCCGTGAGGCGGTGGCAGACTTCGCCATTCGCCTCGCCCTGTCATCCCTGGCCATCGCGGCGGCCGTGGCGGGGCTGATCTTCCTCGTGCTCCAGCGCGCGATCGTTCGGCCGGTCGGCCGCCTCGTGCGCAACATCACCGACTTCGCCGAGAACCCCGAGGCGATCGATGGCGTCATCGTGCCCTCTCGCCGGACGGATGAGATTGGACAGGCGGAAATCGCCCTGGCCCGGATGGAAACCGCGCTCGCGGGCGAGCTCCGTGAGAAGCGGCGCTTGGCCGGGCTCGGTCTCTCGGTGAGCAAGATCAACCACGAACTGCGCAATCTGCTGACCACCGCGCAGTTGCTCAGCGACCGACTGGATGGCGTCACCGATCCGGTCGTTCAGCGCGTGGCCCCGCGCCTCGTGGCGACCTTGGATCGCGCGATCCGCTTCTGCGAGGAAACCCTGGCGTATGGCCGGACCTCGGAGCGCAAGCCGAACCGGCGCACGATTCCGCTGGCTGCGCTGTTCTCGGAACAGGCCGACCTCGCCGGACGCGGCCGTGATTCGAAGATCGCCATTCACGAGATCTGCCCGGGCGATCTCAAGATTTTCGTCGACCCGGATCAGTTCTCACGAGCGCTCGCCAACATCGTGCGGAACGCGGTGCAGGCGCTCAGCCCTTCGGCCAATGGGGCGGAGGCTTCGGTTCGCGACAATCCTGCGATCACCATCGAGGCCAAGCGTGTCGGCGCGGCGGGATCTGGGGAGACCACGATCCTCGTGGCCGATAACGGCCCTGGTCTTCCGGCGCGTGCTCGCGAACACCTGTTCAGCCCGTTCAAGGGTTCGTCACGCTCAGGTGGAACCGGTCTCGGTCTCGCCATCGCGTTCGAGCTGGTCGAGCTGAACGGGGGACGCCTGACCCTCGACGAGACCGCTTGTGGAACCTGCTTCCGCATCACCATCCCGGACGCCGCCGGCGGATGAGCCGGGGCGGGTTCCGGGGGAGGGAGGTTACTCGGCCGCCGCGAGCGTCAGGCCCGGAACGGTGATGCCGATGTCGCGCAGCAGCTCGGCATCGGAATCGGTCTCGTTGTTGGCCGTGGTCAACAGGCGCTCGCCGTAGAAGATCGAGTTGGCGCCGGCGAGGAAGCACAGGATCTGCGCCTCGCGGGTCAGGCCCTTGCGCCCGGCGCTCAGCCGAACGCGGGCGCGCGGCATCACGATGCGGGCGGTGGCGCACATCCGAACGAGATCGAGGGGATCGACGGCCGGACGATCTTCCAAAGGCGTACCCTCCACCGCCACCAGGGCATTGATCGGAACGCTTTCCGGATGCGGCGCGTGGTTCGCCAGCACGTGAAGCATGCTTGCACGGTCCTTGACGCCCTCGCCCATGCCGACGATGCCGCCGCAGCAGACGCCAATACCGGCGTCGCGCACGTTCTGCAGGGTGGTCAGGCGGTCTTCGTAGGTGCGGGTCGAGATGATGTCGCCGTAGAATTCGGGCCCGGTGTCGAGGTTGTGATTGTAGGAGGTGAGCCCTGCCTCCGCGAGGCGCTCGGCCTGCGTCGGCGAGAGCATACCCAGCGTCACGCAGGCTTCCATGCCGAGGCCACGCACGCCGCGCACCATCGCCAGCACGGCATCGAATTCCGGGCCGTCCTTGGGCTGGCGCCAAGCCGCGCCCATGCAGAAGCGGTGAGCGCCGGCGGCCTTCGCCTCCGCCGCTTCGCGCAGCACCGCATCCACCGGCATCAGGCGCTCGCGGGCCATCCCGGTGCCCTTGTGGTGGGCCGATTGCGGGCAGTAGGCGCAATCCTCGGGGCAGCCGCCGGTCTTGATCGACAGGAGGCTGGCGCGCTGGATGTCGGCGGGATCGTTGTGGGCGCGGTGAACCTGCGCCGCCCGGAACACGAGATCGAGGAGCGGCAGATCGTGGATCGCCTGGATCTCGGCCACCGTCCAGTCGTGACGGATGGCCGAGGTTTCGGCGGCCGGGAAGGGGGCGAGGGGGGCCAGAGTGTCGGTCATGTGCCCAGAAGGCGAATCCTGGCCGGAAAATCAAGCCGGCCGCGCATTCAGTGGGTAGGCTCGCCGGCCGCCACCTTGGCGGTCCAGTCGTCGAAGGCGATGATCTCCTGTCGCTGCTCGCCGAGACCGTCGATGCCGAGGGTCACCACGTCGCCGTTGCGCAGGAAGCGGGGTGGCTTGCGCGCCATGCCGACACCGGGCGGCGTGCCCGTGGTGATGATGTCACCGGGCTCCAGCATCATGAAGTGCGAGACGTAAGCGACGAGCTGGGCAGGATCCAAGATCATCGTGGCGGTCGAGCCCGTCTGCATCCGGGTGCCGTTGAGGTCGAGCCACAGACCGAGCCGCTTGAGGTCGGGGATCTCGTCCAGCGTGACGAGCCAGGGGCCGAGGGGACCGAAGGTCGGGCAACCCTTGCCCTTCGTCCAGGTCCCGCCGCGCTCCATCTGGTATTCGCGCTCCGACACGTCGTTGCAGATGCAGGCGCCGGCCACGTAGGACAGGGCCTCGTTGGCGTGGACGTAGGAGGCGCGGGCGCCGATCACCAGCGCCAGTTCCACCTCCCAATCGGTCTTGGCCGAGCCCTTGGGCAGGATCACCCGGTCGTTGGCCCCTGCCAGGCACGACGGAGCCTTGTTGAAGAGGATCGGCTCGGGCGGGATGTCGGCGCCGATCTCGGCGGCATGGTCTGTGTAGTTCAGCCCGATGGCGATGACATTTCGCGTCGCGCCGACGCAGGGGCCGAGGCGTGTCCCGGCGGGCAGGGCCGGAAGGCTGGCCGGATCGATCCGGCGCAGGCGCTCCAGAGTTTCGCGCGACAGGGCGGGGCCGGCGATGTCCTTCACGTGCGCCGACAGATCGCGCAGGACGCCCTGCGCGTCGACGAGACCCGGCTTCTCATCCCCGTTCGCACCGTACCGAACCAGTTTCATGGCTGATGCCTCTCTCTACTTCCCGAAGCAACAGATCGATCCCCGGACAACAGGCGGCAAGAGGCGACACGCGACAGATGCCGCGGAATCTGTTCGCTTCAGAAACGTCGGAGGTGCCCGACGACGGCGCTTTTGTCGCCTAAAGGCCACACCGATGCCCGGAGATGCGTCTGCGCCGATTTTCCCGGAACGGCGCTTACTCACAAATGAGAGAGTTTAGATATGAACCATTCTGCGACCCATCTCATACAGGGGATTACGAGGATGAAATATTACGCACATCAAAGTATAAACGTGAATATTAACGCGATATTTACTTAAGTTTAGCAGGATTGCGAAGTCGACCTGACCACGTCATTGTCTCACTCAAGGTGCGGGGCCGCCCCGTTCGGGACGGGACAAGCGAGCATCAGCAACAGG
This sequence comes from Methylobacterium sp. Ger2507, assembly GCF_055231875.1. Classification (NCBI taxonomy): domain Bacteria; kingdom Pseudomonadati; phylum Pseudomonadota; class Alphaproteobacteria; order Hyphomicrobiales; family Methylobacteriaceae; genus Methylobacterium; species Methylobacterium sp. Ger2507. The sequence goes on from NZ_JBUYVC010000001.1 coordinate 2,285,964, forward strand.
GGTGGGTCTTACATCATGATGGGCACGTTTCGGGGCCGTTCCATCCGCAGCTTCGCGCGGTCGGGCGTTTCGGCAGCCTTCATCTGCGCGAGCGTGACCGCTGCCTCGGCCGGTGCCTTCGGCATCCGAGAGCAGAGCACGCAGGCCCAGGGCCTTTCCTTCGCGGGTGCCGCCTCCGGCTCCGGCGGCGTGTCCTCGATGTTCTGGAACCCTGCCACCGTGACCATGCGGCCAGGCTGGGTGACCGAGCAGAACCTCTCCTTCATCAACCTGTCCGGGCGGATCACTCCCGAGGCCGGCACCAACCCGGCGTTTGCCCGCCTCGGTGGCAGCGGCGATATCGGCCAGGGCGCCGTAGTGCCTGCGGGCGCCACCTCCTACCAGCTCAACGAACGTCTCTGGATCGGCATCACGACCGGCGCGCCCTTCGGCCTCGTGACCAAGCCGCGCAACACCTGGGCCGGCGAGATCTACGGACGCTCCAGCCGGATCTTTTCTCTCGCCTTCAATCCGGTCATCGGCTTCAAGGTCAACGAATGGCTGTCGGTCGCCGCCGGTCCGAACATCGAATATTTCAAGCTGACCCTGCGTCAGGGGTTTCTCTCGCCGATCAATATCGATCCCGCGAACCTGCCGAGTTCCGGCATCAAGGCGGATTCCTGGGGCGTCGGATTCACCGCCGGTGTTCTGATCACGCCGCTGGAAGGTACCGCAATCGGCGTCGGCTTCCGCTCGTCGGTGCATCACGACATCGGTGGTCAACTCATCCTTCCGGGCCCGTTCGCCGCTTTGGGCGGTGACGTGAAGGCGAAGCTCAACACGCCCGAGAAGCTGAGCGTCGGCCTCACGCAGGCGATCAGCCCGGTGGCCCGCATCAATTTCGGCTTCGAGTGGGACAACTGGAGCCGTCTCGGGGAGGTCAATGTCCTCTCCAATCGGACCGGTGGCGTCGCGACCGTCCTACACCTGAACTACAAGGACGGTTATACCTATTCCATTGGTGGCGAATACGATTGGTCTCCGGCGCTGACGGTCCGCGCCGGTGTCGCCTACGAGCAGTCGCCCATCAACGACGCGAACCGCACCGTCCGCCTCCCGGACGGCGACCGGGTCAACCTCTCCTTCGGCGGAAGCTACCGCTGGAGCGAGAAGCTGACGCTCAATCTCGCCTATTCCCACCTGTTCGTGGACAAGAACAGCATCGTGACGCGCGACAACCCGCTGGTGCCCTTCGTCGGGACGGCGAACGGCAGCGCCGACATCGTGTCGGTCGGCTTCCGCTACGTCTTCGGCGAGCCGGCCGTGGTCGCACCTGCGCCTCTGGTGCGTAAATTCTGAAGCTGGTGCCGGCGGCGGTGCAGACGCGATCTTCAACGCCGCCGAGACGCCCCGGGACCGGCCGCTCATCGCTGAGAGCCGACAGACCCGGGCCGCAGGCAAGGCCGTTCCAGAACGCAACCAAAAGAACGATTGACGCCGCATCGAGATCTTCCAGCCTGCGATATATCCTACGAGATCACGGGCCGCCCCCATCAAGCAGATGATTTTTGTGCGCCGGCAGTGAGCGACCAAGGCCTGTAATGGCCATTACTTGAAAGATTTTCTGACAACCGGTCCGGATCGCAAAAAAGCTGGACAACCCGACCCAGGGTCGAATGCTCATTTATCAAGAGCTTTCAGAAAAGCGCATTGATACCTTGATGGATGCGATGTCTCGCGTCACCATGGCCGATCTCGGCACATGGAGTGGCAGGAATGATCACGAATCTTGGTCCAGATGACGATCGGGTCGTTGGTTCGTCTGGCGCGGACACCCTGTCGGGAGGCATGGGCTCGGATACCCTGACGGGCAGCGGCGGAGACGATATCCTGTACGGGTTCGGGTCCGCCGATCGCGCCCTCGATTCAGGCGCCATCGACGTCCACCGCCTACCGGTCGGCTTCGCCAGTCCCGTCTATGCCGCATCGCCGCCCGGGCAGCCGGGCCTTCTCTACGTGGTCGAGCAGCATAGCGGTCGGATCGTCATCCTCGATACGGCCAGCGAGACCAAGTTGGCGATTCCGTTCCTCGATCTTCCCGACACCAGCCTCGCGCCCGGTGGAGAGCAGGGCCTTCTCGGCCTGGCGTTCGATCCCGGCTACGCCGCCAACGGCAAGTTCTACATCTATCTGACCAACCCGACCGGAGCCGTCGAGATTCGCGAGTACACGCGATCCGCGACCCAACCGAACCAGGCCGATCCGGCCTCCGCCAAGGTCATCCTCGCCTTCGACCATCCGGGAGACCAGCATTACGGCGGCTGGATGGACTTCGGTCCGGACGGCTTCCTCTACATCGCCACCGGCGATGGCGGGTTCCCGGGACGCGTAGAGGACACGGCGCAGGACCCGAACTCACTCCTCGGCAAAATGCTGCGGATCGACGTCCGTGCCGATGGCTTTCCGAACGACTCGACCCGGAACTACGTCATCCCGGATGGGAATGCGTTCGCGCCGGGCGAGGGTGCACCCGAGGTTTGGGCGCTCGGCCTGCGCAATCCCTGGCGGAACAGCTTCGATTCCAAGACAGGCGATCTCTACATCGGCGATGTGGGCGAGGACCGAACCGAGGAGATCAACGTCGTCCAAGCCGGCATCGGTGGCGGTTTGAATTTCGGCTGGCGCGTGAAGGAAGGATCGATCGGCCCGGACGATCCGGCCTATACCGATCCGACCTTGGAGTACCAGCATGGCAGCGGCCCACTGAACGGGTCCTCAGTCACCGGTGGCTACGTCTACCACGGCTCCGGTGGTGCGCAGGATCTCTACCTCTTCACCGATTTCTCGGCCAATCATCTCTGGGCTACCCGCATCGTCAACGGCGAACCCCAGTTCTTCCGGAATCTGGATCAGGATTTGCGCATCGATAATGGCCGCTTCAGCGCCATCGTGTCTTTCGCCCAGAGCGGCGACGGCAGCCTCTACGCGATGGGCGTCGACGGGAAATTCCTCCGCCTGAGTTTCTCGGAAGGTGCCGGCGACGGGAACGACACGCTCGACGGCGGCGTGGGGAACGATATGCTCTTCGGCGGGAGCGGCGACGATCGGCTTTTCGGCGGCGCCGATGTCGATCAACTCGTCGGCGGGCTCGGCAATGACGTTCTCGATGGCGGCACCGGCGACGACATCGCCCGCTTCTCCGGAACGTTGGCGCAGCATGCCATCCGGTACGACGCCCCCACCGGACGCTTCACTATCAGCGACACGCGCCCTGGTCTCAATGACGGGACCGATATCCTGAGCGGCATCGAACGTTTCCAGTTTGACGATCAGGTGGTCAACGCGTCGAGCTACCAGCCGACGGTCTTCTCGCTCGCCGCCCTCTCGGCTGCTGCGCTGGAGGGGAACGGCGGTTCGACCCCTTTCCAATTCGACATCACCCGTGACGGGTCCGTCGATGCCGCCGCGACCATCCGCTTCTCGGTCACCAGCGACACGGCGGACGGCGCCGATTTCTCCGGTGGTGTTCTCCCGTCCGGTACCGTGACGTTCGCTGCCGGGCAGAGCACGGCGCGCGTCACGATCGCGGTTGCGGGCGATGCGCTGGTCGAGCGCGACGAGGCCTTCACGGTCACCCTCGCATCCCCCAGTACCGGCAGCATCGACCCGCTTCATGCAACCGCATCGGCGACGATCCGCAACGACGACATTGCGTCAGGGAGCTACGTCCGCGGCACGGCATCGGCCGACGTCCTCGATTTCTCGACCTCGACCACGCGCGTTCAGATCGCCGGCCTCGACGGCGACGACACGCTTCGCGGCGGCCGCGGAGATGACTCCCTGAATGGGGGCGCCGGCAACGACGTACTGTCCGGGGGCAACGGCAATGACGTGCTCACCGGGGGCCTCGGAGCGGATCGCATGGCCGGTGGTGCCGGAAACGACACCTTCCTGATCGCCCGCGGAGACTTGGCTTTGAAGGGGGCCACGGACCTGATCGTCGATTTCCAGGGTGCGGGCGCCATCGGCGGCGATCTGATCAAGCTCACCGGTTTCACGGCCGGCTCGACCCTGGCTATGGTGGGGACATCGGGGAACGCGATGGTCTACGAGATCCACGATACCGCTGGCCTGTCCGAAGGACAGTTGCTGATCAGCACCGGCGGCACACCGGGCACCCTTCTGATCCCGAGCGACTACGCCTTCGCCTGATCGGCAGACGCGACGAAGCATCTCTTCTCTGAGGGCGGCCATGGATGCCCTCGGGGGACGGCGATGAATGCCCTCAGGGCCGATCCTTCAGGATTGGCCCGTCGTCAAAGATGATTGGAACGGCACGTCGTCGATGTACCGCGAGGGCGCAGCCCTTATGCTTTCATCCGCACGTAGGTGCCGGGTGCCGGGCCAAGAGAGGCAAGGCCGGCTTCGCCGGGAATCCGGGCCGGGACGCGGGCCGGGGCCTGATGCTCCAGCCACTGGAACCAGTAGGGCCACCACGATCCCTTGGTTTCGGTCGCCGCCGCCAGCCAGTCCTCGAATTTTCCCTTGGCCGGGCCGCCGGTCCAGAACCCGTATTTCGGCTTCAAGGGTGGGTTCACCACTCCGGCAATGTGACCCGATCCCGCCAGCACATAGTCGACCGGACCGCCGAACTTCGAGGAACCCTCGAACACCGACAGGGCAGGAGCGATGTGATCCTCCTTGGTGGCGAGATTGAAGATCGGAATTTTCACCTTCTTCAGATCGAGCCGCACGTTGCCGAGGATCATCTTGCCCTGCGCCAATGTGTTGTTGAGGTAGCAGTTGCGCAGGTAGAACGAGTGGTTGGCCGCCGGCATCCGGGTCGAATCGGCGTTCCAGTACAGAAGGTCGAAGGGCATCGGCGACTGGCCCTTGACGTAGTTGTTGACCACGTACGACCAGATCAGATCGTTCGGCCGCAGCATGTTGAAGGCTGTGGCCATGCCGGTGCCCTCGAGGTAGCCGCGCTTCTCCATCCGCGACTCGATCAGGCGGATCTGGTCCTCATCGGCGAACACCTTCAGGTCGCCCGCATGGGTGAAGTCCACCTGCGTGGTCAGGAAGGTCGCGCTCTTGATGCGCTTGTTGCCGGTTGCGGCCTGCATCGCCAGGGTGACGGCGAGCAGCGTGCCGCCGACGCAGTAGCCCGCCGCCGCGACCTCGCTCTCGCCGGTGGCCACCCCGATCGCGTCGATCGCGCTCTCGATCCCCTCCCGCATGTAGCTTTCGAAGTCCTTGTCGGAGTGCCGCGCATCCGGGTTGACCCAGGAGATGCAGAACACCGTCAGGCCCTGGCTCACCATCCAGGCGATCAGGCTCTTCGAGGGGTTGAGATCGAGGATGTAGAACTTGTTGATCCAGGGCGGCACGATGAGGAACGGGCGCTTGAGCACCGTGTCGGTGGTGGGCGCGTACTGGATCAGCTCCATCAGATCGTTGCGGAACACCACTTCGCCCGGCGTCACCGCTACGTTGACGCCGACCTCGAAGCCGGCGGAGGGGTCGGTCTGGCGCACGCGAAGCTGGCCCTTGCCGGCCTCGATGTCCTCGGCCAGCATCTTCATGCCGCGCACCAGGTTGGCGCCGTTCTCCTTCAGGGTGTGCCGGATCAACTCCGGATTGGTCATCACGAAGTTCGAGGGCGAAAGCGCGCCGGTGATCTGGCGCAGGTAGAACTGCGCCTTGTGCCGGGTGTGTTCATCGATGCCCTCGGCGTCCTCGACCAGCCCTTCGGCCCAGCGGGACGTGATGAGATAGCTCTGCTTGATGAAGTCGAAGATCGGGTTGGTCGACCATTCCGCGTGGGCGAAGCGGTTGTCCTTCGGCTCGGGCTGCGTCACGGGTGCGGCCGTTTCGCCCTGAAGCCTCAGCCAGGTCGAACCCCACAGGGTGATGAAGGCCTCGCTGAGCTTGGTCTGGGCCTCGACCGTCCGCTTCGGATCGGACAGCCAGGTCTCGGCCACGGTGCCGAGGGTGCGGACCACGTCCTTGACCTCCTCGGGCGGCTCGACCGCCTCGACCGGGAGGGCATCCGGCGTTCCGACCGGTTTCATGTAGCGAGAGGCAGCACGCCCGAATTCCTCGACCAGAAGGCTGGCGTTGCGGGACAGAGCTTCGATGTCGGGCAGCGGCGGCGTCGTCCGTTCGGTCGTCACGCGTGCGTTTCTCCCCGAGTTCGGCCCGACCCTTGTACGTGCGACGCCTGTCGCGCGATCGTGGGAGGCCTCGTTTCCGACAAATTAACGCGCCATCGCGCAGTTCCGCCAGAGCGCCCGCTTCCGAAACGGCCGAGTACCCCCATGTCCCGGCGTCACAACCGTCAGTTTGTCGCCCTTGCGGTCACCGCCGCGCTGCTCGGCGGCTGTTCCAGCGATCTCAATCCGATGCGGGCCGCCTATGGCACGGGCGAGGCGGGTCCTCAGGCCAAGGCGCCGGAATTCGTCGCCGATTCGCGGCGCAAGGATGATGGTTTCATGCCCGTCGGCGTCTCCGCCCCGGCCCGACCCACCCGCGCCAAGACAGCCGAGGGCACCAAGGCGCTGGAGGAGGAGCTGGTGGCCGCCCGCGGCCGCAACGAGGCGCGCGGCCGCTCGGCGGAGAGTGCCGCGCAGGCCGGCAAGGCGCAGTAGCCGGATTGCGCGCCCGCTGATTTCGTTCGGCGTCGTGGCACAAAACTGCTAGACCCTTGCGAAGCGTGCGATATCTGCGATGGCCCTGTGCCCGGCAAGGTCGCCATGAGACGTCCGGATTTCCGCCCGAGGGACCTCCGGACGAAACCACGATTCCGCTCGGGTTGATGACAGATTCGCGCGTCGGGAGAATCCCGCGCCCACCTTTGCTCCTGGACACCGTGAAGGCCATGACCGACTTCCACCGCATCAAGCGCCTGCCGCCCTACGTGTTCGAGCAGGTGAACCGGATCAAGGCCCAGGCCCGCGCCAACGGCGCCGACATCATCGACCTCGGCATGGGCAACCCGGATCTCGACGCCCCGAAGCACGTCATCGCCAAGCTGGTGGAGACCGCCGGCCGCCCGCGCACAGATCGCTACTCGTCGTCGAAGGGCATTGCCGGTCTGCGCCGGGCCCAGGCGAACTACTATAAGCGCCGCTTCGGCGTGAGCCTGAATCCCGACACCCAGGTGGTGGCGACTCTGGGCTCGAAGGAAGGCTTCGCCAACATGGCCCAGGCCATCACCGCGCCGGGCGACGTGGTGCTGGTGCCGAACCCGAGCTATCCGATCCACGCCTTCGGCTTCCTCATGGCCGGCGGCGTGATCCGCTCCGTGCCGGCCGAGCCGACCCCGGCCTTCTTCCCCGCGGTCGAGAAGGCGATGCAGCACTCGATCCCGAAGCCGGTGGCGATCGTGGTGTGCTACCCCTCGAACCCGACCGCCTACGTGGCGAGCCTCGATTTCTATCGGGACCTCGTTGCCTTCGCCAAGCGCCACGAGATCATCATCCTGTCGGATCTGGCCTATGCCGAGGTCTATTTTGACGGTGATCCGCCGCCCTCCGTTCTGGAAGTGCCGGGCGCCATTGACTGCACCGTCGAGTTCTCCTCCCTGTCGAAGACCTTCTCCATGGCCGGCTGGCGCATGGGCTTCGCGGTCGGCAACGAGCGCCTGCTCGCGGCGCTGACGCGGGTGAAGTCGTACCTCGATTACGGCGCCTTCACGCCGATCCAGGTGGCGGCCACTGCCGCCCTCAACGGGCCGGAGGACTGCATCGTCGAAATGCGGTCGATCTATAAGAAGCGCCGTGACGCGCTGATCGAGTCCTTCGGCAAGACCGGCTGGAAGATCCCGACGCCCTCCGCCTCGATGTTCGCCTGGGTGCCGATCCCGGAAAAGTACCAGGCATTGGGCAGCCTCGAGTTCTCGAAGCTGCTGCTGGAGAAGTCCGACGTGGCGGTGGCCCCCGGTATCGGCTTCGGCGAGCACGGCGACAACTATGTCCGCATCGCCCTGGTTGAGAACGAGCAGCGCATCCGGCAGGCGGCGCGCAATGTCCGGCGCTTCTTCGAGACCTCCGACAAGACCCTGCACAACGTGGTGCCGCTGTCCGATGCGCCCCTGTCGAAGGCGGGCTGACCGCGCGCCGGATGCTTCCGCCGCAGCCTGTTGCGGTCGGGAGACAGGCGGCCGCAAAGCGGTCCGGCGATCATCGGCGTGCTTGTCACGACGGGGCCGGGTCAGCAGGGTCTTGCGTGGCCGCGTCCGGGTTTCCCCCCGTATCGCGCGGCCGGTTCGCCGAGGCCCGAGGAACGTATGCGTCGCCTGACCCTTGCCGTCGCCCTGGTGCTCAGCGCCTCCGCAGGAGCCTGCGCTCCGAAGCCGATCGTGGCCCGCGATCCGGTGCCGGCGCCAGAGCCGACCCTCGGCTACGAGTGCACGTCGCGCTCGACCGTGCTGAACGCCTATCACACCAATTGCGAGCCGATCCTGCAGGAGCGCTCGGTGGTGGTTCGCGCCAAGGGCTGACCCTGGCCCGGTGGATCGCGTTTGCGACTCGCCGGTCCAACCCCGCGCCGCCCTCGGATTTCTCCGCCTTACCCACAGGGTACCGTGCGAATCCTGCCGCAGCGCGTCCGATCGGACACGGACAGCACCATCGGGTTGAGGCATAAGGGGATCGGGCGCGTTTCTCCCTGAGTCGTCTGTCTGCCCACCGGAGTTCTTCGTGCTGACCATGCGAACCGTCCTCGCCGCCGGCCTGATCGCGCTCGGGCTCCCGGGTGCCGCCTCGGCACAGATGCGTTATCTCGGGGCCGATGGTCCGATCGTTCTACCGACGAGCCCGAGCAGTGGTCGTCCGGTTCCGGACGTACCGAACGCCATTCCGGTGCCGCAGGTGATGAACGGCGGCGGCTTCGGCCTGACCGGAACCGATTATTTCAGTGATGGGCTCAGCGAAGGTCCGCTGAACAGGAAGCACCGGCCGTGCGAATTCGTCCTCGCACCGGCCCGGATCGGACCGACGGACTACGTCCGCCCCGCTCTGCGTTAGCGCCGGTCGCGCAGCCGCCCTTCCGCTCCAGCGACGGGTCCGCGCCGGACGAGGTGCTTGCCGTACCGTTTGCGCCGCCGAGATGAACACCGGCGCGGATTCGATTCGATGCGACGTGACCATCGAGGGCGGGGACCATCGCGCGCCCGGGCGACTGATCTGCCTCACGTGTCAATTCTTGAGGTCGGCCCGGCGCGTAGGCGTCGAGGACGGGATCGGCGATGATCGGCGAGCGCGTTACTCGCAAGCGAGGTACGCCGAAACCCGTTCGATTCCGGTGATGCCGTTCGCCCAGGAGACGCCAGACCCAAGGTTTCGGCACGCGCCGTTTACACCATCCGGTCCGCCCGGTATCACCCGATCCCACATCCCCAAATACGAGCCCGAAACACCAGATGCGCGCCGAGATCGAACAACTCTCGGATGCCGCCAAGCAGTCGATCGGACTGCTGAGGAGGCATCTTTGACTGGGATACCGTCGAAAAACGTCTCGCGGAGCTGAACGCAGCTTCCGAGAACCCCGAACTCTGGAACGACGCCGAGGCGGCCCAGAAGGTGATGCGCGAGCGCACCCAGCTCGATGATGCGGTCAACGCGATCAAGAAGCTGTCCCAAGACCTCGAGGACGCCCATACGCTGATCGAACTCGGCGAGATGGAGGGAGACGAAGCCACCATTCAGGAAGGTGAGGCCGGCGTGCGCGCCGTCGAGAAGGAGGCCGCGCGCCGCCAGATCGAGACTCTGCTCTCCGGCGAAGCCGACGGCTTCGACACCTACCTCGAAGTGCATTCGGGCGCCGGCGGCACCGAGAGCCAGGACTGGGCCAACATGCTCCAGCGCATGTATGGACGCTGGGCCGAACGCCGGAAGTACAAGGTCGAGATCGTCGAGTGGTCGGATGGCGACGAGGCCGGGATCAAGGGTGCGACGCTCCTGATCAAGGGCCACAATGCCTATGGCTGGCTCAAGACCGAGTCGGGCGTCCATCGGCTGGTGCGGATCTCACCCTACGATTCGAGCGCAAGGCGGCACACCAGCTTTGCCAGCGTCTGGGTCTATCCGGTCATCGACGACCGGATTGAGATCGAGATCAAGGAATCCGACTGCCGCATCGATACCTACCGGTCGTCCGGTGCCGGTGGCCAGCACGTCAACACCACCGATTCGGCAGTGCGCATCACGCACATTCCGACGGGTATCGTGGTGGCGTGCCAGCAGGAGCGCTCGCAGCACAAGAACCGGGCGACCGCCTGGAACATGCTGCGCGCCCGCATGTACGAGGCCGAGTTGAAGAAGCGGGAGGAGAAGGCCAGCGCCGAGGCCGCCGCCAAGACCGACATTGGCTGGGGTCACCAGATCCGAAGCTACGTGCTGCAACCGTACCAACTGGTAAAGGACCTGCGGACCGGCACGCAATCGACCGATCCCGACGCGGTGCTGGATGGCTCCCTCGATCCATTCATGGAAGCCTCCCTGGCCCAACGCGTCTATGGCGGCGCCGACGTGGTCGAGGACATCGAGTAGGGCAGGGGCGCTCTCGGAGCGCCGCGGCGACTCTCAAAGCGCCTCGGCGACCCTCAGGAAGCGGATCGGATCGACGGGCTCACCGTCGATCCGGGTCTCGTAATGCAGGTGACTGCCGGTCGAGCGCCCGGTCGATCCGACGCGTCCGACGATCGCTCCGGGTTCGACCCACTGCCCCGGCACCACGTTGAAGGCCGAGAGGTGGGCGTAACGGGTGATTAGGCCATGGCCGTGATCGACCTCCACCATGTTGCCGTAACCGCCGTTGTAATCCGCCAGCGTGACGCGTCCGGCCGCGGTGGCACGGGCCGGCTCGCCGGTCTCCGCCCGCAGGTCCATGCCGGTGTGCATGGCGTAGCTGCGGGTGAACGGATCGAGCCGCCCTCCGAAATTGCTCGACAGGCTGATCTCCCCCGACAGGGGACGGCGCACCGGCAGCGTGGCCGCGATGCGACGGAGGCGCGCCTCGTCGGCCAGCGAGCGCTGGGCTTGAGCCAAGGAAAGGCCAAACGCGTCGGGATTGAGCGGAACTAGGGGGCCGCCGATGCCGCCGGTGGACTCGCGTTCGAAGCGCGCAGGGTCCAGCCCGAGCCGGACGACGAGACCGCGAAGGCGCTGGGCGCCCTGGCCGGCCCGCAGGCCGATGCGGTTGAGCACGCGGGATTGCGCTTCGGCGAGTCCGTCGAGGCGCTGCTCCAGCGAGGCGAGCCGTCCCTCCACGGCCCCGGCGGACTGGCGCCCGGGTGCGAGGTCGTCCTGGGTACGAAGTTGCAGCGTGTCGGGAGTGGGATAGGGCTTCGATCCGTTGGCCGGCTTCGATGATGTCTCGGCAGCCCGCTCCTCGACCGGAGCTGCGCCGGGCTGGGACGGGCTAGGTTCCCCTGCCAGAGTGGCGATAGCGGCCTGACGGGCTTCCATCGCGGCCTGACGGCGGACGAGTTCGGCCAGGCGCTGGGTGATACCGTCCCGCGCGGCGGCCTGCTCCATCGTCACCCGGTCGAGTTGTAGGCGCAGGGCGCCGATGCGCTCCTCGTATCCATACTGGATTGCGCTCTGTTGGGAGACGAAGCGCGCCAGAACCTCGTCGTGAAAGACAAGGTAGTATGTCGCCCCGCCGGCCCAGGCCACGGCCAGGGCCAGCGCTCCCGCGAGGAGGCGTGTCCGAAGCACGGAACCGGGGACGACGGGGGTCGCCTTCCGAGATGGTTTTCGAGAGAACGATGGCGACAGTGACATGGGACGCGTGACCTGATCCACGACGTCACCCTGCCGAATCAGGGTTAACGAACCGCCAAGGCGTCCTGGCGCGAACGAGTTGCGAGATTTCGCTTCAGGCGAGGTCGCGCGCTGCCGCCAGCACCTCTTCAGCATGTCCCGGCACCTTCACCTTGGGCCAGAGCCGCGCGACGCGGCCATCGCGGTCGATGAGCAGCGTGGTGCGCTCGACGCCCATATATTGGCGGCCGTACATGCTCTTCTCGACCCAGACCCCATAGGCTTCCAGCATCGCCTTGCTCTCGTCCGAGGCGAGGGGGAAGGTCAGGCCGTACTTGGCGCGGAACTTGTCGTGGCTTTTCACCGAATCCGGTGAAATCCCGATCACGATGGTGTCAGCGGCGGCGAAGTCGCCCTCGAGAGCATTGAAGCCCTGAGCCTCCAGGGTACACCCGCTCGTGTCGTCCTTGGGATAGAAGTACAGGATCGCCTTGCGGCCCCTCAGGGCGCTGAGACTGATCGTTTCGTCACCGGCGCCCGCAAGGGTGAAGTCGGGCGCCTGATCTCCAATCGCGAGGGGCATCATGCCTTCCTTTCGGCTGATTGATAGTGTGCGTCTGCGGTTGCATCCCGACGGAGCCCGATGCTCCGGAAACGCGTCGCCGCGGACCTGATAAGCCCCGCGAAAGCCGAAACCCGTAGGACAGCCGCTCGATAGCCCGGGGGGACGTTCCGATCCAGCGGCACAAGGATTGATGGACCAGGAAACGGCCAACGTTGTGCAATCCGCGCGGCCCGGCGTGCGATGGCGCGCCTTGCTCTGGCTGGTGGCAGCCCTGGGGCTCATCGTAGTCCTGAGCGTCGGCGGTCTCATCCTGCGCCTTTCGCAGGGGCCGATGCGGTTCGATGGACTCTCGGAACGGGTCGCGTCCGCGATCGCCGGCAGCATCGGACCGGGCTGGCGCGTCGGGCTGAGCGACAGTGCGGTCGAGCTGGATTCAGAGAACTCGCTGGCCCTGAGGGTCGTCGGTCTCGACATCCACAATCCCGAGGGCGACCTCGTGGTGCGTGCGCCCCAGGCCGTGGTCAGCCTGGACAGCTGGAGCCTCCTGCGCCTCTCGGTCCTACCCCGCGCCATCGAGTTCCGCGACCTGCAGATGACGGCGCTGATCCACCGGGACGGCAGCATCGCCTTCGCGGCTTCCGACTCGACCCAGGCCGGGTCCGTCGAGCCGCACACCCTCCCGAGCGTCGATGCGGTGCTCGGCCGCGTCTCACCGATCTCCGCCACGGTCGCCTCGATCTTCGGCGTCGTGCTCGACTCGGCCGGCGTGATCGGCGCCCTGGACCGGGCGCGGATCACCAACGGGCGGCTCACCCTCATCGACGACGACGCCCGCCAGCGCGCCGTGTTCGAGCACGTCAACGGTCTGTTCCGCCGCGATGCCGTGCGGGACGCCCGTATCTTCGAATTGCGGATCGACGGCCCGCACGGCGAGTGGCGCTTCGGCGGCGACCTGCACGAGGCGGGCGGCACGAAGCGCACCGGGACGATCACCCTCGACGATCTGCCGATCAACGATCTCCTGCTGCTGTCGGGTCAGTCCAAGCTTCCGGTCGAGACCGACCTGAAGGTTTCGGCCAAGACGGACGTCGCCATCGATGCCGGTCGCATCGAAACCATGAAGGCCGAAATCCGCACCGGCGGCGGCAATGTCTTGATCGAGGAAAAGGACTTCAACCCGGTCACCATCGACAGCCTGGCAGCCGAACTCAGCTGGGACGAGGCCGGTCGCACGATGAAGCTCGACGGGCTCGATTATCGCGGCGCCGGCAATGCGGTCCATCTCACCGGTGCCTGGACGGCGGCCCCGTCCGGCGCGGATACGGCCTGGACCCTGGTGCTCGCCGGCAAGGACGCGGTGCTGCGCGGTGCCAACCCGGCTGACAAGCCGGTGACGCTCGATGCGGTCTCCGCCCACCTCACCGGTAAGGCCGGCGGCGTCGTCATCGACGATTTCGCCATCAAGGCGGGGGCGGCGACCGGTCGGATCACCGGGACTCTCGGAACGACCGCCGACGATGACGGCCTGACCCTGAAGATCACCGCCGCCTCAACCGACGCGCGCACGGCGCTGCGGCTGTGGCCCGAACACGTGGCGCCACCCGCACGCAACTACCTCGTCGACTATCTGCGTGGCGGGACCGTCAACGCCGTCGACATCAGCGTCGACATGAGCGGGACCGAACTGGCCGCCGCCACGCGCGGCGAGCCCATGCCCGACAATGCGGTGCACATCAACTTCGCCGTGTCGGACGCGACCCTGACGGTCGTGCCGGAATCGCCGCCGCTGACGCGCGGACGCGTGACCGGCACCATCACGGGGCAGACGACCAACATCCGCAACGTCACGGCCGATGTCCAGATGCCGGACAACCGGATTTTGTCGATCTCGGACGGATCGTTTGTCATCCCGAAGATCACCCCCGACATGGTCACGGCGCAGATCGGGCTGCGGCTCAGCGGGGGGGCGGATGCCCTGGTCTCCCTCCTCCAGACCAAGATGTTCAAGACGCTCACGGGCCTCGACCTCGATCCCGCGACGGTGAAGGGCAGTGCCGACCTGCGGATTGATTTCCCCCTCGACCTGAAGCACATCCCCGACTTGGCGGATCTGCCGGTGGGCATCAAAGGCACCCTGTCCGACATCGGTGTCGACAAGGTCTTCGGCAAGGATCGGCTCGAGGGTGGACGCTTCACTATCCTCTGCGAGCGCGGGGCGTTCTCCCTGAAGGGCGAGGGGCGGGTGATGGGCACCCCCCTGACCGTCGACCTGCGTCAGCCGAAGGCCGGCGCGCCGGGTGAAGTCAATATCGGCTTTGCCCTCGACGACGCCCTCCGCGCCCGCAAGGGTCTGCCGGTGGCGCCGCAGCTCTCAGGCTCCATCCCGGTGCGGATCACCATGCCGATCGGCCGGCCCGGCCCCGGCAAGGCGCCGGCCCGGGTGGAGGCCGATCTGAGCCGGGTCGGCAGCGACGGCCTGCTGCCCGGCGTCACCAAGGCGGCAGGCAAGCCGGGACGCGCCAGCTTCACGGTGGTGGAGGGCGCGAACGGCGCTCAAGATCTGCGCGATCTCAGCGTCGATGCCGGCCCCCTGATGGCGCGCGGCAGCATCAGCCTGAACGGCGAGGGCGGGTTCGAACGCGCGGACCTGACCGCCCTCAAGCTGTCGCCCGGCGACGACATGCGCCTGTCGGTCGACCATACCAGCGGCAACGCCTATCGGGTCTCGGTCCGGGGCGCAGTGGCCGATGCGCGCCCGTTCCTGCGCGGGTTGACCGGGCCGGCCGCCAAGGGCGGCCGTGAGGCGAGCCCGAAAGACATCGACGCCGACATCAACCTCGCCATCGTCAGCGGCTTCAACGGAGAAGCGTTGACCAACGCAAGTGCCAAGCTCCTGTTGCGCGGCCGCGACCTCCGAAGCGGACGCATTCTCGGAAAGTTCAGCAGCGCGCCCTTCTCGGCCCAGATCACCCATGCCGATCGCGGCGGATCGAGCATCGCCATCGAGACGCTGGATGCCGGCTCGGCGCTCCGTTTCGCCGACATCTACAAGCGCATGTATGGCGGCAAGCTGATCATGAGCAGTTCGCTGAACGACGGGCCGCAGCCGGGCTCGGTCCAGATCCGCAACTTCATCCTGCGCAACGAGCCCGCGCTGTCGAGCATCATGGCCCAAGGACCGGCGACCAGCGAGGTCACCGATGCGCGCGGCCGGAAATACGTGGTCCAGAACGCCGGGAACGACGTGGAATTCGACCGGCTTCGGGCGATCTTCACCCGTACGGGGAGCCGGATCGACATCAGCGATGCGGCGATCTCGAATCCCGCCATGGGCTTCACCATGACGGGTTACCTCGACACCGCCAAGGAACGCACCGACATCAACGGCACGTTCGTACCGCTCTACGGCCTCAACAACGTCGTCTCGCAACTGCCGATCCTCGGCCAACTCCTCGGCGGCGGCCGAAACGAAGGGCTTTTCGCCCTCAACTTCCGGGTCTCGGGACGCCTCGCCAAGCCGGATGTGAGCGTGAACCCGCTCTCGGCACTGGCACCCGGCATTCTGCGCAAGCTGTTCAGCGCCGGCGGCGGCAACGACGGCGTCGCAGCCGGGCCGCCGATGGACGAAACCGAGCGCTGAACGGAGTCAGTCCGAGACAGCGGTAGCAGGACCGCAGCCAGACGGGACGAGAGTCAGTCCGGTTCATTCTGAACCAGCCAGACTCTCGGGTCTTTGGTTTTCGTTTGTCTTATCGGGATAACCGATTTCCACTCATCCCTGACAAACTCTAGACCAGGATTCTGACAAACGACGGACTATGACGTGACCCTCGACATCGCTACTCTGCTCATCGCCACGACGGTGATCGACTTTGGTATTGCGGTCTACTTCTGGGTATTGTGGGTCAGCGGCCGCGCCGCCCGCATCCATCTCTGGATCGCCGCCTCGGCGACCAGCGCGACGGCGGGATGCCTTCTCTTCATGCTGCGTCAGATCGTGCCGGACTGGGTCACGATCTGGCTCGCCCAGGTCTGCTTCATTCAGACCTTCGCCTTCCTGTGGGTGGCGGTCCGACTCGTCCACCACCGATCGCATTCTCCGATCGCGATCTGGGCCGGCACGACGATCTGGACGGCAGCCTGCCTGGTGCCGGCCTTCTTCGCGGGCGAGCAATTTCGCTACGTCGTCGCAACCCTCGGCTTCACGGCCTATTGCCTCGCCATGTCGATGGAGATGCTGCGGCCGGATCAGGTACGGCCAACCCCCAACCGCGTTCTTGCCGCGTTTCTGCTCTGGCTGCTCTCGATCGCCTCTCTTGGACTGACGGCCTACACGGCCGTCCAGGAGAACATCGTCGTCCCGCTCGATCATGCCCAGACCCGGGCGGCGCTGTGGCTGATGCTGTATCTGGTGATCTACATCGTCCTGATCCTGGCCGTGACCACGCTGGAACTCGGGAACGAAGCGGAGCGCCAGCGCAAGGTGGCGACCACCGATAGCCTGACCGGATTGCTGAACCGGCGCGCGTTCTTTGATTGCGCCGAGGGGCTCGCGGCACAGCACCGGGACATGGCCGTGCTGATGCTCGACATCGATCATTTCAAGCGGATCAACGACAGCGGCGGGCATTCGGCCGGTGACGCGGCTCTGATCCGCTTCGCGGCGCTCCTGCGCCAGACGGCCAGGAGCCTGCGCGAGACACAGCCGCGGTCGACCGAAAGGCTCGGCGAACCGGTCCTCGCTCGGATCGGAGGCGAGGAGTTCGTCTGTCTGATTCCGGGTGGAACCCGCTCGGACGGCGCCCGTCTCGCCGAGGCAATTCGCTTGAGCGTCGAGACCGACGGGCCGGCCACGGGCCGGCCCGGCATGACCGTGAGTATCGGCTGTGCCGCGGCGCCGGTGACGGGCAGCACCCTCATAGACCTGCTGCAGGTTGCCGATGCCGCCCTCTATCGCGCCAAACGGGCGGGTCGCAATCGCGTCGAAGCGGAAAATTCGTTGATCGAACCGGCGACCGATACCCTCTCGGATTCCGGGACCCAACAGCAGCGGTTTGCCTGATCCCGGGCGCCACACCGTCCGGGCCGCAGGCAGTCATCGGGACTGCCGGCGGTATCCTGGTCCGAAACGATGTCCGGGTGACGGAACGTCCCCGCCTCAGCCCACCCGCACCAGCACGTGCTTCTTGCGGCCGAACGAGAGCTTGATCACACCGTCCGCCGTCAGGTCGGCGTGGCGCAGCACTGACCGTTCGTCGGTGACCGGCACATCGTTGACGCGCAGGCCCCCGCTCTTGATCTGACGCCTGCCTTCGCTGGTGGAGGGCAGAAGCTTGGCGTATTCGGGCCCGAAGGCCGAGAGTACGCCGAGGCCGGCGTCCAGCAGATCGGCCGAGACCGTGATGCTCGGCAAATCCTGCGCCACCGTGCCTTCCACGAAGGTCTTCCGCGCGGTCTCTGCCGCGGCGTCTGCAGCCTCGCGGCCATGCATCAGGGCGGTGGCCTCGGTGGCTAGCACCTTCTTGGCCTCGTTGATGCCGGCACCGGGCAGGGCTTCGAGGCGCGTGATCTCGTCCATCGGCAGCAGCGTGAACAGCTTGAGGAAGCGGCCGACATCGGCGTCCTCGGTATTGCGCCAGAACTGCCAGTAATCGTACGGGCTCAGCATCCCGGCATCCAGCCAGACCGCGCCGGCCGCGGTCTTGCCCATCTTGGCGCCCGAAGCGGTGGTGAGGAGCGGGCAGGTCAGCCCGTAGAGTTGCGGCGTGCCCATGCGACGGCCGAGATCGATGCCGTTGACGATGTTACCCCACTGGTCGGAGCCGCCCATCTGAAGCACGCAGGCGTAGCGGCGATTCAGCTCGACGAAGTCGTAGGATTGCAGGATCATGTAGTTGAATTCGAGGAACGACAGTTCCTGATCGCGCTCCAGACGCATGCGCACGCTGTCCATCGACATCATGCGGTTGACCGAGAAGTGGCGCCCGATGTCGCGCAGCATCTCGATGTAGTTCAGCTTGGTCAGCCACTCGGCGTTGTCGACCATCGTCGCAGCATTGCCACCGTCACCGAAGTTCAGAAACCGCGAGAAGGTCTTCTGGATGCCGGCCTTGTTCTCCTCGATCTGCTCCAGGGTGAGGATCTTGCGTGATTCGTCGCGGCCCGAGGGGTCGCCGACCCGCGTCGTGCCGCCGCCCATCAGGGTGATCGGAGTGCCGCCGGTGGCCTGAAGCCAGTGCAGCATCATGATCGACAGGAGGTGACCCACATGCAGGGACGAGGCGGTGCAGTCGTAGCCGACATAGGCCGTCAGGCGGCCCTCGCGCGCGGCCGCGTCGATGCCGGCGAGGTCCGAGCCCTGGTGGATGTAGCCACGCTCGGTGAGGACCTTCAGGAACTCGGATTGCGGCTGGAAGGGCGCGGCGGCGGGAGCAACCTGGG
The DNA here is from genome assembly GCF_055231875.1 of Methylobacterium sp. Ger2507. NCBI lineage: Bacteria > Pseudomonadati > Pseudomonadota > Alphaproteobacteria > Hyphomicrobiales > Methylobacteriaceae > Methylobacterium > Methylobacterium sp. Ger2507. The sequence goes on from NZ_JBUYVC010000001.1 coordinate 2,304,717, forward strand.
TGGCGTCGGAGGACATGCGAAGTTCCGGTTCGAGGGAATCGCGGCGCGGGACAGGGTCGAAGGCCGCGTGATAGCACCGCACGGGATCTGAGCGCCTCTTAGCAGGGCTGCACACGGAAGGCACGGGGCGGAAACCATGGCGATGATGCGCGCGATCGGACTGATGAGCGGCACGTCCCTCGACGGCGTCGACGTCGCGCTGATCGAGACGGACGGCGAGACCGTGCGGGTGGTGGTGAGCCATAACGGCTATCTCGAACCCCTCGGGCCCACGGGCTATCGCGGCTACTCGGACGAGGATCGGTCCCTGCTGCGCCAAGCGCTGATCGATGCGGAAGGTGTTATCGCGCGCGAGGACCGTCCGGGATGCCTTGTCGAGGCCGAGGCCTTCGTCACCGCCGCCCACGCCGAGGCGGTCGAGAGCTTCCTGGCCGATAACGGCCTCACGGCCGCCGATATCGATGTGGTCGGCTTCCACGGCCAGACCGTGGTGCACCGGCCGGACCAGCGCATGAGCGTGCAGATCGGCGACGGCGCGGCCCTCAGCCGCCGCCTCGGCATCCCCGTGGTCTCGGATCTGCGCCACGCCGACGTGCTGGCGGGTGGGCAAGGAGCCCCCCTGGTACCGGTGTTCCACCAGGCGCTGGCCCGCGCTTCCGGCTTCGAAGGGGCGCTGGGCATCCTGAACATCGGCGGCGTCGCCAACGCCACGATCCTGTCGGCGAACGGCGACGTCATCGCGTTCGACACCGGACCCGGCAATGCCCTGATCGACGACTGGATGCGCGAGCGCACCGGCCGCCCCCTGGACGACGGCGGCCGCACCGCCGCCCGCGGCCGGCCCGACGAGCCGCTGCTCGCCTGGCTGCTGATCCACCCGTTCTTCGCCCGGCGCCCGCCGAAGTCGCTCGACCGGAACTGGTTCTCGCACAAGCTCGCGGGCCAGCTCTCCACCGAGGACGGCGCGGCGACGCTGACCGCTTTTACCGCGCGGGCGGTGGCGCGCGCCCTCGACCACGCGCCCGAGATTCCCGCACGCTGGATCGTGGCCGGCGGCGGCGCCCGCAACGGCGAACTGGTGCGCCTGCTGAACTATCACCTGCGCGCCGAGATCACGACGGCCGACGCCATCGGCTGGTCCTCGGCCTATCTCGAGGCGCAGGCCTTCGCGCATCTCGCGGTGCGCTCGGTGAAGGGCCTGCCGATCACCTTCCCGTCCACCACCGGCGTCCGTGCACCAACGACCGGCGGCGTGCTGGCACGACCGGAGGCTTAAGGTTCGGCCCGTGTCCTGGCGCACGGTCGTCCCCGAACCGGCGCATGGCCCCGCGCTGGCCCTCGGGGCAAACCCGCGCTAGAGCGGGTGCGCCATGTCGCACAATACGTTCGGACACCTGTTTCGCGTCACCACCTTCGGCGAGAGCCACGGGGTCGCCCTCGGCTGCGTGGTCGATGGCTGTCCGCCCGGATTGGCCCTGTCGGCGGAAGACATCCAGGCGGAACTCGATCGGCGCAAGCCCGGGCAGTCACGCTTCACCACGCAGCGGCGCGAACCCGATCAGGTCCGCATTCTGTCGGGCGTCTTCGCCGACGACCGCACCGGCGGCGTCCAGTTGACCACCGGCACCCCGATCGCCCTCGAAATCGAGAATACCGACCAGCGCTCGAAGGATTATTCCGAGATCCGCGACAGCTACCGGCCGGGCCACGCCGACTACGCCTACGACGCGAAGTACGGCATCCGCGACTATCGCGGCGGCGGGCGCTCCTCGGCGCGCGAGACCGCCGCGCGGGTCGCGGCGGGCGCCGTCGCCCGCAAGGTTCTGCCTGCCGGCGTTACCATCCGCGCCGCCCTGGTGCAGATGGGACCACACGCCATCGACCGGTCGCGCTGGGATTGGGAGGCGGTGAACGCCAATCCGTTTTTCTGCCCCGATCCCGAGACGGCAAGCTTCTACGAAGACTATCTCGACGGCATCCGCAAAGACGGCTCGTCGGTCGGCGCCGTGATCGAGGTGCTGGCCGAGGGCGTGCCCCCCGGACTCGGGGCGCCGATCTACGGCAAGCTCGACGCGGATCTCGCCGCCGCCATGATGTCGATCAACGCCGTGAAGGGCGTCGAGATCGGCGACGGCTTCGCCTCTGCGGCCCTGCGCGGCGAAGACAATGCCGACGAGATGCGGTCCGGCAATGCCGGCGCCCCGACCTTCCTGGCCAACCATGCGGGCGGCGTCCTCGGTGGCATCTCCACCGGACAGCCCATCGTGTGCCGCTTCGCCGTGAAGCCGACCTCGTCGATCCTGACCCCGCGCATGAGCGTCACCCGTGACAACCGCGACGTCGACCTCATCACCAAAGGGCGGCACGACCCCTGCGTCGGCATTCGCGCCGTACCGGTGGCCGAAGCCATGATGGCGTGCGTCCTCGCCGATCACTATCTGCGCCATCGGGGGCAGGTCGGCGCGCGGGACTGATCCCGCTTGCGCCCGCCATCGTCCGATCCGCGAAACGTCAAGAGACAGCCCGTGCCCCACACCCAAGTCACCGAGGCCATCGAGGCCTATGCCCGCGGCGAGATCGTCGTCGTCACCGATGACGACGACCGCGAGAACGAGGGCGATCTCGTCGTCGCGGCCTCGCTCTGCACCCCGGAGAAGATGGCGTTCATCATCCGCAACACCTGCGGCATCGTCTGCGCGCCTCTGACCCGCGCCGAGGCCCGGCGCCTTCGCCTCGACCCGATGGTGGCCTCGAACGACGCGCCGCTCGGCACCGCCTTCACGGTCACGGTGGACACCAAGCACGGGCTGACCACCGGCATCTCGGCCGAGCAGCGCTGCAACACCGTGCGGGCGCTGGCCAACGGCAACATGGGCGAGGACGATTTCGTCCGTCCCGGCCATGTCTTCCCGCTGATCGCCAAGGATGGCGGCGTGCTCATGCGCTCCGGCCACACCGAGGCGGCGGTCGACCTGTGCAAGCTCGCCGGATTGCCGCCGGTCGGCGTGATCTGTGAACTCGCCAACGACGACGGCACCGTGATGAAGGGCCCGCAGATCACCGCCTTCGCAGACCTTCACAAGCTTAAGCGCGTCTCGGTGGCCGATCTGATCGCCTACCGGCAAGCGCGCGAAACGCTTGTCGAGCGGGTCAGCACCTTCCCGGTGAAGACCGAGTTCGGCGAAATGACGGGCTACGCCTACACCACGCCGTTCGAGACCGTGCAACAATTCGCCTTCGTCCATGGCCGCATCGGCGATGGCAAGGACGTGCTGGTGCGGCTCCACCGCTCCAATGTGGTCGCCGACGTGATCGAGGGGGGCCGTCAAATCGAGGCGGTGATGCGCCGCTTCGCTCAGGAAGGCCGGGGCGTTCTGGTCTACCTGCGCGACGGTACGGCCGGCGTACCCCTGAAGCCCTTCGCCGAGGAGGGTTCGGAGGCCCAGCGAGTGGCCCAGTGGCGGGAAATCGGACTTGGGGCGCAGATCCTGCGCGACCTCGGCGTCGCGTCGATCCGCAACCTCGCGACCTCGTCGCGCGCCTATGTAGGCCTGTCCGGTTTCGGGATCGAGTTCCTGGGTGACGAGCGCATCGACGGATAGGGCGCGCGAAGCGTACGCTCGCGCGTCAAGCACCCGGTCCAAGCCTCGAATGCACGCGCCGAAGAGCGAGGCTTACGCCCGACCTTTCGGTTTCCCAGGTGCTTGCGAGTTTCAGGCGTAACCCCAGCGGGCGGCGTGCTCCTTCACCGGCCCATCAGGGCGTCGACGTGAGCCGACACCGAAAGTCCCAGTCCCTTCAGGCTGTAGCCACCCTCCAGTACGGAGACCACGCGGCCGCCTGAATGCTTGGCGGCGAGGTCCACCAGACGGCGCGTCGCCCAGCCGAAATCGGCTTCCGTCAGCTGGACGTGTCCGAGCGGGTCGAGGTGGTGCGCATCGAACCCAGCCGAGATGATGATGAGGTCGGGCGCGAAGGCGTCGAGACGGCGCAGGATGCCGGCCTCGAAGACCTCGCGGAAGCGCTCGCTATCGTCGCCGGCGCGCAGGGGCACGTTGACGATGGTGTCGTGGTTGCCGCGCTCGGACGCCGCCCCCGTGCCCGGGAAGAGCGGCATCTCGTGGGTGGAGGCATACATCACCGATTTGTCGTCCCAGAAGATGTCCTGGGTTCCGTTGCCGTGGTGGACGTCCCAATCGACGATCGCGACCCGGCTCGTCCCGTACGCCTCCCGGGCATGGCGGGCCGCGATGGCGGCGTTGTTGAACAGGCAGAACCCCATGGCGGTCATGCGCTCGGCATGGTGCCCCGGCGGGCGCATGGCCACGAAGGCGTTGGTGCATTCGCCCGCCATCACGGCATCGACCGCATGGACCGCGCCGCCGACCCCGCGCAGCGCGGCTTCGAGGGTACCGGGCGACAGTAGGGTGTCGCCGTCGATCTGGACGTAGCCGTCCATCGGCGACGCTTCGATGATCGCCTGGACGTAGGGGACGGGATGGACCAGGGCCGGAACGGAGGCGTCGGCTTTCGGTGCCAGCCCGCGGAGCAATCCCGCGAAGCGCTCGTCCTCCAGCGCCCGCTCGACGGCGCGGATGCGATCGGCCCGCTCGGGATGCCCTTCGGGCATGGCATGGTCGAGGGCGGACGGATGGCTCACATACAGCGTCGTCACGTTCGTCCCTCCGGTGGCGAACCTCTGCTGCGGCATTTCCGCAACACATGGTGCCAATGTATCACATCTTGCGTGCGATCGTCGTGTTGGGATGCGCGTTCGGCCCTGGTTGTGCAAGACCCGATCCACCCAGAATCGATCGGGCCGCGTCACAGGTGGGCAGGTCGAAACCAGCCCTTCCAAGACAGGCCCCACCCATGCGCACTCCCGCCACCGCCCTGCTGTTGGGTGCCCTGCTGCCCCTTGGGGCCTGCAACCCCCGGACGACGGGGATCGCCACCGCACCGGCGGCGGTCCAAGTCGCTGTGGTTACACCCGCGCCTGGCAGCGCCGCACCGATGGACCCCGTTGCCCGCGACAAGGCCTGGATGAAGCTGGCGCCAACGGCGATCGTCGATCCGAAGATCGCCCGCACCACCGTAGATTACCCGACGCGGGAAGCCCCCGGTACGGTCATCGTGGTCACCAAGGAGCGGCGCCTGTACTACGTGCTGGCCGACGGCAAGGCGGTGCGCTACCCCGTGGCGGTCGGCCATGCCGGCATGGCCTGGGCCGGGACGGCCAATGTCGATCGCAAGGGCGAGTGGCCCGATTGGAACCCGCCGCCCGAGATGCTGGCGCGCCGGCCCGACCTGCCGAAGCGCCTGGAAGGCGGACCGACCAGCCCCATCGGCGCACGGGCTCTGTACTTGGCCGAGGGCAAGAAGGACACGCTGTTCCGCATCCACGGCACCAACGAGCCCGAGAAGATCGGCCAGGCGGTGTCCTCGGGCTGCATCCGCATGCTCAACGACGATGTCGTCGACCTCTACGACCGCGTGCCGATCGGCGCGAAGGTGGTGGTGCGCTGAGGCGCAGTGTGGAAGGTCATCTTTTCGAAAGGCTCATTCGTGATCAGGCTTTAACCTGAACGTCGATTCAGATTTGGGCGTTAACTGCTTGAACGATGCCGTCCTGCATAGTCAAACCATCGACAGGGACACAGACCGGCCAAGACAAAGCCGGGGAGGCATCAAGACATGATCAACCTTTCGCTGCAGGTTTTCTGTAACCGTATCGTGGCCGCTGGCGCCATCACCGCCGCCGACGTCGTCGCGCTGACCCGCCACGTCCTTCCGGATGGCCTCACCAGCCGCGACGAGGCCGACATGCTGATCGCCCTCGACCGGGTCGTGACCGCGACCGATGGCGCCTTCGGGGATTACCTGACCGCCGCCGTGGTCGACTTCGCGGTCTGGGGCGAGCGTCCCACCGGCTACATCAACACCGAGCTGGCGTGCTGGCTGGTCAGCTCTCTGCGCGCCGGCAGCGGCCCGAGCGCCCTGGCAGCCCGGATCGCCCGCGAAGTGGTCCGCGAGGCCCAGGTGAGCGACGAAGCACTGATCGCATTCGCGCTCTCCGCGAAGTCGGTCAATCAATACACGCAGAATGATAGATCATTTGTTAAGGCAGCGTGACTTATCCTGAGGCCGTCACCCGTTCAGGCCTTGGCAGCAGGTGCTTGTCTCAACCCGGATTTTCTGATGAGGCAGTCGACAGTCGGAAAGGCAGCGAAGATGCGGGCCAGCCGATGGCGGGCGCCCATTGATGCCTTGGACCCCGCAGGACGAGCGGAACTGCTGACCGAGGTCGAAGCCGTCCTCGACGGCCGCATCCGCGACCTCAAGCTGACGAAACGTCTCGAAGCCCTCTATCACAGCAGCACCTGGCACGAACGCGCCAAGCGTATTCGCTCATGGCTGATATGGGTAGCGATCCTGAATACGCCCATCTTCGCCATCGATGTTCTGCAGAATCCACGCATTTTTGAAGTTGCGCTCCTGTCGCATTTCATCTTCCTCCCAGTCATCTACGGCAGCTTGAGCTGGGCGATGACCCGGTTTCGATCGCAAAAAGCCGAAAGTCTCATCCTGCCGGTCGCGGCCGTATCCCTGATGCTGATGTCCGGCGTCCTGGGCCACACCGGTGAGGGCGCAATCCCCGAGCGCTACCTGAGCGGTGGCTTGTTCGTCCTGGCGACCGGCTTGGTGATCTTTCCGGTTCGCCTTGTCTCGACCATCAGCGCCGCCGTCCTGGCGATCGGCATCTACGGGGCTTTCTGCCTCCGGAACCCGGCCATGGATCCCGTCATTCGGGGAACGATGGTGGTCTTCTACGGGGTGATACTGGGATGCCTGATCCCGGCGCGCCGAAGTATGAATATCCTCCATCGCCATTCCTTCATGCTCAGGCTGGAAGACCTGCTCAAGGCCGATCGGTTGACCGAGATGAACACGCGTCTGGAGGTTTTGGCCGGGACCGACGACCTCACCGGTCTCGCCAATCGCCGCGCCATTCGTGGCCGTCTGGTCGATGCGTGGGCCGAGGCGGCACAGCGCGACGGCAGCCTCGGCGTCGCCCTGCTCGATATCGATCACTTCAAGCGATTCAACGATACCGCCGGACACGATGCGGGTGACCGCTGTCTCATCGCCGTTGCGGAGGCCATGCGGCAGGCGATGCCGGCCCAGGCGGTGGTCGGTCGCTTCGGCGGGGAGGAATTCATCGCCGTTTTACGAGATGCGACGCCGGAGAGCCTCGTGGCATTGGGCGAGGTGATCCGCTGCGCGGTCTCGGACCTCGGCATGCCTCATCCCGGGCTCGAAGGCCGGAAGGTGGTCAGCGTCAGCGTCGGGATCGCGCTGGCGAAACCCGACGACTCGACCATCTGGCCGGACGATTTGGTGAAGCAGGCCGACATCGCCCTCTACCGCGCCAAGGCTGCCGGCCGGAACCGCGTCGTGGCGGCCTGGGACGCGCAGGCGGCCGTTGCGCCGCCGGCACGGCAGGTAGCGTGAACACAATTCACGGTTCAACGGGCGCCTCCCGGTTCGGTCTGCTTCCCGAAGCCGCATAACTGCTTTATCGGAGACAAGCTTGGGCGCCGACCGCGCCTCGATGTTTACCGTTTGAATACAGAGTGCGCGGATCAATGTTCGATAAAATTCTGATCGCGAACCGTGGCGAGATCGCCTGTCGCATCATCAAGACCGCCCGCCGCATGGGCATCAAGACCGTGGCGGTCTACTCGGATGCCGACCGCGATGCCGTGCACGTCGCCATGGCCGACGAGGCGGTGCATATCGGGCCCGCGCCGGCGGCACAGTCCTACCTGCTGATCGACAAGATCATCGAGGCCTGCAAGCAGACCGGCGCCCAAGCCGTGCATCCGGGTTACGGCTTCCTGTCCGAGCGCGAATCCTTCCCGCGCGCTCTGGAGGCGGCCGGCATCGTCTTCATCGGTCCGAACCCAGGCGCGATCGCCGCGATGGGTGACAAGATCGAGTCGAAGAAGGCGGCGTCCGCCGCCAACGTCTCCACCGTTCCGGGCTTCCTCGGGGTGATCGAGAGCCCCGAGCACGCGGTGACGATCGCTGACGAGATCGGCTATCCGGTCATGATCAAGGCGTCGGCCGGCGGCGGCGGCAAGGGCATGCGCATCGCCCATTCCTCGTCGGAGGTCGCCGAGGGCTTCGCCCGTGCCAAATCGGAAGCTGCTTCGTCCTTCGGCGACGATCGCGTCTTCGTGGAAAAATTCATCACCGATCCGCGCCACATCGAGATCCAGGTGATCGGCGACAAGCACGGGAACGTGATCTACCTCGGCGAGCGCGAGTGCTCGATCCAGCGCCGCAACCAGAAGGTTATCGAGGAGGCGCCGTCGCCGCTTCTCGACGAGGCCACGCGCCGGAAGATGGGCGAGCAGGCCGTCGCCCTCGCCAAGGCGGTGAGCTACGATTCCGCCGGCACGGTCGAGTTCGTCGCCGGCCAGGACAAATCGTTTTACTTCCTCGAGATGAACACCCGCCTGCAGGTGGAGCATCCCGTCACCGAGATGATCACCGGGCTCGACCTCGTCGAGATGATGATCCGGGTCGCGGCCGGTGAGACGCTTCCGCTCGCGCAAGCCGATGTGAAGCTGAATGGCTGGGCCGTCGAGAGCCGCGTCTATGCCGAGGACCCGACCCGCAACTTCCTGCCCTCGATCGGCCGTCTCACCACCTACCGGCCGCCGGCCGAGGGCGAATTCGGCGGAGCCATCGTGCGCAACGACACCGGCGTGGAGGAGGGCGGCGAGATCGCGATCCACTACGATCCGATGATCGCCAAGCTGGTGACCTGGGCGCCGACACGGGCCGAGGCCATCGAATCGCAGGGCGAAGCCCTCGACGCCTTCGCCATCGAGGGCATCCGCCACAACATTCCGTTCCTGGCGGCCCTGATGGCCCATCCGCGCTGGCGTTCGGGCAACATCTCCACCGGCTTCATCGCCGAGGAGTTTCCCGAGGGCTTCGTCGCCCCCGATCCGAAGGGCGCCGTCGCCCAGCGCATGGCGGCGGCCGCGGCGGCCATCGACCACAAGATGAACCAGCGCAAGCGCGGGATCTCCGGCCAGATGCGCGATCCCGCCCTGTTGCATTTCGAGCGCGACCGCATCGTCGTGCTGGCCGGCGAATCCTATCCGGTCACCGTCGACGCCGTCGGCGGCACGCTGCTGGTCACGGGCGAGGACGGCACCACCTGGACGGTGTCAAGCGAGTGGCGTCCCGGCGAGCCGGTCTGGCAGGGCGAGATCGCCGGCACCCGTGTCGCCATGCAGGTGCGTGGCCTCCTCAACGGCGTCGCTCTGCAGCATGCGGGCGCGGCGGCCGAGGCCCGCGTCTACACCCGGCGCGAAGCGGCGCTGGCAGCCCTGATGCCGATCAAGGAGGATGCAGGCTCCGGCAAGCAGGTGCTCTGCCCGATGCCCGGTCTGGTGAAGGCGATCCTGGTGAAGGAAGGCCAGGAGGTGAAGAACGGCGAGCCGCTGGCCATCGTCGAAGCGATGAAGATGGAGAATGTCCTGCGTGCCGAGCGCGACGCAACCGTCTCCAAGATCTCCGCGAAGGAAGGTGACAGCCTTGCCGTCGACGCGGTGATCCTCGAATTCGCCTGAGGATTCGCTGAGCCGCACCGTGCACCCTCCTCCATTCGGGGAGGGCGCACGGTCGGGACGGACGCCAGGAACGGTCGATGCCCCTCTACTTCGCCTACGGTGCGAACATGGATGCCGCCGCGATGGCGGCGCGGTGCCCACGCTCGACGCTGATCGGGCAGGGACGGCTCAACCGGCACCGCTTCATCATCATGCGCGAGGGCTACGCCTCGGTGGTGCGTGACCCGCGTGCGACCGTGTTCGGAATCCTATGGGACCTGTCCCTCGGAGACGTGCCGGCCCTGGACCGCTACGAGGGCGTCGCGGCCGGCCTCTACATCAAGGCGATGCAGCCGGTCTCGATGCAGGGCGGCGCGAAGCGGGCACTGATCTATCTCGGCGGCAGCAGCGCTACGGGCGCGCCCCGTCCGGGCTACCTGGAGGCGGTCATCGCGGCTGCATCGGCGGCACAACTGCCGCCAGCCTACTGCGCCGAGTTGAAGACTTGGCAGCGTGGCCGCGCAGGGTAGGGCGCCGGCGCGGAATGTTTCGCAGGGCCGCGTTGGTCTTGGATCGCACCATCGCCCTCCGTGATCGTAGTTTGGCCTTCCCCTTGCGTCGAGCGTCCTCAAAACACATTGAGGAAATCTGCCGATGGACTTCGTAAAACCCGCCGACATGGCCGCCGCGATGAGTGAGGCCGGTGTCGTACGCGCGGATCTGTCGATCCGGGACATGCTGGTGCGCGGCATGATGGCCGGCGCGCTGCTCGGGATCGCCACCAGCCTCGCGCTCACCGGTGGCGTTCAGAGCGGCGTTCCCTTCGTGGGCGCCATCGTGTTCCCCGTCGGTTTCGTGATGATCGTTTGCTTGGGCCTCGAACTCTGCACAGGGAATTTCGGCATCCTGGCGCTGTCCTTCATGGAGGGGCGGATCGGCTTTCGGCCGATGATGCGCAACTTCGCCTGGGGCTTCGTCGGCAATCTCGTCGGCAGCGTTCTCTACGCCGTACTTCTGGTCATCGCCCTCACCAATGCCTGGCACACGCCGCCGGCCGGTGTGGCGCAGAAGATCATCGACATCACCCTGTCGAAGACGGTCGCCTACGAGACGCTCGGCAGCGCCGGCATGCTGACCTGCTTCGTGAAGGCCATGCTGTGCAACTGGATGGTCTGCCTCGGCGTCACCATGTCGATGATGTCGACCTCGACCTTCGGCAAGATCCTGGGTGCCTGGCTGCCGATCTTTCTCTTCTTCGCGCAGGGCTTCGAACACGCCGTCGTCAACATGTTCATGATTCCGGCGGGCATGATGCTCGGGGCACACGTCTCGTTCGAGCAATGGTGGGTGTGGAATCAGATTCCCGTTACGCTCGGCAACTTCGTCGGTGGCGTGCTCTTCATCTCGGTGGCGTGGTATCTCACTTTCCGCAGCGGAACGGCTCAGCCGGTCCCGCTCGCGAGGCCGCGCGCGGGCGGGATCGTCGCGCGCTGAGAGTCGGAGCAGGTGATGGAGACCCCCGAGATCCGAACCGTTGACGTGATCATCCGCGGACGGGTCCAGGGGGTCGGCTACCGGATGTGGACGCGTCGCGAGGCCGGCCGTCTCGGCTTGGCCGGTCATGTCCGCAACCGGGCGGACGGCTCGGTCGAGGCACGCTTCTGTGGCCGACCCGACACCATCGACCGGATGCTGGAGGCCTGCCGGACTGGACCACCGGGCTCACGCGTGAATGAGGTTGCGGTGACGGATCGCACCGATGCGGTGGTCGAGGTCGGTTTCGCGATTCTGTGACGTTCGAGGCCGGTCGGCGCGGGTACGGTCCGGCAGCGCTGGACAGGGCGGCGGAAACCGCGCTAGCGCCCGGCGGCGAGGCGCCCCCGACCCGGTCGTCGAAGAGCGGACGCGATGCTGACCCCCGACTTCTCCTATCTCGACCTCGCGGCGCTCTGCTACTTCGTGGCCGCCTGGGCCGGATACGGCGTCGCCGTGGCGCGGATGCGCGGGCGCCGCACCAGTCTCAGCCAGATCATGAACGCCCAGCGGGCGGAATGGACGCGCCAACTCATCGAGCGCGACAACCGCGTGGTCGACACCACCATCAACGCCTCGCTGCAGAACGGAACCGCCTTCTTTGCCTCCACGTCGCTGATTGCCCTCGGGGGTGTGCTCACCCTGTCGCGCTCGGGCGACGACGTGCTCACGCTGTTCGGGGCTCTGCCGTTCGGAGCCATCGCCTCGCGGGTGACCTGGGAGATCAAGGTCGCGGGGCTGGCTGTGGTGTTCGTCTATGCCTTCTTCAAGTTTTCCTGGGCCTACCGGCTGTTCAACTACGGCGCGATCCTGCTCGGCGCGGTTCCGCCGAAAGGGTCGAGCGCGACAGCGGAGCAGATGCAGCGTGCGGCGCGCAAGGCCGCCGCCATGAATATCGCTGCGGGCAGTCACTTCGCCCGCGGGCAGCGGGCTTTCTTCTTCGCCCTGGCTTATCTCGGCTGGTTCATCAGCCCGTGGCTGCTCGTTCTCACCACCACGGCCGTCGTCCTGGTGATGTGGCGCCGGCAATTCGCTTCGCGAATTCGCGCCGCCCTGCTAGCGGAAGACGACGGGACAGGGCAGGGGTGGCAGCCATGACGATACCGAAGAAGCCGACGCGCCAGCGCACCTCCTCACCCAAGAAGCCGGCGGCCGAGCCGGTTCCGAAAACCGCCGTGAAACCGGCGGTCAAACCGACGCCCAAGGTTTCTGGCCGTCCCGAGCGGAAGGGGCCGTCCGAGGACCTCATCGCGGAGACGATCCTGCGCCTCGTAGCGGCCCGCGATGTCGGCAAGACGGTCTGCCCGTCGGAAGTGGCGCGCGAACTCGGCGGCTCGCAACCCGAGGCGTGGAGCCCGCTGATGCAGCCGATCCGCCGCATCGCGGTGCGCATGACCAAGGCCGGACAGGTCGCGATCCTGCGCAAGGGCAAGGCCGTCGAGGACCCCGATGATTTCCGCGGCGTCTACCGGCTCGGCTCGGTCGCGGACGGCGCCTGAGGCGCCGGCAACCACGCGTCGGTGTAGCCGGCGAGCCGATAGGCCGTGAGGCCGATCCACTCCTTGGTCACCAGATCGAGGAGGGCCAGTCCTTCCGACGCGAACCCGTTGATGCGCCAGATGTCGTCCCAGCCGCCGGTGCGGTAATCGACCGGATAAGCGGTGACGTCGAAGCCAGCCTGCCGGAAGCAGCCGACGGCACGAGGCATGTGCCAGGCCGACGTGACGAGGAGCCAGCGCTCGTCGGGCTTCGGCTTGACCATGTCGGCGGTGAACAGGGCGTTCTCCCACGTGTTGCGCGATCGATCCTCCAGGATCAGTCGCGTCCGCGGCAGGCCCGTGGAATCGGCGTACCGGCTGACGATCTCCGCCTCGGACGGTTTTCTGTTCACCAGGCTGCCGCTGCCCCCGGTGAAGACGAGCCGGGTCGTCGGATAGCGCCGGGCTAGATCCGCCATCGCGATCTGGCGCTCGGCAGCATCGTTCAGGACGAGCTGACCACGCTCGCCCGAGAGCCGCGTTTCGATCGCACCGCCCAGCACGATGATCCCGGCGACCGGTCTGCCATCGTCGACGAAAGCCGGAAAGCGCTCCTCCAGGGGTAGGGCGACAGTGACGGCGAGAGGAGAGAGCCCCGCGATGAGGAGAAATAGGCCGGCGACGGCCGCCAATCCGAAACCGAATCGCCGCGATCCGGATACGCCGAAACCGAGCCCGACGAGCATCAGGAGCACGAGCGCATTCGAGGGTGTCACCACGAAAAACAACAGCTTCGAAAGCGGAAAGAACATGAGGCGCAGCCGGACCACACAAGAAGGATGCGCTTGATAGCGCAGGGGTCGACGGCCTGTCCGCCGTCACGGTTTTGGATGGCCGCTTTCTCCGACGGGCGATACAGACCCGCGACACTGGCGGCAGATTGCGTCGATCAGGGCGCCGACAAATCTGTCCGGGAGGCGACCTAAGTGGACAGCACCAATTGCGCTCGGTGCTCGAACAGCCTAGGTTAATCATATGGAGTGGGATAAATTCCCACGGGTGTTATTGTCTATGCCGCGCTTCTTTATTGATCTTCATGACGGAGCCAATTTCGTCAAGGACAATGTTGGCTTCGAATTGGCTGATGAGAGCGCAGTGCGCAGCAAGCTTGTACGCATCATGGCCAAGATCGCGCAAGAGTTCGGCACCGAGACCGAGCGCCAGGACTATCTGGCGATCGTAAGGGGGGAGGGGGCGCAGGTTCTCTACCGCGCCCACTTGTCCCTCGACATCCAGCAAGTCGACGGTTCCGTCGAGGTTACTTCAACCGACCCTTGAGCTTCCCGTTTAGACAACAAGTTAACCGAACGTCTGCGGAGTGAGGCCGTGCGCCGACCCTCGGGGCGCTGCTTGACGCACCGGAGGGCCGAGCCCGCTCAGGCTATTGGACGCCGACGGCGCCGGTCACAGCCTGAGCCCGATGCCACCGCGTCGGTTCCGACCGCTCTAGCGGCCGTAGATGTCCTCGACGCGGATGATGTCGTCCTCGCCGGTATAGGAGCCGACCTGAACCTCGATGAGCTCCAGGGGGATCTTGCCAGGGTTGGTCAGGCGGTGCATCGAGCCGATCGGCAGGTAGATCGCCTCGTTCTCGTGCACCAGCACCACGGACTCGTTCAAGGTCACCTCGGCGGTGCCCTTCACCACGACCCAGTGCTCGGCGCGGTGGAAGTGCTTCTGCAGCGACAGCCGACCGCCGGGCGTGACCATGATCCGCTTGACCTGGAAACGCTCGCCGATGTCGATGCGCTGGTACCAGCCCCAGGGCCGGTACATCCGCCGATGGGCATCCGCCTCCGGGTGAGCCTTGTCGCGCAAGCGGGTGACGAGGTCCTTCACCTGTCCGGAGCGCGCCTTCGAGGTCACCAGGACGGCGTCCGGCGTGGTGACCACGACGACGTCGTCGAGGCCGACGACCGTGGTCAGGTGCTCGCCCTCGCTGTGGATCAGGCTGCCATGGGTGTCGATGGTCTCGACCCGTCCGCGCACCGCATTGCCGTCGGAATCATGCGCGAGCACGTCCCAGACCGCATCCCAGGTGCCGACATCCGACCAGGGGAAGGACACCGGCCGGACACCGGCCCGGTCCGTGCGCTCCATCACGGCGTAGTCGATCGAGGTCTTGGGCGCCCGGCCGAAGGCCGCCGCATCGAGCCGGACGAAGTCGAGGTCGATCACGGCGGCCTCGAGGGCGGCCCGCGTGGCGGCCAGGATCTCGGGCGCGTAGGTCTCGAGTTCGGCCAGCATCACGTCGGCCCGGAACAGGAAGTAGCCCGAATTCCATAACGCCCCCTCGTCGATGAGCCGGAGGGCGCCGTCGCGGTCCGGCTTTTCGACGAAGCGCTCAACCTTGTGGTTGCCCTCGCCCCCCGTAAGAGCCGCGCCGACGCGAATGTAGCCGTAGCCGGTGGCGGGCGCGGTCGGGGTGATGCCGAGGGTCATGATGGCCCCCGCGCGGGCACCGGCGGCGGCGGCCCTGGCCGCCTCCACGAAGGCGGCCGCGTCGCCGATCACGTGGTCGGCGGCCATGATGAGTACGATCGCCTCCGGATCGCGCCGGGCGGCATGCAGGGTCGCGACCGCGACGGCAGCGGCCGAATCCCGGCGCTCCGGTTCGAGGATGATGTCCGCCGCGATGCCCACATGCTGCAACTGCTCTGCGACGATGAAGCGGGCATCGCTACTGGTGAGGATGGCGGGTCGCGAGAAGACCGAGCCGTCACCGAGGCGCAGAGCGGTATCCTGGAACGTCGACGAATCCGGATTGACCAGCGGCGTGAACTGCTTGGGCATGCTCTCGCGCGAGGCGGGCCAGAGCCGCGTGCCGGAGCCGCCACAGAGAATCACCGGATGGATCAACGCGTTGGCGTGCTGCGACATTTCACCATTCATCCCGAAAAAATCTGCCTATCGTGGATCGAAGAAATCCGCGCAGACCGCACTGCAACAATAACGTGCTCTACCAGTTCAAAGACCAATTCGCCACCACGGGCACCAGCGCAAAACCATCGATCACGCTTAATGATCGATGCAGCGTTTGGGGGTCGACTTCCCGAAAATACAATCGTCGCCGGGGAAGCTTCCAGGGCCGGCGTCCACTGGTCCGGCACCAACGTCAGCGCCGTGGCTTCACCGCCTTGCGGACGCCCGCTTGCGGGCGTCCGATCGGCAGGCGTGGCGTTTGCGCGGCAAGTGCCGTCCGGGCAATCTCCTGCGGCCGAGGGCCCCCGCTGGCGATCCGCTTCAGCGCTTCGGCCATTTCCTCGATCATCTGAGCCGATTCGCCCTCCAGGGTCTCCTCGGCCTTGATGCCGTTCAGTTCGGGCGCGATCTCCTCGGCGGCCTCGCGAAGTTCCGCGACGAGTTCCGCCGGCGACCAGCGGGGATAGGACGTCTGTGACATTCCCTGATCATGCCAGGGTGTCGGAGACTCGACAACGGCGGTGGAACGCCAGAGCAAGGAAAACGCGGACGCTCGGCTCTCCGAGAGGGCGGATTGTCATGCATGGAAATGGTGGGTCCGGAAGCGCGTCGAACCGTCTCGATGGAGCGATCGATCGGCCGATGCCAAGAGGGGGCTGGCCGAGTTGTCGGGCGTTCCGCGTCGGCTTCTGTTCCCGTCCACCGGGCTGACAGTGACGGGGTTCGGTCGGCGCCGATCGCGCGAGGATACTCTTGTCGGGCCAGCAGTGTCGGAAGGCAGCATGCTGTTCGCGGACGGATCGAAGCAGCACCTTCCTAGCCGGCTCGGACCCCTGTCCGTCATCCGTCATCGATGATCGGGTCATAACGGCGCGCACCGGCGAAACACGCCCGATCCGAGTGACCGCCTCCGAGCGATCTGCCGCGTCGGATGAAGACCTTGCTTGCGCCGCAACCGCCTCCCGGCCTGTCGTCGTGGTTGACAACGCGGGACGGATTGGTCGCTTTACCGACCCATGGACGAAACGCGACGCCCATCGCCCGAGAAGCTGCGGGTTTCGATCACGTACTGCACGCAGTGCCAATGGTTGCTGCGTGCGGGATGGATGGCGCAGG
This sequence comes from Methylobacterium sp. Ger2507, assembly GCF_055231875.1. NCBI lineage: Bacteria > Pseudomonadati > Pseudomonadota > Alphaproteobacteria > Hyphomicrobiales > Methylobacteriaceae > Methylobacterium > Methylobacterium sp. Ger2507. Next base: position 2,321,455 of record NZ_JBUYVC010000001.1, read on the forward strand.
AACTGCTCTCGACCTTTCGCGACGATCTCGGTGAAGTCGCGCTAATTCCAGGCACCGGCGGCACGTTCGTCATCCTGTGCGGAACGGAATTGATCTGGGACCGGACCCGCGATGGCGGCTTCCCGGAGATCAAGGTTCTCAAGCAGCGCGTGCGGGATTGCCTCGCCCCGGGTCGGGATCTTGGCCACATCGATCGCCGGAAAGACGATCGCCCGCCTGCGGATCCCGCATGAGCGATCGTACTCCGAAGGATCCGGTAACAGCGCGCGGTTCGGCGACGGGTGCTCCGGGGGGACGTCCCAGGTGGTGGCCCCGCCCCGTGGCCGCAGTGATCGACCGGGTCCGTCACCGCGGGTTCTCGACACAGGTCTACCTGGTCGCCTTGGTGGTGGCGCTGATCGGGCCGGGCCTTCTCTTCACCGCGATTCTTCTCGTCCGCTATGCCGGCACCGAGCGGGCACGCTTCGAGCAGGATGCCCGTGAGAAGGTGCGGGGGATCGCCCTCTCGGTCGACCGCGACACCGCCGGCCTCGTCTCCGTGCTGCAGACCCTGGCGACCTCGCCGCGGCTCAAAGACGGCGAGTTCGACAGCTTCGACGCCCAGGCCCGGCTCGTGCGCGATACGGTCGGCCTGGAGATCCTCCTGCGGCGCCCCGACGGACAGCAGGTCGTCAACACAGCGGTCCGGCGCGGCGCGCCCCTGCCGCGCACTGGGCTTCCCTTCGATCGCGAGGTCGCCTCCGGCGCCCAGCGGGCGATCGTCTCAGGGTTCATCAAGGGCATGAAAGCGGACGACGCGACCTATGCGGTCGCGGTGCCGGTGCTCAATGCGGGCAATGTCAGCCACATCCTCAGCTTCTCGGTCCCGGTTGGGCGATTGGACAGCCTCGTCGCCCGGGAGACCGTCGACGGCTGGACCACCGGGTTGTCGGACCGCGACGGCATCATCCTGGCTCGCGTCCCCGACCGCGACACCCTCGTCGGGTCGATGCGCCTGGGCAGCCTGCGCCAAAACCAGACGGCGACGCAGGGAGTCTGGGACGGCAAGGATCAGGGCAGGAAGCCGGTCACGGTCGTGGAAGCGCGCTCGCGCCTGACCGGATGGACGGCGGCGGCGATCATTCCGCAGGCCCTGGTGGAGGCGCGCCTGCGCAACTGGATCTGGGCCTTCTGTGGATTCGGCCTGATCGTCCTGGCAACCTCGTCGATGCTCGCGGTTCACCTGTGGTCACGGGTATCCCGGCCCCTGCGCCGGCTTGCCGCCACGGGACCGGCCTTGGCGCGCGGCGAAGTCATCCCGCGCATCACCTCGCCGATCCACGAAATCCGGCGTCTCGGTGATGTCCTCGCCGAAGCCTCGCAGCGTCTGCGCCTGCGCAGCGACGAGCGCGACCGGGCGCTCGCGGAAACGGAGCGGGGCCTGAGCGCTCTGCGCGAGAGCGAAGCGCGGTTCCGGCACATGGCGGATTCGGCGCCGGCCCTGATCTGGATGACCGACGAGGCGGCCCAGATCAGCTTCGCCAACATGCACTTCGACCACATGTTCGGCGGCCAGACGGCGGCCGAACTCAGCGGGGAGAACTGGCAGCGCATCATCTTCGCGGACGATTTCGAGGCCTTCACCCGACGGTTCAACGACGCCTTCGCGGCACGGGTGCCGTTCCAGGCCGACGTGCGGGTGATCGACCGGGACGGGGTTGTGCGCTGGCTCCGCTGCGAGGGCGTGCCGCGCACGGATGATACCGGCAACTTCCTCGGCTATACCGGCTGCAACGTCGACATCACCGATGCCAAGCGCGCCGCCGAGCACCAGCAGCTCCTCATTCATGAGCTGAACCATCGGGTGAAGAACACCCTGGCCACAGTGCAATCGATCGCCGGCCAATCCCTGCGCAGACTGGACGGGCCGGAAGCCACCGCCGCCCGCGCGGCCTTCGAGGCGCGGCTCCTGGCGCTGGCCCGGGTCCACAATGTCCTGACCCGCGAGAATTGGGACGGGGCCGAGCTGGGAACGGTCGTCTCCGATGCCATCGCGCCCCTTGACAGCGGGGAAGGACAACGGTCGCGCTTCATCGCCTCCGGTCCGACTCTCCGCCTGCCGCCGCGCCTCGCTTTGTCGATCGCGATGGCGCTGCACGAACTCGGAACCAATGCCGTCAAGTACGGGGCGCTGTCGCAGGAAGGCGGCACCGTCACCATCGCGTGGTCGGTCGAGCGCCTGACCGAAACCCGCCTGACCCTGAAATGGACCGAGGACGGCGGTCCGCCCGTCGTGCCGCCGAGCCGGACCGGTTTCGGATCGCGGCTGATCGAACGCAGCCTGGCGCGCGAACTCGATGGTACGGTCCAACTCGCGTTCGCCCCGACCGGCGTCGTGTGCACGATCGAAGCTCCCGTTCCGCCGCCGACCCTTCTGGAGCGGAAGGTCGATCTGATCGGTCCCCGCGAGGTCCCGCTGTCCCGCTCGGCCTGACCGGGAACGGGAGACCGTGCCCGACGCCGGCCTGCGTTACCCGAACGTCATCGGGTCCGGCCCCATCCGGCCGTCGGGGCGGTCGAGAGTGTCGATGGCCGTCAGCTCGTCCGTCTCCAGGGTGAAGCCGAAGACGTCGAGATTCTCCGGAATGCGGGAGAGCGTTGCGGTCTTCGGGATCGCCACGTGACCCTTCTGGATCTGCCAGCGCAGCACGACCTGCGCCGGCGTCCGGCCGTGCCGCTCCGCGATCCCCATCAGGATCGGATCGGACAAGGCCTGCCCGCGGCCGAGGGGGCTCCAGGATTCCGTGACGATCCCGTATCGCGCATGGACAGCGCGTAGGGGCTTCTGTTGAAAGCGCGGGTGCAATTCGATCTGATTGACGGCCGGGACCACGCCCGTCTCCGTGATGATGCGATCGAGGTGATCGGGCTCGAAATTCGAGACGCCGATCGATTTCGCCCGACCCTCCGCCTGGAGACGCACGAAGGCCTTCCAGGTCTCCAGGAAGAGGCCCCGATCGGGACACGGCCAATGGATCAGGTAGAGATCGACATCATCGAGGCCGAGCCGGACCAGGCTTTCGTCGAAGGCCCGCAAGGTCGCCTCGTAGCCCTGGCGGTCGTTCCAGAGCTTGGTGGTGACGAAGAGATCGCTGCGTGACACCACGCTCGCCCGAAGGGCCTGTCCCACACCAGCCTCGTTCTCGTAGATGGCCGCCGTATCGATCGAGCGGAAGCCGGCGCGGATCGCTGCGCCGACAATCTCCGGCGCCCGGTCGTCCGGCAGCTGATAGACCCCGAAGCCGAGCTGCGGGATCGTGCGTCCGTCGCAGAGGTTGATTGCCGGGATATCAGTCACGTCAGCCATCAGGTCGATCTCCTAGGCGTGGGGTTGCCGCCATCGGCGACCTCGGAATGTGAACCTGCCAGGGATCGACGGGTGAGGTGCGACAGACGGTCCGGAAGGCGTCGTTGCTTCCAAAGCGGCCATCGCCACGGCCGAAGCGAGTTGGTTGAAAATCGAAACCGATCAAAAGTTATGATTCGCAGGAGAGCGTCGTCAGGCCGATAATCTACCTCAAATTGTATTCTATCAATTCACACGAAAAAGATGAATTGTGAGAGAAATCCGATCCATTTGGCTCACAACTAAGATGAAAACTTGTCTTCCTTAACGAAACAGGAAATTTTCTGCCGTTAGAACATGCCAGTGTATCGTGCGATGGCTGATGTCGGGTTTCCTTTCCAGGGTTTATTGTTGGTGAGAACGAGGGCCAAAGGCATCCGCCGCAGTTTTGCACGGATGAACCGGCGTTTGTGTCTTTCAGCAAGTGCTCGATCAAGAGCTAAGATTCGCCGGTCACGGTCGCAGGATTCGTCGCTTGCAAGACGTTCTCCGCGCTCGTTGCGCAGATCTTTGACACTTCGATCTCAATTCGAAACCGCAATCATTGAATAAATCGAAAGTGGCAACCTTATCGATCTTTTTGCGTTGCAACGATATCCGGATTGACAAGTCCGTGATCAACCACCGGTTCTTCCACGGTGCTATTGCGCATAACGATAACTTAAGGGGGTTCGGCTAAACCCTGTCGTTACGCCCAACAGGACCCATCCCGATGCTCGGACTCCCCTTCGCTCGTTCCACTCCGAAGCAGCCCTCGACTGATGTTCAGTCGGACACCGGACGTGGTACCGAGGAGGTCCGTCTCGTCCGCGCCGTCGAGGCCCTGATGGCGAGCCAGACCCTTGCGGCGGTCGACCTTCCGGAGGGCGCACTGCGCGCAGCGATCGAGCGTCTGCACGCCGAGCGCGAGAGCGACCTGCTGCGCAGCCTCGCCAACACCGCCGCCGTCGCCCGCGAAGCCTCCGAGGCGGCCACCAACACCGGCTGGATGACCTACGATGTCGGTGAGGTGGCGAGCGCCACCCAAACCATCGCGGGCGCGACCGAGGAAATGGCGGCCTCCGTCGCCGAAGTCGCCCAGACCTCCGAGACCGTCGTCATGGTGGCGCAGGGCGCCCTGGCGGAGACGCAGGCCTGTATCCTGGACGCGCAGAAGGCGCGGACTGCGATGCACGAGATCGACACCCGGACCGCGCAGATTTCCGATCGGGTCGTGGTCCTCGAGCGTGCCATCGCGCAGATCGAGGTGATGGCCACAACCATCGCGGCGATTTCCGCCCAGACCAACCTACTGGCCCTGAACGCCACCATCGAGGCGGCCCGTGCCGGCGAGGCCGGCCGCGGCTTCTCCGTCGTCGCCGCCGAGGTGAAGTCGCTTTCGGCCCAGACGGCCAAATCGACCGGCGAGATCCGCGGTCTTCTCAGCACCCTGACCAGCGAAATGGGCGCGATTTCGGAGGCGGTTGGCGAGAGCCGCAGCGCCGTCACCACCGGACGCACCATCGTCGACCATCTCGAGCACCGGATCGTCGAGACGAATACCCGCATCGCTCAGGCGAGCGACCTGAACCAGGCGATCTCGCAGATGCTCGGCCAGCAGCGCGCGGCCACGTCCGAGATCTCCACGAGCGTCCAGAACATCGCCGCGAAAGCGGCCAAGACCCACGAGGAGATCGAGAAGATCACCACCCGCCTCGTCCGTGCCGAAGCGACCGGCCAGGCGGCCCTGAGCGCCAACGCCCGCGACGTGCCGGTCTACGGGCTCGTGCGGCTGCCCGCGGATGTGGGCGCCTGGAAGCGCAAGCTCGCGCGCGTCCTCGTCGGCATGGCGCAGCCGGAGCCGTCCCTGGCGAACCTGTCGGGGCAGCCGGGCCGCAGCCTGCGCACCGACCTTGCTGGAACGGCGCCTGCCGCCCATCCGGCCTTCGCCCGCTTCGCCGCGGCCGAGACCAAGGCCTGCGCCGAGGCCGCCAAGATGCTGGAAGCCATCAAGGTCAGCAACTGGGATATCGGCACGCCCGCCTATCAGGCAGCCGCAGACGCCATGAAGGATATGCTGTCGGCCGCCAAGGAGATCACGGGCTGATACGCTCAGTGCGAAATGGCGCAGCCGTCGGCGCTCTTGTGCCGCCGGCGGGTTTCGGTTTCCCTGCGGGCCGAACGCCACGGAGCCTGCCCGCTTGCCCCCATCGTCGGACGCCACCGCCCCCGAATCCCGCTTCAACGGTGCCCGCTACTGTCTGGCCGAGAACGCCCGGCTCCGGCCCGACAAGGTCGCGCTGATCATGGCGGGGGCCGACGACGTCAGGTCCCTGACCTTCGCGGAGGCCGACCGGGCCGTCCGCGGCATCGCGGCCGGCTTCCAGAGACTCGGCCTCGCACGCGGCGCCCGGGTCATGATCCGTATGGGCAACGAGATCGACTACGTCCTGGTGTATTTCGGCGCGCTGGCGGCGGGCCTCGTGGCGCTGCCCTCCTCCCCACAATTGACCGAGGCCGAAGCGGCATTCCTGATGGAGAATGCCGATGCCTCGGTCGTCGTGGTGGGCCGCGATCACCCGGCCGATCCGGCCGGCCTCGGTGGCCGCATCCTGTTGAAGCCCGACGCGATCGCCGCGATGAAGGCGGGACCGGCGCTTGTCGATTATGCCGATACCGGCGCCGAGGATCCCGCGACCCTGGTCTACACCTCCGGCACCACCAGCCGGCCGAAGGGCGTCCTGCACGCCCATCGGGCCATTCGCGGCCGCCGCCCGATGCATGAACACTGGCTCGGTTTGTCCGAGCACGACGTGATGCTGCATGCCGGCACGATGAACTGGACCTACACTCTGGGCGTCGGCATCACCGACCCCTGGGCCTGCGGTGCCACGGCGGTGCTGTACGACGGCCCGCGCGATCCGACCGTCTGGCCCGCACTGATGGCGCGCCATCGGGCGACCCTGTTCGCCGCCGTCCCCAGCCTGTACCGCCAGATTCTGAAATACGGCGATCTCTCGTCCGTCGACCTGCGTGCCCTGCGTCATGGGGTGACGGCGGGCGAAGCACTCTCGCCCGCGCTGCACGCGGCCTGGACCGAAGCGACCGGGAAACCCCTCTACGAAGCGCTCGGAATGAGCGAGGTCTCGACCTACGTGTCGACCGGACCGACCATTCCGGTGCGGCCGGGCTCGCCGGGCAAGCCTCAGCCCGGCCGGCGCGTCGCGATCCTGCCGACGGATGGGCCGGCGGACCCGCTCGGTCCCGGCGAGATCGGCCTGCTGGCGGTCCATCGGTCCGAACCCGGCCTGATGCTGGGCTACTGGAACCGACCCGAGGAGGAGGCCGCGGTACGGCGCGGGGATTGGTTCGTCGGGGGCGACCTCGCCAGCCTCGATGCCGACGGCTACCTGACCTTTCACGGCCGCAACGACGACCTGATGAACGCGCTGGGTTATCGGGTTTCGCCGAACGAGGTCGAAGGCGTGCTGGGCGTCCATCCAAACGTGGCCGAAGTCGGCGTGACGGAGGTGGCGGTGCGCAGCGACCTCAGCGTGATCACGGCCTTCGTCGTCGCGAGACCGGGTGCCGAGTTGGAGGCTGACGACCTCATCGCCTGGTGCCGCGATCGGCTGGCGGCCTACAAATGCCCTCGCGAGGTCCGGTTCCTCGACGCCTTGCCGCGCACGCCGAACGGCAAGGTCCAGCGCAAGAGATTGGCTGGCCCCTGATCAGGATTGCGGCAGCGACCGTGCCAAGCGCTCCTCCATCGGGCTCTCGGCCCTTGTGCTCCCCACGGCACAGCGCCCGCAAAGCCGCCGAATTCCCCACCGTTGGCCGAAACGCGGCTTGACCCGCCGGATGCGAAATTCTAGATCGACGGCCTGCGGAGACGTGGCCGAGCGGCTGAAGGCACTCGTTTGCTAAATGAGCATACCCCGAAAGGGGTATCGAGGGTTCGAATCCCTCCGTCTCCGCCAGACCGCAATCCCCCGCGTCGCGATCGTCAGTCCGATTTGGGCTGAGCGGATGTCTGTGACCGCTCGCCCGCTGTTGTCAGACGTGCTTTGCCGGCGTGCGACAGGGGACCGGGAGAGCGCTGGACCGCCCCTGCCGGCGAACGCGACCTGTCCGGCTCGGGGCCGATCCGTCCGAACCGATCGTCCGATCCCGATTCGATGTCGGCCCCCTCACATGCGCTCCTTGCGGCCGGTGGTGATCAGCCACCAGTTGACCGGGTAGCTGGTCAGAAAACCGCTTACCATCGCGATCTGCATCACGAACCAGAACTCGGGCGTGTTCACCGCGGCCCGCGGCGCGCCGAGGGCCGGGAGCAGGACGAACTGGGCCAACGCCATGAAGCCGTACATGCCGATCTGCCACGCGATGAGGGAAGCCGTGTCGGCCTTCAAAGCCGCAACGAGTCCCTGCATCGGCGAGAGATTCCGCTTCGGCACGATGGCGAAGTACTGAAACACGATGCCGAGTCCGAAGGCGAACACGAAATCGAGGATCCAGACCGCGTACATCTTCTCGGCGAACACGGTCTGCCAGCCGAACCAGACCGCCACGGCCGGGATCAGGAAAGCAAGCCACTCCGCCGCAATATCGCCGAGCATGCAGCCACTGCCGCAGTGAAGGGCGCCTTTGCCGACCATGACGGGGAACGGGGGCTCGGTCCGGTGCGCGGTCGCTGTGTCCCGATCCCTCCCCGCATGATGCACCTCCGGGATGACGGATCGTGCATAGCGGAGATAGGCCCACGCAACCGCGACCGTCCCGAACAGGGCACAGACCGGCCATACGACATTCATGATGCCCATGGGTTGGGGATGCCGGACAACGTCGATGGAGATCACGAGGGCACAGACAGCGCCCAACAGCAGGGCGGTGATCGAAAGACCATGAAGCCATGCAGGAAACATCGGGATCCTCTCTCAATCGCACCCTAATTCAACGAAAAGTTGTTGTGCGATTGTTTGTTCCCGCGGATCTGCTGTGTCCAGACCACGTTCAGACATCGCTCTCCCGACGTCAGAGAATCTCCGGTCGCGCCGCCGGCTGCACCCGGTCGCCTGGTAGACTCTGTTGCCGTGTAGGGTCCAATGCGTTCCGGCGATGGAGAAACCTGTCACCGATGCAGGCGAATGGCAGCCGGAGCGTGCCGTTCGCCTCGGCCCTGTCGTCCTTTGCGGAGGAATGCCAAGATTCGTCCGGCCGACCATCGCCACTGTCACGTATGCAGCCGATCCGACCGCCGCGCATGCCCATGGTCGTGCATGCCATCAATGCTGCGTGTCAGGCTGACACTGAATCGAGGGCCATGAGGTTGAGGGCCATCGGCTTGAGGGCCATCAAATTGACGGCCATGAAATTGACGGCCATGGGCCGGATCGAGAGACATGCCGAGCCGCCGCGTCGAGGCTGGCGCCATGGACGCGGCGGGTCGGTCCACCGCCCAGGGTTTGCGAAGACCGGCTGTGCCGAAGTGCCTTGAGTTCCGCCAAGCTGATCAGCAGGTTGGGCCGCGTGTTCACCCGTCGCACGCTGGAAAAGTCTTCATCCGTCACACGGCTGACGATCGCGATGTCCGCCCTCCCAGAGCCGGAAGTCCACAGGGACGCGCCGGCGGTCGAGACTTGCTCGGTGCATCCGATGGTGGTCGGCAGGCGCGGGTCTTCTCGCGGCTGCACACGAGGGTCTCATCGGATCGCAATGGGTGTCTTGATCCGATCGAAGCGGAGCCGGCCTGACCTTATTGCACGGCCGGGATCGTAATGTCGCCGCCGGTGGGCAGGAGTGAGGTCGGGTCGGACGGCGCCGGTGTCTCGACGCTCGACGTGCCCGTCGCCGTCGCCGGTGCGGCCGCGAGGTGCAGATCTGATGGGAGAAGGGCTACGCTCGCTCCCATGAGCCCAGCAAGGGCGCGAATCTCATCAGGTTCACGCGGATCGCGGGAAATGCGCGCGGCGTCGCGCTGCAGACGGAGATTGCAGGCGCGCGATGGCAACCCGCCGGACGGGGTGCACGCGTCGTGGCGGGCGCAGGCCGCGTCGAGGGCATCGATTGGTGGACGCGGAGCGTTGTTGCCGGGTCCGCAATAATTGCCATGCACCAGCAGCGCCGGTGGAGCGTCGGACAGCGCCGGTTGGGCCAAAGCGGGCACCGCTGCGCCGACGAGGAGGGCGAGGGACAGGCTCAGACGAACCATGGGATGACATCCTTCCAATACGGGTCGGCTCCCCGACTGGCAGCCGACGCGATGGTCTCGGTGATGAGAAACGGCCGGTGGGGGCTCGCATGCGGAGGCTCGGCCGTCCGGCAGATCGCTCAGTGCTGCGTTCCTCGGGACGGACGGGAGAACCGGGATTGCAGGGCCGGCGTCCGAAACCCTTCGCTCAGCCCATCCAACCGCGTGCTTTCCGCTGTAGTTCCGCAGCCATCGGCTGGGTTCCGGCACAAATCCGGTGCGTCTAACATCGGTTAAGTCATATCGAAGAAGCTTATATACTGTCTATCGATAACAGCACGCGACGAAACGTTGCGAGAGATCAGACTGTTCGGGGATTGTGATTCACGCGCGGTTCTGGATCAGAACGGTCATTGCTGGGCGAGGTGCCGAGCGCCAGACGATGCGTCCGCTCCCGACTCAGCCATCGAAGGGGCGCTGTTCTTTGGCCAACGCGGCGGTCTCGTTCAGCGCGCACCGTGATCGCACAGCCTGCCGTTCGCGAAAGGCGACGGAGCAGTTTTGCATGCGGGAATAGGATCGCTCTCGCGAGTGTTTGCCGTCACGAGACGGAGCGCCATCCGGTGATGCGGCCTCAGGCCCGACGCGCCCGGTCCAGACCCGACCAAGATTTGGCGCACATGGAAACGGCGTGCCCCGTCATCCGGGACACGCCGTACCTGCTGTCTGGTGGCGGCGGCCGCCGATCAGCGACCCTGTTGCGGCATCAGCGAACGCGCTTGCTGGACGGCCTCGCGGCAGGATTGGTCGCCCTTGGCGTTCAGGTCGGTCGCGCGCTGAAGGGCCGTCTTGGCCTGGGAGACCTTGTCCTCGGCCGAGAGGCTGGGCGAAGCCGAGGCCTCTCCGCCGCTGGCAGCCTTGGCGGCCGCCGTCGGCTTGTTCTCGGATTGCGCGCGAACGTCGGCCGGAGAGGTGGCGATCCGCCCTGAGGCAACCGAATCTGCCTGTCCGGTCCCGGTGGCAGCAGCCACGGGTCCGGAAACGCCGCCGACGGTACCCGGCGATCCACCGGCCTCGCGGGACGCTCCGCCCTGCTGGGCGCGATCCGTCTCGGCATTGCCGACGGGCTTGGCGTCGGGCGATGTGTTGCCGGCCGCGCGATCCGCTGAACCGGCGTGCGGCCCCTTATGCTGCCCGGAATCCGGCTGGGACACGGGTGCCCCCATCCCCACCTGGGTCCCGAGTTCGCGCTTCAACGTGGCGATATCGTCGGTGCAGGGGCCGCCCTCCTGGCCGTAGGCCGCCGTATGGACGAAGCCGAGCGCGGACAGAGCGGCTACACCGCACAGCATCTTAAAAGGTGACATTGGCTTCCTTTAAATAATCCGACGACCAACGCGAGCGTCAATCGGATGTTCGAATGATAACGGAAGCCTTATCGCCGCAGATAGACGAACGATCGAAAGAAGAAAAACAAAACAAAGGCGGCACACTCGGATCTTTCCGAATGTGCCGCCAATGATGTCGATTGTAACCCGCCCTACTGCGGAGCTTAATTGGCCACGTTAGTATCCGTAGCCATAGGCAGGGTAGCCGTAGCCATAGGCCGGAGCATAGCCATAGGCGGGGGCCGGGGCGTAGCCGTATCCGCCGCCGTAATAACCGACGGGACGGCCGTAGCCGTATCCATAGCCGCCATAGCTGTTTGCCACGATCGCGCCGGCTGCCAGACCGGCGATGCCGAGGCCGATGGCGGCACCCGGGCCGATGCCGCGACGATGGCCGTAACCGCGACCGTAGCCGCCGCCATAGCCACGATATCCACCGTAGCCGCCGCGGAAGCCGACACCGCGATAACCACCGCCGTAGCCGTAACCGCCATGACCGTAACCACCGTGGCCGTAGCCCCAACCGCGTGCCTCGGCAGGTGCCGATGCCAGAAGGCCAAGGCCGACCAAGGCCGTGGAGGCAAGGACGAACTTCCGCATCTGAGAACTCCTGTCGTATGAACGTTAGGCTAGAAACAACCTGCGCCCCAGGCCGTTCCCTCGAACCTGTTGGTTCAACACGTCACAGGGTGAGTCTCCGGCGCCACGCCGGACCGGGCCGCAGCCTATTTGGCCGTAGTTTGGTCTGCGGATCGTCCGAGGCACAGCGATGACGCTTCGTCTCAACTATGCTGTCTTAGGGCGATGGAAGAAATGCTGAGATCCGCGACCGTCGATCCGGTCGCTGCAGGCACTCTGACCTGTTCAGCGATCCGACGCTCGTAGCGGCGACGTTTGAAACGCCCGGTGCGCGCGGTCTGTCCCTCGCTCATCGGTGCGATCGACCGCGCAAACGGACGCGACACCGGACCGATCACCTCCGTTTGGTCGCAGGAACAGCCCCATCCGGCCCGTGTTCACCGATCAGGATTCTTGCATGGAGGACGCCGTGAGCATTCGTGTCGCGCTGGTCAGTTCGCTTGTCATCGGGGCTACATCGGCGGCCCCGGTTCTGGCGCAGGGTGTGTTCCTCCCGGAAGACCGAAGGGGCGTCATCGTCCAGAATCAGCCGAACACCACCGGCAACAGTCGCGATGTCGTCATCTCCTATGGAGCCACAGGGGCCGATACGGTGACGACGAACTCTGCCGCCGGCGGCAATGCGAGCCGGCCCGAACAGGCGTTTCCGAATGGAAGCGCCAACGGCGGCCCCGGGGGGCGCTGACCGGCACCTGCTGGCGGCCGGTCTCTCGGCCTGATTGCGCTGCGTGGCCATCGCGGGAGGCAGGGCAGAAAGCAGAGGCCTGCTTAAGGCCGTTCGAAAGCGCTTGAGCCCTGTCCTTGCGCCCTGGACTTGCCGAGGTGCCTGCCGGATGGGATGCCCAAGCAGAATCTGACTGTGTGACGGCCGGGCATCGGGGACGCGGGCAGGAACGCCGCTCAGACCTGGTATTCGAGCAAGGTTTCACCCGGACAGAGCCCCCATCCAGTTGTCACGCCTTGGTGGCGGGCGTGGGCATCTCGGGGAAGAACGATGGCTCAGCACCCAAGGATCGGGTGATAACGGCTTTTCTCGGCGCCGATGGGTTTGGTACTTCGGCTTTCTCGTGGCAGGAGCGGCATCGTGAGTAGCGCGCACCGCCGCGACGCGCGGCCCCATCCCTCGGAGACTGGGGCGGGGCAGCGCCGATGCGCGGCGGTCCGGTTCCGAGGAGTTCGACGATGCACGCAGGTGTGATCACCCCCACGACCCAGTCGGTCAGATCCGGTTCGGTCGGAAACTGGCTCGGCCGGGTGCGGATCGCCGTCGCCGCCCTGACGCTCGGCATCGGCCTGTCCGGATGTGGCGCCGTCAATCGGGTGCCGACCCTGGAGGAGCGGGCGAAGTCCTCGTGGAGCGAGGTCCAGAACCAGTACCAGCGCCGGGCGGATCTGATCCCCAATCTGGTCGAGACGGTGAAGGGCTATGCGCAGCAGGAGAAGGACGTCCTGGTCGGTGTGACCGAGGCGCGGGCCAAGGCGTCGAGCGTCAAGGTCGACGCCTCGACCGTGAGCGATCCGCAGAAATTCAAGGAATTCCAGGACGCGCAGAACCAGCTTTCGGGCGCTCTCGGCCGCCTGCTCGTCACCGTCGAGCGCTATCCCGACATCAAGTCGAACCAGAACTTCCTCGCCCTGCAGTCGCAGCTCGAAGGCACCGAGAACCGGATCGCCGTCGCCCGCCGGGACTACATCGCGGCGGTTCAGGACTACAACACCGAGGTCCGCACCATTCCGGGCCGGTGGATCGCGGCGATCTTCTACCCGGACGCGAAGCCGATGGAGACCTTCACGGCGACGCCGAACGCCGAGCGCCCGCCGAACGTGAAGTTCTAGCCCAGGATGGGCGCTCCAAGCATGCGGGGGATCGCGGCGCGCCGCCTCTGGATCGACACCGCCTGCCTGCTGCTGGCGCTCTGGCTCGCCCTCTGGGCCGGAGCCGCCGGCGCGGCCGAACCGACGTTTCCGGCCCTGACCTGGCGGGTTGTGGACGCGGCCGGCATCCTCAAGCCCGAGGACCGGGCGACCCTCGAGGCCAAGCTGAAGGCCTACGAGGACAAGACCTCGGACCAGGTGGTGGTCGCCACCATCCCGAGCCTGCAGGACCGCACCATCGAGGATTACGGCAATCGGCTGTTCCGGGCCTGGAAGCTCGGAGAAGCCAAGACCAACAACGGAGCGCTGCTGCTGGTGGCGCCCAACGAGCGAAAAGTCCGGATCGAGGTCGGTTACGGCCTCGAAGGGGCGCTGACCGATGCGCTCTCGAAGGTCATCATCACCACCGCCATCACCCCGCGCTTCAAGACGGGCGACTATGCCGGCGGCCTCAATGCCGGCGTCGACGCCATGCTGACGATCCTGGCCGGTGACGCCGAGGAGTGGCAGCGCAAGGCCAAAGTCCGGACCGACGAGGCCGATCCGAGCCAGGTCCTCCTTTTCATCGTGCTGTTCTTCGTCATCCTGTTCGTCGTCTATCGGATGAACCGGGGCGGGCGCGGCGGCCGCGGTGGCGGGTTCGTGATCCTGCCGGGGCCGGTCTCCGGGGGATGGAGCGGCGGCGTGTCCGGCGGCTTCGATGGAGGCGGCTTTTCCGGCGGCGGCGGCTCGTCGGGTGGGGGAGGAGCCTCCGGTGACTGGTAAATCGAGGGACCTCCTGGACGAGGGCGCCCGCACCCGCATCGCGGAGGCGATCCGCAGGGCCGAAACCACGACTTCCGGCGAGATCGTGGTGCTGGTCGCCGCGCGGGCCGGCTTCTATCGCTCGGCGCCGCTTCTCGCCGCGCTTGCCTGCGGGCTCGTGGTCCCCTGGCCGCTGATCCTGTTCACGCCCTGGAGTGCGGCCGCAATCGCCCTGGCGCAGATCGCCGTCGTGCTCGTCGTGCTGCTCGCGGGTCTGCATCCCCGTGTGCGAATGGCCCTGGTGCCCCGTTCCATCCGCCGCGACCGGGCTCACGAACAGGCCCTGCGCGAGTTCAGGACAAGGGGCCTGTGCCAGACCGAAGGGCGCACCGGCGTGCTGATCTACCTCGCCCAGGCCGAAGGGCATGCGGAGATCGTGGCGGATCGCGGTGTCGCCGCTCGGGTCCCGACCCCGGCCTGGTCGAACGCGATCGATACCCTGCTCGATGCCCTCCGGCGCGATGAGGTCGAGGCAGGCCTGACCGCCGCCGTCGGCCAGGTCGGCACCATCCTGGCGGCTGACTTTCCCTCGCGCGCGGTCCCTGTCGACGCCCTGCCGAATCGCGTCATCACCATCCACTGAGCGGCGCGAGTCGACCTGCGACGAAGGCCGTTCGATTTTCAAACAACGTCGATTGAAATCGACTGCCCTGGCCCTTCCAGTCAATTTGCGCGAGAAGGCCCCTTGACGACCTGCCGGCAAGGACAGGTCGCGGGAGCGAGACGTCATGAGTGCGGTATCCAAGCACGGACCCTGGGTCCTGGTCGGAGGTTTGGGGGCGGCCGCCCTCGCGATCGTCGCAACGACGCGCGGCGAAACCGTGAATGCCCTCTGGATCGTCGTCGCGGCGGTCTGCGTGTACCTGATCGCCTACCGCTACTACTCGCTCTTCATCTCCGAAAAGGTCATGCGGCTCGACAACGGCCGTCGGACGCCGGCGCACGTGCACAATGACGGGCTCGACTATGTGCCCACCAACCGCAACGTCCTGTTCGGTCACCACTTCGCCGCCATCGCGGGCGCCGGCCCCCTGGTCGGCCCGGTGCTCGCGGCGCAGATGGGCTACCTGCCGGGCCTGCTCTGGATCCTGGCCGGCGTCGTCCTGGCCGGCGCGGTGCAGGACTTCATGGTGCTGTTCATCTCGATGCGACGGGACGGCCGCTCGCTCGGCGAATTGATCCGTGCCGAACTCGGCACCATCCCGGGCATCATCGCGCTGTTCGGCACCTTCATGATCATGGTGATCCTGCTGGCGGTGCTGGCGATGATCGTCGTCAAGGCCCTGGCCGAGAGCCCGTGGGGCACCTTCACGGTCGCCGCGACGATCCCGATCGCCATGCTGATGGGCCTCTATGCGCGCTACATCCGCCCGGGCAAGGTCGGCGAGGTCTCGATCATCGGCTTCGTCCTGCTGATGCTCGCCATCGTGTACGGCGGCAACGTCGCGGCCGACCCGTACTGGGGTCCGGTCTTCACCTTCACCGGGACCCAGCTGTGCTGGCTGCTGATCGGCTACGGCTTCGTCGCCTCGATCCTGCCGGTCTGGCTCCTGCTCGCTCCGCGCGACTACCTGTCGACTTTCCTCAAAATCGGCACCATCGTGGGTCTGGCGCTCGGCATCGCCTACGTCGCCCCGCACATGCAGATGCCGGCGGTGACCAAATTCGTCGATGGCAGCGGTCCGGTCTGGGCCGGCTCGCTGTTCCCGTTCCTGTTCATCACCATCGCGTGCGGCGCGGTCTCGGGCTTCCATGCCCTGATCTCCTCGGGCACCACGCCGAAGCTCATCGACCGGGAGTCGGATGCACGCTTCATCGGCTACGGCGGCATGCTCATGGAGAGCTTCGTCGCCGTGATGGCGCTGGTCTCCGCCAGCGTGATCGAGCCCGGCATCTACTTCACCATGAATTCGCCCGCGGGACTCGTCGGCACCACGCCGGAGAGCGCGGCGGCGGCGGTGACGAAGCTCGACCCGGCCTTCACGATCACGGCCGCCGAGATCGCCCAGACCGCCGTCGACGTCGGCGAGCACTCGATCATCTCGCGCGCCGGCGGCGCCCCGACCCTTGCGGTCGGAATGGCGCACATCATCTCCTCTGCCATCGGCGGCAAGGGCATGATGGCGTTCTGGTACCACTTCGCGATTCTGTTCGAGGCCTTGTTCATCCTGACGGCGGTGGATGCGGGCACGCGCGCCGGCCGCTTCATGCTGCAGGACCTGCTCGGCCTCGTCTCGCCGGCCTTCAAGGACACCACTGCCTGGGTTCCCAGCATCCTGGCCACCGCCCTGTGCGTCGGTGCCTGGGGTTACTTCCTGTACCAGGGCGTCACCGATCCGCTCGGCGGCATCTACACCCTGTGGCCGCTGTTCGGCATCTCGAACCAGATGCTGGCCGCCGTGGCGCTGACCCTCGCCACCGTGGTGATCTTCAAGATGAAGCGCGAGCGCTACGCCTTCGTCACCATCATCCCGACCGTGTGGCTCTGCATCTGCACCCTGACGGCCGGTTGGCAAAAGATCTTCTCCGCCGACCCCAAGATCGGTTTCCTGTCGCATGCCGACCGCTTCTCGGCGGCGATCGCCGAGAACAAGGTGCTGGCCCCGGCCAAGACCATGGCCGACATGCACAAGATCGTCTTCAACGACCGGATCGACGCGGCGCTGGCAATCCTGTTCGTCGGCCTCGTGGTGGCCATCGCGGTCTTCGGCATCATGGCCTGCGTGAAGGCGTACCGGGCCGATCGCTGGACCGCGCTGGAGAGCGACGGTCCGTCCGCGGTTCCGGCGGAGTAGGCACCATGGCGCTATCGTCGGCCGAGTTGCGGGACCGCCTCAAGACCTTCTCGAAATGCGTCTGCGACGGCGCCCGGCTGATGGTGGGGCAGGGCGACTACGAGGCCTATGCCGCCCATATCCGCCGAACGCATGCGGACCAGGAGCCCATGACCGAGCGGGAATTCTTCCGCAACCGCGAGAATGCTCGCTTCGGCGTCGGCAACCGCAACGGTTTCCGCTGTTGCTGAAGGAGTCCGCCTGCTGCGACTTTGGCGGGTCTTAACCGGGTCTACAGTCTGTTCGTGTGCGGTTGTGGCAGCGGCACGGCAAATCGGCTTAGCTGGAGCCTCTGACGTTTGGGGGCACGATGACACAGCCGATGCCGGGCGACGCGCGATCCCTGGGTGGCCGCGTCGGGGCGATCACCTTCGACACGCGCCTCGCCGGGCTCACCGGCCTCGCCGTCCGGGGCTTCCTGCTGTCTCTGGTCACCTTCGGAATCTACCGGTTCTGGTATGTGACCGACCTGCGGCGCTACTTCTGGAGCCGAACCGTCGTAGACGGCAGCCCGGGCGAGTATGTCGGCCGCGGCAAGGAACTGTTTCTCGGGTTCCTGGTGGCGCTCGCGGTCCTGATCCCAATCTACGTGGCGATCTTCGTCGCCACCCTGTCGGTGCCGTCGCTCGCCTCCTTCGGCGGTGCCCTGTCCTTCGCCATCCTGTTCGTCCTCGGGCAATTCGCGCGCTATCGGGGCCGTCGCTACCGGGCCTCGCGCACCCTCTGGCGCGGGATCCGGCTCGGGCAGGACGGTTCGGCGATCACCTACGCGCTGATGGCGTCGGGGTGGGCGCTCCTGACCCTGGCGACCCTCGGACTCGCCTTCCCGTTCATGCGCGCGAGCCTGGAGCGTTACCGGATCAACCACACCCTGATCGGGTCGGGCCGCATGGCGTCGTCGGCCCGAGGCCGATCGCTGCTCCTGCCCTGGCTCGCCTTCTACCTCGTGGTGCTCGTCCCGGTTCTCGCCGCCGTCCTGGCCTTCTTCGCAGCCTCAGATTTTGCCATCCCGGCCGACCTCTTCGTGGCCAAGCCCGGCGGAAAACCCGGTGAGACCGTCTTCAATTCCGCCTATGCCGGCACTCCCATCGCCACCTACGGCGCCCTCCTCATCGGCACGTTCAGCGTCTCTGCGCCCCTGGGGCTGCTGCTGATCCCTTTCTATCGGGCCCGCGAGACGCGGATCTTCATGAACGCGGCCAGCCTCGGCCCCGTTCGCCTCGCCTCGACCCTCAGAGCGCGACAGTTCTATTGGCCCTACATCGTCTACATGCTGTCGATCTTCGGCTTCATCACCGTGGTCGGCGTCGTGATCGCAGCCGGCGCCGTCTCGATCCAGACCGGCGGAGCCCTCAATGGCGCCCAGTGGGTGCTCATGTTCGGGCTGGTCCTGGCCTATCTCGGCGGTGCCCTGTTCTTCGCCGTGCTCTACGTCCGGGTCATCACCGCGCGCGTCTGGGCCGCCGTCGCCACGACCACCCAGGTGGAGAACGCGGACGGCCTCGGGGCGATCCTGGCTTCCGGCCGACGGGTCGGCAGCGGGCTCAACGAGGGCCTCGCCGACGCCCTCGACGTTGGCGGCGCCCTCGAGATCGGGTTCTAGTGCAGCCGCACGGTTCGGACCGAACGGGCGCCGGGCAGGGAGCGACGCTCCACGCCGAAGGGCGCTATTTCGATGGGCTCAGCGCCCGAATCCATCCCGTGACGCTGAGGCTCGATCAGCGCCTGTGGATCGCGGGGCCGGAGATCGCCGTCGACTGGGATCTGTTCGACCTCGTGGCCGGCGACACGGTGGCACCGTTGATGCGGATCGGCCCGCGCGGCCAACCGGCCCGCGTGGAGGTCAGCGACAGCGCCTTCGCCGACGCCCTCACGGCCCGATGCCCAGATCTGCATCGGTCGGATGACAACGGGTCCGGCGGCAATCTGCGGCTGGTCGTCTGGTCGATCGCCGCCGGGCTCTCGGTGATCCTGCTGGCGATCTACGGAGTGCCTGCCATCGCCGCGCGGCTCGCCCCCGTGATCCCGATATCGGTCGAAGCACGCCTCGGCAGCGCCGTCGCGGATCAGGTCGACCGGATGCTCGGGCATCCCCCCGTCTGCGACGACGGTCCGGCCCGCGCCGTTCTCGACCGGCTCGTGGCACGGATGGCGGGGCAGCGCGGCATGCTGGGGCAGCGCGTCATGGCGGGCGAGCCCCGGATCGCCGTGCACCACCACGCCGTCGCCAACGCGCTGACCCTGCCGGGCAGCCGCGTCATCATCCTGTCCAGCCTGATCGACCGATCCGAGACCGCGGACGAGTTCGCCGGCATTCTCGCGCATGAGTTCGGCCATATCGCCGCCCGCGATCCAATGCGCGCCCTGCTGGCGGCCAGTGGCAGTTCGTTCCTCCTCAGCCTCGTCCTCGGCGATCTCACGGGTTCGACGCTCATCGTCGCCACCGGGCAGATGGCCCTCTCGGCCGGCTATTCACGGGATGCCGAGACCGCGGCGGATGCCTACGCGGTCGAATCCCTACGGCGCTCCGGCGGCGATGCCGGCGCACTCGCCACCATCCTCGAGCGCATCGCCCGGGATGAAGAACCGGACGGGGTCGCGAGCCTTCTGCGCAGCCATCCCTTCACCCGGGAGCGCGCGCATCGCATCCGCGCCCTAGCCGGCAACGACACAGCGGGACGCCACATCCTGACCGACGCGGACTGGATCACGCTGAAGGGTATCTGCCGCAGCGTCGCGACGGCAGCACCCCGATAGGTCCGGCGTCGGTTCCGCACGCTTTCGTACAATCTTGATCCGCGGATTTACACCCGGAAACAAAAATCCCGGCCTGGAACCACAATTGCGTCGCGGCGTCGCGGCTACACATGGCCCCGTGGCATGCGACGAGCGTGGTACACCAGCCTGAACGCGACCACCTGGAAACCCGATGGGCCTCGTCCAGTATGCTCTAAAGTTCCGCATCACGATCTACGTGCTGGCCGTGCTGATGATGCTCGGCGGCGCGGCGGCGGTCGTGGTGGCGCCCAAGGACGTGCTTCCCACCGTCGACATTCCGGTGGTGGTGGTGGTGTGGACCTATAACGGCCTGTCGACCTCCGAGATGGAGCGTCGCATCACCACCTACGCGGAGTTTTCGCTCTCCAACAACGTCAACAACATCGCCCGGATGGAATCGACCACCCTCCAGGGCACGGCGATCCAGAAGATTTACTTCGACGGCGCCGTGAGCATCGATCTGGCCATCGCACAGGTCGTCTCGGCCATGAACTCGATCCGCGCGACGATGCCGCCGGGCGTGCAGCCGCCCATCGTCCTGCGCTTCTCGGCCTCCTCGGTGCCGGTGATCCAGTTGGCCCTGTCCTCCGACCGGGAGAGCCTGACCAAGGTCTTCGACTACGCCCAGTACCGCATCCGCCAGCGCCTGACCCAGGTCCCCGGCTCGACCCTGCCGTCGCCCTTCGGCGGCACCCCGCGCCAGATCATGGTCGACCTCGACCTGCACGCGCTCCAGGCCCTCGGGCTCACCGCCCTCGACGTCACCAACGCGGTGACGGCGCAGAACCTCACCATTCCGTCCGGCCTCGCCAAGATCGGCGAGCAGCAATACCCGGTGCAGCTCAACGCCTCGCCGGAGGCGATCGACGCCCTGAATCAGATCCCCATCAAGGTCGTGGGGGGACAGCCGATCCTGGTGCGCGACGTCGCCCATGTCCGCGACGGCGGTCCGCCGCAGGTCAATATCGTGCGGGCCGACGGTCTGCACTCGGTGCTGATGCGGATCTTCAAGAACGGCACCGCCTCGACCCTCGACGTGGTCAACAACGTCAAGAAGGCCCTGCCGGACATTCAGGCCGCCGCCCCCGAGGGCATGAGCCTCAAGCCGTTGTTCGACCAGTCGGTCTTCGTCTCGGCGGCGATCGAGGGCGTGATCCACGAGGCGATCATCGCGGCGGCCCTAACGGGCCTCACCATTCTGCTGTTCCTCGGCTCATGGCGCTCCACCATCGTGGTGCTGGTCTCGATCCCGCTCTCGATCCTGACCTCGCTGGCGATCCTGACGGCGCTCGGCGAGACCATCAACGTGATGACGTTGGGCGGGCTGGCCCTGGCGGTCGGCATCCTGGTCGACGACGCCACGGTGGCGATCGAGAACACCTATCGGCTGTTCGAGGAGGGCGAGCCCTTCCGCAAGTCGGTGGTGGAGGGCGCCGCCGGCATCGCCAAGCCGGCGCTGATCTCGACCCTGTCGATCTGCGCCGCCTTCGTGTCGGTCTTCGCCCTGACAGACACCCCGAAATACCTGTTCACCCCACAGGCGCTCGCGGTCGTGTTCGCGATGCTGACCTCGTACGTCCTGTCCCGCACCCTGGTGCCAGTGCTGATCGACGTGCTGGTGGCGCGGGAATACGACGCCAAGCACGGGGAGCGCGCCGCGCCGCAGCAGGGCCGTATCGCCCGGGCACTCGGCGGGATCGTCGGCCCGGTGTTCCGCCTCGCCGGCTGGTTCCGGCACGGCTTCGAAGCGCGGTTCGCGCGCTTCCATCGCGGCTATCTCGGCCTGCTCCACGTCGTCATCGCCCGCCGGATCGCGACGCTGGCCGTGGTCGCAATCGTCTTCGCCACCACGGCGGGGCTCTTCGTCTTCGTGGGCCAAGACTACTTCCCGCAGGTCGCTTCGAGCCAGATGACCCTGCACCTGCGCACCCGCCCCGGCATGCGGATCGAGACGGCCGAGCAGGTTTTCGCCCAGGTCGAGACCGTGGTCCGCGAAGTCATTCCCGAAGGGGAGATCGACCAGATCCTCGACAATATCGGCCTGCCGGCGAACAACTACAACTTCGCCTTCTCGGATGGTTCGTTCGTCGCCTACAACGACGGTCAGATGCTGATCAACTTGAAGGAAGGCCATGGCTCGGTGGCCGACTATACCAAGCGCCTGCGTGAGGTTCTGCGCGAGCGGTTTCCTGATGTGGTGTTCTACTTCCAGCCCTCGGACATCATCACCCAGATTCTGAACTTC
Organism: Methylobacterium sp. Ger2507; assembly: GCF_055231875.1. Lineage (NCBI taxonomy): Bacteria > Pseudomonadati > Pseudomonadota > Alphaproteobacteria > Hyphomicrobiales > Methylobacteriaceae > Methylobacterium > Methylobacterium sp. Ger2507. The sequence goes on from NZ_JBUYVC010000001.1 coordinate 2,343,572, forward strand.
GGCACCCTGGCGCAGATCGACATCCAGGTTTCTGGCCGCAACACCGCCAAGGATCTGGAGGTGGCGCAGACCATCGTCCGACGCCTCAAGGCCACGCGCGGCGCCGTCGACGTCCACCTGCACCAGATCGTCGGCACGCCGCAGTTCTTCGTCGATGTCGACCGGCGCCTCGCCTCGGAACTCGGGCTGACGCAACAGCAGATCGCGCAAGGGCTGAACGTCTCGCTCTCGGGCTCCTTCCAGGTGACGCCGAACTTCTGGACCGATCCGAAGACCGGCATCCCCTATCAACTCTGGGTGCAGACGCCGGAATACCGCAACGCGTCCCTCACCGACCTGCAGAACACGCCGCTTCTGGTCAACGGCAACGCGGATGCGCCGGGCGTCCTGACGCTCCTGTCCAGCGTCTCGACCATGCGGCGGGAGGGTTCGCAAACGGTGATCAACCACGTCAACACGCAGCCGACCTTCAACATCTACGCTGCCGTACAGGACAGCGACCTGGGTTCGGTCGCCAAGGAGATCCGCCGCATCGTCGCCGAGGAGCAGAAATCCCTGCCGGCCCCCGACAAGATCACCGTCCGGGGCCAGATCGAGAACATGGAATCGGCCTTCTTCCGGCTCCAGGTCGGCCTCGCGATCGCCCTGGTGGCGGTCTACCTGCTGATGGCGGTGAACTTCCAGAGCTGGGGCGACCCGTTCGTGGTGCTGGCGGCCCTGCCGCTGGCCTTCTGCGGCATCGTCGCGAGCCTGTTCATCACCGGGACCACGTTCTCGATTCCCTCGCTCTTCGGCGCGATCATGTCGGTGGGCATCGCCTCCGCAAACTCGATCCTGCTGGTGACCTTTGCCAAGGAGCATCGCGAGGCGACCGGCTGCGGAGCGGTCGAGGCGGCGCTGCTCGCTGGCGAGACCCGCCTGCGACCGGTGCTGATGACCGCGAGCGCGATGTTCCTCGGGCTGATCCCGATGGCGCTCGGCACGGGCCAGGGCGGCGAGCAGAACGCCGCCCTGGCCCGTGCCGTGATGGGCGGCATCGCGGTCGGTACGCCCGCGACCCTGCTGTTCGTGCCGTTCCTTTACGCCTGCCTCCGTCGGGGCGAGGTCAAGCCGCTGGAGGACTACGCGTGAGCCGGTGGCAGGTCGAAATACGGTATGGCAGGATGATGTCCGGTTCGGGGATGGGACAGTCGTGAAGCATCCGGAGCACGGTCCGTCCGAAATCCCACCGCCTCCCGGGAAGGTGCCCTTCGTGCTCGTGGCGCTCGGCGTCATCGGGCTGCTCGCCTGGGGCGGCTACGGCCAGATGGAGCGCCGCGCGGCGGCGGCCGAGACGCAGCGCAAGGTCAACAGCTTCGTGCCGAAGCTACGCACGGCCACAGCCGAGCGCGCCGACAAGCCGATCGAGATCACCCTGCCGGGCCAGACCGACGCCTTCGCCAAGGCCGCGCTGTATGCCCGCGCCACCGGCTACATCGCCGAGCGCCGGGTCGATATCGGCAGCCGCGTGCGCCAGGGCGACATCCTGATGCGGATCGCGGCGCCCGACCTCGATCAGCAACTGGCCCAGGCCGAGGCGCAGACGGGCCAGCTCGAAGCCGCCCTGCTGCAGGCGCGATCCATGGTCGATCAGGCCAAGGCCAACGTGAACCTCGCCAACGTCACCAACACCCGCACCTCGACCCTGGCGGGGCAGGGCTGGGCCTCGAAGCAGAACGCCGACAATTCGCAGGCCAGCGTCCTCAGCCAGGCCGCGACCCTCGCCTCGGCCGAAGCGGGCGTGAAGGTGGCCCAGGCCAACATCAAGGCGCAGGCCGCGACGGTCGAGCGCCTTAGGGCGCTGACCGGATTCAAGGACATCATCGCGCCCTTCGACGGCGTGGTCATCCAGCGCGGCGTCGATGTCGGGGACCTCGTCCAGGCCGATGGAACCGGAACGGCCCTCCTGTCCGTCGATCGCGATGACATCCTGCGCGTCTCGGTCAACGTGCCCCAGAACCTCGCGGTCGGGGTGACGCCGGGAGTCGAGGCGGCGATCAAGGTGCCGCAGATCCCGAACCGGATATTTTCCGGCAAGGTGGAGCGCAGCTCGGTGGCGCTGCTGACCGCGTCGCGCACCCTGACGACGCAGGTCGACGTGCCGAACCAGGACGGTGCCCTGCGCGCCGGCCTCTACGTCTACGTCACCTTGAAGGTGCCTCGCACCGAAGCGAACGTGGTGATCCCGGCCGAAAGCCTCGTCTTCAATCAGCGCGGCACACAGGTCGCCCTGGCCCGCGAGGATGGCACGGCGCAGTGGCGTACGGTCCGAATCCGGCGCGATCTCGGCACCACGATCGAGGTCGACCAGGGCCTGGAGGGCGGCGAAGAGCTCGTCCTCAGCCCCCCCGCCGACCTCCGCGACGGCCAGACGATCGAGCGCCAGCCGCCCTCCACCGACAGCAAGCCGCTGAAATCGGCCGCGCGCTGACAAGAGGGATCAGGCTGCGTCCGTTACCTCCTGGTGGCGAGAGGTCAGGGGTGGGAATGGGTCCGCCAGCCTCCGCACCATGACGTTTCTCCGAACACCACCTTGAACACACAGGCTCGGCGACTTTCGCGCTGGCTGGAGATCCGCTGAGCAGGCAAGCGGCGCATCCCGTTATACGCTGTGAAGACGGGACTCTTTCCGAAAACGTCTGGTCCGACACCCTGCCAATCCTGTGGCTGGCGCGCAGACCTGTCCGACGCACGCCCGCGTCCTGGCATCGCTCGACCTGCCAAAGACGACGCCGCCGGCGAAATATTATTGTTTTGCAGAAATTATTTTCCGTGATATCCCATCCGTGAAGGAGCGGGGATGTCGAACGTATCGGTCATGCCGAAGCGGAATCAGGTGCCGCAGCTTCAGACTGAGGAGCATCTCACGCTTCGGCGCTGTGCTCGTTTTGCCGCACGGCTTGTCGCCACGGTCCTGGCGGCAACCCTGGTCTTCACCGTGGCCGTGCTCACGCTCGGCCTGGTTTTCAAAGGCTCGTGGCTCTGGCTTGCTCCGGGTGCGGCCTTCATCGGCGCCCGTCCCGCGGACGTTGTGGGCGTTGTGCCGTTCGAGGCTCTCACTTGGCCGACCCGGTGGGCCTACGGAGCGAATTTCACTTTGACCCAGATGCCCGTCGCGGCCGTGCTCTTCGATCTCCACGCGCTGCTGCGCCAGTTGGCGGTCGGGACGGTCTTTGCGGCCGGACAGGTTCTACGCCTGCGTCGCATGGCGATCTGCCTCCTGGCTTATGCCGTCGCTCCGATCGGCGGACAGGCTCTGGTCCGGCTCGCCGGGGGTGGAGTCGATCTCGCGTGGTTCCGCACCTCCTCGATGCACGCTCTCCTGCTCGCCGTCCTTCTGATCGTTCTGGCCGAACTCATACGGGCCGGTCAGGCGATCCAGGACGACCGGGACGGGTTCGTCTGATGCCGATCGTGATGCGCCTCGACGTGATGCTCGCGCGACGCAAGCGGAAGTCGAAGGATCTCGCCCGCGCCGTCGGAATCACGGAGGCGAACCTGTCGCTTCTGAAATCCGGCAAGGTTCAGGGTGTGCGCTTCGCGACCCTGGAAGCGATCTGCCGTGAACTCGACTGTCAGCCGGGCGATCTGCTCGAATACGTGATCGACGGCGAAAACGCCCAGAGCCGCGCCGGCTGACGATCCGATCCTCGATCTCGAACCGACCTGCCTTCACGGTGCAGGAGCGGAGACCTGTGCCCATGTACAAATTCTCAGGTGTTCGGCGCGCGCTCGTGATCGGTCTCGCCGCCGGGCTGCTGACTGCCTGTCTCCCGCCGCCGTCGCAGGTCAGTCGGGTTGCGGTGGTCTGGCCGGACGGCGGGACCTCGGTCACGCTGCCGATGGAGCGGGCGTCCGGACGCTGGCTCGTACCGGTCGCCTTTCGGAGACCGGATGGGAGCGAACGGCGCTTGCTCGCTTGGCTCAACATGGGTGCGGCCGCTCCGATCCTGTCTCAGGATCTCTATCGCGCGTTGGGCCTCGCCGAGGGCCACGATCTTCTGATGGACATCGGTGGCGTCAGCGTCACGGTCGAGGCAGGGTCGGTGAAAGATGGCCCGGGCAGCGTCGACGGACAGGATCTCTTCGGTCTCCTGTTCGCACCTCGCACCGTCGAGGCCGTTCTGCCGGCTGGAGTGCTTCAGCACTTTGCCGTCACCATCGATCCAAAGACCGCATCCCTGACGCTGGCGCCATCCGGTGCATCGCAGAGCCGCGGCGTACCGGTTCCGGTCCGGACCAATCCCACGACGGGGATCACCGTGGTGGATGCGCAGGTCGGCGACCAACGCATTCCGCTCGTTCTCGATGTCGGCGCGCCCTATACATGGCTGCGTGGACGGACCGTTGCCGGGTGGCTTCTCCAGCATCCGGAGTGGCGCCGTGCCGACGGCGCGGTCGGGCGCGCCAACCTGGCGATGGCGGATCTGGCTCTCGAACGCGCTGGCACAATCATTCGCCTGCCGGGCATCGACGTCGGGGGAGTGATGTTCCGGGATGTCGGGGCTTTGGGCACGGGCCCGCTCGGTGGCGCCATCGGCGACGCTGCCCTCGGCGAAATCTTCTGGGACACTTGGCAAGTGGATGCGGGCGAGCCGGTGACCGGCTGGCTGGGCAACAACGTTCTCGACACCGTGCGGCTGACGCTCGACTACGCAGCCGGCACAAGCTTCTGGGAGCGGCTGGGCAGCGACGATCCGGGCGATCTCGACGGTGTTGGCCTGACGCTGGTGCGACGCGATGCAGGCTACGCCATCGCGGCCGTCGCGACGAGGGACGGGCATCCCCTCGTATCCGGCGTCGAAGTGGGAGACCGATTGCTGCAGGTCGACGGGTATCCGCTCGATGGCCTCGCACCCGATGCCGTGCGGGCGAAACTGTCGGCGCGTCCGGGCGAGCGACGCCGCCTGCAGCTTGACCGTGCCGGAACATCCGTCACCGTCGCGACGGAAGGAACGCGCTTCTGACGATGGCGTACCTGCCTGTGCCGTGCGCGTTGGACCGCTTACGCGCTCAAGCCGGGCATCGTTCGATGCGCCCCCGTCCGGGCCTCTTCATCGTTGAGTTCGCACGGAAGACGCGAGGCATCGACGAACAGACAGGACAAGGATCGGCGTGAACAGCCCGGCCCAGGCTTCAGCCATCCGCAGCCAGCCGGGGCGCCGGTTGCGTCGGCAAGCCCCGGCGTAGACAAGGCGGTCCCGGTGTCGCGCGCGACCCGCAACGGACCCCTTCATGCCGGCCCCACGCCCCGCCGATTTCCCCGATGGCTCGCGCTTCGCTTCGATTGCCGCCGCCATCACCTGCGTGGCGGTGGTGGGCATCGGGCTCAGCCTGACGATTCCGCTGCTTTCCCTCGAGATGGAGCGCATGGGCGCCTCCGGCACCCTGATCGGGATCAACACCGCCGTGGCGGGGCTCGCCGCCATCGTCACTGTGCCGTTCGTGCCGCGCCTGGCGGCCCGGCTCGGAGTTCTGCGCCTCCTCGTCGGCGCCATCGTGCTCGGCGCGCTCTGCCTCGTCGCCTTCAAGCTGCTCCAGGGCATCGTCTGGTGGTTCGTGTTGCGCTTCGTGTTCTCGATGAGTCTCGGCGCCCTGTTCGTGCTCTCCGAGTTCTGGATCAATGCGGCGGCGCCGCCGGAGCGGCGTGGGCTGGTCATGGGCATCTACGCCACGGTTCTGGCCCTCGGCTTCGCGGTCGGGCCGATCCTGCTGACACTCCTCGGCACGCAAGGATACGCGCCTTACTTCGGGGGCGCCTTGCTGTTCCTCGTCGCCCTGGTCCCGCTCCTGCTGGCGCGGGGGCTGTCGCCGGTGATCGGGCACGGAGCATCGCGGCCGTTCCTCGCCTATCTGCGCCTCGCCCCCGCCGCCACCGTCGCGGCCTTGGTCTACGGAGCGGTCGAGACCGGCGGATTCGCGATCCTGCCGCTCTACGGCCTGCGCCTCGGCTACGAGGCCGAGACCGCGGCCGGACTGGTCAGCGCGCTCGCCCTGGGCAACGTGCTGTTTCAGATTCCCTTCGGCTGGCTTGCCGACCGGGTCGACCGCCGCCTCGTCCTCCTCATGGCCGGGCTCGGCGGAGCCCTCGGGTCGATGCTGATTCCCCTGGCGTCGACCTGGTTTCCGGGCCTGCTCGTGCTGCTGTTCCTGTGGGGCGGCATCGCCGGAACGCTCTATACGGTGGGCCTCGCCCATCTCGGGGCCACCGTGCAGGGGCCCGAACTGGCAGGCGCCAACGCCGCCTTCGTCGTCCTGTACAATGTCGGCCTGATGCTCGGTCCGCCGCTCATCGGCGGAGGCATGGACCTGATCCCGCCCCAGGGCTTCGCCTACAGCCTCTGTCTGCTGTTCCTCGGCTACGCGGTGGTCGTCGCCCTGCGCATCGTCCAGCATCCGACGCACGAGGCGCCTTGACGAATCCCGGCCGATAAGGCAATCACCCGCCGGTATTCAGCCGGCCACCGCCGGCCCTTTTGCGTTTCGCTGATGCGGAATGCCGCGATCACAGGAGCGCCGCGTCCATGGCCAAGGCCGTCACCGTTAAAGTCAAGCTGATCTCGACCGCCGACACGGGTTACTTCTACGTCACCAAGAAGAACTCCCGCACGCAGACCGAGAAGCTGTCGATGAAGAAGTACGACCCCGTCGTGCGCAAGCACGTCGACTTCAAGGAAACCAAGATCAAGTAAGCCCGCCGGCGCCTCGCGCCGCGCTGGGGTTCGGAAGGCCGCTTTTCCGCGAGGGGAGGCGGCCTTTTTCGTTCGGCGGTGGGAACGGCAAGACGCGCCGGTTGATGTACCGCGCGGTTCGGGCGATGGAGAGCCCTCGGTGCTCCCACCCGCAGGATGACTTCCATGGCTGACGATCTGGCCCGCACCTTCGATGTCGACCTGTTCGTCATCGGCGGAGGCTCCGGCGGCGTCCGGGCGGCACGGATCGCGGCCGGATACGGCGCCCGGGTCCAGCTCGCCGAGGAATACCGGGTCGGCGGCACCTGCGTGATCCGCGGCTGCGTGCCGAAGAAGCTCATGGTCTATGCCGGGCGTTTCGCCGACGAGTTCGAGGATGCCGCCGGCTTCGGCTGGTCGGTGTCCGAGCCGAGCTTCGATTGGTCGGTGCTGAAAGCACGCCGCGACGCGGAGGTGGCGCGGCTGGAGAGCATCTACGACGCCAATCTCAGCCGGGCCGGCGTCACCATCATCCCCGAACGGGCGGTGATCGAGGACGCCCACACCGTGCGGCTGGTCGGCTCGGACCGGCGCGTCACCGCCCGTTTCATCCTCGTCGCGGTCGGCGCCCATCCGGTCAAGGAGCCGCTGATTCCGGGCGCCGAACTCGCCATCACCTCCAATGAAGTGTTCGAGTTGGAGACCCTGCCCGCGCGCATCCTGGTGGTGGGCGGCGGCTACATCGCGGTCGAGTTCGCCGGTGTCTTCGCCCACCTCGGTGCACGCACCACCCTGCTGCACCGCGGCGACAAGCTCCTGCGGGGCTTCGACGAAGAGGTCCGCGACGCGCTCGGCGAGGCCTATGCCCGGCGCATGGACCTGCGCCTGAACCGGACCGTGGAGCGACTCGATCGAACCGAGACCGGCATCCGGGCCACCCTCGACGACGGCACGACCCTGGAGGTCGATCAGGTCCTGACCGCCACGGGACGGCGCCCGAACACCGCCGGCCTCGGTCTCGAGGCGGTCGGGATCCAGCCCGATGCGCGCGGTGCGATCCCGGTCGACGCCTTCTCGCAGACCTCCATTCCCTCGATCTATGCCGTCGGCGACGTCACCGACCGTGCGGCGCTGACACCCATCGCCATCCGCGAAGGCCACGCTTTCGCCGATACGGTGTTCGGCAATACGCCGTGGTGTGTCGACCACGGCCTCATCCCCACCGCCGTGTTCTCGACTCCGGAGATCGGCGTCGTCGGCCACAACGAGGATGTGGCGCGCGACCTCTACGGCACCGTCGATGTATACCGTTCGCGTTTTCGCCCGATGAAGGCGACCCTGTCCGGCCGCGATGAGCGCGTGCTGATGAAGGTGGTGGTCGATTGTGCCAGCGACCGGGTCGTCGGCGTCCACGTCCTCGGCCACGATGCCGGCGAGATCATCCAGGCCGTGGGCATCGCCGTCACCATGGGCGCCACCAAGGCGGATTTCGACCGCACCGTCGCGGTGCATCCGACCCTCGGCGAAGAGCTCGTCACCATGCGCAGCCCCGTGGTGACCAAGCACCCGGTCGGCGTCGGTTAGATCCCGCCCTCAGCCCGGCGGCCACTTGAAATCGTCGGCCCGCCCCGGTTGCGCCAGGGGCGCCGCCCCGCGCACCAGGCTGCGCTCTACTGTTCCAGACGGGTCCCCGTCGCGTGGGCGGCCGCTGATCAGGGTTCCGCCCGGCGTCACCTCGGCGCGTCCGAGGGGCACCACCGGCCCCGCAAGAGGCTTCACCGGCAGAGCGGGAATCCCCGGCGGTTCGGGCAGGCTCGGCAGCATCGCGGTGATCTGGCGGTCGATGGCTCCGGCATCGTCGAGCTTGACCGCCTCTCCTTCCAGGGGTGTCTGAGGCGCGGTCGCCACGGGGGCGGCGAGGGCGGCCGGCGGCGCCGCCACCCCCGTCCCCATCATGCGCTTGAGCTCCACGTCGGCGAAATGCGCCATCTTGCGCGCGCCGGCCTTGGTGAAATGCACGCCGTCGGCGGTACGCAGCTTTGCCTCCTGGCCCTCGAGGTCGGGACCGGTGGCCGTGTAACGGTTGCGATCATCGACGAAGCCCGGCCAGATATCGACATAGGTCTGATCCGCCTTGGCGATGCGCTCACGGTAGATATCGTTGATCTCGGCGATGTCCTTCGTCAGTGCCTCGCTGCGCATGGGGGGCGCCCCGACCCAGATCAGCGGAATCCTTGCGTCGGTGAACACCTTGATCAGGGCATCGACGCGTTCGGAATAAACGGTTCGCCACCGGTCGTTCAGGGGATCGAGGGTCTGATCGCCCTCCCGGATCGGCTGGCGGTCGTTCGATCCCAGCATGACCACGGCATAGTTGGTCTTGGGGTTGGCCTTGACGAAGTCCTCGGCCGCCTTCGGCCAATCCACCACATCCTTGCGCACCAAGCCGCTATCGGGCTTCGAGCGGTCGACCACGCCGATCTCCGTATTGTCCTCGAACACGTTCGAGAGCCCGCTGCCGAGGTGGCTCGCCAGCGTGTCACCGAAAACGGCGATCCGGGTCGTCGGCTCGACCTTCGGCACGACCGGCTTCGGCTGTGCGACGATGGGGGCTGGGCGCGGTCGACGCCGAACCGCCCGTCCATCGTCGCGACCGCCGCGCGGATCGTCCGCATAGCTGCGCCCGCGTGTTGGAGCCGGTCGGGCGCTCGGCACCGGGGGCGCGGCCTGGGCAGGCGCCGGGCGATCCTCCCAAGGCCAGTAGAACTGCCGCGGTGCTTCCTGCGGCGGCGGTGCGTAGCGGCGCGTGGCCTGGCGCGCCCCGTAGCCGCTGTCGTCGCGATAATAGTCGCGCGGCCGCCGGCGCGGCGGCTCGTAGTCGCCACCACGCGGCGCATCATAGGAATCACCCCACTGGGCCTGCGCCGGCACAAGTCCGGCGACAAACAGGGACAATCCCGAGAGGAAACACCAGGCCGTGCGGGAAGCCGGCAAGGTCATGGGGCGCCTCGAAATGCTGATCGGCGGAGCGATCGGTCCCGCCACCTTAGCGGAGGATGCCGGCGAGGTCTAAGGCCGACCTGCGAGATGAGCGAGGAGCTTCGGCGTCGCATAGCCATCGACCGGCAGACCTTCGGCGATCTGAGCCTGACGCACCGCCTCGCGCAATTTCGGTCCAGCGCGCCCGTCAGCTTCGCCCGCATAAAGGCCGCGCTTGGCCAGGGCGGCCTGCAGGGCCTGCAGCCCCGCTTTGTCGAGGCGCCCCTCCTTCGTCGGCCACGCCCGCGCCAGGGCCCGCCCGCCCGACAGCCGATCGGCGAAGTGTCCCACCGCCAGAGCGTAGGAATCCGAAGTGTTGTAGGCGCGAATGACCTCGAAGTTGTCGGTGATCAGGAAAGCCGGTCCGGAATGCCCCCCGGGGAGGAACAGGCTCGCCGGGCCGCCGCTCGGGAGAGGCTTTCCGTCCGTGCGCCGTATGCCCCGCCGGGCGAAATCCGAGAGGTCGCCGCGATAGCGCGCGAGATCGAAATCGGCGGGCAGGATGACCTCGTAACCCCAGGAGAGCGATGGATTCCAGCCCAGCGTCTTCAGATAGGCCGCAATCGAGGCGAGTGAGTCGCTTTCCGATGTCCAGATGTCGCGGCGGCCGTCGCCGTCGAAATCGACCGCGTGCGCGAGGAAGCTCGTCGGCAGGAACTGCACCTGGCCCATTGCACCGGCCCAGGATCCCTTCATGCGATCCGGGGTGATGTCGCCACGCTCGAGGATCGTCAGGGCGGCAAGCAATTCATCGCGGAACAGGCTGCCGCGGAATTTGACCTCCGCCAAGGTCGACAAGGCACGGATGGTCGACATCGTGCCGGCAGTGGCGCCGAAATCCGACTCCACCCCCCAGAATGCAAGAACGATGGCGCGCGGTACGCCGTATCGGGTCTCGATTTCCGCGAGCACGCGCGCCAGCTTGGCGGCCTGCGCCTGCCCACGCGCAATCCGGCTGGCCGACACGGCACCGACGAGATAGTCCCAGACTGGACGGCTGAACTCACCCTGCCGGCGCGTCCGAGCGACGACGTCCGGGTCCGGCCCCGAGATCCCGGCAAACGCTGCCGTGAAGGTCGCGGCGGAAATGCCCCGTGCCTCCGCGTCCGGCCGCAATGCGGCGATGAAGCTGCCGAATCCACCGGTGATCTCGCGAGCGGCGACGGGCGGAGACACGCCTGCTCCCGCGGCGAGCACCGGACCTGCGCCGATCAGGCTTGCAAGGACGAGGGCTGACCAGCGCGTCACGTGCGATTGCGGCGGGTGAGGGCTTCTTCCCAAGCGAAGGCCTGACCGATGATCTCGTCCAGATCGTCGTATCGCGGCGTCCATCCGAGAGCCCGGATGCGCTCGGCCTCCGCCACGATCTGCGCCGGATCGCCGGGCCGGCGCGGCGACAGGCGGACCTCGAAGTCCCGCCCGGAAACGCGTTTGACTACCTCGATCACCTCGAGGACCGAGTAGCCCTGGCCATAGCCGCAATTCAGGGTCAGGCTCTCGCCGCCGGAGCGGAGGTGATCCAGGGCGACCCGATGCGCCTCGGCGAGGTCGGAGACCTGGATATAGTCGCGCAGGCAGGAGCCGTCGCGCGTTGGGTAGTCGGTCCCGTAGACATCGAGATGCGGGCGTTGCCCGAGGGCGGCCTGCGTGGCCACCTTGATCAGGTGCGTCGCGTTCGGAGTCGATTGCCCGGTCCGGCCACGCGGGTCTGCGCCCGCGACGTTGAAGTAGCGGAGGATGACGTAGGAAAACCCATGCGCCTTGGCCGCATCGGCAATCATCCACTCGCTCATCAGCTTGGAGCGACCATAGGGATTGATCGGTGCCGGTATCAGGCTCTCCGGCACCGGGACGGTCTCCGGTTCGCCATAGACGGCGGCTGTCGACGAGAAGATCACGTGCTTGACGCCGCAACGGACAGCCGTCTCGATCAGCGCCCGGGTCTTCACCGTGTTCGCCAGATAATAGTGGAGCGGATCGGCAACCGAATCCGGCACTACGATCCGCGCAGCGAAGTGAGCGATGGCATCGATGCGATGCTGAAGGATGACCTCGGTGACAAGCGATTGATCGGCAATGTCGCCGACGACAAGCTTTACTTCAGGCGGAAGTGACCAATCGAAACCAGTCGACAGGTCGTCGAGAACCACAACCTCGTCGTGGCCGGCATCGAGCAGAGCCAGCACCATGTGACTGCCGATATATCCCGCTCCGCCTGTCACCAGAACCGCCATCACATCCTCTCCCCAATCATTTCACCGACGATATATCCGAAATCGAGCTTGTCGGTTATGTCCATTACGCCGGTTGCCCGATGACCTCCGTTAACAGAGGTTGTGTTGCGCCATCGTCAAACCCTTCGAGGTTTTCCTCATCCTCCCTTGTTATCGGGTCCCGCTTGATGAAACCGATTCGCAAAGCCGTCCTGCCTGTTGCCGGCTTGGGCACCCGCTTCCTCCCGGCCACCAAGGCTGTCCCGAAGGAGATGCTCACCGTCGTCGATCGCCCGGTGGTCCAGCACGTCGTCGACGAGGCCCGCGAAGCGGGGATCGAGCACTTCATCTTCGTGACGGGGCGCGGCAAGGCGGTGATCGAGGACCATTTCGATGTGGCCTTCGAACTCGACCGGATGCTGCAGGAGCGCGGCAAGACGGAGGCCTACGAGTCTCTGAAGCGCGACCTGCCGGCCGCCGGCCAGACAAGCTTCACGCGCCAGCAGGCTCCCCTCGGTCTGGGCCATGCCGTCTGGTGCGCCCGTGAGATCGTGGGTGACGAGCCCTTCGCCGTTCTGCTGCCCGATATGCTGAGCCGAGGCTGCATGCAGCAGATGCTCTCCGCCTACGAGCGTCACGGCGGCAACGTCATCGCCGTCGAGGAGGTGAAGCCGGAGGAGACGCATCAGTACGGCATCGTGGGAGTCGGCCAGACCTTCGGTCAGACGTTCGAGATCAACGGGATGGTGGAGAAGCCGAAGGCCGGCACGGCCCCTTCGAACTTCATCATCTCCGGACGCTACATCCTTCAGCCCGAGATCTTCGATATCCTCTCCCATGGCGAGAAGGGCGCAGGCGGCGAGATCCAGCTGACCGACGCGATGATCAAGCTGGCACAGGATCAGGCCTTCTTCGGCATGCACTATCAGGGCAGGACGTACGACACCGGTTCGAAGCTCGGTTTCCTGACGGCGAACATCGCCTACGCACTGGAGCGGCCCGACCTTGCCGATGCTTTGAAGGTCGAGATCGCGCAGCTTCTCAGCGAGCACTGAACGCCCCACAGGGGGCTCGGCGAGCGCCTATTCGGCCGTAGCGCGCGGACGAAAATCTGCGTTGAACGCCGTACAATCTCCTTGCTATTTGTGCGGCGCACTTTAGATTGTGCGTTGCGGGACCGCGATGGCGTCGCGGTTCGGCAGCCCTTCTTGGGCGTTTCCTCCCTAGACTTCGGGCCGCTCTTCGGAGCGGCCTTTTTTTGTCCTATGCCGTTACTGCCGGGAACAGGGACAGACATGAAGCACGGGACGGGGGCAGAGAGCGCAGCCAGATTCTGGCCGCATCTCGCACGTTTCATATCTCTGGATGTACGCGTTGGGACCTGGGCACAGGCGAAAGGGCCTTGGGTCGCCGGAGCCTACGAATTTCTAAGGTTTGGCATCAAGCAGGGCTGGGCCTGCCTGTTTGGTGGCCTGCTCTGCGCCGCCGTGATCGGGAGCTATCTGTTCTATCCGCCCGATGCCGCCCTGAGCCGCTACGATGCGCTGACCCTCGCGGCCATAGCCATCCAGGCTAGCCTGCTCGCCTTGAAGATGGAGACCTGGGAAGAGGCGAAGATCATCGCCCTCTATCACGTCGTCGGCACGGTGATGGAGGTGTTCAAGACCAGCGTCGGATCTTGGATCTATCCCGAAGCAAGCGTCCTGCGGATCGCCGGTGTCCCGCTCTTCACGGGCTTCATGTATGCCAGTGTCGGGTCCTACATCGCGCGGGTCTGGCGCCTGTTCGACTTCCGCTTCGCCCATCATCCGCGTCTGTCCCTGACGCTACCCCTGGCCGGGGGGATCTATGTGAACTTCTTCAGCCACCATGTGATCTGGGACATGCGGATTGCGCTATTCTTGGCCACGGTGCTGCTTTTTGGACGGACGTGGGTGTATTTCAAGGTCTGGCAGGTCCACCGCCGGATGCCGCTGCTTCTAGGCTTCGGCCTTGTGGCAGTGTTCATCTGGATTGCGGAGAATATCGGCACCTACACCCGGGTCTGGCTCTATCCGAAGCAGGTGACCGGCTGGTCGCCCGTATCCTGGCAAAAGTTCGGGTCCTGGTTCCTGCTGATGATCGTCTCGTACGTCCTCGTGACACTCGTGAGCCGGCCGCGGCCATTTCGACAGCCGGCTCGCGCAGAGTGCGGCGCCGATCCGGCGCCGACGAACGAACGTCAGTTCAAGTAGGTGCGGATCCAGTTCGGCGAGAGAACCTCACCATCCTCGGTGATGATCCAGGGCTGCTTGGCCGGGTCGGACAGGGCACCGGCGGCGGCTTCGATCGCTTCGCGCAGGGTGCGGTAGCGGGCCGGCTGGGCGAGGGGAGCCGGAACCGGAGCCGTACGCCAGATCGTCAGATCGGCGGGACGTTCCAGGGCTTGGGTTTCCATTTTCGTATTCCTTCAATCGTGAGGGTGGTTCCCCGCGATACCGGGTGACCGGCTCAAGACCTTTACGGCCTCGAACCTGAACATTCGCTGCGGGACGTTCATCGGTATGAATGGAAGCATCTCTGAGGCGGCTTCGAGGCTATTTCAGACCACAATGAAATGTTCATTTCAGCCTGAACCCTGTCTCCCTCATACGATGCACTTGCGCGGTGCAATTAGCGCAGAATATGGCCGCTTTTGGACGCCTTCTCGTTCGGTTTGTCACCAAGCCTGACAATGTCGGGCCGATGTTTATCTTTGGCAGCCGCCAGAATCGGTGTGCTGTCACACCCACGCCGGCGGTGGTACCGCATCAGTTGAAGGGCGATGCGTCACTGACCAGTTAATGGACATGACGTGCGACGCGATTTTCGCGGCATGGTGAAGAGGATGACACATGCGCGATCGGTCTTCGCCGCAGCCTCCGGCGGATCGTTTCCTGCGATGGGTCGCCGGTGCGGCGATCGTCCTGCTCACACTCTTCGTCGCGCAACCCTACCTGACCGGTCTCGCGTTCTCCGAGCGGACGTCCCGCGCCATTACCGCCCGGGGCGACCTCGCGCCGGCCGAGGCGACGACGGTCGAGTTGTTCGCCCGGGCGAGTCCGTCCGTGGTTCACGTCTTCGTTCAGGCTGCTGCTCAAGGCCGAGCCCTGATGGGCGTCGACGCGGAGGATGGCGACCAGAACAACGGCGCGCAGACCGGCACCGGCTTCGTCTGGGACGCGGCCGGACATATCGTCACCAACAATCACGTGGTTGCAGCGGCTGCGCAGGGCGGCAGCTCCGTCGCCGTCCGCCTCTCCTCCGGCGCGGTGGTGTCGGCAAGTTTGGTCGGTGCGGCACCGAGCTATGATCTTGCCGTGCTCCGCCTCGGCCGCACGACAGCCGCACCGCAACCCCTGGCGATCGGCACTTCGACCGACCTGAAGGTCGGACAGGCGGCTTATGCCATCGGCAATCCCTTCGGTCTGGATCATACGCTGACCACGGGCGTGATCAGTGCACTCCAGCGGCGTCTACCCACGAGCGCGGGCCGCGAATTGTCGGGCGTGATCCAGACCGATGCCGCGATCAATCCCGGAAATTCGGGTGGTCCGCTTCTCGATTCCGCCGGGCGCCTCATCGGCGTGAACACGGCAATCTTTTCGCCGTCAGGAGCCAGCGCGGGCATCGGCTTTGCAATCCCCGTCGATGTGGTGAACCGGGTCGTTCCCGAACTCATCCGAAACGGCCGGACCCGCAATCCCGGCATCGGGATTATCGCCGGTCAGGAGGCCACGGCAACGCGCCTCGGCATCGATGGCGTCGTCGTTCTGCGCGTCCTGCGCGGATCGCCAGCCGCGGCGGCCGGCCTGCGCGGTGTCGATCCCCAGACCGGCGACATCGGCGACATCATCGTCGGCGCCGGCAACCAACCCGTGCATCGCCTCGCCGATCTCACCGCCGCGATGGAGGCGGCCGGCCTGGGTGCGTCGATCGAACTGACCGTCGAGCGCGACGGGCGCACACGCCGTGTCCGTGTCACGACGTCCGACGTTGCGGAAAGCCGTCTTTGACTCTCGACCTCTCGTCAGGTGGGGCGCCGACCGGTAAAGCGGCTCGGCGATCAGCGAAAGCGACTCATGGTCTGTCACCGTCCCGTGCCGATTCTCCTGCTCTGGTTCGCCGGCATGGTCGCCGCCGATGCCGGAGAGCAGATGCCGCCCCGTCTCTGCCCGGAGAACGCGCCGGAAGGCGTGCGGCTGCCCTCGCGGCGCGGGTGCGGTAGCGAACGCGCGCCGGACCGATCGGCTCGGGATCAGGGCTTGCGTGACATCGACGGGGTGAAACTTCGAGTCGGCGGGCGGATCACCGCTGAGTACGGCGTCAGCCGGTGACGTTCATCGCCGGCATCGTCGCGCTCATGATCCTGTGGTGGTTCGCATCCCATGCGCGCCGGCGGTATCCGGCGCTGAGCACGCGCCTGCTGCGGCAGGTGGGTGGCTATCTTGCCCTCGCGGCGGCGGGGCTTTTCCTGTTCCGCGGCCGGCTCGAGTTCGCGCTCCTGCTGGGCGCGGGTGGGGCCTGGCTGCTGGAGGGTTCCACCGGATTGAAAACCCGCCTAAACGGTATCGCTTCCCGGTTTGACCCGAGACAATTCGGCGGCGGCAGCATCCGGTTCGATCAAAGTGGCGACGGGATCGCGCTGATTGGTCCCTATGCGGGGCAACCCCTGTCGGCGATCCCCGTGCCCGGTCTTCTCGCCCTGTTCGGACGCGATGCCGTCACCGCCCGCCGACTAGAGGCGTATCTCGACCGCCGGCATCCCGGCTGGCGTGTAGACGCTCAGGGAGATGCCGACACGGGGCCGCGCCGTGCGGCGTACCCAGGGGCGATGACGGAGCAGGAGGCCTATGAGATCCTGGGGCTTGAGCGCGGGGCGTCCCTGGAGCAGGTCCGCACGGCCCATCGGACGTTGATGAAGCGGCTGCACCCCGACCAGGGGGGAACGGCCGAGCAAGCGGCGCGCGTCAACGCGGCCCGTGACAGGCTTAACAACCGACATCGCTGATACTCCACGCGCGTTGCCAGACAGGGAATGTCGAACGTACCGCCGACCGGTGGAACGAACCGGGCATGCGTATCCTGTGCCGGACGCGCGATGAGGCGTCCGGGCCGATCGAAGGTCGCCGACGGGGACCTTAGCTACGGGTGGCGAAGCAACTGAAACCGCTGCGCTTCAGCGCGTTGCAGGCGTCCTGGGCAGTATCCTGCTCGGCAAAGCCGGAGAACCGGGCCCGGAACAGAGTCGCGCCGCCATGCTCGACCTTCACCGTGTAGGGCGACGCCTTGGAGAGCGTCCCACCGGTACGGCTGCGGGCCTCGGCGAGCATCGACTTCGCCTTGTCCTCGTCATCCATGGCGCCGAGCTGGATCACCCAGGCGGTCGGCGTGATCTTCGCGCCGGCCACCGGCTTCGGCGCCTCGGCGCGCGGACCATCGACGGAGGCGAGGCGGGCATCGCTCTTGCCGCCCGACGGGAAGGCCGCAGGACCGCTCGTGGCCGCATAGGCCTGCGCAGAATTCGGAAGGGCACCGGACCGCCACTTCGCACCGGCGCTTCCGGGGGTCGTGGTGGCGCTCCGGTTGGGTGTGATGTCGAGCGGCTGGCCGGCACGGAGCGTCGACGCGGTGGTCTCGACATCCTCCTCGTCGTCCGCCGAAGCAACCTGCGTCCGCGTCCGCGAAGCGCCGTCCGCCACCACGGCCGGACGCGCGCGCTCGGCGACCTCGATGGTCGAGGGCGTCTGTCGCGAACCCGCATAGGCGCGCGGCAAGGATTGGCGCACAAGGTCGGCCATGATGCGATCACGGCTGGCGCCCGACTTGCCACCCAGCACGATCGCCACGATCTGGCGATCGTCCAGCTTGGCCGCCGTCATCAGGTTGAAGCCGGAATCGCGGGTGTAGCCGGTCTTGATTCCGTCCACCCCCTGCACGTTGCCGAGGAGGCGGTTGTGGTTGCCGATGACCCGGCCGCGAAAGGCGAAGGAGCGGGTCTGGAAGTACTTGTAATAGCGCGGGAAGCGGTCCTGGATCGCCCGCGCCAGGATCGTGAGGTCACGGGCCGTGGTGATCTGGTCGGCGTCCGGCAGACCTGAGGCGTTGGCGTAGTGGGTCCGGCTCATGCCGAGCGCCTTGGCCTTCTGCGTCATCATCTCGGCAAAGCGCGCTTCCGAGCCGGCAATATTCTCGCCGATGGCGCAGGCGACGTCGTTGGCCGACTTGGTCACGATCGCCTTGATCGCCTCCTCGACCTCGATGGTCGAGCCCGGGCGCAGACCGAGCTTCGAAGGAGCCTGCGAGGCCGCGAAGGACGAGATCGTCAAAGGCGACTCGAGGGTGTAGCGGCCACGCTCAAGCTGTTCGAACAGCATGTAGAGCGTCATGACCTTGGTGATCGAGGCCGGGTGACGCAGCGAGTCTTCGTTGATCGCATGCAACGTCTTGCCGGTCTTCACGTCCACCACCATGGCGGCGTAGGGCGGGTTGTAGCCACCTCCGCCGCCACCGCGGTGATGGTGACCGCGACGGGCCTCCGCCGGAGAGGCGAGGGCGGCCAGAACGGCGGCCGCCGCGATCGCGGCCGGCAGGGCAGGCACCCGGCCGACGCGGGGAGTATGGCTACGCATCACGACTCACTGCCTCGACATGCACAGCCCGCAGGCCGGCTTGCACCGCAACATCTCGGCGGAGCGGGCGGTCGGTCCGCCCAAACCCCGCAACATCTGTCAATCAGGCTAGGTGGACGCAGTTACGGCCCGGTTAATGCCTGGACGCCAATTCGCCGGGAAAACATCTCGTGTTGCATCGCAATATAAATCTTGACGTTCGATGGTGCATCGCACACATCAGGTCGCAGGCTGCTCGCAGTCGACCGGGCCTGCACCCGAAACGTCAGGGACCGGCCTGAAAAAGCCGAGAGGATCGCCAGATGACCCAAATGTTCGACAAAGCTTCCACGATGAGCAAGACGGGCCTGTCCGACGCGCTGAGAAGCGTGTCCCTGGTGGCCAAGACCAACCAGACGGCCGGGATCGAGCTGGTGGACTTTGCCAAGGACTCCTACGCAGCCAGTTCGGAATCCATCAAGAAGCTGGCCGGCGCGCGTACGATGCAGTCCGTGCTCGAGATCCAGACCGCGTATCTGAAGGCCTCTTACGAGCGGCTTCAGGCGCAAGCGAACACGATGACGGAACTCTACCGAGGGCTGGCGAAGGAAATCGGCGCGCCCCTCCAGGACAAGACCGGGTTCGGCGTGCCGGCCTTCTTCGATCCCAAAACTTTCTTCGATCCGAAAGCCTTCCTAGATCCGAAAAATTTTCCGAAACTTCCGGGCTTTCCAGGCGCGCCCAAGACGCTGGCCGCCTGAGCGCAGACCCGGCGGGGGGGGCATCGACCTCCCTTCGCGAGACCCGGAACACCCCCCTTCGACCCTGCGCGAGTCTTCGCGCGGGGTCGTTTGCGTTCGAGCGCCGCGCGGCGGCGTTGCGGCGGACAGAACCGCTGTCCGGGCTCCACCGATGCCTTGCCGAAAGCGGTATCGGACAAGTGCGCGCATCCGACTGGCGAAGCGGCCGATCGCTCTATAGATTACTCCCGATGCGAGCGCGCCTCGCCGGCGTGACCCGCGGACCAGCAGCCTACGAGCAGCATGCCGCACTATGGGGTCGATGCGATTCAGATGACCGACGTCCTGATACGGGGCAGCGAATCCTCACGCGCGAACGGCCCCGACACCCCTACGCAGCTTCGCCGTGTCGCCGAAGTGCGCGCGGTCGACGAACCCCACGAGCCGGGTGGTACCGATGACGGGCGGTCCGGAACCGCCATCATCACTCGAACGAAGCCTAAGACGAAGCGACCGAGCCTTTATCGGGTTCTCTTGCTGAACGACGACTATACGCCGCAAGAATTCGTCGTGCATGTCGTCGAGAAATTCTTCAACAAGTCGCAGGAAGCCGCCTTTCAAATCATGATGCACGTACACCACAACGGTGTCGGCGAGTGCGGGATCTTCACCTACGAAGTTGCGGAGACCAAGGTGACGCAGGTCATGGACTTCGCCCGCAAACACCAACATCCTCTCCAGTGCGTTATGGAAAAGAAATAGGCACCCCACACAGAGGCCACGCTTTGCCCAGCTTCTCTCGCAGCCTAGAACAAGCTCTCCACCGCGCCTTGGCGCTCGCCGGTGAGCGCCGGCACGAATACGCGACGCTGGAGCATCTCCTGCTCGCCCTCGTCGACGATCAGGACGCGGCCGCCGTCATGCGCGCCTGCAACGTCGAGGTCGACACCCTCAAGCGCAGCCTGGTCGAATACGTCGACACCGAATTGGCGAACCTGATCGGGGACGGCCGGCAGGATGCCAAACCGACAGCGGGGTTCCAGCGCGTGATCCAGCGCGCGGTGATCCACGTGCAATCCTCCGGGCGCGAGGAGGTCACCGGTGCGAATGTGCTGGTGGCGATCTTCGCCGAGCGCGAGAGCCACGCCGCCTATTTCCTGCAGGAGCAGGACATGACGCGCTACGATGCCGTCAATTACATCAGCCACGGCATTGCCAAGCGGCCGGGAGCCTCCGAGTCGAAGCCTGTGCGCGGAGCCGACGAGGAAGCGGCCTCGGAGCGTCCCAGCGGTGATGAGGGCGAGGGTCGCGCGAAGAAGAAGGGCGATGCCCTTGAGGCCTATTGCGTCAACCTCAACAAGAAGGCCCGTGACGGTCGCATCGATCCGCTGATCGGACGCGAGAGCGAGGTGCAGCGCACCATCCAGATCCTCTGCCGCCGGCAGAAGAACAACCCTCTGCTGGTGGGCGAGCCGGGCGTCGGCAAGACCGCCATCGCCGAGGGTCTGGCCCGCAAGATCATCAACAAGGAGGTGCCAGAAGTCCTCATCGAGGCCACGGTGTTCTCCCTCGACATGGGCACCCTGCTGGCCGGTACCCGCTATCGCGGTGACTTCGAGGAGCGCCTCAAGCAGGTGATGAAGGAGATCGAGGCGCATCCGAACGCGGTGCTCTTCATCGACGAGATCCACACCGTCATCGGCGCCGGTGCGACCTCGGGCGGCGCGATGGATGCCTCGAACCTCTTGAAGCCCGCCCTGGCGAACGGCTCGCTCCGCTGCATCGGTTCGACCACCTACAAGGAGTACCGCCAGTACTTCGAGAAGGATCGCGCCCTGGTCCGCCGCTTCCAGAAGATCGACGTCAACGAACCGTCGATCCCGGATGCGATCGAAATCGTGAAGGGCCTGAAGCCGTACTTCGAGGAATTCCACAAGCTCAAGTACACCACCGAGGCCGTGAAGGCGGCGGTGGAACTCTCGGCCCGGTACATCAACGACCGCAAGCTGCCCGACAAGGCGATCGACGTCATCGACGAGACCGGCGCGTCGCAGATGCTGGTCCCGGAGGCACGCCGCAAGCGGACCATCGGCGTCAAGGAGATCGAGGCGACCATCGCCACGATGGCCCGCATTCCGCCCAAGACCGTGTCGAAGGATGACGCGGTGGTTCTCAAGAACCTGACCGAGAACCTCAAGCGCGTAGTCTACGGCCAGCCGAACGCCATCGATGCGCTCACATCCGCGATCAAGCTGGCGCGCGCCGGCTTGCGCGACCCGGACAAGCCGATCGGTTCGTACCTGTTCGCGGGTCCGACCGGCGTCGGCAAGACCGAAGCCGCCAAGCAGCTTGCGGCGTCCCTCGGTGTCGAGATGCTTCGCTTCGACATGTCGGAGTACATGGAACGCCATACCGTCAGCCGCCTGATCGGCGCGCCTCCCGGTTACGTCGGCTTCGACCAGGGTGGCCTGCTGACCGACGGCATCGATCAGCACCCGCATTGCGTTCTGCTGCTCGACGAGATCGAGAAGGCGCATCCGGACCTGTTCAACATCCTGTTGCAGGTCATGGATCACGGCAAGCTAACCGATCACAACGGCAAGCAGGTCGATTTCCGTAACGTCATCATCATCATGACGACGAATGCGGGCGCGTCCGACCTGGCCAAGTCCGCCTACGGCTTCACGCAGGCGAAGCGCACGGGCGACGACGTCGAGGCCATCAACAAGCTGTTCGCACCGGAATTCCGCAACAGGCTCGATGCGATCATCTCGTTCGGGCACCTGCCAAAGGAAGTCGTGGCGAAGGTGGTGGACAAGTTCGTCCTCCAGCTCGAGGCGCAGCTGGCCGATCGCAATGTCACCATCGAGCTTTCGGACGAGGCGCGCGAGTGGCTGACCGAGAACGGCTACGACGATGCCATGGGCGCCCGGCCCATGGCCCGGCTGATCCAGTCGACCATCAAGACTCCGCTGGCCGACGAGGTTCTGTTCGGACGGCTCAAGGATGGCGGCGCGGTCCGGGTCGTGGTCCGCAAGCCGGAAGGCGAGGGCAAGGAGGCACTCGGTTTCGAATTCCCGGCCGGCCCGGTTACGCCGAAGCCCGAGAAGGATGTCACCAACGCCGCCAAGAAGCACAAGCGGACCCGGGCCAAGGCGTCGACGCGCAAGCCGACCGACAAGCGTGATGACAAGGGTGGGTCCGGGGGCGGCGGCTCGGGCGTTCGTACAGTCCCGAAAGTGCCGTTGGTCAAAGCCTGATCGCAGAACCAGCCGGTCTCTCCGTTCATCGGAGGGGCCGGTTTCGTGGTCTTGGACGTTGAGAAAACCAGACCCGCCGGTCGACATGAGATCGCAGGGTGGTTAGCAAGCGCGGGAACGGAGAGCGGGCGCTGCAACGACAGATGGGCCGGAAACGCCTCCCTATCGCTGAGAACGATTGAGGAGGGCGCCCCCCGGATGAGTGACTTACACGAAGGTCCCCTCACGCCGATTTCGCAGACCCACCAGCCCGTGCCGAAGCTGACGGCCCGCGAACAGCGTCGGCTGCGTCGCAAGCGCCGGCGTCAGGGCGAGGAAATCCTGGGCTGGATCCTCGTTCCTGTCATCGTCGTCGGGATCTACTGGGGTGTGACGGCCGGACTCGACGTTCTTGGTACCTCGCCGGGCCAACTCTGGGATCAGCTGATGCAGGTCAAAGCCATGCTGGAGAAACGCAGCTGACGCCTACGGCCGCTTCAGAGCGTGAATCGAAAACAGGGCGGCCGGGTCGGTCAAGACAGACCCCGCCTCCCAGCCGGCCTCGTAAGCCAAGGCACGGAAGCGATCGATCGTATACTTGTAGCTGTTCTCGGTATGGATGGTTTCGCCTTCCGCGAAAGAGATGCGCCGATCGGCGATCTGGATCGTCTGCGCTCTCCGGCTGACCAGATGCATCTCGATGCGAGAGGCGTCCGCATTGAAGAAGGCACGGTGCGTGAAGGCATCGCGGTCGATATCGGCACCGAGCTCTTGTTTCATGCGGACAAGAAGATTCCGGTTGAAGGCCGCCGTTACTCCCGCCGCATCGTCATAGGCCGCTTCGAGGACCGCCCTGTCCTTCACGAGATCGACTCCGATGATCAACGTTGCGCCGGAGCCCAGAACCTGTCCGAAGTGTTCGAGCAGCCGGGCTGCTTGGGGCGGCTCGAAATTACCGATAGTTGAGCCGGGAAAGAAGCCGGCCACAGGTCCCTCCGCGAGTCCCGACGGCAGGGAGAAGGCCCGGGTGAAGTCGGCGGCGACGGGGGTGATCGCGAGATGGGGGAAATCCTGCGCCAAGGCCTCGGCCTCGCTGCGCAGGAAGCTTTCCGAAACGTCGACCGGAACGTATCCGGCGAGGTCCGGCCGATGCACCAAGAGGCGCCGTACCTTGACGGTCGAGCCGCTGCCGAATTCTACGAGCGTCGCCCGCTCCGGAAGGGCCGCGGCAATCGCCGAACCCTGCGCGTCGAGGATGCCGAGTTCGGTTCGCGTCGGATAATATTCAGGCTGGCGGGTGATCGCCTCGAACAGGTCCGAACCGGCAGCATCGTAGAAGTACTTCGCCGAGAGGAACTTCTGGGGTGCCGACAGGCCGGTGAGGACATCGTCTAGGAATTGCCGTTCGGCGTCGAGGGCCGTGATCGGCGTCGCATCCGTGAAGACGGGATTGATGGTCAAGGGATCTCTCCGGATACGCGACAGGTCGAGGGAGCAGTCAGATGCGGGTGTCGGACAGACGCAGGCCCGTGAATTGCCAGCGCTGATGCGGGTAGAAGAAATTTCGGTATTCAACGCGCGCATGGCCTTGCGCCGTGGCGACCGATGAGCCGCGCAGCACGAACTGGTTCGACATGAACTTGCCGTTGTATTCGCCGAGCGCTCCGTCGACCGGGCGATAGCCCGGATAGGCGGTGTAGGCGCTGCGAGTCCATTGCCAGACGAGGCCGAAGGCGTCCGAAAGTTTGTCCTCGCGGGCAGCGACCTCCCACTCGAACTCGGTCGGCAGATCCCGTCCGGCCCATCGGGCATAAGCGTCAGCCTCGAAGTAGCTGATATGGGTCACCGGGAGAGCTGGGTCGATCGGCTGGATGCCGGCCAGGGTCATGCTTGCCCACGCTTGGCGGCCACTGATCTCTTCGGCCTCCGAGACGCCGTCACGGCGCCAGTAACCCGGCGCCTCCCAGCCCTCAGCCTGGGCGGCGATCCAGCCATCCGAAAGCCAGAGTTCGGGGCGCTTGTAGCCACCATCGGCCATGAAGGCGAGCCATTGTGCGTTCGTCACGAGGGCTCTGTCGATGGTACCGCCCTGGATCAGAACCTCGTGGCGCGGCGATTCGTTGTCGAACGAGAAGCCCTCACCCGTATGCCCGATCGGGACGATGCCGCGCGCGAGATCCGAACGCCCCTCTGCGCCAACCGGTCGAGGGAAGCGCCACCCGGCGTCATAGGCTGGTCCGAGGGGGTTCTGCGCAAAGGCATGCAGGATATCGGTGATCAGCAACTCCTGGTGCTGTTGCTCATGGTACAGCCCGATCTCCAGAACCGGCAGGATCGCATCCAAGGCGCTGGCGGAAGCTTGGCTCAGAAGAGCGTCCACGGCCCGATCCACATGCGCCCGGTAGCCCGCCACGTCGTCGGCGGTCGGCCGCGTGATCAGCCCGCGCAGAATGCGGGGCTGACGGGGGCCGGCGGCGACGTAGTAGGAATTGAAGAGGTAGTGCAGCCGCTCATCATAGATGGCGTAGCCCGGCAGATGCTCGCGCAGCAGGAACTGTTCGAAGAACCACGTCGTATGGGCTCGGTGCCATTTCGTCGGGCTCGCATCGGCCATCGACTGGACCTGCTGGTCCTCGGGAGAGAGCGGGCCGGCTCGCCGCTCTGTCTCGTCGCGGACATGATGAAAAGCGGCGATCCAGGCCGAGCGATCGACAGGCTTGGCATTTCGAGACGGAGGCGGGAAGACCGCCCGGTCCGTCGCCACGTCCTGGATCTCGCGAAACGCTGCCGTCGCTGCCATGACGAACATCCTCTCTGACACTATCGTCAGGTGAGATATGTCCGATGGTGGATTCGGCAATCTCCGCAAAGCTGGGCCGTTCGTCGCGGCAACGGTCCCGCACCCTACGGAACGCGTCGCCTTTTTCAGGCCATGGTGACATCCCCTTAACCGTCGCCGGCCGATACTTCGCCGTTGAAGCGAGACAGTCGGACCGAACTCGGATGCGGATCGATCTCATGGCTGGAGCGACCACCAGCGCGGCGGCCCGGAACGTGGTCCCGACGCCCACCATCCTGGTGTTCGATTCCGGGCTCGGCGGCTTGTCCGTGCTGGATCAGGTTCGGCGGGCACGGCCCGATGCCAGCTATGTGTATGCGGCCGACGACGCAGCCTTTCCCTATGGGCGCCTCGCGGAGCCCGTCCTGGTCGACCGGGTGCTCGCCGTGATGGAGCGTTTGGTTGCCGTGCACCGCCCAGACCTCGTGGTGGTCGCGTGCAACACCGCATCCACCCTGGTTCTGCCGGCCCTGCGCCAGCATTTCACCACACCGTTCGTCGGCGTCGTGCCGCCGATCAAACCGGCGGCGGAGGCAACGCGCTCGCGTGTCGTCACCCTTCTGGCGACGCCGGGTACGGTGGCGCGGGCCTACACGCATGATCTCATCGAGACCTACGCGTCCACCTGCGCGGTGACCCTGGTGGGTGCTCCGAACCTCGCGGGCTATGCCGAGGCCGAACTGGCCGGACGGCCCATCGACGATTTAGAGCTCGCCCGCGAGATCGCTCCCTGCTTCGTGACCCTGGAGGATGGCCGGCGCACCGATGTGGTCTGCCTTGCCTGTACGCACTACCCCCTGCTGCTCACACGCTTCCAGGTCCTCGCACCATGGCCGGTGACGTGGATCGATCCCGCACCGGCCATCGCCCGCCGCGTGACCCAGTTGCTCGGACCGGTGGACCGCACCGCCCCCGCGGCCGCCCCCATGCTGGGTGCCTTCACGGCTGGAGGGGGCCTGACCCAACCGCTTCGACATTCGCTGATGCTGCGCGGCATCGGCTCCATCGCCGTCGAGCCGATGCCGCTCGGACGCCAATAGCGGGACGGAGCCTTGCTCGTCGCCGAACGCGCGCTGTGGGCGCAACCTGGCGTCCCCTCCATCGCTCTCGGCCGAATGCGGGTGACCGGTAACATCATGACCTTCATCAGTGTCACTCGCCTGCGCCTCCGCGCGATCCGATTTCTGCCGGGATTTGCCGTGCACGCGATCCGGACTCGCAATCAGGTTCGCCTAGCCACCGGGTTCGAGGCCGGTGCTCAGCTACCGGATCACGACTGGACCTTCTGGACCATGACGGCCTGGACGGATGAGGCGAGCATGCGCCGGTACGTGATGGGGGGTGCCCATCGCAGCGCGATGCCCAGCCTGGTCCGCTGGTGCGATGAGGCCTCGGTGGTGCATTGGACCCAGGCGGACACTGTCCTGACCTCCGGGAGCAACCTCCCGCCTTGGAAGGACGCGGACCGCCGCATGCGTGCGGATGGCCGCCCCTCGAAAGTCCGCCACCCAAGTCCGCGGCATCTGACGATGACGTACCGGCCCCCGCGCCTCACCCGCTCCGGTCCGATCCGTGCCGCCACGGCCGGTAGCGAAGAGCCGGCTCGGCATTGACCTTGCCGCGCTCCTGCTCTAACGAAGCGCCGGTGACGGGGCTCCGACGAGGGGCCCCGACGCATTTTCGTACACACTCGTTCTAACGCACCCGTGGGCGGCAATGTCCGTTCTGTCGTTCCGTCATCGGCCCTGTGCCCCGGCGGAAAGAGGAGGGCGCGTTCCTCGATAGATCTCCATTGCGAGAGGAACCGCGATGTCAAAACGCATTCAGGCGAAGCACAAGCTCGATCGCCGCATGGGCCAGAACATCTGGGGCCGCCCGAAGAGCCCCGTCAATCGCCGCGAATACGGCCCCGGCCAGCATGGTCAGCGCCGCAAGGGCAAGATGTCCGACTTCGGCACGCAGCTGCGCGCCAAGCAGAAGCTCAAGGGCTACTACGCCAACATCACCGAGAAGCAGTTCCGCCGCTACTACGCCGAGGCGATCCGCCTGCGTGGCGATTCCGGCGAGAACCTGATCGGCCTGCTCGAGCGCCGCCTCGACGCCGTGGTCTACCGCGCGAAGTTCGTGCCGACCCCGTTCGCGGCGCGCCAGTTCGTCAACCACGGCCACGTCAAGGTCAACGGCCAGCGCGTCAACATCGCCAGCTACCTGGTGAAGCCGGGCGACCTGATCGAGGTCAAGGATTCGTCGAAGCAGCTCGAGATCGTCGTCGTGGCGGCGCAACTCCCCGAGCGCGACGTGCCGGACTACATCGAGGTGGATCACTCCAAGATGACCGCCCGCGTGACCCGCGTGCCAAACCTCGGCGAAGTTCCCTACCCGGTCCAGATGGAACCGAACCTCGTCATCGAGTTCTATTCGCGCTGATCCCAGCGGATCGCGCCGAACACCGGAAGGGCCGCCCCCACAAGGGCGGCCCTTTCTCGTTGACCCGGTCCGCGCGTGGAACGCTCACCCCTGGCGACGATCAGCGGGGGAGGGGGTTCGCCGAACCCGGCTGCGGTGTGCGGTTCCGTGCCTGAAGCGCTCGGGATGCATCCATCGCACTCGGTGGCAAGCCATTCCCTGCCGTCGCACCCGCGACCTCGCTCGCGGCATCCGGCCTAGCGCCCCGTGCGTCGCGCTCCGCCGCCCCGAACGCATCGCCCGCGTTCACGCCGGCGTAGAATCCGGTGAAATCCTCCGCCGCGGCCGAGCCGGCGTTGATCAAGGCAACCAGGGTAACCAGGGTAACCGTCGACATCACGGCGATCCGCATCCGTTCGTCCTCAGCCTGCCGTATCCCCAACGTGAAACGGCGGCCCAAGGGGCCGCCGCTTCAGTCAAGCTCTCAAAGATGGCCGCAACGCGACCCCGGGACGAGGATCAATCGTCGACGTTAATGCTCTGGGCCTCGCGGCCCTTCTGGCCCTCGACGACACCGAGGACGACCTGCTGGCCTTCGGCGAGCGAGTCGAGGCCAGCCCGCGAGAGCGCGGAGCGATGCACGAACACGTCCTTGCCGCCATCGTTGACGGAGACGAAGCCGAAGCCCTTGGCCGGGTCGTACCACTTCACCGTGCCGGTCATCTCGGTCGACGGGCCGCTGGCGAAGCGGCCACCGCCACGATCGCCGCCGCCGGCGCGATCGCCGTAGCCACCACCGCCGCCGCCGCCGTAACCGCCACCACCGCCGAAGCGGTCGCCGCCGCCGAACCCGCCGGTGCGGGGCGGACGCGCGTCGCGCATGGGCGCAGCCTCAGCCGTCGAGGTATCCACGCTGGTGACGTCGGTCACCTGCGGACCCTTCTGGCCCTGGGCGGTATGAACCGTCAGGCGCGTGCCGGGCAGGAGATCGGCATGACCGGCAGCTTCGACGGCGCGGATGTGGAGGAAGGCATCGCCCGAACCGTCAGCCAGCTCGACGAAACCGAAGCCCTTCTCCTTGTTGAACCACTTGACCGTCGCATCGCGCTCCGGCCCCGAGGGAGCTGCGGCAGCCCTGGCCGGGCCACGGTCGAAACCGCCACCACCGCCGAAACCACCACCGTAGCCACCGCCGCTCGGAGGAGCCTGATCCGGCCAACGCGGCTCGGCTCCACCCTCATCGAAGCCGCGCTTCTGCGGCCCCCGAAAATCACGACCACGTCCCATAGAAAGCTCGCAAAAACCGTCCGCCGACCATCAGTTTCGATAACCGCGTGCGCGCCATCCCAGACAGCCCACGCTCCGCACTATCATTACTCCCAGCAGCGGTGACCAAGAATAACGCCTTAGTCCTGACTGAAAGCTGCCTTGATCGCAAGATGCTTCTGCCCGGGTTCGTCAGGGTTCCGTAACTTTCCTGCGGCAAAATGCGTAGCTTTTTAGCGCACCGGCGAGCTGCGGGCGCCGATGCCTCGCGTTTGGGCAATTTTCAGGCGCCCGCGCGATCGTGGCAATTTGTCGTCGCGCGTTAGCAAAGCGCAAAGGCCGGTCCGGCTAAGCTGTTGCCGGAGCACGCCTGCGCCAGCCGACCGGTCCGACCCTCACACATGATCGCCACACCGAGCTTCCCGGATCTCTCGGCCCTCGTCGTCGACGAAAGCCTCTACATCCGTCGCATCGTGCGCGACATGCTCATGCGCGTCGGGATCAAGCGCGTGCTCGAGGCGCCGGACGGAGCCGAGGCCCTCGGCGTCCTGGCCGAAAGCAAGCCCGACCTGACCATCATCGACTGGGATCTGGCAATTCTCTCCGGGGAGGAGTTCATCCGCCTCGCCCGGACGCCGACGACCTCTCCGTCGCCGACCGTGCCGATCATTCTCATGCTCGCCCAGCCACGCCGGAACGTGGTGGATCGGGCGATCTCGCTAGGGGTCAACGAGATCATCGCGAAGCCGTTCTCGCCGAAGACGCTCTGGTCGCGCCTCGATGAAGTCATCAACCGCCCGCGTCCGTTCTCGCAGGTGAAGAGCCTGCTGCGCCCCGTCCCGCGCATGGCGGCGGCCGGCAAACTCGGTTAGATTTCCCCTCGCTCCGGTCGGGCCGCCGGAATCATCCGCCATCCACGCGCCTTTGTTATCGAGGCTTTGCAGTTTGTCGGGGAGACCTGTAGCGTCCTTGCGGAATGTTGGTCCGGCTCTCCGCCTGGGGCCATGATCGAGGATTTCGGCTCGGCCGATGAGGGAAGAGAGCGCCGCGACCCTGCCGGCCCGCCCGAATGGCGGGAAGAAGCCGTCGCCGGCACCGCTCGCGCGTGTCGAGGCTCCCCGTGTGGAGTCGGCCCGCGTCGAAGCACAGGGTCCGGCCGGTCGCCCGCAGCGCCGCAACGCCTACGCGGCCCTCGATCTCGGCACCAACAATTGCCGCCTGCTGGTCGCCGAGCCGGCCTCGCACGGCTTTCGCGTCATCGATGCGTTTTCGCGCATCGTGCGCCTTGGCGAGGGGCTCGGCAGCTCCGACAGGCTGAGCGAGCCGGCGATCGAGCGGACTCTCGAGGCGCTTCGTGTCTGCCGCGCCAAGATGCAAGCGCGCGGCGTGCTGCGCGCCAAGATCATCGCCACAGAAGCTTGTCGCCTCGCAGTCAACGGCGCCGAATTCGTCGAGCGCGTGCGCAGTGAAGTCGGGCTCGACCTGGAGATCGTCGACCGTCAGACCGAGGCCTATCTGGCAGTGACGGGCTGTGCGGCCCTGGCCGACCCCTATTCCGAGTCGGTCGTTATCTTCGATATCGGCGGCGGCTCGACGGAGATCGCCTGGCTCGACGGGGCAGCCACCAACCCCTCTGCCGACCCCACCCTGCGCATCCGCGCCTGGGATTCGCTTCCCGTCGGGGTCGTGACGCTGGCCGAGCGGCACGGTGGCAGCGACGTCACCCGCCTGACCTTCGAGGGCATGGTCGAGGAGGTCGCCGACCTGCTCGCGCGCTTCGCCATCCGGGCGGCGCCGGCGGCGAATGCGCGGCACTTCCACCTGCTCGGCACCTCCGGTACGGTGACCACGTTGGCAGCGATGCACCTGCGCCTCGCCCGCTACGAGCGTCGGCGCGTGGACGGCCTCTGGATGAGTGATGCGGAAGTCGGCGATGCCATCGACGATCTTCTCGACACCCGCCTCGACCAGCGCGCGGACAATCCGTGCATCGGTCGCGACCGGGCGGATCTCGTGCTGGCCGGCTGCGCCATCCTGGAGGCCATTCGCCGGGCCTTTCCGTCCGACCGCCTCCGGATCGCCGATCGCGGCCTGCGCGAGGGCTTGCTGATGAACATGATGCGTGAGGACGGCGTCTGGCGCCGTGGGAGCTACCGGTGAGTGACAGGCGTGGTGCCAGCGGGGGTTTGCGCGGCGAACTCAAGCAGCGGGTCAAGACGGGGCGGGGCCGCACGGCCTCGCAGAAGCGCTGGCTCGAGCGGCAGCTGAACGATCCCTACGTGGCTCGTGCCCGACGCGAAGGCTATCGCTCGCGTGCGGCCTTCAAGCTGATCGAAATCGATGAGCGCTTCAAGCTGCTCAAGCCCGGGCAGCGCATCGTCGATCTCGGCGCCGCGCCCGGTGGCTGGTCGCAGGTCGCGGCCAAGATCGTCGGGGATACCGGCCGGATCGTCGGCATCGATCTCCTGGAGATCGAGCCGATGGTCGGCGTCGAATTCATCACCCTCGACTTCCTGGCGCCGGAAGCGCCGGCGCTGCTGACCGACCTGCTCGGCGGCCGCGCCGATCTGGTGCTGTCGGACATGGCGGCCAACACCACCGGTCACAAACAGACCGACCACCTGCGGATCATCGGGCTTGCCGAAACGGCCGCCGAGTTCGCGCGCGAGATCCTCGCACCCGGCGGATCGTATCTCGCCAAGGTGTTTCAGGGCGGCACCGAGGGAACGCTGCTGGCCGACCTGAAGCGCGACTTCGCCACCGTGCGCCACGTCAAGCCGAACGCCAGCCGGGCCGATTCCAGCGAACTCTACGTCCTCGCCTCGGGGTATCGGGGCCCGACCGGCGAAACCGCTGATCGGGATGACGCCTGACGGCGCCGCGACCCGACCGATCGAAGCTTAGCCACGATGCGTTTGATGCAATGCAGCACGAATGTGAGTGCAGACCTTTAGACTGCCGAGATCTACGCCCGCGATCTTACCATCGGTTTATTATCATTCCAAAGACTACAGTTGCAATATAACGTCGCAATCCCGGGCCGAGAGATTGACATATAACGCATAGAGCCTGTGTTGCGCATCGCAACAGGGATGGTGCAGGACGGCATCTCCGCGAGATCGCTGTGTGAGCCCATTGAATGACCGAGACGTTTCAAATTCAGCCTGGTTCCGAGACTGAAAAACTGCTCCACCGCCGCAAGTTCTTGGAGTTCTTGTCTGCAAGTCCGGTCGTCGCCCCCGGTCTCGTCACGGCCCTGGCAGGCCTCTCGGCCCTCGGCACCGATGCAGCCATGGCCCAGAGCTACGATGTCCTGCGTCAGTCGCCGGGCAATGTCGGCGACATCATCGATTCCCCAACCCAAGCCCTCAACGTGTTCGACTTCGAGCCGGCCGCCAAGAAGGCGCTCCCGCCAGCGCATTACGGATACCTCGCCAGCGGCGTCGACGGCGACGAGACGCTCAAGGCGAATCGTGACGGCTTTGAGAAGATCCGCATCCGTGCCCGTCGCCTGGTCGATGTGCGCAAGATCGACACAACCGTGAAGATCTTCGACGAGACCTGGGCGAGCCCGATCGTGCTGGCCCCGGTCAGCAGCCAGGCCGCCTTCCATCCGGAGGCGGAATCCGCCGTGGCCCGCGGCGCCAAGGTCAAGGGTCACCAGATGATCCTGTCGACCGTGGGCAGCACGTCGATCGAGGACGTGATCAAGGAGCGTGGCGCGCCGGTCTGGTACATGCTTTACCCGACCGACGACTGGGCCGTAACCGAGGCCCTGGTGAAGCGAGCCGAGAAGGCCGGTGCCCCCGCCATCGTCCTCACCGTGGATCGCCAGGGTGGCCGTAACACCGAGACGCTGTTCCGAGAGCGCCGCCTCGACACCCGCAACTGCTCGGATTGCCACACGCCCGGCTTCAAGAACGAAGTCAGCCGCAAGCCGATGTTCGACGGCATCGACGTGTCGAAGGTGACGAACCTCTACGGCACCGGCATGACCTGGGATTACGTCAAACGCCTGCGCGGCATCGTGAAGGGTAAGCTGGTCCTCAAGGGCATCGTCACGCACGAGGATGCCAAGAAGGCCCTCGATTATGGCGTCGATGCCCTGATCGTATCGAATCACGGCGGACGCGCCGAGGAGAGCCTGGAGGCGACGATCGACGCGTTGCCGGAAGTGGTCAAGGCGGTGAACGGCAAGGTCCCGGTCCTGATCGACGGCGGCTTCCGCCGTGGCACCGACGTGATCAAGGCCCTGGCGCTGGGCGCCAACGCGGTCTGCATCGGCCGGCCCTACGTCTGGGGTCTGGCCGCCTTCGGAGAGCCGGGCGTCACCACCGTTCTGGCGATCATGCAGCGCGAGTTCGAGACGATCATGCGCCAGGTTGGAGCCACCAAGCTCTCCGAGATCACCCCCGTCAGCGTCAGCCGCGCCTGATCCAATACCTTCCCGGACCGCTGTCGTCCGGGAAGGTGACGTTCGTCGATCGACTTTAGATCCGACAGGCGCCCGCCAACGCCGTATTCTCGGCCTCGGTGAACAGCCGTGAGCGAATGAGGAAGCGCTTGTCGCGTCCGTTCTCCAGGGAGAACATGCCGCCGCGCCCCGGCACCACATCGAGGATGAGGTGCGTGTGCTTCCAGACCGCGAACTGGGGCCGGCTGATCCAGAAATCGGCCCCCGCCACCGTGCCGAGATAGACGTCGCTGTCGCCGGTCAGGAAATCGCCCACCGGGTAGCACATCGGCGACGAGCCATCGCAGCACCCACCCGATTGGTGGAACATCACCGGCCCATGGTCGGCCCGCAATTCCTCGATCAGCGCGACTGCCGCCGGTGTTGCGGTGACGCGCAGGGGCGTACCGTCCGCGCCGGCCTGATCGGCGGAATTCGGATCGAGGGATGCGGTCGCGGTCATCGCGGGGTCTCCGTGAACAGGTCTGTCCGGACAGATAGGGCAGGGGACGAGCACGGGAACGAAAAAGCCCCGGCCGTTGCCGGCCGGGGCAAGTCTCATTCGGGTCCCGAACGGTTCGCCGGTCTCAGAAGAAGCCGAGCTTCTTGGCCGAGTAGCTGACCAACATGTTCTTGGTCTGCTGGTAGTGGTCGAGCATCATCTTATGGTTCTCGCGGCCGATGCCGGACTGCTTGTAGCCGCCGAAGGCCGCGTGGGCCGGATAGGCGTGGTAGCAATTCGTCCAGACGCGGCCGGCCTGGATGGCGCGGCCGAAGCGGTAGGCACGGGTTCCGTCGCGGGTCCAGACGCCGGCGCCGAGGCCGTAGAGGGTATCGTTGGCGATCGAGAGCGCGTCGGCGTCGTCCTTGAAGGTCGTCACCGAGAGCACCGGGCCGAAGATCTCTTCCTGGAAGATCCGCATCTTGTTGTGGCCGCGGAATACCGTCGGCTTCATGTAGTAGCCTTCCGCGAACTCACCGTCCTTCACGTTGCGCTCGCCGCCGGTCAGGCACTCGGCTCCCTCCTGCCGGCCGATATCGACGTAGCTGAGGATCTTCTCCAACTGCTCGGACGAGGCCTGGGCGCCAATCATCGTGGCGGGGTCGAGGGGTGAGCCCTGCGTGATCGCCTCGACGCGCTTGATCGCCCGCTCCATGAAGCGGTCGTAGATCGACTCGTGCACGAGCGCGCGGCTCGGGCAGGTACAGACCTCGCCCTGGTTGAGGGCGAACATCGTGAAGCCTTCGAGCGCCTTGTCGAAGAAGTCGTCATCCTCGTTGGCGACGTCCGAGAAGAAGATGTTCGGCGACTTGCCGCCGAGTTCCAGCGTCACCGGGATCAGGTTCTGGGAGGCGTACTGCATGATCAGCCGGCCTGTCGTCGTCTCGCCCGTGAAGGCGATCTTGGCGATACGTGGCGACGAGGCCAGCGGCTTGCCGCATTCGAGGCCGAAGCCGTTGACGATGTTGAGCACGCCCGGCGGCAGCAAATCGGCGATGAGCTCGGCCACCACGAGGATCGAGGCGGGCGTCTGCTCGGCCGGCTTCAGCACGACGCAGTTGCCGGCCGCGAGCGCCGGCGCCAGCTTCCACACCGCCATCAGGATGGGGAAGTTCCACGGGATGATCTGCCCGACGACGCCCAGCGGCTCGTGGAAGTGATAAGCGACGGTGTCGTGGTCGATCTCGGAGATCGAGCCTTCCTGCGCGCGGACGCAGCCGGCGAAGTAGCGGAAGTGGTCGATGGCCAGCGGGATGTCGGCGTGGGTCGTTTCGCGGATCGGCTTGCCGTTGTCCCAGGTCTCGGCCAGCGCGATGAGGTCGAGATTGTCCTCCATCCGGTCGGCGATCTTGTTCAGGATTCGGGCGCGCTCGCCCGGCGCGGTGCGGCCCCAGGCCTCCTTGGCGGCATGGGCGGCATCCAGCGCCTTGTCGACGTCGGCGGCATCCGAGCGGGCGACCTCGCAGATCACCCGGCCGGTGATCGGCGAGGTGTTCTCGAAGTAGCGGCCAGCGACGGGCGAGACCCACTGGCCGCCGATGAAGTTCTCGTACCGGGCCGAGAACGGGGACTTGGTGCCCTGATTCAGAAATTCCGGCTTGTTCATCGCGTATCCTCCTGGTTTGTTTTTATGAACCGCAGCCAAGGCCAGGCGGCGCGTCAAATCAAGATGGACTTTTGGCCAACAGATCGACCGCGCGGCGGAGCCCGCAGGCTGGAACGCACCCGTGTCCGGGATGGCGTCCCGGCCGGTCTCCGGATGCTAGTCCGGTTTCGACGGGTTGGCGACCCGGAAGGTGGGTCGCTCAGGGCTGGATCGCCCGGGCGAGACGCCGCGTCGAGCTCCGGCGGGCCGTGCGGGAATCGATGCGCGGCCCGGCCCGGGTTTGGCCCGGTGCGTCGAGCAGAAGGCCGGTCGCCCGCCCGTCGGGCTCGATGTCGAGGGCGATGCGGGTCCCGTCCCCGCCCACGAACACCCGGTCGCTCTCGGGAGCCAGAACCAGCCGGGGCAGATCGGTCCCCTGCGCCACCAGTCCGTCGCCCTCACGCGTCAGCCGGACGATGGACCGCGGGCCGGTGCGATACGATCCGGCGTAGCGGTCGAGTACGTTCGGCGGCACCACGATCCCGGTCGCCTCGGATTGCTCCAGAACGAGCGCCCCGAGGCGTCGCGACAGCGTCTGGGCCGGTGTCGTCTCGGTGTTTCCGAGCACCACGATCGTCAGGCCGCGATCCGGATAAGTGTCCTTGATCGCCGAGAAGCCGTGCAGAAACCCGCCATGCGACCAGAGCCGCGCCCCATAGGCTTGCCCGAGATACAGGCCGAGCCCGTAGCCGTACCCCTCGTCCTTGACCAGCTCCGCCATCGCGGCGGGTCCGAGGACGCGGCCTCCGAGCAGAGCCCGATCCCACGCCACGAGGTCGTCGACCGTCGAGACCAGGCCCCCGGCGCCGAGCGCCGCCGCGGCCGTGACGGGCGTCGCGTTTCGCCACTGCCCGGCCACGCGATGATAGCCGACGGCCCGGTGGGGAACGATCCGTTCGGGATCGGCGTCGCCCGTCCGCGACAGTCCGGCGGGGCCGAGGACGAGGCCGTGCAGCGCCTCCGCGAACGATTCGCCGGTCAGGCGCTCGATCACGGCGCCGAGGAGGATGTATCCGGTGTTGCTGTATTCCTGTGCCGAGCCCGCCGGAAACAGCAGCGCCTCGCCGAACAGCCGGCCGACCACCTCCATTGGCTGGCGCGCCACGCGGGCGATCGTACTGTCGTAATCGGCGAGCGCCGTCACGTTGGGCAAGCCAGAGCGGTGATCGAGCAGCATCCGCACGGTGGTCGGCGCCCAGCCCGCCGGCAGGCCCGGCATATGGCGGGAGACCGGATCGTCGAGGCCGATCTGCCCCGCCTCCTGCAGCTTCAGGATCGCCGCGGCCGTGAACTGCTTGCTCAGGGACGCGATGCGGAAACGGGTGTCGGGCGTGTTGGCGATGTCCCACTCGCGATTCGCGGCGCCGTACGCCTGCCGGAACAGCACGACACCGTCCCGGGCCACGATGACGGCGCCGGAGAACAAGCCCGCGCGCGCATACGGCCGCACCAGCGCGTCGG
Source organism: Methylobacterium sp. Ger2507 (assembly GCF_055231875.1). NCBI lineage: Bacteria > Pseudomonadati > Pseudomonadota > Alphaproteobacteria > Hyphomicrobiales > Methylobacteriaceae > Methylobacterium > Methylobacterium sp. Ger2507. The sequence goes on from NZ_JBUYVC010000001.1 coordinate 2,380,714, forward strand.
CCTCGTCCGCCAAGGAGCGGCGCGATCCGGCCAAAACCGTCCGGATCGGGACGAGACCGGCCAGGAGCGCGAGCTGAACGATGCGGCGACGGGTCTCGGGCATGGGCTGGCGGCCTTACCTCTCGCATCGGGCCGATGAAATCGATGTCCGGCGACCCCATTCCACACCTTCCCGCCGGTAACGCGAAAAGGTCGAGGCACGCTTCGCGACGATTGTGGCGCGAGCGCGCCCATCCGTCCGCGAGGCTGGCATGCGGCGGCCCCGATGGCGCCGGCGCGCGGAAGGCACCAACAGCCGGGGCGAGCGTTCTGGCTCGATGACGATCGGGCCGGCCCGCCCATCCCCCCGGCCCGCCCATCCTCGAAGGACCGTTTTCAGGTGACCAGTCCCCCGGCCACGACCCTCCACACCCCTGCGGGACCGACCGGCGCCGCAGCGCCCCAGCCCTGGAAGGGACCGGGCTTCGGCGAGTTCGTGGGCATCGTCGCTCTGATGATGGCGGTGACCGCCATTTCCATCGACAACCTGCTGCCGGCCTTCCCGGCCATCCAGGCGCGATTCGGCGTTGTCGATCCGAACAGCCTGCAACTGCTGATCTACGTCTACATGATCGGATTCGGCACGGCACAGATCGTCTACGGACCGCTCTCCGACACCTACGGCCGCCGCTCCGTCCTGCTCGCTGGCCTCGCGATCTACGTCGTCGGCACCGGACTCGCGATGGTGGCACCGTCGTTCGGCTGGCTGCTGGCGGCCCGCATCATCCAGGGCATCGGCGCCGCGAGCGGTCGCGTACTGTCCACCGCCATCGTGCGCGACCGCTTCGCCGGTCGCGAGATGGCGAGCGTGATGTCGCTGATCATGATGGTGTTCCTGATCGTGCCGATGATCGCCCCGGCCGTCGGCGGTGCGATGCTGCTGTTCGGCTCCTGGGTCTACGTCTTCGTCTCGATGCTGGCGCTGGCCGGAATCCTGGTGGTCTGGTTCGCCTGGCGGATGCCCGAGACGCTGCATCCGCAGTACCGGAGGCCATTCTCGCTGGCAGCCGTCGCCCAGGCCGTCGGGATCACGTTCCGGAACCGCATCGCGGTTGGCTATGCCACGGCGCTCGGCCTGCTCACCGGCTGCATCATGGGCTATGTCGGCTCGGCCCAGCAGGTCTTCGACACGGGGCTCTACCAGCTCGGCGCCCTGTTCCCCCTGGCCTTCGGCCTCGTCGCGGGCGCGATGGGAGCCGCGACCCTGGTCAATGCCCGCCTCGTGCGCCGCCTCGGCATGCGTCCGCTGTCGCATGCGGGCCTGAGCCTGTTCGTCGTGGTGGCGGTGGTGCAGGTGGTCGCGGGCCTCGCCTATCAGGGCCACCCGCCTCTGGCGCTGTTTCTCTCGATCCTGGCGGCCAACCAATTTCTGATCAGCTTCGCCATGCCCAATTTCAACGCCCTGGCGCTTCAGCCCTTGGGCGAGATCGCCGGCACCGCCTCGTCCTTCCTCGGCTTCTACACCACAATTCTGGGCGCCTTCTGCGGCTTCCTAATCGGACATGCCTTCGACGGCTCGGTCCTGCCGATCGGCATCGGCTACGCCGTCCTCGGCGCAGGTGCTTTGGCGGTGGTGGCCTGGACCGAGCGCGGCCGCCTGTTCCGGGGCGGCGTTTCGGGTTGAGCACCGCCGACGCTTAACGCCGTCTTCAGCCGGTGCCGACAAAGCTCCGCATCTCGGATGTCAGACGGAGCCCGATACGTGACCGGCCGTGCCCAAGACGGACTGCTCTTCCTCGCACGGCTGCTGCTCGCCGCCGCGCTCCTGCCCACCGGCATCGCCCGAGCCCTCAACGTCTCGGGTTTCGCCCTTACGCTGGCGGCGACCGGTCTGCCGTCGCCGAACGCCTTCGCCACCGCGGCGGTGATCGTTCAGGTGTTCGGGCCAGCGGCCCTGCTGCTCGGCGTACTCCCGCGACTCAGCGGATCGGCCCTTGCGATCTTCGTCGGCGTCATGGCCGTCCTGCTGCATCCGTTCTGGCAGTTTTCCGGGCCGAGCGCCGTCGCCGAACGCACCCTCCTGCTGGCTGATTTCGGCTTGGCAGGCGGCTTCCTGATGTACGCACTGACCGGACCGGGGCGCTGGAGCTGGCAGGGCTGGCGCCAGGCCGGCCGCTCCGGCGGCACGGCGGCCCGGTCGGCCGGGTCCACCAAATCCGTGGCGTCTCGGGCCGGGACCAAGCCGAAGCGTGCCGCCGCCGGGCGAACCCCGGCACGCGCCGCCGCCTGAGGTCTACGGCATCGCGTTGCGGGGCTCGGCGGCGACGATCCGGTGCCCCGACACTTCCGCACCGGCGTCCGGCCTGAGCCGGCGGAAGGAGAAGAACGACAGGGCGGAGATCAGCGCGACCGCGAAGAAGGCAGGTCCGAAATCGCCCGCCACGATGTCGGTGCGGCCGTGATAGGCGGCCGTCGCCTCCAGGGCCATGGCCCCGAGGGACACGCCGAGACTGAGCGAGAGCTGCTGCGCCACGCTGGCGAGGCTGGTGGCCGCGCTCATGTCGGGCGTCTCCAGATCGGCATACGCGATGGCATTCACGCAGGTGAATTGCAGCGAGCGAACGCAGCCGCCGATCAGCAGCACGCAGATGATCACGGCGTGCGGGGTTTCGGCCGTGAACAGACCGTTCATCGCCAGAAAGCCGGAGGCCACCAGCGCATTCAGGACCATCACGCGACGGAAGCCGTAGGTACGCAGGATGCGTGGGCCGATGAGCTTGATCAGCAGGGCGCCGGCCGCCGCCGCGAAGGTGATGAGCCCCGAACGCAGGGGGTCGAGACCGAAGCCGATCTGCAGCATCAGCGGCAGCAGGAAGGGGATCGCCCCGGTGCCGATGCGGAACAGGCTGCCGCCCGTCACCGCCGCCCGGAAGGTCGGGTAGCGCAGCAGGTCGAGGCGGATCACCGGGTGGGCGATGCCCCGGGAGTGCCGACGGTACAGGACCAGCAGCACGATACCGCCCACGAGGCAGCCCCAGGACAGGGAGGCGGGCAGAAGATGTCGCCCGATCGAGGCGAGCCCGAGCATCACCGTGGCAAGGCCCAGGCCCGAGAGCAGAAAGCCGACGACGTCCAGGGGCGGGCGCTCCGCCTCGCGGATGTTCTCGAAGTAGAACGTCGCCAGCACGATCCCGGCGATCCCGATCGGAATGTTGATGAAGAAGATCCACCGCCAGTCGAAATAGGTCGTGATGAAACCGCCGATCGGCGGCCCCAGGATCGGACCGACCAACGCCGGAATCGTCAGATAGGCGAGGGCGCTGACGAGCTCGCTCTTCGGCACGCTGCGCAGGATCACGAGGCGGCCGACCGGCACCATCATGGCGCCTCCGATGCCCTGGAAGAATCGTGCGGCGACGAAGCCAGCCAGCGAATCCGAGGCCGCACAGGCCAGCGAGCCAGCCATGAAGACCGCCAGCGCCGCGCGAAAGACGGTTCGGGCCCCGAGCCGGTCGGCCATCCAGCCACTGATCGGGATGAAGATCGCGAGACTGACCAGGTAGGCGGTCAGCGCGAGCTTCAGGGCGATCGGATCCTCACCCAGGCTCTGGGCGATGGCCGGAAGGGCCGTGGCGATGACGGTCGAGTCCGTGTTCTCCATGAACAGGGCCGTGGCGACCACGAGCGGGACGATCTGGGACGTGCGCATTCGAGCCATCTATGTCGCGGCGAGCGGTTCGGACGCTTCTTAGCTGGGGTCTCGTCGCCGATCGCAAGGGATCGGCCGGTGACGGATCAGGCTGGATGAAAATGCCATGCCGTCCGTGCAGGGTTCGAGGCTCCGACGAGCGTGGCCCTGCGGCCACATCCCGTCAGCATTGGCCCTCCCGAGGGGCGCGCGGCTTTCCACATTGTTGCTGAAGTCGCTAAGCTCGACGGCATGATAGGGCGCCGCGCGACTCCGCCTCGGAGCCGTGCCGGGCGCTCTCCTCCGCGTCCTCAAGAAAGTCACCGATGCTCCCGAGGTTCGAACATCGACGCAGGCTGGCGGGCTTCGTCTCCTGCTTTGCTCTGGCGGCCGCGGTTGCCGGATGCGGTACCGTGATCCTGACCGAGGCCGGATCGCTGACCCGCTACGATCGTCTGGTCTCCAGCGACGAGACGGCCAGTTCGTCGCGAATCTTCGTCGATCAGGCAGCTCTGGCCCAGACCCGGACCGTGCGGATCGTGCCCACGACGTTCCCGGAGGCGGTCGCCCCCGGTCTGACGCCGGCGGAACGCAAGCTCGTTGCCAACGCCGCCGATCGCGCCCTCTGCTACGAGTTGTCCCTGCGCTACGACGTGGTGTCCGGGCGGAAGGCCGACCTGACGGTCCGCTCGGCCGTCACCCGCATCGACCTCACCAACGTGCCGGCCGCCGGCGCCACGATCGCCACCTCGGCCGGCATCACCGTCGCGTCGCAGCTCGGCGCCGGGTTCGCGACGGCCGTTGGGCGCATCCCGATCCCGCGCATCCCGATCGGGCTCGGAAGCCTGACCGTCGAGGCCGAGGCCCTCGACAGCCGCAACACGCAGCGCGCCGCCATGGTGTGGGGCGGTGCCACCAACGCCTTCACCAATCAGGCGCGATTCTCGCCGGCCAGCGACGCTTATGACCTCGCCGGGGAGTTCGGGCAGGATTTCGGCTTCTATCTCGCGACCGGCCAGGACCCGTTCAAGGCACCGCTCACGTTGCCGACCTACGACCGCGTCCGCGTGACGACTTTAGGCGAAGCGCCCCTCGATCCGGATTGCGAAGCCTTTGGCCGCGCCCCCGGTTTCGATGGAATCCTCGGCGATTACGTCGGTGCGCCCCCGGAATGGACCGACAAGGGACCGGCGGAAGGCCTGCCGGGCGCCCCCTATAGCCTGCGCTAGGCGCAACCCTTACCGGAGAACGGCGTCCAGAGCGCCTTTTTCTGTGGCGCAGCCTGACCGGCGGCTTTGCGCCGGTTCCCCCCGCGTGATACTGGCCCGTGCCAACCCACTGACGCCGGACGGCCCGCAAGGCCCGGCGCAGGCACCCGTTCCGGAGTTGGTTCATGGCTCGCATCACCGCAGATTCCATCATCGAGGGCCTGACCTTCGACGACGTCCTCCTGCGTCCCGCCGCTTCCTCGGTGATGCCTTCGGACGTGAAGATCGCGAGCCGGCTCACCCGGTCCATCCATCTCAACCTGCCGATCCTGGCCTCGGCCATGGACACCGTCACCGAGGCGCCGATGGCCATCGCCATGGCGCAGAACGGCGGCATGGGCGTCATTCACCGTAACCTTGAGCCGGCCGAGCAGGCCGAGCAGGTCCGCCTGGTCAAGAAATACGAGTCCGGCATGGTGCTGAATCCCATCACCATCCACCCGGACGAGACCCTGGCCGATGCGTTCTCGCTGATGAAGCAGAATCGCATTTCCGGAATCCCGGTGGTCGAGCGCGGCCCCAACGGCTCGCGCGGCAAGCTCGTCGGCATCCTGACCAACCGTGACGTGCGCTTCGCCACCAACTCGTCGGAGACCGTGGCCGACCTGATGACCCGCGACCGGCTCATCACGGTGCGGGAGGGCGTGAGCCAGGACGAGGCCAAGCGCCTCCTGCACCAGTTCCGCATCGAGAAGCTGCTCGTCGTCGACGACCACTATCGTTGCATCGGTCTCATCACCGTCAAGGACATCGAGAAGCAGGTCGCTTATCCGGGCGCCGTCAAGGACGAGCAGGGCCGCCTGCGGGTGGCGGCCGCCACGACCACCGGCGACAGCGGATTCGAACGGGCCGAGCGCCTCATCGATGCCGGCTGTGACGTGATCGTGGTCGACACCGCCCACGGCCACTCGATCAAGGTTCTCGACGCCGTGCGCCGGGTGAAGCAGCTCTCCAACACCGTCCAGATCGTCGCCGGAAACGTCGCCACCCGCGATGGCGCCCAGGCGCTGATCGATGCCGGCGCGGACGCGATCAAGGTCGGCATCGGGCCGGGCTCGATCTGCACCACCCGCATCGTCGCCGGCGTCGGGGTGCCGCAGCTCACCGCCCTGATGGAGGCGGTCGAGGCGGCCCAGAGCGCCGACGTGCCCGTCATCGCCGATGGCGGCATCAAATACTCCGGCGACCTTGCCAAGGCGATCGCGGCCGGGGCCTCGGTCGCCATGCTGGGCTCGCTGCTGGCCGGCACCGACGAGGCGCCCGGCGAGGTGTTCCTGCACCAGGGCCGCTCCTACAAGAGCTACCGCGGCATGGGTTCGGTGGGCGCCATGGCGCGCGGCTCCGCCGACCGCTACTTCCAGGCCGAGGTCAGCGACACCCACAAACTCGTCCCCGAGGGGATCGAGGGGCAGGTGCCCTACAAGGGGCCCGTGGCGGCGGTGCTGCACCAGCTCGCCGGCGGCCTGCGGGCCGCCATGGGCTATGTCGGTGCCCCGACCATCCCCGACTTCCAGGAGAAGGCGCAGTTCATCCGCATCACAAATGCGGGTCTGCGTGAGAGCCACGTTCACGACGTGACCATCACCCGTGAGAGCCCGAACTACCCGGGTCGCGCTTGAGCCGGCATCCTCGTCCGGTCTCGGTCGTCGCCGCTCCGCGCAGGCGATGATCGGGATCGGGGCCTACCCTCTCCGGATGACCACTGCCCAGGTGACCGCTGCCTAGGTGACCACCGCACGAAAGGTCCGCCGTGACCGTCCAAGCCACCCTGGCGCCTGTCTTCGCGCAGGTGTTCCTCACCTTCGCCCTGCTGTTCTGGCTCGGTCGGGCCCGTCTCGACGCCGTGCGGGGCGGCGCGGCGAAGGGCCGGGACTTGGCGATGGGCCAGCGCAACTGGCCCGCTCCGGCGCAGCAGGCGGCCAACACCTTCTCGCACCAGTTCGAAATCCCGGTGCTGTTCTACGTCCTCGTCGGATTCGCCCTGGCGACGCGCAAGGCGGACCTGCTCTTCGTCGTCCTGGCCTGGGTCTTCGTCGCGACCCGATTCGTTCACGCCGGAATCTACCTCACCAGCAACCATGTGCCCTATCGCTTCCAGGCCTACACGGCAGGGACGCTGGTGCTCCTGGCGATGTGGATCGTCTTCGCCGTCCGCATCTTCGCCAGCCCGATCGGCCTCTGATCCCGCGGGAGAGCGCTGGAGCGCCACCGCCCATTTCGGCTCAAGCTCACCCAACGAACAGGGAAGGAATTCGACCATGCGCGTACTCGTCGTCGGGGCCGGAGCCACCGGTGGGTACTTTGGCGCACGCCTGGCCGAGGCCGGGCGCGACGTGACCTTCCTAGTCCGACCGGCCCGGGCCGAGAAGCTCGCCGCCACCGGCCTAGTGGTCGAAAGCCCGGTCGGCCATTTCCAGCTTCCCGCGCCGCAGACCGTCACGGCGCGCGAACTGGCGGCCGGCCAGGGTGGCGCCTTCGATCTCGTGCTGTTCTCGTGCAAGGCCTATGATCTCGACAGCGCCATCGCGGATGTCGCACCGGCCATCGGGCCCGACACTGCGATCCTCCCCGTGCTCAACGGCATGCGCCACCTCGACGCGTTGGACTTGGTATACGGCGCCGACCGCGTGCTCGGCGGTTCCTGCGCGATCGTGGCGACGCTCGGTCCATCCGGCGAGATCCGCCAGATGAATCCGCTGCATACGTTGACCTATGGCGAGCGTTCCGGCGGCCGATCCGCTCGCGTCGATGCCATTGAGGCCCTGATGCAGGGCGTCACGTTCCAGCCCCGGCTCAGCGAGTGTATGGTGTTGGAAATGTGGGAGAAATGGAGCTTCCTGGCCACGCTCGCCGGGTCCACATGCCTGATGCGTGCCACCATCGGCGACATCGTTGCCGCCCCGGGCGGCCTCCCGTTCATCGAAGCGCTGATGGAGGAGTGCCGCGCCATCGCCGAGAGCGCGGGCTATGCGCCGCGCCCGAGTGCACTCGACAACACCCGCAAGACCCTGACCGCTGCAGGATCCGCCTTCACGGCCTCGATGCTGCGCGACATCGAGGGCGGAGCCCGCATCGAGGCGGATCACATCGTCGGCGATCTGATCGCGCGCGCGTCCGATGCGGTCGCGCATCCGATGCTCGACCGCGTCTATACGCATCTCAAGGCTTACGAGAACCGTCGCGCCCGAGAAACCACGGCACGATCCTAGTAGCGAGGCCCTGGCGGCGGAGGCGGCGGCGCGCCGTACTCGAGCTGGGTCTTGGCATCCAGCCGGCGCGGCGGGGGCGGCGACAGATCGGGGGCGGCTGGGGCCGGGGAACAGGCGGCCACGGCAATCGCGAGAAGGCTGGCAAGGCCGAGATGGATGACGGGGGACATGCAGTTCTCTAAAGCTCCGAGTGCGTTCGAGGCGGCACCGTCGCTCAAGCTGAGCCGTGAACCCGACGGAAGCTCGACCGTACTGTGACTGACCGCCGCCCGAAGCGTGGCCATATCGCGGCGCTGTTTGAATATCGAGGACCCTGCTTGACCCCGCCTGCCCGCCTCTCCGCTGCGATCGAAGTCCTGACCGATCTGTCTTCGCGCCGTCGCCCGGCCGCCGATGCCCTGAAGGATTGGGGACTGGCCCACCGTTTTGCCGGATCGGGCGATCGCGCCGCCATCGCCAGTCTGGTCTACGATACCTTGCGCCGCCGCGCCTCCGCCGCCTGGATCATGGGCGACGAGAGCCCGCGCAGTCTGGTCATCGGCATGCTGCGCCTCCATCACGGGCTCGCTGCGCCCACGATCGCCACGATGTTCTCCGGTGATCGCTTTGCCCCGGAGCCATTGACGGTTGCTGAGCGAGCCTGCTTGACCGACGGGACGCTCGCGGACGCACCGGCGCACGTCGCTGGCGATGTCCCCGAATGGGTTCTGCCCTCCCTGGCGGTGACATTCGGAGAGGCGACCCATGAGGAACTACGAGCCCTCGGTCGCCGAGCCCCCCTTGATATCCGGATCAACACGCTGAAGCGCAGTCGCGATGATGCCATGACCGGCTTGGCTCATCTCGCGCCGATGCCGACACCACACGCCCCGAACGGCCTGCGCATCCCCATCGGCGAGGATGGACGCGGCCCCGCTCTTCACGTCGAACCGGAGTTCATCGACGGGTGGTACGAAATTCAGGATGAGGGCTCGCAACTCGCGAGTATCCTAAGCGGAGCGCGACCGGGCGAGACGGTGATCGACCTCTGCGCAGGCGGCGGCGGGAAGACGTTGAGTTTGGCGGCCATGATGCAGAACACCGGCCGTCTCGTGGCAAGCGATGACGATCCGCGTCGCCTCGCACCGATCCACGAGCGCCTGCGCCGCGCCGGCGCAGACGCCGAAATCCGCACGCCCCGCTCCGGTAAGGCTCGCGCCGACGTCCTTGGCGACCTCGACGAGATGGCAGACCGGGTGCTGGTCGATGCGCCCTGTACAGGCTCGGGCACGTGGCGCCGCAACCCTGACGCCAAGTGGCGGTTGCGCCCCAATGCGCTGACATCGCGGGTCGCGGATCAGGCCACTGTCCTCGACCGAGCGAGTCGGCTGGTCCGCCTTGGCGGCCGCATCACCTACATCACCTGTTCGTTGCTCCCCGAGGAAAACGATACGGCTATCGCCAGCTTCATCAGCCGACGACCGGACGACTTCGCTGTAGTTCCTGCAAAGGAGGTCCTGGCGGAGCGGGCCCCCCGTTTGGCTGAAGCCGTTCGCTTGACCAACCACGGTCTCCAGATGAGTCCGGCCCTCACAGGCACCGACGGTTTCTACGTCGCGACCCTGGAACGCCTCCGCTGAAGTAAGAAATGGCCCCATGGGGGGCCATTCCGAAGCGTTTGATGAGTGGCTGATCAGACGCAGCGACGCTTGCGCACCACCACGACGCGACCGAATGGGCCACGACGCTTGGTGACTACCGTCTTGCAACGTGGCCCGCGGACAATCGTCCGTTCAACGACACGCGCCTGCTCGACGTTGGAGCCAGGCGAAAGGCCGGCGGCGAAAGGCAATGCTGAAGCCGACGTCGCTCCGAACCCGGTCAGGGCGAAGGCGGCAATCCCGAAGATGGTGGCTCTCACAGCGGAGGCTCCTGTTCGTTTCTGGGGGGCAGGGTTTCGACCGCTGACGGTGAACAGCCGCTTAACGCGGCGGCACGCGCATCCCCAGTCCGATGCCGGTCGCGGGGCCGCTCTGCAGGTTCGTCCGTTGCACGGGATCGAGGCCTCGTCTAACTCCGGTTCCATGACGACAGAACACGACAAAATCCTCATCGTGGATTTCGGTAGCCAAGTGACGCAGCTCATCGCGCGCCGCGTGCGCGAAGAGGGCGTCTACTGCGAGATCGTGCCGTTCACCAAGGCTGCGGAGGCGTTTGCGGAGACGAAGCCAAAGGGTGTGATCCTGTCCGGCGGCCCCGAATCGGTGACCACCGAGGCATCGCCCCGCACGCCTCAGGTGGTGTTCGAATCCGGTGTTCCCGTCTTCGGCATCTGCTACGGGCAGCAGACGATGGCGGCGCAACTCGGCGGTGAGGTCGAAGGCGGTCACCATGCGGAATTTGGCAGGGCAGAGATCGAGATCCTGTCGGACTGCGCTCTCTTCAAGGGCGTTTGGCATGTCGGTGAGCATTATCCCGTCTGGATGAGCCACGGCGACCGCGTAACCAAGCTCCCGGACGGTTTCACCACCGTCGCCATGTCGAAGAATGCCCCCTTCGCGGCGGTGGCCGATGAAGCGCGGAACTACTACGCCGTCCAGTTCCATCCGGAGGTGGCCCACACCCCGCATGGCGCACTGCTGATCCGCAATTTCGTGCGCGATATTGCGGGCTGCTCCGGCGACTGGACCATGGGCGCGTACCGCGAAGAGGCAATCGAGAAAATTCGCGCCCAGGTCGGAAATGAGCGGGTCATCTGTGGCCTGTCTGGTGGCGTCGATTCCGCAGTGGCAGCAGTCCTGATCCACGAGGCGATCGGCGAACAACTTACCTGCGTTTTCGTGGACCACGGCCTTTTGCGCATGGGTGAAGCTGAAGAGGTCGTCCGCCTTTTCCGCGACCACTACAATATTCCCCTGGTCCACGTAGAGGCACAGGCGCTCTTCCTTGGTGAACTCGACGGAGTCAGCGATCCCGAGCAGAAGCGCAAAACCATCGGCCGCTTGTTCATCGACGTGTTCGAAGCCGAGTCGAAAAAGATTGGCGGCGCAGCCTTCCTCGCTCAAGGCACGCTCTATCCGGACGTCATTGAGAGCGTTTCGTTCACGGGTGGACCCTCGGTCACCATCAAGTCCCACCACAACGTCGGCGGACTGCCTGAGCGCATGAATATGCAGCTCGTTGAGCCCCTGCGCGAATTGTTCAAGGACGAGGTCCGCGTCCTCGGTAAGGAACTTGGTCTGCCCGATGCCTTCGTGGGGCGACACCCCTTCCCGGGCCCGGGTCTTGCCATCCGCTGCCCGGGAACGATTACGCCGGAGAAGCTCGAAGCCCTCCGGAAAGCAGACGCAATCTACCTTGATGAAATTCGGAAGGCCGGCCTCTACGACACGATCTGGCAAGCCTTCGCTGTGATCCTGCCGGTGAAGACGGTTGGTGTGATGGGCGATGGCCGGACCTACGACCATGTCTGCGCCCTTCGCGCCGTAACCTCCGTCGACGGGATGACGGCGGATTTCTATCCCTTCGACATGGCTTTCCTCGGACGCGTTGCGACCCGGATCATCAACGAGGTCAAGGGGATCAACCGGGTGACCTATGACATCACCTCGAAGCCACCCGGTACGATCGAGTGGGAATGACGATCCTGAGCTTCCACAAGGTTGCAAAATTTATCAGGAATTCCCGCTTTTCATAGGCAGAATAGCTCTGGAGCCTCGGCACTGGTCTTGTCGTTTGCGCTATGGCATGTAGTATACCAGCCGTCCCTCCCAGGGACCCATGTGACGCAACTTCACCCCGCAGTCCCTCGGTCTGCGGGGTTTTGTTGTCAAAGGCTGCTGGCGCGCGACGACGGGCGCTACGGAACGGAATGGATAACGCGGCGCAGGCGGAGGAGCCGAGGAACAGTCCGCTCATTTCCGAAGCTGACGCAGAGACCACACTCGCGAAGCAAAAGGCGGTCTCTAGCTAAAGTGATCCGGACTCGCTTGTGCCCCGAGAAGCCGACCTCTAGAGACCGACCCGCGATCCAATATGGCTTTGGATACGTGCGCGAACGCGAAGTTGCCCGAGATCGAAATGATGAGCGAACCACAGGGCTCCTTCGCTCCACTCTCCGGATTGAAGCGCCGTACTCAAATCCTGCTTTTGTTCGTTGTTGCTGTGATTTGTATCGGCCCCCTATCGTGGTTCTCTGGGACATTCGCCGGGGCTGCGATAGCACCGGCGCCATCAGCTGTACCCTCTCCATCTCTTGGAAATAAGATTTTCGTCCTCTCTGCCGATCAACTCGCTGCAATTGAAGTCGAGACGGTGGAACAGCGCCTCTTCTACGAAGAGATCACCACTGAGGGTAAGATCGGTGTCGATGAGTATCAGGCAACGCCGGTTTTCTCACCTTATCCGGGCCGAGTCATTGCCATCTTTGCTCGGACCGGAGAACAGGTGCAAAAGGGTGAGCGCCTCTTTTCGATTCAAGCCAATGAAATGGTCCAGGCACAGAACGATTATCTGGCCGCTTTGAATGTATTGGCGAAGACACGATCGCAACTGGGCTACGCGCAGGCTGCCGAGAAGCGGCTCCATGACCTCTACGACTCCCGCGTCACAACATTGCGCGAGCTGCAGTCTGCACAGAACGATCTGAACACTGCGACCAACGACGCACGGACCGCAGAAGTAGGCCTTGAGGCCGTACGAAATCGCCTCCGCATCCTCGGTCTGCGCGATGACGATGTCGCCAATCTTCAGAAGGGATCGATCAATCCCGAGACAGCGATCAACGCGCCCTTGAAAGGTACCATTATCCAGCGAAAGATCGGACCAGGACAGTATATCGGCCCCGCGGGGGGCGACCCGTCCTACATTATCGGCGACCTTTCTAAAGTCTGGCTCATCGCGCAATTGCGGGAGCCCGATGCAGCCAAGGTCGACCTTGGGGAGCGCCTCAAATTCCGCGTGCTGGCTTATCCCGAGAAGATTTTCGAAGGCCGGATCAACTTCATCGGCGCTTCGGTTGATCCGGCTACACGACGCATCACTGTTCGAGCCGACATCGACAACGCACAAAATTTTCTCAAGCCTGAGATGTACGCTACGGTTCGGATCATCAATGAACGTGAGAGCCTTTCGCGGTCCGTGCCGCGTGCGGCGGTGGTGCTTGAAGGCAGCAAGGCAAGCGTTTGGGTGCTGAAGCCGGATAACTCGGTCGAGAGCCGAATCGTCAAACCTGGAATCATCGACGGAAGCAAAATCGAGATTCTGGAAGGTCTGGTATCCGGCGAGCGCGTCATCTCGCGCGGCTCCTTATTCATCGATCGGATGCTGACCCGAGGCTGATTCGTCAGCGCTCGCTCGCAGGAACCACCGCAAATGACTGGACTCGTCCAACTCGCGCTTCGTCAGCGTGCCCTGGTGGTGCTGGCATTTGTCCTGCTGCTGGCGTGCGGGCTCGTGTCCTTTCGGACACTTAACATCGAGGCTTACCCCGATCCGACTCCGCCCATGATCGATGTGATCACGCAGGCATCAGGCTTGTCGGGCGAGGAAATCGAGCGATACGTGACCGTTCCGATCGAGGTGATCACCTCCGGATTGCCAAACCTGAAGCAGGTTCGCTCGGTTTCACTCTACGGCCTCTCGGACGTCAAGCTACAGTTCGGATTTGAATTCACGTATCGTGAGGCCGAGCAGCAGGTTCTCAATCGACTGGCCCAACTCGACGCGCTGCCCAACGGTGCCAAGCCAACCATCTCACCGGTGAGCCCCATCGGCGAAATCTTTCGCTATAAGCTGACTGCTCCGGCCGGTTACAGCGTCCTTGATCTGAAATCCCTGCAAGATTGGGTTTTGCGCCGTCGTTTCCGTGCCGTGCCCGGCGTTATCGACGTCATCGGCTGGGGTGGTAAGACGAAGACCTTCGACATCGCCATCGATCTCGACAGACTTACCGCCTACGGACTGACCCTGTCGGGCGTCGTCAAGACGCTCAACGATAGCAACCTCAATGTCGGTGGGAACCGGATCAACCTTGGGACGCAATCTGCGGTGGTGCGCGGCGTCGGTTTGATCCGTTCGACCGACGACATCGCCGACACCGTCCTGACTCAATCCGGTGGCGCACCGGTCCTCGTTCGCGATGTCGCCACGGTGACGATCGGACATCAACCACGCCTCGGCATCGCCGGCATGAACGATGACGACGACATCGTCCAGGGCATCATCCTGATGCGCCGCGGAGAGGAGAGCACACCGACCATCCAGGCTGTACAGGCGGAAGTCTCGCGCATCGCGGGGATGGAACTGCTGCCACCGGGCGTGAAGATCGAGCGGATCTACGATCGAGCCGATCTAATCGCCGTCACGACGCACACCGTCCTGCACAACATGCTCGTTGGCATCGTGCTCATCCTGATCGTCCAGTGGCTATTCCTCGGCAATTTGCGCAGTGCGCTCATCGTGGTTGCAACGATCCCGTTCGCGCTGTTCTTCGCCGTGATCATCCTTGTGCTGCGTGGCGAATCCGCGAACCTGTTATCCGTCGGCGCCCTGGACTTCGGCCTGATCGTCGACGGAACCGTGATTATGGTTGAGGCCATCTTCCGGCGGCTATCGGGTCACGGTGACCCGACAGGAACCATCATCCAGTCTGGCCTAGCCGGCAAGCTTGGGCGCATTCGTCAGGCCTCCGCCGACGTGAGCCGCTCGATCGTCTTCGCCGCAATCATCATCGTGACCGGTTTTCTTCCGCTCTTTACCCTCACCGGTGTCGAGGGCCATATCTTCGGACCAATGGCGCAGACCTATGCGTACGCGCTCCTGGGGGGGCTCATCGCCACCTTCACGGTCACACCCGTCCTCTCCGCCTACCTGCTCCCAAACCACGTGGAAGAGGTTGAGACGCTCCTGGTCCGCAGCCTTGATCGACTCTACCGGCCAGCAATCCACGCCGCGTTGAGCAACCGCATCCTGACTCTCGGCCTAGCGGTTTTGCTCTTGGCGGGTGTCGGCGTGGCAGGACGTCAACTCGGTCTGGAATTCCTGCCGAAACTCGAGGAGGGCAACCTCTGGCTACGCGCCACCATGCCGGCGACGATCTCGCTCGAAGAGGGCAATCTCTACGTCAATCGGATTCGCCGCATCATCGCGGCCGTACCGGAGGTAGAAAGCGTCGTCTCACAACACGGCCGACCAGATGACGGAACGGACGCAGCAGGATTTTTCAATGGCGAATTCTTCGCGCCGCTGAAGTCCGCAGAGGCTTGGCGTCCGGGGGTGACAAAGGACAGGATGGTCAGCGACCTCCTCGAAAACTTGCGCGTTGAGTTCCCCGGTATCGAGTTCAATGTCTCGCAATACCTGCAGGACAACGTCGCGGAAGCTGTGTCCGGCATCAAGGGAGAGAACTCTTTCAAGGTCTTCGGCCCAGATCTGGAGACCCTTACGAAGGTCGCCAATCGCGTCGAAGCAGTTCTTCGTCAAGTGCCAGGCGTAACCGATCTCGGTGTCTTCACATCCCTGGGCCAACCAACGGTACAGATCGACGTCGATCGCGTCCGGGCGGCCCGCTATGGGCTGACGCCTGGCGACATCAACGCAACCGTCCGCACAGCCATCGGCGGTGACAGCGCTGGAGATCTCTACGACAGCGGTTCAGATCGCCACTATCCAATCGTGATCCGCCTTGCCGAGCAATTCAGGCAGAGTGTGGCTTCGATCCGTGCCCTTCGCATTTCGGGACAGGGCCCAAATGGCACATTGATGCAGGTGCCCCTTAGCGAGGTTGCTCAGGTCGCTCTCGTTTCAGGACCGGCCTATATCTACCGTGAGGGTCAGGAACGATACCTGCCGGTGAAGTTCAGTGTCCGCGACCGCGATCTCGGTAGCGCAATCCTGGAAGCACGCGAGCGTGTGAACACCGAGGTCTCTCTGCCGCGCGGCTATCGTCTTGAGCTGGTCGGCGAATTCAACAACATGCAAGGCGCCCTCGCGCGCCTTTCCATCACAGTTCCGATTGCCATTGGCCTGATTGCGATCCTGCTATTCATGAACTTCGGATCCGCCATCGACATGCTACTGGCGCTCAGTGTCATCCCAATGGCTGCGGCCGGAGGAGTCCTGGCGCTTGTCATCACGGAGACACCGTTCAGTGTATCCGCCGCAATCGGCTTCATCGCACTCCTCGGCATTGCCGTCATGGACGGCATCATCGTACTTTCACACTACAATGCACTGATCGCGGAGGGCGAAGAGCGTGTAAGGGCCATGTTGCGCACTTGCCGAACGCAACTCCGGCCGGTGGTCATGACCTGCGTCGTGGCTGGCGTCGGCCTCCTGCCGGCTGCCTTCTCCAACGGAGTCGGCTCCCAGGTTCAGAAACCTCTGGCGCTGGTAGTCGTCGGCGGCATGAGTCTGGCGCCGCTCCTCATCCTGTTGATCCTGCCAGCGCTCATTCTCGCGCTCTCGCGGCGAAACCCTAAACAGGCCGAAAGCGAGGACATAGAGATAAGCGCCGCGAAGCCAGCATCCGGTTTGACCTAATCGATGGGTGCTGCATTTCCCTTGGCTGGTTGCCGCGCAAAGCGAACTCAGTCCCGCAAAAACTCGATGCGATTTAGGTGGATTGAGCCGATAGCAACCGAGAAGCCTTCTCGCGCTGATGCATTCCGGTCAAGCTGTGTGTCGGGTCTCGCCCGAGCAGACACGTTGCCGCTGTCGCGATAGTTGTGCTGGCAAAGCAGTACGGCCCGCAACCAGCGGGCCGGTCGATGAGCAGCGCCGACCAATCAGTTATTGCTGGTCAGCGCGGCCTTCGACACCAGCAACTCGGGCGGTGTGGCATCCGCGATCTGGCCGGTAGTCCGGTGGGGGGGCTGGGCGGTCATCAAGTCTACACTGATCTGGATCGTCAGCATAAACAACAGCGCCACGACCAGCGCCTGTGCGGCGCGCTGGAAAGGACGGGCGGATAAACGAACGGACGCCTCCAGTCGATCGGCATCCATCGACACGGAGGCGATCCGGTCGGAGATCGGGAGAAGCCACGGCTCACTCGGAAGAGCCTGAAGCCCTCCCATTTCATGAGCGCCCGGCAGGTTCTGGAACAGTCCGCTGGACATATCCGTACTCCTGGTTGGTGAGTGGCAGCCCAGTGTGGAAGGCTGATCGTTCATGTTCAGTTAATATGACTTTTTGTTCATTTCAAGTTCAGGGTCGGAACACGCTGATCCACCTCTCCAATCTTTCGCAGGCATGACCCGCGAGCAGGCTTCCGCGTACCAAATTTCCCCGACGGGTATCGTTCTGAGCCGAACGTCAGAGTCCGTGTAATGACAGGGTTCGGTGCGTGGACTTAGCTGCGCAGCCCCGGTGCCTCCTGGCCCGTCCGTGCGACGTACTCGGTGTAACCGCCGCCGTACTGATGGATGCCGTCCGGCGTCAGTTCCAGGACCCGGTTCGATAGGGCTGCAAGGAAGTGCCTGTCGTGGCTCACGAACAGCATCGTACCCTCATAGTTCGCGAGTGCCGCGATGAGCATCTCCTTGGTGCCCATATCGAGGTGGTTCGTGGGCTCGTCGAGGACGAGAAAGTTCGGCGGATCGTAGAGCATCCGGGCCATGACGAGGCGGGCCTTTTCTCCACCCGAGAGCACCCGACAGCGCTTCTCGACATCGTCGCCTGAGAAACCGAAACACCCAGCAAGCGCCCGCAGGGAGCCCTGACCCGCCTGCGGAAAGGCATCTTCCAAGAAGCCGAAGACCGTCCGGTCCCCGTCGAGGACATCCATGGCATGCTGGGCAAAGTAGCCAAGCTTCACGCTGCCGCCGACCGCGACGCTGCCGTCATCGGGCGTGGCGGTTCCGGTGACGAGCTTCAAGAGCGTCGACTTGCCGGCGCCGTTGATACCCATCACGCACCAGCGCTCACGCCGGCGGATCGAGAAATCCAGGCCGTCGTAAATGGTTCGGCTGCCGTACCGCTTGTGTACGTTCTTGAGCATGACGACGTCGTCGCCGGACCGCGGGGCGGGTAGGAACTCGAAGGCAACGCTCTGGCGGCGCTTCGGCGGCTCGACCCGCTCGATCTTGTCGAGCTTCTTCACCCGGCTCTGTACCTGGGCGGCGTGGGAAGCCCGGGCCTTGAAGCGTTCGATGAATTTGATCTCTTTCGCCAGCATCGCCTGCTGGCGCTCGAACTGGGCCTGTTGCTGCGTCTCGTTCAACGCCCGCTGCTGCTCGTAGAAGATGTAGTCACCCGAATAGGTGGTGAGCTGCCCGCCATCGATCTCGACGATCTTCGTAACGATGCGGTTCATGAACTCGCGGTCGTGCGAGGTCATCAGCAAGGCGCCCTCATAGCCCTTGAGAAAGGCTTCGAGCCAGATCAGGCTTTCCAAATCCAGGTGATTGCTTGGCTCGTCGAGGAGCATGACGTCGGGGTTCATCAGGAGGATACGAGCGAGCGCCACGCGCATCTTCCAGCCACCGGAGAGCTTGCCGACATCGCCGTCCATCATCTCCTGGGAGAAGCTGAGGCCCGCCAGAACTTCGTAGGCGCGGCCCTCCAGGGCATAGCCGTCGAGTTCTTCGAAGCGCGCCTGCACTTCGCCGTAGCGCTCGATCAGCGCTTCCATCTCATCGGCTCGGTCCGGATCTGCGAGCGCCTGCTCGACCTCCTTCAACTCGGCTCCGATCTCGCTGACGGGACCGGCGCCGTTCATCACCTCGGAGACGACGGTACGGCCGGACATCTCCCCCACATCCTGACTGAAATACCCGATGGAGATGCCGCGGTCGGAAGCGACTTGGCCCTCGTCAGGCTGCTCCTCGCCGGTGATCATCCGGAACAGGGTCGTCTTGCCGGCGCCGTTTGGGCCGACAAGGCCGACCTTCTCGCCTTTCTGTAGGGCGGCCGACGCCTCGATGAAGACGATCTGGCGGCCGTTCTGCTTACCGATTTTTTCGAGGCGGATCATGGGGTCACGGAAGTTTTGGCGGATGCAGCGGCCTTACGGCATGCTGCCCGCAAACGGTAGTGCAAGGCGGCACCGCGCCGGAACTCCGGACATCTGAAACCCTGATGGTTCCTGGCGTCCGAACGGGATAGGCTGACACATCCTTCCGCAGAATGGTTGTCCGCCCCAACGATGGTTCACACCGGCTATAACCCGGCGCTCGTCGCGCTGTCCGTCACCATCGCGATCTTCGCATCCTACACGGCACTCGATCTCGTGAGCCGCGCGCGGGGTGCGGCAAGCCGAAGACGCCACGTCTGGATCGCTGCCGCTGCAGCCGCGATGGGCGGAGGAATCTGGTCGATGCATTTCGTCGGAATGCTGGCGTTCGAGATGGGAATGCCGGCTGCGTACGATCTTGGAACGACCCTCCTGTCGCTGGCTCTTGCCGTTGCCTGCACCGGCGCCGGTTTCGCCTGGATCAGCCGGCGAGGGGCAACAAGACAAGACCTGCTCATCGCTGGCCCCGTGATGGGACTTGGGGTCGCGGCGATGCACTACACGGGTATGGCCGCGATGCACGTCCCCGGAAATCTTGCCTATGATTGGCGCCTCGTCGGGATATCGGTCGCCATCGCGATCACGGCGGCGACGGCAGCGCTGTGGCTGACTTTGCGCCAGAACAGTGTGTGGCAGACGCTCATCGCGGCCAGTGTCATGGGCATCGCAGTCGCCGGCATGCACTACACCGGGATGGCGGCGGCCACGTTCACCGCCGAGGCCGCCGGCGCCCAGGCGGCGCACATTACAGACCTGGGTCAAGGCCAACAGAACCTCGCCCTTGCGGTGGCGGGCGCGACCTTCCTGATCCTGTTCCTGGCGATGCTGGCTTCGTCGTTCGACCAGCAACGGGTGCAAGAGGAACTCCGCGGCAGCGAGGCCCGCTTTCGTGCGGCCATCCAGGCCGTGCGCGGAGTTCTCTGGACCAATGATGCCGAGGGCAGGATGATCGGCGAACAGCCGGGCTGGAGCGCCATTACGGGGCAGAGCCCAACCGAGTACGCGGGTTACGGCTGGGCGAATGCCGTACATCCCGACGATTCCCAAGCCAGTATCGAAGCTTGGAACGAAACGGTGAGGGCACGCAGGACCTTCGTCCACGAACACCGGGTGCGCATCGCCGATGGCAGTTACCGCCATTATGCCATTCGCGCGGTGCCAGTGACGAACGGCGATGGTTCGATACGGGAATGGGTCGGCGTCCATACCGACATCACCGAGCAGCGCCAAGCCGAGGCGGAACTGCGCGAATCGAACGAGGAGATCCAGCGTTACGCCTACATCGTCAGCCATGACCTCCGGGCGCCCCTGGTGAACGTGATGGGCTTCACCAGCGAGTTGGAGGCGACGCGGGCAGACGTCGGCGCC
This sequence comes from Methylobacterium sp. Ger2507, assembly GCF_055231875.1. Classification (NCBI taxonomy): domain Bacteria; kingdom Pseudomonadati; phylum Pseudomonadota; class Alphaproteobacteria; order Hyphomicrobiales; family Methylobacteriaceae; genus Methylobacterium; species Methylobacterium sp. Ger2507. The sequence goes on from NZ_JBUYVC010000001.1 coordinate 2,401,219, forward strand.
GCCCTCCAGGGGCATCCACAATCGGCCCGGATCGACGCTGATTTTGGCGAAGCGCTCGGCTTCATCCAGGCGGCCGTGACCCGAATGGAGCGGCTCATCGCGGCAATCCTGAAGTTGTCCCGCGAGGGGCGGCGCAGTTTTACGCCCGAACGCCTCGACATGACGAGCCTCCTCCAGCGCCTCGCCGCCGCGCAGCAGCATCAAATCGAGCAGGCCGGCGCGCGGGTGATCGTCGCCCCGAACCTGCCCCGCCTCGTCGCCGACCGGCTCGCCATCGAGCAGATTTTCGGCAACCTGATTGATAATGCTGTGAAATATCTCGACCCGGCTCGGCCGGGACGCATCGAGATCACGGCTGAGGCCCTCGGCGGCGGCCGGATCCGCTACCGTATCGCGGATAACGGCCGGGGCATCGCCGAACGGGACCACGCCCGGGTGTTCGAGTTGTTCCGGCGGTCCGGCGCTCAAGACCGGCCCGGGGAAGGGATCGGCCTCGCTCATGTGAAGGCGCTGGTTCGCTCTCTCGGCGGCCGTATCGAGGTCGCGTCGGAACTGGGAATCGGCACAACCTTCAGCGTGACGCTGCCCCGCGAGACCGCTACAGGTCAGGGACAGAACGGGTCGCCGATGCGGCTCGCTGCCGAATAGGGGTGGAGCGAAGCGTGAACGCCGTCGAAATCGTCATGATCGAGGACGATGAGGGCCATGCGCGCCTGATCGAGCGCAACATCCGTCGCGCCGGCGTGAACAACACGATCCTGCCGTTCCAGGACGGCACCTCAGCACTGCACTACTTGTTGGGTGCGGACGGATCCGGCGAGGTCAGCGCCAAGCGGCACCTGCTCATCCTGCTCGATCTGAACCTGCCCGATATGACAGGTATCGACATCCTCGAGAAGGTAAAGGCGAACCCGCATACCAAGCGCTCGCCAGTCGTGGTCCTGACCACCACGGATGACCAGCGCGAGATCCAGCGCTGCTACGATCTCGGAGCCAACGTCTACATCACGAAGCCGGTGAACTACGAGGGCTTCGCCAACGCTATTCGGCAGCTCGGGCTGTTCTTCTCGGTCATGCAGGTCCCAGAAAATCCATGAAGCCTTCGCTTCCATGACTGCACCGACGCCCCCAGGCCGCGGTCGCGTCCTCTACATCGACGACGACCCGGGTCTGGGGCGGCTCGTGCAACGCGCATTGCAGGCGCGGGGCTACGCTGTAGACCTCGCACTCGATGGCGATAGCGGCCTCCGGCGCCTGGCTCAGGGCGATATCGACGTGGTGGCCCTCGATCATCACATGCCCGGGCAGACCGGCCTCGACATCCTCCCCTGCATCCGTGCCCTGCCGGAGGCGCCGCCGGTGGTCTACGTGACGGGATCGGAGGACAGTCGGGTCGCGGTGGCAGCCCTGAAGGCGGGTGCCGTCGATTACGTCTGGAAGGACCTGCAGGGCCAGTTCCGCGAACTCCTGGGCGAAGCGGTGGATACGGCCCTACGTCAGGAGGCGCTAAGGCGCGACAAGGAGCGTGCGGAACGCGAAGTCCGGGAAGCGCGGGACCGGGCCGAAATCATGTTGCGGGAGGTGAACCACCGGGTTGCGAACTCGCTGGCGCTGGTGGCGGCCCTGACCCACATGCAGACCAACGCGGTCACCGACCCGGCGGCCAAGGCGGCGCTGCGGGAGATGCAGGCGCGGATTTCGGCGATCGCCGGTATCCACCGGCGGCTCTACACCTCCGATGACGTCGAGGCCGTCGATCTCGACGCCTACCTGGCGAGCCTGGTCGAGGAGCTTCAAGCGGCGATGAAGGCGGCCGGGCGCGACCATGCCATCCGCCTCGACGCGGCGCCGATCCGGCTCGCGACGGACAAGGCGGTGTCGGTGGGCGTCGTCGTCACGGAACTCGTGACCAACGCCTACAAGTACGCCTATCCACCTGAGATCCCTGGAGAAATCCGGGTCTCCATCGCCCGCGAGGGTCCTGCCGGCCTGACCCTGACGGTGGAGGATGACGGCATCGGCTGGACCGGCGAGGGACAGCCGAGGGGGACCGGCCTCGGCTCCCGCATCGTCAAGGCGATGGCGGCGAACCTGCGATCGGCCCTGGTCTATGGCACCGGGAGCGCCGGAACCCGGGCGACGCTGTCGTTCCAAGGGTGAGCCGGTTCAGACCAAGGCACCAGCGTTCATGATCCCGTCCGGGTCCAGAGCGTGCTTCAGGGCCCCGATCAGACGAAGCCGGGCCGGATCGGAATAGCGCTCCAGCAGGTCGCGCTTGAAGCGACCGATCCCGTATTCGGCGCTGTAGCTGCCGCCGTATTCCAGCGCGATCGCGTAGAGGTCACGGGCAAAACCGGCCTCGATCATGCGCGTGAACGCGAGCCGATCCTGACCCGGCGGCACGACGAGATTGTAATGCAGATTGCCGTCGCCGACATGGCCGTAGACGGAGAGGCGCACCTCGGGCAGGCGCTCGGCCAGCAGAACGGCGGCGCTGGCGAGGAAGTCGGTCAGCCGCGAGATCGGCAGGGCGATATCGTGCTTGACCGAGCCGCCGGCATGCTTCTCCCCCTCGGGGATCGATTCGCGCACCGCCCAAAAGGCGCGGCGCTGCGCCTCCGATTGGGCGAGGACCGCGTCGGTGACCCAGCCGCGCTCCATCAGGGTTTCGAGGCAGCCCATCAGCACGTCGTCGAGGGGGATGCGGTTGGAGGAGGCGGTGAGTTCCAGGAGCACGGCCCCGCCGGGACCCGCCCTCAACCCGATCTCGCCGCCGCGCAGATCGGCGACGAGGCCGAGGGAGGAAGCCGAGATCAGTTCGAAGGTCGAGGCGAGGTCCGAGGTCTCCCGGCGCACGGTCGCGGCCATGTCCGGGATCGGCGCGCCGGCGGCGAGTTCGAGCCAGGCGGTGGCGCGCTGCGTTTGCGCCGGCCAGAGCTTGAGCACCACGCCGGTGATGATGCCCAGGGTTCCCTCGGCGCCGATGAAGAGTTGCTTCAGGTCGTAGCCGATGTTGTTCTTGCGCAGGGTCCGCATGTCGGAGAACAACGTTCCGTCCGGCAGCACAACTTCGAGGCCGAGGACGAGGTCGCGGGCCATGCCGTAGCGCAGGACCTGGAGCCCGCCCGCATTGGTGCCGAGATTGCCGCCGAGGCGACAGCTGCCTTCGGAGCCGAGGCTGAGCGGCAGGAACAGCCCGTCCGCCTCGGCCGCCTTCTGGGCGTCCGCCAGGATCGTTCCGGCATCGCAAGCCAGGGTGAAGTTCAGCGGATCGACGGCACGGATGCGGGTCATCCGCTCCAGGCTGACCACCAGCTGGCGCCGGCCGGGTTCCGGCGTCGCTCCACCGACATAGCCCGTGTTGCCGCCCTGGGGCACCAGGCCGAACCCGCCTGCGCGGGCGAGCCCGACGAGGGCCTGGACCTCCGCGACGCTGCGCGGGCGCAAGACGGCCGGGGTCTCGCCCTGCATCAGGTCGCGGTGGTCGCGCGTGTACCGGGCGGTCATTCCCGGATCGGTGAGGACTCCGCCGACCCCGAGCACGGCTTCGAACGGGGCCAGGTCGTCGCGATTGGGGTCGTCGCGATTGGGGGCATCGCCATTGCGGGCGTCGCGGTTCGACAGGGACTCCGACATGGGGCAGGGCTCTTCGTGGCTGGCGTCGCATCGGGTCGGCCGGTGCGGACGAACCATGTCGTGCGGCCGCGCGGAAGGGAAGCGTGCTTCCTCGCGTATCCGGCGTCCCGGCAGTTCCGGTCCTTACTGCCATTCGGACTCTTCGGAAGGCTGGAATTCGACCTTGCCCAGGTGCGCGTGGGCGCGCCGATAGCGCCCGCGAATGCCATCTGCTTCCCGAAACGCTGAGGCATAGTTGTGATCTACGCGGCCTCGTTCCGGGAAGACATCCGCGTGGTGAGCCAATGCTGGAGATCGGCGGGGGCCAGCGGCGGCGACATCCAGTAGCCCTGTGCTTCCTCACACTGCCAGGCCCGCAGGATCTCGTAGGCCTGCCCGTCCTCGACACCTTCGGCGACGACGCGGAAGCCGAGCCCACGGGACATCTCGATGAGATGCCGCACAAGCGTTTGCCCCTTGGGGTCGTCGGCAAGATCGCGCACGAACGACTGGTCGATCTTCACCAGGTCCGCGGGCAGGTGCCGTAAGTAGGAAAGACTGCTGTAGCCGGTTCCGAAATCGTCGATGGCCACACGGATGCCCGCGCTTCGGATGGCCCGAAGCTGCTCCTCGACATGCATCCGGTTCTTGATCAGTGCGCTCTCGGTCACTTCAATCTCGAAGGCTGAGGGACGAATGCCGGCCTTTCGCAATTGCCCGATGAGGTCGGTCGCGAACTCGGATTGGTCCAAATTCGCCACCGAGACATTGACCGAGATGGCCAAGTCGATGGCCATGTTTCGCCAAGCGACAATCTGCCGAATGGCTTCGGCCATCACCCAGGCCGTGAGCGGACCGGCCAGATCGGTCTGTTCGACGAGCGGAATGAATTCGCCCGGTGAGACGGCGCCGAGTTCCGGGTGCTGCCAGCGAAGCAGTGCCTCGGCGCCGATGCAGTCTCCGGTGCTCAGAGCGATGCGCGGCTGATAGACGAGCGACAGTTCCTGGCCGGAAACGAGCGCCGTACGCATGTCGCTCAGCAGCCGGAAGCGCCGCCGATGGTGATCGTCGGCGACCATTGAATAGGTGCTGACGGAATGGCCCGTGAGACGCGCCTCCTGGGCTGCGTTGTGAGCCATTCGGATCGCATCTTCGGCAAGATGTTGTCCGACCGCCAGCGGCGCGACCCCGATGACCGGGTTCAGCGCAATCCGCACCGGGGCCGAACTTAGGTGGGTGTGCAGCGTGCCAGCCAAGTTCCCGAGACGATCCTTGAACATGGCCTCGCCGTGAAACGAGGGGACAATCCATGCGAATTGGGCTGCCCCGACATGATAGACCTGTGTGCTCAGCCCAAGATTGCTGGAAATCACCCGGGTTGCCTCTCGCATGAGGTCTTCGATGACCCCGACACCCAGGACCCGTACCGCATCCGACATCTTGAGGGCGTCGATGACCTCAACCAGCGCGAGGTGACGCAGCCCTCCGTTTCCCGTGGCCGCCTGATCGTGAAGGTCCTCGAGCAGTTGATGCCGGTTCGGCAGCCCCGTGATCGCATCGACACGGCCGAACGCGTGCTGAAGTTCGACCTGCGCCATGACCATGGCGGCCAGATCGATGAGCACCGCCTGTTCCTGCTGGGAAACCTGGCGCGGCTCCGGACCGAGAACACACATGGCCCCGAGGCAGAACCCTTCGCGTGTGGTCAGCGGGGCACCTGCGTAGAATCGAATCCCGGATCGAGCCAGGAGACTGTCTCGATAATTGGGATGCTCCATCAGGTCGGGAATCACCAGGGAACCGGACGTGTCCGCCACCTCAGCGCAGGGCGCGCGATCCCGGGGAATCGTCCAGTGATCGACGCCGACCCGGGATTTGAACCATTGCCGATCGCTGTCCGTCAGTGAAATGGCGGCGATCGGGAGATCGAACAGCTGGCTCGCCATTCGGGTGATGCGATCGAAGCTTTCGGCAGGAGGCGTATCGAGGAGCCTCAGTTGCTTAAGAGCATGAAGCCGTTCGTCTTCGGATTTAAGGGTCGCCATTGCCTAGCTCATGTTAGTATTGCAGCGATGTTAGCGGCCAAACACGAACGCAAAACTAATGCTTTAGCCAAGCTCTACCCTCCTGACGGCTCTGTGCGCTTGCGTCACACCTCGATTGCGGATCGCAGGAGCGCCGTCATCGCGCCGTCATGGCGCCGCATCGGCGGCGGCTGATTCCCCTATTCCCGGCGGCCACCGTCCCGGCGGGTCCATCGGAAACACGACGTCCGAGAACGGCCGCCGCTCGGACGAGCGCCGGTCGATTCCGTCGGGAGAGCATGGTTCGGCCTCGCCCCGTGCCGCGCAGGTCCGCCGATCCGGAATAGGCACCGATCAGGCGGATGCCGGATCACTCCACATGGACGGCGAGTTTCATCTTGGGGTGCACGCCACACAGGACGATGAAGTCGCCCCGCTGCGGAAACATCATCGTGGTGCGGCTGCCGGGCGCCTGGTCGCCGAAGTCGCGCCGAACGCCATCGGCCTCGATATAGGCGTGGTGGACGGCGGTCGCTTCCTCGTTCGACAGAACGATAGATCCCCCGGCCTGTAAGCTGACCGCCTGAAAGCCGAACCGTCGCGCTTTCTGGATGACGATGCCGGCGATGTTCGACGTCTCGGCATCGGCTTGGAGGCATCCAAGACAGCCCGTCAACGGCAGGACGAACAACCAACCGCGCCTCTTGCTCAGATCGCTCATAACCCGGCGCCGCTCTCCAACCCCTGATGCAAATCCTTCACCGAGAGCCTAAACGGTCACGGTTCCGAGATCGTTGCAATTTGGCGGATGGCAAAACATTCGTCGTTCGTAGTTGTTCGAAAGTGAATCAATCCGTCGAAACCGTTCCGTCCAGAGCTAAGGCTTTCAAATCGATGCTTCGATATCTGTAACATATATCAAGTGTGCTTCATGCTCGCCTGCCATAACGTTTTTCGGAGCGAGCGTTCAGCTTGTAGGCCTGGGCTCACCTCGTGCCCCCGGACCCGACCACTCTCCCGGTTCAGACAGGCCGACATCACCGCGTCGATCCGGCGAAGCCGTGCGTTCAAGGAACCGATGCGAGGAAAATTTCTCTGCCCTACGCCTCGGTCCTGTGCACCGGGTTCGACGATACGCCGCGCGTTCTCTGATATCCCTGCCATTCCGGCATCGTTGCACCGCCCCCATCCGAAAGAACGCCGCCCATGACCGATCATCCGGCAGGAATCCCGGACGCCGTGCGGGCGGGGCGTCCGACCGTATGGCGCAATCCCCATCGCCGGGTGGCGAGAGAGGTTCTGCCCGGTCTGGCGTTCGGCTTGGCCGAGGTCAGGGCGGCGGAGGCGCGCTGGCGCCGCTTCGATCCGCTGTTGGCCCGACTGTTTCCCGAGTTGGAGACCGGGCGGATCGACTCGCCCTTCCTGCCGCTGGACCCGACACTCGCCGCCGAGGTCAGCGGCCTCGATGCGGCGCATCTGTGGGTGAAGGCCGATCACGACCTGCCGGTGACGGGCTGCATCAAGGCGCGCGGCGGCGTCTACGAGGTGCTGGTCACGGCCGAACGGCTGGCCTTCGACCAGGGCTGGCTGCGCGAGGGCGAATCCTACGCGCGCCTCGCCGAGCCCGCGATGCGGGCCGCCTTCGGAGCCTACACGGTTGCGGTCGGCAGCACCGGCAATCTCGGCTTCAGCGTCGGCGTCATGGCCCGCGCCCTCGGCTTCCAGGTCGAGGTCCACATGTCCCACGACGCCAAGGCGTGGAAGAAGCAGCGCCTGCGCGATCTCGGCGCCCGCGTGGTCGAGCATGCAGGAGATTACGGCAGCGCGGTCGCGGCGGCGCGCGACGCCTTCGCGGGTCGGGCCGACGCGCATTTCGTCGACGACGAGAGTTCGGTCGACCTGTTCCTGGGCTATGCGGCGGCGGCCTTCGACCTCGAACGCCAGTTGGACGAGGCCGGGGTGCGTGTCGATTCCGACCACCCGCTCGTCGTCTACCTGCCGTGCGGGGTCGGGGGCGCGCCCGGCGGCGTGACCCTCGGGCTGACATTGCTGTTCGGCGATGCCGTGCACTGCGTCTTCGTCGAGCCGGTCGCCGCCCCCTGCATGCTGGTGCAACTCGCGGCCGGACTCGACCGGCCGGTCAGCGTCTACGATATCGGCCTCGACAACCGCACCGCCGCCGATGGCTTGGCGGTGTCGAGCGCCTCGCTCCTCGTGGCCGGCACCGTCGGCGGGCTCATCGCCAGCGTGGTCACGGTGGCGGATGCGGACCTGTTCACCTGGGTCCGCGCCCTGTGGCAGCGGGCCGAGATGCGCCTCGAACCCTCGGCGGCCGCCGCGTTCGCCGCCATCCGCCCAGCGCTCGCCAGCCTCCCCGAATTGCAGATTGCGACCCACGTGGTGTGGACGACCGGCGGTGCCCTGCTGCCCGAGGCCGAGTTCCGGAAGGCACTGGCGGGCGCTGCGTAGGGCGAGGCGACGAGGGAGCGGCCGAACCGGCGGCGCTTGCGCGGCCGGGCGACTTTCCCTGCTACCGCGACCCCTTCGGCTTCCGGACCGCCCCGCACCCTTGCTGCTGGTTCGGGACAAACCGACCGGGTGGGTGACGACCCGGTCGGAACCGGCTCGCCTCAGAGCCCCGGCGGCGCCCAGATCGGGAGGGCGGAGGCGTCGACGGCGCGGGGCAGGAGCCCTTCGGCCCGGAACGCGTCGGCGATGGTCTGCTGCTCGGACAGGCCGGCGCGGGTGACCGGCTCGACCGCGTAGCTGCGGCGCCCGTTGGCCTGCAGCACGATGGCGGGGTCGAGCTTCCACAGGGCGCCGAGGCGCGCCGCGGCGGCCTCCGGGTTGGCCTTCACCCAGGCGCCGGTCTCGCGCAGCTTGGCGAACAGAAGGGTGAGCACGTCGGCGCGCTGTGTCGCGTAATCGGCACCCGCCAGGTAGTAGCGCTTGTACTGCGACAGACCGGTGCCGTCGCGCAGCACCCGGGCACCGGTCTGCTGCTCGGCCGCCGACAGGAACGGGTCCCAGGCGACCCACGCCTCGACGCTGCCGCTGGCCAGCGCCGCGCGTCCGTCCGAGGGCGTGAGATAGGCCGGGCTGATCGCCTTGAAGGGCAGCGTCTCCGAGGCCAGGGCGGCGAGCAGCAGATAATGGCTGCCGGCCCCCTTGGTGACCGCGACCTTGCGCCCTTTCAGATCGGCGATGGACCGGATCGAGGACTCGGCGCCGACGAGAATCGCCTGCGCCTTGGGCGAGGCGGCTTCCTGGGCGATGTAGGTGATCCGCGCCTGGGCGGCCTGGGCGAAGATCGGCACGGTGTCGGCCACGTCCGCCGAGACGTCGATCTGCCCGGCATTGAGCGCCTCCATGATCGGAAGGCCGCTGGTGAATTCATGCCAGGAGACGGTCACGCCGAGCGGCGCCAGGGCCTTCTCCAGGGCGGAATCCTCCTTCAGGAGGGCGATCAGCGTCGAGGATTTCTGGAAGCCGATGCGGAGTTTTCCAGGCTCCGCCCGGGCGCCTCGGGGCAACAGGGCGAGGAGGCTGAGGCCGGCGGCGGCCTTCAGCGCGTGACGACGGTCGATCATGGAGGCGTGTCTCGTTTCGTCGGAAGCATTGTGCGGAGTGCGCAGCGGTCAGGGATGCTTGTGGATCGGATCGACCCAGTGGACGGTCTCGGGGCGCTCGACCGGTTCGACATCGGTGATGTTGACCACCACGGCCTCGTTGTCGGAGCGCACCAGGACGCAGTTCAGCGGCTGGTCCGGATCGGCGTTGATCTCCTGGTGCGGCACGTAGGGCGGCACGAAGATGAAGTCGCCGGGGCCGGCCTCGGCCACGTATTCGAGCCGGTCGCCCCAGCGCAGGCGGGCGCGGCCGGAGACCACGTAGATCACACTTTCCAGAGCGCCGTGATGATGCACTCCGGTCTTGGCGTCCGGGGCGATCGCCACCGTGCCGGCCCAGATCTTCTGGGCACCGACGCGCGCGTGGTTGATCGCCGCCTGCCGGAACATGCCGGGGGTCTGGGCGGTGTTGGGATCGAGCTTGTCGCCCGGGATCACCCGCACGCCATCGTGCTTCCAGCGATCCGCCGGGGCGGCATCGTCGTGCTCTCGGTGCACATGAGCTTGATCGGTCGGGTCGTGATCGTGGTCGCCGTGCATGTCTCGCCTCCTCCTGCGGTGCGGCTCATCGTACCGCGACGGCGGCGGGCGCGAAGCTGCGGTCGAGGATCGCGTCGGCCTTGGGTGCGCGCGCCTGTGGGATCAGCCCGGAACGGACGTACAGGTCGATGTTGCGCTGCTCGTCGGCGATGACGGCCTCGTCGATCGGCACGGCACGGTACTGCGCCCGCGCGAACCAGCGCAGGGGCACCGCCTCCGGCAGGCCGATGAGCTTCGACCAGAGTGCGGCATAGGGGGCGGGGTCCTTCAGTGCCCAGTCGCGGGCCGCGACAAGGCGACGACCGAAATCGGCGAGCAGCGCACGCTTGCGCGTCAGGGCCGCATCGCTCGCGACCGCGAAGCTGAGGCCCGGCGTGATGCCGTTGCCGTCGCGCACCACGCGGGCGAGGCCGGCGAGTTCGGCCGTGGAGGTGTAGGGCTCCCAGGTCGCCCAGGCCTCGACGCTGCCGCTGGCCAGCGCGATCTTGGCATCCGCCGGCGGCAGGAAGCGCAGGGTGACCGCGCCGGCCGGAAGACCCGCTTCCTCCAGGGCCGCCAGCACGACCTGATGGCCGATGGAGCCGCGATTGGTGGCGATGCTCTTGCCCCGCAGGTCGGCGACCGTCTTCACCGGCGAGTCCTTGGCCACCAGGATCGCGAGCCCGTCCTGACGGTTGCGAAAAGCCAGGAAGGCCTTCACCGGCACTCCGGCGGCGGCCGCGAAGGTGAAGGGCGCGTCGCCCACGCCCCCGGCATCGATCGCCCCGGCATTGAGGGCTTCCAGCAGGGGCGCGGCGGCGGGAAACTCGCTCCAGTCGAGGCGATAGGGCAGGTCGCCCAACACGCCGGCCGCTTCCATCAGCGCGCGGGCGTTGCCGCGCTGATCGCCGACACGCAGCACCGCCTCGTCGGCGCGGGCCAGGGCCGTGAGGGCCAGGAGCGCGAGGGCTGTCAGGACGATCCGCATCACGCCGCCTCCGCTCGGGCGCCGCGTCGGGCGAGAAGCCGGCGGAAGGCCGGGATCAGGTCGCGACCGTAGGCGATGGCGTCCTCCAGCGGGTCGAAGCCCCGGATCAGGAAGGTCCGTACGCCGAGGTCGTGATAGGCCAGCAGCGCTTCGGCAACCTGCTCCGGCGTGCCGACGAGGGCGGTGGAATTGCCGGATGCGCCGGTCTCGTGGGCGATGGCGGTGTAGAGCCGGGCGTCGAGGCGGGTGCCCTGCGCCGCCGCGGCGAGCAGGCGGCGCGAGCCCTCGTTCTGCGGCGAGGCGGCCGGACCCAGGCCCTGCGCGGCGCGGGTCGCGCGGGTCCGGGCCAGGATGTTTTCGGCCCGGGCCCAGGCCGCGTCTTCCGTCGCCGCCAGGATCGGCCGGAAGGACAGGCTGAAACGCGGGTCGCGCCCGTACGGAGCGGCCGCCGCCCGGACCTTGCCGATGGCCTCGCGGACCTGATCCAGGCTTTCGCCCCAGAGGGCGTAGGTGTCGGCATGGCGGCCCGCCACCGCGATGGCGGCCGGCGAGGCGCCGCCGAAATAGACCGGGATGCCGCCCTGGCGCACCGGTTTCACCTCGGAGAAACCGCGCGCGATCCGGTAATGCGCGCCAGCGAAGTCGAAGGGTTTCGCGGCCGTCCAGACCTGACGGACGATGGTCAGGAATTCGTCGGTGCGGGCGTAGCGCTCGTCCTTGGTCAGGTGATCGCCGTCCTGCGCCAGTTCGCGGTCGTCGCCGCCGCTGATGGCGTGAATGGCGACGCGTCCGCCGGTGAGCTGGTCGAGGGTGGCGAACTGGCGCGCCGCCACGGTGGGGGCGGTGAAGCCGGTGCGGTGGGCGATCATCAGGCCGATCCGGTCGGTCACCGCCGCGATCTGGGCCGAGAGCAGAAGGGCGTCGGGCGCCGTCGCATAGAAGGCCACCAGAATGCGGTCGAATCCGCCCCATTCATGGGCCTGCGCCAGCAGGTTGAGGTAATCGCGATCGATGGCGGGGCCGGCAGCCGCATGGGTTTCCGACTGGTCGCGCGGGGCGGCGAACCCGATGAACTCGACGGCATCCGGACTGAGGAAGCTCATGGGGTCTCCTGGGCTTGGGGCGAGTGTCGACGGAGCAAGATTTCAAACGTGCTGGGTTCGGCCCGCTCCGACGGGTCGCAGCGATCCCCCCAATGGTCCTTTCGCAGCATCGTGAAGTCAACGAGAACGTTCGTTTTTCAGAACGATGCCTCACAGAAGATCTTTCCAATCCGCATGGCTCAGCGAGAATTTCGATTCCAAGACCAGGATATCCGGATGGAACCCGCGAAGATCTTTGACCAACCGGGCTTTGGATCGACGAACACCCAAACGCCTTGTTCTTTAAAAAGGACGATCCTATGACAGCGCGACGCCTCGGGAGTGGAGCCCATGACCTCACAAACACGGCCGTTGCCCGTTGCGGTGATCGGCGGCGGGTTCAGTGGCCTGATGGCGGCGGAGCGTCTGCTGGGCGCGCTCCCGCCCGACCGCCCGGTGCTGCTTTACGAGCGCAGCCGCCCCTTCGGCCTCGGGCTCGCCTACGCCACCGCGAACCCGGATCATCTGCTGAACCTGCGGGCGACACAGATGAGCGCCGACCCCGACCGTCAGGACGACTTTGCGGAGTGGCTGGCCCGCACTCCGTTCGATGTCACTGAGCGCAGGGGCATCCGCGTCACCGAAGCAGGGACCTTCGCGTCGCGGGGCGTGTATGGCCGTTATCTCGCCGCCCGCTGGGAGCGCGTGGTCGCCGGGGCGGGCGACCGGCTTCAGGCGATCCATGCGGGGATCGTCGATGTCGAACGAACCCCCGAGGGCTTCGTGCTGCACGACGGGGATGGAACGACCCGACGGGTGGCCGGCCTCGTCCTCGCCATGGGCAACCTGCCGGGGCCGGTCGTTGCAGCGAGCCGGTACCGGCGCGATCCCTGGCGGCCGGACACGTTCGGGTCGCTCGACCCGGACCGCGATGTGCTGGTGATCGGCACCGGCCTGACGATGATGGATTCCGTCGCGACCCTCCGGCATGCGGGCTTTGCGGGCCGCATCGTCGCCGTATCGCGCCGGGGATTGCTACCGAAGCCCCACGCGCCGGTCGCGGCCGGGCACCGCCCGAGCCTGACGCCCGAGATCCGGGCCTCGGCGCGCAAGCTCTTCGGCGCGGTTCGGCACGCGGTCGCGTCGGCCGAGGCGGCGGGGGCGGATTGGCGCGGGGTGATCGACGCCCTTCGCCCGGTGACCGACGAACTCTGGACCGGCTTGCCCCCGACCGAGCAGGCCCGGGTGCTGCGCCACATCCGGCCCTACTGGGACGTGCACCGCCACCGCACGGCGCCACCGGCCGCCGAGGCCATCGCCGCCGAGATCCGGCGCGGGCTGCTGGTCGTGCGGGCCGGGCGCATCGTCGCCCTCTCGGATACGCCGGAGCATGCGGTGGTGACCATCCGCCCGCGCGGAACCCGGGATCGCGAGACCATCGCGGCCCAGGCGATCCTCGACGCCACCGGCTTCAGCCGCCTCGCCGAGACCGAGGATCCGCTCATCCGCGCGCTGCTGAGACGTGGCCTGATCCAGCCCGGTCCCTTCGGCCTCGGCATCGCGGCGACGCCCGGCGGTGCGGTGACCGGGCCGGAGGAGGGCCGAGCGACCGATGCGCCGCTCTGGGCGTTCGGCCCGATGCTGCGCGGTGTGCTCTGGGAATGCATTGCCGTACCGGATATCCGCGACGCTGCCGGCGACCTCGCCGACCGCGTGGCGCGCCGGATCTCCGGCTGATGCGATCCACCGGCGCTCAGGCTTGCTCGTCACCGCCGGGCAGCACGTTCTCTCGAAGAGGCCCCGGCCATCCGTTTGCGCCTACCGCCGGCCGGAACTTCAGAAGCACTTTGCCCAGGCGATCCGGTAGATTTCTGCCGTCGGCGGTCCCAATCAGCCGCCGGATGGAGAGGAGTCCCGTGCCGATGCCTGTGCCGATGTCCACGTCCATCTCGAACCCCATCTCCGTCCGCCCATCCTGCTGCCGCTGCCGCTGGCCGATCGAGGGAGCATGCGCAACGGACACGAGGATCGGGGACCATCGTCATGGAACTTCACGTCAGATCGACTGAGAGCGCCGGACCGGCCGGTGGCGCCGCCCTGTTCGGGCCACGCAGCCTTCGGCGCAGCTACGGCAGGGCGGCGGCCGAGGCGGCCATCGAGAATGGCCTGCTGCCGCACGAACTCTCCGCCCTGCTTGCCGGGCGCCGCGTGGTCGAGGCGTTCCCGGTGGCGGGCCGCGAGAGCCTTGCCGATTACGCCGACCGCGCCGTCGCCGAGATGATGGTGGCCTATGTGAGCCAACCCCTGGCCTGAGCCCGCCCATACCGGCAGGCGGGCGGGCCAGGTGCCGAGCGAACTCAAACGTAGAAACGCCCCGAGGATCGCTCCTCGGGGCGCGCTTCGACGAAAGCGGCCAGATGATCGGGACTGGGGAGCGCTTCGGCCGAACCGAGTGCTCTCGCGGTCTTAGTAGGCGCCGAACTTGTAGTTCAGGCCGGCGCGGACGACGGCGAACTCGGTCCCGCTGTTGCGGTTGGTGAAACCGGGCTGGCGGTAGAGCACGTTGTTGGTGTCGACGGCGTAGACGCCCGGGCTCTTGTTGCCCTGGTCGAGGTTCACGTACAGGCCTTCGACCTTGAGCGTGACGGCCGACGAGCGGAAGAAGTTCAGGAACGAGTCGGTGGGGAGCGCGTACTCGATACCGCCGCCAGCGGCCCAGCCGGTGCGGAAGCTGTCGTTGCCGCGGTAGCCGCCGAACGAACGCTCGTTGCTGCCGGCGCCGTAGGCGAAGCCGCCGGTGCCGTACACCAGGGTGCGGTCGAAGGCATAGCCGACGCGACCGCGGACGGTGCCGAAGTAGTCGAGACCGGCCGTGCCGCGCGGATCGACGAAGGTGACGCCGGGCGCGGGGGCGAAGCCGGGGGTCAGGATCGCGGCGGTGCGGCTGCGGCCGAAATCGACATACTGGGCGTCAGCCTCGACACCGACGACCAAGCCCGAACCCGGGGTGAACTGGTGGTTGTAGCCGATCTGACCGCCGCCCGTGAAACCCTCGTTGGAGTTGTTCGAGTAGGCGATCTGCGACGGGCTGCTCGGTCCGACATCGAGGTTCGGGAACACGTTGTTGAAGACGTTGCTCTGGTTCTTGGCCGTATCGAAACCGTAACCCGCGTTGAAGCCGGCATAGAAGCCGGTCCAGGTGAACACCGGCACCGGCACGAAAACCGGGGGAGCCGCGCGGCGGGGAAGATCGGCGGCCGAAGCTGCAGCCGTCAGGCCGGCGAGCACGGTGGAAGCGACGAGGATTTTCTTGATCATTGGTTTTCAGGCCCGGCTCGAAGACCGCATTCACGATGCGTGTAAAACTTGTCTATCCAGAGTCCAGGCGAGTCCCTAGTGCATCGATGCAACACTAGAGACTCGTTTGAGATTCCGATCGATTGTGTGAGGCACGGTCATATTCAGTGGATACGCCGATAAATTTCATGGAATGTTTATAAAAAGCAATCAGATCGGCTGCATAGCCCGAATCTTAGACGAAATATATTTTCTTCGACTCAGAGATATTATTTCAGTATTGATAGATAAGCCGGATGATTTGGACATAAACGGAAGAAACCATCTTCATTCAGGTCTTATCCGATTAATATTCAGACGGCTCCATCACGAAGACCTTCGGCGAGTTGCAGCGCTTCGAGCACAGCCTTGCCGATCCGGTCCGCTTCGTCTTCTCCAGCCGGGTTGGCGAGAACCACTGCCACATGCCTCGGAACCGACAGACCTTCGGCGCCGACCGTGACCTGCAACTCGTCGCCATGCGGTGCCTCGATGCGGCGCAATCCGACGCGAAGCCCCGCCGCCTCGCCGAACACCCGCTCCAGGCCCGCAAGCACGGCCCGGCCGGTTCCGAAATCGCCGTTGATCACGTCAGCCATGAGGAAAAACCCTTGAGTTCCGCGGACGGGCCGCGTCGGACGGACGGCCCGGCATGGGCCGCCCGCGACGTCCTAGCGCTGCCGCTCAATGCAGCGCTAGGACGTCGACCATTCCCGCTTGACCTCCTCCGCCGGCCGATCGAGCCGCACGGTGCCGCCCTCGACGGAGTGCACGAAGTCCACGGGGATGAAGTGATGCAGGCCCCCGGCCTCCGGGTCCGTCTTGGTCAGCTTGATCTCGCCCTTGTCGACGTGATCGACCGTGCCGACATGGGCGCCATCGGAGCCCACCACGTTCGCGTGTTCCTTGATCTGCGCGACATCGACCATCGGTTTCACTCCCTGTTGCAATCTCAACGGGAGCGATGAGGCGGTGTTCCGAGAAGCGGACCGATCCAGCTTCAGTGGCTCGTCGAGGGCTCCCGGGGCCGTTCCCGGCGGGCCGCCCGGGCCATGTTGATGAGTTCGCGCGCCGTCAATCCGCGCGCCGGGAGATCGGTCTCCTCGGGCCGGGTGGTCATGAGGGGTCGGCCTTGCGCAAGGCCGCTGGACCGGAGGTTCGAATCATGCCTGCGCCAGAGCCGCCGAAGGCGCTTCGCGCGCCCGTCCTTCGGTCCGCCCTGCGTTTCCACCGCCATGCATCGTCTCTCCGCGTCTGTTGCCGGCCGATAGCAAAGCTTGGCCGTGGGCGATATTCTTGAAGTGGGCGCGCCCCGCTCTAGGGGAGGCGGGTCGGCCGGCCCCGCGCCCTGGATCGGCGACGTTCACGCTTCCTTAACCCTGTTCGTTCACACAGGGGGCAAGCCGGTGGCGGTCTCGGACCACCTGACCGGCAACGGCCATGCTGCCGGATTCCTGTGACGCCGGATGTACGCGCACAGGAATCCGATCGGCATGGCCGTTGGCATTGGCCGGCCCATGTGCCGCCGGCGCGCGGCGCGTCTGAACCGTCTTCCGCTCATCGGCGTTGAACCGTCTGTCTCCCGGGCGTCCGCGCACAGGCGCAACGCCTCCACCCGACGGATACGGACGATCGACCATGGCCCTCTTCTTCGCCCTGTTCCTCATCGGAACCCCGATGGCTCTCGCCGCCTTCGAACTGTCCCGCCTTCGGGCGACGCGTCCCCTCTGAGCGGCGACGCCGGTCAGCTGGCACGGACGTTCGTTGCGCTTGCGGGTCAGCGGCCCTTGTGCGGCCTCAGCTTGCGAGGATCCGCAGCGGCGTCGCGGCAGGACGGGTCGCCCTCGGCGTTGAGGTCGATGGCGCGCTGAAGCGCCATCTTGGCCTCGGACAGCTTGTCCTCCGAAGGTTTTTCGTCCGCTCGACTTCGCGGAAGGCGGGCGTGTTCACCGCGCTCCCGCCGACCGGAGGGCGCAGGCAGGTCGTCCGTACGGGGTGCGCATCGCGAACGATGATGTCGTGTATTCGAAAACCGGATCTCTGAGCTTCAGAACTCGAACAACAACATTTCCTTGTATCCGCTCTCGTTATCGTCAAGCTGGAACTGGATATCCTCTGGTCGATTGATCTCGACACATCCCACCAGGGGGGCACATGCAGGACCAAACGCTGATCTTCGGCCTGGCACTGGCGACATTCGCCGTTGCCATCGCGGCCCTGCTCGTGATGCGGGTTCGAGTCGCGGCCAAGAAGAAGTCGCCGGAGCGCTCCGCCTTCGTCGAGACCCATGGCGGGCCGCCCCGGCCGAACCGGCCGGGTACCGAACACTGAGAGGCCGGAGATCGCGGGTGCGCCCGCGCCGGAGTCTCAGGGCTTTGCGGCGCGCAGCTCCGGGTTTTTCAGCTGGCTGTAGGTGACGCTGGAAAAGCTGCCGATCACCGCGTGCCAGCCGGCCTTGTCGTAGCGCGGATCCTGGCGGGCAGCCTTGCAGAAGGCGGTCGTCAGCCCGTTGACGATGTCGTCGCCCTTCGCTTCCGGCGCGGCCGCCCGAATCTTCGGCAGCAGCGCGTCAATCACCGGAATGAAGTTCTCCGGCTCCAGGCCGGCAAGGCTTTGGGCTGCGCCGGATTCGGCGATGGCCTTGGCCACCTCCGGCTGAGCGATCTCGGCACAGGGCGCGCTCCCGGCCAGCATGGTCTCGGTGGCCTTGCGCGACGCGGCGACGATGCCGCGCTCGCCGATCACCGGGGCGGCGTTGCCCCAGGCATTGCGGACATAGTCGGTGACGTCGGCGACCTCCTGGTCGGTCATGCCGACGCCGATGGCCGGCATCGGCGCGTAGCCGTTCTGCGCCGCGAGGCCGCCGAGGATCACGCGGATGACCGTCTCCGGCCCCTGCGCCTGCACCGAGGTGTTGCCGGCGAGCGCCGGGATCGCGCCCTCGACGCCCCGGCCATCCGGTTTGTGGCAGGACGAGCAGTAGCTGAGATAGGTCGCGGCGCCGGGGGCGTCGGCCTGATTGAAGGCCTGGATGTCCTTGACCTTGTAGCTCTCCTTGGCTTTCTGCGTGCGCAGGTAGGCCACCATCGCCTTCAGATCGGTATCGGTCAGCTTGGACAGCGATTCCTCGATGGTCTGGCGCATCGGCCCGGCCGCGACGCCGGGCTGGTTGCCGGGCGCGGCCCCGGTCTTGAGGTAGGTCACCACCTGTTCGTCGCTCCAGGCGCCGATGCCGGTGTGGTCGTCCGGCGTGATGTTGGGCGCGTACCACCCATCAATGACGCCGCCGCCGAGCTTGCCGGCCAGCCCGCTGTTGCCCACGATCTTGTTGGCGTTGTGACACATGCCGCAATGGCCGAGCCCCTCGACGAGGTAGCCGCCGCGATTGACCTCGGGGCTCGCCTGCGGATCGGGCTGGAACTCGCCCGCCGTGAAAAAGGCGGTGCGCCAGGTGATCAGCGCCGTGCGGATGTTGAATGGGAAGGGGATCTCGGAGGGCTTGCGCGGCTCGTGCACCGCCGGCAGCGACTTCAAATAAGCGAAGATCGCGTCGGAATCGGCGCGCGTGACCTTGGTGTACCAAGCGAACGGGAAGGCCGGATAGAGATAGGAGCCGTCCTTGGTGATGCCCTCGTGGAAGGCGCGATAGAAATCGTCGGCGCTCCATCGCCCGAGGCCGGTCTCCGGGTCGGGGGTGAGGTTGGGCGTCCGGATCTTGCCGATCGGCGTGTTGAGCACGTAGTTGCCGGCGAACGGCTTGCCGTCCGGCGCGGTGTGGCAGGCGACGCAATCCCCGGCGGTGGCGAGGTACTCGCCGCGCTTGATCAGGTCGGCATCGCCGGAGGCCGGGGCCGCGCTCTGGGCCGCGGCGGCATGAGCACCGAGGGCCAGGGCAACGGCCGCTAGGGCGGGGCGATTCAGCACCCGCCAGGGCCTGAGCGGGAGAGCGGGGCGGCGATATCTCATGGCGTCTCTCCGAATCGGGCTGTGCGGGGATCGGTCAGGGGCTTGGATCGGGGGCGGCCCTGGGTTCGGGTTCGCGCCGGCGGACGGGTCGGCGGACGGGTCGGGCAGCGAAGCGTGGCGGTCTCGCGAACAGTCCGAGGCGCAGGGCCATCTCGGCACCGTGCGCCAGCCCGGACACGGCGAGGCCTCCGGCGATGGCAGGCCACGCCGCGCCGGTCAGCGCGGCGCGTAGGGCCAGCATCAGAGCCGCACCCGAGCCGAGATTGAACAGGAGCGCGACCGGCCAGGTGCCCCGCACCCGTCGGCTCCACAGGATCAGGGCCAGGGCCTCGATCGCGACCAGGAGCAGGATGGCATCGAGGAGGTGCCCGCTGGCCAGAAGCGCCTCCATGTCAGGCGCGCCGGAACGGGCCGTTGAGGCGGACGATCGCCCGGTTGAGGCAGGCGGCGATGCCGACCCAGACGAGATAGGGCAGCAACAGGGACGCAGCCAAGCCCGAGACCCGAACGGTGACCAGGATCAGCACCGCGATCGAGAGCCACAGGAACAGCACCTCGACGAAGGCCCAGTCCGGACGGCGCAGGCGAAAGAACAGGCCGCTCCAGGCGATGTTGAGCACGGCGTTGACGACGTACGCCGCCACCAATGCGCTCCGGGCCGCGACGCTCGCGTCGGCGTTCCAGGCGAGCACGGCCGAGATCGCCGTCAGGGTGAAGATCGTGGTCCAGACCGGACCGAAGGCCCAGTCCGGCGGCTTCCAGGCCGGGCGCCGAAGCGCCTGGTACCAGGGTCCGGTGGTGGTCAGAAGCCCGCCCGCCAGGGCCACCAGGATGGCCGAAACGGCGGCGATGCCGGCCGGTCCCCACAGCGCGGCGATCATGGCGAGACCCAGCGGAAGAGGTGCGCCAGATCCTTGAAGAAGATCCGCGCATGGGCGGCGGGCTTGGCCCGCACCAGCTCCTTGTTCATGTAGGAATCCCAGGTGAGCTGTTGCACGTCCCGGTCCCGGCAGATGGAGACGAAGCGCTCGCGCAGGCCGTCGTTGCGGTACCAAACGCCCTGCATGATCCGCAGGATCAGGAAGACCCGGCCGTGCAGGCGCATGAACCGGCGACGCGCGCCGGCAAGCGCCCTGACCTGCCCGGTGGCGAGGAAGGCTTGCGCCGCCTCGGCCGCGAGGCGCCCGCCGAGCATCGCATAGTAGATGCCCTCGCCGGAGGCCGGTGCCACGATACCGGCGGCGTCCCCGGTGAGCAGGACGTCGCGGCCGTTGTCCCACCGGCGCAGGGGTTTGAGGGGAAGCGGCGCGCCCTCGCGCCGGACGGTCTCGCCGCCCTCGAGGCCGGTGGAGGCCCGCAGCGCCCGGATGGCGCCCCGGAGGGAGAACCCCTTGCGGGCGCTGCCGGTGCCGATGCTCACGGTGTCGCCGTGCGGGAAGACCCAGGCGTAGAAGTCGGGCGAGAGCTTGCCCTGGTAATAGACGTCGCAGCGGGTGGCCTCGACATCGTGGGTCCCGGTCTCGGGGAGCCGGACGATCTCGTGATAGGCGAAGACCTGGCGCATGGCGGCGTGGCCCGGGATCTCGGCCCGGCCGACCGGGGAACTCGCTCCGTCGGCGCCGATGACGAGGCGCGTCCGCGCGGCGCGGGGATAGCCGTCCTGGAGATAGTGAACGGTAGTGCCGTCGCCGTCGCGCTCGATGTGGCGGAAGGTGGCCGGGCGCAGCACCGCCCCGGCGGCGGCGGCGCGCGCGCGCAGCCACGGATCGAAATCGGCCCGGTCGACCATGCCGACGAAGCCGTCCCCGATCGGCATATCGACCCGCTTGTCCTTGGGCGAGACCATGCGGGCGGAGCGGATGCGGGCGACGAGGAGATGATCGGGAATGGCGAAGTCGCGGATCAGGCGGGGCGGGATCGCGCCGCCGCAGGGCTTGATCCGGCCCGGCTTGTCGAGGAGCAGAACGCGCCTGCCTTCACGGGCGAGGTCGGTGGCGGCCGTGGCGCCGGCGGGGCCACCGCCCACCACCACCACGTCGTAGGTCTCCCCATCGGTATCCCGAAGCGCGGCCATGGTCCGGTCTCGTAGCATGGTCCTACCTCGCAGAAAGCGTTGCCTCGAAGGATGTCGCGGATCGCCGGGCGCGCGGGACCTGCGTCGCCGGAGCGTGGGAGATCCGCAGGGCGAGCCCTGCGGCGAACACGAACAGGACAGCCTCGGCGGCGAACACGCCCGCATAGGCATCGACCACCCGCGGGGTGACGAGGCGCGCGAGATCCACCGCCACCGTGCCCAGAAATCCACCGGCCCCGAAGGCGACGCCCTGGGCCGCGCCCCAGACACCCATGCGGGTCCCGCGCTCGGCCTCGCCACCTGCACCGGCCAGGGCCATCATCGAGCCGATGGCGGCCACCGCGAAGATGCCGTTGAACACCCCGAGGGCGAAGACCGGCACCCGCAGCGGAAAGTCGGCGCCGATCAGGCCGCCCCCCGCGATGGCGAGAAGGGCGAGGGCCGAGCCGGCGCAGCCGAGCGTGGTCCACAGCTTGAGCGAACCGAGCACCGGGCCGCCGATCCCCATCGTGATGCCCGCCACCGTAAGCATGCCGGCCAGCACGCCGCCATGCTGCAGGCCGGCCAGCTTCGTGGTGACGCCGGGCGTCATCGCGAAGACGAGGCCGGCAAAGGGTTCGAGGATGAGTTCCTGGGCACTGTAGGCCAGCATCGCCATGAAGATGAAGATCGTGAAGCGGCGCGATTCGGGTTCGGCCCAGACCCGCGCCAGCACGTCGCGGAACGGGCGCTTCTCGGTCGAGCCGGCGCTGTCGGCGATCCGGGCCGCCGGCTCGACGCCCCGGATCGCCAGCCACGCGACTCCGAAGGCGATCAGCGAGACCGTGCCGGAGACGGCGACTAGCCGGGCGCCCGAGAACGGATCGAGGAAGTGCCCGGCCAGCGGTGCGGTGATGGCGAAGCCCGCGATCATCATCACCCACACGACGGTGGCGGCCGCGCCCCGGCGCCTCGCCTCGACACCGGTGGCGAGAAGCACCAGGAGCGAGGTGCCGGCGGCCCCTGCGCCCATGCCCACGGTGAGAAACGACAGCACCGCAAGGGCGAGGCCGGCGGTCTGATGCGTCTCGGCCAGCGCGGTGGCGACGGCGGCGCCGAAGCCCCCGAGGGCCAGGGCCGCCATGCCGCCGACGATCCAGGGCGTGCGCCGCCCGGTGCGGTCGGAGCCGTAGCCCCAGCGCGGGCGCAGTACCTGCACGGCGTAGTGCAGGGCGACCAACGCCCCCGGCACGATGGCCGGCAGGGCGAGTTCCACGACCATGACGCGGTTGATGGTCGAGGTCATCAGCACCACGACGGAGCCGAGCGCGGTCTGGACCAGGCCGAGTCGGGCGATGGCGAGCCAGCCAAAGGACGCGGATGCCATCAGAAACCTCCCTGGACCAGGGGCCGCAGGGCGAAGGCCGCCACCAGCATGCCGAGGACGTAGAGCGTGGTCCCCGTGCCGTTGTACCAAGCGGCTCGCTCGCGTGGTGCGGCGAGGAGCCGGCGCATCAGCACGAACTGTCCGATCAGCAGGGCGCCGATGACGGCGCCGTGCCAGGGCCGGTTCCAGGCGAACAACCCGATAATGACGGCGACCTGCGGCACCGCCATGACCAGGCAGGCGAGGCGGGCGGCGCCGAGGGTGCCGAGTTGCACGGGCAGCGAGCGGATGCCGGTGCGGCCGTCGCCCTCGACCGACTTGAAGTCGTTGAGGGTCATGATGCCGTGGGCACCGACCGAGTAGAGCAGGGCGATCAGCAGCACCCGGCGGTCCGGCACCGACGCGGCCATCACGGCGGCGCCGGTGAACCAGGGCAGGCCCTCGTAGCACAGGGCGACCGCCGAGTTGCCCCACCAGCCATTGCGCTTCAGGCGCAGGGGCGGGGCGCTGTAGATCCAGGCCAGGACGAGGCCGACCAGGGCGGCACCGAGAATCCAGGGACCGAGCGCCGCCGCGACCAGGAGCGACAGGACGGTCCATCCGGCCGCAACGTAGAGGCCCCAGCGCCCGGGCATCCGCCCGGAGGGAATCGGCCGGTTGGGTTCGTTGATGGCGTCGACGTGCCGGTCGTACCAGTCGTTGACCGCCTGTGAGGTGGCGCAGACCAGGGGTCCGGCCAGGATCACGCCGGCGGCGATCACCGGCCATTGCCCGGAGGGCGAGGCGCCCGAGGAAACCACGCCGCAGGTGAAGGCCCACATCGGCGCGAACCAAGTGATCGGCTTCAGAAGCTCGATGAGGGCGCTGGGTGCTGGCGTTGCCATGGAGACGACGCTAGATATTTACACCCATGAGTGTCAAGTTTGATTTACAACAATGTCGCGACGTCGACCATGCCGGTCGCGGAGGGAGCGACGGCGATCAGACGCGGCGCGACGGGTTGGCCCCAGAGGCGCGCAGTCGCCCCCGCCCATCAGGCGTCGTCGGCGACGTCCCGGCCATCGAGATCGCCGATGCCGTAGCGATGCATCTTGGCGTAGAGGCCCTGCCGGCTCAGCCCGAGCATCTCGGCGGCCGAAGCGCGATTGTCGCGGGTGATGCGCAAGGCAGCCTCGATGCACAGGCGCTCGATCAGATCGGTCGATTCGCGCACCAGGTTCTTCATGGAGACGCGGCCGACCAGCTCCGTCATCTGCTCGACGGAGCGCGGCAGTTCACGCCCGCCGGAGACCGGCGCGGCCCGGCGCGGCGTAGCTCGCAGGGTGAAGCCGAGGCAGGGATGGCTTCCGCCGGTGACGGAAACGGCCGCGACCTCGACATCCTCGACGCCGCCATAGGCGCCGCGGATATGGGTCGGGAAGTGCCGGACCAAGCCGTGCTGGGCCAGCGTCGCGAACAGGGCGGAGGCCTCCGATTCTTCGCGGCCCAGCCAGGTCTCCAGGGGCTGGCCCCGCACCTGCTCCTCGGTGGCGAGTTGCACCAGATCGAGGAAGGCCGGATTGGCGGAGAGCACGCGCCGGGCCGGATCGGTCACGACGAACCCCTCCGGCAGGTTGCGCAGGACATCCAGCGCGCCGATGCCCGCGCGCGCCGCGCCCGCCTCCAGCGCCACCGTGTCGGGCGCGGCGAGCCGGAGCAGCACGCTGGTGGCGTTCTCCTGCCGGAACAGCGAGGCGGCGACACGGACCGAGCCGCGACCCTGGCTAAGCGCCGCATCGAGGTCGGCGGCCTGACCGGTCACCCGCAGCCCGGCGAACAGCGATTCGAGGTCCCGCAGGCTGGCGCCGTCGAACAGGTCGACCGCATCCTGCCCGACGATGCGCTTCTCCGCCCGGCCGATCAGCCGCGAGGCGGCAGGATTGACATCGGTGACGCGCCGGGTCGCCGCATCCACCACCAGCACCGGCTCCGACCCGAGTTGGAACAGCAGGCGGTAGCGGGTCTCGGCCCCGCGCATGCGCAGGTAGTCGCGCTCCAGGGCCTGCTGCGTCTCGGCCAGGGTCCGTTGCAGCGAAGCCATGGCCCGCAGGTTGCGCCCGAGGACAAGGATCTGCCCGTCCTTGGCGAGTCGCATGGCGGCGTAACGCACGGGCAGGTCTGTGCCGGTCGGCGAAATGTGGTTGACCTGGCGCCAGCGCGTGACCGCACCGGGAGCCGCATCCTTCAAAAGGGCGGCGATCTTCGGGCGACTCTCGACTGTGACCGTCTCGACCCAGGGCCGGCCGAGCCAGGCCTCGCACCCCTCATCCGCGAGATCGGCGCTGCCGAAGGTCGCTTCCCGGATGACCCCCTCAGCGTCGATCACCAGGGAGAGATCCGTCGCGGCAGCCACCAGCAGCCCGGCCGCCTGAGCGTCGAGAGGACCGAGGGATTTTTGAAGCGCCGCGAGCGCATGGCTCGCGGCAGGAAGCGCCAGGCTGGTCACGGATCACCACGTCGGGATGTGGTCGGATGGGTCGGATCGAGATCTTGTGATCGAAGCGATCGATCGGATACGTCTTTCAGCAGGGTATGGGCGACAGATCAAGCAAGCATTCCGCCACGGACACGGCGTGTCGCGCGTCGCCGGCGCTCGCGTCGGCGCCGACGCACCGGAAGCTCTCGGGATCGGTCGCGAAGGCGGGGCCGCCGACCATCACCCGGACGGCCGCGTTGTGGGAGTGACGGCGCAGGGCTGCGACGGTCTCGGTCATCCGGGGGAACAGCGTCTCGCAGGCGAGCGAGAGACCGACGATGTCGAACCAGCCCTCGCGAATCCGCCGCAGGCTGACGTCGTCCGGCTCGGCGGCGGTGCAAGTGACGGACCACCCGGCCTCCCGGAAAAATCGTTCGACGACCGTGAGGCCGAACCTGTGGGAATCTCCGGGGCAGGGCAGCAGGAGGATCCTGCGATGACTCCGGACGACCGTCGGCTCGCCGCCGAAGCGGCTGGTCATCTCGCGCATGATTCGCTGCAGGCGACCCATGGCGCGCGTCACCTCCACGAAGTCGCAGAGATCGTCTTCCCACAGCGTGCCGAGGTGGCGCGCCGTCGGCGCCAGAAGGTCGAGGAGCAGGCTTTCGGGACCGAGACCGGTCGCCAGCAGCTCGGTCAGGCGGGACTCGAGGTCGTCGCCGGCCGGGGCCAGCATCAGCGCCGTGAACGCCGCAATCTGCACGGCATCCGGCAAAATATTGCTGGTTTGCGGCGGTGGCTCGATCTGATGCGCCAGCATCAGGCGCGGAATGATCTCCGTCTCGACCACGCGCGCCAAGTCCCGCTGCAGGCGCATCGCCTGACCGAAGACCGCTAGCTGCGCGCCGATTCCGGCATCGTACAGGTCGCTGACATCACGACCGGTCGGTTCGTAGCGCAAACAATCGCCGAACTGCCTCACATCATCCATTGGTCCCTCCCAATGTCGCTGACGGGGTAAAATTCGGTTCGATCTTGCGCGTCGAATTCCGGAATTTCGAAAGATCCGCCTCGATACTCCGGCGACGGGAGGGCTGGTGTCCCAGCACTTGCGATCGAGCGACACGATACCTGCTCGAACTGCTTTTTCAATATCCGTTTTATAACTATTCTGCATTCATTCTGTCATCGCATTTTGACGTAAAGCTGGCTTGACACTCGGGGATGCCCTTCCTAACCTCCCTTCAACGAGCCCCGGCGACCCGGTCGCAAGGTGCTCAGAAAGGGGGCGATCAGCATGATCCGGAAAGCGGACAGGCCCAGGCGACCCCTCTACGACGCCGATGAGCGCGCCCGGCGCGATGCCACGCCCTGGACCTTGGTTCAGGGCATTCTCGCCCCCCTCCAATTCCTGGTGTTCGCGATCAGCCTCGGGCTCGTTCTCAAGACCCTGTCGACCGGGGAGGGCGCCTTCGCCGCCAACCTCTCCGTCGTGGTGAAGACCCTCGTCCTCTACGCCATCATGATCACCGGCTCGATCTGGGAGAAGGCGGTCTTCGGGCGCTACCTGTTCGCCCCCGCCTTCTACTGGGAGGACATGGTCAGCATGCTGGTGCTGGCCCTGCACACCGCCTACCTGGCGGCCCTCGCCACCGGCGCCCTCGACACCGCGGGCCTGATGGTTCTGGCGCTCGCGGCCTACGCCTCCTACGCCGTCAACGCCGCGCAGTTCGTGCTCAAGCTCCGAGCCGCCCGGCTCCAGGCCACGCCCAGCCGCCTCGTCGCGGGGGCCGCCCGATGAACGCCCACGCGCCGCTCCAGACCCGTCCCATCGGGCCGGCCCCGCAGACCGGCTGCGACATCCGCCAGGAGCGGGGCCAGCGCGCCGTGTTCTGCGGCTTGACCGGCATCGTCTGGCTGCACCGCAAGATCCAGGATGCCTTCTTCCTGGTGGTCGGCTCGCGCACCTGCGCACACCTGATCCAGTCGGCCGCCGGCGTGATGATCTTCGCCGAGCCGCGCTTCGCCACCGCGATCCTCGACGAGCGCGACCTTGCCGGCCTCGTCGATGCCAACGAGGAACTCGACCGGGTCGTCGGGCGCCTGATCGAGCGCCGCCCCGACATCCGGCTGCTGTTCCTCGTGGGCTCGTGCCCCTCGGAGGTGATCAAGCTCGATCTCTCGCGGGCGGCCCAGCGCCTCACCCGCAGCTTCCATCCCGGCGTGCGCGTGCTGAGCTACTCGGGCAGCGGCATCGAGACGACCTTTACGCAGGGCGAAGATGCCTGTCTCGCCGCCCTGGTGCCCGAGATGCCGCGGGCAGACGAGACCGCCGCGCCCTCGCTCCTCGTGGTCGGCGCCCTGGCCGACGTGGTCGAGGACCAGTTCGCCCGCCTCTTCGCCGATCTCGGCATCGCCGACGTGGCCTTCCTGCCGGCGCGCCGGGCCGGCGATCTGCCGGTGCTCGGCGCGAACACCCGCTACCTCCTCGCCCAGCCCTTCCTGGCCGAGACCGCCCGGGCCCTGGAAGCGCGTGGCGCCCTGCGGATCGCCGCCCCGTTCCCCCTGGGGTCGGAGGGCACCACCAGCTGGCTCGCCGCCGCCGCCGAGGCCTTCGGCATCGATCGCGAGACGGTCGCGCGCGTCACCGCGCCGGGACGAGCGCGGGCCGCCATCGCCCTCGACCTCTACCGCGAACGGCTTTCGGCCAAGCGGATGTTCTTCTTCCCCGACTCGCAGCTCGAACTGCCGCTCGCCCGCTTCCTGTCGCGCGAGATGGGCGCCGAGCTGATCGAGGTCGGCACGCCCTACCTGCACCGCCAGCACCACGCGCCCGAACTGGCCCTGCTGCCGGCCGGCACGCAGGTGGTGGAGGGCCAGAACCTCGACGCGCAGATGGATCGCTGCCGGTCCGCAAAGCCCGACCTGACAATCTGCGGCCTCGGCCTCGCCAATCCGCTGGAGGCGGAGGGCCTGGCGACCAAGTGGTCGATCGAACTGCTGTTCACGCCGATCCAGGGCTACGACCAAGCCGGCGACCTCGCCGAATTGTTCGCGCGGCCACTCAAGCGCCGCGCGCGGCTGGAGGTCTGAGGCGATGCAGCTCACGCTCTGGACCTACGAGGGACCGCCCCATATCGGCGCCATGCGCGTCGCCACCGCGATGCGGGGCCTGCACTACGTGCTGCACGCCCCCCAGGGCGACACCTACGCCGACCTGCTCTTCACCATGATCGAGCGGCGCGACGCGCGCCCGCCGGTGACCTACACCACTTTCCAGGCCCGCGATCTCGGCGCCGACACGGCCGCGATCTTCCAGGATGCCGTGGCGGAGGCCTATGCGCGCTTCCAGCCGGAGGCGATGCTCGTCGGCGCCTCGTGCACCGCCGAGCTGATCCAGGACGATCCGGGTGGTCTTGCCCGCGCCCTCGACCTGCCGATCCCGGTCATCCCCCTCGAACTCCCGGCCTACCAGAAGAAGGAGAACTGGGGCGCTTCGGAAACCCTCTATCGCCTCGTCCGGGCCCTGGCCGGTGGTACGCCGAGCCCGCGCGACGGGCGCCGCCCGCTCTGCAACATCCTCGGCCCCACGGCGCTCGGCTTCCGCCATCGCGACGACCTCGTGGAAATCACGAAGATCGTCGCCGCCCTCGGCATCGACGTGAACCTGGTGGCGCCGATCGGCGCGACGCCCGCCGATCTCGGGCGCCTCGGGGCGGCCGACTTCAACATCGTGCTCTATCCCGAGATCGCCCGCGCCGCCGGAGCACACCTGCAGAAGATCTTCGGCCAGCCGATGATCGAGACCGTGCCGATCGGTATCCAGGCCACGATCCGCTTCGTCGAGGAAGTCGCGGCCGCGGCACATGTCGATCCGGCGCCGGTGCTCGGCGGCGCGCCCTCGCGACTGCCCTGGTACTCGCGTTCGGTCGACTCGACCTACCTCACCGACAAGCGGGTCTTCATCTTCGGCGATGCCACCCACGCACTCGCCGCCGCCCGCATCGCAGCCACCGAACTCGGCTTCAAGGTGGTGGGTCTCGGCACCTACACCCGCGAATTCGCCCGCGAGGTCCGCGCCGAGGCGGCGCTTCACGGCATCGAAGCCACCATCACCGACGATTACCTCGACGTCGAGGCCGCGATCCAGGCCGCCGGGCCGGAACTCGTGCTCGGCACCCAGATGGAGCGCCACATCGCCAAGCGCCTGGGGCTGCCCTGCGCGGTGATCTCGGCGCCGATCCACGTCCAAGATTTTCCCGCACGCCACTCGCCCCAGATGGGGTTCGAAGGCGCCAACGTCCTGTTCGACACCTGGGTCCACCCGCTGATGATGGGCCTGGAGGAACACCTGCTCGGCATGTTCCGCGAGGATTCCGAATTCCACGGCGCCGCCGCGCCCTCGCACCTGCCGAGGCACGGCGTCGATGTGGCGCCACCCGAAGCCGAGGCGCCCTCGGCGCCCCTGGCACCGCCCGGTCCGATCCTCCTGACCTGGGCGAGCGATGCCGAGAAGGAATTGAAGAAGATCCCGTTCTTCGTGCGGGGCAAGGCCCGCGCGAACACCGAGCGCTTCGCACGGGACCGTGCCCTGCCGCTCATCACCGTCGAGACCTTATACGATGCCAAAGCGCATTTCGGACGCTGAGCGCCCGGCGCTCCGGGTCGTCCTCGTGACGATGGACAATCACGTGGCGAGCGCGCTGGAGCGCGCCCGTCAGCGACTCGCCCGCGACCTGCCGGGCCTAACGCTCGATTTCCACGCGGCCGCCGCCTGGGACACCGACCCCACCGCCCTGGAGGCCTGCAAGGCCGACATCGCCCGCGCCGACATCATCCTCTCGACCATGCTGTTCATGGACGAACACGTCCGGGCGATCCTGCCGTCGCTGCTGGCGCGGCGGCCGCATTGCGACGCGATGATCGGCTGCCTATCGGCCAGCGAAGTGGTGAAGACGACCCGTCTCAACCGCTTCGACATGGACGGCACCAAGCGCGGCGCCCTCGATTTTCTGAAAAAGCTGCGCGGCAAGCCCGGCGCCCAGGGCAACGGCGCCCGCCAGATGGCGATGATCCGGAAACTGCCCAAGATCCTGCGCTTCATCCCGGGCTCGGCCCAGGACGTGCGGGCTTACTTCCTCACCCTGCAATACTGGCTCTCGGGGTCCGACGAGAACATCGCCAACCTCGTGCGCTTCCTGGTCGGTCGCTACGCCGCCGGCCCGCGGGAGGGCTGGCGCCGGATCGCGGCCGCACCCGCGCCGCTCAGCTACCCCGAGACCGGCCTTTATCATCCGCGCATGGCCGGCCGGATTGGCGAGGATGGGGCGAGGGTGCCCACGCCCGCAGGCCCCCTGAAGGGTCGCGTCGGCCTCCTCGTCATGCGCTCCTACGTGCTGGCCGGGAACACCGCCCATTATGACGGCGTCATCGCCGCCTTGGAGGCGCGCGGCCTCGCCGTCGTACCGGCCTTCGCCAGCGGCCTCGACAACCGCCCGGCCGTCGACGCCTTCTTCCGGCACGGCGGGCGCTCGACCATCGACGCGCTGGTCTCGCTCACCGGCTTCTCCCTCGTCGGTGGCCCGGCCTACAACGACGCCGCCGGGGCGCAGGCGCTGCTCGCCGACCTCGACGTGCCCTATCTGGCGGCCCACGCCCTCGAGTTCCAGACTCTGGAACAATGGGAGGCCTCCGATCGGGGCCTGTCGCCGGTGGAGGCCACCATGATGGTGGCGATCCCCGAACTCGACGGCGCCACCGCCCCGATGGTGTTCGGCGGCCGCTCCAGCCGCTCGCTCGGCGCCAGCGCCCGCGACATGGTCGTGCACCCCGAGCGCGCCGACATGCTCGCCGCCCGCATCGAGCGCCTCGTCGTCCTGCGGCGCAAGGCGCGGGCCGAGCGACGGGTCGCCGTGGTGCTGTTCGGCTTTCCGCCCAACGCCGGCAGCATCGGCACCGCCGCCTTCCTGTCGGTCTATCATTCCCTCCACAACACCCTCGCGGCGATGAAGGACGAGGGCTACGCGGTCGCGTTGCCGTCGAGCGTCGACGCTCTGCGCGCGGCTCTGCTCGACGGCAATGCGAGCCGGTTCGGCACCCCCGCCAACGTCCACCACCGCATCCCGGCCGACGATCACGTCCGGCGCGAGCGACACCTGGCCGAGATCGAGACGCAGTGGGGGCCCGCCCCGGGGCGCCAGAACAGCAACGGTTCGCAGATCTTCGTACTCGGTGCCCAGTTCGGCAACGTCTTCGTCGGCGTTCAACCGGGCTTCGGCTACGAGGGCGACCCGATGCGGCTGCTGTTCGAGCGCGGCTTCGCTCCGACCCACGCCTTCTCGGCCTTCTACCGCTACCTGCGCGAGGATTTCCGCGCCGACGCCGTGCTGCATTTCGGCACTCACGGGGCTCTGGAATTCATGCCCGGCAAGCAGACCGGCCTCTCCGGCGCCTGCTGGCCCGAGCGGCTGATCGGCGCGCTTCCCCACGTCTATCTCTATGCCGCCAACAATCCGTCCGAGGGCCTGCTGGCCAAGCGCCGCTCCGCCGCGACCCTGGTAAGCTACCTGACGCCGAGCCTCGCCCAGGCCGGACTCTATCGCGGGCTCATCGATCTGAAAGCCTCGATCGAGCGCTGGCGCGCCCTGGAGCCGGAAGCCGTTGGCGAGCGCCGCGATCTCGCCGAGTTGATCCAGGCGCAAGGGTCCGCCCTCGACCTCACCGCCGCCGAACCGGCCTGGACGGATGACCTCGCGGGCCACGTCCACCGCCTCGGCGCAGCGCTGCACGAGCTGGAGCACACCCTGATCCCGCACGGGCTCCACGTTGTGGGGCAGGGGACTCCGCCGGAGGAGCGGGCCGACATCCTGCTCGCGCTCGCCGAGGCCAGCCACGGTCTCGTGTCCGCACGGGCCGGCCTCGAGGCCCTGGTGGCGGGGGAGACCATCGACATCGCGCTGGGACAGGGTGGCCTCGCCCTCACCGAACCGAACCGCGCCGCCTTCGCGGCCCTGCGCGAGACCGATGGCCTGTTGTCACAGGATCACGAGATCCAGGGCCTGCTTCGGGCGTTGGACGGCCGGTTCATCGCGCCCGTCGCCGGCGGCGACCTCCTGCGCAACCCGGACATTCTGCCCACCGGCCGCAACCTGCACGGCTTCGACCCCTACCGTCTGCCCTCCGCCTTCGCGCTGGCCGATGGCGCCCGGCAGGCGGCGCGGCTTCTCGCCCGCTACCGCGACGAAGGGGCTGCGCTGCCCGAGAGCATCGCTCTCGTCCTGTGGGGCACCGACAACCTGAAGAGCGAGGGTGGACCCATCGCCCAGGCCCTGGCGCTGATCGGCGCGGCTCCGCGATTCGACGGCTATGGACGGCTCAGTGGCGCGACCCTGATCCCGCTCGAAACCCTGGGTCGCCCGCGCATCGACGTGGTGGTCACGCTCTCGGGCATCTTCCGCGATCTGCTGCCGCTGCAGACGAAGCTCCTGGCGGAGGCGTCGTATCTGGCGGCAACCGCCGACGAGCCGTCCGAACAGAACTTCGTGCGCAAGCACGCCCTGGCGCTTCAGGTCGAACACGGCATCGATCTCGAGACGGCGGCGCTCCGGGTGTTCTCCAACGCCGAAGGCACCTACGGCGCCAACGTCAACCAGCTGGTCGAATCCGGCCGCTGGGAGGATGCCGACGAGATCTCCGAGACCTTCGCGCGGCGCAAATCCTTCGCCTACGGCCGCACCGGCGTGCCGACGGCCCAGCGCGCCCTGATGGGAGCCGTGCTCGCCACGGTCGATCTCGCCTACCAGAACCTCGATTCCGTCGAAGTCGGCGTCACCTCGGTGGACCATTATTTCGACGGCCTCGGCGGTATGGGCCGGGCGGTCGCCAAGGCCCGCGGCGAGGCCGTGCCGATCTTCATCAGCGACCAGACCCGGGGCGAGGGCGTGGTGCGCTCGCTGACCGAACAGGTGTCCCTCGAGACCCGGACCCGGATGCTCAATCCGAAATGGACCGAGGGCATGCTCGGCCACGGCTACGAGGGCGTGCGCCAGATCGAGGCGCACCTCACCAACACCCTGGGCTGGTCGGCCACCACCAACGGCGTCGCCCCCTGGGTCTACCAGCGCATCACCGAAACCTACGTCCTCGACCCCGCCATGCGCGAACGCATGGCGGCCCTCAACCCGACCGCTTCGGCCAAGGTCGCACACCGGCTGATCGAGGCGCACCAGCGCGGCTTCTGGACCCCCGACGCGGCGACGCGCGACGCGCTCGACCGCGCCGAGGAGGAACTGGAGGACCGCGTCGAAGGCATCACCGCAGGGGTCGCCGCATGAACATCGCCATCCGCAATCCGGTCGCCGCCCGGCAGCCCGAGGGAAGCGTTCAGGTTGAACTCGACCCGAACCTGAAGATCGGCACCGCCAAGGTGTTCGCCGTCTACGGCAAGGGCGGCATCGGCAAGTCGACCACTTCGTCGAACCTGTCGGTGGCGTTCTCCAAGCTCGGCAAGCGCGTGCTGCAGATCGGGTGCGACCCAAAGCACGATTCGACCTTCACGCTGACCAAGCGCTTGGCCCCCACGGTGATCGATGCCCTGGAGGCCGTGCAGTTCCACTCCGAGGAGCTGCGCATCGAGGATTTCGTGGCGGAAGGCTATAATGGCGTCATGTGCGTCGAGGCCGGCGGCCCGCCGGCCGGCACCGGCTGCGGCGGCTACGTCGTCGGACAGACGGTGAAGCTCCTGAAGGAGCATCATCTGCTCGAAGACACCGACGTGGTGATCTTCGATGTCCTCGGCGACGTGGTCTGCGGCGGTTTCGCCTCGCCGCTCCAGCACGCCGACCAGGCCCTCATCGTCACCGCCAACGACTTCGACTCGATCTTCGCCATGAACCGCATCGTGGCGGCGATCCACGCCAAGGCGAAGAACTATCCGGTGCGCCTCGGCGGCGTCATCGCCAACCGTTCGGCCAAGACCGACGAGATCGACCGTTTCAACGCCGCCGTCGGCCTGGAGCGCATCGCCCATTTTCCCGACCTCGACGTGGTCCGGCGCTCGCGCCTCAAGAAGTCGACCCTGTTCGAGATGGAACCGACGCCGGAGCTGGTCGCCGTCACCACCGAATACATGCGGCTGGCGGCCCATCTCTGGGCCGGCGGCAAGCCGCTGAACGCGATTCCCATGAAGGACCGCGACCTGTTCGAATTCCTCGGCTTCGATTGAGCGGGAGCCGCATCATGACCTCGCACAGCTACGCCGCTTGCCGCTCGCAACTCACCACCTATTTCGACCGCACCGCCGTCGACGCCTGGGCGCGGCTGACGTCGGACGCACCGGTCTCGAAAATCCGCGCCACGGTGCGGGCCGGGCGCGACGCCATGCGGGCCACCCTGTTGTCCTGGCTGCCGGCCGACCTGAGCGGCACGCGCCTGCTCGATGCCGGCTGCGGCACCGGGGCACTCAGTCTGGAAGCGGCCCGCCGGGGCGCGGACGTCGTCGCCATCGACGTCTCGCCGACCCTGATCGCCCTGGGGCGGGAGCGCACGGCCATCTCGGCCTCGGGTCGCATCGACTTCCGGGTCGGCGACATGCTCGATCCCGGTCTCGGCCGCTTCGACTACGTGGTCGCGATGGATTCGCTGATCCACTACGCCACGCCCGATATCGTCCAGGCCCTGGCGACGCTGGCGGCGCGCACCGATGCCGCCATCCTGTTCACGGTGGCGCCGCGCACGCCGCTCCTGACCCTGATGCACATGGCCGGGCGGGTTTTTCCCCGCGGCGACCGCGCCCCGGCCATCGTGCCCGTCGGCGAGGCGGACCTGCGCCGCCGGGTGGCGGCCGAGCCGGCTCTGTCGGGCGTCCGCATCGGCCGCGCGCATCGGGTGAACAGCGGGTTCTACCTGTCCCAGGCCTTCGAACTCCGGCGGTCAGCATGACGCGCCTCGGCGCCTCCATGGCCCGCGCCCTGCAGCGCGTCGGCCCGGGCTTCCTCCCCTTCGCCGACGCGGCGACGGTGGAGCTGCCCATGGGGCGCCTGCTGCGTCTCGCCCTGTTCCAGGTCACGGTCGGAATGGCGGCCGTGCTGCTGATCGGTACTCTCAACCGGGTGATGATCGTCGAGCTGGCGGTGCCGGCCTGGATCGTCGCCGTGATGCTGTCGCTGCCGCTGATCTTCGCACCGTTCCGGGCGCTGGTCGGCTTCCGCTCGGACACGCACCGCTCCGTGCTCGGCTGGCGCCGGGTGCCCTACATCTGGTTCGGCACGCTGCTGCAGTTCGGTGGGCTCGCCATCATGCCGTTCGCCCTGCTGATCCTGTCGGGCGACACCACCGGCCCGGTCTGGCCCGGCCACGTGGCGGCGGCCCTCGCCTTCGTCATGGTCGGCGCGGGGCTCCACACCACACAGACCGTGGGCCTGGCACTTGCCACCGACCTCGCTCCGGCCCATGCCAGACCCCGGGTCGTCGCGCTCCTCTGCGTCATGCTGCTCGCCGGCATGGTGGTGAGCGCCGTCGCGTTCGGGCTGCTCCTCGCAGACTTTTCGGCGCTTCGCCTGATCAAGGTCATCCAGGGCGCAGCACTGCTCACGGTGGTGCTCAACGGCATCGCCCTGTGGAAGCAGGAGCCCCGCGCCCCGAGCCGCACGGCCCGGGACCTGCCACGCCCCGCCTTCTCGGAATCCTGGGCGCTCTATGCCGGCAAGGGCCGGGCGCGCCGCCGTCTCGTCGCCACGGGGCTCGGCACGGCCGCCTTCTCGATGCAGGACATCCTACTGGAACCCTATGGCGGCCAGATCCTGCACCTGCCGGTGGCCGCCACCACGGCGCTGACCGCTCTGCTCGCGGCCGGCGGCGGCATCGGGTTGCTGATCGCCGCGCGCTGGCTCGACCGGGGCGGCGACGCCTTCCGGGTCGCCGCCTCCGGCGCCGGGGTGGGCATCGCGGCCTTTTCAGCGGTGATCTTCGCCGCACCGCTCGATTCGGCTCGACTGTTCGCGGTCGGCGTCAGCCTGATCGGTCTCGGCGGCGGCCTGTTCGCCCACGGCACCCTGACGGCCTCGATGGCCAAGGCCGGGCCGGAGGAGACCGGGCTGGCGCTTGGCGCCTGGGGCGCGGTCCAGGCCAGCGCGGCCGGCCTCGCCATCGCGGCCAGCGGCATTCTGCGGGATCTCGGCGCCCATCTCGCCGAATCCGGTGCGCTCGGCGAGGCGATGAACCTGCCCTCGACCGGATACCTCATCGTCTACCACCTCGAGATCGCGCTGCTGTTCGCGACGCTGCTGGCCATCGGCCCCCTCGTCCGGGCCGAGAACCGCACGCCCCGGTCGCGCGCCCTGCCTCAATCCCTGCCCCGCTCAGCCTGAAGGAGACCGGCCATGCCGAGAGGTGAAATCACGGGCTACGTCGACGTCGCGCAGGTGGTCCTCTACGCCTTCTGGATCTTCTTCGCCGGCCTCGTCTTCTATCTCCGCCGCGAGGACCGCCGTGAGGGCTACCCGCTGGAATCCGAGGCCGCCCGCGGCCGGGCGATGCCGCCGGACACGTTCCTGATCCCATCGCCGAAACAGTTCCTGCTGTCGAACGGGCACGTGATATACGCGCCCCAGACGGGCGAGCGCACCCCCTGGAACTACCGCGGCCACAAGTTCGAGGTCTGGCCGGGCGCGCCGCTCGAACCCGACACCGACGGCCTGCACGACGCCATCGGCCCGGGCTCCTACGCCAACCGCGAGGACAGCCACGACGAGACCTGGGACCGCGAGAAGCGCATCGTCCCCCTGCGGGTCGCCGACCACTTCGTGGTCCACGAGCTCGGCCCCAACCCCATCGGCATGTCGGTCTTCGGCGCCGACCGCCAGGTGGCCGGGACGGTGAGCGACCTCTGGGTCGACCGGGGTGAATCGATGGTGCGCTACTACGAGGTCGAGTTGGGAGCCGGCGGTCGCCGGGTGCTGATGCCCGCCACCTTCTGCCGGACCGGGCGCTTTTCCCAGACGGTGACCTGCGAGGCCCTGCTGGCGCACCAGTTCGCCGATGTTCCCACCACCAAGGACCCGGATTCGGTTACCCTCAACGAGGAGGAGCGGATCATGGCGTTCTACGGCGGCGGCACGCTCTACGCGACGCCGACCCGCCAGGAGGCGATCCTGTGAGCGCGACCCATTCCCTTCCCGCCAACGCCTTCGACGCGCCGCGCGGCCTGCCGGCCCCGCTGCCGGCCGGCGAGCACATCCTGTGGCAGGGCCGGCCCTGCGGCTTCGGCATCGCCTTCCGGGCCCTGCATCTCGGCCTTGTCGGCCTGTGGTTCGGAGCGCTCGCCCTCTGGGCCGCCCTGCCGCCACTCCTGTCGGGGGTCTGGCGCGAGGCCGCGACCCTGGCACTGCCGACCCTGGCGGTCGGGATCGGGGCAGTCCTGCTGCTCGCGCTGCTCGGCTGGCTTTCGGCCCGCACCACCACCTACACCATCACCAACCGCCGGGTGGTGATGCGGATCGGTATCGCCCTGCCGATGACTCTGAACCTGCCCTTCGCCCTGGTGGACGCGGCCGAGTGCCGGCTCTACCGGGACGGCAGCGCCGATCTGCCCTTGCGCCTGCGCCCGGGCAACCGCGTCGCCTACCTCCACCTCTGGCCCCATGCCCGCCCCTGGCGCGTCAACCGGCCCGAGCCGATGCTGCGCACGGTGGCGCAGGGCCAAGACGTGGCGCAGATCCTGGGCCGTGCGCTGGCGGCGCACCGGGCGGCGCCCGAGGAGGCGGCCGGACCGGTGATGCTGCGGCCCCGCACGCCGCCGCGGCCCCACCTCGCCGCCGCGAGCTGACGCGATGACCCGCCCGCACCCCCTCGCGCGCAGCGCCGGCCGCACCTCCCGCACGCTTGTCGTCGGGGCCGGCCTCCTCCTCGGCTTCGTCATCGCGGCCGTCACCGTCGGCCGGGTCGAGAGCGTCGGCCTGACCCGTATGGAGCCGGCGCGCCCCGTTCAGAGCCTCGCCCTCCGGGTCGACGATGTGGCGGACGGCTCGATTACCCTGCGGGATGCCGAGCGCGGCACTCTCATCGCCACGGTCCGGCCCGGCGCGGACAACTTCATCCGCGCCACCTTGCGGGGCTTCGCGCAGGGGCGCCTCCGGGCCGGTCTCTCCCGCGAAGTGCCGTTCCGCCTGACCCGCTTCGACGACGGAGCGCTGCGCCTCGACGACGCGCTCACCGGGCGCAGCGTCGATTTCGGCGCGTTCGGCCCCTCGAACTACGCCGCCTTCGCCCGCCTGATGCCCGACCATGGAGCCGTACGATGATGGCCTGGCTGAACGGACGCCGAACCGTCGACGTCCCCTGCACCGTCGAGATCGAGCAGACGGCCGAGAGCCTGCACGCCCACGTGGTGCTGGACGCCGCCTTCGAGATCGAGCCGGGCGACGCCGTGCAGGTGCACGACGCCCCCACCTCGGTGCCCTACGGCGAGCGCCTCGTGGTGCAGCGGACCGCCACCGTGACCCGCGCCGGCCGCATCGAGCGGCTCTGGACCAAGCTCGCGGGCCACCTCGAACTCACCGAACTCTACGAAGTCAGCTTTTCCGAGAGGAGGCGCCTGTGACCGCAGCGATCCAGCAGCCCACCCCGACCGCTTCGCCGAAGTTCTCGCCGAAGCTCCCCATGAACGAGGGGACCAAGGCGGCGCAGGAGACCACGTTCCTGAGCCCGCGCTTCTACACCACCAATTTCGAGGAGCTCGACCGCACCGACGTCGAGCCCGTACGGGCGGAGTGGAACAAGCTCATCGCCGAGCTGCGCGCCGACCCGAACAAGCGCCACTTCACCCGCAACGACGAATTTGACTGTGACATGTCCGGGCTCGACCCGGCCCTGCGCAAGGAATTCATGGACTTCCTGGTCTCCTCGATCACCGCCGAGTTCTCGGGCTGCGTGCTCTATGCGGAGATGCGCAAGCGCGCCAAGAATCCCGACATCCGCGAACTGTTCGGCTTCATGAGCCGCGACGAGGCGCGCCATGCCGGGTTCATCAACGACGTGCTGAAGGATTTCGGCATCGGCGTGGATCTCGGCTTCCTGACGAAGTCGAAGAAGTACACCTTCTTCCGGCCGAAATTCATCTTCTACGCCACCTACCTCTCCGAGAAGATCGGCTACGCCCGCTACATCACCATCTTCCGCGAACTGGAGCGCAATCCGGAGCGTCGCTTCCACCCGATCTTCAAGTGGTTCGAGAAGTGGTGCAACGACGAGTTCCGCCACGGCGAGGCCTTCGCCCTGCTGATGCGCGCAAACCCGAAGCTGACCTCGGGCGTGAACCGCTACTGGATCAAGTTCTTCCTCCTGGCGGTCTTCGCGACCATGTATGTCCGCGACCATTGCCGCCCGGCCTTCCACGAGGCCCTGGGGGTCGACCCGACCGACTACGACTTCCAGGTGTTTCGGATCACCTCCGAGATCTCGAAGCAGACCTTCCCGCTCACCCTCGACCTCGACAATCCGCGCTTCAAGCAGGCGCTGGACCGGCTGCTGGTCTGTTCGGAGAAGATTGCCGACGCCAAGATCCAGGGCGGACTTCTGGGCAAGCTCCGGCACGGCGCCTGGATCGCCGCCTCGGCGGTGAACTTCGCCCGGCTCTACGCCCTCCCGACTCTCGACAATCCGATGCCGGCGGAGATCCGCCTCGAGCCGGTCTGGTAGCATGGCGGCCTATGCGCTCCCCGCCCTCTACGCGGTGCTGGTCTGGTGGTTCTCCACCGGGCTGATCCTGCTCCTCGACCATCGCCCGCGCGCCACGCACGCGGCCAGCATGGTGGCGGGCACGGCCGTCCTCGCCCTGGCGCTCTGGGCCATCGGCGCCTCGGCCGGGGATGCCAGCGCGGGCGGCGCCTACACCGCCTTCACGGCGGCGCTCCTGGTCTGGGGCTGGCAGGAGATGAGCTACTACATGGGCTTCGTCTCCGGCCCGCGCACCCTCGGCTGTCCGCCGGGCGCCCGGGGCTTCGCGCGCTTCCGCGCGGCAGCCGCCACCAGCCTGTGGCACGAGGCGGCCATCGTCGCCGGCGGCCTCGCCATCCTGGCCCTGACCTGGCGCCAGCCGAACCTGTTCGCGCTGTGGACCTACCTCGTCCTGTGGGGGATGAACCTCTCGGCCCGCCTCAACCTCTTCCTCGGGGTGCGCAACCTCAACGCCGAGTTCCTGCCCGAGCACCTCGCCTATCTCGGCAGCTACCTGCGGGTGCGCGCCATGAACCCGCTTTTCCCGGTCTCGGTGATGGCGGCGGGGCTCGCCACCGGCGCCCTGGTGCTGGCGGCTTTGGGCGAAGGCCTGACCGCCCACGAAGTCGCGGGTCTCAGCATTCTGGCGACCCTGATGGCCCTGGCCACCCTGGAGCACGGATTCCTGATGCTGCCGCTGCCCTCGGCCGCACTCTGGCAGTGGAGCCTGCCGAAGCTGTCGCCCCCGCGCCCGCTGGCCTCGCCGATCCCGGCGACCCGCAGCGACATCGAGGGACACTGATTGTCCGCCCCATCTCGTGGGGTCGGATTCGTCGACGCCGCCAATGCGGCAGGTCACTTGAGCGGGCTGGAAGAACCCGCCGCACACCGAGGGAAGGGGACAGGCATGACACACGAAGGGATCG
The DNA here is from genome assembly GCF_055231875.1 of Methylobacterium sp. Ger2507. Classification (NCBI taxonomy): domain Bacteria; kingdom Pseudomonadati; phylum Pseudomonadota; class Alphaproteobacteria; order Hyphomicrobiales; family Methylobacteriaceae; genus Methylobacterium; species Methylobacterium sp. Ger2507. The sequence goes on from NZ_JBUYVC010000001.1 coordinate 2,441,911, forward strand.
ACTACGAAGCGATCTTCGGCTCTGCTTTGGCCGGCCTGCACCGTGAGGGACGCTACCGCGTCTTCACCGACCTCGAACGGCAGGCGGGCCGCTTCCCGCATGCCACCCACCACACGCCGGCCGGCACGCGGCCCGTGACGGTGTGGTGCTCCAACGACTATCTCGGCATGGGCCAGAACCCGGCCGTTCTCGACGCCATGCACGAGGCCCTGGACCGCTGCGGCGCCGGGGCCGGCGGCACCCGCAACATCTCGGGCACCAACCACTACCACGTGCTGCTGGAGCGCGAACTCGCCGACCTCCACGCCAAGGAGGCGGCGCTGCTATTCACCTCCGGCTACGTCTCGAACTGGGCGGCTCTGGGCACCCTCGGGTCGCAGATGCCGGGCTGTGCGATCTTCTCCGATGCCGGCAACCACGCCTCGATGATAGAGGGGATCAAGGCGTCCCGCGCCGAGCGCCATATCTTCCGCCACAACGACCCCGAGGATCTCGACCGCAAGCTGCGCCTCGTCGACCCGGCCCGGCCAAAGATCGTGGCCTTCGAATCGATCTACTCGATGGACGGCGACATCGCACCGATCGCGGAGATCTGCGACGTCGCCGAGGCGCACGGCGCTCTCACCTATCTCGACGAGGTCCACGCCGTCGGGCTCTACGGGGACCATGGCGGCGGCATCTCGGAGCGCGACGGCATCGCGCACCGCCTCGACGTCATCGAGGGAACCCTCGGCAAGGCCTTCGGGGTCCATGGCGGCTACATCACGGGTTCGGCCAAGCTCTGCGACTTCGTGCGCAGCTTCGCCTCGGGCTTCATCTTCACCACGTCGCTGCCGCCGGCCGTAGCGGCGGGCGCTGCCGCCAGCATCCGCCACCTGAAGGTCAGCGGAGGCGAGCGCGCCCGGCACCAGGAGCGGGCCGCCACGGTGCGGGCCCGCCTCGATGCCGCCGGCATCCCGACCCTGCCCAACGACAGTCACATCGTGCCGGTGATGGTCTGCGACCCGGTGCTGTGCAAGGCGATCAGCGACACCCTGCTCGATGAGTTCGGCATCTACGTCCAGCCGATCAACTATCCGACGGTTCCGCGTGGGACCGAGCGCCTGCGGATCACCCCCTCGCCCCTGCATTCGGATGCCGACATCGACCATCTGGTCGGCGCGCTCAGCGCGATCTGGGCACGGATGGGCGTCCGGCGCGCGGCCGCGGAGTGAGGGGCAGGAGCATCCCCGGCCCCTCCCTGCCGGGAGGGTGGAACCTGCGCGGCGAAGGGGCCGGTCGGTGTCACCGGGCCAGAGACGATCGGGCCTGAAAAGATCGAGACAGGGAAGTTGAAGCCCATGATCGTCAACGGATCGACCCACGCGAGGGCGGGTGAAAAGGTGCCCGCCACCTCCGCGATCGTGAAGCCCCTGCAAGCCGAGACAGGACGTCGTCCCAGGACGACGCCCCCCGAGTCGACGCCCCCCGAGGCGAGGCCCGACGCTGCGGCCCCCACCTTCCCGTTCTCCGCCATCGTCGGCCAGGACGAGATGCGCCGGGCGCTCCTCATCGCGGCCGTCGACCCGTCCGTCGGCGGGGTCCTGGTCTTCGGCGATCGCGGCACCGGCAAGTCGACGGCGATCCGGGGGCTCGCCGCCCTGCTGCCACCGATGGCGGCGGTGGCGGGGTGTCCCTATGCCTGCGATCCCGGCCGGCCGGCCGAGCTATGCCATCGCTGCCGCGAGCAGGCGGTGCTGCGGGCCGAGTCCGTCCCGGTCCCGGTGGTGGACCTGCCGCTCGGCGCCACGGAGGACCGGGTGGTCGGCGCCCTCGACCTGGAACGGGCGCTCACCCGGGGCGAGAAGGCGTTCGAACCGGGCCTGCTGGCACGGGCCAATCGCGGCTTCCTCTACATCGACGAGGTCAACCTCCTGGAGGATCACCTGGTCGACCTGCTGCTCGACGTGGCGGCGTCCGGCGTCAACACGGTGGAACGCGAGGGGCTGAGCATCCGCCATCCCGCCCGGTTCGTGCTCGTCGGCAGCGGCAACCCGGAGGAGGGCGAGTTGCGGCCCCAGCTCCTCGACCGCTTCGGACTTGCGGTCGAAGTGACGACGCCGACCGATCTGGCCGTCCGCATCGACGTGGTGCGCCGCCGCGACGCCTATGAGCGCGATCCGGCCGCCTTCTGCGCCCACTACGCCAAGACCGATCGCGCCATCCGCAAGACGCTCACCGCCGCCCGCGCGCGGCTTCCCGGGCTGCATGTGCCCGATGCCACCCTGGAAGCCGCAGCGCGGCTCTGCCTCGCGCTCGGCACCGACGGCCTGCGCGGCGAGCTGACCCTGATGCGTACCGCAAGGGCGCTGGCCGCCTACGAGGGGTCCGACACCGTGAGTCTCGACCATCTCGCCCGCATCGCCCCTTCGGCCCTGCGCCACCGCCTGCGCCGCAACCCCCTCGACGAGTCCGGTTCCACCGCGCGGGTCACCCGGGCCGTCGCGGAGATCCTGAGCCGATGAGTCCAGCCTGGGCCAATGCCCTGCGGGTGGCGCGGCTCGCCGCCCTCGATCCGCATGGCTGCGGCGGCGTCCTGGTCCGGGCCGGTGCCGGGCCGGTCCGCGATCTCTGGCTCGATCACCTGGCCTCGGATCTCGGGTCCCGTCCGATACGCCGCCTACCGGTGGGGATCGCCGACGACCGGCTGCTGGGGGGGCTCGACCTTGCCGCCACCCTCGCGGCCGGGCGGCCGATCGCCCAATCGGGCCTCCTGGCCGAGGCCGATGGCGGTGTCGTCGTCGTGCCGATGGCCGAGCGCCTGTCTTCCGGAACCGCCGCCCGCCTCGCCGCGACGCTGGATGCGGGCGCGGTCCGGGCCGAGCGCGACGGGATGGCGGCCCGGGCACCGGCCCGGATCGGCCTCATCCTCCTCGACGAGGGGGAGGGCGACGACGCGCGGGTGCCCGAGACCCTGGCGGACCGCCTCGCCTTCCGCCTCGACCTGACCGGCATCGCCTGGGGCGACACCTCCGGGGCGGCGCCGGACGAGGCGCGCCCGCACCTCGGCGATCCCGACGGCGTCGATACGGCCATCACGGACCTGTGCCGGGCGGCCGCCCATCTCGGCATCGCCTCCCTGCGCACACCGCTGCTGGCGATGCGGGTCGCTCGCCTGCTGGCGGGCGGAGCGGATGTAACCAACGCGGACGTGCGCGCGGCCGCCTGCCTCGTCCTCGCCCCGCGCGCAACGCGCCTGCCGCCCGACGCCGAGGAACCGCAGGCCGCGCCCGCCGAGCGGCCGGATGCTTCACCGCCGGACGGATCACCCGATCCTGACGCGACCCTCGAGGCGGGTGCCGACAGCCTCGTCGAGGCCACCCGCGCGGCGATCCCCCCCGACCTCCTCGCCCGCCTGACGCAGGCCGCTCATGCGCCCCCGGCACCGAAGGCGGGCCGAGTCGGCGCGGCGATGCAGGCGCCGCGCACCGGGCGGCCAGCCGGTACGCGGCCCGGTTCCCTCCGCGTCGGCCGCCTCGCCCTGCTGCCGACCCTGCGGGCGGCCGCGCCCTGGCAGCGCCTGCGCGCCGCGCCAAAGGCCGTGCCAAGTAATGCACCAAGCGACGCCCTGCTGCCGATCCAAGTCCGCAGCGCGGATTTCCGCATCATCCGGTTCCGCCAGCGCAGCGAAACCACCACGATTTTCGCGGTCGACGCTTCCGGCTCGTCGGCCCTGGAGCGGCTGGCCGAGGCCAAAGGCGCGGTCGAACTGCTTCTGGCGGAAGCCTATGTCCGCCGCGACAAGGTCGCCCTGGTGGCCTTCCGGGGAACGGGCGCAGAGGTCGTGCTGGCTCCCACCCGCGCCCTGGCCCGGGCCCGGCGCGGCCTGGGGGCGCTACCGGGCGGCGGCGGCACGCCCTTGGCGGCCGGTATCGATGCCGCTACCGAACTCGCCCGTTCCGTCCGGCGCAGCGGCGGCACGCCGGTGGTGGTGGTGCTCACCGACGGGCGGGCCAACGTCGCCCGCTCCGGGGTGCCCGGCCGGGCCGCCGCGAGTGCCGATGCCCTCAACGCGGCGGCCCTGCTGCGGGCGGCCGACATCCGCACGATCCTGATCGACACGGCGGCGCGACCGCAGGACACCGCCCGCCATCTGGCGGACGCCATGGGCGCGCGTTATCTCCCGCTGCCCTACGCCGATGCCACGGCCATGAGCCATGCGATCCGCTCGGCCCGTTGAAGGACATGCGATGCCCGCGCCGAGCGACCGGCCCGATTGGGAGCGCGACGGCGCGGATTGGCCGAATTGGGACGCGAGCCGGTTCGTCCGCGCTTCGGACCTCACCTGGCACGTGCAGGAATTCGGTCGATCCGATGCGCCGGTTCTCCTGCTCCTGCACGGCACCGGGGCGGCCACCCATTCCTGGGCCGGCCTCGCGCCGCGACTTGCCGATCACTTCCGGATCGTCGCCCCGGACCTGCCGGGCCACGGCTTCACCGATCCGCTGCCGGCCGGACGTTTGTCTCTGCCCGGCATGGCGAAGGCGATCCGCGACCTGCTGACGACCCTCGACGTCACGCCGGACCTGGTGGTCGGGCATTCCGCCGGAGCGGCGATCCTGGTGCGGCTCTGCCTCGACGGCTTGGCCCCGCGCCTGCTGGTGGCCCTTAACGGCGCGCTGACGCCGTTTCCCGGTCTGGCCTCGGTGCTGTTTCCCGGTCTTGCCCGGATGCTCTTTCTCAACCCCATCACCCCGCGGGTCTTTGCCTGGACCGCCGACCGCCCGGCGGTGGAACGCCTGATCCGAGGCACCGGCTCACGGCTCGACGCGCGTAGCCTCGACCTCTACCGGCGCCTGTTCCGCCGGCCCGGCCATGTGGCCGGAGCGCTGGGCATGATGGCGAACTGGGACCTCGCGAGCCTCGACCGGGAGATCACCCGCTTGAGCGTGCCGACCCTGCTGCTGGTCGGCGGAGACGACAAGGCGATCGCCCCGGAGACGGCCTTCGCCCTCAAGGACCGGCTGCCGAACGCCCGCGTCCAGTTGATCCGCAACCTCGGCCACCTTGCCCATGAGGAGGCGCCGGACCGCATCGCCGAGGCGATCCTGACGGCCTTCGCGGGCGAGACCCGGACGGGCTGACCTACGCCAGACCGACGGGAGCGCGCCGGTGCCACGTGGTCGCCGACTGGTAAGCCTGCCCGATGCGCAGGGCCATCGCCTCGTCGTAGCCCCGGCAGGCGATCTGCAGCGACAGCGGGAGCCCGTCCGCGGTCAACCCGTTCGGGAGCGCCAGGGCGCATAGGTCGAGGAGGTTGCCGAATCGGGTGAAGCGCGAGGGCAGATGCCCTTCGTCGACGCTGGCGAGAGGGATCGCCGGGGTCTCGGTGGTGGGAGTCAGGAGGGCGTCGAACCCATCCATCGCCGTCAAAAACTGCCGCTGGAGGTCGCGTCGCCGATGCTGGGCGCCGAGGTAGTCCTGCGCCGTAACGCTGGCGCCCGCCAGGATGCGAGCCCGGACGGCGTCTCCGAGCGGTGCGTCCGGGTCTTCGGCGAGCGCCCCGTTGACGAAGTAGGCCTCCGCATTGGTGATGGCGCTGGCCTGCGCGGTCACGAGGTCGGACAAGCGGAAGGGCAGGGCGATCTCCACCACCTCGGCGCCGAGGCGTTCGAAGGTCGCGAGGGCGTCGTCATAGGCGGCGAGCATGGCAGGCGCGACGCCCGTGCGCTCGGCCTCGGGCATCCGCGCGAGGCGCAGGCCGCGTACGCCCCGGCCGAGATCCGGCAACGCGTCGGCAGGCGCCACGCCGCGGGTCGAGGGATCGAGCGGGTCGGCGCCCGCGATCGCCCGGTACAGCACCGCCACGTCGGCGACCGAGCGCCCGAGGGGGCCGGGGGTATCCAGAGTGGTGCTGAGCGGCACGATTCCATACGTGCTGACGCGACCTACCGTGACCTTGAGCCCGGTCAACCCGCAGAATGCGGCAGGCAGGCGCACCGATCCGCCCGTGTCGGTACCGATCCCCCAGGGCGCCAGGCGGGCGGCCACGGCCACGCCGGTCCCGCTGCTCGATCCACCGGGTGTGTGGGCCACCGCGAGGTCCCAGGGATTCCAGGGCGTGCCGAGGTGCTGGTTGGTGCCCCAACCGCCATAGGCGAACTCGACCGTGTGGGTCTTGCCCAGCACGATCATGCCCTGGGCGATCAGCCGCTGGGCGATGGTGGCGGTGGTTTGCGCGCGTCGGCCCCGGTGAGCGGCCGAGCCGCCCATGGTGATCCGCCCGGCGAGATCGATCAGATCTTTCAGGACCACCGGCACCCCGTGCAGGGGGCCGACGGCATGGCCGGAGCGGATCGCCCGGTCTGCCCCCTCGGCTGCGAGGCGCGCGTCGGCGGCATAGACGTCCGTGAAGGCCTGGAGCTTGGGCTCGTGCGCGGCGATCCGGGCGAGATGGGCCTCGACCGCCTCGACGGGCGAAAGGCGACGGGCCGCGATGGCCTCGGCGAGCGCCAGGGCGGTGAGATCGGTGGGGTCTGACATGAGACGCCTATGGAACGCTGACGAGGGACAGATCGAGGAACCAGGACTGGGCGGAGACGAAGCCCTTCACGCGGGGCGACATCGCGCGCGGGTTGCGGTCGTGCACCACGTAGAGCCAGGGTGGATCGTCCACGAGGCGCGCGTGCGCGGTGCCGGTGGCCTCCGCGATGACGGCGGGATCAGTCGATTCGGACAAGCGCTGGAGCGCGGCGTCGAAGGTCTCGTCCCGCCAGTTGGGAAAATTGAAGCCGCTCGGCGGAAAGCGGTCGGAGGAGAAATAGCGAGCCATCACCCCGGCATCCGAGGTGGGCGAGCTGACGTTCAGCGCCATCGCCCCGGACAGACTCGGCGCATCCGGCAGGGCGCGGGTGGCGTTGAGGAGCACCTGCCACTCGACCACGTTGAAGCTGACCTCGACGCCGCAGGATTGCTTGAGATTTTCCTGGAGGAACTCATTCATCGGCAGGGGCAGCATCTGGCCCGACCCCGAGGTGGAGATCATGACCGGGAAGGCGAGCGGCTTCTTCGGTCCGTAGCCCGCCGCGGCCAGGAGCGATCGGCCCTTCTCCGGATCGAAGCCGTAGCTGTTTGCGGGCGCGCCGAAGCCCGGATCGCCCGGCTTCAGCCAGCCGATTGCGGGCTCGGCGGTGCCGTTGAGGAAGCTCACGATGGAATCGCGGTCGACGCAGTAGTTCAGCGCCTGCCGAACCCGGACATCGCGAAACGGGCTGTCCTTGGCGCCGATGTTGTAGAACCACGGCCAGACATGCGGATACGACCCGGTGGTGACGGTGAAGCCCGCAGATTTCAGTGAAGGGATCGCATCGGCGGCCGGAACCTCGATCCAGTCGACTTGTCCCGACCGCAGGGCCGCGATCCGGGCATTCGCCTCGGGGATCGGCATCAGCCGGATGCGATCGAGCTTCGCGCGGCGACCCGCATCCCAGTAACCGTCGAAGCGCGCGAGATCGACCGCCTCGCGGGGGCTGACCCGGGTGATCCGGAACGGCCCCGTGCCAGCCGCCGGCAGCATCGCGGTGCCGGCCCAGGTACGGCCGCCCTTCTCGAACGAGGAGGGCGCGGTCATCAGCAGGTAGACCATCATGTAGGGAAAGTACGATGCCGGGATCGTGGTGGTGATCGCGACGGTGCGGTCATCGACCTTGCGGTAGCGATCGATGATCGGCACCCGCGTCCGGGTGATGCCGGCTGCCGCCACCTCGTACTGGGGTGCATCGGCCTTGAAGTAGCGATCGAGGTTCCACACCACCGCATCGGCGTCGAACGGCGTTCCGTCGTGGAACGCGACCCCGTCGCGCAGGTGGAAGAGCCAGGTCCGCTTGTCGTCGGCGGCCTGCTCCCAATGGTCCGCCAGCCCCGGCCGGAGGGTGGCCGGGCGGTCGGCCCGGGTCAGATCCCAGGAGACCAGCCCCTCGAAGATCGGGTAGCCGAGGAAGCGCAGGCCCTCGAAGCCGTTGTTCGGCATGCCGGTCGTGGTCGGGATGTCGGTCGCCGTCATGGCGATGCGCAACAGGCTCTCGGCCTGGGCAGAAGAAGCGAACGCCCCAAGCGCCATGGCGGCCAGCGCCGCGCGGTTTCGACGTGTCATCGTTTTGCACCCCGTGGTGTTGCGGCGGATCATCGGCCCCTCGTCAGTTGCGCGAGGACGGGGCGTAGAAGGGCTGGCGCGGAGCATCCGGCAGATAGCCGTCGTAGAAAGCCTTGACGTAGGGCGTGACCGCGCGCCCGAGTTCGCGCCGGGCCACCTCCTCGGGCGTGCGCGGCCTGCCCAACGTCTCGGCGATCTCGGCCAGGACCGCGTCGCGATCGACCTGGGTAAACCGGCCATCGGCGTAGACGATCTTCCCGTCGACGAAGACCGCATCGACGGCGCCGGTCTTGGCCCGCTGCATCAGCGCGTCGAGGAGGGGAATGTCGGTGTCCTGGTAGGGATAAGTCGCCCGGTCGTAATCGATCAGCACTGCGTCGAAGAAGCGGCCCGGATCGAGCCGGCCAACGCTCTGGCCGAAGGCGGTGGTCTTGGCGCCATGCTCGGTCGCCATCCGGAGGACCTGCGGGCAGGTCGGCACGTCGTCGTCCATGCCGGGGGTGCGGTGGGCCCGCAGGACGAGGCGCAGTTCCTGGAGCATGTCGCGATCTTCGTTGATCCCGGCCTCATCGAGGCCCATCCCGACGGTCATGCCCTTGGCCTCGTAGAGGTTGAGGGGCGCCACGCCGGAGCGCAGGCGGAAATTCGACGAGCAATTGTGGCAGATGCAGGTGCCGGAATCGGCGGCGATGTCGGCATCCTCCGCCGTCAGCCAGACACCGTGCCCGAGGGTCAGGTGCGGCCCGAGCACGCCGAGGTCGTGGAGGTGGCCCACGGCCGTCTTGCCCGTCCGGCGCCGGGCGTATTCCTTCTGATAGGCGGTCTCGAGCAGGTGCATATGCATCGGCACCCCGTGCTTGCGGGCCGCCGCATCAAGGGTCTGCAGGGCCTCGTCGCTGCACCAGTGCAGGTTGGCGGGGGCCAGCTGAATCCGGGTCAGGCGCTCGCCCTCGTTCTCGGCCTTCAACGTCTCGAACAGGGTCATGAAATCGCCGAAGGGCATCGACTGCGCCTTGAGATGCGCCATCAAGTGCCCGGCGATGGGCTGGGGCAGGCGCTCGCAGAAGGCCTCGTCGGCCTCGTAGACGAGGCGGTTCTGCTCGCGCACGGCGTAGCAGTAGGAGGCGCGCATCCCGATCTGGCGATAGGCGCCGAGCACCTGGGACGCCGCACCGTGGACCTGCTCGTAACCACCCGCCATCCAGCCGTGAATGTGCTGCACGGTGGTGACGCCGGAGGCGAGCATCTCGAAGGCCGAATAGAGCGTGTCGAGCCCGTGATCGACGCGCTTGGCGGCGATCCGGGTGGCGAACCACAACTCCAGGGCGTGGTCGGGCGAGCCGAGCTGCAGGGGGGTCAGCCCGACATGGTGGTGGCTGTTGACGAAGCCCGGCAGCATCACGTGGCGCGGATAACGATGCGTGACCGCGTCCGGCGCCTTGGCGCGCAGCGACTCCGGAGGGCCGACCTCGACGATGAGGCCGTCCCGCACCAGCACGGCGGCGTTGTCGTGCTGGATGGGGGTATGGCGGTCCTGAACGCCGGTGATGACGGTGCGGGCCTCGACGATGATCTCGGTCATGCTGATCCTTCGGACGGATGAGGGTGGAGGTCGCGGACGAGGACGGCGCTCAGCGCGCCTCCTGCTCCGCGAAGGCGCGGTCGACCTCGTCGGCGAGGAGTTCGCCGAAGCGGTCGCGCAGGTCGTGGAAGCGCGGATCGCGGGGATTGCGCGGCCGGGGCAGGTCCACCGGCACGATGGTCTTCACGCGACCGGGGCGGGCGGTGAACACCACCACGCGGTCGGCCAGCGCGATCGCCTCGTCGATGGAATGCGTGACGAGGACGATCGACGCGCCGCTGTCGCGCCAGATCTGCAGCAGGAAATCCTGCATCTTCGCCCGGGTCTGGACGTCGAGGGCGGCGAAGGGCTCATCCATCATGAGAACCTTCGGCCGCATGGCGAGCGCCCGGGCGCAGGCCGCGCGCTGGCGCATGCCACCGGAGAGTTCGTCCGGCTTCTTGTCCATCATGTCGGCGAGGCCGACCCGCCGCAGCATCTCGGCGGCGATCTCCCGGCGCTTGAGCTTCTGCACCGCGCCGATGGCCAAGCCGAAGGCGACGTTGTCGAGAATGGTCAGCCAGGGGAACAGCGAGGCGTCCTGGAAGATCAGGCCGCGCTCGGCCGACGGTCCCGTGATCGGCAGGCCATCCGCCGCCATGGTGCCGGCGCTCGCCGGTTCCAACCCGGCGATTATGTAGAGTAGGGTCGACTTCCCACAGCCGGACGGACCGAGGAAGACCACGAACTCGCCGGGAAGGATATCAAGCTCGATATCGCGCAGGGCCTGGACTGGAGATCGACCGGCGGGCGTCCAGGTCTTGCCGACGCCGGACAGGCGCACGGCCGGGCGGCGCGCCGCGGCGCGTGGAACCGGAGCGTTCATCGGCCACCTCCCTGGGGGGCGATCCACCACAACATGCGGGCCTGGATCTGTCGCAGGGCCCAGTCGAAGCTGAAGCCGAGAAGGCCGATGATCGCCATGGTGAAGAAGCTCAGCCGCGCGTTGAAGGTCGAGCGCGCCAGCGACACGATTTGCCCGAGGCCGCTTCCGACGCCCACCGCCTCGGCGATCAGCACCACCATCCAGGCCGCGAACAGGTTGAGACGCAGGGTCATGAACAGGCCAGGCAGGATCGCCGGCAGGACCACGCGGAAGAAGGTCTGCCGGGAATCCGCCCCCATGATGCGGGCGACGTTGAGGTAGGTGACCGGCACGGCCGCGATCTGCGCGCTCGTCGTGAGCGCGATGGCGAAGAACAGCGTGATGAAGACGAGGAAGATCGCCGGCACGTCGCCGATCCCGAAGACGAAGATCGCCACCGGCAGCCAGGCCACGGGCGAGATCGGCGCCAGCAGCAGGACCGTGGGCAGGACGAGATTGCGGAACAGCCGGATGTAGTGGAGGAGCGCCCCCACCAGCACGCCGCCCACGAAGCCGAGCACGAGGCCCACCGTCACCCGCATCGTCGTCCACCCGATGGTGGCCAGCAGCGGCATCACGCCCCCGCCGCCCCCCCGACTGCCGATGCGATTGGCCCGGTCGAAATATGTCAGGGTCCCGGGCAGGTCGGACAGGAACAGGTGTGGCGGCGGCAGGAGCAGCGGATTGAGGAAGCCGAGCGCCCACAGCGTCTCCCACAGGCCGGCGAACAAGCCGAGGGAGGCGATGCTCCAGCCGAGCGTCGTCAGAGCGGAGCGGAGTTGGGGGTATCGCGCTGGCGTCGGGGAGGGCACCGATGTGGGGGCCATTTGGGCCGCGCGCACGGGAACCGGCGCCACCGCGCCGAGGGAGGCATCCGTTGCTGCCATGAGGCTGCCTTTCGGGAGATCGGGAATCGGGTCCGGCATCCGGTCGGGTGACCGCAAGGTGCGTCAGGCCGATTTCAGCTTGAGCCCATCGTAGAGGGGCCGGTTCTCGGCGATGACCTGCTCCATGAGGCGCCAGTCGAAGGCCTCGCGGCCCGGCGCCGTCTTGACGTAGCCCATCTCCTTCATCGACTGGCCGCGCGCGATGATGAAGTCGGTCTGATTGCGCTGGTCGGTGCAGACCGGCTGCTTGGCGGAAGCATCGACTGCAGCCGCCATGGTGGTCTTGTAGTAGCTGCCGACGGTGTCCTTCAGGGCCGCATCGCGATCGGACTCGATCTGGGCCTGCGCGGTGAACAGCGCCTTGATCACGGCCCGTACGGCAGCCGGATTTGCTTCGATGAACGGCGTCCGGGCTGCCAGAACACAGTCGGAATAGCCGGCGCCGTAGACGTCGGTTCCATCCGACAGGAGCGTGGCGCCCTTGCGCGACTGGAGGCACTGGGTCGCATAGGGCTCGATGTGGCAGATCGCATCGACCGCACCGGCGATGAAGGCCTGGGCCAGCTCCGGCGAGGTATCAAGATAGCGCACGTCGAGGTCCTGGAAGGTCAGGCCGGCCTTCTTCAGGTAATCGAACGGCAGCACCTCGAGCGTGTCGGCCTGGAAGGTTCCGAGGGTCTTGCCCTTCAGGTCGGCAGCGGAACGGATGCCCTCCCGCGCCACGATCATGCAGCCCTGGACGCCGCCGCCGGCGACGATCTTCACCGGCGCGCCGGCGTCGAAGAGGGTCATGAAATTCGAGTAGGGGATCATCGACATGTCGACGAGCCCGGCCCCGAACATCGTGGTGATCTCGGCATTGGAGGGCGTCACCACGAAGTCCAGCGTAACTCCATCGGTTTCCGTCAGCTTGCGCTCGTGGGCGAGGAACATGCCGAGGTTGCAGAAGCCGGAGCCGTGGGTGGCCTTGACGGTGGTCATGGCGCCCGCGGCAGCGGCCGGCGCCATCAGGGCCGCCAAGTGGGCAGGCAGCGCGATGGCGGCGCCGGCGGTTCCCATCCCGCGAAGGAGGCCGCGCCGGGAAAAGCGTTGGAAGAACAGGCCGTCACGTTCGCACATGATGCTCTCCGACATTCGCAGAATGCGAAGATGCCGCGAACCCTCGGGTCTGCCGGACGCAGGACTGCATCGGGAGAAGGCATGATGCAGTCGGAGCGGGCAGCACCGTCCGGGACGGGCTTCCTCGGATGGGCACGCCAACCCATGAGAGCCAAAGGCTCTGCGCTGCCCGTGGGCCGACGCAAGGGCCGCGCCAACCGCCCTGGCCCCCGGCTTGGCGAAGGTACGGAATTTGCGAGGCCGCCGATCGACGATACCGGATTCCCTGCGGCACGTGATGGTACCGTGCGGCCCGGGCGGGATGTCGGCTCGGCCCGGGATAGTCCCTGATCACCCGCCTGAGACCGATGCAGCGAAAGAGCTTCCGATGCCTGATTTGAGCAGCCTGCTGGCCTTCGCCGCCATCGCCCTGGGGATGGCCCTCACACCGGGGCCGAACATGGTCTACCTGATCTCGCGGTCGATCTGCCAAGGCAGGACCGCCGGCCTGATCTCGCTCGGCGGCGTGGCCCTCGGGTTCGTCGTCTACATGCTGTGCGCGGCGTTCGGCATCACGGCCCTGCTGCTGGCCGTTCCCTTCGCCTACGACACCATCCGGATGGCCGGGGCGGTCTACCTGTTCTGGCTCGCATGGCAGGCGGTGCGACCGGGCGGGCGTTCGCCGTTCGAGATCCGGACACTGCCCGAGGACAGCCCGCGCCGGCTGTTCGTCATGGGATTGCTGACCAACCTGCTCAATCCGAAGATCGCCGTGATGTACCTGTCGCTGCTGCCGCAATTCATCGATCCGACGAAAGGCAGCGTCCTCGTCCAGGCCCTGGTGCTCGGCACGGTGCAGATCGTGCTCAGCCTCTCGGTCAATGCCGCGATCGCCGTATCCGCCGGTGCGATGGCAACGTTCCTGACGCGCCGACCGTCCTTCGCGATGGTCCAGCGGTGGGTGATGGGAACGGTGCTGGCCGGCCTCGCGGTGCGGATGGCGAGCGAAGCCCGACGCTGAGGGAAACGACCTGCGATTCCCGCAAGGATGGTCCGGATCGCGTGGAGGCGATCAGGGCCAGACCGAAGTCCCTGCCGTCCCAATTACCGCGAAGATCCCTTCGTCTCGACAGACATCATCTCTCGCGGTCCACGCGCGTCCGAAGGCTTGCCGAGACCGGCTTCCGTCTCACCCGCTTCGGCTTTCTGCCGTGACGCGGCCTCAGCAGGACGCTCGATCACCAGAACCGCACCCAGGGTGAAAAAACTGGCACCGAACGGCGCGGCAAGCAAAGACCACAGCCCTATGATCGGCCATGTCACTGCGACCGTTAATCCTCCGCCCAAAATCGCTGCGAAACTGAGAAAACCCAAGACACATCAACCGATTTGCAATCAGATGGCTGACCGGAGGCGAAGCGTATGCGCTGGATTGTTCTTGGAACACCGTTTGATGAATAGCAACAAGCCAGGATTCGTTTTGGTGATTACCCGTCTTGCCTGTGAAGTATTTATTCCTGACGCTCTCAAAACCTGATTTATCCTAACTTTTTTCGAACCTCCGCCATTGGTCTGCAAAAAATTCTTTATTCAGGCCCGCAAAGACATGAGAAGGCTCTGCTGCGTTGCGGCTATAACTTCGGAACGGTGCCCCTGCCGCGCGCCGACCAAAACAGCCGAAAGTTGCGGTTCAATCAATTCGACCTGCGAAATCAAGGCTAAAGCTACATATAGACTTTTATACCTAGGCTTTTTACGAAGTCTTACGTTAACGTGATACAGTTTTGCAATATCGGGGCGTGGATTTTCGGTCCTATAACGTACCATCATCGCGACATGACGGTACGGAAAGCGGGTACATCGCGTCGATCACGCACCATCCGTATCCAGTCTCGATACGCGCAGGACTCACGTGAGGAACCGTGCCGCGAATGGGCGCTCGCACCGCGACGACCGCTGATCCCGCATCGATCCTCTCAAACAAAGGGGTGATCGACTCCCATCACGCAACGGTTCGAACCTTGCGCGTGAAACGCTGCGCGCGATCCGAGTGGACCTTTGGGCTGACCCTGGCAACCTGCATTCCTCCGAGGGATTTCGCGACGAACCTGATGTTCTCCAACCGTCGCGTCCCATCCGTCGGCATCGGTATGACGGGCAGGCTGGCATTCGAACCGACAGAACGGTTTGGCCAAATCAGCGCTTGCAACGGACGCGTTCCCGCGAATAGTGTCACTCTATGTTGACACTCGCAGACTCACCGAGCCTCGCGACGACCCGGTCTCCGCGCCCGCACGCGGTGGTGATCGGCAGCGGCTTCGGCGGGTTGGCGGCGGCGGTGCGCCTCGGTGCGCGGGGCTACCGGGTGACGGTGCTGGAGCGGCTGGAGCAGGCCGGTGGCCGGGCTCGCGTCCATCGACAGGACGGCTTCACCTTCGATGCCGGGCCGACCATCGTGACGGCGCCGTTCCTGTTCGAGGAATTGTGGACCCTGTGCGGGCGGCGCATGGCCGACGATGTCACCCTGGCGCCGATGCTGCCGTTCTACCGCATCCGCTTCCCGGACGGCGCCACCTTCGATTACAGCGGCGATCCGGAAGCGATGCGGGCCGAGGTCGCCCGGTTCTCGCCCGAGGACGTCGACGGCTACGAACGGTTCATGGAGCGCAGCGCCGCGATCTGCCGGGTCGGCTTCGAAGATCTCGGGCACGTGGCCTTCTCCTCCGTCCGCGACATGCTGCGGATCACCCCGTCCCTGCTGCGCCTCGGCGGCCATCGCTCGGTCTATGATCTCGTGGCGCGCTACATCCGGGACGAGCGCCTGCGCACCATCTTCAGCTTCCATCCGCTCCTGATCGGCGGTTCTCCCTTCCGGGCCAGCGCCATCTATTGCCTCATCGCCCACCTCGAGCGCCGCTGGGGCGTGCACTTCGCCATGGGGGGGACCGGACGGCTGGTCGACGGCCTCCTGGGCTTGATCGAGGGGCAGGGCGGGACGATCCGCTACCGGGCCGAGGTGGCCCGCATCGACGTGGCGGCGGGCTGCGCCACGGGGGTGACGCTGACCGACGGGACCGCCATTCCCGCTGACATCGTGGTCTCGAACGCCGACTCGGCCGCGACCTACCTGACCCTGCTCGGCGGGGCGGGGCGATCCTGGCACCGGGCGAAGCTCAAGGCCTCGTCCTCCTCGATGGGGCTGTTCGTCTGGTACTTCGGGACGAACCGCAAATTCCCCGACCTCGCGCATCACACCATCCTGATGGGGCCGCGCTATCGCGAGCTCATCGCCGACATCTTCGTCCGCAAGGTCCTGGCGCCGGATTTCAGCCTCTACCTGCATCGCCCCACCGCCACCGATCCGCTCCTGGCACCGCCCGGCTGCGACGCCTTCTACGTGCTGTCGCCGGTGCCGAACCTCGCCGGCGGGCAGGACTGGTCGCAGCGTGCCGAGCCCTACCGGCAGGCCATCGCGGACAGCCTCGACGCCACCGTCATGCCGGGCCTGTCCGGATCGATCGTCACCACCCGGGTCACGACACCAGCGGATTTCGCCAGCGATTTTCTGAGCTTCCGTGGGTCCGGCTTCGGCCTCGAACCGGTGCTGACGCAATCGGCGTGGTTTCGGCCGCACAATGCCTCGTCGGCCTTCAAGAACCTCTATCTCGTCGGCGCGGGCACCCATCCGGGCGCCGGGCTGCCCGGCGTCCTGTCCTCGGCCAAAGTCCTCGACACGGTGGTGCCGGATGCGCGTCTCTACGCTTGAAGCCGTTCGGTACGCCCCGGTCCGGGCACCGCTCTGGGCGATTCCGCACGCGGATGCGGCCGATCATGCCGCCTGCCGGGCCGCGATCCGGACAGGCTCGCGCAGCTTCTTCGCCGCCTCCGCCCTGCTGCCGGCCCGGGTGCGCCGCCCGGCCTACGGGCTCTATGCCTTCTGCCGCCTCTCCGACGATGCCGTCGACGACGCACAGGCTCGCGACCGGCCGGCGGCCCTGGCCCGCCTCGCCGCGCGCCTCGCCCGCATCTACGACGAAGCTCCCAGCGACGCTCCAGCCGACCGGGCGATGGCCGATCTGGTCGCGGCCCATCATCTGCCGCAGGCCTTGCCCGGCGCGCTGATCGAAGGATTGGCGTGGGATGCGCAGGGGCGTCGATACGAGACCCTGTCGGACCTGACCGCCTACGCGGCGCGGGTCGCCGGCAGCGTCGGCGCGATGATGACCGTGCTGATGGGCGTGCGCGACGCCGTCGTGCTCGCCCGGGCCTGCGACCTCGGCGTCGCCATGCAGTTCACCAACATCGCCCGCGACATCGGCGAGGATGCCCGGGCGGGACGGCTCTACCTGCCGCTTTCCTGGATGCGGGAGGTCGGCCTCGACCCGGACGCGTTCCTCGCCGACCCGGTCGCGAGCCCCGCCCTCCAGGCCCTGGTCGCCCGCCTGCTCGCCGTCGCGGATGCGCTCTACGCCCGGGCCGAGGCCGGCATCCCCGGATTGCCCCTCGGCTGCCGGCCCGCCATTCGCGCCGCCCGCCTGATCTACGCCGAGATCGGCCGGGATCTGGAAAGGGGCGACCTCGACCCCGTCGCGATCCGCGCCCGGGTGCCCGGCCGGCGCAAGGCCGTCCTGATGGCCCGCGCCCTGCTGCCGCTGGCGTCCATCTCCGATCATACGGCCTCGCCACTCGCCGAAACCGCCTTCCTGGTGGAGGCCGTCGCGGCCCAGCCCGTGCCGGTGCCGCCGGCCTGGTGGAACGTGCCCGGTCAGGTCGCCCGGGTCCTTGATCTGATCGAGACCCTGCGGGAGCGCGAGGGCGCGGTGCCGGTCAGCCCGTGAGCGATCCGCTCTTTGCCGTCTTCGATATCGGGCTGGTCTTCGCCCTCGCCCTCGGGCTGGCGATCTGGCAGCTCGTGGTCCTGAAGCGCAGCATTCGGCGCGACCGTGCCGCCGCCCTGGAGAAGGCGGAGGCGTCCGAGCGGTCTGGAGACCGTTCGGGCTGACCGACGATCACCCCACCCGGCGCGGCATCCGGAACGGCAGCATCAGGCGAACCAGCGGATTCGCGTATCGCCTGAGGGACAGGCTCTCATGCATCGGCCGGACCGCCTCGCCGCGCAGGGTCGCGCTGAGCTGCGAGCGGGCATAGAACGGCGTGTCCTCGAAGGTCCGCACGATGTCGGCGCGGCCGTCGTCGCTGCGGGTCTGCCGCGGCATGCGCCAGACCCGCGTCGCCGGAAGCGCGGCGCGCGGAGGCGGATCGATGTCCCGGGGTGTCCCATCGGCGGCAAAGCACAGGGTCAGGTCCTGGCGCGAGCCGTCGCGGCGATGCACGTCGTACAGGATCGCCGCCCCGTCCTGAAGGTCCGCCCGGCACCAGGTCCAATCGCGAAACGCCGCTTCCAGGGACGTGTCGCCGTGGTTCGTGTCGAAATAGGCCGTGCCGCGCCAATTCAGATCCGGCTCGGTGAGGGCGACCTCGACCGGGGAGGACGGCGCCATCGGCCACCAGCGGTGCTGGCCCGCGGCGTCGAGGTGATGCGGCCCGGGCGTGATGCCGCCGGGCCGCAGCCGCACGGTGCCGCGCACCCGCGTGGGAATCGGCGCCGTCACCTCGTCGATCCGGATGGTCAGCGTCGTGCCATCCCACGACAGCCCGCTCGGGCCGATCGCGATGTGATCGGCGTCGCGCCTGAGGCTGGCGCGCCCCCGCTCGGTCATGCAGAAGCGGTTGGCCCGTTCGCCGTAGAGCACCACGTTGACGGCGCAGTGGTCGAAGGGATCGCGCGTCGGGTCCCAGGCGTAGTAGGGCGAGAACACGCTGCCGATGAAGGCGATGATGGTCAGGCCCTGTCGCCCGTCCGCGCTCAGGGCGTCGACGTACCACCAGACGTAGCCGTCGCGATCCACCCGCGTATCGAAGCGCGGGCGCCAGTCCGGTCCCGCAGCAGGCTGTCCGCCGCGATCCGCCCGGATTGCGCCGCCATCGGCACCCCCGGCCCCGGGTGGATGCTCCCCCCGGCGAGGTACAGGCCCGGGATCCGGGTGCGTGCTCCCGGGCGCTTGAACGACGCCATCCAGCCGTGGGAGGCTCGGCCGTAGAGAGCCCCCGCCGTCCCCGGAAACAGCCGCGCGAAATCCGCCGGTCCCGTCGTCACCGGCTCCGCCGTTTCCGCGAGGGTCAGGCCGCTCGCGCCGAGGCGCCGCCGCATCGTGGTCACGCATGTCTCGATCTCCGAGGGGCCGATGGGCCGGGCAGGGGCATTGACGAGGCAGAGGAGGCGCTCGGGCCGGTCGGACGGAGCGGCGAGGTCGGATCGATCCTGCGCGCAGACATAGACGGTGGGGTCGTCCGGCAGGTGCCCGGCGCGGATGCGGGCGAACTCGGCCGCGTAATCGCCTGAGAAGAACACCGTGTGCCGGGCGAGCGGGAAACCGCTGGTCCGCGCCTGGAGGCACAGGGTGACCGCCGAGAGCGAACGATCGCCGGCCGGTACCGCGTCGGCGGCGCGGGCGGCCTCGCGCCCGAGAAGCCCGTCGGCCAGGGCCGCGACGTCGGCGTTGCAGACCACCGCATCCGCCGCCAGCCGCTCGCCGTCATCGACGTCGACCCCGACCACGCGACCGCCCTGGATGGCGATTGAGCGCACCGAGGTTTCGTAGCGGAAGCGCGCGCCCCGGTCGGCGGCGAGATCCGCGACCACGGCGGCCAGCCGGCTGAGGCCGCCGCCGACGTGCCAGACCCCCTGGCTTTCCACATGCGCCACCAGCATCAGGGTAGCGGGCGCCGCGAAGGGCGACGAGCCACAATAGGTCGCGTAGCGCCCGAACAGCTGCCGCAGGCGCGGATCGGCGAAGTAGTCGCCGAGCGCGCTCCACAGGGTGGTGAAGGGTTGGATGCGCCAGAGGTCGCCGAGGCCCGAGAGCCCGGCCTGTCGCGTCAGGTCGATCGGGCTCGGGCGCTCGCCCCGGATGAACGGTCGCTCCAAGGTGGCGTAGACCTCGGCGGCCCGGGCGCGGAAGCGGCGATACCCGTCCCGCTCCCCCGTCCCGGCGAAGGTGGCGATCGCCGCCTCGGAGGCCTCGGGATCGGCATGGAGGTCGAGCTGCTCGTCCGGCCCCCAGGCGTGTCGCGCCAGGATGCCGGCCGGTTCCAGACGCACATGGGCGGCGAGATCCGCACCGCATTCGGCGAAGATCTCCTCGAACACCCACCGCATGGTGAAGACCGTAGGGCCGGCATCGACGGCCGTTCCCCCGACCGGAACCCGCCGCATCTTGCCGCCGGGATGAAGGGCCTGCTCGATCACCGTCACGTCGAGCCCGGCATGGGCCAGCCGCAGGGCCGCCACCAAACCTCCGATGCCGGCCCCGATGATCACGACCTTCACGTGCGCCTCTCCCGTCACACCGATCGACCTTGACGAGTGTCAATAAATACTGACACTTTGTTTTAGCAAGAACAAGTGACAGGGAGAGACGGGTCATGGACGCCAACCGTCGCATCGAGCAGGCCCTCGACGCCGCCGTCGCCCATCTGGAAGCGCCCGGCGCCCCACCCCGCCTAGCCGAGTCGATCCGTTATGCGGTCTTCCCGGGCGGGCACCGCATCCGTCCGCGCCTGTGCCTCTCGGTGGCCCGTGCCTGTGGCGACGACGATCCGGCGGCTTCGGACGCGGCGGCGGCGGCGATCGAACTCCTGCACTGCGCATCCCTGGTGCATGACGATCTGCCCTGCTTCGACGACGCGCCCCTGCGGCGCGGGCAGGCCTCGGTCCACGCAGCCTTCGGCGAGCCCCTGGCGGTACTGACCGGCGACGCCCTCATCGTCTCCGCCTTCGAGACGCTGGCTCGCGGCGCGGCGCGCAGTCCGAAGCGCCTGGCGGCCCTGGTCGGGCTCGTCGCCCGCGCCGCCGGCTCCCCCGCCGGCATCGCCGCCGGACAGGCCTGGGAATCGGAACCGAACGTGGCGCTCACGGAATATCAGCAGGCCAAGACCGGAGCCCTGTTCGCGGCCGCGACCGTGACGGGCGCCGCCGCCGCCGGTGCGGCATCCCTGCCGTGGCGGCTCCTCGGAGAATGCCTCGGCGAGGCCTATCAGGTTGCCGACGACCTGCGCGACGTCGCCTGCCGCCAGGAGGAGGTCGGCAAGCCGGTGGGGCGTGATTCGACCCTCGGTCGGCCGAATGCAGCAGCGCTGCTCGGCATGAGCGGCGCGCTGGCCCGGTTGAAGCGCCTCGTCCGCGAGGCCGTCGACGTCATACCGGATTGCTCCGGTGCCGACATCCTGCGGGCGGAGATCGTGGCGCAGACGCGGTTGTTCCTGCCGGCAAGCCTGGCGCGGGAACTCGCCTGACGTGGCCGGTGGTGCGACGGCCGGGGCGCCGCCCACCCTCCGCCCCCGCAGCGTGCGGTCCCGCTGGTACACGCTCAGAGCCCGCATCATCGCCGATCCGCGATTCCAGCGCTGGGCCGCCGGCTTTCCGCTGACCCGGCGCATCGCGCGGTCGAACACCCGGGCGCTGTTCGATCTGTGCGCGGGCTTCACCTACTCACAGACGCTGTTTGCCTGCCTGAAGCTCGATCTCTTCGCACTGCTCGCCGAGGGCCCGGTTCCCGCCGATCTCCTGGCAGCCCGGATGGATCTGTCCCGCGAGGCGTCGGCACGCCTCCTTAAGGCGGCCGTTTCGCTCGATCTCATCCGGCGCCTGCCGGATGGATGTTTCGTCCTGGCCGATCTCGGGGCGGCGCTTATCGGGAACCCCTCGATCGGCCGCATGATCGAGCATCACGCCCTGCTCTACGCGGATCTGTCCGATCCGGTCGCACTCCTGCGCGGCGAGAGCGGGCCGACCCGGCTCGCGGGCTACTGGCCGTACGCGCGAGGCGATGGGGCCGAGCTGTCGACGGAGGCCGTGACCCCCTACAGCGCGCTGATGTCGGCCTCGCAGGCGCTGATCGCCGAAGACATCGTCGAGGCCTATCCGTTTCAGCGGCATCGTTGCCTGCTGGATGTCGGCGGCGGCGAAGGCGCCTTCCTGTCGGCCGCCGCCGCCGCAGCGCCCGACCTCGCGCTCAGGCTGTTCGATCTGCCCGAAGTGGCACGGCGCGCCGCGGCGCAATTCGCCCGCTCGGGCCTCGCCGAGCGGGCTCAAGCCGTCGGCGGCAGTTTTCTGATCGATCCACTGCCCAAGGGTGCCGACGCACTCAGCCTGATCCGCGTCGTGCACGACCACGACGACGCGACGGTGCGAGGGCTGTTGCGAGCGGCCTGGACGGCGCTGCCGCCCGGCGGACGCCTGGTGCTGGCCGAACCGATGAGCGGCACCGCCGGGGCCGAGCCGATCACCGATGCGTATTTCGGCTTCTACCTGCTGGCGATGGGGAGCGGTCACTGCCGCACCGCTGCGGAACTGACCGCGCTGCTGGCCGAAGCGGGGTTCCAGCGTATCCGCGAGGTCGCGACCCGGCGCCCGCTCCTGACCCGCATGCTGGTGTCCACCCGTTAAGACACCGAATAACGTAAGTTCTGCTTGACGTTCGAAAGTGTCTATCTAGGATGACACATCGAGTTCGAAGCCAAACGGACCGAATCGTCGGATGAGGGGAGGGCAGGCTCGATGCAGACGAACGCCGTGCTTCTTCATGCCCCCCGCCGGCTCGACCTCGAAACTCTCGACCTCGATACGCCGACGGCCGCTGACGCGGTGGTGGCGATCCGGTGGAGCGGAATCAGCACCGGTACCGAGCGCCTGCTCTGGTCCGGGACGATGCCGGCCTTTCCCGGCATGGGGTATCCGCTGGTGCCCGGCTACGAGTCGGTCGGCGAAGTGGTCGAGGCCGGCGCGGATTCCGGTATCCGGGTCGGACAGACAGTGTTCGTGCCCGGAGCCCGCTGCTTCGGACCCGTTCGCGGCCTCTTCGGCGGCGCAGCCTCCCATCTGGTCAGTGCCGGCGACCGCCTCGTCCCCATCGATCGGGCCTGGGGCGAGCGCGGAACCCTGATCGCACTCGCGGCGACCGCCCACCACGCCCTCGCGGGCATCGACCTGACCCGGCCGCTCCTGGTCGTGGGGCACGGCGTGCTTGGGCGACTGGTCGCCCGCCTCGCCAGGACCCTCGGCGGCACGCCGCAGGTCTGGGAGATCGATCCGACCCGCCACGCGGGCGCAGACGCCTACGCTGTGAGCACCCCCGAGGCGGATGCCAGACACGACTACGCCACGATCCTCGATGTCAGCGGCGACGCTAGGATCCTCGATAGCGGGATCGCGCGTCTCGCCCCCGGCGGCGAGATCGTGCTCGCCGGGTTCTACGAGCGCCGCCTCGGCTTCGACTTCGCGCCCGCCTTCCTGCGCGAAGCCCGCATCCGCGTCGCCGCGCAGTGGCGGCCCGAAGACCTCGCCGCGACCTTGTCCCTGGTCGAACGCGACCGTCTCTCCCTCGACGGCCTCATCACCCATCGGCGCCCGGCCTCGGACGCTCCGGACGCTTACCGCAGGGCTTTCGGCGAGCCCGAATGCCTGAAGATGATCCTGGATTGGAGAGCGGCATGAACATCCAGCTGACGAATCTGCAGCTGAACGGGGTCTCCGAAGCGCTGCGGGCCGAGGCCGGCATCGAGCCGGACCCCGTTCCGGTGACGGCGACCAAGGAAACGCAGATCATCGCGATCTACGGCAAGGGCGGCATCGGCAAGTCGTTCACCCTGGCCAACCTCAGCTACATGATGGCCCAGCAGGGCAAGAAGGTCCTGCTCATCGGCTGCGACCCCAAGAGCGACACGACCTCGCTTCTGTTCGGTGGCCGCGCCTGCCCGACGATCATCGAAACCTCGACGAGGAAGAAGCTCGCCGGCGAACAGGTCGCCATCGGCGATGTCTGCTTCAAGCGCGACGGCGTCTACGCCATGGAACTCGGCGGCCCCGAGGTCGGGCGCGGCTGCGGTGGGCGCGGCATCATCCACGGCTTCGAATTGCTGGAGAAGCTCGGCTTCCACGAGTGGGGGTTCGACTACGTCCTGCTCGACTTCCTCGGCGATGTGGTCTGCGGTGGTTTCGGCCTGCCGATCGCCCGGGACATGTGCCAGAAGGTCATCGTCGTCGGCTCGAACGACCTGCAGTCGCTCTATGTGGCCAACAACGTCTGCTCGGCGGTGGAATACTTCCGCAAGCTCGGCGGCAATGTCGGCGTCGGCGGCCTCGTCATCAACAAGGACGACGGCACCGGTGAGGCGCAGGCCTTCGCCGAGGCGGTCGGCATCCCGGTTCTGGCCTCGATCCCGGCGCATGACGACATCCGGAAGAAGAGCGCGAACTACGAGATCATCGGCCGGCCCGAGAGCCCCTGGGGCTCGCTCTTCGCCGATCTCGCCCAGAACGTTCACGACGCTGCGGCCAACCACCCGACGCCCCTGAGCCAGGACGGCCTGCTCGGCCTGTTCAAGGGCGAAGCGGTCGGCCGGGGCGTCACCCTGGTGCCCGCCACCTTCGAGGACATGTGCGGCACGACCCAGGTCGTGAAGCCGTCCCTCGAAGTCGTGTACGACGAGGTCTGACGCGCATGGCCGTCACCCTCGACATCGCCGATCTTCGCGCTCGCAAGGAGCGCCCGGCCTCGACCCTGGTGCCCATCGTGGCCCCGGCCGAGGTGGTGAACATCGCCGCCACGAAGGCCGATGGTCTCGGGTGTCACTCCGGCAAGGCGACGATGCGGGCAGCGGCCGAGGCGGCCGGCCTGTCCGACACCCTGGAGCAGCTCCGCAAGGACTACCCGGCGGGTCCGCACGACCAGCCCCAGAGCATGTGCCCGGCCTTCGGCTCGCTCCGGGTCGGCCTGCGCATGCGGCGCACCGCGACGATCCTCTCGGGCTCGGCCTGCTGCGTCTACGGGCTGACCTTCACGTCGCACTTCTACGGCGCCAAGCGCAGCGTCGGCTACGTGCCCTTCAACTCCGAGACGCTGGTGACCGGCAAGCTGTTCGAGGACATCCGCGAGGCGGTGTTCCAGGTTGCCAAGCCCGCCGATTACGACGCCGTCGTCATCATCAATCTCTGCGTGCCGACCGCCTCGGGCGTGCCCCTGCGGCTTCTCCCGAAGGAGATCGACGGGGTCCGCATCATCGGCATCGACGTGCCGGGCTTCGGGGTGCCGACCCATGCCGAGGCCAAGGACGTCCTTGCTGGGGCGATGCTGAAATTCGCCCGGACAGAGGCCGAGCAAGGCCCCGTCCAGGCGCCCCGCGCCGGTCGGTCCGAGCGCCCGACCGTGGCGCTGCTCGGCGAGATGTTCCCGGCCGACCCGGTCGTCATCGGCGGTCTGCTGGAGCCACTCGGCCTCGCGGCCGGACCTGTGGTGCCGACGCGGGAATGGCGCGAACTCTACGCCGCCCTCGATTGCACCGCGGTCGCCGCGATCCACCCGTTCTACACAGCCTCAATCCGGGAATTCGCCGCCGCCGGGCGCCCCATCGTGGGCTCGGCTCCGGTCGGCCATGACGGCACCGCCGACTGGCTCGACCGGATCGGCGAGGCCTGTGCGGTCCCCCGCGCCACCGTCGGGGCCGCCAAGAACCGGCTGCTGCCGATGATCAAGGGCGCGCTCGCCGCCAGCCCGATCCGGGGCCGGATCACCCTGTCGGGCTACGAAGGCTCCGAACTCCTGGTCGGGCGCCTCCTCGTCGAGAGCGGTGCGGATCTGGCCTATGTCGGCACCGCCTGTCCGCGCACGCCCTATTCGGAGGCCGACCAGGCCTGGCTCGAGGCGCGCGGCGTCACCGTGCGCTACCGCGCCTCCCTGGAGGACGACCTTGGCGCCATGATGGATGCGCGGCCCGATCTCGCCATCGGCACCACGCCCGTGGTGCAGAAGGCCAAGGCAATGGGAATACCCGCCCTCTACTTCACCAACCTGATCTCGGCCCGCCCGCTGATGGGCGTGGCGGGCGCCGGATCGCTGGCCAAGGTGATCAACGCGGCGCTCGGCAATCGCGGTCGCTTCGATACGATGCGGGCCTTCTTCGATGGGGTCGGCGAAGGTCACGCAGCCGGCATCTGGGAGGATGTGCCCAAGCTTCGCCAGAACGTCGCCTCGGCCGTGCGCGCCAAGCCCGCCCCAGGAAAGTTCGACCATTCGCCGATCGGGGAGATGGCCTGATGCTTGTCCTCGATCACGATCGGGCCGGCGGCTACTGGGGCGCCGTCTACGTCTTCACCGCCATCAAGGGCCTGCAGGTCGTCATCGACGGACCGGTCGGCTGCGAGAACCTGCCCGTCACCTCGGTGCTGCACTACACCGATGCCCTGCCGCCGCACGAACTGCCGATCGTGGTCACGGGGCTGGCGGAGGAAGAACTCGGCCGCCATGGCACCGAGGCCGCGATGAAGCGGGCTCACGCCACCCTCGATCCGGCCCAGCCGAGCGTCGTCGTCACCGGCTCGATCGCCGAGATGATCGGCGGGGGGGTGACGCCGGAAGGTACCAACCTCCAGCGCTTCCTGCCCCGTACCATCGACGAGGACCAGTGGCAGGCGGCCGACCGGGCCATGGCTTGGCTCTGGAACGAGTACGGCGCCAAGCGCTTCGCCAAGAAGGGCATCCCGGTCCGGCCCGCCCGTCAGGAAGGTGTCAAGCCGCGGGTCAATCTCATCGGCCCGGCCTACGGCACCTTCAACATGCCCTCGGATCTGGCCGAGATCCGTCGCCTCGTCGAAGGCATCGGCGCCGAGGTGAACCTGGTGTTCCCGCTCGGCTCGCATCTCGCCGACGTTCCCGCCCTGGTGAACGCTGATGCCAACATCTGCCTCTACCGTGAGTTCGGCCGCCTGCTGTGCGAGGCCCTGGAGCGTCCGTACTTCCAGGCGCCCATCGGCATCCACTCGACGACGCGGTTCCTGCGCGCGCTCGGCGATGCACTCGGCCTCGACCCGGAGCCGTTCATCGAGCGCGAGAAGCACACCACGATCAAGCCGGTCTGGGACCTGTGGCGCTCGGTGACCCAGGATTTCTTCGGGACCGCCAGTTTCGGGATCGTCGCGTCCGACACCTACGCTCGCGGCGTCCGCCACTTCCTCGAAGACGAGATGGGCCTGCCCTGCCATTTCGCCGTGTCCCGCAAGGCCGGACAGAAGACCGATAACGCCGAGATCCGCGACCTGATCGCGACAAACCCGCCGCTGGTGCTGTTCGGCTCGTTCAACGAGCGGATGTACGCGGCGGAAGCCGGCGCCCGCGCGGTCTTCGTGCCGGCCTCGTTCCCGGGTGCGATCATCCGGCGGCACACCGGCACGCCCTTCATGGGGTTTTCAGGCGCGACCTACCTGGTTCAGGAGGTCTGCAACGCGCTCTTCGACATGCTCTTCCACATTCTGCCGCTGGCCCGGGACATGGACAAGGTCGAGGCGACGCCCGCGCGTCTGCACCGCGAATTGCCCTGGGACGAGGCGGCCCGGGCGCGCCTCGACGCGCTGGTGGAGGCCCATCCGGTGCTGGTGCGAATCTCGGCGGCCAAACGCCTGCGCGATGCCGCGGAGCGGGTGGCCCGGCAATCCGGCGCGGTCCGCGTCGACCCGGACCATGTCGAGCGCGCCCGCGCCGAGGCGAGCCTCGGAGCTGCCGCATGAGCGCGCGTCCCGGTCTCGCCCCCCATTCCCTTTCCGGCTGGAGCGGCGCGGCGCCGTCCGGCCGGTCGAGACCGACCCCGCGCGTCCCAAACCGGACGCGTCCCGCCGCGGAGCGCCACGAGGAGATCATCCCATGCAACGTTCGCTGAATTCGGTGTCGCGCCTGCATCAGGACGAGGTCCAGGCCCGGATCCTCCTGGCCACCACCTACCCGTTCTTTCTGGCCGCAGCCCTGGTGCAGCGCGTGATCCCGCAAGCCGAGACCGCGCTTCCGCAACAGCGCCGTTCGGTCTTCGCCGAGGCACGCACCATGGCGGTCTCGGCCATCCCGTTCGTGTTCATGGGCTGAGTTCGCCTTCGGGTCGAGGCGCTTCGCCCGCCCCCGATCGACCTCCCGTCCCAACAGGCGGGAAGGACCGCCGAGGCCGCTCCGCGCGGTCCGGCGTCACCCCCCGTGCCCGAACCTGCGGGCGCGACCAGTCACAGCGGAGGTTTGAACCGATGGCCAATGGCATTGTCGAAAAACCGAGCAGCCTGTCCGGGCTGACGGAACCGGAAGCCAAGGAGTTCCACGCGATCTTCTTGACCAGCTTCATCATCTTCACGGCGATCGCCGTGGTCGCCCACATCCTCGTGTGGCTGTGGCGCCCGTGGCTGCCCGGACCGAAGGGCTACGCCGCCCTCGAGACGGCCGCCCACGGCGTCGTCTCCCTGCTCTCCTGAGAAGGACCCTCATCATGCACAAGGTCTGGCTTCTCTTCGATCCGCGCCGCACGCTCGTGGCGCTCTTCACCTTCCTGTTCATTCTGGCGCTGCTGATTCACTTCATCTTGCTCAGCACAGACCGGTTCAACTGGCTGGAAGGCCCCAAGGCGCCGCGCGCCGCCAATGCGCAGACGCTGGTTCTGCCCACGATGCCCGCCTGACCGGCGCGCACCTCGAGCACGGATGATCGGCGGGCGGCCTGCAAGCCCCCCGTCGACCATCGCCGGAGAGATGTGGTGGAGCGGGGGAGGTCGCGATGGCGATGCTGAGTTTCGAACGAAAATACCGCATTCGCGGCGGCACCCTGATGGGCGGCGACCTGTTCGATTTCTGGGTCGGGCCGTTCTACGTCGGGTTCTTCGGCGTCACGACGCTGTTCTTCTCGGTGCTGGGCACGGCCCTGATCATCTACGGCGCAGCGCTCGGGCCGACGTGGAACGTCTGGCAGATCAACATCGCGCCCCCCGACCTCAAATACGGCCTCGCCCTGGCGCCCCTGCAGGAGGGCGGCCTCTGGCAAATCATCACCTTCTGCGCGGTCGGGGCCTTCTCGTCCTGGGCCCTGCGCGAGGTCGAGATCTGCCGCAAACTCGGCATCGGCTACCACGTGCCCTTTGCATTCTCGGTGGCGATCCTGGCCTACGTCACCCTGGTGGTGGTCCGCCCGCTCCTGATGGGCGCCTGGGGGCACGGTTTCCCCTACGGCATCCTCTCGCACCTCGATTGGGTGTCGAACACCGGCTACCAATACCTGCACTTCCACTACAATCCGGCGCACATGCTGGCGGTGACGTTCTTCTTCACCACGACGCTGGCGCTCTCGCTCCACGGCTCGCTGATCCTGTCCTCCACCAATCCCGGGAAGGGCGAGGTGGTGAAGACGCCCGAGCACGAGGACACCTTCTTCCGCGATACCATCGGCTACTCGATCGGGACGCTCGGCATCCACCGCCTCGGCCTGTTCCTGGCCCTGTCTGCGGGGTTCTGGAGTGCCGTCTGCATCGTGATCAGTGGTCCGATCTGGACCCGCGGCTGGCCCGAATGGTGGGGCTGGTGGCTCAACCTGCCCGTCTGGCGCTGAGCTGGCACGAAACTGATCTCGGGACAGGGGGGCGCGTGACGCCATGGCCTATTACCAGAACATCTTTTCCGAAGTGCAAGTCCGTCCGATTCAGCCCGAACACGGCATCCCCGTGGATGTCGACAAGCGCTGGGGCACGCCGTTCAACTCCTACCTGTTCGGCCTGATCGGCAACGCCCAGGTCGGGCCGATCTATATCGGCTATCTCGGGGGTCTCTCCTTCGTCTGCGGGCTGATCGCGTTCGAGATCATCGGCCTCAATATGTGGGCCTCCGTGAACTGGGACCCGGTCCAGTTCGTCCGGCAACTGCCCTGGCTCGCGCTCGAGCCGCCACGCCCGCAATACGGCCTGAAGGTGCTGCCGCCGCTCGCCGAGGGCGGATGGTGGCTCATCGCGGGCTTCTTCCTGACCGCTTCGGTGCTGCTCTGGTGGCTGCGCCTGTTCCGCAGGGCGAAGGCGCTGGGCCTCGGCTATCACGTGCCCTGGGCCTTCGCCTCCGCGATCTGGCTATTCCTGGTGCTGGGTTTCATCCGCCCGGTCCTGATGGGGTCTTGGAGCGAGGCGGTGCCCTTCGGCATCTTCCCGCACCTCGACTGGACCGCCGCCTTCTCGCTGCGCTACGGCAACCTCTTCTACAACCCGTTCCACATGCTCTCGATCGTCTTCCTGTATGGGTCGACGCTGCTGTTCGCGATGCATGGCGGGACCATCCTGGCGGTGAGCCGCTTCGGCGGTGAGCGCGAGATCGACCAGATCGTCGATCGCGGCACCGCCACCGAGCGCGCCGCCCTGTTCTGGCGCTGGACCATGGGCTTCAACGCCACCATGGAATCGGTCCACCGCTGGGCCTGGTGGTTCGCGGTCCTCACCACCCTGACGGGCGGCATCGGCATCCTGCTCACCGGCACGGTGGTCGACAACTGGTACCTGTGGGCGGTCAAGCACGGGGTCGCCCCCTCCTACCCGCAGGTCTATCCGCCCGTCGTCGATCCGCTCGCCGTCTCGCCCAGCAGCCTCACGGGGGGAGCCCCATGAAGACCTTCTTCATCGTCCTCGGGGCCTCCATCGCGTTCTTTCTCACAGTTGCGATGTTCGGATTGACCGATTGGGACCGACCGCCGCTGGCGGTTCAGCAGAGCGGCTTTCGCGGGACCGCGATGGCGCAGATCCACACCCGAGCCGGCGCCGCGGAGACCAAGGCGGCCAACCTCGCCCCGGCTCCCGCCGATCCCGCCGAACCCGGCGAAGAATTAGCGGGCACGACCTACGAGAACGTGCAGGTCCTCAAGAACGTCAGCGTCAACGAGTTCAATCGCCTGATGGCCTCGATGACCGAATGGGTCAGCCCGGAGCAGGGCTGCACCTACTGCCACAACACCGAGAACATGGCCGACGACAGCCTCTACCAGAAGAAGGTCGCGCGTCGGATGCTGCAGATGACGCAAGCTCTCAACACCGACTGGAAGGACAGCCATACGGGTGGGGCCGGCGTCACCTGCTATACCTGCCACCGCGGCCAGCCGGTGCCGAGCAACGTCTGGTTCACCGATCCGGGCCCGAACCGGCCCGGCGGCTTCATCGCCCGCAACAACGGGCAGAACCTCGCCGCTCCCTCGGTCGGGCTGGCTTCGCTGCCCTACGACACCCTCACCCAGTATCTCGCCGATAAGACCATCGACAACAACGCGATCCGGGTGAACGCCACGACGGCGCTGCCGACCACCAAGGGCAAGCCTATCCAGGATGCGGAGAAGACCTACGCCCTGATGATCCACATGTCGGAGGGCCTCGGGGTGAATTGCACCTTCTGCCACAACACGCGTGCGATCTCGGACTGGTCGCAGAGCACACCCCAGCGGGTCACTGCCTGGCACGGCATCCGGATGGTGCGAGACATCAACGGCAACTATCTCGAGCCGCTGCTCTCGACCTTTCCAAAGAACCGGCTGGGCGTGCTCGGCGACGTGCCGAAGGTGAACTGCGCCACCTGCCACAACGGGGTCAGCAAGCCACTCAACGGCGCCCACGTGATCGAGGCCTACCCGGAACTCGCCCGGGCGACGGACACGGTCGCGGCCAACCCGGCGACTCCCATGCCTACGGCCCCGGCCGTCCCGCCTGAGACGGCTCCGGCTCCGCGATAATCCGGGCACGGGGTTCAAACGAAGAAAGCCGCCGGCGCGATGCCGGCGGCTTTTTTCTCAAACTGGTCTCGTGAACGGGCCGCCGCCTACCAAACGGGACGCGGCGACACCCCGTTCGAGCCTACTTCTTCGAGGCGAGGTAGGCGATGACGTCGTCGATCTTCTTGTCGTCCGGGTAGCCGGCGAACACCATCTTGGTGCCCGGAACCTTGGTCTTCGGGTTCTTCAGCCACTCGTGCAGGTTGGCCTCATCCCAGGTGATCCCGGAGCCCTTGAGGGCGGCGGAATAGTTGTAGCCCTCCTCGGATGCGGCCTTGCGGCCGACGACGCCGGTCAGGTTCGGCCCGACCCCGTTCTTACCGAAGGCGTGGCAGGCTTTGCACGGTGCGAAGGCCTTCTCGCCCGCAGCCGCATCACCTTCCGCATGGGCCGCCATCGGCAGCAAAGCGGCGAATACGGCACCGATCATCATAGACCGCATTTGGGGGTTCCTCTCGGATCGATTTCTTGACCAGCCATACCTAACCCCCGCTCTCGCAAAGGTATCCGAACGATCCGCCTCATCACGCGTATTTGATCATCACCGACGGGATTAAGCCGTGGCCGACCCTGGAACGCGTCATTTGCCTTCCCTAACCTGGGGTGGGATCGCACAGCCGATCGCGAAAGGTGGAGCGATGCCGGTCCGACCGTCAGACGTCTGTCAATTTCTGGATCGATCGGGATGGAGCCAGGCGCGGTTGGCCTGGGAACTCGGGGTCAATCAGCCCCGGATATCGCGCTTCATCACCGGCATGAAGAAGCCGAACCGTCAGTTGGAACAGTTGCTGGAGGCTTTCTTCACCCGTGACGCGCGTGCGAGCGGCAACGATGGGCGCATCGGCCTGCACACGCCCTCAGGCGTGCAGCAATCCTCGATCGTCGCCTGAGCGATCGTTCGGATGGACGACGAGCGTCAGGCCAAGCCCCGCGCTGATGCAGGGCCAGGTGGGCGACTTAAGGCTGTGGCGTCGAGAAGAATTTCGGATCGAGGGCCGCCAGGGCCAGGAGCGGCGGCGGCATGATCACGCCCGCGACGCGCATGGACCGAGCGGCCGCACGACAGGCCGGCTGATCGTTCGATCCGGCAGCTGCCTCGATCTTGGCAACCAAGGCTGGATCGGGCTTTGGGCTCGGGGCAGGGGCGCCGGGCGCCAGCGGAGATTTCGCGCTGGCATTGGCCTGGGACAGCACCGTCTTGCCGTGGCTGACCGGCGCACGCGTATCGCTGGTCGGTGCCTTGGTCTCGGGATTTGCCGGCCCGCTGAGCCCCGATTTTTGCTGCGGCTCTCCGCCGGACGGGGAGGGCTGCCCATCGCTCTTGCCCGACGCGTTGGAGACGGCGGTGGCCTGCTTTGCCGGCGTCGCAGCCTCCTGCTTCTTCTCTTCCGGCTGCTTTACGAAGGCGACCAGCTCCTGGCACAGGTTGGCCGGCCCCTTCGACGAGGTGGGCGCGGGCGCCGCATCCTGGGCGAAGGCGGCCGGTGCCACGAGGCAGCCCGACAGGAGAAGCGCGGCGAAAGGCAGGCGTCGGGTCATGCTCGGGTCCCTGAAATCTCGGCCGCTGGAATCTTGGGCGCTGGAATCTTGGGCGCGGGAAACGTTCGGCGATGGGCTGTCGGTTCAGGACCGCTTGGGATGCGAGGGCTCGCCGGTCGCCTTGCCATGGGCCGACTCACCGGTGTCGTTGGTGTTCGGGTCGCCGTTCCACTTCTCGCCGACGAGATTGGTTCCCGGCTCCGAGACGCGCGCCCCCGACGTCGCGAAGGCCTGGTAGGCGAATTTCTGATTGCTCGTCAGCGCGTACATGGCAAGGACGCCGAGCCCGATGGCCGCGATCACGGCAAGAATGAAGGCTTTCATGGTCTCGGTCCTCGCCGCTTGGGCATCGTCAGGCTGGGGCTTCGATTATTCGGCAGGGGCGGGGTGGCGTCCGGAGAGTTGCGGACCGCTTGCGGTCTTGGCCTGCTCCTGTTCGACCCAGAGATCGTGGTGGGCACGCGCCCAGGCGAGATCGACCTTGCCGCTGCCCATCGCGTCGTAGGCGCCCTTCATGCCGAGCGTACCGATGTAGATGTGGGCGAGGATGCCGGCGATGAAGGCGATGCCGATCAGCGAGTGGATCACCTGCATGACCTGCATGCCGTTGATGTCGAGCAGCGCGAACGGGAACAGCATCATCAGGCCCGTCACACTCATGGCGACACCGAAGCCAGCGACCATCCAGAACACGCCTTTCTGGCCCGCATTGAAGCGGGCGG
This sequence comes from Methylobacterium sp. Ger2507, assembly GCF_055231875.1. Lineage (NCBI taxonomy): Bacteria > Pseudomonadati > Pseudomonadota > Alphaproteobacteria > Hyphomicrobiales > Methylobacteriaceae > Methylobacterium > Methylobacterium sp. Ger2507. The sequence continues at coordinate 2,475,424 of NZ_JBUYVC010000001.1, forward strand.
CATGCGGGTGCTTCTTGCCGATGAAGCCGCCGCCGGCCTTGATCCAAGCCCAGTCGAGGCGGTTCGGGATGTTGTCCTTGATCCAGACGACGAACATCATCACCACGCCGAACATGAACGGCCAGGCGAGGTAGACGTGGCTGTACTTGGCCCATTGCGCCAGGGCGCCGAAGGCCTCGGGGCCGATCAGCGGCATGAGCAGGCGCTTGCCGAAGATGTAGTTCAGGCCGGAGAGCGACAGGATGATGAAGCACACGGCCGTCATCCAGTGAGTGAAACGCTCGAACGTGTTGAACCGAAGGATCTTCTTGCCGGATTCCTGGCTGTGTTCGGTCAGGATGCGTCCGCGCCAGAGGAAGAACACGCCGAGGGCCGCGATCATGCCGAGGATGAAGGCCGCGCCGATCCAGGGCAGGTAGCGCTCGCGGAACGACTGGTACTCGCGACCCTGCGGCTGGATGAGGTTCGCCGCCTTCTGATCCGGAATGCTGATGCGCCCCGTGATCTTGTCGGCGTTCTTGAAGAGGAATTCCTCGTTGACGGAATCCGCCGTGGGCCTGGCGCCCATCGGGTTCTGCCCGTCCCGGGTGATCGGGTTCTGTGCCCGAGCCGGTTCGAACGCCGCCGGCGCGGCCAGGAGCGTCGTTGCGACGACGAGGGTGCTGAGGAGCGTGACTGCCCGCCGCATCGGCGTTCCTTTCGATGGCGTGATGCGGGACCTCCGCCTAAGCAGAGGTCCCGAGGTCGTTTCCGCGGCGATCAGATCGCCACGGTCTCGCGGTAGGCGGTCTTCCAGCCCCAGGCGCCGGAGCCGTAGCCGCGCTTGATCACGCGCTGCTTGTAGATCTCGGCGATCATCTCGCCGTCGCCAGCGAGCAGGGCCTTGGTCGAGCACATCTCGGCGCAGAGCGGCAGCTTGCCCTCGGCGAGCCGGTTCGAGCCGTACTTCTCGTACTCCGCGACCGAGAGGTCCGGTTCCGGACCGCCCGAGCAGTAGGTGCACTTGTCCATCTTGCCGCGCGAGCCGAAATTGCCGACGCGCGGATATTGCGGCGCGCCGAACGGGCAAGCGTAGAAGCAGTAGCCGCAGCCGATGCAGATATCCTTGGAGTGCAGCACCACCGCGTCGGCGGTGGTATAGAAGCAATTGACCGGGCACACGGCGGCGCAGGGCGCGTCGGTGCAGTGCATGCACGCCATCGAGACCGAGCGCTCGCCGGGCTTTCCGTCGTTGAGAGTGACGACGCGGCGACGGTTGATGCCCCAGGGCACCTCGTGCTCGTTCTTGCACGCGGTCACGCAGGCGTTGCACTCGATGCAACGGTCTGCGTCACAGAGGAACTTCATACGGGCCATGGTGGATGCGCTCCTCTCACGCGGCCTTGATCTGGCATAGGGTACACTTCGTCTCCTGCATGCCCGTCACAGGGTCGAAGCCGTAGGTGGTCACCGAGTTGACGCTCTCGCCGAGCACCACCGGGTCGGTGCCCTTCGGGTAGTAGTCGCGCATGTCCTTGCCCTCGTACCAACCCGAGAAGTGAAAGGGCATGAAGGCCACGCCCTTGCCGACACGGTCGGTGACGAGCGCCTTCATCTTGGCCTTGGAGCTGTTCTCGGCGCCCGTGACCCAGACCCAGCCGCCGTCCTTGATGCCGCGCTCGGCGGCATCGCCGGTGTTGATCTCGACGAACATGTCCTGCTGAAGCTCGGCGAGCCACGGGTTCGACCGGGTCTCCTCGCCGCCGCCCTCGTACTCGACGAGACGACCGGAGGTCAGAATGATGGGGAAGTCGCGCGCCACGTTGCGCTCGACCGCCGCCTTCTGCACCGAGAAGCCGATATTGGGCATGCGGAACTGCCGCTCGTCGGGCCGGGTCGGGTACTTCGCCACCAGATCGGGACGGGGCGAATAGACCGGCTCGCGGTGCACCGGCACCGGGTCGGGCAGATTCCAGGCATTGGCCCGCGCCTTGCCGTTGCCGAACGGAATCACGCCGTGATCGAGGCAGACGCGCTGGATGCCACCCGACAGGTCGGTGGCCCAGCTCACGGTGTCGGGCTTGTCGCCGCCGATCTTGAGGATGGTGGCGAGTTCGTCCGCAGTCAGGTCCTTGTCCCAACCGAGCTTCTTGAACACCCCGAAGGTGAATTCCGGATAGCCGTCGGTGAGATCGGAATCCTTGGTGAAGCTGTCCTCGGCCAGCAACGTCTGGCCGTTGCGCTCGGTGCCGAAACGGGCCCGGAACGTACTGCCGCCGTCCTTCACGTGCAGAGAGGTGTTGTACAGGATGGCGGAACCCGGGTGGCGCAGTTCGGGCTTGCCCCAGCAAGGCCAGGGCAGGCCATAATAGTCGCCGCCGACTTCCGGATCGTCCTTCGGCGCCCGCAGGGTGATCAGGTCGAACTTGTGCTGATTGCGCATGTGCGCCTTCAGCCGTTCCGGGCTCTGGCCGCAATAGCCGGTCGACCAGCCGCCGCGGTTGATCTCCCGCAGCAGATCTTCGGCCGACGGGACGTTGTTCTCGACCTTGATGTTCTTGAACAGCGTCTCGGCGAAGCCGAGCTTCTTGGCCAGGAGGTAGAGCACTTCGTAGTCGTTCTTCGACTCGAAGGCCGGCTTCACGATCTGCTCACCCCATTGCAGCGAACGGTTCGAGGCCGTGCGCGAGCCGTCCATCTCCAGCGACGTGCAGATCGGTAGCAGGTACGTGTTGTCCTGCCGGGCATCGAGGGCCGCGAAGGTCGTCGGATGCGGGTCGGCGACGACCAGCAGCTCGAGCTTGTTCATGCCCTCGATCGCCTCGGGCAGGCGGGTCACGGTGTTGCCGCCATGGCCGAAGACCATGAAGGCCTTGATCGGACTGCACTGGTCGATCTGCTCGGGCGGCAGGTTCACGGCATCGAACCAGCGCGTCGAGGTGATGCCGGGTGCCTCCATGTTCTCCTTGCGCGAGCGGGCCTTCCGCCCGGCCGCGGCCGGAACCTCGTCGAAGCGGGATTGCAGCCACTCGTAGGGCACGTCCCAGACGCGAGCCCAGTGGCGCCAGCCGCCCTCGACCAGACCGTAATAGAGCGGCAGCGAGGTGACATCGAGGCCCAAATCCGTGGCGCCCTGCACGTTGGTGTGGCCGCGGAAGATGTTGGCGCCGGTGCCGGGCTTGCCGACATTGCCCGTGGCGAGACACAGGATGCAGAGCGCGCGCACGTTGGCGGTACCCACCGTGTGCTGGGTCGCGCCCATGCACCAGATCAGGGTGGCGGGCTTCTCCTTGGCAAATTTCTCCGCGACGCGGCGCAGCTGCTCGCCGGGCACGCCCGAGACGCGCTCGACCTCTTCCGGCGTCCACTTGGCGACTTCCTTGCGGACATCGTCCATGGCGTAGACGCGCTGGGCGATGAACTCCTTGTCCTCCCAGCCATTCTGGAACACGTGCCAGAGGATGCCCCACACCACCGGAATGTCGGTGCCGGAGCGGATGCGGACATACTCGGTGGCGTGGGCCGCCGTCCGGGTGAAGCGCGGATCGATGACGATCATGTTCGCGCGGTTGATCTCCTTGCCCGACAGCACGTGCTGCATGGAGATCGGGTGCGCCTCGGCCGGATTACCGCCGAGGATGATCATCGTCTTGGCGTTGCGGATGTCGTTGTAGGAATTGGTCTGGGCGCCGTAGCCCCAGGTGTTGGCGACGCCCGCCACCGTGGTCGAGTGGCAGATACGCGCCTGATGGTCGACGGAATTGGTGCCCCAGAAGGCCCCGAACTTGCGCATCAGGTAGGCGGCCTCGTTGGTGAACTTGGCCGAGCCGAGCCAGTACACCGAATCCGCGCCGTTCTTCTCGCGGATGGCGCCCAGCTTGTCGCCGATCTCCTCGATCGCCTGCTCCCAGGACACGCGCTGCCATTGCCCGCCGACGAGCTTCATCGGATACTTCAGGCGCCGGTCGGACGAGACAAGCTCACGGATCGCCGCGCCCTTGGCGCAGTGAGTGCCGCGGTTGATCGGACTAGCATAGGACGGCTCCTGGCCGACCCAGACACCGTTGACCACCTCGGCCGTCACCGTGCAGCCCACCGAGCAGTGGGTGCAGACGTTCTTCCTGATCTGAACGTCCGGGCCGACGGCCGATGCGCCCGCAGCCCGCGCCTGACGCACGGACCCGAGCTGGATCGTTCCGGCCGCAGCCAGAGCGCCTGCAGTCAGGCCGGACTTCTTCAGGAATCCACGGCGATCCAGCACGCCGGCTGCGAGGCCGGCCGCAACGGCCTGGTGCTTGGTGCGGCTCGCCTCGCCGCTCTTGCGCTTGGTCAGCATCGCAGGCTCACTTCTTTCCGGCGTTCGTGCTGTTCTGGAGAGTCTCGTAGCCGTTGGTCCGGTAGAACGCCTTCACCTCGTCGCTGAGGCGATAGCGCGACCGGGTCTCGTCCGTGCCCGGGTCGTAGGCCTGGGCTTCCGTCGCGGTCAGCGGCGCGGTGGAAACGCCGACCGCGGCCGCCACCGTGCCGCCACCGAGGGCGCGAAAGAACTGGCGACGGCCGAGCTGGTCCTTCTGATCCTGTCCCATCGCCCAAACTCCCTGACGGGCTCCGACCTGTTCAGGTCCGACGCCCCAATCCCACTGGAATGGATGCCTCAGGCATCCATCGCGAAAGCGGCCGCCTCGATCTCGAGGAAGGCCCGTCCCAATGCCCCGACCGAACGATAGAAGCGCGCTGCCCTGGCGCGCTCCAGATCGGTGAAGAACCGCATCCCCCACGGCGCGATGTGCCGGAGGAAGAGGTCGCGCGCGGCATCCGGCCCTGCCGTGAACCGGCCGGACGTCAGCCCCCCCATCACATCGAAGAGAATCGCGATGTGATCCTCCGGTTCGGTCATCGACGGATCCCGCTCGATCCCCAAAGCCGTGAGATCCTCACGGACCCGGGCCAGGGGTCGCTCATTGAGGAACCCGGTCAGATAGTAGGACGCATAGGGCAGAAGCTCCCCGCGCCCGACGCCGACGAACAGCGCGAAATATTCCCGCTCCGCCGCCGCCTCGGACGTTGCAGCGGCGGCCTCGCCCAGAATGCCGACCTCCCGGCCGAGCACGCTGTCGCCCCCCTTGAGCCCCTTCAGGGCATCGAGCAGAGCGCCGTTCGGCGGGCGGCCAAGCAGGACGGCCAGAAGATCGTATTGCTGGGCGCGAAGTTGATCGACCTCGTCGATGACGAGTTCGCGCGCGTCGGCCGTGATGATCGAATCCCCGATACCGACACCCATCTCCGCTGACAGCTCCGAAAGCGTCGCGCCGGAACGCACGCGCCGCCTCAATCCAACAGGTACCCGGTCACTCGACTTCGTCGTGCAGCCCAGTTTGTATTGATAATAAAAAGCGTTTGCCGCCACCGCAATCGCGTTTGTACGAATTAGCTGGGCATCGCGCCGCCATGGCGTCGCATGCGCGAAACGATTGTGGGCGATTGAAACTCTTCCCCCGCAACCGTGATCGGAAGCGGCTCCGGCGCTGCAACGTGCGGGCGATGGGCGTCGGAAACAGCGGGCGCGGGCAGCGTCTCGGCGAGTTCGACCACATCCTGGTCCTCGGCGGTCCGTTGGGTGTCCGGGTCCGCGTCCGGCTCGCGCGTGTCCCCGGGTTCGAGCGGTGTCGGCGCGGGTTTCGGACCGGCGCCCGTCATGATCCGCTCGACCATGGCCTTGATGTCGTCCGTCGGCAGCATCGGCCCGAGGCCCGGGACTCCGCCCGGCGTGTTCCAGTCATAAGCGTATTCCCGCGCTTCGCTGACGAAGTCGCGGATGCCGGGATCGACCGACCACATCCGGCGCAGAGCGGCGTTTCGCAGGGCGGAGGGGATGCCCGCCCGGAGGAAGGGCGCGAGGTCGGTCTCGGCTGTCAGATCTTCGAGCTTCGGCAGGCGTGCGATGGCTTCGGCCAGTTCCTCATCCGCCTGGGGATTCGCCTCGATATCCGAAAGTGCCCTGGCCTCGCTATCGGCCTCGACGGCGCCACTCGCCTCGTCCGCTTTCGGAACGGCTCGCGCGCGCTCCTGCTGTCGGACGGCCTGCTTGCGCCTCGCCCAGCGCGAGAGAATACCGTCGCTCATTCGCCGCGCCCCCGGCCGCCCCGCGCCAGCGCCTCCGGATCGGCCCGATCGCGCTTGCGCTTCTCGAATTTGCGCTCGACGTGGAACGCCTCGAAGAACGCCAGCAGGATCCCTTGCGATTCCGTCGGCATCGGCACCGCCTCCACGATCTCGCCGATCCCCTCGGCCATCGCTTCGCCCTCGTAGGGATCGGCCGTCACGGCGGCGATCTCATAGGCATCCTCGCCGAGCTTGCGCAGGGCGACCCAGAGGGACGGGCGACCGGAGACGAGGTTGTCGCGGTAATGCGAGGTCTCGGCCGGATGGAGCAGCACGTCGTAGGCACCGGCATAAAATACCGCCTCCTCCTCGGTCTCCGAGAGCCGGGTCCAGGCCGCCACCGGGGGAGCCGCCGGAAGAGCGGCGACGGGCAGCCAGGCATGGGTCGCCCAGGGGCCTCGCAGGCGCCGTCGCGCCACCAGGATGCCGACCTCGAAATGGTTGTCGGGCCTGACCCGTTCCTGCTCGGACACGATTGCATGTGCGGGTGCGACCGGGATCGGTCCTTCACCCGGAGGGTCAACACGGTCGCCGTCGTTCTGCATCAGCTGGCTCCGGTGGCGTCGTTCAGGGGCAGGCCCACGATCAGGTTCTGCGGCTTCATCGTCACGAGATTGGCGGGCGTCGCGGCCAGCAGCAGGTAGACGGGCCTGTCGCCGACAGAGGAATCGACCCGCATCCGATCCTCGAAGGTCAGGCTGAAGAGGGCGACCACCCGCTCCTGATCGGCCGGCGAGGCGGCCTCCCCCCGCCACAGGGCGTTGCCGATCCGGGTCGCCTCGGCATCGAGCCCGACGAACCAGCGCCAATCGGAATCGTCGAGGCGGTCGAGCGGCGTGACGCGCACGTCCACATGAAGGAGATGCCGGAGGAAGGCCTCGATCACGCGAGCCAGTCCGTCGCGGCTCCGGGCGCTCGATCCGAGGTTCAGGGCCATCGAGAAGGCGTCGGACCGGCTCCAGTAGGTCCAGGCATTCTCCGCGTTCAGGATGTCGAGCTCATTCGCCGCCTCCTTGCCCAGCATGGCCACCAGAGGCGACAGCGGCGCGCTGCCCTCGCGCGCCTCGATCACCTCGGCATCGGCAAGCAGGACGGCTCCGTCGAGGCGACTGACCCGCTGCGGCCGGAACATCAGTTCGGCGGCCCGCAGGACGAACGGATCATCGCAGCCGTCGAGGGCATTGCGCAGGATCAGGTGCACGAGCTGATTCAGGAACAAGGCGGGCGTGCCCTGCAATCCCTGCCGCACCAGCCCGAGATAGGCGGCCTCGATCGAGCGCGATGCGAGCAGGCGGTCGCGGAAGGCCAGCAGCACCGTCCAGTTCTCCCGCGCATCCGCATCGGCGATCGCGGCCACCATTTCAGGCGGTACGGTCCGCCGCGGGTCTGCCAGCAGATCGGCGTAGAGGCTCCGCTCCGCCCGGCAGGCCTCCTCGGGCGGCGCGAGCTCGGGCCGCGCGAGGTAGGCGAGGATCAGTTCGTCGGTGACGGCCAGGCCGCCCCCCTCGGTGCGCTGCGTCAGGTGGTGGCCGCTGGACACCCAGAATTCGGTCATTGGGGGGCGGCTCCTGACGGCGGAAAGGGCGACGGACAAGGTGGTTGCGAGCAGGCCATCGATCAGGATCCCGTCCCCGGCCGATCTCGGGCGAGACCGATCAGATCGGCCCGCTCCTCGGGCTCCTCGTCATCGGTCTCGACGAAGCGAAAGGCCCGGGCATGGGCATGCAGGCGATCGGCCCCGGGGGTCCCCGCATCGCGCTGATGGAGCGTGCGGAAGGCTTCCGATATCGCTCCGTCGACCTGCGTCCGGTGCATCGCCACCACGCTCCCCACCGGGACCCCGCACAGGGTGGCGGCGAAATCGATCTCTTCGCGCGCAGCCGCGCGGGCCATGGCCCGATCCGGAGCGCCAAGGCGCTCGTGGATGTGCCGGGCCAGATCCTCGACCGCCGCGTCGCGCTCGGCTTCGGTGGCCTCGCTGACCACCACGAGGGTGGAGAACCCCAGCGAGGAGACGCCGACGAAACCAGAGCGGAACGCGGCGCGCGCCTTCCCCTCCAGGTTCGGAAGGTCCTGATCCCAGAACAGGAACGAGCCCGTCACGGCCCACTCGCCCGGTTCGGCGGCGTGGGTGAACACGAAGGTGTCGGACACATCGAGCCGCAGGGTACGCGGAAGCCGGAGCGAACTCACAGACGGACTGTCCCGGTCGCCGGGTCCTGCCAGCCCGGCGCGCGCAGGAGAGAGGCGAGCGGCCAGCATTCGGTCTCAGCCGCCCCGGCTTTTCCCGCCCCGGCTTCTCCCGTTTCGCCGCCCAGGATGACATCGCCGGTCCGGTCGATCCGCACGGGCATCCCGGCAGGGGTCGGCAGATGGCTGAGGTAACGCGCCGCAATCCCGGAGAACCCATCTTCCTCCCAGAGCGAGAAGGTCCGGATCAGGTTCCGGGCGAAGCTCTCCACCAGCGCGTTGCGGCTATCGGGTGGGAACCCCTCCTCGTCGAGGGCAGTCGATCCCGGCGTCAAGCCCGGATCGCCAGCACCCGATTTACTCAGGATCAGCATGGCAGAGAAGACGAGCCAGTCGGGCACGACCTCCTCCGAGCAGGCCTCCGGCCAACCGAGGCGACCGCCGCCGAGACGCGCCCCGTCGAAGATCAGCACATCGGGCCAGCCGAAGGTCAGCGGCATTTCCGGTGGGCCGTGCGCGCCGACCGCGTCGGCCAGGGCCATCATGGCCGCCAGGAAGGCGCGCCGCGCCGAGGCCAGCGGCTCCTCGGGCACCAGCACCACGGCGACGTCGAGAACATCCGACCGCTCGGCGAGAACCAGAATCCCGGCCGCCTCCGCGCCCTCCCGGCGCGCAATCGCGCACGCTTCGGCAAAAGCATGGCGGGAGGCCGGCACCACTCGCGCCGTCAGGGACGGAGGCAGAGCGAGATCCGTCGCCGGCCGGAACTTGAGGGGTGAGGCCGTCGGAGAAGCGATCATGAACGTGAGACCTGACGGGTCGATCCAGGAGGCGGAACCGATCCCGCGTTCGGGCCGGAATGGATGTCGAACTTCGGTGACCACATGTGCTGTCGGCGGCCGGGCAACAAGACGGAGAGAATGGCGCGAGCGCGGCCCGGAAGATCAGCGCCTGACGCAAGGTCCCTGCGCCCGTGTGTCGGATCGTAGTTTTGAACCGTTTGAGTATATAAGATACGGAGCCGGACGCGAAGGGGCAGCGATGCCGCCCGGTATCGGTCCGATCCGCTCCCGCCCGTTCCCGAGCACTTGAATCCAGGGTCTGTTCTTGTCCGATCGTATCGTGTTCGCCTGCTCCTGCGAAAAGACGATGCCGCTCGATGCCGGCACGATCGGGCGGGGCTGTTCAGGCGAGGTGAAGACCGCCGACCAGCTCTGCGGCCGTGAACTCGACCGGTTCCGCTCCGCCCTGCAATCCGGGCGACCGGTGACGGTCTCGTGCACCCTGCAATCGCCGCTGTTCGACGAGGTCGCCTCCGAACTGGGTGCCGACGATCGGGTCTCCTACGCCAAGATCCGCGAGAATGCGGGCTGGTCCACCGAGGCCGATCAGGCCGGCCCGAAAATGGCGGCCCTCCTCGCCGCCTGCGCCGAGCCCGTGCCGGATGCCGCCACGGTGCCGATCGAGAGCCAGGGTGTCGCCCTGATCTATGGGCGTAATGCCACCGCGATCGAGGTCGGGCGGCGGCTCGCTGAGCATCTCGACGTCACGGTTCTGCTGAGCCGGCCGGAGGACGTCGAACCGCCACAGCGCAACGACTTCCCGGTGGTGAAGGGTACCATCGTGGGCGCGAAGGGACGTCTCGGTGCCTTCGATCTGCGCATCGACGACTATGCGCTGCCGGCTCCGTCCTCACGTTCGCACCTCGTGTTCGGACCCGGCCGTCATGGAGCGAACTCCACCTGCGACGTCGTCGTCGATGTCGGCGGCGGCACGGCTCTGTTTCCGGCCCATGAGGTCCGCCTCGGCTACCTGCGGGCCGACCCGCGCGATCCGGCGGCGGTCGAGCGGGTGATCGCCGAGGCGTCGCATCTCGTCGGCACCTTCGACAAGACGCGGTTCGTGGATTTCCATGCCGAGCTCTGCGCCCATTCGCGCTCGCGCATCACCGGCTGCACCCGCTGCCTCGAGGTGTGTCCGACCGGCGCGATCTCGCCGGCGGGTGATACGGTCGCGATCGACCCCTACATCTGCGCCGGCTGCGGCAACTGCGCCTCCGTGTGCCCGACGGGAGCGGCCGCCTATGCGCTGCCGCCGGCCGACGCGCTCATGCGCCGTCTGCGCACCCTGATGGGGGCCTACAGGGCCGCGGGCGGTCGCGACGCGGTGGTCCTGTTCCACGACGGCGAGCACGGTGAACCGCTGATCGATGCGCTCGCGCGCCACGGCAATGGACTGCCCGCCGCGATCCTCCCGGTCCGGGTCAACGAAATCACCCAGCTCGGTCCCGAGGCGTTCGCCGCCCTCTTCGCCTATGGCGCCGCCGGGGTGCGCATCCTCGCCCGTGCCCGCCCCAAGCACGATCTCGACAGCCTGCGCCGCGCGGTCGCCCTCGGCGACACCCTGGCTCGCGGCCTCGGCTATGGCGGCGAGGGCGGAGACCCCGTCGTCTCGCTGATCGAGACTGACGACCCCGACGCCCTGGGTGAGGCCCTGGCGGTTCGGATTGCAGGCGTGTCGGCGCAGGCGCCCTCACGCTTCATGCCGGTGGGCGGAAAGCGCGAGGTGCTGCGCTTCGCTTTCAACGAAATGCATGCAGCGGCCCCCGCGCCGGTGGCGCGGATCGATCTGGCCGCGGGCGCGCCGTTCGGCGGCCTGCATTTCCGCACCGACGATTGCACCCTCTGCCTCGCCTGCGTCGGCGCCTGTCCCACCCACGCCCTGTCCGACAGCGCCGACCGCCCGTTCCTCGGATTCGAGGAGAGCCTGTGCGTCCAGTGCGGCTTGTGCGCCAACACCTGCCCGGAAAACGTGATCGATCTCCGGCCGGGCGTCGATTTCGAGGCTTGGAAGGCGCCGCGCCGGGTGGTCAAGGAGGAGGAGCCCTTCGCTTGCATCACCTGCGCCAAGCCGTTCGGGACCCGCAGCACCATCGAGCGGGTGGTGGAGAAGCTGCGCGACCGCCACTGGATGTTCCGGGGCGAAGCCGGCGAGGCACGCGTCCAGGCGCTGATGATGTGCGAGGATTGTCGCGTCGAGGTCGCGGTCAACCAGGGCTTCGATCCGCATGCCGGACCGGAACGCGACCGTCCGCGCACCACCGAGGACTACCTGCGCGAGCGCGCCGCCCGGGGTGAGGCGATCTAGGCCCGTCTTCGGATGCAGGAACGGCGCTGGCGGAGCATGGACACGGGCGACCTCGCGCCGGTGGTGGCCCTGGCCGACCGGTTGTTTCCCGACCATCCCGAGGACGCCGTGCATTTCGGCGAACGGCTCGCCCGGGGCACCGATTTGTGCCTGTCCTTGTGCGATCCCGAGACGGGAATCGCCGGCTACGCGATCGCCTATCCCTGGCCGCTCGGGTCGATTCCGGCTCTCAACCGGCCGCTCGCGACCCTGGACAAGCCGAACAGCGTCTACCTGCATGATCTCGGCATCGCGCCCGCCGCGGCGGGGCACGGTCACGCCCGGACGGGCGCGGCGATGGTGGGCGAGCGGGCTCGCGCACGGGGATACGCCCGCCTCGCCCTGGTGGCGGTGAACCGGTCGGTGCGGTTCTGGGAGGCCCTCGGCTTCGCGGTCCGGGCGCCTGGGGCCGCCTTCGCCGCCAAGCTCGCGGATTACGGCGCGGAGGCCCGCTACATGATCAAGGACCTGTGACGCCGGCTCACCGGAGGGCGGTGGCGCTCTCCAAAAACTTCACCAGGGCCTCCCGGTCTTCGGCACGGGTGATCGTCTGCTCCGGCATGCGCGTGCCCGGCGTGTAGCTGGCGGGGCCGACCTCGAAGAGCCGGGCGATGGTCCGGGCATCCCAGACGATATCCATACCCTTTAGCGCCTCCGAGTAGCGGTAGCCCGGCGCCGTCGCGATCCGGCGCCCCATGATACCGGCGAGGGTCGGCCCGGCGCGCGGGCCGTCCTCGGGCGTCAGGGTGTGGCAGGCGACGCAGGCGCGAAACACCTCCGCCCCGCGGTCGTCGTGATAGGCCGCGAGCGCGTCGGCCGGACGCGGCATCGCCAGGGGCCCGATCGGCGCGCCGGTCTCGGCGTTCCAACGCCGGATCAGGCGATCGCCGCCGCCGGTGAGGAGTTCCCGTCCGTCCGGCCGCCAGGCGAGAGACCAGACCGGGAGTCCCGGTCCAACGAGGCGATGCAGGATCGTCCCCCGCCTTCGATCAATCACCGCGACGGCACCGCCGGCCGTGGCGGCGGCGATTCGGCTCCCGTCGGGGGAGGGCGCCAGGGCGATCACCGGGTTCGGGCCGACATCGACGGCCGCGCGCGTGCGCCCGTCCGGCCGCAGCAGGCGCACGACGGCGTCCCCGCCCGCAACCGCGATCTCCCCGTCCGGCATCACCGCGAGGGCGTTCAGGATGCTCGGCAAAGTGAGCACCATCGGCACGCCCTGCGGGTCGTCGGCCCGGGGCCAGATCCGCAGCGTGGTGTCGTAGCCGGCCGACACCGGTCGTCCATCGGCCAGGAAGCCGACCGCGTTGACGTTGCCCTGATGGCCTGCGAGCACGCGCGCCGGGCCGCCGGTCAGGGGTCGGATGCGGACCGTGCCGTCCCACGAGGCCGAGGCCAGTTGGCTGCCGTCGGATGAGAGCGCGAGCGCCGCGACCGGTCCGGCATGCTCGGAAAAGACACGCTCCGGCTCGGGCTGCCCGGCGCGCCACACAGCGATGCGGCCATCCTCCGACGCCGTGACGAAGCTACCATCGGGGAGGGCGGCGACCGCGTTCACCGCCCCATCGTGGAAGCGTAGCACGGTGAGGGCCGTGCCGGTGTCGATCGCCCACAGGATGGCGGCCTGATCGAAGCCGCCGGAGATCGCGAGGCCGCCACCCGGCGCCACCGCGAGCGCGCGGACGGGGCCGCCATGCCCGCGCATCTGCGCCTCGGCGGGGAAGCCGACCGCCAGGGTTGTCGCCAAGCAGAAGGCGAGTGTCCGAAAAGTCGAAGCGGTTCCCGCCGTGGCTTTGCCGACAGGCTCCAAAACTTGGCCGATACGCCGCAAGGCATTCCTCTCGTCACAGACCGGATGTGCAGTGCAGACAGCAAGCCTAGACGATCCGCCCGCAGGATGTCGCGGCGCCCGGGCGGGACCCGGTGACGCGGCAGGCCTGCGAGGTGCTTGATCATCGCCCGGCGATAGCGCATCGCTCGGGACATGATCGCTCACGCCCGCAGCGCCATCGAGACGGAGGTCGATCCGGCCGCATCGGATCACGGGTCGCCCCCGCACCGCGCCGCCTCCGCGGCCCTGATGCCGCTCGACGAGGCCGTGCAGCAGCTGACGGCGAACCTGGTCCCGATCCCGCCCGAGGCGGTCCCGCTCGGCGAGTCCCTTGGCGGCATCAGCGCGGCTGACCTCGAAGCGCCGCGAGCTTATCCCGCCCAACCGACCGCGCTCCGCGACGGATGGGCTGTGCGCGCCGAGGCGATCGTCGGCGCCTCTCCGTACGCGCCGATTCCCGCTCCCCATCCCCTGATCTGGGTCGAGGCCGGCGCCGGGATGCCAGAGGGCCTCGACACGATCCTGTCGCCCGAAGCGATCGAGGGCGACGTCGTGGTGGCGGATGCCCCGGCCGGTGCAGGTGTCCGCCGGGCGGGCGAGGAGATCGCATCGGGTGCGCGTCTCCTTTCCGTCGGAGACCGGATCACGGCCCTGAACCGGCTCGCGCTGCAGGCGGCCGGATTCGCGAGCGTAGCCCTGCGCCGGCCCCGCTTGAGCCTGATCGTTGTCCGGGCTGCCGAAGCCGACTCCCTGTCGCCGCTGCTCGCGACCCTGGCCGCCCGGGCGGGTGCCAGCATCGACGCCGTAATCGCAGCCGACACGCCGGAGGCCATCGCCGATGCGCTGCGTCAGCAGACCGGCGATGCCATCCTGGTTCTCGGCGGCACCGGCTTCGGCCGCCAGGATCACAGCGCGGCCGGCCTGTCCCGCGCGGGGAAGGTCCAGGCCCACGGCATCGCCCTGAAGCCTGGGGAGACGGCCGGATTCGGCACGGTCGGCGACCGGCCGGTCCTGCTTCTGCCCGGGCGGCCCGACGCGGCACTCGCCGCCTTCCTGGCGCTTGCCCGGCCGCTGATCGAAGCTCTGTCCGGGGCATCGCCGGACACGCCGGCTGTCCTTCCGACCCTCCGCAAGATCGCTTCGACCATCGGTCTCAGCGAGGTCATCTATGCCCGACGCAGGCCCGACGGCTTCCTGCCGCTGGGCAGCAGCGACCTGCCGCTCCACAGCCTGATCCAGGCCGATGCGGCAATTCTCGTCGGACCCGAATCCGAAGGCGTTCCGGCCGGCCAATCCCTCACGGGGCTCGCCCTATGATGCGGGCGGCGTCCAACGAGGCGTTTCTCGACAGGCTGGCCAGGGCCGCACGTCAGGAACAATTCCTCACCGTGGTCAGCCGCGAAGAGGCCTTGGAGCGATTCCGCGCTGCCGTACCGCATGCCCCCCTCGGGTCCGAGACCGTCGCGCTGGGGGAGGCCGTCGGGCGCGTCCTGGCCGCCGACATCGCCTCGCCCATCGACGTGCCCCCCTTCGATCGCGCCTTGGTCGACGGCTTCGCCGTGCGGGCCTCCGACACCGAAGGGGCCGGCGAAGCCCATCCGCGCCGCCTGTCCCTCAATCGCGAGATCCTGGCTTGCGGCGTGGCGCCGGCCCTGGCGGTGGCGCCCGGCACGGCCACGCCGATCGCCACCGGCGGCGTCGTTCCCCGCGGCGCCGACGCCGTCGTCATGGTGGAGCAGACCGAGTTCCAGCCCGACAGCCTCGCGATCGACCTCGCCTTTGCGGCGCGGCCCGGCCAGTTCATCGGCTATGCCGGGGCCGACATGGCCTCGGGCGAGACCGTCCTGCGCCGAGGTCTGACGGTGACGGCACGCGAGATCGGGATGCTGGCCGCCTGCGGCCTGGCATCGATCGACGTGGTTCGGCGGCCGCGCGTGGCGGTGCTCTCCACCGGCGACGAATTGGTTCCCCCCGGCCAGCCCCTGTCGCCGGGCGCGATCTACGATTCCAACGGGCCGATCGTCGCCGCGACAATCATCGAGAACGGCGGAGTGGTGCGCCCGCTCGGAATCGTCCGCGACGACGAGGTCGCTCTGGAAGCGGCGCTGCGCACCGCCATGGCGGACTGCGACGTCGTGGTCCTGTCGGGCGGCACCTCCAAGGGCGCCGGCGACGTCTCACACCGCATCCTCCAGCGTCTCGGCGAACCCGGCATCCTCGTCCACGGGGTGGCGCTGAAGCCCGGCAAGCCGCTCTGCCTCGCGGTGGCGGAGGGCACCCCGATCGTGGTGCTTCCGGGCTTCCCGACTTCGGCGATGTTCACCTTCCACGACTTCGTGGTGCCGCTGGTGCGAGCCATGGCGGGGCTGCCCCCGCGCGAAGAGGCCAGCGTGGCGGCAATCCTGCCCCAGCGCGTCGCCTCCGAGCGCGGACGCACCGAATTCGTCATGACCGCGTTGTCCGAAACCGAGGCCGGCCTGCGCGCCCTGCCGCTGCCGAAGGGGTCCGGCTCGGTGACGGCCTTCTCCCAGGCCGACGGATTCTTCGCCATTCCCGCCGCCCGCTCCGGCCTGGAAGCCGGCGAGGCCGTCACAATCACGCGTCTCGGCGCCGGCATCCGCCCGCCCGACCTCACCATCATCGGCAGCCATTGCGTCGGCCTCGACCGGGTCGTCGGCCGGCTCGCCGCGGGCGGCTATCGGGCTCGTACCCTGTGGGTCGGCTCCGCCGGTGGTCTCGCCGCCCTCGGCCGGGGCGAATGCGACCTCGCGGCGATGCACCTCCTCGACCCCGAGTCCGGCACCTACAACCGGCCCTTCCTGGGGCCGGGCATGATCCTGGCCGAGGGCTGGGGGCGCCTGCAGGGCGTGGTCTTCCGGCCCGGTCATCCCCTGTTCGCGGACCGCTCGGCCGCCGAGGCCGTGGCGGCGGCGCTGGCCGAGCCCGAGATGGTCATGGTCAACCGCAACACGGGGTCCGGGACGCGGGCCCTGGTCGAGGGACTTCTGGCGGGCGCCCGGCCACCGGGCTTCTGGAACCAGCCGCGCTCACACAACGCCGTCGCGGCGGCGGTGGCGCAGGGACGAGCCGATTGGGGCGTCGCCATCGCGACGGTCGCCCGGGCCTACGGCCTCGGTTTCCTGCCGCTGGCCGACGAGCGCTATGATTTTGCCTACCGGGCCGAGCACGCCGCCCGGCCGGCCTTGGCCGCCTTCCTGGCCTGTCTCCGCGAGCCGGAGACGCGGGCCCTCCTCAGCGAGGCCGGGTTCTCGCCCGCGGAACCCGCGTGACGCCCGCCCGGGTCATCGGTCTCGCCGGGTGGAGCGGCGCGGGCAAGACCACGCTACTGTCCCGCCTGATCCCGGTTGTGGTCGCGCGTGGGATCAAGGTCGCCACCATCAAGCACGCGCATCACGCCTTCGACGTGGACCGGCCTGGCAAGGATTCCTACGTTCACCGCGAGGCCGGAGCCTCGGAGGTCATTGTGTCCTCGGCGCGGCGCTGGGTCCAGATGCATGAGATCGGGGAAGCGGCAGAAGCGCGGCTCTCCGACTTGCTGCGCCGGCTCTCGCCCTGCAATCTCGTCATCGTGGAAGGTTTCAAGCGCGAGGCCCACGCCAAGCTCGAGGTCCACCGCGTGGCCAACGGCCAGCCGCCGATGCACCCGCACGATCCCCGCATCCTCGCCGTGGCGAGCGATCGGGCATTTCCCGAGGCGTCCATCCCGGTGGTCGACCTCGACGCGATCGATCGGATCGCCGATCTGGTCCTGGCCTTGGCCGAACCGATGCCGGCGGCGCTGGCGCGCCTGGAGGAGTCATGGCCCAGCTGACCGACGACTGCTTCGCCTTCGGTGGCGCGCTGATGCGCATCGAGGACGCCGTGGCGCTGATCGGCGAGCGCCTCCCGGTGCTGGCCGGCACCGAATGGCTGCCCCTGGGGCAGGCGGATGGGCGGGTCGCGGCCGAGGACGTCACCGCCCTGCACGATGTGCCGCCCTTTCCGAACTCCGCCGTGGACGGCTATGCGGTGCGGCATGCCGACCTGAGCCCCGACGGCGCGACGCGGCTTCCGGTGCGGGGGCGGCTTCCGGCCGGGGCCTCGCCCGAGGCCGTCGCGCCCGAAGGCGGCGCGATCCGGATCTTCACCGGCGCGCCGATGCCGCCCGGGGCCGACACGGTGTTCATGCAGGAGGACGTCCAGCGCGAGGGCGATGCCGTGATCCTGCCCGCCGGCCTGAAGCGCGGAGCCAATGCCCGCGCGGCGGGTGAGGATATCGCCCAGGGGACCTGCGCGGTTCCGGCCGGACGGCGCCTGCGTCCGCAGGACCTGGCCCTGGCGGCAGCCTCCGGTCACGACAGGATCGCCGTGCGGACGCGCCTGCGCGTGGCCCTGTTTTCAACCGGCGACGAACTCACCGAGCCGGGACGGCCGCTGCCGCCCGGAGCGATCCACGATTCCAATCGGGTGATGCTCGCGACCCTGCTCACCCGCCTCGGCGCGGAGGTGGCGGATCTCGGCATCCTGCGCGACGAACCCGCGGTGCTGGCCTCCCGGCTCCGCCAGGCAGCGCGGGATCATCACCTGATCCTGACCTCCGGCGGCGTCTCCACGGGGGAGGAGGACCATGTCAAGGCAGCGGTCGAGGCCGTCGGTTCGCTGATGTTCTGGCGCCTCGCCATCAAGCCCGGCCGGCCGGTGGCGATGGGCGTCGTGGACGGTACCCCGTTCGTCGGGCTGCCGGGCAATCCCGGCGCGGTCTACGTGACCCTGCTCTTCGTGGTGCGCCCGCTCCTCGCCCGGCTGGGGGGCGCCGTCGATCCGCCGACGATCGGCCAGCCCGTCCGGGCGGCCTTCAGCTATAAGAAGAAGGCCGGTCGGCGGGAATTCGTGCGCGTCAGCGTGGCGCTGGCGCCCGACGCCGTGCTGGAGGCGGCCAAGTACCCACGCGAGGGCGCGGGCGTCCTCTCCTCCCTGACCGAAAGCGACGGGCTGGTCGAACTGGCCGACGCGGTCACCGCCGTCGCGCCGGGCGACATCCTGACCTTCTATCCACACGCCACGCTCTGGTAGCCGAGGGTGGTGTCGGCAGCCCGTGCCGCCTCCGCGTGCAGGCTGGACAGCGCCGCGGCGTCGCCGGTGATGCGGGCCGCGAGGTAGTAGGTCTCCCAGCCAACCGACCGGAACGCGAGGCCGAAGCGCGCGGCAATCGCCGGCGTGCCCATGCCGACATCGGCCGCGCCCGTGGCGATCAGCGCAGCCACCGCCTGATGGGTAAACTCTTCCGTCTCCGCACCGAGGATCGCGCCGGGTTCCAACCCGGACTCGGCGCAGAGCCGCTCGAACCAGATCCGGGTCCCCGCGCCGCGCTGGCGGTTGACGAAGCGCAGGCGCAGGCGGGCGATGTCGCTCACGGACGCGACCGCGTGCGGATTGCCGGGTGGAAGCATCAAGCCCTGCTCGCGCCGGAACAGCGGCCAGACAGTCAATTCTGAATCCCGGAACAGCGCGTCGAACGGCGCCGGCGCCGGCCCCTCGGAACCGTAATGGAAGCCGGCCGCATCCGCCGTTCCGGACCGCAGATGCGCCAGGGCGTCGAGGCTTCCGGCGACCGCGAGCGTGACGTCGGACCGCTCCGCGATGATCCCGAGCAGCAGCGGATCGTGGCTCGCGGCCAGCCGGAGCGTGACGGGCTTTGGCGTCTCGATCGCTTGAAGTGCCTGCTCCAGCCGCCGTGCCTCGGCGTCAAGCACAGGCTCGAGCCGCGCATAGGTTGCCGATAGGGCGGCGTGCAGGGCGCGGCCATAGGGTGTCAGCGTGGTGCCGTGCCCTTTGGTCTTGACCGCGATAGGTTTGCCCAGAGCCGCCTCGATGGCGGCCACCCGGCTCCAGGCCGAGCGGTAGGAAATCCCGAGCGTTCGCGCCGCGCTCAGCAGCGACGCCGATCCTACCAGAGCGTCCAGGACCGCGAAGGTCGATCGGAGCGCAAGGTTACGCCACGTCCCATCGGCCTCCAGATCGATCCGCATCGGCAAGGTCTTTCCTATTGATCTTTCGGTCCTCTCCGTATCATCCCCGAACCTTCCCTGCAGCCCGGTCCCGATGCTTCAGACTCTTCAGGAGACGATCTCGCGTCTGACGACCCTCGATCGCGACGTCTTCGCGATCGCCTGGCTATCCCTGCGCGTCAGTCTCACGGCGGTGGCCATCGGGCTCTGCGTCGGCATTCCCCTGGGGGCGGTCCTGGCAGTGTCCAGCTTTCCAGGTCGGTCGATCCTGGTCGGACTCCTGAACGCCTTCATGGGTTTGCCGCCGGTGATCGTCGGCCTGGTGCTCTACCTCGTCCTGTCGCGTTCGGGGCCTCTGGGAAGTTTCGGGCTGCTGTTCACCCCGGGCGCCATGGTGGCGGCGCAGGCCGTTCTGGCGACGCCCCTGGTCGCGGCGCTCAGCCGGCAGGTCGTGGCCGATGCCGAAGCGCATCTCGGTGACCAGCTCCGCTCCCTCGGGCTGTCGGCACCGCGCCGCGCCCTTGCGCTCATCCACGACACCCGCTTCTCCCTCGTGACGACGGCACTGGCCGCCTTCGGGCGGGCGATCTCGGAGATCGGCGCGGTTCTGGTGGTGGGCGGCAACATCGACGGGCACACCCGGACGATGACCACGGCGATTTCGCTGGAGACCCAGAAGGGCGATCTCAGCCTCGCGCTCGCCCTCGGGCTGGTGCTGATCGCCCTCGTCGTCCTGGTCAACGCCGTGGCGGCGATCCTGCGCGGCTACGCGCTCCGGGCCTATGGTTGAGCCGATGCCCGCCCTTGACCTCGACGGCCTCGTGCTGACCCGCAACGGCACCCGCATCCTGGACGGCCTCGATGCCCGCATTCCGGCTGCCGGCATCACCGCGCTGATCGGCCCGAACGGCGCCGGCAAGAGCGCTACCCTGCGGATCATCGACGGCCTGCTGCGTCCCGATGCCGGGTCGGTGCGGATCGTAAGCCAGGAGCCGGTCCGCCGCGCGCACCTGTTCCAGCGGCCGGCCCTGCTGCGGGCGAGCGCGCGGGCCAACGTCGCCCTGGCGCTGGTCCCCCTCGGCCTGTCCCGGACCGAGCGTGCGGCCCGCGCCCACGCCGCCCTGGTGCGGGTCGGGCTCGGCCACCGGGCCGACGCGCCGGCGACGCGCCTGTCCGGCGGCGAGCAGCAGCGGCTGGCCCTCGCCCGCGCCTGGGCGGTCACGCCCGACCTGCTGCTCGCCGACGAGCCCACCGCCAATCTCGACCCAGGGGCCACGGAGCTGGTGGAGGGGCTGATCGCCGACATGGCGCGGCAGGGCGCCAAGGTGGTGCTCGTGTCCCACAACCTCGGGCAGGTCATGCGGCTCACCGCCAACGTCGTGGTGCTCGCGCGCGGCCGTGCCGTCGAGCAGGGCCCGACCCGCGCACTCCTCACATCACCCCAGGCCCCCGAAACGCGGGCCTACATCACCGGAGAACTTCCTTGGACATCCTTCGCCGCGGCCTCGTAACCTTCGGCCTCCTGTTCGCCCTCGGCGGCGCCTCCGGCGTTCGGGCCGAGCCGGCCTCGATCGTCGTCGCCTCAACCACCTCCACCGAGCAGTCCGGCCTGTTCAAGCACCTGCTGCCGCTGTTCGAGGCCAAGTCCGGCATCGCCGTGAAGGTGGTCGCCCTCGGCACCGGCCAGGCCCTCGACGCGGCCCGGCGCGGCGATGCCGATGTGGTGCTGGTCCACGACCGGCCTGCCGAGGAGAAGTTTCTGGCGGAGGGGTTCGCCACCCGGCGCTGGGACGTGATGTACAACGATTTCGTCCTGATCGGGCCGAAGTCCGATCCGGCGGGCGTGCGCGGTGGCGATGTCGTGGCGGCCTTCGGCAAGCTCGCGACCGCGAAGGCGCCCTTCGTCTCGCGGGGCGACCGTTCTGGCACCCACAGCGCCGAGCTGCGGACCTGGAAGGATGCGGGAATCGATCTCCCGGCGGTCAAGGGCGACTGGTACCGCGACATCGGCCAGGGCATGGGTCCGGCCCTGAACACCGCCTCGGCCCTGAATGCCTACCTGCTGGCCGATCGCGGAACCTGGCTCTCGTTCAAGAACCGGGGCGACCTCACCATCCTGGTCGAGGGCGATAAGCGCCTGTTCAACCCCTACGGCGTCATGCTGGTCAATCCGGCCAAGCATCCGGGCGTCAAGGCGAAGGAGGGTCAGGCCTTCATCGACTGGCTCGTTTCGCAGGACGGGCAGGCGGCCATCGCCAGCTACAAGATCGACGGCAAGCCGCTGTTCTTCCCGAATGCCGGGCCGTAGCACGCGGCGGCGACGCCGCGCGCGACGGATCCGGTCAGCGGACGTTGCCGGATTGGCGGCGCCGGGCGACGTACCAGATGCCGAGGGCGATGACCGCGATCACCAGGCTCAGCCAGATCCAGTTGAAATCCGTGGCCGCCGCATTGGCGGCCGTGGAGTTCGAGCCGGCGGGCCCGTTTTCCGGGATCGGCGGCGCCGGGTTGGTCTGCTGGGCGAGTGCGCCACCGAGAGTGATCGTCCACAGCGCAACGGTCGTCGTCAAGGTGCGGATCTGGGTCATCGCTGTCTCCTCGCGTCCTGCTACTTCTCGGCCGTGCGGGCGGCGCCGTACTGGTACGCCGGCGCAGCGGTGAGTTCGGCCTTGGTCATGCGGACCTCCGCCTCGATCGGGACGCCGCCGGCCAGGACGGTGGCCCGACCCGCGGTCGGCTTCTTGGTCTCGTCGATGGTCCCGGTGGCGGGGTTGACCTGATCGGTGTGCTTGTTCTGGACCGATCCGAGCACTTCGCGAGTGGTGTCGGCCCCCGGCATGGTCTCGGGCTGGACCTTGGCCGCAGCCGCGGCGCTCGGGGCCGTCTCGGGGGTCGTCACCGAGGTCGCCCCGGAGGTGAGCGGCACATCCTTCATGTTCCAGCCAACCTTATCGAATGGCACCGCCACGAGCTTCTCGCCGATGCCGAGGAAGCCCCCGACCCCGATGATGACTGCTTCGACCCGACCCCCGTCGCCGATGAGGACGTCGTCGATCGAGCCGACGCGGACGTGATCCATCCCGACCACCGGAAGCCCGATGATCTTGGAGCCGCGCAGGCCGCCCAGCCGAGGCTGCGCGGCCCCCGCGCCCTCCGCGGCCGGCTGCGCATGCGCGCCGCTCCCGGACAGTGCCGGGATCGCCAGCAGGGACAGGGCGAGGAGCAGGGCGCTCCGGCGTTGGGTAGGCATCGCAGACTCCACGAAAGCAGGTGGCCTCGCAGGAACGCGGACGACCGGTTGACAACGCGGCGGCGCGGACGGGAGTTCAGGGACCGCGAGCCGCACCGCGTCCGGGAATTGACTCTCCGCGCCGGTCAGGGCTGATCTGTCCCGGCCTGCCATGCTGTTCACGCACCTTTCCGACGACCTGTTCAAGCCGCTTGCCTCGCCGAGCCGGGCCTTCAACGCGGCCCTGCTGCTGCACCTGCACGCCCGCGTCTTCGGCGACACCGCCGAGCCCCTGCGCAAGAGCGAACTCCTGGGCGCGATCGGCGACTTCGCGGCGGATTTCGTCGACCGGGAGATCGACGACGAGGCCGTGACGCCGGTCGAGCCGAATGAACGCCGCTCCGTGGTCTACCGGCGGCTCCTCGATGCCGGATGGCTGGTCGAGCGGCGCGAGCGCTACGTTCCGGTGGTCGAATTCGACCCCGAGGCCCGGATGGTGATCGACGAACTCGCGCGCCTCGACCGGGGCGAGCGGCGCTCCTACGGCGGCGCCGTGCTCGACGTTCTGGGGAGCTTGGAAAGCGCCATCGCCAACCCGGCCGAGCGTTCCGAGGCCCTGGTCAACGCGGCGAAATCGGCTCGCACGTTCCTCAGCCACCTGCGCAGCCTCGCCGGGTCGATGCGCAAGAGCGAGGAACGCATCCTGCGCGAGGCGGACCAGGGCACCGCCCTGCGGCTCTACTTCGAGGAGTTCGTGGCACGGCACCTCGTCAGCGATTACCGGACGCTGCACACCCGTTTCAATCCGTTCCGCTTCCGGTCCGGAATCGTGCGCGAGGCGGGCCGCGCCCTGCGCGATCCACTGACCCTGCGGGCGCTGACGGATGCGGGCCTGCGCGAGGGGCGGGCACCCGACCGGGACAGTGCCGAGCGGGCGGTCCGCAGCGACCTCGCCGAAATCCTGGCGATCTTCGAAGGGCTCGACCGGCATCTCGATGCCGTCGGCGATATCGTGGCCCGGCTCGAACGCCGCATCGCCGCGACCCTGCGCTACCTCGATCATCGCGATTCCGACCGCATCGAGCGGACCGCCGCCGCCCTGCGGGCGGTCGCCGGGAGCGACGACGTCCTCACCGGACTGCCCGACCCGCAGGTCTCGCTCTTTCGTCCGCCGATCGGGGAGCCGCATTGCTACGCCCCACGCCTGCGCCGGGCACCCATCGAATCCGAGCCCCTGCCGGAGATCGAGATCGACCCCGTCGTCGAAGCCTTCATCGCCGCCAAAGACGCCTTTCGCGAGCGCGTCGCAGTCACCCCGGAACGGGTGGTGGCGTTCATCGAGGGACGGCTCGGCCCCGAACGCGCCATTCGGGGCTCGCAGATTCGGATCGCGGACGTGGACGACTTCGTGGTATTCCAGCGCCTGCGCGAGATCGACGTCCTGTTCGACGGCACGCTGCGGTGCCGCTACCGGTTGTCCCGCGTCGAGGGCCGCGTCTCGAATGGCTGGCTCGACTGCCCGGATTTCCTGCTCGAACGCGGGCCGGCGTTGCGACGGTAATCAGATCAGGTCCAGCCCCGGGTCGGACCTCTGTTTGATCCGATCAATCTTCGCGGTCTTCGAAAAACGTGTCGATTGTTCATCGCGTTACATTCCGGCTCGTTAGCGCTGGATGTTTAATCCCGGCCCTTGGCAAAATTCTGGGTCGGGTTCATGCTCCCGTGGATTTCGTGCCCAAGACGCGAAACCAAGATGCGAAGCGCAGAAGATGAAAGATTGCGGGAGCGATCGCCCATGACCACCGCCAAATGCCTGATCAAATCCGCCTGGATCGCCGCCGAAGTCGGGCGTGAGCGTTGCGAACGGGTTCTCGTGGTCGAGACCTACATCGCGGTCAGCCCGCTGGAGCCGAACTACGATCCGGCCCGTTACGAGGCTATCGTGGCCGAGGTGCAGCGCGTGCTGGCGGCTAACCCGTCCCTCGACCGCGCGTCCATCCTCAGCATGCATCGCGACACGGCCTGCCTCTCGCTCTTCCGCGCGACGCCGGCCGTCGCCGCCTGACGGGCTCGCCCGCCCCGACCCGCGTACCCATGGCGGACGGGCCGCGGAGACGGTAGAGACTGCGTCCGGCGTGGGGCGCCTTTCCGCGGCCGCGCCGGTCCGACCCGCGCGCCCGAGACCCGCCATGCTCGAACCCTTTCGCGCCATCCTGGATGGCGAGGACCCTCCGCCGCCCGGCGCCCGTGCGCCCTCCGAGGAGGAGCTGACGCGCGCGCTGCAGGTGCTGCTGAAGAGCCAGTGCGTCTATGCCGGCACGCCCGGCATCGGCCGCTCCTACGAGCTCGCACGCCACTACGCGCCCTTCTTCCAAGCCTATTTCGCCTGCCTCGGCTACGGCTTCGAGGTGATGCATCGCGACCAGATGGTATGTCTGCGGGTGCCGCCCGAGGGCATCCGCCACGATGCGCAGGCCGAGCGCCTGCGCAAGGACGAGACCCTCGTGCTGCTCGCCCTGCGCCTCGCCTACGAGGAGGGCCTTCGCGCGCACCGGGTCACCACCGACGGGGTGGTCGAGTGCACCACCGACGACATCGTCGAATCGATCCGCACCGCCACGCGCAGCGACCCGCCCGAGGAGGCTCGCCTCACCGAAATCCTGCGGCTGTTCGCGCGCAAGGGTGCGCTGCGGCTGGGCGAGCGCGACAAGATCGAGAAGATCACCCCCCTGATGGTCCTGCCCGGCATTGCCGTTCTGTCACCCGACGCCTGGATGGACCAGGTTCGCGCCTGGGGTGCCGCGCGGGGCGACGACGAGGGCGGACCGGCGCAGGACTGACCGAACAGGACTGACGGAACAGCTCCGGATGCGCCTTGACCCGAAGCCGCGGCGTCACGCGGCCGGAGGGACGACGCGGCAGCGAGGCCCGGAGACGGCCGCGCATCCCCAGGCCGGGGCCGGCACCGGCTTGCATCCGGGGCGGCATGCGTCCATGCCGGGACACTCATTTCAGCCCTGGGACAACCTGCACCGGCCGTGTATCGCCTCACCGACATCGTCCTCTCGAACTGGTACCTGATCCGCCGCGAGCAGATCCGGATCCGGGGCGCGGCTGCGCTGGTGGGTCCGACGGGCGCCGGCAAGTCGACGATCTTCGATGCGGTCGGCACGGTGCTGGCCGGCAACAACGCCAGCCGCCTCGCCCTTAACGCCTCGGCCTCCGGGCGCAGTGCGCGGACGGTGCGGGACTATTGCCTGGGCTGGATCAGCGATCCGGCCGAGGGCGGCCGCCCGACGCGGGAAGCCTGCGAGACGCTGATCGTCCTGGTGTTCGAGAACGAGACCACCGGCCGGGTCGTCTCGGCCGGTCTCGCCCTGGCGGCGCGGGCCGAGGACAGCCGCGAGACCACGCTGTCGCGCTTCGTCCATGTGGGCCACCGCTTCGAGATCGCGGATTACGTGCGCGAGGCGCCCGGCGGCAGCTTCGTAGCGCCCTGGGCCGAGATCGCCAAGGATCTGCGCACGCGCGGCGAGACCTTCGACGAGTACCGGGCCTCCGGCGAGCGCTTCACCGCCGAACTGCTCGGGATGCTGCGCGAGGGCGCGGCGGTGCCCGAGCCGCGCCATTTCCTGCGCACCTTCTCCAATGCCGTCGCGTTCAAGCCGATCTTCGATTCCTCGGCCTTCGTGCGCTCCTTCGTGCTCGAACCCGAGCCCCTGGACGTCGCGCGCATCCGGCAATCGGTCGAGACCTGGCGCCGCCTCCTCGAGACGATCGAGGAACTGGAACGCCGGCTGTCGCACCTCGCCCGCATCCTCGGGCGCTACGAGACCTGGGCCGAGGCGAGCCTTGCGGCGTCCCTCGGCGAGTTGCGGGCCGCCGATGCCGATCTGCGCCGCCGCATCCTCGATCACGGCACGGCGCGTTCGGCCCTGAAGGATGTCGCCGAACGCCTGCGCATCGCCCGCGAAAGCGTCGCCACCAGCCAGGGCTTCGTGCGCGAGATCGATGGCGAGATCGCGGGCAAGAAGGCGCTGCTGGCCGGGACCGCCGCCGAGGGACGGCTGGCCGCTTCGAATGCCGGGCTCGCCATGCTGGCGCGCGACCGGCGCGACCTCGCTGCCCGTGTCGGCGAGCTGGTCGGGATCGTCCTCGATGCCGGCAAGCTCACGGTGATCATCGGCGAGATCCGGAAGGTCTCGCCGGAGGCCGCGCGCCTGGTGGAGGCCTGCGCCCGGTCCGGCCTGCGCCGGGAGGCGAACCCGGAGGAGACGCTGCGCTCGGACGGGCCGCTGGCCGCCCTCGTCGGCGGCCTCGCCGGGATGCCTGAGATCACGGCGCCGCTGGAACGGTCCGCGGAGGACGCGGCGCTTCGCGCCCGCGCCCTGGAGAACGAGGCCCAGACCCGCGCGCCGGCGCCGAGCACGGGTGGGCGGGGCGCGGCACCGCGGCTGTCGTCGGACGTCGCCGCCTTCCGCGAAGAGCTCGGCCGGCTCGGCATCGTGGCGACGCCGGTCTGCGAGTTGGCCGAGATCACCGATCCGAAATGGGGGCAAGCCCTCGAAGGCCTCCTGGGCGGCGCCCGCGAGGCCCTGGTGGTGCAGCCGGACCGCCTCAACGAGGCGTTCGGCCTTCTCGAAGCGCGCAAGAGCCAGTTCTATCGCTGCCTCCTGGTGAAGACCACGGATACCGCCCGCCGCCGGGGCGGGCGCGACGACGAGGGACCGCTGGCGCTGATCGAGACGGCGGACCCGCACGCGCAGGCCTTCCTCGGAGCGCGACTCGGGGGCTACGACCTCGCCCCGAACGATGCGGCCCTCGCCCATATGAGCCGCGCTGTCGCGCCAAGCGGGCGATCGACCTCCGGCATGGCCTACTCGGTGGTGCGCCCGGTCCAGCTGATGATGACCCGGGGCCATCGCGGGCCGACCGCCGAAAGCCGCCAGGATTGGGAGCAGGCGGTTGCCGAGGCCCGCCGGGCCCGGGCGGAGGCCGACGTCCTGCGCGAGGCCGCGCGGATTGCCGCCGCTCTGACGCGTCGCCTGTCCGAAACGAATCTCGACCTCGCCGAACTGCGCGCCGAGGCGGACGCGCTCGAGGGCCGCCGCCGGAGCCTGACGACGGAGCGGGACAGCGTCGAGCGGGCCGAGACCGGCGTGCTGGAGGCGGAATTGGCCGAACTCGCTAAGGAACGCTCGGCCTATCTCACCGAACTGGTCCAGGTGCTGGAGCCGAAACGCGATCTGCTCCTCGGCGAAGAGGCCGGCCTGAAGGCCAAGGTGGCGACGAGCCGCGAAGCGGCCCGCGCCGCGCTCCAGGCCCGCCGGACCGCGTATCAGCGCTGGACCGGGGGCGATTCGATGCGCATCCGGCTAGTCCGGCCCGAGGGCTTCGACCCGGCCGCGCTGGCCACTCTCCGGGCCGAGCGGGCCGAACTCGATTCGAAGGCCCTCGGGAGCCTTGCCAATGCCGCCCGCGCGCGCGCCCGGGACGCGGCGGAGACCGCGCGGACGCAGGGGCGCGCCGCCGAGCGCGATCTCGCCGAGTATTGCGTGCAGTGGCGGGTCGAGAACCCCCTCGGCACCGGCGATGCCCCCGCCTCCTTCGGCTATGGCTGGGCCAAGCGCGCCCACGACGAGGTCGCGGGCCACGAGCTGCGGCGCTACCGCGACCAGGCGCGGCGGGCGGAGAGCGAGATGCGCCGCCTGATGATCGAGGATCTGCTGACCCGCCTCGCCGACAAGTTCGAGCGGGTGCGCGCCCGCCTCGACGCCCTGAACGAGCGCCTGTCGAGCCAGACCTTCACGGGCCAGACCTACGCCTTCGAGGCGGAGGTGGACCGGCGCTACGCCGCCGTCCACGCCCTGGCGACCGAGGTGGCGCGCTCGCCGGATGCCGCGCAGGCGATCCTGCCCAACGAGGACGGCACCATCCCGGAAGGCCCGCTCTCCACCGCCATCGACGAGATCACGGCCCTGATCGCCGGGGACGAGAGCGCGACGCGGCTGGCCGATTACCGCAACTACTTCGTCTATGAGATCGGCATGCGCGACCGGGCGGGCAACCGCACCACCATGTCGAATCGGGCGCTGCGCGGCTCGGGCGGCGAGGCCCAGGCGCCGTTCTACGTGGCCATCGCGGCCTCGCTCGCCTCCGCCTATTATCCCGGCGACCGGCCTGGCGACGAGAATCCCGGCCTCGGCCTGTGCCTGCTCGACGAGGCCTTCTCCAAGCTCGACGTGCGCAACAGCCAGGCGCTGGTCGATCTCTATCAGGCCTGGGGTCTGCAACTCCTGATCGCCGCGCCCGAGGACAAGCGCACGACCCTGACCGAGGTGATGGACACCATCGTCACGGTCTACAAGAGCCCCGACCTCACCTCCGTGCGGATCGAGGCCGAGCACCCGCTGGAAGCGGCCAAACGCGCGCTGGCGGCGATCAACCCCGAGCGCCAGGGTATCGAGGGGTTCCGGGTCGACGCTGCCGAGTAGGGCAGGGTGCTGCGCTACCAGAGCGGCTCCGGCCCGTACCAGGTGAAGTGCTTCTTCACCGGCTCAATGACGTCCCAGGTGCCGGAGAAGCCCGCTGGCGTCACGAAGGCATCGCCCGCCCGATAGGTTCGGGCCGTCCCGTCCGCATCCGTCACCGTCACCACGCCCTCGATGAGCTGGATGAACTCGGCCCGGCCGAAGTCGATGCGGAACTTGCCCGGCTCGCAGGTCCAGATTCCGGCCGCGAACAGGTCGTCCGGGCTCCTGTAGATGTAGGTCGCGGTCTGCTGCGGCTTGCCCGACAGGATGCAGGCGCGCTCCGGCCAATAGGGCGTCGCGGCCGGCTGGACGGCCGGAAAATCATAGGTCGAGCGGGTCGGCCCCTCGCGCAGGGGCGGCGGCGACGGGATCCTTCGGAAAGACGGCAGAGCACCGAGCAACGCCATCACGGGCATGGCGAAGGTGTGAATCAGGCGCGCAATTTCCATCGATACCATCCCGCGCTGTCGCGTTTCGTCAACCAAGATGATGGTCTACGAGGCAACCAGCGGTGCGCAAGTTCAATGATCCAGTCCTGCACCGATCCCTCGCGCGATCGTTAAGCAACGGTTCTGAAGAACGTCTCCATCGTCCGCTCGTCGGACCGGAATTCCAGCACCGACGACCGAAATCGCACCCATGACTGCCGCGTCGCCGAAGACCGACATGCCGATGTCCGGACGGAGGGCGGCAGCGACGCCGTTCTGGGGTCGATCAACGCGATCCGCAGCGTCACTGAGTGCGCGGCCCGGTGTTTCCGCCAGACATGGCCGACGTGGCAGACATGGCAGACACGGCAAGCAGCCAACGCGCAAAAGCGCGCCGAAATCGATCCCTTCATAACTGCAACAAATGTTTGTCGGGTACCAAACATTTCTCCGCTGCGTGGAATTACACCAATTGGTAAGACCGACTTCACTTGCACAAGAGATCGATTAGCGCTCTATTTCAGCGGCTGGATGAATAGAGTCCAACGACCTCTGAGACCGAGGGCCGCCGCGATGGATACGAATCGAACGCTGCTGGTACTGCTGACGGAGAACAATGCGCTGGTCGGGATCGACCTGTGCGAAGCACTGGTGGAGGCGGGCTATCGCGTGGTCGGGCCGGTGGCGACGGTGGCGGAGACCGAGGCGCTCCTGGCAAACCAGGCCATCGATCTCGCGATCATCGAGCCCTTCCTGCGGGATGGCGATTGCACGGACACCATGAGGCAACTCCGCCGGCGCGGCGTCCCGTTCGTCGTGCACGCCTCGTGCGGTCGCGACGATCCCCTGGCCCTGGGCTTCACCGACGCGCCCTGGCTCACCAATCCTGCGGTTCCCCGAGATGTCGTCATCACGCTCGGTGACATCGCGTTCGGGAGTTCCTGAGATGGCGCCTCACTTTGGCAGCCAGCCGGCGGGGGAGTGGACCTTCACCCTCACGCCGGACGTATCGGTCAACCCGCTCATCCGGAAACTCGAATGCTTCGCGCACCTGTCGGGGGAGGACCGTAGCGCCCTGTTCCGCCTGATCGCGAATGGGCGGGATTATCCGGCCCAGGCCGACATCCTCCGCGAGGGCGAGCCGGCGGACGGCATCCTTATCGTCCTCAAAGGCTTCGCCTGCCGAAACCAGTTTCGCCAGACCGGCGCGCGCCAGATCACCGCGTATCTGGTTCCGGGGGATCACTGCCATCTGGAAGCCGAACTCGTCAGCCGAATGGACCACACGGTCAGTGCGTTGTCGGCCTGCCGCATCGCCCGAATTCCCGCGGACGCCTTGCGGGCCGCGACCCGCCAGCATCCTACCCTGCGCAAGGCCCTGCGGCGGAGCGATCGAGTCGACGAGGCCACGCTGCGCGAATGGATCGTCAATATCGGGTGCCGCTCGGCCATCGAGCGCATCGCACATCTGTTCTGCGAACTGCACCTCCGACTGTCGAGCGTCGGCCTCACGACCGGGATGACCTGCGACTTGCCCCTGACGCAATCCGAAATCGCGGTGACGGTCGGGCTGTCGAACGTGCACGTCAACCGCTCGCTCCAGGCCTTGCGGCGACAGCGGCTCATCGCCCTCTCGGGCAAACGGCTGACGATCCTCGATTGGACCCGCCTCACGGACCTGGCGGAGTTCAATCCGGCCTATCTGAACCTCGGCCAGATCGGGCAGATCGGCCACGACATCTGAGGCGGCTTCCGCCTGAACGACGCGGAAGCCACGGCGGGCAAGCCCGCGGGTCGGAGCCTCAGCCCCTCTGCGCGGATTGGGGATCGATGGTGCCGGTCTCGCTTTCCAGACGGTCGTCCGAGGCTTCGTCGAAGGCCTGCATCCAGGCCTCGCGATCCGGGCTTCCCTCCGCATAGGGGCAGCTTTCCCGCTGCTTGCCGTAGAGTCGGGCATTGCGGCCCTTGATGAAGGGGCTGTCGCTGGCGGTCGCGCCGTCGCTCATGTCTCGATTCCTCATCCTGTGTCCCGGCATGGGCACCCCCGCCGGGTTCCAGGGATCAACCCGGAGGCGCCGTCGCGGTTCACCGCTGCGGCGCCGGGGCAGGCAGCCGCGAGCGGATGCGGGCCGAGCGCACTCGAGGAGGAGATCCAGGCCCAGCTCAGCCTTCGCGAACGGACGCCCCGCGCAGCTCCACCGCCCGTCGTAGACTGCGCGACAGATCCTCCACCGAGTAGGGCTTGCGCAGCAACTCGAAGCCGTGGGTCCCCTGTTCGGCGATGACGTGGCTGTAGCCGGACGCGAGCACCACCGGCAGGCCGGAGTGCCGGGCGCGGATGGCCTGGCCGAGATCGATGCCGTTCATCCCGGGCATGACCACGTCGGAGAACACCACGTCGAAGGGCGCGGGCGCTTGCCCGAGCGCCTGAAGCGCCTGCTCCGCATCGGTCACCCAGCGGGTCGCGTAACCGAGTTCCTGGAGTGCCTGGGTCGCGAAAGCCCCGACTTCGAGGTTGTCCTCGACCACCAGAACCCGCGTGCCGTGACCATCGGCCAGAGGAGCGGGTTCGGGAAGCGCCGCCTGGGTCACCATCGCGCCGCGCACCCGCGGGAGATAGAGCGTGAAGGTGGTGCCGTGGCCGAGTTCGCTCTCCACCACCACCTCGCCACCGGATTGCTTGGCGAATCCGAACACCTGGGACAGGCCGAGCCCGGTGCCTTGGCCGACGCCCTTCGTTGTGAAGAACGGCTCGAAGATCCGCTCCAGCACGTCGGGTGGAATGCCGGAGCCGGTGTCGGACACCGAGACCGCCACGTAATCGCCGCGTATCCGGGGATGGGCGCGGACCGCTGGGATCGCGAGGGCACGGCTGACCCGGATCCCTAGGCGACCCTCGCCGTCCATGGCGTCGCGGGCATTGACCACCATGTTGACGAGGGCCGTGTCGAACTGGCTCGGATCGGCATCGACGAGGCAGGTGAGCGGCGCTCCGTCGGGGGCATGGCCGGGGTCGACCTTGGTCTGGACCTGGATGCGCGCCCCTGTCAGCGTCCCGACCATGTCCGCGACGGAGGCGACGCTGCGGGCGACGTCGAACACCTCCGGACTCAGGGCCTGCCGCCGGGCGAAGGCCAGAAGCTGGCCCGTCAGCTTGGCAGCGCGCGACACCGTATCGGAAATCGCGCCGATGTAGCGCTGACGCCGCTCCTCCGGCAGATCGGGCCGTTTCAAGAGATCGGTGGAGGACTTGATGACCGTCAGGAGATTGTTGAAGTCGTGGGCGACACCGCCGGTGAGCTGTCCGACCGCTTCGAGCTTCTGCGACTGTCGCAGCTGATCCTCGAGAATCTTGCGCTCGGTGACGTCGCGCCCGGCGGCGTAGAAGTGATCACCTTGCGGGATCGCATTCCAGGACACCCAACGCACATCCCCATCCGCCGTCCGCATGCGGACGTCGAGATTGTCGAGGATGCCGCCCTCTGTCAGGCGCGCGAACGCCGCACTGGCCGCCGCAACATCGTCGGGATGAAGGAACCCATCGAAGCGGGAGCCGACCAGCGCGTCCGCCGGCCAGCCCAGCATCTCGGTCCAGGCCGGATTCACGGAGCGGTAGATGCCGTCGAACCCGCAGATCACCAGGAGATCGCGGCTGGCGCGCCAGACCAAGTCGCGCTCGGTCGTGCGGTCCCGGGCCGTGGCGCGCAGGACCGTTTCCGCCTCCCGTCGCTCGGTGATGTCGTTGAACAGGATCGCGACGCGATGCTGCACCGGTTCGCCGACGCGCAGGGCGTGAACGTCGAACCAGCGACCGAGTGAGACGGCACCGCTCTCGAACCGCGCCGGCCGCCCCGTGAGCGCGACGTCGCCGTAGGTTTCGAGCCACCGCGGCTCCAGGCCGGGAATCACGTCGCTGACCCATTCGCCGATGACGTCGCCGAGCCCGGCTTGGCGCTCGAACGCCGGATTCACTTCGAGGAACCGGTAGTCGACCGGACGACCGTCCGAATCGAACCGCATTTCGACGATGCAGAACCCCGCATCGATCGCATCGAACAGGGTCCGGTAGCGGGCCTCGCTCTCGGCGAAACGGCCCTCCTCGGTGCGGAAGCGGGTGACGTCGAGCTGACTGGCGAAGAAGTAGAGCAGCTGGCCGTCCGCGTCGAAGACGGGACTGACGTAGAGTTCGTTCCGGAAGGCGCTTCCGTCGCGATGGTAGTTGACGATCTCCACCACCACGTCCCGCCGCGCCGCGATGGCGTCCCGAACGCGAGCGACCTCGGCCCGGTCGGTCCCCTCTCCCTGGAGGAAGCGACAATTGCGTCCGAGGAGTTCGTCGGCCTCGTAGCCACACAGATCCTGGAAGGCCCGATTGGCGAAGACGATCGGATTGTCGGGCTGATTGGGGTCCGTGATGATCATCGGCATGCGGGTCTTCTCCGCAGCTGTGAACAGCAGGTCCGGACTGGCGGCCGAGGTCCGCTGCCCGGAATCGGGCCTGCGGGTCATCGCGTCGCGTTGGGCTCGGAGCTGAGCGATCTCGGCCTCGAGTTCTCGTTCTCTCAGGCGAAGGCGTTCGAGCGCGTCATCCATATCGGTCCGTTCTGTCCCAAACCGGCCTGCCCCAAACCGGTCTACCCCGAGCTGGGGCACCCCGGCGAAAAATCCCGCTCGTGAAGAAATGCTGGGCGCACGCAGGAATCCGCGTCGCGCTCTGCCGGCCTCTCAGGCGCTTCGCGCTCGGTAGTTCCCTATCCGAAGCCCGCCATCCGAAAGCCTGCCATCCGAAGCTTGCCTATCCGACGTCCGGCAGGGCGTCGATGCCTTCGAACGCGTGATCGCCTGCACCGGTTCGCTCACGCCAAGCATTTCGGAACCGGCACCGTGACGGGCGCTTTACCAGGGGCCTGTCGGTAAGCCGGCTTCCGGCCGGGAACGAAACCATCCTCGGAACGAAAGTCGGGACTGTGGATTGCGTCTGAAACCCCGGATCGCCCTGCAGCCACAGGCTGTTACGGGTGGACCGTGCACAGCTCATACACCGTCGACGTCGCGAGAACCGGCGCCAGAAGACGCCGGTCACTGTTGGGAAACGATCGTTCGTGCCAAACTGCGGACCGATGCAGACGTTCGACACCTCTACGACGACCCTCACGACCTTGCGGCGCGGGTCTCAGTTGCACGAGACCGAGCGCCGCCTGAATGCGGTGCTCAATAACGCTTCGGTGGCGATCTTCCTAATGGATGACCGCCAGCACTGCGTCTACATGAACCGGGCGGCCGAATTGCTGACCGGCTTCAGCCTGACGGAAGTGCTGGCCCGCGACTGCCCGCTGCACGACATCGTCCATCACACCTACCCGGACGGACGTCCTTTCCCGCTCGAGGAATGCGCCATCGATCGCGCCTTTCCCGAGAACAACCAGGAGCGGGGCGAGGAGGTGTTCGTGCACAAGGACGGACGCTTCTACCCCGTCGGATTCACCGCGAGCCCGATCCGCGACGACGATGCGAAAATCATCGGGACGATCATCGAGGTCCGGGACATCACCGAGGAGAAGGCCGCGGCGGAGCGCCAGCGCCTGCTCACCAACGAACTGAACCACCGGGTCAAGAACACGCTCGCCACCGTGCAGTCGATCGCCACCCAGACCTTCCGGGGCAGGACCGACGATGCGGCCCGTCAGATGTTCGATGCCCGCATGGTGGCGTTGTCGAACACCCACAACGTTCTGACCAGCCAGAACTGGGAAGCCGCGAGCCTGCGCAGCGTCGTCGAGAGCGCCCTGGCTCCGCACGCGCTCGCCGAAGTCGATACGGCGCGGTTCGATCTCGTCGGCCCCGACACCCGCCTGCATCCCAAGGTGGCCGTGACCCTCGCCATGGCGCTGCACGAGTTGATGACCAATGCCGCCAAGTACGGTGCCCTCTCGGTGCCGGAGGGCCGTGTCGGCGTCCACTGGACGCTGGAGCGCATCGAGGGCGGCGAGCGCCTCGACCTCGCCTGGACCGAAACCGCCGGCCCCACCGTCGTGGAACCGACGCGCCGTGGGTTCGGCAGCCGCCTGATCGAACGGCAACTGCCCATGGAATTCGACGGCAGCGCGGTGATCGCCTATCCGCCGGGTGGCGTGACCTGCCACATCCGCATTCCTCTGACGGCGCTCGGCTGGCATGGACAGGATCTGGTGACCGGGCGGGCAACCCAATGACCGCCTCCCGCATGACCGATCTTGAAGGCCGGCGAGTCCTGCTCGTCGAGGATGAGAGCCTGATCGCCATGCTGGGCGAGGACATGCTGCTCGACCTCGGCTGCGAGGTCGCGGTGGCGATGCGCCTGGAAAAAGCCGTCGCGATGGCGCGCGCGACCGCGTTCGATCTCGCCATCCTCGACGTGAATCTCGGCGAGACCGTCAGCTATCCGGTGGCCGACGTGCTGTTCGCCCGCTGCATCCCCTTCATCTTCGCGACCGGCTACGGCGCCGCCGGCATCGATCCGGCCTATGGCGCCGTTCCGGTGATGCAGAAACCCTATCAGGTCGACCAGATGGCGCGGATGCTCCGGCATTTGCTCGTCTGCGAGGCGCTTCCCGCCAAGGGCGAGTCCGGGCGGGCGCTCCCCCACACCTGCACCTTCGGCGCCAAGATCACCGAACCGCACCCGATCCGGGCGGACTGACCCAGCGCCCGCTGCGGCCTTCGGTCTCCGCACCGGACGAGATCGCGCCGGACCTTTCCGAACGATCTCGCGTTCGCCTGTTGCAATGACGGGCCGGACACCAGCGCGCGGTATGCAGATTCATCTCGACGCCCTCGGTGGGGTCGCGGGCGACATGTTCGCCGCCGCCCTGCTCGATGCTTTTCCCGACCATCAAGCCGGCGTGATGGCCAGCATCGCGGCGGCTCTGCCGGCAGTGACCTGCGAACTCGTCCGCCACAATGACGGCATCCTGGCCGGTCGCCGCTTCATCGTCGCGCGCCAGGGAGCGGAACCGGTGCCGCCGCCCGGACCGATCCATCGGCATCCGGCGCATGATCACGACCACCAGCACGATCACCAGCACGATTCTTGGCATGCTGCCGAACCTGCCACGCACGGCCACCGGCACTGGTCGCAGATCCGCGCCGCGCTCCAGGGCTCGGCGCTGGAGCCGATGGTCTGCGAACATGCGGTCGGCATCTTCGCCCGCCTGGCCGAGGCCGAGGCGCGGGTTCACGGCATCGCGGTCGAGGACGTGGCCTTCCACGAGGTCGGGGCCTGGGATTCCATCGCCGACATCGTGGCGGCCGCTCATCTGATCGCCGCCCTCGGCGCGGAGGCCTGGAGCGTCTCCGCCTTGCCGCTCGGCTCGGGCCGGGTCCGGACCCAGCACGGACCGCTGCCCGTTCCGGCCCCCGCCACCAGCCTCCTGCTCGAAGGTTTCGAGACCCTCGACGACGGTGTGCCGGGTGAGCGCGTCACGCCGACAGGCGCGGCCATCCTGGCCTATCTGCGGGCCATCGCGCCGGCCTCGGCGGCCATGCCCCGGACCCTTCAAGGGTCCGGCATCGGCTTCGGCACCAGGGTTCTGCCCGGCCTCAGCAACTGCCTGCGGGTGCTGGTCTACGCGACACGCACGACACCCGCCGGCAGCCCGCATCGCGACCTCGGGGTGATCGAGTTCGAGGTCGACGACCAGTCGGCGGAAGACCTCGCCATGGGGCTCGACCGGCTGCGCGATCACCCCGACATCTTCGACGTCGTCCAGATGCCGGTCTTCGGCAAGAAGGGACGGATGATGACCCATATCCGGGCGCTCGCGCGCGCCAGCGCCCTCGACGGGGCAATCGCGGCCTGCTTCCGGGAGACGACCACGATCGGGCTGCGCCACCGGGTCGTCTCGGGCGCCGCCCTGCCGCGCCGGATGCGCACCGTAACGGTCGCCGAGAGGTCGGTGCGGGTGAAGATCGTCGATCGCCCGGGCGGGCGCACCGCCAAGGCCGAGGCCGACGATGCCGTGGCGCATGAGAGCCATTCGGTCCGGGCCGGCCTGCGACGGGCCGCGGAGGAGGCTGCCCTGCGCGACGATGCGGAAGCGGGAGGCGACGCATGAGCATGGAGCAAGACCGCCTGCACCGCGTCCTGGCGGAGATCGGCCCCCTGGCGGTCGCGGTCAGCGGCGGCGTCGACAGCCTGACCCTGGCGGCCTCGGCTCATCGCCGCCTCGGCCGGGACCGGGCGCTGATGGTGCATGCCGCCTCGCCGGCCGTCCCGTCCGAGGCGACCCGGCGGGTGCGGTCGGAGGCAGAGCGCCTGGGCTGGTCCCTGCGCGTGGTCGAGGCCGGCGAATTCGCCGACCCGCAGTACCGAGCCAACCCGGTCAACCGCTGCTTTTTCTGCAAGACCAACCTGTACGGCACCATCCGCCAAGTCACCGACCGGACCATGGTGTCGGGCGCCAATCTCGACGATCTCGGCGAGTACCGCCCCGGCCTCGACGCCGCTCGCGAGCACGGCGTGCGCCATCCCTATGTGGAAGCCGGACTCGACAAGGCGGCGGTGCGGGCCCTGGCCCGGAACCTCGGCCTCGGCTCCGTGGCGGATCTTCCGTCCGCGCCCTGCCTGTCGAGCCGGGTCGAGACCGGCATCCGCATCGAACCCGAGACCCTCGCCTTCATCCACGCCGTCGAGAATCTGGTATCGCGCACGCTCGGGGCCGGATCGGGCGCCCGGCGCGCCGTGCGCTGCCGGGTCCGCGCCGCCGGCATCGTGGTCGAACTCGATCCCGACAGCCTCGCGGCCCTCGACACGCCGCACCAGACTCTGCTGGCCGAGCGCATCCAGGCCGAGGCTCCCACGAGCCTGCCCCAGGCGCCGGTCCGCTTCACCGCCTATCGCACCGGCAGCGCCTTCCTGACGGGAGCCACGCCATGAGCGCCACCGACCGTATCCTGGACGAATTCGTCCTCGATTTCGCCCGGCCGGAGCGGATCGGGTTGGAGGAAGCGATCTACGCCGCCGGCAAGTCGCCGGCCCAGATCGACGCCATCCTGGCGGCGGCCGCCGCGCGCGGCGCTTCGCTGCTGCTGACCCGGCTCGACGCCGACAAGCATGCGGCCCTGGCGGAGGAGCACCGGACCCGGATCGACTACTGCGCCGTTTCGCGCACGGCCATCTTCGGCCGGAAGCGGGCGCTCTCCGGGCCGGCGCGGATCGGCATCGTGGCGGCCGGAACCTCGGACATTCCGGTGGCGCGCGAGGCCGAGCGCACCCTGGCGTACCAGGGCGAGGCGACCACCCTGTTCGCCGATGTGGGGGTGGCTGGCCTGTGGCGCCTGACGCGCAGGCTGGACGAGATCCGGGCCCACCCGATCCTGATCGTCGCCGCCGGCATGGATGCCGCCCTGCCGAGCGTCGTCG
Organism: Methylobacterium sp. Ger2507; assembly: GCF_055231875.1. Lineage (NCBI taxonomy): Bacteria > Pseudomonadati > Pseudomonadota > Alphaproteobacteria > Hyphomicrobiales > Methylobacteriaceae > Methylobacterium > Methylobacterium sp. Ger2507. The sequence goes on from NZ_JBUYVC010000001.1 coordinate 2,514,370, forward strand.
GCGGCCTCGTCGCCAGTGCGCTGATCGCGGTTCCGACCTCCGTTGGCTACGGCGTCGCCGAGGGCGGGCGCACGGCTCTCGATGCGATCCTGGCGAGCTGCGCGCCCGGCATCACGGTGGTCAATATCGACAACGGTTACGGCGCCGCCTGCGCCGCCCTGCGTCTGCTCCAGGCGGCCCGCGCGCTGGCCGACGCATCGTCCACCGAAGCGGCGGAGGCCTGACATGACATCTCACGCCCGCCCTATCGCCATCCCCCGATCCGGAGAGCAAACATGGAACGCCGCAGTTTCCTACAGGGCGCCGCTGCCGGCGCCGGCCTCGCCGCCACCAGCAGCGCCGGTGCGGCCGTGACCGCGCCCGGCCTGCCGAACACCCGGCCGAAGGACCCGGCCGACCTGCCCCTGATCACCGATCCGGGCGAGCGCCGCGGCGAGATGCTGTACCGCTCCTTCGGGCGCCACGCCGAGAAGATCTCGGCGATCGGCATGGGTGGCTTCCACCTCGGCAAGAACGCGGTCTCGGACGACGAGGCCACCCGCCTGATCCATGCCGGCATCGATCGCGGCATCACCTTCATGGACAATTGCTGGGACTACAACGGCGGCCGCTCAGAACTGCGCATGGGCGTCGCCCTGGCGCAGGGCGGGTACCGCGACAAGGTGTTCCTGATGTCCAAGATGGACGGGCGCACCAAGCAGGAGGCGATGCGCCAGATCGACGAATCCCTCAAGCGCCTGCGCACCGACCGCATCGACCTCGTCCAGCATCATGAGATCCTGCGCTACGACGACCCCGACCGGGTCTTCGCCGAGGGCGGCGCCATGGAAGCCTTCGTCGAGGCGAAGAAGGCCGGAAAGCTGCGCTACATCGGCTTCACCGGCCACAAGGACCCGCGCATCCACCTGCAGATGCTCGAAGTCGCCGAGGAGCGCGGCTTCCACTTCGATTCCGTGCAGATGCCCCTCAATGTGATGGACGCCCATTTCCGCTCGTTCGGGCACCTCGTGCTGCCCTATCTCGTGCAAGCCGGCATCGCGGCGCTCGGGATGAAGACCTTCGGCGACGGGGTCATCCTGAAGAGCGACGCGCCGATCAAGCCGCTCGAATACCTGCACTTCTGCCTCAATCTGCCCACCACCGTGGTCATTACCGGGATCGAGAGCCAGCGCGACCTCGACCAGGCGTTCGAGGCGGTGAAGACCTTCAAGCCGATGGACCGGGCGACGGTCGCCGAACTCCTGGCACGCAGCAAGCCCTATGCGCTTCAGGGCAAGTACGAGCTGTTCAAGACCAGCGCGACCTTCGACGGCACGGCCAAGAACGCGGCCTGGCTCGGCGAGGATGTGGAGAGCGTGCAGAAGCTGGCACCGACGATGGAGTAAGACCGCACGGCCCTATCGCGCCGGTGGTGTCCGTCCCGGCCGAAGACCTTCCTCCCAGGTTCCCGGCAGCGCCCCGTCATCCCGGAGCCGCGCAGCGGAGTCCGGGATCCAGAAACGCAGGTGGCGCGAGGCCATCCACTGTCGGCGGTTCTGGATTCCGGGCTCGCCTTCGGCGCCCCGGAATGACGGCGTGCTGCCTGAGTCCGGGCGACGATGGGGGGGATCACAATCGTCCGCGTGCAGGCGCCCATTCCTCCGGCGTTTCCCGAAGGGCGAGCGCAGGCGGGACTCAGCTTTCTTTGAAGCCGTAATCCGGCACGCCTTCGTCGTTGCCATAGTACTTGTAGGGCAGGAACTTGCCCGAGAGGTTCATCTTGACCCGGTCGCCCTTGTTGTTGGGCTCGCGTTCCATGGTCATGTTGAAGTCGATGGCCGACATGATGCCGTCGCCGAACTCCTCCTGGATCAGCTCCTTCCAGGTGGTGCCGTAGACCATCACCAGTTCGTAGAAGCGGTAGATCAGCGGGTCGGTGGGCGGCATCTGGGCAATCGAGCCGCGATAGGGCGCCTCGTTCAACATGCGCTCCTCGGCCTGGGATAAGCCGAACAGGGCGGCGGCCTTGGCGGCCTGGGCCTTGGGCAGTTTCATCTGGCCCATGCAGGCGGCGGTGATCAGGATCGGCGAGATGCCGCCGATCTCGTCCTGGATGTGCTTCCAGGTCCAGCCCTTCTCGCGCTTGATGTCGAGGAGCTTCTCGGTCAGGTCTTCGCGCTTCATGGATCGTCTCCGTGGCGGTTTGGAAAGAGGGAAGTCAGGCCCGCAGGGCCGGGGCCGCATCCGCCGACAGGGCGGCGGCATCGGCGTCGGTGAGCGTGGGGCGGATCACCGGCGGATGGCGCGGGTCGTAGCCGGCCGGCATCGCGTCCCGCAGGGTCTTCGAGCGGGTGACCAGGAAGTCCATCAGGTGATTGCGCAGGGCGTAATAGCCCGGCGCGTGGTGCAGGTTGGCCCGGTCGCGCGCCTTCGGCAGCGGGTTCTCGACGATCTCCGCCACCTTGGCCTGGGGTCCGTTGGTCATCAGCACGATGCGGTCGGCGAGATAGATCGCCTCGTCGACATCGTGGGTGATCATGAAGACGGTCTGACCGGTCTCGGTGCAGATGCGGCGGACCTCGTCCTGGAGCGTGCCGCGGGTGAGCGCATCCAGTGCCGAGAACGGCTCGTCCATGAGCAGGATCTTGGGCGCGATGGCGAGCGCCCGGGCGATCCCGACGCGCTGCTTCATACCCCCCGACAATTCGGACGGGCGCTTGTGCTCGGAACCGGCGAGACCCACCGTCGCGATGGCGGTTTCCGCACGGGCTCGCACCTCGGCGCGGGTGGCCTTGCGCCAGCGCGACGACACCGCGTAGGCGACGTTGCCCAGAACCGTGCGCCAGGGCAGGAGTGCGTGGCCCTGGAAGATCACCGCCCGATCGAGGCTGGTGCCCTCGATGGCCTGCCCGTCGGCGATGACGACGCCCTCGCTCGGCGCTTCCAGCCCGGCCAGGATGTTGAGCACCGTGGTCTTGCCGCAGCCGGAATGGCCGATCATGCAGACGAACTCGCCCCGCCGCATCGGCAGCCACAGGTTCTCGAACACCGTGGTGCTCTTGCCTCCCGGCGCGGGATAGCGCCGGGCGATGCCCTCGATCGAGATGAACTTCTCGGACCCTGACGAGGGAGACGGCGAGGTCTGCGAGGACACGCGGGCGTCTCCGGGGCTGGGCGCAGTTCGGAAGCGAAGGAGCGTGGCCATGGCGCTCACTCCGGGAAGGTGACGAGGCGTTGCGCCCGCGCCAGCACCTGATCGAGGATCATGCCGACGAGGCCGATGACCAGGATCGAGGTGATCACGTTGGTGATCGAGAGGTTGTTCCACTCGTTCCAGACGAAGTAGCCGATGCCGGTGCCGCCCACGAGCATCTCGGCCGCCACGATGACGAGCCAGGCGATGCCGATGGAGATGCGCATGCCCGTGAGGATGGTGGGCGCCGCCGCCGGCAGGATCACGGTGACGGCCCGGCGGAACGGCCCGACCTCCAGGGTGCGGGCGACGTTGAGCCATTCCTTGCGCGTGCCGGCCACCCCGAAGGCGGTGTTGATCAGCATCGGCCAGAGCGAGCAGATGAAGATCACGAAGATGGCCGAGAGCCCGGAATCCTTGATCGTGTAGAGGGCGAGCGGCATCCACGCCAAGGGCGAGACGGGCTTCAGGAGTTGGATGAAGGGATCGAGCGCCCGCCCCATCAGGGGCGACATGCCGATGAGGAAGCCGATCGGGATCGCCACGATCACCGCGAGGCCGTATCCGAGCGCCACACGGCCGATGGAATAGGCGAGCTGAATGCCGAGCCCCTTGTCGTTCGGCCCCCGGTCGTAGAACGGGTCCCGCAGGTGCTTCCACATCGTCGCCCCGACATCGAGCGGCCCCGGCATGGCCGATTTGCCGGTCGTGGCACTGGCGCCCATCAGGGCGGCGTATTCCGGGTCCATCGCCTCGGTCTTGCCCGTGCCGCTGACCGCGATCTGCCAGGTCAGCAAGAAAGCCAGCAGCAGGGCGAGCGAGACGAGGCCGGCGCGAACGGAGAGGCTTGGCGCCATGACTCAGCCCGCCCGCCGGATCTTGAAGGATTCGAGATATTCCTTCGGCTTGGCGGGATCGAAGGTCTTGCCCATGACCACGAAGCTCTTGGTGGTGGTCTCCGGCGGTGTCAGGCCGTTCTGCTTCATCAGCCTCGCGGCATCGGTCGCCAGATAGACCTTGGCGGCCACGGCCTGGTAATCAACCTCGCCTTTGATCTGCCCCCAGCGCTGCATTTGGGTCATGATCCAGATCGCGAAGGACTGCCACGGGAAGGCATCGAAATCGACGCGATCGGGCACCTTGCGCACGGCGCCGAGGCCGTCCGCGAAGGTGCCGGTGAGGACCTGTTCCACCACTGTAACCGGCTGGTTCAGGTAGTTGGCCGGCGCGATCTGGGCGGCGATCTCCTTCCGGTTCTCGGGCTTCGAGGCGTAGGTCGTGGCCTCGATGATGGCCCGCAGCAGGGCCGCGTAGGTGTTCGGAGTCTGGGTGATGAAATCCTGCGAGGCCGCGAAGGCGCAGCACGGATGACGATCCCAGATGTCTTTCGACAGGATGTGGATGAAGCCGACGCCGTCATAGACCGCGCGCTGGTTGACCGGGTCCGGAGCCAGGAAGCCGTCGATGTTGTCGGCGCGCAGGTTCGCGACCATGTCGGGCGGCGGCACGGCGCGGATCTGCACGTCGGTGTCGGGGTCGATGCCGGCTTCCGCGAGGTAGTAGCGCAGCAGGTAATTGTGCATCGAGTAGTCGAACGGCACCGCGAGCTTGAAGCCCTTCCAGTCCTTCGGGTCGCGCCGGTCCTTGTGCTTCATGGCAAGCGTGATGGCCTGTCCATTGACGTTCTCCACCGCCGGCATGGTGTAGGGCTGCGGATTCGAACCGACGCCCAGCGAGATCGCGATCGGCATCGGCGCCAGCATGTGAGCGGCGTCGTATTCGCGGTTCAGGGTCTTGTCGCGGATCACCGCCCAGCCGGCGGTCTTCACCACATCGACGTTGAGACCCTGCTTCTCGTAGAAGCCCATGGGCTTCGCCATGATGATCGGCGTCGCGCAGGTGATCGGGATGAAGCCGATTTTCAGGTCCGTCTTCTCGGGCTTGGCGCCCTCGGCGAAGGCCTCGGCGATCAGGCGGGTCGGCAGGAACTGGCTGACAGCCGCCAGGGCGGTCGCCGCCCCGACGCTGCGCAGGAACGCCCGCCGCTCGGCGTCGTGCGGAAACAGCGCCCGCATCACCGTCCCGTCGACGACACGCTGAATGGCCGCGTCGCCCACCGGCTGGGCCGCATCGTGTTCACCTTGCGAGCGGTGCGCACCACATGAGCAGCCGCCCCGGCCAAGCCGCCGGGAGGCGTCGAAAGGATTGTCGAACAGGGCCATGGCTGCCTCGCCGCTGAGAAGTGCAGCCTGCTCAGCAACCCCCGTGCCAGGATCAGAAAAGAACTTTCTCTGAGCTTTCACATAGTCTTAGGGCGATCCAAGCATCATACGAGATTTCGTGTTTTACGAGATTTCGTGGTTTTACAACGAAATCTCGTCGTGAGATAAGGCTTCATGCTTTCTGTTCCGGCACCGCTCGATCTCGGCCTCGCCTTCCGCGAAAGCCGTGAGCCGATGCTGGTGCTCGACCCGGAACAGGATCGCGTCGTCGAGGCCAACCCGGCGGCCGCCGACCTGCTGGGCTATGATTCTTCCGTGCTGCGGGGAATGCCGGCGAGCGTCCTGCATCCCGGCCAGCTGCCGACGCTGATCGTCTTCACCCAGGCGGTCCAGGCCAAGGGCCGGTGGTGGACCCACGCGCTGACCCCGCGCCATGGCGAGGGCAAAACCCTGCGGCTCGAATATGCGGGTTCGCTTCTTCTCAGCCACGCGCCGCTGATGCTGGTGACCCTGGCCGATCTCGATGCCCGCCGCCGGCGTCAGGTGGACGCTCAGGCGGATGCCCACATGCGGGCCGGCCTATCCGAATGGCAGCGGATGGAGCGGATCTTCCGCGATCTCGAGCGCGAGAACCAGCTCATCCTGCGGGCAGCCGGGGAAGGCATCTACGGCGTTAACGCGGACGGGGTGACCACCTTCGTCAATCCGGCCGCCGAGCGGATGCTGGGCTGGTCCGCCGCCGACCTCGTCGGGCGGGACATGCACGCCACGGTGCATCACACTCACCCGAACGGCGCGCATTATCACCACCATGATTGCCCGATCTACGCGGCGTTTCGCGACGGCGCCGTGCACCAGGTCGACACGGAGGTGTTCTGGCGCCGTGACGGACGCGCGTTCCCCGTGGAATACACATCGACACCGATCCGCGATCGAGGCCGCCTTCTCGGCGCGGTGATCGTCTTCCGCGACATAGGCCCCCGCCGCGAAGCCGACGAGCGCCTGCGCCAGGCCCTCGCCGAAGTCGATTCTCTGCGTGAGCGCCTGGAGCTCGAAAACGCCTACCTGAAGGAAGAAATCCGGCTCGAAAGCCATCACCAGGGCATCATCGGGCGATCTCCGGCCATCGAGGCGACTCTGCGCCAAATCGATGTGGTGGCCGGCACCGACGCAACCGTCCTGGTCACCGGCGAGTCCGGCACCGGCAAAGAACTGATCGCCCGGGCGATCCACGAAGCCAGCCGTCGCTCCGACCGCCCCCTGATCCGGGTTAATTGCGCCGCTGTGCCGCGCGAATTGTTCGAGAGCGAATTCTTTGGCCATGCCCGAGGTGCCTTCACGGGTGCTGTCCGCGACCGGGTTGGCCGTTTTGAATTGGCGGATGGCGGCACGCTCTTCCTTGATGAGGTCGGCGAAATCCCCATCGACCTTCAGGGAAAGCTTCTCCGGGTCCTGCAAGAGCGCTCGTTCGAGCGGATCGGCGAGGAGCGCACCCGGGCCGTCGATGTCCGGCTGATCGCCGCCACCAATCGAGACTTGCGGGACGAGGTGCGCCGGGGACGGTTTCGTGAAGATCTGTATTTTCGCCTCAACGTCTTTCCGATCGCGGCAAGCCCCTTACGCGAACGACCGGAGGACATTCCCCTGATCGCACAGCACTTTCTGAAGGGCGCAGCCCGACGCCTCAACATCGCGGAGCCGCGCCTGACGGAAGGCGACGCGCGCCGGCTCAGCCGCTACGCCTGGCCGGGCAACGTGCGCGAGTTGGAGAACGTCATCGAGCGCGGCGCGATCCTCGCCGTCCGCGGGCGCCTGCATCTGGACCTGCCGGAGATCGACGCGCCCCCCCGCCATCGTGAGCCGGCTCCGGCCGAGCCCGCGCTTGCCGTCCCGACGGAGACCGAACGGCGCGCCCGTGACCGGGCCGAGATCGAGGCGGCCCTGGTGCTCACCGGTGGCAAGATCTTCGGACAGGGAGGCGCCGCCGAGATGCTCGGTCTGCGCCCGACAACGCTCGCCTCCCGCATCAAAGCCCTGGGCATCAATCGTCGCGACCTGCTCAATCACCGGTGACAGTTTACCCCGCGCCTGTCCCAAACAGCTTCTTGGGGAGCGATTGCAACTGGGCAGCCCGTGCAGGCGGTTGCCTGTCAGGCTTCCGGTGTTTCCTAAAGCCGGTCGCAGAATGCGATCGGAACGCCTTGGCACACAAGTACCGGCCGCGGTCTTCGTCAAGCGAGGTCGCGATGCTCGGCGATGCCAAATTGGAGATACTGTGCGAGCGGATCGACTCCCGCTGCCGCCACATCCGGGTTCGCGGCAAGATAGGCCTTCGTGTTGAAGAAAGCCGAGGGATTGCGCCCCTCCCTCCAGCCGAACTCTTCATAGTGAAGCATGGGATTGAAGCCTGCGGCCGCCACATCTGGATTCGCGGTCAGATAGCCCTTCGTCGAGAAGTATGCATTCGGGTCGCGCCCCTCGGCGGCCCCGAACTCGAGATAATGCATGAAGGCGAAGTTGTCCGGCGCACGACCGGCCGCGGCGGCCGCCTCCATCACGTCCGGATTCCGAGCCAAGTAATAGGTGATGTCGAAATCACCGTAGAGCTGATCGGCTCCTGCGATCTCAGCCGAGACAGGCACGGCTTGCCGGCCTTCGATCCGCCCATACTGGAGATAATGGGTGAGCGGGTCGATTCCGGCTGCAGCGACGTCCGGGTTTGCGGAGAGATAGGCATCGGTGTCGAAGGCAGTCGAGGGATTGCGCCCCTCTTTCCAACCGAACCGATCGTAGTGAGCCAGGGGATCGATACCAGTGGCGGCCACGTCTGGATTCGCGGTGAGATAGCCGGAGGTCGAATACAGCGGGTTGGGATCGCGCCCTTCGCGCCAGCCGAACTCGGCGTAATGCTGACCCGGATCCACCTGCGCCTGCCAGACGTCGCGGTTCATGCCGAAGTAGAACAGGTCATCCACGAGGGGACGGCCTGCGGATTCATTGATCGTACCGTCGCTGAAGTTCAGCCGCTCGATGCCGGTGACATCGTGGACCGCGCCATCCGGTCCCGTTAGCAACACCTCGCCGTTCTGATAGGTAAGACTCGCCTGCGCGAAGGCGAAGGCGTAGGTCGCCTCAGGCGGGGGAACATGCGCCTCGACGGTGATGCTGAGCGCTGCCGATGCAGCCGCGCCGTCATTGTCGGCGATGGTATAGGTGAACAAATCGGTTCCCGAACGCTGACCCAGATAGGTGTATTGCCCGTCGGCTCCGATCGTCAGGGTGCCGCGCATGCCTGCAATCGTGACAGTGCCGGTCATCGGCACGGGGGTGAGGGTGCCGTCCCCCGCACGTACGGCCGTAACCTGCAGCCCGGCGCCGGCGGGATCGAGATCGTTGGCGAGCACGTTCCCAGCCGTGAGAGAATGGGCATCGAGAGTGACCGCGTCCGCCGTCGCCGTCGGCGCGCCAACAACGGTGAAGGTGAAATCGACCGGGTCGGCGAGATTGCCGGCGGCGTCGCTCGCCGTCACCGTCACCACATGCGTGCCGATGCCGAAAGTCTGGCCCGAAGCGACGACCGTCGCACCTTCGCGGAAGATCACCGGATCGCTTCCGTCGACGGCATCCGTCGCCGCGGCGGCGAAGCTCACCGGAGCTCCAGTCGCTGAAGTGGCCTGAATCGTCAGGGCCGGAGGCGTGACGCCGATCACCGGCTTGACCGTGTCAGCCACGGTGAAGGCGAATGCGACTGGGGCGGCGAGGTTGCCGGCGGCGTCGCTCGTCGTCGCCGTCACCACATGCGTGCCGATGCCGAAGGTCTGGCCCGAAGCGACGACCGTCATCCCCTCGCGGAAGATCACCGGATCGTTTCCATCGACAGCATCTATCGCCGTGGCGGCGAAGCTCACCGGAGCCCCCGCCCCGGAGGTGGCCTCGATCGTCGCCGGCGGCGTCTGAGTCAGGGTCAGGGTCGGGGCGGTGGTGTCGATGGTCAGGATGCCGGGCATCGCCGCCGCGAAGCCCGCGAGGGTGACGCTGCTGCCATCCTGCCCGACCAGGGTGCCGTTCGTCAGGCCGATGCCGGTGACGGCCAGGTCCTGCACGTTCTGGCCGGCGGCCACGGTGTAGGCGAAGTTCAGGGTGCTGGTGCCCGACCCGCCCGCATAGGCGGCGGTGGCCCCGCTGTTCAGGGTCAGCACCGGCGTGCCCGTCACCTCGACGGCGCCGGTGAACTGGACGGCGAGAGTGATGGCGGCGCCGGCCTTGAGCAGGCCGTTGCCGCTGCCGTCGATGCCGGCTCCGCTGTCCACCACGGACCGGACCGTGATCACGCCCGCCTGGGTGACCGTGAGGCCACGCGGATCGACCCAGAGAGGCAGGCTGTTGTTGTCGTAGATCGCAGCTCCGATGCCGGGTTGCCCGGGCACGGCGATGCGGGCGCCGCCCCATCCGTAAAAGAGCTCGGTGGCGGCAGGGATGTCGCTGTCGAAGGTGAGCCGGACGTGGCTGGCGTCGATGAGCTCGGCTTTCGTAGCCACGGCCTGACTGGTACCGACGTTCCAGTCGGCGCGCAGGCTCCAGCCGGTACCGGCGGCGGCGGCGCTGCCGAAGGCCTGGAGCGACGTGGCCTGATCGAACGCGACGGTCAGCAGAAGCTGGTTGGTGGCGCCGGCGACGCGCTCGGCCCGCACGACCTGAGGACCGTCGTCGTCGATGTTGCCGCCGGCCAGCGCCATGGGCGAGCCCGGCAGCGCCGAGGCCTTGAACTCCTCGGCAACCGAAAGGGCAATCCGCTTGAAAATTTGATCCGCGTCCGCTCGGCTGAAGTGAACGCTCCCCGGCTGCCGGGTGATGCCGTGACCATCGACGTCCATGTCGACGTCGCTCGCCTGATGCGTGGCGTAGCCTGCGTTGAAATCCTTGTCCTCGGTAAGCTCGGCCTGTCCGACCCGGATGGCCTGGTTTTGAACCGGCTGCGTGAATTGAACCCCGGGCGTCTGCGCGGGGAAGGGGATGGCGTTGACGAACAGGTAGGGGACGGTGCTCGCGTCCTGGCCGAGCACGCCGCGCACGAGGCCGGCTTCGTAGCGGACCGCACTCTCCCACATGGCCGGCGTGAGATTCGCGTTCTGGCTGTCATTCTCATTGTGCAGCCAGACGATCGCCGTCGGCGCGGCCTTCTGCGCGACGGACAATTGCCCGAGGGTACCGAGAAGGCCAAGCTCCTGCATGTTGGCCGTCCACCCGTTCCGGTAGTCGCCGTTCACCGGGGTCAGCCAGTCGGTCAGCATCCCCGTACCCGGCCATTCCGTGTTGGCGCCGTTCGCCATGTCACGCGTGCCGATCACGTTGACGACCTGACGGACGCCGTCGAATCCGAGCTGGGCCTCGATCGCCGCTTCGAGTTTTGGCAAGTCGCCGTACAGGGTTGGGAAATAGGTGTTCGATTGTCCGCGGAGGACGACGTTGAGAACCGTGACCGGAGGAATGGCGCCCGTCTTGTCGAGGACCGGATCCGTCGTGAATCCGACATTCAGCGCTGCATTCGAAGCCCCGCTGGTGAGATCACCCGTCGAGAGGATCGTCGGCGAGGTTCCCTTCAATCCCTCCGGGGCAGCGACGGTGATGAGATAGCTGCCGGCGGTGGTCCCAAAACTGTAACGCCCAGCCGAATCGGTGACAGTGGTCTTGAGCGCCAGCCCTGTGACCGCATCGCTTAGAAGCACGTTGCTGCCAGCGAGGCCCTTTTCACCGAGACCTTGGCTGCCGTTCCTGTCTCCGTCATCGAAGATTGTACCGGCCAGACTGACGGTCGGGGGATTGTTCTTCACACCGAAATTCTGCGACGCGATCACCGCACCACTGGTGACGGTCTCCGCAAGCGTGGTTACACCGCTCGTCATCTTGCCATCCGGGGCAGTGACTGTGACCGTGTAGTTCCCTGGGGCGAGGTTCTGGAAGCTATAGACCCCATTCGTACCAGGCTTGAACGGATCCTTGTTGCTTGATGTCGTGGTACCGGAAAGCACACCAACGTTATTATACAAATCGATCCTGACGCCGTTCGTGAGAATTTCACCAGTGTTGAAGACACCGTTACCGTTGGTGTCGTTGAAGACGACCCCGGCAATCGCTCCGGGTTTGTAGAAACCTTCGTTGACTGTCGTGGTCGTATTACTTGGAACCTTCAGATTGGTCACCAGTGTCTGGCCGTTCGAGGCCGTTGTTCCGACGCTTCCCAGATATCCGGACAGCGTCGGCGTGAAGCGCATGGCGTATGTGCCGCCCGCGAGATTGGTGAAGGCGTACGCGCCGTTCACGCCGCTCTTGACGGTCGCCAACACGCTGCCACTCCCGTCGGCGGCGAGCAGATCGACCGATAAGCCTGCAAGGGGGGCCTCGTTGAGATCCCACATCCCATTGCCGTTGGTATCCGTGAACACCGTCCCGGACAGCGTCGCTCCAGCCATGCAGACCTCCCTGATTTTTTGACGATGCTTCACCGCACCACTTCTTTGTCAGTCGAGATACGCATCGATAATGCCTAACGGCAACACAAAGAGGTGACAAAACGCAATATCTTTCAATACAGATTTGATTTATATTGGATCTAATGAGTGACGATGAGTGTTTCTTAAGAACCGTATCGGTCCTTTTAGCTTCAGGACAAGCACTAGAGCCGTTCCCTTTCAGATTGGCTCGTAGGCATCGTATCCGGCAGCGGCGAGGTAGTTTCGGCACTCATCCGGTCGGACGGCGGCGAACGCGTTCTCGATGGCGGTGGTTAGGTCGGCGGCGGTCCGTGCTGCAGCCGTTCGGAGGAGAGCTTTGACCTTGGCAAAGACTTGCTCGATCGGATTGAAGTCCGGACTGTAGGGCGGGAGGTAGAGAACCCGCGCGCCGACTGCCTCGATGGCCTCGCGCACCCCGGCGACCTTATGGGCGTTCAGGTTGTCGAGGATGACGGTGTCACCGGGCTTGAGGACCGGAGCCAGGGTGTCGGTGACGTAGGCCCGGAAGCGCAGACCATTCGTGGCTCCATCGAAGACGGTTCTGGCGATCAATCCCGTGGCGCGCAGGGCGGCGGTGATGGTGGTGGTCTTGTAGTGCCCGTGAGGTACGGCGATCCGGCAGCGCTGACCGCACGGAGCACGGCCATACCGGCGGACCATCTTCGTCGTGGCGGCCGTCTCGTCGAGGAAGACCAGGCGATCTGGATCGAGATCGGGTTGACGCTCGAACCAGTCCTCGCGCGCGGCCTTCACATCCGGCCGCTCCTGCTCGGCCGCGTGGACAGCCCCTTTTTACGGGTGATCCCATGCCGGGCGAAGAAGCGTGACAGGCTGCTCGTGCTGGCGCGGACGCCCCGTTCCGAGAGCCTGTCGCTCAGTTCCCGCAGGAAGGAGAGCGGGTGCTCTTCGTGGATCCGAAGGATCAGGGCCGCCTGCGCTTCCAGGCGCTGCGAGTTGCGGTCGCCGCCCATGGGCCTGGGCGCGATCCGCCCGTCCTGCCGAAAGCGCTCGTGCCAACGGATCGCGCTGGCTGCCCCGACCCCAAAGCGTTTGGCAGCCTGACGCCGCGATGCACCCGCTTCAATCGCGGCGACCACACGCTCGCGCAGATCGACCGACAGGGCTGAAGGCATGGCAATCCTCCCTCACAAGCCCATCCAGTGAATCACACGCCAGCCAGATCGCCTACCCCAAGCGATTCAACCCGCCAGGGCACAGCTCTAGGATGGAGGCGCCTCGGCATCGGTCGGCCCGTTGTTCGAGCCGTTGCGGCAGCGGGCAGCCGAAGGGGTGGCGAGGGAGCGTTGCGCGACCAATCCCCGCCCGTCGCGACTCCGCATTCCCTACGGACGCGAGCGCATGCCTGGTGCTCACCTGCCGAGCGCCGCCGAACGGGAGAACCCTCACTCGCATGGGGCTTTCGGGAGCATCCGCATTTCGAGCGGTGGGAGTCGTACCGAAGCGGCCAGCCTCCTGTCCGCATGGAGTGCCCGAATGCGTGCGCGGGATGATGTTCGAGCGTCAAGGCGGGCATGGCTCGCAAGACGCGATGTTCCGCTCCGGCGCGGCAAAGATCGTTCGCGGCCAAGATTGTCCGCAACCAAGATCCTTCCCGCGCCGAAGTGCGCCAAAGCGCGTCTTCCTCGCCGATCAGCGAGACGCGGCAGGGAACGAGCCGATCCGAACAGTGCCACCGATCGCCCCGTCAACCGGAGCCCGGGCCAGCAGACCAAGCTTCAGAGGAGGGCCAGAGCCGGTTCCTGAAACATTGGCTGGGGCGCCAGGATTCGAACCTGGGAATGGCGGTACCAAAAACCGCTGCCTTACCACTTGGCGACGCCCCATCGCGCTCGGCGGAGGTGTGTCTAGACGCAGTGCCGGGTGCTGGCAACAGGGAGGGAAGGCGCTTTATGGTCGTGCGTCGCTTAGCGGAGGGTCGGAGCATGGGCGAGCGGATCGCGATCGTGACGGGAGCCGGCTCGGGAATCGGACGGGTGGTGGCCTTGGGCCTCGCGGAAGCCGGGTTTCATCTGGTCTTGGCCGGCCGCCGCCGCGCCCCCTTGGAGGAGGTTGCCGGCTTGGCTGAGACGTGCGGGGTCTCCGCCGAGGCTGTTGAGACCGATGTGGCTGATGCGGCTTCCGTGGCGCAGCTGTTTGCGCGGGTGTCCGAACGGTTCGGTCGCCTCGACCTGCTGTTCAACAACGCGGGCGTGTTCACCCCGGGGGCGGCCATCGACGCGGTCACCCTCGACGATTGGCGGCAGTCGGTGGACGTGAACCTCACCGGAGCCTTCCTGTGCACGCAGGCGGCGTTCCGGATGATGAAGGCGCAGGCACCACGGGGCGGGCGCATCATCAACAACGGCTCGATCGCCGCACAGGTGCCGCGCCCCCATTCGGCGCCCTATGCGGCCACCAAGCATGCGATCACCGGCCTGACCAAGGCGACCGCCCTGGACGGGCGTCCGTACGACATCGCCTGCGGGCAGATCGATATCGGCAATGCCGAGACGGAGATGACGGCTGGCATCGCCCTCGGTGCACGGCAGGCGGATGGAAGCATTCGCGCGGAGCCGGTCATGGATGCCCGGCACGTGGCCGACGCGGTGGTATACATGGCCGGGCTTCCGCTTTCCGCCAACGTCCCGTTCCTCACCGTGGTCGCCACCAACATGCCCTATCTCGGGCGCGGCTGAGTTTTGCGCATCACGCTCGAAACGCCTACAGAACAGCTCTTCTTCGCTTAGACGTCGCGAACGCAGCGCCGCCGCGCGCGGACCCGGAAATTATTGCCCGCCATGCTGATGCAGACCGAGACCAAAGCTCCGGAGACGAAGGCCGATCCGGTCGCCCGGCGCCGCACCTTCGCGATCATCTCGCACCCGGATGCCGGCAAGACCACGCTCACCGAAAAGCTGCTGCTGTTCGGCGGCGCGATCCAACTCGCCGGCGAGGTCAAGGCGAAGCGCAACCGCGTGTCGACCCGCTCGGACTGGATGGGCATCGAGAAGGAGCGCGGCATCTCCGTGGTCACCTCGGTGATGACCTTCGAGTACGGCGACTGCGTCTTCAATCTCCTCGACACTCCGGGCCACGAGGACTTCTCGGAGGACACCTATCGCACCCTGACGGCGGTCGACTCCGCCGTGATGGTCATCGACGCCGCGAAGGGCATCGAGGCGCGCACGCGCAAACTGTTCGAGGTCTGCCGGCTGCGCGATATCCCGATCGTCACCTTCATCAACAAGCTCGACCGGGAAGCGCGGGACCCGTTCGAGCTTCTTGACGAGATCGAGAAGGTGCTGGCGCTCGACGTTGCACCGGTGACCTGGCCGATCGGCCGCGGACGCAGCTTCGCCGGCACCTACGACCTGGGCAACGGTCGTGTCCGCCGCCTGGACGCGGCCGACGACGCCGGCACGGTGGCGGTGACGGGCGTTGACGATCCGCTGTTCGACCAGCTGTTGACGGAGAACGGCGAGGCCGCGACCTGGCGCGAAGAGGCGGAGCTTGCCGAAACCGGACTGAAGCGGTTCGATCTGGCGGCGTTCCGCGAGGGCCATATGACGCCGGTGTTCTTCGGCTCGGCCCTTCGGAACTTCGGCGTACGCGATCTCATCGACGGGCTTGCCCGCTTCGCGCCGCCACCGCGCGGGCAGGATGCCGACAAGCGCCTCGTGGAGCCGACCGAACCGAAGATGACCGGCTTCGTCTTCAAGATCCAGGCGAACATGGATCCGAACCATCGCGACCGGATCGCCTTCATGCGCGTGTGCTCGGGCCGCCTGAACCGGGGCATGAAGGCGAAGCTGGTGCGCACCGGCAAGCCGATGTCGCTCTCCGCCCCGCAATTCTTCTTCGCCCAGGACCGGGCCATCGCCGACGAGGCCTTCGCGGGCGATGTCGTCGGCATCCCCAACCACGGAACGCTGCGAATCGGCGATACCCTGACGGAAGGCGAGGAGATCGTGTTCCGCGGCGTGCCGAGCTTCGCGCCGGAGATCCTGCGCCGGATCAAGCTGACCGATGCCATGAAGGCCAAGAAGCTGAAGGAAGCTCTCCAGCAGATGGGCGAGGAGGGCGTCGTTCAGGTCTTCCGACCGCATGACGGCTCCCAGGCCATCGTCGGGGTCGTCGGCGCCCTGCAGCTCGACGTGCTGAAGGAGCGGCTCCAGGCCGAGTACGGCCTGCCGATCGACTACGAACCGACACGCTTCTCGATCTGCCGCTGGATCACCGCCGAGACAGAGCCAACGCTCGACAAGTTCATCGGCAGCCACGGGTCCGCCATGGCGAGCGATCTCGACGGCGCTCCGGTCTTCATGGCGACCACGGCCTTCTCCCTGCGCTACGAGGAGGAGCGCGCGCCGGACATTCGCTTCAGCGACATCAAGGATTATCAGAAGCGGGCAGCCTAAGGTCAAGCTTTCGCGGAACGTGACAAGTGCTGCGAAATTGTTTCTCTTGCATGATCTGGGTGGAGACAGGTTTTCACAAATCGGATATCCTTCCGGGTCTTCGCTCTCGGCGCCTTCACGCACGAGCAGACGCGGAAAGGCTTGGGCCTCGACGTCGTGAGCTTCACCCCTGCGAGAGGGCTTGAGCGATGACGACTCTTCCTGTCGACGATTTCGGCCATGCGATGGCGCGGCCAGCCGTGAACACGATTGATGGCCATGATCTGTCCATGGCTTTGCGACGCGGCGTCGATGATTTCCTGGCGATGCCCACCCATGCGCTGTTCATCGGGTTGATTTACCCCTTGGTGGGGGTCGTCCTGGCGACCGTCGCCTTCGGGCTGGAGATCCTGCCGCTGGTGTTCCCCCTGGCCGCAGGCTTCGCCATGATCGGACCCTTCGCGGCCATCGGGCTTTACGAACTAAGCCGCCGACGTGAGCAGGGGCTGTCCACCGAGTGGGCCCTGGCGTTTGCCAATCTCACACGGCCGGCAGCCGGCGCGCTCGCCGGCATGGGCATGTTGCTGACTGCGATTTTCGTGAGTTGGCTGGTGGCGGCCCAGGGACTCTACTGGGCGCTGTACGGCGATGCAGAGCCAGCCTCGCTGCTGGACTTCGCCCGAGATGTCTTCCTGACGCCGCGCGGTTGGGCGCTGATCATCGTCGGGAACCTCACCGGGTTCGCCTTCTCTCTCGTCGTGCTGGCGATCAGCGTGGTTTCGGTGCCGATGCTCGTCGATCGGAACATCGATCTTGCGACGGCGATCGAAACCTCGCTGGCCGCTTTCCGCAGGAATCCCCGCATCCTGACAGCCTGGGGCTTCATCGTGGCCGGTCTTCTGGTGCTCGGGTCTCTGCCGCTCTTCGTCGGGCTCGCGGTGGTCATGCCAATCCTCGGGCACGCGACATGGCACCTCTATCGGCGGGTGGTGCCCGCCTGAGGGGACGGCGCAATCCGTACCCGTCGGGGCCGAATTCAGAACTTACCTAGCATCGGGAAATCGATGTTCAGAGCCGATTCCGCGGCGAGCGGCGCTTCACGCCGACGCGGCTTGCGGTTGATGACCTGCTTGAGCTTGGTCTTCAGCACCGACATGTCGAAGGGCTTGAGGATGAAGGCGTCCGCACCGGCTTGGTGCGCGAGGTTGATGTCCTCGAAATCGAAGGACGCTTCGGTGAGGAGGAAGGGGGTGTTCATCAGGGCGTCGTCGGCCCGGATCTCACGCAGAAACGAGAGCCCGTCCATCGGCTCCATGTCGAGGTCGGAAATCACGAGGGAGTAGCGACGCTCACGCATTCGCTCCAGAGCCGTGACGGCGTCGGTCACACCCTCGACATCCGGGAAGCCGAGCCGGTTCATCAAGAGGATGATCAGCTTAAGCAACTTCTCCTGATCGTCGACGATGAGGATCGCGGGCGTATCGCTCATGGAATATCACGGGTTTGAGGACAGGACCCCGATGTCGGACTGAGCCGCGTCGGCATTAGACGAACAGATGGTCGATGCCCTGCTTCGTCATTGACTCAGCCTGCAGGGTCGCCGCCAGGGCGTGGATTGCGGTGCTCTTCGGGGTTCCGCGCTGGAACATGGGGAGAAGGGCGGCCTTCTGAAACAGCGCGTCATTCGTCGGACCCCGTATGCCAGTGGTGAAGGAGTTCACGAATTCCCGTTTCACGATCTCGCGCCATTCGACGATCTGAACATCGCGGTGGCGGGAATCGCTGCTGATCCGCGCGAAGGTATCGCTCACCGACGTACGCTCGCCTTCGATGATCTGGGCCGCGAAATTCTGCTCGATGATCAGGAAGCTGGTGATCACCGAGAATTCGTTCTTCTTCTGCGCCTGCCGCGTGATCTCGCCGATCTGCCGGGTCCGCGTGGGCGCATCCGCCGCGAGGTTCAATCGCGAGAAGTAGATCAGATGGACGAGGGTCGACCGTTTGGCTCTCATGATAGCGATCCACCGCCTTCGATTTCGGGACACTAGCGGAATCGGCGATAACGTCGCGTAAACAAGATCCTTCGACCAAAGCGCCTCGGCAAAAGCTGCCGATCCGGCCGTCTCCCGGCCGTTCCTGCCGGGTCATCCCTGCAGAAAAACCATTACTGACAATACCTTACGCTTGGCACGTGGATTGCTGGACGAGATCCGGTCCGTGCCGCTCTGCGCCGGCGAAGCGATCGTCACACAAGGTTTTCGGTCATGGATGTCTTCTCCGCGATGCAGACGGCCGTCTCCGGCCTGAAGGCTCAGTCCTTCTCGCTGGAGAACATTTCCGGGAATATCGCGAACTCGCAGACCACCGGCTTCAAGCGGGTCGATACGAGCTTCGTCGATCTCGTCGCGGAACAGCAGTCACCGAGTCGGCAGGTCGCCGGATCGGTCTCCGCAAATTCGCGGCAGACCACCACGGTGCAGGGCGGCCTGAACGCCACCGACATCGGGACGAACATGGCGCTCAACGGCGAAGGCTTCTTCGCGGTCACGACCAAATCCGGCGACGCCAACGGTCAATCCAGCTTCGTGACCGGCGATACCTATACAAGGCGCGGGGACTTTGCCCTGGATAAAGACGGCTATCTCGTCAACGGGGCCGGCTCCTACCTGAAGGGCAGCAGCCTCGATCCGGTCACCGGGCAGGCGACCGCCGAGGGTCCGATCCAGGTCGCGAACACGATTCTACCGGCACAGCCGACCTCCACCATCACTTATTCGGCCAACCTGCCGAAGACGCCCGCGACCGCCAAGGCCAATGCGAGTCAGCCCGGCACCGAGCTTCTCGGCACCCTGGCCTCGGGGGCCAACCCCGCCATCCTGTCCGGGACCGGCACCGCAACCGTGTCGGCGGCCGACGCGACTAGTTTCATCAACGGCAGCATTTCGGGTCCTGTCCTCACCGCCTACACTGCAGGGGGGGCCCCCGTCACCCTCACGACCCGTTGGGCAAAGGTTCAGAACGGCAATGCGGCGGCGGGGACGAATGATGTCTGGAACCTGTTCTACGCCAATCAGAGCACGGTCCTGAGCACTAATAGTACCTGGACGAACGCTGGAACGGCTTTCCAGTTCAACAGCAGTGGCCAATTGACTGCGCCCGCGGCCAGTTCGGTAACGATCCCCGCCCTCACGGTGGATGGAGTTAATCTAGGGAACATTCAGCTTTCCTACGGCACCGGGGGCCTGACTGGCTACACCTCCTCCGGCGGCACCGTCACCACGAATGCGCTGACCCAGGACGGCTCTACATCGGGCACCCTGAACAACCTCAGCATCACCAAGGACGGCAAGATCGCTGGTTCTTACAGCAACGGCAACACGGTCGCTCTGGCGAACATCAAGGTGGTGCAGTTCATCAATTCGGATGGCCTCAAGGCGACGTCAAACGGCACCTATCAGCAGACTCTCGATTCCGGCACGCCGCTGGTCGGCCTCGGTACCACCTCGATCATCGGCGGCAATGTCGAGCAATCCAACACCGACATTGCGAGTGAATTCTCGAAGATGATCGTAACCCAACAGGCGTACTCTGCCAACACGAAGGTCATCTCGACGGCGCAGGACATGATATCCGCGCTGATCAACATCATTCGCTGAGGACACCCGCGACCGGACGTGAACCGACAGGCAAGGGAGAAGCCTCGTGAGCTTTAATGCGATCAACACCGCCTCGGCCGGCCTGAAGGCGACCCAGGCCGCCATTGGCGTGGTCTCGCAGAACATCGCGAACGTCGGCACCGTTGGATACTCCAAGCGTACCCTCACGTCCGTGGCGCAGGGCATCGGCAATTCCGGCGTCTCCATCGGAACGCTCGGCCGCGCCTTCGATGCGGCGTCCCTCAAACAGTTGCGGATGGAAACCTCTGGGTCCGCCTATACGGGCTTCCTCTCGACGGTTCGCACGTCCCTCGACCAGCTCTACGGGATGCCGGGATCGTCGACCGCGCTCGATGGCGTCGTCAACGACTTCGCGCTGTCCCTGCAATCATTGACCAACGATCCGACCTCCGCACCGGCCCGTGCCACCGTGGTTTCCAGGGCCGCGAACCTCGCCTCCACCATCGGCACCATCGCGCAGGGCGTACAGGATCTGCGCTCGGCCACCGAAAGCCAGCTCGGCAGCGACACGGCCAAGGCCAACGATTACCTGTCCTCGATCGCGACCCTCAACACGCAGATTACCAGCGCCTCCGACGAGGGCGCCCGTGCCAGCCTGCTTGACCAGCGCGACCAGGCCATCAACGGATTGTCCGCCTTTCTCGACGTGCAGACGGTGGATCAGCGCAACGGCACGGTGACGGTGATCACCACGTCCGGAATGACCCTGGTCGATCGCGGCGCGGCGGCGACCTTGAGCTTCGACGGCCGAGGCGCCCTGGATCCGGATTCTGCCTATACGCAGGATTCAGCGACGCGAGGCGTTGGCACCATCACCGCCACGACCCCCGGCGGCTCTCGCGTCGACCTCATCGCCTCGCAGGCCATTCGCTCGGGCTCACTCGCGGCAGCCATCGAGTTGCGCGACTCGATTCTGCCCCAAGCCCAGCGGCAGCTCGATGAACTCGCCGCCGGGCTGTCCCGCTCGATGTCCGACCGAGCCGCCGTCGGCACCGTGCCCCTGGATGGAACGGCGAATGCGCTGGACATCGATCTCGCCGGCCTCAGCTCGGGAAATGCGATCACGGTCAGCCTCAAGGACGCGATGGGCGTCTCGTATAATCGTGTGCTGATCCCCTACAGCTCGGCGACCCCCCCGAGCGTCAACCGCGCGGATCTCAGCGATCCGAACGCCAAGATCAGCATGATCAGGCTGACCAATCCGACAACGGATCTTCGCGCCGCCCTGCAGGCTGCCCTCGGCTCCGAATTTAATGTCAGCAACCAGCCGGGCGCCGCCGCCGGCAGCTTGCGCATCGCCAGCAACCCGGCCGCCGGTGCTCCGACGCTTCTCGGCATCAGCGCCAGCGTAACTCAGGCCGCGAATCCAACGGACTTCCAGACCGGCAAGCCACAGATCCCGCTCTTCCTCGACAGCAGAGGCAAGGGGACGCTCTATACCGGCTCCTTCGAGGGCGGATCGCAACTGACCGGCTTTGCCCAGCGGATCACCGTCAACCAGGCCGTGGCCACCAACACCGCCCAACTCGTCAACACGGCGTCCAACACCCTGGCGTCAGACGCGACGCGCCCGCAATACCTCTACGGAGCGCTCATCGGCTCGAGCCGGACCTTCGCGGCGGCGAGCGGCATCGGGGGCGTCGACGCGCCCTACACATCCAGCGTCCAGGATTTCGCCCAGCGCATCATCGACACGCAGGGCGCCGGCGCCGCTTCCGCGCAGAGCCTCGACGAGGGCCAGGGAATCGCGCTGGCGACGGCGCAGGCCCGGGTCGCATCGGTGTCGGGGGTGAGCATCGACGAGGAGATGTCGAAGCTCGTGCAGCTCCAGACCGCCTACAGTGCCAACGCGCGCGTGCTCACGGCCGCCCGCGACCTTCTCGACACCCTGCTGCGGATCTAGGACGAGTCCGCGGTGTTCAAGCCTTCCCAACGCAAAGCCCGACCGAGGTCACGCATTCTCCCGAGGAACCGATGAGCATCGCTCCGTTCAACGCCAGCACCTATCTCGGCGACCGCAACACGGCCAATCTTGTCGGCCTGAAGGGTCGCCTCGATACGCTGACCAACCAGCTCGCCAGCGGCAAGACGGCGACGACGTATGGTGGCCTCGGGACGGGTCGCACCACCAGCCTCAGCGCGCATGCGGCCCTGAGCGCCCTTGACGGGTACGATGCAGCCATCACGGGTGCGACCACGCGCGTTACCCTGGCCAACCTGAGCATCACCCAGATCAACAATCTCGGTACCAATCTTCAGCGTTCGCTCGCCGCCAGCAACGGCTCGACCATCGACAACACGCCGCAGATCGCCCGCAACAGCCTGGACGCCGCGATCGATGCCCTGAACGTCGACATGGGCGGCCAATACTTGTTCGGCGGGCGCGCGACCGATGCGCCGCCGGTGGCCACTGCCGATACCATCCTGAACGGAGACGTCGCCCGGAACCTCGACGGATTGAAGACCCTGATCGCGGAGCAGAAGGCGGCCGATCTCGGAACGGGTTCCGGCCGGATCACGACCGCGGCGAACGGCGCGACCGTCAGCCTCTCGGAAGACGGCGGCATCAGCGCGGCCGGCATGGAGATGCGCGCCAATTTCGGGTTTCGACTGCTCGGCGCCACGAGTTCCAACCCGGACGCGATCGAGCCGAGTGCGACCGGGGGCGGCGCACCGTCCAACGTCAGTTTCAAGTTCGCGGCGGCTCCGCAAGAGGGGGACCGCATTCGGGTGACCCTGAATCAACCCGACGGCACCCAGACCTTCGTTGATTATGCGATCAAGGCTGCAGCCACCGACGATGATCCGACGGCGCTGCGTCCGGATGTTGCCGAGGCCGTGTTGAACCAGCGGTTCGGAGCGGATCGCGAGAAGAATTTCGGCAAAGCCACCGTCGCTGGAATCCAGGGGCCGGATCGGGTCGGAATCACCTCGACCTATAGCGGGGGCACGCCCGCGTCTCTGACCCTGGGCCTGATAGGGACGCCCCTTGCGGGCGACACCGTGACCGTCAGCGTCGGCCTGCGCGACGGCACGACCCAGACCTTGACCCTCACCGCCAGGGCCACCGCCGATGCCGCCTCCACGACGGAGTTCTCCCTCGAGGGCGACCTGCCGACCATCGCCAAGAGCCTGTCGAAGGCCGTGACCAATGCCCTGGAGGGGTCTGCCTCGACCAGTCTCGCGGCCAGTTCGGCATCGCGGGCGGCGCAGGATTTTTTTGCCGGATCGCAATCGCCGGGCTTCGCTCCACGGCGCATCACGTTCGCTAACGGTCAGGCCACGGGTTACACCGAGCAGGCGAGCACCAAGACGGTGATCTGGTATAAGGGCGACGATACGTCTCCCGATCCACGCGCCACGGCCACGGCTCAGATCGGCGCCAATCGAATCCTGAACATCGGCGCCCAGGCCAACGAAGCGCCGATCCGTGCCGTGCTCTCGGGTCTTGCGATCATCGCGGCTGATCCCGGAACGACCGCCGTCAGCGGGACGCCGGACGCGCAGCGCTTCAGCGCGCTCGCTGACAGCGCCAGAGCCCTCCTGGTCACAGACTCGCGCAAAGCGGGTGGTGTTCCAGGCATTGCGAGCGATATGGGGCTTGCCGCCAACACACTCTCGAACACCAAGGCCGACAACCGGACCAATCGCGCCACCCTGCAGGGCTCGCTCGACGGCGTGGAAAACATCTCGGCCCAGGAGGTGACCGCCCAGCTGCTGCAACTCCAGACGCAGCTACAGGCGAGCTATCAGGTCACCTCGATGCTTTCGAAACTGAACCTCGTGAACTATCTCAGCTGACGCGCTCGCGCAGCAGCTTCCGGCTGACGAAGCAGCAGTTTCCGGCTGACGAAGCAGCAGCTTCCGGCCGCCGAACTTGGCCGGGAAGGCGGGATGGCTTATCCCGGATTTCGGTTCAAGGACGGGGGACCCGGCATGACCTCTGCGATGCGTGCCGCATCGGCGATCGGCCTCGCCGCGCTTTTCGGCGGAGACCTTGCCGCGTCGGCGCAGCCGGGGGAGCGACCGAAACCGCATCCGGACCTGCGGCAGCGGGAGACCCGCCAGCCCTGTCCGAAGCAGGGTCCCGGCTTCGTGCGCGTTCCGGGCTCGCCGACCTGCATTCGCCTGAGCGGCCGGGCGATCGGCGCCCTGAATATCGGCAGTCACGGCACTGCGCCCGTCACCGCGGGGCAGCTCTCGATCGACACCCGCAGTGAATCCGAGTTCGGGCCGGTGCGCGCCTTCGTGCGGATGGGTCACGGGCGGCCCTGACGCGCCACCCGGCCGTTTATCGCGTTCCTTGGTCCTTCGTCAGAGGCTGCGCGATAGGACCAGGGGCTGGCTGCGGGCGCCGCCGCTGCGTCCATAGGGGGAGGGCGCCTGCGAGGGGCGGCCGTAGACCGTGGGGGTTCGAGCCCGGTCGATCTCGTCCACCAGGGTCTTTACCAGGCCTTCGGAGACGCCCCGCGCCGTGGCGAGGACCGCCTGATTGGTCTCCAGCGCCTGAGCAAAGCGAAGATGCGCCGCCTTCAGGGTTTCGATGTCCTCCGGTGCGAAACGGGCGAGCACGATGGCATTGGCCTTGATCGCCTCGAGCCCCTGGAAGTAGGCCGCCGCCAGGGCGGATTTGCGATCCATATCCGCAAGTCCCTCACGCATTCGACCGACCCGGATGTGATCACTTTCCCGGGCCAGCACGGCTTCCAGCGCTTCGAGGCTCGCCAACACGCCGGTGACCAGCGCCTGAGCGCCGGCGCGGTCTGCGATGCGAGGCGTTTGTGTCTCAGCTGACCTTTGCACCGCCACCCTCCTGCATCTTCATCATCTCACGAAACACCTGATCGGCGATGCCGACGCCGCCGCTCTTCACGATCTGGCCGGCATATTCCTTGGTCAGCATCGAACGGTACACGCCACCGCCGGTGCCGTTCTCGCCGAGCGGGCCATCGGTGCCTTCGGATTGCGACAGGCGGTCGAGGGACTGCTCGAGAAACATCGATTCGAAATCCGTCGAAGCCTTCTTCGCCTTGGCCTCAGCGGCGGTTTTGGCGGCCGTGGCGGTGCCCGAGCCGACCGCACTTTGGACGGTCTTGGCGATGTCTCCGACGATGGCCTTGCCGACCCCAAGGGCGGCGCTGGCGGCGAGGGGCGCGAACAGCATGGGATTACCTCTCGGGTCGGTTTGAGGAGATGGAGAGAACAGGCATCACATCACCTCGATGTCGGCCTGCAGGGCGCCGGACGCCTTGATCGCCTGAAGGATCGAGATGAGATCGCGAGGACCGATACCGAGGGCGTTGAGGCCGTCGACGAGTTCCCGCAGGGTCACGCCCTCCTTCACGACGGCGAGCTTGTTGCCGTCGCCGGTATCGACCTTGACGCCGGTGCGCGGCACCACCGTCGTGGCGCCGTTGGAGAGGGGAGCGGGCTGGCTGACCTGCGGCTGTTCGGTGATCGTCACGGTCAGGTTGCCCTGCGCGATCGCCACGGTGGAGACGCGCACGTCACGCCCCATGACGATGATGCCGGAGCGCTCGTCGACGATGACCCGCGCGGTCTGGTCCGGCTCGACCTTGAGTTGCTCGACCTCGGTCACGAGCCGGATCATGTTGCCGGTGTAGCGGGCCGGAATCTGCAGAGTAACCGTGGCCGGATCGGTCGGCTCGGCCGTGTCCGCCCCCATGAAGTCGTTGATCGCGGCTGCGATCCGCTTGGAGGTCGTGAAGTCGGGGTTGCGCAGGGAGAGACGAAGCGACCGCATGTCGTTCATCTTGAACGCCATCTCGCGCTCGATCATGGCCCCGTTCGGAACGCGCCCGTTGGTCGGCACGCCGCGCGTGATCTTGGCGGCGTCCCCTTCGGCGGAGAAGCCCGCGATGGCGACCGAGCCCTGGGCCAGGGCGTAGACTTCGCCATCGGCGCCGAGCAGAGGCGTGACCAGCAGAGTACCGCCCTGGAGAGACTTCGCGTCGCCGAGGGAGGAGACGGTGATGTCGATGCGATTCCCCTGGGTCGCGAAAGGCGGCAGGCTCGCCGTGACCATCACGGCCGCCAGATTCTGAGTGCGCATGGTCGCCCCGCGGGTGTTGACCCCGAGCCGTTCCAACATCGCCTGCAACGATTGCTTGGTGAACGGGATGTTGTTCAGGGTATCGCCGGTGCCATTGAGGCCGACGACGATGCCGTAACCAACGAGCTGATTCTGGCGCACGCCCTCGACGCTGGCGAGATCCTTGACCCGCGACAGGGCAAGGACAGGAGCCGCATGGCCCAAAACCAGGGCCATCGCTGCCAGCAAGCAGATGGTGAAGCGATGAAGCCGGGACGGGCCGTTCTGACTGTCAGGCATGGGGCTCTTCGCAGCAGGGATGTCCCGGATACCGTGCCAGGACCATGCCAAGCCAATCGTTTCCCCAATGCGTTGGAATTGAATGGTTTTCTTCTGCGAGGGCAGGGATGTACGATCCGTCGGACTGATTGCTTCATGCCGACCCGGCATTTTCTGCCGGGCTCTTTACGCCGGCTTAACCATCATCGGCGGATTCTCACGGTGCAGGGCGCACCGCCGCCCCGATTGGTCTTTTCCCATGCGCGTCGATCCCCGCTTCGTCACCTTGAACACCGGTCCGGCGGCCGCGGGCGCTCGTCGCAACGACACCATGCGGTCCTTTACCCTTTCAGACCCCGGCAAGGCGTCCACCAGCGCTGCGGCCACCCCGGCAGCCTCTCTGGCCGGACTCGATGCGATCCTGACCCTCCAGTGCAACGCGGACACCCCAGAGGAGCGTCGGCGGCGCTCGACCCAGCGCGGCAGCGACCTCCTTGATGGGCTGGACCGCCTCAAGGCCTCGCTCATCATGGGACGAGTCTCGACGCGCGACCTCCAGTCCATCGCGCGCCGCTTGGCCGACCGGACCGGGATCAGCGGTGACCCGCGTCTCGACGGTCTGATCGCCGATATTGAGTTGCGGGCCGCCGTCGAACTCGCCAAGCTCTCCCCCTCGGTAGCATTCTGACCTGCTTGGCGAAGGGCGGAGCACCAGCCAACTCAGCGCCCCGCTTCTCCCCTCGTCCTCGAGGGACCGTTCAGCCCTTGGTCTTCGCTTTGGCGCGCGGCGCCTCCTCGGCGGCCTCGGCCTCTTCGCTTCCATCCGTGTTGATCCGCTCGGCGATCTCGCTGAGGAGCGCGTCGGTCTTCTTCTCCTCCTCAAGGGTCTGTTCCAGAAGCTTGGCGGCATCCGCGTAACCGAGCTGCCGCGCCCAGGTCTTCAGCGTCCCGTAGCGAGCGATCTCGTAATGCTCGACAGCTTGGGCACAGGCAGCCAGCACAGCGTCGGCGGCCGGGCTGTCGGCGAAATCTTCGAGATCCTCTTCCATCTCGGAGGTGATGCCCTGCATCGCCTCGCAGGTTTTGGCGCGCGCCGGCTTGCCGATGATCTCGAAGACCTGTTGAAGACGCTCGACCTGCTCGGCGCTTTCCTCGGCATGCGTCTCGAAGGCGCTGCGAAGTTCCTCGTGCTGAGCCGCTTTCGCTGACTTCTTGAGGGCTCGGACCGACTGCTTCTCGGCGTAGTAAACGTCTTTCAGCGTCTCATAAAACGCATCGTGCAGAGACTTGACCTTGGTCGCCATGAGATATGCTCCGGATCGTAGGAAATAATAATCACTTGCCGAGACAGCAATCGGCACATCGACCACATGGTTTGTAGTGAATATTAGGCGATTCGCACAAAACCACGTCGATACAGCCAGCCTGACCGCCATCGGCCCCAAGTATCAACCATAAGTTAGGCCGATTATCTTGGTGGTAGTAACCTAGGTAAAACCTTGAGGAACTTCGGCCAAGATCTCGACTGCTGAAGACTTACCATTCTCGGCGGTGCCGAGCCCAACGTAGGGCCATCGCTCCGGTTCCGCTTGCGGCGCCCTGTGTTCGATCTCGGCCACAGGGTTGGTGAGACCGGCGGAAGCCATTCAGCCTGCATTTTAACGCAGGTTAGAAAGTCCATGACAAAGCGTCGCCGTTGTTGCAGCGCAAAGCGACTTGCAGAGGGTTTGCAGCCGTTGCGTGTTTGCCGCAGCGCGCAAAACATCCGAGAGGATTGCCGTGAGTAGGGATCACGATGCGTTGTCGTGGCCTGCCCCCTGCATTATAGCCACGCAAAATGATCGCCGCGAACCGGCTGCAAGAGGCGCGAATGGCGAAGATCACGATTGAGGACGGATACGTACCGAGTGAAACCGAGCCGTTCATGAATGATCGGCAGCGGGAGTATTTCCGTCGCAAATTGCTCGGCTGGAAGTCTGATATCTTGCGGGAGGCGCAGGATACGCTGGTGGCATTACAGACCGAGAACGAAAATCATCCTGACCTCGCCGATCGCGCATCTTCTGAAACCGATCGCTCGATCGAGCTGCGGGCGCGCGACCGACAGCGAAAGCTTACCGGCAAAATCGATGCGGCGCTGGCGCGTCTGGAAGACGGCTCCTACGGCTATTGCGAGGAGACCGGCGAGCCGATCTCGCTGAAACGCCTTGATGCCCGTCCGATCGCCACACTGTCCCTGGAAGCGCAGGAGCGCCATGAGCGTCGCGAGCGAGTCTATCGCGACGACTGACCCCGGATAGCCTGTCACCTGATCTCGAACAGAATCCTCTCCTGGATCGACCCGTGATCGATCGGGCTGCTGACGACACGATCTCGGCGCCCATCCACGGGGCGCCGATCGGTCTCAGAACGGCAGCAACACATCGACCAGCTGCTGGCCGTAACGCGGCTGCTGGACGTCTGTGATCTGACCGCGCCCGCCATAGGCGATCCGCGCCTGGGCGATCTTGCTGGATTCAATGGTGTTGTCCGACTCGATGTCCTCGGGACGGACCACGCCGGCGACGATGAGTTCCCGCACCTCGAAGTTGATCCGGATCTCCTGCTTGCCCTCGACCACGAGGTTTCCGTTGGGCAGGATCTGCGTCACGATCGCCGCCACGCTGGTGGTCACCGTCTCGTTGCGCTGAACCGAGCCGGCGCCGTCGCTCGACGTGTTCGAGGTGGCGGTGATGAGCTTGTCGGGACTGATCCCGGATGCCGCGATGCCCTTGCTGCTCTCCAAACCGAAGGCATTGGGCAATCCCATTCCCTCCGCGTTCGAGCGCGAGCGCTTGGTCTCGTTGTTCAGGTTCGCCTTGTCGGTGACGTTGACCTTCACGGTGACGAGGTCGCCGATCCGGGCTGCACGCTGGTCTTTGAAGAAGGCGCGCGAGCCTGTCCGCCATAGGGAATTCGGCGCGTAGGACACCGGCTGGATCTCCGGCATCGGCAGGCGCACCGGCTTGTAGCCGGCCTGAGAAGTCGGATCCTCGATGGCCGAAAGGGCGGGGGTCGCACCGATCTGGGACAGGCGGTCGGCCGTGTTGCAGGCACCGAGCGCGGTGCACATCAGCGTGACGGCAAGAGCGGGCGAGAGGCGGTAGGTCATGGGGACCGGACCTTTGGCAAACCGGAAAAGGGACGCGAACGAAGCGGATCAGCGCTGAACGGTCGGTGGGTCGAAGGCCGCACTGGCCTGGCGCAGCAGCGGTGCCGGACCAACCGAGACACGGCCGGCCCCGATCACGGTGGCGGACAGGATCTTCTTCGAGATCGGGTTGGTCACCGTGATCGATGACCCGAGACGGCCGCTCTCGTTGGCCTGCCCCCGGAGGGAGAGATTCAGGCCGGGGGAGTCGAACACGATGGTCACGGCCTCGCCACGTGCCACCAGATCGGGGGGTGCCAGGTCCCCCGAACGCAGGATCGCGCCGGCACTCAGGCTGCGCTGCGCCACCTGCCCGGCGAGATCGGCATGCGACCCCTGCGCATCGGCCGGGGTCGCCTCCCGCGGGCGGCGCTCCACCGTGAGATCCGAGGCCAGGATGGTCTCGCCGCGATTGAGGCTCCGGCCGAGGATCGCGACTTCGCGAATCTCTATGACCTGACCGGACACCCGCAGGGATGCCTGACGCTCGCCGAGCGTGATCAGGGCAGCGATTCGACGTGAGCGGGCATCGTAGCTGAGGTCGAGGGCAACGGCCTGGCCGTTCAGATCGAGGGGCGCCAGCAGGACCGGCGCTTCGCCATCGAGGCGGATGGCCAAATTGCGGGAGTCGACGCCGTAACCGGAATCGAGAGCGCGCTTGAGGGCGGCCTCGATCTCCGGCTGCGTCACCTTGCGGGCGGCGCGCTGGACCGACACCTGAAGCCGGCCGCCGGTCTCGACCGAGCCGAGCCCGAGCCCCGCGATCGCTTCGGCGATGCGGCGCACCTGGATGGTGCCGGTGGCGCCGAGAGCCGGCGCCCGGAACAGCGGACGCAGGGCCATCTCGGCGGCCGCACCCTCCGCGAGGTCTCCGAGCGTCAGCACGTCGCCGCGCGCCGTGACGTCGCCGCGGAGGCGCATGGGAGCGCCGGCCGATCGCGCGTCCTGCGCCAACACCTGCAGGGTGAGGACGGACAGGGCCAGCACGGCGAACAAAGTCCGCGCGACAATGGCAGCGCTCAAGGTCGCAACGCGGGCGGAACGGCGGGGCGGGATCTGTCGCAGAGCATGCATGGTCAGGAGCCCGATCAGCTGCGGAACATCTGGGAGGTGGTCGAGAGCATCTGATCGGCGGCCGTCACCACCTTCGAGTTCATCTCGTAGGCGCGCTGGGCAGCGATCAGGGAGGAGATCTCGGTGACGGCGTTGACGTTCGCCTCCTCGAGGTAGCTCTGCTGAAGGTTGCCGAAGCCCTCCGCCCCCGGCAGGCCGTTGATGGCGGGACCGGACCCGGCGGTCTCGATGAACAGGTTGTCGCCGATCGACTCGAGGCCGACCTTGTTGACGAAGCGCGCGAGCTGGAACTGGCCCAGCGCCTGCGGAGCCGTCTGGCCCGGCACCGTCGCCTGCACGGCACCCTGGGCGCTGATCGTCACCGAGGTGGCATTGTTCGGCACCGTCACGCCGGGATCGACAAGGTAACCGTCACGGGTGACGAGCTGGCCCTGTGCCGACAGATCGAAAGAACCGTCTCGGGTGTAGGCCGTGCGCCCGTCCGGCAGGGTGACCCGAAACAGGCCCTCGCCGCGGATGGCGACGTCATATTCCTTCTCGGTGCTCGTCAGAGTGCCCTGCGACATCACCCGAGCAGTCGAGGTGGTCTTCACACCCGACCCGATGGCGAGGCCGGCGGGAAGTTGCGTGTTCTGGTCGGAAGTCGATGAGCCGGCCCGGCGCAGGTTCTGATACAGCAGATCCTGGAAGTGCGGTTGCTGGCGCTTGTAGCCGGTGGTGCGCAGGTTCGCGATGTTGTTCGAGATGACCTGAACGTTGAGTTCCTGGGCCGCCATGCCGGTGGCGGCAGCGTAGAGGGCGCGCATCTGCGGAGATCCTTACGCGACGTCGGCGAGACGGCGGATCGCCGTGCCGCGCAGGTCGTCGAGGCGCGAGATCACGCCCGAAACCATGGTGTAGGTGCGGTTCACGTCCATGAGCCGGGTCATTTCCAGGACCGGCTTCACGTTCGAGCGCTCGAGGGCACCGGCCTCCACCCGCCCGGCGAGGCCGGCGGCCTGGGGTGGTGCCGTCGAGGCGTACAGGTTCGCGCCCTCATTGGTGAGCGCCTGAGGATTGGCGAAGGTCACCAGCCGGACGCGTCCGCGAATGCCGAGATTGGTCGAGACCGTTCCGTCGGGGCCGATGGCGATGCCGGTCTCTTGCGGATTGATCTGGATCGGACCGCCGTCACCCTGAACCGGATAGCCGTCGCTGGTCACCAGCGTGCCCCGGGCGTCGGTTTCGAATGCGCCGTTGCGGGTGTACCGGTCTCCGTTCGGCGTGCGGACCACCAGGAAAGCCTCACCCCGCACCGCCACGTGGAGGGGATTGCCGGTCTGCTCAATCGGGCCCTGGGCAAGATCGAGGGCAGTGCCCTGGTCGATCACGTAGGAGACGGGTCGGTCCGGCTTCTTGAACGATTCGGCGCTCGCCACCGGCATCAGGTACTCTTGGAAGCGGGTGTTTCGCCCCTTGAAGCCGTTGGTGGAGATGTTGGCCATGTTGTTGGCGATCACGTCCAGCTCGCGCTGAAGCGCGACTTGGCTTGAAACCCCCACGAGCAATGCGTTCTGCATGACACTCTCAGTCCCGACGAGCGACGACGCAGACATCTCCGCATGCGGCGTGCCAAACCGGTTCGGAGTCTTTTATCGTTTAAAATGAGAGCGTTACATGAAATTGAGGAGCTTCCGGAGGCTGCCCATTACCGGCCGCACGGCAACTCCAACCCGGCAGCTTTTGCCGCCTTAACGGCGCGTTAACCTTATCTGCTCGATACCTTTGTGGGAGCCGCGGGAATTGAGCGGCAGCCCGTCGCGCTACCGATCCACCTGCGAGGTCCACCGATGGCCAAGAAGCCGAAAAAGGCCGTCGCCGAGGGTGAAGAGGGTGTGGAAGGCGATGCCCCGCCCGCCGGCAAGAAGAAGATCCTCATCATCGGCGCGGTCGTCGTGGCGCTGGCGGCGGGCGGCGGCTTCTTCTTCATGAAGAAGAAGGCTGGGGGCGACGGGCACGCCGACGCGGTTGCCGAGGTGAAGAAGCCGGTCGTGTTCCTCGATGTGCGGGAGATGACGGTCAATCTCGCCAACGAGCCCGGTCAGGATCGGACGCGTTTCGCCAAGGTCAAGGTCGCAATCGAGCTCAAGGATGCCAAGGTCGAAAGCGAGGTGAAGCCCCTGATGCCGCGCATCGAGGATACCCTCCAGGTGTACCTGCGCGATCTCAGGGCAAGCGACCTCGCTGGCTCGGCCGGCATCTACCGCCTGCGCGAGGAATTGTTGCGCCGGGTCAACGTCGCCATCCACCCGGCTCGGGCCGAGGCGGTACTGTTCAAGGACGTGGTGATCCAATAGGCGATCCGCGCCTCAGCGCGCGCGTAAAGCGCGCGCGTTCATCCCGAGCGACCAACCAGATTGTCTGAGACGTTGCAGGTAACGAGAGTCTGATGGCCGGACCGGAAGACGAGATCGACGAAGACGATTGGGCCGCCGCGCTCATCGCCCAGAACGCCGAGGGCGGCGAAGCATCGCTCGCCGACGAGTGGGGGGCGGCCCTGGCCGAGCAGGGCACGACGACCCATGCCAGCGACGTCGCCGCCGAATGGGCGACGATGATCGAGGACGGGGAGACCGACAACCTCCCCGAACTTGCCGGCAACGACCGGATTCTGAACCAGGACGAGATCGACGGCGTCCTGGGCTTCTCCCTGCGCGAACTCTCCGCATCGGGAGCCGGCGGTGTCCGGGCGATCGTCGATTCCGGCGTCGTCCAGTACGAACGCCTGCCGATGCTGGAAATCGTCTTCGACCGGATGATCCGGTTGTTGTCGACAAGCCTGCGCAACTTCTTCCAGGACAACGTCGAGGTCACTCTCGACAACATCACCTCTGTGCGTTTCGGCGACTACCTGAACGCCATTCCGCTGCCGACGCTGCTGGGCGTCTTCCGAGCCGATGCCTGGGAGAATTCCGGGCTCGTCACGGTGGAATCGAACCTGGCCTACTCGACCCTCGACCTGCTGCTCGGCGGCAAGCGCGGTGGATCCTCGACGCGCCTCGACGGACGCCCCTTCACCACCATCGAGATGCAGCTGGTCCGACGCCTCGTCGAGATCATCCTCACCGACCTCGAACTCTCTTTCCAGCCGCTCTCGCCGGTTCGCTTCGCCATCGACCGGATCGAGACCAACCCGCGCTTCGCCACCATCACCCGGCCCGCCAACGCCGCCATCCTGATCAGCCTCAAGCTCGACATGGACGGACGCGGCGGCCTGCTGCAGATCCTGTTTCCCTACGCCACCATCGAGCCGATCCGTGAACTGCTCATGCAGAGCTTCATGGGCGAGAAGCTCGGCCGCGACCACGTCTGGGAAAGTCACCTCGCGACCGAAATCTGGCAGGCCGACGCCACCATGGAGGCGGTGCTGCACGAGATGATGCTGCCGTTGAAGAAGGTCCTGTCCCTCAAGGTCGGCGATACACTGATGTTCGACACCAAGCCCTCCGACCTGATCGCGGTCCGGTGCGGCGACTGGGCTCTGACCCAAGGGCGGATCGGCCGGATCGACGACAACATCGCGGTGCAACTCACCCGGCCCCTGCGCCGGTCGCGCACCACCCTCCAGGCCTTCGAGGCCTCCATGAACAACCGCAACGACGGGTGAGCGACCGACCATGAGCCTCCTCGTCACACTCGCCGCCGACATTCTCGTCGCCGTCCTCCTGGTTGCCAGCATCGTTTCGTCGATGCGGCTCAGCGGACGCATCACCAAGCTGAAGGCCGACGAGGCGGCGCTTCGCCAGACCATCGGCGACCTCGTCATGGCGAGTTCCACCGCCGAGCGCGCTATCGTGGGCCTGCGCGCAACGCTCGACGAGTGCGACCGGACCCTGGCTGACCGGCTCGGAACCGCCGAGCGTTACGCCACGGATCTCGCGGCCCATGTCGAGGCCGGCGAGACGGTCATCGCCCGCATCGCGTCGATCGTCGCGCAGGCTGCCCCGGGACGAGAGATTGTCCGCGCCGCCGCGCCACCGACGCAGGAGCCGCGCGACATGGAGCGCGTGGTCGCCCCCGTCCGCATCGCCCCGGCCGGGCCGACAAGTCCCAACGGTGAGCGCCTCGGCGTCGCCGCTGCCGCTGCTCTCGCCATGTCCGAGCGCGCCCTGGGCCGCCTGAGGAGCAAAGCCGCGTGACGA
The DNA here is from genome assembly GCF_055231875.1 of Methylobacterium sp. Ger2507. NCBI lineage: Bacteria > Pseudomonadati > Pseudomonadota > Alphaproteobacteria > Hyphomicrobiales > Methylobacteriaceae > Methylobacterium > Methylobacterium sp. Ger2507. The sequence goes on from NZ_JBUYVC010000001.1 coordinate 2,549,126, forward strand.
TTCCGGCTCGCACCCAGAAACCGAGCCGCTTGGTGCGGCTCCGCCAACAGCGGCCCATCAAGCTGCGCCTGATCGATGCCGTGACCCTGGCAGCCGTCGGATTGCTGGTGCTCAAGCTCGCAGCGATTACCGTTGAGGAATCGACCCTGCAGCCCGGTGCGCCGATGCCGGATTTTGCGCGTGTTCTCGCCAAGGCTCGAACCAACTATGAGCCGGCCGACCCTGCGACCACCGGATCGGTCACGCCGAAGGAGCCGGAGAAACCAGCTCCGGAGCCCGAGAAACCCGCCGTGCGGCCGCCACCACCGCCGGAGGCGATGCCCGCTTCCGAACGCGCCATTCTCGAGCGTCTGGCCACACGGCGGGATACCCTCAAGCAACGCGGCGATGCCCTGGACCTGCGCGAGCAGTTGATCGGCAAGGCCGAACGCAAGCTGGAGGAGGGCGTCGATTCGCTGAAGCAGGGCGAGGACAAGGCAGACGGCAACAGTGCCCAGCGGGCCGAAGCCGAGAGGGTCGCCCTGAAGAACATCGTCACGATGTACGAGACGATGAAGCCGAAGGATGCCGCACGGGTGTTCGACAGGCTCGGCCTCGACATTCTCGTGCCCATCGTCCTCGCAATGAATCCCCGCAAGATGGCCGAGGTGCTTGCCCTCATGCAGTCCGAACCTGCCGAGAAGCTGACGGTTGCGCTCGCCAACCGTGCGCGCGGCCAGGGCGGCGTGACGGCGCCCACCGTCGCCTTGGGGCTCGGCGCCAACGAGCTTCCGGCGATCGACGCGCCGGGGTCTCCCGCACCGCGCCGATGAAATGACGAATCGGAGGCTCCGTCCACGGCGTGATGCCGCGCTCCATTGCGCGCTGCGCCGCGCCCGACTAGGGGCAGGGTTCGCGGACGGAACAGATATCCACCGCGTGGTTTCGGGGGAGCCAACTACGTGTCGTCCAGCAGCTTGATCCGTTCCCTTGCCGTGATGAGCCTCGCGCTGTTCGTGGCGGGGCCCGTCGTCGCGCAGGATGCGGCCGCACCGACCGCATCGGAGCCGGCGGAGGCTCCCGTCAAACCGAAGCCCCGGAGGGCGACGCCTGCCAAGCCTGCGCCCACCAAGGCGGCAGCGCCCACGCCCGCCGCCACTCCTGCGGCCGTTGCGGGGTGGCCGAGTGGTGCGAGTTCCGTGAGCGAGGTCTACGGAGATTGGACCGTGACCTGTGCGAAGGCCGACACGAAGGTCGAATGCGCCGTCATGCAAGCGCAGGGGGCGAAGGGCCGTCGTGAATTCGCTCTGGAGATCCGGCCGCCCAGCGACGGACGGGCTCAGGGCTTCATCCTGATGCCGCTCGGTCTGGCCATCGAGCCGGGCGTATCGTTCAAGCTCGACGAGGCCGTGCTGGGCAAGGGTGCCCCATTCATGTCCTGCAGCCAGGAAGGCTGCCTGGTGCCGGTCAGCCTGCCGACGCTGGCCACCGACACGATGAAGACGGCCAAGAACCTGCTGGTTTCGGCCACGAAGCCGGATGCCAAGGAGCCGGTCGTCATCACGGTCCCGCTCGAAGGGTTCGCGAATGCCCTGGCGCGCGCCGCCGCCCTGGCAGGCTAATCGGCAAGCGAGCGAGCACTCCAGCGGGACTGTGCGCACCTCCTGTGTCCCACCCTTGCTTCGAGCCAGCGACGCCATCGCTCTCGAGATGGAAGCGGACCGCAGGATCGAACTTCGAAGAAAAACCACGTGCCGGACCTGCGATGGGATCTGGCATCAGGGCGGACGCTCGAGGAGACACCTATGACGAGATCGGCTGCGCTGACGCGAAGCTTGACGGCCCTGGTCGTGGTCGGCGTCCTGACGGGTCACGCCAGCGCACAGGACGCATCGCCCCCCGAAAGGCCGCCCGGTCCTCCACCGACGGCGGCGGAAGCCAAGGCCGAGCAACAGAAAAACAGTGCCGCCAAGCTCGCCGGCCTGCTGGCGTTCGTGGTGGCGTCCTGCCCGGACGTCAGGCCGAACACCGAGCGCTTCAAGGCCGTCGTCTCCGGTCTCGGCGTCGCGTACGACGATCTCGCAAGCGGCGAACTGCGGATTCGCGCTCAAGCTTATACGGAGGTCTACAGCAAGGATATCGCCGCCAACTGCGCCCGTGCGACGGAGAATTTCGGTCCCAAAGGCCGGACGATACCGGATTTAATTGTCAAACGTTAGGAGTTCGAACAAAGCGACCGGGGGTCTTAAGCGCCCGTTAGCCCCGAAGAGGGAGGATGCCTCACTGGTGCGGCGTTCGGCGAAACGGCTCGGTAGCGAGCGGGTTCGTCCCTTTAGGTTTGGTGAAAACTGCGATGGCACTCGGCGCCGATATCGCGACACAACGGCGTCGGCTTCGGACCGGCCTCGCCGCGATATCAGTCGCGGCAGCCACCCTGTGGGGGGCGACAGCCGCCTCCGCTGCGCGACTCACGGCCGTCAAGGGGGCCCAGATCGAACGTTACGGACGGATCGTCCTGAACTTCGACGGCGTCGTCTCCGTGAAAGCGCGTGTCTCCGGCTCCGTGCTGGTCCTGACTTTTTCCGAGAAAGCCAGCACCGGTCCGGAGCGGATCGCTTCCGAGATGCCGGACTTCGTCTCGGCGGTTCGGCGCGATCCGGACGGCACGGGTTTGCGGCTCGCACTCCAGAGGCCCTATCGGGTCAATGTGCAGCAGGCCGGCGAGACCGTCTTCGTCGATCTCCTGCCGCAGGATTGGAGCGGTCTGCCGCCGCCCCTGCCGTCCGATGTGATCGCCGAACTGTTTCGCCGAACTCAGGCGGCCGAGGCGGCCCTTCGCGCAGCCAAGCCCCCCACCGAACCGACGCCTCTGCGCCTCGAACTCGCCCACCTGTCGACGCTCACGCGTCTGAGCCTGCGCATGCCGGCATCGGCGCCCCTCGAATTCGATGCGGTCGGTGGAGCGACCCGTCTCGTTCTCCCAGGCGCTTGGCGGATCGACGACATCGCGACGCGCGGGCGTCTGAAGCCGGCGATCGCCGCGCTGTCGGTGGAGAACGGCGTGGCCGGCGCGCGTCTCCTCGTCACTCCGGCGGCGGGCTTTGAAATCAGAACCTTCCACGATGAGGACGGGGCGACGATCGACGTCGCACGGAAGGCGACCGATCCCAAAGCGATGTCCGCAGCCGCCGCCGGATCGCCGCCGCAGGATGTTGGCGCGGCGGACCCTGACGCGAAGCCGTCCGCCCGGGCCGACGCCAAACCGATGGACGCCAAGCCGAGCGACGCCAAGCCGGCCGACTTGAAGCCAACCGATACGAAGCCGGAACGCACCTCTGCGATACCCTCGTCGCCAATGACGGAAGCGCTTGGGCAGCATCCGCCCGAGCCAGTTCAAACTGCGATTCAGAGACCCGCCGGTCCAGGCCTCGTGTTTCCCTTCCGTACCCGGCCGCCCGCGGCCCTGTTCGAGCGCGCCGGCATCGCCCATCTGGTCTTCGAAACCACGGAACCGGTGGTCGTTCCGAGCGGCGATCCGCTGCTCACGCCGCTCGGGCCACCGACGCGAACCGGACGCGTCGTCCTCCTACGGTTTCCGGTCCCGCGTGATCGGCTGCTCGATCTTGTGCCCGTTGGTCCCGCAGAAGCACCCACCGGCTGGGAGCTCGTGGCGGGTGAGAACTTGGCGGCGAGCGTCGCGCTCTCGGCCGTCCGCGTCACCGACGCGGCCGGCCGGATCGGCGTCGGCATCCGGCTCCCCCATCCCGGCGTCGCGTCCTGGCTCAACCTCGACGGCGAGCGCATCGCTGTCGTCACCGGCCAAGGTCCGAAGCCGGCCGGAATCCCGAAGCGCCAAGTCTTCGTCGATTTCGAACTGTTGCCGAGCCGCCAGGGCGTCGCGGTGCTGGCGCAGGCCGATGATCTTCTCGTGCGCCCTGATCTCGACGGTGTCGCAATCTCGCGCGACAGCGGCATGGCGGTCTCCGGGGTGGCACGCCAGGACGAGGCTCCGCTCGCGACGTTGAGCGACCTCGCCGTCGATCGGACCCCATGGGAAGCGTCCCAGCGCGGCGACATCCGCGAGGTTCTCAACGCGCAGATGCAGGCCATAGCGGAAGCGCCGCGCGCGGCGCGCGGCCCTCTGCGAATGGTGCTGGCCCGCACGATGCTGGCCAACCGTCTGGCGATCGAGGCCCTGGGCGTTCTGAAAACCGCCTTCGCCGACGACCCCGTTCTGGCCGGCCAGCGCGACATCCCGATGCTGACGGTAATCGCCGATGCCCTGCTGGGGCGCACGGGCGACATGCGCACGCACCTCGCCGCCGAGATCCTGCGCAACGATCCCGAGGCGCGAGCGTGGCAAGGCTACCTCGAATCGCTGGAGGGTCGTTGGAGCGCCGCCAACACATCGTTCCGCGCGACCGCGAGCGTGCTCGATCGCTACCCCGACGACCTTCAGGCGCTGTTGCGCACGGCCGCAACCGAAGCCGCGATCGAGACGGGCGACTGGGATGCCGCCAATCGGCAGATCATCGCGGCCACCCGCGCCGCCGATCACCCGACTCGGGAACGCCTCGCGCTGCTGCGAGCGCGGATCGACGAGGTCACGGGTCAGACCGTGGCGGCCCTCGACGCCTATGACCGGCTGAGCGACAGCACCGAGGCGCAGACCGCTGCAGCCGCCCGTCTGCGCGCGACGCTGCTGGGGCACGCCTCAGGCAAGATCCCGGTCGCCGATGCGATCGAGCGTCTCGAAACCCTGTCGCTGTCTTGGCACGGCGGCGATCTCGAGCCGAAAACCTTGTCCGGCCTCACGAAGCTCTACATCGAGGCCGGCCGGTGGCGCCAAGCCCTGATGACCGCGCGACGGGCCGATGCCCTCGGCTCGGATTCCCCCCTGGTCCGGGAGGTCCACGACACCGCGCAGAATCTGTTCGACGATCTCTTCCTCGGCGAGCGCAGCCCGAAGCTCTCGGGCGTGGAGGCCCTGGCGCTGTATTTCGATTTCAAGGATTTCGCCCCGATGGGCCGGCGCGGCGACGAGATCGTGCGCCGCCTGGCGGACCGTCTGGTCGAGCTCGACCTGCTGGATTCCGCCGGCGAACTCTTGCAGCATCAGGTCGATCGCCGCCTCACGGGCGCGAGCCGCGCGGGGGTGGCGACGCGTCTGGCCGCGATCCGTCTGATGGATGACAAGCCGTTGCAGGCCCTGCAGACGCTGGACAACACCTACTTGCCGGAACTGCCGGAGGATCTTCGCCGCGCCCGAGCACTCCTGCGCGCACGCGCGCTGTCAGACCTGTCCCGCACCGATCTCGCCCTGGAGACCATTGAGGGCGAGACCGGCGCGGACGCCGAGCGCTTGCGAGCGGACATCCTCTGGACCGGCCGGCGCTGGCGCGAGGCCGGTGAGGCCCACGAGGGACTGGTCGGCGACGCCTGGCGGCGGCGTGTTCCCCTGGAGGACGCGGCGCGGACCGACATCCTGCGGGCCGCAATCGCCTACGGGCTTGCCGGCGAAACCCTCGACATGGAACGCTTGCGCGGAAAATTCGCCGATGCGATGGCCGAGAGCGGCGACGCCCGCACCTTCGCGCTGCTCACTCAGGCGAACGCCGTGCGCACGCCCGGCTTCCGGGAGATCGCCCAGAAAGCCACCAGCGCCGAGACGCTGCAGGCGTTCCTCTCGGAATACCGCAAGCGCTATCCGGACAGTGCCGTCCCGACGCCGAGCAAGCGTGACACCGATGCGAGGGCGGATGCACAGGCGAGCGCGCCACCGCCGGGCTGAACGGGAACGCCTCGCCGGGGCGCCGGCGAAGCGCTTCGTAAAAGTCTGATCAGATTCGCGGATTTCAATTCAGCGTCGCGCAACAAACGCGGTGCGGCGACGTTCTGAATCCAATCGCATCGATCAGTGCGGCGCACGTTCCAGCCCGGCACATCAGAGGCCTACCATGTACACGGAACCGCTCGACACCAATACCGGCAAGACCCACCTCGACATCTATGACAGCCAGCAGCGCAGCTCGATCGCATCGCGCCTCGGGGTCTCCGAAGATCGCCTGAAGCGCGCCGTGCGGCTCGTCGGCAACCGGATTTCGACCCTGAAAAGCTATCTCGAGCGCTGACCGGTCACGCAGGGCGGATGTCGGACAGGGGCGCCCTCGGGCGCCCTTTTTCATGTCCGGCTCGTTCGGGCCGAGATCGCGGCCCGTCAGGTCCCGTAGCTCTGCACCAACGAACCGGCGACGAGGGTCCATCCATCGACCAGGACGAAGAAGATCAGCTTGAACGGAAGCGCCACCGTTGCGGGCGGCACCATCATCATGCCGACCGCCATCAGAATTGATGCGACGACGAGGTCGATGATGAGAAAGGGAATGAACAGCAGAAAGCCGATCTCGAAGGCGCGGCGCAGTTCGGAGATCATGAAGGCTGGCGTCACCACTTCCAGGCCGACCGCCTCGGGCCCGGCGGGCACCGGCGCCTTGGCCATGTCGAGGAAGAGCTTCAGGTCCTTCTCCCGCACGTTCCTGAGCATGAAAGTTTTGAAGGGCGCCGAAGCGCGCTCGAACGCGACGCTCTGGGTGATCTGTCCGGCGATCAGCGGCTCGATGCCGTTTCGGTAGGCCTCCCGTCCGACCGGGGCCATCACGAAGGCCGTCAGGAACAGGGCCAAGCTGGTAACCACGGCATTCGGCGGTGCGCTCTGGGTTCCGAGCGCCGACCGCAGGATCGACAGCACCACGATGATCCGGGTGAACGACGTCGCCATCACCAGCACGGACGGCGCCAGGGCGAGGACGGTAAGGAGTGCGACGAGCTGCAGCGCGCGTTCGGTCACGCCCCCGGTGCCGAGATCGACCGACAGGCTCTGAGCCTGCGCAGCCGCGGTACTCAACGCCAGACCCGCGCCGATCAGGATTGGGCGGCGCAGGCGCCTTGGCAGGGAGGGTCGGGGCTCGATGATCATAGGGGTTCCGGGTGGTGCGACGCAGCGTTGCCGCGCGCTTCTCATAGCACCCGGACTCCCGCGCGCATCCCCGCGAGGCCTGACCTACGACTTCCGATCGAGCGGCCGACCGAGAAGGCGCGCGAACTCGGCCTCGATCTCTTCCACGGAAAACGGATTCGGTGTTGGCGCTGCCTTCGTCGGCTTCGGCGCCGGTGTTACGGGCGCGACGAGGGGAGGCTGGTCGTCCGTCTGGTTTGCCGTCGATCCGAGAGGATTGTCCGTGGGCTTCGGCGCGTCCGCAACGACCTCGTGGACGACCGCCGTCGAGTCCTCGCTGGGCTCGGGCTCCTGGACCGGCGGGGTATCTCGGACAGGCTGATTTTCTCGGACAGGCTGATCTTCTTGGACAGGCTGGATTTCTTGGACAGCCTCACGCGCCTCATCAGAATCGCGCTCCCGGACGGGCTCGGGGATATTCTCGCGCTCGGGACTGTTGACGCTCTCTAACGGGGTGGACTCAGACTCGCCGGCCGAAGACCCGGAAGACGTGTCCGTGGCGGACGCAGGCTGGTCGCCTGCCGTACGATCGGTCGCGATGGCCTCGACCATGTCGGCGAAGAAGAGATCCTGACCGGCGGACGCTTCGGACGCCGCGGGTTCCGTCGGGGCCGGGCCCCGCGCCGTTGCAGCCATGGCGGCTGCGATCGGATCGATCGAGACCGGCCTTACGCCGTGTGGCGCTGGTTCGCGTTCGCCCGCGGTCATGCCGGCTTCGGCCTCGGCCGGTGGAATGGGCGCAGGCTGGACCGGCATGGCCGGACGGACCGCCGCGGACGGACGGCGCAACGCCTCTTCCAGCTGCCGCGCCATATCGGACAGGATCGCCGCATCGATGCCGCGCGTCGCCGGAGCCGATGAGACGGGTGCCGGCGGAGGAGCTGCGGGGGGAGCAACCGGAGCACGGGGGCTTGCCTGCTCGGGCGTTCCCGGAAAGCCGACCCGCTCGGCAAGACCGGCCGGGACGAGATTCGCGATCGACGGCGGCGTCCGCCTGATCACGCGCGCCAGCTGAGATTCCCGCGGCCGTGCTGTCAGGCCCGGATCAGGGAGCGGAGCCTCAGGAGCGGAAATCTCCGAGACAGGGACCTCTGGGGTGAGGGGCTCGGTGACCGGTTCGGAATGCCCGAGGGCACCGAGCGGCCGACCGACCGTCCGGGGCGGGGCGTCGGAGCCTGGCACCGGCGCAGAGACCACCACCGGCATCTCGAAGGTTGGCTCGCGATAGGGCGCGATCGGCTGGTACGCGGGGGCAGGAGCCGGTTGCGTCTGGTGGGCGATCGAGGGTTCGGGCAGCGGATTCAGTGTCGGCTCGGGCGCCTCGTCGAACGCTGGCTCCTCGGGCGGCAGGCGAGCGCTGATGCCCCGCAGGATGTTGCGTTCGATCACCACGTCGTTCGGACCACCGACAAGCAGGAGGTGCTCGACGTTGTCGCGTCGGAGGAGGATGAGCTGACGCTGACGATCCAATTCGTAGATGTCGACAATGCCGAGCCGCGGCTGGCGTCCCCGTGCCGAGTTCTTGTCCGACAAGGGCATTCCCTTGCCGCCGAGGCGCCGGATCACGAACACGACGGCCGCCAGGATCACGAAGATCACGGCGAAAATGATCGCGAACTGGAGAGGGAACGAGCCTTCCGAGCTGAAGAACGATGGCAAGACCGGGGTCTCTCGCTTTTAGGGGCTCGTGGCCCGACGCAACACTAGAGGGACCAGTATCATGCGCGGCAGCGGCGCGGGCAACAACGTTAAGACTTCGTTAACAGCTCCTTTTCAGCTTCCCGGACCCGTAGCAGTGAGAAGCATTTAGGAGAGGTCAGGTGCCCTGCCGCCCGATCTGATCACGGGCTGGCAGGGCATGCCGTGTCCACACGACGAAGCCGATACGCAACGCGGCTTGAGTGCGTTCTGAAGCAGGTGCGGTTAGCCGCGCTTCAACGTGCATTTGCGCCACGGTCTCGAAACGGGACCCGTTGACGAGCTCGGCGCGTTGCTACGGCACAGACTCGAGCGAGGATCGACGTGACGCCTGCGGATGACCACCACCAGCACCATCTCCGCGACGCCGTCGCGCTGGCCCGTGACAACGTCCTTCAGGGCGGCCGGCCCTATGGCGCCGTGATCGTACGGGACGGCGAAGTGCTGTCGCGGGCGGTCAACACGACGGCGATCACCCAAGATCCGACCGATCACGCCGAGATGGTGGCGATCCGGGAAGTCAGCCGAACCCTGGGACGCACGAAGCTCGACGGCTGCATCGTCTACGCGAGCGGACGACCCTGCCCGATGTGTCACGCGGCCATGCGTCTGGCTGGAATCACCCAGGCCTTCTTCGCCTTTAGCGCGGAGGAGGGCGAGCGTTACGGCCTGATCGGTGCGGGCATCTATGCGGAACTCTGCCAGCCCTTGGCGGAACAGCCGATGCGCGTCGAGCACCAGCCCGTCGCCGTGGCCGAGCATCCCTACGCCCTCTGGCGCGACCGTCAGACAATCACCGATCGAGCAAACACGGATTGAGCACACACTGATTGAGGATGACGCGATGACTGTCCCGCGTTGGATCTCCTTCCTGGCCATTGCGCTTTTTCTCGCGGCAGCGGTCACCCTCGGGCTCCTCTGGAGCCGGGGCGCTTTGCGGCACCCCAGCGAAGATGCCCGCGGCGGCGGCGCGCCAGCGGCCTGTGCACCGCTCAATCCCAATGGCCCACCTCCGGCCGACTGTCCGCAGGTTCGGCAGCCGACGGAGCGGAAACCGTAGGCGCCGTACGCTTTAGAGAGCAGACGGTTCGATTTTTAACGGTGCATTAACCATAGCAGTGGCAAATTCTGCCGGTCCTACCGGGCAGAGTCTTCCGGGTGAGGGGGGGGTTTCACCCATGTCCATCACCGACCTTCCAGTTCTCGGCATGTTGCGCACACGCATGCAGTGGCACCAGAGCCGCCAGAAACTTCTGGCGGAGAACGTCGCCAATGTCGATCTCCCCGGGTTCAAGCCGCGTGATCTGGCTGACCCGAATCTCGGTCGAACCGGCCCCGTCCTGGCGCAACCGTCGGGGTCTACGACGAGCAACAGCCTGGCGATCACGAACGTCGCCCATATCGCGCCCGGCGGGGGGCCGGATGGCCCCGGCGCCGATCCCCGGCGCGTCAAGGAGTTCGAGATCCGTCCCAACGGCAACGGCGTCAATCTCGAGGACGAGATGATGAAGGCTGGCGACAACCAAGCCGACTACCAGATGGCGGCTTCGCTCTACCAGAAGAGCATCGACACCCTCAAAATCGCCATCGGCAAGCGCTGAGCGGCCATCGATCTCTTGTCGGAGCTTGTCATGGATTTCCTGAAATCGCTCACCACTGCCGCCTCGGGGCTCAAGGCTCAGTCGAGCCGGATGCGCATCATCGCCGAGAACATCGCCAACGCGGATTCCGCCCCCAGCACGGTCGGCGGGCAGCCATACCGACGCAAGATCGCGACCTTCACCCAGCAGGTCGATCGCGAGACCGGCGCGGCGCTGATCGAGCAGGGACGGGTCCGTCGCGATACCTCGCCGTTCCGGACCAAGTACGACCCGGGCAACCCCAGCGCCAATGCCCAGGGCGAGGTGGCGATGCCCAACGTCAACGGGCTGATCGAGAACATGGATATGCGCGAGGCCCAGCGCTCCTACGAGGCCAATCTCAACATGGTGACGGCCACCCGCCGGATGGTCGCCAAGACCCTGGAAATTCTCAAGGCCTGATCCCATCCCCGATCTTCACTGAAAGCCCCATCCCATGACGACCAACGCTTTTGCCGCCGGGGCTTATTCGGCAATCCAGAACATCGGGGCCAAGGGCGCTCCCAAGATCGCGTCGCCCACGGGCGCAACGGGATCGAACTTCACCTCGCTGCTGACCTCCACCCTCGACTCCATCGGTGAGGCGGGCCGCAAGGCCGATACTCAGGCCCTGGCGGTGGCGGGCGGCAAGGCGAACGTCGTCGACGTCGTGACGGCAGTGGCCGAGAGTGAAACCGCCCTCCAGACGCTCGTGGCCGTCCGCGATCGCGTGATCTCGGCTTATGAGGAAATCATGCGGATGCAGATCTAGGGCAACGGGTCGGACATCTCTTTTCCCTTTGAATCGAGCACTTTACCCCAGACGCAAGATGACATTCCTCCCATGACCGGTCTCGCCATCATCGACGTCGCCCGCGACGGCATCTTCGTCTTCCTCAAGGTTGCGGGGCCGATCATGCTGGTCGCCCTCGTAGTCGGTCTCGTCGTGTCCCTGCTACAGGCCCTGACGCAGATCCAGGAGCAGACCCTGATCTACGTTCCGAAGATCGTGGCGGTGTTCGCGACGCTTCTGCTGATGCTGCCCTTCATGGGCGACGCCCTCGGCAGCTACATGACCCGCATCGCGGCCCGCATCGTTTCCGGCGGCTGAAGCCTGTTATGACGGGGCATGAATCTCCTCCTGCCGGGCATCGCCGCGTCCTTCCTGGTCACCTTCGCGCGGATCGGCACCCTGGTGATGCTGATGCCGGGGGTCGGCGAACAACTCATCTCCCCGCGCCTGCGACTCGCCTTCGCGCTGCTGCTTTCGCTCATCCTGTTCCCGACCGTGCGGCCGCTTCTGCCGATGCAGGGCGGCGCCATCGCGGGGCCGGACTTGATCACGCTCCTGATCGGCGAATTGCTGATCGGGCTGGTGCTCGGGCTGACGGTTCGGATGGTCCTCGCCTCCCTGCAGACGGCCGGCATGATCGTGTCGCAGCAGCTCGGATTGTCGTATGCCATGACGGTCGATCCGACCCAGGGCGGGCAGCAGGCGGCGATCGGCAATTTCCTCGCCCTTCTCGGCGTGACGCTGATCCTCGCCACCGATCTGCACCACATCGCCCTGGACGGGATCGGACGCAGCTACGTCCTGCTGCCGCCGACCGGCCTGCCCAGTATGGGCGAGGCGGCGAGCCTCGCACTCAAGGCGATCGCGCGCGGCTTCGCGCTCGGCGTCCAGATCTCGGCCCCGTTCATCGCCTTCGGCATCCTGTTCAATGTCGGGCTCGGAGTCTTGGCGCGGCTGATGCCGCAGATGCAGGTGTTCTTCGTCGCCGTTCCGGCCTCGGTCCTCATCGGGATGCTTCTGCTGCTTGGCAGCCTCGGCGTGATGATGGGTGTCTTCCTCGACGATATCGGGCGTTACTTGGCAGACCTCGCCGGGCGCTGACGCGCAGCACGGAGTCCTGAGCCGTGGCCGACGATTCCGATCCGGAAGACAAGACCGAAGACCCGACTCCGCGGCGCATCGAGAAGGCGATCGAGCAGGGCAACGTCCCGAACAGCCCGGAGATCAACACCTTCTTCATCCTGGCGGCCTTCACCATGGCCCTGCTGATGGTGTCGGGCATGATCGCCAAGGATATGGTGGCGAGCATGCGCGGGTTCCTGATGAACGCCCACATGGTGCCGTCGGACCCGACGGCCTATACCGAGATGGGATTGCGCACGCTGATCATCTGCGCGCAGGCCCTGTGTATACCAGTGGGTCTCGTCGTGGTCGCGGGCCTGGCGGCGGGCATGATCCAGCACCCCTTCGTCTTCAGCACCGAGGCGCTCGGCCCGAAATGGGATCGGGTCTCGCCGATGGCCGGCGTCAAGCGCGTCTTCGGCATGGAAGCCCTGTTCCAGTTCGTGAAAGGGCTTGCCAAGCTCGGCATGGTCGGGGTCGTCGCCGGCACCATCCTGTGGGGCGAGCGCGACCGGATGGAGGTGTTCGCGCGCCTCGACCCGAGTGCCGTCCTGGCCGGAATTCTTACCCTCGCCCTGAAGATGATGGCGGGCATGCTCGCGGTGTTCGTGGCCATCGCCCTCGGCGACGCCGTCTACCAGCGCTTCCGCTGGCGCCAGCGCCTGCGCATGTCGAAGGAGGAGATGAAGCAGGAGCACAAGGAGAGCGAGGGCAGCCCCGAGGTGAAGGGCCGCTTGAAGCAGCTCCGTGCCCAGCGCGTGAAGAAGCGCATGATGGCCGCCGTGCCCACCGCCACCGTCATCGTCACGAACCCGACCCACTACGCGGTCGCGCTGCGCTACGAGGCCGGCATGGCGGCGCCGGTCTGCGTCGCCAAGGGCGTGGATTCGCTGGCGCTCAAGATCCGCGCGGTGGCCAAGGACCACGACGTCCCGATCCTCGAGAACCCGCCGCTCGCGCGCGCGCTGCACGCCACCGTGGAGATCGACGAGGAAATCCCGGCCGAGCATTACCGTGCGGTGGCCGAGGTCATCGGCTACGTCATGCGCCTGCGCCGGCGCGCGGCGTAAAGGAGAGCCGCGTGACGATTGGCGCGCGCGCCCGCCACCCTTTATGCACCGTCTTTCGCGAGAATTCGCGGCGACTTGCGCCGGTTGGCCCTTGCTGCGAACGGAAGCAGGGCGCTAACCGGAATGGCTTCAGGGGTGGATCGGCGGCGGATGGTTGAGTTCAGCGGACACGGAAAGCCCGCGTCGAACGCGATCGATCGCTCCGAGCGGCCGGGGCGCGTCGGGCTGCTGCTGGTGCTCGCCGGTTTGCTGGTCGGCGCGGCGGTCGGCCTGTCCTTCGTCGCCAGCGACCAGGCCCAGCCGCTCATCCTCGGCCTGCTGGCGCTGCTCGCCATGGCGGGGGTGTTCTGCCTGTTCGCCCTGGCGATCGGCGCGATCCAGTTCGCCGGCCAGACCACCCGCGACGACATCACCAAGGCGATCGTCGATGCGGCGCCGGATGGCGCCATCGTGGTGGAGGAGGGCGGCCGCCTGATCTACGCCAACGAATCCTACCTGCGCCTCGCGGGCGGCGAGACCGTCGCCAGCCTGCGGCCGGTGGAGCGGGTCTTCGTCGGCTCGCCCGAGGTGTCGGAGGCCGTCTACCGCCTAGCCCAGGCCTCCCGCGACGGCCTCGGGCACGCCGAGGAGATCCGGATGGCGCCGCCACCGGGCAGCGCCGCCGAGCGGGCCTTCGCGTGGTTCCGCATCAGCGTGCGCCCGGTCGAGCGTCCGCGCCGGGCCGCCACCCTCTGGACCGTCAGCGACATCACCCACGAGCGCGAGCGCCAGGAGAACGTCTTCCAGGAACTCCAGCACGCAATCGACTACCTCGATCACGCCCCCGCCGGCTTCCTGTCGATCGATCCCGCCGGTTCGATCGTCTACATGAACGCGACCCTGGCCGCCTGGCTCGGCTACGATCTCGCCACGGTCGGCTCCGGCGGGCTCCGCCTCGCCGAGATCGCGCCCGGCGCCGATGTCCTCACCGCCTCCGAGGGCCTGCCCGGGGAGGTCCGCACCGATCGCTTCGACCTCGATCTGCGCCGCCGCAACGGCCATCCGCTGCCGACGCGCCTGTACCATCGCGTCGCGTTCGGCCAGGACGGGCGGCCGGGCCCGTCCCGCACCTTCGTGCTCAACCGCTCGGCCGGCGCCGAGAGCGACGAGCCGCAGCGCGTGGCCGAGGTGCGCCTCGCCCGCTTCCTCAACAACAGCCCCATCGCCATCGCGACCCTCGACCAGAGCGGCCACATCGCCCGGGCCAACGCCTCGTTCGCGCGGCTGTTCGGCGGCGTGCCGCGCCAGGCGCTGCCCGATGGACGCAACGACCTGCACGGCGAGCCGACGATGTGGGAGGCCGTGGCCGAGCGCGATCGCGCGGCCCTCGAAGCGGCCCTGAGCAAGGCCGCCGCCGGCCTCGCCGAGGTGCTGCCGATCGAGATCGCCCTGTCGGGACCGGGCAACCGCTCGGCCCGGGTGTGGCTGAGCCCGGCGGGTGGCGAACCGGCCGCGGTCGGCCGCGACGGCGCCGAGGCCGACCAGGGCGACCGCGAGCGCGTGATCCTCTACGCCCTCGACACCACGGCCCAGCGCCAGCTCGAGCAGCAGGTGGCCCAGGCTCAGAAGATGGACACGGTGGGCCAGCTCGCCGGCGGCATCGCGCATGATTTCAACAACGTGCTCCAGGCCATCATCGGCTACTCGGATCTGCTGCTGGCGAGCCACCGGCCGACAGATCCGGCCTTCCAGGACATCATGCAGATCAAGCAGAACGCCAACCGGGCCGCCAGCCTGGTGCGTCAGCTGCTCGCCTTCTCGCGGCGCCAGACCCTGCGCCCGGAGGTGATGAATGTCGGCGAGGCGCTGTCCGACCTGACCCTGCTGCTCAAGCGCCTGCTCGGCGAGCGGGTCGACCTCGACCTCAAGCACGGACGGGACATCTGGCCGATCAAGGCCGACGTCAATCAGTTCGAGCAGGTCATCGTCAACCTCGCGGTCAACGCCCGCGACGCGATGCCGGAGGGCGGCCGCCTCCTCATCCGCACCGCCAACATCGCGCACGACGCCGTCCCCACGGAGAACCGGGACGGGATGCCGACCGGCGACCATGTCCTGATCGAGGTGCTCGACACCGGGCAGGGCATCCCGCCCGACGTCATGGAGAAGATCTTCGAGCCGTTCTTCACCACCAAGGAGATCGGCAAGGGCACCGGCCTCGGGCTCTCGACCGTGTTCGGCATCGTCAAACAGAGCGGCGGCACCATCGACGTGCGCTCCACGGTGGGGGAGGGGACCGCCTTCCGCATCTCCTTCCCGCGCCACGAGCCCGCCGCCGAGCCGGCGCCCGAGCCCGAGATCGCCCTGGCACCCCCGAGCCCGCAGACGACCGCCGCCATCGCGGCCGACCGACTCAAGGTGACGTCGAGCCGGGCCGAGGCCGAGAAGCCCGCGCCGCGCAAGCCCGCGCCGGACCATACCGGGCAGGGCGTGATCCTGCTGGTGGAGGACGAGGACCCGGTGCGCGCGGTCAACAGCCGTGCCCTGTCGGCGCGGGGCTACACCGTGCTGGAGGCCGCCTCCGGCCTCGATGCCCTGCGGATCATCGCCGAGACCACCGAGACCATCGACCTCGTGGTGTCCGACGTGGTGATGCCCGAGATGGACGGGCCGACCCTGTTGCGCGAACTGCGCAAGCAATCGCCCGACCTCAAGGTCATCTTCGTCTCGGGCTATGCCGAGGACGCCTTCCGCAAGAACCTTCCCGACGGCGAGGATTTCAACTTCCTGCCCAAGCCCTTCAGCCTGAAGCAGCTCGTCGAGACGGTGAAGGAGATCATCGCGCGCTGAGCCGGCGGCGACGCAGATTCCTGGACCGGAGTCCAGGGAATCTGCATCGCCGCCCTTGTTCCGTGAGAACAAAACAGGTACATAATCGGCAACCGGGGCGCATTGAGCCTTGCACCTCCCCCATGCATAAGGATGCCGACGAATGGCCCAGCCCGCGCTGAAAGTTGTGGATTCCCCGATGGTGGATAAGGACAAGGCGAAGGCGATCGACGCCGCTCTGTCGCAGATCGAGCGGGCCTTCGGCAAAGGCTCGATCATGCGCCTTGGCAAGAACGACAAGGTCCAGGAAGTGGAGGTGGTCTCCACCGGCTCCATCGGGTTGGACATCGCGCTCGGCGTCGGCGGATTGCCGCGCGGCCGCGTCATCGAGATCTACGGGCCGGAATCCTCCGGCAAGACCACCCTGGCCCTGCACACCATCGCGGAGGCTCAGAAGAAGGGCGGCGTCTGCGCCTTCGTCGATGCCGAGCACGCCCTCGATCCGGTCTATGCGCGCAAGCTCGGCGTGCAGCTCGACGATCTCCTGATCTCGCAGCCCGATACCGGCGAGCAGGCCCTGGAGATCACCGATACGCTGGTGCGCTCCGGTGCCATCGACGTGCTGGTGGTCGATTCGGTGGCGGCCCTGACGCCGCGCGCCGAGATCGAGGGCGAGATGGGCGATTCGCAGCCCGGCCTTCAGGCCCGTCTGATGAGCCAGGCCCTGCGCAAGCTCACGGGCTCGATCTCGCGTTCGAAATGCATGGTCATCTTCATCAACCAGATCCGCATGAAGATCGGCGTGATGTATGGCAGCCCCGAGACCACCACGGGCGGCAACGCCCTGAAGTTCTACGCCTCGGTGCGCCTGGACATCCGCCGGATCTCGACCCTGAAGGATCGGGACGAGGCGATCGGCAACCAGGTTCGCGTCAAGGTCGTGAAGAACAAGGTCGCGCCGCCCTTCAAGCAGGTCGAGTTCGACATCATGTTCGGCGAGGGCGTCTCGAAGGTCGGCGAGTTGATCGACCTCGGGGTCAAGGCGGGCATCGTCGAGAAGTCCGGCGCGTGGTTCTCCTATGCCAGCCAGCGCCTCGGCCAGGGTCGTGAGAACTCGAAGGGGTTCCTGCGCGACAACCCCGAGATCGCCAACAAGATCGAAGCCTCGATCCGCCAGAATTCCGGACTGGTGGCCGAGAAGATCCTCGAAAACGCCAAGCCGACCGAGGACGACCTCGACGAGGGCGAAGCCTGAGATCAACGCCTCCGCCGTTCCCGCGGAGGCCGTCTGGATCAGCGAAAGGCCGCCGGACTTCGTCCGGCGGCCTTTCTCGTTCTCAAACCTGACCGGTCGGTTGGAAAAGACCCTCGCTCCCGTATGGGCGACGGTGTTCACCCACCCGTTTTCGCAAGCAGTGGCGTCCCTCTCCCCCTTGTAGGGGGAGGTTCGAAGTGGGGGTGGCTCCGCCAGCCTTCGCAGCACGCGGGTCGGCCGACCACCCCCACCTGCAACGCCCTTTGAGACGGGGGAATGCCATATCCGTGCGGGACAGAGACCCCGTGCTCGCCAGCAACCAGCCCTCTGAATGAAGCCACCATCGAACCCCGTAAGGCCTATCCGGGGGGAAGAACGTCGACCTGGATCGCCGCATAATAGGCGGCCAGATCGGCGATCTCGGTGTCGCTGAGCGGCTTGGCGACCACGTTCATGATCGCGTTGCGCCGGACACCGTCCCGATATTCCGTCAGCGCCTTGACCAGGTAGGGCTCGACCTGACCCGAGAGATTCGGCGCCTCGGGCAGCTTCGAGACCCCATCGAGGCCATGGCAGGTCTGACAGGCGATGGCGGCCTTGCGCCCGGCCTTGGCATCGCCCGCCTGCGCCGCCGCCGGGAGCAGGACCGATGCGAGGAGGCCGAACAGGGCCGCGCCTAGGCCGGGGCGGGCCATCGTCACTGGCCCTCGTACGAGATGCGGTAGATCGCCCCCGCCGTGTCGTCGGCGACGAGGAGCGAGCCGTCGAGCAGGACAGCGACGTCGGCGGGACGGCCGAGATATTCACCGTCCGCCGTCAGCCAGCCCTCGGCGAAGGGCTTGGGCGTCCCGGCCTTGCCGTCCTTGTCGAGCGGCACGAACATGATCCGGGCTCCGATCGGCTGGGTCCGGTTCCAGGAGCCGTGCTCGGCGGTGAAGAGGCCGCCCTTGTAGGAATCCGGGAACTGGCGGCCGGTGTAGAAGGTCATGCCGAGATCGGCGGCGTGCGGCGGCAGTTCGGCCTGCGGAAACACCGCGTCCGTCGGCGGCGTCTCGTCCTTGTACTCGACGGTGCGGACATGCCCGCCGCCGAACCACGGGAAGCCGAAATTCTCGCCCGCCTTGGCGATGCGGTTCAGCTCACCGGGCGGGGTATCGTCGCCCATGCCGTCGACCTGATTGTCGGTGAACCACAGGGCCTTGTCGGCCGGGTTGAAATCCATCCCGACGGAGTTGCGGATGCCGGTGGCGTAGACCTCGCGGTTCTTGCCGTCCGCCTCCATGCGGATGATGCCGCCGATGCCCGTCCGCGCGTAGAGGTCGCGCTTGGCGGCCGGCGGCACGTTGTAGGGCTGACCGAGCGAGATGTAGGTCTTGCCGTCCGGTCCGACGCTGCACATCCGGGCCGTGTGGTTGTAGCTCTCCTCGGACGCCGGGATCAGCTCGCCCTGCTTGACCAGGATGCCGGCCGCCACGTCCGGGCTCTCGTAGAAGAACTCCGCCGCCGGGAACGACAGCACGCGGTTCTGCTCGACGATGGTGAGGACGCCGTCCTTCGAGAAGCAGACGCCGTTGGGGATCTTGAAGTCGATGCCCGGGGCGAAGGCCCGAACCTCGTCGGCGACGCGGTCCTTGTCGCGGTCGGTGACCGTGTAGACCTTGCTCTTGCGGGTGCCGACGAACAGCACGCCGGCATTGGGGCCGACCGCGATCGAGCGTGCATCCGGCACCACGGCGTAGAGGTCGATCTTGAAGCCCTCGGGCAGCTTGATCTTGGAGAGGGTCCGGCGCAGCGCGTCGGCGCGCCGGCCGGTCTGAGGAATTTCCGGCGCCTCCGCGGTTCCCGTGGTCTGCATGCCGGTCAGCTTTTCCAGCGCGTCGGCCTTGGTTTTCGTGTCGGCCGAGGAAGCGCCCTGCGCCAGGGCGCCGGCGGAGAGCGCCAGCCCGGCACAGCCGGCCAGCAGCGTCGCGGTGAGGACCGTTCGCATGGATGTTCTCCCGAACTCCGCCCGCATGGTCGGGGCGGTTGCCCCGACGATATGAGCCTCGCAGACGGGCCGGCAAGAGTCCGAGTTGCGGATCGGCGGCGGCCTTAGGGGGTGTAGGGCAGGAGCTTGATGAACAGGCCCCAGAGGATGAACAGGATGCCGATGATGGAGACGAACCAGATCAGGGACCGGACCTTCGGAATGCCGAAGCCGTAGACCGGCAGGTAGACCAGCCGGGCGAAGAAGTAGAGATACGCTCCGAGCACCACCGCGGTGTTGTGGCGGCCGGTCGCCACGCAGGCGAGGACCAGGGCGGCGAAGATCGGAAAGGTCTCGAAGAAGTTCTTCGACGCCTTCTCGAGGCGGCTCGCCGCGCCCGTCACCTCGGGAGTCTTGCCCTCGCGGTTGCCGGAGGCCCAGGCGAGCCCGCCGCGCTGCTGCACGCCGCTGGCGGAAGCGGCGATGATGTGGACCAGCCCGAGCAGGCAGGACCAGGCGAGAAGGCGGATTTCGACCGGCATAAAACGATGTCCCTGAGATCAGCGAAGACGTGTTCCTAGCTCGGCCCTGGGCAAAAACGAAACCCGGTCGTGACTTGCGCCGGAACGCTCCTTATGAGTGCGCCTGCGCGGCGGAGCCCCCGGACACGGGGTGTTCGGCGCGCAGCATCCCGCGCACCGGAGCATTCCGGCGCGTCGGCATGCCGGCGGCACCCTACGACAGAGTTGTGATGCGATGAGCGGCGTCAACGAGATCCGGTCGACCTTCCTCGACTACTTCGCGAAAGAGGGCCACGAAGTGGTGCCGTCCTCGTCGCTGGTGCCGCGCAACGACCCGACGCTGATGTTCACCAATGCCGGCATGGTGCAGTTCAAGAACGTCTTCACCGGCATCGAGAAGCGCCCCTACGACCGCGCGACGACGGCCCAGAAATGCGTCCGCGCCGGCGGCAAGCACAACGACCTCGACAATGTCGGCTACACCGCCCGGCACCACACCTTCTTCGAGATGCTCGGCAATTTCTCGTTCGGCGACTACTTCAAGCCGCGGGCGATCGAGCTGGCTTGGAACCTGATCACGCGGGAGTTCGGCCTGTCCAAGGACCGGCTCCTGGTGACGGTCTACGCCGACGACGACGAGGCCGCCGGGCTCTGGCGCAAGATCGCCGGGTTCTCGGACGACCGCATCATCCGGATCGGCACCTCCGACAACTTCTGGCAGATGGGCGATACCGGCCCGTGCGGCCCCTGCTCGGAGATCTTCATCGACCAGGGTCCGGACCTCAAGGGCGGCCCGCCCGGCTCGCCGGACGAGGACGGCGACCGCTTCCTCGAGTTCTGGAACCTCGTGTTCATGCAGTACGAGCAGGTCGAGCCGGGCAACCGCCTCGCCCTGCCGCGCCCGTCCATCGACACGGGCCTCGGCCTGGAGCGCATGGCGGCGATCCTCCAGGGCGTGAAGAGCAACTACGACACCGATCTGTTCCGGGCGCTCATCGATGCGGTGGCCCACGCCGTCGGCCGTCCGCCCGAGCCCGGCACCGTCGCTTCCTACCGGGTCATCGCCGACCACCTGCGCGCCGCCTCCTTCCTGGTGGCGGATGGCGTGCTGCCGGGCAACGAGGGCCGCGGCTACGTCCTGCGCCGCATCATGCGTCGCGCCATGCGCCATGCGGAGCTGCTCGGCTCGCGCGAGCCGATGATGTACCGCCTGGTGCCGACGCTGCTGCGCGAGATGGGCCAGGCCTATCCCGAACTCACCCGCGCCGAGGGCCTGATCGGCGAGACCCTGCGCCTGGAGGAAACCCGGTTCCGCCGCACCCTGGAGCGCGGCCTGGCGATCCTCGATGCCGAGAGCCGGACCCTCGGTGCCGGCCAGAACCTCTCCGGCGAGACCGCCTTCACCCTCTACGACACCTACGGCTTCCCCCTCGACCTGACGCAGGACGCCCTGAAGGCGCGCGGCATCGGCGTCGACACGGACGCCTTCGGGCAGGCGATGGAGCGCCAGCGCAAGGCGGCGCGCGCCGCCTGGACGGGCTCCGGCGAGGCCGCCACCGAAACGGTCTGGTACGGCCTCAAGGAACGCGTCGGCGCCACCGAATTCCTCGGCTACGAGACCGAGAGCGCCGAGGGCATCGTCACCGCCCTCCTGCGCGACGGCGCCGAGACCGAGACCTTGAAGGCCGGCGAGACCGGCCTCGTCCTCGTCAATCAGACACCGTTCTACGCCGAGTCGGGCGGTCAGGTCGGCGACACCGGCACCCTCACGGGCGCGGGCCTGAAGGCGCGGGTGACGGCGACGGAGAAGAAGCTGGGCGACCTGTTCGTCCACCACGTCACGGTCGACGCGGGCAGCCTGTCGCCGAACCAGCCCGTGGAGCTGGCCGTCGACCACGGGCGCCGGGGAGCCATCCGCGCCAACCACTCGGCCACGCACCTGCTGCACGAGGCCCTGCGCCAGGTCCTGGGCGATCACGTCGCCCAGAAGGGATCGCTGGTTTCGGCCGACCGCCTGCGCTTCGATTTCAGCCATCCGAAGCCGATGGACGAGGCCGAGATCCGCGCCGTCGAGGACATCGCCAACGCGGTCCTGTTGCAGAACACCCCCGTGGTGACCAAGCTCATGGCGGTGGACGAGGCCATCGAATCCGGTGCGCGCGCGCTGTTCGGCGAGAAATACGGCGACGAGGTGCGGGTCGTCTCGATGGGCGCGCCGATCGCCGGCGAGGGCGGACGCACCAAGGCGTTCTCGGTGGAACTCTGCGGCGGCACCCATGCGGGCCGCACCGGTGACATCGGGCAGGTCTCGGTGGTGGGCGAGAGCGCGGTCGGCGCCGGCGTCCGCCGCATCGAGGCCCTGACGGCGGGGGCGGCGCGCCGCTACCGTGCCGAGGAGAGCCGGACCCTGGCGCAGGTCGCCGGCCTCCTCAAGGCGTCGGCCACCGACGTGCCGGATCGGCTCGCGGCGCTGCTGGAGGATCGTCGGCGGCTCGAACGTGATCTGACCGAGGCCCGCAAGAAGCTCGCCATGGGCGGCGGCGGCAGCGCCGGCGACGACGGGATCGTCGAGATCGGCGGCGTGAAGGTCATGGCGCGGGTGGTCGAGGGCGTCGAGATGCGCGACCTCAAGAGCCTCGCCGACGAGGGCAAGACCCGCCTGGGCTCCGGCATCGTCGCCATCGTGGGCGTCGCTCCGGATGGCAAGGCCGGCCTCGTGGTCGGCGTGACCCCGGACCTGACGGAGCGCTACGACGCCGTGGCCCTGGTCCGGGCCGGCGCCGGGCATCTCGGCGGCAAGGGCGGCGGGGGACGCCGCGACATGGCCCAGGCCGGGGGCCCGGAGGGCGCCGGTGCCGAAGCTGCCATCGCGGCGATCCGGTCCGCGCTCACGGCCTGATCGCAGCGGACGCCGGCCCCACGCGCCTGGGGGCCGGGGCCGACCGGGTGGGAGCGCTCAGTTCGCGCGTTTCCAGGTCTGGCTCTTGCAGAAGACGCTCATGACACAACCCGAGACCTCGATCACGTCCGGGCTCTTGATGGTCATGGTGCCGGCGTAGGTCTTGCCGTCCTTCGGGTTGTAGAGCGTTCCCTCGAAGCCGCTGCCCGCCGCCGTCCGGGTGTTCATGATCTGCACGCCGACGAGGCTGCGGGAGCGCAGCGACGGATCCGGGTTCTGCGCGTCGAGGCCCGGACCGGAGACGCCGGCCAGCACGCCGCAATAGCCGTTGCCGCACCGGCTGATCCGCACCTTCGAACCGCCGGTCTCCGTGAGCCAGAGCCCGGTCGGGTCCCGTCCCGGCTGCGCCAGCGCGGTGCCGCCGAGCATCAGCGTCACGGCCGCCGCCCAACCGGCGCGCTGCCAGATCCACCCTCTGGTCGTCATATCGAATGTCCCTCATCCCCCAGGTGATCGGGGCGAAGGCCATAGCGTGCCCGATCCCGGCTTTCCAGAGCGTTGCGGTTCCACACCGCCAGCGATGGAGGCTGAGGCTCACCCTTTCTCAGGATAGCGCCTCGCTCAGGGCAGCGCCCGGCCCAGGACGGCGCCCGCGTAGATCTCCGCGACCTCGCACAGCGGCAAGCCATCCTGGCGAAGCAGGAGCGCCTCGATCGCGAAGAGGGGATCGTCCGGGCCTACCGATTCCGGCCTGCCGGCACCCGGCAGGAGGCGCAGGGCGAGGGTCTGCCGGGAAGGCGCCAGGGCGTGGACGACGCGGCCGAACGGCACTTCGCTCGTTTCCAGCATCCGGTTCATGTCGCGGGTCAGCCGGTCCGGAACGTACCAGTTGTCGGCCTCCGACAGGACGAGCGCTCCGCACGCGAGGCGCACCCGGCGATAGCGCACGAGGGCGTCCGGCGGCACCTTCAGGCGCGCGCGCATGGCGGGGCTCGCGGGGCGATCCGGGCCCGCGACGGCGTGGGCCACGAGGCCGGAGGCGGGCGCGAGGCCGCGTTCGCGGGACCAGTCCTCGAGAACCCGGGTGGCGCTCGGACCGGCCAGCAGGCGGTCGCAGAGAACCTTCAGATCGGCCGACGCGGACCGGGCCGGGGCCGCTTCACCAGGAGGGAACGTCGCCATGAACACCGAACCACGTCCCATCCCATGACAGAACGCCGTGCCGTGGCCACCGCGCCCGCCTTACCCGTGCTGCCCCTGCGCTGTGCCATACGCAGCCGGACGGCGCCCGTCCATGTCGAAGCGCGCACCCATCACGAAGAGCATCATGTCGAAGAAGGAAGATTTGGTGGAGCCTAACGGGATCGAACCGATGACCTCTTCCATGCCATGGAAGCGCTCTCCCAGCTGAGCTAAGGCCCCACTCTCAACACCCCGGCGTCTGGAACACACGGGGTGGTCGTTCGCACGGGCAGGGTCTGAACCGCGCCGGCGATGGCGGTGTATACTGGCGGTCGGGCCGCGCCTCAACCCCTATTTCGCGTCCGCGGCGCTTTCCTGCCGCGTCACCGTCCGGTGCCGTTGTGATGCGCCGCGCAGCCGGTGCGTCGCGCCGGCTCACGCCAACAGGCGCGATCCCGCAACCAGCCAGGAAAGATCAAGGCGACCCACCCATCGGATGTCGGCGCGTTGGAAGAATGATCGGGGCGTTCAGCAGCCCGGTGGGACGGGCGAGATTGGTGGAGCCTAACGGGATCGAACCGATGACCTCTTCCATGCCATGGAAGCGCTCTCCCAGCTGAGCTAAGGCCCCACTCTCAACACACCGGCGTCTGGAACACACGGGGTGGTCTTCGTCGTCGCCGGCCACGTTGGCCGCCGTCGATGGCGGTGATGTACTGGGGCTTGTCCGCCGCCTCAACCCCCTTTGTGCCCCGCCGGCAAACTTTTTTCGCGGCGGGGCTTCGGCGGTCGTCGGACGAGACTCAGCTTTCCTCGTCGTTCTCGATGTCGCTGTCGATCAGGTCCGCGACGTCGTCGTCGCCGGTGTCCTCTTCCTCCAGGAAGGTGTCGTCGGCATCGTCGTTGCTGTCGCCATCCACGTCCTCGGTCGTGGTATCGGCATCGTCCTCGGCCGCTTCGACCTCATCCAGGGAGACGATCTCCGGACCACCCTTCTCGGCGTCCGTATCCTCGTCGTCGTCGGCCGGGACGGCGGCGGCGCGGGCCGCCAGGGCGGGAGCGGCGCGACCGGAGGCCGCCGCCACTTGATAGATCGTCCCGCATTTCGGGCAGGTCGGCGGATCGTTGTCGAGGTCATAGAACTTGGCGCCGCAGCTCATGCATTGACGCTTCAAGCCGAGTTCCGGTCTGGCCACGGGTGAACCTCTAATACGTGCAATCTTTTGGGAGAGCGGCCCCGTTAGTCGCGTGGGACGCTCCTGTCAAATCCGCTCGATCACCGCAGCATGCCGGAGCGCGGCCGTGAACTTTCCCCGAGCGTTTTCGGATCCCCGGATCGCCACGCCGAAGGCCTCGGATGACGTCGGCACCCCCGCGTGTTAACCGGCGTCACAAAGGACGTGCAGGCCTGCGAAGGCCGGCGCGCCGCTGCCCAGCTGAAAAGTCGTTGCCCGTGTCCCATGATTCCGAGCCCCAGCCGCTGACCGCCCATGCGGGCCTGCCCCTGAAGGGCAGCCTGCGACCGCCCGGCGACAAGTCGATCTCGCACCGGGCGATGATCCTGGGCCTGCTCAGCATCGGCGAGACCAACGTTCGAGGCCTGCTCGAGGGCGACGACGTCCTGAGGACCGCCGCCGCCGCCAAAGCCCTGGGCGCCGACGTCGAGCGCGTCGGCGACGGGCTCTGGCGCGTGCGCGGGGTCGGCCTCGGGGGCATGTCCGATCCCGAGGAGGCCCTGGATTTCGGGAATGCCGGCACCGGCTCCCGGTTGATGATGGGTGTCGTCGGCGGCCAGCCGGTGACGGCGACGTTCGACGGCGATGCCTCCCTGCGCAAGCGGCCGATGCGCCGCATCCTGGACCCGCTCGTCCGCATGGGCGCCGAGGTGGTGAGCGAGGAGGCGGGCGGCCGCGTGCCCCTGACCCTGCGGGGCCCTCGCGAGGCGATCCCGATCACCTACGAGACCCCCGTGGCTTCGGCGCAGATCAAGTCGGCGGTTCTGCTCGCCGGGCTGAACGCGCCGGGCATCACCACGGTGATCGAGGCGGCGGCCACCCGCGATCATACCGAGCGCATGCTGCGCCTGTTCGGAGCCGAGGTCACCGTCACGCCGCACGGTCCCGAGGGCCATGGCCGTGCGATCGCCCTCACGGGCCAGCCGACCCTGCGCGGCACCAAGGTGATCGTGCCGGCCGACCCGTCCTCGGCGGCCTTCCCGCTGGTGGCGGCCCTGATCGTGCCCGGCTCCGAGGTGACGCTGGAGGGCGTGATGATGAACCCGCTGCGAATCGGGCTGATCACCACCCTGCTGGAGATGGGCGCCGATATCGAGCGCCTGCGCGAGCGGGAGGAGGGGGGCGAGACCGTGGCGGACCTGCGGGTGCGGGCGAGCCGCCTGCGGGGCGTCGATGTCCCCCCCGAGCGGGCGCCGGCGATGATCGACGAATATCCGGTGCTGGCGGTGGCGGCCGCCTTTGCCGAGGGCACGACCCGGATGCAGGGGCTCCATGAACTCCGCGTCAAGGAATCCGACCGCCTCGCCGCGGTGGCGGACGGCCTCAGCGCCAACGGCGTCGCCTATCTCGTCGAGGGCGACGATCTGATCGTCCATGGCACCGGTGAGCCGGCGCGCGGCGGCGGCACGGTGGCGACCCATCTCGACCACCGCATCGCCATGGCGTTCCTGGTGATGGGGCTCGCCACCCGCGAGCCCGTGACCGTGGATGACGGCGCGATGATCGCCACGAGTTTCCCGAGCTTCCTGCCGACGATGCAGGACCTCGGCGGCCGGATCGAAGGTTGAGCGCGATGTCGATGGTGATCGCGATCGACGGCCCGGCCGCTTCGGGCAAGGGCACCCTCGCCAAGCGCCTGGCCGAGCATTACGGCCTGCCGCATCTCGATACCGGCCTGCTGTACCGGGCGGTCGCCCTGACGGTGATCGATGCGGGCCGCAACCTGGACGACCATCAGGCCGCGGCGCGCGCCGCCTCCAGCCTGATCGCCGACCGCCTCGCGGACCCGCGCCTGCGCGAGCGTGCCATGGGCGAGGCAGCCTCCCGTATCTCGGCCGTTCCGGCCGTGCGCGCGGCGCTTCTCGCCTGGCAGCAGCGCTTCGCCGGCAACGCCAGCGGAGCGGTGCTCGACGGTCGCGACATCGGCACCGTGGTCTGCCCGAACGCGCAGGTGAAGCTGTTCATCACGGCCGCGCCCGAGGAGCGGGCCCGGCGCCGTCACCTGGAGTTGCTGCGACGGGGCGAGTCGGCCAGTCTCGGCGCCATCCTGGACGATATCGTGGCCCGGGACGCACGGGACGCGCAGCGGTCCACGGCGCCCCTCAAGGCTGCCGCCGACGCCGTCGTGCTCGACACCACGGACCTCGACGCCGACGAGGCTTTCGCGGCGGCGCGGGCCGTGGTCGACCGCGCCCGTCCGCACTGAACCTGCGCGACGGACGCCAAATCCCTCGCCGGACTGCCGTCCGGCGAGGCGGACCGGCTCAGCCGCGCTGGTCGATCGGGGTGTATTCGCGCTTGTCCGGGCCGATATAGAGCTGGCGCGGACGGCCGATCTTCTGCGAGGGGTCCTCGATCATCTCGGCCCACTGGGCGATCCAGCCGGTGGTGCGGGCGAGGGCGAACAGCACCGTGAACATCGAGGTCGGGAAGCCCATCGCCTTGAGGGTGATGCCTGAATAGAAATCGATGTTCGGATAGAGCTTCTTCTCGATGAAGTAATCGTCCTTGAGGGCGATCTGTTCGAGCTGCACCGCGACTTCGAGCAGCGGATCGTCCTTGATGCCGAGCTGGCCCAGCACCTCGTGGGTGGTCTTCTGCATGATCCGGGCGCGCGGATCGTAGTTCTTGTACACCCGGTGGCCGAAGCCCATCAGGCGGAACGGATCGTTCTTGTCCTTCGCCTTGGCGACGTACTTGGCCACGTTCTCCGGATGGCCGATCTCCTCGAGCATCTTGAGGGCCGCCTCGTTGGCACCGCCATGGGCGGGCCCCCACAGGCAGGCGATGCCGGCGGCGATGCAGGCGAAGGGGTTGGCTCCCGACGAGCCGGCCAGACGCACGGTCGAGGTCGAGGCGTTCTGCTCGTGATCGGCGTGCAGGATGAAGATCCGGTCCAGCGCGCGGGCGAAGATCGGATTGACCTTGAACTCCTCGCACGGCACCGCGAAGCACATCCGCAGGAAGTTCGAGGTGTAGTCGAGGTCGTTCTTCGGATAGACGAACGGCTGACCGATCGAGTATTTGTACGCCATCGCCGCCAGGGTGGGCATCTTGGCGATCATCCGCATCGACGCGACCATGCGCTGCTGGTCGTCCGAGATGTCGGTCGAGTCGTGGTAGAATGCCGACAGGGCGCCGACGCAGGCGACCATGATCGCCATCGGGTGCGCGTCGCGGCGGAAGCCCTGGAAGAAGCGGTTCATCTGATCATGCACCATGGTGTGGCGCGTGATCCGGTAGTCGAAATCGGCCTTCTGGGACGGGGTCGGCAATTCGCCGAACAGCATCAGGTAGCAGGTCTCGAGGAAGTCGCCATTCTCGGCGATCTGCTCGATCGGATAGCCGCGATAGAGGAGAACACCCGCATCGCCGTCGATGTAGGTGATCTTCGACTCGCAGGAGGCGGTCGAGGTGAATCCGGGGTCGAAGGTGAACTTGCCCGTCTTGGCGTAGAGCTTGCCGATGTCGATGACATCGGGGCCGATCGTGCCGGTCTTGATGGGAAGCTCGACGTGGTCGTCGCCCACGGTGATCGTGCTGGAGGCGCTCATGGAGACCTGGACCCTTTCGTGACAGCGGGGCGGCGCCGGCCCGCGTGGCGATGCAGTCAGCCACCCGGATCCGGGGCGCAACTGCAGCCTATGCTGCACTTGCTCACACGAGCATGGGGGTAGCGGATCGGCGAACCGTCATCAACCGACGGTCCGCCTCTCACCGGCATCGAAGCGAAATCCAGGCCGATTTGTCATGCCTCCGCGCCCGGGGAACGCCTGGTCCGGTCACCGTTTCGGGATCGCCCTCAGCCCGTCTGGTCGCGGAGACGGCCGAGGCATTCCTCCCGCCCGAGCACCGCCATGACGTCGAAGACCGGCGGCGACGTGGCGCGGCCGGTCAGCGCCGCGCGGAGCGGCTGGGCGATCTGGCCGAGCTTCAGGCTCTCGGTCTCGGCGAAAAGCCGGACGGCGCCCTCGGTCGCCGCCGCACTCCAGTCCGGCAGTGCTTCCAGGGCCGGGACGAGGGCGGCGAGCCGCGCCTTGGCCTCGTCGCCGAGGAGCCCCTTGGCCTTCTCGTCGGGGACCAGGGGCCGGGCCGCGGTGAGGTAATAGGCGCTGTCGAGGAGTTCCACGAGGGTCTTGGCCCGCTCCTTCAGGCCCGGCATCGCGACCAGGAGTTTCTCGCGCAGGGCAGGTGCCAGCGGCACCGCGATGCCGCGGGCCGGCCCGAGCGCCGGAAGCACGTCCTCGATCGACCGGACGAGATCCGCATCCGCCGCGCCGCGGATGTAGAGACCGTTCAGGTTCTCCAGCTTGGCGAAGTCGAAGCGCGCCGGGGAGCGGCCGATCGCCTTCAGGTCGAAGGCCGCGATCATCTCATCGGTGGAGAAGACCTCCTGGTCGCCGTGGCTCCAGCCGAGGCGCACGAGGTAGTTGCGCAGCGCGCTCGGCAGGTAGCCGAGGTCGCGATAGGCATCGACCCCCAGCGCCCCGTGGCGCTTCGAGAGCTTGGCGCCGTCCGCCCCGTGAATCAGCGGAATATGCGCCATGGCGGGCGCCGCCCAGCCGAGGGCGTCGGAGATCTGGCGCTGGCGCGCCGCGTTGGTGAGATGGTCGTCGCCCCGAATCACCTGAGTCACGCCCATGTCGTGGTCGTCCACCACCACGGCGAGCATGTAGGTCGGGTTGCCGTCCGAGCGCAGCAGGACCAGATCGTCGAGGTCCTTGTTCTGCCAGACGACGCGGCCCTGCACGCCATCCTCGACCACGGTCTCGCCCTCGGTCGGCGCGCGCAGGCGGATCACCGGCTTGACCCCGGCGGGCGCGTCGGACGGATCGCGGTCGCGCCAGCGGCCGTCGTAGCGCAATGGCCGGCCTTCGGCGCGCGCCGCCTCGCGCATCGCCGTCAACTCCTCGGGCGTGGCGTAGCAGCGGTAGGCGTTGCCGGTGGCCAGCAGGCTCTCGGCCGCCTCCCGGTGTCGGGCGGCCCGGGCATACTGATAGATGACGTCGCCGTCCCAATCGAGGCCGAGCCAGCGCATGCCGTCGAGGATCGCGTCGATGGCACCCTGAGTCGAGCGTTCGCGGTCGGTGTCCTCGATGCGCAGCAGCATGCGACCGCCGAATCGGCGCGCATAAAGCCAGTTGAACAGGGCCGTACGGGCCCCGCCGATATGCAGGTAGCCCGTGGGCGAGGGGGCAAAGCGCGTGACGACGGCTGACGACATCAATCTGGACTTGAACTGCCTAGTGGAACAGGCGGGAAGCGGATCGACCGGCCTGGAGCGGCGCGTGTAGCATGCGCGACGCCCAGCGTTAAGAAATCGTCCCCTGGAAATCATGTCTTCCGAAATGGACTGAGGTCGCCGGCCCGACGGTGCGACCGGAAAGCGTGAACGATGGCGCAGGTGCGCGCGGTTGCAGCGGTGGGGCGATGGACGCGCCGCTTCGCCGTGCGCCGGGCGGTCTGGCGGCTCGTTGCGAACTGGGTCCGGGCCGGTTGGACCCGGGAGATCGAGCAGCGTCGCCTGTTCGCCTGGCTGGCGGTCGCCTTCGGGGCCGGCATCCTGGTCTTCTTCCTCGGAACGCAGGGCGCGCCGTCCCTCGCAGCCCCCCTCGTGGCGGCAGCGCTCCTCGGTGCCCTCACGCCCCGGCTGGTGGCGCGTCCGGTCGGGCTCGCGCTGGTTCTCGCCGGCATCGCCGCCGTCCTGGGCTTTGCCGCCGCGACGTTCCGCGTCCAGCAGGTCGCCGGCCCGATCCTCGCCCGGACGACGATCGCTCCGCTGGTCGGCACCATCGAGGGGCTGGACGAGCGGGAGGAGGGCGCGCGCCTGATCGTGCGGGTGGAAAGCTTCGGAACCCTTGCCGACGGGGTGCGACCGAGGCGCGTGCGGGTCTCCTACCGCAAGGCCATCCCGCTGAAGCCGGGCGACCGGATCGCCGCGACCGCTCGCCTGCTTCCGCCCCCGGATGCGGCCCGCCCGGGCGGCTACGACTTCGCTCGCGACGCCTTCTTCCGACAGATCGGCGCGGTCGGCTCCCTCGTCGGCACGATCGAGCGGCGGCCGCCGGTCCTCCCGACGCCGTGGACTGACCGCCTCGCGGCCGCTGTCGACGACGCGCGCAACGCCCTCACGCGACGGATCACCGACGCCAATGGCGGGCAGGCGGGGGCGGTGGCGGCCGCGCTGGTCACCGGCAAACGCGGCCTGATCAACAGCGACACCAACGACGTGCTGCGCGCGGCCGGGATTTATCACGTGGTGTCGATCTCCGGACTCCACATGGTGCTGGCCGCCGGCGTGGTGTTCTGGCTGGTGCGGGCCGGGCTGGCGATCGTGCCGTTCACCGCCCTGCACTGGCCCATCAAGAAGATCGCCGCCGGCATCGCCATGGTGGGGGTCACCGCCTATTGCGTGTTCTCCGGGTGGGACATCGCGGCCGAACGCTCGCTGATCATGACCCTGGTGATGCTCGGCGCGATTCTGGTCGATCGGCCGGCCCTCAGCATGCGCAACCTCGCGCTCGCCGCGCTGATCGCCCTGGCGCGGGATCCGGACGGGCTCCTCGGCCCCAGCTTCCAGATGTCCTTCGGCGCCGTTGCCGGGCTCATCGCCTGCGCACCGCTGATCGCCGGACAGGGCGGCCGCCGCGAGGGCGCCGGTCCCGTCACCCGCGCCGTCGCGTTCCTGATCGCCGCGATCGTCGGAACGCTGGCCACGACCCTCGTGGCGCAGATCGCCACCGCGCCCTTTGCGACCTATCATTTCCAGACGGTGCAGCCCTTCGGCCTCGTCGGCAATGCGCTCACCCTCCCGCTGGTCTCCCTGGCGGTGATGCCCGCGGCGGTGCTCGGCATCCTCGCCTATCCGTTCGCCCTGGATCAGCCGGTGTGGTGGGCGATGGGTCTGGCGGTGCGCGGAATGCTGTCGATCTCGACCTGGATCGCGGGCTTCGGACACGCCGTCGTGGTGGTGCCGGCCTTCGGGGCGGGGGCGTTGGGGCTGCTGGCGGCCGGCCTCCTCCTGCTCACCCTTCCGGCCTCGTCCCTGCGTTGGCTCGGGTTGATCCCGGCGGCGATCGGCATCGCCTTCGCGGCGTCGCCCGATCGCTTCGACATCTACGTCGATCGGGAAGGCACCGGGGCGGCGATCCGGGATCGCAGCGGCCACCTCGCCACTCTGGGGCGTCCGCCGGCCTTCGTGCTCGAACAATGGCTGAAAGCGGATGGCGATGCCCGGAAGGCCGGCGCCGTCCCGGCCTTTCCGGACGCCCGGTGCGATGGCCTCGGCTGTACCCTGACCCTGCCGGATGGGCGCAGGGTCGCCCTCGTCACCGACAAGCGCGCCTTCCCGGAGGATTGCGCCCGGGCCGATATCCTGATCAGCCGCCAATCGGCCCCGCCGGGCTGCGCCGCGGCGTTCGTCCTCGACCGGACCTTCCTGGCGGCACACGGCGCGGCGGCCTTGCGCCTCACGCGCGAGGGCGCCCGCGTCGTTACGACCCGGCGCCCGGGAGAAGCCGTTCCCTGGCGACCCGTGGCACCTGCCAACACGGACGCACCGGCGCGTGCCGCACCGGACATCGTGCCGGCAGCGCCGATCGGGCGAGCAAAGGACGCACCAGGTTCGCCCGGCGAAGGGCCGGGCGAAGGAATTGGCGAAGGGACCGGCGAAGAGCCTCAGTAACGACGCACGAGACTGACGAGGCGCCCCTGGATCTGCACCCGATCAGGGCCGAGCACGCGGGTCTCGTAGGCCGGATTGGCGGCCTCGAGAGCGATGGACGATCCCCGTCGGCGCAGGCGCTTGAGGGTCGCTTCCTCGTCATCGATCAGGGCCACGATGATGTCCCCGGTGTTCGCCGTGTCCTGCTTGCGGATCACCACGAGATCGCCGTCGAGAATGCCGGCCTCGATCATCGAATCGCCGCGCACCTCCAGGGCATAGTGCTCGCCACCCGCGAGGAAGTCCGGCGACATCGTCACCGAATGGCTCTGCTCCTGGATGGCCGAGATCGGCGTACCGGCCGCGATCCGCCCCATCACCGGGATCGTCACAGCCCGGCCGCTCTCGTCGGTCGCCTGGGTGGTCGGCAGGCGTGAGATGGAGGCGCCGGCCGGCACACCCTTCCCCTTGCCGCCCTCGACCACGCTCGGGGTGAAGCGACGGACTTCCGCCGCAGGCGCGGTCCGCGCCGAGGCGGATTGACCGCCGAGGCTCTCGGGCATCCGGATCACCTCGATGGCGCGGGCCCGGTTCGGCAGACGCCGCAGAAAGCCCCGCTCCTCCAAGGCCGTGATCAGGCGGTGGATGCCCGATTTCGACTTCAGATCGAGGGCGTCCTTCATTTCGTCGAAGGACGGGGGAACGCCGCTCTCGCGCATCCGAAGCTGGATGAACTGGAGCAAATCCAGTTGCTTACGCGTCAACATGCGGAACACTCTTCGTTGGAGACATTGGCTGCGGCGGACGACCACAGAAACAAACCACGAACACGTTAAACGTTCCGCAAGTGTTCTGCAAGAGTTCCTTAAAGAAGGCGGAATTCGTGCGCGGTGGCGCGCGTCCGATCCCAATTCAGGGCCGGTCGGGTTGGTCCGGTCACCGGTCACCGGTCACCAGAGCATCCGGACGCAACTCTGGCAATATCCGGATCGGGCGGAAAGGCCGCCAGAGCGCTGACCTTGCCCCGCGATCGACGGCGCTCAGGTTTCGTGCGCGTCGGGCAGGCATGAACCGGGAAGGCGCGCGTTTCTCGACTCTGTCGCACCCGGATCGGCCGTTCGCCGCATTCCGCAAAGGCACGGCGCGATGCGATGCGATGGACGGCTCGCGCTACAAAGCATCATAGACTGCAAGCCTTGCCTCTCATCTCTCCTTAACCAAGAGAAAACCCCGTCGTTGTGTCCTTTACTGCCTATAGATAGATATTCCCCTTATAGAAAAACGCCAGAACAACGACAAGGCCAAGCAAACATGTCGAAAATCATTGCGTATTGGGACAGTGAAAGTTCCCGCAATGCCGCTGGCGGCCAAGCAGACCTCATCCTGGCGACGGCGCAAGGCGCGGCGGATGGCTGGGCGAAACACATCCAGGGCGACGCCGTGATCGAGATCGCCATCGCGATGGGCAATTTCGCCGGCGGAAATGTCCTGGCCAATGCCGGTCCCAGCTATGCCTGGGACGGCCAGGGATGGACCTTCGCCCCGATCCTGGAAGCGCGCGAGGGTTGGGATGGCAATGGAGGCGAGGCGGACGGCAAGGTCACCCTGGGCCAGGACAAGCTGGGCGATCTCTTCTTCGATCCGCAGGGACAAGCCGGTGTCCCGTCCAACAAGATCGACGCGTTCGGGCTGTTCCAGCACGAGATCGCCCATGCCATCGGGTTCATTGATTTCCAGCCGGCCTGGTATGAAAACGGATCGATGGTGTATTACGACGAGAATACAACCACGGTCCTGGGTGGCCCTGCCAAGCTCGACGATGCGCGGGCGCATGTCTCGGGCGTCGAAGATCTGATGGACCCCTATTCGCCCTGGGGGTGGCGCCCGCAGATCTCGGATCTCGACCTCGCTCTCCTTCAGGACAAGGGCCTTCCGATCGCAACGGATCGCAAGGACCAGATCTGGCTCGGCAGCAAATCCGACACCTTCTCGGCCTTCGGCGGCGACGATTACGTCGAGGGCGGACGGGGCGACGATCACATCGACGGTGGGGCCGGCAAGGATTGGCTCTATGGCGGCGTCGGCAACGACACCCTTCTCGGGGGTGCGGGCGCCGACGGGCTCGATGGCGGCGAGGGCGATGACCTTCTCGAGGGCGGCACCG
Organism: Methylobacterium sp. Ger2507; assembly: GCF_055231875.1. Taxonomy (NCBI): domain Bacteria; kingdom Pseudomonadati; phylum Pseudomonadota; class Alphaproteobacteria; order Hyphomicrobiales; family Methylobacteriaceae; genus Methylobacterium; species Methylobacterium sp. Ger2507. The sequence continues at coordinate 2,584,115 of NZ_JBUYVC010000001.1, forward strand.
GCGCCGATCGGCTCTATGCCGGCCTCGGCGACGACAACCTGCGTGGCGACGCGGGGGATGACGTTCTGGAAGGTGGCGACGGCACCGATATCCTGAACGGTGGCGCCGGCGCCGATCTCATCATGGGTGGTCGCGGCGGCGACCGGGTTGCCGGCGGAGCCGGGGATGACACCTTCGTCATCACCTTCGGCGATCTGGAGACGAAGGGCATTCGCGACCTGATCGTCGATTTCCAGGGCGCGGGGCAATCGGGCGGCGATGTGATCCAGTTCAGCGGGTTCGCCGTCGCCTCGACCCTGGACCTCATCGGAACGTCCGGCAACGCGCGCGTCTACGAGGTTCACGACGCCGCGGGCGGGTCCCAGGGGCAGCTTCAGGTCAGCGCGGGTGGAGCCCTGGGCCCGTTGCTGACGCTGAACGACTTCCTGTTCGCCTGATCCGATGTCGCGGCGGCCTGCATCGGGCCGCCTCGAACGAGCCTCGCTCTTCGTTCCTGGCCTCGTCGCGGCCTTCAGGCCGGGGCAAGCGGGGCGCGGACGCAGTCACCTCAAGCCGATCCGTCGCGATCGACGTGGAGAAACCCGATCGGGCCGGCCTGCCCTTGGTCGAAGATGCCGGCCGTGAGCTGCCGGCCATAGACGCAGGCGGTGTCGAGATTGGTCCGGTAGCGCTTCTGATCGGGAATTCCGGTCCGCTGCGGCGTATGCCCATGGACCACGTGCTTGCCGAAGTCGAAACCGGCGCCGAGGAAAGGCTGGCGAATCCAGAGATGGTTGGCGACATCGGGATCCGGTCCGGTGCGCCCCGGGCGGAAGCCGGCGTGAACGTAGTAGCGCAGGGCATCCTCGTGAAAGGTGGGAAGCGCCGCCATCCAGCGCACCACCTCCGACGGAAGTGCGTCCGGCTCCGTGACGCCGAACGAGCGGAGCGTGGCATCGCCGCCATTGGCGAGCCAGACCGCCGCGTCCGCCGCATCGCGATACGCATCGATCATCATCCGCTCGTGGTTTCCCATGAGGCAGACGACGGCGTTCGGTGCCGAGGCCTGCAGGTGGCTCAGCATCGCGACGACCCGTGCGCTGTCGGGGCCGCGATCGACGTAGTCGCCGAGGCAGACGATGCGGGCGCTGCGGTCGCCCCGATGGGCGTTGATCCGTTCGAGCAGCCGCATCAGGGCATCGGCGCATCCGTGAATGTCGCCGATCGCGTAAGTCAGGTCGTTCATGGGGGTGTCGGGGCGCGGGGCGTGCGGAGTGGCTGGACTGAGCATCGCACCCGCATGGCAGGAATTCGGCGCCACGAAAATCCTCGACGCGCCCGGGCTGCCGCCGCACCGCTCGCCCGGTCGGGGCTCCTCAGGGGTTTGACCCGCCACCGTGAGCGGGGAATGCCGGGTCAGGGCCGCGCACGGGTCGGATCGGGCTCCGGCGTGGGTCAGCGAAAGACCTGGATCATGGCGGGCGTCAGGATGACGACGAAGAGCACGGGCAGGAAGAACAGGATCATCGGCACGGTCAGCTTCGGCGGCAGGGCCGCCGCCTTCTTCTCGGCCTCGTTCATGCGCATGTCCCGGCTTTCCTGCGACAGCACGCGCAGGGCCTGGCCGACCGGGGTGCCGTAGCGCTCGGCCTGGATCAGCGCCGTCGTGACCGCCTTGATCTGGTCGAGGCCGATGCGGCTGGCGAGGTTCTCGAAGGCCATGCGCCGGTCCGGAAGATAGGACAGCTCGGCGGTCAGCACCGCGAGTTCCTCGGCCAGAACGATGGACTGCCCGGAGACCTCGGCGCTGACGCGGCGAAAGGCGTGCTCCACCGACATGCCGGATTCGACGCAGATCAACGTAAGGTCGAGCGCATCCGGCCAGGCCGAGCGAATTTCCGTCTGGCGCTTGCTCGACGCGTTGAGAAGGTAGAGTTCCGGCGCCTTGATCCCGAAGAGAAGGACCGCGATCACGATCATCGCCCGGATCGCGAAGGGCTGGTCCAGAACCCCGAGCACGAACAGGTAGAAGATCGCCACCACCGCCAGAACGACCGGCGTCACGAGGCGGAAGAACAGGAAGGCGGTTTCGGCGCCCGGCGAACGGTAGCCCGCCATCATCAGCTGCTTGCGGGCCGTCTCGGTCCCGAGCCAGCGATCGAGGCTGAACCGCTCCACCACCCGCTTCATGTAGGCTTTGGGCGCGACCCGCAGGGTGACCTTCGAGGACATCCGCTCGCGTTCGCGGCGGCGAATCTCCTCCCGCTCCTCGCCGATCAGCTTCATGCGCTTGCCCAGGCGGTCGGGCTCGAACATCGGCTGGAGCAGCGCGAAGGCGGTCGCCGCGGCGGCGACGCCGGCCAGGACCGTGCCGAGGAAGCGCGGCTCGGTGACCTTGGCGGCGATCAGGTCCAGCATGCGGTGTCTCCGTACGATCCCGCCGGGCGCGGATGGGGGTGAGCGGGGAGCCCGCGCGTGGAGCGCGGACGGCGGAGAGTGCGGGTCGGCGGCCTCATCAGACGTCGAAGTTGATCATCTTCTTCATCGTGAAGACCCCGATCGACATCCAGATCGCGGAGCCCACCAGCGCGAGCTTGCCGATATCGGTCCGCCACAGCAGCGAGATGTAATCCGGGCTCGACAGGTAGGTCAGGGTGGCCACGATGAAGGGCAGGGCCGCGATGATGCCGCCGGAGGCCTTGGCCTCCATGCTCATCGCCTGGATCTTGCCGGCCATCTTCTTCCGCTCGCGCAGGACGCGGGACAGGTTGGCCAGGGCCTCCGAGAGGTTGCCGCCGGACTTGGCCTGGATGCTGATCACGATCGCGAAGAAGTTCACGTCGGAGACCGGCACGCGCTCGTACATCTTCAGGAGGGCGTCCCCGAGCGAGACCCCGAGGGTCTGAGATTCCACCACCTGCCGGAACTCGCTGCGGATCGGTTCCTCGGCCTCGCGCGAGATGATCCGGAAGCAGTCGCCCACCGGGATGCCGGCGCGCACGCCGCGGGTGATGATGTCGATCGCGGTCGGAAGTTCCTTGATGAAGGCGGCGATCCGGCGCTTGCGCAGAAAGGTCAGGAGCCAGAGCGGCAGACCGAAGCCGCCGGCGAACACGGCGCCGAGACCGGCCAGGGGGTTGCCGGTCGTGATGAAGATGATCGCGCCGAAGACGAGCGCGATCCCGGCCGAGATCAGGTAATACTGGTTGCGGGACCAGGACAGGCCCGCGCGGGCGATCTTCAGCTCCAGGGTCACCTTGGTGCCCTCGCGCTTGGCCTCGACCTCCTTCAGGCTCTTCGCGACCTGATCCCGCCGGCTGACCGTCGCCGCACGGGCGCCCGGGGCCGCGACGACGCTCACGGTCCGGCGCCGCTCGGCGGAGCGCCGCTCGCCCGAGAGGTAGGGGGACACGAAGACATAGGCCAGTCCGCCGGCCGTCAGGGCCAGGAGACCGGAGGCGAGGGCGAGGCCGCTGGCGTTCACGATCCGCTCCCGCCCTCTCCGGCCGCGTCCAGCGCGGCCGCCAGCGCCTCGTCCTCACCGTAATAGCGCGCGCGCTCCCAGAAGCGCGGGCGGCCGATGCCGGTGGAGCGATGGCGGCCGATCAGCTTGCCGTTCGCGTCCTCGCCCAGCACGTCGTAGAGGAAGAGGTCCTGGGTGATGATGACGTCACCCTCCAGGCCCAACACCTCGGTGATGTGGGTGATCCGGCGTGAGCCGTCCCGCAGGCGCGTCGCCTGCACGATCACGTCGATGGACCCGCAGATCATCTCGCGCAGAGTTCGCGACGGCAGGCTGAACCCGCCCATGGTGATCATCGATTCGATGCGCGCCAGGGCCTCGCGCGGCGAGTTGGCGTGCAGGGTGCCCATCGAGCCGTCATGGCCGGTATTCATGGCCTGGAGGAGGTCGAAGGCCTCCGGTCCGCGGACCTCGCCGACGATGATCCGCTCGGGGCGCATGCGCAGGCAGTTCTTGACCAGATCGCGCATGGTGACCTGACCCGACCCCTCCATGTTGGGCGGCCGGGTTTCCAGGCGGACGACGTGGGCCTGCTGCAATTGCAGCTCCGCCGCGTCCTCACAGGTGATGATGCGCTCATCGGCGTCGATGTAGCGGGTCAGGCAGTTCAGCAGCGTGGTCTTGCCCGAGCCGGTACCGCCCGAGATCACGACGTTGCAGCGGACGCGCCCGATGATCTGCAGGATGCGGGCGCCCTCGGGCGAGATCGCCCCGAAGGAGACGAGCTGATCGAGGGTCAGCTTGTCCTTCTTGAACTTTCGGATCGTCAGCACCGGCCCGTCGATGGCGAGCGGCGGCGCGATGATGTTGACGCGCGACCCGTCGGGGAGGCGCGCGTCGCAGATTGGGGAGGCTTCGTCGACGCGGCGGCCGACCTGACTCACGATCCGCTGACAGATGTTCATCAGCTGCTGGTTGTCGCGAAAGCGCACGTTGGTGAGCTGGATCTTGCCGCCGACTTCGATGAAGGCCCGGGTCGCCCCGTTGACCATGATGTCGGCGATGTCGTCGCGCGCCAGCAACGGCTCGAGCGGTCCATAGCCCAGCACGTCGTTGCAGATATCGTCGAGCAGTTCTTCCTGCTCGGCGATCGACAGGACGATGTTCTTGAGGCCGATGATCTCCGAGACGATGTCGCGGATTTCCTCGCGCGCCGATTCGGCATCCAGGCGCGAGAGCTGGGACAGATCGATGGCCTCGATCAGCGCCCCGAAGATCATGCTTTTCGTGCGGAAATAGTCCTCGGACTTCGAGGTCTCCTGGATCTGCACCGGCTCGGGCCGGCGGGGCGCCTCGGCTTTCGGGCGCAGGATCGAATCATCGTGGATCGGCAGGGAGACCGGCGCCTTCGCAAGGTCCGTCATCGGCCGCGGGGCCGGCACCGCGGCACTGCCCGATCGTCTACCGAACATGGCGCGGGCTCCTGGGTATCGGGTCCTTGGGGATCGGGTCCTTAAGGATCGGGTCCTTGGACGACAGATGGCGCATCAGGAGGCCTTGCGCCGGGCGAGCCGGGACAGCAGGGGCTCGAACAGGTTCGGACGCGCGCGCTTCAGCTCCGCCCGGCCGGTGATCGAGGCGGCGAGGGAAGAGAAGATTTCCGCCGCCTTCGAGCCGGCCTGCACCTCGCCGATCATCTGGCCGTTATTCGCGGCCGTTCCGAAGAGGGCCGCGTCGAACGGGATCGCGGCGCCGATCGTCGTATCGAGGGACTTGGCGAACTCCGCCAGGGCGATCTCCGGGCGCTTCGGAACGCCGACGCCGTTGAGGATGACCCGGGGCTTGCGGTCGTTCGGCCGGTTCTGCTGAAGCAGGGTGAGCAGGTTCTTGGTGTTGCGCAGGGCCGCGAGTTCCGGGCTGGCGACGATGATGATCTCGTCGGCGCTGATCATCAGGCGCCGCGACCAGGCGGTCCATTGATGCGGCACGTCGAGGACGACGCACGGCACCGCGGCCCGCAGAAGGTCGAGCAGGTGGTCGAACGCCGGCTCGCCCAGATCGGTGGTCCGGTCGAGGGTGGCCGGCGCTGCCAGCAGGGACAGCCGGTCGCTGCACTTCGAGAGGAGGCGGTCGAGAAGAATCGAATCGAGACGGTCCGGGGCGAACACCGCCTCGGCGATGCCCTGGGGCGGGTCCTGGTTGAAGTTCAGGCTCGCCGTGCCGAAGGCGATGTCCAGATCGGCGATGACGGTGGCGGTGTCCTGCTCGCGGGCGATCGTCCAGGCGAGGTTGTGGGCGAGGGTGGACACGCCGACGCCACCCTTGGCGCCGACGACGGCGACCGTCCGCCCCACCGGCTTGGCACCCGGAGCGGTGAAGAGGTCCGAGATGGCCTGGATCAGATCGATCGGGCGCACGGGCGCCATCAGGTATTCGCTGACGCCGCGCTGGATGAACTGCCGATAGAGCGCCACGTCGTTGACGTGGCCGATGACCACGACCTTCGTTCCCTCGTCACAGACCTCCGCCAGTGAATCGAGGTACTCGAGCGGGCGCGATTTCATGCCCTGGGTTTCGATGACGATGACGTTCGGCGTCGGCGCGTGGCGGTAGGCTTCGACGGCGGCGGCGCCGCCCCCCATCTGAACCTTGATGTGCGCCTTGTTCATGCGTCGATCCAAGCCGACCGATTCGACCAGGGTCGCACTCTCCTGCGTCTCGCAGAACGCCTGGATCGTGATGCGGGGCACGGGGGCGATGATGCGCTCGGACGTCTCGTTCAGATCCGTCATGAGGGTGGTTCCGGTTCAGGTTGGTGCAGAGGCGGGAGCGAAGGCGGATGACGTGATGAGCGACGTGGCGGGTAACTTAGAGGGTGGCGCCGGGCCACCCGCCCCTTGCGGTTATTGCGAGACCTGCGACTTGACCGAGGTCTTCCCATCCTGACGCCATTCGATTGACGGATCCTTGCCGTCCCGGATCTTGCCGATGTCGTTGGTCCGCCGGATGGTGTCGATGCGCCCCTCGGGCCGGGCCCGGACGAGGTCGACGGGGTCTGCGACCTGGGCGGCGAAGTTCGACTGCGAGGCGCACCCGAAATTCCAGTAGGTTTCGTTGCGTCCGTTGAAGGGCGCATCGCCGACGCCGAGATCCTGCGGCCAGGTCCCGCATTGGCTGGCAACCTTCGCCTCCATGCGCTGGAAGCTGAGACGCAGGGGCGAGGCGAGGTTCGGGTTGGCCACGGCGTAGTGGGAGATCACGATCTGCCGGCCCGGGACGCCGCCATCCGCGCCCATCCGGCGCAGGGCCGCGGCCGTCCGCTCGACCGCCGCCCCCTGGGCCGGGGCGATGCCGCCCGGCAGGTCGAGCACCAGAGTCCCCCGGCCGTAGCGCCGAAACTCGAGCAGGAACGCATCGACGTCGGCGGCCTGGCGCGGATCGAGATGGCCGGTCCCGGTGACGAAGACGTCGAGGGTGCGGACCCCCTCGGTGAGGGCGATGGGGTGCCGGGCGCGGTAATCGACCGGATAGAGCGAGCCCGTGGTCGCCACCGGATTGGCGCGGCAGGCTCCGAGCAGCGCGGCAAGACCCGCGATCGCTGCGAGAGCCATCGGGGTACGGGGGGACGAGTGGGACATCGGGGTCGGGTCCTGCTGATGCCGGGGCCGCGGCGCTATGGGGTTCGGACGCGGAGATTCTGAAGAGATCTCGAAGCGGGACTCTGAGCCCGTGCGGCGCGGGCCTAGTCGGTGATGAAGCCGACGCGGCCGCGATAGGCGGTGCCGAGGGGCTTCGCGCCCGCGACGCCATAGAGCCGGTTGAAGCGCCCGAGTAGGATCGCCTGCGCGTCCTGCGCATCGACGAAGCCGTCATCCGGGCGGGCGATCTGGCGCGGCTCCATCGGCTTGGCGATGTAGGGCGTGACCATGATCATCAGTTCCGTCTCCTGGCGCTGGTAATCGCGCGAGCGGAACAGGGCGCCGATGACGGGGAGGTTGACCAAGCCCGGCAGGCCCGTGATCGCGGCCTTGTTGCGCTGCTGGATCAGGCCGGCGGTCATCATGGTGGCGCCGGAGGCGAGCTCAATGGTGGTTTCGGACTTGCGGACGGTGAAGCCCGGCACCGCCGTCGTGGTGCCGGTGAAATTGAGGTTCAGGGCGTTCTGCTGGTCGATCTCGGTCACCTGGGTTCCGACCCGCACCGAGATCTTGTTCTCCGCCAGGACGACGGGGGTGAAGTTCAGGCTGACGCCGTAGTCCTTGTAGGACAGGCTCGGGACACAGGACTGCACCGTGCTGGTCCCGATGGTGGTGCAGCTCAGGTTGGACGGCACCGGGATCTGCCCGCCGGCGGTGAAGGTGGCGGATTCGCCGGAAATCGCCGTCAGCGTGGGCTCGGCCAGGACGCGGGAGACGCCGGCCTGCTCGAAGGCCCGCAGGGTGGCGGTCAGGTTCGCGCCGCCGGCGCCGTTGATCGTGCCGGACAGCAGGTTGCCGTTGGGGAACTGGCCGCCATTGATGGCGAGGGGCGTCGTGTTGGCGAGGTTGAGACCGGACCATCCACCGCTCAAGTTGACGCCGAACTGCTTCAGCACCGTCCGCGAGACCTCGACCACCGTGACGCGCAGCATCACCTGATCCTTGCCGCGGATCGTCAGGTTGTTGATGACGGCCCCGCGTGCGGCCGGTCCGGTACCCGAGATGCCCACGAAGGCATTGGCGATGTCGAGGGCCTGCGCCGCCTCCGAGGCCGAGTTGACCGTGCCGGTCAGGACGACCGAATCGCCCGCGGCCCGGACATCGAAGCGTCCTCCGGCGATGCTCTGGTTCAGCGTCTGACGCAGGACGTTGAGGTCGCGCGCGACCGTGACGTCGAGGGCGGTGATCTGCCGGCCCTCGGCATCCATGATGAAGATCGAGGTCGCGCCGTTCTCCATCCCGATGATGAACACCTTGCGGGTCGAGCGGACGACCGCGTTGGCGACCTTCGGATTGGCGACGAAGACCTCCTTGGCGTCGCGCGGGAGGTCGACGACCAGCGAGCGGCCCATGGTGAGATCGACCCGGCGCGAGGTCGCCGTTTCGTTGCCGCCGACCGCCAGAACGGGGGCGGCCGTCAGACCGCCCGATGGTTGAGCGACGCTCGGCGTCGGCACCGACAGGGCGAGAAGCCCGGCCAGGATTCCAGCCTGAATTCGGGAACGGCCCGCGGCTGGCTGGGGAATGAGGGTCATCGACGCTTCCTCGATCATGGTGCGGGCGCCGATCTCAGCGTCGCGACTGCTGCTTCGCGACGCCGAACCGCACCACGGTCAGGGCCGTCTCGGGGCGTCCATCGACGTTCGCGTCGGCGGAGCGGCCGCTATCCACGAGGCTGCGGAGGGACAGCGACAATTGCCCGACCTTCTGCGCCAGGGTCACGGTCTCGGCCTGGCCCGGGGTCAGCGCCAGGGTCGCGGTCTGGCCGGTGACGACGGTGTTGCCGTTCTTTTCCTGCACCAGCTGCCCGATGGCGAGGACGCGGACATCCTGGAGCAGGGTTTCGGACAGCTGCGTGTCGGTGGTCCCGCGCGCGGAATCCTCGTCGCGATAGGTCCGGATGATGTCCACGTGATCGTTCGGCAGGATGAACCCGCCGGCGGTGTTGCTGCCCGCTGTGTCGATGTTGATCGCCACCGCGCGCATCCCGGTCGGCAGGATCGCCGCCATGAACCCGCCATCGGAGCGGGCGAGCTTCTGCGGCCGGATCGGTTCGCCGGCGAGGAAACTCGACCGGGCGATGGAGCCGACGATCTCCTCCATGCCCTTCGGGGCGTTCTCGCGGGTGATGTAGCCCGTGGTGACGGCCTCGCTCGGCCAGGGCTGCCAGCGCAGGTCAGGCGCCTGGATATTCTGGCCCATGGGAAGCTCGGCGGCCGCGACGAGCACGTCGGTCATGGCGACGACGGGCGGCGGAACGACGGCCGCCGGCTGCACCGCCGGTTGATCGTCCCCACTGATCAACAATGCCGCTCCGCCACCTGCCAAGAGGGCAATGGCAAGGACGGCTAGTCTGGCTGGTTTCATCGCCGAACTCGACCCCGGAACGGCAGGACGCCGTATTGGTCGAGAATGGCCCGCCATTCCTCAAATTACGGTTAACAAGTGGTAATTTCAGCTAAGCCTTTTGCTTGGCCTATTGGGACCGATCAGGCCGGCAGCATCCGCAGCCAGATCGCGGTATCGGGCAGCACGATCAGGGCCGACAGCGCCAGGGCGATGCCGTAGGGGACACCGGTTTTGGCGTCGTGCAGATGCAGCGCGAAAGGCAGCCGGGCGACCGCAAACGGAAGCGGATGCGCCCGGATCGCCAGCAGGCCCAGCGTCAGTGCCCCCCCGGCCAGCGACGCGATGATGAGATAGTCGCCAAGCTGATCGAAGCCGATCCACAGCGCCGTGGCGGCGACGAGCTTGGCATCGCCACCGCCGATATAGCCAAGGGCAAACAGCGTGAAGGTGACCGCGAGCGCTGCCAATCCGGCGCCGAGGTGCCACGCGACGACGTCCCACCCCAATCCACCGGAAACGGCGAAGGCCGCGAAGGCGACGACCAGGGCGATCGAGACGGTGTTGGGGATTAGCATCGTCAACAGGTCCCTGACGGCGGCATAAGCCATCAGAAACGGGAAGATAACGAGGAGACTGATGCTGGTCATCGTGTTTGCATCCCGGGCCGTTCAATGAAGCCGCGGCACAATCATGGCCATGAAGTCTTAAGTCGACCCTAAACGGAGCGAGGAACATTGCGGGTTGTCCGCAATGCTCCTCGAAGCCGTCGATGCGTAAGATATGGTGCTATCCAAGGATTTTGGCGACTTATCGTTGCCGGATGCGTCCGACCTGCGCTCGGGGATTAGGAGGCGTTCAGGTTGTTAGCGACTCTGGTCAGGGTGGAGGACAGCTTGGTGCCGAGGGTGGTCAGGGCGGTGATGATCGCAACGGCGATCAGCGACGCGATCAGGCCGTACTCGATGGCGGTGGCGCCGGACTCGTCGGCTGCGAAACGCTTGAAGATGGACGACATGGCAAAGTTCCCCTGGAAGTAGCTGTGCCGGTCACGCTCTCAGCGTCATCCTCGGCCACGGCCCCACTATGCCCAGACCCTGTTGCGATAGCGTTAAATCGGCCGGTGAAACTGGCACCCGGCTGAGCGGTTCTCACCATGGTGAAACAATCCTTAAGGCAATAGGATGGCCTTTCGACATTCGCTTTGTTCGAATGCACCTTGATGACAGCCCGCCGATGCTTCATCGATTCGAGACAAATTTACCGTGGGTATCCTGAGCTTTCGACGTTGCTGTCGAATGGTAATTTATCGGTTTGTTTACCGTGTCCGTGGTTGATATCGGCTCACTCGCGGCGACGGGGTCCGTCCTCGGACGCGGAGAACGATCACGACATGCGTCGTGCCATCAGGTCCGAGTGAGCATCCGATGCCGCTGTCCATGAATCCCACCCAGATCCCTGTCCGGTGCATCAGCGCGCTTCTGGTCGCGGCTTACGGGATCTTCGGATGCGGCGACGCCCGAGCCCAGGACGCGGTCGCGGTTCCGACCGTGGTAGCGGTCACCGTCGACAACGCCAAGGTCATGCGTCTTCCGGAGAAGACCCAGATGGTGATCGTCGGGAACCCGATGGTCGCCGACGTGGCGCTCCAGAAGAACGGCGTCCTCATCCTGACCGGCAAGAGCTTCGGCAGCACCAACCTGATCGCCCTCGATGCCGCCGGGACCATGCTGGCCGAATCCACGATCAGCGTTCAGGCGCCGCAGGCCTCCGTGATCACGGTGCAGCGGGGTCTGGAGCGCGAATCCTATTCCTGCACCCCGAACTGTCAGCCCTCGATCCAGCTCGGGGACGCCACCAAGTTCTACGGGGAAGTCAGCAGTCAGGCCGAGTCGCGCCGCAACATGGCCACGGGCGCGGCCGCAGCTGGAAGCCGGTAGGCGCCCGCTCAGCGGATGAGCGGATGCCGATCGAGCGCCTCGCGCGCCGCCAGGCGAAACCCGTCCAACCCTTCGACCGTGGCCTCGAGGCCGGCGCGCCGGTCGGCCACATACCGCAGAGCGCCGGCAACCACCCGTTCCGAATAGGGCTTGGCGATCACGCCGACCGCGCCGGCGAAGTCGTCCGGGATGCGCTTGGCGTTCGCCGTCATGAACACCACCGTCGTGTGGGGATCGGCGCTGAGAGCCCGGGCGACGTCCACTCCGGTCGGGCCATCGACGAGATGGATGTCGACGAAGGCCACGTCGGGAGCCGTCGACTGCCCCAGCGCGATCGCCTCCACCGAACTCCCCGCCACCCCGACGATGACATGACCGAGATCGTCGAGAAGGCACTCGAGTTCGAGGGCGATCAGCGCCTCGTCCTCGACGACGAGGATGCGGAGGGGGATATCGGTCATCGGGAGGCCCAATCCGGCTCGGCGGCGCGATCGGACATCACGCTCTGCAGCGAGATGGCATCCAGGGGCACGGTGATCTCCACACGGGTGCCGGGCGAGACGTCGCTCCAGGCAATCACCCCGCGCAGCTGGCGCACCACCATCTCCACCAGGGATCGGCCGAAGCCGGCAGGATTCGGCGTCCCACTGGCCATGCCGATCCCATCGTCCTCGATCAGCATGCGCAGGCCGCCCGCGCTGCGCTGCGCCGTGATCGTGATCCGACCCGGCCGGCTACCCGGAAAGGCGTGGCGCACGGCGTTGGTCGCAAGCTCGTGCATCATCAGCGCGAGGGGCGCCGCCATGGCGGCCGAGACCGCGATCGAGTCGATCTCCGCACTCACGGCGGTGCGGTCGGTGTCGAGACCGGCGACGAGTTCCGAGACGAAATCCTCCGCGAATTCCCGAAGGTCGAACTTCGTCACGTCGCCGGTGGAGTAGAGCATCCGGTGGACCGTCGACAGGGCGCCGATGCGCTCGGCCATCCCCTGCAGCGCGTCGCGGGCTTCGCCCTGCGGCGTGCGCCGTGCCTTCAGCAGCATCAGCGACGAGATCACCTGGAGGTTGTTCTTGACGCGATGGTCGACCTCGTGGAGCAGCGCCGTCTTCTGTTCCAACGCGGCCCTGAGGTCGGCCGTCTGCTCGCCGACGCGCCGCTCGAGTTCGTCGTGGGCATCCCTCATCGCGACTTCGTGACGGTGCTTGCCCGTCATGTCGGCCTGGGCCGAATAGAAATGCACGATCCGGCCGGTCTCGTCATGGACCGGCGCGACGGTCATCCCGTTCCAGAACGAGGACCCGTCCTTGCGGTAATTGACGAGTTCGACCTCGAGCGGGCGACCGGCCGTCACGGCCTCGCGCAAGCGCCTGATCGCGCGCGGATCGGTTTCGGGCCCCTGCAGCATCCGGCAGTTCCGGCCATCGATCTCGTCCCACTCGTACCCGGTCAGGGCCAGGAACGCGTCGTTCGCCCAGACGATGGGATTATCCGCCTGTCGCGGATCGGTGAGGACCATGGGCGTCGGACTCGCGGTGAAGGCCGCCACGAACGCGCCCGCATTGACTCCGAGACCGCGTGCCCTGGTGACCGGCGTTTCCCTATGCGTCATGATCGGCTTCAGCCAAGACGAAACACCCGTTGTAGACCTGGACGCCGATCCGTCGCACGTCCTTCCGGAGGCGAACCCAGACTTGAACTGCCGGGATGCCCCGCCGTCAACACCTGGATCGCTGAACCCCCGGAGGGCTGGCAGACCGCTAACAGGAAGATGCGAGACCTCGCGTTAAGAATTCGGAAGGCATGTTGTGGACGGTAATCGGCCGTAAACGGCCGACATCCTCGTCGCCGGCCCGACGATCGGGCCGGCGACGAGGCCTGCTCAGTATGCGGGCATCAAGCCGTTCGGACCTCAGGAGTTCCATGTCATGGCTCAAAGCGACGTGCGGGGTGCTCGGAGCCGCCTTCGCCTGAAGGACATCATCGAGGACCCGCGTATCCTGCTGATGCTGGCCCTGGGCTTCTCCTCGGGGTTGCCGCTGCTGCTGGTGCTCGGCACCTTCTCGACACGGCTCGCCTATTCCAACGTGGACATCAAGGCCATCGGCCTGTTCAGCTACCTGGCGCTTCCCTACACGCTGAAGTTCTTCTGGGCGCCGATCATCGACCGGTTCGACGTTCCCGTCCTGAGCCGCGCCCTCGGGCGGCGGCGTGCCTGGATGATCGCGAGTCAGTGTGCCGTGGCCCTGGCGCTGACGCTGATGGCCTTCGCCGATCCGGGCACCAGCCTCGCGCTGCTCGGCCTCGGGGCATTCCTCGTCGCCTTCTGTGCCGCGACGCAGGACGTGGTGATCGACGGCTGGCGCATCGACGCCGCCGGCACCGACCTGCAGGGCGTGATGGCCGCGACCTCGAACCTCGGCTACCGCCTTGCCCTGATGTCGGCCGGAGCCGGCGCCCTGTTCATCGCCAGCGCCTACGGCTGGCCCGTGGCCTACCTGTCGATGGCGGCCCTGATGGGCGTTGGCATGATCGCGGCCCTGCTGGCACCGGCCTACGACCGCGCCGTCACGACCACGGCGGCTCCCCTCAAGGTCTGGACCTTCCGGGGCGCGGTCCTCGAACCGCTGACGGAGCTGCACACCCGGTTCGGCGCCAGTCTGTGGGCCGTCCTGCTGCTCGTCGCCTTCTATCGCCTACCGGACTTCATCTCCGGCGTGATGGCGAGCCCCCTGTACCGGGAGGTGGGGTTCAGTCTGGTGGAGATCGGCGCCGTCTCGAAGCTCTACGGCATCTGGATCGGCATCGCCGGCGCCTTCGTCGGCGGGTGGGCGATGACCCGGTTCGGGCTGTTTCCCACCCTCGTGGTCGGGGCTTTCCTGGGCGCAGCCTCCAACCTCGCCTTCTCGTGGCTCTCCTTCGGCGGCCCCGAGGTATGGCGCCTGACGGCGGCGATCTCGATCGACAATTTCTGCGGCTCCTTCGCCGGCATGGCGCTGATCGCCTACATGTCGAGCCTGACCGCGCCGGGCTTCGCCGCAACGCAATACGCCCTGTTCTCCTCGCTCTACGCGCTGCCGGGCAAGCTCATCGCCGGAAGCTCCGGTTTCATCGTCTCGGCCTACGGCTACCCGGTGTTCTTCGCCTTCACGGCCGCCGTCGGCATTCCGGTGGTGATCCTATGCCTCCTCGTCGGTCGCGCCGGCGCGCGATCCCGTCCGCCCGGAGGCCGCGGCCGGCGACGAGATCGGCGGGAACCAACTCCGAGGCCCCGAGCTTGCTTCCACCGGCACCGACCAACCTGGGACGGGTCGTCCCGAACGTCCCCGCCCGGCACACGGATGAGACCGCAGACGTGAGCAACATCAAACTCGTCGACGACAACACCACCGCACCCGCCATCGCCCCCGGCGCACCGCCGCTCAGCGACGCCGACCGCGCAGCCCTGCGCCGGGCGGTCGAGGCCCTGGAGAAACCCGGCCTCGCCGCCCGCCTCTCGGGGATCGCCGGCGCGCCCCTCGACTTCATCGGACGGGCGCTGCCCGCACCGGTGACCGACGCGGTGTCGCAGGCGACCGAGAGTGCGATGCGGGCCTCCCTCAAGGTCGCGCTGGCGACGCTTCCGGCGCACGTTGCGGCGCCCGTTGCGGCGGGCCGGGAGGGTCCGCTGGCGGCGAGCGCCGAAGCCCTTCTCGAAGGTCCGGTCGCCGAGCCGTCCGCCGCGATGCGCACGGTGACGCGTCTCGCCAAGTACCTTCCGTCGAGCACGTTCGGCCACAAGGCCATGGCGGCGGCCTCGGGTGCGGTCGGCGGCGCCTTCGGCCTCGCTACCCTGGCGGTGGAACTGCCCCTCTCGACCACCCTGATGCTGCGGTCGATCGCCCAGATCGCCCAGGAGGAGGGCGAGGACCTGAGCGACCCGGAAAACGCGCTCGCCTGCGTCCAGGTCTTCGCCCTCGGCGGACGCGAGGCCGCCGGAAGCGCGCTCACCGAGAGCGGCTACTTCGCGGTCCGCGCCGCGCTCGCCAAGACCATGGTGGAAGCCGCCCGCTACGCCGGCAACCGGGCGCTGCTCGACGAGGCGGCCCCGGCCCTGATCCGGTTCTCGACCCAGATCGCCGCGCGCTTCGGCCTCGTCGTCTCGCAGAAGGTGGCGGCTCAGGCCGTGCCGATCCTGGGGGCCTTCGGCGGCGCAGCCGTGAATGCCGCCTTCATGGACCATTTCCAGTCCACCGCCCGCGCCCACTTCACCGTGCGGCGCCTGGAGCGGATCTACGGAGCCGCTCCGGTGCGCGCCGCCTACGAGTCGGAGAAGGCGATGCTGGGGGTGTGACCCAGGCTTACGCCCGGGGGTAGCGCCGCGACAGCAGGGTGTGGACCAGACGCGCCGTCTGGACCTCGCCCCCCTCCGGGCGTCCCGGCTTGGTCGACGGATTCCAGCCGTAGAGATCGAAATGGACATGCGCCCGCGTCGCGGGCGCGAAGCGGCGCAGGAAAAGAGCGGCGGTGATCGCCCCCGCGAAGGGGCCGCCGGACACGTTGTTCAGGTCCGCGATCTTGGAATCGAGCAGGCTCGCATAGGGCTTGTGCAGCGGCAGGCGCCAGACCGGATCGGCCACCGCCGCTCCAGCCTCGGCCACGGATTGCGCCAAAGCCTCGTCCTCGGTGAAGAAGGCGGGCAGGTCGGGGCCGAGCGCCGTCCGGGCCGCCCCCGTCAGGGTGGCGAAGTCGATCAGCAGGTCGGGCTTCTCCGCATCGGCCAGCGCCAGCGCATCGGCCAGGATGAGGCGGCCTTCGGCGTCGGTGTTGCCGATCTCGACCGTGAGGCCGGCGCGGCTGCGGATCACGTCACCCGGTCGAAACGCGGTTCCCGACACGGCATTCTCGACGGCCGGGACGATCAGGCGCAGGCGCAGGTTCAGCCCGGACCCCATCACCATCTCGGCGGCCGCGAGCGCGGCGGCACTGCCGCCCATGTCCTTCTTCATCAGCAGCATGGCGCTCGACGGCTTGATGTCGAGGCCGCCGGTGTCGAAGGCGACGCCCTTGCCCACCAGGGTGACCCGAGGCGCATCGACCGGCCCCCAGGTCAGGTCGATCAGGCGCGGCGCACGCGGCGACGAGGCGCCGACGACGTGTACGAGGGGAAAGTCCCGCGCCAGATCCTCTCCCATCACCACCGTGACGGCGGCGCCGTGACGGTCCGCGACAGCGCGGATCGCGGCCTCGATCTCGGCCGGGCCGAGGTCGTTGGCGGGAGTGTTCACGAGGTCGCGGCCACGGGCCACGGCCTCGGCGATGCGGGTCACCGCCTCGGCATCGACGCCCTCGGACACCGCGAGGGCAGGGCGCTCGGCACCCGCAGCCCGGTAGCGTCCGAAGCGGTAGCTCCCGAGCAGCCAGGCCAGGGTCGCACCCTGCACGTCGAACCCACGCAGCTCGGAGCCCTGCACGTCGGAGTTCTGCACGTCGGAGCCCTGCACGACGGAGCCCTGCACGACGGAGTTCTGCGTCGGGCTGAACCGGTAGGTGCCGGGGGGCAGGAGGCCGGGGAGCTTGCCTGCGAGAAGTGGGTCCGCATCGTCACCGAGGCCGAAGAGAACCGCGGCCACTCGACCCTCCGCATCGGGGAGGAGGGCGAGGCACCCGGCCTTCGGGCTGAAGTCGGTCGCGCGCGCGTAAGCCGCCTGCGGGGCGGGGAGCGCCGCCTCGATCCCGGGCCAGGATTCCCGGGTGACGCAGGTGATCGGCACGGCATCGGCGGCCTCGCGGACGAGGCGGGACAGGGTCTGGCTCATGGCTCTCGCACAGGCAGGAAACGGACCGCCGGGGGATTAACGGCGGGTTAGGGTTAACGCTCTATCACCGGCTCTACGGCGGCGCGAAGCGTTCCGCCGGTCACGTCCAGACCCGAGGGGTCGTCGCGGAGCGCGCCATGGTCACGCCGCTGTTGAAGTCCTCTCGCATCCGGCCGGCCCGGCTGGCCGTGGCGGTCCTGGTGGCCGCCCTCGCGGCGGGATGCCAGTCCCGCTCGCCCGAGACCACCGGCTCCATCGGGGGCCTCTCGCTGCCGGGCTTCGGCCGGGCGCAGAACCCGGCGGTGATCAGCCGCCGCGAGGTCGAGAGCCTGGGCGAGAAATACGCCGGGGACCAGAACGATCTGCGCCTCGCGCTGCGCTACGCGCAGGCCCTGCGGGCCACCGACCAGAAGCCCCAGGCCGTCGCGGTGCTGCAGCAGGCGGCCCTGCGCAACCCCAAGAACACCGCGGTGCTGGCAGCCTACGGCAAGAGCCTCTCGGAAGTCGGCCGCTTCCAAGAGGCATCGGACGTCCTGCAGAACGCCCATACGCCCGCCCGGCCCGATTGGCGGGTGCTCTCGGCGCAGGGCGCCGTGGCCGACCAGCTCGGCGACAACGCCCGCGCTCAGGCCTTCTACGAGGCGGCCCTGAAGATCCAGCCGGACGACCCGGTCATCCTGTCCAATCTCGGGCTCTCCTACGCGCTCGGCCGTCAGCTGCCCCAGGCGGAAGCGACCCTGCGGCGGGCCGCCGCCCAGCCGCGCGCCGACGTGCGGGTTCGCCAGAACCTCGCCTTGGTGCTCGGCCTTCAAGGCAAGTTCGCCGATGCGGAAACCGTGGCGCGCCAGGATCTCTCGCCCGACGAGGCCGCCGCCAACACCGCCGCCCTGCGCGCCTTCGTGGCCCAGCCCAACAGTTGGAAGGCCCTGAAGACGGCCGATGCCCGCGCGGCGAAGCCCGTCCGCCGGCTGGCGGAAACGCCGACCGAATGAGCCTTCGCATGGACGGGGCCAGTGACTTGAGGTTAACCGAAGGTTAAGGCGCACGGCCTAGCCAGGACCGGACGGGGCTCGATCGGAAGAGAAGCCGGCAAGATCCGAAACGGCAAGATCCGACCTGGATCGGACTCGACCTGAACAAGACTCGGCGCGGCGCCGGTTCGCAGGCGTTACGTTGAAAGAGGAGACTGCGTGCGTTGGGGGGCTGATCGCTGGCGGTTCTATCGGCTGATCGGACGCGAAATCGCGGGCTCGGTGCGCAACACCTATGCACGCCTCACCGGCCGGCCCGATATCCTCAGCCGCGCCCGCGTGACCGGATTGGTCATCGCCCCGCACGATCTGCGCACCAGTGACGCCACCTTCGCCGACGACATCTATGCCGGCCTTTTCGTCTTCGCCGGTCGCTCGCTCTCGGTCAGCGGCCGCTCGCCCTTCGACTACGCGCCGCCCTCGCCGGAATGGGCCGACATCCTCTACGGCTTCGGATGGCTGCGCCACCTCAGGGCCGCCGACACCGCTTTGGCCCGGGCCAATGCCCGCGCCTTCGTGGCCGATTTTATCGCCGGACGCGGCGATGCGACGTTCGCCCGTCCGACCCCGGTCGCGGCCCGGCGGCTGATCTCGTTTCTGTGTCAATCGCCCCTCGTCCTGGAGGGTGCGGACCACGCCTTCTACCAGGCGTTTCTCAAGAGCCTCGGCAAGGCCGCCCGCGACCTCGAGGGCGATCTGCGCCGCGGCATCTCTCCACAATCCCGGCTTCTGGCCGCCGTCGCCCTCTGCTACGCGGGCCTGTGCTGCGAGGGCATCCAGCCGATCCTGCGTCGGGCCACGCGCATCCTGGTGCGCGAACTCGACCGGCAGATCCTGCGCGACGGCGGCCATCGCAGCCGCGACCCGCGCTTCGCCATGGAATTGCTGCTGGACCTGCTCCCCCTGCGCCAGAGCTTCCTCTCCCGCAGCGTCGACCCACCGGTGGCGCTGCTGCACGCCATCGACCGGATGCTGCCGCTGCTGCGCCTGCTGCGCCACCCGGATGCCTCGCTCAGCCACTTCAACGGCATGGGCGCGACGGCGGCCGACCACCTCGCCACGCTCCTGGTCTATGACGGCGCCCTGGCCCAGCCGATGATGCACGCGCCGAATTCCGGCTACGAGCGCCTCGAAGGCGGGCGGGTGCTGGTCGTGACCGATGTCGGCGCGCCGCCTCCGCTGCCCGATTCGATCAATGCCGGGGCCGGCTGCCTGTCGTTCGAGATGTCGAGCGGCCCGCAGCGCATCGTGGTCAATTGCGGCCTGCCGGCGAGCGGCCCGGAACTGCGCCGCCTCGCCCGCAGCACCGCCGCCCATTCCACCGCCACGGTGGCCGACACCTCCTCCTGCCGCTTTCTGGTCGGGGGCGGGGCCTGGTACGAGCGCTGGGCCGTGACCTGGCTCTCGCGGCGTATCGGCCCGGTGATCCTGCGCGGCCCCCGCGACGTGAAGGCGGAGCGGACGACCGAGCCCGGCGCCACGATCCTGGCGGCCCGCCACGACGGCTATGCCGGCGACCACGGCATCATTCACGAGCGGCGCTGGCGCCTGACCAGCAACGGCCACCTGCTCGACGGGGAGGACGCCTTCGTGCGGCCCCAGCCGACCCGGCGCGGCAAAGTCCGGTCTGGCAAAGTCCGGTCTGGCAAGGCCCGGTCAGGCAAGGCCCGGCACCGGCCGCAGGAGGTGGCGGTGCGCTTCCATCTCCACCCGGCCATCGCGGCCCGCGGCCTCGACGACGGCCGGCTCGAACTCACCTCGCCGATCGGCGAAATCTGGCACTTCGGAGCCGAGGGCGCGCAGGTCGCCCTGGAAGAGAGCGTCTACTTCGCCGGTCTCACCGGGGCACGGCGCACCGACCAGATCGTGCTCTATGTCTCGGTGACGGAGGACACCCGGGTCCGGTGGGGCTTCGCCAGGGCGCCCGCCCGCGAAGGCTGACGAGGCGTCTGGCCGCAGCGCACAAATCCGTGGTAGGCGCGGCGCAGGTTCCACCGTCGATTGCCTCGGACGAAATGCCATGTCGCACGATCAGGTGCGGGTTACCCGCGCGCTTCTCTCCGTCTCGGACAAGGACGGCCTCGTCGCGTTCGCCACGGCCCTCGACCGACTCGGGATCGAACTCGTCTCGACCGGCGGCACCCACAAGGCCCTGCGGGCGGCCGGACTCCCCGTCACGGAAGTCGCCGAACTGACCGGCTTTCCCGAGATGATGGACGGGCGGGTGAAGACGCTTCATCCCGGCGTCCATGGCGGACTGCTGGCGGTGCGCGACAACCCGGAACACCAGGCCGCGCTCGCCGCCCACGGCATCCGCGCCATCGACCTGCTGGTGGTCAATCTCTACCCCTTCGAGGCCACCGTGGCGCAGGGCGCCGACTACGACGCCTGCGTCGAGAACATCGACATCGGCGGCCCGGCGATGATTCGCGCCGCCTCGAAGAACCATGCCGACGTCGCGGTCGTGGTCGACGTCGCCGATTACGGCGACCTTCTCGGCGAACTCGCGGCGCAGGGCGGCGCCTTGAGCGAGCGCACCC
The DNA here is from genome assembly GCF_055231875.1 of Methylobacterium sp. Ger2507. Taxonomy (NCBI): domain Bacteria; kingdom Pseudomonadati; phylum Pseudomonadota; class Alphaproteobacteria; order Hyphomicrobiales; family Methylobacteriaceae; genus Methylobacterium; species Methylobacterium sp. Ger2507. The sequence continues at coordinate 2,604,907 of NZ_JBUYVC010000001.1, forward strand.
GCCGCCGCCTCGCTCAGAAGGCCTATGCGCGGACCGCCGCCTACGACGCCGCCATCGCCAATTGGCTCGGCAGCCAGATCGAGACGGAGACGACGCCGGTCTTCCGCGCCTTCGGCGGGACCCTGGCCCAGTCGCTGCGCTACGGCGAGAACCCGCACCAGAGCGCCGCCTTCTACCGCATGCCCGGCCCGGCCCGGCCCGGCGTCGCCACCGCCCGCCAGCTTCAGGGCAAGGAACTGTCCTACAACAACCTCAACGACACCGATGCGGCCTACGAATGCGTGGCCGAGTTCGAACCGGCGCGGTCGGCGGCGGTGGCGATCATCAAGCATGCCAATCCGTGCGGCGTGGCCGAGGGGGCCAGCCTCCTGGAAGCCTACGAGCGCGCGCTCGCCTGCGATCCGACCTCGGCCTTCGGCGGCATCGTCGCCCTGAACCGGACGCTCGACGCCGACGCGGCCCGCAGGATCGTCGAGATCTTCACCGAGGTGATCATCGCCCCGGACGCGACCGAGGAGGCGGTCGCGATCGTGGCCGCCAAGAAGAACCTGCGCCTGCTGCTGGCCGATGGGCTGCCCGACCCGCGCGGCGGCGGCGAGACCGTGAAGACGGTCTCGGGCGGGCTGCTCGTCCAGGCGCGTGATTCCGCCGTGGTCGACGACATGCCGCTCCAGGTGGTCACGAAGCGCGCACCCACCGACCGGGAATATGCCGACCTGCGCTTCGCCTATCGGGTCGCCAAGCACGTGAAGTCGAACGCCATCGTGTACGTGCGCGACGGCGCCACCGTCGGCATCGGCGCCGGACAGATGTCGCGGGTCGATTCCTCTCGCATCGCCGCCTGGAAGGCCGCCGAGGGCGCCAGTCGCATCGGCGCCGCCGAGAGCCTGGCCAAGGCTTCGGTGGTGGCCTCCGACGCGTTCTTTCCCTTTGCGGACGGGCTGATCGCGGCGGCCGAGGCCGGCGCCACGGCCATCATCCAGCCCGGCGGCTCGATGCGCGACGCCGACGTGATCAAGGCCGCCGACGAGGCCGGCCTCGCCATGGTCTTCACGGGTCACCGCCATTTCCGGCACTGACGATCGGCAGCGCACCTGCCACCGGAACACGGCCGGGCGCCCACGCCCGCCGCATCGACGAGGCCTCCTATGACCCACATGCCCATCCTGTCCAGCCGCGAGGAGCGCCGCGCGGCCGGCAAGCGCCTGCGCGAGCACGTGTCCCGGGAATCCCACGGCCAGTGGCAGCCCACGCCGCAGCGTGATCCGCTGGCGGTGCTGCGGGCAGGCGACGCCGGTCGGCTGCCGAGCCTGATCCCCCTGCGCTACGAACGGATGCGGGACAATGCCTTCGCGTACCTGCGCGGGGCGGCGGCCGTGATGGCCGCCGATCTCGAGGGCGTGTCGGTCCCGGGTATTCCGGTCCAGGCCTGCGGCGATTGCCATGTCGGCAATTTCGGCGTGTACCGCAGCCCCGAGGGGCAGACCCTGTTCGACATCAACGACTTCGACGAGACCCTCTGGAACGTCGATTTCACCGTCGATGTGAAGCGCCTCGCCGCCAGCGTGGCCCTGGCGGCCCTTCCGCGCGGCGTGGAGAAGGCCCGCAAGGCTGCGAAGGCCAGTGCCTGCGCCTATCGCGAGCACATGCGCGACCTGTCCAACCTGTCGCCGCTGGCGATCTGGCACAGCCGCATCGATATCGACCGTGAGGTCGGACGTTTCGGGGACGGCGACCTGTGCCGGCGCCTGCTCGCGGAAGCCTCGATGGAGAATGCCGACGGCCTGAGCCGCGGCGACACCCCCAAGCTGGCCTCCGAGCCGGATCGCCAGAACCCGGCCGATTGGCGCATCGCCGACAAGGATCGGACGATCTTCCACGAGGGTCCGGACGGGCTGACCGAGGCCGTGCAGGACGCCGAAGCGGCAATCCAGGCCTATCCCGACGCCCTGAGCGCCGATCGCTGGACCCTGGTCTCGCGCTACGCCCGTCGCGACGTCGCCTTCAAGGTCGTGGGGATCGGCTCTGTCGGCCTCGTCTGCGCGGTCGGCATCTATGCCGATGCCGATGGCGCGCCGCTGTTCCTGCAGATCAAGGAGGCCCGGCCCTCCGTGATCGGGCAGCTCGCCCTGAAGCCGTTCTCGATCGTCTCCGAGGGCCAGCGGGTGATCGACGGCCAGCGGATCATGCAGGCGGCGAGCGACCTTTTCCTCGGCACCGCGCAGTCCGAGGCGAGCGGTCGCTCCTACTACGTGCGCCAGCTCAAGAACCGGAAGCTCTCGGCCGTCGGCGAGATCCTGTCCGAGAGCGGGGCCAAGGCCTACGCCCAGCTCTGCGGCACCACGCTCGCCCGCGCCCATGCCCGGTCGGGCGACGCCGTGATGATCGCCGGCTATCTCGGCAAGGGCTCGGCCTTCGACGAGGCGATCGCGGATTTCGCCATGGCGTATGCGCGCCAGAGCGTCGAGGACCACGCCCTCCTGATCACCGACTTCCTGACGACGCCGACGCCGCAGGCCGCCTGAACGAAAAAAGGCCCCGCCGGGTGGCGGGGCCTTCCTCAGAACCCGGCGATCAACGAACCGGGTTCTCGTCGTAGGTGAAGATGTCGCGATCCTTGGTCTCCGGGATGAACAGGAGGCCGATGACGAAGGTCATCGCGGCGATCGCGATCGGGTACCACAGGCCGTTATAGATGTTGCCGGTCTGGGCCACGATGGCGAACGAGGTGGCCGGCAGAAGGCCGCCGAACCAGCCGTTGCCGATGTGATAGGGCAGGGACATCGAGGTGTAGCGGATACGGGTGGGGAACAGCTCCACCAGGGCCGCCGCGATCGGGCCGTAGACCATCGTCACGTAGAGGACGAGGATCGTCAGGATGCCGATGACGATGAGCTTCTGGCCCGTGAAGATGTCGATCGGGTTGGCCACCTTCACGATGGTGGCGTTGCCGGCGGGCGCCGGGTAGCCGGCGGCCGTCAGGGCGGCCGGGACCGCCTTGGCGAAGGCCGGATCGGCCACCGGGAAGTCCTTGCCCGCGATGGTCACGATGGTCGGCGCACCGGCGGCGACCGGCTCCGTGGTGTAGTTCACGGCTGAGCGGGCGAGCAGCGCCTTGGCGACGTCGCACTCCTTGGTGAACTTGGCGGTGCCGACCGGATTGAACTGGAACGAGCACGCATCCGGGTTGGTCTTGACCACCACCGGGACCGTGGACTGCGCCTGGTAGAGGGCCGGGTTGGCGTTGGCGGTGAGCTGCTCGAACAGCGGGAAGTAGGTCAGCGCCGCGATCAGGCAGCCGCCGAGGATCACCGGCTTGCGCCCGATCTTATCGGAGAGCGCGCCGAAGAACAGGAAGCCGCCGGTGGCGAGAAGCAGCGACCAGGCGATCAGCACGTTGGCGGTGAACTGGTCGACCTTGAGGATGCTCTGCAGGAAGAACAGGGCGTAGAACTGCCCGGCGTACCAGACCACGGCCTGACCGGCGGTGAGGCCGAGCAGCGCCAGCAGCGCCCACTTGGCGTTGCGCCACTGGCCGAAGGCCTCCGAGAGCGGCGCCTTCGAGTGGGTGCCCTCTTCCTTCATCTTCTTGAAGGCCGGGCTCTCGTTCATCTGCATGCGGATCCAGACCGAGATGCCGAGCAGGACGCAGGAGACGAGGAACGGGATGCGCCAGCCCCAGGCCTGGAAGGCCGTGATGGTGGTCTGGGTGCCGTCGGCGGCCGTCGTGACGGTCGGCGCGTAGGCGCCGTTCACGTAGCCCTGCGTCGACAGGATGATCACCAGCGACAGCAACAGGCCCAGCGTCGCCGTGGTCTGGATGAAGGCGGTGTAGAAGCCGCGACGGCCGCGGGGGGCGTGCTCGGCCACGTAGACGGCGGCGCCGCCATACTCGCCACCGAGCGCGAGGCCCTGGAGCATGCGCAGGGCGAGCAGGGTCACGGGAGCGACCCAGCCGATGCCGTAGGCGTTCAGCGTGTCATAGGACGGCAGCAGGCCGACCATGAAGGTCGAAATGCCCATGATCAGGATGGTGATCAGGAAGGTGTGCTTGCGTCCGACCATGTCGCCGAGGCGACCGAACACCAGGGCGCCGAAGGGCCGGACCAGGAAGCCCGCCGCGAAGGCCAGCAGCGCGAAGATGTTGCGGGTCGCTTCCGGGTAGGCCGAGAAGAACTGTGCCCCGATGATCGTCGCGAGCGATCCGTAGAGATAGAAATCGTACCACTCGAACACGGTACCGAGGGATGAGGCGAGAATGACTTTCTTCTCGCCGGCGCTCATCGGCCGTGTGGCCGAATCGCTGACGGGAATTGCGCTGGACGCAACCATGGGACGTTTCTCCAAGTCTTGTTTTGCCCAGGCGTAGTCCGCCCGTGACGTGTTGGACCCTGCGGATGCCGCAGCATTGCTGCCGAGCCCGCGCGGACTGATCAGTCCCTCGCGTGCCGGCGGCTAGTCTGAGTACCCGCGTGGCGATGCTAGGCCATGCCACGTTTTCGCCCAAGTCCCCATCGCGGCCGAGGAGTACCGAATTCAGATATTTTTTGAGTCTTGAGGAAGTCTTTTTTGGATCGCGCCGGGATTAGACCGGCCAGCCGACATGAGAAGGGGCGCGACTTGCGTCGCGCCCCCTCGATCCCCACCCGATTCGGAGCAGCTTCGGCTCAGTGCGCGTGGGCTCCGTCGGCACCGATTCCCGTCTCGGAGCGGACGAACTGCGCGTCGAACAGTGCCCGCTCGCGCTGGGCCCGCTTGGTGTTGTCGAGCTTCGAGACGACGATGATCGTCAGGAAGGCCAGCGGCATCGAGAACAGGGCCGGGTTGTCGTAGGGGAAGATCGCGGCCGGGTTGCCGAAGGTCGTGACCCAGACGGCCTTCGACAGCACCACCATGCCGACCGCCGCCACGAGGCCGACGAGGCCGCCGATGAGGGCGCCCCAGGTGGTGGTGCCCTTCCACAGGATCGACATGGTCAGGACGGGGAAGTTGCAGCTCGCCGCCACAGAGAAGGCGAGGCCGACCATGAAGGCGACGTTCTGGTTCTCGAAGACGTAGCCGAGATAGATCGCCACGATGCCGATGACGACGGCGGCGATCTTGGAGAGGCGGACTTCCGCCGCCTCGTTGGTGCGTCCCCGGGCGATCACCTGGGCATAGAGGTCGTGGCTGACCGCCGAGGCCCCCGCGAGGGTGAGGCCGGCCACCACCGCCAGGATGGTGGCGAAGGCCACGGCCGAGATGAACCCGAGGAAGTACGGGCCGCCGACCGCGTTGGCGAGGTTCACCGCCACCATGTTGGTGCCGCCGACCATGCCCTTGAGCTTGTCGAAGGCGCCGGCCGCGTCGAGGTTGAAATAGGCCGGATCGGACATCAGCAGGGCGATGCCGCCGAAGCCGATGATGAAGGTGAGGATGTAGAAATAGCCGATCAGACCGGTGGCGTAGAACACCGACTTGCGGGCGGCCTGGGCGTCCGACACCGTGAAGAAGCGCATCAGGATGTGCGGCAGGCCGGCGGTGCCGAACATCAGGCCGACGCCGAGCGAGATCGCCTCGACCGGATTGCTGACGAGGCCGCCCGGCGCCATGATGGCGTCGCCCTTGGGGTGGGTGGCGACGGCGGCGGCGAACAGGGCCTCGGGGTTGAAGCCGTACTGGTAGAGCACCGCGCCGGCCATGAAGGTGGCGCCGCCCAGCAGCAGGCAGGCCTTGATCACCTGAACCCAGGTGGTCGCCTTCATGCCGCCGAAGGCCACGTAGACGATCATCAGCACGCCGACGATGATGACGGCGTAGAGGTAGGGCAGGCCGAACAGCAGCTGGATCAGCTTCCCCGCGCCGACCATCTGGGCGATCAGGTAGAACGCCACCACCACCAGGGTGCCGGTGGCCGAGATGATGCGGATCGAGGTCTGGTCGAGGCGGAAGCTGGCCACGTCCGCGAAGGTGAACTTGCCGAGGTTGCGCAGGCGCTCGGCGATCAGGAACAGTACGATCGGCCAGCCGACCAGGAAGCCGGTGGAGTAGATCAGGCCGTCGAAGCCCGAGGTGTAGACGAGCCCCGAGATGCCGAGGAACGAGGCGGCGGACATGTAGTCGCCCGCGATCGCCAGGGAGTTCGTGCCGGCCGAGATGCCGCCGCCGGCGGCGTAGAAATCGGCGGCCGACTTGGTGCCCTTGGCGGCCTTGTAGGTGATGCCGAGGGTGAAGAGCACGAAGAACGCGAACATGCCGATCGCCGGCCAGTTCGTCGCCGACTGCTTGACGGCGCCGAGATCCGGTCCGGCCGCATAGGCGACCGTTGCGGCGAGCGCCGCCATCACGGTGCCGAGGACGAGGGGGTGCTTTGCGCGGATCATCGGGCGAGGTCCCGCTTGAGGGCAGCGGTCAGCTGGTCGAAGCGGCCGTTGGCGCGCTGGACGTAGATGCCGGTGAGGATGAAGGCGAGCACGATGACGGTGACGCCGAGCAGCAGGCCCAGGGAGGCCGTACCGCCGCCGATCTTCACCGCCAGCAGCGCCTTGTCGAAGGCGATCAACCCGATGAAGCCGAAATAGATCAGCAGCATGATGATGGTGAGCGTCCAGCCGAAGCGGGTGCGCTCGTGGACGAGTTCCTTGAAATGCGGGCTCTGCGCGATCCGCGCAGTCTCGAGATCGGCCATGACGTGTCTTTCCCAGGGATCCGCGTCTTCGCAGGGCGGCGTCCGGATTGCAGGCGTTCGATTGTGGGAACAGCAGGACGCGCGAACACGGGGTCACCGTGTCCGCGCGATCGGAGGGACCGTGGCGCTCAGTGCGTCCGGTTCTGGCGATTCTCGATCAGGTCGTCCACCACCGCCGGCTCGGCGAGGGTGGAGGTGTCGCCGAGCGCCGAAAACTCGTCCTCGGCGATCTTGCGCAGGATCCGGCGCATGATCTTGCCCGAACGCGTCTTGGGCAGGCCCGGAGCGAACTGGATCAGGTCGGGCGAGGCGATCGGCCCGATATCCTTGCGGACCCAGGTGACGAGCTCCTTGCGCAGCTCGTCCGAGCCGTCCTCGCCCTCCATCAGGGTCACGTAGGCGTAGATGCCCTGGCCCTTGACGCTGTGCGGATAGCCCACCACGGCCGCTTCGGAGACCTTCGGATGCGCGACCAGGGAGGACTCGACCTCCGCCGTGCCCATGCGGTGACCGGAGACGTTGATGACGTCGTCGACCCGGCCGGTGATCCAGTAATAGCCGTCCGTATCCCGGCGGCATCCGTCACCGGTGAAGTAATTTCCCGGATAGGTCGAGAAGTAGGTCTGCTCGAAACGCTCGTGGTCGCCATAGACCGTGCGCATCTGGCCGGGCCAGGAATCCTTGATGCAGAGATTGCCTTCGCAGGGACCCTCGAGGGTCTTGCCCTCGGCATCGACCACGATCGGCTGAACGCCGAAGAAGGGCCGCGTCGCCGAACCCGGCTTCAGCTTGGTCGCGCCCGGCAGCGGCGTGATGAGGATGCCGCCGGTCTCGGTCTGCCACCAGGTATCCACGATGGGGCAGCGGGAATCGCCCACCACCTTGTAGTACCAGTCCCAGGCTTCCGGATTGATCGGCTCGCCGACCGAGCCGAGGACGCGCAGGGACGCCCGCGAGGTCTTCTTCACCGGGTTCTCGCCGCCGCCCATGAGCGAGCGGATCGCGGTCGGGGCGGTGTAGAAGATGTTGACCTTGTGCTTGTCGACCACCTCCCAGAAGCGGGAATTCGACGGATAGGTCGGGATGCCTTCGAACATCAGCGTCGTCGCGCCGTTCGCAAGCGGTCCGTAGACGATGTAGGAATGCCCCGTGACCCAGCCGACATCGGCCGTGCACCAGTAGACCTCGCCCTCCCGGTAATCGAAGACGTATTGATGCGTCATCGAGGCGTAGACGAGATAGCCGGCGGTGGTGTGGACGACGCCCTTGGGCTGACCGGTCGAGCCCGAGGTGTACAGGATGAACAGCGGGTGCTCGGCCTCCATCGGCTCGGCCGGGCATTCGTCGGTCACCTGGGCGGCGGCCTCGTCGTAATAGACGTCGCGGCCGGGCTCCATGGCGATCGACGAGCCGGTGCGGCGCACGACGACGACGTGGTCGACGCTGTCCTTCGGCAGGCGCGCGATGGCGGCATCGACATTGGCCTTCAACGGCACCTTGCGGCCGCCGCGCAGGCCCTCGTCGGCGGTGATGACCATCTTGGAGGCGCAGCCCTCGATGCGGCCGGCCAGCGAATCGGGCGAGAAACCGCCGAAGACGATGGAATGGATCGCGCCGAGCCGCGCACAGGCCAGCATGGCGTAGGCGGCCTCGGGGATCATCGGCAGGTAGATGGTGACCCGGTCGCCCTTGGACACGCCACGGTTGCGCAGCACGTTCGCCATCTTGCCGACTTCGGAATGAAGCTGGCGATAGGTGATGTGCTTGGACTCGTTCGGATCGTCACCCTCCCAGATGATGGCGACCTGATCGCCACGCGTCTCGAGATGACGGTCGACACAGTTGTAAGCGACGTTGGTACGCCCGTCTTCGAACCACTTGATCGAGATTTTGCCAGGTTCGAAGCTGGTCTCCTTCACCGTCGTGAAGGGGGTCATCCAATCGATGCGCTTGCCGTGCTCGCTCCAGAATGCCTCTGGATCGGCGACGGAGGCCTGATACATGGCCAGGTACTTGGCATCATCGACGTGAGCGCCTTCGCTCCACGTCGGACGCACTTCGACTACCTTCTCGTCCATCGCGTTTTCCCTGTCGGCGCCCGATCGTATCGCGACTGTTCACGCAGCCGGGACTTCCGAATATCGTCATAGGCTCAACGACATATCGGCCGCAAGCACTCAGGCGGCCTGTTGGGAGACAGATTGACGAGTTTCTACGCGGTGCTTCAGTTACAACCGATGCAGATCCCGGTCTCGATCTTGCGATCCAGGGACTTCTGCTTCTGCACGGCATCCGACCCGATATCGTCGGAACCTGCGCCGGCCCGGCCCGGCGGCTTCGTCACCCCCGTGGAGGTGATGTTACGGAACTGGCCGGCCGAATTGAGATTCTGTTCGGTCGGTCCTGTGCCGGTCTGCTGAGCCAGGGCGAGGCTCGGAGCACCGAGGCCGAGACCGGCGATCAGGGGCAGGGCGATCAGGGGCAACGTCCGCATCGGTTTCTCCATCCCAGGTTCTTGATCCCAGGTTCTCGATCCCAGGAGAGCCCGCCTCCCTGGCTGCCCACATAACGCGCGCTGACATCGCGGGTTGCGCGGGTACAACCGGAATCAGGCCCGCATCGTCGCGGGGCGAGCGGGGAACGACATCTCGACCAGGGTGCCCTCGTGCTTCCGGCTGTCGATCCGGAACCGCCCCTGATTGGCCTCGACAAGAGCCTTGGTCAGGGGAAGGCCCAGCCCGGTTCCCCTGCGCGTATCCGCCTGCAGGCCCTCCCTGGAAGGCAGGCCCTCCCTGGAAGGCAGGCCCTCCCTGGAAGGCAGGCCCTCCCTGGAAGGCAGGCTCTCGCTGGAGGACAGCTCTTGCCGGAACGGATTGAGCACGCCGTCAACCTCGTCCGGCGTCATCCCGGCTCCGGTATCGCGGACCCGAAGGGCGATCTCGCCGCGATCCGCCATGGTGGTGGAGACGATGACCTGGCCGCCCGCCTCGGTCAGGGCGATGGCGTGGGCGAGAACGTTGAGCGTGGCCTGATGCACGGACCGCTCATCGGCCAGCAGGGGCGGCAGATCGACGGAGAAGCTGGTGCGCAGCACGATCCGCTCCCGCGCAGCCTGGGGTTGCAGCAGGGCGACGCAGCGCGACACCACGTCGTTCAGCGGGACCTCCGCGATGTCGAGATCGAGGCGCCCGGCCTCGATGCGCGCCAGATCGAGGAGATCGTTGATGAGGTCGAGGAGGTGGGTTCCGGAGGCCCGGATCTCCTGCAGGGCCGCGCGGTGGCGTTCGGAATCCGGCGGCCCGAACGTCGCGTCGAGCAGACCGTCGGTCAGCCCCATCATGGACGTGATCGGTGCCTGGACGGATTGGCTGATCCGGGCCAGGACGTCCGCCTGCCGGACGCTGCCGGCCTCCGACGCGCGCGCGCGCGACGCCTCGTCCCGAACGTCCGACCCACCCTTCTCGGGACGCAATCCGTCGTTCCGAATCACGGCGCAGAGACGGCCCTGCGCATCGCCCGCCAGGGGCAGGATCTTGACCCGGAGGCGCACCCCGGTTCCGCGCGCGGTGACCGGGATCTCGTCCATCGCGGCGGAGGCGGGGTCGGCGTGCAGGCGCGCCAACAGGGCGACGGCGTGCTCGGCCGCGAACAGGCTGAGGAAGCTCGCCCCGACGACCTCTCGGGAATCGAGCCCGAAAGCCTCGGCGGTCCTGCGATTCAGCGTCAGGATGCGGCCGCGCTCGTCGAGGAGGGCGACCCCGTCCTCCAGTGTTTCGAGCACCGCCAGGGCGTCGGCACCGCGCCGTGCGGCGAAATCCTGCGCGATGGCCACCGCCGTGGCGGCGCGGGCCTCCTCGCTCGGCTCGGCATCGCGGGCGAGGAGCAGTTCGGCCGGCTGCCCGGCCCAATCCAGGACCGAATGCTCGACCAGGACGCTCGCACGGCCGCCGTCCCGGGTGACCAGGACGAGGGGCGTATCGACACTCGAACGCGCGTGGGGGTCCAGGCCTCCGAACAGATGTCCGACCCCGCCGGCCGCAGCCAGTGCATCGCGGTCCGCATACCCGACGAGGTCGAGCAGCGGCCGGTTGGCGAACAGCACCGCATTGTCCCGGTAGACCAGGACGCCGGAGGGAATGCGCTCCAGCGTCGCCACCATCGCGGCATCGGGTGCGGCGGGGTCCACCGGACGCGCGGGCGGGACCGGGAACGGCATCACGGCGCAGGGCAGACCCGGCTCGGACTCGGGCTCCGCCCGGTCGTCGCCGGCGAAACGGGCACCGAGGGCGCGGGCGATCTCGCGGAAGGCCGCGTGTTCATGGCTCGACAGGTGCGGATCGGGCTCGGGCAGAGGTGCCTCTACGGGGCCGGAATCAGGCTGGACGATCGCACCAAGGGCTTCCTCCACCTCGGCCGGAGCCGGGACAGGCGTTGGAACCGGTGCAAGAACGGGCGCAAGAACGGGCGCAGACACCGGGATGGGCATCGCTGGCGCGGCCGGGGGCGCCGCTGCGACGGAAACGGCGGGCCGCACGATCGAACGGACCTGTCCGAAGCCGCGGAAGCCATGTCCGCTCCGGTCGATCGGGGCGCCGGACAGCTCCAATTCGCAGAGAGCGCCGTCCGGCTCGACCAGCGTCACCGGAACGGCCCGGAACGTCCGCGCCCCCTCCAGGGCGGTGAGCAACCCGCCGGCATCGCGGAGAATTTCCGCCTGCGCGAGGTCGCGCCAGGTCCGGCCCTGGAATCGGCGGCGAAACGCCGAACCGGCTTCCTGCGAGATCCGCACGATGGCGCCGCCCGCGTCGCTTTCCCAGGTAAAGCGCTGGCGAAGCACCAGGGGGTCATCGCCCTCGAGGTCCGGGTCCGGGTCCGGGTTCGGGTCCTGGTCCTGGTCCTGGTCTGCGTCCTGGTCCTGGTCTGCGATCTCGATCGCGTCGGGCACGGGCGGGATCGCGGCAGAGGGCGGCACCGGCTCCGCGCGGCTCTCCGCAGCCCGCCGGGGGCGAAGGTTCGGGAGCGGCGCGCCGGCGACGAGGACCACCGCCTCGCCGTCTTCGGCCAGTGCCGTGAGCAGGAGGCTGACCGTCACCGGTGGAGCGAGGCGCCGGGGGTCGAGGTGGAGCCGTACCAGCACGGGATGATCCCGGCGCAGACGCGCACGGGCGATCTGCTCGCCGAGCCGCAGATCCGGGTAGATCAACCCGTCCGCATCGCTGATCGCGCGGAGCAGCGGGTCCGTGCCCGCGGAGGCATGGAGAACCCGCGCGCCGGACGCATCGAGGATCAAGGTTGCGGTCGATGGATCGGCCATGCGGGTCGCGAGGCGCGAATCATGGGCGCACCGGCGCAAGACGGCCTGCAGCGCCGGATCGTCAACCAAGCCCGGCCGTGAAGCTCCAGTCTCGAACATCCGCACCTGTTTCGCGTGACGATTTTTGCAACGTGACGTCCTTTTTAGTGCGTCACGGCCTCTTCGTAAGCCACCAGCGTCTCAGGCGGGCGTTTACCTGTTGTCAACCTTAATGCGCCCGAGCAGGGTGGCATAGGGCTGGGCCTGTGCTATTGTGCAGCGCACAACAAGCCATCAACAATCACCTGTGAGGAGAGGATAATGAGCAGCACCCCGAATTACGAGGTTCCCGCCGAGATGCGCGACTTTGCCGAGAAGAGTGTCGATCAGGCGCGCAAAGCGTTCGACACCTTCATCAGCGCCGCCCGCCGCACCGCCGATACCGTTCAGGGCTCCGCCGAGATGGCGCGCACCAACGCCCACGACGTTTCGGCGCGCGGCTTCGAGTTCGCCGAGCAGAACGTGACCGCCGCCTTCGATCTCGCCCAGAAACTCGTCCGCTCCCGCGATCTGCAGGAAGCCATGCAGCATCAGGCTGAATTCGTGCGCAGCCAGTTCGCCGCGATCCAGGCCCAGGCCAAGGAGTTCGGCGGCCTCGCCCAGACGGCGATGCAGCAGAGCGCCGAGAAGGCCAAGGGCGCCATGCAGGAGGGTGCCGAGCACGCCCGCAAGGCGATGGAGCAGGGCACCGAGGCGGCACGCAAGGCCGGCAGCGACGCCGAGCAGGCCATGCGGAACGCCACCAACTCCTGATCGCGCTCCGCGCGTGACGTCCTGATCAACGGCGCCCACCCGGCGTCCAGTCTCAGCCCGCTCGGCCCCTGGCCGGCGGGCTGTTCTCGTTCGACGGGCGGCGCCGGACGGCCATCAGCCAGAGGACTTGCCTCAGGCCAGAGGACTTGCCCCGTGTTGGACGACTTGCCCCGCGCCAGAGGGCTTGCCTCAGGCCAGAGGACTTGCCCGCAGGCGACCCGTCTCCTACCGCTGGCAGCGTTCCGAATTCGGGCCGCTCGGCTCTTCCGCCTCCCGCCCAAAGCGGGAGTGGCGGGCAGGGGCGCCGACATCTTCCAGCGGCGCACGACTCCAACAGAGGTGCACATCCATGCGACGCATTTCCGGACGCTGTCTGATCCTCGGCCTCTTGGCCGGACTGCTCACGGCCCAGACCGCGCAGGCGCAGTACTACGATGACGGCTACGACCAGCCGCCGCCGCGCCGGTACGAGGAACGCCGGCTGCCGCCGCGCCCCTATGACCGGGACGATCGCTACGAGCGCCGGGCGCCACGCCGCGAGGTCGGCCTGAACTGCGATGCCGTCCAGTCGGGCCTCACCGGGTATCAGCCCTATTCCTGCCCGCTACCGGGTCCGCGCCCGCTTGGCGCGCGCTGCTTCTGCAACATGCCGATCGCGCCGCTGAGCGCACCGCAGACGGCCGTCGGCCGGGTCGCCCCCTGACCGGTCGCCACGTCTGACGTCCGATCGTCTCCAACAAGAAGGCCGCGCCATCCTCCCGGACGGCGCGGCCTTCTTGCATCTGACGGTCCGAGCGTGGCTGCCGAGGCAACGCCGCTCGACGGGTCTCGATCAGTTGTTCAGCACGACGACCTTGGCGCCGACCTTCACGCGTTCGTAGAGGTCGGTCACATCCTCATTGGTCATCCGGATGCAGCCCGACGACACGGCCTGGCCGATCGTGTCAGGCTCGTTCGAGCCGTGGATGCGATATTCGGTGTTGCCGATATACATGGCCCGCGCGCCGAGCGGGTTCTCGACACCACCGGCCATGTAGCGCGGCAGGTCGGGACGACGGGCGATCATCGCGGCGGGCGGGGTCCACGACGGCCATTCCTTCTTGGCGGTCACGGTCTTGACGCCCGACCACGTGAAGCCGGGACGACCGACACCGACGCCGTACCGGATGGCTTCGCCGTTCGGCATCACGAAGTACAGCCGACGCTCGGCGGTGGAGACCACGACCGTTCCCGGCTTGTAATTGCCGTCGAAGGCGACGATCTCGCGCGGGATCGGGGCGACCTGCGCCTGCGGGGCGGCCTGATAGCCCTGACCGACGGCGCCCGGGAAGCTGTAGGGATCGTCGGTGAGACGGCCGTTGGCATAGGCCGGATCGGCGGAATAGTAGTCATCGCCGGCATTGCCGCCGAAGGGATCGTAGGGAGCTGCCAGAACAGGGCTCGTCGAGAGGACGCAGACACCGAGTATGCCAGCCAGGGCGGTCGCCAAGGTCTTCATCTGTGGTCCCTTACCTATGCCGTAACCTTTGCTATACAAGCGTAAGCATAGAGCGGAGGTTCCACCGGCCGCGCAGATTTCGTCATCATTGCGGCAGAGCCGGTCGCCCGGCGAGGATCGTGCTTAACGATCGCCGTAAGACCGGCGCGACCCGTATCCCTGTGAGGTGCCGTATCCGCAGCCATAGCGATAGCGCGAGCACCCGACCGAGAAGTCGTTCCGCGCCCGGGCCTTCGCCCGCTCCTGATCGATCACGAGATCGCGCTCCCGGTTGCGCTCGGCCGACAGCGAGGAGCCGTAGCGTTCGGCCGCCTCGGCTGCGGTCCCCGCCACGAGCGCCAGGGTCAGGCCGATCGCAGCGGCCCTTCGGCACCGGCGGGTCTTTCCATCAGGTCTGGTCGTCATGCGTCGCATCTCCCGATCTGTCCCTCCTGAGCGGCCTCAGCCCGGCAGGCGCCAGACCGTGACGCGCTGGATCAGGTACTCGGCCGGCATGGGCGTCGAGGCGTCGGGATACCCACCCCACGATCCGCCGATGGCGAGGTTGACCAGGATGTACATCGGAACGGACTTCATGTCGGACGGCGTCGGAATGCGACGGACCTCCTTGCGGTCGACGTACCACACGATTTCGTCGGCGGTCCAAGCGGCGCCGTAGGTGTGCCAGTCCGCCCCGGGTCCGCCCACCGGGAAGGGTAGGGTGACCTTCTGATTGCGCTGCTTCGGCGCCTCGCCGGTGTGGAGGGAACACCAGATCTCATTGGGGACACCCAGTCCCTCGAAGATGTCGAGTTCGCCGTTCTCCGGCCAATTGCCCTTCGTCGGCATCAGCCAGAAGGCGGGCCAGACGCCCTTGCCGACGGGCAGCTTCGCCTTGATCTCGAAGTACCCGAACAGCTGCGAGAAGCTGAACCGCGTGGTCAGCACGCCGCCCATGAATTGCTTTCCATGCGCGAGCGGTTGCAGGTTCTCGGGTATCTTCGAACCCAGGATGGTGAGGTGTTTACCCGGATCGAGCTTAAACGGGTTCAGACCGAGCGGCGTGTCGAGGACCTTGTCGTCCTTCACGCCGGTAAAGCTCGGGTCGACGTAGATGCTGCCGGCGCTGCCGGAGCGGTACTCGAGTTTCGTCGGACCGCCCGAGCCGAGCACGGTTCGCCACCGGGTCGGGGAAGGGGGCTTCTTCGCCATCTCCGAGGCATCGAGCGTCTGCCAGCGCTCGTCGAAGGTCGGAGCCCCGAAGGTCGCCGGATCGATCTTGCCGGGCAGCGGAGCGGCTTGCGCCAGGACGGTGCCGGCAAGCGTCGCGGCGACGAGACAGGCGAAGCGTTGGAACATCACAGTATCCTCGAAACGATGCCGGACCACTGACGCCGACGGGCCTCCGCCCCCATCCTTGATAGGGCGCCGCAAGGGTCCGAGCCAGTGCAGGGAGGCCTATGGCCGGCGCAGGGGTGCCACGACGACGTCACAACGCGGCGATCTCATGGCGCCAGCGGGATCGCGCATTCTCCCGTTTCTTCGGAAGGACAGCGACAGCGTCGCATCGCAAAGATCCCGGCAGGGACATCGCGGGCGCGGCTTCAGAAGCGCCCCGCGAGGGTTAGGCGAAACGCGGTGGGCTCGACCGGATGGACATGCGGGTCGGCCACGCCCGCGGGGCCTTCGCCGCTCAGGCGCGAGGTGTAGAAGTAAGCGATCTGGTCGGCCCTGGCATTGGTCAGGTTCAAGACGTCGAGGGACAGGCTGATTCCGTCGTCGAAGGCGTAGCCGATCCGTCCGTTCAGGAGAGCCGTCGCTTTCGAGCGCACCGAATTGTCCTCGATCAGCGGACGCGGCCCGAAGTAGCGAAAGCGCATCGAACCGAACCAGCCGGGACCCGCACCGAAGGTGAATCCGGCCGACGCGATGGTGGTCGGCGCCTCCGGCACCCGGTTGCCGATCGGGTCCCGGTCCGAGAAGCGGGCGTTGGTGACCGTCAGGTCGCCCTCCAGCGAGAGCCAGGGCGTTACCGCGTAGCGGTTGGTCCACTCGATGCCGAAGCGGCGGGTGGGGCGGCTCGGCTCGGTGGTGCCGCTGTCGCCCTGGAACAGGTTCTCGGAGGCGAAATCGAGTTGGAACAGGGCGACGGCGGTCTCGAGCCCGGCGATGCTGCGGTTGCGCAGGCCGATCTCCGAGCCGGTCGAGGGCACGAGGAAGGGCGAGCGGCTGATGTTGAAGAGCGGGCTCGTCGGATCGACCGTGGCGGTGACGCCGCGGGCGTCGTTGGAGTGGAAGCCGCCGCCGTAATTCACGAACAGCTCGGTCTCGAACCACGGACCGAGCACGAGGCCGAGCTTCGGGTTGACGATGCCGTCCCGTGCCGTGCCGGAATTGGCCGGCGTGTCCGAGCGGACATCGGCGGTGAATCCGTCGGCCCGGACACCGACGCTGGTGCGCAGCCAATCGGTCCAGCGCACCCGGTTCTCGACGTAGAGGGCGGCGCTCGCCTCCAGCACCCGGTCGTCCAGCACCGTCGAGCGGACCTGCCGCGCGGTGGTGTTGAACAGGCCGACGCGGATCGAGTCCGTGCGGGTCTGAAGCCCGATCTCGGTCTCCATCGGCAACCCGAAGAGGTCGCCCTGGACCATGTGGCTGATCTCGCCGCCGCCCAGAACCCGGCTGTCGCGCTGGCGGAACTGGTCGCCGCTGACCGGATCGTTGAGAAAATACGTGAAGTCGTTGAACAGGTTCATCCCATAGCGGATGACGTAGGCGTTCGCCCGGGTGATGCCGGCGTCGCTCGTCCGGCTCCAGCGTCCGGAGAGCGAGAAACGGCCGGTGTCGCCGCCATCCGTGGGGTTCAGGGCGCCGAAGCGGCCGATGATCCCCTCCGTGACGGCGCGCTCCGGGATCTGGTTGGTGGCGTTCCACCGGGCCCAGTAGGCCATGCCCGTCAGGGCGAAGCCGTCCAGGGCCGTGCCCTGGCTGTAGCGGACGACGCCGTTGAGCTTGGCCAGACGGTCCGGCACGTCCCAGGGGCCGTCATAGGTCTGGGCCTCGCCCGCCACCAGAAGGGTGCCCTGCCCGAGCGGTGCCGACGCGATGGTGAGCGCCCGCTTGTAGCCGAAGCTGCCGAAGGAGGTCAGGGCGAGGTTGCGGTCGGTCTTGTCGAGATAGTCGATCCGCACCGAACCGGCCGAGGCGAAGTCGCCATCGCGCACGAAGTAGGGACCCTTGTGGAACTCCACCGCGCCGACGAGTTCCGGGATCAGGAAGTTGAGGTCGGCATAGCCCTGTCCGTGGGCGTGGGTCCGCATGTTGACCGGCATGCCGTCGATCGAGAGCGCGATGTCGGTGCCGTGGTCGAGGTTGAACCCGCGCAGGAAGAACTGGTTGGCCTTCCCCTCCCCGGAATGCTGGGTGACGATGAGACCGGGCACGCTTTCCAGCACCTCTCCCGGTCGGGTGATCGGGCGGCTGTTGATCTGCGCACCCGATATCACCCCCGCGCTCGCCGCATCGACGGGCCTGAGACCGCCGCCGATGCCGATGACGCCGCCGACGAAGCCCGCCTGCGCGACCGGTCCGGTTCCGGGCGGCGCCGATGCCTCCGCCGTGACCGAGAGTTCAGCCAGGTTCGCCTCGGCCGCCTGGCCAGAGACCGGCCGGATCTGCGCGCCGTAAGGCACCAGGCCGGCGCAGGAGACCAGAAGGAGCGTTCGGTAGGGGGGCCGTGACGGGGCGGGCGACATGGGACCTCGGGCGACGTCTGTGGCACGTCACCGCGACGAGGTCGGTCCGTTCGCCGCATGCGAACGCCCCGACACCCACCAGGACACCCCGCCCGATGCGTTTCGCGTGTGACCACGATGGACGGCAGGTCTCCTGGCTCGCGGGTCACCGCCCTCTCATCGTCTTCCCAGGTGCCGGGGCACCCAGTGACGTGTTGATGATGGGCTCGCCGCTTACAGTTGCGGGGGCAGCCGCGGCGTTGGGCTCTCGCCCGCACCGCGTTCCCTTTTGATCCTCGATCCGAGGAACCGTCCGAGGTCAGAAGACCAGACGAAGCCCGACAGCGTCAATCGAACGCGCGGGAAATCGGCGTCCTGTGCTCCCTGTGCGACAGCCAGGGCCAAGCCCAGCGCCGGTGGGTCGGGGACAGCCGGGTGAAGGCTGGATGGGCGGCCGCCCCTCCGATCAGAGCGGGCGATCCCGATCCTGATCCGGGCTCCAGCTTCGCAGCGGCGAGGGTCCGATCTGGCGTTCGGCGCGGGGCGCCGACTCGTCCTCCAGCCAGGTGCGGGGGCCATTGGCATTGCCCCGGACGACGTCCCCGGCGACGATCGCGTGTCCGGAGGCGACCGCCACGATCAACTGGGTGGCGTAGGCCCTCGGACCGCTGCCCTTGAGGGACATGCCGGGTCCGCCCGGACGGAGCTTGCTGCCGAGCGCGCCCCAGAGGGGCGGTGTCTTGATCCGGCGCAAACCAAAGCCCTGGTCGATCAGGGCAGCGGCCGCCTCGATCTGGCCGTTGAGGAGAAGCAGGCCCGGCCGCGTCAGGCGGAAGGCATAGCTGCCTTCGTCGTCCTCCTCGACGAGGTTCACCAGCTTCAACGACAGGGCCTGACAGGCCGTGTCGACGTTGTCGCGGGTGAACTCGGCGTCGACGGCCAGCGGCCTCAGGGCTTGGCCCGAAATCCGGCAGGAAACCCGTTGGAGGAAGAAGCGACGTCTGGAAATCTGGCTCAGGCCCCATCCAAGCGCGATCGCGCGACGTGGGGCGATCATCCGCCGGACAGCATGGCGCCCGGAGGTTTCGGTCTGGTTGAGACGATCCGCGAGTTTCGGTGGCGGAATGCACGCCCTGGTTGACGATCCAGTGCCCGGCCCGATCCCGCGGGGACCCCGGTCTCGGACACCGAGGCGGCGCGGGCGCTCGCCCCCGCGAGCGGCCGATCGATGCCGGCCCTCTTGCTGTTCGCCCGTCACCGCCCTCTGTGAGCGGTCATCACCGCCGGGAGACATCGGACATGACGAAGCTGTTCATCGCCAACATCAGGACCGCCGAGGGACCCAAACCGCTGGTGACCGTGCGGGCCGCCGCCGAGGGCGAAGCCAGGCTGTTTCTCGAAGCCGCCTATCCGGACGACGAGATCCTCGACGTGGCGGAGCCGAGCGGCTGGGCCAGCGACGCCGACACCGGCAGCGCGGCGGGCGACATCCGCGAGCATGCCGGCGTGCAGTGGCAGGCGCCCTCCAGCCATTCCGGCTGAAATTCAGCGCCGCCGGTCGAACCCGGCGCTTGCCAGCGCCAATCGTGCCGTGACCATTGCCGACCATGCCGATCCGCCGCGAGCATCGCTTCTTCTATCCGATCGACTGGCCCGAACTGTCGGCCGTCATCCGGTTCACCCGCGCGCGGGGCCGGTGCGAGTCCTGCGGACGGCCGCATGGCCGGCGGGTCTTCCATCTCGGCGATGGGCGCTGGTGGGACGACGATGCCAGCGCCTGGCGCGATGGGGCAGGGCGGTTCGTCTGCCTCGCGGTCGGGATCGACGACGTGCTGGGAACCGTGCGGACGACGCGCGTGGTCCTGGCGACGGCCCACCGCGACCACGATACGGCGAACAACGCCGCGAAGAACCTCGCGGCCTTCTGCCAGCGCTGCCACATCAACCACGACCGACCGGAGCATCAACGCCGGCGCTGGCGCACCCTGTTCCGGCGCAAGGCGTTGGGCGACCTGTTTCGCGGCCCGTATCCCAGCCCCTGAAACGCGCGGAACGGCTGGTTTCGAACAGGACATCAGACAGCGCGACAGGACGTCAAGACGAGGATTCCGGTGCGGAACGGTTTGTCCCCTGATCGAGGACCGGATCGGCCGCCGCGATACCTTGTGCTCCACCGACGATGCCGCTCGATTTGATTCCATGACCAAATCTGCTCAGCCTCGTCCGAGCGCAAGACTTATCGGTCTTTTTGACTAATCTCGGTTCGCATCCAACCGAATAGACTCCGATCCGGAGGATTTTTTCAGCAAAAATACAGAAGCGCCCGTCTCGGCGATGCTTTACACAGAGCCTGACCTTGCCCTGGAGTCAGCCCGTGACAACAAGCCTGTCGAAATCCGCCAGCGTGGCCGCCCTCGCCGTCCTGCTGATGGGCGCCGTCGCGATCGCCGAACCCGTCACGGTCGTCCCCGGACAACCACCGGTCACGGTGGACCTCCCGGCCGGCTGGACATCCTCGGCGATCAAGCGTGGCATCCAGGCCAAGACGTCCGACGCGGAGGTCTTCGTCTGGTTCGAGAGCTTCAGGCCGGCCGAGCTGAAGGAGCTCCTCGCGGAACACGAGAGCGACTTCAAACGCCGGGGCGTGACGGTCACCGGCGAAGCGAATATCGAGGAGAAGGACTTTCCGACCTATTTCCTCAAGATCACGGACGTTCCCGCGACCTACGAAGGCAAACCAACCCTTCTGCGCTACGTCGCGGTTTCGCCGAAGGACCCGAACAAGCGCCAACTCCTGGTCAGCGTCTGGGCCTTGCCCCAGGGCGGGACCCGCTATGCCACAGACCTGAACGCGATCTTCGACAGCTTCCGGATGTCCGTCGAAGCGCTGTGATCCCGCCGGCGCGTCTCAGGCGGCCCGGTTCGCGCGCTATCCCGCCGGATCGGTGAGGACCAGCTTGCCCTCGAAGGGGGCCTTCTGGTTCCGGTTGCTGGTGCAGGCATAGGTTTCCTGCCCGGCCTTGAGCGTGCGGATGCGCAGAACGCCCTTACCGTTCTGCTTGACGAGATAGCCCTTCTCGCTCGCCACATGGACGAGATCGCCATCGGCGTGCAGCACGTTCGCGTTCTCGAACTGCCCCGGGGCCGTGATCGTCACGGGCTCGGCCGCCTGACTGACGATGTGGAGCTCGACGTTGGTGTTGGCCGGAAGCTTCAGCTCGGCCGGCGCGCAGACGGGCTTGCCCCCCTCCATCCGGATGGTGAGTTCGACGGGCGGCATCACATCGGAGGAGGCGGGCGGCAACGGCTTGCTCTGCGCGAAGACCCCCGTGGCGAATGACGTGACCGCGAGCGCGCTCAATCCGAGCAAACCATGGCGCATGTGACTGACCTCGACCGTTCCGTGTTGGATATCGAGGAAAGGGCCGCGGGAGTCCGGGAGTTCCGGTTTGCGGCGGCACGCCGCAAGGCCCCCTGGCAGGTCGGCAAGGCCTCCTGGCAGGTCGGCAAGGCCCCCTGACAGGTCGGCAAGGCCCCCTGACAGGTGGCGAGGTCTCGCGGCGTGGCTCGCCCGATGGCCTCAGGCGCGCACGAAGGCCAGCAGATCCGGGTTGATGATCTCCGGATGCGTCGTGCACATGCCGTGCGGCAGGCCCTCATAGGTCTTGAGCGTGCCTTGCTGCAGGAGGGGGTGCGAGAGCATCGCCGAATCGGCGATCGGCACGATCTGATCGTCGGTCCCGTGCATCACCAGGACCGGCACCGCGATCGCCTTCAGATCTTCGGTGAAATCCGTCTCGGAAAAGGCCTTGATGCAATCGTACTGGGCCTTGGCACCGCCGATCATGCCCTGGCGCCACCAATTGTCGATCACGCCGGGCGAGACCTTCGCGCCCTCTCGGTTGAAGCCGTAGAACGGGCCTTCCGGCACGTCGCGGTAGAACTGCGCCCGGTTGGCCGCCAGCGCGGCGCGAAAGCCGTCGAAGACGGCGAGGGGCAAGCCGCCGGGATTGGATTCGGACTTCACCATCACGGGCGGCACCGCGCCGATAAGCACCGCCTTGGCCACGCGACCGGGCTCCGAGCGGGCGACGTAGCGCGCCACCTCGCCGCCGCCGGTCGAGTGACCGATATGGACGGCGTTCTTCAGGTCCAGGGCCGCGGCGAGTTCGATGACGTCGGCGGCGTAGGTGTCCATCTCGTTGCCGGTCGCCGTCTGCGAGGAGCGGCCATGGCCGCGGCGGTCATGCGCGATCACCCGGTAGCCCTGGTTGACGAAGAACAGCATCTGGTTGTCCCAGTCGTCGGCGCTGAGCGGCCAGCCATGATGGAAGGCGATGACCTGCGCGTCCTTGGGACCCCAGTCCTTGTAGGCGATCCGCGTGCCGTCCCGTGTCGTCAGGAAATCCATGGTCTCGGTCCTTCCTCGAGGGTGAACTCTGTGGTGGGGTGAAGTCTGTCCCGCGGCCCCGACGAAGCCCTGTTTGACGGGTGCCGGCTCGGGCTGGCCGGCGCGAACGGGAGGCGTGCCCGGCTGGACGCTGAGGGCACAGGCCCGGGCCTTCGCGATCAGCCGGTCTCCGTCCGCAGACCGACGACAGGGTTCGGAATTGCGACTTCGGGATGGAGAATTCGATCCGCCCGATCATGCAGTCTTCGTGTGTATCGCCGATGATGTCTGACGGTATCATCGCAGATCGTCTTGCCGGCAGCGTCGATGTCGTCGGCGAAAGCGACCCGGCCAAAGCGATACAAGCTGCGGGCGACGGGCGAAACCATACGAAGGTAGAGGGTTCCTCTCCCCACAACGTGTCGGCCGCGCAGGCGACCCTCACGTACCGGCGCCTCCGATGATCGACGTCCCCGGTGCGTCAGGGCAGCGGCTCAGCCCGTCGCTTCGGCGCGCCGCGCTTCGCCGGCCCGGGCTTCGGCCGCCTGCACGAGGGTGCTCAGCAGCCGGTTCGCCGGTGTGGGCACGCCGGTCTCCGCCCCCTTCCGGACGATCAGACCGTTGAGATGCGCGATCTCGCTCGGCCGGCCCCGGGCCAGATCCTGCGCGGTGGAGGAATGCTGGTCCGGCATGGCGGCCGCGAGAGCGAGGACGCGGTCGAGGATGTCGCCCGGCACCGCGACGCCGGAAGCTTCGGCGACGGCAACGCATTCGGCCACCACGTCGGCCATGACGGTGGCGATGCCGGGGACCGCAAGCAGGCGTCCGTACGGGAGCTGCGTGATCGCCGACAGGGCGTTGTAGGCGCAATTGACGACGAGCTTCCCCCACAGGGCGTCGACGGCCCGGGCGGAGACCTGCGTGGGGATGCCCGCGGCGGCGAACGCGGCGGCGATCTCCAGGCTCGTCGCGGAGGCGCCGATCACCAGGTCTCCGCGCCCATGGTGCTTCACGTGGCCCGGCCCCACCATCTCGGTGGCGACGTTGACCGCTACCGGCACCACCGGGCGATGGAGAACCGCCTGCAGGCGCTCCGGATTGTCGACCCCGTTCTGGAAGCTCAGCACCGTCGCATCGGGCCGCAGGTGCGGGGCGATGGCCCGTCCGGTCGCCTCGGTATCCCCGGACTTCACGCAGACCAGCACCCATTCGGCCCCGGCGACGGCGTCGACCGCCGTCGTGGCCCGAACCGGGACCACGATCCGCTCGTCGCCGATCTCCAGCCAGAGCCCACGCGCCTCGACCGCGTCCACGAGCGGGCGCCGCCCGACCAGGACGACTTCGAGCCCCGACCGCGCCAGCAGGCCGCCGTAATAGCATCCGACCGAGCCCGCCCCCACGATAGCGACCTTCTTGCTGGCAACCTTCTTGATGGCGACCGTCATGCCCTGGGCAACCTCGTGGCGAACCGGTGCCGGCGCGACGCCGGCCGGAGCGCCAATCTGGACCCGCCGGGCGGCCGGGACCAGACGCAGGCGCGGGACAGCAGGCCCGCGCGGCGGAGCGGAGCGGGCGCGATGCAGTCGGAAATCCGATCGCAGCCATCAGAACTATGCGTTTCTCAAATGATCGCGTTCGAGCGAGGGTCCTCCCGCGGAGCCGACCCGACAGGTATCGGCAGCTTTCCGCATCGCCGATCAGGAGCATCCCCATGAAGGCCGTCGGGTTTCACACCTCCCTGCCCATCACCGAGCCCGAGGCTCTGATCGATCTCGACCTGCCGGAGCCGGATCTGCGCCCGCGCGATCTTCGCGTCCGCATCCAGGCGATCTCGGTCAATCCCGTCGACGTGAAGGTCCGGGGCCGCGTCACGCCCGAACCGGGCCGGCCCCACATCCTCGGTTACGATGCGGTCGGCATCGTCGCGGCGACCGGCCCGGAGGTCCGCCTGTTCCAACCGGGCGACGCCGTGTTCTATGCTGGCGCCCTCGACCGGCCGGGCACCAACGCGGAATTCCACGCCGTCGACGAACGCCTGGTCGGTCTCGCCCCGAAGACCCTGACCCCGCAACAGGCCGCCGCCCTGCCGCTCACCGCGCTCACCGCCTGGGAGCTGCTGTTCGATCGCCTGCGCGTGCCCTACGGCGTCATGGCGGGCTCCGACGCGCTCCTCATCGTCAACGGCGCCGGCGGCGTCGGCTCGATCCTGACCCAGATCGCCCGGCGCCTGACGGGGCTCACCATCATCGCGACGGCCTCGCGTCCCGAGACCGAGGCGTGGTGCCGCGCCATGGGCGCCCACCACGTCATCGATCACCGCCAGCCCCTCGACCAGGAACTCGCCCGGATCGGCATTCCGCAGGTTCGCTATGCCGCCAGCCTGGCGGGCAGCGACCAGCATCGGGACGCCCTCGTCGCCGCCCTGGCGCCGCAGGGTGCGCTGGCGCTGATCGACGATCCGGAGACGTTCGACATCGTGCCGTTCAAGCGCAAGAGCCTGTCGGTGCACTGGGAACTGATGTTCACCCGCAGCCTCTTCAGCACGCCGGACATGGACCAGCAGCACCGTATCCTGACCGAAGTGTCGCGTCTCGTGGATGCCGGGCTCCTGCGCAGCACGTTTCGCGAGGAGATGGGCCCGATCAACGCCGCGAACCTGCGCCGGGCCCACACCGCGCAGGAGAGCGGACGCAGCATCGGCAAGACCGTGCTGACCGGCTTCTGAGCACGGGCGGCAGGGGCCGCAAGGGGGCAAGGACCGCAAGGGCCGCAAGGCGGCAAGGGCCGCAACGGCGGCGCCATCTCCGCGTCAGGCCACCAGGGAGAGGCCGTCGCTGCCCGCGAGGCTCTCGGTCAGGAAGGTGATCAGCGGCCGGATCAGGGCGCCGGCCCGGTCCTCGCCGATCACCGTGACCTCCGTCATCGGCAGGGCGGGCCAAAGGTCGGGCGCGCGCAGGATCTGCAAACCCTCCTGCAGGAAGGAGCGGCCGAGCAGCGTCACCCCGAGGCCGCCGGCCACGGCAGCCTGCACACCCATCAGGCTGCTTGCCGTGCAGGCCGCGACCCATTCGCAACGGACCGAGTCGAGCGCCGCGATCATCATGTCGCGATAGCTGCAGGGGGCCGGCAGCATCACCAGACGGGCGGGTCTGCTGAAATCCGGCTGGTAGTCGGCGGCCGCCAGCCAGACCAGCGGCTCCCGCCAGATCACCCGGCCGCGCGGGCTCGCGCCGCTGCGCTTGGCGATGACCGCATCGAGCCGATCGGCGTCGTAGGCCTCGAGCAGGGTGCAGCTCAGGCCGGTCATCAGGTCGATATGCACGCCCGGATAGAGCCGTCCGAACCGGGCCAGGAGCTTCGGCAACTGGCCCGGGATGAAATCCTCCGCCACCCCGAGACGCAGCGTCCCGCTGGCCGGGGGTTCGTGCCAGGCTCGGATCACCGCATCGTTGAATTCCAGCATCTGCCGGGCCGCCACCAGCAGGCGCTCGCCGTCCGGGGTCAGGCCGAGGGTCCGGCTGGTGCGCTCGAAGACGCGCCGCCCCAGGATCTCCTCCAGGCGCAGGACCTTCTGGCTCACCGCCGATTGCGAGCGGTGGACCACGTCCGCCGCGGCCGTGAAGCTGCCGGTCTCGGCCACGGCCACGAAGGCGCGCAGGAGATCGATCTCGAGATCCGGGCGGCGCATAGCTCAATCGCGATTCTGCTGGATGTCGATCCATCTATGCAGATGTCGCATCGCTCGCAACACGGACCCGGTCATCTCCGGGTGCGCCCGACGAGATCGGGCTCGTATCCCCGTGGCGGGACGCGTCGCTGCCGGAGCGCGTCCCGCCTTTGCCCTGAGTTCGGACCGCGCCGAGCCGATCAGTCGATGATCTCGACCACCCGGCGGGTGCGCGGCTCCACCAGCACCGGGTGATCGTTGACGATGGTGTAGTTGTAGCCCGAGATCGCGAATTCCGCCGGGACGTCGTAATAGACGATGCCGTCCTCCGGCAGCACCGAGCCGACCCGAAGGTTGCCCGCATAGGCATAGGAGGGCCGGCGCTCGGCCGTGGTGTAGATCCGGAAGCGCTCGCGCCGGTCGATGCCCAGGATGCCGTTGGCCGTGCCGACCGCTGCCCCGATGGCGCCGCCGACCACGGCCCCGAGCGGCCCGGCCGCCATCCCGCCGCGCGCCGCCCCTTCCTCCGCCCCCTGGACGAGGCCTTGCGCCTGCGCGGTGGCGAGGCCCGCCAGAACCAGGGCGGATGCGGCCGTGAAACGCGCGAGGGTCATGGGGAGGGTCATGGGATCAACTCCAGGCAGGCCCGAACCGGGCCGGTCAACGAGGGGGGGATGAACGGTTTGGGATACGGTCTCACCACGGCGCGGCGGAGACCGGTAACCCTTGGCGGCAGCCAGGATGCGGAGCTTGGCTGATGCGGGGCTTGGCTGACGCGGGGCTTGGCTGATGCGAGGCTCGGCTGATGCGGGGCTCGGCTGATGCGGAAGACCCCGACGACATCCCGGGACGCATAGCGGAGCGGACCGAAGGGCATCATTCGGGCGTGCCGGTGACGGCCCGCATGGGGGCGCCGGCCAGATCCACCGTCGAGCCGACCGTATCGGTGACGCCGTGGCCGACATTGGACAGGTGCTGCCCGTAGGTCTCCCGCGTCTGCGGATCGAGGATCGCCACCGGCGCAGCCACCGCCAGCGCCGCTCCGGTGGCGACCGTCGAGGCCGCTCCGGCCGCCGTCTGGACCAGCTTGTCGCCCAGCCCGACATGGCTGTCGGAGATCGGCTGTCCATCGGCCAGTCGCTTGCCCAGGAGCGCCACCACCTCGCTCGAGGCGAACTTGCCGTGGTTCAGCGAATCCCCCGACTGCACCCCGGTCAGGTTCAGGATGCCGATGTTCTCCCGCTCCAGTTCCGAGCGGTAGGGCTCCTGGTTCGGGTCGATGGCGCCGAGGCGGACCGAATCGCCCCAGACCAGGCGCGACACGGCCAGGGCCCGGTCGTCGCCGGACACCATCAGGGTAAGGCGGGGCCGGTCCTTGCCCATGTCGTGGAACGCCGCGCGGGCGAGGTCCATGTCGACGTCGGGGGCGGCCAGCATCACGTTGCGGATCTTGGCGGCGACGCGGCCGTCGCGGATGGCCATCTGGCGCAGGCTCTCCAGCGCGAGCCAGTTGCCCATGGAATGGGCAAGGACGGTGATCTCGCCGACCTTCGGGTCCTTGGCGAGATCGCGCAGGAGGGTCTCGAGGCCGTTGCGGGAGAAGTTCGTGCTCTCGCGGTCGTAGCCGTAGGCGAGGACGCTGCCGCGGGACGGCCAGGTGAACAGCACCGGCACCACCTCGGCCCCGGAATCGTGCACGATCTGGGCGAAGCGGAAGACCGCATCCTCGAACCGGTTGTTGAAGCCGTGCACGAAGACCAGCACCTGGCGCTTGCGCGATTGCTTCAGGGCACGCCCGGTCCAGGCCGGCACGTCCTTGCGCGCCAGGGGATCGGCCCGCAGGGCGACGAAGTCGGTGGCGGGATTGCCCGGCAGGGCCTTCGGCCATTGCACGGTCCCGGCCGCGCGGGTCGCATCGGGCGGAATCGAGACGGCGAGATCGGTGTAGCTCACCGCCGCGCCGCGCTCGCCGGAGAACAATTCCCCGGGCGCGCCCGCACTCTTGCGGTTCGTCACCACCAGCATCTCGACCTGCGAGGTTCCGGGCGCCGTCACCCCGGCGGCCACCGGCAGGAGCACGCCGGTCGGGCGCCCGGCGCAGGCGGGCAGGGCGAGAAGCAGCACCAGGACCGGCATCAGCCGTCGCGCCCGGACCCTACGGTCCGCTGTCGTCCCGATGGTCATGCTCGCCACGCGTGTCTCCCTGTGACCGGACCGAGACGGCCCATCGGTTAACCAGAGGTTAAGCCCGGGCTGGAGCCCTGGACCGGTATTGCGGCGGGGACGCGGTCGCCGCACCGCCAAACGGCGCTTCCGCCTTCCGAATCGCCTCGCGACCTGCCAGGAAACGGGCGATCACACGATGACGTGAAGGCGCCGCCCCGCCTGCTGGGCCGCCGTGGTTGCGAAATCGCGACGCGTCGGGTGAGCTTGGCGCTGATGATGCATCGGCGCCTGCCCTGACCCCGACCCCACCGGACCTGATGATCGCCTCACCGTTGCCCGCTTCACCGTCCGTCGCCGCGCCGACCCTCCCTTTCGCGGCGACGGCGGCCCGCATCCGCGCGCCGCGTCCGGCCGGCGGCGAACGGGGGCGGGCGTGAGCGAACTCGACGGCTGGGCCGAGCGTCGCCGCATCGCCGAGCAGGGACGCGGCGAACGCCCCTGGTCGCTTTGGGGGCCGTATCTCAGCGAGCGTCAGTGGGGCACGGTGCGGGAGGATTACAGCCGCGACGGCAATGCCTGGCGCTCGCTGCCGCATGACGAGGCGCGCTCGCGGGCCTATCGCTGGGGCGAGGATGGCCTGGCGGGGATCTGCGACGAGCGCGGGCAGATGTGCCTGGCGCTCGCCCTCTGGAACGGGCGCGACCACATCCTGAAGGAGCGACTGTTCGGCCTCGCCAACGAGGAGGGCAACCACGGCGAGGACGTGAAGGAGGTCTATCACTACCTCGACGCGACCCCGAGCCACGCCTACCTCAAGTTCCTCTACCGCTACCCGCAGGGCGCCTACCCCTACGACGATCTGGTGCAGGAGGGGCTGCGGCGCGGGCGCGACCAGCCGGAATACGAGATCGAGGACACCGGGCTGTTCGCCGAGAACCGCTTCTTCGACGTCACTGTGGAATACGCCAAGGAGGACGTGGAGGACATCCACGTGGTGATCACGGCGGTGAACCGGGGGCCGGAGACCGCCGACCTGCACATCATCCCGCAGCTGTGGTTCCGCAACACCTGGTCGTGGCGCGAGGAGGCGAGCCATCGCCGCCCCGCCCTGACCCTGCGCCCGGACGGCGCGATCGCCTGCGACCACCCACGCCTCGGGCTCTACCGGCTCAGCTTCGACGGCTATCCCGATCCGCTGTTCTGCGAGAACGACACCAACCTGCGCCTGCACGGCTGGGAGCCCGACGCCCCCGGCCCGTTCAAGGACGGGCTGCACGCGGCGATCGTCGACGGCGACGACGGCGCCGTCGGACGCGAATCCGGCACCAAGCTCGGCCTGCATTACTTCCGCCAGCTCGAACCCGGCGAGACCACGCGGGTCACGCTCCGGCTGTCCGCGGGCACCCGCGCCCGTCCCGTCGACCGCGAGGGCACCATCGTGCATCGCCGGGTCGCCGAGGCCGATGCCTTCTACGAGTCGCTCCAGGACGGCCTCGTGGATGCCGACTCCCGCACCATCTACCGTCAGGCCGCCGCCGGCCTGATCTGGTCGAAGCAGCTCTATTCCTACGACGTCCGGCTCTGGCTCAAGGGCGACCCGCTCCAGCCGGTGCCGCCGAAGGAGCGGGACAGCGGCCGCAATGTGCATTGGCGCCACTTCGCCGGGGCGGACGTGCTGTCGATGCCGGACAAGTGGGAATATCCCTGGTTCGCCGCCTGGGACCTCGCCTTCCACTGCCTGCCGCTCGCCCTGCTCGACCCGGACTTCGCCAAGAAGCAGCTCCTGCTCCTCACCCGCGAATGGTACATGCACCCGAACGGCCAGCTGCCGGCCTACGAATGGGAGTTCGGCGACGCCAACCCGCCGGTCCATGCCTGGGCCACCTACCGGGTGTTCGAGATCGATCGGGACCGGCGCGGCGGACGCGGCGACATCGCCTTCCTGGAGGGCGTGTTCCACAAGCTCCTCATCAACTTCACCTGGTGGGTGAACCGCAAGGACGCGGACGGCCGCAACGTGTTCCAGGGCGGCTTCCTCGGCCTCGACAATGTCGGGGTGTTCGACCGTTCGCGCCCACCGCCCGGCTTCGGCCGCATCCACCAGGCCGACGGCACCGCCTGGATGGCGATGTACGCCCTCAACATGATGCGGATCGCCCTCGAGCTGGCCCTGCACAACGACGTCTACGAGAGCACCGCGTCGAAGTTCTTCGAGCACTTCCTGCTCATCGCCGAGGCGATGACCGACATGGGCGGCGAGGGCTTCGGACTGTGGGACGAGGAGGACGAGTTCTACTACGACGAGGTCGATATCCCCGGCGGCGGCATGCTGCCCCTGCGGGTGCGCTCGGTGGTCGGTCTGGTGCCGCTCTTCGCCGTCGAGGTGATCGAGCCCTCGGTGCTCCAGCGCCTGCCGGACTTCGCCCGGCGCCTCAACTGGCTCCTGGAGCACCGCCCGCACCTCGCCTGCCTGGTGTCGCGCTGGGACGAGGGCGGCGTGCAGGACCGCAAGCTGCTGTCGCTGCTGCGCGGCCATCGCATGAAGGCGCTGCTGCGCCGGATGCTCGACGAGGCGGAGTTCCTCTCGGCCCACGGCGTGCGCTCGCTGTCGAAGGCGCACCGGGACCAGCCCTATGCCCTCAACGAGTTCGGCGCCTCCTTCACGGTGCGCTACGACCCGGCCGATTCCACCTCGAACATGTTCGGCGGCAACTCGAACTGGCGCGGCCCCGTGTGGATGCCGATGAACTACCTGATCGTGGAGGCGCTGCGCCGCTTCCACACCTATTACGGCGACGACTTCCTGGTGGAATACCCGACCGGCTCCGGCGCCCACCTCACCCTCAGCGCCATCGCGGACGCCCTGGAGGACCGGCTGATCGCCCTGTTCACCAAGGATTCCGAGGGCCGGCGCCCGATCTTCGGCGATCGGCCCCCGATCGCGCCGGCGCCCGGCACCGAAGAGGCGCTGCTGTTCCACGAGTTCTTCGACGGCGACACCGGCCGCGGCCTCGGCGCCTCGCACCAGACCGGCTGGACGGCCCTGATCCTCAACCTGCTGCACACCCGCGCCCGGCGGGCGCCCACGTAGCGGCGGCCCGCACCGCCCCGCGCCATCTCCGAGGTCCCTTCCGGGGACGAAGACATCGGGTACCGATACCGGGTGACGACATCGGGTGAAATGACCGGGCGAAGAGAACGGACCGGGCGAAGAGAACGGACCGGGCGAAGAGAACGGACCGGCCAAAGAGAAGAGACCGGACGAAGAAACGGGACGCCGTGACGGAATGGGCGGCGGTTCGGCGGAAACCCGGCCAACTCAACCGGTAGCATTAGGAATCTCGTAAATTCTACCCCGCATTGTGGACCGAAGCCGTCGACTTCAAGCGAGGCAGGCCCGCCGCCGGAGGCATCGATCCTCTCCGAAGTCCGGGCCGCACCCAACCTGCGACGGCTCGAACCCACCCTGATTCAGGCGTCCGCCGATACGCTCCACCCGATCGCACCCGCCCCGGCATCCGGTTCGCTCGATCAGTCTGCAGAAGGATCGTTATGCACGTTGTCCTGGTCGATTCGAGCCGGCTGATGCGGAAGGCGATCGCCCGAATGCTGGTGAACGGGGGCCATACGGTCGTCGAGTTCGCCGATTCGGCGGCGGCGCTCGCCTATGTCGCGGGCAATCCGGCCGCGACCTGCGTCCTCACCAGCCTGGAGGTTCACCCCCTGGATGGACTGGAACTCTGCTGGTCCCTGCGCGCCCTCGCGGATGACCGCCGCCCGCTGACGATCCTGGCGATGTCGTCGGCACGCGACACCCGACCCATCGACGAAATCCTGGACAGCGGGGCAGACGACTTTTTGGCCAAGCCGCCGAGTTCGCGGGAGCTGTACGGACGGCTGCGCGCGGCCGAGCGGGTCCTGAAGCTGCAGCATGCCCTGATCAAGCAGGCCGACACGGATCACCTGACGCAACTCTTCAATCGCGGCGCGCTGCTGCGTCTGGCCCGCGCGGAACTCCACGCCGCCTCCGCCGATCAGCCCCTCTCGGTGCTGCAGATCGACATCGACCATTTCAAGAGCATCAACGATCGCCACGGTCATGATGTCGGCGACCTGGTGATCCGCAGCGTCGCCCAGATCCTGCGCGAAACCGGAAGCCTCGCGGGCCGGATCGGGGGCGAGGAATACGCTTTGGTCATGCCGGGGCACAGTCTCGGCGGCGCCTCGGTGGTGGCGCACCGCATCCGCCGGCAATGCTCCGCACGCCGGATGCTCGACCGGACCAATTCGCTGCGATTCACGGTGAGCATCGGCGTGAGCAGCTGGGTCGAGGGCGACGAGGTCGGAACGCTGCTCAAGCGGGCGGATCTCGCGCTCTACGCCGCCAAGGCCGCGGGACGGGATCGCGTCGCCGTCACCAGCGCCAAGCTGACGACCGAGTTCGTCTGATCGCGCCTCCCGCCGCGGGCTCGGACACGCGATCCCGGACCACCCGCGTTCCGCTTCGGCCATCGCTGATCGCGGCATCGGAGGGAGGTGCCGATGCCGGGTCGGTGGCGGGCCGCGCCTCCGATCGTCACGGCAAAGCGATGAATCAGTCGAGCCGGCGATAGCGGCGGGTGCCATGGCGTTGATGCGGCGCCCAATCCGTCGCTTCGCGCGAGTCCGCGGGAAGAACCCGCTTGGGGACCAGCTTCGCGAACTTCACGATCCGCACGCCGACGAGATTTCCCACGCGCCACGCGAGCGCCACCGCGCACACATAATCCATTCCAACAACTTTGAGCATGAATTCGTACGGGAGCTGGATGTTCTCGGAGACACTGAGCTTGGCTCCGGTCGCCGAAACATCTTTCACGCTGCAGGGAATTTCAGTTCCCTCCTGCGTCCTGATCAGACCGATCCATTCCGTTTTGCTCCTGCTTGCCCGATCTTCGTGCAACGCAGCATCTTGATCTTGAGTCAAAGAACTGTTCCCAGGCTCTTCTCGTCAATATACCACCCGACCATCGGTATTCAATCATGCCTTGTCTGTATCGGAAACGAAACTGAATTTCGGCTCCGCCTCCCGGTGACGCACCAACAACCCCGACAGACCAGAGTGGAAGACCGCCGGGCGCGATCGGCACAGGCATCGGGAACCCGGCCACGTGTCGACGATGGCCTCTGCGGTCGGGGCCGCTCCGATCAGAGCGCCGCCGGCAACGTCTCCCGGCGGCAGCCCCCTGCTCTTCGAGGCGACACCGAAGCCGAACTCGGCCCATCTCGAAGTCGGCCAATGTCAAAGTCGGCCCATGTCGAAGTCCGACGCACGGCCCTAGATGAAGCTCCGCACTCGTCCCGCCGGAGACCCTGCCGATGCCTCCTTCCCGACGCGCCGTCCTGGCCGGCGCCGGCCTGCTGCCCCTGTCGCTGTCCCGCTTCGGCACGTCCGCCGTCGCGGCGGAGCCGGCCGCCCTGCTGCGACGCCCGATCCCGTCCACGGGCGAGACTCTTCCGGTGATCGGCATCGGCACCTCGCGCCGCTACGAGGTCGAGCCCACCGCTGAGGCGATCGCCCCCTTGCGGGAGGCGGTGCAGCGGTTCGTGGCCCTGGGCGGCAGCGTCATCGATACGGCGCCGAGCTACGGCACCGCCGAAGACGTGCTCGGCCTGATCCTCGCTCCCGATGGCATCCCCGGGCAGGGCAGCCTGCGCGAAAAGGTCTTCCTGTGCAGCAAGGTCGGAACGCCGGGCCGCGAGGCCGGCGCCGCCGAGATCGCCCGCTCGTTCAAGCGCCTGAACACCGGGATGATCGACCTCATCGCGGTCCACAACCTCATCGATCCGTCGGCGAATCTCGCCACCCTGCGGGAGCTGAAGGCGCAGAAGAAGATCCGCTACGTCGGCGTCACGGTCTGGCGCGACAGCCAGTTCGGGGACCTCGAAGCCCTGATGAAGCGCGAGACGCTGGACGTCATTCAGGTCAATTACGCCCTCGACGACCGCCGCGCCGCCGAGCGCATCCTGCCGCTCGCCGCCGAACGCGGCATGGCCGTGATGGTCAACGTGCCGTTCGGGCGCGACCGCCTGTTCAAGGCCGTGCAGGGGCGGGCGCTTCCCGCCTGGACCGCCGAGTTCGATTGCGCGACCTGGCCGCAATTCTTCCTGAAATACGTCCTGGGGCACGCGGCGGTGACCTGCCCGATCCCCGGGATGGCCAAGGCCGCCTATGTCGAGGACAACCTCGGGGCCGCGCGCGGCCGCCTGCCCGATGCCGCCCAACGCACCCGAATGGAGGCCTTCGTCGATGCACTCTAGGTTCATTTCCCGCCGCACGATCCTGGCGCTCGCCGCCCTCGCGCTCGGATCGGCGGCGCCTGCCCAGGCTCAGACGGCGGCACAGCCGGCCCGGATCGGCATCATCGGCGCCGGCAATATCGGCGGCACCCTCGGGGGGCTGTGGGCGAAGGCCGGGCATGAGGTGATGCTGTCCTCCCGCCATCCCGAGACGCTGACGTCCCTGGTCGAGGAACTCGGACCGAAAGCCCGCGCCGGCACGCCCGCCGAGGCGATCGCCTTCGGCGACGTCATCCTGGTCGCGGTGCCCTACAAGGCCTACCCGCAGCTCGCGCAGGATTACGCGGGCGCCTGGACGGGCAAGGTCGTGATCGATGCCGGCAACGCGACCCAGGCCCGCGACGGCGAGGTCTACGGCGAGGTACAGGCGAACGGCATCGCGGCGGTCTCGGCCAAGTATCTCGCCGGCACCCGGGTCGTCCGGGCCTTCAACGCGGCCAACTACAAGGTCTTCGCCAAGAACGCCCGCCGCGACGGCGGCCGCATGGCCATCCCGATCGCCGGCGACGACGCCGAGGCGCTGAAGAGCGTGGCGCAGCTCGTGACCGATGCGGGCTTCGATCCCGTACCGGTCGGGCCGCTGGCGAAGGCGGACAGCTTCGCCATGGGGTCGCCGGGCTTCGGCCTGGACCTGACCGCGCCGGAACTGGCAACCCGTCTGGGCGTGTCGCGGTGACGGCCGGGGCCGGCGCCGACCCGCGCGCATCGACCTGGCTCGGGCGCCTGGTCGATGTGCGACCGGGAGAGGCGCCGGCCCTCGCCTGGTCGTGGGCCTACATCTTCTCGATCCTGGCCGCCTACTACGTCCTGCGCCCGATCCGCGACCAGATGGGCGTCGCCGGCGGGATCGAGAACCTGCCGTGGCTGTTCACCGGCACGCTCGTGGGCATGCTGGCGCTCAACGTTCCGTTCGCCTGGCTGGTCAAGACGCTGCCGCGCGCGCGCTTCGTGCCGCTGACCTACCGGTTCTTCGCCGCCAACATCCTGCTGTTCGCCGGCGGGCTCTATCTCGCCGGCCCCGAGGGCGACGTCTGGATCGGCCGGGCCTTCTTCATCTGGCTCTCGATCTTCAACCTGTTCGTGGTCTCGGTGTTCTGGGCCACCATCGTCGACGTGTTCTCCACCGAGCAGGGCAAGCGCCTGTTCGGCTTCATCGCCGCCGGCGCGACCCTCGGCGCCATCGCGGGCTCGGCCACCACCGCCATCCTGGCCCGCGACGCCCCGACCTGGGCGCTCCTGCTCGGCGCGGCGCTCCTGCTCGAAGTGGCCGTGTTCAGCATGCGCGGGCTCGCGCGCTTGTCCGACCGCTTGCACCGGGCCCCAGGCGCCGGCGCGGCGATCGGCGCAGAGGCGCACCCCGCGGAAGCGATCGGCGGCAGCGTCTTCGCGGGCATCACCCGCACCGTCCGCTCGCCCTATCTGCTGAACATCGGCCTGTTCCTGCTGCTGTTCTCCGTGACCTCGACCTTCCTGTATTTCGAGCAGGCCGGCATCGCCAAGCGCAGCTTCCCCGATCGCGGCGCCCAGACCGCCTTCTTCGCCAGCGTCGACCTCCTGGTGAACCTGCTGACGCTCGGGGTGCAGTTCTTCCTCACGGGGCGGATCGTACGCCGGATCGGCGTCGGCCCCGCCCTCGCGCTGCTGCCCGCCGCCAGCATCCTCGGCTTCGCCGCGCTCGCGGTCTCGCCGACCATCACCGCCATCGTGGTGTTTCAGGTGCTGCGGCGGGCCGGGAACTTCGCCATCGCGCGCCCGATCCGCGAGGTGCTGTTCACCGTCGTGCCGCGCGAGGATCGCTACAAGGCCAAGAACTTCATCGACACGGTGGTGTATCGCACCGGCGACCAGCTCGGCGCCTGGTCCTTCGCCGGCATCGGCGCCCTGGGGCTCGGCTCGACAGCGGTCGCGGTGACCGCCATTCCCCTGTCGGCGCTCTGGCTCCTGAACAGTCTCTGGCTCGGCCGCCGGCAGTCGGAACGCCAGCGGGCGGCGCTGACGGACGAGCGGACCGCACCCGAAGTCACGAAGTCTTAAGCATCCGGGGCGGACTCTCCTGTCGAGGCCGCCGCGCGCGCCATCGCTCCGGTGCGATACCGGCCGTTCCGGGGCGTGGCGATCAGGCCCGCTCAGGCGGCGATCCGCATGGCAGAGTGCCCTGCACCCGACAGATTCACCGCTTCGCGCTGGAACAATCCAGCAATATTCGTGCGGAACAACCTTCACGGTAGCCTCGGAGTTGTGGACATCTCCTATCCGAATCGTGCATATCTGCCCTGTTGGTCGACCGAATTGGCGGCTGGCGCTTGATAAATGCCTTCGGATGGGCGATTTGCCGTCTGGGGGCGCAGGAAAAGAAAAGTTCGCATGTCCGAAAATACCGAAATTCAAACAACTGACTTCGTCGACCTCGCGGCCGACATCGTGGCGGCCTATGTTTCGAACAACCCGGTTCGCCCGAGCGATCTGCCGGATCTGATCCGCAACGTGCATGCGTCCCTGAGCGGCCTCGCCGGCGGTGTCGCTCCGGTTTCCGAGGAAGCCGAGATCGAGAAGCCGAGCGCCGCCCAGATCCGCAAGTCGGTGACGCCGGACGGCATCGTCAGCTTCCTCGACGGCAAGAGCTACAAGACCCTGAAGCGTCACCTCAGCAGCCACGGTCTCGACCCGCACAGCTACCGCCAGCGCTACGGCCTGCCGGCCGATTACCCGATGGTCGCACCGTCCTACGCCGCCATGCGCTCGGAACTGGCCAAGTCGATCGGCCTCGGCCAGGTTGCCAACCGCAACGAGGACGAGGACGTGCAGCCGAAGGCCAAGGGCGGCAAGAAGGCCGCCTGAAGCGCGTCCCCGCGCGCCGAGACGTCCGAAGCCCCGCTGCCGTCACCGGCGCGGGGTTTCCTCGTTTTCAGGGGTCGGGCAGGGGCGTTGCGCCGAACAGCCAGCGCTCGTCGAGATCGGTCGCGTTCCGCGTGGCCATCGCCTGGGTCTCGTCGCCCTCGGCGAAGATCACCACGTCGTCCGGGCCGACATCGCGGGTCGCGTAGAAATCCCAGCGCCGGTGGATGACGCGGGGGCCGCCGAACACCCGGTAGGCGTTCTGGTAGCGATCGTCGCGGAAGCCGACGTAGTGGACGCAGCGCGGCGGACGAGCCCCGCCGCTCACGATCGCCGATCCGGCCATGCGCGGTGCCGGGGCGACACGGGCTCGCGCCGGTCCGATCCCGCGCAGGCCGGCTTGGGAAGTTCGGTCGTCGGGCAGCGCTCGCGAGACATCGGACCCATCGCCTGAACATAGGGCGGCACGCGGACGCGTGTTGCGACAGCGGTCACGAAGACGTCAGCGATGGAAGGGCGGTCGACCGGCCCGTAGGCCTGAGCAGAATGGCGCGCCCTACGGGAATCGAACCCGTGTTTTCGCCGTGAAAGGGCGACGTCCTGGACCGCTAGACGAAGGGCGCTGCTGCGGTGAGCGGTTCTATAGGCGGCTTCGGCCGCGGGGGCAACGGGGGAGGCGACGCTAGTTTGCCGCTTGACGAAAACGGCCCCGGCCGGTTTGTCGAACCCCAGACGCGGCGCGCCTGTTTCAGGGGCGGCCGGAAAGCGGATCGACACCCCATGACGACGCGACGCGACGGCCCGCCGGGCCCGAGGACGAACAAGCCCGGCTTCTCGCGAGGCCCCTTCCGGCGCGGTCCCCCGCAGAACCAGCGCGGCGCCGCCAGCGTGGCGGCGGCGTCGGGCGACCACGTGGTGCTCTACGGCTGGCATCCGGTGGCGCAGGCGCTGGCCAATGAGGGGCGCAAGCTCCACCGCCTGCTCGCCACCGAGAACGCCATGACGCGGCTCGCCGAGGAGATCGGTCCCCTGCGGATCGATCCCGAGATGGTGCGGCCGAGCGCCATCAACGCCCTGCTCGGGCCGGACGCGGTTCACCAGGGCCTGTACCTGGAGGCCGACCCGCTGCCGGGGCCGGACCTCGACGAACTCGGCGACGATGTGCTGCTGCTCGCCCTCGACCAGATCACCGATCCGCACAATGTCGGCGCCATCGTCCGCACCGCCGCCGCCTTCGGCGTGGCCGGCATCATCACCACGGCCCGCCACTCGCCCAACGCCACCGGCGTTCTGGCCAAATCCGCCTCGGGCGGGCTGGAGCACGTGCCGCTCATCGTGGTGCGCAACCTGTCGGACGCGCTGGTCGACCTCGGCAAGCGCGGCTTCACCCGGATCGGCCTCGATTCCGACGCCGAGACCGCCCTCGACAGCATCGGCCCCAAGCGGCCGGCGGTGATCGTGCTGGGGGCCGAGGGCAAGGGCCTGCGCCAGCGCACCCGCGACAATTGCGACGTGCTCGCGCGCATTCCGTTCAGCGGCGAAATCCGCAGCATCAACGTGTCGAACGCGGCCGCCATCACGCTCTACGCCCTGAGCCCGCGCGAGGCCTGACGCCCACCCCGGGGCGCCCGGCCTCAGTGCCAGAACGGCTTAACGTCGAGCAGCTCGGCATGGGCCGCGGCGGCGGCCTTCAACAGGGCCTTGGCGCCGGCCTCGTTGTCGCCGGCGGCGAGGCCGGCCGCGAACACGGTCTCGCCGGGGATCTCCGACGGATCGGGGCCGGTGACCAGGCTAGACAGCACCATATGGGCGGTGGCCTGGTCGTTCAGGATGCCGAGATGGTCCTGCAGGTCCGAGAGCGTCGAGACGAAGGCCTTGTGCCGCTTGTGGGCCTTCTTGCCGGCATAGAGGCTGCCGAAGAACTCGGCCCCGTAGCGCAGCTTCTTGGCCTCGATCCGTACCCGGTGCCGCTCCTCGGCCTCCAGGCGGGCGAGATGGCGGCCGCGCTTGCGGATGCGCCGCAGAACCTTGTCGAGGACCGTGGCGGCGAAGTCGCGGGCAGGCGCCTGCGGGTCGACGCCCTCCGGGACGGCTCCCTCCCGGCCGGCTCCCTCCGCCGCCGCATCCTCTGCCGCCTCGGCCTCGCGCCGGGTGCGCCAAGCCCCCGTCTCGAGCCAGGCGGCGATATCCAGGATGAGGCTGCGCCATTCCTGCGCCTCGAGGGTCGCGATCACGCCGTCATGGGCGCGGTCGCGCTCCGCCTCGAGGCGCCGGCGCAGATCGTCCAGGCCGGCCTCGTCCGGGCGCCGGGCCATCTCGGCCGGCAGGGTCTCGGCCAGGAAGACGTCGAGGTTGCGGGCATGTCCGAACGGCTCGGAGATGCGCTTGATCTCCTCGCGCAGGGTCGCGGCCACCGGGTCGTTCGCCAGCATCGGCTTGAACAGGGTGAAGGCGGAGCGCAGGCGGCGCAGGGCGACGCGCAGCTGGTGCAGGGCCTCCACGTGCCGGTTGTGGAGGAAGACGTCCTCGTTGCGGCGCAGATGCGCGAGGCAGGCCTGCGCGATGGCCTGGAAGGCCTCCCCCGTGGTGGCCTCCGGGGACAGCCGCACCGGCCGCGCCTTGCTCGGCCGCCGCAGGGTGCCGTCGAGGAGGCTGAAGCCGCGGGCCGACTTGCTGAGGGCGCCGAGGCGCAGCGGCACCGTCTCGGCCAGGGCCTGGGCCAGAGTGAACAGGTCGTCGGGGCGTCCCTCGATCAGTTCGAGTTCCAGCTCCCACAGGGGAGCGTCGCCGTTCCGGGTCTCGATCCGGCCCTCGTCGAACGCGGCCTCGATGCGCGAAGCCCCGTAGCGCACGATGCGGGTGCGCCGCTCGACGCGGGTGACGAAGGCGGGCGCGAGGTGGGCGTCGGAGGCGGCCTCCAGCACGGCGGGCACCGGCGTGTCGCCGAGAACCGCGAGATCCGGAGCCTCGTCCGCGACGGGCATCTCCCACTCGGCCCGGTCGAACAGCCCCGCTCCCGCCGAGGCGGCCTTCACGGTCTGGACGAATCGGTCGCCGTCGCGGCGCACGCGCAGGGTCAGGCCGGCGGCACGCAGGTCGCCCTCAGCCGTGTCGAAATAAGTCGAGGTGAGGAGAGCGGTCTCCGGGCGCGGCGCATCCTGGTCCGACGCGGCATCCTGAGGCGAATCCTGGAGGAACGGGTGCCGGCTCAGTTCGGCGAGGTCGCCCGCCTCGCACTGCAGCTTCAGCTCGATTTCCTGCGGCACATCCGATTGCTGCGGCACATCCGATTCCTGCGGCACACCCGATTCCTGCGTCACACCCATGACTCGTCCTATGTCTCGACCGAGATCCGGCGCGGATCGAATCCGTCGCCCGCGACGGACCGCTCGGCTCCTGCGTCCGGGCACAAACCCGGTCCAGCGCAACCGTTCCGCGCGCGACCTGAGTCGCATCCCCTCCACGTCTATGGCGCAGAGCGCCCCGGAAGGGCGACCGAAATCGTCACGAATTTCGTTCGCCCCCGGGATGTTGTGGTGTAGCGGGAAGCAACGGCCCGGAGGCCGGCGGGATGTCAGTGCGTTGGATGGGGTGATGAATCGGGACCGGCTGAGGGCCGACCGCCTGCTGGTCGAGCGGGGTGTGTTCGAGAGCCGGGCCCGGGCCCAGGCCGCCATCGCAGCCGGACTGGTGCGGGCGGACGACCAGCCGGTGGCGCGGGCTTCGGACCTGCTCGACCGCGACGCGCGGCTCGAGGCGACCGCCCCGCACCCCTTCGTTTCCCGCGGTGGCGTGAAGCTCGTCGCCGCCCTCGACGCCTTCGGGCTCGATCCGGCCGGCCGGGTCTGCCTCGATGTCGGCGCCTCCACGGGGGGCTTTACCGACGCGCTGCTGCGCGCCGGGGCCTCGCACGTCTACGCCGTCGATGTCGGGCGCGACCAGTTGCACGCGTCGCTGCGGACCGACCCGCGCGTCACCAGCCTGGAGGGCGTCGATATCCGCGCCCTCGACCGGTCGTCGATCCCGCGCGCGCCCGAATTCTGTACGATCGATGTCAGCTTCATTTCCCTGCGCCTCGTGCTGCCGGCGATCCTGCCGCTGCTCGCCCCCGGCGCGGCGCTCGCAGCGCTAATCAAGCCGCAATTCGAGGCCGGTCGGGCGCGGGTCGGGCGCGGCGGGATCGTACGCGATCCGGCCATCCACGACGCCGTCTGCGCCGAGATCCAGGCCGTACTCGCCGCCGCCGGGATGCGTGTGCTGGGGCTGATCCCGTCCCCCGTCACCGGCGGCGACGGCAACCGCGAGTTCCTGATCGG
The DNA here is from genome assembly GCF_055231875.1 of Methylobacterium sp. Ger2507. Taxonomy (NCBI): domain Bacteria; kingdom Pseudomonadati; phylum Pseudomonadota; class Alphaproteobacteria; order Hyphomicrobiales; family Methylobacteriaceae; genus Methylobacterium; species Methylobacterium sp. Ger2507. The sequence continues at coordinate 2,646,604 of NZ_JBUYVC010000001.1, forward strand.
GGCGAGACTGGGTCCGGAACCGCGCACTTCGAAGCGCCTGACTTCGGAAACCCCGGATTCGGAAAACCCGGCCTCGGACCCTCCGACCTTGAGACCCTTGGACCCAACTGCATGACCGAGTCCCCCGTGGAAACCCTCGAGATCCGCCGCCTCGGCGCGCGCGGCGACGGCCTGGCCGAGGACGGCACCGCCGTTGCCCTGGCCCTGCCGGGCGAGCGGGTCACGATCCGACGCGCCGGCACGCGCGGCGTCCTGGTGGCGGTGGAGCAGGCCTCGCCCGACCGGATCGCGCCGTTCTGCCCGTATTTCGGTGCCTGCGGCGGCTGCGCCGTCCAGCACCTGGCACCCGAGCCCTATCACGCCTGGAAGCGCGGGCATCTTCTCCAGGCCCTGTCACAGGCGGGGCTGGCTGTCGCGCCGGAGCCGGTGGTCGACGCGCGGGGCGAGGGCCGGCGCCGCCTGACCCTGCATGTCCGCGCCGTCGAGGGGGCCGCCCAGGCCGGCCTCATGGCCGCCCGCAGCCACGACCTCGTCGCCATCGATCTCTGCCCGATCACCGTCCCGGCCCTGCACCGGGCCCCGGCGGTCGCCATCGCCCTCAGCGCGCCGCTCGGCCACGGCCGCAAGCCCCTCGACGTCGCCTTCACCGCCACCGAAGCCGGCCTCGACGTGGATATCCGGGGCCACGGCCCGGCCGCCGAGGGGGTACGCGCGGCCCTCGTTCGCCTCGCCGACGACCTCGATCTCGCGCGCCTGTCCCTGCACGGGGAGGTGCTGGTGGAGCGCCGCGCGCCGGCGGTCGCCAGCGCGGGCCTGCGGCTGGTGCCGCCGGCGGGCGGCTTTCTCCAGGCCACGCAGGCGGGCGAGGCGGTCCTGACCGAAGCGGTGATCGCCGCCCTCGACAAGAAGACCAAGCGGGTGGTCGACCTGTTCTCCGGCAGCGGCCCCTTCAGCCTCGCCATGGCCCGGACCCGCGACGTCCACGCGGTCGAGGGCGATGCCGCCGCGCTGGCGAGCCTCGACCGGGCGGTCCGGGCGGTGCCGGGCCTGCGCCAAGTGACCACCGAGCGCCGCGACCTCTTCCGCCGTCCGCTGCTGCCCCTCGAACTCGACGCCTACGACGCGGCGGTGTTCGATCCGCCCCGTGCCGGAGCCGGTGCCCAGGCGGCCCGCCTCGCCGAATCGAAGGTGCCGCTGGTCATCGGCGTGGCCTGCGACGTCGGCACCTTCGCACGCGACGCCGCCACCCTGGTGGCGGGCGGCTACACCCTGGAGCGGGTCACCCCCGTCGATCAGTTCGCCTATTCCGGCCATCTCGAGGTGGTGGGGGTGTTCCGGCGTCCGCGTCCGCCGCGCAAGCGCCTGTGACATTCGCGGCCGGAGGCATCGGCGCGTGCGCGCTCGACAAGCCGCCGCTGGCCCTTAGATGGACGGACATGCGCGCCCCCATCTCCGCCTTCCTCCTCGTCCTCGTGCCCGCCCTGTTCCTGGCCGACCCCGCCGCGGCTGATTCCTGCGGCGACCTCATCGACCGGGTCGTGGCCGAGACCCAGGCGCGCCTGGTGAACCGGACGACGGATTTCGCCGAACTCGGCGCCGCCGACGGCATCGGCATGACCCTGGCGTGCGGCGACCTCTCGGCCACCGGCGTGCAGTACAAGGGCACGCCGCTGCCGGCCGGCTATTTCGCGCTGGTCGGACGGGCGGGGCATGCCGTGACGGGGCTGGGCGCTGATTCGATCGCCGCAGCGGCCACCAGGGCCCACGAGGCGGCCACGACGACGCGCCACAGCAAGGTCGACCTCGGGGCGGCCCTCGTGACCTGCTCGGTCTCGGAGATGGGTGGTCGCCCGGTCACGGCCTGCGCGGTGATCCAGAAGGGTGATCGCACCTGAGCGACCGGCGACCGGGGGTTTCCCGCTCCATCTACGACCGCATGGCGATGAGCATGTAGCCGGAATACGCCAGGGCGGCGGCCATCAGGAGATAGACGTTGGGTTCCATGGCGTCCTGTTAGGCCGTGGCTCCGGCGGGGGTCGAGCCGACGCGCTGCCGCTGCGGCATCCGGTTCCCTTCAGCACCTGTTAACCCTCTTCGGCGGAACCATGGGGCGGGCCCCGACGGTCTCCATCGCGCGCGGGTCCGATCCGTGCAGGTCCAATCCATGCAGGTCCGATCGAGGAGTCGATGCAGCTGAGCTTTCGCACCGCCCTGGCAATCACCGGTAGCCTCGCGACCCTCGCGCCTGCTATCGGGGTGGCGACGGCGGGCATGGCTCAGGCCCAGGAACCGCTGTTCCTGCGCATCCGTCCCGCCGGCGAGTCGCTCACCGGCCTCGGCGGCGCGGCGACCTCGGACGACGCGATCGCCCGGGCCGCGCGGGCCCGGAGCGAGGCGGTCTGGCAGCGGGCCGAGGCACGGTCCCGCATTGCCATCGCCTCCGTCTGCACGGGATGCCTCGCACCCCTGGGCCCGGCCACGCCGCCGGTTCCGGTGCGCCCGGAGGCGGACGCACCGACTCCCATCGCGGCCGGTCTCGCGGCCGCGACCCCACCACCCCTCGCACAGGCAGACGCTCCATGACGCAGTCCCATCCGACCAGCGGCGCCGTTCCGGACCCGGATTGCCCGGTCTCCCTCGAACTCCTCGGACAGGTCTACCGGGCCGACGAGGACGACCTGCCCGAAATTCTCGACGCCATGTCGACCACCACGCGGGCGCGCCTCGCGGTCTACCTCTACGGCAAGAGCCACATGCACCAGCTCGGCCTGCGGGTGGCGCGGGCCTGCGAGCGCGAGGATCTGGTGCGGGTCGCCGACGAGATCGGCTCCGTGGTCTACGGCCAGTCCCGTCTGAAGCCGGCCCGCCCCGCCGTCCCGAGCCCGGCCGCCGCGCCGCCCAAGAAGATCAGCCTCGGCGGGTCGGGCGCCAAGAAGATCAGCCTCGGCGGGTCGGGCGCGAAGAACCGCCTGTTCGATTGATCCCCAGGCGACCGTCGGCGCGGCGGGAACGGATTGGCCCGACGGAAGCTTGACGCTGGCTTTGGGAGTGAGGCTGCATGTTCGGTTCGTGGTGGAAGCTCGGCATGGATGCGACCCTGCTGGCGATGGAATCGCAGCAGGTGATCGGTCTGCGCCTGGCGATGATGACTGCGGGCGGGGCGGCGGCTCAGATCGAGGCCGAGCGCATGGTCACCGAAAAGATCATGGCCGCCAATGAGGCGGTCCTGCTCATGGCGACCGGCGGCTCTCCCGCCCGGGTGGTCGCGGGCTACCGGCGCACGGTGCAGGCCAATGCCCGCCGCCTGTCCGAGCCCTCGGCCAAGGGACGCGGTTAACGCTGGCTTAACCATCCGGTTTCATCTTCGGCGGCACACGGGACCGCACGGATGAGGAAACCGCGATGAACCCCTTCGACCATCAGGTGCGCGAGCGCGCCTATTTCATCTGGGAGGACGAGGGCCGGACCTTCGGCCAGGCCGAGGCCCACTGGCTGCGCGCCGAGCGCGAACTGCAGGCCGGCTTGCGTTCCGAGATCGCCGTGGTCCACAGCGTCGCCCCGGATCTGACCCTTTCGGCCAGCCCGGCCGAAGTTCTGTCCGGGACCCTGAAGGCCAAGGCGAGCCGGAGCCGCAGCGCCGGCGCCGCCGTCGAGGGCAAGGCCAAGGCGGCCGCCAAAGCCTCGGACAAGGGATCGGCGAAGGATGCCGGCGCCGGCAAGTCCGCGTCGAAGAAGGCGGAGTCCAAGACTGCGTCGGCCAAAACTGCTGCGACCAAAACTGCTGCGACCAAGACTGCTTCGTCAAAGGCTGCTGCATCCAAGACCCAGGCGGCCGACAAGGCCGGCACGACGAAGAGCGCTTCCACCAAGAGTGCCGCCCCCCGGGCGCCCCGTGCATCCGCCCGTCACCTCGGTGCCGAGAGCGTCGCCACGGTGCACTGAGCTTCGCCCGAGGCTTCTCGGACTGCGATGAGAGCAAAAGCCCGCTTCCCCTGGGGGAGCGGGTTTTTTCGTATCCGTCGCGACCCCGCCCCTGCGGCGGAACGAAGCGGAACCTTGACCGTTGACCGCGTCAAGACGGCGATGCGCCGGCCGGTTGCGCGCACCCTCCTGTCTCCGCGAGGCATCATGAAGACCACCCTCTCGACCCTCCTGGCCCTCAGCATCGCGGGCCTTCCGATCGGCGCCGTGGCGGGTCCCGGCCCCCTGCGGGACGGCCCGGTGATCCTCGATGTCGACAGCACCGGCGGCGTCGGCGGCCGTGCCCCCTGGAGCCGGCCCTACGAGTACGATTCGGGCGGCGACAACGACCGGCGCCCGGAGTTGCCCTATTACCAGCAGGGCCGCGGCCAGCAGACCGGCGGTCCGGCCCGCAATCTCCTGCCCGACGACGGCCTGCACATCTTTCCGCGCTAGGCCCACCCCGCACGCCCCGGAAAACCGAGGCGGCGGCGGAACAGTCGGGATCATCACCCGTTCGCCCCCGGTGCCTCGGCTGGTCGGCCGGAGGCCGGCTTCGGGACCGGGACGACGTGATGACCAAGACCGTGCGGGCGGTGATCTTCGATATCGACGGGACCTTGCTCGACAGCGTCGATCTCCACGCCCAGGCCTGGGTTGACGCCTTCGCGCATTTCGGCGTGACCGTCTCGCACGACCAGGCCCGGAGCCAGATCGGCAAGGGCGGCGACCAGCTCCTGCCGGTGTTCCTCGACGCGGAGCGGGTGGAGCGTGAAGGCGAGGCGATCGAGGCCTATCGCTCGGACCTGTTCAAGCGCGACTACCTGCCGAAGGTGAAGCCGTTTCCGGGCGTTCGCGCCCTGTTCCAGCACCTCAAGGGGGAGGGGATCACCCTGGCGCTGGCCTCGTCCGGCAAGGGCAGCGAGGTCGCGCATTATCAGTCGCTCCTCGAGATCGAGGATCTGACCGACGTCGTCGTCAGCTCCGACGACGTCGAGCGCTCGAAGCCCTTCCCCGACATCTTTCAGGCCGCCCTGACAAAGCTCGCGCCGCTCTCGGCCGAGGCGGCGATCGTCATCGGCGATACGCCCTACGATGCCGAGGCCGCGAACAAGGCCGGGCTGCGCACCGTCGGCGTGCTGTGCGGGGGATTTCCCGAGGCGGGTCTGAGCGCGGCGGGCTGCATCGCCCTCTACCGGGACCCGCAGGATCTTCTCGACGGCTACCGGGATTCTCCCCTGGCACGGTGAGGTCGATTCGCATCGCCTGAGCCGGCATCCGGATCACAGGCGGTGCGGGATCTGCAGCGATCCACACATTCCAACTTGATCCGTGTTTGTTCCGGTGCGCAGGACAGGATTGCGTGCCGGCTATGGATAGATGGCAAAAAACTCTGGCGCCCCGTCAAGTGATGGCGTAGCGAGCCGGCCGTGATCGCGTCCGATCACGCCACGGATCCGCGGACCATGCCCCAGCCGGCCCAGACGAACCCGACCTCTCAGATGCCCTGCGAGCAGGCGCCCCTCCACTCCCTGATCGATGCGGCGGTCCAGGACCGGACCACGCCGATCAGCCGCCTGCTCCGCCTGATGTCGGCCCTGGATGCCGACACCACCGCCAACGAGAACCTTCGGCACGTCCTGCGCGCCCGCATCGGCGCCCCGCTCAGCGTCTGATTCCGACCCGCCGGGGCGCCATGAGGCCTCGGCGCTAGGTCCGGGGCCGTTCCCGCCGGCGCGGGGCGGCCGGATTCCGCTTCATGCAGGCGAAGTAGAGCTGACGACCGATCGCGTAGAGGCCGAGGCCCTTCGGATCGGGGGTGGAGAACACCTTGTCGCGGGCCTCGTCGCGGCAGGCTGCGTCCTGCGGGCTCTGGATCGGCGTCGAGGCGCCCTGGGCCAGCGCCCCCGTCGCCGCCACAGCCACCGCCATGGCAAGGCTCACGCAGCCCAAGATCCCCACACCGCGCGCTCGTATCGGTCCCGACATAAATCCCCTCATGGTCTGGTCTCGCGTCGTCCCGTCCGGACGCGCGGCCGGTTTCAACTTATGGCAGAATCCACGCGCACGCACTCGCCTGCTTGACGGCGAGGCATTCGAACGGGGCACCGCCGACCATGGCGCGATGCTCCGCCGCCCCGATCCGAGCCCGTGCGATCCGGCGACAGCCTGGATGGCCGGGAAGGGCGGCTTCGATCGCCGCGTGATCACCCCGCGCCATCAGAACCCGAAGCTCGACCAGGGTGTCGCAGCCGATGACATCGGTTGATTCGGCGGCCCGGGCCGGTGCCGCCACCCCGGTGGCTCCCAGAAAAAGGAAGCTTGCGAACAGACAGGGACGAATCATCGGCGGGCTTTCTCCAATGGCGCGGCTTTCTCCGGCGGTGCGGCTTTCTCCGGGGCACGCCCCTTGTCGCCGGATCGGGATTTGCCCGGCGTGGCGCCGGACGGCGCAACCGTGCCGGCGACCACCCATTGGCAGATGGCGGTGGTCCTCAGGGTCAGGCAATCGTAGGCGTTGCCGTTGAGCGAGAGGTGCTCCGAGATCCCCGAAACCGTCTCACGCGCGACGACGGCGCAGCCGAGGTGATCGGCCTTGTCGTCGGCCAGCATCGCGGCGGCCCCGCCGGCATCGTTCTTCGCCTGCCGCAGGAGCAGGCGTAGATTGGCCAGCGACGGGCAGCCGATGGCCGGGGGCGGCGCCACCGCCGCGGCCGGTGCGGCCGAGGCACCGGCCGGCACGACGGCGCCGAGGGCGAGGACGAGCAGGAGAAATCGCATCGGGTCTATCGGGCCGATCTGCGCGCGAGCCGCGCTCAACAGGGGGAAGGGGGCGCTCCGCTGCCGAGCGATAACGCATGGCGGCCGAATCCGAGCCATGATCGGCCTCAGGCACCGGCCCGGCGCAGCTTGGCGAAGCGCTTGATCGCGCGCTCGCGGCGCAAGCGGGACAGGCGCTCGATCCAGAAGACGCCGTCGAGCTGATCGATCTCGTGCTGCAGGCAGGCCGCCCGGAACCCCTCCGCCTCCTCTTCCCGCTCCGTCCCGTCGAGGTCGCGGTAGCGGACCCGGACCCGCACGGCGCGATCGACCACCTCCATCACCCCCGGCATCGACACGCTCCCCTCCGTTTGCGGGCCGCGCTCCGGCGAGGCCCAGACGATCTCGGGGTTGACGTAGGCGGTCACCGGCTCGCCCGGCTCCATCCGCAGCAGCACGAGGCGCTGCGGGCGACCGATATGCGGCAGGGTCAGCCCAAGGGCCGAAACCGCCAGCATCACCGCCTCGAGGTCGCGGGCGGCGGCCCGTAAGGCCTCGTCGACGTGCAGGACAGGCTCCGCGACACGGCGCAAGCCGGGATCCGGGTAGATCAGCAGGGATGCGGCGGTCACGGGATTGGGCGTGTCCTGACGGAGTGTGGGGACGGGCGAGCCGCAGCCTTCACGGTTGCGCGAGAGGCCGGCGAAAGCCGGGTCTCGAACACAGGCTGGCCCATGCCTTGCGGCGGGACACGTCAGATCAAACCCGCTCCGGAGACGCAATGGCCAACCGCGCGCACGATCCCGTTTCTCCCTCCATGTCCTCCTCCGTCGCCCGTCGCTTCCTGCGGCTGCACGAGTCCGGCGAGGTGATCCTGCTCGGCCTCACCACGCTTCTCGGCACGCTGTGGGCGATCGTTCTCGTCACCCATTTCCACGAGCCGATGAGCCGGTTCGGCCAGGCACTCTGGGTGATGCGCTGAGGCTGATGCGTTCGGGCTGATGCGCTGAGGCTCAGTATTCCCACTCGGCGCCGACACCCACCGCCGTGCGGCCGTCGCTGCCGGCCTCGCCCTGGATCTTGATGCGCCGGGTCACGTCGTAATCCACCGTCGCCGCCGTATCGGCCGGCTTGGCTCCGGCCTTCACGCCGACGCTGAGGCGGTCGCTGAGATAGCGCGAGGCGCCGAGCGCCGGTCCGCCGCTGGCGCCCGTGGAAACGTCGAGGCTGTCGAGCCCCAGGCCCTTGCGGGCCTGCTCGAACACGTCCACGCCGCCGGCCCCGCCCGAGAACTGCGCCACCGCCTGCGCCAGCTGCAGCGCCTGGAACGGCGACAGGCCGCCCGAGGCCTTCTTGAACAGCAGGCGCGACAGCACCTCGTCCTGCGGCAGGCTCGGGTCCGAAGTGAGCAGGAAGCTCGGCTGGTTGGCCGGCCCGGTGACGGCGATGCGTGCCGTGACCTCGGCGGCCTTGGTCTCGGCGACGAAGTCGAGGTCGGGGGTGGCGATCTCGCCGCCGAAAACCAGGCGCCCGCGGGTGAAGTCGAGGCGCTGGCCGACCACGCTGAGGCGGCCGCGCCGCATCTCGAAATCGCCGGTGGCGACGGGGTCGCGCGAGGAGCCGGTCAGCCGGAGCGATCCGCCGAGTTCGGCATCGATGCCGCGGCCGCGCACGAAGATGCGGTTGGGCGCGTTCACCGCCACGTCGAGGGTGGCGTCGAAGGGCGCGGCGGCCTTGCCCTTGCGGCCCAGGGCCGCGATCTTGGCGCGGCGGTCGGCGCGCGCGGCGAGGCGGGCGCGGACGTCCGGCGGCGTGTTGACCCGGCGGATCTCGGGCAGGGGCTGCACCGTGGCGGGCAGGCGGTCCGGCACCGAGACGTCGACCGAGACGAGGTCGATGCGGCCGGCCACCTTCGGCGTCCGGGCCAGCGGGCCCGTCAGCGCGAGATTGAGGCTCGCCACCGCCGTCATCAGCGGGCTGGAGACCAGTTCGGCGCGCTCGGCCATCACCCGGATGGAGCCGGGGAAGCCTGCGGCGGGATCGAGCGCCACCTTGCCGTCGCCGCGCAGGCTGCCGCCGTTGCGGGTCAGGGCGGTCAGGCGCTCCACCACCAGGGTGTCCCCGCGCCCGGTCACCCGGCCCTCGATGTTGGTGAGGCGGATGCCCTGGAGCGGGTCGGTGAAGGAACCACCCGTCAGGGTGGCGCTGCCCTCGGCCCGGGGGGCCGCGAGGGTTCCGGCCACGCCGGCATCGAGGGCGATGCGGCCGGCGACGCGCTGGCCGCCGACGCTGAGGAAGCTGTTGGCGAGCGCCGCGTCGAGGGTCCCGCGCAGCTTCACCGCCAGGGCCTCGCCCGGCGCCACCGGCAGCGAGCCCGTCACCGTCATCTCGGCCCCGCGTCCGGCGGACACCCGTCCGTCGATGCCGGCCCGTCCGTCGCTCACCGTGCCGCTCGCCCGCGCGTCGATGGGCGGGAGGCCGGCCTTGCGGGTCTCGGGCGTGACGAGGCGGGCGACCGTCAGGGCGTAGCGACCCTCGGGCCGGCTCGCCGAGCCGCGCAGGTCGGCCTCGCCGTCCAGGGTCCCGGTCAGGGCGAGGTTGGGCGAAGCGATCCGCGCCAGGGCCAGGGGCAGACTGCGGATACCGAGCTTGAGGTCGAGGGCCTGTCCGACCCGGCCCGACAGGCTGAGGCGGCCGCTGCCGGCGGCGACCACGAGATTGTCGATGACGGCCGAGCCCGCGTCGAGGGTCACGCTGGCGGGGCCGGCCAGGGCGAAACGGTCGCCGCCGCGCGCGGCGGAGAAGCGGGCCAGCTCGATGCGCGTGCGCTCGCCGGGCACGAGCCGGGCGGCGCCGTCGAGGTCGAAGCCCCGGGCTTTGGCCGTGAGGGTGATGTCGCTGGCGCTGGGCGAGCCCACGGCGACGAGCCGCACGGTGTCGAGGCTCTGGCCGGAGGCAAGGATGCGGTCGGCATTGACCCGCCCGTCGACGACCGGACGGCCGAGCAGGTCCCGCCCTTTCAGATCGGCATCAAGGCGCGACAGACCGAATTCGCCGAACCGGAGCGACGCCCCGTTCGCCAGGATGGCGGCATCCTGGCGCCCGCCCGCGCGGGACAGGGTGATGGCCGCTTCGACGTTGCCGCCCATGGGCGTCAGGGCCAGGGGCGCGAGATCGTCGAGGTTGCCGGCCTTGAGGGCCAGCGCCCCCTCGGTGAGAAGGGTGCGGGCGTCGAGGGCGGCATGGCCGTCCAGGGCGACGGAGCCGAGGCCGAAGGCGAGGCGGTCGAGGATCCAGGCATCGGGCGACGGCCGGGCCACGTGGGCATCGCCGCGCAGGGCCTTGCCGCCCACCTCGCCGGACACCCGCAGGGTGCCGTCGAGGGCGCCGGTGACGTCCGTCAGCGCCGTCTCGACCCGGAGGTCGCGCAGGGGCCGCCCGAGGGCGCGGGCGTCGTCGGTGGTGAGCGTGGCTTTGAGGTCGGGCTTCTCCAGGGTGCCGGTGAGGCGTCCGTCGAGGAGCGCGCGGCCGGCGAGCTTCGGGTCGAGGGTCGAGAGGTCCTTCAGGTCGACCACCAGCTTGGCGTCGGCCAGGCGCGCGGTGGCGCGGCCCTCCAGGCGGCCGACGATCTCGGCCCCTTCGAAGCGGGCATTGTCGAAGGCGTAGCCGTCATAGACCTGAGACAGGCGGCCGCTGAAGCGCGGCGAGGGACCGAGCGTGCGGTCGAGCGCCGGCAACGACAGGACGAGGCCCGAGCTGCGCAGATCCACATCGGCGTTGACCGCCTTGCGGGCCGGATCGCCGCTCAGCGCCGCCCGCGCCGTCAGGGTGCCGGAGAGCGGCCGCCCGGCCACCTCCGAGAAGGCCGCGAGATCGGACAGGGCCGCGTCGAGCGTGCCCGTGAGGGTGTTCTGCCCGACCTTGCCGGCATAGGTCGCGCGGGCCGTCGGCCCGTCGAGCGTGAACGCGGCGACATCGACGACGCCGTCGGGCTGCAGCGTGCCGCGGAAGGTCAATCCAGCCCGCGATCCGATGGCCCGGCGCAGGGCCGGATCGGCGAGGCGCAGGCCGTCGACCTTGGCGTCGGCGGAAAGCGCGAAGCGCGCGGCCGCCGGGTCGGTGCCGGCCGGCACCATCGACAGAGCGGCGTCGATCCGCTCCAGGGCCGAGCCGCCGGCGCGCAGGCCCGCGGCCTTGAGGGTGCCGTTGACGATGGGACGCGCGATCGGTCCCTTCAGGCTGCCGTCGAACACCAGGGTGTCGAGTTCGGCATCCGCCGCCTTGGTGACGCCGCCCTCGGTGGGCACGGCGCGGGCGGAGACGAGGAAGTCGGCGACCCGATCGGCGGTCAGGGTACCCCGTGCCTCGAGGCGGGCGGTGCGCGAAGTGAGTTCCAGGCGGTCGATGCCGAAGGCGCCGCTGTCGGAAAAGCGCAGGCCACCGTCGAGCTTGGTCGTGCCGGAGAAGATCGCCGCGGCCGGGCCGGGCAGCAGCCCCTCGATCCGCGAGGCGAGGTCGAGGGCGAGCCGGCGCTCCGCACCGATGCGGGAGATGCGGGCGGTGCCCCGGGCGCCGAGATCGGGGCCGGCATCGAAGTCGAGGCGGGCATTCCAGGCGTCGAGGCTGCCACGCCCGTCGAGGTCGAGATTGATCGCCGGCGTCCCCGGCAGGTTGGCGGCCTTGGACAGGAGCCCACCGGCGGGCTCCACCAGGGTGGTTTTCAATTCCAGAATCTCGCCCTTCGGCACGAACAGCAACCGGGCGCCGAACCGGCCCTCGGCGTCGAGGCGGCGCACGGAGACGTCGAGGTCGAGGCCCTCGGACGGGGCACCGAGCTTGGCCCGGCCCTCGGCGGTAAGGCGGGCCGGCTGCCCGGCCAGGGCCTCGCCGAGGATCAGTTCGGCGAGCTTGAACGTCTTGATCTCGACCTTGACCGGCAGGTCGGGCAGCAGCGACCCGTCGGGCTCGGGCGTCGCCGAGACCGGAGCGGGAAGGGGGCGGCGCAGCACTTCGAGGCGCCCGACTTCCAGGCTCTCCACCTCCAGGCGGCCCGACAGGAGCGCCAGGCGGCGCCATACCAGGCGCGCCCGGTCGAGCTTCAGCCAGACGCCGTTGGCGTCGCTGATCGCCACGTCGCGGATGGTGGCGTCCGACGACAGGGCACCGTCCACCGCCCCGATGGCGACCCGCGACCCCGGCGTCGACAGGGCCTTCGACAGCAGGCCGCCCAGCACGGTCTTCTCGCCGTCATCGGCACGGGTGAGGGTGGCGGGCGTCGCGGCGAAGACGGACAGGCACAGGGTGGCGGCGAGGAGGCGCGCTTTCCCGACCCTCCTTGCGGGGGAGGGTGACGCGCGGAGCGGGTCGGGAGAGGGGAGCGACGTGTCCGGACAGGGCGCCCCCTCTCCCGCCTGCTCCGCAGGCACCCTCGCCTGCAGAGGGGAGAGGGTCGCTATCCGCGCGATCGAGATCCCCGCATGGGAACGCTTCCGAAATCCCATCAAAAGGACTGTCCCAGGCTGATGTACAGGGCCACGGGGCGCTCGCGGTTGCCCTTGATGCGGTCCATCGGGAAGGCGACGTCGACCCGGATCGGGCCGATGCCGGTGTAGTAGCGCAGGCCCAGGCCGACCGCGTAGCGGATGCGCTCGTCGAAGTCGGGGACGCTGCCGGCGAAGGCCGTGCCGGCGTCGATGAACGGCACCACCCCGATCGTGTCGGTGACCTTGATGCGCGCCTCCACCGAAGCTTCGAGCAGGCTGCGGCCGCCGATCGGCAAGTTGAAGGGTCCGCGCGGCCCGAGCGTCCGATAGGGGAAGCCGCGCACCGAGCCGCCGCCGCCGGCGAAGAAGCGGATATTGGCCGGGATATCCTCCAGGCTGGCCCCCGAGATCGAGCCGAAGCCGATGCGGCCGGCCAGGATGTAGCGGGCCTCGTCGTCGAAGGCGTAGTAGGTCGAGCCCTGCGCCTTGGCGACGAAGATCGACGGGTCGGAGCCGAGGATGCCCGCATAGGGCGTCGCCGAGGCGGTCAGGCGCACGCCCTCGGTCGGATCGAGCAGGTTGTCGGTGGAATCGTAGGACACCGAGACCGGCACGCCGATGAGGCGGTAATCGACCTTGCCGAGGGCATCCTGCGAGCGCCCTGCCTGTCCGTCGAGGCCGACCTGGGCGAAGAAGGTGTCGGAGAAGCGGTGGCGCAGGGCCACCGTGCCGCCGGCCGCATCGCTGACGTAGGATTGCTGCGCCTCGCGGCCCGCGAAGACGTTGGCGATGAAATCGTTGCGGGTGCCCCACAGGGCCGGCTTGACGAAGGTGGCCGAGAGCCGCCCGCCGAGGCCGTTCGAATCGATACCGGCGGCCTTGCGCTGCTTGGCGTAGAGATCGTTGCCAAGATAGTAGATGTCGGCATCGACCCGGAAGGTCTCGCCGCCGCCGAACAGGTTGCGGTTGGCGTAATAGGCCCGGATGCCCGGTCCATCGACGGTGGAGTAGCGGGCCGCGACGCCGATCAGGTTCTTCTCGCGTTCCGTGACGTCGACGAAGATCGGCAGGTTGCCGGAGGGGTCGAGGGTCTCGCCCTCGCGCACCCGGATCGAGCCGAGGCCCTCGACCTTGGCGACCGAGCGGCGAATGTCGGAAACCGCCTTGGGCGAGTAGGGATCGCCCGGCTCGGCGTAGATGAACGAGCGCACCACCGCCGGATCGATGTCCTTGGTGCCGCGCACCGCGACCTCGCCGAGGCCGGCGATCGGACCCGGATCGATGGTGTAGGTCACGTCCATGACGTGGGCGGCGTCGTCCACGACGGGATCGCGCGCGGCCGCCTTGGCGAAGGGATGGCCCAGCGCCCGGAAGCGGTCGACGATCTTCGCCTCGCGGGCCAGCACGGTGGCCGAGCGGGCCGGCACGTCGGCGCCGACACGGGTGAAGCGCTCCGGCAGGATCTCCTCGGGGAACGGGTTGCCCCGGAGGTCGCGGGCTGCGATCGAGCGCAGGGTGTAGAGCGGGCCGGGATCGACCACGATCTTGACCGGAACCAGGGCGCGGGCGCGCGACGCCTCCGCCGCGCGGGCGGCCGGGACGACGCTCGGCTCGCCGGCCAGCACCACGCCGTCGATGCGGATCGTCACCGTGCCCTGGTAATAGCCGTAGCCGGACAGCACGTCGGCGAGGCGGCGCTGGTCGGCCTCCGCCCGGCGGACCAGGCCCTCGCCGTCCGGCGGCGCTTCCTGGCGCAGGCGATAGAGGGTCGAGGTGTCCTGCAGCGCCCGCAGGACGTCGTCATCGTCGATGCCGGAGATCTTCACCGTGTAGGGCAGGGCCGCGGCGCTCGGCGCCGGCGGCTCCTCCTCGGAGCCGAACAGCCCGAACAGGTCGAAGGCCGCCGCCGGCACGGCAGCCCCGCCCGCCCCGGCGAGACCGGCGGCCAGCGGCCAAGCGGCGCGCGCCAGCCTCAGCAGCGTCACGTGTCGAACCCGCCCCCGAATCCGCGTCACGAATGGCTGTTCCCGACCGGGCCCGGCATCAGGCCCCGCTTTGAGCCCCGCGTCGGTCCCCGGATGCATCGTCGCTGACTCACGGACCCCGTCATTCCACCTCCGCCCCGACCGCACGGACCCAGGATCGGGCGCCGCCCTCTCCAAGCCGTTAAGGCCATGGCGGCCTTCCAAAGCCCGTTCGGGCCAGATCGTGAAGGCCGTCAACCTATCGATGCGGCGGCGTGGCAGCAACCGCGTCACCCCCCACCTCGCCCGGACGTGATGCCGCCGTCCCCGTCCTCCACCGGTTCGCAAACCCGGTCTGGCGAATCCCGTTCAGCAAGGCGCGATCGCGTAAGCCCCTGTGGCGGGATGCGCTTTCGTCGATCGGCGAGGGAACCCGATTCACGCCAGCGCCTTGTCCTCCCGTCGCAGGCTTCCTAATTTTGACCCCATCGCTCCATGGCCGGTTCCCACCGGGTAGCACATCCGTCATTGCGTCGAGCCTGCCCGCCAGGCCCGTCCACGGATGCCGCTGCGATCGCAATCCCATTCGAAGACCCTGCGCCTCGGGTGCCCGTGCGAGATCGCGCGGGTGCCGGGCAGCCGATGGCAGGCAAGATCACGCTCCACCCCAAAACGCTTCAGGAGGATTCCCATGAGCACGGGCACCGTGAAATGGTTCAACGAGACCAAGGGCTACGGCTTCATCCAGCCGGATGATGGCGGCAAGGACGTGTTCGTCCACATCTCGGCCGTGGAGCGCGCCGGCATGCGCAACCTCATCGAGGGACAGAAGGTGTCCTACGAGATCGAAAGCGACCGCCGCACCGGCAAGCAGTCGGCCGGCAACCTCCAGGCGGCGTGAGCCGCATCGACCGACTTGCGGCGTGAGCCGCATTGGAGGACTTGCGGCGTGAGCCGCATCGGTTGAATTTCGGCGCAGCGATGCCGAACTACTGAGGCATCGTTTCAACAAGCTGTCAGAAGCCGCTCGCCCATGGGCGGCTTCTGTTGATTCCCGCCAGTCCCTCAGGCATGGGGCTGCTGCGATTTGAACCATCCGAAACGATCATTCCCCCACGGCCCCATGCCGCGCGTGCACCACGCCGGATGCGGGCGACTCACCACATGAGAAAGGTCAGATGGGCGCCTTCGACTATCGGAATTTCGACGACCGCCGTAAGAACTCCCTCAGCGCCAAGCAGATGCTGCTGGAAAAATTCAAGGCCCGCCCGCCGGCCGACGATCCGGAGATGATCGCCAAGGCCCAGGCCCGCGCCGAGGTGGCTCGCGCCCGCGAGGAGCGCGCCCGGGAGCGGGAAGCCGCCCGGATCGCTGCCGAGAAGGCCGCAGCCGAGGCCAAGCGCGCGCGCGAGGAGGCGGAACTCGCTGCCCAGATCGCCCGCGAGGAGGCCGAGGCTCTGGCCGCCGCCGAGCGCAAGGCGGCGGAACTGGCCGAGAAGAAAGCGGCCCGCGATGCCCGCTATGCGGCCCGCAAGGCCAAAGCCCGCCGCTGACATCCGGCAACCGGCCGACATTTGGTTCCGGGCCGGCACGCCGCTCCGGGCCGACATCACCTCGAAACGACAGAAGGGCCGGCGAGGGATCGCCGGCCCTTCTGTCGTTTCGGCACCGCCCGGCAGCGGGCGATGCGAACCGGTCGCGATCAGGCGTCCTTGTGATCCTCGGTCTCGCGGTCTTCGGTCTCCGAATCTGCAACCTCCGATTCTTCGACTTCCGATTCTTCGACCTCCTGGCCCTCGTTGCCCTCGGTCTGCGGCTCGGCCTGCTCGCTGGTCTCTTCCTCGGGGCGCGGACCGGCCTTGAAGGTCCGGCGCGGCGCGTTTCCGCGCTTCATCTGGATCGGCTTCTCGATCGCACCCAGCCGCTCGGACAGCTGCTTGGCGCGCTCGTTGAAGTCATTGGTCGAGCGCGATTGCGACGCACCGCTCTTGAACGCGTTAGCCACTTGGGCCTCATGGAGTTGCCCAGGACACGGGGTCGTGCGGGGTTGGGTTCTTCTAGCACGCCCGCGTCGACACGTCGGCCTTTATCTTCGCGTGTCCAGGTTGAGACCAAGACCGGCGGAAGAAGGCCATTACAAGAGGGCCGTCAGAACCGGGCGGTCAGGAACAGCCTGACGTTGCGGCCCGGCAGCAGGATCTCGTCCTTCTTGAACGAGGCCGAGTTGCGGATGCGATCGTCGAGCAGGTTGCGGCCTTGGAGGCCGAGGGTCACCTCGCTCATGCCGTAGAGGCGCGGATCGAGGGGCTTGGTGTAGCTGACCTCCGCCCGAAGGTCGTCGTAGCCGGGCGTGACGGTCTCGATCGGGGCGATCTCGGTATGGGCGAAGGCATGGAGCAGGTTCACCCGGGCGAACCAGCCGTCGGCCCGCACGAACAGACCGCCGCCGAGGCGGTGGGGCGGGATGCGCGGCACGAAGGTGCCGTCGTCGAACTGGGCACGCACGAAATCATACTGCGCGTCGAGGCCGGCAAAACCGTTGCCCACCCGGATCAGGTCGAGCTGCGCGCCGATCTCGGCGCCGTAGAAGGTGGCGTTGCGCTGAGAGTAGACGATCTGCTGCAACTCGTCGTCGCTGCCGCACGAGGCGAAATCGTCGCCGCAGCGAGTGCCGGTATCGCGCTTGTAGATGAACCCGGTGTAGCGGGTGAAGTAGCCGGTCGCGTCGAGGCGCAGCGGCCCCTCGGCCCGGCGGATGCTGGCTTCCACCGTGCGGGCCAGCTCCTTCTTCAGAGTCGAGCTGCCGATCTCGAAGGTCTCGGTCGCGTCGTGCGCGCCGCGCGAATAGAGTTCGTAAGCGGTCGGCGCCCGCTCGACGAACGAGCCGTTGACGCTCGCCACGAAGCCGTAAGGCAGGTCCTGCAGGACGCCGAAGCTAGCGCTCTTCGGGGCGAACTTGCGGCGGCGCCCGAAGGCCTGGGGCTCTTCGCCCTCCACCGGCAGGTAGTCGCCGGGGAACGCCGTGGCGGTGCCGGTGGCGCGGTCGCCCTCGATGCGGCCGGCTGCCTGGAAGCGCAGGCCGCCGCCCACCGCCAGTTCCTCGAACAGGTAGACGGCATTGCTGCGGGAATCGGTCGGGGCCAGCAACCCGCCGGCCTCGCCGGCCGTCCCGAGGGTGCGCCGGCCGGCCTG
This sequence comes from Methylobacterium sp. Ger2507, assembly GCF_055231875.1. Classification (NCBI taxonomy): domain Bacteria; kingdom Pseudomonadati; phylum Pseudomonadota; class Alphaproteobacteria; order Hyphomicrobiales; family Methylobacteriaceae; genus Methylobacterium; species Methylobacterium sp. Ger2507. The sequence goes on from NZ_JBUYVC010000001.1 coordinate 2,663,963, forward strand.
AAGACCGAGGGCGCCCGTGAGTGTACCGAACGGCAGGGCGACGGGCACGTGCTGGAGCTCGACCCGCCCCTCCGCCTCGCGGTTCTTGAAGGTGGCCTGGATGCCGTCGACCCCGTTCTCGCCGATGCCGATCTCGTCATGGCGATAGATCGACCCGCCGAGCCAGAAGCGCACGGCCACGATCGGTCCCTCGACGGGGCGGTACTCGCCCCGGGCCAGCAGGCGGTCCTGACGCGGATCGAGGCGCGTGCGGCTCTCGACGGCGTCGCCGCCGGGGATCTGATAGACCGCGTCGTAATGACTGTAGGACAGGCCGACGAAGCCGCGCTCGCCGATGAACGACATGCCGACCGCGCCGCCCTGGCTCTCGTTGGCCGAGTTGCGCTGAATGCCGCCCGGAATGGCGTAGCTGTCGGCGGCGGTGCGGAAGCCGTCGGCATGGACCGCGACGTTGCCCGATCCGCCATCCACCGTCACGGCGGCGAGGCGGCCATTGTCCACCGAGGAGTAGCCGGTGGTGGCCGAGCCCGACACGCCGTTGGCTGGAATGTAGGTCGGCACCCGGTTGTTCTCGGCGCTGACCACGCCGCCGATCGCCTGCGAGCCGAAGCGCAGGGAGGCCGGCCCGCGGATCACCTCGATGCGGTTGGCCACCAGCGGGTTGATCGGGACGCCGTGATCCTCGCCGAGTTCGGAGACGTCCTGGATGCCGACGCCGTTCTCCTGGATACGGACCCGGTTGTTGTCGAGGCCGCGGATGATCGGGCGGTTGGCCGCGCCGGGCGCGTAGCTCGTGCCCGAGATGCCGGGCCGGTCGAACAGGGCGTCGCCCAGGGTGCGCGGTTGGTCGCGGGCGATCTGCTCGGCCGTCACGACCGTGACCGGCGAGAAGGTGTTGGTGACGACGGGCAGCACGCCGATGGGCGGCCCGGAGACGGGACCCGTCACGGGACGGGTCACGATCGGGCTCGGCGAGGTGACGCTGAGTTCTTCCAGGGTCGCCTGCGCCTGCTGCGCGCCGGCCGGCTGAACCGTCATCCCGGCTCCCGCCAGCATCGCGCCGGCCAGAACTGTCCTTGATCGCTGAACGCGCATCTCGCCTCACACACAAACGTTATAATGTTTCGTGGCCGAAGTGTAATAGTATTACAATCGCGATGTCGCAGCCCGCCGCGCTTGGCCGCTCGGTGTGGCACGGACGCATCACCGTGACGCATCGGTCTCTCGGATCACGGACGTGGCCCGACCGATCGTCGCGGACGGTTTGGTGTGCCGTGCCCGTTTCCCGTTCGGATGACCCGATCGACACTGTTCTGACGAGGCGACCGTCGATCAGGACAGTGGGATGCAGGTCATTTCCAAGTGACTTCGAGGCGCACCGGCTCCCCTTCTGTTGGAAGCTATTCTTGGTAGGCTGTTCTTGGCAGGCTATTCTTGGCAGGCTTCCGGATTGGCAACTCCGCGTCTTCAAGAGCTCGACGCGTCCCTCTCCCCCCTGTGGGGAGAGGTTAGGAGTGGGGGTGGCTCCGCTGGCCTCGCCGCCTGAAGGTCAACCAAACATCTCCACCGCCTCCCCATAAGCTCGACGGATCTCAGGCTTACCCCCAATCCACCGGGGAGGAGACCCCGCAGACATGCCAGCCCTTTTCGCCTGCACCCGCATCCGAGGCGTTCACGCGGAACCGGTATCGGCCCGGTCGCAGCTGGTTTCCTGCCGCATCGTGGCGATCGAGGGCCGTCCGCGAGCGCGGCCGATCTGCCCACTGCATTCCTGACCACCCCACCTGGAGCCCGCGCGATGACGATCACGATCCGACCGGCCGGCCCCGCCGATGCCGACGTCGTCTGGGCGATCCTCGAACCGACGATCCGCGCCGGCGAGACCTACGCGCTGCCCCGCGACGGCAGCCGGGCGGCGATGCTGGCCTACTGGTTCGCACCCGCCCACCGGGTTCTGGTCGCCGAAGCGGAGGGCGATGTCCTCGGCACCTACACCCTACGAGCGAATCAGGCGGGCGGGGGAGACCACGTGGCCAATGCGAGTTTCATGACCCGGCCCGACGCCACCGGGCGCGGCGTTGCCCGGACCATGGGCGCCCACGCCCTCGACACCGCCCGTGCCGCCGGCTTTACCGCGATGCAGTTCAACTTCGTGGTGGCCACCAACACCCGCGCGGTCGCCCTGTGGACGAGCCTCGGCTTTGCCGAGGTCGGTCGCCTGCCGGGGGTGTTCCGGCACCCGGATCTCGGCCTGGTCGATGCCCTGGTGATGCACCGCGTCCTGTAACCACGCCCCCGGGGCGGAACCCCGGCCGGGTCGGGTCCATTGCGCAAGCATGACCGACGCGCCCGAACCCGCAGCCTCCCCGCCCGATGCCCGCCATTCCGCCGGCGGACTCCGGGTCACGGTCGATCTCAACCTCTGCCAGGCCTATGCCCAGTGCTGCTATGCGGCGCCGGACCATTTCGTGTTGAAGGGCCGCGAGGCCCTGCACTACGATCCCGCCCCGTCCGCCGGGGCCCGCGACGACATCGAGCGCGCCCGCATCGCCTGCCCGGTCCAGGCCATCCGCGTCGAGGATGCCGGGGCTGCCCGTCGATGAGCGATACCGAGACGCGGGTCGTGGTGGTGGGCGCCTCGCTCGCCGGCCTTCGCGGCGCCGAGGCCCTGCGGGAGGCGGGCTTCGCCGGCCCCCTCACCATCGTGGGGGCCGAACCCCATCGCCCCTATGACCGGCCGCCCCTGTCGAAGGCCGTGCTCACCGGCGAGGTCGCCGCCGACGCCACGACCCTGCCGAACCTCGTCGCCCTCGAGGCCGACTGGCGCCTCGGCGCTCCCGCCACGCATCTCGACCGGACTCGCCGGCTCCTCACCCTGGCGAGCGGCGAGACCCTGCCCTACGACCGTCTCCTGATCGCCACCGGCGCCTCGGCCCGGCCCTGGCGCGATTCCGCGCAGGCAGCATTCCGGGGCGTCCACACCCTACGGGGCCGCGACGAGGCAGAGGCCCTGCGGCGCGATCTCGCCGCCGGCCCCGGCCACGTCCTGATCATCGGCGGCGGCTTCATCGGCTGCGAGGTCGCGGCCGCGTGCCGGACCCTCGGCCTGCCGGTCACCCTGGCGGAGACCGGGCCGACCCTGCTCGCCCGGGTGCTCGGCCAGCATCTCGGCGCAGTGGTGGGCGCCCTGCACGAGCGCCTCGGCACCACCCTGCGCAGCGGGGTGAAGGTCGAGGCCCTGGAGGATGACGGCACCGGCCGCGTCGTGCGCGCCCGCCTTGAGGACGGCAGCGTCATCGCGGCGGACGTGGTGGTGGTGGCCCTCGGAGCGGTGCGAAACACCGCCTGGCTCGAAGGCTCGGGCCTCGCCTTCGACGCGGGCGGGATCGATTGCGACGCGCAGGGCTACGTCCTCGACGCGGCAGACGCGCCCGACCCCCGCATCGCGGCGGCGGGCGACGTCGCCCGCTTCCCCCACCCGCTCTATCCCGGCCGCCGCATCGCCCTCGAGCATTGGGGCCATGCCGTCGCGCAAGGGCGCCATGCCGGGCGCCTGCTCGCCGGGCTTGCGCCCGAGCCCTATCGCGACGTCCCCGCCTTCTGGTCGAGTCAGGGCGGGATCACGCTCAAGTCGGTGGGACTCACCGAGGGCGCCGACGGGTTCTGCATCGCCCGCGGCAGCCTGAAGGAGGGCCGCTTCCTGGCGGTCTACGGCCGCGAAGGCCGCTGCATCGCCGCCGTGGCGTTCGACTGCGCCCGCTGGCTCCCGGCCTATGCGGACCTGATCGCCGAGGGCGCGCCGTTCCCGCCGGAGCCCACCGGCGTCGATGCCGGCCCCTTCACCGTGCTGCCGCCCGACTTCCCGGAACCCGCCCGCAAGGATCGGTCATGACCGACGACACCCTGTTCGCGCGGATCAAGGACGAGGCCAACCGGCCCGACCCCTATCCGCTGTTCGCGCAGCTGCGCACCTGCCCGGTCTCGCGCCAGGAGGACGGCACCTATGTGGCCGCCACCCACGCGGCGATCACGCGTCTGCTGCACGATCCGCGGGTGAGTTCGGAGACGCTGCCGCCGGCCGACCGGCCCAAGACCGGCAACCCCTTCAAGGACTGGCTGGTCAAGCCGGTGCGCGACCACCTCACCGACACCCACCGGCCCTTCATCTTCCGCGATCCGCCGGACCACGACTGCCTGCGGGCGGCGGTGATGCAGCAATTCACCCCGGAGCGGGTCCAGGCGATGCGGGCACGCTCGCATGTGCTGGTCGACGAGATCCTCGACAAGCTCGGCGATGCCACCAGCATCGATATCGTCGACGACCTCGCCTATCCGCTGCCCGTCACGGTGATCTGCGAACTTCTCGGCATCCCGCCCTCGGACGAGGAGCGCTTCCACGGCTGGGCGACGCAGCTCGCCACCGCTCTGGAGCCCGACACCCTCCAGGACGACGCATTGCGGGCCGAGAACAGCCGGACCTTCGATGCCATTTCCGAATACATGCAGGGCCTGATCGCCGAGAAGCGCAAGGACCCGCAGGACGACATGCTGTCGGGGTTGGCGACGGAAGGCGTCGACGGCCGCCCGCGCATGAGTGATTTCGACCTCATCGCCACCGCCATCCTGATGCTGGTCGCCGGCCACGAGACCACGGTGAACCTCATCACCAACGGCATGCTGACCCTGCTGCGCCACCCGGACGAGCTGCGCCGCCTGCGCGAGGACCCCACCCGCGCGCCCCGCGTGGTCGAGGAGTTGCTGCGCTTCGAGCCCCCGGTCCAGTTCCGGACCCGCACGACCCTGTGCCCGATCACGCAGGACGGGGTCACCATCCCGGAAGGCGCGCCCCTGGTGCTGCTGCTCGCCTCCGGCAATCGCGACCCGGCGGTCTATGCCGAGCCGGAGCGCTTCGACCCGGACCGCACCGACAACCGCCATCTCGGCTTCGGCGGCAGCCTGCATTACTGCGTCGGAGCCCCGCTGGCCCGCTTCGAGGTCGAGGCTGCCCTGGTGGCGCTCGCCCGGCGCCTGAAGAACCCGCGCCTGACCGCCGATCCGCCGCCCTACCGGTCGGGCTCGGCCCTGCGCGGCCCGAAGCACCTGCGCCTCGCCATCGACGGCATCGCCCCGTAGGAGAACCCGGCACGAGGCCATCGCGAAGATCAGGCGGGAACTATAGGCAAAGGTCCATGACAATTACATATTAAAATACTGATCCTTTAACTGAATTTTACGGGCTATATTGTATAGAAGGTCTCACGAAGAAATCTTGCACCGTGAGACTCTGCCATGAAGTTCGGTATTCGCACCCGCCTGTATGCCGGCTTCGGCACGCTGATGGTCATCATCGGCGTTCTGGGCATTGCCTCGAATCACCAGCTTGCCCAGCTCACCGACCAGTACGGGCGCCGCAACCGGGTCGAGGCGAATACCCGCAACATCTACACCGTCACGGGCCTGACCGACCGATTCATCGCCCAGACGCTCGAGTACAAGGCCACGGCCAAGCCGGACATCCTGGTCGCCCTCGAACAGACTCGCCAGAAGATCGTCGAGACCGGCGACTTGGTGATGGGGAACACAATCTCGGAAGAGCGCCGGAAGCTCTATGCCCAGATGCCGGATGGTGGCCGGAGTCTGGGGCAGGACGTCGTCCGATTGGGGACGAGTGGTGCCACCCTGGCCGAGACCCGGACCCGCCTGTTCGACGGGGGCAACGTGCTGAGCCGCCTGAGTCAGGACCTGCTGAAGGACATCCGCGCCAACGGTAGCGCGGCCCAGATCAGCCAGGCCCAGACGTTCGAGAGCGCGATCCTTCTGACGCGGATGTCGAACTGGCGCTTCCTGGCGACGCTCGACCCCAAGGGTCCGGCGACCTTTGCGGAGAACGCCCGGAAAGCCGTGGCCGCCGGCAAGGCGTTGCGGGGCCTCGATCCCGACCAGGCGTTCACCGTGGCGATCGCCCGCACCGAGACCGCGCTGAACACCTATGTCGAGGCGTTCCAGGAGGCCGCCAAGGCCATGGAGGAGAGCCGGGTCCAGTTCGAGCAGAGCATCAAGCCGAAGATTGCCGCCATCGAGGCCGCCGGCGTCAAGGCCCACGCCGTGACCAACGCGCGGATGAAGGAGATCACCGCGATGACCGAGGCGACCGTGGCTCTCAGTGAGCGGGTGCAGTGGGTTCTGATCACGGTGGCGCTGATCCTGGGTGGCGGCATGGCCTTCGTGATCACCCGCAGCCTGATCCAGCCGATCGCCGGGATGACCCACGCCATGAGCCGCCTTGCCGCCGGAGAGACCGAGGTCATCGTGCCGTCGCAGGACGCCACCGACGAGATGGGCGAAATGGCCAAGGCCGTCGACGTGTTCCGGCGGAACGCGATCGCCCGTCGCGACCTGGAAGCGCAACAGGTCGCCGAGCAATCCGCCCGTCAGCGCCGAGCCGACCGCGTCGACGAACTGGTGCAGGGCTTCGAGCGGACGATCGGGGATTCCATCGGCATCGTCACCGCCGCCTCCACCGAACTCGACGCCACCGCCCGGTCCATGACCAGCGTGGCCGATGCGACCAGCACCCGGGCGATCGCCTCCAGCGCGGCGGCCGAGCAAACCTCCGCCAACGTGCAGACCGTCGCCTCCGCGGCCGAGGAGATGGTGGCCTCGCTGCAGGAGATCGATCGCCAGGTGAAGCAGTCGAACGTGGTGGCCGCCGCCGCGACCCGGGACGCGCAGGCGACGGACGTGACGATGGCCCGGCTGACCGAGGCCGCAGACCGGATCGGCGAGGCGGTGACGATGATCTCCAGCATCGCCGGCCAGACCAACCTGCTGGCGCTGAACGCCACCATCGAGGCGGCCCGCGCCGGTGAGGCGGGACGCGGTTTCGCCGTGGTCGCCGCGGAGGTCAAGGAACTCGCCGGCCAGACCGCCCGAGCCACCAGCGAGATCGGCGGACACATCACGGCGATCCAGCAGGCGACCGGCGAGGCCGTCGCGGCGATCCGGCAGATCAGCCAGACCATCGTGTCGGTCAACACCATCACTGGCTCCATCGCGACGACCGTGGTCGAGCAGACCGCCGCCACGGGCGAGATCTCCCGCAACGCCATCGAAGCCGCCCGTGGCACCCAGGACGTCTCGATGAACGTGGCCGGGGTGCTGGCCTCGGCCGGCGAGACCGGCTCCGCCGCGCAGCAGGTGATGATGGCGGCCGGGGAACTCTCGACGCAGTCTGTGAACGTCCAGCGCGAGGTCGCGACGTTCCTCCAGGCCATCCGGGCGGCCTGACCGGGACACGTCTCCATCGAACGCCGCGGCGCGAAAACACTGCGGCGGCCCGGAAGCCCTGCGGCGGAACGCCGAGGAACCCACCCTTCGCCCCAGCCGAACCGCCGAGGTGGCGGCACGCCGGGGCCGTTCGGCCGTACCGATCCTGATCCGAACGGGAACCCGATGGCCGGACGAACGGAGATGCGCGCGATCGATGCCGGACCCCGCATCGCGTTGCCTGTCCTCGCGGGAGTTCGGACCGGTCCGACCCGTTCTTCACCGCAGCCGGCGTCGTTCATGCGCCATCCGCCGACATCTCGCAGGATCGTGCTGAAGCCGGACGAACCTGTCTTGGAGACGACGGCAGATCTCCTCTGACGGCGAGCAGGTCATTGGACGTTACGGACCGTCAATCCCTGGGACGGGCGGTCGGGCAATCGGCTCCGCCCCTTCGTCCCAATTGATACGCGTTGTCCGCCGTATCGCCGGACGGGGAACGAACCCGGTCGCGCGAACGGCCGGACGGTTTCGCTCGGGTTTGGATGTTGGTTGCGGGGCAGGGAAGCTGGTGCGGGGCAGGGGAGCCGCATCAGGTCGGGATGCGGGACGTGTGAGCCACCCCGACCCGAGGAAGGCGGCAGACCGGGCGTCGACCCCTTCCACGGCGCCGGGCTGTCAATGGACCTGGGCTTCGATCTCGCTCCGATCCGGTCCCGCTCAGGGTTCCGAACGACCGAGGGCGGGTGCCGGTGCGGCGACGGGCGCGGGCTGCTCGATGATGCGGCGGGTGATGGTGCGCCCGAGGTCGATGGCGGGCGCTTCGATCCAGCGATAGACCAGGGCCGCCACCGCGACGGTGGCCAGAGCGGTCGCGCCCGCGAACAGGTGGATCGGGATCACCGCCTCATATCCGGCGAGCGCGTGCTCCAGCACGACCTGCACCACCGGCCCGAACAGGTAGATCGAATAGCTGATGGCGCCGAGATAGACGAAGACCCGGCCCTCGATCCGCAGCCCGACGCTCAGGAGCCAGAACAGCGCCATCGCGAGCCAATAGGTGATCGTGTACTTCATCCAGTTCTCCTGGAAGCCCATGTCCCGCCCGTAGGCGAGCACCGACACCAGGGGCACCGCGCAGACCAGCGCCCCCGTGACCAGGGCCAAGGCCCCGCCCCAGCCCGGGCGCCGCTCGAAGACATGGTAGCGCAGGCACAACCCCCACAGCATGACCGCCAGCGCGAGGGGAACCGCCACCGGGACCTTGCGCTGGAGGTGATAGCGCAAGCCAGCCAGCACCACGGCGGCGGCGATCATCAGAAGGGTGGTGGCGACGACGCTGCCGCGCCGGTCGAGGTGACCCATGGCGAACAGGGCGACACACAGGCCGTAGAAGATCAGCTCGATCTGCAGGGTCCAATACAGGCCGATGATGTTCTCGACCCCGACGAATTGCTGCAGCATCGTGATGTTGGCCGGGACCAGGAGAGCCGGAATGTCCCGCCCGGCCCAGACGAACAGCACCAGCAGGCCGCACGGGATCGACAGCCAATAGGCGGGATAGAGGCGGAAGAACCGCGAGATCGCGAAGGCCAGGATCGGCCGGCGGCTCGGCTTGAACAGCGAGAACGGCACCACGAAGCCCGAGACCGCGAAGAACATCGTCACGGCGATCTTGCCGAGGTCGAGCCACTCCGTGAGCCCGGCCAGGGCGGCCTGCTCGGCGGGAAACGGCCCGAGCCGGGTCTTCAGCCCGAACTCGACGGTGTGCGCGTAGATCACAGCCAGCGCGGCGAGGCCGCGAATCGAATCGATGCTGTGGAGGCGGCGCATGGCGGACGCGAGTGTTGCGCCCCCGAGATTGAGGACTGCGCGAGGCTTGCAGGTGGCACCCGCCGAGACAAGGCGCATCCGTCCGCGTGGTAAATGGCGCACGGGATTCCGCGGTTCGTCCTGAGGCACGAGCGCCACACCGGGCGGCAAATGTCGGGCCCTCCCGGTAAAACCCGTGCCCGCCCCCTTGGGCGCCTTGCCGCCAGCGCAATTGACGGTGACGCAGGCCATAACGCGGGGCCTCGGCCCCGACCCCGCTCCCCTTCGGATTTTGCCATCGATGCCGCGTTCGCTCCTGTCGACAGCCGCCATTCTCGCACTCGCCGCCGGCCTCGGCGCCTGTGCCTCGCAGCGCCTCGAAGGCCCCGTGCGCGGTCGGGCCGCGCCCGGTCCCCAGGCCGCCCTCGAGCCGATCGCCCCGGCCATGCCGTCCGGACCCGTCACCTCCGAGCCGCTGGCCCCGCCGCCGGGCGCCTCGGCCTCACCGGCCGACTTTCCGCCGCCGGTCGGCGCCAACGTCGCGGTCGCCCCCTCGACGCCGGTGATCGCGCCCGACCCGACGCCCGTCGCGCCACTGCCGCCGCCGGTGGTCGCCAGCGGCAGATCCTCGGTGGTCGGAACCTGGAACGCCAAGGACGCCACCGGCGCCAGCTGCAAGGTCTCGCTGTCGAGCGCCCCCGCCCTCGACCTCTACAAGGCCAGCGCCTCGGGCTGCCCGAACAAGGACCTGTCCAAGGTCACGGCCTGGGATTATCGCGACGGCGAGGTCTACCTGTACCAGCCGGGCGGCACCGTCGCGGCCCGTTTGCGCCAGGGTGGCGCAGCCCTCGACGGCGCACTTTCGAAATCCGGCGCCTCCCTCGCGATGGTGCGCTGACCGGCCGTGACCGCGACACGACCCTGCGGGTATTCCAAGGTCCGGAACACCCGTCAGGTCCGTCACCGCGACGCGTCGCTTCGGTATACAAAGGCCCGAAACGCGCGTCGCGTCCGTCACTCCGGACGCGGCATCGCCGCTAGGGATTGACCCGCAGGCCGAGCAGGAACGTGTTGGCGTGGAAGCTCGATCCCGCCGATGAGCTGTCCAGTCGCTGATAGATGTAGCTGCCGCGCATCGCCAGCCAGCGATTGAAGCGATAGTCGAGGCGCGCCGTCGCCGAGAATCCGCGCTCGGTGATATTCACCCTGTCGTAGTCGTTCGACAGATACGTGATCCCGCCGATGAGCGAGAGATTGCGCAGGAGGTCGTGTTGGACTTCCAGGGTTGCGGTTTGTGTAAGAACTCCGCTCGAACCCGGCACCGACGTCTCGATGACGCCCGTGGCTGCATTGAGCCGCACCGTGGTGAGCGGGCTCGCGCTCCAGATCAGCGCCGCGTTCACGACCGGCGCCGTCAGGTCGCGCAGGGACGGGTCGACATAGGTCCGGTGCTGCAATCCGCCCGAGATTTCGCCGGTCACGAAACGGGTCAGCGCAAAGGTCGCGCCGCCCGCTAAGGTCACGCCATCGGAGTCGCGGCGAATTCCCGAGGAATCCACCCGTAGATCGTAGACGCGGGTATCGGCCAGGACATCAACGAACGGCGTGATGACTGGCGAGATCTCGTATCCGGCCCGAAGTTGCAGGCCGTACTGGTTCAGGTTGCGGTCGCTCTGACGCACGATGGTGCCGTCGGACAGTTGCGCATCCTCGAATTCGGACCGGTCGAGCAGGCCGCGCACCGACACCTGCACCCGGTTGAAGCGCTCGGTGACGCCGAGCGTGGTGCCGTAGCTCGCAATCAGCGGCCGGGTTGCCGTCGCGGCCGCCAGGTCGGGGGTGCCAGTGCGTTGTGTTTCCAGGAGAAAACGGCCCTCGACATCGATCCGCGTATCGCGGTTCGCGTCGATCCGCAGCCGGGTCACGCCCGACCCGTTGGGGCGGCTCGCTCCCTCATTATCGGGGAAATCGACATAGCCCCCCCGCAAATCGCCAGTGAGTTCGCTCGACGACCAGTCGCTCCGGAAGCTCACCTCACCGTCCGTCCGCAGCGCCAGAGACGGCCTGGCCAGGCGGTTGGTGATCTGGTCGGGGTTGGTGTCGTAACCAATGCTCTGCTGCAGAGCGGGCAGGATCGTGAAGGTGCCGAACTTGATACCGAGCGGCGCGTAGGCCTCGTCGATGGTAATCGGCCGGCGCAAAGCCGTCGACAGGAAGAACCCCGGCGTCTGCACGCCGGCCAGGGGGAGCAGCGTCGGCAGCGGCACCCCGCTGACGGCGCTGCGCACCACCGGCGTCAGGCGCAGGTCGTAGCTCGGCACCTGCGTGATCGATCGGACCGGACGGACGGTGGCGCTTCCGAACCGGCGTGGCGGAATCGCTCGAAGTTTCAGGATGTTGGTCGGGCCGCGATTGTTGGCCCCATTCGTCCCGCCGGACGCGATGGCGCTGCCCGAACGGCTGCCGGTCAAGGCGCGCGTGGCGAGCCCGCCACTGCCGGCCCCGTCGTCGGTGGCGCTGCCGTTGCTGTTCAGGACGCCGCTACCCGAGATCGTGCTGCCGCGCAGGCCGGAATTGAGGGGCAGCACGTCGCCCACATTGGCCGTTCCAGACGCGCTGTCGGGGGCCCCCGACGGCAGGGTCTGCGCCGCAGCCGCCAAGGGGAGGAGTATCAAGAGGGCAGCCAGCGCGAAGCCCGAGCCTCGAACGCGCCATCCTGAAATCGGCCCTGCACCTGTCACGGATCGACGTCTTTCCGCTGACCTTCGCGCCGGATACGGCGCTTCGAGACGAGGACCGCCGGCGGGACCGCCTGGCGGGCGGTCCGTGGCCACGCTTGGCGTGTGCGGCCCGGCACCATGGTTAAGAGGGCTACAACGAGCACGGTTAATGGCCCGTCAACGCAGGCGGCCAGACCCGCATAGGCCCATCGGAGTCGCCATCCGACCACAATCGCTGTTCATAGCCAGCCTACACCGTCGCGGCTCACGCGCGCGCGATCAGACCAGAAGGATACGGGCCGGGATGGCTCCAGCAGACACCGCCTTGGCCGCGCGCCATCCCATCGACGCCGCCGGGAGCTCCCCGTCTGCCGCCGTGGCCTCCGCCCTGCGCACCATCGAGACTGAACGCGACGGTCTCGCCTGCCTGATGGACTCGATCGGCAACGGGCTCGGCGACGCCTTCACGGCGGCGGTCTCGCGAATCGCGCGGGCGCAGGGTCGCGCCATCCTGACGGGCATGGGCAAATCCGGCCATATCGGGCGCAAGATCGCCGCGACACTGGCCTCCACCGGGACCCCGGCGCTCTACGTGCATCCAGCCGAGGCGAGCCACGGCGATCTCGGCATGATCCAGCCGGAGGATGTCGTCGTGGCCTTGTCGTGGTCGGGTGAAACCACGGAACTCGCCGACATCATCGGTTACGCGCGGCGATACCGGGTCGGCCTCATCGCCATTACGGCCAATGCGGGATCCACCCTCGGCCGCGAAGCCGACATTTGCCTGACGCTGCCGAAGGCGCGCGAGGCTTGCCCGAACGGCCTTGCCCCAACGACCTCCACGGCGATGCAGCTGGCGCTCGGCGACGCGCTCGCGATCGCTCTTCTGGAGGCGCGCGGATTCTCGGCACGAGAATTCGGCATCTATCATCCGGGCGGACGCCTAGGAGCCTCCCTGCGACAAGTCCGGGAGGTGATGCACAGTGGCTCGCAGTTACCAGTGGTCGCACGCGGGACATCCATGCGCGCCGCCATTGCCGAGATCGACGCCAAGGGCTTTGGATCGGTGCTTGTGGTCGAGGCCGACGGTCGGCTCGCCGGGATCGTCACCGACGGCGACCTGCGCCGCAACGTGTTCCGCAGTGACCTCGACAGTCTTGCGGTCGAGGCCCTGATGAGCGGCAGGCCCCGCACCATCGCGCCCGAGACACTCCTGGCGAAGGCGCTCGAAATTCAGGAATCGATGAAGATCACCGCGCTGATCGTTGTTGAGAACGAGCGCCCGGTCGGCCTTGTGCACTACCACGACCTCCTGCGCTCGGGCGTTGCCTGACTGATCAGATCTGCCGCCGAAGCCAGCGCCCGACCCGCTGGAGGGGCGATACCCGTCCGGCATGCCGTCGGACCGCGTCCTCCTCCGCATCCCGGGTATCAAGGGTATCGAAGGCCCGCGCGCGTGCCAGCATTTCGACGGCGACGGCGGTCGGATCTGGCAGGGACCAGTCAAAGTGGAACCCAGCCTCTTCACCTGTTTCAGCGCCGATGGCGGAGTAGTAGCGCGCCTGGGTTCCGTTCAGGGCATCGAGGAGCAGGAAGTTGGCGTTGATATGCGCCGCCCAGTTCAGGCCGAGAATGCGCCGGCCCGGCGCAGCAAAGACAGCAGCGTGGAAGGCCGACCCTGCCGTCCCGAGCACCATGCGCCGCTCGGATAGCAGGCGCACGAGTTGGGACAGGCGCAGACTCTCCGGATAGACGATGTCGACGCCTCCGCGCTCCAGCGCCTCGCATAGGACCTGCTCGTTGCGAAGGCGCGAGATTCCGGTGCCCAGACGCGTTTTGGACAGGTAGACGGGTCGCGATTCTGTATCGACCAGGGCCGGGTCCCAGAAAGGCTGTCCGACGAAGCGCGCCAGGGTGCCGTGCACGTCGTGGACGAAGTCCTGCTCGCGTAAGCTCGGCCCAGGCACCATGAGGCGCGGAATGCGGGTCGGCCGCTCGAACGTCGCGAGATCGTCGAGCGTCATGTCGAACCGGGAGAGAATCTCGATCAGGAAGGGCAGCGCCGCCCAGGTCTCGCGCCGTATTTCAGGTGGCCCGAGCGGATGACACAGTAGGCGCGGCTTCGGGCCGTCCCAGGTGAGGAGCGGCCACAGTCGTGCAAAGGTGCCAAAGAGGAAGTGGCCATAATGGGTGATCAGCGGTCCGACGTAGAGAGTTGGTCGATCCTCCGCACAATCGGTGACCTCCGATACGACCGGTTCGCCACTCGCCTCGATCGTGTTTCCGGCAGCATCGAGCAGGCCCCAGCGGCCGTCGGCGGTCACGGGTTGATACACGGCATCGGTGACGACCCGAAGGCTGGGAAGGGCGTCACGATGCTCCGTCCGCCCCCAGACCGTACGGCAACGCTGAAGTGTCACACTCATGGATGGACCGGACCTTAAGGCTGAGACCTTGAAGGCATCGGTCCGGCAGCCTCGCCACGGTCCGACAGACACTTCATGGTACCGAATAGCTATGGGGCACGAGGGCTCGGTTCAAAGACGACCTTTCGGGCAGGTCCTTGTACACCTATAGTTTCTCCCACATGTCCGCGCCGCTTCGTCCTGTCCGCCGCCTCGATCCGATTCTCGTCGACCGCATCGCAGCGGGCGAAGTGGTTGAACGCCCTGCCTCGGCCGTCAAGGAACTCGTCGAGAATGCCATCGATGCCGGTGCGCGCAGCATCGAGGTGACGATTGAGGCCGGCGGACGGCGGCTCATCCGCGTCGTCGATGACGGCGCGGGCATGAGCGCCGACGACTTGGCTCTTGCGGTGGAGCGCCATGCCACATCAAAACTCCCGGGCGGCGATCTGACCCGTATCGAGACGCTCGGATTCCGCGGCGAAGCGCTGCCCTCGATCGGCGCCGTCGCCCGCCTGACGCTGACGAGTCGCACGGTCGAGGCCGAAACTGGCGCCACCCTGACTGTGGATGCCGGCGTGAAGGGCGAGGTTCGGCCGGCACCGAGCGCGCGCGGAACCCGCATCGAGGTAGTAGACCTGTTTTCCGCCACCCCGGCGCGCCTGAAGTTCCTCAAATCCGACCGGGCCGAGACGACGGCGATCGGCGATATCCTACGCCGGCTTGCTGTGGCGCAGCCGCAGATCCGTCTGGCGTTGCGCTCGGAATCTGGGACACCGGCGGTCTTCCCAGCGGAGGCCGAGACCGGTCCGGCCGCGACGCTGCGGCGGCTTACCGCGGTGTTTGGGACTGATTTCGGCACGAATTCGCTGGTCCTCGACATGGCGCGCGAAGGCTTTGCCCTGTCGGGCCATATCGGCCTTCCGAGCTACCATCGCGGGGCGGCCAACCAGATCCACTTCACCGTCAACGGCCGCCCGGTTCGTGACCGGCTCCTGCTTGGTGCCGTTCGGGGTGCCTACGCGGATACCATGAGTTCGGATCGGCATCCTGTCCTGGCACTTACGATCCGGTGCGATCCGGCCCTGGTCGACGTCAACGTGCATCCGGCTAAGACAGAGGTACGCTTTCGCGACCCCGGCCTGATCCGAGGACTGATCGTCAGCGCGATTCATGAAACGCTGCGGCAGGCAGGCCTACGCGGTTCGACCACAAGCGCTGCCCGAACCCTTGACGCGCTGCGCCCGGCGAGCCTCCAGGTTCATACGGGCGCGAGCCCATATCCGGTACCAAGCCCGAGCCAAGCCCGAGGACTTCCGTCCTTCGCGGCTCCGATTGGCTACCGCCAGGGCTCGTACCAGTCCGAAGCCTTCACGGGGTTCGGGGAAACGCCCCAAACGCTGATCGACGAAGCGCCTGCGGCCCAACGCAGCGGCCCAACTCAGGCTCAGTTCGCTGATGATTTCGCGGCGCCCTCGGCCGATCTGCACCGGGAGGCAGAGTTGCCCGAGACAGTCGGGCATCCGCTCGGCGCGGCGCGGGCGCAACTGCACGAAACTTACATCGTCGCCCAGACCGCCGACGGATTGGTGCTGGTGGATCAGCATGCAGCGCATGAGCGGCTCGTCTACGAGCGTCTGAAGCGCGAGCGGGCGCTTGGCGGCATTGCCCGCCAGGGCTTGCTTATTCCTGATGTGGTGGAGATGGCGCCGGGCGATGCGGAGCGTCTGGTTGCGGCGGCACCCGACCTAGACCGACTCGGCCTCACCCTGGAAGCTTTCGGTACCGGTGCGGTCTTGGTGCGCGAGGTACCGGCGGCCCTGGTGAATGCCTCGATCCGCGGTCTCGTCACCGATATCCTCGATGCGATGACCGAGAGCGGGCTTGAAGACAGCAGTCCCGACGGAACCGATGGCAGCGGTGGCCCCCTCGGGCGGCGCCTCGACGCGATCCTGTCACGTATGAGTTGTCACGGCTCGATCCGAGCCGGGCGCCGCCTCCGCCCAGAGGAGATGAACGCCCTGCTGCGCGAGATGGAGGCGACGCCGCTGGCAGGCACCTGCAATCATGGCCGCCCGACCTTTGTGGAGTTGAAGCTCCACGACATCGAGCGGCTGTTCGGCCGGCGTTAGTTTGCGGACGTCGGTGTGAAATGAAGGTGCCAACGCTGACGCTTCACCAGCCAGTCGTGGATCAGCCTGGTTTTGTGGGTAGCCGCGTTGTCGAGCACGAGGTGCACGTCGAGATCGCCTGGGACGGCCGCCTCGATCCGATCGAGGAAGTCGCGGAACTCGATCGAACGATGCCGGCCTATGCAGTGGCCGGTCACCGTCCCGGCCTGGACGTCGAGGGCGGCGAACAGGTCGGTTGTACCCTGGCGACGATCATCGTGAGTTCGGCGCTCCGGCTGGCCGGGCCGCATCGGCAGCACGGGGGCCGTGCCCGTCAGCGCTTGGATCTGCGGCTTCTCGTCGACGCACAGCACCACGGCACGATGCGGCGGAGCCATGTAGAGGCCGACCACGTCCCGGACCTTGTCGACGAAGGCGGGATCGGTCGAAAGCTTGAAGGTGTCGGTCTTGTGCGGCTGCAGCCCGAAGGCACGCCAGACCCGCGAGACCATGCTCTGGCTCATGCCGACCCGCCGGGCCATGGCGCGGGTCGACCAGTGGGTGGCGTTCTCTGGCTGGCTCTCCAGCGTAAGGGTGACCATCCCTTCGATGGCCGTGTCCGTGACGGCACGTGGCGCACCGGAGCGAGGCAGGTCGACGAGGCCGTCGAGGCGATGGGCGAGGAAACGGGCGCGCCCCGTTGTGACGCTCATCCGGCTGACGCCGAGATCACGGGCAACGCCACTGTTGGTCGATCCCGGCTCAGCGCAGGCCAGCACGATCCGCGCGCGCTAAGCCAAGGCTTGGCCGACCTTGCGACGGCGGACGAGCCCCACTAGGCGCGTGCGCTCGTCCTCGGTCAGATGGAGAGGAGCAGGTTTTGGACCACGGGCCATGGGTCACCTCCATGCGGACATCCCCGACACATAGGTGCAAGCTCAAAATCTGAAACCGTACTTCTAACTCAGACCACTAGGGAGGACCTGGCGGAAGGTTCATAGGCATCGGGGACTGCGCGCCCGGTTCAGGTCCCCGAAGCGGTCCAGCCACCGCGACCAGCGAAGTCGCACAACAGCGTAAACCGGCTATCACCTTGCGCATCAACAGCTTTTATTGGAACAAAACGGGAGCGCGCAGCCTATCCTGGACCTTGGCCATCGGGCTCGGAGGCATCATGGCCGCGCGAAAACGTACCACGACTGGCACGAGCCCTGCCGTGGCGGGTCCGCGTAAAGCCTCTGCGCCCAAGGACCAGGCAGCGGCCAAGGCCAGCGGGCGGACACCGGCCGGCAAGCCCGAAGTCCGGATCTTCGTTTCCTAGTCCCACTTCGACGCAGCCGCCCGCACCAAGCTCGAAACCCATCTGGCCCCGCTGCTCAGAGACGGGGTCCGCACTTGGTTCGATGGAAACATCGACCCGGGCGACGAACTCGACGCGAGCATCTCCCGCGCCTTGAAAAACGCGCACGTCCTCGTTGCGCTACTTAGCCCGGAATACATCTCAAGCCGATATTGTCAGATGGAGTACGAGTGGGCGATGGCCCGACGGGGAAAAGGGAACCATGCGGGTCGTCGCCGTTGTGGTACGGCTATGCGGTCGGAAGGAAACGAAGGCCGCCGGGTTCAAGCTTCTCCCCGAAGACGGGCGCTCGGTCCTCGCATGGCGTAGCGCCGACGCGGCTTTCCTCGACGTCGCTCAGGGCATTTGCAAGCTGGTGAAGACCCTTCGTGCCGAGATGGCCGCGGGACCAGCGAAACCTGTGCGGGTCATCCCGAACGCCAAAGTGGCAGCGAAGACGAACCATTCGCCGGCCGCGGTGAAGGCGAAGCCGCCAGCCAAGGCGAAGACCACACCGGCGAAGCCAAAGGCTGGTCAGCCCAAGGTCGCGTCAAAGAAGGCGATGACGCCAACGAAAACGATCCCTCGAAAACGCCCGGCCTCGAAAACCCGTTGAATCGGGCATCGGGCGCTGGTCGTCCAATGTAGGATGAAGGTCGGCGACCATGTTTGAGAGCGGCTAACGCTTGCGGCGTCTCTAGGCAGGTGGCCGTGGCATCGCAGCCTGTGCTGGACACCGGTCTGATCGCCACCGAAAATGCCATGGCGGATTCACGGCTGGAACGATGACAACACCCTACATTCAGTCTAGCGTCGTCGACCTTGAAAGGTTGTTCGCATCATCCCGTGACGACCGTCAGGTTCTTCAATCGCTCCTTGAAGAACTGGAGCAGAGGTCGACGGAGAGGGCCGGCAAGCTGCGAGCCAAAGTCGCGGCGTTGTTGGATGCGTCATCGCCCGCCACTGGACCGCAGCCCAGTGACGGCACCCGCGAGCGCAGACCGAGACAAGCCCGCATCGACCAGCCAACGCCAGCGGTGAGTGAGGTCAACGGTCCTGCAGCGGGGACTTCGCAGCATGCCGAGGAGTTCCCCCCCTGGGTGAGCCGAGGCCCGCGCAAGCCTCCCCCGCCGGTGCGCGACCGCCCAGAGGACATCCTCTCGGCCTGGACGGCGTTGGAAGTGCTCTCGCCGATGACCTACCGCAAACCGGCCGACATGGCGGACGGCGACCAGCGACGCATCGCCGATCTTACCGCGGCCATGCCCTGGCAACCTCCAGGCGAGAAGGCAAAACCCCAGAAGCAATTGTTCTATCAGGTGGTTCTTGGCGCGATCCGCATGGACGAGGCCACGAACGCCCTGCTGTCCGTCTTCGTCGACAAGAACCAGGACCGTCGCGGCGCCGCCGGCCTCGCGGCGATTGCAACCGTTACACTCGACAAGTCCGGCGTTCCCGTCGCGGAAGGCGAGGCGACGGCCATCTCCAGCTTCGCCTGGGGCTTGCCCCTCGCCCTGCGCCGAGATCTCGTCGGCCTCGGGCGCTGGCCTGATGCGGAGACACGGCTGAACGAAGGGCTTGACCGCCACATCCGGCGCGTTGGAGACGACGGAAAGCCGCTTCCCCTCGACGGGCGTACGATAAGGTTCGCGTTCGACTGGCTCATCGCGGAGGTGGGCCTCCATCGCAGTTTGGTCGAGCCGCCGTCCTTCGCCATGCGGGTCTACCACTACTGGAAGTCACAGGACCCACCGGAAGCCCCCCTGCTCGGCAGCTTCTACTTGGAGGATCTAGCGGATGCCCGCCGACAGGTTTTGGGGGGTAAGGCCAGCAACAATCTTCGCCGCTACCTCGGCAGCGATAAGCCGAAGGCGCGCAACGACGTCCTCGGCGACGACACCGTCATCGCCGCCGCGGTAGCACCGCTACGCTTCCCGCCTGGCAGATGGCCGGCGGCCGGTCGGCACCCGCTGGTTCTGCTACAGCAGGGCGCCGTGAACCTCGTCATGTCCGACATGGAAGGCGTCGACCTCTTCCCCGTGAACGGTCGGCCCGGCACCGGTAAGACCACGCTTCTGCGCGATCTGGTGGCGTCGCTCGTGGTGCGCCGCGCCGAGGCAATGTGCGCCTTCGATGATCCCGAGAAAGCGTTTCCTGCATCCGGGTATAGGCCGAAGGTCGGCAATGCCACCGTCCCGGTCCACAGGGTCGCCCCCAGCCTGCGCGGCTTCGAGATGCTGGTCGCTTCGTCGAACAACAAGGCCGTCGAGAATGTCAGCCGCGAGCTGCCGGCTCTCAAGGCCATCGCCGAGGACGCCACCGGCCTGCGCTACTTCAAGACGGTCGCCGACAACGTCTCGGGCGACGTCGAGGCCTGGGGCCTGATCGCCGCCGTGCTCGGCAACGCCTCGAACCGCTTCACTTTCCGGGAGGCGATGTGGATTGATCCCGACAAGGGCCTGCGCGCCTACCTCGCCGAGGTCGCCGGGAGCCCGCAATGGGTCGAGGAGCCTGACCCGGCCAAACCGGGTGCGATGCGCAGGCGGCGCCCCGTCGTAGTCGACCGAGAGAACCCGCCGAGGAACCGCTCGGAGGCGATCCGGCGCTGGCGCGAGGCTCGCACCGCCTTCATGGAGGAGGTCGAGCGGATACGAACTTTCCTGGCAGATATCGAGGCTGCCTGGAAGGTTGTCGGTACGCTTCCGCGCCTGAGGAGCGCGGTGGACGATGCCGGACGCGCCGCAGCAGATGCGGACACGGGCGCCATTACGGCCGAACGGGAGCATCGTAGAGCGACCGATGCGGTTTCCGCCGCAGCGCAGGCCCGGAACCGCGCGCACCATGCGAAGATGGGGCATGCCCTGCGTCGACCGAGTTTCTTGACACGCCTGTTCCGGACTACCGCCGCCAGGGACTGGGCGATCAGCGACGCGCAACTCGCCGAGGTCCTCGACCGGGCTGATCGTGAGAAGCGCCAAACCTTCGGAGAAGCGGATCGTACCCGGCACCGGCTTCGCGAAGCCGAGGCTTCCAAAGCTACGACCGGGGAAGCGCATCGTACCGCTATCGCCACCCGTGATGCCGCTGAGGCTCGCGTTGCCATCATGCGGACCCGTTGTGGCATCCGTACCGTCGACGCCGCCTTTTTCTCCAGGGACCGGAACACCGTCCAGCAGGCGGCGCCGTGGCTGGACATGGAGGCACACTGCCAGCGTGACCGCGTGTTCGAACTATCTCTGGCGCTCCACAAAGCCTTCATCGATGCGGCCGCGGAGCCCATTCGCAACAACCTGGAAAACCTGTTCAAGGCGCTCATAGGCCGCAATGCATGGCAGCCGAAGACCAAGCCGCACATGCCCGACCTCTGGGCGACGCTGTTCCTCGTGGTCCCGGTGGTGTCCACGACTTTTGCCTCGGTCACCCGCATGCTCGGCTACCTGCCGCCCGAGACGCTGGGCTGGCTCCTCGTAGACGAAGCGGGTCAGGCCGTGCCCCAGGCCGCCATCGGCGCGATCACGCGGTGTCGACGCGCCGTGGTGGTCGGCGACCCACTTCAAATCGAGCCCGTGACTGCCCTGCCCACCGAGCTCGCCGAGACCATCTGCGCCGATTTCGGAATAGAGCCTGAGCGCTGGAACGCACCTAAGGCGTCGGTGCAGGCTGTCGCTGATGCCTCAGCCGCCTACGTCGCCGAGTTCCGGCAGACCGTGGGCTCGGTGCGGGTCGGCTTTCCCCTGCTCGTCCACCGTCGCTGTGCCGAGCCGATGTTCACCCTATCGAATGACATCGCCTATCAGGGGCTCATGGTCCACGCGACGCCGGGCCGGACCTCCGCCATCCGGGGTGTCCTGGGTAAGTCGCACTGGGTCGACGTTACCGGTGGCCGGACCGAGGATAAGTGGTCGGAGTCCGAGGGCGACGCGGTCGTCGATATGCTACGCCGCCTGTCCTCAGGAGGGGTGCCGGACCTTGACCTCTACGTGATCAGCCCGTTCCTCATCGTCGCGCAACGACTACGCGAACGCATCATGGCATCCGGGGTGCTCTCACGTTGGACGACGGACCCCTACCGCTGGACACGCGAGCGCGTCGGGACCGTACACACCGTCCAGGGTCGCGAGGCGGATAGCGTGATCCTCGTCCTCGGTGCACCGATGCCGACGCAGCGCGGAGCGCGCGGATGGGCCGGCGGCATGCCGAACATCCTCAACGTCGCCACAACCCGCGCCCAGGAAAACCTCTACGTGGTCGGGGCCCGCTCGGCCTGGGCCGAAGCCGGCGTTTTCGGTCGTCTCGCCGACCGTTGGTCGGCCGCCAGTGATATCCGCGAGCCGGCTGAGTGATCCTCGGCCGTTAGCCTACTCGACTTTCAGCCGCTTGGCTGCCGATGGGCAGAGCATCTTGAACTGCTCAAGTAGGTGTGGAGCATCAACAGGTTGTCCTCGGATAATCCGAGTCGGCTGATGGGTGTCTGGCGATTGATGCCCATGTGGGGGCGATGCCAGTTGTAGCGGAAGAGGAAGGCTTGGTCGTGTCCCAGGCGGTGGTGTAGCTGAGGGGTGGTCATCGGCGGTTGCCGGGTAGGGTCGGGTTGCGACGACCAACCCCGCACCCGAGAGATCCCCGATGACCGACGCGATGATGACCCTGCGCGGCCTCATGGAGAAGGGTGCCGATGCGGATTTGCTGCGCGAGATGATCGGCTTTGCGGGCGAGCGCCTGATGGAGCTGGAGGTGGGCGGCCTGACCGGGGCGGCCCACGGCGAGAAGAGCGCCGAACGTCTGGTCCAGCGCAACGGCTATCGCGACCGGGACTGGCAGACGCGCGCCGGCACGGTCGAACTGCGCATCCCGAAGCTGCGCAAGGGTTCGTACTTCCCCGGCTTCCTGGAGCCGCGCCGGATGGCCGAGAAAGCGCTCACCGCCGTGATCCAGGAAGCCTACATCCAAGGCATCTCGACCCGCTCGGTCGATGACCTGGTCCAGGCCATGGGCGGCACGGGCGTGTCGAAGAGCCAGGTCTCGCGCCTGTGCCAGGAGATCGACGAGCGCGTGGGTGCGTTCCTCGACCGGCCCATCGCGCGAGGTCCTCGGCATGGATGTCGGTCCATCGGAGGCCGAGACGCATCGGACGGCGTTCCTTCTGAAGCTCGCCCGGCGCGGCCTGCGCGGGGTCAAGCTCGTCATCTCGGACGCCCACGAGGGCATCAAGGCCTCCGTCGCCAAGGTGATGAACGCGACCTGGCAGCGGTGCCGGGTCCACTTCATGAGGAACGTGCTCGCCCACGCCGGCCGCTCGGGCCGCCGCGTCGTCTCGGCCTTCATCGCCACCACCTTCGCTCAGGATGACGCGGAGGCGGCCCGTCCGCAATGGCGGCGGATCGCCGATCAGCTCCGGCCGAAGGTGCCTAAGCTCGCGGCCCTGATGGACACGGCCGAGCCCGACGTGCTCGCCTACATGGGCTTCCCGGCCGCTCACCGGATCAAGCTGCATTCCACGAACCCGCTGGAGCGTCTGAATGGTGAGATCAAACGCCGGACCGAGGTCGTGGGCATCTTCCCCAACGAGGCCGCCATCACGCGTCTCATCGGCGCGATCCTGCTCGAACAGAATGACGAGTGGGCCGTCAAGCGGTCACGCTACATGACGCTGGAAAGCATCACCCCGATCGGCGACAATGCCCTCGTCAGCCTGCCCACCCTGGCAGCCTGATTCTCCCGGCCCAAGCCGGTGATCGCGGTGGCCCTCTTCGAGCTACACCACGCCCAGGGACACGACCACCTCCCGCTGTCAGGTCCGCTGCGGTGTAAGCTAGGAATGATCTATCCGACCCGCCTTGGTACTCCTGTGGTCTGAGACAGCGAGGATGCCTGGCTTGTGTCCGCGGCTAATTCTCTCAGCCAGACAGCGCCCGAAGCACCTGCTGGCGTTTGCCATGCCGGCCTGAAGCAAGGTCCGCTGCCCCGGGGCGTTCCAAAACCGATGGAAATCATCCGAAGCCCAATACACGTATGGTCGCAGGCCGGAAACCGCTTCGCTGTTATCCGGTCTCCAGACTGCGACGTGCTTCAGCCTAATCCGGTGACCCGTCGAGAAACCGCTTCGGCCTTATCCGGGACGAATGCACGCATAAGGCCGAATGCCAGCCGATCGAAAATGCTCAGCAGAACTGATTTTGAGCGGCTTCACTGTTAAGTAGGAAAAGCGCGTTTCGAACCGCTGTTATTCTGGAATGCGTTTCGACGTTATCAGGGACTAAGAGCGGATATTTGCTTCGCTCTTAGTCCCTGATATTAGTCGCGCGGTCTGTGCCCCTCAGGCCGCCGGCAGGTTGGCGGCGGCCTTCAGAGCTTCGGCGAGCGCCTTCTCGCGGTCCTCCGGACCGAACGCGATGCCCTCGGCCACAATGATTTCCGGCTTGGTAACGCCGATGAAGCCAAGGACGGCGCGGAGATAGGTTTCGGCGTGCTCCGCCACCGCATTCGGGGTGCCGGACCCGTAGAGGCCGCCCCGCGCCACGGCGACGATGACCCGCTTCTCGGGTACGAGACCGACAGCGCCGGTCTCCGTGTATTTGAAGGTCCGGCCCGCCACGAGGATGCGGTCGACCCAGGCCTTGAGCTGTGAGGAAATCGTGAAATTGTAGAGCGGTGCGCCGATCACCACGATGTCGGCAGCGAGGAATTCCTCAAGCACCTCGCGCCCCAAGGCGACGTCGTTCTGAATGTCGGGGGTGTTGCTCGCGTTCGGCTGCTGGCCGGCTAGGTAAGCACCCGACAGGTGCGGAATCGGGGTCGCCGCCACGTCGCGATAGGTGACGTCGAGATCCGGCGCCCCAGCCTTCAAGTGCGAAACGATCGCGGCCGAGACGGTGCGGCTGACGGAGTGATCCCCCAGGATGCTGCCGTCGACGTGCAGAAGCTTCATGTTCAATCCCCGGTATCAGAAGTGTACCAAGGCGCTATAGAGGACCAGACCCGCGCGAGCGCAAGGAGGCACATTCGTGAAACCCGGGCACATCGAGGATACCGCGACAGCACGCGATCACCCCCCCGACGACTGTCGAATCGTCGGGACCGTGCTGGCACGCATTGGTGACAAGTGGAGCATCCTCGTGGTGATGACGCTGGCGGATGGACCGCGGCGCTTCAACGAGTTGAAGCGAACGATCGGCGGTATCTCGCAGCGGATGCTGACCTTTACTCTGCGAGGCCTGGAGCGGGACGGACTGGTATCGCGAACAGTACATCCGACGATCCCGCCGCGCGTGGATTACGAACTGACCGCGTTGGGTCGCTCGTTGCAGGCCCCCGTTCAGGCCCTGGGAGCCTGGGCCTTCGCCAATCTGCCGGCAATCCAGGATGCGCGGACGCGCTTCGACGGCGAGCAGACCTCGTGACCGCCCCGCTCCGTCAGGTCCAGTACAGCACCCGCGCACGTGGCAGTTCGCGTGCAACGGCAGCCGTGATCGTCTCGCGCATCTGTCGCATCAGGTCACGCGGGTAGACGTATTTCAGTGAACCGAACTTGGTCATCTTCCGGGTGCGTTCGTCCTCTCGCATCGGAAGATCGGAACCCGGATACCAACCCTGCAAAACGTCTTTCGAACCGGGAGTGAACCGATGCGTGATCAGCTCGACGGTCAGATCGACGTCGGGCAATCCGGCGAGGGCATCGGCAACGTCCCGCAGAAGCGCGGCATAGGCGTCCGGCCAGTTCGGCACGGGGAGGATCGGCGCGATCGTGAGCCCGACCGGGTAGCCGGCGCGCGCCACCGCCGCGAGAGCGCCGAGACGCTCATCGAGGCTGGCGGTGCCGCCCTCGTAGCGGGCTGCCGCGCGGGCATTGACCGAGAAGCGGATCCGGGTGCGTCCGCGATGCGGCAGGTCCAGCAACGGCGCCACGGCCGCGAATTTGGTGGTGAAGCGTAGTTGTACCGGCGCGTCCCACGCACCGAAGTACTCAATCGCAGCGGAGAGTGATCCCGTCAGGTGTTCGATGCCAAGAGGGTCGGTATAGCACGAGGCCTCGAAAGTCGTTCCCTCCTGCGCGCGCTCTTCCTGGGCTGACGTTATCCCGCCTTGGCCGAGATAAGCTGGGAGGTTGCCGAGGATCGCGTCGAGATTGGCGTAGGCCCGGGTCACCGGCGGACCCGAGAGCGAACCCGCGAGGTAGCAATACTGGCAATGCGCCGGGCAGCCTTCCGCGAGGTCGAAGCGCCAGTCGGCGCTCGGCGGGATCGGCTGAAGTTTCAGCTTGGTGGGTGGGGCAACGACGATCGCGAGGGTCGCCTTGGCCTCGCGATAGGCGATGCGCGGATCCGGATTACGTAGGCCCGTCAATCGGTTGGCATTCAGATGCTCGACCGGCAGCCCGAGCGCGGCGGCGCGTTCCACCATGGCACGGCCATGGGCGTGCTCGAGGGCGGCGGGGGTCACAAGGACGCGGCGCGGCCGCCAGAGGCGGGTCGGGCGCGGCGCGATAGGAGATGCGGACGGAGCCCATTCCGCGGCGTCGGCTCGGGGTTCGGCGAGGACCATGCGGGGTGAACGCATCGGCCGCCTCGGGGGTCCGAACTGCGCAAAAGTGCCGCCGGTATACACCGAGGGTCACGTCGAGGTCGCGCTGGTATACGACGCAGAACGCGAAACATCGCAGTCGCGTCTCAGCCGGCATAGCGCGCGTAGGCAACGGCCGTGTCGCCGTAGACCCGGCGCTCCAACTCGGTGAAGCCGGGTGGCAGGGCGACATGCACGCTGGCCGCCTCCTCGACCACCGCGAGGGCGCCGGGCGCGAGCCAGCCGCCGGCCGCTGCGCTGGCCAGGGCCGACGGGGCGAGATCGCGCTGGTAGGGGGGATCGCAGAACACGAGGGTGAAGGTGCCGCTGGTGCCGACCGGGCCGAGCCGGGTGGCGTCCCGCCGGAACAGGCGGGTCGACCCCTCCGCCCCGAAGGCCTCGATGTTCTCGCGAATCAGAGCCCGGGCCTCGGCACCCTCGTCGACCAGGAGCGCGTAGGCGGCGCCGCGCGACAGGGCCTCGAAACTCAGCGCGCCGGTGCCGGCGAACAGGTCGAGGACCCGGGCTCCGGCGACGGCATCGTCATACGCGTGGGCGAGGACGTTGAAGATCGCCTCGCGCAGACGATCCGAGGTCGGACGAATCGCGTCGGTCTTCGGCGTGGCGAGGCGGCGCCCGCGATGGTCGCCGCCGACGATCCTCACCGGCTCCCACCGCGGGGCGGACGACCACCGCCGCCGGGCCTGCTCCCGCCCGGCTTGCTGCCGCCTGCGCCGCCCCGGCTGAAGCCACCCGGCTTGCCACCGCCGGGCTTGCCGAACCCGCCGGGCTTGCCGAACCCGCCGGGCTTGCCACCGGCCTTGAAGCCACCGCCCGGCTTGCCGGCTCCCTGGAAGCCGCTGCGCTCGCCATCCTGGCGCGCGGAACCGCCCTTGAAGCCGCCGCGATCGCTGCGGTCGGCGCCGGAGCGATCGTTACCCCGAAACCCACTCGGCTTGTCGCTCTGGAAGCCGCGGGGCTTGTCACCCTGGAAGCCGCTGGGCTTGTCGCCTCGAAAACCGCTGGGCTTGTCGCCCCGGAAACCACTCGGCTTATCGTCCCGACGGTCGTCGCGGGCCGGCGCGCCACGGGAGGCCGGGCGGGCGCCGCGGGCGTCGTCGCCTTCGGAGCGGTTCGGATGGGTGCGGAAGGGGCCACGCGGGCGGTCCTCTCCGCCGCGTGGCGGGCCGCGACGCTCGGCGCCGTCCTGAGGCCGGAAATTCCCCCGCGGGCGGTCGTCCTCCCGGCGCGGCGGCCGGCCCTCACCGCCGAAACTGCGGGCGGGACGGTCGCCGGCGGAACGGTCCGAACGGTCTTCGGTCTGCCGGAACGGGCGGGCCTGCGCCTCGGCACGGGGGAAGCGGCCCTCGCGGGGCGCGGCCTCGTCACCCCGGCGTCGTCCGGCGCTGTCGCGGCGGTGCGGCTCGGCAGCGGATTCCTGCGGGCTCGACTTCAGCCGCTCCACGAGGACGCGGCGCTCGCCGGTGCTGATGGCGCCGACACGCTCGCGGCCGCGGACGGCTGCGGCTTCGCGCTCGGCCTTCGGATCGGCACCCCGACGCGGGATCTTCACCCGGCGCGGTGCGTCCTCGGCACGGGCCTCGTCCTCGGCCCGCCAGACCGAGCGGCGCGGACCGGCGCTGTTGCCGCCGGTGGGCACCCGGGCGGGCTTGGCCGGCGCCATCGGGCGATCGCCGCCGCGGGCGCCGCGCGGCGCCCCGTCGTCGCTGCCATAGGAGTCGCGGCGCTGGGCGGCCGAGGCGCTGCGGGCGGGCTGCTTGGCCTGCTGCTTCGGCGAGCCGAAGGGCGCGATCGGCTCCCGCACCGGGCTCTCGAAATCGACGCCGGCCTGCTCCGACAGGGCAGGACCGAGCTGTTCCTTCAGCACCTTGGTGCGAATTTCTTCCGCCAGGCCGGCTTCGAGGTCGCCGAGCTGGAACGGCCCGAACGAGAGCCGGATCAGCCGGTTCACCGCCAGTCCGAGATGCTCGAGGATGCGCTTGACCTCGCGATTCTTGCCCTCGCGCAGGCCGAGGGTGATCCACAGGTTGTCGCCGGACGACCGGTCGAGGGTCGCCTCCACCGGCCCGTAATCCATGCCGTCGATGGTCACGCCCCGGCGCAGCTTGTCCAGCTCGGCCTGGGTGGTGTCGCCGTGGGCGCGCACGCGGTAGCGGCGCAGCCAGCCGGTATCCGGGTGGGCGACGACCTTGGCGAGACCGCCATCGTTGGTCAGGAGCAGAAGCCCCTCGGTGTTGATGTCGAGGCGTCCGATCGCCACTACGCGGGGCAAGTCCTCGGGCAGGTTGTCGAAGACGGTCTGGCGGCCCTCGGGATCGCGCGCCGTGGTCACGAGACCGCGGGGCTTGTGGTAGATCCACAGGCGGGTGCGCTCGCGGGCCGGCAGCGGCTCGCCATCGACGGTGATCCGGTCGTCGGGCGTGACGTTCATCGCCGGCGAGGTCAGCACCCGGCCGTTGAGGGTGACGCGGCCCTGCTCGATCATCGCCTCGGCATCGCGACGCGAAGCGATGCCCGCGCGGGCAATGGCCTTGGCGATGCGGTCGCCCTCGGGCGTCCCGGCGTCGCGGGACGGTCCATCGGCGGAGGCTGCCTCGGGCTTCGCGATCGGCGCCTTCACCAGCGGGGTCTTGCGGCGCAGGGGCGCGTCGCCGCCGCGCGGCATGGCGGCGTGCCGAACCTTGGGCTTTTCCTCGGCCGAAAGCCCGGGAATGCCCGCATCGGTCGCCGGCGCCCAGGCCTCGGCCTTCTCGGTGGATTTCGGTTCCGGGGCTTGCGGCGGGGTCACCGCGTCAGCGGCCTTCGCCTTGGCGCGCTTGGCTGTTTCGGGCTTGGCTGTTTCGGGCTTAGCTGTCTCGGGCTTGGCTGTTTCGGATTTGGCAGTCTCGGGCACGCTCGCCACCGGCTCAGCCGTCTGCGTTTCGGGCTGAGACGGCGCAGCCTTCGGCGCCTTGGATTTGGCGGCTTTGGATTTGGGGGATTCCGGTTTGGCCGCCTCGGAGGCGGGGGCCTCGGATTCGGGCGTCGCCCCCTCGCTCGACGGCGCCGCCTTCAGCTTCCGGGGCTTGGTCGTCGCGGACTCGTTCGCGCCGGGTTCATCCTTCGCCGCCTCCGACTTCGCCGACTTGGCTTTGTCGGACTTGGCTTTGTCGGACTTGACCACTTCGGACTTGGCCTTCTCGGACACTGCTTTGCCGGACACTGCCGTGTCGGATTTGGCCTTCGCCGGTACAGGGGCGACGATCTCAGGCGTCGAGGTATCGGCTGTTGCGTTGCTGGCCTTGGCAGACTTGCCGGCTGCAGCCTTGGTCTTGGAGGCTTTCGCTTCGGATGCGTCGGTCATCGAGGGGCCAGCCTTCGAGGAACCAGCCTTCGAGGAACCAGCCTTGGCATCGAAAACCTTGCCATCAGACGCCTTGCCGCCGGCCCCTTTGGCGTCAGACGCCTTGGCGCTCGAAGACTTCGTCTTCACGGGCTGGCTCGCGGAGGCCGCGGGTGGCGCAGCAACGGGCGGAGTCGCGCCGGTCTCGGGTGCTGCCTTCGTCGAGGCCTTGGCCTTCGAACGGGAAATCTTGGCAGGCGCGTCCTCGGACCCGCCCATCGTCTTATCAGTCTTGTCGGTCATGCCTGCCCCATAACAGAGCGGACGCGTTGTTGCGAGTGATCCCGCGTGCTTGAGCCGCGGGTTCGCGCTAAGACCGGGCCCCACACGCGAAAAGGCGGCTCGCGCCGCCTTTCCTGTACCGCCTGACGGCGCCGCCCGCGTGAGGGGGCGCGCGGTCTGGAGGTGCTTAGAGCTTGCTCTTCACGGTGTCGGCAGCGTTCTTCACGCCGTCCTTGGCATCGCCGACCGTCTTCTGGGCTTCGCCCTTCAGCTCCTGGGCCTTACCCTCAGCCTTCAGCTTGTCGTTGTCGGTGACGTTGCCGATACCCTGCTTGACGTTGCCGACGGCCTCGTTGGCGAGACCCTTGATCTTGTCGGTGGTGCTGCTCATCGTGCGCTCCTCGTCTATCGTTGGCAGCCGAACCATTCAACGATCCAGCCGCATCGGGCTTTCCAACGGCCACGTCACGGCGATGTTCCAAGGCGTAACATTCGCATGGGTTAACGTTGGTTTCCGTGGTTTGCCGAACGCGCTACGCTTTTCCAGATGTCCGAACCGATCCCCGTCGTACCCCCGACCCACCTCGACGCCGACGACCCCTTAAGCCTCGCCTTCGATGCCGCGCGAAAGGCGGCGGCGAAGGGCGAGGTCCCGGTCGGGGCCGTGGTGGTGAAGGACGGGGCGGTGATCGCGGTGGCGCACAATCGGCCGCTGGGCCTGCGCGATCCGACGGCCCATGCGGAGATCCTGGCGATCCGCGCGGCCTGTCTCGCCCTCGGTGACGAGCGCCTCAGCGGATGCGACCTCTACGTGACGCTCGAACCCTGCGCGATGTGCGCGGGGGCGATCTCCTTCGCCCGTATCCGGCGCCTGTATTTCGGGGCCTACGACGCCAAGGGCGGCGCGGTGGAGCACGGACCGCGCTTCTTCGCGCAGCCGACCTGCCATCACAGCCCCGAAATCTATGGCGGCTTCCGCGAGACGGAAGCCGCCGACCTGCTGCGCAGCTTCTTCGCAAACCGCCGCGAGCGCTGAACCCTCAGCTTCCGCCGGCGCCTCCGCCGCCGCCGGTGTTGGCGATCGGCTTCTGGTTCTGCTCGGCATTTCCGGAGGCCGCCGAATTGTTCGAGATGCTCGACGCGCCGGTGGCTCCGGGCGCGATGGTCCCGACCGAACCCGGACCGCCATTGTCGATGCCGCCGGGCTTGACCACCGAGCCGCCCGCGACCCCGGGCGCCGTCAGGCGTGGCGGCCCGGGCTGCTTGATCTCGGCCGGCGCATTGCCCTGGGCGAGGGTGAAAGACGTGCTGGCCAGAACCAGCGCGAGCGTGGTGGGGATGATCCGCATGAGGTCCCTCCGAGCTGAGTGTGACACCATCAGTCTCAGACCAACACAGACCATCCCCGGCGGTTTCAAGCTTTGCCGGCGTCGGATGCGCCGGCGTCAGGCCGCTGCCAAAGGTTTCGAGACGTCCTCCAGGGATTTGCCTTCCGCCGCCGTGCCGAACAGGCCGCCGACGATGGCCGCCACCGCCATCAGGGCCGCGCCAATCAGGTAGCCGATCAGCACGTTGTCGCGCGAGCCGGTCTCCACGAGGGCGCCGAACAGGAGCGGACCGGAGACACCGCCGATGCCGGTGCCGAGCGCGTAGAACACCGCGATGGCGAGCGCCCGGATCTCCAGCGGGAAGGTCTCGGCCACGGTGAGGTAGGCCGCACTCGCCGCTGCCGAAGCGAAGAAGAACACCACCATCCAGGCCGCGGTCTGGCCCACCGGCCCGAACACCTCGATCTTGAACAGGTAGCCGGTGATCGTGAGCAGAACTGCCGAGATGCCGTAGGTGAAGGCGATCATCGGGCGTCGGCCGATCGTGTCGAACAGACGTCCGAGGAGCAGCGGACCGAGGAAGGAGCCCAGCGCGAACGGCAGCAGGTACCAGCCGACATGGTCGCCCGGCACGCCGTAGAACCGTTGCAGCACCAGCGCGTAGGTAAAGAACAGAGCGTTGTAGAAGAACGCCTGCGCCACCATCAGGGCCAGACCCACCAGGGTCTGTTTGCGATGGCCGACCAGCATGGTGCCGAACACCTCCTTGAGGGGGGTGTGGCTTCGGGTCCTCAGCTTCATGCGCTTGCCCTCGTCGATGGGCGGCAGGGTGTGGCCCTCGTCGGTGAAGCGCTTCTCGATGCCGGTGACGACGCGGTCGGCCTCGGCGACGTAGCCGTGAGTGGCGAGCCAGCGCGGGCTTTCCGGAATCCAGGTCCGCAGGAGGAGGATCACCAGGCCGATGCCGCCGCCGACGAAGAAGGCGATGCGCCAGCCCCAGGCCGGGTCGATCATGCCCGGACGCAGCACCACGATGGACAGGAAAGAGCCCATCGCGGCGCCGATCCAGAAGGAGCCGTTGATCACGAGGTCGGTCCAGCCGCGCACGCGGGCCGGGACCAGTTCCTGGATGGTCGAGTTGATGGCGGTGTACTCGCCGCCGATGCCGGCCCCGGTCAGGAAGCGGAACAGGCAGAAGCTGTAGATGTCCCACGACAGCCCCGTCGCGGCGGTCGCCGCGAGGTACAGCGCCAGGGTGATGAAGAAGAGTTTCTTGCGGCCGATGCGGTCGGTGAGCCAGCCGAAGCCCAGCGCGCCAGTGACGGCGCCGACGAGGTAGGAACTGGCCGCGAGCCCGATGTCGAATTCGGTGAAGCTCATGGGCTCGGCCCGCAGCGCCCCCACGAGGGAGCCCGCCAGTGTCACTTCGAGGCCGTCGAGCACCCAGGTGATGCCGAGCGCCACGATGACGAGGACGTGGAAGCGCCCCCAGGGCAGGCGGTCGAGCCGGGCGGAGATGTCGGTGTCGATCACGGTGCCCATCGGGACCCGTTCCGGCGCCGCGCCTTGCGCGCCACCCCGTTCCGCCACGGCTCTGGTTGCCATCGAACCCTCATTAACCTTGTATCACGACAGTTGTTGGCAATCCGCGCCGCGCCCCGGGAGTTCCGCCAAGCTTCGCCCGAACGCTTAAAGACTTTTGGCTGAATTCGGGATGTTCGACCGGACGCCCCCGATGCCTTTCCGATTCTTCCGCCGACCCTTCTGCCTGATCCTCGCCGTCACCGCCCTCGGGGTCATGCCCGCCGCGGCGTCGGAGGCGGGGCGCGGTCCCGCTTCGGGCAATCCCGATCCGTGGCGCCTGCGAACGAGGGACGTGGCCGTGGCGACCCTCGACGGGCGCGCCGGGAAAACCCGGCCGGCCTCCGCGATCCCGGAGGCGCGGCGCGTGGTCCGGGTGGTCTATCCCGGCCTTACCGAGCCGCGCTGAGACGCGGGTCGAGGGCATCGGCGAGGCCGTCGCCGAGGACGTTGAGCGCCACCAGCGTGGCGACCAGGAACCCCGCCGGGGCGGCGAGCATCCAGGGCGCCGATTCGATGGCGCGCGAGCCCTCGGCGATGAGGGCGCCCCAGCTCGTGGACGGCTCCTGCACGCCGAGGCCGAGAAAGGACAGGAAGCTCTCCAGCAGGATCACCCGGGGCACCAGGAGGGTCGCCGCCACGGTGACGGGTCCGAGGGTGTTCGGCACGATGTGCCGCCGCAGGATCGCCACGGTGGAGAGGCCGAGCGCCTCGGCCGCCCGCACGAAGTCGCGGTGGCGCAGCGACAGGGTCTGCGCCCGGGTGATGCGGGCCATGTCGAGCCATTCCACCGCGCCGATGGCGACCAGGATCAGCCCGAGCCCGGCCCGGAAGAACACCAGCAGCAGGATGACGAAGAACACGAATGGCAGGGCGTAGAGCCCGTCGACGAGCCGCATCATCGCGGCGTCGACCCGGCCGCCGGCATAGCCCGCCACCGCCCCGTAGGTGACGCCGATGAGAAGGGCGACGCCGGTGGCGACGAGGCCGATCAGGAGCGAGACGCGGCCGGCGACGAGGCTGCGACTGAGGAGGTCGCGCCCGAGCATGTCGGTGCCGAGGGGAAACACCAGCCGCCGCACCGGCGCCTCGACCACGAGGCGGCGCCCCTCCGCCGCGCGCGAGACGACGATGGCGGGGCCGAACAGGTCCGAGCGGGGCAGGTAGCTGAGCGCCCGCTCGTTGATCGGGGTCGCCGCCGACAGGGTGACGTGCAGGACCCCGTCCGCGACCCGGATGTCCTCGGCCGTCACCCGCATGCGGAAGGCGAGGCGCTCCACCGCGGGGGCGATCGTCTCAGGGCGCGGATGGGGCGAGAGCGACGGCGGGGTGCGCACGAGGTCGGGATAGATCCGCGCCGGATCGTGCCCGGTGAGCAACGGGCCGACGAGGCACGCGAGGGCGATCAGCACCAGGACCGCGAGGGCCGCGACGGCGCCCGGGTCGCGGACGAGGCGCCCGAGGGCGCGCCTCACCGGGCGGCCCTGAGGCGCGGGTCGAGGAGGCCGGAGAGGAGGTCGGCCACGAGGTTGAGAACGATGACGAACAGCGCCACCAGCACGACGGTGCCCATCACCAGGGTGTAGTCGCGGTTCAGCGCCCCATCGACGAAGTAGCGGCCGATGCCGGGCAGGCCGAAGATGGTCTCCACCACCACCGACCCGGTGAGCAGGGAGGCCGCCGTCGGCCCGAGGATCGCCACCACCGGCAGCAGGGCGCCGCGCAGGGCGTGGCGGGCGATGCGCCGGGGCGGCAGGCCCATGGCGCGCTGGGTGCGGATCGGCTGGGCCGCCAGGACCTCCGCCATCGACGCGCGGGTGAGCCGGGCGAGCGCCCCGACCTGGGGCAGCGCCAGGGTGATCACCGGCAGGACGAGGTTGGCCGGGGCGCCGTTCTCCCAGCTGCCCACCGGCAGCCAGCGTAAAGACAGGCCGAAGACGATCTGCAGCAGGGGCGCCACCACGAAGGTCGGCACCGCCAGGGTGAGACCGGCCAGCAGGCCGACCAAGCGGTCGACCGGGCTGCCCCGGCGGAAAGCCGCGAAGGCGCCGAGCCCGATGCCCAGCACGAGGGCGAGCGCCAGGGCGAGGGCGCCCAACGTCATCGAGACCGGCAGGCCACGGGCGAACAGGTCGCCGACAGTGAGGTCGCGAAACGAGAATGACGGCCCGAAATCGCCGGTCAGCAGGGCGGCGAGGTAGCGCCCGTATTGGACGATCAGCGGCTGGTCGAGGCCGTAGACCCGGGCGAGGTTGGCCATGGCGGCCGGGGGCAGGGGGCGTTCGAGGTCGAAGGGGCCGCCGGGGGCGAGCCGGATCAGGAAGAAGCTCACGGTGACGACGGCGAGCAGGGTCGGGACCGTCTGAACCAGACGGCGCAGCACGAAACCGATCACGCGGTCAGCCTCAGGAAGCGCGTCGGCGACGCGTTGCGCAGGTTCGGGTGATAGCCGGCAAGACGCGGGGCGATCAGCGCCTTGGAGCGGGTGTGCATCACCGGGATCCAGGGCAGCTCGGTGACCACGATGGTCTCGGCAGCGTAGAGGAGGTCGGCCCGCCGGCCGATGTCGCGCTCGGCGGCGGCCTGCCGCATCAGAGCATCATAGGCCGGGTTGCCGTAATGGCCGGGGTTGAGGCCGTCATTGCCGGTCTCCAGCAAGAACAGAAAGTTCTGGGGATCGGAATAGTCGGCGATCCAGGACATGCGCGCCACGTCGAAGTCGCCGCCGTCGCGCAGGTAGGCGAAGTGGGTCTTGGCGTCGGTGTAGACGAAGCGGGAGACCACACCGATGCCGCGCCACATGTCGGCGATGGCGAGCGCGGTGTTGCGGTTGTTGTCGCTGGTGTTGAAGCGATACTCGACGCGCAGGGGCTTGGCCTCACCGAAGCCGGCGGCGGCCAGGAGCGCCCTCGCCTCGCCCTCGCGGTCGATCGGCAGGGCGTCGCGCCCGGCGGTCTCGGGCGGCTGGCGATAATGGTCGAGGCCGGGCGGGCAGAGGGAATAGGCCGGGTCCATGGTCTCGCCCCAGAGTTTCTGGGCCAGGAACTCGCGGTCGATGACCAGCGAGAGGGCGCGCCGCACCCGGACGTCGTCGAACGGGGCCTTGCGGGTATTCACCGCCAGCGCGTAGAGGCCGAGCGCCGGGCCGAGCACCACCTGATCGGCGAACCGGACCTTCAGCGAGGCGATCTGGTCGCCGGGCAGGTCGGCCAGCGAGTCGATCTCGCCCGCCGCGTAGCGCCGGACCGCGCTCGACAGGTCCGGGGTCGGCAGGAAGGCGACCTGCGGGATCGCCACGGTGGCCGCCGCGTGGAAATGCGGGTTGCGCTCCAGGGTGATGCGATCGTTCGGCACCACGTCCCGCAGCCGGTAGGGGCCGTTGGTGACGCTGTTGCCGGGACGCGCGAAGGCGTCGCCGTGGCGCTCCAGGGAGGGCGGGTGCACCGGCAGGGCGGTCTGGTGGGTCAGCAATTCGAGCAGGTACGGCGTCGGCTGCTCCAGGGTCAGCACGAGGCGCCTTGCCTCCGGTGCGGCGGCCCCGAGAGCCTCGGGCGCCAGCGCGCCCTGGTTCACCGACCGGGCGTTCTTCAGCGGGAACAGGACCTCGGCGTATTTCGCCGCCGTGGCGGGGGACAGGATGCGCCGCAGGGCGAAGACGAAGTCGGAAGCCAGAACCGGATCGCCGTTCGACCAGCGCCCGTCCGGTCGGAGTTCGAAGTCGTAGGTGAGGTCGTCGTCGGAGACGGACCAGCGGATCGCGGCGCCCGGGATCAGGGCGCCGTGATTGTCGTAGGTCAGCAGGCCCTCGGAGAGGTCACGCAGGATATGCGCCTCGGCGACGGTCGAGGATTTGTGCGGGTCGAGGGTCTCGGGGTCCGCATCGTTGCCGCGCCGATACACCTCGGCCGGTGCGGCGGCGGCCCGGCCGATGCCACCGGCAGCCAGGAGCGCCGCACCACCGACCAGCCATTGGCGCCGATGCGGGCGCATGCGCGGATCAGGCGCCGGTCTGCGCGATGAGGCCCGCCGCCTCGATGCCGGCCACCGCGCAGAGCTCGTCATTGTCGGAGGTGTCGCCCGAGATGCCGACCGCGCCGATCACCGCGTCGCCGGAGCGGATGAGGACGCCGCCCGGCACCGGCACGAGGGCGGCGGGGCCGACGAGATGGCTGACCGCGGCGACGAAGTAGGCCTGCTCCTCGGCGCGCTTGTGGATCGCGCGGCCGCCGAGGCCGAGGGCGAGGCAGCCGTTGGCCTTGCCCATCGCCACCTCGGCCCGGCGCAGGGAGGTGCCATCCTCCGCGCCCAGCGCCTTCAGGGCACCGCGCGCATCGTAGACCACCACCGCCAAGGGCTTGAGCGCGTGGGCGCGGGCGGTCTCCAGGGCGGTGGCGACGATGGTCTGGGCAGCGGCGAGGGTGAGGTCGGACATCGGGGCTCCGGGCTGTTCTCAAACGGGCGTCCCCCTCGACTAACCCGGAGCGACGCGAGCGACCAGGGGCTCAGCGCCCGAGCCGGGCCAGGAAGGCGTCGTAGCGGGCGGTGACCGCGTTCAGGCGCTCGAAATGCGGGAAGGCGCCGGTCTCCAGCACCTCGACGGTCCAGCGCGGATCATCCCGGAAGCGGTCGGCATGACGGTAATCGACGAAGTCGCCGCGGGTGCCGTGGACCATCCAGACCGGCCGGTCGAGCCGGGGATAGACCTGGCCGGTCTCGGTGGCGAAGAGGTGGCCGGCGAGGAACGAGAAGGGTGCGAATTCGGCGCCCGGCTGGTGGGCCGAGACCTGGTCGTAGGCGAGCAGGCCCTCGTCGATGTCGCGCGAGCCCCAGGTCTTCTCGAGGAAGAAGCGCATGCTGGGGCGGCTGACCAGGAGGTCGAACAGGGCCCGGCCCCAGAGGGGACAGGCCGCCACCGCGCGGGCCGTGTCGCTGCCGGACGGGTTGCGGCGCGCATAGCGCTTGTCGAACCCGGTCGGGCTGATCAGGCCCAGGCTACGGTAATCGTCCGGCCGCTCCAGGGCGGCGCGCGCGAGAAATTCCGCCGACAGCGACAAGGCCACCGCATCGATGGCCGTGCCGGGGTGGCGCCGCCGGATCTCCGCCGCCATGGCGTGGATCGCCTGCGTCATCAGCTCCGGCGTGTAGATCCGGTCGCTGCGCTCGGAGAAGCCGAAGCCGGGCAGGTCGAGGGCGTAGACCGGACGTTCCTTGGCGTAATGGCGGTAGAGCGGCCGGACCTCGTAGGCGTTGGCCGCCGCATTGACCGAGTGGATCAGCAGCAGCGGCACGCCCTCGGCGGGTCCGGCCGCAGAGAAGCTGAGGCCGCCGGCCGCGCTGGCCAGGCATTCCTGCCGGCCGGGGAGGGCCGGGTGCATGCGGCGGCGATGATCGATGCCGAGGCGACTATAGGCGATCCAGGCGCCGGCAGCACCGAGCGGCAGCAGCGCCAGCAGAGGCCCGATCCGGCGGCGGGGTCGATGGGGCATCGTCGGGTTCCCTCCGGTTGCACGCGGTCGGAAACGCCCCGGCGGTGGGGAATGTTGCCAGGCCGGAGGCGGGATGGAGGGGAAAACGCGCGGGTGTCTGCGGCAGCAGAACGCGTCCCTCTCTCCCTTGTGGGGAGAGGTTGGGAGTGGGAGTGGCTCCGCCGGCCTCAGCAGGTCGAGGGTCACCCGACCACCCCCGCCTCCAACGCCTCCCCGCAAGCTCGACGGATTCTGGGCAGGCCGGAGATCCGCTGGGGCGGAGATGCGTGCGTCGGCGCCATCCCCGGAAAGGCGAAGGCCACCGCGCCGTCATTCCAGGGCTCCAGAGGCGAGACCGGCCCCGAAAGGGGCGCGGCAAGGGTCTGCAATCCCGAGCCGGCCACGGTGCAAAGTCCTGCCCCCTGTGTTTCCGGCTCCCGGGCTCCGCTGCGCGGCCCCGGGATGACGCAGTGGAGCAAGCGGGTTTTCGAATGGGAAACATCCCACCCCGCAGGGAGCGGCGCGATTCCCGCTCAGGC
This sequence comes from Methylobacterium sp. Ger2507, assembly GCF_055231875.1. Lineage (NCBI taxonomy): Bacteria > Pseudomonadati > Pseudomonadota > Alphaproteobacteria > Hyphomicrobiales > Methylobacteriaceae > Methylobacterium > Methylobacterium sp. Ger2507. Next base: position 2,702,713 of record NZ_JBUYVC010000001.1, read on the forward strand.
CGTCGCGCCCTCGATCTCGCCGCTGAGTTCCAGCCACTCCTCCTCGGCCGCCTCCAGGGCGGCGGCGGCGTCCGAGCGCATCTTGGCGATTTCGCCGGCTTTGGCCGGGTTGGCCTGGAAGGCGGTGCCGTCGGCCAAGGCCGCGTCGATCTTGGCCATCGCGTCGGTGAGCTTCTTCATCCGCGCCTCGACGCCCTCGAGCTTCTTGCGCAGGGGCGCGAGGGCGACGCGGCGGTCGGCGTTGGAGCGCCGCTCCACCGCCTTGGCGCTGCCGGTCGACTCGGCCGTGCCCTTCTCGGCCTCGCGCTCCGGGCCGGCCAGCACGAAGCGGCGGTAATCGTCCATGTCGCCGTCGAAGGCCTTGACGCTGCCGTTCGAGACGAGCCAGAGCCGGTCGGCGCAGGCCTCCACCAGGAAGCGGTCGTGGCTGACCAGGATGACGGCGCCCTCGTAATCGTTGATCGCCTCGACCAGGGCCTGACGGCTCTCGATGTCGAGGTGGTTCGTCGGCTCGTCCAGGATGAGCAGGTGCGGGCCGCGGAAGGCCGCAAGGCCCATCAGCAGGCGCGCCTTCTCGCCGCCGGAGAGCTGCGACACCGGCGTCTCGGACTTGGTGCCCGAGAAGCCGAGGCGGGCGGCTGCCGCGCGGGCCTTCGATTCCGGCACATCCGGCATCAGGTCTCGAACATGGGCATAGGCGCTCTCGGCCGGGCGCAATTCGTCGAGCTGGTGCTGGGCGAAGTACGCGACCTCCATCTTGGAGGAGCGCCGCATCTCGCCGCTCAGGGGCGGAAGCCGCCCGCCGATGAGCTTGCAGAAGGTCGACTTGCCGTTGCCGTTGGCGCCCAGCAGGGCGACCCGGTCGTCGGGGGCCAGGCTCAGGTTGAGGCCCGAGAGCACGATCCGGTCCGGGTAGCCGGCCTGCACCCGCTCCATGGCGACGATGGGCGGCGACAGCGGCCGCTCCGGGCTCGGCAGGCGGAAGGCCGGCACGTCGTCCTCGATCACCGAGGCGATGATCTCCATCTTGGCGAGCCGCTTGACCCGCGACTGGGCCTGCCGGGCCTTAGTGGCCTTGGCCTTGAAGCGGTCGACGAAGCTCTGGAGATGGGCCCGCTCGGCATCCTGCTTGGCTTTCGCCTTGGCCTGGAGCACGCGCTTCTCGGCCACCTGCCGGGCGAAGGACGTGTAGCCGCCCTTGTAGATGCTGAGCTTGCCGCGATCGAGGTGCAGGATGTGGTCGACGCACTCGTCGAGGAGGTCGCGGTCGTGGGAGATGATCACGGCCGTGCGCGGATAGCGCTCCAGGTAGTCGTAGAGCCAGATCGTGCCCTCGATGTCGAGGTAGTTGGTCGGCTCGTCGAGCAGCAGCAGGTCCGGCTCGGAGAACAGCACGGCGGCCAGCGCCACGCGCATGCGCCAGCCGCCGGAGAAATCGGCGCAGGGCCGCCCCTGCGCCTCCGCGTCGAAGCCGAGGCCGTGCAGGATCGCCGCCGCGCGGGCCGGCGCCGAATGCGCCTCGATGTCGACCAGCCGGGTTTCGATCTCGGCGCGCCGGAGGCCATCGGCCTGCTCGGCCTCCGCCATCAGGCGGGCGCGCTCGGTATCGGCGGCGAGCACCACGCTGTGCAGGGTTTCGGGGCCGGCGGGGGCCTCCTGCGCCACCGCGCCGATGCGCATGCCCTTGGGCATCGACACCGTACCGCCCTCGGTGGGCAATTCGCCGAGGATCGCCCGGAACAGGGTGGTCTTGCCCGCGCCGTTGCGGCCGACCAGCCCGACCCGGGCGCGGTCCGGAATGACGAAGGTGGCGCCGTCGAGGATCAGGCGCTCGCCGATGCGGTAGGTGAGATCGTTGACGCGGAGCATGGCGCGCTTTTGCGGGGTCGGGGCGTCAGTGGCAAGCGGGCGCCGCATCGCGCCCCGCTTCCGGCAGGGTTGGCGCCGTTGGCGCGCGTTTCGCAGAACTGGCGCGCGTTTGGCATCCACGCCTATCGGCAGGTGGGACGAGCCGGACAGCTTGACCCAGGAATTGCACGGCGTATCGATCAGGTCCGACAAACGAGGGGGCAGGACGCGTGACCACAGGACGGCTGACGACCATCCCGTTCTTCAAGGAGCCGGGAATCGAGCTGTCGGTCTACGAGACGCGCTGCCACTGGCGTCGCTTCGACGAGAACGAGGTGCTGGTCGATTACGACGACGTCTCCACCGACGTGTACTTCCTGGCCTCCGGCGAGGTCCGCATCCTCAACCGCTCGCAATCCGGCAAGGAAGTGATCCTCGGCGAGATGCGCGGCGGCGCCTTCTTCGGCGAGCTGGCGGCTTTGGACGGCATCGGCCGCTCGGCCAACGTCACGGCGCTGACCCGCGGCGAGGTCTGCGTCGTGCCCGCCCCGGTGTTCCGGCAGATCATCTTCGCCTCCGAGGCCATCGCCGACCGGTTGTTCCGGCTGCTGGCCAAGCGCGTGCGCGAACTGAACACCCGCCTGATGGAGCACGCGCTGCTCGATCTGCGCCACCGGCTCTATGCCGAGCTGCTGCGCCTGTCGGTGCCGCGCGCCGGCGGCGACGGCGAGCGGGTGGTGACGCCGCCGCCCTACCACCACGTGCTCGCCGCCCGCATCGGCTGCCGCCGCGAGCAGGTCACGCGGGAATTCACCGTGATGGCGGCCGACGGCCTGATCGACCGGACGCGCGGCGCCCTGGTGATCCGCCGGCCCGACCTGCTGGAGGCCCGCGTCGCGGAAGCGCTGCGCGAGGACGGCTGAGGCGCCGGCGCACGCGATGGCGTCGACGCCCGATCCCGCCGACCGGCTGACCTGCACCGGCCTCGGCAAGCGCTTCGGCGCCCATGCGGCCCTGGCCGACCTCGACCTGACCCTGGAGCCCGGGGAGTTCGTGTGCCTGCTCGGACCCTCGGGCTGCGGCAAGAGCACCCTGCTGCGCCTGATCGCCGGCTTCGAGACCCCGACCGCGGGCACGATCCGCCTCGGCGGAACCGACATCACCGCCGATCCGCCGCACCGGCGGCCGGTCAACATGATGTTTCAATCCTACGCCCTGTTTCCGCACCTCAGCGTCGCCGCCAACATCGCCTACGGGCTGAACGGTCTGGGGCGCGCGGCCCGTGCCGAGCGGGTGGCCGAATTGCTGCGCCTCGAGCGTCTCGACGGCTTCGCGGCCCGCCGGCCCGACACCCTGTCGGGCGGCCAGCGCCAGCGAATGGCGCTGGCCCGGGCGCTGGCGCGGGAGCCACGGGTGCTGCTGCTCGACGAACCGCTCGGCGCCCTCGACCGCGCCCTGCGCGAGGAAACCCAGGGCGAATTGCGCGCCCTGCAGAAGCGCCTCGGCACGGGCTTCCTCGTGGTCACCCATGATCCGGCCGAGGCCCTGGCCCTGGCCGACCGGATCGGCGTGATGAAGGACGGCCGCCTCGTGCAGATCGGCGACGGCGCCAGCCTGTACGAGCGCCCGGCGAACCGCTTCGTCGCCGCCCTGCTGGGGGATGTGAACCTGATTCCCGGTCGGGTGCTGGCGCGGGAGCCCGGCGGGCTCGTCACCCTCGAGACCGCGCTCGGGCCGTTGCGGGCCTCGCGTGTTGCCTCGGATCTGGCCGAGGGGGAGGGGGTGATCGCCCTTCGGCCCGAGCGCATCGCCCTGGCCGGCGCCCCCTCCGGACACGATCCAGCACTGGCCGGACAGGTGGTCGAGACGACCTACCTGGGCGACCGGGTTCGGGTTCAGGTCCGCCTCGCCGACGGGTCGGTCTGGCGCGTCAGCGCACCCACGGGATCGGACACCCCCGCCGTGGGGCAGACCGTCGCCGTGACCTACGCGCCGGAGCGGGCCTGGCTGATGCCGGCGGCGGGGTGAGCATGAAGCGCCTTCTGCCGCTCCTGCCCGCCCTGTGGCTCGCCGCCTTCGTGCTGCTTCCGGTGATCCTGACCCTGAAGACCAGCCTGTCGACCCCGGCCACCGCCCAGCCGCCCTACCTGCCGGTGCTCGACTGGAGCGCCGGGATCGAGGGCTGGGGCAGCTTCCTCGAATCCCTCGACTTCACCAATTTCGAGACTCTGGCGAGCGATGCGCTCTACCGCGACGCCGCCCTGTCCTCCCTGACCCTGGCGGGCCTCGCCACCGCGATCCTGGCACTGGTCGGCACACCGATCGCCCACGCCATGGCCCGCGCCCCCGCGCGCCGGCAGCCGCTCCTGGTGGCGCTGCTCATCGTGCCGTTCTGGACAAGCTTCCTCATCCGCATCTACGCCTGGATCGCGATCCTGAAGCCCGAGGGGCTGCTGAGCGCGGGCCTGATGAAGCTCGGGCTGATCGGCCGGCCCCTGGAGATCCTCAACACGCAAGGGGCGGTGCTGATCGGGCTCACCTATGCCTACCTGCCCTTCATGGTGCTGCCGCTCTACGCCGTGTTGGCCAAGAGCGATCCGCGCCTGCCCGAGGCCGCGGCCGATCTCGGCGCCGGGCCGGTGCGGGTGTTCTGGACCGTGACGCTGCCGCTGGCCCGCCCCGGGCTGGTGGCCGGGGCGCTGCTCTGCTTCGTACCGATGGTCGGCGAATTCATCATCCCGGACCTGCTCGGCGGCTCCGACACCCTGATACTCGGACGCGTCCTGTGGAGCGAGTTCTTCTCCAACCGCGACTGGCCGCTCGCCTCCGCGGTGGCGATCCTGGTCCTCATCCTGGTCGTTGGCCCGCTGATCCTGTTTCGCGATGGCGATGCCGCCACAGCGCAGGGTGGCGCGGAGGCGAGCCGATGAGGGCGCTCGACCGCATCGCCCTGATTCTCGGGCTCGGTTTCCTGTACGGCCCGATCCTGGTGCTGGTGGCGTACTCGTTCAACGCCTCGGCCCTGGTCACGGTCTGGGGCGGGTTCTCGACGCGCTGGTACGGCGTGCTGTTGGCCGACATCCCCTTGCGGGAGGCGGCCTTGGTCTCGCTCGTCGTGGCGCTGGCGGCGGCCAGCCTCGCGACCGTTTTCGGAACCCTGGCGGCCCTGGCCCTGGACCGGGGCGGGCGCTTCGCCGGCCGGCGCCTCTTCACCGGCCTGATCTACGCGCCGCTGGTGATGCCGGAGGTGATCACCGGGCTGTCCCTGCTGCTGCTGTTCGTGGGCTTCGGGCTCGACCGGGGCATCCTGACCCTGGTGGTGGCGCACGCGACCCTCGGCCTCGGCTTCGTGGCCGTGATCGTCGGCGCGCGGCTGCACGGGCTCGACGGCGCGCTCGAGGAGGCGGCGGCCGATCTCGGGGCGAGCCCGGCCCGCGTCTTCGCCACCATCACGCTGCCGCTGATCGCCCCGTCCCTGGCGGCGGGGTTCCTGCTCGCCTTCACCCTGTCCCTCGACGACCTCGTGATCGCGAGCTTCGTGTCCGGGCCGGGGGCCACCACCCTGCCGATGCGGCTCTACAGCCAGGTCCGGCTCGGGGTGAACCCGGAGATCAACGCGGCCTCGACGCTGCTCGTCGGTCTCATCACCGCCATCGTCCTCACCGCCTCGTGGCTCAGCGGTCGCAAGGGCCTCGCCTGACCGGCGGCTGGGTCGCCGCCCCGGCCCGTCACGGCGCGTAGGCGCGGGCTCCGGCCGGGAGCGCCCATCCGGCGGCGGGGCTGCGCGGGCCTTTCGGCGGCACCATGGCGCCGCCGCGCAGATCGGGCTCGGTCTCCCGGGTCAGGCTCTGGACGTCGAGGCCACCGAACGGCCCGGCGATGCGGAAGCGCATCGGTGCCCGCTTGGCGCCCTCCGGTTGGCCGCCGCGCGCGGTGATCTCCGCCAGGGTGTCGCAGCGGCGGTCCGGCAGGGACACGGTCCCGCGCAGGGAGGCGGCCATCAGGACGCCCTCCATCGTGCCTTCGGTGATCTCGCCGACGCCGTCGCGGAAGCGCAGGCCGAGGACGGCGCGGTCGAAGGCCGTGCGCCCGACCTGCCGGACCGGCGCCCGATGGCGCAGGGCCGCCTCGGTCAGGTCGAACCCGACCAGGGTGCCCCCGTCGATCGCCAAGGTCGCTTGGCCGTCGAGTTGACCCAGGAAGGCCTGCAGATCGGCGCCGGAGGCCTCGGCCTGGAACTGACCCTGCGCGGCGCCGAGAATCCAGGGCTCCGGGCGCAGGTCCGCCGGGACGGCGGCGAGGTCGAGCCGATCGAAGGCGCCCTGCAACCGCGCATCGGTCGCGGCCGGGTTTCCAGGCACGGCGGCCAGGACGAGGCGCCCCTTCAGCGTGCCGCCGGCCAGGGTGGCGCGGCCGAGGGACGCCTCGATGTTTCCGGCGCGGACCAGGACGCTCGCCGCCAGATCCTCCGCCAGGACCGGTCCGAACCGGGCGGCCCCCGCCGAGATCCGAAGGTCGAGGTCGCCGCCGGTGTAGGGGCCGAGGGCGAGGGGACGCGTGCGCCAGTCCGGCGCGCCCTCGGGGACGGAGGTGATTCCGGCGGTCCGGAGCACGTCGGCCAGGGCCGGGGCGAGATTGAGCGTCTCGGCCGCCAGGGTCGCCTGCACCGCCGGCCGATCCGGGCCGAAGACGATGGAGCCGGCCCCTTCGAGCTGGTTGTCGCCGAACGACACCCGGACGTTGGGCAGGAGGAGGCGGCGCCCGTCCACCTCGAAGCTTCCCGACAGACCGAACGCCCCGACGAAGGGCGAGAGCGCAACGGTGCCGCCGGCCCAGGCCAGGGTCTCCGGCAGGGACCGCGTCTCGAACTGTCCGAGGCCGGTCAGCGTCAGGCCGTCGGCGCGGGCGAGGCCGTTGCCCTCGGCCGTCAGGGTTCCGGCGGACCAGGTCGCGGAGAGCGCGAAGGGGGTCACGCCGCCGTCGAGGAGGTCGACGACCCGCAGGCCCGAGAGGGTGAACCGGGTCGGCATCGCGCTCCACTGGAAGCTGCCGGACAGCTCGGCCTGTGCGCTCCAGAGCGGCCAGGACAGCGTGAGGTCGAGGTCGCGGGCGGTCTGGGGCGATCCGTCGCGCGGATCGAAGCCCGTGACGGTGGCGCGCGACAGGCTGATCCGGCGCGGATGCGCGGCGCCGTCGGCCGCGAGGCGGGCCTGAAGCAGGCGGATCGGCTCGGCCCAGCGTGAATCCCCGTCGCCGGCGGGCAGATGCACCGCCGCCCCGTCGAGCGTCAGGGTGTTCACGTCGAGGCGCCCGGTCAGCAGCGCGAGAAGGTTGAGCTGCAGCGACAGCGTACCGCCCTGCGCCAGGACCGGCCCGTCGCGGCCCCCCGACGCGAGGGTCACGTTCCGGAAGCCGAGGCGCGGCAGCGGCAGCAGCGTCACGTCGGTCGGACCTTCGGCCGTCAGGGCGAGCCCGTAGGCGCGCACGAAGTCCCGGGCCACGATGCCCTTCAGCCGCGGCGTCGAGACCGACCAGGGCAGGCAGGCCGCCACCAGGGCGGCTCCGAACGCCCCGAGGCTCAGTATCGATAGGATGCGGCGCAGCGGCATTCCACTCCATCCGGCGCCTGACCCGAGCGACGCGGTGCGCGATCGTCGCGGGGAAAGGCCCATCGGCCCCGGGCAGCCGCGACGCCGGATGAACCGGCGACCATCCCTGATAGTCCTCGACGGCCGGCTTGTCTCCCCGAGCCGGCCGGCTGCGGGAGTCTCATCCACTGCGCAGAAGGATGCACGCCGAAGACGCATGCACGTCGCCGAGGGGGTGAACACGCACATCGCCGGACATCGCTTGCCCGCCGGAGTTCGACGCGCTCAAAGGCCGGGCGGCATGCCGCGCCCTGTGAAATGTAACGGCGGCCTCGTCACAAGGGCTTGGCAGGACGCGACTTTCGCGTGACGGTCGCGCCGACGAAGAACAAACCCACCAGGAGGGCTTCCATGAAGAAGGTTTATCCGGACGCCACGGCGGCGCTCGCCGGCGTGCTGAAGGACGGCATGATGATCATGTGCGGGGGCTTCGGCCTCTGCGGCATTCCCGACGCCTTGATCGACGCGATCCGCGAGTCCGGCGTGAAGGGCCTGACCGTGGTGTCGAACAATGCCGGCATCGACGGCGTCGGCCTCGGCAAGCTCCTGGAGACCCGACAGGTCGCCAAGATGATCTCGTCCTATGTCGGCGAGAACAAGGAATTCGCCCGGCAATACCTCGGCGGCGAACTGGCGATCGAGTTCAACCCGCAGGGCACCCTGGCCGAGCGCATCCGCGCCGGCGGCGCCGGCATCCCGGCCTTCTACACCAAGACCGGCGTCGGCACCCTGATCGCCGAGGGCAAGGATGTCCGCGAATTCGACGGAGAGGACTACGTGATGGAGCGCGGCCTGTTCGCGGATCTGGCCATCGTGCATGCCTGGAAGGGCGACACCGAGGGCAACCTGATCTACCGGAAGACGGCGCGGAACTTCAATCCGATGATGGCCACCGCCGCCAAGGTCACGGTCGCGCAGGTCGAGCACCTGGTGCAGCCCGGCGAGATCGACCCCGACACCATCATCACCCCCGGCATCTTCGTGAAGCGCATGGTTCACGTGCCGGTGCGCGAGAAGCGCATCGAGCAGCGCACCACCCGCACGCGCGGCGAGCCCGCCGTGCCCGCCGCCGCCGTCTGAGAGCCGACAAGGAGACCACGATCATGGCCTGGACCCGCGAACAGATGGCGGCGCGCGCCGCCAGGGAGCTGCAGGACGGCTTCTACGTGAACCTCGGCATCGGCATCCCGACCCTCGTGTCGAACTACATCCCGGACGGCATGTCCGTGCAGCTGCAATCCGAGAACGGCATGCTCGGGATGGGGCCGTTCCCGTACGAGGGCGAGGAGGATGCCGACCTCATCAATGCCGGCAAGCAGACCATCACGGCGCTGCCGACCACCAGCTACTTCTCCTCGGCCGAATCCTTCGGGATGATCCGGGGCGGGCACATCAACCTGTCCATCCTCGGCGCCATGCAGGTGGCCGAGAACGGCGACCTCGCCAACTGGATGATCCCCGGCAAGATGGTGAAGGGCATGGGCGGCGCCATGGACCTCGTGGCCGGCGTCAAGAAGGTCGTGGTGGTGATGGAGCACACCGCCAAGGGCAAGGACGGGTCGGAGAGCCCGAAGCTGCTCGAGGCCTGCGACCTGCCGCTCACCGGCACCCACGTGGTCGACATGGTCATCACCGATCTCGGCGTCTTCCTGATCGACAAGAAGGGCGACGGCGGCATGACGCTGGTCGAACTCGCCGACGGGGTCACAGAGGACGAGATCCGCAGCAAGACCACCGGGCGGTTCACCACCAAGCTCGCCTGATCGCCGCAGGCAGCCTCGCTCGCAAACAAGCCTCCAAACCCGCCCGACGCACCGTCGCGGCGGGTTTTTGCCGTCCGGCCGGTCCCCGCTCGTGCTCGGCGCCCTAGCTGACGCAGGACGACAACAGGGGAGCGAACCACATGGCGGCGATTTCGAAGCAGGTTCTGGACGAAGGCCGGGCGGCCAAGGCGGCGGGGCAGCCCGACGACGCGAATCCCTACCCGGCCGGCTCGCAGAACAGCGCGGATTGGCTCGAAGGCTATACCGTCGACGAGCCCGAGCAGAACACCGACCGGGCCGAGAGCGACACCTGAGCGGAGCCCAAGGAGCGGGGCGGTCCAAGCCGCCTCGCGCGCCCGTCGCCGGTGCCGGACCGGTGGCGCCAGCCGCCCCCCTCGGGGCACGATCTCGCGGCCGCGTCCACGGCCCGTCGAGACCGGATCATCGGGCCATGGTCACAGCTCTGGATTGCACGCGAACCGGCCCAGGCTGAATAGTCCGCCGGTCAAACGGCACCTTACTGAGATGACGCTAAATGTTTGTCGCGCTCGGTGAAAATCATCGTGCCGGGATGAACAAATGAGACACGGCCGCGTTTGTCCACCACATACCAAGAACTTCACCACATACCAAGAACTTGGAGACAACGCAGCATGTCCATCAAGACCTTTGCCATCGCCAGCTCCCTTGCCCTCGCCCTGACGGGATCGGCCTTCGCCCAGACCGCCGCCGGCGGCGGGTCTGCGGAAGGCAACATGAACAACCCGGGCAGCGTGAAGAGCAACAGCGAGAAGTCGATGGAGCGCACCGGCGCGCCGGCGAGCACGGGCTCCACGATGGCGCCGGCCGGAACCTCGGGCGGCCCGAGCACCGCGACGGTGGGTGCGCCCGGCGGCAGCACCGGCGGCAACGGCGAGACCGGCAGCGGCGCGGCCCCGAGCGGCAAGTAAGCGCGCGATCAGCTCAGCGCTGAATCAACCGGCCCGGTCGTTCGCGAACGGGCCGCCTCGTGACATCCGGCCCCGCAGCCTGAACGGCTGTGGGGCCGTTTGTCGTCGGGCCGTCAGGCACCCGTGTAGCCGAGGGACGCGGCGGCCGCCTTCAGGCGACCGAAGGCCTCGGCATAGGCCGCGCGCCGCGCTTCGCCGCCCTTGAGAGTGCGGTCCGGGCTGAGATTGTCCTCGGTGTCGGACATCTTGATCAGGATCGCACCGAGATTGCCCTTGGCGATCAGCGCGGCGATGCGTGCGTCGTAGGGCATCGGCTCCGGCGGCTTGGTCAGCATCACGACCATCGCGATCACCGCATCCGGGAAACCTTCGGCGCGCAGGGCCACCGGCGTCGTCGGGGTGTCCTCGAGGACGTCGTGCAGGATCGCCGCCTGCATCACCTGCATCGGATCGAGGGCGAGGCGATCCACCGACTTGGCATGGCCCGCCCGCGCCACGGAGGCGTTGGCGACGCGCTCCAGGTGCCGGATATAGGGCTGCCCGCCCTTATCGATCTGTCCCGCATGCGCGACGATCGCGAAGCTGTGGGCCTCGAAGATGGATGCCATGACGCGTCCTTCGGCAGGGCCGCCGCCGGGCGCGGAAACGCCCGGTTTTGACCGCTTCCGCCGTGTCTGCCCCGATTCCGCGGGACCGTAAACCATCCCGCGCGCGGACGATCGCCGCATCGCGCGGGGCCTCTGGAACGCGATGGCCCGGAAACGGGACGCCGCCGTCCGGCAGCGTTAGCGGCCCATTAAGCGGAACCATCGAAATCAAGGGATCATCAGGGGGCGTTCCCCGGCCTTCGGGCACAGCGTGAGGACAGTGGCGTATGGGCAGCGTTCCGGCGACGATGGACAATGTGGTTCCCTTCCGACGCGCCCTTCGCACCCAGCACACGGAAGCGGCCGCACCCCGGGGTGGTCTGGCGGCCCGCCGCAGCGAGCAGCGCGCGCTGATGGATTCGGTCTACGCCACCGGCAGCCTCCCGGTGGCGGCCGGCGACCGAGAGACGAAGCTCATCGCGGCCCGGCTCCAGGTCTACGGCTTCGTAACGATCGAAGAGATCGCGACCGACGGCACGGCGCGCCGCCTGCGTCCCTCCGAGGCCATCCGGGCGCGGACCGATTCGCCGTGGCGCCTCACCAAGGCGAGCTACGGCGCCGGGGCCGGCCTCGCCGTCACCATTCCGGCGATCGACGGCTTCCTGTTCGACCAGCCCTCCGGCGTTCCCGCCTGAGGCTCGACGGGGGTCGCCGGACCCGGCTGTGGCGGCCGGGAGACATCGGCAATTTCCTCGCCGGCACCGTAGTCGGGATCATCGAATTTTCAGGGCGACCGTGACATGAGTGGGTTCGTTCCACACCCGGCCATATCGCCATGCTGTCCGCCTCTGAAAACCTCGTCATCCAGCACCGTGAGATCGTCGCCGTCCTGGCGACGTACGGGATCTTCCTCGCCGGCGTGATGGCGGTGGCCTGGCTGATCGCCTGAGGCCAGGCGTGCGGGTCGCGCCGTCGCGGGCGCGGAACCCGCGGGGTTTCGCCCCGGTTTCTCGCCCGACTTTTCGGGAGACGACACTATGGCCAAGGCCGACGACCACGCCGAAACCTACGCGGCCTTCCACGAAGCCGTGAACATGACCCCGGCCAAGCTGGAAGCCTACCTGGAGACGGACGAGAGCCAGTCCGTCGGACAGAAGACGGGCGGCGGCGAGGCCACGGGCCATCGCGAGGGCCGGCGCATCGTCGCGCTGCTGAGGACCAAGAAAGCCGATCTCAGCGACGACGATTACGCCCACATGGCGAAGGTCGTCGGCTACGTCCACCGCCACCTGAAGCAGGGCGGCCCGGAGGACAAGAGCGCGGTGAAGGACTCGCCCTGGCGCCTGTCGCTGATGAACTGGGGCCACGATCCGCTCAAGCACGACTGACCGGACCGGATCGGCCGTCGCGGAGTCTCGCGAGCAGGGTGTTGGAAAAAACCACCGGCAGCCCCCGCGCCTGGGGGTAACCTGGTGGAGCTGAGCGGGATCGAACCGCTGACCTCCGCAGTGCGATTGCGGCGCTCTCCCATCTGAGCTACAGCCCCGTTCCGGGGTGGCGGCCTTTTAGGCTTGCCCACGTCGACCTGTCAATTCCAGAAATCCTGCAGCTTTGCGTGCGCGTGATGCGTCCCGCGAGCGCGGGCCACGAGGACATCGTTTCCGCGCATGAACGCCTTCATCTGGCTCTTCGACACCGTCGTGCAGCTCTACATCTACGTCCTCATCGCCAGCGCGGTCCTGAGCTGGCTCGTCGCGTTCAACGTGGTGAACGTGCGCAATCCGATCGTGTCGCAGATCGGTGAGGTGCTCTACCGCCTCACCGAGCCGGTGCTGCGCCCGATCCGCAACATTCTCCCGAACCTCGGCGGCGTCGACCTCTCGCCGATCGTGCTGGTGCTGCTTCTGCTGTTCGCGAGCCGCCTGCTGCACGAGTTCGTGCCGACCCAGACCGTCGTCTATCCGGGCTGACCCGGCACCGTGGCGGCGAGCCGGTCCCGGTTCGCCGCCCAGCCCGACACAACAAGAAACGCGAGCCGCCGCGCCGTTCGAGGGACGCCCGAATCATGAAGACCAATCCCGGCCGCTTCTTCGAGGATTACCGCCTCGGCGAAACCATCCGCCATGCCACCCCGCGCACGGTGACCCTCGGCGACGTCGCGCTCTACACCGCGCTCTACGGCCCCCGCTTCGCCGTGCAATCCTCGGACGCCTTCGCGCGCGCCATCGGCTATCCGCAGAGCCCGCTCGACGACCTCCTCACCTTCCACGTGGTCTTCGGCAAGACCGTGCCGGACATCTCCCTCAACGCGCTGGCCAATCTCGGCTACGCCGAGGGCGGCTTCCGCCGGCCGGTCTATCCGGGCGAGACCCTCTCGACCGTGTCGGAAGTCATCGGCCTTAAGGAGAGCTCGAATCGCCAGACCGGCGTGGTCTACGTGCGCTCCACCGGCTCGGACGCCCAGGGCGAGACCGTGCTGAGCTATTGCCGCTGGGTGCTGGTGAAGAAGCGCGACCCCGAGGCGACGATCGCGCAGGAGCACGTGCCGACCTTCGCCAAGGTGGTGGACCCGGCCGACCTCGCGAGCGCCCTGCCGCCCCTGAATCCGGGCGCCTACGACGTCGAACTCGCCGGCTCGCCGCACCGCTTCGGCGACTACGTGGTGGGCGAGAAGATCGACCATGTCGACGGCGTGACCGTGGAGGAGGCCGAGCACCAGATCGCCACGCGCCTGTACCAGAACACCGCCAAGGTGCATTTTGACGGCTACGCGGCCAAGGACACCCGTTTCGGTCGGCGCCTGATCTACGGCGGCGTCGTGATCTCGCTCGCGCGCGCCCTCAGCTTCAACGGTTTGGGCAACGCCTTCGCGCTGGCGGGCATCAATGCCGGGCGCCACGTGGCCCCTCTGTTTGCCGGCGACACCGTCTATGCCTGGAGCGAGGTGCTGGAGACCGCCGACCTGCCCGGCCGCACCGACATCGGCGCCCTGCGCCTGCGCACCGTCGCCACCAAGAACCAGCCCTGCGGCAACCACCCCGACAAGACCGGCGACGGCTACGACCCATCGGTCATCCTCGACCTGGATTACTGGGCCTTCATGCCGCGCTGATCCGCGTCGAAATTCGCGACCAGAAAGTCGACGAAGACGCGGAGCTTCGGCGACAGGTGGCGGTTCGAGGGCCAGACGAGCCAGAAATCGCCGCCCTCGGCCAGAGCCTCCGGAAGGACTTCCGTCAGCGCGCCCTGTGACAGCGCCTCGGCGGCCAGGAAGCGCGGCATCGCGGCGATCCCCAGACCCGCGATGGCGGCGGCGCGCAGGGCCTCCATGTTGCTGGCGACGAGGGGGGTCGGAAAGGCGTCGGCGGCCGTCGCGGCCATACCGCGCAGGACCCAGGGCTGCGGGTTCGCCGCCGATGCCTGCCGGAAGCGCAGGCAGGCATGGGCGCTCAGATCGTCGACGGCACGGGGGGTTCCGGCCCGCGCGAGGTAGGACGGCGCCGCGCACAGCACCATCCGGAAACCGCCGATCCGGCGCGCGACCATGCGCGAATCCGCCGGCACGCCGCTGCGGATCGCGGCATCGAAGCCTTCCTCGACCAGATCCACCATCCGATCGCTGAAATCGAGATCGAGCCGGATGTCGGGATAGAGTCGGGCGAAGCGCGGCAACAGCGGCACCAGGAAGCGATACCCGATCGTCGGCAGGCTCAGTCGCAGCCGTCCGCGTGGGGACGACGCCACCGCGCTGACGGCGAGATCCGCCTCGGCCAAGGCATCGAGCGCCCTGCGGCACGGTTCGAGGAACAGGGCGCCTTCCGCCGTGAGGCTGACGCTCCGGGTGGTGCGCTGGAGCAGGCGGACGCCCAATTCGGCTTCCAGCTTGGCGACGCTCTTGCCGATGGCCGACGGGGACAGCCCGAGGGTGCGGGCGGCGGCTGCGAAGCTGCGGGCATCGGCGGTGCGGACGAAGGCGGTAAGGGCGGCGAGGCGGTCCATGTGTGGGATCATAGCGTATCCGTCCGCAGTGCCAGTCCCGGGCGAGCCATTGTTTCCAAAGTTGCGGCGATGGACCCTGAGCGCCCGCATCCCGACCGGAAACAGCCATGGACCACGCGACGCCCCCCTACGCCTTCGTGGAGAACGTTCCCCATCCCGAGGATCTCGTGCGCCTCGACGGAACCGCCTGGATCGTCGTCAGCAGCATGCCG
This sequence comes from Methylobacterium sp. Ger2507, assembly GCF_055231875.1. Classification (NCBI taxonomy): domain Bacteria; kingdom Pseudomonadati; phylum Pseudomonadota; class Alphaproteobacteria; order Hyphomicrobiales; family Methylobacteriaceae; genus Methylobacterium; species Methylobacterium sp. Ger2507. The sequence goes on from NZ_JBUYVC010000001.1 coordinate 2,717,720, forward strand.
TCGCCCCGGGGCGGCGGCGGCCGCCTCTCCGTCGTGGATGCGGAGCATCCGGACCGCCCGCCTTTCGCCCTGTTTCCCTCGGCGGACATGCTGACGGGCGCCCCCGTCGCCGGCACGTTCTCACCCCACGGCATCAACACCCGGGCCACCGGCCCGGGCGCGTTCGAGCTCTACGTCGTCGATCACGGCGCGGGCGAAGCGGTCGACATCTTCGATCTCGCGGTGACGCCCTCCGGCCCGCGCGGACGGGCCGTGCGCCGGGTGGCGATGCCGCCGGGCACCTGGGGCAACGGCATCGCGCCGACCCCGGAGGGCGGCTTCGTCGTGACCAGCATGTTCGATCCCGGCGATCCGGACTTCCTGGCGAAATTCGAGGCCGGCACGCCCACCGGCGGGGTCTGGCACTGGTCGCCCGAGGGCGGATGGGCTTCGATCGCCCCACGCCCGCTCTCCGGTGCCAACGGGATCGAACTCACCCGCGATGGCCGCTTCGTGATCGTGTCCGAATGGGCCACGCGCCGGCTCTGGCGCTTCCCGCTGACGGGGGAGGGCGGCATCACCGCTGTCGACCTCGACTTCCTTCCGGACAACCTGCGCTGGGGATCGGATGGACGCCTGCTGCTGGCAGGCCAGAACGCGACGCCGCGCGCGGTGTTCGGCTGCGAGGCCGCCGGACGGCCGTGCCCGATGGCCTTCACGGTGGTGGAGGTCGATCCCGAAACCCTGGCGACCCGTGTCGTCGTGCGCGGCGGGGATTCCCGCTTCGGCGGCGCGACCGGAGCCCTCGGGGTCGGCGGCGAGGTCTGGGTCGCCAGCTTCACCGGCCAGCGCGTCGCTCGCTACCTTCGGCCCGGCCGCCCGTGACCCGACCGGCTCCGCGCAATGGTTGAGAAGACGGCAGGATGTGTTCAGGTTGGCTTGTTCACATTGAAGTCATCCGTCTGCACGCGAAGGACGACGCGCCGTGGCAACCGAGACGACCAAAGGTCCGGCCTCCTATTTCCCGTCGATCGAGAAGACGTATGGCCGGCCCATCGCCTTCTGGCAGCAGATCGTTCTCGACAGGCTTCCGGCGAGGCACATGGAACTCGTCGCGATGCTGAAGACCGAGCATGGCATGGGCCATGGACATGCCAACGCGATCGTGGCGCATGTCCTGGCGACGCGGAAAGCGTGACGCCATCCCGCCGAGACACCGACGTGCAGCGAAGCTCGCTAAGCCCTCGGCTTTACTGGCGACCGCGTTCGGCGATCACCCCCCGAACCATCCGGCCACGGCGCGGCGCAGCGGATTGGCCGGATCGGACAGGAGGCGCAGAGCCATCAGGCACGCGATGGTGACGAGGAGGGGACGGATCAGGCGGGCGCCCATGCGGATCGCCAGGCGCGAGCCGATCTGCGCGCCGAGGAAGGCGCCCACCGCCATCACCAGACCGATGGCCCAGACCACGTGGCCGCCGAGCGCGAACAGGGCGAGGCTGCCGAGGTTGCTCGCCGCGTTGGCGAGCTTGGTGTGGGCGGTGCCCTTCACCACGCCGAGCCCCAGCAGGGTGACGAAGCCGATCATGTAGAAGGCCCCGGCACCGGGACCGAACACGCCATCATAGAAGCCAACCGCCGGCGCCCAGGTCAGGGCGAACCAGTTCGGCGTGATGCGGGCGGTGGCGTCCTCGTTGCTCATGCGCTTGGCGGTGGCGAAGTAGATCGCGATCGCCACCAGAAGGATGGGCACGGCCGCGTCGAGAACCGGCCGCGGCAGCAGGCTGACGCAGAGCGCGCCCGCGATGGAGGCGCAGCCGGCGCTCACCGCGATTTTCCAGGCGTCCGGCCAGTGGATCAGGCGGCGGCGGGCGAAGGCGAGGGTGGAGGAGACCGCGCCGGCGCTGCCCTGGAGCTTGTTGGTCGCGATGGCGGAGACGGGATCGAGACCGGCGAGCAGCAGAGCCGGCAGGGTCAGGAGGCCGCCGCCGCCCGCGATTGCGTCGACGCAGCCGGCCGCCAGCGCGACCGCGAACAGACCCGCGATCAGGCCGATATCGACTCCGAAGATCATTCCGTCCTCACGTCTCAGGTCCAGCGAGGCCGGCCGGCGGCGGTCTCGCCGGGGTGGTGGCCGTCCTCAGTTGCGGACGACGACCTTGGTGCCGACCTTGGCGCGATCGTAGAGGTCGACGATGTCCTTGTTGGTCATGCGGATGCAGCCGGACGAGACGGCGGCGCCCATCGTCTCGGGCTCGTTCGAGCCGTGGATGCGGTAGAGCGAGGAGCCGAGATAGAGGGCGCGGGCACCGAGCGGGTTGTCCTGGCCGCCGGCCATGAAGCGCGGCAGGTCGGGCCGGCGCGCCAGCATCTGCGCCGGCGGGCGCCAATCCGGCCATTCCTTCTTCATCGTCACCGTCTTCTCGCCGGACCACGAGAAGCCCTGGCGGCCGACGCCGACACCGTAGCGCACGGCCTGGCCGCCGCCGAGCACGTAGAAGAGCCGGCGCTGACTCGTGGAGACCACGATGGTGCCGGGCTTCTCGGCGCCCTTCCAGGCGACGGTCTCGCGCGGGATCGCCTGCTCCTTGAAGATGTTCATGAAGTCGGCGATCGGCCCGCTGTCGAACGGGTTGCCGGCGAAGGCCGGTCCGGTCGCCAGGGTCAGGGCCGCCGCCAGGGCGGATGCGGCGAGAGCGCGGCGCGTCTGCATGGTCTGTCCTCCAGCCGAAAACCGGGGGAGCGCAGGCGCGAGCGCCCGGCGTGTCCGGAAGGCATGTGGTCGAGGGCGAGAGCCTTGGCGGGATGGGAGAGGGCGGTCAACCGAGCCGGGATCGAAGGCGCCGCCCCTGTGTGATCCCGGCAACGCCCGCGACTCGGGCTCTCCGATCCGCCCGTCCGCCCTGACACAATGCCGCAGGAACTTGCGGCCAAGGCCCTTTGACCCCAGACTCGGAACCGTGAGTTCCGCAGATTTCCATACCGCGCGCGCCGCCGAACCGGCTTCGCCCGAGCGCGTCCCGGCTTCGCCCGGGCGTCTTCGGGCTTCGCCGATCCTGGCGCGCCCGGTCCTGCGGGCTTTCGGCGTGCTCGCGTCGGGTCTCCTCGCGATGCTGCTTCTGGTCTGCGCCGTGCTGCCGCTCCTGCGGATGGCGGGCGAGGTCCCGCGCGGTTTCGAGCGTCAGGCCGTGATGGCCTCTTCGACGCTGCCGCCGAATCGGGACACGAACCTGCGCATCTCGGCCGCGTTGATCGACCTCGACGACAGCTACAGCAACGTCGCGGCCCTGCGCATTCCGCAGGCGACCGAGCACCGGACGGATCGCCTCGTCCTGCCGCGCGTCCTGCCGGCGCCCGCCACACGGGCGGTCGCGCCCCCCGATCGGCCCCCCAGGCTCGTCCTTCCGGCCTGAACCGTCTGCCGCTTTCCGGCGGACGCAGGATTCGACCTGACTTTTTCGTGTCGAATACAACCTGCGTCGTCGGAACGCCCAGATTGTGCGCCATCCCAGCCTCGTCATCGGACGATTCGGACCGGGTCCGGCCGATCCGCGCCCCCTGGGCACGGGCCAAGCCGCCGCACCTGTGACCGCCACCACCCCACGTCCGGCCATGCAGAATGGCCCGGCGCTTGCCATGGCCCCAGCCGCGCGCGGCGATCAGGGGGCCCGGACCTTGAACGCGGCGATGCCGGCCCGTGTCTGCGGGCCATCCGCCGGAATTGCGCAGGAGCGACGCGATCGTGACGTCTTTCAACCACCGCCTGTTCGGGGCCCGGCCGACCGCGCTCGCCGCGGGCATCGTCCTGGTCGCCCTATCGGCCTGCAATCAGAAACAGCAGGCGGCGGCCCCGGTCCCCGGACCGGTGCCCGAAGTCAGCATCGTCACCGTCCGCGAACAGCCGATTCCCTACGTGCGCGACCTGCCGGGCCGCGTCGCGCCGCTGCGCATCGCCGAGGTGCGCTCGCGCGTCTCCGGCCTCGTGGTGAAGCGCACCTTCGAGCAGGGCAGCTTGGTCAAGGAAGGCGACGTTCTCTACAAGATCGACCCGGCCCCGTTCGAGGTCGAGCTGCAGAGCGCCGAGGCCGCCTTGGCCCGGACCGAGGCCGCGCAGGTCCTCGCCGGACAGCAGGCCGACCGCCTGGAGCAGCTGCTCTCGCGCCAGACCGCGAGTCAGGCGCAATACGACGCCGCCTATGCGGGCCTGAAGCAGGCCCAGGCCGAGGTCGCGGGCGCCAAGGCGACGCGCGACCGGGCCAAGCTCAATCTTGGCTACACCGATGTCCGCGCCCCGATCTCCGGCCGCATCGGCCGCGCGCTGCTCACCGAGGGCACCCTGGTGGAGCAGGGCGGCGCCGCCAACCTCGCCACCATCCAGCAGCTCGACCCGATCTACGTCGACATCACCCAGTCGGTCGGCGAGCTGAACAAGCTGCGCCGGGATCTCGCCAGCGGCGAACTCTCGCGCCTCTCGGCCGACACCGCCAACGTCCACCTCATCATGGATGACGGGACGCTCTACGGCTCGGCCGGCAAGCTGCTGTTCTCCGATGTCACCGCCGATCCGAGCACCGGGCAGGTGACCCTGCGCGTGTTGTTCCCGAACCCGCACGACGAGCTCTTCCCCGGCATGTACGTGCGTGCCCGCATCAAGCAGGGCATCGACACCGATGCGCTCGCGGTGCCGCAGCAGGCGATCCAGCGGACCAACGACGGCAAAGCCGAGGTCTGGGTGGTGCGCGACGACAGCAAGGTCATGCTTCAGCCGGTGGAGGTCGGCCCGGTGGTCGACAACCAGTGGGTCATCCGCTCCGGCCTGAAGGCCGGCGACCGCGTGGTCGTCGAGGGCGTGCAGAAGATCACCGCCGGCCAGCAGGTGAAGACCGTCGAGCTGCGGGTCGCCACCGCCGACGCCGAGCCGAAGCCCCGCGACACCGAAGTTCCGGAGCCCGAGGCCGCCGAGGCGCCGGGCGCGCCCAAGCTCGCGGCGCCCAAGCCCGCGTCGCCCAAGCCCGCGTCGCCCCAGACGGCGGCACCCAATACGGCTGCCCCCAAGCCCGTGTCGCAGGTGCGCTGAACCATGGCTCGCTTCTTCATCGACCGGCCGGTCTTCGCCTGGGTCGTCGCCCTCTTCATCATCCTGGGCGGCCTGCTCACGATCCCGCAATTGCCGGTGGCGCAGTATCCCGTGATCGCGCCGCCCTCCATCGCGCTCTCGACCGCCTATCCGGGCGCGTCGGTGGAGAACCTCTACACCGGCACCACCCGGCTCATCGAGGATGAGCTGAACGGTGCCGCCAACATCCTCAGCTTCGAATCGGCCAGCGACGCCTTCGGCGTGGTCGAGATCACCGCGCAATTCCAGCCCGGCACCGATTCGAGCCTCGCGGGCGTCGAGGTGCAGAACCGCCTCAAGCGCGTCGAGGCCCGCCTGCCGGCGGAGGTGCGCCAGCAGGGCACCCTGGTGGAGGAGGCCTCCGCCGCGACCCTGCAGATCATCACCCTGGTCTCGCCCGACAAATCGATGGACGAGATCGCCCTCGGCGACTTCCTGATCCGCAACGTCATCAACGAGATCCGCCGCATCCCGGGCGTCGGGCGCGCGACGCTGTATTCCACCGAGCGCAGCCTGCGCATCTGGATCGATTCCGACAAGCTGCGCGGCCTGTCGCTCAACGCCTCCGACGTGTCGAAGGCGATCTCCAACCAGAACGTCCAGATCGCGTCCGGCGCCGTCGGCGCGATGCCCAGCCCGCAGAGCAACCCGGTCAACTTCCCCATCATCGTGAAGGGCCAGATGACCGCGCCGGAGGAGTTCGGCGCCATCGTGCTGCGCGCCAATTCCGACGGCTCCAACGTGCGCCTGCGCGACGTCGCCCGGATCGAGCTCGGCGGCGAGGACTACAAGTTCACCACCCGCCTCGACGGCGGCGAGGCCGCCGGCATCTCGGTGACCCTGGCCCCCGACGGCAACGCCCTCCAGACCGCCTCGGCCATCCGCGCCAAGATGGAGGAGCTGTCGCAGTTCTTCCCGTCGAACGTGAAGTGGGACATCCCCTACGACATCACCCCGGCGGTCGAGGCCTCCATCGAGAAGGTTCTGCACACCCTGGTCGAGGCGGTGGTGTTGGTCTTTATCGTGATGTTCGTCTTCCTCCAGAACATCCGCTACACGCTGATCCCCACCATCGTGGTCCCGATCGCCCTGATGGGCACCTGCACGGTGATGCTGCTCGCCGGCTTCTCGGTGAACGTGCTCACCATGTTCGGCATGGTGCTGGCCATCGGTATCCTCGTCGACGACGCCATCGTGGTGGTCGAGAACGTCGAGCGCATCATGAACGAGGAGGGCCTCTCCCCGAAGGAGGCCACCCGCAAGGCGATGACCCAGATCACCGGCGCCATCATCGGCATTACCCTGGTGCTGATCGCGGTGTTCATCCCGATGGCGTTCTTCCCCGGCTCGGTCGGCATCATCTACCGCCAGTTCTCCATCGCGATGGTGACCTCGATCGCCTTCTCGGCGCTGCTGGCCCTGTCGCTGACCCCGGCCCTGTGCGCCACCCTGCTGAAGCCGATCGAGAAGGGCCACGGCCATTCCAAGGGCGGCATCTTCGGCTGGTTCAACCGGGTGGTGGACCGCGAGACCGCCCGCTACGGCCGCGGCGTCGCCGGCCTGATCAAGCGCTCCGGCCGGGTCATGCTGGTCTACCTCGCCCTGGTCATCGGCCTCGGCTACGCCTTCCTGCGCCTGCCGGAGGGCTTCCTGCCGGTGGAGGACCAGGGCTTCTTCACCGTCGACATCCAAACCCCGCCCGGCTCCTCCTTCAACCGCACCGAGGCGGCGGTGAAGAAGGTCGAGGAACATCTCCTGGCGCAGCCGGGCGTCGCCACCGTGACCGTCGTCAACGGCTTCTCGTTCTCGGGCCAGGGACAGGTCACCTCACAGGCCTTCGTCACCCTGAAGCCCTGGGGCGAGCGCGATGCCGACAACTCGGCCGCCAAGCTGATCGAGGGCACCAACAAGGCGCTGGCATCCTACAAGGACGCGGTGATCCAGGCCCTCGAGCCGCCGCCGATCGACAACCTCGGCAACGCCTCCGGCTTCAGCTTCCGACTCCAGGACCGCGCGCAGAAGGGCTACTCGGCCCTGATGGCGGCCCAGGAGCAGTTGCTGTCGCTCGCCCGCAAGAGCCCCGTCCTGCAGAAGGTCTATGTCGAGGGCCTGCCCCCGGCGCCGCAGGCGGAACTCGTCATCGACCGCGAGAAGGCGGCCGCCCTCGGGGTCGATTTCGAGGAGATCAACAACACCATCCAGGTCAACCTCGGCTCGGTCTACACCAACGACTTCCCCAATCGGGGCAAGATGCAGCGCGTCATCGTCCAGGCGGAAGACGCGCAGCGCCTGAAGGCGGCCGACATCCTGAATTACGGGGTGAAGAACGCCTCCGGCACCATGGTGCCGATGTCCTCCTTCGCCGACCTGAAATGGGGCGTCGGCCCGGCCCAGATCATCGGCTTCAACGGCTACCAGTCGGTCCGCATCACCGGCGAGCCGGCCCCGGGCTACACCTCGGGCGACGCGCTCAACGAGATGGAGCGGCTGATGGAGCAGCTGCCGAAAGGCTTCGGCTACGCCTGGACCGGTCAGTCGCTGCAGGAGAAGCAGGCGGGCTCGCAGGCCTCGCTGCTGCTCGGGCTGTCGATCCTGATCGTGTTTCTGTGCCTCGCCGCGCTCTACGAGAGTTGGTCGATCCCGTTCTCGGTGCTGCTCGTGATCCCGCTCGGGGTGATCGGCTCGGTGGCGGCGGTCTACCTGCGCGGTCTGCCCAACGACGTCTACTTCAAGATCGGCATCATCACGATCATCGGTCTCTCGGCCAAGAACGCGATCCTGATCGTGGAATTCGCCAAGGACCTGTGGAAGCCCGGGACCTCCCTGGTGGACGCGACCATCGAGGCGGCGACGCTGCGCTTCCGGCCGATCGTGATGACCTCGCTGGCCTTCATCTTCGGCGTGGTGCCGCTGGCGATCGCCACCGGCGCGGCCTCGAAGAGCCAGCAGGCGATCGGCACCGGCGTGCTCGGCGGCATGGTCTCGGCCACCGTGCTGGCCGTGCTGTTCGTGCCGGTGTTCTTCGTGGTGGTGATGCGGATCTTCCGGCGCAAGGACGCCACCGAGGGCATCCGGTCGGAGGCCGAGCCCGGTGCCGTGCACGTGCCGCACCACGCACCCGCCGAGTAGGACGCCGCCACCCTGAGGCCGCTGCGCGGCCTCAGGGCAGGCTACGAACATCGGGCAATGGACAATTAAAAAGGGCGCGCGGTTCAGAACCGCGCGCCCTTTTCAGTGAGTCTTACAAGGAGAGGGAAAAGCTACACCTCTCGGGCGATCATCATCTTCTTGATCTCCGCGATGGCCTTGGCCGGGTTCAGGCTCTTCGGGCAGGCGTTGGCGCAGTTCATGATCGTGTGGCAGCGATAGAGCCGGAACGGATCGTGCAGGGCGTCGAGGCGCTCGCCGGTGCTCTCGTCGCGGCTGTCGATCAACCAGCGATAGGCTTGGAGCAGGGCGGCCGGGCCGAGGAAGCGATCACCGTTCCACCAGTAACTCGGGCACGAGGTGGTGCAGCAGGCGCAGAGGATGCACTCGTACAGGCCGTCGAGCTGCGCCCGGTCCTCGGGGGTCTGCTTCCACTCGCCCTCGGGCGCGGGCGTCTCGGTCTGGAGCCAGGGCTCGATCGAGGCGTGCTGAGCGAAGAAGTTGGTCAGGTCCGGAACGAGGTCCTTCAGCACCGGCATGTGCGGCAGCGGGTAGATCCGCACCGCGCCGGTCTTCTTGCCCTTGGCGTGCTCCTGGCACTCGTCGATGCCCATGGTGCAGGCCAGCGCGTTCTGGCCCTCGATGTTCATGGCGCAGGAGCCGCAGATGCCCTCGCGACAGGAGCGGCGGAACACCAGGGTCGAGTCGACCTTGCTCTTGATCCACAACAGGGCGTCGAGCACCATCGGCCCGCAATCGTCCCGGTCGACCTGGTAGACGTCGACGCGCGGGTTCTTCCCGTCGTCGGGATTCCAGCGATAGATCCGGAATTCCTGAAGGTTGTTGGCCCCCGCGGGCCGAGGCCAGGTCTTGCCCTCGGTGACCCTGGAGTTCTTGGGAAGGGTGAATTCAGCCATCAGGAACCCCTGTGCATATCTGGAGAGAATGGAGAGGCCCGGGCGCGTTCGAGACCTGCGGACAGGTAGCTGACGAGCGAGAGCACGTAATTCCGGTCCTCGGGGCCGATCAGGCGTTCCGCCTGCTCCCGGATGTCGATCCAATCACCACCGTCGAAGCCGCGTCCGAGCCAGCAGACAGTGACGAGATCTCGCAGATCCGAAATCGGCAGATCTGCAATCAGGCTTTTGAGTCGTAGGAAGTCCGGCGCCTCGACGGCAGGACCGGAAACGTTTGCCGGAACGAAAACGTAGCGCTCGGTCAATGCCGCGGACGACCCGCGTAGAGGTTCGAAGGTTGCAACGACCTGAGCGCTCAAGCTGACGATGCCGTCGATGCGATCCTGTGGAATCGCAACCCATGCCTGACTCCGTGATGCCGCCGACACGGCGTTCTCAAGGCCAAGCAGCAGATGGCCGAAATTGCGTTCGGTTGCTTTCTCGATCAGCTTCAGATCGGCGGTGACGACGCATGATCCCGCCTGTTCAGCACAGGCGAGGAAGATGCAGTCCTGAACGGGGTGGCTCATGGCCACGGCGATCTCCAGTGCCCTTTGGAACAGAACGAGGGTCGGGGAAATGGATACGAACAGGTGCGGAAGGGCCGCACAGCTTTCTTTGGCCACCTCCCAATCCGCCTCTCCGAGGCGAATCTTCTTTTGCAGCGCCCTGGCGAATTCCGTGAAGATCAGGTCGGGGGCCTGAAGCGTGGCCTCCGTCGCAAGCAGCGCCACGGCGGTGTCGTGCCCTGATTCCGGAAGGAACCACTTCACCGCCACCGACGTGTCGATCACGAACCTCACCTGTCGCGATCCTCCCGGATCAGGTCCACACTGTCGGTCTGCATGATCGATTTCGGAACCATCGCGGCAATCCGCGCGACGCGCGCCACCCGGTCCTGCAGTACCACCGCACGCTCCGCAGCGAGGCCGTCGCGCAGCAGGGTGAGAACCTCATGCTCGATCGAACGACCATGTCGCCTCGCCCGAGACGAGATCTGCTGGACAGTCTCGTCGTCGACGTTCCTGATCATCAGTTCGCCCATGGCGAGGGCCTCCAGTCCGTGGTCCTCAATACACCCGTGCCTTCGGCTCGATGTACTGGATCTCGTTCGACATCGTGTAGGTGTGAACCGGGCGGTAATCGATGCTGACCTGCTTCGACGTGTCGTCCATCCAGGCGAGCGTGTGCTTCATCCATTCCTTGTCGTCGCGGTCTGGGAAGTCCTCGCGGGCATGGGCGCCGCGGCTCTCCTTGCGGTTGGCCGCCGATTCCATGGTGACGACGGCCTGACCGATCAGGTTGTCGAATTCCAGGGTCTCGAGGAGGTCGGTGTTCCAGATCAGCGAGCGGTCGTTGACGTGGATGTCCGGAATGCCGTCGGCGACCTTGTGGATGAGGGTCTTGCCCTCCTCCAGAACCTCGCCGGTGCGGAACACCGCGCAGTTGTTCTGCATGGTCTTCTGCATCTCGGCACGCAGCTGCGCGGTCGGGGTGCCACCGTTGGCGTAGCGGAAGCGGTCGAGGCGGGCGAGCGCCTTGTCGGCGGAGTCCTTCGGCAGGTCCATCTGGCGGGCGCCCGGCTCGACGATCTCGGCGCAGCGCAGCCCGGCGGCCCGGCCGAACACCACGAGGTCGATCAGCGAGTTCGAGCCGAGCCGGTTGGCGCCGTGCACCGAGACGCAGGCCGCCTCGCCCAGCGCCATCAGGCCCGGCACCACCGTATCGGGGTTGCCGTTCTTCAGGGTCAGCACCTCGCCATGATAGTTCGTCGGGATGCCGCCCATGTTGTAGTGGACCGTCGGCAGCACCGGGATCGGCTCCTTGGTGACGTCGACGCCCGCGAAGATCTTGGCCGATTCGGAGATGCCCGGCAGGCGCTGGTGCAGGATGGCTGGGTCGAGATGGTCGAGGTGCAGGTAGATGTGGTCGTTGGACTTGCCGACGCCGCGCCCGGCCCGAATTTCCATGGTCATCGAGCGCGAGACCACATCGCGGGAGGCGAGGTCCTTGGCCGAGGGAGCGTAGCGCTCCATGAAGCGCTCGCCCTCGGAATTGGTCAGGTAGCCGCCCTCGCCGCGGGCGCCCTCGGTGATCAGGCAGCCGGCGCCGTAGATGCCGGTGGGGTGGAACTGCACGAATTCCATGTCCTGCAGCGGCAGGCCGGCGCGCAGCACCATGGCGTTGCCGTCGCCGGTGCAGGTATGGGCGGAGGTGGCCGAGAAGTACGAGCGGCCGTAGCCGCCGGTGGCCAGGATGGTCTGCTGGGCGCGGAAACGGTGGATCTCGCCGCTGGCCTGGTCGATGGCGATGACGCCGAGGCAGCGGCCCTCCTCGTCCATGATCAGGTCGAGGGCGAAGTACTCGATGAAGAAGTTGGTGTGGTTCTTCACCGCCTGCCCGTAGAGGGTGTGCAGCATGGCGTGGCCGGTGCGGTCGGCCGCCGCGCAGGTGCGCTGGGCGGTGCCCTTGCCGTAATCGGTGGTCATGCCGCCGAACGGGCGCTGATAGATCTTGCCCTCTTCGGTTCTGGAGAAGGGCACGCCCCAATGCTCCAGTTCGTAGACCGCCGCCGGGGCGTTGCGCACGAGGTACTCGATCGCGTCCTGGTCACCGAGCCAGTCCGACCCCTTCACGGTGTCGTACATGTGCCAGCGCCAGTCGTCCGGTCCCATATTGCCGAGGGAGGCCGAGATGCCGCCCTGGGCCGCCACGGTGTGCGACCGGGTCGGAAACACCTTGGAGATGCAGGCGGTACGCAGGCCGGCCTGGGAGCAGCCCACGGTGGCGCGCAGGCCCGCGCCGCCGGCGCCGACCACCACCACGTCGAAGGTGTGGTCGTTGATGGTGTAGGCGGGGGCGCCGTTGCCGTTGCTGGCGGTTCCGTTGGTGGCGGTTCCGTTGGTGGCCATGGGCAGATCCTTCGGGTTCGGGATGCGGGTCAGATGAGCGTGCCGGGCTAGACGAGCTTGCCGAGGCTGACGCGGAGGATCGCGTACAGGCAGGCGACGGCGACGATGACCGCGTAGAAATTGTTGGCGAAGAAGGCCGCGAGCTTCAGTCCCTTGTGTTGGACGTAATCCTCGATGACGACCTGCATGCCGATCCTCATGTGGAGCGTGACCGAGATCACGGCGAGGATCAGGATGAGCGCAACCGCCGGGTGCGACATCAGGGCGATCGCCTCGGGGTAGGGGCGATTGGCCATCAGCGCGACGATGACCACGAACGCGATCATCAGGGGAGCGTTGGAGGCGGCGGTGAGCCGCTGCAGCCACCAATGGCCGGCGCCGTGGCCGGAGGCGCCGAGGCCCTTCACGCGGGCGCGCGGCGTACGCATGGTGACGTTGGTGTTCTGGCGGTTATCGACCATCGGGACGGCTCCTCAGCGCAGCACGAGGGCGAGCGCCCAGATCAGGACAGTCAGGATCACGGAGCCGATGAGCGTGCCGCGAGCGAGCCACATGCGGCGCTCCCGGTCGAGGCCGTGGCCGAAATCCCAGATGAAGTGGCGCAGGCCCCCGAGCATGTGGTGCATCAGGATCCAGGTGTAGACGAACAGCACGAGGCGCCCGACGATCGAACCGAAGAACCAGGCCACGGTGCCGTAGGCGCCCGGACCCGAGGCGAGGGCCACCAGCCAGATCGCCACCAGGGCCGAGCCGCCATAGAGGGCGGTGCCGGTGATGCGATGGAACACCGACATCGCCATGGTCCAGGTCCAGCGGTAGATCTGGAGATGGGGCGAGAGCGGTTGGGCGACCGTGGGACGGACGGTGGGAGCCATCGTGCGGAAGGTCCTCGACTGGGCGGCGCCATCCTTTTTTCAGATGGGCCACAAGAAAAATTTGGACTGTCTCTAAAGTGCTAGCGGGCACCCGCCAATGCGCAACCCCGGCTTGCTGCAGTGCACATGCGACACAGCCGCCGATTCGTCATTCGTCCACCGGACCCTCATGGCAGCCACCCGAGCGCACGCCACCAGAGATAATCCAGGGGTGCGACGACGACGAGCGAGGCGAAGCCCATGGCAAGTGTCAGCTTGGTCGCGGCCCGCAGCGGCACCGTTCCGAGATCGATCGCGAGGACGATGGGCGGCGCCTGATACGGCAGGAACAGGGTCGAGTAGCCCACGACCTGGATCATCACCACGGCCATCAGGTCGAGGCCGCCGGCCCGGGCCATCTCGCCGGCGAGCGCGGTGTAGAGCGCGGGCGCGCCGTTGGCCGTGACCGCGATGGCCAGGATTGAGGCCAGCCCGGTCAGGATCGCGAAATTCGCGGCCGGGGCGTCGGGCGTCAGCGGCGCGACGTGGAGCAGGGCGTGACCGAGGCGGGCGCCGAGCCCGGTCTCGTTGACGGTGGCGACGAGGCCGAGGAGCGCGGCGACGTAGAAGCAGGTCCGCAGATTGACCGCGCCGAAGGCCTCGGCCGGCAAAACGCCGATGCGCGGCATCAGGCACAGGATCGCCGCGACGAGGCCGACCCAGGCGGGGGCGATGTTGTGCAGGCTGTCGGTAACCCAGAAGGCCAGGGTGGCGGCCAGGATCACGGCGAGGCGCCGGGCCTCGGGGCGCAGGGGTTCAGGCGGTAAGGGCTCGGTCGCCGAGGCGGCGCCGGTCGAGCCCGGGTCGAGCCGATCCGGAAACAGCCAGAGAATGGCCAGGACGAGAAGGGCGCCCTTCGCCAGCGCCAGGACCGGTGCGTGCAGCAGCAGGTAGGGCAGGTAGGCGATGTGCAGCCCGTACTGCGTCTCCGCGGTGCCGGCCATCACGAGATTCGGCACGTTGGCGGGCAGGATCGCGGCCGAGAGGAGGGGGGTTGCGAGGCCCACCGCCAGCACGGCGCCGTGGCGGCCGGCCCGGCCGGCACCGAGGCCGAAGGCATCGCAGAGGGCGAGGACGACGGGGACCAGCAGGGCGATGCGCCCGAGATTGGATGGCATCACGAAGGCGACGGCGAAGGACAGGGCGACGATGCCCGCGATGAAAGCCGGGTAGGAGGCCGAAAGATGGCCCGAGAGGCTTCGCGCCAGACGGTCGCCGAGGCCGGACCGCGTCATGGCGAGCCCCACCACCATGCCGCTCAGGACCAGCCAGAACGCCGAGGAGGCGAACCCCGAGAACACGGTCGCGGGGGGCGCCAGCCGGAACAGCATCGCGCCGGCGAAGAACAGCATCGCGGTGACGATCTCGGCGACGAGGCCGCTCGCCCACAGGCCCATGCAGAGCACGAGCAGGAGCGCGGTCACCGCGACCGTCGCCTCCCCGCCCATGAACGTCCCTGCCGGCATCGACCGCTGCCATCCCGATGATGAGCCGGGACACTGCTCCTACCTTGGAGCGGTTCGCAATTCGAGATTTTCCGATTCAGCCTTCGCGCGCGGCGAAGGCTCAGAAGCGCGCGGGATCGAGTTCGAAGGTCGGCGGCAGGGCTTCGAACCATTCGCCATAATAGGGATCGCGGGGGAGCTTCGCCGCCCAGCGATCCCGGAAGCGCCGGTGCTCGGCCGGGTCGACGATGCGTGCCCGGTTGCGACTCTCGTAATGGTAGAGGCTGGCCTGCGGGCAGTAGACGCTGCGCAGGTTACGCTCGCGCAGCCGAAGACACAGATCGACGTCGTTGTAATTGACCGCGAAGCCTGCATCGAACCCGCCGATACTCTCGAAGTCGGCGCGGCGCACCATCACGCAGGCGCCCGTGACCGCGAGATAGTTGCGCGTTCCCACCGTGGAGAAGAAGTGCCCGGGATCGTCGCCCGGATAGCCGCGCCGGACATGGTCGGGCGTCGCATCGACGATCGAGACGCCCGCGTGCTGGATCTCGCCGGTCTCGAACAGGAGCTTGGGGCCGACCGCGCCGACGCCGGGGATCTGCAGCTGCGCCAGCAGGGCCTCGATCCAGTCGGGGGTGATGACGGCGATGTCGTCGTTGAGGAAGACCAGGACTTCGCCGCTCGCCGCGGCGGCGCCGAGATTCATCTTGGCGGCCACGTTGAAGACCGGCTCCGCCCAGGTGACGCGCCGGGCGCCGTGGCGGACGAGGGCCGCCTCGGTTGCCGGGCGCAGGTCGCCGTTGTCGACCACCACGAACTCGATGTCGGGGTAGGTGCTGAGGGCCGCCACGCTGTCGAGGCAGGCGGCGAGGAGATCGACCGCCTTGCCGCCGACGAGGCTGTCGCGCCCGGCGGTGGGAATCACGATCGAGACGCGGGGGCGCGCGGTCAGCCTGCGCCGCATCTCGAAACAGCCCTTGAACGCGCTCGGGCGGGCGAAGTCGAGCTCGCCCGTGCGCCGGGCACGGTCCTCCAGACCTCGGATCGCCGCGGCGATGACGTAGTCCTTGTTGTCCATGGTCTGGGCGGTGGAGCCCGGAATCGCGCGCCAGTGATAGAGCACCTTCGGCACGTGCACGACGTTGCGGACGTGCTCGGTGTAGCGCAGGGCGAAGTCGTAATCCTGCGCGCCGTTGCAGGCATCGCGAAAACCGCCGATCCGCCGGACGATGTCCATGCGGTAGAGCGCCAGATGCGCGGTGTACATGCAGGCTTCGAGGGCTTCCGGCGACCAGTCCGGCTTGAAGAACGGCTCGTAGCGCACGCCGTCGATCGAGATCTTGTCCTCGTCCGAGTAGATGAAATCGACCGTGTCGTCGGCGTTCAGGACGCGGGCGAACGCGTAGAGCGCGTTGTCGGGGATCAGGTCGTCGTGATCCATCAGCGTCATGTAGGCGCCGGTCGCCAGCGCCATGGCGTCGTTCGAAGCGCCCGAGATGCGGCCGTTGGTGGCGCGGCGATGGATCTTGATGCGCGGATCGGCGGCGGCGTAGGCCTGGAGCATCGGCCAGATATGCGGTGCCGGCGAGTTGTCGTCACAGAGGCACAGTTCCCAATCCTCGTACGCCTGCGCCTGCACCGACGCGATGGCGGCCTCCAGCCAGCGCTTCGGCGTATCGTAGACCGGCATGACGATCGAGATGCGCGGACGCAGGCGAAAACCCGCGATCTCGGCGCGCATCGCCGCCACGCTGAGACGGGACGGGGTTTCGACCTTCTCGATCCAGGCGGTGTAGGAGGCTGGCACGGGGCGCGGCCGGGCGCTGGCGCGGAAGTCGCGCCAGAGGTCGCGCACCGGTCGTTCGCGCGCGGCGGCCCGGATCGCGGACACGATGCCGGCGGCCGTGCGCGCCTCCGCCGGCAGCCGGTCCAGAAGTCGACGGGCGGTCTCCAGTGTGGCGCCGACGACGCCGAGATGCGTCAGGCTGACATGGCCGAGGTGGAAGCGGCCGGCACCGCTCATCGGATCGAGGCGCAGGCCGCGGACGCGACGGGGCAGGTGCACCAGGTTGTCGATGCCGGCGGCATCGGCCTCGAGCGGGATGGTCAGCGTCTCGCGAAACCCCTTGCCGTCATCGACGTAGAGGATCGGGACGAGCTTGGTCCGGTCGAGGGCGGTGAGGTCGGCGCGGATGCGGACCCAGCCGCCGCGATGACGCCTGCGTCCGGCCGCCGGCCAGAGCCGGAAATGCGGGTCCGACCCGGTCGCGCGCCACGTGTCGGGGGAACCGTCCGCCTCGATCTGGCTGAACGGGTCGAGGCGACAGCGTAGAATGCGCGGCAAACCCGGATCCTCTTCGATGCGGGCTCAGGGCTGGCCGAGCCGGCCGGCAGGCCCTGAGCCCGCCGCGCCCGGGGTTTAGGGCATGCCCGCCGACCCTCGCAAGGGCGGCCGGGGCCGTCTCAGGCCGACTCGGCCGCGAGGTAGGCGCGCCAGCCCCCGTACCGGGTGATCTCGGGGGCGCCCGCCACCGCATGCGCCTCGCACAGGAAGCCCGAGACGGATTCGCCGTCGGCCAGGGTGATCTTGCCGATGCCGAGCGGCGCCGGGATCGCGGCGGCGAAATGCCCGAAAGCCGCCGGATCGAGGCCCCAGACCTCGACCTCCAGGCCCGGGCCATCGAAGCCGGGTGCGCGCACGAGGCCGGGCTTCGGCGGCACCGTGCCGGGCAGGGCGTAGAGCCGGTAATCGAACGCCGTCCGGGTGGCGCGCAGGAAAGTGGCGCCGAGATCCTGAAGTTGGTGGTTCAGCGCGAGCCCGGTGAGATGGGCGCCGACCACCACCAGGGGGATCTGCCCAGAGGCGACGGGTGGAACCCGGCTCGCCTCGGGTAGGGCGCGCCCGCGCTCGATGCCCATGCCCGCGCTCATGCCCGCGCTCATGCCCGCGCCCAGCGCGCGATGCAGCGCATCGGCCCAGGGTGCCAGGGCCTCGTCGCTGAAGCCCGGGCCGACCAGCATCACGCCGGCCGGCAGCCCGTCGCGGCGGAACCCGGCCGGGACCGCGATGGCGGCCATGCCGAGCAGGTTGGCGAAATTCGTGTAGCGGCCGAAATGGCTGTTCCGCGCGATCGGCTCGGCCTGCATCTCGGCCACCGTGTAGATGGTCGGGGAGGTCGGCAGCAGCAGCACGTCGAGATCGGCCAGGATGGTGTCGGTGCGGCGTTTCAGGGCCTCGAAGGCGTAGCGGCCGCGGAAGGCGTCGACCGCGCTGTAGCGCTTCGCGGATTCGACGATGGCGCGCACGCTCGGGTCGAGGGCGTCGGGGTGGTCGGCGTAGAATTCGGCGATGGCCGCCAGCCGCTCGGCGACCCAGGGGCCGTCATAGAGCAGCGCGGCGATGGCGCGGAACGGCGCGTAGTCGAACGGCACCGCGACGCCGCCGAGGCGCTCGAGCCGGGCGATGGCGCCGTCGTAGAGCGCCGCCGTCTCGGCATCGCCGTAGAACTCCCGCTCGGCGGGGCCGAGCACCCCGAAGCGCAGGCCCGTGCCCGGGAGCGGATGCGGCCGCGCGGTCCGCGAATAGGGATCGGCCGGATCGAAGCCCTCGGCGATCCGGCGCACGGCGATGCCGTCGCCGACGGTGGCGGAGAAGATCGTAATGCAGTCGAGGCTGCGGCAGGCCGGGACGAGGCCGGTGGTGCTGAGCGCCCCCGGCGTCGGCTTGATGCCCACGAGATTGTTGAAGGCCGCCGGCACACGGCCGGAGCCGGCGGTGTCGGTGCCGAGACTGAAACAGGCGAGCCCCGCCGCCACGGCCACGGCCGAACCGGAACTCGATCCGCCGGAGACGAAATCGGGGTTGAACACGCTGCGCGGGGCACCGTAGGGCGAGCGGGTGCCGTTCAGGCCGGTGGCGAACTGGTCGAGGTTGGTCTTGCCCGTCACCAGGGCGCCAGCGGCCTTCAGGCGCGCCACCACCGCGGCATCGCGCTCCGGCACGGAGGCGAAGGCCGGGCAGGCGGCGGTGGTGGGCAGGCCCGCCACATCGATGTTGTCCTTGACGGCGAAGGGCAGGCCCCAGAGCGGCAGGGAATTCGGCTCCGGGTGCGCCTGCATCAGGGCGCGGGCCGCCGCGATCAGGTCGGCGCGCGGCACCGGCGTGATGAAGATGGCCGGGTCGGACGCGGCCGCCATCCGCTCGGCAACGAGCTCGGCGAGACCGACCGGATCGAGGCTCCGGTCGGCGAAGGCCGCGCGCAGACTCGCGATGTCCAGGATCGTGGGCAGCATGGGTTCAGATCTCCTCGATCACCGCGACCAGGTCGCCGCCGCGCAGGGTCCGGCCGGGCTGGGCCCGGATCTCCCGCACGGTCCCGGCCACGGGCGCGACCACGGCGATTTCCATCTTCATCGATTCCAGGATCGCCACGGTGTCACCCGCCGCGATCCCGTCGCCCGGGGCTACCAGAAGCTTCCAGACATTGCCCGGCACCGTCGTCGGCACGCCGACGCAGCCGGCCGGGATCGCATCCTCCGTGCCGTCCGAGATCGCCTCCTCGGCCACGAAGCTGTCGAGCCCCTCCGCCTTCCAGCGCTGGCGCTCGGCTTCGTAGGCTGCCTGCTGGCGCGCCTTGGCGGCCGTGATCTCGGGCGCGTTCGCCGCCAGTTCGGCGCGGTGCGCCGCGTAGGAGAACGTCCCGTCCTCGATCGTCACGGGATAGGCCCCGTGCGGGAAGGCGGCGCGCGCCTCGGTCAGTTCGGCCGGCTCGACCGGGAAGAACCGGATGCGATCGAAGGGGCGCAGCAGCCAGGGATGGCCCGGCACGAACTCCCGGGTGGTGCGCCAGGTGTTCCACATCTGGATGGTGCGGCCGAAGAGCTGGTACCCGCCCGGCCCCTCCATGCCGTAGATGCACATGTAGGCGCCGCCGATGCCGACGGCGTTTTCCGGCGTCCAGGTGCGGGCGGGATTGTACTTCGTGGTCACGAGGCGATGGCGCGGGTCGACCGGCGTCGCCACCGGTGCCCCGAGATAGACGTCGCCGAGCCCCATGACGAGGTACTGGGCGTCGAAGATGATGTCCTTGACCGCCTGCTCGTCAGCGAGCCCGTTGATCCGGCGGATGAACTCGATGTTCGAGGGGCACCACGGCGCATTGGGGCGCACCAGCTCCTGGTACTTGCGCATGGCCAGCGCCGCCTGCGGGTCGTTCCAGGACAGCGGCAGGTGGACGATCCGGCTCTCGACCGTGACGTCCTCCACCCGCGGCAAGCCGGCCTCGATCTCCCGCAGGGTGCCGAGGAGGCGCTGCCGGGGCAGGGCCGCGCCGTCGTAGTGGATCTGCAGCGAGCGGATGCCAGAGGTCAGATCGATCAGCCCCGCCAGCCGCGCCTCGGCGACCGCCTGGGCCAGCAGGTGGACGCGCATCCGGATGCCGATGTCGAGGGCCATCGGCCCGTACTCGACGAGCAGGTTGTCGTCGCCCTGGCGGCGGTAGACCACCGGGACGGGACCGGATTCGTCCCGGGCCAGGATGGGCGAGCCGCGCCGGATCGCAGGCGTCGGGAGGGCGGCGGTTGGCTCCACCGCCGCGTCGTCCTCCGGCCGTGCCACGGCCTCGAACCGCACCCGGTCGCCGGGGCGGAGCTGACCCATCTTCCACAAATCGTCGCGGGCGATCACCGCCGGGCAGACGAAGCCGCCGAGGCTGGGGCCGTCCGGCCCGAGCAGGATCGGCATGTCGCCGGTGAAGTCGATGGCCCCGATGGCGTAGGCGTTGTCGTGCAGGTTGGACGGGTGCAGGCCGGCCTCGCCGCCATCGGCCCGGGCCCAGCGCGGGGTCGGCCCCATCAGGCGGATGCCGGTGCGGGCGGAGTTGAAATGCACCTCGTAGGTCGCCGAGAACAGGTCGGCGATGTCGGCGTCCTGGAAGAAGTCCGGCGCCCCGTGCGGGCCGTAGACCACCCCGAGCGTCCAGTCGTGGGTCAGCGGCGCCGGCGCCGGGGTCTCGGCCGGGACTTCCGGGACTGCCCCGAGATGCAGCACGTCGCCGGCCTTCAGCACGCCGGTGGCGTGACCGCCGAAGGCCCCGAGGGCGAAGGTGGCGCGCGATCCGAGTACGATCGGCGCCGTGAGCCCGCCGCGCAGGGCGAGATAGCTGCGCTGTCCGGGGCCGGCGATCGCCCCGAGGACGAGGGTCTGGCCGGCCCGAACGGGGAAGGCGGCGTCGTGGGGCTGCGCGATGCCATCGAGGGTCGCCGGCATCCGCGCCCCGCACAAAGCCATGATCGTGTCGGCGTGGAAGCGCAGGGTCGGGCCGGAGACGGTGAGTTCGAGAGCACAGGTGTCGGGCGGGTTGCCCACCCGGGCATTGGCCGCGCGGAACGAGCGCGCATCCATCGGCCCGCTCGGGGGCACGCCGACGTGCCAGAGGCCGATGCGCCCGGGCAGCTCCTGCAGGCTCGACTGGGCACCGGGCAGCAGCACCTCGACGCTGCGCGGATGAAAGGCGAAGTCGCGCAGCGCGGTGGTGGCGACCCGGCCCTCGGCGAAGAAATCGGAGCCCGCGATGGTGCGCAGGTAGTCGCGGTTGGTCTCGATGCCGGACACCGCCGTCCCGTCGAGGGCCGCGCGGAGGGCCGCGAGCGCGGCCGGACGGTCGGCCCCGGTGACGATGATCTTGGCGAGCATCGGATCGTAGAACGGCGTCACCTCGGTGCCGGTCTCGATCCAACCGTCGATCCGGGGGCCTTCGGGAAAGCGCACCTCGGTGAGCAGGCCGGCGCTCGGGGCGAAGTTGGCGTGCGGGATCTCGGCATAGAGCCGCGCCTCCATGGCGGCGCCCCGCGGCACCAGCGGACCGGCATCCGCCAGGACGTCCTCGCCGGCGGCCTGGCGGATCATCCACTCGACGAGGTCGATGCCGAACACCGCCTCGGTCACCGGATGCTCGACCTGGAGGCGGGTGTTGACCTCCAGGAAGGCGAAGTCCTCGCGCACCGGATCGTAGATGAACTCCACCGTCCCGGCCGAGGCGTAGGCCACGCTCGCCCCCAGGGCGACGGCCGCCGCGTGCAGGCGGGCGCGCACCGCATCGGGCAGGTTCGGCGCCGGGGTCTCCTCGATCACCTTCTGGTTTCGGCGCTGGAGCGAGCAGTCGCGCTCGCCGAGCGCCACCACGCGGCCGCCGCCGTCGCCGAAGATCTGCACCTCCACGTGCCGGGCCTCGCCGACGAAGCGCTCGAGATAGACCCGGGCGTCGCCGAAGCTGGCCCGCGCCGTCCGCTCGACGGCGGCGTAGTGCTCGGACAACTCCGCGGCGGAAGCGCAGAGGCGCATGCCGATGCCGCCGCCGCCGGCCGTGCTCTTCAGCATCACCGGATAGCCGATGGCCTCGGCCTCGCGCAGAGCCGTTGCGAGGTCGGGCAGCAGGCCGGTGCCGGCCAGGAGCGGCACCCCGCTGGCCCGGGCGAGGTCGCGCGCCGTGTGCTTGAGTCCGAAGGCGGAGAGGTGCTCGGGCTTGGGGCCGATGAAGACGATGCCCTCGTCCGCCAGCCGCTCGGCGAAGGCGACGTTCTCGGACAGGAAGCCATAGCCCGGATGCACCGCCTGCGCGCCGGTGGCCCGGCAGGCGGCGATGACGGCCTCGACGTCGAGGTAGCTTTCGGCAGCGGGCGCCGGACCGAGACGGACTGCCCGGTCGGCCTCCAGCACGCCGCGGGTGAAGCGGTCGGCATCGGAATAGACCGCCACCGAGGTGATCCCCATGCGGCGGCAGGTTCGCACGATGCGGCGGGCGATCTCGCCCCGGTTGGCGATCAGGAGGGTGTCGAACATCAGGCCGCGTCCCGGATCGTGACCCGGATCGGCGTCGGGTTGAAGCCGTTGCAGGGGTTGTTGATCTGCGGGCAGTTCGAGATCACGCAGATCACGTCCATCTCGGCCGTGACCTCAACATAGTCGCCGGGCGCCGAGACGCCGTCGACGATGGCGAGATCGCCGTTCTGCTCGATCGGCACGTTCATGAAGAAGTTGATGTTCGGCGGGATGTCGCGCTTGGTCAGGCCGTACTTGGCGACCTCCAGAGCGAAGTTCTCGCGGCAGGCATGGAGGTACTGCGTGGCGTGGCCGAAGCGGACGGTGTTGCTCTCGCACGAGCAGGCCCCGGCCGAGGTGTCGTGCCGCCCGCAGGAATCGGCGGTGACCCGGGCCATGATCCGGCCCTCGCTGGACACCAGGGGCGTGCCGACGGTGACGTAGGCGGCGCCCTGCACCCGCACGGTGTCCTGGGAGGAATAGCGCTCGCCCATGTCGTCAGCCCGGTAGAACAGGGTGTCGACCGCCTGGCAGCCCTCGCTGTCGGTGATGCGGATCGTCTGGCCCCGGCGCACGAAACCGGACCAGGGTGCCTGGGCCGGCACGGTGACGTCGAGGATCACGGTGACGTCGAGGATGGTGGGTGCGTCGGTCATCGTCATCTCCCCTCAGAACCCGGCCCGGGCGTTGTTCTCGAAACCCCGCACGGCCTCCGGCGTGGCCGTGCGGCACAGGTCGTCGGCCCCCGGGACGGGCGCCCGGAAGCGCGTGACCTGGACCGGGTTCGGCGCATAGGTCGGAGCCGGATCGAGGGGATGCGGGCAGTTCGACAGGGTGACGGTCAGGTCCATCTCGGCGCGCAGGTCGACGAAGTCGCCGGCCCTGCGTCCGGCCTCGTTCCACACGAGGCGGCCTTCCGGCCCGACGCCGACGGGCGCGAAGACGCTGACCAGGGCCGGGATGTCGCGCCGGTCGAGCCCGGCCTTCAGGGTGGCGAGGACGAGGTTGTCGCGGGTGTTGCGGTGGGGGCCGCCGGGATAGCGCGCGGCGTTGGACGCGGCGTTCGACCCCCCGGCCAGCGAATCATGGGCGCCGCAGGAATCCTCCGTCAGCGCGAGCATCACCCGGCCCATGTCGGAGAACAGAACCCGGCCCTTCTGCAGGGCGGTGGTCCACTGCACCTTGACGGTGTCGGCGTAGTTCAACCGCTCGGACGGGTCGGCCGCGCTCCAGGCCACCAGGGCGACGCTTGCCGGGCCGTGCGCGAGGGCGATGCGCAGGGCTTCGCCGCGCGCCAGATGCGTCGTCCAGTACCAGCCTCCCGGGATGGTCTCCACATGGAGGGCCGCGCCGGGGAGCGGCAGCCCGTGCGGGGAGGACGGCGGCAGGGCGCGGGGCGCCTGATCCTGCCCGGCGCGCTTCAGCGCTTCGTAGCGCTGCCGGTACGCGGCGATCGTCTGGTCTGTGGTGGTCATGCCCGTTCCTCAAACGTCCGCCGGGTCGTCCCGGCCGATGGTGAGCCCTGTTCGCGGGGCCGGGTCGTCCCGGCCGGGCAGGTGAGGGGGTTTCGGAGGGCGCCTAGAACAGGTGGCTGTAGCGCTCGATCTCCCAGGCGCTGACGGTCAGATGATAATCCTGCCACTCGGCGGTCTTGTAGCGGATGAACTCGTCGCGCAGGGCCTTGCCCAGGGTCCGTTCCACCAGGGGATCGGCCGCGAAGGCCTCCACCGCCTCCATCAGGGTCTGCGGCAGGAAATCGATGCCGCGGGCGGCGCGCTCGGCGTCGGAGAGATCGTAGAGATTGTCCTCGTTCGGCGCGCCGGGATTGATCCGCTCGCGCACGCCCTCCAGCCCGGCGGCGAGCACCAGGGCGGCGGCGAGGTAGGGGTTCACGGCACCGTCCGCGTTGCGGCTCTCGCAGCGCCCGCCGCCGGCCGGCACCCGTACCGAGTTGGTGCGGTTGTTCGAGCCGTAGGAGTTGAACACCGGCGCCCAGGAGAAGCCCGCCATCGCGCCCTGGCGCACGAGGCGCTTGTAGCTGTTCACCGTCGGAGCGAAGGCGGCGCAGAGGGCGCGGCCGTGCTTCAGCACGCCGCCGATGAAGTGATAGCCGGTCTCGGTCAGACCGAGGCCGCGCGGATCGGCCGAAGGGTCGCACGCGAAGGCGTTGCGGCCGGTCTCGCGGTCGAACAGCGACATGTTGAAATGGGCGCCGTTGCCGGTGCGGTCGGCGAAGGGCTTCGGCATCATGGTGGCCAGCAGACCCTCCTCCTTGGCGTAGTGCTTCGCCATCATGCGGAAGAAGGTCAGCCGGTCGCACATGGTCAGCGCATCGGCGTAGTTGAAATCGAACTCGAACTGGCCGCAGGCATCCTCGTGGTCGAAGGAATACAGGTCCCAGCCGAGGTCGTTGATCGTGGTGGCGACCTTGTCGAGCCAGGAGAAGTTGTCGGTGAAGCCGCGGACGTCGTAGCAGGGCTTCACCAGCTTATCGTCCGGCACCGGCGTGTGCAGCGAGCCGTCCGCCGCCTGCCGCAGCAGGAAGATCTCGCACTCGATGCCGAGGTTGAAACCGAAGCCCATCGCCTCCGCCTGGGCCAACACGGATTTCAGTGCGACACGGGTGGAGAGGGGGTAGGGCTTGCCCTGGAAGGTGAGGTCGGCCGGGGTCCAGGCCAGCTTCGGCTCCCAGGGCAGCTGGATCACGTGGGCGAGGTCCGGCACCGAGGCCAGTTCGTCCTCGTTGGGGGCCTGGCCGAGGCCGTCGAGGGCGTAGCCGGTGTAGCGCTCGGAGCCGGCGGCCATCTGGGGCAGGTGGTCGATGGGCACGACCTTGGCCTTCTGGGCCCCGTGGATGTCGACATAGGCGCCGATGACGTATTTCACGCCCTTTCCCCGCAGGTCGTCCTGCAGCGCGCGGATATGGGGATCGATGTCAGTCGTGTGAGCCACGGGCTCGCTCCTCTGGACCGGATGGGTCGTCGGGTGGGGACAGGGGCGGGGTCTCGGCGAGGCCGCGCCGGACGAGAGCGGCGAGGTCCGCGACCATCCAGCCGAACAGGCGCTCGCCCTCGGCGAGGCTCGCCTGCGACGGACGGCCGGTGACGCCGTTGCGGCTGGTGCGGTTGACCGGGTGGGCGAACACCAGCCCCTCGGTCCGGTCGGGATCGTCGGCGGCCGTGATCCGGTCCGGGCGGACCAGGGCCGGGGCGGTCGCCATCATCAGCGCGGTCTCGGCGGCATTGGCGTGCCAGTCGGCGGCATCGGCAAAATGGGCCGCGCGCACCCGCTCGCTGATCGTCGCCGAGTTCACCAGGGCGACCATCAGGTCGTCATGAGCGGCGCGCAGCATCTCCAGGGCACAGCGCAAGGGGGCCGCGTTGGTGACGTGGGCGTTGACCAGGAACAGGCGCCGGACGCCCGAATGATAGGCCGAGGTGCCGATCTGCGTCACCACCTGGGTCATCACCAGGGGATCGAGGGTGATGGTGCCGGGCCAGCGCCGGCTGTGGCCGAGCGAGCAGCCATAGGGCAGGGTCGGCAGCACCGGCACGCGGGTCTGCGCCGAGACCGCGTGGGCGAGGCGCTCGGCCAGCACGAAATCCATGCCGCAGCCGAGATGCGGTCCGTGCTGCTCGGTGGCGCCCACCGGCAGGATCGCGGCCTGCGACGCGGCCGCGAGGTCGCCCGCGATCTCCTCCCAGGTGCGGTCGGCCCAGAGCAGGGCGGAGGCGTCCATCACTCGACCTCGTCGCCGGCCGGCGCCATGCGGGTGACGAGGGCGGTGGCGGCGGGCTCGTCGGCATCGGCCTCCGCCTCGTCCTTCGCCGGGTGGATCAAGGCGTCGAGCCGGGCGCGGGTGGCGCGGAATTCCGGCCCCAGCATCTGGTCCGGGCTGCGCGGGCGCGGCACCGGCACCTCGATGAGTTCGGCCACCTCGCCCGGATGCGCCTTCAGCACCAGGATGCGGTCGGCGAGGTGCACGGCCTCGTCGAGGTCGTGGGTGATGAACACGATGGTGATGTCGATCTTGCGCCAGATCTCGATGAGGTAGGCCTGCATCCGGGCCCGCGACTGGGTGTCGAGGGCCGAGAACGGCTCGTCCATGAGGAGGATGCGCGGCCGGGTGGCCAGGGCGCGGGCGATGGCGACGCGCTGCTTCATCCCGCCCGAGAGCTGGTGCGGGTAGGCGTCCGCGAAGGCCTCGAGGCCGATCAGCGCCAGCCATTGCCGGGCCTCGCGCTCGGCCTCGCGCCGGGGGGTGCCGTTCTCCTCCAGGCCGAAGGCGACGTTGCGCAGGACGCTGAGCCAGGGGAACAGCGTGTAGCCCTGGAACACCATGCCGCGATCGGCGCCGGGGCCGGAGACCGGCACGCCGCCGACCCGGACCACGCCGGAACTGGCTGTCTCGAGCCCGGCGAGAATGCGCACGAAGGTGGACTTGCCGCAGCCGGACGGGCCGACCACGCAGAGGAATTCCCGCCGGTGGGTGACGAGATCGATACCCCGCAGGGCCGTGGTCTCGCCGCCGGCGGAGCGGAACACCTTGCCCAGCCCCTCGACGCTCAGGGCCACGTCCCGGCTCTTCAGCTTGGCGAAGCGCGCCCGCACCGGCTCGCATTGGGTGCGGTAGTCGCAGGGCTCCACCGGCAGGGGAATCGTGCTCCCGCGCGTCATGCCTCGCTCCGATCGTAGGGGAACAGCCAGCGCCCGATCCACGCCAGGGCGAGGTCGGTGGCCGATCCGACGAGGCCGATGACGAGGATCGCCGCGTAGACGTTGTCGAAATGCTGGTAGCGGGCCTGCTGCGTGATGAAGAAGGTGATGCCCGACGAGGTGCCGATCAGTTCGGCGACGATGAGGTAGGTCCAGGCCCAGCCCAGCAGGATGCGCTGGTCGCGGTAGAGCTGCGGCAGCATTGCCGGCACGATCACGCGGCGGATCAGGCGGAGGTTGCGCGCCCCGAGGGTCAGGGCGGCCTCGATCAGCAGCGGCTCGATCCGCCGCGTGGTGTTGGCGATCACCAGCACCTGCTGGAAGAAGGTCCCGATGACGATGATGGCGATCTTCGGCCCGTCATAGATGCCGAGGATCGCCACCATCAGCGCCCCGAAGGCGGGGGCCGGCATGTAGCGGACGAACTCGATCACCGGTTCGGTGAGGCGGGCGAGCGTCGGCTGCGCTCCGCACAGGATGCCGAGCGGCACGCCGACCACCGACGAGAGCAGGAAGCCCCACACGATGATCTGGATCGAGTGCCACAGGCTCAGGGGCAGGCGGATCGCGTCGCGCTGGGTCGGAGTCGCGGTGAGGGAGGCCCAGAGCGCCGCCGCGACGGCGTGGGGCGCGGGCAGGTAGACCGGGTTGGCGGGAATGCCGACAGGCGCCGCGCCGTTGGCGGCCCGCGCGATCGCGACCTCCTCCGCGAAGGCGGCTTTCGGCACCCGCATGCCGGGCTCCATCCAGGCCACGTCGCCGGGCTCGGTCACCTCCACCAGGGGATGCCACAGGAACGGCACGTAGGAGACCGCCGCCCAGGCCAGGACCGGCAGCAGGAAGGAGAGCACCGCCAGCACGGTCCGGCGCCGGGTCGAGAGCGGCCGGGCGACCCCGATCCAGGAGCGGCGCCGGGCGCCGGTCCGCACCGGCGCGGCCATGGCCTGCTCCGGTCGGGCACGGGTCGCCTCCGCTGGCGCGCCGGCCACCGGAATGGGGCGCTGCCTCTCGTCGCTGCGCGGCGCGGCGCTCATTTGCCGTCCGTCAGCGCCGGGTCGATGTAGCCCTTCACGTCCTGTGCGGCCTTGTAGACCTCGTACCGGACGTTGAAGGCGTCGGCGTAGCGGCTCGACCCGTAGAGCGAGCCGAAGCCCTCGGCATCGGCCATCACCTTGCGGCCGTCGGCCAGGGTCAGGAGCCGGGTGCCCTTGAGGAAGCGGGTGAAGGTCGCGGGCTCGATGCCGACCTTGCCCGCCATGATGGCGACGGCGTCGGCCTGGGTCTTCGGGTCCTGGATGTAGGCGACCACCTTGTCCCAGACGGCCACGAACTTGATCCAGTCGGCGCGGCGGGCGGCGAGGCTCGCGGGCGTCGCCGTGACCACGTCGTAGATCAGGCCGGGCTCGTCGGCGGAGGTGTAGAGCGGCCGGGCCCCGGCGGCGCCCTTCATCGCCTGTCCGGCGATGGGCTGCCAGGCGCCGATGGCCGACACGTCCCCGGAGGCGAGGACCTGGGGCGTCTCGTTGGTCTTGACGTTGACGAAGGTGACGTCGGTCTCCTTCAGGCCGATCTTGTTCAGGCCGTTGATGAGGAGCAGCTGCTCGACGAGGCCGACTTCGAGACCGACCTTCTTGCCCTTCAGCTCGGCCAGCCCCTTCACGCCCGGCTTGCCGATGATCATGTCGTTGCCGTTCGAGTAGTCGGTCAGCATGATCATGACGTTTCGGGCGCCATTGCCGCCCATCACGAGGGCATCGCCGTTGGTGCAGGTCACGGCGTCGAGCTTGCCCGCCGAGAAGGCATCCATGGAGGCGGAGTAGTCGAACCACTCGAACGTGACGTCGAGGCCGGCCTGCTTGAGCCAACCCTTCTCGATGGCGACCTGCCAGGCGACCCAGCCGGGCCAGTCGCTGTAGCCGATGCGCAGGGGCTCGGCGGCGTAGGCGGGTGCGACCGGGCCGGGCAGCACTGCGAGCAGGCCCAGGGCCATGAGGCCGCCGGCGACGTTCCTGCGGGTGGCGGCGAGAACCGAGGACAGGCGCATCTGTGATCTCCAGGGCGCGTAATACGATCAGTGGAAATCGTAATACCGACGGGATTTCACGGATACAAAAGCCGTGCCAGAATGGGCGGAGTGGGAGGAAATCAGATGTCCGACAACGCGACCGCGGCGACCGGCCCGGAGGAGGCCGAGGGGACGCGCAAGCGGCCGGTGAGCCGGATCAGCCTGTCGCTGTCCGAGGACTTGCTCTGCGAACTCGACACCATGGTGGGCGAGCGCGGCTTCGCCAGCCGCTCCCAGGCGGTGGCGACGATCCTGCACCGCTCTCTGGTGGAGCACCGGCACGAGGTCGGCGACCGCGTCATGGTGGGCACCATCACGCTCTGCTACGACAACCTCGCCCATGGGCTGCAGCAGCGGCTGGCCGAATTGCAGCGCCGCTTCATCGCCGAGGTGATCTCCTCGCTGCACGTGCACCTGATGCACAACCAGACCCTGGAGGTCGTGCTGGTGCAGGGTCCGGCCGACACGCTCCAGACCATCGCGGACGCGATGATCACCGAGCGCGGCGTCATTTCGGGGCGACTCGAACTCGTGGCGGCTTTGATCCCGCCGATCCACCCGTTCCCCGGGGCGCCGGCGTGACGGCCCCTTAACTCTGCCAGACCCGGGGCAGGGGTCGTCCGCGATAGGCGGTGAGGACGCGCTGGGCGACGCTCCGCAGGGCGTCCGGATCGCGGCCGAGGAGGCGCAGGACGAGGTGGCCGTTCCAGGCGCTGGCCGCTGCCGCGACCCCCTCCGCCCCCGCCGCGTCGAGAAGAGCGCGGGCCTCGTCCAGCCGGCCCTCCGCCGCGGGCGAGACGTCGAGCATCGTCGCCATGGCGCGGGCGCCGTTGCCAATGGCCGCCCGGGCGAGCTGGTCCGACACCGCGCCGTCGAGGCGCAGGGAATCGGCATAGACGAGGCGCCCGTCGCGGCGGATGCGCCAGGTGTCGGAGAGGTGGCCGCGCGTGATCGACTCGTTTCGGGCGGTGCGCCCGAAGGTGACGGCCTCGAAGGCGAGGAGATGCGCATCCGGCGCCAGATCGGCCTCGAAGCGGCGCGCCAGGGCGGACCGGTCGAACAGGATCGTCTCCTGCGGCAGGTGCGCGAGACGGGCGCCGGCCCCGAGCGTGACCCGCGTCTCGAACCGGCTCACCGGGCCGTCGGAGCGGTAGACCTTCTCGGCGGCGGTCGTGGTCAGGGTCAGGTCGGCGCCCGCCTCGGCCTCGATGGTGACGCGAAACGCATCACCGCAGGCGATGCCGCCGGCGGTGTTGAGCAGCACCGCCTCGCACGGCCCCTTCGGCCGGCGCGGCAGGCGCAGACGCAAGGGGCCGCCCTCGCCGATGTCGAGGATGCGGGTGTCGTGCCCGTCCGCGCAGGCGACGCGCAGGTGGATCCGCCCCTGCGAGCGTTGCCGCTCCGGCGCGGCGACCGGGCACGCCGGAGGGTCCGGGTTCAGCAAGGCGGAGGCTTCAGGCCGGGCCGGTGGCGACGGGACGCTCGGGGTCCGAGCCCCATTCCGACCAGGAGCCGTCGTAGAGGGCACGGGGGGGACGCCCCAGGGTCTCCAGGGCCAGTCCGACGATGGCGGCGGTGACGCCCGAGCCGCAGGTGGTGACCACGGGCTTGCCCACGTCGACGCCGTTCTCGGCGAAGACCGCGCGCAGAGCCGCCTCGTCCTTCAGGCGCCCCCCGCTCTGGAGCGCGGAATAATGGACGTTGCGGGCGCCCGGCATGTGGCCGGGGCGGACGCCGGGGCGCGGCTCCGCCTCCTCACCGCGGAAGCGCGGGCCGGAGCGGGCATCGACGACCTGGGCATTGCCGGTGTCGAGGGCGCGGGCGATGTCCCCGGCCTCCGCCACGGCGCCGTTGTCGAACCGTGCGGTGAAGTGACGGCGGGTGCGCAGCCGGCCCTCGCCTTCCTCGACCGGATAGCCCGCCGCGACCCAGGCCGGGAAGCCGCCGTCCAGGATCTCGACGTCGCGGACGCCGTAGGTCTTCAGCATCCAGCGCACCCGCGGCGCCGAGAACAGGCCCATCCCGTCATAGACCACGAGGTGGGCGCCGTCGCCGATGCCCAGAGCCCGCATGCGCGAGGCGAAGACCTCCGGGCGCGGCAGCATGTGGGGCAGGGGAGAGGTCTCGTCGCTCATCGTGTCGATGTCGAAGCGGATCGCGCCGGGGATGTGCGCGGCGAGATACTCGGCCCGGGCGTCGCGGCCCTGGGCCGGCAGGTACCACGAGCCGTCGAGGATCACGATGTCGGGCGCGCCGAGCCGGGTGTGGAGCCAGTCTGCCGTGACAAAGGGCGTCGTCGCCATGGGGTTCTCTGTTCGATGCGGCGGAGGGCTCCGCCGGGAAACGGCTTCCCGCCGGACTGCGCCTCGGGTCAAGCGGGAGGCACCACCAAATCACATCCGGCGGCGTGTTGCACGCCTTGCGGACCGGGCGGCGATCTGAACCGGCCCATCCCGCACCGCGTTGACGGGGTACGATCGATCCCATCCGGTTCAGGAGACCTCGCCAATGCGTCACCTCCCTCTCGCCCTCGCCACCGCCGCCGCGCTCACCCTCGGGGGCGCCGCCCAGGCCCAGTCGACCGCACCGGGTGCCGGCTCGGGCAGCGTCGGAAATTCCGGCACCGTCGGAAATTCTGGCACCGTCGGCAACTCCGGCACAGCCGGCAGCACGATCGGCAGTCCCGCCGCAGGCGGCATCGGCGGATCGCCCGCGACCACCGGGACGGCGCCCGGCGCCGGGGCCGTCCGCAACCCGAGCGCCGCCCCCATCCCGAGCGCCGGCCGGGGCATCGGGCCGGGTTCGGCGCCCACCACCGGCACCCCGGCGCGCTGAGCCGACGCGCCGGACCGCGTGCGGGCCGGGCCGACAGGCCCGGCCTTTTTCGTCGCAGCCGGGCCGGCGCCGGTGCCAAGGACCGGCGCCTGTGGGTATGGATGGTGGAGACCGAGCCAGCCGGATGGAGCCGTCGTGAACCCGCGCGAGACCTACCACATCGAAGTCCTCGCCTCCGAGGACGAGGCCGGGGCGCGCGGCGAGGACCCGGTGCGCCAGCGCATCTCGGTGCGCACCGGCACCGTCGAGGCGGCCAAGGAACGGGCGCTGACGCTGTTCGCCAGGGCCCGTGCCCCGCAGCGCTCCGGCGCTCCGGCCGAGGCGGTGCGGGTCATCGACGGGGCCGGCACGGAAGTGTTCCGCTGGAGCCGGTACGACGAACCGGCCTGACGGGGAGCAATCGGCCATGCCCACCTCCCGCCTTCGCGCCCTCGTCCATCCGGGCCTCCTGATGCCCGGCCTCGTCCTGCTGTTCGCCGCCCTGTTCCTGCGCAGCTACACGGTGCCGCCGGCACCCGACCGGCGCGGCGGCACCGCGGTCTCGCTGGCCTGGCCGAACCGGCCGTTCTTCGGAAGCCCCCGGGCGGACTGCCTCGGCCTCCCGCCGGACGAGCCCGTCATCGCCTGCCTGATCGGCTCGGTGGCACGGGCACGGGCCGATGGCCTCCCTCTGATGCAGTTCGGGTTCTGCGGGACCTGCTACGCCCTCTCGCAGCGAATCGCCGGCCTCGGACGCGACGAGGCCGCTATCCGGGCGCGCCTCGACGCGATCGCCCGCTTCGGCTGGTGAGGCGCGCCGGATCGGATTGACCGCGTCGGCGATCCCGCCCTAGAAGCTCGCACCATGACAACGTCGTTCCGCCCCGCCTCCTATTCGGCGCCGCACCCTTAGCGGCGCGGGGCTTGTCATGTCTCAACCGCTGCATCGTCGGCGGTTGATCTCTTCCTCAGGACCATCGTCGACGGCCCGGCTCCAACCAAGGTTCCGTCCGTGTCGTCCGCATTCCCCGCACACCTCCGTCCTCCCCTCGGCCTGATCGGCTTTGGGGCCTTCGGCCGCCTCATCGCCCTCCATCTGGCGCCGCATTTCGCGATCCAGGCCTACGATCCGGCCATGTCCGCGGCATCGGTGGACGACGTCACGCAGGCGACCTTGCGCGAGGCCGCCGGCTGTCCCGTCGTCATCCTGGCGGTTCCGGTCGCGGCGATCGCGGCGGTCGTGGCCGAGATCGGCCCGCACCTGCCTCCGGGCGCTCTCGTGCTCGATGTCGGCTCGGTGAAGGTGGCCACCGCGAACGCGATGCGTGCCGGCCTGCCGGGTCACGTCGCGATCGTCGCCACCCACCCGCTCTTCGGTCCGCAGAGCGCGCAGGGCGGCATCCGCGGGCTGAAGATCGCGCTCTGCCCGGTGCGCGGTGGACGGCCCCGGCGGGTCGCCGCCTTCCTGCGCCGCCGGCTCGGGCTCGACGTCATCGTGACGACGCCCGAGGCACATGACCGCGACGCCGCCGCCGCCCAGGGCCTGACCCACCTGATCGCGAAGGTGATGGTGCAGATGGAGCCGCTGCCGACCCGGATGACCACGCGCAGCTTCGACCTGCTGATGCAGGCGGTGGCGATGGTGCGCCACGACGCGCCCGAAGTCTTCGAGGCGATCGAGCGCGCCAATCCCTATGCGGGCGCGGTCCGCCGCCGCTTCGTCGCCCACGCGGCACGTCTCGCCACCGACCTGTCGGAGGGGCAGGATCAGGAGGGGCAGAATCGGGAAGTCCAGGATGCGGATATCCAGGATGCGGATATCCAGGATCAGACCATCCAGGATCAAAACGTCCAGGATCAAAACCTCCAGGATCGCGCGGTGCGCGCCGCCTGACCCCGCTCTCAGCCGCCCGGCAGGAACCGGCGCAGGCGGTCGCGCCACGCCCTGAGGCATCGATTGGCCTCGGCGCGCCCGCGCTCGAGGCGGACCGCGAGGGCGAACAGCGGATCGCCGCTGCGGCTCTCCACGAGGATGTGGGCGAGGGGCAGCCGCCCGGTCCAGAAGGTCTCGGGCAGCGGATAATGCGGCGGCGCGCAGGAATCCGCCGTGGTGAGCGCCGGCTCGGCGGCGATGGCCTGCGTCAGGCGCTGGAAGGCGAGGGCGCCGGGCGAGTGCTTGGCCGCCGCGGCCGCATAGGAGATCTTGAGGGTCCAGACCTGCTCGCGCGTGACGAAGCTGACCACCGCCGCGAGGGTCCGGCCGTTCTGGCGAAGGCGATCGATGCGGGCACCGCCGCGCGCGCCGAAGCGCAGGACGAGGTCGCGCATCATCCGGGTCTGGGCCGCATCGCCCGCGATGGCGGTGCCGAGCGCGCCCTTCCAGCCCGCGCCCTCGAGCGCGATGTAATCGTCGAGGGCGGCAGGCAGCGCGGCGGGATCGCGGATCGTCTCAAAGGCGATCGGTCCGTCCGTGCTCAGGCGATCCCAGGCCTGGCGCAGCTTGCGCTGCTTGCGGGATGAGAGATGCGCGAGATAAGCGGCGCGGGCTGCGGCGTCGCGGCCCGCCAGGTCGAGGAAGGCGCGCTCATGCGGCCAGAACCGGGCATGGCGCAGCCGGCCTGCGGCGAGGCGCCCCCAGAGGAGATCCGCGAAGGGGCCGGCGGTCGGCACGTGCGTCAGCATCAGGCGCGGCCCGAGGAGCCGGCTCAGGCCGAGGAACAGCGCATCCAGGGCGCGACCCGGCTCGGCGCCGTCGAGGAGCGGTGCACCGAAGATGCCGAAATCATGCATCCAGCCCATGACCAGGCTCACCGGCAGACCCCAGCGCCAGCGCCGCATCCGCACGGGCCAGACGGCGACGAGGCGCAGGCCCGGCTCTTCGGGCGCACGGTCTCCCACCAGCGCCAGCTGCACGCCCTGCCCGAAGACCGCGGAGGCGGGACGCGCGTAATCGGGATCGTAGAACAGATTGTCGACCAGCGCCCGGTGGCCGAGGTCGCGCCAGGCCGCGATCCAGGGCGCGTCGTCGGTGATCGGGCGCAGGCAGACCACGAGCCCGTCCGGCGTGACCACGCTCGGCGCGGGTCGGCTCACGGGGTGGCCCTGCGGGAGCGACCCCCCCGGAGACGCGTCAGCAGATCGGCGACGCCGAGGATGTTGAACCCCCAGGCCGTCCCGGCCGAGACCAGGGCGAGGCAGCCGAGGCGGAGGCCGAGGGCGAGACCCGGATCGAGGGGGAGCCGCTCGAGCCCGGCGATCACCCCCGCACAGGCGAGCGCCAGCCCGCCGATGACGGCGAGGTCGCGCAGGGGCACCGGCATGCGGAAGCGTTCGCGGGAGCCGAGGATGAAGACGAGGCAGGCGAGGCCCTGGCCAATCGCCATGGCGATGGCCGCTCCCTCGACGCCGAGGCGCGGAATCAGCACCGCCGACAGGCCGCCGATGGCGATCAGCAGGGTCACCGACGCGATCGCGTCGAGGTGGCTCTTCTGGGTGAAATAGATCACCTGCCCGAAATAATACGACCGGAACATCTGCAGGATGCTGGCGGCGACCAGCAGGGGCGCCACCCGCAGGGCGGTGTCGCGGTAATCCGGCCCGAGCAGCAGGGTCACGAGGATGTCGTCGAAGGCCAGGAAGAACACGGCACCGAAGGCGGCGATCACCGTCAGCAGCCGGATGGCATCCTCCAGCACCGGGCGGGCGGTGGCGATGCCGCCGTCGCGGGCATCGCGCTTGGCGATCGAGATCAGCGCCAGGGCGACGCTGTCGCCGAACACGACGAAGCTCTGGCGCAGGAAGTCGGCGAAGGCGCCGTAGGCGCCGAGTTCCGAGACGCCGATGCTGGCGCCGATGACGAGGCGGTCGGCCGTCTGGGCCAGGGCGGCGGCGCCGAACGAGAGCACCAGCGGCCAGCCATAGGCGAGAAGGCGGCGCGCCTCGGCCCAGCTGCCGCCGCCGCGCAGCAGAGCGCGAATGACGTAGAGCGTGGGCAGGGCCGCCAGCATGTTGGCGCCGGCGGTGGCGAGCAGGAGGGTGATGGCGCCGCCGCCGAGGAGGAGGGCAGTGCTGCCCAGTGCCAGGACCAGGACCGCGCGCATCACCACCGAAAGGGCGACGGCGCCGACCTCCAGGCGGGTGCGCGCAATCTCGGCGGCGCCCTCGAAGGCCATCATGCCGAACACCGCCGTGAAGATCGCCAGCGCCGACCGCGGCTCCAGCAGCCCGAGCCCGGCAGCGCCGGCCGCCACCAGGGCCGCGAGGGTGACCATGCCGCCGAGCAGGCGCACCACGGTGCCGACCTGAACGGCGGCCCGGTCCTCGGCATAGAGGGCGAAGAACGAGAATTTCGGCCATTGGCAGGTGGCGCTGTAGAGCACCAGCGCCCAGGACAGCACCAGCAGGTAGAGCCCGAACACGTCGGTGGGCGCGAGCCGGGTGAACACCGCGAGAGCGCCCATGTTCAGGGCTGCGGCGACGCCCCGCGAGCCGACATAGGTGAGGGTGTGGCGCGCGATCATCCGGACCCGTGACCTGCCGGGCGGCCCGGCTCGGGATCAGAGGTAACACCCCACGGGTGCGGCGGCGTCAAATCATTCCGCATCCGGCTACTCCGTATCGGCTTCCTCCATTGGCGCCAGCGCCGCCGCATGCGTGGGCGGAGGACCCGCCCTGCGTGGGCCGCCGGCCAAGGTCGGCCACACGGATTGACTTCGCAGGCGCGAAGGCTCATATCGCAGGTGCAGCGTCAGCGGCCGTCATGGTTCCGCTTGAGAGGGCTGCGTGACGGATTGCCGGATCGCATCTGCGGCCCCCGAGCGACCTGAGCCCCTCTCTTCAACGTGCATGCACCCGGACTGCCCCAGCACGCGGGCGGCTCCAGCTCAACGGACCGACCACACTCTTCGACGTTTCCCCTCGCCACGAGGGCGTCCGGCACGGTCCCGCTGCCTGAAAGTACCTCCTTGACCCAATTCACCGATTTCGGCCTCGCCCAGCCCGTGCTGCGCGCCCTGGAAGAGGCCGGCTACAAGAGCCCGACCCCGATCCAGGCCCAGGCCATCGCCCCCGCCATGCAGGGCCGCGACCTCTGCGGCATCGCCCAGACGGGCACCGGCAAGACGGCGGCCTTCGCGCTGCCGATCCTGCACCGCCTCGCCGAGACCCCGCGCAAGGCGATCCGTCGCGGCTGCCGCGTGCTGGTGCTCTCGCCCACCCGCGAGCTGGCCAACCAGATCGCCGAGAACTTCTCCGATTACGGAAAATACCTGTCGTTCACCAACACCGTGGTGTTCGGCGGCGTCACCATCTCCCGCCAGGAGAAGGCGCTGGCCAACGGCGTCGACATCCTGGTCGCGACCCCCGGCCGCCTGATAGATCTCATCGAGCGCCGCTCGCTGACCCTCGAGGCCGTCGAGATCCTCGTCCTCGACGAGGCCGACCAGATGCTCGACCTCGGCTTCATCCACGCGCTCAAGCGTATCGTGAAGATGCTGCCGAAGGAGCGTCAGAGCCTGTTCTTCTCGGCCACCATGCCGAAGAACATCGCCAGCCTCGCCGACCAGTATCTGCGTGATCCGGTCCAGGTCGCGGTGACCCCGGTCGCCACCACCGCCGAGCGCGTCACCCAGGAGGTCATCTTCGCCCATACCGGCGCGAAGCAGGCCCTGCTCAATCACATTCTGCGCGATCCGGTGATCGAGCGCGTGCTCGTCTTCACCCGGACGAAGCACGGCGCCGACCGCGTCGTCCGCGGCCTGGAGAAGGTCGGGATCAACGCCTCGGCCATCCACGGCAACAAGTCCCAGCCGCAGCGCGAACGGGCGCTCGCCGCTTTCAAGGACGGGTCCTGCCGGGTGCTGGTCGCCACCGACATCGCCGCTCGCGGCATCGACGTCGAAGCGGTGAGCCACGTCATCAACTACGACCTGCCGAACGTGCCGGAGAGCTACGTCCACCGCATCGGCCGCACCGCGCGCGCCGGGGCGAACGGGCTCGCCATCTCGTTCTGCAACGACGAGGAGAAGGCCTACCTGCGGGACATCGAGCGCACCACGCGCCAGAAGATCCCCGTCGGCGCCTTCCCCGAGGGCTTCACCCCGCCGTCCCGCCAGGAAGCGGCCGACAACGCCCAGGCCGAGGAGCGCCGTCCGGCGCCGAACGGCCAGCGTCCCGGCCAGCGCCAGGGCCAGCGTCCGAGCAGCCGCCCGGGTGGCCGTCCCGGCCAGGGTCGTGGCTTCGACGGGCGTGGCGGCGAGGGTCGCGGCGGCGAGAACCGCGGCGGCGGACGCCCGAGCCGTCCCGAGGGTGCCGCCCGTCCCCAGGAGCCGCGCGGCGATCGTCGCCCGGCCAGCGCCGGCGAGGCCCGCACCGAGCCCCGTGGCGAGCGTCCCCGCACCCCGCGTCCGCAGGGCGGCGGTGAAGGCCGCGCCATCGGCTGGCTCGACCGCGGCCCGCGTTCCTGAACCCAGTCTCCTGACATCGTGATGCAGCGCCGCCCCGGTCCGCCGGGGCGGCGCTGTCATGTCCGGGACCCGCGTTGCAGCGAAGACATCGCTCAGCGGAGGCTTTGCCAAGAGGAGACGTTGCCAAGAGGAGACATTGCCAATGCGGTGCGTCTCGCCATTTCAGGGTGAGCCGGACGGTGCGTCCGGCCGCGTGGAGGCGGGACGATGCGGTTTGAACTCTACAGGGATTCTGCTGGGGGCTGGCGCTGGCGCCTTCGGTCTCAGAACGGAAACGTCATCGCGGATTCGGCGGAAGCTTACGTCCGCCGGGAGGATTGCGAACATGGGATCGCGCTGGTCAAAGGCAGCGCCGAGGCCGCT
This sequence comes from Methylobacterium sp. Ger2507, assembly GCF_055231875.1. NCBI lineage: Bacteria > Pseudomonadati > Pseudomonadota > Alphaproteobacteria > Hyphomicrobiales > Methylobacteriaceae > Methylobacterium > Methylobacterium sp. Ger2507. Next base: position 2,756,433 of record NZ_JBUYVC010000001.1, read on the forward strand.
GTCGTCGACATGACGCTCAAGATTGCCTGAGGGCGTCGGCGCCCAATGCTTCGCAAGCCTTCATTGACCATTACGGTCACGCTTGGGTGAGCCGAGGGAAACGCTTTCGGCGTTTGTGCGTTTTCTGCGTCCGGGCCTCGCGGACAAGCGGGCACGGAATGTCGAGTCTCGACAGATCCAGGGAGTTGAAAACGTGCTGAGGAAACTCGTGCTGGCCGCGCTGCTGGCCCTAGGCTTCGCTGCCACGGCGCCGCAGGGCGCTTCGGCCGCCCCCATCGGCCCCGCCCTCGCCCTCCAGAGCGAGGCTGCCCCGGCCGCCGTACAGACCGTGCAGTATTACGGTTACCGCCGCCGCTTCTATGGCCCGCGTCGCTTCTACGGCCCGCGCCCCTTCTACGGCCGCCGCTACTATGGCCCGCGCCGCTTCTACGGCCCGCGTCGTTTCTATGGTCCGCGCCGCTTCTACGGCCCGCGCCGCTTCTACTACTAAGCGTCCCGAACCGGTCCCCTTCGGGGACGTCTGATCTCTCGCGGCCCGGCCTTCGTGAATCGAAGGTCGGGTGTCGTCGTTTAGAGCACTAAAATTCGTATCTTCGGATGGGAAGTGGCGTCATCCTGCGCTAAACTGCCGAGCCGGAGACGATCCGCATCAGACGGCATCGCTCCCGAGGGAACATGATGAACGCCATCGCCGCCCGGCGCGCCTCCGCGCGCCCGATCTGGGAGTCGATCCCCCTCGAACTCCTCGTCTCGATCACCGCCGTGATCCTTGCGGGCGCGCTCAAACTGGCCGACCTGATACCCTGAGGCGGTGAAGCGCGGTCCGGCGTCTCTCCCGAGGAACGCTGTGCGGGGCGGGATCGGCCGCCACGCGGGCTGGCCCCCGGAATGCAGGCGAAACGGCGCGCGATTGGGCGTGGACGTAGGCGTGGACGTAGGAATGAGTGGGATCATGGCGGAAACCGAGGCGGTGCGGCTCCCGAGCGGCGACCTGACGGTGCGCACCATCGCGATGCCGGCGGACACCAACGCCAACGGAGACATCTTCGGCGGCTGGGTGATGTCGCAGATGGATCAGGCCGGGGGCATCGCGGCCGTCGAGCGCTCGCAGGGGCGGGCGGTCACCGTCGCGGTCGATGCCATGACCTTCATCCGCCCGGTGCGGGTGGGCGACGTGCTCTGCGTCTACACCCGGATCGCGCGCGTCGGGCGCAGCTCGATGAAGATCGAGGTTCAGGCCTGGGCCCGGCGCTTTCGCACGCAGTTGCGCGAACAGGTCACCGAGGCGACCTTCACCTTCGTGGCGATCGACGACGAGGGCCGGCCGCGTCCGCTCGAAACCGCCTGACCGAGCGCGGCGACGGTCGGACCGCGCCTCACGCGTTCGGGGCCGCCACCTTCTGGCGCAGGCCGGAAATCACCGCTTTGAGGATGTCGGCATCGGAATCGTTGCTGCCCATGCAGCGGACGGATTCGATGCGCTCATGCACGAAGGACAGCTTGGCGATCACCGCCGGCGTCAGCTTGAACGGGAACAGGGCCGGCTGGCCCATGCTGCGGCTGAGGGAATTCACCGCGTAGGTCAGGGGCAGCCAGGCCTCGACGATGCGGCTGAAATCCGTGGTCCGGTACGGGTCGAAATCGATCACCACCGGCTCGGCCGGGCCGTGGCGCAGGCGTGGGCGCACGCGCATCTCGAAGGTGCTGGCGGTCTCCAGGGTGTCGACGATGTGGAGGTACTGCGCCCAGGTCTCGGCGAAATCCTCCCACGGATGGGCCGTGGCGTAAGCGCTGACGTAGCCTTCCTCCCAGTCCGCCGGCGCTCCGTGCGCATAATGACGCTGCAGCGCCCCCGAGTAGTTCAGCCGCTCGTCGCCGAACAGCGACCGGAAGGTCCACAGGCTCTGGTCGAAGCGAACCAGCACATTCCAGAAATAATGCCCGATCTCATGGCGGAAATGCCCGAGGAGCGTGCGGTAATACTCACCGAACAGCATCCGCCGGCGCTCCCGCTCGACATCGTCGGCCTCCGCGATGTTGAGGGTGATGAGGCCGCTGCGATGCCCGGTGAGGACGGGCGGTCCGATCTGGTAGCTCTCGGAGGGATCGACCAGGAAGTCGAAGGCGAGGCCGGTGGTGGGGTTCTCGTCACGGGTCATCAGCGGCAGGTCGAGCCGCAGGAGCGAGTAGAACAGCCGGTGCTTGGCCGCCTCGATCTGGCGCCAGCGGGTCAGGTTCCAGGCGATCGAGAGATCCGGCACGACATGGTTGTGCCGGCAGGTGATGCAGTAGCGGTTCGGCGAATCCTCCGGCACCAGCCAGTTGCAGGCGTCGTGATCGGCGTTGGCGCAGAAGCGGTAGCGGCGTCCGGGATTGGCATAGGCGTGCCACAGGCCGCCCACAGGCTCCAGGGCCGACATCTCGTGGATCTCGCAGGCATAGCCCAGCCGGCGCTCGCAGCTCTCGCAATGGGTGCTCTCGAAGCTGATCGGCTGGTCACAGGCCTGGCACTGGAAGATTTTCATGGATTCGTCGCGAAACGCCTTTCCTGTCTGTCGATCACGCGTCGCATGCCGCCCGTGAAAGAACCCTCATAGCCTATTCGCGTGCGGCAGGGGGGCAAAGCATGGGCCGAGGGCGAAGTTCCTGTTCCCCGCACCGCATCGGGACTGCCGGCCGACCCGCCGGGGCAGGATGCCGGCAGCATACGGGAACACACACGAAGCGCCTGCGGTGCACGAAACTTGCTAGTCGATGGCGCCCGTACACGTCCTGGCTGCTTCCGGCCCGCCGGCGGCGGGCGCGGCGGGCGGGTCGCCCCGAGGGCTTGCAGCCCGGCGGGCCATCGCTCCGAAGGCCATCGCGTGCGGGTCGCCGTTCGCGTATGTCTCTGGTGAAGCTTCTTCCGGGTCACCGCAGGGTGGTGCCCCGTTTCTCCGCCGCCGGTGCGTGCCCCGCACATGTCCGGCGCCCTGTCCAGATACAGCGGGAGCCCCCGTGTCGATCAAAGCCGCCCTGCACCACGTCACCCACTACACCTACGATCGGCCGATCGCGCTCGGACCGCAGGTGATCCGCCTGCGCCCGGCGCCGCACACGCGCACCGCCGTGCCGGCCTATTCGCTCAAGGTCCTGCCCGAGAACCACTTCATCAACTGGCAGCAGGACCCGAACGGCAACTGGCTCGCCCGGCTGATCTTCCCGGAGAAGACGACCGAGCTGAAAATCGAGGTCGACCTCACCGCCGACATGTCGGTGATCAACCCGTTCGACTTCTTCGTCGAGGATTACGCCCAGGCCCGCGGCTTCACCTATGCGGACGACCTCACCGCCGAGCTGAAACCCTACCTCGTCCTCGACGACGCCATGGCGCCGGAAGTCGACGCCTTCCTGGAGCGCCTGCCGGCCGAGCCCAACACGGTGCTGTTCCTGGTGGCGCTCAACGCCCAGGTGGCGGGCGAGATCACCTACGGCGTTCGCATGGAACCCGGCGTGCAGAGTGCCGCCGAGACCCTGACGCTCAAGAGCGGCTCCTGCCGCGACTCGGCCTGGCTGATGGTGCAGATCCTGCGCCGCATCGGCCTGGCCGCCCGCTTCGTCTCGGGCTACCTGATCCAGCTCGTGCCAGACACCACGGCGGTCGACGGCCCGGCCGGCACCACCACCGACTTCACCGACCTGCACGCCTGGGCCGAGGTCTACCTGCCCGGCGCCGGCTGGATCGGGCTCGACGCCACTTCGGGCCTCCTCTGCGGCGAGGGGCACATCCCCCTGGCGGCCACCCCGCACTACGCCTCGGCGGCCCCGATTTCGGGCCTCGCCGAGCCGGCGAAGGTCGAGTTCGGCTTCGAGATGACGGTGACCCGCGTGGCCGAGGCGCCGCGCATCACCAAGCCGTTCTCCGAGGAGGTCTGGTCCGCCATGGACGCGCTCGGCGAGCGCATCGACGCCGATCTCGCCGCGCAGGACGTCCGCCTGACCATGGGCGGCGAGCCGACCTTCGTCTCGATCGACGACTTCGAATCGGCCGAATGGAACGCGGCCGCGGTCGGCCCGACCAAGCGCGGCCTCGCCGACAAGCTGATCCGGCGCCTGCGCACCCGCTTCGCCCCCGGCGGCATGCTGCATTACGGCCAGGGCAAGTGGTATCCGGGCGAGAGCCTGCCGCGCTGGGCCTTCGCCCTGTACTGGCGCCGGGACGGCGTGCCGGTCTGGACCGATGCCGACCTGATCGCCGCCGAGGACGGCCCGCGCGACGCGACCATCCACAAGGCCAAGGACCTGATCGACGGAGTCGCCAAGCGCCTCGGCCTCGGCGCCTACGTGTTTCCGGCCTTCGAGGACCCGGTCTACTGGACCGAGAAGCGCGACGAGCTGCCCGTCAACGTCACCACCGCCGAGCCGCATTACCCCAACCCCGAGACCAATGCCCGCATGGCCCGGGTGTTCGAGCGGGGACTGGGCGAGGCCGCCGGCTACGCCCTGCCGCTGGCCAGCCTGCCCACCGGCAAGGACGGGGATTCCGACCGGCTGTGGATCTCCGAGCCCTGGGAGTTCCGCCGCGGCCACGCCTTCCTGACGCCGGGGGACTCGCCCGTGGGCTATCGCCTGCCGCTCTCCGCGCTGCCCCACGTGCCGCAGGAGCACTATCCCTACTACCAGCCGCAGGACACGCTCGAGGAGCGCGATGCGCTGCCCGAAGGCCATCCCGGGCCCGAGACCGTCAACGGCTCCGGCGTCACCGGCGTGGCCGTGCGGACCGCCTTCGCGGTGGAGCCGCGCGACGGCATCCTGCACGTCTTCATGCCGCCGCTGCAGCGGGTCGACGAGTACCTGGAACTGCTCGGCCACCTGGAGTGTGCCGCCGCCGAGTTGAAGCAGACCCTGCACATTGAGGGCTACGAGCCGCCCTTCGACCCGCGCCTGAACGTCATCAAGGTCACGCCCGACCCCGGCGTGATCGAGGTCAACGTGCATCCCGCCCCGACCTGGCGCGACGCGGTGCGGATCACCACCGACCTCTACGAGGATGCCCGCCAGATCCGTCTCGGCGCCCAGAAGTTCATGACCGACGGGCGCCACACCGGCACCGGCGGCGGCAACCACGTGGTGCTGGGCGGCGCGACCCCCAACGATTCGCCGTTCCTGCGCCGGCCCGACCTGCTGAAGAGCCTGGTGCTGTACTGGCAGCGCCACCCGGCCATGTCCTACCTGTTCTCCGGCCTCTACATCGGTCCGACGAGCCAGGCGCCGCGGATGGACGAGGCGCGCCATGACGGGCTCTACGAGCTCGAGATCGCGATGGCGCAGGTGCCCAAGCCCGACGAGCCCAACATCCCGCGCTGGCTCGTCGACCGCATCTTCCGCAACATCCTGGTGGACGTGACCGGCAACACCCACCGGTCCGAGATCTGCATCGACAAGCTCTACTCGCCGGACGGCCCCACCGGCCGCCTGGGCCTGCTCGAGTTCCGCTCCTTCGAGATGCCGCCGGACCCGCGCATGAGCCTGGCGCAGCAGCTCCTCCTGCGCGCCATCGTGGCCTGGCTCTGGCGCGAGCCGCAGGCCGGCGGCTGTGTCCGCTGGGGCACGGGCCTGCATGATCGCTTCATGCTGCCCCACTTCTTGTGGGCCGACTTCCTCGGCGTGCTGGAAGACTTGCGGGCAGCCGGCTACGACTTCGACCCGGCGGCTTTTGTTGCGCAGCGCGAGTTCCGCTTCCCGGTGTTCGGGACGGTGGAGCAGGGCGGCGTCAAGCTGGAGCTGCGCCAGGCCCTCGAACCCTGGCACGTGCTGGGCGAGGAGGGCGCGATCGGGGGCACCGTGCGGTACGTGGATTCGTCGGTGGAGCGGCTGCAGGTGAAGGTCGAGGGCTATGTCCCCGGCCGGCACATCATCGCCTGCAACGGCCGGCGCCTGCCGATGACCGGCACCGGGACCTCGGGCGAGGCGGTGGCGGGCCTGCGCTTCAAGGCGTGGCAGCCGGCCTCCTCGCTGCATCCGACGATCCCCGCGCACTCGCCGCTCACCATCGACATCCTCGATGCCTGGAGCGGCCGGTCGCTCGGGGGCTGCCGTTACCATGTCAGCCATCCGGGCGGGCGCAACTACGAGACCTTCCCGGTCAACACCTACGAGGCGGAGGGGCGTCGCCTCGCCCGCTTCCAGGCCCACGGCCACACCCCGGGCAAGATCGCGATGCCGCCGGAGGAGACCAACCGCGAGTTCCCGATGACGCTCGACCTGCGCATGCCGGCCCCGCCGGGCGTCACGCCCCGATGAGCGAGGCGGCTACGGCGGAGAGACAGGGACGGGCCGAGCGCCTCGCGCGCTGGACCTCCGCCTATCGGCCGCAGCCGGGCGTGCCGGACGAGTTCATGGACCGCGATGGCCGGCCGAAGGGGGCTTGGCTACGCTTCCTCGACCGGCTCGGCGACCTCGACGAACTGGAGATCGGCGCGCGCTTCGTCTCGGCGGTGCGCCGTATCCGCGACACCGGCATCTCGTACCGGATCTACGGCGACAAGCGCGAGCACGCCTGGCCGCTCGGATCGCTGCCGCTGGTCATCGAGCAGGGGGACTGGGAGGCCCTGAGCGCCGGCATCGTCGAGCGCGCCGGTCTGATGGAATCGATCCTTTCGGACCTCTACGGCGCGGGCCGGCTCGTCGCCGGCGGCCTGCTGCCGGCCGCCGTGGTGGCGGGCAGCCCCGAATTCATGCGGCCGCTCGTCGGCGTCACGCCGCCGGGCGGGCGCTACCTCAAGCTCTACGCCGCCGACGTCACCCGCGGGCCGGACGGACGCTGGCGCATCCTGGCCGACCGGACGCAATCGCCCTCCGGCCCCGGCTACGCGCTGGAGAACCGCCTCGTCCTGACGCGGGCCTTCCCGGACCTCCACGCCGATCTCCGGGTCGAGCGTCTCGCGGCCTTCTTCCAGGCGTTTCGCGATGGCCTCGCGGTGGGGGCCGAGCGCAGCGACCCGCGCATCTGCCTCCTCACCTCCGGGGTGTTCAGCTCGACCTATGTCGAGCAGGCCGCGCTCGCGCGCTATCTCGGCCTGCTGCTGGTGGAGGGCGACGACCTCGTGATGCAGGACGGCGCCCTGCATGTCCGCACCGTCTCGGGCCTCAAGCGCGCCGACGTACTGTGGCGCCGGATCGATTCGGACTACATCGACCCCCTCGAACTGAACCCGGGCTCCCGCCTCGGCGTACCCGGCCTCGTGGAGGCCCTGCGCAACGGCAGTCTCGTGGTCGGCAACATGCCGGGCTCCGGCATCCTCGAATCCGGCGCGCTGGCCGCCTACCTGCCCGGCATCGCCCGACACTTCCTCGGCCGCGACCTGCAGATCGCCGGGCCGCGAACCTGGTGGTGCGGCGACCCGGATGCCCTGGCGCAGGTGCGCGACAACCTCGACGGGCTGAGCCTGCGCCCGGTGGCCACCCCGCCGAAGGGCGCGGTGCGCGACGCGATCCTGGCCCCGCACGCCCTCGATGCCGAGCGCGACCGGCTGCTCGCGGCCCTGCGCGACCGGCCCTTCGACTACGTGGCCCAGGAGACCATGCCGCTCGCCACCATGCCGGGCTGGGACCGGAGCGGCGGCGGTCTCAGGCTGGTGCCGCGCCCCTTCGTGCTGCGCGTCTTCGCGGCGGCGACTCCGGACGGCTGGCGCGTGATGCCGGGCGGCTTCTGCCGCATCTCGGAGCGGCCGGAGGTCGAGCCCCTGGAGATGCGCGCCGGCATCAAGTCGGCCGATGTCTGGGTGCTGTCGCGCGATCCGGTCGATACGGCGACGCTGATCCAGCCGGGCTCCGCCCGGGTGCGCCGCATCGCCGGCCACCTGCCGTCGCGGGCCGCCGACAACCTGTTCTGGTTCGGACGCTACGTCGAGCGGGCCGAGGCGGTGATCCGCCTCGTCGTCGCCCATCTGGGCAGCGTCGGCTCCGCCGTCATCGCCGACATGGCGGGCGACGCCAAGGCCCCGACGGCCCTGCGCATCCGGGCGCTGCTCGACGAGTGGGGTGCCATCGAGGCCCCGAACCTGCCCACCGCCGCCCTGGCCCAGCAGGCGCTGAGCGGCCCGGACGCCTACGGCTCGGCCCTGCGCCACAGCCTGTCGGCCCGGGCCAACGCCGCAACCTTGCGCGAACGCCTGTCGGGCGAGGCCTGGCGGGCCCTCGCCGATCTCAAGGACCTGCTGGAGATCGACGCGGGCCACGTCCTTTCGGAAGCGGAACTGCTCAGCCTCGCCGAGCGGGCGCTCAGCCACATCGCGGCCCTGTCGGGTCTGGCGCAGGAGAACATGAACCGCACCGCCGGCTGGCACTTCGTCGATCTCGGCCGCCGCATCGAGCGGGCGATCAACACCTGCGCCTTCGCGACGCGCTTTGCGGGCGACGAGGCCACGGCGGAGGATCTCGGCGTGATGCTGTCCCTGTGCGATTCACACGTCTCGTTCGGCGCCCGGTACCTGCAGGGCGTGGCCCTGGACCCGGTGCGCGACATGGTGCTGCTCGATCCGTTCAATCCGCGGTCGGTGGCCTTCCAGGTCGAGGCGATCGTCCGGCATCTCGGGGAGTTGCCGGTCCTACGGGTCGACGGGCTGCCCGAGCCGCAGCAGCGCCTCGCCGCCAGGCTCGCGGCCGAGTTCGCCACCGGCGAGGCGGCGGAGTTCGACGGCGCGGCCTTGACCCGCCTCGAGAACGCGGTCGAGGGCCTCGCCGACGCCATCGCCACCCGCTACTTCCCCAACGGGCCGCACGCCCTGCGCCCCGAGAAGCTGGTGGGGCTCGCGTGATCTATACGCTGCGCCACCTCACCACCTACCGCTATGCCCGCCCGGTCCGCTTCGCCCGCTGCGCCCTGCGCCTGCGCCCGCGCGACGGCGAGGGCCAGACGGTGCTGGAGAGCAGCCTGACGATCGCGCCCGACCCGCGCACGCGGGTGGTGCGGCGCGACTATTTCGGCCTCGACGTGACCGTGGTGACGATCGACGCGCCCCATACCGAACTGCGGGTCGAGGCGCTGTCGCGGGTGCGCGTCGAGCGCGCGCCGCTGCCCGCCCCTGAATCCGGCCGCGCCTGGGAGCAGGTGCGCGACGAGTCCGTCACCGGACGCCGCCTCGGTCCCGACGAGCCGGTGCATTTCCAGTTCCCGAGCGTCCGCGTGCCCCTGGTGCCGGCTGTGACGGACTATGCCCGCGTCAGCTTCCCGCCCGGCCGCAGCGCCTACGGGGGCGCCGTCGATCTCATGCAGCGCATCCGGGCGGATTTCCGGTTCGACGCGAAGGCGACCACGGTCCACACGCCCCTCGCCGAGGCCTTCGCCCTCAGGGCCGGCGTCTGCCAGGACTTCACCCACATCATGATCGCGGGCCTGCGCGGGCTCGGCCTGCCGGCCGCCTATGTCAGCGGCTACCTGCGGACGATCCCACCGGTCGGGCGCCCGCGCCTGCGCGGCGCCGATGCGAGCCACGCCTGGGTCTCGGTCTGGTGCGGCGACAGCTGGATCGGCCTCGATCCCACCAACGGCATCGGCATGTGCGACGATCACATCGTGGTGGCGCGCGGGCGCGACTACACCGATGTCTCACCCATCGACGGCATCGTCTCCTCGTCCGGTCCGCAGAAGCTCAAGGTCGAGGTCGACGTGGTGCCGGACGGCGAGCCGATGCCCGAGGCCGCCGCCGCGCCCCAGACCGTCCCGGCCTGAGCCGGTCCCCGGCGCACGCCCCGCAAGAATTTCGCACCGGTCAGGCCGACTTCGCCGTGAACAGCCGAAACGCCTCCAGGGTCTCGGCGCTGACATGGTGCTCGATGCCCTCGGCGTCGCGGCGCGCGATCTCGGGGCTGACCCCGAGAGCGCACAGGAACTGCTCGACGATGCGGTGGCGCTCGCGGCTCTGCACGGCCAGGGCCTGACCCGCCTCCGTCAGGAACACACCGCGATAGGGGCGCTGCTGCACCAGGCCGTCCTCGGCCAAACGCTTGAGCATCTTGGCCACGGTGGGCTGGGCCACTCCGAGGCGGGCGGCGATGTCGACCTGACGCGCCTCGCCGCCATCGCCGATCAGGTCGGCGATCAGCTCGACGTAATCCTCCACCAGTTCGAGCCGGCGCGCCTCGCGGGCCTGCCGGAAGCTCTCCACGTGGACGTCGGGATCGACGAGGGCCGTATCGGGAGCGGGGGCGGTCGAATCCTGCATCTGGCCGGCGAACTCCCCCGAATTCAGGCGCCCGGGATAGGCGCCCGAGCCGGGTTGTACCGAAGCGATGTCCCTGATGGGAGCCCCCAGGCGTCCGAAAGCCGCCTTAACCGCGCAGGTCGGCCACAAAATCCCGCGTGAACCGCGGCAGGTCGGCCAGCGAGCGCACGCAGATGGTGAGGTCGCGCAGGGCCCAGGCATCCTCGAGCGGAACGATGGCCAGCGGCATCGTGCGGGCGGCCCGCGCCGCCGTGGTCTCCGGCACGATGCCGAGCCCGACGCCGCAGGCGACGAGCCGGCAGATCGCGTCGAAGCTGCGCAACTGCACCCGCAGCCGCATGGGCGGGCGCCCCGTGCGCGCCGCCTTGTCGGCGAGGAACCGGGTCAGCGCGCTGGTGCGGTCGAGCCCCACCAGGGGATGCTCCATCACCTCCGCGAAAACGACCGCGTCCCGCGCCGCCAGGGAATGGTCGGCAGCCGCCACCATGACGAAGCGGTCCTGGCGGAACGGGTAGGTCTCCAGCGCGCCGGTATCCACCGTGCCGGCGACGATGCCGAGATCGGCCGAGCCCTCGGCCACCAGCCCGACGATCTCGTCCGAGGTCCGCTCCTCGATATCGACGCTGACCCCGGTCCGGCGGGCCAGGAACGCGCTCAGAACCTCGGGCAGGAATTCGGTCAGCGCATTGGTGTTCGAGACCAGCCGGATCTGCCCCACCGTGCCGCCGGAGAACGCCGCCAGGTCCTCCTGCATCCGGTCGATCCGCTCCAGGAGCCCGCGCGCATGGGCGAGCAGGCTGCGCCCCGCCGGGGTCGGGACGACGCCCTGGCGCCCGCGCGTCAGGAGGGCCGCCCCCAGGGTCTCCTCCATGGCGCGAATCCGCACCGAGGCGGCGGCCAGCGCGAGATTGGCCCGGGCCGCCCCGTGGGTGATCGATCCCGCCTCGACCACGTGGCGGAACAGGCCGAGATCGACGAGGTCGAACCGCATCATCGCATCCGCATACCCGTGCGCAGAGCCCTGTGCCGCATGGCCCTGTACCGCATGGTCTCGTTCGCCCTGGTCCTGATCGCCATGCTGGTCCTGATCTCCATGCCGGTTCTGATCTCCATGCTGGTTCTGATCATCATGGCCTCGAACATTATGGCCCAGCCTCATCGTCGCGTCAGGACTTCCTTAACCGTACGCGCGCATCGTGCCCGCATGGTGGTCCGTCGTCGTGTCCGTGCTGTTCTGATTCCCCTCGGCCTCTACGCCGTGTCGGGCCTCGTCGTGGGCTTCTTCGTGCATCAGGCCGAGAGCGGGAATCGCGGCCTCGAGGCCAAGCGCGCCCTCAAGGTCCAGGCCCGGGCCCTGAACCAGGAACTGAACGCCGCGAAGGCCGACCGGGCGATCTGGGAGCATCGGGTGGCCCTGCTGCGCAGCGATCAGATCGACCGCGACCTCCTGGAGGAGCGCGCCCGGGTCATGCTCGGCCGTGTCCATGCCAACGACGTGGTCATCATCGATCCCTGACCCCCGCGGCGACACGGGACAGCGCGGCGAAACCATCCCGGCCCCGCCTGACAACTTCCCGGTTCTGTCGGGATGCCGGCCTCGCTTTCCCGAAGGGCGTGTCCTAGAACCCCGATGAGAACAGATGTTCCCCGGGGAGTCCGCCGATGGTTGCCGCGAAGGATGCAGGCCGAGCCGCCTCCGACACACGTCCGCCGGAGAGCAGCGAACCTGCGAAGGCGGGCCAGTCCGGCGGGGCCGCGAGCCCGGCCGAGATCCATGCCCCGGCTGCGAATTCCCCCCAGTTCACCCGCGAGGAAGACCTCCACGCCTATCACGAGATGCTGCTGATCCGGCGCTTCGAGGAGAAGGCCGGCCAGCTCTACGGCATGGGCCTGATCGGCGGGTTCTGCCACCTCTATATCGGCCAGGAAGCGGTCGTGATCGGCATGCAGATGGCCTCGGTCGACGGCGACCAGGTCATCACCGGCTATCGCGACCACGGCCACATGCTGGCCTGCGGCATGGACCCGAAGGGGGTCATGGCCGAGCTGACCGGCCGGCGCGGCGGCTACAGCCGCGGCAAGGGCGGCTCGATGCACATGTTCTCCCGCGAGAAGCAGTTCTTCGGCGGCCACGGCATCGTCGGCGCCCAGGTCTCCCTCGGGACCGGTCTCGCCTTCGCCGACGCCTACAAGAAGAACGGCAATGTCAGCCTGACCTACATGGGCGACGGCGCGGCCAACCAGGGCCAGGTCTACGAGAGCTTCAACATGGCGCAGCTGTGGAAGCTGCCCGTGGTCTACGTGATCGAGAACAACCGCTACGCCATGGGCACGTCGGTGGCCCGGGCCTCGGCCCAGACCGACTTCTCGCGGCGCGGCATTTCCTTCGGCATTCCCGGCGAGCAGGTCGACGGCATGGACGTCCGCACCGTGCGCGAGGCCGCCGCCCGGGCGATCGAGCACGCCCGTTCGGGCGAGGGTCCCTACATTCTCGAGATGCAGACCTACCGCTATCGCGGCCACTCGATGTCCGATCCGGCCAAGTACCGGACCAAGGACGAGGTCTCGAAGATGCGCGAGGAGCACGACCCCATCGAGATGGTGCGCAAGCGCCTGATCGAGATGCACGGTGTGCCGGAAGCCGACCTCAAGGCCACGGACGCCAAGGTGCGCGAGACCGTGAACGAATCCGCCGAGTTCGCCACGCACGATCCCGAGCCGGACCCCTCCGAGCTGTGGACCGACATCCTGCTGGAAGCCCGCGCCTGAGACCCATCACGTGTCGGAGACGGGGGCCGCGTCCCGCATGCGCGGCCGCGCCCCTGCCTCCGAAGGGCTGACCGCCTCATCCTCGATCGACGAGCATTCCATGGCGACCGACATCCTGATGCCCGCCCTGTCTCCCACGATGGAGGAGGGCAAGCTGTCCAAGTGGCTCAAGAACGAGGGCGACGCGGTCAAATCCGGCGACGTGCTCGCCGAGATCGAGACCGACAAGGCGACGATGGAGGTCGAGGCCATCGACGAAGGCATTCTGGCCAAGATCCTGATCGCGGAAGGCTCCGAGGGCGTGAAGGTCAACACGCCGATCGCCGTCATTGCCGCCGAGGGCGAGGACGTCTCGGCCGCCGCGGCGGGTGGCGGCGCCCCGAAGGCCGATGCCCCGGCACAGGCGGCGCCTGCACCCGACATGCAGGCGGAGGGCCAGGCCGAGAGGCCGGCGCCGAGCGCCAAGACCGCTGACGATGCGCCCAAGGCCCCGGCCGCCCCCGCCACCATCACCAACAAGGCGCCCGCGCCCGTGATGGCGGAATTCCCCGAGGGCACCGAGATGGTGACCACGACCGTCCGCGAGGCCCTGCGCGACGCCATGGCGGAGGAGATGCGCCGCGACGACGCCGTCTTCGTGATGGGCGAGGAGGTCGCCGAGTACCAGGGCGCCTACAAGATCACGCAGGGGCTGCTGCAGGAGTTCGGCGCCCGCCGCGTGGTCGACACCCCGATCACCGAGCACGGCTTCGCCGGCATCGGCGTCGGCGCCGCCTTCACGGGCCTGCGGCCGATCGTCGAATTCATGACCTTCAATTTCGCCATGCAGGCGATCGACCACATCATCAACTCGGCGGCCAAGACCCTCTACATGTCCGGCGGTCAGCTCGGCTGCCCCATCGTGTTCCGCGGCCCGAACGGCGCGGCGGCCCGCGTCGGCGCCCAGCACAGCCACGACTACTCGGCCTGGTACTCCAACGTCCCCGGCCTCAAGGTGATCGCGCCCTACACCGCGTCCGACGCCAAGGGGCTGCTCAAGGCCGCGATCCGCGATCCGAACCCGATCATCTTCCTGGAAAACGAGATCCTGTACGGCCAGAGCTTCCCGGTGCCGAAGCTCGACGATTTCGTCCTGCCGATCGGCAAGGCCCGGGTCCACCGCACCGGCAAGGACGTGACCATCGTGTCGTTCTCGATCGGCATGACCTACGCCCTGAAGGCGGCGCAGGCGCTGGCCGAGGAGGGCATCGAGGCGGAGGTGATCGACCTTCGGACGCTTCGCCCGATGGACACCGAGACGGTGGTGGCATCGGTCAAGAAGACCGGCCGCTGCGTCACCGTGGAGGAGGGTTTCCCGCAATCGGGCATCGGCGCCGAGATCTCGGCCCGCCTGATGGTCGATGCCTTCGACTACCTCGACGCCCCGGTCCTGCGCGTCACCGGCAAGGACGTGCCGATGCCCTACGCCGCCAACCTCGAGAAGCTTGCGCTGCCCAACGTCGCCGAGGTGATCGAGGCGGTGAAGGCCGTCTGCTACCGCTGAGAACGTTGCGCGTTCCCCTCCAACTCTTCCCGGTCCGGGGAGAGACCGGAGACGAGATGATGACCCAGAAATTCGAAGAACTCTCCGCCCCGCCGGATGCCATCGAGAACGGTGGCATCGAAGTGTTGCGGGCCAGCGTCGTCGACGGCGCGGTGAGCATCGCGCTGCGGCGCTCGTTCGACGATCCGGCGACCTGGGGCCGCCTGCTGGCCGACCTCGCCCGGCAGGCGGCGCGGGTCTACGCGCTGGAGACCGAGATGTCCGAGGACGAGGCTTTCGCCCGCATCGGCGCCGGCTTCGAAGCCGAAAGCCTCGACCCCGACGCACCGATTCTGAACTGACCGCCGCCCTTTGACGCCGCCCGCCACCGACCGCTGACGCTCAGGATCTTCACCCCATGCCCATCAACGTCCTGATGCCCGCCCTGTCGCCCACGATGGAGAAGGGCACCCTCGCCAAGTGGCTCAAGAAGGAGGGCGACGCGATCAAGTCCGGCGACGTGCTCGCCGAGATCGAGACCGACAAGGCGACGATGGAGGTCGAGGCCATCGACGAGGGCATCCTGGCCAAGATCCTGGTGGCGGAGGGCACCGCCGACGTGCCGGTGAACGACCTGATTGCCATCATCGCGACGGATGGCGAGGACCCCGCCGGCGTGCAGGCCTCCGGCGGCGGCGGGGCGGCTGAAGCTTCGCAGGCCGAATCCGCGAAAACGGATGCCGCCGCGAACGCGACGCCCGGCGGCGGCACGATGGCGTATGCCCGCGTCAACGAGGCGCCGGACGGCGCCCAGCCTCGCGACGCCAAGCCAGAGGGTGGCAACACGGGGGGCAACACGGGGGGCGCGACGTCCGAGAGCGGGCGCGTCTTCGCCTCGCCGCTGGCCCGCCGGATCGCCAAGCAGGAGGGCGTCGATCTCGGCGCGGTGACGGGCTCCGGTCCGCGCGGGCGGGTGATCGAGCGCGACGTCCGCGCGGCGCTCGCCGCAGGCACCGGCAAACCAGCCGAGGCTGCCCCGAAGGCGGTCGACACGCCGAAGGCCGCCGCCGCGCCGGCTGCCCCGGCGCCCGCCAAGGCGGCGGCACCGGTCGGCCTCACCGTCGATCAGGTCCGCGGCTTCTACCCGAAGGGCACCTTCGAGGAGGTGCCGCTGGACGGGATGCGCAAGACCATCGCCAAGCGCCTGACCGAGGCGATGCAGGTGGCGCCGCACTTCTACCTCACGGTGGATTGCGAACTCGACGCCCTGATGGCCCTGCGCGAGCAGCTGAACAGCAGCGCGGGCAAGACCAAGGACGGCAAGCCGCTGTTCAAGCTCTCGGTCAACGACTTCGTCATCAAGGCGATGGGCCTCGCCCTCATGCGGGTGCCGGCCGCCAACGCGGTCTGGGCCGAGGACCGCATCCTGCGCTTCGACAATGCTGAGGTCGGCGTCGCGGTGGCGATCGACGGCGGGTTGTTCACGCCGGTGATCCGCCGGGCCGACCAGAAGACGCTCTCCACCATCTCCAACGAGATGAAGGATTTCGCCGCCCGGGCGCGGGCCAAGAAGCTGAAGCCCGAAGAATACCAGGGCGGCGTCACCTCCGTGTCCAACCTCGGCATGTTCGGCATCAAGCACTTCACCGCGGTGATCAATCCGCCGCAATCCTCGATCCTCGCGGTGGGGGCCGGCGAGAAGCGCATCGTGGTGCGCGACGGCGCCCCGGCCGTGGCGCAGGTGATGACCGCGACCCTCTCCTGCGACCACCGCGTCCTCGACGGTGCGCTGGGTGCTGAGCTGATCTCGGCGTTCAAGGCCCTGATCGAGAACCCGATGGGGATGCTGGTCTAGGCGGAACGCAGAGACCGCTAGGCGAATACGGCTGAACCACCCTCACCCCGGTCCCTCCCAGAGCGTGGAGGACGTAGGAGCGCCCGATGGCCGACACCTATGACATCCTCATCATCGGCGCCGGCCCCGGCGGCTACGTGGCGGCGATCCGGGCGGCGCAGCTCGGGTTCAAGACGGCGGTAATCGACCGCGAGCATCTCGGCGGCATCTGCCTGAACTGGGGCTGCATCCCGACGAAGGCCCTGCTGCGCTCGGCCGAGATCTACCACTACATGCAGCACGCCGCCGATTACGGGCTGTCGGCCGAGAAGGTCGGGTTCGACACGGCCGCGATCGTCAAGCGCTCGCGCGGAGTCTCGACGCGGCTCAACGGCGGCGTCGGCATGCTGCTGAAGAAGAACAAGGTCGACGTGATCTGGGGCGAGGCCACCGTGACGGCCGCCGCCAAGGGCAACCAGCCGGGCCAAGTCACCGTCAAGGAGACCACCCGCGCCCCGGCCCCGAAGGGCGCTCTGGCGGCCGGCTCGTATTCCGCCAAGCACATCATCGTCGCCACCGGCGCGCGGCCCCGCGCGATCCCCGGGATCGAGCCGGACAAGAAGCAGATCTGGACCTACTACGAGGCGATGGTGCCCGAGACCATGCCGAAGAGCCTGCTGGTGATGGGCTCCGGCGCCATCGGCATCGAATTCGCCTCGTTCTACCGCACCATGGGCGCCGAGGTGACGGTGATCGAGCTGCTGCCGCAGATCCTCCCCGTCGAGGATGCGGAGATTGCAGGCCTCGCCCGCAAGCGCTTCGAGAAGCAGGGCATCAAGATCCTCACCGGCGCCAAGGTGACGAAGGTGCAGAAATCCGCCGACGCCGTGACGGCGACGATCGAGACGGGGGACGGCAAGTCCCAGCAACTGACGGCGGAGAAGCTGATTTCGGCGGTGGGCGTCGTCGGCAACATCGAGGGCATCGGCCTCGAAGCGCTCGGCGTTACCATCGAGCGCGGCATCGTGGTGACCGACGGGCTCGGCCGCACCAACGTGCCGGGCCTCTACGCCATCGGCGACGTCGCCGGCCCACCGATGCTTGCCCACAAGGCCGAGCACGAGGGCGTGCTGTGCGTCGAAACGATCAAGGGCCTGCACACCCACGCCATGGATAAGGCCAAGATCCCCGGCTGCACCTATTGCCAGCCTCAGATCGCCTCCGTGGGCCTGACCGAGGCCAAGGCGAAGGAGCAGGGTTTCGCCGTCAAAGTCGGCCGCTTCCCGTTCGCGGGCAACGGCAAGGCCATCGCGCTCGGCGAACCGGACGGGCTGGTGAAGACCATCTTCGACGCCAAGACCGGCCAGCTCCTCGGTGCCCACATGGTCGGCGCCGAAGTCACCGAGCTGATCCAGGGCTACGTCGTCGCCATGAACCTGGAGACCACCGAGGAAGACCTGATGCACACGGTCTTCCCGCACCCGACGCTCAGCGAAGTGATGCACGAGAGCGTGCTCGATGCGTACGGGAAGGTGATCCACAGCTAGGGCGACGGACCGGATCACCCAAACAGAACCCCGCCGGAACGCTCTGTTCCGACGGGGGAATCACCCTCTGGTTGTGGTGCGATCAGCGATCAGACGTGGGCCGACGCCCGCCAAGTCGAGAGAAAGTGGGCGTTCACCCGTGCGGGGCGGCGTGGTCCCGCGTCTAACGCTCCGCGCGCCAGTGTGACGGCTGCGGCGCCGAGAACGGCGAGGCTTCCGCCGAGCGGAGCCGCGATGACGGCTTCGAGAAGGCCGTGCGACCACATCAGCGCAGAGCCGCCCAGAGCACCCAGAAGCGCGACAGGAATGAATCCAACGATCATGATCTTGCCTCCGTGGTTCGTATCAGGCCAACGCCCGGACACGGAGCTTGTTGCACGTGGGCGTTGCGTTTTCGGCGGACCTGACGACGCAGATCCGGGCCGGCCTCGGCGCACGGCTTGGGCAGCGCACCCGCCCGCGACCTGCCACGATTGAAAATCCATGGGGGCCGCCGCAGCGAATGCCGCGACCGCCTACGCGCCAGGGCTCGGGTCAGGCGGCGTCCGGCATCTGCCCGAGCAGCTTGTCGAGGGTGATCGGGTAGCTCCGCACCCGTACGCCGGTGGCGTTGTAGACCGCGTTGGCCACCGCCGCGCCGACGCCGCAGATGCCGAGTTCGCCGACGCCCTTGGCCTTCATCGGCGAGGATTGCGGATCGACCTCGTCGAGGAAGATCACCTCCTGATGCGGGATGTCGGCATGCACCGGCACTTCGTATCCGGCCAGATCGTGATTGACGAAGAAGCCCCGCTTGGTGTCGACCGCGAGTTCCTCCATCAGGGCAGCGCCGACCCCCATGGTCATGCCGCCGATCACCTGGCTGCGCGCCGATTTCGGATTGAGGATGCGACCGGCCGCGCACACCGCCAGCATGCGCCGGACCCGGATCTCCGCCGTGTCGACGTCGACGCCGACCTCGACGAAGTGGCCCGCGAAGGTCGATTGCTGCTGCTTCTTGGCGAGATCGCCGTACTCGATCGAATCCTCGGCCACGAGTTCGCCGTCGCTGGCCGCCTTCGCCAGCGCTTCGGTCCGGTTGCCCGAGCGGACCTCGCCGTCGGCGAAGGCGGCATCGGCCGAGTTGAAGCCGAGGCGCTGGGCCACCGCCTCGCGCAGCTTCACGCAGGCCGCGTAGACGCCCGCCGTCGAATTGTTGGCGCCGAACTGACCGCCGGAGCCGGCCGAGACCGGAAAATCCGAGTCGCCGAGGCGCACCACCACCTTGTCGAGGGCAACGCCCATCATCTCCGCCGCGGTCTGGGCGATGATGGTATAGCTGCCGGTGCCGATATCGGTCATGTCGGTCTCGACCGTGACCACGCCGTCGCGGCCGAGCCGGACGCGCGCGCCCGATTTCATCAGCAGGTTGTTGCGGAAGCCGGCGGCCATGCCGATGCCCACGAGCCAGCGCCCGTCCCGAACCTGTCCCGGCTTCGGATTCCGCTTCGACCAGCCGAAAGCCTCGGCCCCGCGTTCGAGGCAGCCGACGAGATTCCGGTGCGAGAACGGACGCTCCGGGTGGCCCGGATCAACCTGGGTGTCGTTGCGGATGCGGAAGGCCACCGGGTCCATGCCCAGCTTCTCCGCCATCTCGTCCATGGCGACCTCCAGGGCCATCAAGCCAGGCCCCTCACCGGGCGCCCGCATTGAATTGCCTTCCGGCAGATCGAGATGCGCGAGCTTCATGCCCGTCAGGCGGTTGGCGCCCGCATACAGGAGCTTGGTCTGGTCGACCGCCGTCTCGGGCTTGCCCTGCGGGAGGTTGCCCGAGGTGCTCTCGTGCGCGATGGCGGTGATCGTGCCGTCCGGAGTCGCGCCGATGCGGATGCGCTGGATGGTCGCCGGACGGTGCGTGGTGTTGTTGGCCACCAGCGGACGCGTCAGCGCGACCTTGACCGGGCGGCCGGCGGCCTTGGCGGCCAGGGCCGCCACGACTGCGTCGGAGCGTACGAACAGCTTCCCGCCGAATCCGCCGCCGATATAGGGCGAGTCGATCCGCACGGATTCCGCCGGGATGTTCAGGATCTTGGCGATGCTGCCCTTGGTCCAGGCGATCATCTGGTTGGAGGTCCACAGGGTGAGCTTCTCGCCCTCCCAGGCCGCGATGGTGGCGTGCGGCTCCATCATGGCGTGGCTCTCGTCGGGCGTCGTGTAGGTCTCGTCGAACGTGACGGGGGCCTTCGCGAAAGCGCCCTCAAAGTCACCCGCCCGGTCCTCGCCGCCGCTGCTGCTCCCCTCACCGCTGTCGCCCGGAACCGGCTTGGCCGAGGGCGCCACCGCAGCGAGGTCGAACTGGCCGGCCTCGCGGGCATAATCGACCTTAACCAGGAAGGCGGCGGCCCGTGCCTGCTCGAAGGTCTCGGCCACCACCACGGCGATCGCCTGATGGTAGTGCTGAATCTCCGCGCCGCCGAAGAGGTTCGCGGCGTTCATCTTGCCGAGGCCGAGCTTCGGCATGTCGAGGGTGGTCACGATGGCGACGACGCCGGGCGCGCGCTTGGCGGACGCGGTGTCGATGGCGCGCACCCGCCCCTTGGCGATGCCGGCGCCGAGCACGTAGCCATAGGCCTGGTTCGCCGCGACGTCGTGGCGCTCATAGGCATAGGCTGCCGTACCGGTGGTCTTGTACTTGCCGTCGATGCGGTCGGTGGCCTTGCCGACGAGCTTGAGCTGGTCGATCGGGTTCTGGCCCGCGGGGGTGTCGAACTTCATGGCTCTAGGCCCTCGCTTCGGTCAGCGCCGCCGAGAGGGTGCGCTCGGCCAAGGTCAGCTTGTAGGCATTGTCGTGAGTGGGTTTGGCCCCGTCGAAGGCCCGGGCGGTCACCGCCTTGGCACCGCGCGCCATCTCGCCCTCGGCGGTTTCCACCCGCCACGGCTTGTGCGCCACGCCGCCGAAGGCCGCCCGGCCGGAGCCGTCCGGCTGCACCACCGCCGCCACCGACACCAGAGCGTAGGCATAGGAGGCCCGGTCGCGGACCTTGCGGTAGATATGGGCGCCGCCGAGGGGCTTGGGCAGCGTCACCGCGGTGATCAGCTCGCCCGGTGCCAGCGTGGTGTCGACCTCCGGCCGGTCGCCCGGCAGGCGGTGGAACTCGGCCATCGGTATGGTGCGCGTCGCGCCCTTGACGTTCACGGTCTCGACGGTGGCGTCGAGCACCCGCATGGCCACCGCCATGTCGCCCGGATGGGTGGCGATGCAGGCCTCGCTCGCGCCGATCACGGCGAGCTGACGCGAGACACCGTCCAGGGCCGAGCAGCCCGAGCCCGGCTGGCGCTTGTTGCAGGCCTGGGCCGTGTCGTAAAAATACGGACAGCGGGTGCGCTGCAGGAGGTTGCCGGCCGTGGTCGCCTTGTTGCGGAGCTGGCCCGACGCGCCAGCCAGCAGCGCCCGGCTCAGCACGGCGTAGTCCTTGCGCACCCGGGCATCGGAGGCGAGATCGGTGTTGCGCACCAGGGCGCCGACGCGAAGACCGCCCTCGGGAGTGGGCTCGATCTGATCCATGCCGAGGCCGTTGACGTCCACGAGATGGGTCGGGGTCTCGATCTGCAGCTTCATCAGATCGAGGAGGTTGGTGCCGCCGGCAATGAACTTGGCGTTCGGGTTGCGGGCAACGGCGGCGGCCGCCTCGGCGGCGGAGGCCGGGCGCTCGTACGTGAAGGACTTCATGCCTGCTTCCCCGCGACTTCGGTCATCGCTTCGACGATGTTGGAATAGGCGCCGCAGCGGCAGATGTTGCCGCTCATGCGCTCGCGGATCTCGGCGTCGGTGACCTGCATCGGTGCGTTCAGATCGGCGGTAACGTGGCTCGGGATGCCGGCCTTGATCTCGGCGAGCACCGCCACGCCGGAGCAGATCTGGCCCGGCGTGCAGTAGCCGCACTGGTAGCCGTCATGCTTGATGAAGGCGGCCTGCATCGGGTGCAGGGCGTCTGGCTGGCCCAGACCCTCGATGGTGGTGATCTCCGAGCCCTGATGCATGACCGCGAGGGTCAGGCAGGAATTGATGCGTCGGCCATCGACGATCATCGTGCAGGCGCCGCACTGGCCGTGGTCGCAGCCTTTCTTCGAACCGGTCAGGTGCAGGTGCTCGCGCGCGGCGTCGAGCAGGCTGGTGCGGATGTCGAGGTCCAGATCCCGGCGCTGGCCGTTCACCGTCAGCGAGACCTTCGCCATCACCGGCTTGTCCGGGCCGGACAAGGGACCAGCCTTGGGACCAGCCTCGGGGCGGGATTCGGCACCGGCCCGGGACGGCACCGCCGCCAGGGCTGCACAGGCCGTCGCACCGGCCATCACGTCGCGTCGACTCACGTCATTCTCTCCAGCACTGGCCTTCTCCCGGAAACTGGCCTTCTCTCCGGGACTGGCCTTCTCTTGGAGACTAGACTTTTCTCCACGACTCGACATGGCGATCTCTGCATCTGTTGGAGAATGGAGCTGACGGCGGGGCGCCCGAAACGAGGATGTCGCAAGAACAACGCAGCCTGACAGTGGGACCGGATGCCGGCCTCGGACGATCCCATCCCGGGGCGGAGCCGCATCCCGAAATGGCGTGTCGGACGTGAACGCAGAACTCGTCGTCTTGGTCCCTGGAATTTCTCCAGACTGCCCGCCCCGGCGGAACGATGTGTTCGCTCGCACACGCCTGTGCCTCATCCGGATGCGGCCGATTCTCGCGCTAACCATCCACCGCCGCGACCGAGGGGTCTCCGGGAACCATCGAGGCCCCGCAGCGCTTCGGCCTTCCGAAGAGCGCGAGCCGGGGCTCCCTTGAGCCATCTCGTCGCGGACGGACACGTGCCCTAGCTCTCCGCCAGGGACCTCACAGCGAAGGTGCGCGATGCAAAAGGGATTTCGGTGGATCGGCCGGGTGGCGGTGCCGATGGCGGCCCTGATCGTCGGGGCCGGCACGGCCAGCGCCGACTGCATCCGGCACGTCTACAACCGCTCGCCCCTGGTGTTGGTCGGCAGCCAGGCGGGCGGCCCGTCCTTCACGATCCGTCCGGGAACGTCCCGGGCGATCCGGCTGTCCGGCCCCGGGGGCCTGGACCTCGCGGGTTACTGCGCCCCCTACGGACGCGGCGACGGCGATCCGGCGGCTTTCGGCCCTCCGGCGGTCCAGACGGCCCTACGCTACACCGCCGTTCTCGACCGCTGCTACATGGAGATCGGGCACGATTTCTTCGATCGCGAACTCGGCCGCGGCTTCCTGCCCCGCCGGGATACAGCTCCGTTCACCGTTAACAACCCGAAGCAGGGCGACGTGGTGCTCTACACCGACACGGCTGTGTGCGGCCCGCGCTGACGGGTCCTCGGCCTTTCAGATCGGGTGCGGCACCTCGGGCTTGAGCTTGAGCGGCCGCGCCAGCTTCTTCGAGAGGCGTCCGGCGGCCTCGATCGTGGCGCCCTCCGGGTTGGCCGCCGCCACGATGCCCAGGGCCTCGTCCTGGGAAGCGGCCCGAACCGCATAGACGCGCAGAGGCTCGCGCCGCTGCTTCACCGCCACGAGGAAGACCTGGCTCTTTCCGCTCCGGCGGGAGCGGGACTTGTCGGTCCCGGGCGGTTCGGTCCCAGGCGATTCGGTCTCGGGTGGTTGCTGGCGCGGCAGGTCGGAAACGACCGTCTGGGGCATCGTGCATCCTGGCTCATGTCGCATCCGGCCCCCGCAAGGGGGCTTCGTCCCTCGTCATCGCACCAGGGCGGTCAGGCCGTAGCAGGCGGCCCCGATCCCGGCGGCGGCCGGCAGGGTCAGGACCCAGGCGACGACGATATTGCTGGCAACGCCCCAGCGCACCGCAGAGGTCCGGCGCGCGGCGCCGACGCCGATGATCGCGCCCGTGATGGTGTGGGTGGTCGAGACCGGCACTCCGAGCCAGGTCGCGGTGAACAGCGTGATCGCCCCGCCGGTCTCGGCGCAGAAGCCCTGCATCGGGTTCAGCCGGGTGATCTTCGAGCCCATCGTGTGGACGATGCGCCAGCCGCCGAACAGCGTGCCGAGCGCCATGGCGGACTGGCACGCGATCACCACCCAGAGCGGCACGTGGAACGCGCCGCCGAGATGCCCCTGCGAGTAGAGCAGCACCGCGATGATCCCCATGGTCTTCTGCGCGTCGTTGCCGCCGTGCCCGAGGGAGTAGAGCGAGGCCGAGACGAACTGCAGGGCGCGGAAGCGCCGGTCGACCACGAACGGCGTCGACCGCACGCACAGCCACGACACCGCGAGCACCAGCACGAGGGCCAGCAGGAAACCGAGAAGGGGCGACAGCACGATGGCGGCGGCCGTCTTGGTGAGACCGCTCCAGACCACCGCGTCGAACCCCGCCTTGGCCATGCCCGCCCCGATGAGGCCACCGACCAGGGCATGCGAGGAACTGGACGGGATGCCGAAGATCCAGGTGACGACGTTCCACGCGATGGCGCCCACCAGCGCACTGAAGATCACCTGCGGGTCGATGATGCCGGCATCGACAATGCCGGTCCCGAGGGTCTGGGCCACGTGCAGACCGAAGAACAGGAACGCGATGAAGTTGAAGAACGCCGCCCACAGCACCGCATATTGCGGGCGCAGCACGCGGGTCGACACGATGGTGGCGATGGAATTGGCCGCGTCGTGCAGGCCGTTGAGGAAATCGAAGACCAGCGCCACGGCGATCAGGCCGACGAGAGCGGGCAGGGCGAGCGCGGTGGCCTCTGTCATCGGATGCCCTAAACGTTCTCGATCACGATGCCGCTGATTTCATTGGCGACGTCCTCGAACCGGTCGACCACGTCCTCGAGGTGGCCGTAGATCTCGGCGCCGATGAGGTAGGCCATGGTGTCGCCGTCGCCGCCATCCTTGCGATGCGCCTGGTAGAGGGCCTTCAACCCGCGCTCCTGCATCTCGTCCGAACGGCCTTCGACCCGGGTGATCGCCTCGGTCAGCGTGTTGATCCGCGCCGCATGGGTGCCGATGGCGCTGAGAAGCGGGATCGCCTCTGCGGTCAGGCGGGCCGCCTCGATCACGGTCCCGCCCATCTCGCGCATCAGCGGATCGAAGGTCCGCACTTCGTAGAGCGCGATCGTCTTCACGGTCTTGTTCATCTGGTCGATGGCATCGTCCATCGACTGGATCAGGTCCTTGATGTCCCCCCGGTCGAACGGCGTGATGAAGCTGCGGCGGACCGCGAGCAGGACCTCGGCGGTGATCGCGTCCGCCTCGTTCTCGTGGGCGACCACCTGCTGGCAGTAACCCGGAACCGCCTCGCCGCCCCGAAGGACATTCTCGAGCGCCTCGGCCCCGGCCACCAATGTCCGCGAGTGCCGCTCGAACAGATCGAAGAACCGATCCTCGCGCGGCATCAACGCCTTGAACCACCCCAGCATCCCGGACTCCGCCACCGAACGAGTTGGTTAGCCAACTAGTGTTCTGCGGATCGCCGGACCAGGGCGGCTGGGGCGATTTCGCGCTCGTCCGCGGGCCTCTACCGGCCGACCACGGTGCGGATGGTGAAGCTCGATTGGATGCGGGCAACCCCGGGCAGCTTCGACAGCACCGCACGGTGCAGTTGCTCGTACTCCGCCATGTCGGCGACCCGGATCTTCAGCAGGTAATCCGAATCGCCGGTCATCAGGTGGCAGTCCTGGATGTCGGGGCATCGGCGAACGGCTGCCTCGAAGCGGTTGAGGCACTCCTCCGTCTGCCGCTCCAGCGCGATCCGGGTCATGACCACCAGGCCCGCCGAGCCTGGACCGTCGAGGAGCACGGTGTAGCCCCGGATCGTCCCGTCGCGCTCCAGGAGGCGCAGGCGTCGCAGGCAGGCGGAGGCCGAGAGCCCGACGCGTTTGGCGAGAGCCGCGTTCGGAATGCGCGCCTCCTCACGCAGGATTCGCAGGATCGCGGCATCGATCTCGTCCGCCGGCATGTCCGTTTCCAAGCTCCCACAACGATCGGCCCAAGAAGTGCAGGATCGTGCACTGATAAAGCACATGACCGCATGATCTGCGAAAGGTTGGCAGCAACGCTCGCACGATTCGGTGTTTCTGTGGCGCGTGATCCCGTCGGCTCGGGCGGCCCGGTTCACCCTGGCCCTGCGCGTGCATCGCCCACGCGATCCCCGGGGCGGGATTTCCGGAGGGGAGACGGTCGGATGCGGGTCCTGGTTCTCGGAAGCGGCGTCGTCGGCGTCACCACGGCCTATTACCTCGCCAAGGCGGGCCACGCCGTCACGGTGGTGGACCGTCAGCCCGCCGCCGGGATGGAGACCAGCTTCGCCAATGCGGGCCAGGTCTCGCCGGGCTACTCGGCGCCCTGGGCGGCGCCCGGCATCCCCATCAAGGCGATGAGATGGCTGATGATGCGCCACCGGCCCCTGGTGCTGTGGCCCTCCGTCGAACCGCGCTTCTATGGTTGGCTGGCGCGCATGCTCGCGAACTGCACCGAGGAGGCCTACACCCGCAACAAGGGCCGCATGGTCCGCCTCGCGGAGTATAGCCGCGACGTCCTGCGCGACCTGCGCACCGAGACCGGCATCGCCTACGACCATCGCACCGGCGGCACGCTGCAGCTCTTCCGCACCCGGAAGCAGCTCGACCATATCGGCGACGACACCCGCGTGCTCGACACCTACGGCGTCGCCTACACGGTGCTGGACCCGGCCGGCTGCATCGCCGCCGAGCCGGCGCTCGCCGGGGTTCAGGCCAAGTTCGTCGGCGGCCTCCGTCTTGCGGGCGACGAGACCGGCGATGCGCACCTGTTCACGCAGCGCCTCGCGGCCCTGTGCGAAGGTCTCGGCGTGCGCTTCCGCTACGGGACCCGCATCGACGGGCTTCGGACCGAGGGCGATCGGGTCACGGGTGTCGTCTGCGGCGCCGACACCCTCCAGGCCGACGCCTACGTGGCCGCCATGGGCTCCTTCACCGCGGCGCTGCTGCATCCCCTCGGCCTGCGCCTGCCGATCTACCCGGTGAAGGGCTACTCGCTGACCTTGCCGGTGACGAACCCGGAGGGCGCACCGGTCTCCACCGTGATGGACGAGACCTTCAAGGTGGCGGTGACCCGCCTGGGCGACCGCATCCGGGTGGGCGGCACCGCCGAACTGGCGGGTTTCAGCGATGCCCTGCGGCCGCCGCGGCGGGCCACCCTCGAGCATTGCGTGCGCGACCTGTTCCCGAACGGCGGCGACCTCGGGGCAGCGCGGTTCTGGACCGGTCTGCGCCCGATGACGCCGGACGGGACACCGATCGTCGGCGCGACGCGCTACGCCAACCTCTACACCAACACCGGGCACGGCACCCTCGGCTGGACCATGGCCTGCGGCTCGGGCCGGGTTCTGGCCGATCTCCTGTCCGAACGCGCGCCCGAGATCGACCATGCCGACCTCGCTTTGGCCCGCTACGCCGCCTGATGCCCGATCAGGCGGTGAACCGCTCCAGAATCAGCAGCACCAGCGGAATGGCGAGGCCGGCCAGTACCGTCTGCAGGGCGAGGATGCCGGCCATCAGGGGCGCATCACCGCCGAGCTGTCGCGCCATGATGTAGGACGAGGAGGCGGTCGGCAGCGACTGGAACAGCAGCGCGGTCGCGGCGGCCGGCCCGTGCAGGCCGGCGACGCGGCAGGCCAGGATGGTCACGGCCGGCATCAGGATGAACTTGGCCGCCGAGGCGATCAGGACCGGCCGCAGCCAGGTCCGCACCGTGGCGGGATCGAGGGCCGCGCCGACGCAGAGCAGCCCGAGGGGGAGGGAGGCCTGGCCGAGGGCCTTCAGCATCGGCTCCAGGCCGGGCGGCAGGCCGAGGCCGCCGGCCTGCAGGAGGATGCCGATCAGGCAGGCGACGACCAGCGGATTCAGCGCGAGCTGCCGGGCCACCGACCCCGGGGCGAGCCGGCCGGCCGAGCCGTACCGGGCGAAGACCAGGACGCACAGGATGTTGACGGTCGGCACGATGGCGGCGTTGGCCACCGCCGCGAGGGCGATGCCCTGCGCGCCGAAGACCCCCGCCGCCGCCGAGACGCCGACGTAGTTGTTGAAGCGCACGCCGCCCTGGAACACCGAGGTGAAGGCGGCCCCGTCGAGGCCGAGCCTCGGCCGCAAGGCCAGCAGGAGGCCGGCCACCATCAGGGTCGAGGCCACGAGGACGCCGGCCAGTGCGAAGACCGGGACCCCGTCGAGGCGGGCGGTGGCGAGGCCGTGGACGAACAGCGACGGCAGCAGCACGTAGTAGCCGAGGCGTTCGGCCTGACCCCAGAAGGTCTCCGCCACCAGCCCGCTCCGGCGCAGCACCATCCCGAGGGCGATCAGCAGGGCGATCGGCACCAGGGCGAGAATGACGGTGACGGTCACGCGTCGCCCCGGTCGGGCATCGACGCGGCGGCGGGTAGGAAACCCATGGGACGGGGACTCGGGCGGACTTTTTAGGACGGGACCTTCGGGAGCCATCGAGGCCTCGGGGGGAGGGCGCCGATGCGCGGACCGGAGCCCGCGCATCGGCCGGCGTCCTACTTGAGGCGCGCCGCCGCCCAGGCGATGTGGTCGGCCATGAAGGTCGAGATGAAGTAGTACGAGTGGTCGTAGCCCTCGCGCATGTTGAGGGTCAGGGCGATGCCGGCCTTCTTGCAGGCCTCTTCCAGCAGCCACGGACGCAGACCGTCGTCGAGGAAGCTGTCGGCGGTGCCCTGGTCGACCAGGAACTCCGGGAAGCGCCTGCCGTCCTCGATCAGCGCCGTGGCATCGTGGGCACGCCACGCCGCGGTGTCGGTGCCGAGGTACTTCTCGAAGGCGGGCTTCGACCATCCGGCCGTGGAGGGCTGGGCGATCGGCGCGAAGGCCGAGCACGACTTGAAGCGCTCGGGGTAGGTGAGGGCGATGGTCAGCGCGCCGTGGCCACCCATGGAATGGCCGAAGATGCCCTGGCGCGTCATGTCGGCCGGGAATTCCTTGGCGATGAGGGCGGGCAGCTCCTCCGTCACGTAGCTCCACATCCGGTAGTTGGTGGCGTAGGGCGCCTGCGTGGCGTCGAGATAGAAGCCGGCGCCGGAGCCGAACTGCCAGTTGCCCTCCTCGTCGGGAATGCCGGGGCCGCGCGGGCTGGTATCGGGCGCCACGATGATGACGCCGTGCTCGGCCGCCGCCTTGCGGTATTCGCCCTTGTCCATGACGTTGGCGTGGGTGCAGGTGAGGCCCGACAGGTACCACAGCACCGGAACCGGACCGGCCTCGGCCTGCGGCGGCACGAACACCGCGAAGGTCATCGGGCAGCCCGTCGTCTGCGCATCGTGCTTGTAGACGCCCTGCGTGCCGCCGTGGGCGCGGGCCTTCGAGATGGTTTCCATGGACCGTGATCTCCTGTCCGAGGGCTGGCCCCGCTCCGGGGCATGGGGTGGGTCACCGAGAGAAAGTGCAGGTGCGTGCCCCTCCCCCGCGGAGGGGAGGGGATGGACCGAGCCCGATCCTAGTAAACCACCACCGACCGGATCGACTTGCCCTCGTGCATGAGGTCGAAGCCGTGGTTGATGTCCTCGAGCGGCATGGTGTGGGTGATCAGGTCGTCGATGTTGATCTTGCCGTCCATGTACCAGTCGACGATCTTCGGCACGTCGGTGCGGCCGCGGGCGCCGCCGAAGGCCGAGCCCTTCCAGACGCGGCCGGTGACGAGCTGGAACGGACGGGTCGAGATCTCCTTGCCGGCCTCGGCCACGCCGATGACGATCGACTCGCCCCAACCGCGATGGCAGCACTCGAGGGCCTGGCGCATCACGTTGACGTTGCCGGTGCAGTCGAACGAGAAATCGGCGCCGCCGCCCGTCGCATCGAGGATCGCCGCGACGACGTGATCGTTGCCGACCTCCTTCGGGTTGATGAAGTGGGTCATGCCGAACTTACGCGCCATCTCCTGCTTGTCCGGATTGATGTCGACGCCGATGATCTTGTCGGCGCCCACCATCCGGGCGGCCTGCAGCACGTTGAGGCCGATGCCGCCGAGACCGAACACCACCACGTTGGCGCCGGGCCAGACCTTGGCGGTGTAGATCACCGCGCCGATGCCGGTGGTGACGCCGCAGCCGATGTAGCAGATCTTGTCGAAGGGAGCGTCTTCGCGGATCTTCGCCAGGGCGATCGCCGGCAGGACCGTGAAGTTCGAGAAGGTCGAGCAGCCCATGTAGTGATACACGGTGTTCGACCCGCCCGGGCTGCCGCCGGTGGAGACGCAGGAGAAGCGGCTGGTGCCGTCGGGCATCACGCCCTGGCCCTGCGTCGCGCGGATCGCGGTGCACAGGTTGGTGCGCTGCGACAGGCAGGACTTACAGTTGCGGCATTCCGGGGTGTAGAGCGGGATGACGTGGTCGCCCGGCTTCAGCGCCGTGACGCCGGCGCCGACCTCGCGGACGATGCCCGCGCCCTCGTGACCGAGAATCGCCGGGAACTTGCCCTCGGAATCGAGGCCCGACAGGGTGTAGGCATCGGTGTGGCAGATGCCGGTGGCCATCAACTCGACGAGAACCTCGCCGGCCTTGGGTCCTTCGATGTCGATCGTCTCGATGGTAAGAGGCTTCTTGGCCTCCCACGCGACCGCGGCGCGCGTCTTCATAGCGTTGTCCTTGTTGCTGTGATGATCACGGACGGCGGCGATGAATGCCGGCGCTTCACCTCGCGACACCTGGACGGTGACAAGGCGAACGGCCCGAAAATCTGGGTCGTGTGTGATGCCTCCCGCGCCGAGATGCAACAGCCGTACGGGATCGTTTGCGCGAGGGTTGCGAATTTGGAATGACGCGCGACACGCGGACAGGAGCGGGTACGATGACGGATTGGGATCGAAACGGGGACGCGCTGGTCGCGCCGGCGGTCGCTCGCAACCGGGCGGCGATCCTCGACGTGCTGCGCGGCGTCCTGCCCGGCGCCGGCACGGTGCTGGAGATCGCCAGCGGATCGGGCGAGCACGTGGTGCATTTCGCCGCCGCGCTGCCCGGCCTCGCCTGGCAGCCGAGCGACCCGGACCCCGCCCATCGCCGCAGCATCGACGCGCATGCGAGGGCCGCCGGCCTGACCAACCTGCGCCCGTCCGTCGATCTCGACGCGTCCGCCGCGACCTGGCCGATCACCCGCGCCGACGCGATCCTGTGCATCAACATGATCCACATCGCGCCCTGGCCCGCCACCGAGGGTCTGATGGCGGGCAGCGCCCGGCTCCTGGCGCCGGGCGGCGTGCTGTTCCTCTACGGCGCCTTCCGGGAGAACGGCCGGCACACGACGGAGAGCAACGCCGCCTTCGACGCAGACCTCAGGAGGCGGGACGCCCGCTGGGGCGTCCGCGATCTCGAGACCGTGGCGGACCTCGCCGCACGGCACGGCCTACGCCTGGAGACCCGCCTCGATCTGCCGGCCAACAACCTCGCCCTGGTGTTTGCCCGGAGCTGATGGGTCGCCGGGGCCGACGCGAACAAGAACCCCGCCGCGGCGCGAGCCGGGCGGGGTGTCGAGGTGCGGGTCGGGTCGGATTTGGTCGGGTCGGCTACAGGTTCAGGAGGGCCTGGGTCGAGCCGATCACCGTGACGGCGAGGCCGCCGGCGAAGGCGGCGATCATGGCGTAGGAGAAGCCTCTCAGCAGCATCGGGTGATCCTGCTCCTCCCGATCAGCAGCGGTTTCCGCCCGAGGTCTGGCCGTATTGCTGGGTCGGGAAGTTCTGCTGGTTGGCGTTGCCTTCGGCGGCCGAGCTCATCGGGCAATGGGAGGGGTGACGCAGGGGCGAGAGGCCGCGTCCGTCAAGGGATCCCGTGGTCTCGACGTCATAGGGCGAGAAGGCGGTGTAACGCGACGGGGTATCATAGGCCATGGCCGACGAGATCGGAGCAACGCCAAGGACAAGGGCGGTGGCGAGGGCGGCGATATGGGTCTTGATCATGAGTTCTGGTTTTCTTCTGCAGTACGAACCGTCCTGGCGGCCCGTTTCTCTGCGTCTGAAACCAATATAGGGATCGTCTTTCCGCCATGACGTGCGACCAGGCACGTGGAGAGCCGGATTAAATCGCAGCCCAAGCCCAGCAAGATCTCGAGCCAAGCAAGATCTCGACCCAAGCAAGATCTCGGCTGCTCCTTCCCGGCACCTGGTATACATTATCCAGAGTATCGCCGGCGCCGCGGGGCGGCCCTTTCCCGTTGGTCCGCCGATCGATCTGCCGGTCGGTCTCACCGGTGTCGGGACGCCCCCCGTGATACTGGCGCTTCGCGTGCAGACTCTTCGCGTGCAGATCATCCAGAATCGAGCGAGCGACCGATTTCCGTGGACGCACAGGCTTGCCGCAGCGTGCATCTGGACATCGGGTGCAACCTGAGCTTCTTGGCGCCGGCGCCGGCGACCGCGCCTCACTGGAGAGACCACCATGTCGAAACGACTGAGCTGTTGGACGATGGCCCTCTGTCTCGCGGCACCGGTTCCGGCCGTCGCGCAATCGGCACCGAACCTCGCCGCGTTGCGCGGCCTCGCGCCCGTCAGCGCCCTGGGGGGCAGCGCCGAGGGACAAGCCGCCCTCGCGGCGAATCTCCGGGTCACGGGCGACATTCAGGAGGGCGGCGTCCCGGCTCTGCGACTCCTGCCCCTGGCCGAGCAACGCCAGTTCGCCCTGCGGGATTCCTTCATCACCGACGGAAACGCGACGGAGCTGGCCGACGGCCTCGGCAGCACACTGGGCGCCCTGTATCAGGACACGGCCCGCTACACCGACCCGGCCACGTTCACCAATGTGGCGCCGTCCGTCGCCGACCTCCTCGGCTACACCAACAGCGTCGCGAAGTCGGATTCGAACGCCGGCAAGTACTTCTTCGCCAATGCGACCACCAACGGCAAGGACTCCGTCTCGGCCGCCGCTTCGTCCATCCTGACCGAGATCGGCGGCACCACCGACGTGTTCGGCAAGACCTATGGCCGACCGGCCGGGACGCCGGGCTCCAACACGCACGGCAACGCCCGCCCCTTCCAGACCCTGCCGCAGCTCTTCGCCTATCGGGGCACCGACTATTTCGGCCGGGCCTCCCACAGCCTGGACTGGCTCAGGGGACCGGGCATGAACCTGATCGACAGCCCGTCATACCCGAGCGGCCACACCACCTACGGCTACACCGAATCCCTGGTCCTCGCGATCCTGGTGCCCGAGCGCTACCAGCAGATGATCACGCGCGCCGCCGAGTACGGCACCCACCGCATCGTCATCGGCGCGCATTATGCCATGGACGTGCTGGGCGGCCGCGCCACCGCCCTGCACGCGGTCGCACACCTGCTCGCCAACGATCCGGCCTATACCGGCCAGATCCGGCGGAACCCGGCGGTGATCAACGCGATGAGCACGGCCACCAAGGAGGGTGTCGCCGTCGCCGATTATCCGGCCGCCCTCCGGGCCGCCCGCGCCGACCTGACGGCGTTCCTCCGCGATCGGTGCGGCGGCACCGTCGCCGCTTGCGCGGCCGCCGATACCGGCCGCTTCCGCGATCCCGCCGCCAACGCGGCGTTCTACGAGGCGACCCAGACCTACGGCCTGCCGGTCGTGTATCCGCAACGCGCCAAGACGGTCGAGGATGTGGGTCGGCGCGCGCCGGAAGCCGGGTATCTCCTCACGGCGGCGTTCCCGTCGCTCAATCTCACGGAGGCCAACGCCATCCTGACCGACACGCAGGGGCCGGGCGGCGGCTTCCTCGACGACGGCTCGGAATTCGGCGTCTATGCGCGCCTCAACCTCTATGCCGCCGCCGGCAAGGCCGCGGCCCTGGCGGCGACCCGGCAGGGGCAGGCTCCCGCGTCGCCCTGAATCCGGGCATCGGACGGCGTACCGGCCGGGGGCGGGGCACCGCGCTCAAGCGAGTGCGATGCCGATGACTCCGCCCTCCATCAGGGAGAAGCGGATGCCGAAGCGGCGCAGGGTCGCCACCGCCTTGTACCGGGATTGCAGGGCGGTACCGTCGACGTTCTCCTCCATGCGCTTGACGGTCGAGAGCGAGAGGCCGGCGGCCTGGGCGAAGTCGGTCATCGACCAGTCCAGCAGGGCGCGGGCGGCGCGCAGATGGCGCCCGTCGATGGCCTGTTCGAGCCCCTCCAGAAGGAGTTCGGTGGCCGGAGAGGCCTTCGAGCCCATCGGCCGGGTGATGCCGGCCCATTCCCGAACATCCCCGCCGGGATCGCGGATCGGCACGATGAAGCTCTCGAATCGCACGTGATTGTGGCGAGCGACGCGGATCAGGGGCGTCACCCGGTGAGCCCGCCCGATCCGCAGCGCCTCGAAAGTCTCGGTCCGCGTGCGCTCGCGTTCCTCGGCCGCGATGGTCACGTAGGGATCGGCCGTGATTTCGTCCGGCGGAAGTCCGGTCAGGTCGGTAAATTCGTCCTGTACGGAAAACATGTGGGTTGGATCGCTGAAGAACGTCAGGATCTGCTGGTCGTCGTACCAGGCGCGGCGCCGGCGCTGCTCGGCCATGCGCGCCTCCCGCAGGATCTCCTGATGCGTCACGTCCAGCACGACCCCGGCCGCCCCGCGTGGGCGCCCGTCCGGGGTGAGATAGATCTCGATCCGGGACGACAGCACGCGGATCGCATTGTCCGGACGACGAATCCGGAAGGTCTGATGGCCGAGCGTCACGCCATGAAGCAGGTCGACGCCGGTCTCCACCGTATCCCGGTCCTGCGGATGGATCAGGCTGACCAGACGATCGTAGCTCGGCCGGGTGGTCTGCGGGTCGAGGCCGAGGACGCGGAACAGGCCCGGAGACCAGACGTGCTGGTTGTCGGCGAAGCGCCAGCCCCAGGTGCCGTTGACCCCCTGGCTCTCGATCAGATTCAGAAACTGAGCGGACGAGAAACTGAGATCGTCGACGTCCATGCCAAAAATAACCTTGGGCAACCATTACGTTGATCTCAATAACCGGTAGCGATACCGATAATATCAAACAAGTCTAGCGAGATACAACCTGTGATTATGCCAAAGCTTCACAGTAAATTCGAATTTTAGGCGGTTTTTCTGTACGCGAGTATACTGAAACAAACCTGTTTTTTCGTCGATCATGCGCCAAGAAATCATGCGCGCGGACGCCAATAAAACGTCGGTCAATGTCTGGGGAAATCGGCATCGCAGGCGCCAAGCCAGCCATTTTCGATCATTTTATATTTTATGCAGGTTCGACCCGCTGAGGGCGGTCGGCGTTTACCGGGCCGGATGCGTGCGATAGGGTCCGGCCCATCGACGCCCGGCCCGCTCCGCGCCCGCGCGGGTCCGGACGGAGAGGCAGCCGGCCGCAAGCCTGCGGTGCTGCATCCGCGATCTCGATCCCAGGGAGGCGGCCGTCCCCGGCCGTGGCAACCATGCGCCGCAACCGCCATGCCAAGATCGTCGCCACCGTCGGCCCCGCCTCGTCGTCGCCGGAGATGCTGCACCGGCTGTTCCTGGCCGGCGTCGACACCTTCCGGCTGAACTTCAGCCATGGGACGCAGGACGATCACGCCCGGGTCCACGCGGCGATCCGTGACCTGGAGCGGGCGGTCGCGCGGCCCATCGGCATCCTGCAGGACCTCCAGGGCCCGAAGATCCGCGTCGGCACCCTGGCGGGCGGGCGCCTCGACGTGGCGCCGGGAGAGACGATCCGTTTCGTCCGCGACGGCGCCGAGGGCGACCGGACCGCGATCCCCCTGCCGCATCCCGAGATCTTCGCCGCGGTGGCGCCGGGCCAGGACCTCCTCATCGATGACGGGCGCGTCCGGGTCCGCGTCACCGGCCTCACCGCCGACAGCATCGACGCCGAGGTTGTGATCGGCGGCACGATCTCGAACCGCAAGGGCGTCAACCTGCCCGGCACCCTGCTCGACCTTTCGCCCCTGACCGCCAAGGACCGGGCCGACCTCGCCTTCGGGCTCGACCTCGGGATGGACTGGGTCGCGCTCTCCTTCGTGCAGAAGCCCGCCGACCTGATCGAGGCGCGGGGCCTGATCGGCGACCGCGCCGGCGTGATGACCAAAGTCGAGAAGCCCCAGGCGCTGGAGCGGATCGACGACATCATCCGCCTGTCGGACGCCGTGATGGTGGCGCGCGGCGACCTTGGCGTGGAGATCCCGCACGAGGACGTGCCGGGGCGCCAGAAGGAACTGATCAGGGCCTGCCGCCTCGCGGTGAAGCCCGTCATCGTGGCGACGCAGATGCTCGACTCGATGGTGTCGGCTCCGACGCCGACCCGGGCCGAGGCCTCCGACGTCGCGACCGCGATCTACGACGGGGCCGACGCGGTGATGCTCTCGGCCGAATCCGCCACCGGGCAGTTTCCGGTGGAGACCGTGGCCATGATGGCCCGCATCATCCACCGCACCGAGACGCACAAGCTCTACCGCTCGCTGATCACCGCCTCCGATCCGGGCGAGGAGGAGACCCCGCCCCACGCGGTCGCCACCGCCACCGCGACCCTCGCCGACGCGGTCGGGGCGGCCGCCATCGTGGCCTACACCTTGAGCGGCACCACCGCCGCCCGCATCGCCCGCAAGCGGCCGGAAGTGCCGATCCTGGCCCTCACGCCGGATCTCGGCACCTCGCGCCGGCTCTGCCTGCTATGGGGCGCGCACAGCCTGCGCTCGAACGAGGTCGAGTCGTACGAGGACATGGTGGCGAACGCGCTGGCTCACGCGGTGGAGGAAGGTTTCGCCCGGCCGAACGCGCTGGTCGTCATCACGGCGGGCATCCCCTTCGCGGTGGCGGGGACGACCAACAACATCCGCGTCGCCCAGGTCTCGTCCTCTGGGCAAGTGCGTCCCTCCTGAGAGGTGCCTTGCTCCTGAGAAGTGCCTTGCTCCTGAAAGCTACCCATGCCGGAAAGGCCGCGAAACGGCTCAGGCTGTGTCATGATGACGGCAAGGTCTTCCGCTCCGGCACAACCGTAAAGAGCATCGCCCGATCTTTCGTCCGAAAGCGTACACGATCAACTCCGCGTGTGCCGCAGGGATTAGTTTTGTCGCACGACTGTCCGGCCGAACGGTTTTAGCCAGACCTTAAGCGCCGTCCCGTAGCGTTGCCTGTCGGCTTGCAGGACCAGCACCGCAACGCCCGTGGGGATCGAGATCGTGACACTGAGACGAACCGGGGCGCTTTCGTCCCTGATCTGGGCGGGCGCCGCGCTCGCGGCCGCCGGCGCCGGGCCCGCGGATGCGGCGCCCCAGAGCGCCGGGCCGCAGCCGATCGGCGTGGTCACCAAGGTGGACCAGCAGGCGGTGGCCCAGCAGGGCGGCCAGGCGCGCGACATGGCTCCGCAAGGGCCGGTCTATTTCAAGGACGTGATCCGCACCGGAGCCCGCTCCCGCCTCGAAGCCAAGCTGGCGGACGACACCGTCCTCACCCTCGGCGAGCACGGCAAGATCACGGTGGACGACTTCGTCTACAAGCCCGGCTCCCAGGGCGGGCAGCTCGCCCTCTCGGTGGCGCGGGGCGCCTTCCTGTTCGTGGGCGGCAAGATCGAAGGGCCGACCGGCGGCAACGTCGCGATCAAGACCGCCGTCGGCACCCTCGGGGTGCGGGGAACCACGGTCTGGGGCGGCGCCATCGACGGCGGCTACGGCGTGCTGGTCCTCGACGGCGAAGTGGTGCTCAAGACCCGCAAGGGCAGCGTCCTGATGCGCAAGGGCCAGGGCACCATGGTGTATGGCGGCCGGGCACCCGAGGCGGCGGCGCCCTGGCCCGAAGACCGGACCAAGCGGGCCGTCGCCACCATCACGATCGACGAACAGGCACGGTTCCGGCCCTCCCTGAACCGCTGAGGCCATCCCCGCCGGACCGTTGGGAATCCCTGCCGATTCCGCTACGGTCCGGCGGATCGGGGCGCGCGAGCCCCGGTCGCGGTCCCGGTCCGCTCGCCCCCTGGAGATCGCCGTGCTGCAGGCCCTCGACACGCCCGTCCCCCTGTCGACGCTCGCCGCACTGCTGATCGCGATGGCGGCCAAGCATTATCTGATCGACTTCGTCGGACAGACCGATTGGATGGCCCGCGGCAAGGAGCGGGTGGCCGGCTGGGCGCTGCCGCTGGCCGCCCATGCGGGGATGCACGGCCTCGGAACCCTGGCGATCGCCGTGCTCTATCGGCCGTCCCTGTGGTGGCTGGCGCTCCTGGATTTCGTCGTCCACGGCCTGATCGACCGGGGCAAGACCCTGGTGGCCCACCGCACCCGCTTCGCCATGACCGATCCGCGCTTCTGGTGGCTGATGGGCTTCGACCAGTTCCTGCACCAGGTCACCAACATCGCCCTGGTGGTGCTGCTGGTTCTCGGCTGACGGCTCTCGCTGCCAGGCCCCTCAGGCCGCCATGCGGACCGAGCGCTCCCCGGCACGGATGCGGCGGGCATGCAGCGCCAGGATCGGGTCTTTCGGGTTGTCCGCGTGCAGGCGCAGCAGCGTTTCGGCGCCGCCCTCGTCCCCCGTCACCAGGCGCCCGAAGGCCTCGCGATAGGCGGTCAGCGCGGCGTCGATGCGCGGCATCGGCTCGAACACCTCCACCCCCACGGACTTGCCCTTCAGCATCAGGATGCCGACCGGACGGAAGGCGGTGCCGGTAACCCCGTCGCAGGTGGTGCGGGCGATGCAGATCCGGGTGCCCAGCACCTTGTTGGCCGCTTCCAGCCGGGCCGCAACGTTGATGGCGTCGCCGTGCGCCGTGTAGTCGAAGCGCCGCGTGCCGCCGAAATTGCCGACCACGGCGCGGCCGGTGTTGACGCCGATGCGGGTGGCGCCGAACGGCACGCCCTCGGCGCGGCGATCCGCCCGGAAGGCTTCCGCGAAGGCGTCGAGGGCCAGCGCACAAGCGACCGCCCGCGCGGCATGGTCGGGCTGGTCGAGGGGCGCGTTGAACATGACGTGGACCGCGTCGCCCACGATCTTGTCCACGGTGCCGCCATGCGCCATCGCGATCGAGCACATCCCGTCGAGATAGGCATTGAGCAGGTTGACCAAAGCCTCGGCGCCGGCCGCCTCGGTCATCGCGGTGAAGCCCTCCAGGTCGGTGAACAGGAACGTCATCTCCCGGCTTTCGCCGCCGAGCTTGAGCCGTCCGGGGTCGCTCGCCAGCACCGCCACCAGATCGGGCGAGAGGTAGTGGGTGAAGGCCGAGCGCAGGCGCATCGCGGCGCGCTCCGAGCAGGCATAGCGGGCGAGGCTTCCGCCCGCATGGCCGGCCAGCAGGCCGAGGGTGGGCAGGATCGGATCGATCAGCAGGCCCGCCCGTGCGAACAAAGCCACGGCGGCGAAGGCCGGAACCGGTGCCAGCAGGGCGGTTCCCAGCCCCGCGCCGCGCAGGCTGCCGAAGCCGCAGGCCAGCGCCGCCCCGAGGCCGAGCAGGGTGGCGGCCACGATCTCGGCACCCGGCGCCCAGGCCGGGCGGCTCAGGGCCTGGCCCGACAGCACCTGATCCAGCGCCATGGCGTGCAGGTTCACGCCCGGCTCGAACGGGGTCATCGGCGTCGGCCGCAGGTCGGACAGGCCGACCGCACTGGTGCCCACGAACACCGCCCGACCCTGGATCTCGGACTTCAAGGCGGCGCGCCCATCGGGATCGAGCAGGCGCCAGGCCGGGATCGTCGGCGTCGTCCGCGCCTCGGGGAAGTGCAGGGCCAGGGCGCCGGTGGCATCGACCGCCAGATCGACCTCGCCGACCCGGAGGGTGTAGCCGGTCAGGGTCGCGCCGTCGCGCTCGGCCCGCACCTTGATCGTGGCTTCGTCCTGCATCACCCGCAGGGCTTCAAGCGCCAGGGCCGGCACGAGGCGGTCGCCGATCACCGCCAGCAGCGGCAGGCGCCGGATGATCTCGTCGCTGCCCGCCGCGATGCTGAAGCTGCCATGCCCGGCCGCGGCCGCATCGAGGTCCGGAAGATTGGGGATCAGCCCGGTGAAGCGCGGCACCGTCAGCCTCGGGTCGCCGCCGATGACGGCGAAGCCGGGACCGCGAAGCGCAGCGGCCTCCTCCGCCTCTCCGGACCCGCGCAACGTCAGCAGGGTCGCGCCCGCCGCCTCCGGCTCCCGGGTCAGCGCGAAGCCGGCGACGACGCGGCCGCGTGCGAACACCGCCGCCAGGGCGGCATCGTGGTCGGGCAGGGCGGCTTCGGGATCGGCGGCGCGGAAGCCGAAGCGCCGGGTCCAGTCGGGCACCAGCCGTGCCGGCGAGGTCCGGTCCGCTTCGGCAAAGACCATGTCGAGGGCGATCGCCCCGGCCTCCAGGTCCTGCAGGGCGGCGACGAGTTCCGCCACCTGGTAACGGGGCCAGGGCCATTGGCCGTGCCGCTTCAGGCTCTCCTCGTCGATATCCACGACTCGGATCGCGGCGCCCGCACTGGTCCGGGGGCTGAGCCGCTGGACGCTGTCGAAGGCGGCCTGGCGCGGGCGCTCGAACGCCGCCGGCGCGGCCAGCCGCAGGGCGACGAGCGCCAGCACGAGGGCGAGGCCCGCGACCACCGGAATCAGGCGTCGTGACAGGAGCATCGGAAGGCGGTCTCGGCGCAAGACGGTGTGCGGGGGCGCCGGGCGCGGCGGCATCGCGGAACCAGTATCGCGCGGCGGTCCTGAGATCCCGTTAAGGATAGGGCGAGGGTGCGCCCGGAAAGCCGTCGCCGTTCGCCTGCTCTTAACCTCGACTCGGCAGCGTGGCGCTCGGGCCGGAACTGCGCCCGAACTGGATCTCATCCGTGCCGAGTTCGCTCTCCTCGTCCCTGGATCAGTACGTCCTGCCCGCAGGCGCGCGCCTGTTCTCGGCCGGCGACGTCGGCGATGCCGCCTATCTGATCGTCAGCGGCCGCCTGGAGGTCGTCCTGGAACGCCCGGACGGCGACCTCGTCCTATCCCATCGCGGCCCCGGCGAGATCGTCGGCGAGATGGCGATTCTCGACCACCAGCCGCGCTCGGCCACGGTGCGGGCCCTGGAGGACAGCCGGCTCGTCGTCATCACCGAGGAACAGCTCGCCCATCGCATCGCCCAGACCGACCCGATCCTGCGCATGTGCCTCGGCGTCGTGCTGGCGCGCTACCGCGAGACCGTGGGCATGCTCGAGCAGATGCGAGGGGCGGGGCCACCGACGCTGCAGAGCGGCGAGCCGGTGGCAGCCGAGACCTTCGCGGCGGCCCTCGGCACCCTGTCGCTGGAGAGCGAGATCCGCACCGGCCTGCGCAACGGCGAGTTCGAACTGTTCTTCCAACCGATCGTCCGCCTGCCCTCGCGCCGGCTCGCCGGCTTCGAGGCGCTGATGCGCTGGCACCATCCGACCCGGGGACTGGTTCCGCCCGTCGAGTTCATTCCGGCGGCCGAGGCGTCCGGACTGATCGGCGACCTGACGGCACACGCCTTCGCGGAGGTCGGGCGTGTCTTCCCCGACCTGATGGACGCCGCACTCCGCAACCCGCAGGCGCTCGACGGGCCGCTGTTCATGACCGTCAACGTCTCGGGCCGGGACCTCGCCGGCGCCTCGTTCCCGGAGATGATCGCTCAGTTTCTCGAAAGTTCGCGGATCGCCCCCGGCAACCTCAAGATCGAGGTGACCGAGAGCATGCTGATGGACAACCCCGAACGCGCCGCCGCCACCCTCGCCGAGTGCCGCCGGGCCGGCGTCGGCATCGCGATCGACGATTTCGGCACCGGCTACTCGTCCCTGAGCTATCTGAGCACCCTGCCGGTCACGACCCTGAAGATCGACCGCGCCTTCGTGCGCACGCTCCTGGCCGACCAGACCAGCCGGGGCATCGTCCAGACCATCCTGCGGCTGGCCGACGACCTCGCGGTCTCGGTGGTGGCGGAGGGGATCGAGCAGGCGGCCGAGGCCGACCTCCTCGGCCAGATGGGCTGTGCCTTCGGCCAGGGCTACCATTTCGGCCGGCCCACCGCCCTGGCGGGCGCCCTGACCGCCATCGCAACCTGGCCCGCACCGGCCGCCACTCCCTCCGGGCTACGGCTGACCGCCTGACCGGAGGGGGCGCCCCACAAAGCGGGAAGAGCGCTACTGGCGGGCGATCCGAGCCGGGCCCGTCAACGGAATGGACGGGGCCGCCGCGTTGGTGCTCTCCTTGTAGATCGGCACGATGACCCGGAGCCATCCGCGCGTCTCGCGCCCACCGTAATTGCGCTCCGCCACGTCCCGCGTAACGTAGGCCTGCAGGTTCACCGGCCCGAAATTGTATCCGACGAGCCCGCCCACCGCGATCTGCCCCTGGCGGCGATAGCCGGGAAACCGGGTCGGCAGATCGGTCGACGCGAAGGCCACCGGCCCGATCTCCCATTTGCCGAACTTCTTCGTCGCGGTGAGGTCGAGGTTGAGATAGTCGGGATACACGGACTTCTGCGGCGAGATCGGGTCGATGAAGATGCCGTAGAGCAGGTTGGCCGTTAGGTTCAGCCCGTCGCCGGTGTAGCTCGCGGCGAAGCGGTGGGTGAAGGACGCGTTCTGCGTCAGGAAGCGGGTGTCGATCGGCAGGTATCCGCCGAACAGGTAGCTCACCCCGACATGGTTGCCGAGGTCCCAGGCGAGCTGGCCGGCGAGCAGCGGCTGGCCGATGCCGCTCTGATAGGGCGTGCCGCG
Source organism: Methylobacterium sp. Ger2507 (assembly GCF_055231875.1). NCBI lineage: Bacteria > Pseudomonadati > Pseudomonadota > Alphaproteobacteria > Hyphomicrobiales > Methylobacteriaceae > Methylobacterium > Methylobacterium sp. Ger2507. Next base: position 2,798,891 of record NZ_JBUYVC010000001.1, read on the forward strand.
TGGGCTCGCGGCGACGACGGGCTGGATCGCGATGAGGTTGAGGCGGGCGCCGAACAGGCTCCAGGGCGTCGCCCAGACGAAGGCCGGCAGGTTGACGTTGGATTCCGAATCCAACGGTCGGGTGTTGCGGACGCCGAAGCTCGAGGTGTTGACGAAGTAGAGCCCGACCGGGAGCTGCGCCCCGGCCGGCAGGCCGACGGTCTGGCCCGGCTGGGCGGCGGAGCCCGCCATCGCGGGCGCGTCACCGAGGATCAGCAGGGCGATGCCGCCCGGCAGGCGGCCCATCAGCGACAGGAACGCTGCGGCCGCCCGGACTTTCGGAACAGCGCCGGCCTTCGATGTCTGGGGAGCTCTGCGATGTTCGCGGGTCTCGGGTGCGGGATTAACCTTGGATGGGCTGCGATTCACGCCTGTCTCCCGTTGCTGGCCGCAACGCGGGACGACACCCGGGGATGGTGCCGTGGCGGCCAGGCGTACGCTGTTCAGACGAACGGCCGTCCGGATTTCATCCGTCGAAACGGCCGCGCTTGCCCTGACGCCGAGCCCAGGTCGGTTTTCCGACACAAGTGAGCTCTCCGGCAGAACGACCGGGCATCGACGCGCCCCGGCGCCGGTGATACTTTGGATAATGTATACCAGATGCCGGGAAGGAGCAGCCGAGATCTTGCTTGGCTCGAGATCTTGCTGGGCTTGGGCTGCGATTTAATCCGGCTCTCCACGTGCCTGGTCGCACGTCATGGCGGAAAGACGATCCCTATATTGGTTTCATACGCAGAGAAACGGGCCGCCAGGACGGTTCGTACTGCAAAAGGAAACCAGAACCCATGATCAAGACCCGTATCGCCGCCCTCGCCACCGCCCTTGTCCTTGGCGTTGCTCCGATCTCGTCGGCCATGGACTATGATGCCCCGTCGCGTTACACCGCCTTCTCGCCCTATGACGTCGAGACCACGGGATCCCTCGACGGACGCGGCCTCTCGCCCCTGCGTCACCCCTCCCATTGCCCGATGAGCTCGGCCGCCGAAGGCAACGCCAACCAGCAGAACTTCCCGACCCAGCAATACGGCCAGACCTCGGGCGGAAACCGCTGCTGATCGGGAGGAGCAGGATCACCCGATGCTGCTGAGAGGCTTCTCCTACGCCATGATCGCCGCCTTCGCCGGCGGCCTCGCCGTCACGGTGATCGGCTCGACCCAGGCCCTCCTGAACCTGTAGCCGACCCGACCAAATCCGACCCGACCCGCACCTCGACACCCCGCCCGGCTCGCGCCGCGGCGGGGTTCTTGTTCGCGTCGGCCCCGGCGACCCATCAGCTCCGGGCAAACACCAGGGCGAGGTTGTTGGCCGGCAGATCGAGGCGGGTCTCCAGGCAATCAGCAGCGCGTGAAGCGCGGAGGTCCTGCAGCAAGATTGCTCAATCATTGCTCAATCTCAGCCAAGACCGGTCGAAGAGGGCGTGAGCCCTGCCGCACCCGCAGCCAAGCCGCTGGAATGCCAGTGCGAGCGCTCATGAAGCCTCGTGCGGTCAGCGCTCGCCACTGCGCCCGTCCCTGGCTATACCGACCGTGGCGTGTGTCCGCGCTGCCGCCGCTTCACCCTGCCGACCTCGGTATCGAGGATGGCGCTCCCCTCCAATCCAGGCGGGTCCCCCTCAGGCAGGCGGGCACCCCTCAGGAGCGTGCCGCCGAAGGGATTGCCCGTGTCCGACCGCGCCTGCCATTGCCCGAGCTGATGCCGCCACACCTCCTTCTCGCCACCGCCGCGATCCTGCCCTTCCTCGGCAGCGTGGTCGCGATCTGTCTGCCCGGACAGGCGCGCAACGCCGCCGCAATCCTGGCCGGCTTCGTCATGGTGGCGTCCCTCGTCTGCATCGGGCTCCTGTATCCGGCGATCGCCGGCTCCGGCACCGTCGCCTGGACGGTGGACTGGCTGCCGACGCTCGGCGTCCGCTTCGTCCTGCGGCTCGACGGATTGTCCTGGCTCTTCGCCGTTCTGGTGCTGGGGATCGGCGCGCTCGTGGTGCTGTACGCGCGCTACTACATGGCCGCCGAAGACCCGGTGCCGCGCCTGTTCAGCTACCTGCTCGCCTTCGTGGGCGCGATGCTGGGCATCGTGCTCGCCGGCAACCTGATCCAGCTGGTGGTGTTCTGGGAGCTGACCAGCATCGTGTCGTTCCTGCTGATCGGCTACTGGACCGACAACGCGTCGGCGCGCGACGGGGCGCGGATGGCGCTCACCATCACGGCGGCCGGCGGGCTCTGCCTGTTCGTCGGCATGGTGCTGATCGGCCAGATCGTCGGCAGCTATGACCTCGCCGTGGTGCTCGCCTCGGGCGACACGATCCGCCGGAGCCCGCTCTACCTGCCCGCCCTGGTGCTGGTGCTGGCCGGCGCGCTCACCAAATCGGCCCAGTTCCCGTTCCACATCTGGCTGCCGCGCGCGATGGCGGCGCCGACGCCGATCAGCGCCTACCTGCACTCGGCCACCATGGTGAAGGCCGGCATCTTCCTCATGATCCGGCTCTGGCCGGTGCTGGCCGGCACCGAGAGTTGGTACTGGATCGTCGGCACCGCCGGCATGGTGACCATGCTGGTGGGCGCCTGGAGCGCGATCTTCCAGCACGACCTCAAGGGCCTGCTGGCCTATTCCACGATCAGCCATCTCGGGCTGATCACCCTGCTGCTCGGGCTCGACTCCCCGCTGGCGGTGGTGGCGGCGATCTTCCACACGGTGAACCACGCCACCTTCAAGGCCTCGCTGTTCATGGCGGCCGGGATCATCGACCACGAGACCGGAACGCGGGACATGCGCCGCCTCAGCGGCCTGTGGCGGGCGATGCCCTACACGGCGACGCTGGCCATGGTGGCCGCCGCCGCGATGGCGGGCGTGCCGCTCCTCAACGGCTTCCTGTCGAAGGAGATGTTCCTGGCGGAGGCGGTCGACAATGCCGGCGAGCACCTGCTGAACTTCGCCCTGCCGGTGCTGGCGACCCTGGCGAGCGCCTTCACCATGCTCTACTCGGTGCGCTTCATCCGCCAGACGTTCTTCGGCCCGGCGCCGCACGACTTGCCGCACGCCCCCCACGAGCCGGTGCGGTGGATGCGCATCCCGATCGAACTGCTCGTGCTGGTCTGCATCGCCATCGGCCTCGTGCCCAACCTCACCATCGGTCCGCTGCTGGCCGGCGCGGTCCGGTCGGTGCTCGGCGAGCGCACGCCCGGTTACGACCTCGCGATCTGGCACGGCTTCAATGCGCCGCTGGCCCTCAGCGTCGTCGCCCTGGTGGGCGGGGTGGCGCTCTATCGCGCGTTCGGGCGGCGGATCAACGCCAATCCCCGGGGCGGTCCCTGGCTGATGGACCGCCTCGACGGCGGCCGGCTGTTCGAGCGGACGATGACCGGCCTCGTCCTCGGCGCCCGCCGCTGGGAGCGCCACCTCGGCAGCGAGCGCCTCCAGGTGCAGCTGCGCATCCTCTTCCTCACCGTGCTGCTGGCCGCCGCGACGGCGGGGGCCATCCGGGGCCTCGACCTGTTCGCGCCCGGCCGCAGCACGGCCTTCGATCCCGCCTTCGCGCTGATGTGGCTCGTCGGCGCGGCCTGCGCGATCGGGGCGGCGGAGCGGGCGAAGTACCATCGCCTGTCGGCCACGATCTTCGTCGGCGGCGCCGGGCTGGTGAGCTGCCTGACCTTCCTGTGGCTGTCCGCCCCCGACCTCGCCGTGACCCAGATCCTGGTCGAGATCGTCACCACCGTCATGCTGCTGCTCGGCCTGCGCTGGCTGCCGAAGCGCGACGCGGCGATCCCGGTCCCGGCCTCCGAAACGGCGCGGGCCCGGCGCCGGCGCATCGTCGATTTCGGCATCGCCGCCGTCGCGGGGCTCGGCCTCGCCGGCCTCGCCTACGCGGTGATGACGCGGCCGGCGGTCGACGGCATCGCCCGCTGGTTCGTGGAGGAGGCCTACCCGAAGGCGGGCGGGCGCAACGTGGTCAACGTGCTGCTGGTCGATTTCCGGGCCTTCGACACCCTCGGCGAGATCTGCGTCCTCGGCATCGTCGGCCTCACGGTGTTCGCCCTGCTGCGCCGCTTCCGCCCCGCCGCCGACAGCCTGGAGCGGCCGCGGCAGCAGGTCAGCCACGACGCCACCCGCGCCGGCCGCAACCCCGGCGACACCACCGCCGACGCGCTCCTCGTCCCCCGGGTGGTGATGACGTGGCTGTTCCCCTTCATCGTCCTGCTCGCCCTGCACCTGTTCCTGCGCGGGCACGACCTGCCGGGCGGGGGATTCGCCGGCGGCATCACGCTCACCATCGCGTTCATGCTGCAATACATGGCGCAAGGGGCCGAGTGGGTGGAGGCGCGCCTGCGCATCCAGCCGATTTCCTGGATCGGCATCGGCCTGCTGGTCGCCGTCCTGGCGGGAGCGGGCTCCTGGCTGTTCGGGCGCCCCTTCCTCACCGCCTTCTTCGCCTATTGGGAGCCGCCGCTGCTCGGCAAGGTGCCGGTGGCGAGCGCGCTGCTGTTCGATCTCGGCATCATGGTCCTGGTGGTGGGGGCGAGCGCCCTGATGCTGGTCGCCCTGGCGCACCAGTCCCTGCGCCGCACCCGCACCGTCGAGGCCGAGGCCGAACGGGCCGCCGAGAGGGAGATTGCCTGATGGAAATCGTGCTCTCGCTGGGAATCGGCGTCTTCGCCGCCTCCGGCATCTGGCTGATGCTGCGGCCGCGGACGTTCCAGGTCGTGCTCGGGATCTCGCTCCTGAGCTACGCCGTCAACCTGTTCATCTTCGCCATGGGCCGGCTCACCGTCGGGGCGCCGCCGGTGCTCGGGGCAGGCGCGGAGGTCGTCTCCGTCGACGATCCGGTGCCGCAGGCCCTGGTCCTCACCGCCGTGGTGATCAGCTTCGCGCTGACGGCCCTGTTCCTCGTCGTCCTGCTCGCCGCCCGCGGCATCACCGGCAGCGACCACGTGGACGGTCGCGAGCCGCATCAGGCCGATTCGCAGCCAGACTTCCCGCAGCCGGACTTCCCGCAGCCGGACTTCCCGCTCCCGAAATTTCCGCAATCATGAGTCCCGCAATCCTGACTGCCTCCGCCGACACCGCCTGGTCGGATCATCTCGTGGTGCTGCCGGTCGTGCTGCCGATCGCGGTGGCGGGCCTGATGTTCCTGCTCGACGAGCGTCGGCGCCGCCTGAAGGCGGCCCTGAGCCTCGGCACGGTGCTGGTCCTGCTCGGCATCGCCCTCGTGCTGGTCGGGCGCGTCGAGGCCGGCGCGCAGGTCTACCGCCTCGGCAACTGGGCCGCGCCCTACGGCATCGTGCTGGTGGCGGACCGGCTCTCGGCCCTGATGCTGGCGCTGGCCAGCGTGCTCGGCCTGTGCGCCCTGGTGTTCTCCTTCGCCCGCTGGGGCCGGGCCGGACCGCGCTTTCACGGCCTGTTCCTGCTGCTGCTGATGGGCGTCAACGGCGCCTTCCTCACCGGCGATCTGTTCAACCTGTTCGTGTTCTTCGAGGTGATGCTGGCCGCCTCCTACGGCCTCGTCCTGCACGGCTCGGGCGAGGTCCGCATCCGGGCCGGGCTCGGCTACATCGCGGTGAACCTCGTCGCCTCGCTGTTCTTCCTCGTCGGCGTCAGCCTGATCTACGGCACCATGGGGACGCTCAACATGGCCGACCTCGCCCGTCGGCTCGCCGGTTCGGCGACCGAACCGGCCCTGTTCGAGATCGGCTGCGCCGTGCTGGGCATCGCCTTCCTGATCAAGTGCAGCGCCTGGCCGCTCGGGTTCTGGCTGCCGACGACCTACGCGGCGGCGAGCGCGCCGGCGGCCGCGATCCTGGCGATCCTCAGCAAGGTCGGCATCTACGTGGTGGTCCGCCTCAGCCTGCTGCTGTTCGGCGCCGGGACCTCGCAGGGATTCGGACAGACCTGGCTGCTGGCCGCCGGGCTGGCGACCATGGCGTACGGCACCATCGGCCTGCTGGCGGCCCGCGACCTCACCCGGGCGGCGGGCTACGCGGTGATGATCTCGTCCGGCACGGTGCTGGCCGCCCTCGGCACCGGAGGCGACCGGGCGCTGGCTGGAGCGCTGTACTACCTCCTCGGGTCGACGCTGGCGGCGGCCGCCCTGTTCCTGCTGGCCGAGATCCTGCAACGCGGCCGCGACCCGGGCGAGGCCCGGCAGGCGGTGTTCGCGGACGAGTACCGCGATCCCTTCGACGACGCCGACGCGACCGAGATCGGCCGGGCGTTTCCGGCGGCGGTGGCGATCCTGGGCTGCGGCTTCGTGGTCTGCACGCTGATGCTGGCCGGCCTTCCGCCGCTCGCCGGGTTCGTGGGCAAACTCGCGCTGTTCACGGGGCTGGCCAGCGGCCCGATCACGGCCTCGGCCTGGGCCCTGATCGCCGCCCTGACGCTGTCGAGCTTCGGCACCCTGATGCCGCTGGTGCGCCTCGGCATCCTCACCCTCTGGGTTCCGAGCGACGACCCGCCGCCGGTGCTGCATCCCACCGAGTTCGCGGCCCTGGCCGGGCTGCTCGCGGCCTGCATGGCGCTCGCCCTCTGGGGCGGTCCGGCCCTCGCCTACGCGGACGAGACCGTGCGCTGGCTCGCGCAGCCGCAGGCCTACATCCAGGCCGTGCTCGGCAACCAGGAGGGCGCCGGATCGTGACGCGGCTGCTGCCCTATCCCTGGCTGTCGCTCGGCCTCGCCCTGACCTGGCTCCTGCTGAACGCGCCGCTGACCCCGGGAAGCGCCGTGCTGGCGCTCCTCGTCGGCCTGGCGGTTCCCGCCGTGATGCGGGCCTTACGTCCCCCGGCGGTCCGGGTGCGCGCGCCCGGCACCCTCGTGCGGCTTGCCGGACTCGTGGTCTACGACATGGTGCGCTCGAACATCGACGTCGCCAGGATCATCCTCGGGCTCCGCCGCGGCGAGCGACGGACCGGCTTCGTCACGATCCCCCTCGACCTGCGCGATCCCTTCGGACTCGCGGCGCTGTCGATCATCCTGACGGGCACGCCCGGAACGCTCTGGGTCCAGTACGATTCCCAGAGCGGGAGCCTGCTCCTGCACGTACTCGACGAGACCGGCGGGGACGAATGGGTGCGGCGGGTCAAAGACCGCTACGAGCGCCCTCTCATGACGATCTTTTCCTGATGGAGTTTCCGGCATGACGGCCATCGCGGTGCTCGATGGGGGGCTCGGCCTCGCGCAGGGAATGCTGGTGCTGGCGATGGCCATCGCCGCCTGGCGGATGCTGCGCGGCCCGCGCGCGCAGGACCGGATCCTCGGCCTCGACACCCTCTACCTCAACGGGATGCTGGCGATCGTGGTCCACGGCATGCGGACCGGCAGCGGCCTCTACTTCGAAGCGGCGCTGATCCTCGGCATGGTCGGCTTCACCGCCACGGTGGCGCTGGCCAAGTTCCTGATGCAGGGCGAGGTGATCCAGTGACCGGCGCGGCATTGCCCGTCTGGGCGGCCTGGCTGGTGGTCGCGCTGGCGATCACCGGCGCCGGTTTCTCGCTGACCGGTGCCCTCGGCCTCATCCGCCTGCGCACGTTCTACGAGCGCGTCCACGCGCCGACGCTCGGTGCCACCCTGGGCATGGCCCTGATCCTGACGAGTTCGATGGTGCTGCTGTCGCTGATCGAGGGGCGCCTCGTCCTGCGCGATGCCCTGATCGGCATCTTTCTCACCATCACGACCCCGGTCACCCTCTTGGTCCTCGCCCGGGCCGCCGCCCAGCGCGACCGCCACGAGGGCAATCCCGGCGCGCCGCCCGAACTCTGATCCGGCAGGGCTCCGGCACCCGCCCGGACGGCGCCCGGATGCCGCCACCTTCCGGGTGGATCAGGGTCCGTCGGCAAACCCGGCGCCCAACGCCGCGATACCCAGATCTCGACACCCAGATTCCGACAAAGGCCCCGACACCCCGTTCGGACAGCGCGTTCGTCCCGTCCCGGAGAGCCCCCCGCATGCGCCTCGATGCCGTCACTGCCGCCCTGGGGCTCGCTTTCGCGGGACTCCTCGCCGCGAACACGCGTCCCGCCCCCGCCCTGGCCGCGCCGGCCGCGTCGGCTCCCGACCAGCCGACCTCCACACCGGCCAACCGCGCGCCTGCCCAGATCGCCCCAGCCGAAGTCGCCCCGACCGAAGTCGCGACATCCGGGGTCGCCGGGCGCCTCGACGGGGTCCATCTCTGGACCCTGCCGGACACGCCGAACGGGCTGCACCCGACCCAGAGCTGGCACGCGACGGGCTCGGCCCCGAACGGCGACCTCTACGTCGCCGGAATGGACCACCGCACCAACGCGGCCCTGTACCGCCTGCCGGCCGGCAGCGACACGCTGCGGCTCGCCGGCGATGCCCGGTCCGCCTCGGAAGCCGCCGGCAACTGGAAGCCCGGCGAGACCGCCGAGAAGTTCCACACCCGGCCGCTGTGGTTCGGAGGCAAGGTCTATGTCGGCACCATGGACCGCTCGACACTGGACGACGGCTACCGCGACCGGCGCGGCTTCCACCTCTACGCCTACGACCCGGCCACGGCCCGCTTCACCGACCTCAGCGCCGCCGAGCCGGGCGGCACCGGCCTGCCGCATGGCAGCCTGGTGACGCTGGCCGGCGATCCCGCGCGCAACGTGATCTACGGCGCGGTGGTGCCGACCGCCGAGATCGTCCGCTACGACGTCGTCGCCGGCACCACCGCGTCCCTCGGGCGGCCCGCCGCCTACGATCGCCCCTTCGTCTATACCGGCCGCTTCATGTTCACCGATGCGCGCGGGCGCCTCTACTTCTCGGCCGGCAACCCGCTCACCGGGCCGGCGCACGACCCCGCCATCTACGGCCACCTCTACAGCTACGATCCCCATCAGGGCATGGTGGCGCGGCCGGACTTCGCCCTGCAGGCGCCGCGCGCCCTGGAGGTCGGCCGCTGCCTGCCCGCACGCGGGCTCTGCTACGCCGCCGACGACAAGGGCTACCTCTACCGCTTCACCGAGGCCGCGGCGGGAACGCCCGAAACCTGGACCGCCCTCGGCCGGGTGACGCTCGACTGGACCGCCAGCTTCTTCTGGATGTTCCAGGTCGCCCCCGACGGCCGGACGGCCTATGCGGCGGTGACCAGCTACGTCCCGGGCACAGGGCCGTCCTCGCTCTACGAAGTCGACCTCGCGACGGGCGCCGCGACCCGCCTGTGCAGCCTCGCCGACCTCGATCCCCGCCTGGAGCGGCTCAACGTCCACACGGGCTCGGATGCCTGGGACGACCAGGGCCGCTTCGCCTTCGCGAGCTTCGCGGGCGACGGATCGAGCGAGGTGGTGCTGACGCGGGTCGATCCCGTGCGCCTGAAGGCGGCGCTCGCCCGGCACTGACGCCGGCGTTCCGCGCGGGCGCGCCCGTTCGTCGAGCGGGCGTGTCAGCCGAGCGCCAGAAGCTCTTCGCGGTAGCGGCGCCCGTTGGCGACGTAGCTCTCGGCCGTGCGGGCGAGCCGGGCGGCGGCGGCCTCATCGAGGGTCCGGGCGACCCGGGCGGGGGCGCCGACGATCAGGCTGTTGTCGGGAAATTCCTTGCCCTCGGTCACCAGCGCGTTGGCGCCGACGAGGCAGTTGCGGCCGATGCGGGCGCCGTTGAGGATCGTGGCGCCCATGCCAATCAGGGTGCCGGCCCCGATGGTGCAGCCATGCACGATGGCGCGGTGCCCCACGGTGACGTCGTCGCCGAGATCGAGGGGAAAGCCGGGATCGACATGCAGCACCGCCCCGTCCTGGATGTTGCAGCGGTCGCCGATCCGGATGGTGTCGTTGTCGCCCCGCAGGGTGGCGCCGAACCAGATCGAGACGTCGCGGCCGAGATGGACCTGCCCGATCACGTGCGCCCCGGGCGCGATCCAGACGCGGCCCGCCTCGGCGAGCTGCGGGTGATGGGGGCCGAGGGCGTAGAGGGTCATGGCGATCCGATCCGGGTTCAGGTGCCCGTCCAGGCGGCGGGCCGCCGGGCCAGGAAGGCCTCGACGCCCTCGGCGAAATCCCGGCTGCCGTAGCACTCGGCGATCAGGTCGGTCGCGTCCGCTTCCGCGTCCCGGGCGAGGCGGCGCAGCATCGCACGGGTCACCCGCAGGGTCACGGGGGCATGGCCGAGAAGCCGGTCGCAGATGCCGGCGACCTCCGCCTCGAGGGCGTCCGGCGCCACCACGGCGGCGAGGTAGCCCAGCGGCGCCAGGGTCTCGGCACTGGGCATCTCGGCCAGCAGCAACATGCGGGCGACGAGGCTCGGGCCGAGGGTCGCGGTCAGGCGGCGCAGGTTGGCGGGCGACAGGCAATTGCCCAGGGTCCGGGCGATCGGCACGCCGAAGCGCGCCCCGGCCTCGGCGATCCGGATGTCGCACGCATTGGCGATGGCGAGGCCGCCCCCCACCGCGAAGCCCTCGATCACCGCCACGGTCGGCACCCGGACGGCTTCCAGACCGGCGATGTAGCCGTCGATGCGGGCTTCGTAGGCGACGCCGTCCTGTCCCGTGAATCCGACGAACTGCTCGATGTCGGTGCCGGCCACGAAGGCCTTGCCACCGGCGCCGCGCAGCACGGCGACCCGCACCGCCGGGTCGGCCTCGATCCGCCCCAGGGCCTCGGCGAGGGCCTCGTACATCGCAAACGTCATCGCGTTGCGGGCCGACGGGCGGTCGAAGGTGAGATGGGCGACGCCGCCCTCGACCCGGTAGCGGACCGCGCCGTCATCGGCGGGGCGGGTCATGCGGCGAAGGCTCCATTGTCGCGCAGGCGCGCGATCGCCTCGCTGGTCAGCCCGAACTCGCGCAGGACCTCGTCGGTGTGCTCGCCGAGCAGCGGCGCGTGCCGGCGCACCTCGGCGGGCGTGCCCGAGAGCTTCACCGGAAATCCGATATTCGGCACGCTGCCCTCGATCGGGTGCGGCACCTCGATCCGCATCTGCCGGTGGCGGCCGTGCTCGCTCTCGAAGGCCTCCGGGTAGGTGTTCATGCGCCCGGCCGGAATGCCGGCGGCGAGCAGATCGCTCACCCAATCCTCGGCGTTCCTGGCCGCGAAGCTCGTCTCCAGCGCGGCGATCAGGGCCTCTCGGTGGGCAAGCCGCCCGGCGATATCGCGAAAACGTTCGTCGGTTAGAAGGTCCTCGCGCCCGAGCACGTCGCAGAGCAGGCGCCAGAGCTTCTGGTTGGTCGCCCCCATGACGAAGTAGCCGTCCGCCGCCCGCACCGCCTGATAGGGCGCGCTCATGCGGTTGGCGGTGCCGAGCGGCTCCGGAATCCGGCCGGTTCCCCAGTATTCGCTCGTATCCCAGATCGAGAAGGCCAGGGCCGAGTCGAACAGCGACGCGTCGATGTACTGGCCCGCGCCGCTGACCTGCCGGCCGATATACGCACTGAGGATGCCATAGACCGCGAACAGCGCGCAGCCGATATCCGCCACCGGCACGCCGGCCTTCACCGGCGGCCCGCCGGGATGGCCTGTGACGCTCATCACGCCGGACATGGCCTGGGCCATCAGGTCGTAGCCCGGGCGCTTGGCCCAGGGACCCGACTGTCCGAAGCCCGAGATGCTGGCATAGATCAGGCCCGGATTGCGCGCCCGCATCGCCTCGTAACCGAGGCCGAGCCGGGCCATGACGCCGGGGCGGTAGTTCTCGACCACGATGTCGGCGGTCTCGGCCATGTCGAGCAGGAGGTCGCGCCCGGCCGGGCTCTTCAGGTTGAGGGCGAGGCTGCGCTTGTTCCGGTTCATGTTGAGGAAGCCCATGCTGTCGGGCCCCTTCATCTTGAACCCCATGGCGCCCCGGGTCTGGTCGCCGGTGCCGGGCGGCTCGACCTTGATCACGTCGGCCCCGAGATCGGCCAGCAGCATGCTGCAGACCGGACCGGCCATCACCTGCGTCACGTCGAGGACGCGCAGGCCCGCGAGGGGCAGGGGGCGCGGGGTGAGGGTGTCGTGCACGGCTTGGTCCATCGTGCCGGGTTCCTGTGTTGTGCCGGAATCGGGCGCAGCCCGCCGGCTGGAATGTCGCTGACGGCGGCAAAGTCCGCCCGCATCTCCTCGCCTCGCTCGCAGGGCACCACGCCGTCATTCCGGCGCGCCGGAGGCGTGCAATCCAGACACTCGGGAGGTGCAGGATCTGACGCCGTCGGCGGCTCTGGATCTCGGGCTCCGCTGCGCGGCCCCGGGATGACGTGGTGCTGCGCCTGGGTTTCCGACGAGCACAGCGCCAGCCGTGGGGAAACGGGAACGCCCGCTACTCCGCCGGCACGACCCGCCCCAGAGGCACCTCCGGCGCCTCCACGAAGGGCTGCTCGGGGTGCATGGTGAAGGCGAGGCCGGCGCCGAGCAGGCACAGGCCGATGGAGCCGGCGAAGGGCAGGGTCCAGCTTCCCGTCATGTCGACGATCATCCCGAAGACGATCGGCGAGATGATCGCCGCCACCGCCGAGCCGGTGTTCATCAGGCCGGCGGCCGTGCCCGAATATTTCGGTGCGATGTCCATCGGCACCGACCAGATCGGGCCGATCACCAGCTCGGCGAAGAAGAAGCCCGAGCTGAGCAGCAGCGCCACCAGGGTCAGGTCGCGGGTGAAGAACACGCCGGTGAGGCTCGCGGCCGCGCCGAGGAAGCCGACCACGATGACGCTGAGCCGGGCCAGCTTGAGGTTGCCGGTCTTCTTGAGAATGCGGTCGCTGAAGACACCGCCGAGGGTGTCGCCGACGACGCCGGCGAAGAACACCCCCGAGGCGAACAGGGCCGAGTTCTTCAGGTCGAGGCCGTAATTCAGCTTGAAGAAGCTCGGCAGCCAGCCGAGGAACAGCCACAGGGTCCAGCCGTAGCAGAAATAGGTCACCGTCACCGGCAGCATGCGCCGGGTCAGGCGGCCCCAGGGCACGGTTTGCTTGGCGCCGACCTTGCTCGGCGGCGGCAACACCGCGAGTTCCTCCGGGGTGATCGCCGGATGGTCCTTGGGGTCATCACGGAAATACGCGTACCAGACGACGACCCAGGCGAAGCTCGCGACGCCCAGGATGACGAAGCCGATGCGCCAGCCGAACTGGTAGATCAGGAAGGCGACGATGGGAGGCGCCACCGCGTTGCCGAGCCGCGCGAAGGCGTGGGTGATGCCTTGGGCGAAGCCGCGCTTGCCCGGCGCGGTCCAGTTCTGCATGGCGCGGGTGGCGGTCGGGAAGGTCGCGCCCTCGCCGAAGCCGAGCAGCACGCGGGCGAGGAACAGGCTGATCAGGCCGCCGACGAGACCCGTGAGGATCGTCGCCGAGGCCCAGATCAGGCCGCAGACCAGCAGGGTCCGGCGAGCGCCGAACTTGTCGCCGACCGATCCGCCGATGACCTGGAAAATGGCGTAGGGGTAGGCGAAGGCGGACAGGATCAGGCCGAACTGGGTGTTCGACATCCCGAGATCCTTCATGATCTCGCCGCCCGCCGTCGCGATGTTCACCCGGTCGAGATAGGTGACGAAGTACATCAGGCACAGCAGGAACAGGACCATGTTCGACGCGGAGACGCGTCGTTTGGCAGGGACTGACGCGGAGACGCGTCCAGTTGCTGGCGTCATCGGGGTTTCCTCCAGTTGAACGCGACACCCCGCCCGGTCTGATCGCCGGGCTTTTTTGCGGGGGCACGCAGGATCGGTGTAATCGGCTGGCGTTAGGGGCTTTCAGTTTTACGAAGTCTTCGTCCCAGGCCCTTCGTCATCCCGGGGCCGCGCAGCGGAGCCCGAGATCCAGAACCGTAGGTTCGATCGCGTCCGGCACCGTCGGCGGACCTGGATTCCGGGCTCGCCTTCGGCGCCCCGGAATGACGGTCTGTCAGACCCCAACCCATTGGCTCCGCCGGAGGTGTCGCTCAGTCGTCGAGGCCGGAACGGAGCGCATCCATCGCCGCCAGCACGCCGCCGCGCGTGTGCGGCACGCCGCCCGCCTTCAGGCCCATCTCGACGCCGGACAGGGCCGCCATCAGCATGAGGTCGTTGGTCTCGCCGAGATGGCCGATGCGGAAGACCTTGCCGGCGACCTTGGCGAGCCCGGTCCCGAGGGACAGGTCGTACTTGTCGAGGATCAGGTTGCGCAGGGCGTCGGCGTCGTGGCCCTGCGGCATCACCACGGCGGTGAGCACCGGCGAGTATTCCGACGGCTCCTGGCACAGGACCTCGAGGCCCCAGGCCTCGACGGCGGCACGGGTGGCGGCCGCAAGGCGCTGGTGGCGGGCGAAGACCTGGGGCAGGCCCTCCTCCATCAGGATGGCGATGGCCTCGCGCAGGCCGTAGAGCAGGTTGGTGGCCGGCGTATAGGGGAAGTATCCGGCCGCATTCGGCTTGAGCATCTCCTGCCAGTCCCAGTAGGAGCGCGGCAGCGTCGCGGTCTTCGTGGCGGCGAGCGCCCGGTCCGACAGGGCAACGAGCCCGAGGCCGGGCGGCAGCATCAGGCCCTTCTGCGAGCAGCTCACCGAGACGTCGACGCCCCAGGCGTCGTGAGCGTACTCGGCCGAGCCGAGACCCGAGATCGTGTCGACCAGGAACAGGGCCGGGTGGTTGGCCCGGTCGATGGCCTTGCGGATCTCGGCGATCCGGCTGGTCACGCCCGTGGAGGTCTCGTTGTGGACCACCATCACGGCCTTGATCGACTTCGCGCGGTCCTCGGCAAGGATGGCCTCGACCCGGGCCGGGTCGACGCCGCGGCGCCAGTCGCCGGGCACGAACTCGACCTCGATGCCCCAGCGGGCCGCCATCTGGCGCCACAGGGTGGCGAAGTGGCCGGTCTCGAACATCAGCACCCGGTCGCCGGCCGAGAGCGTGTTGACGATGGCGGCCTCCCAGGCCCCCGTGCCCGAGCCCGGATACAGGATCACCGGGGCGCGGGTCTGGAACACCGCCTGGGCCCCTTCCAGAACCGCCCGGCCGAGCTTGGCGAAATCCGGCCCGCGATGGTCGATCACCGGCATGTCCATGGCGCGCAGGACGCGTTCGGGCACGGGGCTCGGCCCCGGGATGTGCAGGAAGTGGCGTCCGGTGCGTGTCGTCATCGCGGGCCTCGCAGGGCGATTGGGGAGCAGGCGACGGGGAAGTCCGGGTCCGAGGCGGAACCGGTCCGACCGGCGGTTCCGGACCGCCCCGAGGACCAGAACGGTGCCGGAAATCCTGCGCGGTGCCGGAACGCAGCGCGCGATTGTCGGCGACGAGCCCCGGTTTCAATTGCGTTGCCCCGAAATTTGCATTCATTTTTCGAACGCACAAGCACTATTTTGCGAACGGTTGCGCTCGACCCCACCGCTTCGGGCTGATAAATCTGGAACGATGATGCTTGAGTCCGCCCCGGATCCCGCGACCGACGCGGGCGCCGCCGCCGCGCCCACGGGACTGCCGGTCCTCGCCGTCGCCTCCCTGCACGGCACGCTCCTGGCCAACCTGCGCGACTACATCGTGGAGGGGAACCTGGCGCCCGGCGCCCGGGTGCCGGAGCGCCTGCTGTGCGAGCGCTTCGGCATCTCCCGCACCCCGTTGCGCGAAGCCCTGAAGGTGCTGGCCTCCGAGGGGCTGATCGATCTGCTGCCGAACCGGGGCGCCCGGGTGCGCCAGCTCGGCGCCGACGAGATGGTGGCGCTCTTCGACGTGATGGGCGGCCTCGAGGCCCTGGCCGGCCGGCTCGCCTGCGAGAAGATCAGCGACGCGGCCTATGCGGAGATCGAGCGCCTGCACCACGAGATGTACGCGTCGTACCTGCGCCGGGACCTGCACGGCTACTTCGCCTGCAACCAGGCGATCCATGACCGCATCGTGCGCGCCGCCGACAACGAGCCCCTGGCCACCACCTACGCCAACTTCGCCGGCCGCCTGCGCCGGGTGCGCTACTCGGCCAATCTCGACCAGAACCGGGACCGGTGGGGCGAGGCGATGCGCGAGCACGAGGAGATCCTCGACGCCCTGCACCGGCGGGCCGGCCATGAGCTGAGCGACATCCTGTTCCGGCACCTGCGCAACAAGCGCAAGGCCGCTGCCGTCCGCGAAGCCGCCCCCGCCCCCGACGCGACCGAGGGCTGACCCGGGGCGATGGCGGTTGCCCTGGCGGTCATCCTGCTCGGTGAGGGTTCGGACCGCGTCCGGTCGATGGACCCGGATGGGCAGAACACGACCGGGTTGGCGAAACCCAGCCCCGAACGACGCTCCTCCCCAAAGGTCATCGCGTCCACGCCTCGATCTCGCAGACCCCGCGAGGGTCTCGTCCCGGCACGGGTCGACCCTTCCCCCTCTGCGGGGGAGGGTGGTCGCGCAGCGACCGGGAGAGGGGGTGCGCGGACCCCGCGCTGCGGCCAGACCCGTCTCCGAATCGCGCGAGCGAGCCCCGTGTCAGCCCCGCAGGGCCGACAGCCGTTCGGCCTCGGCGCGGATCACGTCCGCCGCCCGGAGGATTCCGGGTTCGTCGACCTCCAGATGGGTGGTGGCGCGGATCTCGTGGGCGCCGATCGCCCGGACCCGGATGTCCTGCGCCAGGCAGGCCTCGGCGAAACGGGCGGCCGTGACCCCGAGGGGCGCCACCGAGAAGCACAGGATGTTGGACTGGGCCGCCCCGGCCGCGATGGCGAGGCCCGGCGCGCCCGCGATCCGGTCGCGCAGCAGGGCCGCGTGGGCGTTGTCGCGGGCCAGCTGGTCGACATGGTGATCGAGCGCGTAGAGCCCCGCCGCCGCCAGGATGCCGGACTGGCGCATGGCGCCGCCGAGGCGGTACTTCCAGCGCCAGGCCTGGGTGATGAAGTCCCGGTCGCCGCACAGGACGGCACCGACCGGGCAGCCGAGCCCCTTGCTCAGGTCGATCCAGGCGCTGTCGAAACCCTCCGCATAGGCTTTCGCGGCGATGCCCGTGGCCGCCACGGCGTTCAGCAGGCGGGCCCCGTCGATATGGGCCTTGAGCCCGCGGGTTTTGGCGATGTCGCGGATGCGCCGCATATCGGCCAGATTCCAGACCGAGCCGCCCGAGAAGCTGGTGGTCTGCTCGATCGAGACCAGGGCCGAGCGCGGCGCGGTGCGAGCCGGAACCCGGATCGCGGCCTCGAACGCCTCCGGCGTGTAGACCCCCGCCGGGGTCTTCAGCGCCGCCACGGACACGCCGCCGATCGCCGCCGAGCCGGCGGCCTCGGTGTTGTAGATGTGAGACTGGTCATCGACGATGATCTCGTCGCCGGGCCGGGTCTGCACCAGGATCGCCACGAGGTTGCACATCGTGCCGGAGGGCATGAACACGCCGGCCTTCTGCCCGAGCAGGTCCGCCACCCGCGCGCACAGGGCCAGGGTGGTCGGATCGGAATCCGATTGCTCGTCGCCGACCTCGGCCGCCGCCATCGCGGCCCGCATCCCCGGCGTCGGCCGCGTCTGGGTGTCGCTGTACAGGTCGATCATGGTACCCCCCTATTTTGCATGCAGATTTTGCGGGTTATCTTATCCGCATCGCGGCGGGCTGCCACCCTGTCAGGCCTCGGACGCACCGGGTCTTCGACCCGTTCCCCCGGGCGTTCTCCGACTCGCCTTCGTTTCGTCCTGCCTTCCTCCGTCTTGCTTTCCTCCGTCTTGCCTTCCCCCCGTCTCGCGGCGCGGAGGCCCACCGGCCCCGCGCGAGGACCCGATGCATGACCGCCACGGCTGAGCCCTTCGTCGCGCCGCGCGCCGCCACCCGCCGGAATGCCGGGCTGCCCCGGCGGCTGGCCGAGGCGCTGGAAGGAGAGGCGCGCTTCGACGCCTTCACCCGCGGACGCTACGCCACCGATGCCTCGATCTACCAGATCGTCCCGGCCGGCGTGGTCCTGCCCCGCTCCGCCGCCGACATCGCCGCCACCCTGAAGATCGCGGCCGAGCACGACGTGCCCGTCATCCTGCGCGGCGGCGGCACCTCGCAGAACGGCCAGCCGATCGGGCGCGGGCTGGTGGTTGACTGCTCGCGCCACTTCAACCGCATACGCGCCTACGATCCGCAGGCCGGCACCGTCACGGTGGAGCCCGGCATCGTGCTGGAACAGCTCAACAGCCAGGTGAAGGCCGACGGCTGGTTCTTCCCCGTCGAGCCCTCCACGGCGACCCGCTGCACCATCGGCGGCATGGCGGGCAACAATTCCTGCGGTGCGCGCTCGCTGCGCTTCGGCAAGATGAGCGACAACGTCCTCGCCATGGAGGCCCTGTTCCACGACGGGGTTCCGTTCGGCTTCGGGCCGACCGGAAACGACAGCACGGGCGTAACAGGTCTCGGCGTAACAGGTCTCGGCGTGATCGGTTCAGGCGTGACAGGCTCGGGCCGCGCCGAGTCCCTGGCCGCCGCCATGCGGGCGCTGGCCGAGTCGGAGCGCGCGGAAATCCTGGCCCGCTTCCCGCAGGTCCAGCGCCGGGTCGGCGGCTACAACCTCGACGCCCTGATCGAGCCGCGGCCGAACCTCGCCCACCTGCTCGTCGGCTCGGAGGGCACGCTGGCGGCCACCACCAGCGTCACCCTGAAGCTGTCGCGGCTGCCCGCCCACCGGGTCATGGGCGTCTGCCATTTTCCGTCCTTCCGCGCCGCCATGGAGACCACGAAGGCCCTGGTGGACCTCGATCCCGTGGCGGTCGAACTGGTCGACAACAACGTCCTGGTGCTGGGCGCCGACATTCCGCTGTTCCGCACCACGCTCGCCGACATCACCTGCGGCACCCCGAACTGCCTGCTGCTGGTGGAATTCGCCGGCGACGACCGGGCGACGCTCCTGGCCGACCTGAAGCGCCTCGACGCCTGCATGAGCGACCATGGCTTCACCGGCGCCGTGGTGGAGGTGCCCGAACCGGTCCGGCAGAGATCCGTCTGGGAGGTGCGCGAGGCCTGCCTGAACATCATGATGTCGATGAAGGGCGACGCCAAGCCGGTCTCCTTCATCGAGGATTGCGCGGTGCCCCTGGAGCACCTGGCCGACTATACCGACGCAGTCACCGAGGTGTTCACCCGGCACGGCACCCGCGGCACCTGGTACGCCCACGCCTCGGTGGGCTGCCTGCATGTCCGCCCGATCCTCGACATGAAGCAGGGCGGCGACGTCGCCAAGATGCGCTCCATCGCCGAGGAGGCCAGCGCCGCGGTCCGGCGCTTCAAGGGCTCCTATTCCGGCGAGCACGGCGACGGCATCTCGCGCTCGGAGTACATCGAGCCAATGTTCGGGGCGCGCCTGACCCGCGCCTTCGAGGCGGTGAAGGACGGATTCGACCCGGACAACCGCCTCAACCCCGGCAAGATCGTCCGGCCGCTGCGCATGGACGACCGGTCGCTGATGCGCTTCCAGCCGGGCTACGCCGTGACCGAGCCGACCGTGCCGGCCCTCGACTGGTCCGACTGGGGCGGCTTCGGCCCCGCCGTCGAGATGTGCAACAGCAACGGCACCTGCCGGAAGCTCGCCGGCGGCGCCATGTGCCCGTCCTACCGCGTCACCAAGGAGGAGCAGCACCTGACCCGGGGCCGGGCCAATTCCCTGCGGCTCGCCATCTCGGGCCAGCTCGGACCGGACGCCTTCACCGGTCCGGAGATGAAGCGGACCCTGGACCTCTGCGTCTCCTGCAAGGCCTGCCGGCGCGAGTGCCCGACCGGCGTCGACATGGCCAAGATGAAGATCGAGTTCCTGCACCATTACCATGCCCGGCACGGCCTGCCCCTCAAGGAGCGCCTGGTGGCGGCGCTGCCGCTCTACGCCAGCACGGCCGCCCGGCTGGCCCCGCTTCTCAACCTGCGGGACCGCCTGCCGGCCCTGGCCCGCCTGTCCGAGCGGCTGGTCGGCCTCTCGGCGCGCCGGACGCTGCCGCAATGGCGCCGGCCCTGGCGCGAATCGGGCGAGCCCGCCCATCCCTCCGACGTCACCGGCGATTTTCGCGACATCGTCCTGTTCGGCGACACCTTCAACCGGGCCTTCGAGCGCGAGAACCTGGAGGCCGCCGAGCGGGTGCTGCTCGCCGCCGGCTATCGCCTGCATCGGGTCTTCCCGCATCGCGGACGCCGTCCGCTCTGCTGCGGCCGGACCTACCTCGCCTCCGGCCAGACCGACCGGGCCCGGGCCGAAGCGCGGCGGACGCTCACGGCGCTGCTGCCCTATGTCCGGGCCGGCGCCCGGATCGTCGGCCTCGAACCGTCCTGCCTGCTCACCTTCCGGGACGAGTTCGCCTCGCTCCTGCCCGGACCCGAGGCGGCCGAACTCGGACGGGCCAGCCTGCTGTTCGAGGAGCTGCTGGCCGCCGACCTCCAGGCCGGCCGAATCGACCTGCCCCTCGCCGATCAGGGCGGCCGGGTCGCCCATCTCCACGGCCATTGCCACCAGAAGGCCTTCGGCGCGATGGGCGCCGTCGAGACCGTGCTGCGAGCGGTGCCGGGCCTCGACGTTCGGGTGATTGAGTCGAGCTGCTGCGGCATGGCGGGTGCCTTCGGGTACGGAGCCGACACCATCGACGTGTCCCTGGCCATGGCCGAGCTGTCGCTGTTCCCGGCCCTCCGGGCCGCTGGTCCCGACGATCTCGTCGTCGCGGACGGAACCAGCTGCCGGCACCAGATCCACGACGGTCTCGGCCGAGACGCACGTCATGTGGTCCGCGTCCTCGACGAAGCCCGCGCGACCTCGACGCGACCCTCGGGGAATACACGGGTCTGCAATCCCGCGATTTCACCCTGAAGCGCGCGCCGCAGACGCGACGGAAACTCAGCCGACGAGAGCCTGAACGGGCGCAGACGTGCGGCGCAGCACGCGGCTCCGCTTGCCGTTTTACATTATATACGTCATTTATAAAGGGACAGGCCGGCAGGTCGGCCCTGCCAGGAGAGCGCCATGGGCCAAGCCATCCAGAAGACCGCCATCGTCACCGGAGCCTCCTCGGGCATCGGCCTCGCCACCGTTCGGGCCCTGCAGGCCGCCGGCTATCGGGTGTTCGGGACGAGCCGGCGGCCCGGCGGCGCCCTGGGAGATGCCGGCACCCTGCTCACCTGCGACATCACCGACGAAGCCTCCGTGGCCGCCATGGTCCGCACCGTTCTGGACGAGACCGGCCGGATCGATCTCCTCGTCAACAATGCCGGCTGCGGCATCAGCGGTGGCGCCGAGGAATCCTCGGTCGCGCAGGCGCAGACGCTCTTCGACGTCAATCTGTTTGGCGTCATCCGCACCATTCGGGCGGTCCTGCCGACCATGCGCGACCAGAAGAGTGGCCGCATCATCAACATCAGTTCCGTCCTCGGCTTGGTACCGGCGCCCTACATGGCGCTCTACGCCGCGAGCAAGCATGCGTTGGAAGGCTATTCGGAATCCATCGACCATGAGATCCGTGGCCAAGGCATCCGCGTCGTCCTGGTGGAACCCGCCTATACCCGGACGTCCTTCGACCAGAACCTCGTCGTGCCCGATGCACAACTGAGCATCTACGCAGAGGCCCGTGCCGGTGCGGACACGATGCTGCGGACCGTGATGGCGACCGCCGACGCCCCGGAGGTCGTCGCCCGAAGAGTGGTGGAGGCCGCCGCCGCAGCCGTGCCCCGCCGCCGCTACACCGCCGGAAAGGTCGCCCGCCAGGTGAGCCTGCTCCGCCGCTTCGCGCCGGCCCACCTCTTCGACAAGAGCCTGCGTAAGCAGATGGGTCTGCCGAACTGAGCGCCGGACGCCGCCGCGGGATCTAGAATTCCATGCCGAATTTAACCCGAAGGTTGTGCCGCTCGAACTGGTTCAGGCCCAGGCCGCGACTGGCCAGGGTCGAATCCCTGTCCCGGCCCCAGACCTGTCCGGCATAGGCCAAGGTGAACCAGGTCTTCTCGGTGAAGCGGTGATGGAGGGCCGGGCCGACGAAGACCGCCTGGCTCTCCAAGTCGTTGAGAAACGTGCCGTTATAGCCCCGCAGGTAACGGACTTCCGGCCCCAGATAGGTGCTGTCCCCAACCCGCGCCACAAAGGCGTTCGACCAGAGGAAGGTGGACGAGCGATAGCCGGATGCCCCGACGCCGCGCTGGCGCCCGGCCGCCGGCTCGAAGCTGATGTTGCTGCCGTACCAGAGTTTGTCCGGCACCACCTGGACATCGAGTTGCAGCACGCTCTCGATGTCGAAGATGTCGGCTCCGTTGCCCTCAATCGGCAGCACGCGGGCAAACCGGGGCCTCACTTCGAGGGCGAGGCCGAGGGGCTGCTCCTTGCTGCTCTTGAGAAACTGATATTTCACTTCGACGGATATGCCATCGAAGGTGCCGTAGGACTTGTCGTCGAGGTCGGTAATGTTGCGGACGTTTCGAAGGTTGCCGAAGGCTCCGATCTCGATGCTCAACTTGTCCATCGGATCGAACTGATAGCCGAGCTTGGTGTCGAGAACGCGGTAGCGGCCCCGGCCGGGACCGGCCGGCCGCTTGCCCAGCCGGGACACCGTATCGACCACAACCTCCTGCTCGCCCTTCTCGCCCGTATCGGCGCCCTCGGTGAAGCCGAACAGATGTTCGGTATCGACCTCCTTCGCGGCTTTCTCGTCGCCAGCACCGGAATCCGCTCCGGTCTTGGCCGTGCGATCGGTTTTCGGAGACGCGCCCGAAGGCTTTGACCCCGCTCGCTCCGCAGTCCCGGAAGCCTGGACGGCATGCGCGGAGACGTTGGCCAAGACCGCCGCAATCAGCCCGAGCAAAACCCCGACCGGACGCGTGTAACGCGATGTCATCATTGAGAAACCCCATGGCGTCGCTCAACCCGATGACGGTCCGGCAACTGCCGGCACCTTAGATACGCTTCGGCTTATCTTGCCTGCGGCCGCCTGGACACAGATGCAGGAAATGTGAATTTTCCGGGATTAACCCCGCAGCATCACAGCCGTCGCTCCCCGCGGGGAGGGGCCCGGATTCCCGCGCGCGCTGCCGTATCGACCGGGGGAACGGCGCAGGTGCAAGGCTGTTTCTTCGACACAGCATCCAGGAGTTTCACCATGCGGATCATTGCGACAGCGTCGGCCCTCGCCCTTCTCACCTTCGGCAGCGTCGGGGCGGCGGAAGCCAAGGGGTGCATCAAGGGCGCAATCATCGGCGGGATCGCTGGGCACTACCTCGCCGAGCGCGGCGTCGTCGGTGCGGTCGCGGGTTGCCTCGGCGGTCGCTATCTGGCGAACCGTCAGGCGCGGCGTCAGCGGGAGATCGATTACGGTTCGCGAGTCGAGCCACGCGGCACGGGCTACGGCCAGCCCGCCTCCGGTCCGCGTCGCAACTACAGCTACTGATGCGACGTCGGCTCGGCCCTCATCGAAGGCCGGGCCGACCCAGGGTCAGGGTGCCGCGAAGGTCAGAGGCGCCTCGGGCCGCGTCGCCATCCAGAGAACGTGACGAGGCCCGTCGTTGCCCTCTTTGGCATGAACCCGGACCTCGTCGACCCCGTATCCATGCAGGCGCAGGCGCGCCTTGAAGCGACGATCCGGTTTGCCCGACCAGACTCCCAGGATGCCGCCCTTCCGCAGGGCGTAATGGGCTCGCTTGAGACCCCAGGCATCATACAGGCGGTCATTCTCCCGCCGGGTCATCCCCGAGGGGCCATTGTCGACATCCAGCAGGATGGCGTCGAACTGCTCCGGTCCTGACTGGATCAATCGGTTCACATCCTCCTCCACGATCGTGACGCGGGGATCGTCGAGGCTGCCCGCGAAGAGGTGGGCGAGGGGGCCACGTGCCCAGGTCACCACCGCGGGAATGAGTTCGGCGACGACGATGCACGCCTCCGGCCCAAGCGCGGCGAGCGCCGCCCGAAGGGTGAAGCCCATGCCGAGTCCACCGATGAGGACGCGCGGGGCAGGGCGATCCCGGAGCCGCTCGCAGGCGATCGTGGCGAGCGCCTGTTCCGAGCGACGATCCAGATTGGTCATCAGCTCCGCATCCCCGACCTGGATCGAGTAGGCATCGCCCTGTTGCAGAAGGGTCAGCCGGGCCTTGGTGCCCGGAATGGCGCTGGTGTCGATGGAGACCCAGGGAGGCGAGGGGATCAACGCTGAACTCCGTCCGCGCAGGCATCGGGCCGCGCTCGCACGGGCCTCATCCGAATCCCACCCGAAGGTCAACCGGATTGCGGGCCTGCACCGGGCGGATCAGCGCGTCAGGAATTCGCGGAGCGCCACGTTGACGGCGTCGATCGCCTCATGGTGCAGCCAGTGCGTCGCCTCGGGAAACCAGGTGAGCTGGCCCTGCGTGCAACGGGCCAAACTCTCCGTGGCAAGGCCGGGCGAGAGGGCGAAATCCTTCCGGCCCCAGAGGATGTGTGTCGGCACGCCGATCGGCCCGTCCTGCGTCCGGCGCTTCAGGCGCAATGCCCGATACCAGTTCAGCATGCCCGTCGGCGCACCGCGCTGTGTCCAGGCCTCGGCATAGCGTTCGAGATCCGCTTCGGTGAAGGTTCCGGGCCGGCTCGTCAGGCGCAAGGTCTGGCGTAGGGCACGGAAGTTTCCCGCACGAAGAGCTGCCTCCGGCAATCGAGGGATCTGGAAAGCGGCGACGTACGAGGATCGGAGTGCCTGGATCGGGTGTCGACGCGTATAGGCCCCGATCACGTCGGGATGGGGCGCGTTCAGGATGACGAGGCGACGGATGCGCTCGGGGTTACGGGCGGCGAGCCACCAGGCGACGATCCCGCCCCAATCGTGCCCGACCACCTGAACCTGCTCGGCGCCGAAATGGTCCGCCAGCGCCAGGACATCGTCGGCGAGCCGGTCGAGGTGATAGGCCGAGAGAAGCCGAGGCTTGCTGCTCCGATTGTATCCGCGTTGATCGGGGACGATGATGCGCAATCCTGACGCTGCCAAGGCGTTGATCTGATTGCGCCAGCCGAACCAAGCCTCAGGAAACCCATGGAGAAGGATCGTCGGCGCTCCATCCCGAGGGCCGGCCGTGGCGACCTGCAGCGTGACGTCGGGCAGGGTCAAGAAGCTTAGATCCGGATCACGCGGCGCCATGGTGCCGTCTCTCCTCGGGTCAGGGAGAAGCGAGGGGAACGCCGGCCACTCGGCGCATCCCTCGCCCACGATACGCCAACTCCGCCCGGACGGCTTTTTCTCCCCTCGCGCCTGTCGAACTCCCCTCGCTCCTGGCGAAATGGGGCTCGCCCATGAACCGGGGGCTCGTCGCAAAGCCGGCCCGGCCGAGGCCGAATTCCCGTCAGGGGATCATGCTGCCGGCCGATGCGGTTGAAACTCGGGTCAGCCGTGAAACACCAGCCTCCTGCACCGCCCGATGCCGATACCCTTTGGACGTCCGAAGCTTCCCTCCAGCCAGCAGGACCTCGAGGAATCCGCGCGGCCGACCTACCGGCCGCCCCAACCGTCGGGCCTGTCCCCGGTCTTAGCGCGCAACATCGAGGCCTTGCAGCAGCGGCGCGCGGCCGATGAGCGCCGGTCGAGCGCGGCGGACCGGATCGCTGAAACGATCACCCGCTTCACCGGCAGCATGCCCTTTGTCGTCTTGCACGTGGTCGTGTTCGGTCTCTGGACGCTGATCAACACCGGCCTCCTGCCGGTCCTACCGAGATGGGATGCGAGCTTCGTCATCCTCGGCACTTCCGCATCGGTGGAGGCGATCTTCCTCTCGACCTTCGTGCTGATCAGCCAGAACCGCATGGCGGCCGCAGCCGACAAGCGCGCCGACCTCGATCTGCATATCGGACTTCTGGCCGAGCATGAGGTCACGAAGCTGGTCACGCTGGTGTCGGCGATCACGGATCATCTCGGCATCGCCACGGAGGCGGACGCGGAGGTCGGCGAACTCAAGCAGGATGTCTCTCCCAACCTGGTCCTCGATACCATCGCGGAGACGCAGCCGGGCAGAACCTGATGTCCCGGTACCTCTTGGGTCGAGCCTTCAGACCAGGGCACCGGATTGCGCCGGCGCGGCCGCCCGGGCAGCGTCGGGCCCTAGAGTGGGCACTTCGACGGCAGGTGCCTGGACGACCTTAGCGTCCGCCTGCCGCTCGAGCGTCACGACGGTGCGGAAGGCGAGAACGATGCCGGCCAGACCGAACAGGACGGAGCCGGCACCGACCCCCGCGATCACGCCCTTTGGTCCGTAGTAATGGGCGCCGATCAGGGCCGGCGGCACGGTTCCCAACGTGGCGCGGCCCCAGTTCAGGGCGGTCGAATAAAACGGGAAACCGAGGTTGTTGAACGAGGCGTTCGCCAGGAACAGGAGCCCGGTGAAGAACCAGACACCGCCGCTCACGAGGCAGAAGAACCCGAACAGGTCGGCCGCGACGCCCTGAAGTTCGAAGAGCCTGATGAGAGGAGCCGCGCCCAGTGCCAGGGCGAGCCAGACCACCAACACGTAAGCCGCCGTCACCAGGGTGCCGTCACGCAGAACGCCGCGCATCCGGTCGAAGCGTCCCGCGCCCCAGTTCTGGCCGAGGATCGGCCCGATCGACCCCGACATCGCGAACAAGCCACCGAAGGCCACCGGGGTCAGCCGATCCACCACAACATTGCCGGCCACCGCGACGGCGCCGAACTGCGCCAGCGCATGGGCGATGAAGGCACTGGCCACGGAGGGCGCCAGGTTCGTCAAGACGGCGGGCAGGGCGATGCGCATGACGACGGGCGCATCCGCGATCACGTGGGCGAGGCGCGGCCGGGCGAGCATTCGATGCTGACGCACGCCCCAGAGGCCGATGATGGCGAAGGTCGCGCGCGCAAAGCAGGTCGTGATGGCCGCCCCGTCGACGCCGAGGCCCGCGCCAAAGATCAGCAGTGGGTCGAGGCCGGCGGTCACGATCGCCCCCCCGAGCGTGACGTACATGGCCTGACGCGCAGCGCCAACGGCGCGCAACAGGCCGGAAAACATCATGCCGGGTCCCATCAGCAGGTTCGACGGCAGCGTGATCCAGAGGAAGCGCGTCGCCGCCGGCAGGGTCTCGGCATCGGCCCCGATCCAGCCCAGGAACATCGGCAGGAACGGCAGCATCCCGAGCACGAGAAGCCCCGACACGACGATGCCGTGGATAGTGCCAGAGGTCGCCAGCCGACGGGCGCCCTCTCCATCGTCGGCGCCGATTGCCCGTGAAACCAGGGCGCCGGCCGCGATCATCAGGCCGATATTGATGGCGATCGCGAAGAACTGGACGATGGTGGCAAAGCCGACGGCCGCCGTGAGGGTCGGATCACCGAGCTTGGAGACGTAGAGGAGAGACAGGAAGTCGACGACGAAGATTGCCATCAGTCCGACCGAACCGGTGGCGCTCATCGTCACGACATGGCGCAGGATCGAGCCTTCGACGAAGCGCGCCGAGCCGCTTCGGGTCACCTCAGCCATCCGATCAGGCATCCGAGCGAACATCCTGGTGGACGTCGTGCACCTCGAGGGTGCGGGTGGCCGCCTCCCGCTTCTTCGAGCCGATGATGTCGCGGGTCTCGGCGTTGAGCGCGCGTGACGGACGTTGAGGCTCGGTCAGCGGCTCCGGCTTGATCTCGGACACGCCGCGCGTCCAGATCGTCGTGTCCGGCAGGGTGCCGGCCTGTTGCAGCACGAGACGGGCGACGTCGCGCTTGCGAACATCCTCGGCCGTCGCGGCCGCAACCTCGGCGCTGAGGCCGAGACCTTCCAGGGTCGCGCGTCCGAAGGCGAGAGCGGATTCGACCGTCTCACGCAGTTGGAAATCCACGTCTCGATTCATCAGTTCCACCGCATGCATGCGGTCATAGGCCCTGACGTAGGTCCGCACGGTCGCGAACTCCTCGTGGACGATGTCGATGATTTTCAGGGCCGCCTCACCGTCGTCGACGCAGACGCAGAGGAGTTCGGCCCGGCCGATGCCGGCGGCACGCAGCACATCGAGGCGGGTTCCGTCGCCATAATAGATGCGGAAGCCGAAGCGCGACGCGCTGCGGATCTGCTCGACATCCTTGTCGATCACCGTGACGCTGATGCCCTCGGCCAGGAGAACCTGAGTCAGGATCTGACCGAACCGGCCGAAGCCCACGACGAGGACGCGGGCCTCGGTACTCTCGATGGCTTCCGGCATCGCCTCGGGGCCTTCGGGACGGCGGGCGAGCACGGTGTCGAGGGCCTTTGCGGCGACCGGACCGACCAGCATGGTGAGGGCGGCGAGCGCGACGGCGAAGCGCGTGCTGGCCGAATCGATCAGACCGAGTTCACCGCCAGCCGGGAGCAGCACGAAGGCGAATTCGCCCGCCGGCGCGAGGATCGCGCCCCCGCGCACAGCATCGAGCCAGGGTGAGCCGAACAGGCGGAACAGCCCCGCCACCAGCGCCACCTTCAGCAGAATCGCGCCGGCCGTCGCCCCGAGAAGGGTCGGCCATTCCGACTTCAACAGACCTCCGTCGATCGACATGCCCACGCTCATGAAGAACAGGCCGAGCAGCATGCCGCGGAACGGCTCGATGTCGGCCTCGAGCTGGTGCCGAAAATTCGACTCGGCGAGCAGCACGCCCGCCAGGAAGGCGCCCATCGCCATCGACAGCCCGACATGCTCCATCAGCATCGCGGTGCCGAGCACCACCAGGAGGGCCGCCGCCGTCATCACCTCGCGGGCGCCGCTGGCCGCCAGCAGGCCGAAGAACGGATTGAGGCCGTAGCGGCCGACCAGCACAACGGCGAGGATCGCAGCCCCGACGGTTCCGGTGGATTGCAGGGCCGAGAGGAGCCAACCATCGCCTCCGCCCATGCCCGAAGAGGCGAAGAGCGGCATCAGCGCCAGGATGGCGACGACCGAAATGTCCTGGAACAGCAGCACCGCGAAAGCGCGCCCGCCATAGGGCGACCCCAGATCGCCTCGCTCCTCCAGCAATTGCAGCGCGACGGCCGTCGCCGACAGTGCGAGCGCGATGCCGATGAGCAGGCTGGCGGAGGGCTTCGCTCCCATGAGGATGCCGACACCTGCGAGCGCCGCCGAACAGACGAGCAGTTGCGTGGTGCCGAGCCCGAAGATGTCGCGGCGCATCGAGACGAGGCGCGAGATCTGCAGTTCGAGCCCGACGATGAAGAGCAGTAGCACGACGCCGAGCTCCGCAACGCTGGCGGCCGTCTCGGGCTCGGCAATGAGCGAGAAACCGAACGGGCCGATCACGACGCCGGCCACGAGGTAGCCCAGTACAGCGCTCTGCCCGATGAGGCGGAAGATCGGGACGCCGATGACCGCCGCCGACAGAAATGTCAGCACGGGTGGCAGGAAGCTGACATGAGTCGTGGCGCTTGCCATGGGAATCCGAGACTGGAGAAATCCGAGACTGGAGGAATCCAGGGCTGAAGGAGGCCAACCTCGATCGAACGTGATCCTGGAGTGCCGGGCAGGCCCGTCTTACCCACGGCCGGGCCATCCGTCACGTCCACGGGTATCCCGATGGCATCTGAGACTGGGTCCAGCGGTGCGAATCATCACCTCACACCGTCCCGGCTGGTATGGGCAGGGTCGGTGCCACCACGCCTCTCAGCGATCGTGCGGAGACCGCGTCTCGACCGAAATGCGGCCACGGCCCTGTCGACGCTCCTCACGACGTCCGATCAGGAAGCTCGATGAATCGCCTTCCAGCAGCAGCATTTCCGAATCCCACACATCCTGGCGGATTAGGCCAATGTCCTTCAACTCTCGATCGGACATCACCGAGAGTTGCCTGACCACACGGCGGTTGAGAGCGGCCCGTGACAGGCCCTCTGCGATGGCGGTCCTCAAACCAAGCACCCAAACCCTGCATCGCACCGCTGCCGCTCGGACCGCAGCTGAATGTCCGTAACGGCTGATCGTCTCTTTCCTCCGGGTTGTGGTGATGGTGTCCATGATGCGCGTCCTCCTTGATGCGCGTGCAAAGCCGCCGCGCGTCAGTCGCGAGCGCCAATGCCGAACAGTGCGGCGACGGTCCTGGCGCCGACAGGGACAATCCAGTACAATCTAGTCAAATTGTCCAGGACAAGGAGCAGGACAGATGAAGACCGTTCCGCAATCGGCACCGACGCTGGTCGAGACCGTCGCGGCCGTCATCACCGAGAAAATCGACGGGCGTCAGCTCATGCCGGGGGCACGCCTCCCCTCCGTGCGAGCCTTCGCGGAAGCCATGGGTGTCTCCAAGTCCACGGTCGTCGAAGCCTATGACCGCCTCGGAGCCGAGGGGGCGATCGTCGCGCGTCGAGGCTCCGGTTTCTACGTGGCCGGAAAGTTGCGCCCGCTCTGCCTCAAGGCAGTGGGTCCGCAACTCGATCGTGCGGTCGACCCGCTGTGGATCACCCGGCAATCGATGCAGGCCGGCTCGGATCTGGTCATGCCGGGGTCGGGCTGGCTTCCCCCAGCCTGGATGCCTGATGAGGCAGTCCGTCGAGGCCTGCGACAGCTCGCACGCGGAGCCGAAGCGAACCTCGTCGCACACGATCAGCCCCTCGGCTTTCCGCCCTTGCGCGCGCAGATCGCCCGGCGTCTGGCCGAGAAGGGGGTGGAGGCGGGCGCCGACCAGGTCGTGCTGGTCGATTCGGCAACGCAGGCCCTGGATCTGCTCTGCCGCTTCCTGCTTGAGCCGGGCGATACCGTGCTGGTCGATGACCCCTGCTACTTCAACTACCACGCCCTGCTTCGGGCACAGCGGGCGCGAATCCTGGGCGTGCCGCTGACGCCGAACGGCCCCGATTTGGCAGCCTTCGCGGCGCTGCTGGCAGAACACCGGCCGCGCTTCTACGTCATCAATTCCGCGCTCCAGAACCCCACCGGCTCGAC
Source organism: Methylobacterium sp. Ger2507 (assembly GCF_055231875.1). NCBI lineage: Bacteria > Pseudomonadati > Pseudomonadota > Alphaproteobacteria > Hyphomicrobiales > Methylobacteriaceae > Methylobacterium > Methylobacterium sp. Ger2507. The sequence goes on from NZ_JBUYVC010000001.1 coordinate 2,829,589, forward strand.
CCTTTCCCCCGCTGTTGCGCACCGCATCCTCAAGCTTGCCGAAGCGCACGACACCCTCATCATCGAGGACGACATCTTCGGGGATTTCGAGAGTGAGCCGTCTCCGCGCCTTGCCGGGTTCGACGGGCTCGAGCGGGTGATCCAGATCGGCAGCTTCTCGAAGACCCTTTCCGCTGCCATCCGCTGCGGGTTCATCGCCCTGCGCGATGATTGGGTTGAGCCGCTCGTCGACCTGAAGCTCGCCATGAGCCTGGGCAACAGCCATCTGTCGGCGAGCCTGATGCATGGCCTCCTCACCGATGGGACCTATCGTCGGCACCTCGCAGACGTCCGGGAGAAGCTCGGACGGGCCATGGCGCCGGCCCTGCGGCAGCTGGAGGGCTGCGGCCTCAAGGCTTGGCTGGAGCCGTCAGGCGGGTTCTTCCTCTGGATGCGTCTGCCCGACGGCCTCGACTCGGCCGATGTCGCCCGGTGCGCCCTGGCACGCGGGCTCGTGCTCGCCCCGGGGGGAGCCTTCAGCCCGTCGTCGCTGAGCAACCGCTTCCTGCGCTTCAACGTGGCCCAGTGTGCCGATCCCCGGATGGTCCCCCTGCTGAAAGCAGCCTTGGCCGAATGCGCAGCCGTACGCCCCCTTCCGGCGACCCGAGGGCATGTTCCTGGCGCGTCCTCCGACGCTTGAACGCCATACGGACCCGCTTTCGTGGCACCGCAGGTGCCTGTCCGGGAGTTTTCCGCTATGACAGGTTGACAGGGGCGTCCCCGCCTCGCCACATCCCGGCTATCATGAGCGACGCGAATCTGACGACCTCCCCCGTTTCCGGCGAAGCGGTCAAGCCGCCCCTGGAGATCCTGCTTTGCGCACCACGTGGCTTCTGCGCCGGTGTGGTGCGGGCGATCGACGTGGTGGAGCGGGCGCTCGCCATCTACGGACCTCCGGTCTACGTCCGTCATGAGATCGTCCACAACAAGTACGTGGTCGAGAGCCTAAAGCGGAAGGGCGCAGTGTTCGTGCGCGAACTCGATGAGGTTCCCGACGGCTCCGCCCCGGTGATCTTTTCGGCCCATGGCGTGGCCAAGACCGTTCCTCACAACGCCGATTCCCGCGGTCTCACCACCATCGACGCGACCTGCCCGCTGGTAACCAAGGTCCACCGCGAGGCGGAAATCCATCACAAGCGCGGGCGCCATGTGCTGCTCGTCGGCCATTCCGGCCACCCCGAGGTCGTCGGGACCATGGGTCAGTTGCCGAAAGGCTCGATCACTCTGGTCGAGGATCTGGAGCAGATCGCGGCCCTCGAGCCGGAGAACCGCGACAACCTCGCCTGGGTGACGCAGACGACCCTGTCGGTCGACGACACCCACCACATCGTGGAAGCGCTCAAGAAGAAGTTCCCGACCATCACCGGGCCGCATAAGGACGATATCTGCTACGCGACCACCAATCGCCAGGAAGCGGTGAAGCAGGTGGCACCGCTGGTCGACGCCGTCATCGTGGTCGGTTCGTCGAACTCGTCGAACTCGCAGCGCCTGCGGGAGGTCGCCGAACGCGTCGGCTGCCCCATCACACGCCTGGTGTTGCGGGCCGAGGAGATCGACTGGCCTGCCTTCGAAGGCATTCGCAAGCTCGGCCTCACGGCTGGCGCTTCCGCACCAGAAGTGCTGGTCGAGGAAATTATCGATGCCTTCGCGGCCCGCTACACGGTCACGGTGGATACGGTTTCGACGGTCGTGGAGGACATGTCCTTCCCGCTGCCACGCGAGTTGCGCAGCGAAGCCGCCGAATAAGCCTCACGTCCATTTGGAAAATTGCCGTCAGCAAGGGCGCCATCTGGCGCCCTTGTCCTTTTCGTCCCTAAGAATTCAAGCGAAGCGCAGTGGCTGTCTACACAGAGGTCTCCGACGCGGCGCTGACCGCCTTCCTAGCCGCCTACAACATCGGCACCCTGCTGTCGTACAAGGGCATCGCCGAAGGAGTGGAGAACACCAACTACTTCCTACACACCACCGGCGGCACCTTCATTCTCACCCTCTACGAAAAGCGGGTGCGCGCCGACGATTTGCCGTTCTTCCTGAACCTGATGGAGCATCTCGCTGCGCGGGGCCTTGCCTGCCCGCAGCCGATCCGCGACCGGGCCGGGATCGCACTGGGAGAGCTTTGCGGCAAGCCGGCGGTGATCGTCACGTTTCTTGAGGGCGTGTCGGTCAAGCGCCCCGGGATCGACCATTGCCGGGCCCTCGGCGGAGCGCTTGCGGGTCTGCACGCCGCCGGCGCCGACTTCGGCATGCGTCGCGCCAACAATCTCTCAGTGGAAGCCTGGGAGCCGCTGTTTCACCTGGCGGAGCCAGAGGCCGATAGAGTCTCGCCGGGCCTCGGCGAGCGCATCGCCGGCGACCTTGCCATCCTTGAGGCCGGCTGGCCCTCGGGACTGCCCTCCGGGGTGATCCATGCCGACTTGTTCACCGACAATGTCTTTTTCATCGGCGACGATCTGTCGGGCCTGATCGATTTCTATTTCGCTTGCACCGACGCGTTCGCGTACGATCTCGCGATCTGCCTGAATGCTTGGTGCTTCGACGCGGACGGAACGTTCCATCGCGAGATGGGCGCGGCGCTGATCGCGGGCTACGAGGCGGTGCGTCCGCTGACCCCCGCAGAGGTCGAAGCCTTGCCGATCCTGTGCCGGGGTGCCGCCCTGCGTTTCCTACTCACCCGCCTCGTCGACTGGCTCAACGTGCCGCCGGGAGCCCTGGTTCAGCCGAAGGACCCGCTGGAATACGACCGCCGGCTGACCTTCCACCGGAGCATCACGCACGCGCGGGATTACGGTTGGGGCGGGGTGGCCTCGGCCTGACGACACCGACGGCTCGCTGCCCCACCACCCTGAGCCCGCCACATGGGGCACAGGATGGTGCGGTATCGTCGGGCGCCAGAGAGGTGCCCGGAGGCGAAGGATCTTCAGATTACCTTAAGCAGGGCATCGACGCCCGAGATCTCGGTCTTGGCCGGGGAATCCTCCACGTTCAGGATGCGGACGACGCCGTCATCGACGAGCATGGCGTAGCGCTTCGAACGAGGCCCGAGGCCGAAACCGGCGCCATCCATGTCCAGGCCGATGGCCTTGGCGAACTCGGCGTTGCCGTCCGCGAGAAACTCGAGGCTCTCTGCACCGCTGGCCTTCTGCCAGGCGTCGAGAACGAACACATCGTTGACGGAGGTGATTGCGATCGCGTCGATGCCCCGTGCCTTGATCTCCGCCTGCTTCTCGACAAAACCGGGCAGATGGTTGCGGTGACAGCTGGGCGTGAAGGCGCCCGGGACGCCGACGAGAACAACGCGGCGCCCCTTGAAGAGGTCATCGGTGGTCTTGGCTTCCGGTCCGTCCGTGCCGCTCACACGAAACGTCACCTGGGGGAGGTGGTCGCCAACCTGAATGGTCATCCGTCGTCTCCTGAAGATCGCTGGGGCACCCGAACCATCGGGACCCTGGTCGTGCCACGCATTCCGGCCGTGCGGAACCCGTTGCCCCGCCGCGCAGGCCCGCTTCGCACCGCGCTCGAGCCCCACGAAAAACCGTCTAGCTCGCAGGAGTTAGCGTGTCGAGTTGCAGATCTGTTGCGTCGAGTGCGGCCGGCCTCGGACGTGACCCGGTGGCCCATCCGACACGGCTGCGCCCTGGACAAAGCCGCCATGCGGCGTAGCATGCCGGCATGCAGACGCCTCGACCCCGTGCGGGTGATCCCGCCTATCTCGACGGTCAGTTCCTGGTAGCGATGCCGGGGCTTACGGACTCGCGGTTCGCGCGTTCGGTCATCTACCTGTGCGCCCATTCGGCCGATGGAGCGATGGGGATCATCCTGAACAAGGCGGTATCCGACCTCAATATGCCGGACCTGCTGATTCAGCTCGACATCGCCAGCGAAACCGACGCCATCCGCCTTCGTGAGCGCGTCGGGCACATGCCCGTCCTGATGGGTGGCCCGGTCGACGCCAAGCGCGGCTTCGTCCTCCACACCGATGATTTCCACATCGATCAATCGACATTGATCATCGATGACGGGATCTGCCTGACTGCGACCGTCGACATCTTGCGGGCGATCGCGGCGGGCGATGGTCCCGCAAGCGCGGTCCTGGCCCTCGGTTATGCCGGGTGGCAGGCTGGCCAACTGGAGGATGAGATCCTGGCCAACGGATGGCTGGTTTGCCCGGCCGATCCCGACATGATCTTCCATACGGCGCTCGACGCCAAATATGAGCGGACTCTTCGCAACAACGGCATCGACCTCGCGATGCTCTCCGTCAGCGCAGGCCATAGCTGAGCTAAGCCAAGTTTTACGGCTCGACGAAGGGTGCTCCACCGGAGTCTGGGTTCATGCCTTCCACCGGGGGCTTACGGCGCGGGCGGGGTGGGGTCGCCGAGGCGCTCGGTGCCGCCGTGCCGATCGTGACGCCAAGACGGGTGGCGAGGGCGAGCGCCCGCGCCTCGGTGAAGCGTAGATTGCAGAAACCGTGTGTGCCCTCTCGGGCGTAGGTCCGGCACATCTGCTCCCGATCCGAGGAAAAGGCGGCCTGCTCCGTCACCACTGGACGCAGATCCGAGCCCCGGAGACGTTGGCTCATCAGCTTGTAGTTTTCTCGCACCGCCCGGTCGGCCCCTCCGCGCGCAGCCTCGAACTCGCCGGCCCGTGGAAGCAAGGTCGCGGCGGCAGGCCCCCAGAGGCCGTTCGGGGTCGTGGCGCAATCGTCTGCCGCGAAGGTGCAATTCGGCCCGGAGAGCGACCGAACCAGCACGGCGCCGTCGAGCACCTCGAAGCGCAGGGGGCACTCCCCACCCGTTATTTCAAAGCGGCTGACACCCTCCGGACGTCCTTCGGAGGAGACCGCGATCGGCGCGCCGCCGTTCAGGGGAACTTTACAGGTCTCGACCGGCTGCGAAATCTTGTTGCCGGGCAGGGTGATCCGGGCCGTCGTGCCACCGCCTGCCTTTTCCAGCTTGAGGCTTCCATTGAGGCCATTGAGCTGCAGGTCCTGCCCCATCACGCTCTCCTCCGATGGAGCCTTGAGCACCACGGGCTGCCGCGGCGCCGGAGGGGCACGAGGGATATCGGCGGCTGGCGGCGGCGCTTCGCCCGGGGCACCCGGCGGCGGAGCCCCGGGTGCGGTGGGAACCCCACGCGGCGGTACCGGAGGCTTGGCAGCACGCCCGATACCGAACAACTCCTCGAAGAACGACTGAGCGGATGTCGGTTGAGGCATCAACGCCAGCACCGGCAGAAGGAGAAGCACGCGGGTCAGACGCATCGAGACTTTCGGGCCTATGGCAGGGGAGGTACAGGACTGCGCAGCCAAGCATGTTTACCTCATGCTTACCATGCGTGAACCGCCCAGCCGCGGCGGCGACGACACTTTAGCACTGAGCGGATCCTAGTCTGAAGCCGTGGCACGATCCGATCCGCAGCGTGAGCGAACGGCAGACACGACACCTTGGAAACTCCAAGGCGCTGAGACGGGTAACGCGTTTTGCCCGGATCGGATGCACCTCGTCGCGGCACTTCGCCTTGCGGCCCTGAGGCACCCTTCTTATATCGGCCGAGACGCGGGATTAAGACCCGGCTCCGCACCGTTCCGGGGCGCGAACCGGTGCCCGAACCCGTTCTCATACATTCAGTTTCGCACAGCCATGGGCCGAGCTGCTTCGGGGCTCGGCGGTCTGCTTGACCAAACGACAACAGAGGGATCCCACCATGGGTAAGGTTATCGGTATCGATCTCGGCACCACCAATTCCTGCGTGGCCGTCATGGAGGGCACGCAGCCCAAGGTCGTCGAGAATTCGGAAGGTGCGCGGACCACGCCGTCCATCGTTGCCTTCACCGACGAGGGCGAGCGACTCGTCGGCCAGCCGGCCAAGCGCCAGGCGGTTACGAACCCCGAGCGCACCTTTTTCGCCATCAAGCGTCTCGTCGGTCGCACGTATGACGACCCGATGACGCAGAAGGACAAGGGCTTGGTTCCCTACTCGATCGTGCGCGGCGACAACGGCGACGCCTGGGTCGAGGCGGACGGCAAGAAATACTCGCCGTCGCAGATCTCGGCCTTCACCCTTCAGAAGATGAAGGAGACGGCAGAGGCGCACCTCGGGCAGCCCGTGACCCAGGCCGTAATCACCGTGCCGGCCTACTTCAACGATGCTCAGCGTCAGGCCACCAAGGATGCCGGCAAGATCGCTGGTCTCGAAGTGCTGCGTATCATCAACGAGCCCACTGCGGCGGCCCTTGCGTACGGCCTGGATAAAAAGAAGGCCGGCACCATCGCGGTCTACGATCTTGGCGGTGGCACCTTCGACGTCTCGATCCTTGAGATCGGCGACGGCGTGTTCGAGGTGAAGTCCACCAATGGCGACACCTTCCTCGGCGGAGAAGACTTCGACAACCGCGTGGTCGAGTACCTGTCGGCGGAGTTCAAGCGTGAACAGGGCATTGACCTGACCAAGGACAAGCTCGCGCTTCAGCGCCTAAAAGAGGCGGCCGAAAAGGCGAAGATCGAGTTGTCTTCGGCGACGCAGACCGAGATCAACCTGCCCTACATCACGGCCGACGCTTCGGGACCGAAGCATCTCGCGCTGAAGCTCAGCCGCGCCAAGTTCGAGTCGCTCGTGGACGATCTCGTCCAGCGGACGATCGAACCGTGCCGCAAGGCGCTGAAGGATGCGGGTGTTTCGGCGTCCGAGATCGATGAAGTCGTTCTCGTCGGCGGCATGATCCGCATGCCGAAGATCCAGGAAGTCGTGAAGTCGTTCTTTGGCAAGGAGCCCCACAAGGGCGTCAATCCGGATGAGGTCGTGGCGATCGGTGCTGCCGTCCAGGCCGGCGTGCTTCAGGGCGACGTCAAGGATGTGCTGCTCCTCGATGTCACGCCGCTGTCGCTCGGCATCGAGACCCTTGGCGGCGTCTTCACCCGCCTGATCGACCGCAACACCACGATCCCGACGAAGAAGTCCCAGACCTTCTCGACGGCCGAGGACAATCAGAACGCGGTCACGATCCGGGTCTTCCAGGGCGAGCGCGAGATGGCGGCCGACAACAAACTGCTCGGCCAGTTCGACCTGATGGGCATTCCCCCGGCGCCGCGCGGCATGCCGCAAATCGAGGTGACATTCGACATCGACGCCAACGGCATCGTCAACGTGACGGCCAAGGACAAGGCGACGAACAAGGAGCATCAGATCCGGATCCAGGCCTCAGGCGGCCTGTCGGATGCCGACATCGAGCGGATGGTGAAGGACGCCGAAGCAAACGCTGAGGCCGACAAGAAGCGCCGAGAACTGGTTGAGGTGAAGAACCAGGGTGAGAGCCTCGTCCATGCCACCGAGAAATCGGTGAAAGAATATGGCGACAAGGTCTCGTCCGACGACAAGGGTGCCATCGAGACTGCGATCACCTCTTTGCGGACTGCTCTTGAGGGCGAGGACGTCGAGGTCATCAAGGCGCGCACCACCGATGTGATGCAGGCTTCGATGAAGCTCGGCGAGGCAATGTACGCCGCCAACCAGGCCGGTGAGGCGGGTGCTGCACCGGGCGCCGACGAGGCGAAGAAGGACGACGTCATCGATGCCGACTTCCAAGAAGTCGATGACAAGGACCAGAAGAAGCGGGCATAACGCCTGCATCTGAAAGCGGGGCCGGAGCGATCCGGCCCCGTGTCATGTCTGGGTCCCTTCCACGTGTGCGATGGGGTCGGGACAGCGCTCCTGCAATCATGAAGACGGCGCGGTCCTGTTGGATCGGCGCGCCGGGGGACTTTGAGGACGGGAATGTCGAAGCGGGACTATTACGAGATTCTGGGCGTCTCCAAGACCGCAACCGACGGCGAGATGAAGATCGCCTTCCGTAAACTTGCCATGACCTACCACCCGGACCGCAATCCCGGGAATTCAGAGGCCGAGCTCAAGTTCAAGGAAATCAACGAAGCCTATCAGTGCCTTTCGGACGGCCAAAAACGCGCAGCCTACGACCGTTTCGGCCATGCGGCTTTCCAGCAGGGCGGCGGGGGAGGACCCGGGTTCGGCAACGAATTCGGCGACTTCATGTCGGATATCTTCGACAATTTCTTCGGCGACGGTCGCGCGGCTCCGGGAGCTGGACGTGGGGGCGCACGCAGTGGCCCCGCCCGGGAGCGAGGCGCCGATCTTCGGTACAATCTCGAGATTTCCTTGGAGGAAGCCTTCAGCGGCAAAGCCGAGACCATCAAGATGGCGACGTCGGTCACCTGTGAGGTCTGCTCCGGGTCCGGTGCCAAGGCGGGCTCGAAGCCGCGCCCCTGTCAGACCTGTGGTGGATACGGCCGCGTGCGCGCGGCGCAAGGCTTCTTCGCGATCGAACGCACCTGTCCGAATTGCCATGGGCGCGGCGAGGTGATCGACGATCCCTGCACGGCCTGCAGTGGGGCGGGTCGCGTCACACGGGAGCGCACGCTCTCTATCAATGTGCCGGCTGGTGTCGATGATGGACTGCGGATCCGCCTTGCCGGGGAGGGCGAGACCGGCCTGCGAGGCGGACCGGCAGGCGACCTTTACGTTTTCCTGTCGATCAAGCCGCACGAGTTCTTCCAGCGGGATGGGGCGGACCTGTTCTGCCGCGTGCCGATCTCGATGGTGACCGCCGCCCTTTCCGGCGAGATCACCGTTCCGGTGATCGACGGCTCGCAGACGCAGGTCCGGATCCCGGCGGGTACCCAGACGGCGAAGCAGTTCCGCATCAAGGCTAAGGGCATGCCGGTGCTTCGCTCACGCGATGTTGGAGATCTCTACATTCAGGTTTTTGTCGAGACGCCGCAGAACCTCTCCAAACGCCAGCGTGAACTTCTCCAGGAATTCGATCAAACTGCGTCGGATGAGAACCATCCGGAGAGCGCAGGCTTCTTTTCGAAAGTTAAGGACTTCTTCGACGGACTTGGCGGTACCGCCCGTACTTGAGTCATCACAAACCTGCGGATCAAATTGACGCGGCCCCGGTTATCGGATGTGGCGTGCCGGCACCGCCACCCCAATCGTTGTGTGCGCCGGGGCCTGTTCCATGGATGCGAGCTTGACTGCCGAAGAGCTTCGTCGTCTAGCCTTTCCCTCCCACCCGTGATCTGAGGACATAGGGTCTTGCCGCCGCTACGCCGCCCCAGCGCAAAAGCCGACCTCGCCTCCGGTGCCAACCGTACGCGACGGGACCCGCTGGAGGACGAGGCGCGATTTCTACGCTCCTGGTTCGAGCGACCGCTCGTCACCGGAGCCGTGACCCCCTCGGGCAAGATGCTCGCGCGGACCATGGCGTCCTATGTCGACCCGCGCGTCACCGGTCCGGTCATCGAACTCGGTCCCGGTACGGGTCCGGTGACGGAAGCCCTGATCCGCCGCGGCATCGAACAGGAGCGTCTGATCCTGGTCGAGTACAATCCCGATTTCTGCAAGCTTCTCCAGAAACGCTTCCCGCGCGCGACGATCGTTCGTGGTGACGCTTACAACATCCGCGAGACCCTCGGCGGGATGCTGTCGGACAAAGCTGCAGCGATGGTCTCAAGCCTGCCGCTGTTCACAAAACCCCTGGAGCAACGCCTCGATCTGCTCAACGCTGCTCACGCGATGATGCACGCCAATGCGCCGTTCGTACAATTCACCTACGCTGTGGTGCCGCCCATCCCGGCACGCTGCGATGCCGGCACCTACACGGCGAGCCGATCGAATCGGGTCTGGCTCAACCTGCCGCCTGCGCGCGTCTGGGTCTACCGCCGCCCCTGACCCATACGCCCGGAAGATCAAATCCGAACGGAAGCTGAAGGGCGAGCTGGGGTTGGGTTCAGGGCTTTCCCTCTATCTCCGAGGTGAGAGCGGGAGGCGCCCGCTCGTTCGAGATAGGATCCGACCATGACCACATCCCCCATGGGATCGATGCGGGCCGTCAAGGCCTCAATCGTGGTGGCTGCCCTCGCGTGCGGCCTGGCGGCCGGAAGTCCGGCCACCGCCATGCCTGCGTTCGCACCCCCTGCCGCTTCGGAGCCGGCTGCGATCAGCACCGTTCAGTACTGGGGTGGGCATGGCGGATGGGGACATCACCGTCACCATGATCGCTACGATGGCGGTCACGAGCGGGGACGCCATCGCGGATGGGGGCACCGCCGTCATGGCTGGGATCATCACGGTGGCTGGGATGAGCGCCGCGGCTGGCACGAGCGCCGGCACCACCATCGTGGCCATGGCCGTTACGAGTACTAAGAGCGGCGATTCCAGCTCCCGGCGACTGCGCCCCGTAGAAACCGGGACGTCGTCATTCGGCGATCCGCTCGAGGATGGCGTCGGGCTCTGACATCGGGGCGGGATCGATGCGATAGGCTGCGGACACGGCGATTTCTGCCCGGTCCGCGGCGGTCGCATCGGGCGCATGGATCATTGCGAGCATCTCGCCCCGCTCCACTCGCGCACCGACCCGAGGAAGCCGGGTCAGACCGACCCGAGGGTCGATATCATCCTGGGGGCGAGTTCGCCCCCCCCCGAGCTCGATGACGGCCAGCCCCAACTCGCGGGTGACCACCGCGGTCACAAACCCACTCGTAGGCGCCGCGATGGTCCGGATGACAGGAGCCACCGGCAGATGGCGCCCCGGACTCTCGACAAGATCGCTCGGGCCTCCAAGCGCGGCGACCATCCGACCGAAGGTTTCGGTCGCACGGCCGGAAGCCAGGGCTTTCTCCAAGGCTGTTACGGCGTCTGCGATATCAGCACGCAGTCCGCCGATCACCAGCATTTCGGCGGCCAGTGCCATGGTGACAGCGTGGAACGCAGGCTCCCGTGATTGTCCGGTGAGATAGTCCAGGATGTAGGCGACCTCCAGGGCATTTCCGGCGGAGGAGGCGAGGGGCGAATCCATATCGGTGATCAGCGCCACCGTGGGCAGGCCGGCGCCGTTGGCGACGGCGACGATGCTGCGCGCGAGTCCTTGTGCCTCGGAACGCTGAGCCATGAAGGCTCCCGAGCCGGTCTTCACATCCATCACCAGACCATCGAGGCCAGCCGCAAGCTTCTTCGAAAGGATGGAGGCGGTGATGAGGTCGAGGGACTCGACCGTGCCGGTGACGTCGCGGATGGCGTAGAGCCGACGATCCGCGGGAGCCAGATCTGCGGTCTGCCCGATGATGGCGCAGCCGACCTCCGCGGTGACACGCCGAAAGCGGTCGAGATCGGGCGTCACATCGTAGCCCGGGATGCTCGCGAGCTTGTCGAGGGTGCCACCGGTGTGGCCGAGACCACGGCCCGAGATCATGGGCACATAGCCGCCGCAAGCCGCCACCATCGGCGCAAGCGCGAGGCTGACGGCATCTCCGACGCCCCCAGACGAGTGCTTGTCGAGAACGGGCCCGGGCAAATTCCAGTGCAGAACCGTGCCCGAGCGGGTCATGGCTTGGGTCAGGGCGACGCGCTCCGCCCGCGAAAGTCCCCGGAAAAACACCGCCATGGCGAAGGCCGCCGCCTGTCCCTCGGTGACCCGCCCATCGGTCAGGCCGGCGATGAAGTCGGCAATGTCTTCGGACGGGAGTTCGCCGCCATCGCGCTTCGCCCGGATCAGTTCCTGCGGCAGCCTCATCGGGCCGGCTCTCCGCATGCCGACACCAGTGCGGCATGCAGACTGCTGGCGCCGAGACGGACAGTGCGGGGCGAGACCCAGGCGGGTCCCATGATGCGATCGGCGAGTGCGAGATAGCGACCGGCATCGGCGACGCTGCGCAATCCGCCCGAGACCTTGAGCCCGACAGAGCGCCCATCTGCCCGGTCCCGGATGGCGAGAAGCATCGCTTCGGCCGCTTCGGGCGTAGCGGAAACCAGACTCTTACCCGTTGATGTTTTGAGGAAATCCGCGCCGGACTCGATGGCGAGGCGGCTGGCTGCGGTGATCGCCGTCGATGTCGCCAGCTCGCCGCTCTCGAGGATCACCTTGAGCAGTCGGTCGCCATCGCAGACCTCGCGGATAGCGCCGAGCATCGACCGGCATATCCCGGTCTCGCCAGCGAGGAAGCTGCGATAGGGCAGCACGAGGTCGATCTCGTGCGCGCCGTCCGCCAGGGCCTCCGTCGTGTCGTCCACCGCCCGCTCGATATCGTCGCCACCGGCGGGAAAGTTGATGACGGTGGCGATCCGCACCGGGCTGCCGGCGAGAAGCCGGGCGGCCTGGCTCACGTAATGCGGCCAGACGCAGATGGCGGTGACCCGGCTCGCGCGGGCGTCTCGGCAGAGCGTGTCGATGGCGGCTTCGGAGCAGGACTCGCTGAGATCGGTGAGGTCGAGCAACGGCAGGGCTCGCCGGGCGATGGCGGCATCGTCGGTCATCAGGGCGTCCTTGCGGGCAGGCGGGCCACGAAGGCCGCGACGAGGCGGGCGAGGTCGTCGCCGGCATCAGCGGCGACCGCCTTGGTCTCGGCATGGTGGGGATTGCCGGCGCCGATGCCGGCGCCGAGGTTGGTCACCACCGAAACGGCGGCGACGGGCAGACCGTAGAAGCGGGCCAGAATGACCTCCGGCGCCGTCGACATGCCGACGAGATCGGCGCCGAGGCGCCCGGCCATGCGGATTTCGGCTGGCGTCTCGAAGCTCGGGCCGGAGAACCAGGCGTAGATCCCGGTGTGGAGTACCAGGCCGGATTCTGCTGCTGCGGCAAGGAGATGGCTCCGGAGCGACGCGTCGTAGGCCTCGACCATGGGCACGAAGCGGCCGTCGCTCGGCTCGCCGATGAGGGGGTTGAGGCCCGACAGATTGATGTGGTCGGTGAGCGCGACGAGGCTGCCGGGACCGACCTCGGGCCGCAGCGAACCGGCCGCGTTGGTGAGAAGAAGGGCTTCTGCGCCAAGCAGTTGGGCGACGGCGAGGGGCACCCGCATGATGGCGGCGTCACCCGCCTCGTAGGCGTGCGCGCGGCCCTCGAAGACCAGAACCCGGCGGCCGGCGAGGCGGCCGGCATGCAGGCGGCCGCCGTGGCCGCTCACCCCGAGCGCCGGAAAGCCCGGAATCTGCGCGTAGGATACCGAGAGTGTTTCGTCGAGGTCACACACCCAGGCACCGAGTCCGGTCCCGGTCACGATCGCACAGGCGAACGGACCGCCGAACCCCTGGGCGCGAAGCAGGCCGGCGGCGGCCTCGACGGTCGGCTCGGGCTCACCCATGATCGAGACTCTCGGCAGAGACGAGATTTTCGGGCGAGACAGGATTCTCGGGTGAGGCGAGATTCTCGGGTGAGGCGAGGTTCTCGGGTGAAGCGAGATTCTGGGGTGAAGCGAGATTCTGGGGTGAGCCAAGATTCTCGGGTGAGCCAAGGTTCTCGGGGCCAAACGATTCGGGCAGCAGCGTCCCGAGGGTGAAGGCCGCGCGGATACCATCGGCATCGGCGACGTGGACCAGAACCGCCGGTCCGGCGAATTCGCGGATGCGCTGGCGGCAGGCGCCGCAGGGTGTCACGAGGCCGGGTCCCGGACCGAGCACCAGGAGTTCGGCGATGGCGCGACCGCCAGCCGCCACCATGGCGGCGATGGCGCCGGCCTCGGCGCAGGTCCCGACCGGATAGGCGGCGTTCTCGACGTTGCAGCCGACATGGACGGCGCCCGAGGCGTCGCGCAGGGCCGCACCGACGGGGAAGCGCGAGTAGGGCGCGTAGGCCCTGGCCTGCGCGGCCCGGGCGGCGTCGAACAGGCGGGCGAGATCCGGGTTCATGAGAGCAGGACGCGGAGCGGCATCCCGCGACTTAAGGCACCAAGTCGCGGGCCTGTCGAGGGTCGGGCGTCATCGACACCGGGCCGCCGCGCTCCTAAGACGGGGCCAGTGGGCGAATGGGCCGGGAGGCGGCAGGATCATGTTGGGACGTTTCGAGCGCGGAGCCTCCGGCGAGGCGGTGGTGGAGTACGGCGACGGCACCATGCGGGTGGTCAAGCCCGGCAGCTTCGTGCGCTGCGCGGTGACCGGCGAGCCGATCGCCCTCGACGCCCTGCGCTACTGGAGCGCCACCCTGCAGGAGGCCTATGCCAGCCCCGAGGCCGCGATGAAGCGCCTCGCCAAGACCGGGCGGCCGGCTTGACGGCGCGGTCGCCTTCGGCCCGCCAGCGGGTGCGGGGGTGATCGATTCGCCCGGTTGCCGAGCCCCAGCAACCCCGTGATCACGGACGGTCTGCGTCGAGCCCCCATCGCTTCAGGGGGATGGCGTGTGAAGCTCGGCCGCGACGAGGTCGATGAACCGCCGCACCTTGGAGGCCAGATGGCGGCGGCTGGGGTAGAGGGCACAGATCGGGATGGGTGGGGCGGCGTAGTCTGAGAGGACGACGCGCAGGCGGTCGTTCGCGATGTCCTCGTCGACGACGTAGCTCGGCAGGTAGGCGAGGCCGGCTCCGGACAAAGCGGCATCGCGCAAGGCCTCGCCGCTATCGAGCGCGAGCCGCGCACGGGGCCGGATCGCGATCGTCTTGCCCTCGGCGACGAAACGCCAGGCCCGGTGCCGCCCGGCGCTGAGATAGCTCAGGCAGGTCTGCTCGGTCAGGTCGTCCGGGTGCCGGGGCAGCGGCCGCGTGGACAGGTAGCCCGGGCTTGCCACGACGAGGTCCTGCTGACGCGTCAACGTCCTGGCGATCAGGGTCTTGGCGATCAGGCTGCCGTTCTCGCGCGGATCACCGATCCGGATCGCCAGGTCGTAGCCATCGTCGATGATGTCGTTGACCCGGTCGGTGAGACTGACCTCCGCACGCAGCTTCGGCCACGCCGCCAGGAACCGGTTGAGCACGGGCAGAACCACCACCCGTCCGAAGGTCGCCGGGGCCGTGAGGCGGAGGATGCCCTGCGGTTCGCCGCCCCCCTCGGCCAGCGACAGTTCCGCATCCTCGAGATCCGAGAGGATCTGCGTACACCGATCGAGGAAGAGGCGGCCGTCGTCGGTCAGGGCGAGGCTTCGCGTCGTGCGATGGAACAGCCGCACGCCGAGGCGGCTTTCGAGGCGCCCGACGCTCTTGGCGATCCCGGATCGCGTCATCGACCGGAGGCGCGCCGCGGCGACGAAGCTTCCGGCCTCGGCCGCGGCGACGAAAGCTGCGATGTCGCCGACATGCCCGAATGACATCCGCGCCGTTCCATCCCCGCAGTGTTGACGCCCATTCGCCAATCGCCGACGTATACCGGCCATTCGACGCAATTGACAGCACTTGCGACAAGACTTGCAACAGCACTGGACGGGTGTCTCATGGCCTTCAACGATCTCGTGACCCATCGGCTCGCACAATGGGCCGGCAGCCTGCAGGACCTTGGACCGGTCATCCTCGGCGAGACCCGGGGCGCGACGCTGGAGGAGATCCGTCGCGCCTACATCGACACGATGGCGCAGCATCCGACGCCCGAGGGCGTTCGGATCGAACCCGTCGATATGGGCGGCGTCCCGGGCACCCTGGTGACGCCGGACGACGTCGTCGGCGACCGCGTGCTGTTCTACATCCACGGCGGGGCCTACATCGTCGGAGGACCGGGCGGATATCACGGCCTGGCCGGCGCCTTCGCCAAGGCGATGAAGGCCCGCGTCTACCTGCCGGATTACCGGCTGGCTCCCGAGCATCCCTTCCCGACCCCGATCGAGGATACCTTCTCGGCCTATCGCTGGCTGATCGACCAGGGCCAGGACCCGCGTTCGGTCACCGTCGCGGGAGATTCGGCGGGTGGCGCCATGGTGGTCACCGTGATGGTCATGGCGCGCAACGCGGGCGTGCCGTTGCCGGCTGGCGGGGCCGCCCTCTCCCCATGGGCGAACCTGGAGCATACCGGCGCCTCGATGTTCAACCGCGAGGGCCTCGATCCGCTGAACACCAAGGCGGGTCTCGACCTGATGGCCCGGACCTTCCTCGGCGGGGCCTTGCCGAACAGCCCGGAGGCTTCGCCGGTCTTCGCCGACGTTCGCGGATTGCCACCGATCCTGGTGCAGATCGGCGAGGCCGAACTGATGCTCAGCGACGCCATCCGGCTCGCCAGCCATCTCGGCGAGAACCGCGTCCGGGTCTCCCTGGAGATCTGGCCGAACATGTTCCACGTCTGGCACATGTTCCAGGCCGAGCTGGCCGAGGGCCGGGCAGCGATCGGGAACGCCGCCACCTTCCTCGAACAGGCGATCGCCTCGGCGCAGGCCGGATCGTGAAATCACGGTCGAAGGGGCGGGATCGCGTGCCCGCTTCTCTCGCGGGCCGGAGGGCCGGTTCGTCGATCGGTCGTGAAGACGCGGATCGACCGTGAACCATCCTCGAGTCTGTCGTTTTGGGTGGTCGGGTCGGGATAACGGGTTTCCGCCGATCCCTGACACATTCTAGCCCGAGGCTCGGCCGAGCAGCGAGCGCAACTGCGCGAGGAGCGGCGCTTCGTCGGCGAAGGCGAGGGTGACGGGCAGGATGGCGACGCGGGCGGCGAAGGGGGCCTCGAGGCGGACGTGGTCCTTCTCGGTGGTGACGAGGTCGGCGCCGAGGCGTCGTGCCTCCGCCGTCAGCGCCGCCGCGTCGGCAGCGGCGTAGGGGTGGTGATCCGCGAAGGCGTGCCGGCCGACGAGGGTGGCGCCGGCCTCGGCGAGGCTCGAAAAGAACTTGTCGGGGCGCCCGATGCCCGCGAAGGCGAGGACGCGCCGACCCGCGAAATCGGCCCCCGGGATCAGGCGGGCGCGGTGGACCGGCAGCCCGCGCGCCCGCGCCGCCTCGGCCACGACCGCGCCGCGCGGGCCGTCGCCGATCAGCACGATCCCGTGGACGTGGCGCCACTGGCGCGACAACGGAACCCGCAGGGGGCCGGCCGGGAAAGGCCGGCCGTTGCCGAGCCCGGCTCCGGCATCGACCACGGCGAGCGACAGGGTCTTGGCCAGGCTCGGGTTCTGGAGGCCGTCATCCATCACGATGACGTCGGCGCCCTCCGCCACGCACAGGCGGGCGCCGGCCGGGCGATCGCGCGACAGGATGGTGGGAGCGGACCGCGCCAGCAGGCGAGGCTCGTCGCCGGTCTCGGCCACGGTCTGCATCGTCGGATCGACCCGGATGGGACCGGCGAGGCGTCCGCCATAGCCTCGGGTCAGGAAGGCCGGGCGGGCGCCGAGGTCGCGCAGCAGGGTCGCCAGCGCCAGCGCGGTCGGCGTCTTGCCGGCGCCCCCCAGAGTGAAGTTGCCGATGCACAGGACGGGGCAGGGCGCGGCGGCACCGGGGCGATCCATGCGGGCGGCGGTGTGGCGGCCGTAGAGGGCGCCGAGGGGCGCCAGCAGACGGGCCGCCGGGTGGCCGGGCCGCGCGTCCCAGAAGGCGGGGGGCCGCATCAGTCCGGGCTCACGAGGCGGTCATCGCCGTCAGGGTCATCTGGGCGATGAAGGGGTCGAGCACCGACAGGGTGCGGGCGACCGCGCCCTCGAAGGGCTGGAGTGCGGCGGCGCCGGCCTGGTTCAGCGCCGCAATACGGGCCCGGTCGCCCAGCAGGTCGTCCAGGGTGACGGCGAGGTCGTCGGCATCCAGCACCAGCAGGGCGCCGCCGGCGCCGTCGAGGGCGCGGTAGACCTGGGTGAAGTTGTGGACGTGCGGCCCATGCAGCACGGCGGCACACAGGCGCGTCGGCTCGATCGGGTTCTGCCCGCCATGCGGCACCAGGGAGCCGCCGAGATAGACGATGCGGCTGAGCCGATAGAACAGGCCGAGTTCGCCCAGCGTGTCGGCGACGTAGAGGTCGACGCCCCCGTGCGGGCGCCCGCCCTGCGAGCGCCGGGCGCTGCGCAGACCTTCGGCGCCGGCGCAATCGGCCACGTCGCCGCCACGGTGGGGATGGCGCGGCACGACGATGGTGAGGAGACGGGGCCAGCGCGCCCGCAGGCGGGCATGGGCGCGGGCCGCCATCGCGTCCTCGCCCGGATGGGTGCTGGCCGCGACCCAGACGGGCCGGTCGCCGATGAGATCGCGCAGGTGGGCGAGTTGCTGCCCGTCCGCCGGGGGCACCTCGGAATCGTATTTGAGATTGCCGGCGATCTCGACCCGCGGGGCACCGAGGCGGCGGAAGCGGTCGGCATCCTCGTCGGTCTGGGCGAGGCAGATCGCGATGCGGGCCAGGAGCGCCTCGGCGGTGCGCGGCGTGCGCGCCCAACCCTGGAACGAGCGCTCCGACAGCCGCGCATTGACCAGAAGCAGCGGGATGCCGCGCCGGTGCAGGGACAGGATGGTGTTCGGCCAGATCTCGGATTCGGCGATCAGCGCCAGATCGGGGCGCCAATGGGCGAGGAAGCGCTCGACCCAGCGCGGCGCATCGAGGGGCATGTACTGGTGTACGGCCCCGGCCGGCAGGCGGCGCCCGATCAGGTCGGCCGCGCTGCGCGTGCCCGTCGTGACCAGGACCGAGAAGCCGCGCGCGATCATGCCGTCGACGAGGCCGACCAGGGACAACGCCTCGCCGACGCTCGCCCCGTGCATCCAGACCAGACGCCCGAGGGGGCGGGCCCGGCCCGGCAGGCCGCGCCGCTCGGAGAGGCGGCCGCCATCCTCCTTGCCCCGGCGGGCGCGCCAGCCGAGCAGGCCCACCAGCGCCGGCTCGCCGAGATAGAGGCCGTAGCGGTAGGCCCCGAGGAGCGCCGTGAGGGGCGGGGCCTTCGCCATCGCCTTCATGCGGGCGTCCCGGCGCGGGGTTCGGCCGCGCCCCGGTCTGGATGGGTGACGCGGTCCGGATGGGTCACGCGATCATGGGGTCCGACGCGGTCGGGGCGGCCGACCAGGGTGTAGGCGCGGTCATGAACCCGGTTCATCTCGGCCTCCAGCTGCCGGCGCAGTGTTTCGAGGACATCGGGCGCGACGTCGCGGGGCACGACGATCGGGTCTCCGAACACCATCGCGCCGCGGCCGAAGGGCAGGCCGAGGCAGGCCCGGTCCCAGCTGTTGAAGCGCCAGTGCCGGCTCGTCACCACCGCCACAGGAATGATCGGCCGGCCGGAGAAGCGCGCCAGGGTGAGGATGCCGGCATCGGCGCGGCGCGAGACCTTCGGCACGTCGGCGCTGAAGGCGACCGATTCGCCGTCCTTCAAGGCCCGCAGCATGGCGCGCAGGCCCTCGGCCCCGCCCTTCGCCTTGGCGTCCCGCAGCACGCGGCCGCGCGCGCCCGAGGCCCGGATGACCCGCACGCCCATCCGGGTAAGCGCGATGGCGTTGATGTTGCCGTCGGCCGACCGGGAAATGATGGTGGCGATCCGGTCGTGCGGCCGGCGCATGAACGAGATCATCGTGTGCTGGCCGTGCCACATGCCGGCGATGAAGGGGCTGTGCCCGTCGAGCCAGGCATCGGGGCCGGCCGGCTCCACGGTGAAGCGGTTGGTGCGGCGGACCAGGCGCAGGTAGCCGCCGGCGAGGATGCCGAGGGCCTGCTGGACCGCCGGCGCGCGGCCGATGCGTTTGACGAGGCTCATCACTTCGCTTTCGCGGCGCCGAGGGGCCGGTCGCGGAGCCGTCCCGCGCCTTGCGGCGACGACCGGGACGGACGGGCAGCCGGCTGTCTAGCTCCGATCGCCGGACCGGTGCAACGCCGGGGGAAGGCCGAAACCTTCGCTTTGGGTGACAGAAAGGGGCATCCGGCGCTTGTTTGGAGCCGTTCCAATCTATAGATTGGAATCGATCTAAACAGGTCGCGAGGCTGGAGAGGATGCACGCGATGACGATGTCACAGGCCCACGGAGTCGCGGGATCGGCGGCGCCGCTCGACCCCGCAGCGGCCGAAGCGCACCGGGCTTTCGTGCTGCGCTACGTCCAGCCGGGCCTCGCCGGGCTGATCGACGGCTCGGTCTCGACCCTGGCGCCGATCTTCGCCGCCGCCTTCGCGACCCACAGCAACGGGGCGACCTTCCTGGTGGGGCTCGCCGCCTCGATCGGGGCCGGCATCAGCATGGGCTTCACCGAGGCGCTCTCGGATGACGGGCAGATCACCGGGCGGGGCACGCCGTGGATGCGCGGCCTCGTCTGCGGGGTGATGACCACGCTCGGCGGTCTCGGCCACACGCTGCCCTACGCGATCCCGGACCGGTGGCCGAACGCCTTCGGCCTCGCCACCGCCCTGGCGATCGTCGTGGTGGTGGTGGAGCTGCTGGCGATCGCGGCCATCCGCACCCGCTACATGGCGACGCCGTTCTGGCGCGCGGCGATGCAGGTGGTTCTCGGCGGCGCCCTGGTGCTGCTGACCGGGATCGCCATCGGCAGCGCGTGAGCCTTGGGGCAAGAGCCTTGGGGGCAAGAGCCTTGGGGGCAAGAGCCTTGGGGGCAAGAGCCTTGGGGGCAAGAGCCTTGGGGGCAAGAGTCTCGGGGGCGAGCAAAGCCGTGAGCCCCGGGGGCGGGTGGCGAATCGCCCCGCGAGGGTTGACCCTCGGGGTCGGATGAGGCGATGCGGAACCCCGAAATCCCGATCATCGATCGTGCACCGGGGGATGATGTTCCGCCTCGCCCACCTGACCGACCCCCATGTGGGGCCGCTGACGCGCCCGCGCCTGCGCCAGCTCCTCAGCAAGCGCGCCACCGGCTACGTGAACTGGCAGCGCGGCCGCAAGGACGCGCACGACATGGAGGTGCTGGCCGCCCTGGTGGCCGACCTCCAGGCCCAGGCGCACGACCACATCGCCTGCACCGGCGACCTGTGCAACATCGGCCTGCCGAGCGAATGGTCGACCGCCAAGGTCTTCCTCGAAGCGCTCGGCACGCCGGACGCGGTGAGCTTCGTGCCGGGCAACCACGACGCCTACGTGCGCGGCTCCCTCGAAGGGCTGCTCCTCGCCTGCGGGGCCTGGACCACGGGCGACGACGGCACGCACGGGCACTTTCCCTACCTGCGCCGGCGCGGGCCTGTCGCGCTGATCGGATTGTCCTCGGCGGTTCCGACCAAGCCCCTGATGGCGAGCGGGCGCCTCGGGCCGCAGCAGATCGCCGCGACCGAGGCCCTGCTTCGGGCGCTCGGGGCCGAGCCCGAGCCCCCCTTCCGCGTGGTGATGATCCACCATCCGTCGCATCCCGGCGGCACCTCGTCCGGGCGGGAATTGAAGGATGCGGGCGCGTTCACCGCCATGGTGGCACATGCGGGGGCGGAGTTGATCCTGCACGGGCACAACCACGTCCGCAGCGTGGCGTTCGTGGCGGGGCCGGGCGGCCGGTCGATCCCGGTGGTGGGCGCCGCCTCGGCCTCGGCTCGGGGCGATGCGCGGCACCACCGCGCGAGCTACCACCTCTATACGATCACCCGCGCGGCGGCGGGCTACACCGTCGCCGGCATGGAGCGGGGCCTGACCGAGGCCGGCACCATCGCGGATCTCGGACCCCTGGCACTGGTCCGGGCCTGAGGCGCCGGGTCGAGGGGGCGTCAGGCGTCTTCCAGCACCGGCTCCTCGGCCAGATTCTCCCGGTAGCGCTCCGCCTGGAGGAGCGTCAGACCGCTCACCAGCACGGCCTCGCCGCGATAGACCGTATAGGTGCCGTCATGGGTCGGCTTCACGCGAATCACGTTGGACATGGCTGTCACCTTGTCAAAGGAGGTTAATCGCGAGTTGATTTGGAACGAGCCGGAACCTTAATCCGCCGTTCAGACTACGCAAGTGATTGGCCGGAGATATTCAGTATTTCGATCCCGCATCGCAGCGACGACGCCTGAGGAAAGTCATCCGCGGGCGAAAACCGCAACGTCCTCAACGAACCGCTACGCTTGCACCGCAGCACCGATGGCGGGGGATGACGGGGGATGACGGACTTGCCGATCGTGCGGCTGGCTCTGCCCGGGTTGCGTGGGACCGGAAGCGATTCGCGGATCCGCCTCGTCGACGGAGGAACCGCCTCTACCGGCCGAGGGTGGATTCGAGGAAGTCGCTGATCTTGCGCAGGTAGGCCTGGAGCCCTTCGACCTCCGCCTCGGCCTTGCGCACCTGGCGCCGGGCCTCGTGGGCGGCCTGTTCGGCCTCGCGGCGCGCCATCTCGGCCTCGCGCGCCCGAAGCTGGGCCTCGCGCGCCAGCAGCTCCGATTCCATGGCCTGACGCCGCCACTCGGCCGCCTCGGCGCGGGCCTGGGTCAATTCGACCTCCCGTTCGGCCCGCTCCCGGTGGGTGAGGACGATCAGGTCCCGGGCCTGGGCCGAGATGCTGTCCACGCGCCGATGCAGGAGCCGGATGGTCTCCATGCTGCGCTCGACCAGCCGCAGGGTGGTGGCGCCGAGAACCGAGCTTGGGGGCGCCGCCTCGTAGGGCACCAGCGCCTGCGAGCGCGACAAGTCCCGAACGCCCTCGCGCGCGGCCTCCTGCGCGACCGCAGGGGCCAGGGCAGGAGCGAGGGCAGGAGCGAGGGTCTGGGCGTCGGCGTCCTGAAGGACGACCATCGGGGCGAGCACGGTGCCCATCAGCGGCGATCGAGCAGGGGAGGCGGCTGCGGACATGGTGGCACGGACCCATTTTCGGGAGGGTCGAGCGCGCGGGGCGGAGTGGCCTGGCGCGGTTCAACGGGAGCCGGTCGGGACCGGACCGGGGCGAACAGGATCAGGCGGCGGAACTCGTGGCCTGCGCCGCCGGCGGGGCGGCCTTGCGGGTGAAGCCCTCCACCACGGCATCGTGCAGGCGCGCCAGCCATTCCTCGGCCTCCTCGGCCCGGCGCTCCGCCTGCTCGGCCCGGGATTGGGCGGCGGCGACCTGCGCTTCGAGAGCCGAGGCCCGCTCCAGGGCGCGCGCCACGGTGCGCTCGAGCTCCTGTTCCAGTTCGGCCGCCCGCTCCTCGCTGATGCGGATCGCGGCCGTCGCCTCGTGGATGAGATCGAGGGAGGCGGACCAGTCCCGTCGCGGGCCAGCCTCGGCGCCGGGCGTCACGTCCCGCATCGCACCGGGCTTCGCCGGCTCCGTGGGCTGAGCCGGTTCGGGCGTGCCGGCCGGACGATGCGGCGTCGGCAGGCTGCGCATCAGCCAGGCCCCGGCGGAAGACGTCTCTCGGTCGCGTAGCGCGGTCTCGGACATGGCTGCTTTCCTGCGCGGGGTGTGCTCGCGCGGCATCGCGGTGGGGTGGAGGAACGGGTCGAGCGGGAGATCCGCCCGGCCGATCGACCGGCGGGCTTACTTCTCGGACGGGGGCGTGAACGGTCGGACGTTGCTGACCTCGGCGGGGGCAGAGGCTTGGGTTTGCGCCTGAGTTTGGGCGGGCGCCGATTCGGATCGCGCCCCGGCCTCCTCTCCGGCGAAGTTGCGGGCGGAGCGCCGCAGGGCCTCGTGCTGCTTCTGGAGCGAGACCCGGCTCTCGCGGGCGATGTCGAGGGCGCCCTGGGCCAGCTTCCGCTCGGAGCGCTCGTGCTGCAGCTCCTCGATGAGACGATGATTGACGGTCTCGAAATCGGCCCGCTCGACCTCCTGGCGATGGACCAGATGGTCGATCCGGTCGGACAGGCTGGAGACGCGGCCGAGCGCCTGTTCGAGGGCCGCATCCTTGGCCGCCATCGCCTTGGTCAGCATCTCGCAGCGATGCTCGAATTCCGAGCGGGCGCGCTGCATCTCGAGGAAGCGCTCGGTCTGGCGGGCGAGATCCGCCTGGGCGCTCTCCAGGCGGCGGTCGAGGGTCACCCGCTCGATCAGGGCCTCCTTGAGCCCGCGCTCGGCCGAGCGGCCGGCCTCGTCGCGCTCGCGCAGCTGGTTGCGCAGCTGCGCCAGCATCTGCTCGGTGCTGGCGAGGCGGCTCGTGCTCGCCTCCGCCCGCATGGCGAGGCTCGCGCGCTCGGTGCGATGATTGGCGACCTCGGCCTCGTACTGGGCCTCGGCTTTCTGCGCGGCGGTGACCTCGGCGGCGAGCTGCTGCTCGACGTTGCGCAGGGCGATGCGGCCGGCTTCGGCCTGCGTCTCGAAGTCCTGCGCTCGTGCGATCAGCTCGGCCAGCTGGGCGGCCTGGGCCTCGCTGAGGGTCTGGAGCCGCAGATTGTCCCGATCGAGGGCGTGGCGGCTTTCGCGCAGGTCCTGCAACTCGCTGTCCGAGCGGGCCAGCGCCTGATCGAGGGCCTTGGCCTCGCCTCGCAGGGCCTTGCTCTCGCCCTGGAGGGCGCGGGTCTGCTCGGTCTCGGCAAACAGGCGCCGCTCCAGGTTCTCGACCTGCAGGGTCTTGTCGCGCAGGGCGAGGCGCACTTCCTCCGCCGCGGCGTCGCGGGCCTGGAGGCTG
Organism: Methylobacterium sp. Ger2507; assembly: GCF_055231875.1. Classification (NCBI taxonomy): domain Bacteria; kingdom Pseudomonadati; phylum Pseudomonadota; class Alphaproteobacteria; order Hyphomicrobiales; family Methylobacteriaceae; genus Methylobacterium; species Methylobacterium sp. Ger2507. Next base: position 2,853,784 of record NZ_JBUYVC010000001.1, read on the forward strand.
GTTTCGAGGTGGTGCAGCTGGATCTTGGCGGCCGACACGTCGTTCGTGGCCACGGCGAGCCGGCCCGTCGCATCGGCGAGGTCGCGCCGCAGGGTCGCGGCATTGGCCTGCTCGACGCCCAGCAGCGTCTCCAGCTCGGCCGTCCGGACCTTGGCCCGGGGCAATTCCTCGGTGATCGCCACGATCGGCACCAGGAGGGCCGAGAAATCCGATTGCAGCGACTTCAGGTCGTCGAGCCGCTCGGACATCTCCGCCACGCGGAAACGCAGGCTCTCGTTGTGCTGTCCCAACGAATCCAGCGACAGGTCCTCGCCATGAGGCTCAGGCTCTGAATTGTCGACTTCCTCACCGACCCGCAGAAAGGGTGTCGTGAGTATTGGAGCGCGCAACATCGCATCCGTCTGCTCGGGAGACTGCGTCTTGGTCTCACCGGCGGTAAACTTACGGAGCGAGATCCAGCTCATTTCTGTCGTCCATCCCCATCGCGGATCTGCCACGACATAAGGTGATCAAAGTTGCAATTTGCCAGCGCTGTCAATCACGTCAAACCGGATGCGTTAGCAAAATTTTAACGTATGGCTTTTGTGGCGCATGAGGCGCTCGAAGCGCGAACGCTCGGATCGACTTCGTCGATACCAGCGCGAATCTGCCAACCCGCGGGCGAATGCGCAGCGCGGGCGTCGAACATCCAGCGGCGCGCGACGGTGCGGGGCTGGGTCCAGGGCTGGGTCCGGGGCCGGGTCCGCCGCGACGGCGGGGCAGGATTTCGACCCGTCCCCGGCGTCATCGATGGGGCCGGAATCACGCAAGCGTGATGCGTCCACGGAATGACCGGGGCGGCCGCAGCGCAGGCCCGGCGGGCGCAGCGGGTCAGGCTTCGTCGGACTCGGGGTCGGTCGGGCCTGGGAGCGGGGCTGCAAGGCGGCTGAAGTCTCCCCAGGCCTCGCGTGCCGCACGCCAGTCGTTCAGGTTGTCGAGGGGCAGTCGGACCTCCACCACGAGGTCGTCGTCCAGCAGACCCGGAACGATGTCGGTGGTGGCGCCCGGGAAGGTGGCGACGACGATGGCCTGGATACGCCCGAGGCGCGCCATCTGGTCCGCCGTCGGCTCGACGATGATGTGTTTGATGACCCGGATCATGCCCGCTCATCGCACGAGGGAGACGAGTCCGTCAGCCGGACAGCTTGTCCTAGTGGCCGGACGTCTGCTTCGCCGCGTGCCGGCGCAGGTCGAGCCTCATCGCGGCGCGGACGACAAGAGAACCGTCAGGGGAAAGTTGTTGGCGCGCCCACGGGGAATCGAACCCCGGTCTGATCCGTGAGAGGGACCTGTCCTAACCGCTAGACGATGGGCGCGGATCGGAGGGAGGGGCGCGGTCATCGCTGCTGCGATCCGTGCTTCCCGGCCGATGGGCGATCGTATAGCGAGGGTCGCGCGACGCCACAAGGGCCGAAATCGCCTCCGCGTCGCCCAAGCGACATTTTGAACCTCGGAAACGCCGCTTGTCGGGAAAGGAACACCTCGTGTCGGGACAGGAACACCTCGGGCCGGGACAGGACCCGGTTTCGGGACAGGACTTGCTGGATCTCGAAGCCGAGGATCTGGATCACGACGCCCTCGATCAGGACTCCCTCGATCAGGACGTAACCGGCGAGCGCCGCGCGACGATCGCGGAACGCCGCGCGACGATCGGGGAGGAGGCCGCGACCGAGCGCCTCGACCGCGCCCTGGCGCGGATCTTCCCCGACGTCTCGCGCTCGCGCCTGCAGGATCTCGTCAAGGCCGGGCAGGTCCGCCGCAACGGCGCCGTCAGCCTGGACCCGTCCGTCAAGGTCGGCCCCGGCACCGAACTCGCCGTGACCATCCCCGAGGCGGTGGCGCCGGAGCCGCGCGCCGAATCTCTCGACCTCGTCATCGTGTACGAGGACGACGACCTCATCGTCATCGACAAGCCGGCGGGCCTCGTCGTCCACCCGGCGCCCGGCCATGAATCCGGGACCCTGGTGAACGGGCTCATCGCCCATTGCGGCGATAGCCTGTCGGGCATCGGCGGCGTACGCCGGCCGGGCATCGTCCATCGCCTCGACAAGGACACCAGCGGCCTGCTGGTGGTGGCCAAGAACGACCTCGCCCATGCGGGGCTGACTGCGCAGTTCGCCGATCACGGCCGCACCGGCCCGCTCGAGCGGGCCTATCTGGCCCTGGCCTGGGGCGTGCCCGAGCCGCGCGTCGGGACCATCGAGGCGAATCTCGCCCGCAGCGTCCGCAACCGCGAGAAGATCGCGGTGGTGCGCGGGGATGGCGGTCGCCACGCCATCACGCATTACCGGGTGGAGACGGTTCTGGGCACCGAGGCCCCGGTGGCGGTGGTGCGCTGCATGCTGGAGACGGGGCGCACCCATCAGATCCGCGTGCATCTGAGCCACCGGGGCCATCCGCTCCTGGGCGATACGGTCTATGGGGGTGCCTTCAAGACCAAGGCGAGCCGGCTCACGCCGGAGGCGCGCCTGGCCCTCGACACTCTGGGCCGGCAGGCCCTGCATGCCAGCGTGCTGGGATTCGCCCATCCGCGCACCGGCGAGACCCTGCATTTCGAGAGCCCGCTGCCGCCCGACATGACCGACCTGATCGCGCAATTGAGCGCAAAACGCTGAGCTTCGGCCCGTAGCGGCATGGCCACAGTCAAGCCGGTGCGGGCGTGCGCCAGGACACGGCGGGCTGCGGCCATTCGTGTCATCACAGACCCAACCGAGGTCCCGCGCGTTGAAGACGAACTCGCCCTGCGCGTCGCCTTCCCGAATCCCCCGGTTTCCCGCTAGACTAGGGAATCGGACGGTCGGCTCAAGGGAGCGGCGGTTCGCCCGGACCGCCCCGCTGGGGGTCCTTTCAAGGAGGTAAGATCATGGCCGGCGCATTGCCAGTGCTCGCCACCGAGGGTGGCCTCTCCCGCTACCTCGACGAGATCCGCAAGTTCCCGATGCTCGAGCCGAACGAGGAGTTCACGCTCGCCAAGAACTGGCGCGAGAAGGGCGACCGGAACGCCGCGCATCGTCTGGTGACGTCCCATCTCCGCCTCGTGGCCAAGATCGCCATGGGCTATCGCGGCTACGGGTTGCCGATCGGCGAAGTCGTGTCCGAGGGCAATGTCGGCCTGATGCAGGCGGTCAAGCGCTTCGAGCCCGACAAGGGCTTCCGTCTGGCCACCTACGCCATGTGGTGGATCAAGGCGGCGATCCAGGAATACATCCTGCGCTCGTGGTCGCTCGTGAAGATGGGCACCACCGCCAACCAGAAGAAGCTGTTCTTCAACCTGCGCAAGGCCAAGGGTCGCATCTCGGCGCTCGACGAGGGTGACCTCAAGCCGGATCAGGTCGCCCAGATCGCCGTCAAGCTCGGTGTGCCCGAGCAGGAGGTGATCGACATGAACCGGCGCCTGTCGGGCGACACCTCCCTCAACGCGCCCCTGCGCGAGGAGGGCGAGGGCGAGTGGCAGGACTGGCTGGTGGATAACAGCCCCAGCCAGGAGACCGTGCTGGCGCGCGAGGAGGAGGGGCAGAACCGCCTCTCGGCCCTGCGCGACGCGCTCTCGGTGCTCAACCCGCGGGAGCGCCGGATCTTCGAGGCCCGTCGCCTCGCCGACGATCCGATCACCCTGGAGGACCTGTCCGGCGAGTTCGGCGTCTCGCGCGAGCGCGTCCGCCAGATCGAGGTCCGGGCCTTCGAGAAGATTCAGGAAGCGGTCAAGCGCAACCTGGCGACCCGCGAAGCTCCCCGGGCCGAGTTGCACGCCTGAGGCGGTCCCCGCCGTCGCATGGATTTCGACAGGCCCCCGGCAGCGATGCCGGGGGCCTTTCTCATTTCGGTGGGTCGATGGCGAGGAGGCGTCGTGGCGAGGAGACGAAGCGCCGCGTCAGGCGCCGCGCCGGTCTGATCCGAGAGTCTGTTGTTCGCGTTTGTCGTGTCGGGATAACCGGTCTCCCCTTAATCCCTGACAAACTCTAGCGCCACTGGTCGAAGGCGTTCTGCAGCACCTGGGTCCCGGCGGTCCCCTTCTCGAAAGCCACGATCCCGCGCGGACCGGAGGCGAACTTGAGGGTGATGTCGAACCAGTTCTTGTGCAGCAGGATGTCGGTGTTGCGCTCGATGTCGTTGGGCAGCGACGAGAGCCCGATCAGGAACAGGTTTTCGCGGACCCGGACCGGCAGACCGGAGACCGGGGAGCCGCGCGCACCCTCCTCGTCCTTGCCCTGGAGCAGGCCGATATCCTGCACGTTGTGGCGCGCGCCGGCCGGGCCGCTCGGCGTGAAGGCGAGTTCGATGGTGTGGGAGGCCGGCAGGGTCGCGTCGAGGTTGCGCCGCAGGGTCATCGCCAGGGTGAGGCCCGCATCCGGAAACTCGGCCGTGGCCCTCACGACGGTCTCCAACGGCTGACCCTGCTCGCCCGGCACGGTGTCGAGGCGCCAGACCACCCGGCCCTGGGTTGCGCTGGGCGCCGCATTGGCGCCGCCGCCGACATTCTCCTCGTAGAGCACCGCCCGCTGGGTCACCGCGAGGTCCGGCTGGGCCTGCGACGGGGCGGCGGGCGTCGGTGCCGTGGGAACGCTCGCCGGGCGACGGGCCGGCGCGGCGCGCTCGGCCGGCGCCGCATCGCCGCCGACGCGGTCGGCGAACTTGGAATCCGCGCCGTCCTGGGCCCCGTCCTGCTGCTCGGTGGCGATCGGCTGGAGGTCGGCCGGCTTGTCGCGCAGGAGGAAGGCGGCGACCGCGATGAGACCGATCACCGCGATCAGGATGCTCCCCACCAGCACGTTGCGCAGGAGGCGGGAGCGGCCGGTGCGCGGACCGACCACCGCGATGCGGGGACGCTGGCGCTGGCCGTTCCCGTCGACCACCAGGGTGTCGGCGGAGGCCTCCTCGGAACCGGGCGTCGGCTCGCCCCCCTCGGCGTCGGCGTCAGGCCCCAGGAAGGGCGGCGTCTTGGACTTGCGCGGCTGGATGCGGACGGGAGGCGGCACCACGTCCGGCGCGGCCGATCCCGCGCCGGGCGGCGGCGCGGGCAGGAACGGCTCCGGCGGGGAACTCGGCGCGACCTCGGGGGATGGTTCCGGTGCGCGCGCGGTTGGCGGGCTCAGGGGCACGCCGAGATTCGGCGGCGGAGCGGGCGGCAGGGTCGCCGCCGGCTCGGAAGATCCTACCTGAGTAGGCCTTGCCTGGGGAGGACGTGGCTCCGGCAGGGACGCTTCCGGCAACGACGCTTCCGGGAGATCGCTCGCATCGTTGGCCGGGCTCGGCAGGAAGGGCTCCGGTTCCGGGGCCGGCGGTTCCGGCTCGGGCGGTGCCGACGCGACGCCGCCATGGTCGCGCTCCAGCCGCAGGATCGCCGCCTCGAGGGCGTTGCGCTCGAGGTCGATGTCGTCCTCGGACAGGGGTGGATCGAGGGAGCGGAGCTGCCCGATCAGGGCCCCGCGCGCCCGCTCGTAGACCGCCTGGCGCAGGGCCAGGGAGCGGTCGGGCATGGCGTCGAGCGCCCGTGCGAGCAGTGGATAATAGTCGGCCATCGTGCCTCAGATCCGCCTTCTCGCCGGCGGCCGGCCGGCCGCGTCGTCCGGCTCTCCCCCGATCGGAGGGACGCCGCGCGGCCGAACGGCCATCGAGACCGCATCATCCCCACGCGATCGCCCGTGCATCAAGCGGAAACCGCCTCAATCCTCGAAGGGGTTGTGCATGAGGATGGTGTCGTTGCGCTCCGGCGAGGTCGAGAGCAGCGCCACCGGCGCGCCGATCAGCTCCTCGATCCGGCGCACGTACTTGATCGCCTGGGCTGGCAGGTCGGCCCAGGAGCGGGCGCCGGCCGTGGTGCCCGACCAGCCCTCGATGGTCTCGTAGATCGGCTCGACCTTGGCCTGGGCCGCCTGGTTGGCGGGGAGATGGTCGACCACCTGCCCGTCGAGGCGGTAGCCGGTGCAGACCTTGATGGTCTCGAACCCGTCGAGGATGTCGAGCTTGGTCAGGGCGATGCCGTCGATGCCGGAGGTCCGCACGGTCTGGCGCACCAGCACCGCATCGAACCAGCCGCAGCGCCGCTTGCGTCCGGTGTTGACGCCGAACTCGCGGCCCTTGGCGCCGATGGTCTCGCCGATCTCGTCGAACAGCTCGGTGGGGAAGGGGCCTTCGCCGACGCGGGTGGTGTAGGCCTTGGCGATGCCCAGCACGTAGCCGATGGCCGAGGGACCCATGCCGGAGCCCGTCGCGGCCTGGGCGGCGACGATGTTCGACGAGGTCACGAACGGATAGGTGCCGTGGTCGACATCCAGGAGGGCGCCCTGGGCGCCCTCGAACAGGATGCGCTTGCCGGCACGGCGCTCGTCGTCGAGGAGCTTCCACACCGTGTCGGCGTAGGGCAGGATCGTCGGCGCGATCGCCTTCAGCTCGGAGAGCAGCGCGCCCGCATCGACCTCGGCGATGCCGAGGCCCCGGCGCAGGGCGTTGTGGTGGGTCAGCACCCGCTCGATCTTGGCCTCGAGGGTGTGCTCGTCGGCGAGATCGACCACCCGGATGGCCCGGCGGCCGACCTTGTCCTCGTAGGCGGGGCCGATGCCGCGCTTCGTGGTGCCGATCTTGAGACCCGCGTTGGAGGTCTCGCGGAAATGGTCGAGCTCGCGGTGCAGCGGCAGGATCAGGGTGGCGTTGTCGGCGATGCGCAGGGTGCGGGGCGAGATCTCGACGCCCTGGGCCTGGAGCCGGGCGATCTCGTCCACGAGGTGCCAGGGATCGACCACGACGCCGTTGCCGATCACCGAGAGCTTGCCGCCGCGGACCACGCCGGAAGGCAGCAGCGCCAGCTTGTAGGTCACACCGTCGACCACGAGGGTGTGGCCGGCATTGTGACCGCCCTGGAAGCGGACCACCACGTCGGCCTGCTCGGAGAGCCAGTCGACGATCTTGCCCTTGCCTTCGTCACCCCACTGGGCGCCTACGACGACGACGTTTGCCATTCACTCAAGACCTGTGCGTGCCCGCGCGAAAGCGGCCCGACCTGTCGGGCGGACCGTTTTCGCTGTCCTCGGGTCTTTCCGCGATCCGTGGGCGGAAATCAAGCAAGCCGCCCGTTCCTGCTTGGATAGGCGGGCTTGATAGGCGGCTCGGATAGGCGACTGGGACGGACGGGTATGACCGCTCAGCGCGCCTCGGTGCCGGGCTGGCGGCCCGGCAGGTCTCCGGGCTTGATCACCGGCATGCCGCCGGGATTCGGATCGGGCGGCGTCACCACCATGCCGGGGGCCGCGTTGCCGGGCGGCTTGATCACGCCGTCGCTCTTCTCGAGGCGATCGCTGAGGGTGCCCTTGTCCCCCGACCCGTTGGTGCCGGGCGCGTTCTGCCCCGAGGAATCATCGGATGGCCGGATCTTGTCCGGGATGGTCTGGTTCGGCGGCGGCAGGGCCGGGTCGGTGTCGCGGCCCTTCAGGGGCGCGTCGGGGGACTGGGCGAAGGCAGCGCCGGCGATCAGGCCGAAGCCGACCGCGAGGGTAAGGATCGAGCGCATAGAATCTCCCTGTCTCGGATGCGAGGTTCGAGGGAGAACAGAGCCGGGTACGGAAGCGTTCCTGCCGTATCGGTCCTGTGATGGGAGGATGATCCTGTGCGGAGGCGAATGCCTCTCGGAGCCGATGCAAAGGTTCGAACGATCATCCGCGTCCCTCTCGCCGCTGCGGGAGAGGGTGGCCCGCGAAGCGGGTTGGGTGCGGGGAAGCACCGGATCCGGAGAGGTCGCCCCCTCTCCCGGTCGCTCCGCGACCACCCTCCCTCGCATTGGGGGGAGGGCCCCGCCCACGCCTCGAAGGGGACGGTCAGGCGCTCTCGCGCGCCATGGCGAGATAGAGTTCGCGCAGGCGCCGGGTGTGCGGGCCGGGGCGGCCCGCGCCGACCGCATGGCCGTCGATCGAGACCACCGGCATCACGAAGGCCGAGGCGCTGGTATAGAAGGCTTCGGCCGCCGACAGGGCCTCGGAGACGCTGAACAGGCGTTCTTCCAGGGCGAGGCCGGCCTCCTCGGCGAGCCGCAGCACCGCCTTGCGGGTGATGCCGGGCAGGAGTGCGGTGGAAAGCGGGCGGGTGACCAGGGCGCCGCCCTTGGTGACGATGAAGGCCGTCGAGGACGAGCCCTCGGTGACGGCGTCGTCCTCGACCATCCAGGCCTCGGAGACCCCGGCGGCGGCGGCCTGCTGCTTGGCCAGCACCTGGGCCAGCAGGGCCACCGACTTGATGTCGCGGCGCTTCCAGCGCAGGTCCGGCACCGTGATGATCTTGGCGCCGGTCTCGGCCAGGGGGTTGGCCGCTACGGTCTTGGCCTGCGTGAACATCATCACGGTGGGCGCGGTGCCGGCCGGCGGATAGGCGAAGTCGCGCTCGTACACGCCGCGCGTCACCTGCATGTAGACCAGCCCCTCGGCGAGGCCGTTGCGGGCGACGAGATCGGTCTGCAGGCCGATCCATTCGGCCATCGTGTGCGGGTTGGCGATGTCGATCTCACCCAACGAGCGGTCGAGGCGGGCCAGATGCGCCTCGTTGTCGACGAGGCGCCCGTCGAGCACCGCCGAGACCTCGTAGATTCCATCGGCGAAGAGGAAGCCCCGGTCCATGATCGGCACGCGCGCCTCGGCGAAGGGCAGGAAGGCGCCGTTGAGGTAGACGATGCGGGCTTGGGACATGGGCTGACCTCTTCTGACCGGGACTACGGGTCTTCGTTGGGACGCACGAACCGTGCGCGGGCGGGGATCAGGCGGCCCCGAACACCCGCGAAAAGATCGTGTCCACGTGCTTGAAGTGATAGCCGAGATCGAAGCATTCCTCGATCTGCTGCGGAGCCAGCGCCGCGGTGACGTCGGCATCGGCCTTGAGGAGCGTGAGAAAGTCGCCCTCGCCGCGCCAGACCGGCATCGCGTTGCGCTGCACCAGGCGGTAGGCATCCTCGCGCGAGACCCCGGCCTGGGTCAGGGCCAGCAGCACCCGCTGCGAGTGGACGAGGCCGCCGAGCTTGTCGAGGTTGCGCTGCATCGTCTCGGGGTAGATCAGCAGCTTGTCGATGACGCCGGTGAGGCGCGCCAGCGCGAAATCGAGGGTCACGGTGGCGTCCGGGCCGATCATGCGCTCCACCGAGGAGTGCGAGATGTCGCGCTCGTGCCAGAGGGCGACGTTCTCCATGGCGGGCAGGGCGTAGCTGCGCACCATGCGGGCCAGACCCGTGAGGTTTTCGGTGAGCACCGGGTTGCGCTTGTGCGGCATCGCCGAGGAGCCCTTCTGCCCCTCCGAGAAGAACTCCTCCGCTTCCAGAACCTCGGTGCGCTGGAGATGGCGGACCTCGATCGACAGACGCTCCACCGAGGAGGCGACGACGCCCAGGATGGCGAAGAACATGGCGTGGCGGTCGCGCGGAATGACCTGGGTCGAGACCGGCTCCGGCGTCAGGCCCATGGCCTTGGCGACGTATTCCTCCACGCGCGGGTCGATGTTGGCGAAGGTGCCGACGGCGCCCGAGATGGCGCAGGTGGCGATTTCCTCCCGCGCGGCGACGAGGCGGGCGCGGTTGCGCTCGAACTCGGCGTAGGCCTGGGCCAGCTTGAGACCGAAGGTGACCGGCTCGGCGTGGATACCGTGCGAGCGGCCGATGGTCGGTGTCATCCGGTGCTCGAAAGCCCGGCGCTTCAGGGCGGCGAGCAGGGCATCGACGTCCTTGATCAGCAGGTCGGCAGCGCGCACGAGCTGCACGTTGAGGCAGGTGTCGAGCACGTCCGACGAGGTCATGCCCTGGTGGACAAAGCGCGCCTCGGGTCCGACGATCTCGGCCAGATGCGTCAGGAACGCGATGACGTCGTGCTTGGTCACCGCCTCGATGGCGTCGATGCGGGCCACGTCGAAGACCGCGTCGCGGCCCTTCTCCCAGATGGTGTCGGCGGCCTCCTTCGGAACCACGCCGAGTTCGGCCAGCGCCGTGGTGGCGTGGGCCTCGATCTCGAACCAGATCCGGAAACGCGATTCGGGCGACCAGATCGCGGTCATCTCGGGGCGGCTGTAGCGGGGGATCATGCGGGCGCCTCGGTCAACGCGTCGGAACCGGCCGTGTGACGGGCCGTAGGGAAGGGCAACGGGATCAGGCGCGCCTAGCATGGGCGGCGACCGCGCTCAACGCACGCCCCCGGCCGGCGCCGACGCCATCCCGCACGAAGCGCGGCGAATTCGAGTTCTGCGGCCCGGAAAATACGGTGCCGAGACGATGACCTGGGGAATCACAAGCCCAGGCACGGCGGGACGGGCACAGGACCAGGCCGTTGCGCCCGATCCGGGCGAGTCGTGGCGGGCGTCCAACCCGTCGCCCCCCCCCGCCGTGCTGTGGTGGAAAAGTGACACGTCACTCTGGAACAGCCGTCTCTGGAATCGATCTAGGATTGATGTCCGCTGTTTATTTGCTGAATGCGAAGAACATGTTGCTGCTCTGTTTCCAGGGGTTCTTAGAACACTTGTAAAACATCAGGCCCCGAATGACGGCCTGGGTCTCTTGCTCGCTGCACACGCCTCCGCCAAGGGACAAAGACGCCTCGCGACTGATTAGCAGGCGCCCAATCAAGAATAGATTAAATACCGTCAGGCGACTGAAGCATGAGCACGACAGCAGGATTACGACTGGCCGCATCCCTCCTGTGCGGAACGGCCCTCACGGCCACCGCCCAGGCTCAGCCGATCGTGCCGCGCGACGGAACGGCCGTCACCCTGGACCAGCTCAGCATCGAGGGCCTGCAGGGCAACACCGTCGGCTACGTCACCCGTGCCACCCGGAGTGCGACGAAAACCGACACGCCGCTCCTCGACACGCCGCAATCGATCACCGTCGTGAGCCGCCAGCAGATCCGGGACCAGAACGTCCAGAACCTCACCGAGCAGCTGCGCTACGTGCCGGGCGTGATCCCGGCCCAGGGCGAGAACAACCGCGATGAGGTGATCATCCGCGGGCAGAAGACCAACGCGGACTTCTTCGTCAATGGCGTGCGCGACGACGTCCAGTACTTCCGCGATCTCTACAACATCGAGCGCATCGAGGTGCTGAAAGGACCGGATTCGCTGATCTTCGGGCGCGGCGGCGGCGGCGGCGTGATCAACCGCGTCCTGAAGGAAGCCGACGGCCTGCGGGTGCGCGAGATCGTGGCCGGCGGCGGCCAGTTCAACCAGAAGCGAGTGGCGCTCGATGTGGGTGACCGCATCAGCGACAGCGTCTTCTTCCGCCTCAACGGCATGTTCGAGGATAGCCAGACCTATCGGCAGTTCGGCGACCTGCAGCGCTACGGCATCAATCCGACGATGACCTTCCTGCTCGGCCCGGCCACCACCCTGAAGCTCTCGTACGAGTTCTTCCACGACGACCGCTTCCCGGATCGCGGCATCCCCTCGCAGAACGGCCGGCCGTACAATTACCGGAACAACACCCGCACGTTCTTCGGCAACCCGGACGTCAACACCACCCGGGTCGATGCCAACATCGCCACGGCGACCCTCGACCACACCTTCGAGTCCGGCGTGCAGATGCGCAACCAGCTGCGCTTTGCCGATTACAACCGCTTCTACGCCAACACCCTGCCGGGGGCGCCGGTCAACGCCGCGGGCACGCAGGTGCCGATCACCGGCTACCGCAACGAGACCGACCGGACCAACTACTTCAGCCAGAACGACTTCACCTACAAGTTCCTCACCGGCACGGTGGAGCACACCCTGCTGGCCGGCTTCGAGCTCGGCTACCAGGAGGGTCTCGCCTTCCGGCAGACCGCGTTCTTCAACACCGGCAACAGCCTCGTGACCAGCGTGGTGGTGAACCCACTCGCGCCGATCACCCGGGCACCGGTGACGTTCCGCAACAACGGCACCACGGACGCCAATGTCCGCTACGATCTCGGTCTGGCCGCGGCCTATGCCCAGGACCAGATCGACCTCAACGAGTACGTCCAGATCGTCGGCGGCCTGCGCTACGACTACTTCGATTTCTCCTCGCAGGGCCGCGCCACCGGCCTGACCAACGAGCGGGTCGACAACCTCGTCTCGCCGCGCGCCGGCCTGGTGATCAAGCCGCTGGAGAACCTCGCCTTCTACGGCAGCTACAGCGTGTCCTACCTGCCGTCCTCGGGCGACCAGATCGGCGCGTTCACGCCGGGTCTCGTCATCGCCAGGCCGGAGGGCTTCCAGAACCTCGAGGTAGGCGTGAAATATGACGTCACCCCGACCTTCCAGGTCACCGGCGCGCTCTACAACCTCGACCGCACCAACCAGCGACTCAACGACCCGAACAACGCGGGCTTCTTCATCCTCTCGGGCAGGACCAACACCCAGGGGGCCGAGATCGGCGCCAACGGCTACGTCACCGATTGGTGGCAGATCGCCGGCGGCTATGCCTTCACCGATGCCCGCATCGACAGCAACGTCTCGACGACCATCGTGAAGGGCAACACCGTCGGGCTGGTGCCGTTCAACAGCATCTCGCTGTGGAACAAGTTCGACATCACCCGCGAACTCGGCATCGGCATCGGGGTGATCCACCAGACCCACACCTTCGCCACCTCCGACGATTCCGTGCGGCTGCCGAGCTACACCCGCTTCGATCTCGGACTGTTCTACAACATCACCGAATCGGTCCGCGCGCAGGTGAACATCGAGAACCTGTTCGACCGGCGCTACATCTACACGGCCGACAACAACCAGAACCTCACGCCGGGCGCGCCGCGCACCATCCGGGCGCAGATCGTCGCGCGGTTCTGACGGTCACGCGGCGGGTGGACTACTCCACCCGCTGCCAGCCCGGCCCCATCAGCCGCTCCTGCGGGGTGAAGCGGGCCTTGTAGTCCATCTTGCGGGAGCCCTCGACCCAGTAGCCGAGGTAGAGATAGGGCAGGCCGAGATCGGCCGCGCGGCGGATGTGATCGAGGATCATGTAGGTGCCGAGCGAGCGGTTCGCCTCGGCCGGATCGTAGAACGAGTAGACCATCGACAGGCCGTCGGCGAGAACGTCGGTCAGGCACAGGGCCACGGTCGGGCCCGCGCCGCGCCCGTTGATCGCGGTGTCGGGTCCGCGCCGGCGATACGTCACCAGATGGGTGTCGACGTGGCTGTCCTCGATCATCATGGCGTAGTCGAGCACGGTCATGTCGACCATGCCGCCGTCGCCGTGGCGGGCATCGAGATAGCGCCGGAACAGCGCGTACTGCTCGGAGGCCGGCCGATTGGGCTCCGGCGTGCCGACGAGGTCGGCGTTGCGCTGGAGGATGCGGCGCTGGCTGCCCGAGGGCTGGAAATCGGCCACCACCACCCGCACCGAGATGCACGCGCGACAGGATTCGCAGGCCGGCCGGTAGGCGATGGTCTGCGAGCGGCGGAAGCCCCCCTGCGTCAGGATCTCGTTGAGGTCCCGGGCCCGGCGGCCGACGAGATGGGTGAAGACCTTGCGCTCCTCCTGACCCGGCAGGTACGGGCACGGCGAGGGCGCCGTCAGGTAGAATTGCGGGGTGTCCCGGGAATGGCTCGTCACGCTTGTCTGTCGCTCGCCGCGCGAGGGGGCGCCGCGGCCCCCAAGACTTGAGTGTATCCGCAACGCGGGCGGGCTCAACACCCCCCTGAGGCGTCCGCGACGATTTCGTATGAAACCCGTCGGATCTCGCGATCCGACGCTGTCCCGGAGGGGCTCAGCCGGCCCGCACCACGGCGAGCCCGAGAAGCAGGTCGTGCCCGAGGCGCCGGTCGGCCCGCACGAGGCCGATACCAACATCCAGCATCCACAGCAGGAAGGCCGAGGCCACCGCCACGTAGAACAGCAGGGCGTGGATCGCCGCCGTGAGGTAGTCCACCCGGGTGCCGCTCTCGGGAGCCACGACGCGCAGTCCCATCATGCGCATGCCCCAGGTGCTCTGGGCCGCGCCCCCCACCGTGATCGCGCTGTAGAGGATGCCGCTCGCCGGCAGGACGGCGAACAGGGTCCAGCCGAGGCCGAAGGTGAGCACGCCGATCACCGTGATCGCCAGGGTCAGGAGGGCGGTGAAGCCGAAGATGAACAGGATGTCGAGGAGGTAGGCGACGAAGCGCGCGCCGAGGCTGCCCCGGACATAGGGGATCGGGAATTGGGGGGCGTAGCCGGTCTGAACGCGATCGGCGTAGGGGCTTTGCGTCTCGCGCATGGGGCGCTCCTGGGTGTCGCCCCCGAGCGGAGGCGGCGGACATCTCAGGCGAGAGATGGGCGTGGCCTGCGCAACTCTCAAGATCGGCGTTTTCAGGGCGCCGCGCGGCCGGCCGGCGAGGTCCGCACCCCCGGATCGGCGACGGCCGCCTCCGGGGTGTCGAGGTAGTAGTGGCGCAGGAGAAAGAGGCGGGCACCGTTGACCGGGCCGGTCTCCGTGGCGAGGCCGAGCAGTTCGGCTCCGGACCCGAAGCTGCAGGTGACCCAGCGCTGGCGCGCCGCCTGACCGGGCCGGCCCGCCACCGCGTAGTCGACCCGCACGTCGTCCAGAGTCGCGCCCGTGCCGATGCGGAGCAGTTTCACCTCGGTCTCGGGGGGCGCCAAAGCGGGCACGACGCGCCGGCAGATCTGAGCGCGCTGGCGATCGACCGAACTCTCGCAGGCACCGAGGCTCACGAGCAGCGCAAGCCCCAGCGCGAGAACGCATGGCCTCACGTGCATGTCCTCACGCGCCGGCGCGCAGCCGCTCGGCGACCCGCAACGCGTAGTAGGTGAGGACGCCGTCGGCGCCGGCGCGCTTGAAGGCCAGCAGGCTCTCGACCATGGCGCGGTCGCCGTCGAGCCAGCCGTTGCGGGCGGCGGCCTCGATCATCGCGTACTCACCCGACACCTGGTAGGCGAAGGTCGGCACGGCGAATTCGTCCTTCACCCGGCGGATGATATCGAGATAGGGCAGGCCGGGCTTCACCATCACCGAATCGGCGCCTTCGGCGAGGTCGAGGGCGACCTCCCGGATGGCCTCGTCAGAATTGCCCGGGTCCATCTGATAGGTGCGCTTGTCGCCGACCAGCGCCGCCTGGGTGCCGATCGCATCCCGGAACGGACCGTAGAAGGCGCTGGCGTACTTGGCCGCGTAGGCCATGATCTGGACATCGCGAAATCCGGCCCGGTCGAGCCCGGCCCGGATGGCGCCGACGCGCCCATCCATCATGTCGGAGGGCGCGATGATGTCGGTGCCGGCCTCCGCCTGGATCAGGCTCTGCTCCACCAGCAGGGCGACGGTCTCGTCGTTGAGGATGGCGCCATCCTCGAGGAGGCCGTCATGGCCGTGGCTGGTATAGGGATCGAGGGCGACGTCGGTCATCAGGCCGAGTTCCGGCACCGCCGCCTTCACCGCCCGCACCGCCCGGCAGACGAGGTTGTCGCGATTGAGCGATTCCGAGCCGGTGGGATCGCGCAGGCCGGGCTCGGTGTAGGGAAAGAACGAGATCGCGGGAATGCCGAGGCGGGCCGCCCGCTCGGCGTCGCGCACCACCTCGTCGACGCTGAGGCGCTCGACCCCCGGCATCGAGGCGATGGGCTCGCGCCGGCCGGTCCCCTCGATGACGAAGAGCGGCCAGATCAGATCGTCCACCGTCAGCGTATGCTCGCGCACGAGGCGGCGCGACCACTCGGCCTTGCGGTTGCGGCGCGGGCGCTGGGTGATGCCGAGGCCCGGCGCGCGGGCGGATTCCTGTGCCGTCTCGACCGCCAGGGGACGCGGGGTCGCTGGTGCGTGGGTCATCGTGCTCGAACTCGATGGGGCCGGGCCACGGCCCGGGCGGAGGGCCACGGGCCTATCACATCCCCAAAAGCCTTCGAAACCCGCATTGCCGACGCAGGGATGCGGGGGCAAGCCCATGGAGGACCGCATCGTGCACAAGCGTGGCCCGAACCCCGCCGAGCCTGCCAAAGGGGCGCAGCGCCCGGCCCTAATCCTGCAGGTCCAGCTTGCGGCTCCAGTCGCGATATTGCTTGCGCCAGGTTTCGGGGGGAGTCTCGGCCATTCGCTGCAACAACGCGACGCGGGATCGGGACCACTGCCGAACCCGAAAAATCCCGCGAACCCGAAAAATCCCGAGCACGAAGGACGCAAGCATCCCGCCGATCCCCCCGGAGACGAATTTCGCGACATCCCAGCGCAAAACAAATTCGTTCGCCTCGGGACCATGGGTCACCATCATCCCGCAAGCGACGACAAGGCAGATGACCAGGAGACGGATGGAATCGTTTGCGATCAGGGTGCAGAGCGTGAGCGAACTGTATTTCATCGCAAGACTCGCGCGAGAGGACCGGCAACGTCAGGCGTGAGCATATCGCTCATGGGTGAGAGATTTCCGACCGGAACCGGTCCCATCCACCGTCCCGCCGCAGGGGTCGGCGGTTCGCATGTCCTGCCGCCTTCGTCACGTCGCCCGCGCCCAGGAGCAGCAATTGACGTCGCGCGCCAAAACCTCGTCTAAACAGGCCCTCCCGTGAGGGGGACGATGGCGACCGAGGCACCGGACAGTCCGGGGCAGGCGGCCCGGCCCGGACCGACCCGGGCGAGGCGAAACGGCCCTGAGCCAACCCGCAACGGAGCGTTCGAGCGATGAGACGACCGATGAGACGAGGCTTCGCGTGCGCGGCTTGACCAAGATTCCCGGCCCCCGCGAAATCCGCGGCCGCAACGTCGAGGGCGGCGGCGACCGGATCGAGCGGTCCTCGCAATTTCCCCGCACCGGCTGGGACGTGGTGCTGATCTGGTTCATGCGCGCCGTCGCCCTGTGCTGGCTGACGAAGGCCGTGGTCACCTGGGCCAGCATCCTCGACGTCATTCCGGGTTTCAGGCCCTTCGAATCGGAGTCGATCGGGCGCCAGAGCGTGATCGTCTATTTCGCGGTGCTCGACCCGATGGCGGCGGTCGGCCTCTGGCTCACCAGCGCCTGGGGCGGCGTGGTCTGGCTGCTGGCCGCCACCAGTGGGTTGACGCTCGCAGTCCTGACTCCGCAACTGCTGCCGGTCGCGACACCATACTTGGCAATACAAGCGGGAATTATTGCGGTGTATTTTATCTTTTCCTTCCTGGCGGCGCGAGAAATCCGGTAAACGACCGGTTACGGGATTGGTTTCATCTTGTATTTACCCAGAGAGGTAAATCGCAAATTCATCCTATCGCTTAAACCGTCTTTCACCTGCGGCGCTCTAGGTTGGCTTCATGAGCGGTGGCAAAGAACACCGGCCCTGAAGCATCGATACCTGATGAGGCCCATGATGAAGTCCCAGGCTGCGAAGGTTAGCAAGACCAACACCGCTCCCGAGACCGCCCCGGCACACGGCTCGTATCTGGAGGCCCTGCACCTCGTCGAGCGCCTGCATCGCCGCCTCCTCGACGTGATCAAGGACGAGTTCGAGCGCCGCGAGCGCGAGGACGTCAACAGCGTCCAGGCCCTGCTCCTCTACAACATCGGCGACAAGGAGCTGACCGCGAGCGAGCTGCGCACCAAGGGCTACTATCTCGGCTCGAACGTCTCCTACAACGTCAAGAAGCTGGTCGAGGCCGGCTACCTGCACCATGCCCGCTCGAAGACCGACCGCCGCTCGGTCCGCATCAGCCTCACCGACAAGGGCCGCCAGGTCCACGACATCATCCAGACCCTGTACGACAAGCACGCCCGCACCATCCAGCCGATCGGCGGCATCTCGGACGACGATTTCGGCCGCCTCAACACCGCGCTCACCCGCCTGGAGCGCTTCTGGACCGACCAGATCCGCTACCGCCTCTAGGCCACGCCTCCGGCCGGCACTCTCCAGTCTTTCCTTCCTGTTGTCGGGATGACCGGTTTCCACGGATCCCCGACAAACTTCAGGCGCCGGCCTGTTCGTGGGTCTCCTCGCCGGCGGGCTTGCCGTCGTCGCGGGCGCGGTGGAGCATGAAGATCGCCAGCACCATGGTGAGGATCAGTCCGGCGAGGACGCCGAGCTCGATCATCGAGGCCTGGAACAAGGCCTGCTTCTCGGGTGACCAGTCCTTGGCGTGGGTGATCTCCGACGATTGCAGGGTGATCACCAGCACCCGCCGGATCGACGCGATCAGCCCGACGATCAGGAACGGCTCGCAGGTCAGCTTGCCCGAGCGCATCGACACCCGCACCGTGTGCAGGATCTCGATGAGCATCAGCAGGAACAGCAGACGGTCCACCACCTCCAGGATCTGATCGGCACCGCCGAGGCTGCGCAGCGCGCTCCAGGTCAGCTGGGCGGCATCGATCAGGGCGACGAGGGCGGTGAGGGCGAGGAGCGCGCCGAGCGCCGCGTAGATCGCGTGCTCGGTGTGGAGGAAGATGAAGCTCGCCGCGCGCGTCAGCCGGCCCTGATCGTCCCGCTCGTCGGACATGGCGCGCTCTCCCCCGCGTGATTGTCCCGATCAGACAGGATCGGCGTCCGGGCGTCCAGGGTGCTCCCCGGTGAGAATCGGCCCGCCACGGGCCATGAATCCGGTCGCTCCGGTCACGAAGGCGTGGGGCAGGCCGGGGGCCGGCCGGCGCCCACGTCGCGCGTCCCGGTCACAGCATATCCTCCACCCGGATCGGCAGGGCGCGGATGCGCCGGCCAGTGGCATGGAACACCGCGTTGGCGATGGCCGCGTTGACGCCGATGATGCCGAGTTCGCCGAGCCCCTTGAGTCCGAGGGGATTCACGGTGTCGTCGGGGTCGGGCACGAACAGCGCCTCGATCTCGGGCGCATCGGCGGCGGTGGCGACGAGGTACTCGGCGAGGTCGGCGTTGCGGTAATGGCCCCGGTCGAGGATGGTCTCCTCCAGCAGCGCCGAGCCGAGCCCCCAGATCATGCCGCCGGTGAGCTGGCTCCGGGCAGTGAGGGGGTTGAGCACGCGCCCGGCCGCGAAGGCGCCGAGGAGGCGCGCCACCCGGATCTCGCCTGTCTCGGCATGAACCTGCACCCGCGCGAACTGTGCCCCGAAGGCCCAGGATACGGCTTGGCTGCCCGCACCGGTGCCCAGCGCCATCCGACCCGATTCGATCGCCTCCAGGGCTTCGGGACCGGAGCCCTCGGGGGTGAAGGCCGCAACGGTCTCGATCCCGCCCGGGTCGAGGCCGGCGACGAGCATGTCCAACGGGCAGGCGCGCCCGTCCGGCGCCGCGAGGCGGCCGGACTCGAGGCGAAGGCTGGCGGGATCGGCTCCGGCCAGCGGCCCGGCCACGGCGGCTTCGGCGAGGCGGACCCGCAGCGATTCGCAGCCCTGCGCCAGGGTGTGGAGCAGGCTCGTGGTGGTGGACGAGCCGCCCGACAGGCCGGCGGCCGGCAGGTCGGTGTCGCCGAGGCGGACCGTCACGGCCTCGGGCAGGAGGCCGAGCCATTCGGCGGCGCCGAGCGCCAGGAGAGTGGTGATGCCGTTGCCGATCTCATGGTGGGCGCTGGCCACGGTGGCGCGTCCGTCGGGTCCGAGGCCGATCCGCATCGTCGCGGGGGCGATCTTCACCGGGCGCACCGAGGCGGCGCAGCCGAGGCCGATGCGCCAGGGGCCGTCCCGCATCCGTCCGGGTTCCGGGTCGCGCTCGGCCCAGCCGAAGGCTTCGGCGCCGGCTTCGAAGCAGGCCATCAGGGGGCGTGAGGAGAACGGCTTGCCGGAGATCGGATCGGTCAGCGTGTCGTTGCGCCGGCGCAGCGCGATGGGATCGAGCTTGAGCGCATGCGCCATCTCGTCGACGGCGCTCTCCAGGGCGAACAGGTAGGGCACCTCCGGGGGCGCCCGCATCGGCCCCGGCGTGTTGCGGTCGACCCGGGCGGCGCGCTCGTCGGTGCGGACATTGGGGCAGGCATAGAGGCTCGCGGTGACGTCGGTGCCCTCCATGGCGAAGGGGTCGAAGCGCGAGGCGATCACCTCGGCCTCGTGCACCAGGGCGGTGAAGCGCCCGTCACGGGTGGCGCCGAGGCGGATGTCGTGCCGGGTCTCGGGCCGGTAATTGGCGATGGTGAAGCAATCGCGCCGGCTGGGCACCAGGGAGACCGGCCGGCCCAGGGCGCGGGCCGCGAGAGCGACCGGCGCGGTGTATTGGGCCAGGGCGAACTTCGCGCCGAAATGCCCGCCGATCAGTCCCGCCACCACGCGGATGTCGGCGGGGTCGAGGCCGAGCTGGGCGGCGAGCCCGTGCCGGACCGCGCCGATGTAGCGCGAGGGTTCGTAGACGGTGAGGCGCGGGCCGTCCCAGGCGCAGGTGGTGGTGAACAGCTCGATCGGGTTGTGGTGCTGGATCGGCGTCTCGTAGCGCGCGGCGACCGTGACCTCGGCCGCAACCAGGGCCGAGTCGGCGTCGCCGCGGCGCGGGTCGTGGTGCTTCGGCTTGAGATCCGCGAGCCGCACCGTCTCGGAGCCCGGTGCATCGAAGCCGTCGGCGAAATCGTCGCGTCGATAATGCACGACCGCGCGGTCGGCCGCCTCGCGGGCGGCCTCGACGGTGTCCGCCACCACCAGGGCGACGATCTGGCCCGCATACGCGACGGCATCCGAGTCCAGCGGCCGATGCCCGCTATTGGCATGGCCGCCCGCCATCAGGTGCTTCACCGAGCGGATCGCGCCGGCGAAATCCCGGTGGGTGAAGATGCGCAGGCAGCCCGGGACCGCCTCGGCGGCGGCCAGATCGAAGCCGGTGATCCGCCCGCGCGGGATGGTGCTGGTGACCAGGGCCGCGTGGGCGAGGCGCGGCAGCCGCGTGTCGGAGGCGTAGAGCGCGACCCCGGTGACCTTGGCGGCGCCCTCGACGCGCGGATGGGGCCGGCCGAGCGGGGAGGGACGGTCGCGCGCGTCGGTCGGTCTCCCCATCGGGTTCTCGCTTCCCATCGGGTTCTCGCTTCCCATCGGGTTTTCCTCGCCTGCCGCGAGGAGAACCGGCGGGGGCACCGCCGCGGTCCAGGGCGCGACCCCGAGTCGCTCAGACATCGATCGCTCAGACCGAAGTCGCCCGGACCGAAGTCGCTCCGGCAGATGTCGCCCGGACAGAAATCGCCCGAGGCGCGTGTCCCGCCGGCCTAGCCCTTCCAGTTCTTCAAGGCCCCGAAGGGGCTGAGCGCGGGATCGGCAGCCGGCGGATTGAGCACCGGTTCGACCTGCGCGATGGCGTCCGCCAGGGAGAAGGCCGAGCCGCTGGTCAGCTTGCCGCCGGCCGCATCCTTGTGGCCGCCGCCGCGGAAGCGCCGGGCGCCGTCGAGGGCGGTCTCGTTGTTCGAGCGGAACGACATGGTGCCCGCCCGCTGCACGTTGAGGACGCGCTTGGCCCGGCCGCTCTCCATGATGAGGTCGGAGACGCGCTGGAAGGTGCCGGAATCGAGCCCGAAGGACATCAGCGTGCCGTCCGACAGGGGGTGGAACAGGTCCGAACGGGCCAGCACCCGGGCGATTCGCATGCGGGTGGTGAGGCTGCGGTCGTCGTCGGGCGCATCGGCCAGATAGGCGTCGAGGATGGCCTTGCGCAGGGCGGGCACCTGCCCCTCGATGACGGCCGGGGTGGCGCCGTCGCCGAGGAGGCGCGCCACCCCGAGGAGGAGGTCGCCAACGAAGCGGTCGTGCCAGGGATGGCCGATCGGCACCAGGTTCGAGACGTTGTCCCAGAACACCTCGTCGAGGCTGAGGCCGATGCGGAACTCGGGACGGTCCTTGCGCCAGAGATCGACGGCATCGACCGCCGTCACCAGCGCGCCGAGGATCGGGTCCTCGCCGGTCTCGCGGGCCGCGTAGAGCGCCCGGTGCTCGTAGGCCATGCGGGTGGCGCAGCGGGTCTCGTCGATCAGCACGACGACGTCGGGGTCTTCGAGATCGAAGCGCAGCAGACCCGGCACCTCGGCATCGGCCTGCGGCGCGAGATCCTGCGCCCGCATCTGGTCGACCGACGAGGCGTGGTGATCGAGCACGATCAGCTTGTGGCGGGCCTCCGGCTCGCGGCGACGGTTGAGGGCGGCGAAGTTGCGGATGAAGGTGACGGCCACCGCCTCGAGGCCGAGGTCGGTCATCAGGATCATCTCCGGCACCGCCACCTTGCCGAGGCGCTTCAGCTCGGTCTCGACCACGGGGCCGACATCGGAATAGCGCGGCACGTGGACGATGCGGGCGACGTCGACGAACTGGCCCACGACGGTCGAGGCACCGTAGCCGTCGAGGTCGTGGTGGGTGATCTGGGTGATGTTCAAGAACCTGTCCTCGGGCGAATCGCGAAGCCGGCGCTTCGGCTGTCCTGGTCGCCCTTATGCGGCAGCCCTCGGCCGGCGGCGAGCCCCCGCAGGCGCTGCGTCGGTTACGCCGTGGATCGGAACGCCACCGGGCTTGATTCCCGCGCCGAGACCGGGATTCTGCGAACAGACCACGAACACGGGCGAAACGATCGGGAGGGGCGTCCGCGATGGACCCGGGCGAGGCGGGCGCGATCCGCAAGATCATCCACATCGACATGGACGCGTTCTACGCCTCCGTGGAACAGCGTGACGATCCCGCCCTGCGAGGACGCCCGGTGGCGGTGGGGGGATCGCGCGAGCGCGGCGTGGTGGCGGCGGCGAGCTACGAGGCGCGGGCCTTCGGGGTACGCTCGGCCATGCCCTCGGTGACGGCGCGCCGGCTCTGTCCCGACCTCGTCTTCGTCAAGCCGCGCTTCGAGGTCTACCACGGTATCTCGGAGCAGATCCGGGCGGTCTTTGCCGAGCATACCGACCTGATCGAGCCGGTCGCCCTCGACGAGGCCTATCTCGACGTGACGCGAAACCGGCAGGGGCTGCCCACCGCCACCGCGGTGGCTCGCGCGATCCGGGCCTCGATCCGCGCCCAGACCGGGCTCGTGGCCTCGGCGGGCGTCTCCTACAACAAGTTCCTGGCCAAGGTGGCGTCCGACTTCCGCAAGCCCGACGCCCTCTTCGTCATCACCCCCGCGATGGGGCCCGGCTTCGTCGAGGACCTGGCCATCGGGCGCTTCCACGGGATCGGCCCCGTCACCGAGGCGCGCATGAAAGCGCTCGGCATCCTGACCGGGCGCGACCTCCGCGCCCTGAGCCTCGACGCCCTGACGACGCGGTTCGGCGCCGCTGCCCCCTATTACTACGGCGTCTCGCGCGGGATCGACGAACGGCCCGTGCGGGTGAACCGGGTGCGCAAATCGATCGGGGCGGAGAACACCTTTTCGGAGGATTCGGCGGATTACGACGTGCTCGCGGGCCGCCTCGTCCCCCTGCTCGACAAGGTCTGGGGGGCGGCCGCCGCCAAGGAGGTCCGCGCCCGTACCGTGACCCTGAAGGTGAAGTTCGCGGATTTCGAGCAGATCACCCGCGCCCGCTCGCTGGCGGGCTTCGTCGCCGACCGCGCCTCGTTGGAAGAGATCGTGCGGGTGCTCCTGCGCGACCTGTTCCCGCTCCGGCGCAGCGTGCGCCTGCTCGGCGTCTCGCTCTCGGCCCTGGAGCACGGACCGGCTCTGGAGCCGCGACAGCTCGGGCTCGGCCTCTGAGGCGTGCGTCGGCAGGCCGGCTTCACGGGCAGGCCGCCGCCACGGCGATGCGCCGGCCGCGCCGCAGGACGACGATCAGCGCGAGGCCGAGCGCCGCCATCGCGGCTCCCGCGACCGAGACCGCCGGATAGCCCCAGCCGAGATCGATCACGCCGCCGCCGAGGGCCGCACCGATCGCGTTGCCGAGATTGAAGGCGCCGATGTTCAGCGCCGAGGCGAGGTTGGGGGCGCGATCCGCCTCGGCCATCACCCGCATCTGCAGGGGCGGCACCAGGGCGAAGCTCGCGATGCCCCACAGGAAGATCAGCGGTGCCGCGCTCAGCCGCGAGGTCATGCCGGGCGCGAACAGCAGGAGCAGGACAATCAGCGCCAGCAGCGACGCCATGATGGTGCCGTCCACCGAGCGGTCGGCCAGACGGCCGCCGGCCCAGTTCCCGACCGTCAGTCCGACGCCGTAGATCACCAGCATGGCGCTGACGAAGGCGGCACCCGCCCCCGCCTCCATGCGCAGGATCGGGACGATGTAGGTGAAGACCGTGAACATCGCGCTCGACCCCAGCACCGTGAGGGCCAGGGCGGCGAGGACCGGGCCGCGGGCGACGACGCGCAGTTCCGAACCCATGTCGGGCGCGTCCGCGACGGGCAGCGGCGGCAGGGCCAACCGCAGCGACACCATCGCGATCACGCCGATGCCGGCGATGCCCCAGAAGGCCGCGCGCCAGCCCAGTGCCTCGCCGACCCAGGCGGCGAGCGGCACGCCCCCGATGGTCGCGATGGTCAGGCCTGAGAACATCGCCGCGACGGCGGCCGCGCGACGCTCAGGCGGCACGAGGCCGGCCGCCACCACCGAGCCGATGCCGAAGAAGGCTCCATGATTGAACGAGGTGACGATCCGGGCGCCGAGCAGCATCGTGTAGCTGTCGGCGAGCGCCGAGAGCAGGTTGCCCAGGGTGAAGATCCCCATGAGGCCGACCAGAAGGGCGCGTCGCGGCATCCGGGCGAAGCCCAGGGTCATCAGCGGTGCCCCGATCAGGACGCCGAGCGCATAGGCGCTGACCAGCAGCCCCGCCGTCGGGATCGAGACCCCGAGATCGCTCGCGATCAGCGGCAGCATACCCATCGGGGTGAACTCGGTGACGCCGATGCCGAAGGCACCGATGGCCAGGGCCAGCAGGGATGGATGGAGGGTCATGGCATGACGTCCCGGCACGGGGTTTTTGAGCAGTTGTTCCGGACATGCACATGATACCATCCGGGACAGGGCGGTAGTCCCGTTTCCGGATCGACATCTGTGCGTCAGGAGCACGAATGCAGCGCGACAAAATCGATCGCACGGGGGAGATGGCGACGTTCCTCGCGGTGGCGCGAGACGGCAGCCTGTCCGCCGCCGCCCGCACGCTGGGACTGACCGCCTCGGCCGTCAGCCGCATCGTGGCGCGCCTCGAAACCCGCCTCGGCGTCCGGCTGATCGTGCGGACCACCCGTACCCTGCGCCTCACCGCCGAGGGCGAGAGCTATGCCCGGGCGGCGCGGCGCATCCTCGCCGACATCCAGGAGAGCGAGAGCGCCATCGCCGATCAGGCCTCGCCCCGCGGCCGGGTTCGGATCAGCACCGCCTCGGCCCATGGCCGGCTGGTGATCGTGCCGCTACTGGCGGAGTTCGTGAGGCGCTATCCCGGGATCTCCGTCGACATCGATCTCAGCGACCAGATCGCCGACATCCTCGGCGGACGGGCCGACGTGGCGATCCGCTTCGGAACCCTGCCCGACAGCCCGCTCACGGCGCGACGGCTGGGCGAGACGGGCCGCACGATCGTGGCCTCGCCCGCCTATCTGGCGCGTGCCGGGGTGCCGGTCGTTCCGGCCGATCTCGCACGGCACAATTGCCTGGATTTCAATTTCCGCCGCGCCGAGCCCGGCTGGCCGTTCCGCGAGGCGGGGCGCGATTACCTGTTGGCGGTCGGCGGCAACATGACCGCGAATAACGGCGAGACGCTGGTGCAACTCACCCTCGACGGGATCGGGATCACCCGCGTCGGCCATTTCCATATCGTCGACGACCTTGCGAGCGGTCGCCTGGTGCCGTTGCTGGAGCCCTACAATCCGCAGGACCGAGAGGCCATTCACGCGGTCTTCGTCGGCGGCGCCGCGATGCCGGCCCGCATCCGGGTCCTCATCGACTTCCTGGCGGAGATGCTGCGGGCGCCGACCGGGGCGGAGGGAACCCCGCAGGAGGACGGCGCAAACGAAAGGGGCGCTACCCTTTCGGATAGCACCCCCTCGGATCGGCAGGCCCCGCGAACGGGGCATGCGATCTCCCTTAGTTGAAGGGATCGATCTCGGCGGACTCGTAGCTGGTGACTTCCATGCCGACGCAGATCTCGGAAACGATGGGGGCGGACCACTTCATGACGTCACTCCTGGTTGGTTATGGTTGGAAAGAGCCGAACCCGGCGGGTTCGACGCGTCTTCGAACTCAGGCCGGGCCTTAGTTGAAGGGATCGATCTCGGCGGACTCGTAGCTGGTGACTTCCATGCCGACGCAGATCTCGGAAACGATGGGGGCGGACCACTTCATGGGATAACTCCTTCGTGCTCGACGCCCTTGATATGCCGTTGGGTTGGGCACAATACAAGTGGACGCTACACTTATATTTCTCATAGGGTTGGCGGATATCGCGGGTCCAACCCTGGGTTTCAGCGGAAACTCTACGCCGTCCGAGGCTCGAACCGGCGATATGGTGCTGGATTGGAACCCGCGCGTGTCTCGCGTGCGATCCGCCTCGGAGATCGCGCGGTGGCGATGGGGAGGGACCCAACCCGCTCCGCCGGGGGAAAGATCCCGGCCCGGTCGGATTCGGCTTGACGCCCCGGGGAGGGGAGGCGCACTCACGCGCCGCCGAGCGGTTCCGCGCGTGATTCCCTGGTGTTTCACAACGTGCGGTGCGCCCCTCGGCTCCCTCTCGACGAATCCAATGCCCAGCGACAGTCCCGACCGATCGCCCGCGCCGTGCCCGGCCGCCTCCGCCCCTCGCGCCTGACGCCCCGCTGACCGGGCGCGGGTGCCCGATGCGGACGGCCGTTCACGGCCGGATCGCGCGCCCCTGCGAGGTGAGCCCATGAACGAGATCGCCCCCTTCCCGGCCGGCATCGACCCGGCGGTCCTCGCCGCCCGCCTCTCCGACGAGCGTGCGCCCGACATCGTCGAGGCCCTGAACGAGGAAGCTCCCGAGGTCGCCGCCGCCATCCTGCTGGGCCTGCCGCTGGAGCGCGCGATCGAGGTGCTCGACCAGCCGGAACTCGATTGCGCGGCCGACATCATCGAGATGCTGCCGCGCGACCGCGTCGCCTCCTACCTGTCGGGCATGTCGGCGGACCGGATCACCGACCTATTCCGGGAGATCGAGGAGCCCGGACGCTCGGACCTGCGCGCCCGGCTGGACGCGGAGACCCGCGGCGCCGTCGACCATCTGAGCGCCTATGGCGAGGAGACGGTCGGCTCGCTGATGACGACCGAATTCGTCGCCGTGCCGGGCAACTGGACCGTGCAGCAGACTCTCGACCACGTCCGGCACGTGGAGAAGACGCGCGAGACCATCTACGCGATCTTCGTCCTCGATCCGCGCACCCGCGCCCTGACCAAGGCCGTACCCCTGCGCCGGCTGATCTCGGGCGATCCGGGCGACAACGTGCTCTCGGTGGCGCCGAACCGGCGCCCGCTGGCGGTGTCGCCGACGGCCAGCCGCGAGGAGGCCGCCCGCCTGATCTCGAAATACGACCTCCTGGCCCTGCCGGTGATCGACGCGGTCGGCCACGTCATCGGCATCGTCACGGTCGACGACATGATCGACGCCATGGTGGAGAAGCAGACCCAGGACGTGCAGCGCTTCGGAGGCATGGAGGCACTGCCCGAGCCCTACATGGATATCGGCTTCGGCACGATGATCCGGAAGCGGGCCGGGTGGCTCTGCGCCCTGTTCCTCGGCGAGATGATGACCGCCACGGCAATGCAGGGCTTCGAGGGCGAGCTCGAAAAGGCCATCGTGCTGACCCTGTTCATCCCCCTGATCATGAGTTCGGGCGGCAATTCCGGCAGCCAGGCGACGTCGCTGCTCATCCGTGCCCTGGCGCTGCACGAGGTGCGCCTGCGCGACTGGTGGCGGGTGGCCCTGCGCGAACTGCCCACCGGCCTCGTGCTCGGCATGATCCTCGGGGCGATCGGCATCATCCGTATCGTGATGTGGCAGAAGATCGGATTGTACGATTACGGCGAGCACTGGATGCTGGTGGCCGCCACGGTCGGAGCGGCGCTCGTCGGCATCGTCACCTTCGGCTCGCTCACCGGCTCAATGCTGCCGTTCCTGCTTCAGCGACTCGGTTTTGATCCCGCCACCGCCTCGGCGCCCTTCGTGGCCACGCTGGTCGATGTGACCGGGCTCGTCATCTACTTCTCGGTGGCGATGCTGATCCTGCGCGGAACGCTGCTGTAGGGTCGACCGGGTGGGCCGGCCGATCCCTTTCGGAAGGCCGGCATCCGACTGCGTCCGTCGCGACAGGTGGGGTTCGGCCGCAGGGTTCGGACGCGGGCCTCAGACCCGGGGCCGCAGGCTGACGTCGCTCAGCACCGAATTGGCCAGGCGGTCGGGACCGATCTCGTTGGCGGAATAGCCCACCAGGGCCGCGAGGCTTTCGCGGGCACGCCAGACCCGGCTCTTCACCGTGCCGATCTTGCAGCCCATCACGGCGGCGGCCTCGTCGTAGGTCATATTATCGATGGCCACCAGGGTCAGCGCCTGCCGCAGGGTGCTCGACAGGCGCCCGATGGCGGCGTTGACATCCTCCAGGTCGAGGATTCCACCCTGCGCCGGCAGAGTGACCAGCTGGGCGGCGTAACTGCCGTCGCCATCCTCGACCTCGTGGACCCGCTTGCGCTGGCCTGAATAGAACGTGTTGCGCATGATGATGGTGAGCCAGCCGCAGACGTTGGTGCCGGGCGTGAAGCTCTCGCGGTACATCCAGGCCCGCAGCATCGTGTCCTGCACCAGATCGTCGGCGCGCGCGGCGTCGCGGGTCAGGGAAAGCGCGTATTTGCGCAGCCCCGCCGCGTGATCCTGCAGACCCTGACGCACCTCCGCTGTGAGCGACTCGCCCCGGGCCGCCAGCACCGCCTCGAGGCGGGCGAGGAGGACGTCGAACCGGTCGGGCTGCTCGTCCTCCAGGGAGGCGTAGGTCTCGCGCAGATGCTGGCCGAGGGATCGTCGGATCGACGGCGCGATCTGCGGCGCCTCATTCGAGGTCAAGCGAGTCGGTACATCGGATGCGGATTGCGCTGTCATCCAGTCTCTTCTCGGGCAACTGGGAACGATAAAGGCCAGCAACTGGCCGCTTCCCTTCAGTCGCCGACAGTGTGCAAAACCAGGAACACACTCGCATCAACACAGGTTAATGGGAAGACTTTCGTAGATCTACGGCACGTTTCCGTACCATTCCGTGCCAAAGTCATTGGATACAGCGAAGATTATTTAGTTTCCTCATGGAACAAAGCCGCAAAAAGCCCGCCGCGGCCGAAGCCGGGCGGGCCAAGTCTGGGGAGGAACGCATGA
Source organism: Methylobacterium sp. Ger2507 (assembly GCF_055231875.1). NCBI lineage: Bacteria > Pseudomonadati > Pseudomonadota > Alphaproteobacteria > Hyphomicrobiales > Methylobacteriaceae > Methylobacterium > Methylobacterium sp. Ger2507. Next base: position 2,882,890 of record NZ_JBUYVC010000001.1, read on the forward strand.
TGCGTAGTCGGTCAACCGGCGCACGCGGCACGTGTTCATTGCCGAAAGCGCCGAGCCCATCGGCGTCCGGGAGCACGACAGCGTGGTGGTGGTGATTGGTGGGTGCCGGCCCTGCCGGCTGGCCCGTCGAGATCAGGCTTCGTCGATCAGCCGGATGTATTCGGCCTCGGGCACGCCGTAGCTGTCGCCCGCGACCGCCAGCAGGCCGGCCCGGTCGAGCACCTCGATGCGGCCGCGGCGGGCCTTGATCAGGCGGTTGCCCTCGAGCATCTGCAGCGCCAGCGTCACCGTCGTGCGCTGGACGCCGAGCATGAATGACAGGAAGTCATGGGTTACGGTGAGTTCGTCGCCGATGACCCGGTCGTGGCACATCAGGAGCCAGCGGGCGAGCCGGACCTCGATGTTGTAGCTGGCATTGGCGAAGGCCGTCTGCGCCGTCTGAACCAGCAGCGTCTGGACAAAGCGCAGCAGCAGCTTGCGCAGGGTCATGCTGCGCTCCGTGGCCGAGGTCAGCTCCGCGGCCCCGATGGCGATCATCTCACCGGCATTCTGCACGAAATGATCGTAGGGCGTGCGGTCGCTGCCGAGCAGCACCGGTGCAGCTCCCACCACACCCTCGGGCCCGATGATGCCGACCTCGACCTTGCTGTTCCCCGACGTGGTGATCGAAGCATAGCCCGCCTCCGGGAAGAAGAGGTCCCGGATCGGCTGATGCGGCTGGATCAAACCCTGGCGCAACTCCGTCGGAAGCGAACGCAGATGCGGCTGAAGCAACGCGAAATCGCTTGGCGCGAGACGTTTGAGCAAACGGTTACGAACGGCAGATTGCTCTAGCAGCGACACGGCCTTGTCCCTTGGGGCAAGAGCACAAATAGTCTCTCGTGAACCCATACACAGGAATATATACAAGCGATCCCCGACTATCTGTACGATGCGAGACAAAGGCAAGCCCGCAAAGACGTCTGTCGGGTAGTCGACATTCGCCAAGTGTCGGGCACCACACCGAAGCCGAAGACCGGTGTTCAACCCAGCAAATTCGGATTTATAAGCCAGGAAGCTGGGGTAAATTCGTGGGAAATCCCTGGCTTGGTCGATGCTGGAAGACGCTTGCGCCTGCCGATGCAAGGGAACGATGCGCTGAGCGTCGCCTCTCCTTGCCCGGCTCTCGGCGATAGGACGCGCTAGTCGGCCCATGGGCAGGATGAACGGGCCGAGGATCAAGCAATAGTGACAGGTCATGCGAAGTGGAGCGTGAGCATCCATCACCTTGCTTCCTCGCATGCGTTGCGTGCGGGTCGATGAGGCCGGCATCACGCAGGACGGGATTGGTCCTCGACGCCGGCTCCGAAGTGGAAAGCCGCGCGGTTCGACCCCTCATCCATAAACTCGAGCGCTTCGGACCTCTTGCGGAGCCCGAACGGGACCTGCTGACCCGTCTCGCCGCCGAGGCCAGCCTGGTCGCCCCGCGGACGGATCTCGCCCACGAAGGCGAAATTCCGAACTGCCTCTTCGTCTTCCTCGAGGGCATGGCCTGCCGCTACAAGGTCCGAAGCAGCGGTGCGCGTCAGATCCTCGCCTATCTGGTGCCGGGTGATTTCTGCGACGTCGATGTCGGCCTGCTGACGCGCCGGGATCATGCGATCAGCACCCTCTCCAGCTGCCGCGTGGCCCGGATCGAACTCGATACCCTCCAGGACCTCATCGTGAATCAGCCGTCGATGATCCGGGCGATGCGTCGGGCGACGCTGGTCGACGACGCGACCGCGCGCGAGTGGCTGGTCAATGTCGGGTCCCGCTCCGCGATCGAGCGCATCGCCCACCTGTTCCTGGAACTGCTCCTGCGCTTGCGGGCGATCGGGCTGACGCGCGGCGACAGCTACGATCTGCCGGTGTCGCAGCTTGATCTGGCCGAGACGACCGGACTCTCCACCGTTCACGTCAATCGCACGCTCCAGGACCTAAAGCGCCAGGGCCTCATCGAGCTGCGGTCCCGTCTCCTGACGATCCGGAACGTGCCACGACTGGTCACCCTCAGCGGCTTCAATCCACGGTACCTGTCGCTCGAAACGGTCGGGCTGCCCTGAAGGGCCTCGTGCGGCCGGGCGGGGCCGCCCGCAACAGCCGGTTGCAGCCGTGCCTTCCTCCTGCGGGCCTTCCTCCGGCGGGCCTTGCGCCCGCGTGCCGTGGGCCGACCTGAACCACCGTCCAGGGGCCCGATTTCCGAAGCGCCCCGTCTCTGCTATCGCGGTCCGATCTGCAGGAAGCCGGGAGGCGCGGGCGAAGGCCCGGCCGGATACCGGGCTCAAGGATCCGGCCATCCGATGATGTCATCCACCGAACGGTCCGGGTCCTACGATCTCACCGGCAAGCGCGTCCTGGTCGCGGGGCATCGGGGCATGGTGGGTGCGGCGCTGGTGCGCCGGCTCGCCTCGGAGAACTGCACCATCCTGACCCTTGGGCGGGACCGTGTCGATCTGCGGCGCCAGGCCGAGGTCGAGGCCTGGATGGCGGCGGAGCGGCCGCAGGCCCTGATCCTGGCCGCCGCCAAGGTCGGCGGGATCGTGGCCAACGACACCTATCCGGCCGACTTCCTCTACGACAACCTCATGATCGAGGCCAACCTGATCCAGAGCGCCCATGCGGTCGGCGTCGAGAAGCTGCTCTTCCTCGGCTCCTCCTGCATCTATCCGAAGATGGCGGCCCAGCCGATGACCGAGGACGCGCTCCTCACCGGGCCGCTCGAGCCGACCAACGAATGGTACGCCATCGCCAAGATCGCCGGATTGAAGCTGTGCCAGGCCTATCGCCGCCAGCACGGGGCCGACTTCATCTCGGCCATGCCGACCAACCTGTACGGGCCGGGCGACAATTACGATCCCCAGGGCAGCCACGTCCTGCCCGCCCTCCTGCGCAAGGTGCACGAGGCCCGGCGTGACGCCCGCGACCGCATCACGCTCTGGGGCACCGGAACCCCGTTCCGCGAGTTCCTCCACGTCGACGATCTGGCCGATGCCTGCATCTTCCTGATGCGGTCGTATTCGGGCGACGGTCCGGTCAATGTCGGCTCGGGCCAGGAAGTCACCATCCGGGCGCTGGCCGAGACCATCGCGGACGTCCTCGACTGGCAGGGGCACCTGGACTTCGACACCACCAAGCCTGACGGCACCCCGCGCAAGCGCCTCGACACCTCCCGCCTCGAGGCCCTCGGCTGGCGGCCGCGGATCGGCCTGCGCGACGGGATCGCGGAGGCCTATGCGTGGTTCCGCCACCATCACCCCGAGGCCTGACCCGGCCGGCCCCGGGAGCGCCCCCCGGCGAGCCCCGCCCGTCCCGGCCGCCCGCGCGCCTCATTCCCCTCCCGACGCCCTAAGGAGCGACGCATGTCCACGACGCAGAAAAGCGTGTCCACGACGCAGAAAACAGCTTTGATCACGGGCGTCACAGGACAGGATGGCGGCTATCTCGCCGCCCTGCTGCTCGCGAAGGGCTACATCGTCCACGGCATCAAGCGCCGCTCGTCGTCCTTCAACACCGGACGCGTGGACCATCTCTACGACGATCCCCGCTTCGCGCGGACCGACTTCCACATGCATTACGGCGAGCTGACCGACGCCACCAACCTGATCCGCATCATGCAGGAAACCCTGCCGGACGAGGTCTACAACCTCGGTGCCCAGAGCCACGTCCAGGTCAGCTTCGAGACCCCGGAATACACCGCCAATTCCGATGCCATCGGCACCCTTCGCCTGCTGGAGGCGATCCGCATCCTGGGCCTGAGCGAGAAGACGCGCTTCTACCAGGCCTCGACGTCCGAGCTCTACGGCAAGGTCCAGGAGGTGCCCCAGCGCGAGACGACCCCGTTCTATCCGCGCAGCCCCTACGCGGTGGCCAAGCTCTACGCCTACTGGATCGCGGTGAACTACCGCGAGGCCTACGGCATGCACGCCTCGAACGGCATCCTGTTCAATCACGAGAGCCCGACCCGGGGCGAGACCTTCGTCACCCGCAAGATCACCCGCGCGGTCGCGGCGATCGAGGTCGGCCGTCAGCCGACGCTGTATCTCGGCAACCTCGATGCCATGCGCGACTGGGGCCATGCCCGCGACTACGTCGAGGGCATGTGGCGCATCCTCCAGCAGGAGGTGCCGGACGATTACGTGCTGGCCACCGGCGAGATGCACTCGGTGCGCGAATTCGTCGAGCGCTCCTTCGCGGTGGTCGGCCGGACGCTGGTTTGGAGCGGGGAAGGCGTCGACGAGCAGGGCCTCGACGCCAAGACCGGTCAGGTGCTGGTCAAGATCGATCCGGTGTATTTTCGGCCGACGGAGGTCGACCAGCTTTTGGGCGACCCCACCAAAGCCCGCGAGAAGCTCGGCTGGACCCACACCGTCACCTTCCCGGATCTCGTCGACGAGATGGTGCGCGCCGACCTCGCCGCCGCCCAGGCCAACCACTGAGGGACGACGTCCCGATTCTGCTTGTCCAACGCGAAACGCCCTCCTGTCCGATCGGACGGGAGGGCGTTTCGCTGATGGTCAACCGGGCTTGGAGACGACCGGGCTTGGAACGGTCATCCGGCGGCGAATCAGTCGATGGCGCGGGCCACCGGGCAGGCCGAGCGGATCGTCTCCGGCAGAGCCGTGTAGTCGGAATACCCGGCCTCGCGCGCCATCGCGTCCAGGGCCGAACTCGCGTTGAGGGCACTGCCGGTCCACAGAACGGCGCCATTGGTCTGCTGACGGACTTCAAAGATGCTCATGATTGGTTAACCCTCGCGGGGGAAAGGTCTATCCTTCTCCCAACGTGATGCCTGGCGAAAAGTTGCAGGGTTTCTTGCTCCCCGACCGCTCGTCGGCGCCGCGATCGGCCGTGCCCGGGGATACGCCATGAAAACGCCGGCCTCCTGCACCAGACATCGGCCTCCCGTCGTCGCCGAGCGAGTCATGCAGCCCCTTCGCTCCCCGATGTGCGGTCCCGAATCCCGCTTCGCCTTCGCTCTCGCCGCTTCCCTCATGGCCGGCGCGTTCGCGACAGGTGGCAGGGCCTGGGCCGCCGAGCCCGCCTCCGTGCCGGAGCCCGCCGCGGTGGCGCCGGCCGTCACGGTGGTCGCAGCCGTGGAGCGCGCGGTGATCGAGCGCGCGGTGGTCACCGGAACCCTGGTGCCCCGTGACGAAATCCTGGTGGCTCCGGAGATCGAGGGCACCCGCATCACCGAATTGCTGGTGGAGGAGGGCGCGCAGGTCACGCACGGCCAGCCCCTGGCCCGCCTCTCCCTCGAGATGATCGTGACCCAGGAAGCCGCCAACGTCGCCACCCTGGCCAAGGCGCAGGCCGCGATCATCCAGGCCCGCAGCCAGATCGTTCAGGCCGAGGCCGCGCAGGTGGAGGCGAACCTGGCGCTCGAGCGCACCCGCAGCCTCGTCCGCACCGGCAACGCCACCGCGGTGACCTTGGAACAGCGCATCTCGACCGCACAGGGCAACGAGGGCCGTCTCGCCGCCGCCCGCGGCGGCCTTCAGCTCGCCCAGGCCGATCTCGAAACCGCGCGGGCGCAGGGCGCCGAGATCGCCCTGCGCCGCGCCCGCACCGAGATCCGGGCCCCCGAGGCGGGGATCGTCAGCCGGCGCACCGCGCGGGTCGGTGCCACCGCCACGGCGGCCGGTGAGCCGATGTTCCGGCTGATCGCCCGCGGCGAGATCGAGCTTGAGGGAGAGATTCCCGAGGTCTGGATGCCGCGCCTGCATGTGGGCGACCCGGTCCAGCTCGATTGGGACGAGGGCCGGACCCTGCGGGGCCGCGTCCGCCGCATCGATCCGGAGATCGACCGCGCCACCCGCCTCGGCCGCGTCCGCATCAGCCTCGATCCCGACCCCACCCTGCGCATCGGCGCCTTCGCGCGCGGCAGGGTCGAGGTCGCCCGCCGAACCGGCGTCGCGGTGCCGCTCTCCGCCGTGCTCTACGCCGCTGATGGTGCCGCGAGCGTCTTCGTGGTGGCGAAGGACCACGTCGAAGCGCGCCGCATCGTTCCGGGCCTCGCGGCCGAGGGCTTCATGGAGATCCGCTCCGGCGTGCAGGCGGACGAGGCGGTGGTGGCCCGCGCCAGCAGCTTCCTGCGCGACGGGGATCGCGTCCGGGCCGTCGTCCCGCCCCTGAAGGCGGCCGATGCCGCTCCCCGCTGATCGGACCATCCCATGCGGTTGAACATCTCGGCCTGGGCGATCCGCAAACCGATCCCCTCGCTCGTCCTCTTCCTGGTGCTGGTCGTCCTCGGGCTGGTCAGCTTCCGCGCCCTGCCGATCACGCGCTTCCCCAACATCGACATCCCGATCGTGTCGGTCCAGGTCCTGCAATCGGGGGCGGCCCCGTCCGAGCTGCAGACCCAGGTCACCAAGGTGGTCGAGGACGCGGTGGCGGGGGTGAAGGGCGTCAAGCACGTCATCTCGACGATCTCGGAAGGCGTCTCCAGCACCACCATCGAGTTCCGCCTGGAGGTGAACAGCGACCGGGCGGTCAACGACGTCAAGGACGCCCTCTCGAAGGTCCGGGTGAACCTGCCCCGCACCATCGAGGAGCCGATCATCAACCGCGTCGAGATCGCGGGCCTTCCCATCATGATCTACGGCGCCTCGGCGCCCGCGATGACCCCGGAGGACCTGTCCTGGCTCATCGACGACGTCATCGCCCGGCAAGTCCAGAGCGTGAAGGGCGTCGGCGGCGTCGAGCGCCTCGGCGGCGTCGCCCGCGAGGTCCGCGTGACCCTGAAGCCCGACCGGCTGCTGGCCCTCGGCATCACGGCGGCCGACGTCAATCGGCAACTGCGCCTCACCGCCGCCGACATGGCCGGCGGGCGTGGCGAACTCGGTGGCCAGGAGCAGTCGATCCGGACCCTGGCGGGTGCCGCCAGCCTCGACACCCTGGCGGAGACCTCGATCATCGTGCCCGGCGGCCGCAAGGTGCGCCTCGACGAACTCGCCACCCTGGTCGACGGCTCGGAGGAGCCCCGCACCTTCGCCCGCTTCAACGGCGAGCCGGTCGTCGCCTTCGCGATCTCGCGCTCCACCGGCGCCAGCGACGCCGAGGTCGCGGTCGGCGTGGCCAAGCGCATCGCGGAACTCGGGAGCCGCTACCCGGGCGTGCGCTTCGACCTGATCGACACCTCCGTCATCAACACGGTGGGCAATTACCACTCGGCGATGCTGAGCCTCGTTGAGGGCGCCGCCCTGGCGGTGATCGTGGTGTTCCTGTTCCTGCGCGACTGGCGCGCGACCCTGATCGCCTCGATCGCGCTCCCGCTCTCGGTGCTGCCGACCTTCTGGGTGATGAGTACCCTCGGTTTCTCCCTGAACGCCGTCAGCCTGCTCGCCATCACGCTGGTGACCGGCATCCTCGTCGACGATGCCATCGTGGAGATCGAGAACATCGTCCGGCACATGCGCATGGGCAAGTCGCCCTACCGCGCCGCCCTGGAAGCCGCCGACGAGATCGGGCTCGCCGTCATCGCCATCACGGCGACGATCATGGCGATCTTCGCGCCCGTCTCGTTCATGAGCGGCATCGCCGGACAGTATTTCAAGCAGTTCGGCCTGACCATCGCGGCGGCGGTGTTCATGTCGCTCCTGGTGGCGCGCCTGATCACGCCTCTGCTCGCCGCGTATTTCCTGCGCGACCACGGCCCCGACCTTACGCGGGACGGGCCCGTCATGCGCGGCTACACCCGCGTGGTCGCCTGGTCGGTGCGCCACAAGTTCATCACGCTGGTGCTCGGTTTGGCCTGCTTTGCCGGGTCGATCCTGTCGACCGGGCTGCTGCCGGCGGGCTTCCTGCCGGCGGAGGACGCGGCCCGCACCATCTTCGTGGTCGAGTTGCCGCCCGGCGCGCGCCTCGCCGACACCACGCGGGTCACCGACAGCCTGGTGGAACGCATCCGCGCCCTGCCGGAGGTGCGCAGCGTCTTCATCGACGGCGGCCGCCAATTGCCGGGGAAGAAGGAGGTGCGGCTCGCCACCTTCACCATCAACCTCACCCCGAAGAACACCCGCCACCGCACTCAGAAGCAGGTCGATACCGCCGTGCGGGCGATCCTGCACGAGGAGCCCGACATCCGGTTCTGGGCCCTGCGCGAGGGCGGCCAGCGCGACGTCACCCTGATTGTTTCCGGTCCGGACAAGACCGTGGTGGCCGATACGGCGGCCAAGCTTCAGCGCGAGGCGGCACGGGTTCCCCACCTCGTCAACGTGCTCTCGACGGCGCCCCTCGACCGCACCGAGATCCGCATCCGCCCGAAGGCCGGCGTCGCGGCCGAACTCGGCGTCTCCACCGATCTCATCGCCGAGACCGTGCGGGTGGGCACCATCGGCGACATCGGTGCGAATCTCGCCAAGTTCAACACCATCGACCGGCAGGTGCCGATCCGCGTGCAACTGCCCGAACGCCTGCGCGGCGACCTCTCGCAGCTCGAAACCCTCAAGGTCCCGGTGAAGGGCGGGGGGGCGGTGCCGCTCTCCACGGTGGCGGATCTCAGCCTCGGGCGCGGCCCCACCGCGATCGACCGCTACGACCGCGCCATCCGGGTGGCGCTGGAAGCCGACATGGAGGGGTCCGATGCCCTGGGCTCGCTCATCGCCGCGATCCTCGACCTTCCCACCGCGAAGGACCTTCCGCCCGGCGTGACCATCCGGCAGACCGGCGACGCCGAAGTGATGGGCGAGGTGTTCGAAGGCTTTGCCCTCGCTATGGGCGCCGGCCTGATGATGGTGTTCGGCGTGCTCGTGCTGCTGTTCGGTAACTTCCTGCAGCCGCTGACCATCCTGTTCTCGCTGCCGCTCTCCATCGGCGGCGCCATCCTGGGCCTGCTGATCTTCAACAAGCCGATCTCGATGCCGGTGGTGATCGGCATCCTCATGCTGATGGGCGTGGTGACCAAGAACGCCATCATGCTGGTGGACTTCGCCGTCGAGGAGATGGCGCGCGGGGTCGACCGCGTCACCGCGATCGTCGATGCGGGCCGCAAGCGCGCCCGGCCGATCGTGATGACCACCATCGCGATGGCGGCCGGCATGGTGCCCTCCGCCATGGCCCTCGGCATCGGCGGCGAGTTCCGGGCGCCGATGGCGATCGCGGTGATCGGCGGCCTCATCGTCTCCACCGGCCTGTCGCTGATCTTCGTGCCGGCGATCTTCATCCTGGTGGACGACCTGTCGCGCCTGTTCGTGCGTGTCTTCGGCCGCTTCATCGGCGCGGTGGACGAGCCGACGGAAGGCGCCTTCGCGCTGCCGGCGACGCCCTCGGCCAACGACCCGAAGCCGTTCCAGCCCCGCATCGCGGCGGAGTAGGGTGAGGCCAGCGACGCCGGGATGGCCCGTGAACGAAAACGCCCGGACCTCTCGGCCCGGGCGTTTTCGTCAGTGTCGCGAACAGGTTCGCTGCCGCGAACCCGAAAGCTTCAGCCCTCGGTGCGGGCCGCGAGGCGGCTTGCGGCGAAGCAGAGGCCGCCGGCGACGATGAACAGCACCACGAAGGTCTTCACAGTGGCGTAGAACAGGGCCGGCTCGATGCCCGCATCCGTATACAGCACGGCGCCGATGGCGGTGATCGGCAGGAGCAGGAGAATCAGGAGGGGGGTCAGCGGGTTGTTCATGCGGGTCTCTCAACCTCTGTCGGACCCGGTTCACCGGACCGTGTGGCGTTCACTGCCTTCCCCATAGCATCGCGGGGCGGTGCGCGCCAAGATCGTCTGGCCAAGCTCCTGCGGGACCGAGACGCTACGGCACGAACGAAGAAGCCCGGTCAGGCGGGAATTCGCACGGTCGCCCGCAGACCGCCGAGCGGACTGTCGTGCAGGGCGACGTCTCCGCCATGGGCGCGGGCGATGTCGCGGGCGATGGAGAGGCCGAGCCCGGACCCGCCGGCATCCTGGCGCGCGTCGTCGAGGCGCACGAAGGGCTTGAACACCTCCTCCCGCTGATCGACGGGAATGCCCGGTCCGTCATCGTCGATGGAGACCAGGAAGGCGCGGGCCTCGCGCCGGCCCGTGATCAGCACGGTGTCGCCGTAGCGGGCTGCGTTGGCGGCGAGGTTGAACAGGCAGCGCCGCATCGCGTCCGGCCGAAGCGTCACGTGGAAGGACGTCACGTCCGGGTGATCGTCCATCTCCACCGCGTCCACATGGGCGCCGAGGCGCTCCACATCGGTGCGCAGGTCCTCCAGCAGGGCGCGCATGTCGGTCGGCACCGCCGCCTCGCCCGAATCGCCGCGCGCGAAGGCGAGATAGGCCTCCAGCATCCGGCTCATCTCGTCGACGTCGCGCTGCAGGTCCTCGACCTCCGTGGTCTGCTCGACCAGCGCGAGGGAAAGCTTGAAGCGCGTGATGATGGTGCGCAGGTCGTGGCTGACCCCGTTGAGCATGGTCGTGCGCTGCTCCATCGCCCGCTCGATGCGTCGCTTCATCTCGATGAAGGCATGGCCCGCCTGACGGACCTCGCGGGCGCCGCGCGGCCGGAACTCGATCTCACGCCCCTTGCCGAAGCTCTCGGCCACGGCGGCGAGACGCAGGATCGGCTTGATCTGGTTGCGCAGAAACAGGATGGCGACGCCGAGCAGCACCAGCGACGATCCGCTCATCCACAGCAGGAAGATGTGCGAATTCGAGGCATAGGCCATGCTGCGCCGGGCGGTGACGCGCATCACCCCGTCGGGGATCGCCACCCGGATCTCGATGAGGCTGGAGCGGCCCACCGTATCGATCCAGTAGGGCCGGCGGATCTGGCGCCGGATCTCGTCGGAGAGGGCTTCGTCGAGGATCGAGAAGAACGGGCGCGGCCCCGCCGGCGGGAGCTTGGCCCCTTTCAGGATGTCGACGTCGAGGTTGAGCCGGTCGTTGGCGATCCGGGTCAGGGTCTCGGAATCCTTGTCCTGCGGATAGCTCTCGTAGATGTCGATCAGCGCGGCGACGTCGGCCGTGACGGCGGCGGAGAGACGCCGCGTCACGAGCTGCCAGTGCCGCTCCATGAAGGTGTAGGCGATCACCGATTGGAGCAGCACCACGGGCGCGATGATGATGATCAGGGAGCGGGCATAGAGCCCCTTGGGCAGCACGTCGCCGATGGCGCGGCTGAGCAGCCGCCACAGGCGGGCCGGGCGGGGCAGGGCGGCGAGACGGGTCGCGGTGCGCTGCAGGAGGCCGGAGGCGGCCATGCGGATCAGTCGATTGCGAGGCGGTAACCGACGCCCCGCACCGTCTGCAGGAACAAGGGATTGGTCGGATCGACCTCGGTCTTCCGGCGCAGACGGTTGATCTGCACATCGATGCTGCGTTCGGCGGCGAGGCCCCCGCTCCCGGCCAGCGCCTCACGCTCCACGTTGGCCCCACCGGCCTGCGCCAGGATGGTCAGGATTTCCCGCTCCCGCTCGGTGATGCGGATGGTCTCGTCCTCGCGGCGCAGCTCGCCCCGGTCGATGCGATAGGAGAACGGGCCGAAGGTCACGGTGTCGTGCCCCCGGGCCCGGCCGCCATCGTCGCTGCGCCGCTTGATGATGTTGGACAGGCGCAGGATCAGTTCGCGCGGCTCGAAAGGCTTGGGCAGATAGTCGTCGGCACCGATCTCGAGACCCATCACCCGGTCGTTGGGGTTCGAGCGGGCGGTCAGCATCAGGATGGGGACGCGCGAGGTCTGGCGCACTTCGCGGGCATAGTCGAAGCCGCTCTCACCCGGCATCATCACGTCGAGCACCAGGGCGTCGAAGACGAAGCACTGTGCCTTGATCCGGGCCTCCGGGACGTTGCCGGCGGACGTCACCCGAAATCCCTGTTCGTAGAGGAAACGGGACAGCAGCTCGCGCACGCGGCGGTCGTCGTCGACCACCAGGATGTGCGGCGCATGGTCGGGCAGTTCGCTGCCCAGGCGCGGGCTGGGCGCGGCCATCAGGCGGCGCTCCGGGTGCGGCGCGCCATGAGGCGCCGGACGGCCGCGCGCGCGTCGGGTTCGATCATGCCGAACAGGAAGCTTTCGGCCGAGAGCGGCCGCTCGCCGCCATGCTCGGAATCCGTCAGCGCCCGTGCCACCCGGCGGCTCTGCAGCCGGATGAGATCGCCCGCGAGGTCGGCACCGGCGGCGGTGCAGAACAGAAGGCGTTGGCGGCGATCGTTCGTGCCGGTCTTCTGCGCGATGTAGCCCTGCTCGATCAAATCCTTCAGCACCCGATTGAGGCTCTGCTTGGTGATGCGCAGGATATCCAGAAGTTCGGCGATCGTAAGACCCGGATAGCGATCGACGAAATGCAGCACGCGATGGTGCGCCCGCCCGAAGCCATACTGGGCCAGGATGCGGTCGGGATCACCGACAAAATCCCGGTAGGCAAAGAACAGGAGCTCGATCAGATCGTCACCGGAGCCGGGGGTCGGCAGCGGCGCATCGGGATCGGCGTCTCGCATCACGGGGGCACTCACGTCGGGGGCGACCTCGATTTATGTCAGTGATGTTGACATGTTCCAGCCCCCCGATGACCCGTCAAGTCTCCTGGTCGGGAACGGCATCGGCTGGATCCGTCAAGCGATTCCGGCCGGCGTCCCGCGTTGGCCGAACCAGCCTCGGCCGGACAGCACCGCATCAGCGTGTGGAACCCTGCACCGAGACCTGGGACACTTGCCTGGGACACTTGCCTGGGACACGGCGATCCGCAGCGCGAGACCGCTGGAACCCGTCTGCGATCGCCGCGTTCACAAGAACATTTCGTGAACTCGAGGAACACACCATGGCCAAGACCCAGCATGCCGAGTCGGACACCAACCCGAAGACCGACCCGAAGGACACCTCCAATCAGATCAAGGATCCGAGCCAGTGGACCACCGGCGGCGAGCCGATGACCGGCGCGCAGGCCTCCTATCTCAAGACCCTGTCGGAAGAGGCGAAGTCGCCGGACTCGTTCGACCCGGACCTCGACAAGGCCGAAGCTTCGCAGCGGATCGATGAGTTGCGGAAGGAATCCGGCAAGGCCTGACGGGCGCCGACCCGCGACCCCCAGGACGGACCGGGCCGTCGCGGGCGTTCCCCCGACGACCCGGTGCCAGCCGAAGACCCGGTGCCAGCCGAAGACTTCGCCACCGGCAAAATCTTTCCGAAAGGATTTTTCGGGATCTACCTTCGGCCTCGCCCATCAGCTTAAGGCCTCCGCAAGAAAGACCCTTTATCCATCAGCCGGCTCGGCCAGACGAAAGACACGATGCGACCATGACCGAACTGGTATCCAGACGAGCCAGCCTGCGGTCATGGACTGCCAATTCCGCCCTCGTCGGACGATTCCTCAAGAACACGACCGGTTCGACGGCGATTGAGTACGGCCTGATTATGGGCCTGGTCTTCCTGGCGATTGTGACAGCAATTCATTACATGACCGGCCAGACGGCTGCGATGTATACCTATATCGGCAGCAAGCTCGTAAGCTCATCGTCCTGATCCCGCCGACCGCCCCTCAGCGCCGGCCGGTACCCCCTTTTGGCGTGGGTCTGGAGGAATCTCCGGAGACGGCGTTATCACGGGGCGGCGAATTATCGGCGGCTTTCTTCGGCGCCTGCCAGAACGTGTCGAACAGGCGTTGCATCGCCCGCGCGTTTTCCTGCTGCACCTCCAGGCCGGTCTGAAACATCTGCTGCATCAGATCGAAGCCTGAATCTGCACCAGCCTTGCCCTCTGCGTCGGCCGGGGCCTTCGCGGAAGTTTTCCCCGAAGTCGTCGTTGAGGTCACAGCTGTCGGGATGCGTGCCGGAGCCGGACGAAGTGGCGTCCGAGGTGCGGGCGCAGCGCTCGCGCCCGGACCACCGCCCGTCAGAAAGGCCTGCATCATGTCGGACCAGGCATTGGGCGAAAATCCGAACGGATCGGGCATCGCACGGGGCGCCGGCGCGGGCTGCGGCGCCTGATTGATCATCACGTGGACGATGCCCGCCACCACCATGCCGGCCATGACGGGCAGCATCTGCTTCAGGGCCGGCATTGCCACCCCGCTCACGGTCGCCGCCTGCTGAAGCACCGCCTGGCTGAGATGGGACGACCCGAAGAGCTGCTTGACCAGCATGTCCATCTGCGACGGCGGCGGCGGCGCGGCAGGGCCGACGAGGTTGAACATCTGGGCGAAGCCCATCGGGTCCTGGGCCGCATTGCGCTGCAACCCCATGGTCAGGGCCGGCAGAAGGGCCTGCATGGCGCGCAGACCCTGTTCCTGCGACAGTCCGAATTGGGGCCCGAAGCTCTGCAGGCCGCCCCCCGGAAACCCGAACCCTGGAATCGCCGAGCCCTGAGTCTGGGCGCCCGCCTGCGCCTGGAGAATGTCGAACAGGTTGAACATGGCGGCCTCGCGGACGAACACAGACGATCCCGGGCGACGATCCGGGAATGTCCCATGGAGCGGGACTCTCCGATGGAGTCTGTCGCATCCGGCCAGCACTGACCAGCCCGGACGCCTCATCGCCGCCCGATTCCGGGGCGACGGGGGCGGACATCAACCTGTTTGTGACCCCGGATCCGCCGATGCGCTTCGCCGCGCCCCTGATCGAGGCGCGCCTCGTGCGTCGCTACAAGCGTTTTCTGGCCGACATGGCGCTGGCGGACGGGCGCATCGTCACGGCCCATTGCGCCAATCCGGGAGCGATGCTGGGCCTCATGGCGCCGGGCGCGCGGGTCCTGCTCTCCGAGGCCCACAGCCCGACACGCAAGCTCGCCTTCTCGTGGGAGCTGGTGAAGGCGGACCTGCCGGGCGGGCCGCAATGGGTCGGCATCAACACGATGCGGCCGAACGCCCTGGTGGCGGAGGCGTTCGCCGACGGGACCCTGCCGCCGCTCGCCGGCTACACGGCGCTGCGCCCGGAAGTCCGCTACGGTCGCGCGAGCCGGGTCGACTTCCTGGCCACCGGGGAGAGCCCCACCGGCGCTCCTGTTCCGCCCTGCCACGTGGAGGTGAAGAACTGCCACCTCATGCGGGTGCCGGGCCTGGCGGAGTTTCCGGATTGCGTCGCGGCCCGGAGCGCCCGACACATGGCCGAGCTGGCCGCCGTGGTGGAGGCCGGAGGCCGGGCCATGGTCATCATCGTGGTGCAGATGTGGGCCGAGCGTTTCGACACCGCCCGCGACCTCGATCCGGCCTTCGACCGCGCCTTCCAGGCCGCCCGTGCGGCGGGTGTCGCCGTCCATGCCCATCGCTGCCGGATCGACCCCGCCGGCATCACCGTGGCCGATGCCATCCCGATTCTGTAGCGCGGCGCATCCGGGCGAAAGGCCCTCCCGTCAGGGCGTGCGCTCGAAGATGAGGTTCAGGCGGGTCTGGGCGATCCGGCGGTAGCCGTGCTGTTCCAGTAGGGCGGGCAGGTCGATCTGCCACTGGTCGATGCCGTTCTCGACGATGAGCAGTCCAGGATGGAGCGAGGCCGGGGCGGCGCGCAGGAACGGCTCGAGGATCAGATCCTCAGCCCCCTCGACGTCGAGCTTCATGGCATCGATGCGCTCGATGCCCTCGCCGCGGGCGAGGTCCAGCAGGGGCAGAGCCGGGACGCGGATCTGAGCGCCCTCGTTGGTGCCGACGATCTTCAGGCTCGATTCGCCTCGGTTGCGCGGATCCACGAACAGGGTCAACTCGCCGGCCTTGTCGGCGACGGCGCAGGCCACGGCCTTGACCGTTCCGAACGGGTTCTGACCGATGTTGTAGGTCAGGCGGTCGAATACGTCGGGCTGGGGCTCGACGGCGAGGATGCGGGCGCGCGGCCCCGCGAAGGCGGCCACGAACAGCGCATAGGCGCCGATATTCGCCCCGATATCCAGGAAGGTGCAGCCCGGCTGCAGCTTCGCACGCAGACAATCCCGCTCCTCCGGATCGAAGAATTGCGGCGTGAAGAGCACCTTCTTCTCGCAGTTGTTGTTGTAGGGGTAGAGCCGCATGCGGGCGCCATAGCGCTCGACATCGAGAGGCGCCCCGCGGAGCAGGCCGATCGCCACGCGGCGGAGGAACAGGGCGAGGCGCCGACCCGCCCAGCTGCCATAGGAAAGCCGGCCCGTCTGCCGGGCAATGCCCGCGACAAGGCCGGTGGGAGCGTAGGTACCGAAGGGCTGGGAGTCTTTCATCGCGCCTGCTGATGCCAGCGCGGGAGCACGGCGGCAAGCGGATGAGACCTGCGGCGCGGCGAACGGCACCTGCGGCAGCGCCCTAGGAGGTCGTAACGATGCTGCGGACACGAGGCATGTTCGAGGCTCATCGCTGCGAGACTGAACCGGTTCATCTCAACCGACGAGCGATCCGACGGGCTAAGGCCAGTCGCGACCTGTTCCATTGTGGCAACACCACGACCCAAACCGCGGCGCACAGGTCTAATCTGCCTCAAAAGTAGGCGGATGCACAAAGGATAGCTTTGCCGCGACGCAGGTACTTTGAGACGTTCAATGCAACACCGATCCCGCCCCAGAGTTCCCCAATGACCATCAAGCAACCGCTCCTTGCTCTTACGGCCATCCTTCTCTCCTCGGTGTGTGCCTACGCCGCCGATCTGAGAGTGCCCGTAGCTCCGGCTCCGATCCCGGCGTCCTGCAAGGCTGAGATCACCTTCCCGGCCTATGGCGGCATCATCAAGCAGAACCCGAACCCGGCCTGCCTGACCATCGGCGGCTTCGGCGACATCTATGTCGGCGGCGCGGTGACCGGTTACTTCTATACGCAGCCGAACCAGTACACGTTCTCGCCCGCGCCTCTGCCGAGCGATCGCGCCGGCCGCGTCGACGTCTCGAACCTGATGGGCTTCATCCAGAAGGCTGACGGGCCGTTCCAGTTCTATGCCGCCTTCGGCGCCTACTCGATCCCGGGTCTGGGCCTGCCGATCTACGGCACTTTCGATCAGACCGATCTGCTGTACTCTCCCGCCCCGATCGTGTTCGGCAAGTACGTGATCAACGACAACTGGTCGGTCCAGGGCGGCCGCATGCCGACCCTGATCGGCTCCGAGCTGCCGTTCACCTTCCAGAACCTGAACATCTCGCGCGGCCTCCTCTTCAACCAGGAGAACGTGATCAACCAGGGCGTGCAGGTGAACTACTCGGACGGTCCGTGGGCGGCATCGTTCGCTGCCACGGACGGCTTCTATTCGGGTGAGATCAACTGGGTCACGGGTGCGATCACCTACAAGATCGACGCCGCCAACACGGTCGGCATCAACGGCGGCACCCACTTCTCCACCTACACCAACTTCGACTTCGTCAACCCGTTCGGCCGCCGCGGCCTGCGCTACCAGTACGCCACCCCGGCGGCTCTGCAGAACAGCAGCATCATCAGCGCCAACTACACCTATGCCGACGGTCCGTGGATCGTGACGCCCTACGTCCAATACACCAACGTCGAGAGCAGCGTGGTGCTCGGCCTCGCCGGTGCCGAGACGATCGGCGGCGCACTTCTCGCCAGCTACGCCTTCACCGACAACTTCGCCCTGGCCGGCCGCGTCGAGTACATCAGCCAGAGCGGCAACCGTGGAAACCCGTTTGGGCAGACGTCGGTCCTCTACGGTGCCGGCAGCTCGGCCTTCTCCTTCACCGTCACCCCGACCTTCACCTTCGACCGCTACTTCGTCCGCGGTGAGTTCTCGACGGTCCAGCTCTACGACATCACCCCCGGCCTCGGCTTCGGCCGCAGCGGCCTGAAGACCTCGCAGGAGCGCTACATGCTCGAGACCGGCATCACTTTCTGATCCTCGCAATCCGATCGGTCTGACGAAAAGCGGCGGCAGGGGAAACCTGCCGCCGCTTTCTGTTTGAACGAGGCGGTCCGGCAGAGACATCTGCCGTTGAGATTTTCCGGCGAGCAGCATCGCGGGGCTTTCGTCGGGGCGCCGCACGGTCCAAGGAGGCAGGCACCATGCCCCGACCGATAAGGCCCGAGCCCATGCAGAGCTTCGATTCCGACGGTGTCGCGATCGCGTATATCGACGTGCCGGCCGAGGGCGGCACCGGCGATCCGGTGCTGCTGATCCACGGCTTCGCCTCGAATCATGCGGTGAACTGGGTCAATACCCTGTGGGTACGGACGCTGACCCAGGCCGGCTACCGCACCATCGCGTTCGACAACCGCGGCCATGGCGAGAGCCAGAAGCTCTACGACCCGGATCTCTACGGGGCCGACCTCATGGCCCAGGACGCGCGCCGCCTTCTCGACCATCTCGGCGTCGCCCGGGCCGACGTGATGGGCTACTCGATGGGCGCGCGCATCGCCGCCTTCCTCGCCCTCGACGCGCCGGAGCGGGTGCGCTCGCTGTTGCTGGGCGGTCTCGGCCTCCACCTGGTCGAGGGCAGGGGGCTTCCGGACGGCATCGCCGAAGCCCTGGAGGCAGAGCCCGGTGCGCCGGCCCCGAACCCGACCGCCGCCGCCTTTCGAACCTTCGCCGAGCAGACGAAGAGCGACCTGCGCGCCCTGGCCGCCTGTATGCGCGGCTCGCGCCAAGCCCTGTCGCGGGCCGAGGTCGCGGAGATCCGGACGCCGACCCTGGTCACCACCGGCACCCTCGACACGGTCTCGGGTTCCGGCCCGGCTCTGGTCGCTCTCCTGCCGAACGCCACCGCGCTCGAACTACAGAACCGCGATCACAGTACGGCGGTGGGTGACCGGGGCCATCGGGCCGGCGTCCTCGATTTTCTCAAGCAGCGGCCCTGACCGGGTGCCGCCGGACCTCAGCTCTTGAGACGATAGCCGGTCCGGAAGATCCAGGTCACGCCCGCAAGGCACAGGGCCAGGAAGACCAGCGCCATGGCGAAGCTGACGCCGACGCCGACATCCGAGGTGCCGAAGAACGACCAGCGGAAGCCGCTGATCAGGTAGACCACCGGATTGGCGAGGCTCACCGCCCGCCAGAACGGCGGCAGCATCTCGATGGCGTAGAAGCTGCCGCCCAGGAAGGTCAGCGGGGTGACGATGAGGAGTGGCACCAACTGCAGCTTCTCGAAGCCGTCGGCCCAGAGGCCGATCAGAAAGCCGAACAGGCTGAAGGTCACCGCCGTCAGGAGCAGGAACAGCACCATCACGAACGGATGCTCGATGCGCAGGGGCACGAACAGGGTGGCGGTGGCAAGAATGATCAGGCCGATCAGAATCGACTTCGAGGCCGCTGCGCCGACATAGCCCAAGACGATTTCCAGCGGTGACACAGGCGCCGACAGGATTTCGTAGATCGTGCCGGCGAAGCGCGGGAAGTAGATGCCGAAGGAGGCGTTGGCGATGCTCTGCGTGAGCAGCGACAGCATCATCAGCCCGGGCACGATGAACGCCCCGTAGGCGACGCCGTCGACCGAGGCGACGCGTGAGCCGATGGCCGCCCCGAACACCACGAAGTAGAGCGAGGTGGCGATGACCGGGGCGACGATGCTCTGCAGCGCCGTGCGCCAGAAGCGGGCCATCTCGAAGCCGTAGATGGCACGGACCGCATACCAGTTCATGCGCGCTCCTTCACGAGGTCGACGAAGATTTCCTCCAGCGACGACTGGCTGGTCTGGAGATCGCGGAATCGGATGCCGGCCTGGGCCAGGTCCGCCAGCAACGCCGTGATGCCGGTGCGCTCGCCCTTGGTGTCGTAGGTGTAGACGAGGTCCTGGCCGCCCGGCTTGAGGGTGAGATCGTGGCGGGCCAGGGAGTCGGGAAGCGCGGTGAGCGGTTCCTGCAGGTTCAGGGTCATCTGCTTCTTGCCGAGCTTGCGCATCAGCTCCGCCTTCTCCTCGACCAGGATGATCTGTCCCTTGCGGATCACGCCGATGCGGTCGGCCATCTCTTCGGCCTCGTCGATGTAATGCGTGGTGAGGATGATAGTGACGCCCGTATCGCGCAGGGACCGGACGAGCCGCCACATGTCCCGCCGCAATTCCACGTCGACGCCCGCCGTCGGCTCGTCGAGAAAGAGGATGCGCGGCTCGTGGCTCAGCGCCTTGGCGATGAGAACGCGCCGCTTCATCCCACCGGACAGGGTCATGATCCGCGCGTCGCGCTTCTCCCACAGGGAGAGGTCCCGCAGCACCCGCTCGATATGGGCCGGATCGGGCTTGAGGCCGTAGAGGCCGCGACTGAAGCTCGTGGTGGCCCACACCGTCTCGAAGGCGTCGGTGGTGAGTTCCTGCGGCACGAGGCCGATGAGGCGGCGCGCCTTGCGGTAATCCCGGGCAATGTCGTGCCCAGCCGCCAGGATGCGCCCCTCGCTGGCGGTGACGATGCCGCAGACGGTGCTGATCAGCGTGGTCTTGCCGGCGCCGTTGGGGCCGAGAAGCGCGAAGATCTCGCCCTCGGCAATGTCGAGGCTGATGCCGTCGAGGGCCTTCAGGCCGGAGGCGTAAACCTTCGACAGGTTTTGGATCGAGATGATCGGCTGCATCGGGACTCCGCTGCGGCATGCTATAGCGCCGGCACGATCGGGCCGGCGCTATAGCATGCCGCCGACGGGCAGGCGCCCGGAAAACGAAAAAGCCGCCTCGCGGCGGCTTCTGCGATGTCGCAGAGGATCGGTGTGCCGATGCCCGGTGCGGGAAAGACCCGGCATCGGGGATGCGACCTCAGGCCTGGAGGCGGTTCCGGACCTCGCCGAGGCTCTGGCGGACCAGACCTTCGGCGGCTTCGCCCTGCATGCGCTCGCGCAGGATCACCTCGGAGACCTTCACGGCCGCGTCGGCGGCGGCGGCACGGACCTGGGCGGTAGCCTGAACCTCAGCCTGGGCGATCTTGGTCTCGGCCGACTTCGTCCGGCGGGCGATGAAGTCGTTCAGGCGGGCATGGCCCTCCTCGGCGATGCGCTGGGCCTCCTCGCGGGCGGACGCCACGATCGCATCGGCCTCGCGCTCGGCCTCCGAGCGGCGCTTCTTGTAATCGGCGAGCACGCCGGCAGCCTCTTCACGAAGCCGACGAGCCTCGTCGAGTTCGTGCCGGACGCGCTTGGCGCGGCCGTCGAGGCCCTTGGTGACCTGGTTGAAGCCGCCGACCTTCCAGACCAGGGCCATGAACAGCACGAAGGCGACTGCGACCCAGAACTCGGCTTCCAACAACATGCTCGTCGTCCCAACGTGGTGGCGTCCGGCGGGTGAGCCCGGGTCGGAGGACCCTCAGGCTCGGCCGGTGAGGTTTGGTTTAGCGGTCCGCCTCAGTGCGGGAACGCGACGCTGTCGAGGGCCCTGGCGAGGGAGGCCTCGTCGGGGCTGCGGCCGGTGAGGCGCTCGACGATGGCCGAAGCCGTCTCCCCGGCGATTCCGCGGACATTGCCCATGGCCTCGGTGGTCCGGGTCCGCAGCGTCGCCTCGGAGGCGGCGATGCGGGCATTGAGCTCGGCCTCGAGCGCCTTGCGCTTGGTCTCGGCTTCCTGCGTGAGGGCGGTGCGGGTCTCGAGGGCGATGGCCTGCGCCTTGGCCTGCGCGTCGCTCAAGGATTTCTCGTATGCGGCTCCGGCGGTGTCCGCCTCGGCCTTCAGGCGCTGGGCTTCGTCGAGGTCACCCGACAGGCGCACCGCGCGATCATGCAGGATCGCCTGGATGCGCGGCAGGGCGATCTTGTCCATCAGGTAATAGAGCAGCCCGAAGGCCAGGGCGAGCCAGATCAGCTGCGATGCGAAGGTATGGCTCTCGAAGGGCGGAAAGCCGCCGCCATGCTCTGCAGGCGGAGTCGCCATGAAACCATCCTGTGTTGCGGTTGGGTGCGCCGGCTGAGCCATGACGTCCTTCGGAAAATGAGTTGGTCAGGACCGGACGCGTATCGCATCCCCTCGGGGACGCCGCGTCCGGTCCGATATCGGTTCGCTTCGACTAGACGGCGAACAGGAGCAGCAGCGCGACGAGCAGCGAGAAGATGCCGAGCGCTTCCGTGAGCGCGAAGCCGAGGAGCAGGTTGCCGCGCTGGCCGTCGGCGGCCGAGGGGTTGCGGAGCGCGCCGGCGTAGAACTGGCCGAAGAGGTTGCCGAGGCCGATGGCGGCGCCCGCCATACCGAGACAGGCGAGGCCGGCACCGATGTACTTGGCAGCTAAGGGATCCATCAAATTGCTCCTGGTGTCCGTATCGTCGTTGCGTGGAGAGAAATCCGGCCGCGATCGCGAACCGGGGACGGAAGGGGATGGCGTCCCGGCGCCTTAGTGGCCGGGATGCAGCGCGTCGCTGAGATAGATCGAGGCGAGCGTCGCGAAGACGTAGGCCTGCAGACCGGCGACGAGGAATTCAAGGGCTGTGACGGCGACGCTGAGCGCCAGCGGCAGCGGCGAAATCGCACCCCAGGCACCAGCGGCGAGCAGGGCCGGGACGAAGCCCGCGAAGATCTTCAGCGCGATGTGGCCCGCGAGCACGTTGGCGAAGAGACGAACCGCGAGGCTGATCGGGCGCGAGATGAACGACACGATCTCGATGGCGACGATCATCGGCAGCAGCCAGCCGGGCACGCCGGAGGGCACGAAGACCTTCAGGAATTTCGTGCCGTGGGCCATGAAGCCGTACACGATGACGGTGCCGATCACGAGCAGCGCCAGCGCGAAGGTCACGATGATGTGGCTGGTCACCGCGAAGGCGTAGGGGATCATGCCGAGCATGTTCAGCACGAGCACGAACATGAAGAGCGAGAAGATCAGCGGCATGAACCGCTCGGAACCGTGGCCTGCGGATTGGCGCAGGGTCGAGCCGATGAACTCGTAGAAGATCTCGGCCATCGACTGCATGCGGCCCGGCACCACCGAGCGGCGGGATGTGGCCACCACGGTGATCAGCGCGATGATCCCGACGGCGGCGAACATGTAGAGCGCGGACTGCGTGAACGCGATCTCCTGGTTACCGATATGACCGAAGGAGACCAGCGGCTTGAGCTCGAACTGGTGGATCGGATCCATCTTTACGGCCATTGCCGCTCCCGCCCTTCTGAATCTTGGCGAGCCAGACGACCCGCCACCACCGGTGCCGCCGAAGCGGCATTCTGAAAAACCCTGGTCCGGCCGCACGTGCGGCGTTCCCCCTCGGGACCGCTCAAGGGTCCCGTTCCGTCGTCGGCGCCTTCGAGAGCGATCCCGCGGCACGCATGACGTTGTAGACGCCGGTCGCGAAGCCCAGCATCAGCAGGACGATCAGCCCCCAGGGTTTCGTCCCGAGGAAATGATCGAACATCCACCCGAGAATGCCCCCGGCCAGGACGCCCGCGATGAACTCGGTCGAGAGCCGCATCGCTTGGCCGAGAGGAGAAGGCCCGGTCGCAGGACCGGGACGCGTGGAATGACCGGGAGGGGCACTGGGCCGCTTCCGCTCAATCTGCGTCTCAAGACGTTTGAGCCTCTGGGAGAGGTCGGCGTCCAGTGCTTTCTTCCGTCCGTCCCCGCCTTCGTCCCCTGTTTCGTTGCCGCTCACGGCGAAAACTCACATTGGCGAGAGGGTTGGGAACCGGTCGGAACGCCTCCGTCAGGCGGGGCGCACCATAGTTTCGCCTACCTTGGGTGTCAAGGCACCCTCGACACAGCGTAAGATCCTGGCAACACACGAGAAATTCGTGTTTTACCGATCCGCCCCCGGGCGTTCGCAAAAGCCGGGGGCCGGTGGGCGATCAGGCGCCCAGGAGCGGCTTGATCACCTTTTCCATTCCGTCGATGGTCATCTCGCCCTTGAAGCGCTCGCCATTGATGAAGAAGGTCGGCGTCGAATCGACCTTGAAGGTGTCCATGCCCTTCTGCTTCACCGCGTTGACGGCTCCGTAGATCTTCTGATCCTTTAGGCAGGCCTCGAACTTCTCCTTCGAGAAGCCCGCCTGGCGCAGCATCTGCTCCAGGGCATCGACGGGCGATTGCGGCTTCTGGACGTAGGCCCAGCCCGCCTGCTGGTCGAACAGCAGGTCCGTGATGGGATAGTATTTCGCATCCCCGTCGCAGCGCGCCAGCATGAAGGCCGCCGTCGCCAGAGGGTCGAGGGGAAATTCCCGGAGCGTGAAGCGCACCTTGCCGGTGTCGATGTAGCGCTCTTTCAGGGCCGGCCAGGTGTTCTTGTGGAAGGCGGCGCAATGCGAGCAGGTCATCGAGGCATATTCGATGATCGTCACCTTGGCGTCCTTCGGTCCGAGCCAGACGTCCCCGAGCGGGCCGGGCTCCATCAGGGTCGAGAGGTTTGCATCCTCGGCCACGGCCGGGAGGGTGAACCGGGGCAGGAGGATCGCCGCGCCGACGGCAAGGCCGGTGGCTTTCAGGGCGTCGCGTCGGGTGATCATGCTCGGGGCGGGCTCCGGTCGCGGACCAAATCTGTTCGTCAGCGATGCGGTAGAATCCCGCAAGCGTCCTGACAAGGCAGCATGCGCCAACTTGCGCGCAGGAGCACGCGCCAACGCGCGCGAAGCCGGATGCGTCGACTAGCGCTTGTGGGTGGTCGCGATGATCGCGGTCCCGAGGCGATCGAGCGCATCGCGCAGGGCATCGTGCTCGATCACCTGCACGGCGAACGCCACTTCGCCGCGGCGAACGGGGTCGATCACCGGGGGCGGTGGCCGGCGGCCGATCCGGTCCACCCG
The DNA here is from genome assembly GCF_055231875.1 of Methylobacterium sp. Ger2507. Lineage (NCBI taxonomy): Bacteria > Pseudomonadati > Pseudomonadota > Alphaproteobacteria > Hyphomicrobiales > Methylobacteriaceae > Methylobacterium > Methylobacterium sp. Ger2507. The sequence continues at coordinate 2,907,395 of NZ_JBUYVC010000001.1, forward strand.
GCCCTGGCGCATCACGATCTTGCCGATGCAGGCCCAGCCGTAATGCGCGTTGATGCGCTGGATCACCACCGGCGCGAGATGCTGCAATTCGAGGGCGAACACGCCCTCCACCCGGACCACGAGGGTGCCGGGATCGGGACGACCCTCCTCCTCGCGCCGACGCCGGCGCGGCCATTCGAGCTTGGAGGGCTGGCAGTAGCGCGCCAGCCGCTCCCCGACGATCTCGGGCCAGGCGGCCAGAATATCGGTGGAGGCGAACCCTTGCGCCGCGAAGGCCGGGCCGATGCAGCCCTCCAGCAACTCGGCAAGGGGTTTGACACGCGCCATGCGCAGGGTTCCGTGGGTCGGTTCGCGACGGGTCCGAGGCTCCGGTATCGCGTGCAATGGTTAGCATGCGGTTCCGGCAGGCCGAAGCCGCATTCCTCCGAGCGGCTTCGCTCGAAGGCGCACCGCTCGAAGCCGCACCACTCGAAGCCGCTTCGCCGAATGCGCGCTTTGAAGCGTCCGGCCGGACGGCTATGGACGGGCATCCCCACCACGCGCCGGTGCCCGTGTCCCACACAACACCTCTCGCCCCCGAGGCCGCGGACCTTCTGACCTGGTACGACCGGCATCGTCGGGTCCTGCCGTGGCGGGCGCTGCCGGGTGAGACACCCGACCCTTACCGGGTCTGGCTGTCGGAGGTGATGCTGCAGCAGACCACGATCGCGGCGGTGAAGCCGTATTTTCAGAAGTTCCTGGGGCGGTTTCCCACAGTGGAAGCCTTGGCGGAGGCGCCGGAAGAGAGCGTGATGTCGGCCTGGGCCGGGCTCGGCTATTATTCCCGCGCCCGCAACCTGCACGCCTGCGCCAAGGCGGTAGCGGCCGCCGGCCGGTTCCCCGATACGGCGGCGGCCCTGCGCAAGCTTCCCGGCATCGGCGCCTATACGGCGGGCGCCGTGGCGGCGATCGCCTTCGACCGGCCGGAAGCGGCGGTAGACGGGAATGTCGAGCGGGTGATGACGCGGCTCTTCGCCATCGAGACGACGCTGCCCGCGGCCCGCCCCGAAATCCGTCTCGTCACGCAGGCTCTGGTGCCATCGGACCGCCCCGGCGACTTTGCCCAGGCCGTGATGGATCTCGGTGCCACCATCTGCACGCCGAAGCGTCCGGCTTGCGCCCTCTGCCCCTGGATGGCGCCGTGCCGCGCCCGCACCCTCGGCCTGCAGGAGACCTTCCCCCGCAAGGTGAAGGCGGTGAAGGGCACGCTGCGACGGGGCGCAGCCTTCGTGGCGATCCGCAGCGGCGACGAGGCGATCCTGCTGCGCACCCGTCCCCCCGAGGGCCTGCTGGGGGCCATGGCCGAGCCGCCCATGAGCCCGTGGGAGCCGGATTACGACCCGGCCCAGGCCCTCCTCGACGCGCCGCTGGATGCCCGCTGGAAGCGCCTGCCGGGGCTGGTGCGGCACGGCTTCACGCATTTCCCCCTGGAGCTGACGGTGTTCTGCGCGAAGGTCGCACTCAGCACGGCGGCGCCCGCCGGCATGCGCTTCACGCCGCGCCGCGACCTCGACGACGAGCCCTTGCCGGGCGTGATGAAGAAGGTGCTGGCGCACGCCTTCGACCCGAAGCCCGAGCCGGAGAAGGCCGCCAAGCCCGGTCGGCCGAAGGCGATGCGGAGCGTGCCGGACACACCGCTCTTCGCCGACCCCGAGCCGGAATCGATAGCGCCTCAGCCGCGCTTCCGTCCCGTGCCGAAGCCGACCCCACGCCCGGCACCGGCGCCGCCGCGGGACATCGACGACGAGATGGGTGGGTTCGAGGCACCGGCCGACGCGGCACCCCCGGTCGGTCCGCGCAAGCGCGGACGACCCCGGACGCGTTAGAGTTTTTCGTTTTCGCTTGTCTCATCGGGATAACCGGTTTCCACCGATCGCTGACAAACGCGAGCGCGGCTCAGGCCGCCGAACCCATGGCGATGCGCATCTTGGCCCGGAACACGTCGATGAGCACCGGCTTGCCGTCGCGGGTGGCGTGCCAGAAATCCCAGCCGTTGCAGGCGGGGAAGCCTTGCACCAGGGCGCCGATCTTGTGGATCGAGCCCGTGGCCGGCCCGGCCATCAGGGTTCCGTCAGGGCGCACGATTGCGCTGTGGCGGCCGCGCGCGTCGGTAAGGGTTTCGCCGGGACGGATATGCCCCGCCTCGATGACGCTGAGGAAGGCCACGCGCGGCTCGGCGCGCTTGCTCGGCGCCACCAGAAGGGCCGCCTGCGACAGCGGCTCGACGGCATCGATGCGGGCGCGGGCGGCTTGCGCATAGGCCGTCTCACGCTCGATGCCGATGAAGCGGCGGCCGAGACGCTTGGCGACGGCGCCGGTGGTGCCGGTGCCGAAGAACGGATCGAGCACCACGTCGCCGGGGTTGGTCGCCGACAGGAGGGTGCGGGCGAGCAGCGCCTCCGGCTTCTGGGTCGGGTGAACCTTCTGACCGTCGGCGCCCTTCAGGCGTTCGTCGCCGGTGCAGAGCGGGATGAACCAGTCCGAGCGCATCTGGACGTCGTCGTTGCCGCCCTTCAGCGCCTCGTAGTGAAAGGTGTAGCCCTTCGAGTCCGCCGAGCGGGAGGCCCAGATCAGGGTCTCGTGCGCATTGGTGAAGCGCTTGCCTCGGAAGTTTGGCATCGGGTTGGCCTTGCGCCAGACGATGTCGTTGAGAATCCAGAAGCCGAGGTCCTGCAGCGTGGCGCCGACCCGGAAGATGTTGTGATAGGAGCCGATGACCCACAGGGTGGCGTTCGGCTTCATCACCCGGCGCGCGGCGGCGAGCCACGCATGGGTGAAGGCATCGTAGGCGGCGAAGGTCGAGAACTTGTCCCAGTCGTCGTCGACGGCGTCGACGCGGCTTTGGTCGGGACGCAGCAGCGAGCCCTCTCCGAGCTGGAGATTGTAGGGCGGGTCGGCAAAGACGCAGTCGACGCTGGACGCCGGAAGGGCGTTCATGGCCGCGATGCAATCGCCGACGAGAATCTCGTCGAGGGGAAGACGCTGAGCGGGGGGTACGAGACCCATCCGCGGCGCTGACACGAGCCGCCCGGCACGCGAGACACTTTTCCGGGCGGCGGTGTCGGCGACCGCGGTACGCAGGGAAGCCATGGCAAACACCGGTTACGCGACTGACCGGCAGACCTTGGCCCCGTTAACGTAAAGGCCGGGTTGCCGGCATCCCGACAAGACGTCTCGATTTGGGGCTGCAATTTTTGCCGGGTTGGTCGTTCCGCGCAGAAGCAGGCTATTCCGGCGGTCACTGCAAATATCGGCTTTGCAGATCCAATGTCATCGCACGTCAACCTCAGGCAACGGCTCGCTTGACGCCACACCTGATCTCGGCCCGTTTCAAGACCCGCTCGGGCCGGCGGATTCACCTCTCGCTTGATCGGGAGAAAAATTCTCTCCGTCCGCCCGCTACGTTCGCCTGCAGGACAGGGTTTCGCTCAGCGCATCGGTAGTTTCGTTCTGTCGCAGCCCAACGTTGTACCGGAGGGCCCGTCACAGCCCATTTTCACCGGCGTGATCTATGCGACAGCAAGGCCTCCGCATCATTGGAATCCGCGCGGTTATTCGACAATATCGCCGCACACAACTGGAGATTAAGAAATCGTTATAGCCTCAAACAAGGCACCTGAGGCCACATTTCGCCGGTCTCATTTTGGCCCCGTTCCGCTTCATTTTGCCGGCCATCCGAAACAACAAAGGGAATGCGGATGACTATCAAGCCTGTTCGTGGGGCCGCTGCCATCATCGGGACCGTCGTGACACTCGCCGCCGTTCAACCAGCCAGCGCCCAGAGCGGCGCCGCGTCTTGGTATGCGAGCGGGCACCGGACGGCGAACGGCGAGCGCTTCAATCCGAACGGGATGACGGCCGCCCACCGCAGCCTGCCGTTCGGCACCCGAGTCCGGGTGGAGAACAAGCGCAATGGCCGCTCCGTGGTGGTGCGCATCAACGATCGCGGCCCCTTCGTGCGCGGTCGAATCATCGATCTTGCCCGGGGCTCGGCCCGTGCGCTCGGGATGGGCGGCACGACCTATGTCGCCTTGAGCGTGGTGAACTGAGCACGTGGTGAACTGAGCTCGTGATGACCTGAGCTCGTGGGGAACTGAGCTTATCGGGCCGGTCGGCGTTGTGAGATGGACCGGCCGGCCCCATCTCGCCGGCAGAACCGAGAGCTCAGAACCCCATGGCAAAGCCGCTGATCGTCGAAATCCCTCATGAACTCGGCCTGGCCGAGGCCCGCCGGCGCATCGCGGATGGCATCACCCAGGCGGACGGGCTGTTCGCCAAGGCGGGTGTCGCCGTGGAAAAGATGGCCTGGACCAACGACCGGCTCGACTTCGCCATGGCGGCCCTGGGCCAGAAGGTCGACGGGCAGGTGGATGTCCGCCCCGAGACCGTGCGGGTCGAGGTCCGGCTGCCCCTGCTGCTGGCCCTGTTCGCACAGCAGATCCAGAAGAAGCTCGGCAGCGAGGGCAATCTGCTCCTGACCAAGAAGTGACGGCGAGCGGGAAGTGAAGTCGGGCCGCCGCCGCTCGGAACCTCCCTCCGGGGCGGACTGTTCCACCGGTCCGTTCCTGAGGCTCTGAGAGGCGCTAAGCGATGTCGAACCCCGGCCCGATCCCGGAAGCCCCGGTGCCTGAGACGCCCTACGAGGCCCCCCAGACGCCGGCACCCGGCCCCGACACCCCCGGCACCGACGTGCCGGGCACGACTCCGACCGAGGCCCCGGACGTGACGCCCACCGAGATCCCGGTCAACGATCCGGATATCGGCCCCGCCATCGCCCCGGACCCGATGCCGACAGGTCCCGCCAACCCGACGATGTGAGCCGGCCCGGATTGCGGGTTTGTTCGGAGGCGCTGTCGCTGCCATAAGCCGGCCTCATGGCTGCTCCTCCGCTCCTCACCCTCCAAGACGTCGCGCTCACCTTCGGCGGCACGCCGCTGATCGAGCGCGCCGAACTCGCGATCTCGCCCGGCGAACGCACCTGCCTCGTCGGGCGCAACGGCTCGGGCAAGTCGACCCTGATGAAGATCGCCGCCGGGCTCGTCGAGCCCGACAAGGGCAAACGCTTCATTCAGCCAGGCACCACCATCCGGTACCTGGCTCAGGAGCCGGACTTCTCGGGCTTCGAGACGACCCTCGATTTCGTCGAATCCGGGCTCAACCACGACGACGACGCCTATCGCGCCCGCTACCTGCTGGAGAGCCTGGGCCTCACCGGCGCGGAGAACCCGCGCAGCCTGTCGGGCGGCGAAGGACGCCGCGTCGCCTTGGCCCAGGCCCTGGCCCCCGAGCCCGACATCCTGCTCCTCGACGAGCCCACCAACCACCTCGACCTGCCGGCCATCGAGTGGCTCGAATCCGAACTCAAGAGCGTGCGTGGCGCCCTGGTGCTGATCAGCCACGACCGGCGGTTCCTCTCAGCCCTGTCGAAGACCACGATCTGGCTCGACCGCGGTGTGACCCGGCGTATCGAGCAGGGCTTCTCCACCTTCGAGGCCTGGCGCGACGCCTTCTTCGAGGAGGAGGAGCGCGACCGCCACAAGCTCGAGCGCAAGATCGCCGACGAGGAGCACTGGCTGCGCTACGGCGTCACCGCGCGGCGCAAGCGCAACGTGCGCCGGCTCGGCAACCTGCATGCGCTGCGCAAGGAGCGTCGCGACGACCGGCGCCCCGTGGGCACCGCCACCATGACCTCGACCGAGGCCGAGAGCTCCGGTGCCCTGGTGATCGAGGCCAAGCACGCGGCCAAGGCCTACGGAGAACGCCGGATCGTCGACGATCTGTCGCTGCGGGTGATGCGCGGCGACCGCCTCGGCATCGTGGGCGCCAACGGGGCCGGAAAGACCACCCTGATCAACCTGCTCACCGGGCAGGTACCGCCGGATTCGGGCACGGTGGCGCTCGGCACCAACCTCAAGATGATGCTCCTTGACCAAGCTCGCGCCGTGCTGGAGCCGAGCATGACGGTCACCGAGGTCCTGACCGGCGGTAGTGGCGATTCGGTGATCGTCGGCGGCGTCAGCCGCCACGTCATCGGCTACCTCAAGGACTTCCTGTTCGCCCCGGAGCAGGCACGCACTCCGGTGAGCGTGCTTTCGGGCGGCGAGCGCAACCGCCTGCTCATCGCCCGCGCGCTCGCCCAGCCCGCCAACCTCCTCGTCCTCGACGAGCCCACCAACGACCTCGACCTGGAGACCCTCGACCTCCTGCAGGAGATGCTGGCGGATTATTCCGGCACGCTGATCTTGGTGAGCCACGACCGAGACTTTCTCGACCGCGTCGTCGGGAGCGTTCTCGTCAGCGAGGGGGAGGGGGCCTGGGTCGAATATGCCGGCGGCTACACCGACATGATCGCCCAGCGCGGGGAGGGCGTGCAGGCCCGCGCCGTCGCGCAGCGCGCCGGAAAGGCTGAGTCGCGCGGGGATGCGCGAGACCGTGCGAAGACCCCGGAGATTGGGACGTCGGCCGGCAAGTCGAAGCTCGGCTTCAAGGACCAGCACGAGTTGAAGACCCTGCCGGACCGGATGAAGAAGCTCGAGGCGGATATCGGCAAGCTGCGCGAGGTTCTGGCCGATTCGGGCCTCTATGCCCGCGACCCGGCACGCTTCGCCAAGGCTTCGGACCTCCTCAGGGTTGCCGAGACCGAACTCGCGAAAGCCGAGGACCGATGGCTCGAACTGGAGATGCTGCGCGACGCATGAGCGGCCATCGGCCTTCATGATGCCGCGATGCGCTTGTGGAATACCATCGACGTGCGCCCGCTTCCATGCGCCGCCTGCCACCGAGGTTCGACGTGTCCGCCGCCTCTCCATTTCGCGACCGATGCCGTCGCCTCGGCTGGGCCGTCGGTCTGCCCGGGCTCGCAGCGATCCTGGGCGTCTCCGCCGCCTGGATCACGCCGCGCGTCGAGGATCGCCTCGGCGCGGAGGCCGATGCGATCGCGCGGGCGACGGCCGAACCCGGTGCGGAGCCGTGGTTGCGCGTCGCGGTCGCCGGGCGCGACCTCATCCTCAACGGTGAGGCGCCCGATGCCGCGACCCGCGACACCGCGCACCGGCGCCTCGCCGCCCTCCCCGGCGTTCGGCGTCTGGTTGGGCCGGTCGGATTGGTGGCGCTGGCCTCGCCCTTCGTCTGGATCGCGACGCGAAGCCGGGACGGGGTCGACCTGACGGGATCGCGCCCGGCCGAGATCGGGGTTGGAGCCTTGGCCGAGCAACTCGCCCCGGCGCTGGAGCCGGGAACACCCCTGCGCGACCAGGCCCATGCCGCCCTCGGGGGCCCGCCGGACTTCACCGCCGCCGCCGCCTACGCCCTGGCCCGCCTGCGTGCCCTCACGCCCGGCAGCCGGGTCATGCTGGAGGACATGCGCCTTTCCATCCTCGGAGAGGCGGCGTCGGTGTCGGACGACGAGGTCGTGAGAGCAGCCCTCACCGACCTGCCGACGGGCTACAGCCTCGGCCGGATCGCGATTCTGCCGGCTATGATTCCCAACTTCCGCTTCGTCGTGACGCGCACCGCCGAAGGCGGACTGGACCTGTCCGGCTACGTGGTGTCGGACGCGGTGCGCGCCGAGATTCGCGGCGAAGCGGCGGCCGCAGCGGAGAACGGCCAAGTCACGGACCGGATGCGCAACGCGCGCGGACTCCCGCCGGAGATCGATGCGGCCGCGATGGCGCGCGTGACGCTGCAGCTCGCTGGCCTGATGCAGGAGGGCAGCGTTACCGTGGCCGAGGCGCGCGTCTCGCTCAGCGGAGTCGCCCTGGACGCGCAGGCGATCCCCGAGATCGACACCCTGCTGCGCACCGGATTGCCCGCCGGCCTCGCGCGCGGCGACGTGGCCCTGACCACACGTCCGCTCTCGCCCTATCGGGTAGCGATGCGGCGGGATGGAGACAGCGTCACCCTGACCGGGCACCTTCCGGATACCGCAACCCGGGAGGCGCTGCTCGGCACCTTGCGGGCGCGGCTGTTTCGCGAACGCCTGATCGACAGGACCCGCCTGGGGCAGGGGGCGCCGGCCGAACTCGCCCGCGCGCTTCAGGTCGCCGCGGGCTCCTTCACGCTCCTGGCCAAGGGCGAGGCCCGCATCGCCGACCGCTCCGTGACCCTGACGGGCGAGAGCCTTTACCCGCAGGGTGCCCGCCGCATCGCGGTCGATCTGTCGGCGGCGATGCCGCAGGGCTGGAATGCCGAGACCACGCTGACCTCCCCCGGGACGACAGCGGTCCGGACCCCCGAGGCCTGCGTGACCGCGTTCGACGCCGGCGCGGCCGGCCCGGGCCCTGTGTTCTCGCCGGGAAGCGCCACGCTGAAACCGGCCTTCTATCCACGTCTCGATGCGATCGCCGCGTTGGCGAAGACTTGCCCGACCCTACGGCTCCTCATCACCGGCCATGGCGATCCGAGCGACCCCGCGGCATCGGCCAAGACTGCTGTCGCCAATTCCACCCTCGACAAGACTGCGGTCGACAAGACTGCAGTCGACAAGCCCGCTGTCGAATCGGCGGTGGAGAGCACCGCGTCCCTGGAAGCCACGCGTTTGGAAAAGCCGGAGACCGTCAAGAGGCCGGGTGACAAGGGCTCGGACAAGCAGGACTCGAAGGACAAGTCCCTCGCCAAGACCGCCCCGAAGACGGCACCAAAGACCGCGCCGAAAACCGACTCGGCCAAACGCGCACCGGGTCAGACCGACGCGAAGCCGGCGGCAACGGCGGAACCGGGGCCGGACCTCGCCCAGCAGCGGGCCCTGGCGATCGTCGACTACCTGCTTCAGGCCGGCTTGCGACAGGACCAGGTGGCGATCGCAGCGGGCGGGATAGTACGGCCCGCCGCCGAGGGCGTGGGAATCGCGAACCGGTCATGACGCGCGACGCGAGGCAGAATCCGTGCCCCTTCTGATGACGTTGCTGTGGCCCGTGCTGGTCGCCAGCGCCCTTCTTGGAGCCGCCGTCGGTTGGCTGACGGGACTTCCCCGAACGCCGATGGCCCGCGGGATCGCGGTGGTTCTGGTCGCGGTCGTCGCAGCCGCCGCCGGCATCGCGGTCTTCGGCCTAGTTCCGGGCCGTGCCGGATTCTGGGTCGAGAGCACGGCGCTTGCGCTTGCGGCCTACCTGATCGGCGCGACTTTGGTCGCGGCCGTTCTCCACGGCAGCGGCGAACGGCCATGACCGGCCGAACCCGGTCTTTCCCGCTGGACGAATCCTTTTCCCTTCGGGACATGCGTTGCTCTTTTCGGCGCAAGCGTTGCCTGACCGTCACATTTGCGAAGGATTTGCGTCCGGTCCCCGACAATCGACGGGACTTTCCCGGTGTTCTGTCGTTGTTCCCGGGGCGCGCCACCCTCCGGTACCAGCGGCCCCCAGAACACCAGACCTGATGACGGATCACGCAGAACGAACCCAGCCCCTGGATCTGTCATCCTGCGACCGTGAGCCGATCCACATCCTGGGTGCGGTTCAGCCCTTCGGTTTCCTGATCGCCGTCTCGTCGGACTGGATCGTGGTTCGCGCGTCGGAGAACGCGGCCGTCCGTCTCGGTCTGTTGGAGCCGGATCTCCTCGGACTTCCCCTGTCCGACCTCATCGACGGGGAGACGATCCACCTGATCCGCGGCCATCTGCAGGCCCTGCGCGGACCCGACGCCATCGACCGGATCTTCGGCACCCCCCTGCGACCGGGCGGCACACCCTACGACATCGCCCTGCACCTCTCCGATGGGGCCATCGTCATGGAGATGGAGCCGAGCGTCAGCGAGCATCTCAACGCGGGCAACCTCGTCCGCAGCATGGTCGGGCGGCTGCAGCAGACCATCGGCTTCGATCCCTTCTGCCGCGAGGCCGCGCGCCAGATGCGCGCGCTGACCGGCTTCGACCGGGTGATGGTCTACCGCTTCGATCCCGATGGCTCGGGCGTGGTCATCGCCGAATCCGCACGGTCCAGCCTGGATCCTTATCTCGGGCTGCATTACCCGGCCTCCGACATCCCGAAGCAGGCGCGCGCCCTCTACGAGCGCAACTGGCTGCGCATCATCGCCGATGTCGATGCCGAGCCGGTCGCCGTGCTGCCGCAGCGCGACCCGCATGGGCGCCCGCTCGACCTGTCGATGAGCACGCTGCGGACGGTGTCGCCGATCCACCTCGAATACCTGCGCAACATGGGGGTGGCGGCCTCCCTGTCGGTGTCGATCCTGCGGGGCGGCAAGCTCTGGGGCCTGTTCGCCTGCCACCATACCGAACCGCGCCACATCTCCCTGGAGCGCCGGACCGGCGCCGAGCTGTTCGGCCAGATGTTCTCGCTGATTCTCGAGAGTCGGGAGCGCGAGGCGGAGGCGGCTTACGAGGGAAGTTCCCGTGCCCTGCACGATCGCCTCATGGGCGCCCTCGCCTCCGGCGGCACCAGCCTGGAGAATATCACCGACTTCCTCGACGACATTGCCGGCATCGTCACCTGCGACGGCATCGGAGTGTGGGTGAACGGGCAGATCACCCTGCGGGGTGCGACCCCGACGGCGGAGGAATTCACCGGCCTGGTCCGCTTCCTCAACCGGACCGCCACCAGCCGGGCCTTCGCGACGCAAGAAATCGGTGCGGTCCATCCGCCGGCTGCCGACTACACCGAACGGGCGGCCGGTCTCCTGGCGATTCCGATCTCGCGAGCGCCGCGCGACTTCCTGGTGTTCTTCCGGACCGAGATCGCCCGGACGGTGACCTGGGCCGGCAATCCGGAAAAGCCCGCATCGCTCGGCCCGAACGGCCTGCGTCTCACCCCCCGCAAGAGCTTCGAGGCCTGGACCGAAGTCGTGCGCGGCCAGTCCGCGCCCTGGAGCGCGGCGGACCTGCGCATCGCCGAGGCGCTGCGGATCACGCTCCTCGAAGTCATCCTGCGGCTCACCGATTCGGCCGAGAAGGAGCGCAAGACCGCGCAAGAGCGCCAGGAGCTGCTGATCGCGGAACTTAACCATCGGGTCCGCAACATCCTGAACCTCATCCGCGGCATCGTCGCCCAGAGCCGATCGCGGGCGACCAGCGTCGAGGAGTTTTCCAGCGTGATCGGGGAGCGCATCCAGGCTCTCGCGCGTGCACACGACCAGATCACCACCACGAACTGGGGACCGGGCTCGCTGCGCGACCTGATCACCCTCGAGGCCGAAGCCTACCTCAACCAGCAGGCGGTCCGGGTTCGCCTGGAGGGAACCGACGTCCTCCTCGAACCTCAGGCGTTCTCCACCCTCGCTCTGGTCATCCACGAACTGATGACCAATTCGGCGAAGTACGGCGCCCTGTCGGAGGCCGCCGGGCAGGTGGACGTGACGTGGGAGCGCGATCCGTCGGACTGCCTCGTCATCCATTGGTGCGAGAGCGGCGGCCCGCCGGTGAAACCGCCGAGCCGACGCGGCTTCGGCACGACGCTGATCGAGCGCTCGATCCCGTACGAGCTGAAGGGCGAGGCGGAGATCAGCTACGCGTTGACCGGTCTGCGCGGGCGCTTCGCAGTGCCGGCGCGCTATGTGCGCCCGGCCCCGATTGCACAGCCCCAGGCGGCGCCGGGTCGCGAATCCATGCTGGACCTCGATCCCATCACCCTGTCGGGCACGGTTCTGGTGGTCGAGGACAACATGATCATCGCCCTCGAGGCTGAGGAGATCCTGGCCTCTCTCGGGGCATCGGCCGTCGACATGGCAGGCTCCGTCCACGAGGCTCTGCGGCAGATCGAGGCGGCGCGCCCCAGCTTTGCGCTTCTGGACGTCAATCTCGGATCGGAGACGAGCCTACCGGTCGCGCGTCGCCTGCTGGCCTCCGGAATTCCGTTCGTCTTCGCCACGGGCTACGGCGAGAGCTTCCGCATCCCGCCCGAACTCGGCGCCGTGATGATGATCAAGAAGCCCTATACGGCCGACACCCTGCGCCGGGCCCTGGCGTCTCTTCCCGGAAGGCAGTGACATCTTGCGGCCCAGCATCGCCGATGCGTCGGCCGCCGCGGCGCAGAGCCGGCAGAGCGATGGTCTATCCCGTAGATTGCGCCGCTGCGAACAGCGCGAAGGCGCGATGCGCGCCCCGAATAGCGGCCTCGTGCCCTTCCGCGGGGCGGGCTCCCAACCAGGCGGCGAAGCTCGGCCACAGGCGCTGGCCCTCGCCATGGCTCAGGAAGCGGGCATTCGCCCGAACCTGCGGATCGATGCTGGTCACGACTTGTCGCAGCAGGACCTGACCGCCGAGGCGCGATCCCTCCAGAACGTAGAGCAGACCCGGCGCCTCGGCCTCAGACGGCCTCTCGGCTCCGGATTCGGCGCCTGCGGCGGGATCGAATGCAAGCCCCAGACCTTCCAGGTCGGCGCGAAGCTCGCGAAAGCGGCGGCGCACGGGCCAGTCGGTCGGCAGGAACGCGGCCTCGATCCCGTCGAGCCATCCCTCGATCTGCCAGAAGGGACCGGACATCGCCGACAGGAAGGCGACGTAATCCGCACGGCGCGTCAGGTCGTGAGCGGCAAACCCCGCATCGAGGCGACGATGGGCCGCGTCCGTCGCGTCACGAAGCACGAAGCGGAGATCGCGTGGCTCGGCCACACGTCGCTCCCCCGGCTCCGGCATCGCATGCACCGCGAACGGCACCTGTCCCTCGTCCATGCCCAGATCCCCCAGGTAGCCCGATTCTTCGCCATCGGGCCCGCTGCGCCGGATGGTCCCGACGGTCTTAGACGATCCGACGCCGCCGCCAAGGATCGATCACAGGATCACGGTGACATCCACGCCCGTTCACCACGCACTTCATCGTCCGTTTCCTCGCCCATTTTCCCGCCCATTTTCCCGCCCAGGATTCTCCAGGATTCCCCATGTGGCTCCTCTATGGCTTCGCCCTCGTGGCCGGCATCGCCAACGCGGTCCAGTCGGGAACCAACGCGACCCTGTCGAAATCCCTGGGGCAGCCCTTCGCGGCGGCCATCGTTGTTTCGCTGGTCGGCGCCGGGACCCTGCTGGTGGTCGGCCTGATGCTTGGCCGCTTCGCCCTGCCGACCGTCGACGAGATCCGGTCCGTGCCGCCCTGGGCCTGGCTCGGCGGCACCCTGGGGGCGCTCCTGATCCTGTCCCAGCTCTTCGTAGCCCAGACCATCGGGGCCGCGCCCTATTTCGGTCTCCTGGTGACGGCCGGAGTCGTGACGTCGATGCTCCTCGATCATTTCGGCTGGATCGGGTTCGAGCAGCACGGCGTGACCGTCTGGCGCCTCCTCGGAGGCCTGCTGATGATCGCCGGGATCGCCCTGGTGGCGATGTTTTGACCCCGTCGCACAGGACCCGAAATCGTTCGCCCCGCTTGTCATCCGGCGCCGGACCGGCAAAGCCTCTCCGCTACGTCGACGCCCCCATTCTCACCGACCCGACCGTTGCCAAGGCTGCCATGACCATTTTCCAGGATCTCGTCAGCCGGTTCAGCCAGACCGTGACGGCCTATGCGGGTGACAAGGCGTTGATGCAGGCCATGGTCTCGGCCGCCGCCAACGTGATCGTGGCCGACGGGGAAGTCGCGAGCGAGGAGTTCGACATGGCGTTGGCGGGCATGCAGGCCAACCCGATCCTCGAGAAGGGCTACGACCGGCTGATGCTGGAAAGCGAACTTTATGACGGGATCGCCCGGGCCAGGACGCGGGCCGGCCGAGCCGAAAACCTGCGCCTCGTCGCCGCCATTGAGGGCCGGGGGCAGGAGGACCGCGAGGCGACCTTCCTCATCGCAGCGGATGTGGCCGACCTCGATGGAATCGTCGACGTGGAGGCGCGGGCCCTGGACGAGATCGCCGCGGCACTCGGTCTCGACAAGGCCGCGCTCCTCGCCGCATCGCCGGTACGGCGCCCGGTTCCGTAGAGGGCGGCCGGCCCGAATTCGGCAAAGCCCTTGATCAAAGGACGGCAAGCCTCTAAGCGAGCCACCGTCTTTCGCCCGGCTCGACATCGCGTCGAGCGACAGCCCGGGCGACCGCTCGTGTGAGCTTGCCGCAGGAAAGAGACGATGGCCAAAGAGAAATTCGCGCGTACGAAGCCGCACTGCAACATCGGCACGATCGGTCACGTTGATCACGGCAAGACGTCTCTGACGGCGGCGATCACGAAGGTCCTGGCGGAGTCGGGCGGTGCGACGTTTACGGCCTACGACCAGATCGACAAGGCTCCCGAGGAGAAGGCGCGCGGAATCACGATCTCGACGGCGCACGTGGAGTACGAGACGGCCAACCGTCACTACGCCCACGTCGATTGCCCGGGCCACGCCGACTACGTGAAGAACATGATCACGGGTGCGGCGCAGATGGACGGCGCGATCCTGGTGGTGTCGGCGGCCGACGGCCCGATGCCGCAGACCCGCGAGCACATCCTGCTCGCCCGTCAGGTCGGCGTGCCGGCCCTGGTGGTGTTCCTCAACAAGGTCGACCTCGTCGACGACGCCGAGCTCCTCGAGCTCGTCGAGATGGAGGTGCGCGAGCTCCTCTCCAAGTACGACTTCCCCGGCGACGACATCCCGATCACCAAGGGCTCGGCCAAGGTTGCCCTGGACAACGGCGACAAGGCCGTCGGCCACGACGCGGTGCTGGCGCTGATGGCGTCGGTGGATGCCTACATCCCGCAGCCGGAGCGTCCGATCGACAAGCCGTTCCTGATGCCGATCGAGGACGTGTTCTCGATCTCGGGTCGCGGCACGGTGGTGACGGGTCGCGTCGAGCGCGGCATCGTCAAGGTCGGCGAGACGGTGGAGATCGTGGGTATCCGCGACACCCAGACCACGACGGTCACGGGCGTCGAGATGTTCCGCAAGCTGCTCGACCAGGGTCAGGCGGGCGACAACGTCGGCGTGCTGCTGCGCGGCACCAAGCGCGAGGACGTGGAGCGCGGCCAGGTCGTGTGCAAGCCCGGCTCGGTCAAGCCCCACACCAAGTTCAAGGCCGAGGCCTACATCCTCACCAAGGAAGAGGGTGGCCGTCACACGCCGTTCTTCACCAACTACCGCCCGCAATTCTACTTCCGCACCACGGACGTGACCGGCGTGTGCGTGCTGCCCGAGGGCACCGAGATGGTGATGCCGGGCGACAGCGTGACCATGGACGTCACCCTGATCGTGCCGGTGGCCATGGAAGAGAAGCTGCGCTTCGCCATCCGTGAAGGCGGACGCACCGTCGGCGCCGGCGTCGTCGCCGCCATCAACGAGTAGTCCTGATCCGGTCGGCCCGAGCGGCCGCCTGATATGACGCCAAGCACGGCGCTCCGGTTTCGTCCGGGGCGCCGTGCGCGTTTTAGCCGGCGTCGGCACCTGCCGACTGCCTGCAATCGAGACGGCGAAGGATCTTTGTCGACCGCGCAGTTTGACCATTGCGGAGCCACGGCGACCGGTCTATAGCAGCGCCGCGGCGAAGGACTTGTCCCTCGCGTAGGAGTGTAGCTCAACTGGTCAGAGCGCCGGTCTCCAAAACCGGAGGTTGCGGGTTCGAGTCCCTCCACTCCTGCCACTTGGATTTTGCCAACTGGCCGCGTCAAACCAGTCGACCCTCCCATCCCCGTTCCTTCGAGCTGATCGTTCATCCGCGAAGTCCGGTCGGGCGTAGTCGACAAGCCCGGCGACTTGCGTTAGAGCGGTCGCCTTCCGAGATCGATGAAGGCCGTTGATGCTGGCTCCCTCCGGAGCCGCCGCATTGCGCTTTCCCGAAGCTCGGGCCGATCTCCCTGTTGTTGGCGCCATGGCATCGAACGAAGCATCGAAGAAAGTGGACCTCGCGCGCACTCCGCAGCGCGGCTCCGCCACGCCGACGCCCCCGCGGGCGACACCGCCCGCCCGCCCGACCCCGAAGCGTGTCGGACCGGCCGAGTTCCTGACCCAGGTTCGCGACGAGGGCCGCAAGGTCACGTGGCCGAGCCGCAAGGAGACCGTCGTGACCACCGTGATGGTGTTCATCATGGTGGTGGTGGCCAGCATCTTCTTCACCGTGGTGGATCAGGCGCTGCGTTATCTCGTGACCCTGATCCTCGGGGTCGGCGCTTAAAATCACTTCTCGGCCCGAGCGCCCTGCAGCGCCCGGGCTGACTGACGTCAGGATTTGGTGAGAACCGTGTCGAAGCGCTGGTACATCGTCCACGCCTACTCGAATTTCGAGAACAAGGTCGCGCAGTCCATCAAGGATCAGGCGGCCCAGCGTGGCCTGATGGAGCTGTTCGACGAGGTCATGGTCCCGACCGAAAAGGTCGTCGAGGTCCGGCGCGGCCGCAAGGTCGATGCCGAGCGCAAGTTCTTCCCGGGCTACGTCCTGGTGAAGTGCGACCTGACCGACGAAGTCTATCACCTGATCAAGAACACGCCCAAGGTGACGGGCTTTCTCGGCGCCGACAAGTCGAAGCCGGTTCCGATCCCGGATGCCGAGGCCGAGCGCATCAAGGGCCAGGTTGCCGAGGGCGTCGACCGTCCGAAGCCCTCCGTCTCCTTCGAGATCGGCGAGACGGTTCGTGTCTCCGACGGTCCGTTCGCGTCGTTCAACGGCACCGTCGAGGAAATCGACGAGAGCCGCTCGCGCCTCAAGGTGGCGGTCTCGATCTTCGGCCGCGCGACGCCGGTCGAGCTGGAATACGGCCAAGTCGAGAAGATCTGATCGCTTCGCTTTCGGTCGATCGTCCGCGATCGGTCATACCCTTTCGTTCGGCCTAGAGCCGGGCGCGAAACCACCGTTCTTCGCAGCGGTGTCACACGCGGGAGGCCCGCCCGGTTCGCCGCCGGGGTCGACGGTCCGAACCGCGACCTGCAACCGCCCGTATCGTTCGCGCTGAGGCCAGCCGGACAGCGGGCATTCTTTGGGAGCAGTCCCTATGGCAAAGAAGATCACGGGCTACGTGAAGCTTCAGGTTCCGGCAGGAGCCGCGAACCCGTCGCCGCCCATCGGCCCCGCGCTCGGTCAGCGCGGCCTCAACATCATGGAATTCTGCAAGGCCTTCAACGCGAAGACCTCTCAGATCGAGAAGGGGACCCCGATCCCGGTTGTCATCACGGCGTACCAGGACCGCTCCTTCACCTTCGAGATGAAGCAGCCGCCGGTCACCTTCTTCCTTAAGAAGGCTGCCGGCCTGAAGATCGGCAAGAAGCCGGCTTCCGGCTCGAAGACTCCGGGCAAGGGCCCGACCGTGGGCAAGGTGACCGAGGCGCAGCTGCGCGAGATCGCCGAGAAGAAGATGCCCGACCTGAACTGCGACTCGGTTGACGCCGCCGTCGCCATGATCCGTGGCTCCGCTCGGGCCATGGGCCTCGACGTCGTCGCTTAAGGGGAGGGCACAATGGCACACGAAGGCAAGCGCATCCGCGCCGCCCGCGAGGGCATCGACGCGCTCAAGCTCTATCCCATCGACGAGGCGATCAAGCTCGTGAAGGAGAAGGCCAGCGCCAAGTTCGACGAGACCGTCGAGATCTCGATGAACCTCGGCGTCGACCCGCGCCACGCCGACCAGATGGTCCGCGGCGTCTGCAACCTGCCCAACGGCTCCGGCCGGACGGTGCGGGTGGCGGTGTTCGCTCGCGGCGCGAAGGCCGACGAGGCCAAGGCCGCCGGCGCCGACATCGTGGGCGCCGAGGACCTGCTCGAGATCGTCCAGAGCGGCAAGATCGAGTTCGATCGCTGCATTGCGACCCCCGACCTGATGCCGCTCGTCGGCCGTCTCGGCAAGGTGCTCGGCCCGCGCGGTCTGATGCCGAACCCGAAGGTCGGAACCGTCACCATGGACGTGAAGGGTGCCGTCGCCGGCGCCAAGGGCGGCTCGGTGGAGTTCCGCGTCGAGAAGGCCGGCATCATCCACGCCGGCATCGGCAAGGTCTCCTTCGACGCCGATAAGCTCGTCGAGAACATCAAGGCGTTCGCCGACGCGGTGTCCAAGGCGAAGCCGGCCGGCGCCAAGGGCCAGTACGTCCAGCGCGTCGCCGTGACCTCCTCCATGGGTCCTGGCGTCAAGGTGGAGCCGTCGACGGTCCTCACCGCCTGATTCACGCGCGCGTGCATCCAAACGTTGGAAACGCCCGGCCCTTGCGGCCGGGCGTTTTCGTTTGCACTCACTTCCGCCAGAATGGCTTGCGGCCCTCTTGGCGCAGGACAACGGGATCAAGATCGAGTTCGATCATTTGCTCCGAGGACAATTGACGAATTGTCTTGCGCCCCTGAGAACGCCGGCGCCAGGTCCTTAGCAGCGCCATGGGTCTTGCGAGATGCTCTGTACCCGCGAGAGTGCCTGGATTTAGGTGCCGGAACAGGCAGAATGAGCCTAGCGGAGGCGGTCTTGTATTCGTCGTCACGGGCATCTCCATCGCTGCACGCGATCCTATTGATCCGAATATGAATCGATTCAATTATAGAATTGCACTCGGAGCAATTTAAGCGTGACGGATTACCGAACGATCTCCGACGGGATTGCGGCCGAGATCGCCGCGGGCAGCCTGCCTCCCGGCGCCCAACTGCCGCCACAGCGCCAGTTCGCCTATGAGCGTGGCATTGCGGTCTCGACCGCGAGTCGGGTCTATGCCGAGTTGACGCGGCGCGGCCTCGTCACCGGAGAGGTCGGACGTGGCACCTTCATCCGCATGTCTGGAGCTCCGCTAGGCGACGCCCCGCCGGATACCGACGACGGCCTGATCAATCTCGAGCATGTCTTCTCGATCCTGCCGACGCAGGCTGCAGATCTGTCGGCGAGCTTAGCCGCCCTTCTTCGTCCGGCGGCGCTCCAAGCCACGTTCCCGCCGCTCCGTGCCAGCGCGACACCGCAGGCGCGAGCCACTGCGGCGGCTTTCTTCCGCCGCGGCGGCTGGTCGGCCGAGCCCGAGCGCATCCTGTTCACCGGAGCGGGACGACAGGGAATCGCCGCCGCACTGATGGCCTTGGCCCGCCCCGGTGACCGGATCGGGGTCGAAGCCCTGACCTATCCAGTGGTCAAGGGCATGGCGGCTCGCCTCGGCCTCACCCTGGTTCCGCTGGCAATGGACGGGAAGGGTGTACGGCCGGACGCGATCACGGATGCGCACCGCGCCGGACCGCTGCGGGCCCTCTACCTTCAGACCGTGCTGCACAGTCCCCTGGGGCACACCATGGATGCCCGACGCCGGCAGGACGTCGCGCGCCTGCTCGACCGGCACGACATCATCTGCATCGAGGACGCGGTGTACGGGTTCCTGTGCGACGAGGAGCCTCTGGCGGCCCTCGCACCGGATCGGGTGATCGTGGTCGACAGCCTGTCGAAACGGCTGGCCCCTGGGCTCAGCCTCGGCGTTCTCGCCGTACCCTCTGCCCTGGTCGAACCGCTGGCGCGCACCATCCGCAACGGAGCCTGGACCGCCAGCGGCCTGCCGCTCGCGATGGCCCTTCAGGTCATCGAAGACGGCCTTGCGAGCCGCATTGGGCAGGCGAAGCGGGCGGACGTGGCGATTCGACAAGCTCTGGCCCGCGAGATCCTGACCGGCCTCGACGTTCAGGGAGACCCACGCGCCTACCATCTCTGGCTGACACTTCCCGGCGCCTGGAATGCCGAGCGCTACGCCGCGGCGGCGGCGCGCCGCGGTGTCGCGGTCTCGCCCGCGAGCGCCTTCGCCATCGACCCCGCGACGGCGCCCGACGGCGTCCGCCTCGCGCTCGGCTCGCCCACCATCCCGAAGCTCACGATCGCGCTCCAGATCCTTCGGCAACTCGCCCTCGATGGCGAGGATTCCCAGGTCGAGTAGCCCTCCGGCCGGCGGGTGATGCGGCCTTCGGGAGCCGCGAAACCGGTGCGACGGCGTCGACTCCGTTCAAAGGCGCGTGAGGGGAAGCGCCGACTGTGACGGATGGTCGTCCGGGCCCGAGCAAACACGCGAGAAAACAACATGCGAGGGTGACGCCTTCGTGGATGCCTGTGCTAGGTATGCAGCCATGCGATGCACCCTCTCCGTCAACTCGAAGCGACGCATCCTGTGCGTCTTCCCTGCCTACACGCCGTCCTTCGGGACCTTCTCTCACGCCTATCCCCTGATGGGTGGCGTGAAGGCCTTCATGCCGCCGCAGGGGCTCCTGCTGATCGCGGCCTACATGCCCGAGGCCTGGGAGTACCGGTTCATCGACGAGAACATCGCCCGAGCCGGCCCAGCGGATTTCGCCTGGGCCGATGCGGTCTTCGTGTCGGGCATGCACATCCAGGCCCCGCAGATCCGGGACATCTACGCCCGCGCCCACGCCGCGAATAAAGTGACGGTGCTGGGCGGTCCCTCGGTGTCAGGCTCGCCGGAGCAGTACCCCGAATTCGACTACCTGCATCTCGGTGAGATCGGCGACGCCACCGATGAACTGGTGGCGATCCTCGACCGCGACGTGTCGATCCCGGCCGCGCAGGTGCGCCTGGAGACGAAGGAGCGGCTTCCGCTGTCGGATTTCCCGGCCCCCGCCTACGAGGCGGCTCCCCTGAAGCGCTACCTCATCGGATCGCTGCAGTTCTCCTCCGGCTGCCCCTATCGCTGTGAATTCTGCGATATCCCGCAGCTCTACGGCCGCCAGCCGCGCCTCAAATCCCCCGAGCAGATGCTCGGCGAACTCGACGCCATCATCGCCCAGCCTGGCCACCCGGCGGTGGTGTACTTCGTCGATGACAACTTCATCGGCAATCGCAAGGCCACGAAGGACATGCTGCCCCACCTCGTGGCGTGGCAGAAGAAGAACGATTATCCGCTTCAGTTCGCCTGCGAGGCGACCCTGAACATGGCCAAGCAGCCCGACATCCTCGAGCTGATGCGTCAGGCCAACTTCATGACTGTCTTCGTCGGCATCGAGACGCCGGAGGAGGACGCCCTCGCGGGCATCGACAAGAAGCACAACGCCGCCGTGCCGATGTATGAGGCGATCGAGATCCTTAACAGCTTCGGCCTCGAGGTGACCTCCGGCATCATCCTCGGCCTCGACACCGACACCGACCAGTCCGAGCAGAAGCTGATCGACTTCATCGACAAATCGGCCGTGCCCGTGCTGACGATGAACCTGCTCCAGGCCCTGCCCAAGACGCCGCTCTGGGATCGGCTCACTCGTGAGAACCGCCTCGTCCACGACGCGGCCCTCGAATCCAACGTGCTGTTCAAGCGCCCGCACGACGACGTGGTGGCGAGCTGGCGCCGGGCGATCGCCCACGCCTACGAGCCGGCGCAGATCTTCGAACGCTTCCGCCATCAGGTCGAGGTGACCTACCCGAACCGGATCAAGACTCCGATCAAGGGCAAGCTCACGCGCACCAATCTACGCCGGGGTCTCGTCCTCGGCTTCAACATCGCGGTGCGGGTCGGATTGCTCTCGGACTATCGACGGGTGTTCTGGAAAGCGGCCGGTCACGCCCTCAAGCGGGGCCAGATCGAGGCCGTCTTCAACATGGGCTTCGTGGCCCATCACCTCATCCGCTTCACCCGGGAAGCGCTGCGGGGCGAGCACAACGCCTCGTTCTACGCCGCCAAGGCGGAGCAGAAGAACACGGCGCGCGAGCCCTGGTGGCGCGCGGCCCGCAAGTTCCTTCCGACCTAGGAAGAGGTTGGCGCCCGGCGGATCATGGCCGGGCGGACGGGGCGAGACGACGTGACGAGAGGGCGTCAAGGGAAAACAGCACGCATCGCTCATTTTTCACGGCGGGGCTCTTGGCAGGCTGCTTGCAAGGCTCTATAGACCGCCTCAACGTTTTCATACATGCGAAAGGAATCGGCCGATCGGTCGCATTCCGATTGAGAGATCGCCTGGGCAACTAGGCGGTGATGGCCGGAAGGCTTTGAAGGGCGAAAGCGCTTCGGGGCTTCGTCCGGCCATGTCCTGTCCGAGACTGCAGGTGCCGGGCAACCGGCTTAATCGTCCAAGCCTGCACAGACGGGGAAGACCGAATTTCTAGACCCCTCGGCCGGTTCGCTCGACGCGGACAGGACGAGGAATCGGTTTGAACCATCTCACCCGTATCGTCCACCCGCTCCGGGGGCCGATAGGGGACAGGGCCGTGAAGCGTCGCCAAGGACGTTCCGGCTTCTCGTTAAGCCGAGTTCCGTCCCGGGCGGCATGTGCAACCGGCGGACCCATTCTCGGGTTCCGCCAACCGGAGAGAGCCCCAGTGGACAGGACAGCCAAAGCTGATCTCGTCTCGACGCTCAACGGCGTGTTTGCGAACACGTCCGTCGTCGTCGTGGCCCACTACAAGGGCCTCACGGTCGCCGACATGCAGAAGCTGCGCTCGCAGATGAAGCAGGCCGGTGCCACCGTGAAGGTCACCAAGAACCGCCTCGCCAACATCGCTCTCGATGGCACGGACGTCGCCTCCATCAAGCCCCTCCTGAAGGGTCCGACCCTGCTCGCTTATTCCAGCGATCCAGTCGCGGCCGCCAAGGTTGCGGTGGACTTCGCCAAGGCCAACGACAAGCTCGTGATCCTCGGCGGCGCCATGGGCACGACAGCCCTGAACCCGGACGGTGTGAAGGCCCTCGCCTCGCTCCCGTCCCTCGACGAACTGCGCGCCAAGATCGTGGGGCTCATCCAGGCTCCCGCGACCAAGATCGCCCAGGTCGTCAACGCACCGGCGGCCAAGCTCGCCCGCGTGTTCGGGGCCTATGCCAACAAGGACGAGGCTCAGAGCGAAGCGGCCTGAGGCCGCATCGCTCTTTTCATCCCATCCGTTCAAACCGATATCTAAAGGAATACTAACATGGCTGATCTCGCCAAGCTCGTTGACGACCTGTCCTCGCTGACCGTTCTCGAGGCTGCTGACCTCGCCAAGATGCTCGAAGAGAAGTGGGGCGTCTCGGCTGCTGCCGCCGTCGCCGTCGCCGCTGGTCCGGCCGCCGGCCCGGCTGCCGCTGCCGAGGAGCAGACCGAGTTCACGGTCATGCTCACCGCCGCCGGCGACAAGAAGATCGAGGTCATCAAGGAGGTCCGCGCGATCACCGGCCTCGGCCTCAAGGAAGCCAAGGACCTCGTTGAGGGCGCTCCGAAGGCTGTCAAGGAGTCCGTCAACAAGGAAGAGGCCGAGAAGCTCAAGGCTCAACTGGAGAAGGCTGGCGCCAAGGTCGAGCTCAAGTAAGACTCTTCGGTGGGCCGTACCGGTCCATCACCGCCCCTCGGGTCCATCCGGACCTGAGGGCACCGAAGGCCCGCGGGTTCACGCCCGTGGGCCACGGTCGCTTCAGGCGACCCGACCGGCCCACGTGAGGGCCACGAGTTTTTCAGTTCGGGAGGGCGTCGTCCGGCGGGACGGGCTCACCGCCTGGTCGCGGGAGGCAAGAGCCTTCCCCGGGCACCCGGTACGCGGGACGTAGGAGCGAGGTCACCCATGGCCAACACGCTGGTCGGTCGCAAGCGGATTCGCAAGTTCTTCGGCAAGATCAAGGAAGTCGCCGAGATGCCGAACCTCATCGAGGTTCAGAAGGCATCCTACGATCAGTTCCTGATCATGGATGAGCCGGAAGGCGGACGGGGCGACGAAGGCCTGCAGACCGTGTTCAAGTCGGTGTTCCCGATCTCGGACTTCTCTTCCACGGCCCTGCTCGAATTCGTGAAATACACGTTCGAGCAGCCGAAATACGACGTCGACGAGTGCCGGCAGCGCGGGATCACGTTCGCAGCCCCGCTGAAGGTTACGCTGCGCCTGATCGTGTTCGATGTGGACCCGGATACCGGCGCGAAGTCGGTCAAGGACATCAAGGAGCAGGACGTCTACATGGGCGATATGCCCCTGATGACGGAGAATGGCACCTTCATCGTCAACGGTACCGAGCGCGTCATCGTCTCGCAGATGCACCGCTCGCCCGGCGTGTTCTTCGACCACGACAAGGGCAAGACCCATTCCTCGGGCAAGCTCCTGTTCGCCGCCCGCATCATTCCGTATCGCGGCTCCTGGCTCGACGTCGAGTTCGACGCGAAGGACATCGTCCACGTCCGCATCGATCGGAAGCGCAAGCTGCCGGTAACCTCGCTGCTGTTCGCGCTGGGTCTCGACGGCGAAGAGATCCTGTCGACCTTCTACAACCGCGTGATCTACGATCGTGACGGCGCCGAGTGGCGCGTGCCTTACGATGCCGACCGACTGAAGGGCTTCAAGGCGTCCGTCGACCTGATCGACGCGGAGTCCGGCGAAGTCGTGCTCGAGGCCGGCAAGAAGCTGAACGCCCGCAACGCCCGGCAGATCGCCGAGCGTGGCGTGAACTTCCTCAAGGCCACCGACGAGGACCTGATCGGCCAGTACATCGCCGAGGACCTGGTCAACCCGAAGACGGGTGAGATCTGGGCCGAGGCCGGCGATGAGATCTCCGACAAGCTCCTCAAGAGCCTGGAAGAGGTCGGGGTCTCCGAGTTGCCGGTGCTCGACATCGACCACATCAATGTCGGTCCCTACATCCGCAACACGCTCGCGGTGGACAAGAATTCCGGCCGCGAAGGCGCGCTGTTCGACATCTACCGCGTCATGCGCCCCGGCGAGCCGCCGACGCTCGATACCGCGGAGGCAATGTTCCATTCGCTGTTCTTCGATTCCGAACGCTACGACCTCTCCGCCGTGGGCCGCGTGAAGATGAACATGCGCCTGGACCTCGATGCCGAGGACACCGTGCGTACCCTGCGTCGCGAGGACATGCTCGCGGTCGTCAAGGCGCTGGTGGACCTGCGCGACGGCAAGGGCGAGATCGACGACATCGATCACCTCGGCAACCGCCGGGTACGCTCGGTCGGCGAGCTGATGGAAAACCAGTACCGCCTCGGCCTGCTCCGCATGGAGCGCGCCATCAAGGAGCGGATGTCCTCCGTCGACATCGACACGGTGATGCCGCAGGACCTCATCAACGCCAAGCCGGCCGCTGCCGCCGTGCGCGAGTTCTTCGGCTCGTCGCAGCTGTCGCAGTTCATGGATCAGACCAACCCGCTCTCCGAAGTGACGCATAAGCGCCGCCTCTCGGCGCTTGGCCCGGGCGGTCTGACGCGTGAGCGGGCCGGCTTCGAAGTGCGCGACGTGCACCCGACCCATTACGGCCGCATCTGCCCGATCGAGACGCCGGAAGGCCCGAACATCGGTCTGATCAACTCGCTCGCGACGTTCGCACGCGTCAACAAGTACGGCTTCATCGAGACCCCCTTCCGGCGGGTGAAGGACGGCGTCGTCACCACCGACGTTGCCTACCTCTCGGCAATGGAAGAGGCGAAGTACTACGTCGCGCAGGCCAACGCGCAGATGGATGAGACCTTCAAGCTCATCGAGGATCTTGTGGTCTGCCGTCGCGCCGGTGACGTCATCGTCGTGCCGCCGGATCGCGTCGACCTGATGGACGTGTCGCCGAAGCAGCTGGTGTCGGTCGCGGCCGCGCTCATCCCGTTCCTCGAGAACGATGACGCGAACCGCGCACTGATGGGCTCGAACATGCAGCGCCAGGCGGTGCCGCTGGTTCGCGCCGATGCGCCCTTCGTCGGCACCGGCATGGAGGCCGTGGTCGCCCGCGACTCCGGCGCCGCCATCGCGGCCCGCCGCACCGGCATCGTCGATCAGGTGGACGCCACCCGTATCGTCATCCGAGCCACCGAAGAGGCCGATGCCAACAAGCCCGGCGTCGACATCTATCGCCTGCAGAAGTTCCAGCGCTCCAACCAGTCGACCTGCATCACGCAGAAGCCCCTGGTGCGTGTCGGCGAGGCCGTGAAGAAGGGCGAGATCATCGCCGACGGCCCTTCGACGGAGTTCGGTGAACTCGCTCTCGGCCGGAACGTGCTTGTCGCGTTCATGCCGTGGAACGGCTACAACTTCGAGGACTCGATCCTGCTCTCCGAGCGGATCGTGAAGGATGACGTGTTCACCTCGATCCACATCGAGGAGTTCGAGGTGATGGCCCGAGATACCAAGCTCGGACCGGAAGAAATCACCCGCGACATCCCCAACGTCTCGGAAGAGGCGTTGAAGAACCTCGATGAGGCCGGCATCGTCTATATCGGTGCCGAGGTGCACGCCGGCGACATCCTGTGCGGGAAGATCACGCCGAAGGGCGAAAGCCCGATGACGCCGGAGGAAAAGCTCCTGCGCGCTATCTTCGGCGAGAAGGCATCGGACGTGCGCGACACCTCGCTTCGGGTTCCCCCGGGCGTGACCGGCACCATCGTCGAGGTCCGGGTGTTCAACCGCCACGGCGTCGACAAGGATGAGCGCGCCCAGGCGATCGAGCGCGAGGAGATCGAGCGTCTCGCCAAGGATCGTGACGACGAGCAGGCGATCCTGGACCGCAACACCTACGCCCGTCTCGCAACGGTGCTCATCGGTCAGGCTCCCATCGCGGGACCGAAGGGCTTCCGCAAGGAGACCACGCTCACCCGCGAGTTGCTCAGCGAGTACCCGCGTTCGCAATGGTGGCAGTTCGCCGTCATCGACGACCGTCTCATGACCGAGATGGAAGCGATGCAGAAGCAGTACGACGAGTCGAAGAAGCGCCTCGAGCAGCGCTTCCTCGATAAGGTCGAGAAGTTGCAGCGCGGCGATGAACTTCCGCCCGGCGTCATGAAGATGGTCAAGGTCTTCGTGGCGGTGAAGCGTAAGATCCAGCCGGGCGACAAGATGGCCGGACGCCACGGCAACAAGGGCGTGGTCTCGCGGATCGTCCCGATTGAGGACATGCCGTTCCTGGAAGACGGGACCCATGCCGACATCGTGCTGAACCCGCTGGGCGTGCCCTCGCGCATGAACGTCGGCCAGATCCTGGAAACCCATCTGGGTTGGGCTGCGGCCGGTCTCGGCCGCAAGGTCGGCCTCGCGGTGGACGCCTACCTGCGCAACCAGGACATCGAGCCGCTTCGCGGCGAGATGCAGGCGATCTACTCGCCGTCCGAGTTGGAAGGCTTGTCCGACGACGAGTTGGCTGAAGCCGCCAACAACGTGCGTCGCGGCGTGCCGATGGCGACCCCGGTGTTCAACGGCGCCAAGGAAGCCGACATCGAGCAGATGCTGGAAATGGCCGGTCTCGACCGGTCGGCCCAGTCGACGCTCTACGATGGTCGGACCGGTGAGCCTTTCGACCGCAAGGTCACGATGGGCTACATCTACATGCTGAAGCTGCACCACCTGGTGGACGATAAGATCCACGCCCGGTCGATCGGCCCGTACTCCCTGGTCACCCAGCAGCCGCTGGGCGGAAAGGCTCAGTTCGGCGGTCAGCGCTTCGGCGAGATGGAGGTCTGGGCTCTGGAAGCCTACGGCGCCGCGTACACGCTGCAGGAGATGCTCACGGTCAAGTCGGACGATGTCGCCGGCCGGACCAAGGTCTACGAGGCGATCGTCCGTGGCGACGACACCTTCGAGGCCGGCATTCCGGAGTCGTTCAACGTGCTCGTCAAGGAGATGCGTTCGCTCGGCCTCAACGTGGAGCTGACGTCCTCCAAGAAGCTCGCCAACGACCAGATCGAGCCGCCCGCAGAGGCGGCCGAATAACGACCGCATCACGCTCCCGCGCCGGGATCAGTTCCGGCGCGGTCTGAGCGGGGAGGGGCAGGGCCTCCCGTTCTACGGTCAGCGACGATCCGGCCGGTCGTCGCGCCGCATCCGTTTTCAGCACGTGGTCAGCCCCTCGGCGGAGGGTGCGCCTCGTCAGCAGGAGTAGATCATGAACCAAGAGGTCATGAATCTTTTCAATCAGCAGGCTCAGCCCCAGAGCTTTGACCAGATCAAGATCTCGATCTCGTCGCCCGAGAAGATCCTCTCGTGGTCTTTCGGCGAGATCAAGAAGCCCGAGACGATCAACTATCGCACGTTCAAGCCTGAGCGTGACGGCCTGTTCTGCGCCCGCATCTTCGGACCCATCAAGGACTACGAGTGCTTGTGCGGCAAGTACAAGCGCATGAAGTACAAGGGCGTGATCTGTGAAAAGTGCGGCGTCGAGGTGACCCTCGCGCGCGTTCGGCGCGATCGCATGGGCCATATCGAGCTCGCTGCGCCCGTCGCCCATATCTGGTTCCTGAAGTCGCTACCGAGCCGCATCGGCCTGCTGCTCGACATGGCGCTCAAGGACCTCGAGCGCATCCTGTACTTCGAGTCCTACTGCGTCATCGAGCCGGGCCTCACCCCCCTGAAGGAGCGTCAGCTCCTGTCGGAGGAGGAGTACCTGCGCGCGCAGGAGGAATACGGCGAGGACAGCTTCACCGCCATGATCGGCGCCGAAGCGATCCGCCGGATTCTTCAGGAACTGGACCTCGACGGCATCGCGGATTCCCTGCGCGAAGAGATCGCCACCACGACCTCAGAGCTGAAGCCGAAGAAGCTGCTCAAGCGCCTGAAGATCATCGAGGCCTTCCAGATGTCGGGCAACAAGCCCGAATGGATGATCCTCACCGTGGTGCCGGTGATTCCGCCGGACCTGCGCCCGCTGGTCCCGCTCGACGGCGGTCGCTTCGCCACGTCCGATCTCAATGACCTCTACCGCCGCGTCATCAACCGCAACAACCGTCTGAAGCGGCTGATCGAGCTGCGCGCGCCGGACATCATCATCCGCAACGAGAAGCGCATGCTTCAGGAGGCGGTGGACGCACTGTTCGACAACGGCCGCCGTGGCCGCGTCATCACGGGTGCCAACAAGCGTCCGCTGAAGTCTCTCGCCGATATGCTGAAGGGCAAGCAGGGCCGCTTCCGCCAGAACCTGCTCGGCAAGCGCGTCGACTACTCGGGCCGCTCGGTCATCGTGGTGGGCCCGGAGCTGAAGCTGCATCAGTGCGGCTTGCCCAAGAAGATGGCGCTTGAGCTGTTCAAGCCGTTCATCTACGCGCGCCTCGACGCCAAGGGCTTCTCCGCCACGGTGAAGCAGGCCAAGAAGCTAGTCGAGAAGGAGAAGCCGGAAGTCTGGGATATCCTCGATGAGGTGATCCGCGAGCACCCGGTGATGCTGAACCGCGCACCGACCCTGCACCGCCTCGGCATCCAGGCCTTCGAGCCGAAGCTAATCGAGGGCAAGGCGATCCAGCTGCACCCGCTGGTCTGCGCCGCGTTCAACGCCGACTTCGATGGCGACCAGATGGCCGTGCACGTTCCCCTGAGCCTCGAGGCTCAGTTGGAGGCGCGCGTCCTGATGATGTCGACGAACAACATCCTGCACCCCGCGAACGGTCAGCCGATCATCGTGCCGTCGCAGGACATCGTTCTCGGCCTCTATTACCTGTCGATCGTCGCCGAGGGCGCCATCGGCGCGTTCGACCCAACGAACAAGCAGAACCCGATGCAGGGCGTTTTCGGCAACATCGGCGAACTGGAGCATGCTCTGGCGGCGAAGACCGTCAAGCTGCACACCAAGATCCGCTGGCGCTGGAACGGCATCGGGCCCGACGGCGAACCGCTGACCAAGACCTACGACACCACCCCCGGCCGCGTAATCCTCTCGACCGCTCTGCCGCTGCACAAGAACGTCCCCTACGACGTCGTCAACAAGCTGATGACGAAGAAGGAGATCTCCGCGATGATCGACACCGTCTACCGCCACTGCGGTCAGAAGGAGTCGGTGATCTTCTGTGATCGCATCATGGCGCTCGGCTTCAACCACGCGTTCAAGGCTGGCATCTCGTTCGGCAAGGACGACATGGTCGTGCCGGACAACAAGTGGCCGATCGTGGACGACACCCGCGCGCTGGTGAAGGATTACGAGCAGCAGTACAACGATGGCCTGATCACCCAGGGCGAGAAGTACAACAAGGTCGTCGACGCCTGGGCCAAGTGCTCGGACAAGCTCGCCGCCGAGATGATGCTGCGCATCTCGACCGTGCAGAAGGACGAGCACGGCGCCGACAAGCAGGTCAACTCGATCTACATGATGAGCCATTCCGGTGCCCGTGGTTCGCCGGCCCAGATGAAGCAGCTCGCCGCCATGCGCGGCCTGATGGCCAAGCCATCGGGCGAGATCATCGAGACGCCGATCATCTCGAACTTCAAGGAAGGCCTCGACGTGCTCGAGTACTTCAACTCGACGCACGGCGCACGTAAGGGCCTCGCCGACACCGCGCTCAAGACCGCGAATTCCGGTTACCTCACCCGTCGTCTCGTCGACGTGGCGCAGGATGCCGTGATCCGCGAGACCGATTGCGGCACGACGAACGGCATCCGCATGCGCGCCATCGTAGATGCCGGCCAAGTCGTGGCTCCGCTGGCGATCCGTATCCTGGGCCGTGCCACGGCCGAGGATCTGGTGGCCCAGGATGGCACCATGATCGTCAAGACCGGCGAGACCATCGAGGAGAAGCACCTGCCCGCCATCCAGGCGGCCGGTATTCAGGAGGTGAAGATCCGCTCGGTGCTCGTCTGCGCCACCAAGAGCGGCGTCTGCGCCACCTGCTACGGGCGCGATCTGGCCCGTGGCACGCCCGTCAACATGGGCGAGGCTGTCGGCGTCATCGCCGCGCAGTCGATCGGCGAGCCGGGCACCCAGCTCACCATGCG
Organism: Methylobacterium sp. Ger2507; assembly: GCF_055231875.1. NCBI lineage: Bacteria > Pseudomonadati > Pseudomonadota > Alphaproteobacteria > Hyphomicrobiales > Methylobacteriaceae > Methylobacterium > Methylobacterium sp. Ger2507. The sequence goes on from NZ_JBUYVC010000001.1 coordinate 2,937,846, forward strand.
GACCTTCCACATCGGTGGTGCGGCCCAGATCGCCGACTCGTCCTTCATCGAGTCGAGCTTCGAAGGTTCGATCAAAATCCGCAACCGGGCCCTCGCCCGGAACTCGGATGGTGATCTGATCGCCACCGGCCGTAACGTTGCTGTCGTCATCGTCGGCACCGACGGCTCGGAGCGTGCCGTCCACCGCCTGCAATACGGCGCGAAGCTGCGGGTCGACGATGGGGACAAGGTGAAGCGCGGTCAGCGCATCGCCGAATGGGACCCCTATACCCGTCCGATCATCACCGAAACCGACGGTGTGGTGGCCTACGAAGACCTCATCGACGGCCAGTCGATCACCGAGACCACCGACGAGTCGACCGGCATCGCCAAGCGCGTCGTCATCGACTGGCGGGGGACCGCCCGCACCGCCGACCTCAAGCCGGCGATGCTGGTGCTCGACGACGACGGCAAGCCGATGAAGCTGCCGCGCGGCTCCGATGCCCGTTACTTCCTGCCCGTCGATGCCATCATCGGCTACGACCCCGGCGCGAAAGTGAAGGCCGGCGACATCCTCGCCCGCGTCTCCACCGACTCAGCGAAGACCCGCGACATCACCGGCGGTCTGCCGAGGGTGGCGGAACTGTTCGAGGCACGGCGTCCGAAGGATGCCGCGATCATCGCGGAGAAGTCGGGTACGATTCAGTTCGGACGCGACTACAAGAACAAGCGTCGCCTGACGCTGACCCCGCATGACGGTTCCGAGGCGGTCGAGTACCTGATCCCGAAGGGCAAGCACATCCACCTTCAGGATGGAGACGTCGTCGAGCTTGGCGACTACATCGTCGACGGCAACCCGGCACCGCACGACATCCTGGCGATCAAGGGCGTCGAGGAGCTTGCTGCCTACCTCGTCAACGAGATCCAAGAGGTCTACCGGCTCCAGGGCGTGTCCATCAACGACAAGCACATCGAGGTCATCGTCCGGCAGATGCTGCAGAAGGTCGAGATCACCGATGGTGGCGATTCCGACATCCTGACGGGCGACCAAATCGACCGGACGGAACTCGCAGACATCAACGAGAAGCTGCTTGCCGAGGGCAAGAAGCCGGTCGTCGGTGTTCCGGTTCTGCTCGGCATCACCAAAGCGAGCCTTCAGACGAAGTCGTTCATCTCGGCGGCCTCGTTCCAGGAGACGACACGGGTGCTCACCGAAGCTGCCGTCAACGGCAAGATCGATTACCTTGAAGGCCTCAAGGAAAACGTGATCGTGGGCTCGCTCATCCCGGCGGGTACCGGCTCAATGGCTGCTGAGATCCGGGCTGTCGCGCGCCGCCGCGACAACCTCATTCTGCAGCAGAAGGCCGCCGAGAGCGGGGCTCAGCCCCTCTCGGAGCTACCGCCCGCCGCGGAATAACTCGAACGCCGCATCGCGTCGGAACGAAGGGGCTGCCCATGGGCGGCCCCTTTTTCGTGAACGGTCGGATCAAAGATTTCGTACGTCGTCGGACGACGCAACTTCATGATCCTGTAACGGAATGGGTTGACGCGGGTCGAATCCACCTCTATCAGGCCCTCATTGAACGGCTGGCCGTAGGCAGCAAACGATCGTGAGGCGCCGAGCCTCGATCCAGGCTTCCTAGACGCATCCGATTTCAACGAACGAACACGTGTCAGTCCGGCATGATCGCTTGCTTCAATGCGGGTGATCCTCTGCTTGCAACGGCGCGCCAAAGGCTGAGATCAGCCTGGGGCGCGGTTTTGCGTTTCGTCGCACAGCTTTGTGCGATGCCGGGGCTGGCCACAACGAGATTTGGATTTCGACGGTCACCGCCGATGGTGACGCGTTTCGAGAGGATTGGCATGCCGACGATCAACCAGCTGATCGCTCAGCCGCGCAAGGCGCAGAAGAGCCGCAACAAGGTGCCGGCGCTCGACGCCTGCCCGCAGAAGCGTGGCGTCTGCACCCGCGTCTACACGACGACTCCGAAGAAGCCGAACTCCGCGCTCCGTAAGGTCGCGAAGGTTCGTCTGACCAATGGCTTTGAGGTCATCGGCTACATCCCAGGCGAGGGTCACAACCTTCAGGAGCACTCCGTGGTGATGATCCGCGGCGGCCGCGTGAAGGACCTTCCTGGTGTGCGTTACCACATTCTGCGCGGCGTGCTCGACACGCAGGGCGTCAAGGGCCGCAAGCAGCGTCGCTCCAAGTACGGCGCCAAGCGTCCGAAGTAAGAGCGACACGCGACGTACGATTGATATTCGCGCACCCTGTAAGGATGTCGCCGGCCTCGAAGAGGTTCAAGGCGGCCTGCGCAGGGTGGTTTCAAGAAGACCAAGTTTAAGACGGAGCGAGCGATGTCCCGCCGCCATTCTGCCGAGAAGCGTGAGATCATCCCGGACCCGAAGTACGGGGACATCGTGCTGACCAAGTTCATGAATTCCATCATGTACGAGGGCAAGAAGTCCACCGCTGAGCGGATCGTCTATGGCGCCTTCGACATCGTCGAGAACCGCGCCCGTGCAAACCCCATCGAGGTGTTCCGCGCGGCTCTCGACAACGTCGCTCCGGCGATCGAAGTCCGCTCCCGCCGCGTTGGAGGTGCAACCTACCAAGTCCCCGTCGAGGTGCGCACCGAGCGCCGCCAGGCACTCGCCATCCGTTGGCTGATCCAGGCCGCCCGCGGCCGGAACGATCGGACCATGGTCGAGCGGCTGTCGGCCGAGCTTCTCGATGCCGCCAACAATCGCGGCAACGCCGTCAAGAAGCGTGAAGATACGCACCGGATGGCGGAAGCCAACCGCGCCTTCTCGCACTACCGCTGGTAAGCGGACCCGGACCCTTTCAGGAGCAATCCGATGCCCCGCACGCACGCGATCGAGGACTACCGCAATTTCGGCATCATGGCTCACATTGATGCTGGCAAGACCACGACCACCGAGCGGATCCTGTATTACACCGGCAAGTCCCATAAGATCGGCGAAGTCCATGACGGCGCCGCGACGATGGATTGGATGACGCAGGAGCAGGAGCGTGGCATCACAATCACCTCGGCTGCTACTACCTGCTTCTGGCGCGACAAGCGCCTGAACATCATCGACACCCCCGGCCACGTTGATTTCACCATCGAGGTGGAGCGCTCGCTTCGCGTCCTCGACGGTGCCGTCTGCGTTCTCGATGGCAACCAGGGCGTGGAGCCCCAGACCGAGACCGTCTGGCGTCAGGCCGACAAGTACGACGTGCCGCGCGTCGTGTTCGTCAACAAGATGGACAAGATCGGCGCCGACTTCTTCAAGTGTGTCGCCGACATCATCGACCGCGTCGCTGGCAAGCCGGTGTGTCTGCAGCTTCCGATCGGCGCCGAGACGACCTTCAAGGGCGTCATCGACCTGATCAAGATGAAGGCCATCGTCTGGACGTCCGAGAAGCTGGGCGCCGATTTCTCGGAAACGGAAATTCCAGCCGATCTCGCTGATCAGTCCGCTGAGTACCGCATCAAGCTGGTCGAAGCTTGTGTGGAAATGGATGATGACGCCATGGCGGCCTATCTCGACGGTGTCGAGCCGGATGCCGAGACGATGCATCGCCTCGTCCGTACGGCCGTCCAGCGTCGTGCCTTCCACCCTGTGCTGTGCGGTTCGGCGTTCAAGAACAAGGGCGTCCAGCCCCTGCTCGATGCCGTTGTCGATTACCTGCCGTCTCCTGCAGACCGTGGCGAGATCAAGGGCCTCGACTTCAAGACCGAGGAAGAGATCGTCCGCCATCCGTCGGATAGCGATCCCTTCTCCATGCTCGCCTTCAAGATCATGGACGATCCGCACGTCGGCACGATCACGTTCTGCCGCGTCTACTCGGGAAAGATCGAGTCGGGCGCCAACGTCATCAACTCGTCGCGCGACAAGAAAGAGCGCGTCGGTCGCATGCTTCTCATGCACGCCAACAATCGCGAGGACGTGAAGGAGGCCTTCACGGGTGACATCGTGGCCCTGGCCGGTCTCAAGGAAACCCGTACGGGCGATACCCTGTGCGATCCGAAGGACGCCGTCATCCTCGAGAAGATGGAGTTTCCGGAGCCCGTCATCGAGATCGCGGTCGAGCCGAAGTCCAAGGCCGATCAGGAGAAACTCGGCATCGCGCTTGCCAAGCTGGCAGCCGAGGATCCGTCGTTCCGGGTCTCCACGGACCAGGAATCCGGCCAGACCATCCTTCGCGGGATGGGCGAGCTTCACCTCGACATCAAGGTCGATATCCTGCGCCGCACCTATATGGTCGATGCAAATATCGGTCAGCCGCAGGTGGCCTATCGTGAAAAGCTCACGAAGCGCACCGAGATCGACTACACCCATAAGAAGCAGACCGGCGGTACCGGTCAGTTTGCTCGGGTGAAGTTCATTGTCGAGCCGAACGAGCCCGGCAAGGGCTTCGAATTCTCCTCGAAGATCATCGGCGGTACTGTCCCGAAGGAATACATCCCGGGCGTCGAGAAGGGCCTCAACTCGGTTCTCGGTGCTGGCATCCTGGCGGGCTTCCCGGTCGTCGACATCAAAGTCGAACTGATCGACGGCGCCTACCACGACGTCGACTCTTCGGCTCTCGCCTTCGAAATCGCGTCCCGCGCGGCGCTTCGTGAAGCCCTGCAGAAGGGTGGATCGGTGCTTCTGGAGCCGGTGATGAAGGTCGAGGTCGTCTCGCCGGAAGAATATACGGGTTCGGTCATCGGCGACCTCAACTCCCGCCGCGGCCAGATCCAGGGCCAGGACATGCGCGGCAATGCGAACGTCATCAACGCGATGGTGCCGCTCGCCAACATGTTCGGCTACGTGAATCAGCTCCGGTCGTTCTCACAGGGCCGCGCCAACTTCACGATGCAGTTCGACCATTACGAAGAGGTGCCGCGCGGCGAGGCCGAGAAGGTCGTCGCCAAGTACGCCTAAAGCCGTCGGCGCTCCCACGGGAGCGCCTCCCGCACCCCTTCAGACGCAACATCAGATCAGACGGAGGCTATCATGGCCAAAGAGAAATTCGCGCGTACGAAGCCGCACTGCAACATCGGCACGATCGGTCACGTTGATCACGGCAAGACGTCTCTGACGGCGGCGATCACGAAGGTCCTGGCGGAGTCGGGCGGTGCGACGTTTACGGCCTACGACCAGATCGACAAGGCTCCCGAGGAGAAGGCGCGCGGAATCACGATCTCGACGGCGCACGTGGAGTACGAGACGGCCAACCGTCACTACGCCCACGTCGATTGCCCGGGCCACGCCGACTACGTGAAGAACATGATCACGGGTGCGGCGCAGATGGACGGCGCGATCCTGGTGGTGTCGGCGGCCGACGGCCCGATGCCGCAGACCCGCGAGCACATCCTGCTCGCCCGTCAGGTCGGCGTGCCGGCCCTGGTGGTGTTCCTCAACAAGGTCGACCTCGTCGACGACGCCGAGCTCCTCGAGCTCGTCGAGATGGAGGTGCGCGAGCTCCTCTCCAAGTACGACTTCCCCGGCGACGACATCCCGATCACCAAGGGCTCGGCCAAGGTTGCCCTGGACAACGGCGACAAGGCCGTCGGCCACGACGCGGTGCTGGCGCTGATGGCGTCGGTGGATGCCTACATCCCGCAGCCGGAGCGTCCGATCGACAAGCCGTTCCTGATGCCGATCGAGGACGTGTTCTCGATCTCGGGTCGCGGCACGGTGGTGACGGGTCGCGTCGAGCGCGGCATCGTCAAGGTCGGCGAGACGGTGGAGATCGTGGGTATCCGCGACACCCAGACCACGACGGTCACGGGCGTCGAGATGTTCCGCAAGCTGCTCGACCAGGGTCAGGCGGGCGACAACGTCGGCGTGCTGCTGCGCGGCACCAAGCGCGAGGACGTGGAGCGCGGCCAGGTCGTGTGCAAGCCCGGCTCGGTCAAGCCCCACACCAAGTTCAAGGCCGAGGCCTACATCCTCACCAAGGAAGAGGGTGGCCGTCACACGCCGTTCTTCACCAACTACCGCCCGCAATTCTACTTCCGCACCACGGACGTGACCGGCGTGTGCGTGCTGCCCGAGGGCACCGAGATGGTGATGCCGGGCGACAGCGTGACCATGGACGTCACCCTGATCGTGCCGGTGGCCATGGAAGAGAAGCTGCGCTTCGCCATCCGTGAAGGCGGACGCACCGTCGGCGCCGGCGTCGTCGCCGCCATCAACGAGTAATCGTCCGCCTCAACGGTCACGTCTGCAGGGAACGATTGAGGGGCGGGTCCTCGCGCCCGCCCCCCATCGCCCCGCCAAGGTTTCAGGTCATGAACGGTCAGAATATTCGTATCCGCCTCAAGGCGTTCGACCATCGCATCCTCGATGCGTCGACCCGCGAGATCGTCTCGACGGCCAAGCGCACCGGCGCCACCATCCGTGGTCCCATACCGCTGCCGACGCATATCGAGAAGTTCACCGTCAACCGCTCGCCGCATATCGACAAGAAGTCGCGCGAGCAGTTCGAGATGCGCACCCACAAGCGCGTCCTCGATATCGTCGATCCGACGCCGCAGACCGTGGACGCGCTGATGAAGCTCGACCTCGCCGCCGGCGTGGACGTGGAGATCAAGCTCTAAGTCCCGCGGGGATTTAGAGCTTACCGTAGAATCGCGCGAGGGAGACACCTATGCGCTCAGGCGTCATCGCACAGAAGGTCGGCATGACCCGCATCTTTACGGATGCAGGCGAACATGTCCCCGTCACAGTGCTCAAAATCGATCAATGCCAGGTGGTTGCCCACCGTACCGTCGAGAAGAACGGCTACGTCGCCCTTCAGGTCGGCGTAGGCAAGGCCAAGGTGAAGAACGTGTCGGCTGCCGAGCGCGGCCGGTTCGCAGTCGCCAAGGTCGAGCCCAAGCAGAAGCTTGCCGAGTTCCGCGTGTCCGAGGACAAGCTGATCCCGGTCGGCGCCGAGATCACCGCCGACCACTTCATTCCGGGCCAGTTCGTCGATGTGACGGGTACGACCACGGGTAAGGGCTTCGCCGGAGGTATGAAGCGCTGGAACTTCGGTGGCCTTCGCGCCACCCACGGCGTGTCCATCTCGCACCGTTCGATCGGTTCGACCGGTGGGCGCCAGGATCCGGGCAAGACGTTCAAGAACAAGAAGATGCCCGGTCACATGGGCGTCGATCGGGTCACCACCCAGAACCTGCGTGTCGTGCGCACGGACCCTGAGCGTGGCCTCATCCTCGTCGAGGGCGCCGTCCCCGGTGTCGCCGGCGGTTGGATTCAGATCCGCGACGCGGTGAAGCGTAAGCTCCCCGCGGACGTTCCGCAGCCTGGTAAGTTCCGTGAGCTGGGCGCTTCGGCTCCCGCGACCGAGGCACCGGCTCCCGAGGCTCCCGCTTCCGAGGAGAACGCGTGATGCAGATCGATATCACCACGCTCGACGGCGAAGGTGCCGGATCGGTCGACCTCAACGAGACCATCTTCGGTCTCGAGCCCCGCGTCGACCTGCTCCAGCGCATGGTGCGTTGGCAGCTCGCTAAGCGTCAGGCCGGCACCCACGCTGTGAAGAACCGGTCCGACGTGAACCGCACCCGCAAGAAGCTGTACAAGCAGAAGGGTACGGGTAACGCACGTCACGGCGCGGCGTCGGCACCTCAGTTCCGCGGCGGTGGACGCGCTTTCGGACCGGTCGTGCGCAGCCACGCACACGACCTGCCGAAGAAGGTCCGTGCTCTCGCTCTGAAGCATGCCCTTTCGGCGAAGGTGAAGGATTCCACCCTCATCATCATCGATGACGTGAAGCTGGCCGAGGGTAAGACCAAGGCGCTTGTCGAGCGTTTCGAGAAGATGGGGCTGTCCAGCGCTCTGATCATCGGCGGTGCCGAGGTCGACGTTAACTTTGCCCGCGCTGCCCGGAACATTCCGCAGATCGACGTGCTTCCGGTCCAAGGCATCAACGTCTACGACATCCTGCGTCGCGAGAAGCTCGTGCTGACCCGCGCAGCGATCGATGCGCTGGAGGCGCGTTTCCAATGAGTGCCGATCCGCGCCACTACGACATCATCGTCTCCCCGGTCATCACCGAGAAGGCGACGAACCTCACCGAACAGAACAAGGTCGTGTTCCGGGTAGCCCCGAAGGCGACGAAGCCGCAGATCAAAGAAGCGGTCGAGAAGCTGTTCGACGTCAAGGTCACGGGCGTGAATACGCTCGTCACCAAGGGCAAGAAGAAGATTTTCCGCGGGCTTCGCGGACAGCGCTCGGACGTGAAGAAAGCGATCGTGACCCTCGCCGAGGGTGAGACGATCGACGTCACGACCGGCCTCTGAGACAAGTCGGGTTAAGGATTACCACCGATGGCCTTGAAGACATTCAAACCGGTCACGCCGAGCCTTCGCCAGCTCGTGCTCGTCGACCGCCGTGAGCTCTACAAGGGCAAGCCGGTCAAGAAGCTCACTGAGGGCAAGTCGTCGTCCGGCGGCCGCAACAACCTCGGCCGCATCACGGTTCGCTTTCGCGGCGGCGGTCACAAGCGCACGCTCCGCAACGTGGATTTCAAGCGTCGCGAGCAGATGGGCGTGTCCGCCACCGTCGAGCGGATCGAATACGATCCGAACCGCACGGCGTTCATCGCGCTGATCGCCTTCCCCGATGGCACGCAGAGCTACATCTTGGCTCCGCAGCGTCTGTCGCCCGGCGATAAGGTGATCGCGGCCGAACAGGTCGACATCAAGCCCGGCAATGCCGGTCCGGTCGGCAACATGCCGGTGGGCACGATTGTCCACAACGTGGAGCTGAAGATCGGCAAGGGCGGCGCAATCGCCCGCTCAGCCGGCAACTACGCCCAGATCGTGGGTCGCGATCAGGGCTACGTGACGCTTCGTCTGAACTCCGGCGAGCAGCGCCTGGTCCATGGTCAGTGCTTCGCCAGCGTCGGCGCGGTTTCGAACCCGGACCACATGAACATCTCGCTCGGCAAGGCCGGCCGCAACCGCTGGCTCGGCAAGCGCCCGCACGTTCGCGGCGTTGCCATGAACCCGGTCGACCACCCGCACGGCGGCGGCGAGGGACGCACTTCCGGCGGCCGTAACCCGGTCACGCCCTGGGGCGTTCCCACGAAGGGGAAGAAGACCCGCTCGAACAAGCGGACCGACGTCTTCATCCTGTCCAGCCGTCATAACCGTAAGAAGTAACGCCCATGGCACGCTCGCTCTGGAAGGGGCCGTTCATCGACGGCTACCTCCTCAAGAAGGCTGAAGCCGCTCGCGGTTCCAGCCGTAACGAAGTCATCAAGATCTGGAGCCGCCGCTCCACGATCCTGCCGCAGTTCGTTGGCCTCACCTTTGGTGTGCACAACGGGCAGAAGCACATCCCGGTCTACGTCTCCGAGGAAATGGTCGGCCACAAGTTCGGTGAGTTCTCGCCGACCCGAACCTTCCACGGTCACGCAGCCGACAAGAAGTCGAAGAGGCGCTGATCATGGGTAAGCCCGCCACTCCCCGCGCGCTCCCCGAGAACGAGGCTCAAGCCGTCGCGCGCATGCTGCGCGTCAGCCCCCAGAAGCTCAATCTCGTCGCGCAGCTCATTCGCGGCAAGAAGGTCGATTCGGCATTGGCCGATCTCGAATTCTCCCGCAAGCGGATCGCCCGCGAGGTCAAGAAGTGCCTCGAGAGCGCGATCGCCAATGCTGAGAACAACCACAACCTGGACGTCGACGATCTCGTCGTCACCCAGGCGTTCGTTGGCAAAGCCCTCGTGCTGAAGCGGTTCCACGCCCGTGCGCGTGGCCGCGGCGCCCGTATCCTGAAGCCCTTCGCGAACCTCACCATCGTGGTGCGCGAAGTCCCGACCGCCGAAGCGGCGTGAGGAGGACCTGATGGGCCAGAAAGTCAATCCGATCGGTCTCCGGCTCGGTATCAACCGGACCTGGGATTCCCGCTGGTTCGCCCAGAAGGGTGAATATGCGAAGCTCATGCACGAGGACGTCGCGATCCGCGCCGCCCTCATGAAGCAGCTCAAGCAGGCTGCTGTTTCGAAGATCGTCATCGAGCGTCCGCACCGGAAGTGCCGTGTCACCATCCACTCGGGTCGTCCGGGCGTGGTCATCGGCAAGAAGGGTGCGGATATCGAGAAGTTGCGCAAGCTGGTCGGTACGCTGACCAAGGCCGAGGTGACGATCAATATCGTCGAGGTGCGCAAGCCCGAGATCGACGCCACGCTGGTGGCCGACTCGATCGCTCAGCAGCTGGAGCGCCGTGTCGCCTTCCGTCGTGCCATGAAGCGCGCTGTTCAGTCGGCGATGCGTCTCGGCGCCGAGGGCATCCGGATCAACTGTTCGGGCCGTCTCGGCGGCGCCGAGATCGCCCGCCAGGAATGGTATCGCGAGGGACGCGTCCCGCTGCACACGCTCCGCGCCGATGTCGACTATGGCGTCGCGACCGCCTTCACAACCTACGGGACGTGCGGGATCAAGGTTTGGGTGTTCAAGGGCGAAATCCTCGAGCACGACCCGATGGCACAGGATAAGAAGGCGCAGGAAGAGGGTGGCCGTTCGGGCGGCCGTCGCGAGCGCGATGGTGAGGGTGGCCGCGAGCGCGGCCGGCGCGAGCACGCCTGACGGCGTGTTCGTGACCCCGTCACCCAGAAAGGTGTTGAGAGGCTGCCATGTTGCAACCCAAGAAGACCAGGTTTCGTAAGCAGTTCAAGGGTCGCATTCACGGCGCGGCCAAGGGCGGTTTCGACCTTAACTTCGGGACGTTCGGCCTGAAGGCCATCGAGCCCGAGCGCATCACTGCGCGTCAGATCGAGGCGGCTCGCCGCGCCATCACCCGTGAGATGAAGCGCCAGGGCCGTGTCTGGATCCGGATCTTCCCGGACGTTCCGGTCACTGCGAAGCCCACCGAAGTCCGCATGGGCTCCGGTAAGGGTGCTCCGGAGTTCTGGGCTGCTCGCGTGCATCCCGGACGCATCATGTTCGAAGTCGACGGCGTGGCCGAGGACGTTGCGAAGGAGGCCCTGCGCCTCGGCGCAGCGAAACTTCCCATCCGCACGCGCGTCGTCCAGCGCATCGCTGATTGAGGGAGGGGATCATGAAGTCGTCGCAAAGACAGTCGGATCTGGCCGCCTTGTCGCCCGATCAGCTGAACGATGAGTTGCTGAACCTGAAGAAGGAGCAGTTCAACCTGCGCTTCCAGGGTGCCACCGGTCAGCTCGAGAACGTCGCGCGTGTCCGTGAAGTCCGCCGCGATATCGCCCGCGTTCGCACGCTCCAGCGTCAGAAGACGCTGAAGTCCGCGCAGGCCTGAGGAGTACATCATGCCGAAGCGCGTATTGCAGGGTGTCGTTGTTAGCGACAAGGGCGAGAAGACCATCGTCGTCAAGGTGGAGCGTCGCTTCACCCACCCGGTGATGAAGAAGACCGTCCGTCGTTCGAAGAACTACCACGCTCACGATGAGACTAACATCGCCAAGGTCGGCCAGACCGTGTCGATCGAGGAGTGCCGTCCGTTCTCCAAGACCAAAACTTGGAAGCTCGTCGAGGGTGCTCCCGCCAACGAGGTGGCTCCGGCTTAGGCCTGACCGAGATGCATCGACGTCGAAGCGAGCGCAGATCCCTGCGCCCGCTTTTTCGTTGTCGCGGCCGATTCTGGATCGGCTGAGGCTGTGTCCGGTGGTTCCCGGCTGTACCGCCGGTTACCGAAATACACCTTGCGTGATTTGGCCTGCCGGTGTAATGGCCATGCCTTCGCGACAGGTGAGAGGGGTGTTCGCACCCTTCGTACGCGGCGACCGCGCCGGGGTCTACGGACACCGATAGCGCGGTGCTTCATATGAGCCGGGGACATCAGATCCCCATCAGGCGTCGTCCGCCGGACAATACCGTCCGCGTGCGGAAACCCGCCTGAAACAAGGAAAGGTCACTGCCCGTGATCCAGATGCAGACGAATCTGGACGTCGCCGACAACTCTGGTGCGCGCCGCGTGATGTGCATCAAGGTTCTGGGCGGGTCGAAGCGTAAATACGCCGGTGTCGGCGACATCATCGTGGTCTCCGTCAAGGAAGCAATTCCCCGGGGCCGCGTGAAGAAGGGCGACGTCATGAAGGCGGTCGTCGTTCGCACGGCGAAGGAAGTGAAGCGTCCCGATGGGTCGGTGATTCGCTTCGATAAGAACGCTGCCGTTCTGATCAACAATCAAAAGGAGCCGATCGGCACCCGTATCTTCGGACCGGTTCCGCGCGAGCTGCGCGCCCGCAACCACATGAAGATCATCTCGCTCGCGCCGGAGGTGCTGTAATGGCCGCTAAGGTCAAGAAAGGCGACAAGGTCGTCGTCCTCACCGGTCGCGACAAGGGTCGTTCCGGCGAGGTCATCCAGGTGCTCCCCAAGGAAGATCGCGCGCTCGTTCGCGGCATCAACCTGGTCAAGAAGCACCAGAAGCAGACGCAGAACCAGGAAGGCGGCATCGTCTCCAAGGAAGCTGCGATTCACCTGTCCAACATCGCCGTCGCCGACCCCAAGGATGGTCAGCCCACGCGCGTTGGTTTCCGCATTCTCGACGACGGCCGCAAAGTCCGGTTCGCCAAGCGCTCGGGGGATCTGATCGATGGCTGAGAAGAACACTGACGGGTACACCCCGCGCCTGCGCAAGCACTACGACGAAGTGGTGCGCCAGAAGCTGATCGAAGAGTTCGGCTACAAGAACCCCATGCAGGTTCCGGTCATCGAGAAGATCGTGATCAACATGGGTGTCGGTGAGTCGACCGCGGACTCCAAGAAGGCTTCGGTTGCCGCCGGCGATCTGGCCCTCATCGCCGGCCAGAAGCCGGTCATCACCAAGGCCCGTAAGGCCATCGCGACCTTCAAGGTCCGTGAGGGGATGCCGATCGGCTGCAAGGTGACGCTGCGCAAGCAGCGCATGTACGAGTTCATGGATCGGCTGATTACGATCGCGCTCCCGCGCGTTCGCGACTTCCGCGGCCTGAACCCGCGCTCTTTCGACGGCAATGGCAACTATGCCCTCGGTCTGAAAGAGCACCTCGTGTTCCCGGAGATCTCGTACGACAAGGCCGAGGCCACCTGGGGCATGGACATCGTCATCCAGACGACGGCACGCACCGATGCTGAGGCGCGCGCGCTCCTCACGCAGTTCCGATTCCCGTTCCGGCAGTGAGCTCCCGTTAGGGTCTCAGACGCGGACACCGGAGAGAGAAATGGCAAAGAAAAGCTCGATCGAGAAGAACAAGCACCGCGAAGCGCTGGTGAAGCTCTATGCTCCCAAGCGCAAGGCGCTGCTTGCCACGGCGAATGACGAGTCCCTCGAGATGGAGGAGCGCTTCGAGGCGCGCCTGAAGCTCGCGGAACTGCCCCGCAACTCGTCCCCCACCCGCATCCGCAACCGTTGCGGCATGACCGGCCGGCCGCGTGCCTTCTATCGCAAGATGGGCATCTCGCGCATCGCGCTGCGCGAACTCGGCAACCAGGGTCTGATCCCCGGTCTCGTCAAGTCGAGCTGGTAAGGAGCAACCACCATGGTCAACGATCCCGTGGGTGATATGCTCACCCGCATCCGCAATGGTCAGCAGCGCCGCCGCAACGTCGTCCAGACGCCTGGTTCGCGTCTGCGCGCCAGTGTGCTCGACGTCCTCAAGTCCGAGGGCTACATCCGCGACTACGCGACCACGGATTACGGCAACGGCCGTACCGAGTTCGCGATCGAGCTGAAATACTACGACGGCCAGCCCGTCATCCGCTCGATCCAGCGCGTGTCGAAGCCCGGCCGCCGCGTCTACTCGTCGGTTGGCGAGCTGCCGCGCGTCGCCGACGGTCTCGGCGTCACCATCGTGTCCACCCCGCAGGGCGTCATGGCCGACCACGAGGCGCGCGAGCGCAACGTCGGCGGTGAAGTGCTCTGCAAGGTGTTCTGATCTCGGACTTGGAGGAATAAGGCGATGTCTCGCGTAGGCAAGAAGCCCGTTCCCGTCCCGTCCGGTGTGACGGCCACGGTGACCGGTCAGACGGTTAAGATGAAGGGCTCCAAGGGCGAGCTCCAGTACGTCGTTCCCAACGTGGTCGACGTGAAGTTCGAGGACGGCGCCGTCTCGGTGCAGCCCCGGAACCAGACGAAGGAGGCCCGCTCGCTGTGGGGGACCTCCAGAGCTCAGGTGGCGAACCTCGTCGAGGGCGTCTCCAAGGGTTTCGAGAAGAAGCTCGAGATCACCGGCGTGGGTTACCGCGCCGCGATGGCCGGCAAGGCATTGAAGCTCTCGCTCGGCTACAGCCACGACATCGAGTACGAGATCCCCGCGGGGATCACGATCGCGGTGCCGAAGCCCACCGAAATCGTCATCACCGGCATCGACCGGCAGGTGGTCGGACAGGTGGCAGCCGAGATCCGCGACTATCGCGGCCCTGAGCCTTACAAGGGCAAGGGCGTGAAGTACGCGGGCGAGTTCATCTTCCGCAAGGAAGGCAAGAAGAAGTAAGGGCCGGCCAACATGTCACGCAAATTCGATGCACTCGACCGCCGCAAGGCGCGTGTGCGCCGCGCGCTGCGGGCGGCGGCCAATGGGCGGCCCCGGCTTTCGGTGTTCCGTTCATCCAAGCAGATCTACGTTCAGGTCATCGACGACGCGGCGGGCAAGACCCTCGCTTCGGCTTCGAGCCTCGACAAGGATCTCCGCACCGGCCTCAAGACCGGTGCCGACGTTTCCGCCGCGCAGGCGGTTGGCAAGCTCGTTGCTGAGCGGGCCAAGGCTGCGGGTGTCACCCAGGTGATCTTCGATCGCTCGGGCTACCTCTATCACGGGCGCGTCAAGGCGCTCGCCGACGCCGCCCGTGAGGGCGGCCTCGAGTTCTAAGATAGGCGGAGGAGGGCGGCTTCGGTCGCTCTCCGTTCCAGACGATTCAAGCGAGCGGGTCCGCCACCCGCGCCAGTGAGATGGATGTACAGAATGGCACGTGAACGTGAAGGCGGGGGCCGCGGCCGCCGCGATGAGCGCGAGGAGCGCGACAGCGAGTTCGTGGACAAGCTCGTCCACATCAACCGTGTCGCCAAGGTGGTGAAGGGCGGCCGTCGGTTCGGCTTTGCGGCGCTCGTCGTCGTCGGCGACCAGAAGGGCCGCGTCGGTTTCGGCCATGGCAAGGCGCGCGAAGTGCCGGAAGCGATCCGCAAAGCCACGGAAGCTGCCAAGCGCGGTCTCGTCCGTGTCGCACTGCGCGAGGGTCGTACGCTGCATCACGACGTCTATGGTCGTCATGGCGCCGGCAAGGTGATTCTCCGCGCTGCCCCCCAGGGTACCGGCATCATCGCGGGTGGTCCGATGCGCGCCGTGTTCGAGACGCTGGGCATGCAGGACGTGGTGGCGAAGAGCCTCGGTTCATCGAACCCCTACAACCTGGTGCGTGCGACCTTCGAGGCGCTCAAGAACGAAGACAGCCCGCGTTCGGTTGCGGCCCGTCGCGGTCTCAAGGTGTCGGCCCTCCAGGCCCGTCGCCGTGATGCCGATCCGTCCGACATGTCCGAAGCAGCCGTAGCGTAATGGGGGGTCCGATGGCACAGAAGACTCTCCGGGTTGAGCAGATCGGCTCGCCCATTCGCCGCGAAGGTGACCAGCGCGCGACGCTGATCGGCCTGAAGCTGAACAAGCTGCACCGGGTTTCCGAGCTGGAGGATACCCCCTCCGTGCGCGGCATGATCCGCAAGGTGCAGCACCTCGTGCGCGTCGTCAGCGACGCGGCCTGAGGGAGGGCATCATGAAACTCAACGAACTTCGCGATAACGACGGCGCCACCAAGAACCGGATGCGCGTCGGTCGGGGCATCGGCTCCGGCAAGGGCAAGACCGCGGGACGTGGCGTGAAGGGTCAGAAGGCCCGGACCGGCGTTTCCATCAAGGGCTTCGAGGGCGGCCAGATGCCGTTGCATCGTCGTCTGCCGAAGCGCGGCTTCAACAACCTGTACTCGACGGACCTGAACGAGGTGAACCTCGGCCGCGTCCAGCAGGCTGTCGATGCCGGCCGCATTGAGGCGGGCGCGACCGTCACCGTCGAGACCCTGATCGCCGCCGGCATCTGCGCTCGCGCCCGTGACGGCGTGAAGCTGCTCGGCGTCGGTGAGCTGACCACCAAACTGACTTTCGAGGTCACCCGCGCGTCGAAGTCGGCGATCGAGGGTGTCGAGAAGGCCGGCGGTGCGGTCACCGTGACCTTCGGCGATGGTGTGTCCACGCGCGGCAAGCCCGCCCGCGTGGTTGCGTAGCCCCGAGTCTGACTTTAAGTCGATGCTCTGAGCGGCGGCCCGTGCGACCTCGCGCGTGGCCGCTGTTCCCGTTTTATCGGGGAGCGCGAGCGTCTCGTCTGAGACGATCCGCAGCTTCCGTATGACCCATCTCAGGAAACGGTGTCATGGCCTCAGCCGCCGAGCAGCTCGCCGCGAACCTCAACTTCGGGGCCATCGCCAAGGCCGATGAACTCAAGAAGCGCATCTGGTTCACTCTGGGCGCGCTCATCGTCTTCCGTCTGGGCACCTATATCCCGATCCCCGGGATCGATCCGGAGCAGTTCGCGCGGAACTTCCAGCAGCAGGCGGGCGGCGTGCTCGGCCTGTTCAATATGTTCTCGGGCGGTGCGGTCGAGCGCATGGCGATCTTCGCGCTCAATATCATGCCCTACATCTCCGCCTCGATCATTATCCAGCTCCTGACCTCGGTGATCCCGAGCCTGGAATCGCTGAAGAAAGAAGGCGAGTCGGGCCGCAAGGTCATCAACCAGTACACACGCTATCTCACGGTGGTGCTGGCGCTCGTTCAATCGTGGGGTATCGCCTTCGGCTTGCAGAGCTCGAGTGCGGCGATCGACCCAGGACCGTTCTTCATCCTGTCGACGGTGATCACGCTGACGGGAGGTACGCTCTTCCTGATGTGGATCGGTGAGCAGATCACCTCGCGTGGCATCGGCAACGGTTCGTCCCTGATCATCTTCGCCGGCATCGTCGCACACCTGCCGGTCGCCATCGTGGGCGCTCTCGAGCTCAGCCGAACCGGTGCACTGTCCTCCGCGGTGATTCTCGGGATGGGCGTCGCGGCGATCGCGCTGGTCTACTTCATCGTGTTCATGGAGCGTGCTCAGCGCCGCTTGTTGATCAACTACCCGAAGCGGCAAGTCGGCAATCGGATGTACGAGGGTCAGACCTCGTTCCTGCCCTTGAAGCTCAACACCGCCGGCGTCATTCCGCCGATCTTCGCCTCATCGTTGCTGCTGCTTCCCGCGACTGTCGCGAGCTTCTCGGCCAACAATGGCGGCACCGGTATCTTGGCGACGATCACGACCTATATCGGGCATGGCCGGCCCCTCTACATGGTCCTCTATGCGGCGCTGATCATCTTCTTCGCGTTCTTCTATACCGCGGTGGTGTTCAACCCCGAGGAAACCGCGGACAATCTGAAGAAGCAGGGAGGATTCATCCCCGGCATCCGTCCCGGTGAGCGTACGGCTGCGTTCATCGACAAGGTTCTGACGCGGATTACCCTAATCGGCGCCCTGTACCTGACCTTCGTGTGCCTGGTGCCGGAGATTCTGGCCTCCTACTCCTCAGCCAGCATTGGCTTTGGCGGGACCTCGCTTCTGATCGTTGTCTCCGTGACCATGGATACGGTGGCGCAGATCCACGGTCATTTGATGGCGCATCAGTACGAGGGCTTGGTCAAGAAGGCCAAACTGCGTGGGGCATCGCGCCGTCGCTGACATGACGGCCGCGGTGGTTTTCCGGCTGCCGCGCCCGTTGCTAGACTACCGGCTTTCCCGGGTCGGACTGCCGAGCGATCAAGACAAAACGTACTGAGGAAACGACACCATGCGCATCATCCTGCTTGGGCCCCCCGGCGCGGGGAAGGGGACGCAGTCTGAGCGGATCGTTGCACGGTACGGCATCCCACAACTATCGACCGGCGACATGTTGCGGGCGGCGGTTTCGGCAGGAACCCCGGTCGGTCTGCAGGCGAAGAGCGTCATGGAGGCGGGTGGACTGGTCTCGGACGCGATCGTGGTCGGGATCGTCGCAGACCGGATCGAGGAGGCCGACGCCAAGCGCGGCTTCATCCTCGACGGCTTTCCGCGCACCGTGGAACAGGCCAGGGCCCTCGATGCCATGCTGTCGCAGAAGGGCATCGCCCTGGATACCGTGATCGAGTTCGCTGTCGATGAGAATGCCCTGGTCGGCCGTATCGCCCGGCGTGCCGAGGAGACTGCGGCGCGCGGCCAGCCCGTCCGTAAGGATGACACGCCGGAGGTGTTCAAGACGCGCCTCGATGCGTATCGGAAGCAGACTGCGCCGCTTTCCGATTATTACGCCGGTACCGGTCTGCTGCAGACGATCGATGGCATGAAGGCGGTCGATGCCGTGACCGAGGATCTCGTCGCGATCCTCGATCGTCAGTCGGCCACCGCCGCGCCCTGAACAGGTGCCGGTGGCGTCTTCGATTTCGCCCGCTGCTCGGATTGACATATTCTCTGGTCCGCGCTAGTGGGCCGGTCTTCGTTCAGCGAAAGTGGGTTCGGATCGCCTCATTGAGGGGCTGATGCGGGCCGATTTTTCGTTTTGGACGGCGTGCATGGGCCGGTCTCCACCGGACGCGCGTCACACTTTGGCCCGAGCCTTCGCCCGGTGCCTCATGGAGAGTTCCCTTGGCTCGTATCGCCGGCGTCAACATCCCGACCAACAAGCGCGTTGTCATCGCGCTTCAGTACATCCACGGCATCGGCCCCAAGAAAGCCGAGGAGATCACCGGCAAGGTCGGTATCCCGGCCGAGCGCCGCGTCAACCAGCTGACCGACGCCGAAGTGCTCTCGATCCGTGAGACCATCGACCGCGACTACATCGTCGAGGGCGATCTGCGTCGTGAAGTGTCGATGAACATCAAGCGCCTGATGGATCTCGGCTGTTATCGCGGCCTGCGCCATCGCCGTAACCTGCCCGTCCGCGGCCAGCGCACGCATACCAACGCGCGTACCCGCAAGGGCAAGTCGAAGCCGATCGCCGGTAAGAAGAAGTAATCATTCGAGATTGGCAGGTCGGCTTCGTCCGGCCCGCCTCTTTTGGGTCGCGGATCCCGTTGTCGGGAACCACGTGGTGGCACGGTGGGCCTGGATCGTTCATCCAGTGCTCGCTTGCCTGAGATCAGAAGACTCCCGAGCGCCTGGAATCACGGGCGCGCCTGAAGGACGAGAGAACACATGGCCAAGGAAACCACCCGCGTTCGTCGCCGCGAACGTAAGAACATCGTCTCGGGCGTCGCGCATGTGAACGCGTCGTTCAACAACACGATGGTCACCATCACCGATGCCCAGGGCAACACCATCTCGTGGTCGTCTGCCGGCGCGATGGGCTTCAAGGGCTCGCGTAAGTCGACCCCTTATGCCGCTCAGGTTGCGGCCGAAGACGCTGCCCGCAAGGCGGCCGAGCACGGTATGCGGACCCTCGAGGTTGAGGTCTCCGGTCCTGGATCGGGTCGCGAGTCGGCTCTGCGCGCCCTGCAGGCCGCCGGCTTCACCGTGACCTCGATTCGTGACGTGACCTCGATCCCGCATAACGGCTGCCGCCCGCGCAAGCGTCGTCGCGTCTAAGCGAAAGCGAACACGAACTCTTGGGGCCTGCCACGGAGACGCGCGTGTCGAATGCTCAGAATCCGCTTCCGGGTGTGCTGCGGTGGAGCTTGGGTGATCTCACGATCACGGTGATGAATGACGGCTACCTTCAGGGGTCGCTCGATCTCGTCACCGGGATCGAACGCGAGGAGGCCGGTGCCCTGCAGGCTGCCGGCTTTCGCGCGCAGGATCCTCGCATCACGCTGAACGCGTTTCTAATCACGGGCCCCGGTCGCAAACCGGTCCTGATCGACTCGGGGATGGGCAGCTTCGGCGGACCGTCTCTCGGTCGCGTTCCGGCGGCTCTCGCGGCAGCGGGTGTGGCGCCCGCCTCGATCGAGACGGTGCTGCTCACGCATCTGCATCCAGATCACGCCGGCGGGCTGCTCGCCGGCGAAGGGATGGCGGCCTACCCGAATGCGGAACTCGTGCTGCATTCCGACGAGGCGGCACATTGGCTCGACGACGGGGCGCTCTCGCGTGCATCCGAGGAAGCGAAGCCCTACTTCGAGATGGCGAGAAAGGCGACGGCACCCTACGCGGAACGCATCCGCACGATGACGGGCGGTAGCGTCGCTCCGGGAATCGAGGCTGTGCCGTTGCCGGGGCATACTCCGGGACACACAGGCTATCGCATCACATCGGGTAATGCGTCGCTTTTGATGTGGGCAGATATCGTTCATCTGCCGGCGATCCAGTTCAAGCAGCCGGAAGCCGGTATGGTCTTCGACGTCGATGAAAATCAGGCACGCGACGTGCGTCGCCGGATGCTTGATTCGGTCTCTCAGGACCGGGCCTTCGTGGCAGGTGCCCATCTGGAATTTCCCGCTCTGGGCTTCGTTGCTCGGGATGGAGCCGGTTACCGTTTCGTCCCGGAACTCTGGGTCGCTGCGCAATAATTGTCGGCGCTCAGCGCGGACACATCAGTTTCAGGCCCGCCGGGCGCCGATGGCGCGGCGTCGACGGGCGACGCGCGGACCACGTGTGGGGCCCGCGCCGATCTTGCGAGAGGTAGCATCGTGGTCATTCAGAAGAACTGGCAAGAGCTCATCAAGCCGAACAAGCTTCAGGTCTCGACCGGACACGACCCCAAGCGGGTCGCCACCGTCGTTGCCGAGCCCCTGGAGCGCGGCTTCGGCACGACGCTCGGAAATTCGCTGCGCCGGGTGCTGCTCTCCTCGCTCCAGGGCGCGGCCGTGACCTCCGTGCAGATCGACGGCGTGCTGCATGAATTCTCGTCGATCCCGGGCGTGCGTGAAGACGTCACCGACATCGTCCTCAACATCAAGACCATTGCCATTCGCTCCCAGACCGAGGCGCCCAAGCGCCTGACCCTGCGGAAGACGGGTCCCGGCATCGTCACCGCCGGTGATATCGGTACGGTGGGTGACGTCCAGATCCTGAACCCGGACCTGGTAATCTGCACCCTCGACGATGGCGCCGAGATCCGCATGGAGTTCACGGTCGCGACCGGCAAGGGCTACGTGCCTGCCGAGCGCAACCGCCCCGAAGATGCGCCCATCGGCCTGATCCCGGTGGATGCCCTGTTTTCTCCCGTCACCAAGGTGTCCTACCGCATCGAGACCACCCGCGAGGGCCAGGATCTTGACAAGGACAAGCTGACGATGACGATCGAGACCAATGGTGCCGTTTCGCCGGAGGATGCACTGGCCTATGCCGCACGCATCATCCAAGACCAGCTCCAGGTGTTCGTGAACTTCGAGGAGCCCCGCAAGGAAGAGGCTCAGCCGCTCGCGCCGCAGCTTCCCTTCAATCCGGCCCTGCTCAAGAAGGTCGATGAACTCGAGCTTTCGGTGCGTTCGGCGAACTGCCTGAAGAACGACAACATCGTCTACATCGGCGATCTGATCCAGAAGTCGGAGGGCGAGATGCTGCGCACTCCGAATTTCGGACGCAAGTCTCTGAACGAGATCAAGGAAGTGCTCGCCGCGATGGGCCTGCACCTCGGCATGGATATCCCCGGCTGGCCGCCGGAGAACATTGAAGACCTCGCCAAGCGCTTCGAAGAGCACTACTAGGCAACACCGCACGTCTGTCCCGGCGCTGCGCCGCAGAGCCCGGACAACCAGAACGCCGATGGTTTCGACCGTTCGGTGTTGTGGTATCCGCCTCCCGGGATCGCCTTGGGAAGCCCGGGATGAGCAAGGCCTGACGCAAGCCCGGTTCGGTTAGCGTCAGGGTGAAGGAATCCCGCCGCAGGGTTACGCGGAATCAACAGCCCCGAAGATCCATTCTGAGGGGCGCTTGGCCGTACCGTGGCACGGCGGCCATCAACCAAGGATCAGCCATCATGCGTCATGGATTTCGCGGTCGTCGCTTTAACCGCACCACCGAACACCGCAAGGCGATGTTCGCCAACATGTCGGCCGCGCTGATCAAGCACGAGCAGATTGTCACCACCCTGCCGAAGGCCAAGGACCTGCGTCCGGTCATCGAGAAGCTGATCACCCTCGGCAAGACCGACACGCTGCATGCCCGTCGTCTCGCCATGTCGCAAATCCGCGACCAGGACATGGTCCGCAAGCTCTTCGCCGTCATCGGCCCGCGCTACAACGCGCGTCCGGGCGGCTACTGCCGCATCATGAAGGCGGGCTTCCGCTACGGCGACAATGCCCCGCTCGCGGTGATCGAATTCGTTGATCGTGACGTCGACGCTCGCGGCAAGGATTCCGGCCCGGTTCTGGACGACGCCGCGTAAATCACGCGTCCGCGTCATTGGATAGGAAAAGGCGGCCCTTGGGCCGCCTTTTTTCGTTGTCGCTGCGGTCGCCACGGCCACGTCATCCATCCCAGATGGGTTGCCGTGAAGAGCAAGTCTCTACTTCGCTCAGGCCGCCCTATCGAGCAAGCGCGAGACCTCTGCGGCGAGCTCGGCGGATTCGAAAGGCTTGCGCAGGACAGGCAGATCCGGAGGAATCGGGATCGCCTCGGCATGGCCGGTGACGATGAGCACCGGCACATCGGACCAGCGCGTCCGCACGATCTCGGCGAGCTCGACGCCCGTCATGCCCGGCATCGCGAGATCCGCCACCACGAGATCGAAGGCGTCCTGCTCCATCAGGGAGACGGCCGTCGATCCATCGGAGGCTTCGCGTTCGGTATAGCCGAAGCTCGACAGGAATGAGGCGGTGACATGCCGGACCTCCGGGTCGTCATCCACCACGAGGATACGGGCACCGCGGACTGCTGGAGTTGTCGGGCCGGGCGCCAGGACCTCAGCCGGTCCCGCAGCTTCGACGCGCGGCAAGGTGATCTGGACCCGGGTTCCGGCACCAAGCTCGCTCTCGATGCGCAGACGACCGTGGGATTGCTGCGCAAGACCGAAAACCATCGCAAGCCCGAGGCCCGTGCCTTGGCCGACCGCTTTGGTGGTGAAGAACGGCTCGCACACCCGCGCGAGGATTTCGGGCGCGATGCCGCTGCCAGAATCGGCGATCTCGACCATCATGTAATCCCCAGGGTCCAGGTCCGGATCGTCAGCTACCCGGAGGTTGCGGGTGCCGATCGCAATCTGGCCGCCCTCCGGCATCGCATCGCGGGCGTTGATGCACAGGTTGAGGATCGCGAGCTCGAGCTGATCGGGGTCGACACAGGCCGCCGGCGCTTCGGGAGCGAGCGTGGTTTGGATGGTGACGAGGCCGCCGAGACTGCCGGCAAGGAGATCGTTCATTCCCTCGATCAGGCTGTTCACGTCGACGGCGCGGGGACGCAAATCACGCGATCGGCTGAAGCTGAGCAGGCGTTTGGTGAGGGAAGCGCCTCGCTGGGCCGCCTGCATCGCGTTCCCGACGAGGCGCTGCACCCGCGGCTGATCCGCAACCTTGGGCGCCACCAGCTCGAGGCTCCCCAGGATCGCCATCAGAAGGTTGTTGAAATCATGCGCGATACCGCCGGCCAGGGTCCCCAAGGCCTGCATCTTGTCGGACTGGCGCAGGCGTGCCTCCAGGGACTTCTGCGCGGTGACGTCCCGCTCGATCGTCGCCAGATGTGTGATCCCCCCAGCCGCGTCACGGATCGGCACGCGGGTGACGTGGCGCCAGCGCTCAGCTCCCACCGCCCCTTCGGATACCAAGCTGTCGCTCGGCGCCCCAGTGGTGATCGCGGCTACGTCCGCAGCCTGGATGATGCCATCCTGCCCGAGCACGTCGTCCTCGGTTCGCCCCATGCAGTCGGAGACGTCGCTGCCCAGGCTCTCCGCCTTGTAGGCATTGAGACGGATGAAGCGGCCGGCGGAATCCTTGAAGGAAATGGCATCCTGGGCATTGTCGAGGAGCCCACGCAGCAGTGCGCGCTCGGTTGCGAGTTCCCGGGCGAGCTGGTGACGCTCGAAGGCCTGCCGCACCGTATTGCGCAGGAGGTTCGCGTCCCACGGCTTCGTGGCATAGCCGGTGATGCCACCCTGGTTCAGGGCTGCGACCACGGCGCTCATATCGGCGTAGCCAGTGAGCAGGATCGCCTGGGCATCGTGGAACCGGCGTGCCTCCGCCAGCATGGCGTCGCCGGTCATGCCGGGCATGCGCTGATCCGAGAGGATGACGGCGATATCCGGATTGCCGGCCAGAATTTCGAGGGCCTCCGCCGGCTTCGTTGTCGTCAGCACGCGGAACGCGTCCTCGAACAGGTCTTCGAGGGCAACGAGGATGTCCGGTTCGTCGTCGACGGCGAGGATCGTGCCTTGGGACATGCTCAACCCGTCTGCCGTGGAATGCCGATCACGAAACAGGCTCCGCCTCCGGGAGCGGCCTCAACACTGAGCGTGCCGCTATGCGCCTGGACGACACTGTAGGCAATCGCGAGACCCAGGCCCGTCCCCGAACCGACGGGTTTCGTGGTGAAGAAGGGTTCGAAAATCTTCTCACGCAGGGGTTCAGGGATGCCCGGTCCGGTGTCGCTGATGCGGATCAGATCAAGGTCAGGGCTGCTGCGGGTCTCGATGACGATGGTCCCGGTCTCCGGCATGGCATCGGCGGCATTCCCAAGAATGTTCATCACCACCTGGTTGAGCAGGGCCGGCGTGCAGTGGATCTCCGGCCGCCCTGAGAAATCACGCACCACAGCGATCCGGTCGCCAAGCTTGTGTTGGATCAAGGCGAGGACCGTTTCGATCGCCTCAGGGACATGCACGAGAGTCCGCTCGCCCTCGTCCAAGCGCGAGAACTTTCGCAGGTTGAGGACGAGATCCTGGATCCGGGTCAGGCCCATCCGCATAGCGCCGACGCGATCGCCGCATTTCTTCAGGCGACGGGGATTGTCGGCAGCATCGGGTGCCGTGGACACCTCACCCAGGATGCGCTCCACCGTACCCTGATGGGCGAGGATGAAGGCCAGCGGATTGTTGATTTCGTGGGCGATGCCCGCGACCAGCTCGCCGAGGGACGCCATCTTGGCCGCCTGGACCAGCTTGGCCTGGGCGTCGGTGAGCTTGCGGTTGGCCGTGGCAAGATCGGCATTGGCCTGCTCCAGGGCACCCGCGAGAGCCGCGCGCGCTTCCGCGGCCTCGGCTTCGGCGCGGGCACGTTCGAGGGCCCGCTCGCGTGCACCAAATTCTCCGGCGATCCGGCGGTTGTCCTCCTCGAGCAGCTTGCGGCGGACGAGACTGCGGACCCGCAGAACGAGGATCTCGCCGTCGGACTTCGAGACGACGTCATCGGCCCCCGCCGCAAAGGCCTCGACCAGGAAGTCTTTCGCCGGGCTGGTGCCGGCGATGCCGACCACCTGGAAAGTCGGGCCTCCAGCTTCGCGGCGCGCAAGCTCGGCATTGCGATGCTCGCTGATCGCCCGGCACAGGGCGAGGCCGTCATAGCGGGTGGCGAGAAGGTCGATCGTCACACAGTCGAACGCCGCCCCCTCTGTGCTCAGCGCTTCCATGGCGGCGGCGTGAGTGTCCGCGGTGGCGACCTCGTGGCCCTCATGGGCGAGGAGGCCCGCCAGGAAGGTCCGGTAGGTCGCGCTCCCGTCGACCACGAGGACGCGGCCCCGCCGAAACGCCGAGATGCCCGGACCGTCGCTGCCGCCCGTGCGCTCGCGCAGAAGCGCACGGATGCGGAGCACCAGAAGGTCGCGATCGGCGGATTTCGCTACGTAGGCATCGGCGCCGCTCTCCAGTCCTTGCCGCTCCCCGTCGCGGGCACCGGTGAGCATGAGGAGCGGCAGGGCGCGGGTGCGCAGGGAGAGGCGAAGCTGCCGGGCGAACTCGTCCCCGTTCATGCCGGGAAGGTGGTGGTCGGCCACCACCAGATCGGGCAGGCGGGTGTTCAGGTGATCGAGAGCGGCTTCGGCCGTGGCGCAGCGCTCGACCACGAACCCCTTCGATTCGAGCAGGAGCCGCAACTCCAACGCCTGGGTCTCGGAATCTTCAACGAGCAGGAGGCGCGCCGGATTGGTCTCGCTCACGGACCCCCCTCCGCAAGGCGGACGAGGTGAGCGGCGATCCGGTCCAGAGGCAAGACGCTCCCGGCCGCGGAGAGGCGGATCGCGGCCGCCGGCATACCGAACACGACCGCCGTGCTCTCGTCCTCGGCGACGGTCAGGCCACCGGCCCGGCGCATGTCGAGGAGCCCGGTCGCGCCGTCCTCGCCCATCCCCGTCAGCAGGACTCCGATACCGCGCGTTCCCGCGTGCCGGGCGACGGAGCGAAACAGGGCGGTGGCGGCCGGACGCTGGCCGCCGACCGGTACGGCATCGGTGATGCGCAGGTGACCACCCCCGCCGAGCTCGAGATGCCGGTCTCCCGGCGCAACGTAGACACGACCGGGCGCCACCCGTTCACCCTCCTGAGCCACGGACACGGTGAGCCCGACGACGCCGTTCAGCCAGGACGCGAAGCCCTCCATGAAGGCCGGGCCCATGTGTTGGACCACCAGGATCGGCAGAGGGAAATTTACCGGCAGGGCGCCGATGACCCGGGCCAGCGCCGGCGGACCGCCCGTGGACGCCGCGATGGCGAGCACACTGGCCGATTCAGGCACCTTGAGTGCGGCGGCGATCGGCACCGGGCTGGCCGCCCGGCCGGCCCATTCCGATCCGATCGGCCGGCGCCGGATGACCGGAACGGCCGCCATGATGCGCAGCTGCGTACAAATCTCGCTGGCCGCCGCGTCATAACCCGCATGGGTGGTGGCTACGGGCTTCTGTACCACGGACAGCGCACCGGCCCTGAGGGCGTTCATCGAGATGCGGAGGGATGAATCCTCGATCGAGTCCGCGATCACCACGATGGGCGTCGGATGCTCGGCCATGATCCGCCGCGTGGTTTCCAGACCATCGATGCCGGGCAAACGGATATCCATCGAGACGACGTCCGGCCGAACCTGGCTGATCGTCGCGAGGGCTTCCTCGCCGGACGCCACCGCCGCCACCACTTCCAGGCGCGGATCCCGTCCGACGATGTGGATGAGGAGTTGCCGCACCACCAGGGAATCCTCGACCAGCATCACGCGCACCCGCGCCAATCGTCCCTCCTGAATCGCTCTGTCCCGTCCCTGTCCGCTCACAGCAATTGCCCGATGGTGTCGAGGAGCTTGCGCTGATCGAAGGTCTGCTTCGTCAGGTAGGCATCCGCGCCGAGGTCGAGGCCGCGTGCCACGTCTTCCGCATCGCCGCGCGAGGTCATCAGGATGATCGGCAGGCGCGCGAACGCCTCCTCGGCGCGCAGCGCCTTCAGGAGGCCGAAGCCGTCGAGGCGTGGCATTTCCACGTCGGCGACGACGAGGTCGACCGGCTCGATGCCCGCCCGCAGACGATCGAGCGCATCCTGACCGTCGACACAGACGACGACGCGGTATCCTGCGGCTTCCAAGATACCTTTCTCCAAGGTGCGCGTGGTGATGGAATCGTCCACGACGAGGATCGTCGAACGTGGTCCCTGCGCGATCGTTCCGTGTGGGCCTATCGGCTGCGGCGCCGCGGCGCGGCCTGCCTCACCCGCTCGTGCGACGAGGCCGTCGGCATCGAGGACGACGGCGGGCCTATCCCCGGCCAGGATCACGGTTCCGGAAATCAGGCGCGGATCGGTGCCGATGGGGGGCGCCGGCAACACCCGCAGCGACACGACATCCGAGAGCGCATCCACGGCAAGCACGCAGCGGCGCCCGCCGCCGCGGAGCAGAATCGCCGGACGTGTCGTCCCCGTCTCGTCGGACCGGGGTGCCAATCCAAGGAGGCTCCTCAGATCAAGGACCGGCAGACTGATGGCGCGTCCCTCGATCTCCACCTGTGTCACAGTGCGGCCCATGACGGAGATCAGGTCGAGTCGGTCCAGCCGGAGCAACCGCTCCGCCGATCCGCTTGGAATCGCGTAGGTGATACCGGCTGCTTCGACGAGAAGTATCGCCCGGCGCGCAGCCGAGAGCGGCAGCGTCATGGTCAGTTCAGTACCGAACGGCACGCGTGGCGCGAGCCGGACGGCACCGCCGAGCCGGCGCACCGCATCGGCCACTACCGAGAGGCCGATCCCGCGCCCGGACAGGGTATCGACGGCGGAGGCGGTGGAGAATCCGGGTTCGAACACCAGGGCGAGAAGCGCCTCCGGCGCGGGATCGGCGCCGCCATTCAGCAGCCCTCGGTGCCGGGCGGTCTCGGCGATGGCGGCAAAATCGGGTCCACGCCCATCGTCCTGCACGCGAACGACGAGGCGGCCGCCCTGAACCGCGACGTCGAGACCGATCGCCAGTGCGGCCGGCTTGCCGAGGCGTCGGCGCGTCTCGGGCGGTTCGGCGCCGTGGCTCAGGGCGTTGCGCAGGGCGTGTAGAACAGGGTCCTTGAGGACCTGAAGCATCGCTCGGTCGACGGGAAGGTCGAGGCCGTGGACCGTCACTTCGATCTCGCGCTCTTCGCCGCGCGCATGATCGCGCAGGGTCCGGGCAAAGCCTCCAAAAGCGGTCTCAGCCGGCACGAGCGCCAAACGCTCGGCTTCGCCCGCAACCCGGGCCATGGCGCCGTCGACGGAGGAAGCGAGGGCGCCGCGCACCCGCGCCAAATCGGCAGCATCGCGAGCGAGCGCGAGAAGACCGGTCTCGAGGGCGCGCGCCTCCGCGTCCGAGCCGGCCTGTCGGACCTGTGCCCCGCGCGCAACCGCGGTTCGACGCCTCACGCTGCCGCGCTGCGTCTCGATCAGGCGGGCGAGATCGTTGGCACGGCGGCCCAGCCGCGCGAGGCCTTCGGCCAGCACGGCCTCGCCGCCAAGCGCACTGGCAAGTTCATGCGTCGCCCGGGTCAGGGCTTCAACCGCGTCTGCCGGGACCCGCAGGAGGGTCTGAACCCCCTCGGCCGGTGGCTCCGTCGCCGTGGGCTTGGCAGCGGCAACAGGAGGAGGGGATGGGGCCGGGGGTACTGGCGGCGCTGGTTCTGGCGCAAGCGCGGCCTTCGAGTCGAGCGCTCCGTCCAGCGCCGCGAGGGCATCGCCCGGCATGTCCGGGCCGGCTCCATCGGTAAGGCCGGCGACATAAGCCTCGATCCGGTCGAGGGCGAGATGCACGGCAGCGGCGGCGGCGCGCGACAGGCCCCCGTCCTGTGCGACGACGCGCTCGAACAGGGTCTCCAACCGATGAGCGACGGCCTCCACCGCTGGCAGGTCAACGGCGCGTGACGCACCCTTCAGGCTGTGCGCCCGCCGGAAGATGTCGTTCCAATCGGGGGCGTGCGTGCTGGCCTCGCCACCCAGGGCGGCGCGAATCGCATCGACATGTTCGCGATGCTCGACCTCGAATGCCGCAAGAAGAAGCTGGCGAATATCCATCCGTCGCCTAGGGCCACCTCGGAGTCAGCGCGACTCCCAAAACTTCGGAAGAGCCGACCACCCATTCGTGAGCGATGAGCTTCGCCGGCTTCTCATGACCGGTGAAGTGCGAAAAACGTCCCATCCCAGATCCATATGCCCGGATCCATCCGAATGAGTGATCCGAGCTGCCCCCAGTAGCGCACCGGGTCGAGTGACCCGGCAGCGACTTTCCCGACAGTGACTTGCCCAATAGAGACTTGCCCGACAACCGCTCGGTTCGTGCGGATGCCGTATCAGTGCCGGTAGCGCTCGGCGAGCGTCATCAGGGCTTGCGCGAGTTCGGTCAGGTTGGCCGAGGCTGCCTCGACCTCGCGGGTGCCGGCCGCAGTCTGCTGGCTCGCCTGACGGATGTTCTGCAGGGCGCCCATCACCTGCTCGATGCCGAGTTGCTGCTGGTTCGTCGACGCGACGATCTGCTGGAAGGTCTGGACGCTCTCCTCGACCCGGGCGGTGATCTCCTCGATGGTCCGCTGCGTCGTGTCGGAGCGGGCCTTACCGGTCGCGGCACGCTTGACCGCCTCCTCGGTGAGCATCACCGAGGTATTGATGCCACGCTGGATCTCGCCAAGGATGGTGCGGACCTGTCCGGTGGCCGCCTTGGCCTGATCGGCCAGGAGCTTCATCTCGGACGCGACGACGGCGAAGCTGCGTCCGCTCTCGCCGGCCGCCGCGGCTTCGATGGCGGCGTTCAGCGCCAGGAGGTGGGTGCGCTCCGAGATGTCGTTGACGGTGGTGATGATGTCGCCGATCGCCTGCGTCTTCTCCGAAAGGGCGACGATGTTGCCGGCCACCGCCTCGGCCTGCTCGCGAATCGAATCCATCGCCCGCGCGGTGTCGGCCACCGCGCGCAGACCGGCGCGGGAGGTCTGGGCCGTCGACTGTGCGGTGGCGATGACCTCGCCGGCACGCTTGCCGATCTGAGCGCCCGAATGGGTGATCTCGTCGACGGTGGCGGCGGTCTCCTGCACGGCGGCGAACTGCTCCTCGACACTGGCCGCCTGTTCCTGGGCGGAAGCGCGGATCTCGGCGGCCGCCGCATTCAGGTCGGAGGTGGCGGCCCGGTTGGTCCGCGCCAGATCGGCAAGACCCGAGACCATGCGGTTGAGAGTTCGCCCGAGGCGTCCGATCTCGTCCTTGCCCCGCGCATCCAGGGTGCCCGACAGGTCGCCCTCGCCGACGCGCTCGGCGAAGGCCATCACCTCTTCGAGGGGTCGCACGACCGCCCGGCTGATGAGGATGGTGATGAGGACGCTGAGGAGAATGCAGGCGCCGAGGGTCGCCAGAATCAGGAAGCGGCTGTGATCGTACACGTCAGCGACCCGGTGTTGTCCCGCCGTGATGCCCTCATCAAGGGCAGAGCGCGTGCGCTCGACATCGGCGAGGAACACGTCCTGACTGCGATTCACCGCGTCGTTCCGGGACTCGACACCGTCGATATCCTTGGCGGCGATGGCGGCAAGCTGCGCCTCGCTGGCGGAACGCAGCTCGCGTAGATCGGCCGCGGCCTCGAGCGCGATGCCGTTCACCTTGCGCCAGGCCCGGCTGCGCTCCTCGGATGCTGAGCGGCTCTGATATCCATCGCTCGCGCGGATCAGGTCGGCGAGGATCGCATCGGCTTCCGTCGCCGCCCGGCGCCAGCTCCCGGAGACATCCTCTCGCTCCGGTCCGCCACGCGCGCGCATCAGCAGGGCGATGATCGCGTTGCGCCGCTGAAGACCCATGTCACGGGCCTTGTTCGCGAGTTCGTCGAGTTGACGCGCCACGGTGAGATCGCGGGTGACGATGCCGTCCGTGGTGTCGCGCACGACGGCGATCTGGCCGAGGGCGTAGAGGCCGAGCGCGATACTCACCACCGTGATGGCGACGAAGCCGAGGAGAATGCGTTTTCCGATCGAGATCGACACAGGTGGCTCCAGGCTTCGCTAAATCGACTGACATCCCGGCTGGCGGCGCCCGGGTCAGCCTCACAAGGGTCTCAGCCGAAGCGGCGCCTCAGCGAGACACGCAACGGGACGAATTCACGGCAGGAATTGGCGCAGCAGGCGCGGCAGGTCGACGACGACGAACCCGGACGTCGCGTCAGGTCCGGCGCCGGGGGCGGCATAGCCCGAAACCGCCTCGGTGCTCAAACCCGCCTCGCCGAAGGTCAGGTCAGTCGAATCCTCCGCCACCTCCACAACGCCGAGCACCCGATCGACAGCCAGCGCGACGGGACTTCCGGACCCGCGCATCAGGACCACGTGTCCGGCCTCACTTCCTCCATTCGCAGCACGCCCGAGCGCGCGCCCCAGGGCAATCAGACTGACGACCCGGCCGGAGATCGCGATGAGCCCGAGGATCGCGGGCGGAGCGTCCGGCAGTGGCGTCACGGTTCGGGCCGGCAGCACCTGAGCGACATGGGTCAGGGGGAGGGCGAAGCGTTCGTCTCCGCAGGCGCAGACGAGAAGGGCGCGCATCCCGCCCGCGGCCCCCGCCCTCGCGTGCCCGCGACGGGCGAGCATGCGAGAGCGCTCCTCACGCAAGACCTGCAGGTTCAGAGAGGCGGTTTCGCCGCCACCAAACTCCGTCACGGCACCTTTCCTTTCGCGGCTGCGCGGGCGAGGGCTGCGCTACGCGCGAGCTCGTACGGACCGATCCCGTCGCCCTCTGCCACCCTGGCATCGGGCGCCAGGGCTTGGGCCAGACGGATGGCATTGTCGAGGGCCCGGACCGCTTCCGCGGACCGACCGAGGCCGAGCATCAGCAGGCCGAGTTGGTAGTGGGCCATGACGAAGTCCCGGTCGAGATAAAGTGCGCCGCGCCAAGCGCGCTCGGCTTCCACCTCGCGTCCGAGGCTGTGGGCGAGAAGGCCGTCGTAATAGTGCAGCACCGGATCGGCGGGTGAGGCGGGAATTGCCCGCCGCAGAGCCCGCCAGGCCTCGGCCGTGTCCCCAGAATTTGCAAGCACGCGGATCTGCGCAAGCACAGCCGCCGGCTCGCTGGAATGAGATCCTGGCTCGGGCTGCGGTTCGGGAAAAGGATCGGGCGAGGGATCGGACGAAGATTCGGCCAGAGATTCCCGGGCATCAGAGGACGTGGCCTCGGACCTGGACGACGCCCCGGTGCCCATCGCGGGGGGAAGCGGGTCTGCCGGCCGGAACGTTGCAGCCGCCGCAACCACCGGCTCCGGCCGCCAGGACGGGGCAGGGGCGATCGGAGCCCGTGCACCCCAAGGACGGTAAGCCACGGTTCCGGGCAGGTTGACGGGTTCGAGCAGGGCGGAGATGGCCGGATTCGGCTCGGCGTGGCCGATGAGGAGCCAGCCCTCCGGGGTCAGGCGCCGACCGAGACCGCGCACGATCCCCAGGACCACCTCGGCCTCGAAATAGATCAGCACGTTGCGACAGAGGATCAGGTCGAAGTCGGCCAGGGGCTGCACCGCCCGGACGTCGATGAGGTCCATGAGGTTGCGCCGCTCGAAGCGCACCATCCGGCGAAATTCCGGCCGCAGGGCATAGGTGCCGTCACGTCCCGATCCCGCCACGGGCGGCCCCGGGACGAAATAGCGGAGGCGCTCCCCGGGGGGCAGGGTCCGCAGGGCCCAGCGACCATAGATCCCCGCCCGGGCGGTCTCGAGGGCCGCCGTGCTGATGTCGGTCCCGAGAATCGAGAGGCGCCAATCGGGGAGGGCGGGGCCGAGAAGCTCGTGCAGCAGAATGGCGATGGAGTAGGGCTCCGCCCCCGTGGAGCAGCCGGCACTCCAGACTCGCAAGGTACGTTCGGTCGAACGAGCGGCGATCAGGGTGGGCAGGATCGTGGTGCGCAGGGCGGCGAACTGCTCGGCGTAGCGGAAGAAGAACGTTTCGCCGATGGTGATCTCGGCCTCCAACGCAGCCCATTCTGGGCCGCCCGCCAACCGGTCGTCGAGCCATGCGGCGTAAGCTGTCGAATCGGTGAGCCCGAGCACCCGGAAACGCTTGCGCAGGCGATCGAAGAGAAGATCGTCCTTGTCGGCGTAATAATGGTGGCCGGTGCGGGCGATGATCCGGGCCTTGAGAGCCGGGAAGCCCGGATCGACCTCCGGACCGGAGCGCGGCGGACGCGTCATGGGCGCTGCATTTCGCGTCGCTGTTTGCTCAGGCTGCGGACAACGCGGCGAGGCGCTCGGCCGCCGCATCGGCCAGCGCCGCCAAGCGCAGGCGCTCCTCCGACGTGAGGAGATGGGACAAGCCGAGCACGTGGATTAGGCCGTCGTCGTGCGCGATCTCGGATATGACGCAACCGTTGAGGGTCCGCTCCGGTGAGACCGCCCGGATCGCGGAGGCCTCGATCGAGATGAGGTCCTCGACCCTGTCGACCAGGAAGCCGGTGCTCCCCTGCGCATCGAGCACGATATGCCGGTAGGCACTTGTAGCCTCCGACTCGGTGCCGCCCGCGCGGAGGCCGAGAAGACGGGCGAGGTCGACGACTGGAATCGGATTGCCGCCGAGGTTGAGGAAGCCCTCCAGGGGACCGCCTCCGGCTGGCGGAGCATGTAGATTTGGCAGCGGCAGGACCTCGCTCACCGACGTCCGCGCCAGAGCGCAGGCGACACCCGCCACGTCGAGGAGGAGAAAGGCGGTGGTCTCGGGCAGGATTGGATATCCTTGTTCGGTAGAGGACCGGGGTCGGGCGCGAACCTCTCGCAGCCTCCGGCCTTGATAGGACGGGGAGACGGGACCGGGCAAATCTGAATCTCCGGCCGAGCCCGCCGTCTTGCGATGTCGGGTATTCCCGGTCAGACCACGCCATCCACGGGCGTCACCGTTCGCAAAGCCTGTTTCGCAAGAACCGCCCTACCCAGACTCGCCTTGCCAGACCCGTCTCGCCAGGCCCGCCCCGCCAGATTCATCCTGCAAGGATCGCCCGCATGTCCCGTCCAATCCGATACGGTCTCGCTTTCCTGGCGATCGTCGCATTTGCCGCGCCTCTGCCGGCATCGGCCGAGATGCCGGGTGCCGACTGGCTGACCCCGGCGCAGACGAAGGAAGCTCTGAAAAGCGCGGGCTACAGCGAGATCACCAAGCTCGAAGCCGATGATGGTCACTGGGACGGCGAGGGCATCAAGAACGGGCGGCGGATGACCTTCGATGCCGATCCGAGAACCGGTGCGATCCTCGGCGAGGTTCCAGTCGAATAGGGTGGCCGGTTTTACCGTCGCAATACCCACATCGCGACGTCTGAACCTGCACGATTGTGCGCCCTGCGCGTTGACCGGGGACCTCGCCTCCAGTATGACACCCCACACGATTTTCGATTCGCCGTCTTGGCGAACGAACAAGGCAGACGACAACGCGATGCGTGCCATCCTTATCGTAACGGAAGCGCCACCGACGGGGCGGACCTGACAGCAGGGTCCGCGATCCGAATGGTGGCGCATGCAGGGTCCCTCGGGACCCTTTTTTATTGCCGCGACGCGCTGGACGACACGAGCAGCACAGACAGGTTTCAAGGAGCAGGACGATGGGCGGCGAGGTCATGACCGGGGCCGAAATGGTCATCCGGGCGTTTCAGGATCAGGGTGTCGATACGCTATTCGGGTATCCCGGCGGCGCGGTGCTGCCGATCTACGATGCACTGTTCCACCAGGAGACCCTGAAGCACATCCTCGTGCGCCACGAGCAGGGCGCCGTCCATGCGGCGGAGGGCTATGCCCGCTCCTCCGGCAAGGTCGGCTGCGTCCTCGTCACCTCGGGACCCGGCGCCACCAACATCATCACGGGCCTGACCGACGCGCTGCTCGATTCGATCCCGCTGGTCTGCATCACCGGTCAGGTTCCGACGCACCTGATCGGAACGGACGCCTTTCAGGAGTGCGACACGGTCGGCATCACGCGCCACTGCACGAAGCACAACTATCTGGTCAAATCGATCGACGACCTGCCGCGCATCCTGCACGAGGCCTTCTACGTCGCTGCCAACGGGCGGCCCGGCCCGGTCGTCATCGACCTGCCGAAGGACATCCAGTTCGCGTCCGGCGTCTACGAGCGCCCGACCCAGAACGGCCACAAGACCTACAAGCCGGCCTTCAAGGGCGACGCGGCCCAGATCCAGGCGGCTGTCGAACTGATGGCTTCCGCACGCCGGCCGATCCTCTACACGGGCGGCGGTGTCATCAATGCGGGGCCGCACGCCTCGGCGCTGCTGCGCAAGCTCGCCGCCGAGACTGGTTTTCCCGTTACCTCGACCCTGATGGGTCTCGGCGCGTTTCCGGCCTCGGACGACCAGTTCCTGGGCATGCTAGGCATGCACGGAACCTACGAGGCCAACCTGGCGATGCATGATTGCGACGTCATGGTCTGCATCGGCGCTCGCTTCGACGACCGGATCACCGGCCGGCTCGATGCCTTCGCGCCGTTCTCGAAGAAGATCCACGTCGATATCGATGCCTCCTCGATCAACAAGGTCGTCAAGGTCGATGTCGGGATCGTCGGCGATTGCGGCTCGGTGCTGGAAGACATGCTCGCCGCCTGGACCGCGCTGCCCCGACAGCCGGACAAGGCTCGCCTTGAGGATTGGTGGACCAAGATCCGGACCTGGAAGGCGCGCGACTGCCTCGCCTACTGGCCATCGGGCACGATCATCAAGCCGCAATACGCCGTCCAGCGCCTCTACGAGGCCTGTAAGGATCGCGAGACCTACGTCACGACCGAAGTCGGCCAGCACCAGATGTGGGCGGCGCAGTACTTCAAGTTCGACGAGCCGAACCGCTGGATGACCTCCGGCGGCCTCGGCACCATGGGTTACGGCCTGCCAGCGGCCATCGGCACGCAGCTCGCCCACCCGAACGGCCTCGTCATCGACATTGCCGGCGAAGCCTCGATCCTGATGAACATGCAGGAACTGTCGACGGCGGTGCAGTATCGCCTGCCGGTCAAGATCTTCATCCTGAACAACGAGTACATGGGTATGGTGCGCCAGTGGCAGGAGCTGCTGCACGGCTCGCGCTACTCGCAGAGCTACTCCGAGAGCCTGCCCGACTTCGTCAAGCTGGCCGAGGCCTACGGCGCCAAGGGCATCCGCTGCGAGAAGCCGGGCGATCTCGATGCCGCGATCGCCGAGATGCTCGACTATGACGGTCCGGTCGTCTTCGACTGCATCGTCGACAAGAAGGAGAACTGCTTCCCGATGATCCCGTCGGGCAAGGCGCACAACGAGATGCTGCTGTCCGACTACCTCGGCGAGACTGGGGTCGAGATCGGCGACGTCATCTCCGAAGAGGGTAAGATGCTGGTCTGAGCCTCCAGGCGCAGCCGGGCCGGGCGGTGACACGCCCGGCCGACCCCTTCATTCTCCATCGGCCCCGCCGGGCCACCCACGACACGCCATCGCAGACGAAGATCCGGGGCACGCCCATGAACGCCATGAATACGCACTATCCCGATGCCGGCCGGGTCGAGCCGATCAACCGGCACACCCTGGCTGTCATCGTCGACAACGAGCCCGGCGTGCTCGCCCGGATCTCGGGTATGTTCTCGGGACGCGGCTACAACATCGAGAGCCTGACGGTGTCGGAGACCGAGGTGGCGCGCCATCTCTCCCGCATCACCATCGTCACCGCCGGAACCGACGCGGTGATCCAGCAGATCAAGGCGCAGCTCGACCGCCTCGTTCCCGTGCACCGGGTGGTTGACCTGACCCTCCAGGGCAAGGCCCTCGAGCGCGAACTGTGCCTCGTGAAGGTCGCGGGCACCGGCGAGCACCGCACCGAATCGCTGACCCTCGCGGCCGCCTTCGGCGCCAAGACCCTCGACGCGACCCTGAACTCCTTCGTGTTCGAGGTCACCGGTACCACCGAGGAGATCGATCGCTTCATCGGCCTGATGACGGTGATCGGCCTCGTGGAGATCTCCCGCACCGGGATCGCCGCAATGGGACGTGGCGCCGAGCCGATGTGACGGGAATTCGCAAACAGAGAGGGCGGATGGCGGTTCCGACATCATCAAGGACGACGATCCCCACTGGTCTCCTGGACCGCCAGCGATGGGACGCGCGTTCATTCCGATCCAGGTCCTAAATCTGAACCCTTAGATCTGAAAGCTTGGATCTGAACGCGCGGAAGGCGTCCGAAGCGATCCTGGTTGATCAGGTTCGCTTCATCGATCTCCGGACCGGAACAGACCGACGCCTCGGCAGAGTTCCGGGAAACATCCTTGCAGAAGCCTGATCGAAACTGGCTACCCTCATCGGCGTACCGGTGATCGACCTGGCGGAGGAAGACGAAGCCACATGACCACCCTCTACTACGCCCCCGGCGCCTGCTCGCTTGCCTCCCATATCGCGCTGGAAGAAACCGGCGCGCCCTACGAGACCGTGCGGCTCGACCTCGCCAAGGGCGATCAGCGGGCCCCACAATACCTCGCCGTTAACGAGCGCGGCCGCGTGCCGGCGCTGGTGGAGACCGACTGGGTGCTCACCGAGAACACCGCGATCCTGCGCCACATCGCGCGCCTTCACCCGCAGGCCGGCCTGTGGCCCGAGACGCCGCGTGACCAGGCCAGGGTCGACGAATGGCTCGGCTGGCTCTCCACCGGCCACCACATCGCCTACGCGCATATCCGCCGAGCGGAGCGCTACAGTGGAGACGAGGCAGCCTATCCGGGCATCCAGGCCAAGGGTGCGGAGACCTGCGGCGACCTCTTCACGATGACCGAGGTCAAGCTCTCCAACGGCGGCTGGGCCATCGGCGAGACCTACAGTGTCGCCGATCCCTACCTCCTGCTGTTCTGGACCTGGGGCCGCGGCCCGGCCCTCGGCTTCGACATGGCGGCGCACTTCCCCGCCTGGACGGCGCATGCCCGCGCCATGGCTGCGCGTCCCGCCGTGCAGGCGGTCTTCGCCCGCGAGGGATTGAAACTGCCGGCCTGAGTACCGGAAGCGAAGCAAAGCGCGGGGCATGCGACAATTCCCCTTCCGTCAAGGGGATCGCCTCGCTAAAAGCTCCGCGGATCGCACGGCCGCGCGGATGTCGTTTCAGATGAGGGCGCCGGAGCGCACTCATGCTCAATCGAGAGAAAAGAGAAGGTACCGCCATGCGGGTCTATTACGATCGTGACGCCGACCTGAACCTGATCAAGGGCAAGAAGGTCGTCATCGTCGGCTACGGCAGCCAGGGCCATGCCCACGCCCTCAACCTGCGCGATTCGGGCGTCAAGGGCATTGTCATCGCCCTGCGCGAGGGCTCCGCCACCGCCAAGAAGGCGGAGCATGAGGGCTTCACGGTGATGAACGTCGCCGACGCCGCCAAGCAGGCCGACGTCGTCATGATGCTGACCCCGGACGAGCTACAGGGCGACATCTACAAGGAGTCGCTCGAGCCGAACATGAAGCAGGGCGCCGCCCTTCTGTTCGCCCACGGCCTCAACGTCCACTTCAACCTGATCGAGCCCCGCAAGGACCTCGACGTGCTGATGGTCGCGCCGAAGGGCCCCGGCCACACCGTGCGCGGCGAGTACCTCAAGGGCGGCGGCGTGCCGACCCTGATCGCCATCGCGCAGGACGCTTCCGGCAACGCGCACGATCTCGGCCTGTCCTACGCTTCGGCCAATGGCGGCGGCCGCGCCGGCATCATCGAGACCACCTTCAAGGAAGAGTGCGAAACCGATCTGTTCGGCGAGCAGGCCGTGCTGTGCGGCGGCCTCGTCGAGTTGATCAAGGCCGGCTTCGAGACCCTCGTCGAGGGCGGCTACGCCCCCGAGATGGCCTATTTCGAGTGCCTGCACGAGGTGAAGCTCATCGTCGACCTCATCTACGAGGGCGGCATCGCCAACATGAACTACTCGATCTCGAACACCGCCGAGTACGGCGAGTACGTCACCGGCCCGCGCATCGTGACGCCGGAGACCAAAGCCGAGATGAAGCGCGTCCTCAACGATATCCAGTCGGGTAAGTTCACCCGTGACTGGATGCTCGAGAACAAGGTTGGCCAGACCTCGTTCAAAGCCACCCGCGCCAAGCTCGCCGCTCACCCAATCGAGGAGGTCGGCGCCAAGCTGCGCGGCATGATGCCGTGGATCTCCGAGAAGGCCCTGGTCGACAAAGCCAAGAATTAATTCGGGATTGGGAGGCCGGCTTCGCTCGGCCTCCGGTTGCGGATGAAGCCGGCGTCGCGCAAGCGGCGTCGGCTTTTTCATGCGTCGATCATCGGACACGCAGCCGTCACTGAGACGTGATCAAGACGTCCCGCCTGTTGTGCTCAAACAGCTTTCCCGCGATCATGCTCCGCAACGGCCGCCCATCTTGAGAGCAGCCGAAACGCGGAGGACACCCATGGCATCGCTATACTACGACGAGCATCGCGCGCTGCAGGAGGAGTACAATACCGTCAAGCTCGCCGAGCGCCTGGATACCGGCTGGGTGCATGACGCGATCGGCAAGGATGAAGCCGCCTTCATCGGCAGCCGAGACATGTTCTTTCTCTCCACCGTCGATCCCGACGGCATGCCCACCGTCTCCTACAAGGGCGGCAGCCCCGGCTTCGTGAAGGTGCTCGACGACAACACCCTCGTCTTCCCGGGCTTCGACGGCAACGGCATGTGGTACTCGATGGGCAACATCGAGGGGCAGTCCAAGGTCGGCCTGCTGTTCATCGATTTCGAGACCCCGCACAGGGTCCGCGTCCAGGGCCATGCCCGGATGCTTCGCGACGATCCTCTGATGGCCGAGTACACCGAGGCCAAGTACCTCGTACGCGTCGAGGTCACGAAGGCCTGGGTCAACTGCCCACGCTACATCCACAAGTACCAGAAGGTGGCGCAGAACAAGTACGTACCGACCCCGGACAAGGAGACGCCTCTCGCCCTTTGGAAGCGGCTCGACATGGTCGCCGACGTCATTCCCGAAGCGGACAAGGCCCGCGTCGAGAAGGAAGGACGTCTCGAACTTCCGGAATACGAGGCCCGGGTCGCCCGCGGCGAGAGCTGACATCACGCCCCGCCCTCTCCCTGCATGGGAGAGGGCGGAACGCCTCACACCATCCGCAGGCGCGGTCCCCGGCGGACGAACCCGACGATGTCCTTGACCGCATCGAGGGTTGGGGCCGCGATGGCCTCGGCGCGTTCGGCGCCATCGGCCAGCACGGCATCGATCTCGGCCGGATCTGAGACCAGGCGCTTCATGTCGGCGCCCAGGGGCGCCAGAGTTTCGACGGCGAGTTCGACCAACGCACCCTTGAAGGCCGAAAACTGCGCGCCGCCGTAATCGCGCAGCACGTCCTCGCGCGAGATATCCTTCAGGGCGGCGAAAATGCCCACCAGGTTGTCGGCCTCTGGCCGGCCGCTGAGGCCCTCAACCTCGGAGGGGAGGGCGTCCGGATCAGTCTTGGCCTTGCGCACCTTGGCCGCGATGGCGTCAGCATCGTCCGTAAGATTGAGGCGCGAATTGTCGGAGGCATCCGACTTCGACATCTTCTTGGTGCCGTCGCGCAAGCTCATGACACGGGCGGCCGGCCCACCGATCAGCGGTTCGGTGACGGGGAAGAAGCCAGCGCCCTCGTCGTGCCCATGCGCGGCGATCGATTCCGAAAAATCGTTGTTGAACTTCTGCGCGATGTCCCGCGTCAATTCGAGGTGCTGCTTCTGGTCCTCGCCCACCGGGACGTGGGTCGCCCGATAGGCCAGGATGTCGGCTGCCATCAGGACCGGATAGGCGTAGAGCCCGATCGAGGCGTTCTCCCGGTCCTTGCCGGCCTTGTCCTTGAATTGGGTCATGCGGTTGAGCCAGCCCAGGCGCGCGACGCAGTTGAAGATCCAGGCGAGCTCGGCGTGCTGGGGCACTTGGCTCTGATTGAAGACGATCGAGCGCTTCGGATCGATGCCCGCGGCGAGGAAAGCGGCGGTGACCTCGCGGATCTGCCCCTTGAGCGCGGCCGGGTCCTGCCACAGGGTGATCGCGTGCATGTCGACGACGCAGTACAGGCACTGCGCGTCGCGCGCCTGCATCTCGACGAAGCGCTTGATGGCGCCGAGATAGTTACCGAGATGCAGGTTCCCGGTCGGCTGTACGCCCGAGAACACCAGTTCCTTGAACGCGCTCATCGCGGCGTGGTCCTCGTAGGGATAGGGGTGAGGCAGCCGCCGGCGAACAATCCCGCAGCCAAGCGCCGGTTTCTGGACGCCGCGCCGGGACCGGTCAAGGCTCCAGGCCCGCGAAGGCACCCGCGTTCAGGGCTCGCGGATAGCGCCTCCGGCACCCATTCGGGCCTGCCCCTCGGGGCAGAGGTCGAGGAGCACACAGCGCCCGCAGGCCGGATTGCGATGGTGGCAGATCTGCTGGCCATGCAGCATCAGCACTTCATGATTGTCGTAGAGGGCCTGCGCGCTCCAGTC
Source organism: Methylobacterium sp. Ger2507 (assembly GCF_055231875.1). Lineage (NCBI taxonomy): Bacteria > Pseudomonadati > Pseudomonadota > Alphaproteobacteria > Hyphomicrobiales > Methylobacteriaceae > Methylobacterium > Methylobacterium sp. Ger2507. Next base: position 2,979,579 of record NZ_JBUYVC010000001.1, read on the forward strand.
AGCGGGCAATTGCGCCCGCAGAATCGGATGCGACGGTCCGACGTCGACGCGCGAACCGATGAGTCCGGTGCGCTGGGCGATTCGGTGATGGTGGCTATCCACTGGCAGGGCCGGCATCCGCAGGACGCTGAAGGAGAGCACGGCCGCGCTGGTCTTCGGCCCGACACCCGGAATCGTCTCCAGCCAGTCCCGGGCTTCGTCCACCGCCATGTCCCTGAGGAAGTCAAGGCTGAGACGGCCGTGGCGCGCCTTCACGGCGGACAGGATCGCCTGGAGCCGCGGCGCCTTCAGTTCAGGCCAGGTCACACCCGCGATCGTCGCCTGGATTTCGGCGACGGGAGCCGCCAGCATCATGTCCCAATCGGGATAGCGGGATCGCAGGGCTTTGAAGGCACGTCCCGAATCCGCGTTGCGCGTCCGGTGCGAGAGGAGCGACGAGACGAGTTCGCTCAAGGGATCGAGCGCGTGGAAGTACGGGATCGGACAGCCATAGACCGGACAGAGGCGCGCATGGATCGCCAGGGCCTTGTCGGTCAGGGCCGGATCGACCTCCGTCTTGGGCGGTTTCGAGGAACGGGTCCGGCGAGGGCGGGGGCCGGCGAGGTCGTGCCCGGATGGGGTCGGCATGCGGAGGGAATCCCTGCCGAGTCTTCGCGGTTCCCAGGCGATCGTCAGCTGCCGGCAGACCATTCGGAATGACGGATCACCACAAGCGTCACACGCTTGCGGTGTCGGGCGGCTTGTCTGACGCGGTGCGGTGTGGAACCTTGTCCGGGTCAGCAATGACGATACGGGAGAGCCCAGGCCGCAAGTTTCGCTGAGCGAATCGTCCGGACCATGGCGCCGACGGAGCAACCACCCCCGGAAACTCTCAGGCACAATCACCGTATCGTTGGACAATCTGGAGAGAGGCGCCTGACGGCGTCCACCGAAGGAGAAATCCTGGGCCGCACTCGCAGCCCGGGAGAAACTCTCAGGTAACCGCGACAGATGGGGGCAGCCGGAAACGCTCAACCGAGCATCCGGAAGCTTTGTGTCGTGGAGTCATCCGATGTCCCCTGATGTTGCCTGCACACCCCTGCACGGGCTGCACTTGCGCCATGGCGGCCGGATGGTGCCATTCGCGGGTTATGCCATGCCGGTGCAATACCCGGCCGGCCTGATGAAGGAACACCTGCACACCCGGTCTCATGCCGGCCTGTTCGACGTGTCGCACATGGGTCAGATTCGACTTACGCCGCATTCCGGCGACGTCGAGGACGCGGCGCGCGCGCTGGAAACGCTTCTGCCCATCGACGTGCTCGGCTTGAGGCCAGGTCGCCAGCGTTACGGACTCCTCCTCGACGCATCCGGCGGCATTCGCGACGACCTCATGGTCGCGCATTGCGGCGACAGCCTCTTCCTCGTGGTGAATGCGGCCAACAAGGTTGCCGACGAGGCGTATCTGCGGGCCCACCTGTCCCATGCCTGCAAGGTGACGGTCCTCGCCCGCGCCCTCGTCGCCCTCCAGGGGCCAGGCGCCGAAGCGGCCCTGTCCCGCCTCGTGCCGGAGGTGACGGAGATGCGCTTCATGGACGTGCGGATGCTCGGCCTTCTCGGCACGTCCGCCATCGTCAGCCGCTCCGGCTATACCGGCGAGGACGGCTTCGAGATCTCGGTTCCGGAGGACCGAGCCGAGGCCCTGGCCGAGGCACTGCTGGCCGATCCGACCGTGCTGCCGATCGGGCTCGGGGCCCGCGACTCGCTCCGCCTCGAGGCGGGTTTGTGCCTGCACGGCAACGACATCGACGCGGGAATCGACCCCGTAGAAGCCGGGCTGTCTTGGGCGATTTCCGCCGTGCGACGGCGTGGCGGCGCTCGGAGCGGCGGCTTCCCCGGCGCCGCGCGCGTCCTCGACGCCCTGGAAAACGGGCCGCCCCGCAAGCGCGTCGGCCTTCGCCCCGAGGGACCGACGCCCGTTCGGGCCGGCGCGCCGCTTTTCGGCGACGAGACTGGCGAAGCAATCGGCCACGTCACCTCCGGCGGATTCGGACCGAGCCTGCAGGCGCCCATCGCTATGGGCTACCTGCCGGCAGCGCTCAGCACCCCCGGCACCCGCATCTTCGCGGAGGTGCGCGGCAAGCGCCTCGCCGTCGTGGTCTCGGCACTGCCCTTCGTTCCGGCGGGCTTCAAGCGCGCCTGACCCCCCTTTCACGTCGACCCCCAACGCATGTCAACAATCAGGAGAGAGCGATGCGGAAGTTCACGGACGAGCACGAATGGCTGGACTGCGCCGGCGACGTGGCCACGGTGGGCATCACCAGCCATGCCGCCGAGCAGCTCGGTGACCTCGTCTTCATCGAGCTGCCGAAGGTCGGCGCCCGGCTGACGAAGGGCGAAGCCGCGGCGGTGGTCGAGTCGGTGAAGGCCGCCTCGGACGTCTACGCACCTGTCTCCGGCGAGGTTACGGAGGTTAACGAGGCAGCTGTGGCCGACCCGTCCAGCGTGGGTGCCGATCCGCAGGGTGCCGGCTGGCTCTATCGCATCCGCCTCGACGATCCCGCCAGCCTCGACGAGCTGATGGACGAGGCGGCCTACGCGGACTTCGCGAAGTAGCGCCCCGCTGGCGCATGACGACGACCGTCTCCCTGCGCGCGCCTTTCAAGTCGCCGCAGGCGACCCCGGACTCCAAGAGGCGCTCCAGTGGCGTGCAATCTAGAACCGCCTACGGCGCTGGACCGCCCACCCCATGCGGTTCTGGATCCGGGGCTCCGCTGCGCGGACCCAGGATAACGCGGCGCCTCAGGCGATTACCGGACACGCCACTCGCGACGTCCGCTCCCTTTCGCAAAGACCCGTGAGAGCGCCGGCGCAATCCCGACAATTCACCATTCGAGGCCCCCATGACCACCGACCGCTACGACCCCTACGATTTCGCCAACCGCCGCCACATCGGTCCAACGACGCAGGAAATCGACGCGATGCTCGGAGTCGTGGGCACGGACAGCCTGCACGCTCTGATGGACGAGACCCTGCCAGCCGACATTCGCCAGGAAGAGCGCCTGGACTTCGGGATCGCCATGACCGAGCGCCGGGTCATCGAGCACATGCGGGGCATCGCCGACAAGAACCGGCTCCTCGTCTCGCTGATCGGACAGGGCTATCACGGGACGACGATGCCGCCCGTGATCCAGCGCAACATCTTCGAGAACCCGGCCTGGTACACCGCCTACTCGCCCTACCAGCCGGAGATCAGCCAGGGTCGGCTGGAGGCGTTGCTGAACTTCCAGACTCTGGTCTGCGACCTCACCGGCCTCGACATCGCCAACGCGTCGCTCTTGGACGAGGCCACCGCCGCGGCGGAAGCCATGGGCATGGCCCAGCGCATTGCCGGCAACGGGAAGACGACCTTCTTCGTGGATGCCGAGTGCCTGCCCCAAACCATCGCAGTGCTGCGCACCCGCGCCGCGCCCCTGGGCTGGACGATCGTCGTGGGCGACCCCGCGACCAATCTCGATCCGGGGCAGGTCTTCGGCGCGATCTTCCAGTATCCCGGCGTCTGCGGTGGCATCCGCGACCTGACACAGCCCATCGCCGACCTGCACGCGGCCGGCGCGGTCGCCGTCGTGGCGGCCGACCCTCTGGCGCTGACGCTGCTGACCTCCCCCGGTGAAATGGGCGCCGACATCACCATCGGCTCGATGCAGCGCTACGGCGTGCCGATGGGCTACGGCGGTCCGCACGCCGCCTACATGGCGACCCGCGACGCGCACAAGCGGACCCTGCCGGGGCGCTTGGTCGGTGTTTCGGTGGATGCCCGCGGCAACCGGGCCTACCGTCTCGCGCTCCAGACCCGCGAGCAGCATATCCGGCGCGAGAAGGCGACCTCGAACATCTGCACCGCGCAGGTGCTGCTCGCGGTCATCGCCGGCATGTACGCGGTGTTCCACGGCCCGCGCGGTCTCAAGGCCATCGCCGCCCGCGTCCACCGCGACGCCGTGCGCCTCGCCGCTGGGCTGGAAGCCCTCGGCTTCACGGTGGAACCGGAGCACTTCTTCGACACGATCACCGTGCGGGTCGGCGCCTTTCAGAGCCTGATCCTCGGACAGGCCGTGGCCAACGGCGTCAACCTGCGTAAGGTCGGCGACGAGCGCATCGGCATCACGGTGGACGAGCGCACCCGCCCCGACATCCTCCAGGCCGTGTGGCGCGCCTTCGGGGCCCAGGACCCGGCCTACGACGAGGCCTGGCCCGAAGCCCGCCTACCGGAAGCCCTGGTGCGCACCTCCCCGTATCTGACGCACCCGATCTTTCACATGAACCGGGCCGAGAGCGAGATGACGCGCTACATGCGCCGCCTCGCGGATCGTGACCTGGCGCTGGATCGAGCGATGATCCCCCTCGGCTCCTGCACGATGAAGCTGAACGCCACCGCCGAGATGCTGCCGATCTCCTGGCCGGAATTCTCTGAGATCCACCCCTTCGTCCCGGCAGACCAGGCACTGGGTTATCGGGCGCTCATCGACGACCTCTCCGAAAAGCTCTGCGCCATCACCGGCTACGACGCGATCTCGATGCAACCGAACTCGGGGGCGCAGGGAGAGTATGCCGGGCTTCTCGCCATCCGGGCCTACCACCTGTCGCGGAACGAAGCGCACCGTACGGTCTGCCTGATCCCATCCTCGGCCCACGGCACCAATCCGGCCTCGGCCCAGATGTGCGGCATGAGCGTGGTGGTGGTGGGCGCCGACGCCCAGGGTAACGTCGACCTCGCGGACTTCCGCCGGAAGGCCGAGCAGCACGCGGACAAGCTCGCTGCCTGCATGATCACCTATCCGTCGACGCATGGAGTGTTCGAGGTGCAGGTCCGCGAGATCTGCGACATCGTCCACGGCCATGGCGGGCAGGTCTACCTCGACGGAGCCAACCTCAATGCGCTGGTGGGCCTTGCCCGGCCCGGTGACATCGGCGCCGATGTCAGCCACCTCAACCTGCACAAGACCTTCTGCATTCCCCACGGCGGCGGAGGCCCTGGCATGGGCCCGATCGGCGTGAAGGCGCACCTGATCCCGTTCCTGCCCTCCGACCCGCAAACGGGTGAAGAGGGCGCGGTCTCGGCCGCCCCCTACGGCTCGGCCTCGATCCTGCCGATCTCCTGGAGCTACTGCCTGCTCATGGGCGGGCGCGGCCTGACCCAGGCGACCCGCATCGCCATCCTCAACGCCAACTACATCGCGGCCCGCCTCGCGGGCGCCTACCCGGTGCTGTATTCCGGCGCAGGAGGCCGCGTGGCGCACGAATGCATCATCGACATGCGCGCGTTCCAGAAAAGCGCGGGAGTCAGCGTCGATGACATCGCCAAGCGACTGATCGATTGCGGCTTCCACCCGCCGACCATGTCCTGGCCGGTGGCCGGCACCCTGATGATCGAGCCCACCGAATCCGAGACCAAGGGCGAAATCGATCGCTTCTGCGATGCCATGCTGGCGATCCGCGAGGAGATCCGCGCCATCGAGGAGGGGCGGATGGACAAGGCGAACAACCCGCTGAAGCACGCGCCCCACACGGTCCGGGACCTCGTCGGGACCTGGGAGCGTCCCTATTCCCGCGAGGCCGCGTGCTTCCCGTCTGGCAGCCTCGGGATGGACAAGTACTGGCCCCCGATCAACCGCGTCGACAACGCCTATGGCGACCGCAATCTCGTCTGCTCCTGCCCGCCGATGGATTCCTACAGCGAGGCAGCGGAGTAGGGCGCGCGTGCCGGCGCCACCTGCTCCATTCCAAGCGCGTGGCGCCGTGCTAGGAGGGGCCATGTCCCGAATGCGCTACACAACCCTGCCCAGCCCCATCGGCACCCTCGTCCTCGTGGGTGCGGACGGACGCCTCGCCTGCATCGGTTTCCCCGCCGGCAAAGGCGCTGTGACAGTGGGTTCCGACTGGCGACGGGACGATGCAGCCTTCCCGGATGTGCGCGCCCAGTTGGGTGCCTATTTCGGTGGGTGCCTCACACGGTTCGAGGTGGAACTCGCTCCGCGCGGTACGCCGTTTCAGCTCGAGGTCTGGCGGGCCCTCACCGAAATTCCGCCGGGCGAGACGATCTCCTACGGCGAACTCGCCCAACGGATCGGCCGCCCGCGTGCCAGCCGGGCCGTCGGCGCGGCCAACGGCGCCAATCCCTTGCCCATCGTGGTGCCCTGCCATCGGGTCATCGGTGCAGGCGGCGCCCTGACTGGCTTTGCCGGCGGCCTCGATACCAAGCGCTTCCTGCTGGCACTCGAACGCGGTCACGGTCGCACGCAGCTGGAGCAGATAGGTCGACCCTGATACCCGCCTATTTCGGCAGGGCGTAGATGTTCACGTCCAGCTTCTCGTCCGCCTTGTCATTGAGATCGGTGACGTATTCCTCGATGAACCTATCCTGCACCACCACGTCCTTGGCATCGAGATAGGCCGTCAGAGTCTCGTAGGTGCCGTCGATCTCGTCGTAGGAGCCCTTGTGCGGGAAGCGCAGGGCCTTGCCGCTCGGCGTGGTGCCGAAGCGCAGGCCGTCGGTTTCGGCCGGCTTCGGGTCCGGCATTGCGGCGATCGGGATCATCGCGTCGTACTGGAAACCGTCATCGTCGGTCTTGGCGAAGACGGCGATCGGCCGGCCCACCGGCCGAATGCCGGCCTTGGCTAGATCGGCTTCGATCCGCTGGAAAGCGGCCTTCAGGCTCGGCACCGCCTCCTCCCACTTGGCCCGGCCCGCCAGGATGGCGGCCGGCTTGGCCGGCAGCGAAACCTCGTCGACATCGTTGGCGTCGCCCGGCGTCGCGACCAGTGTCTCGCGTGCCGCATCCGGCGGGGTGGCGGAGGGAGCAGCACCCGCCTGGGCGGGGACCGGGATATCGGCCGTTCCCGGCGTCTTCGGATCGGGATTGGTGGTCGTTGGCAGCGGGTTCGTTGCGGCCGGCGGCGGTGACTGAGCAAGAGCAGGTGCGGCAGCATCGGCGACCGAGAGCGCGAGGCACCCGGCGAGCGTGCGGGCCAGCAGCGTCGAACGCGACTTGGAACGTGTGCGGGTCAAGGCGAGGGCTCCGGAACGTCGCTGGGGCGCGGATGACGTCGGATCGGCGACGCGACTCCGAGGTCAGGAACCTAGTGGCGACAGGAGCGATCGGCGAGGGATCATGGGTGTCGCGACGCACGAAGCCTGCAGGGCGCGGCGCTTCTGCAACGCAGCTCTGGCGCTGGCCCCCGTGCGTGCGAGCGCGCTTTGCCCTATAGCCCTAGGGCATTGAACACACCGGAAGACAGACGAAAGAGACCAGGCGGCATGAGCGAGCTCGCCCATCGACGGTTCCTGAAGATGCACGGAGCCGGCAACCGGATCGTGGTGCTGGATCTGCGCGGAGCCTCCACGCAGGTCGCTCCCGGGGAGGCGCGCGCGATCGCGGAGCATCCACGATCGGCCTTCGATCAGCTCATGGTCATCCATGATGCCCGCACCCCCGGCACAGACGCGTCCCTGCGCATCTACAACACGGACGGATCGGAATCCGGTGCCTGCGGCAATGGCACCCGCTGCGTCGCCTACGCCATGTTCGATGATCCGGCCATGGCGCGCCCGGCGGAGAGCGGTCGGCTGCTCCTGGAGACGCAGGGCGGGTTGGTGGGCGTCAAGCGCGTTGCCGAGCGCTCCTTCACCGTCGACATGGGTCGGCCGAAACTGGCCTGGAACGAGATCCCGCTCGCCGAACCGTTCCAGGATACGCGGCGGATCGAGCTGCAGATCGGGCCGATCGACGATCCGGTCCTGCACTCGCCGAGCGTCGTCAACATGGGCAACCCGCACGCGATCTTCTTCGTGGAGCACAACCCCGACAGCTACGATCTCGCCCGCATCGGCCCGATGCTGGAGAACCACCCCATCTTCCCGGAGCGGGCCAACATCTCGGTGGCGCAGGTCCGCGGGTCGGATCGGATCAAGCTGCGGGTCTGGGAGCGCGGGGCCGGGTTGACGCTCGCCTGCGGCACGGCCGCCTGCGCCACCGTGGTGGCGGCTTCGCGCCTGCGCATGATCGGCCGCGGCGCCACAGTAAGCCTGCCGGGCGGCGACCTGGTCATCGAGTGGCGCGCCGATGATCACGTCCTGATGACCGGACCCGTGGCTCTCGAATGGGAGGGCACCTTCCCGCCCGAGCTGTTTTCGCACGTGGACGCCGCCTGACATGGCGGTGGAAACCCTGACCTTCGGATGCCGCCTCAACACCGTCGAATCGCAGGTGATGCGCGAGCATGCGGAGGCGGCTGCGATGCACCGCGACCTCGTCATCGTCAACACCTGCGCGGTGACGGCCGAAGCCGGGCGCCAATCGCGAAAGGCCATTCGCCGCCTCGCCCGCGAGCGTCCCGGCGCGGAGATCGTTGTCACCGGCTGCGGCGCGCAAGTCGAGACCGCCGCCTACGCGGCGATGCCCGAGGTCGCACGTCTCGTCGGCAACGATGCGAAGAGTCGCGCCGAGACCTGGGGCCCACTTGCGTGGCCGGCGGAACGGACTTCGACGGAACGGATCGAGGTCGACGACATCATGTCGGTGCGTCGGGCGAACTCCACCCGGATCGCCGGCATCGCCGGGCAGACCCGCGCCTTCGTGCCCGTCCAGAACGGCTGCGACCATCGCTGCACCTTCTGCATCATTCCTTTCGGGCGCGGAAACTCGCGCTCCGTCCCGATCTCCGACGTCATCGACCAAGTCGTCCGCATCGTCGCGGTCGGCGGCCGCGAAGTGGTGCTCACCGGCGTTGATCTCACGGCCTATGGCCGAGACCTCGACGGAACCCCGAGCCTGGGCCGACTGGTTCAGGCTATCCTCGCACAGGTCCCGGATCTCGGCCGGCTCCGTCTCTCCTCTATCGATTCCATCGAGGTCGATGATGCGCTGATGGAGGCGATTGCGGGCGAAGCGCGGCTGATGCCGCATTTCCACCTCTCCCTTCAGGCCGGCGACGACCTCATCCTGAAGCGGATGAAGCGTCGCCACGCCCGTGCCGACGCGATCCGGTTCTGCGACGCCGTGCGGCGATTACGGCCGGGAGCGGTGTTCGGCGCTGACCTGATCGCGGGCTTTCCGACCGAAACCGAAGCACAGTTCGCCCGCTCCCTCGACCTCGTGGACGCGTGCGGGCTGACCCATCTGCACGTCTTTCCGTACTCGGCCCGCCCCGGGACACCGGCGGCCCGAATGCCGCCGGTGCCGGATGACATCGTCCGGGAGCGCGCGGCCCGCCTGCGAGAGGCAGGCGCAGCCGCCCTGGCGGTCCATCTCGCCAGCGAGGTCGGGCGCACCCACCGGGTGCTCACCGAGCGCGGTGGGATCGCGCGGACCGAGGGGTTTACCCCCGTCCGCCTGTCGTCCGACACACCGGCGGGCCGGTTTCTCGATGTGACGATCACGGGGCACGACGGACGGGTGCTCATCGCGTCCTGAAGGGTGAGCGTCGATGCCCCAGTCGGGCGCCGCCGTTCACTGCGCGTAGCCGCACGTCTCCAGCCTCGAGCGCATAGGCTCGGGCACCGGCGCTTCCACCGTGATCGGCGGCTTCTTCGGGTATAGCGGAAGGCGCAGGGCCCGGGCATGCAGCTGCAGCCCGGGACCGCCGCTGCGGGGGCCGGCGCCATAGATCGGGTCGCCGAGGATCGGGTAGCCCATCGCCGCGCAATGGACGCGAAGCTGATGCGTCCGGCCGGTGACCGGCGAGAGGGCGAGCCAGGTCAGGCCATCGCCGCGCCCCAGAACGGTGTAGCGCGTCAGGGAAGGATCGCCCGCCGGATCGGCTTTCATCCACCAGGAGCGCGGATCGTCGGAGCGGCGTGCAAGTGGCAGATCGATCGTACCCGACTGGTCGGATGGCCCTCCCTCCACGAGGGCCCAGTAGGTCTTCTCGACGGTGCCGCTCGCGGCGAACAGCTTGTTCAGGCGCGCCAGCGCCTTGGCGTGGCGTCCGAGCGCGAGGCAGCCGGAGGTGTCCCGGTCGAGCCGATGCGCGGCCTCAGGCCGTCGGGGCAGGCCGAAGCGCAGGGCATCGAGATGGTCGGTGAGGGTTTCGCCCCCCTTCGGCCCGGGATGAACGGGCAAACCCGCCGGCTTGTCGATGACGAGCACCAGGGCATCGCGGTAGAGGAGGCGCGCGCCTATGTCTGTTACGAGGGCATCGGCTGGGGACATGGCCCTGCGCTAACCATGCCGGGTCCGGGGAGCAAGCGGGAATGAGCGAAGACAAGAGGCCGGGCTGGCTGCTGCGCAAGATGTTCGGCACCAAGGAGGAGCCGCGTCCGGCACCGGTACCAGTTCAGCCGCCGGACCCGAAGCCGACTTCGGCAGGGACTCTGGCGCCCACTCCACAACCGGTGCCTGAGCCTGTCGTCGCACCCGTAGCCCCCCCACCCGAATCCCCAGCCTCGTTCTCCGAAGGACAGCCGGACTTCGCCACCGCCGCGACGGATGTGTCCCACGTGCCACCGCCGCCGAACGAGCCCGGCACAGGGACGCCGGACAAGAACGCGGTGCCTGACGAACTCGAAGGAGCCGACCTGCAGCCGGTGGAGGGTGCCGAGGAGCGTCCCCCCGCCGGTACGGCCGGTGACGACCCGAACCGGGGTGCCGAGGCCGCCGATACGACGACCCAGGCGTTTGCACCCGAGCCCGCGCAGGCACCGGACCTTCCGTCCGAGCCAGTGCAGGTACCGGATCTGAAGCTTGAGCCGGAAGTCGCGACCCAGATCTTCATGCCCGAGCCGGACGCGGCTGCGGAGGAGCCCAAGCGCGGGTGGTGGAGCCGCTTGACCGGAGGCATGAAGCGCACGTCCTCCGCGCTGACCGAGCGCGTGACCGGCCTGTTCACCAAGCGCAAGCTCGATGCCGATACGCTGGAAGAACTGGAAGACGCCCTGATCCAGGCTGATTTCGGTATCGAGACCGCCATGCGGATCTCCGAGGCCGTGGGCAAGGGCCGTTACGAGAAAGGCATCTCACCGGATGCGGTGCGCGAGATCCTCGCAACCGAAGTCGAGCGGGCGCTCACCCCCGTGGCCATCCCGTTCAGCATCGACACCACGAAGAAGCCCTTCGTGATCCTGATGATCGGGGTGAATGGAGCCGGCAAGACCACCACCATCGGCAAGCTCGCGATGAAGCTGAAGGCGGAAGGTCATTCCCTCATGTTGGCCGCGGGCGACACGTTCCGGGCCGCGGCGATCGAGCAGCTCAAGGTCTGGGGGCAGCGCACGCAGACCCCCGTGATCGCCAGGGCCCAGGGCGCGGACGCGGCAGGCCTCGCCTTCGATGCCTATGAGGCTGCCAGGGCACAGGGCACCGACGTACTGCTGATCGACACCGCCGGACGGCTCCAGAACAAGGCCGGCCTGATGGCGGAACTGGAGAAAATCCTGCGGGTGATCCGCAAGATCGACCCGGAGGCCCCCCACGCCGTCCTCCTCGTCCTCGACGCCACCGTGGGTCAGAACGCGCTAAGCCAGGTCGAGCTGTTCTCGAAGGCCGCCAACGTCACAGGCCTCGTCATGACGAAGCTCGACGGCACCGCGCGCGGCGGCATCCTGGTCGCGCTCGCGGCCAAGTTCGGCCTCCCCGTCCACTTCATCGGGGTCGGCGAGGGCGTTGAAGATCTCGAGCCCTTCGAGGCCCGGGATTTCGCCCGCGCCATCGCCGGGCTCGACGCCATTTAGGCGACCGAGCGCCACGTCACAGCCCACAACGGCCGGGACTGCTATAGATATGGACACCATGCAGATCGAAGCCATTCCCCCGCGCCGCCATCTTCCGCCCCTGCTCAAGCTCGCGCTCGAGCTTGGGCCGCTGATGGTCTTCTTCTTCGGCAATGCCTATGCCGAGCGCCTCGGCGTTCACCCCGACCAGAAGCTGTTCGTGGCCACCGGAGTCTTCATCGCGGCGACCGTGGTGGCGCTGGCAATCCACTACGCGTTGATGCGGAGGCTTCCCATCATGCCGCTCGTCTCGGGCGTCGTGGTGGTGGTGTTCGGCGGCCTGACTCTGGCGCTGCAGGACAAGACCTTCATCATGATGAAGCCCACCATCGTGAACACGCTGTTCGGTCTCGTGCTGCTCGGCGGTCTCGCGTTCGGAAAATCCCTGCTGTCGGTCGTGCTCGATTCGATGTTCACCCTGACCGAGGATGGCTGGCGCAAGCTCACCTTCCGATGGGGCGTATTCTTCCTGGTACTGGCGGTCCTGAACGAGGTGGTGTGGCGAACCCAGACGGAGGATTTCTGGGTGAGCTTCAAGGTGTTCGGCATCATGCCGCTGACCATTGTCTTCGCATTGGCCCAGACGCCCCTCTTGATGCGCTACGAGCGCAAGGAGCCCGGCGCAGACCCGGTCTGACCGGACCCCATCAGGGGATTCCTAGGATTCGGGTATATTCGAGTTCGGGAACCCCATAGGAAGCCCCGGCAATCTCCAGCAGCGCCGTGCGGTCCCTGATGTCGACGCCGCCGCGCCGTGTCTTCAGGGCCCCGGTGAGTTCGAGCACGCGCAGACCGGTGGTCACCCCCGCCCGTCGCACGCCGAGCATCAGCGAGAGCATCTCGTGGGTCAGCGGCAGATCCTCACGATCGGCACGGTCGTGGCACATCAGAAGCCAGCGCGCGAGGCGTTGCTCAATGGTGAAATGGGCATTGCAGAGACCGGCCTGAGCCAGCCGCACCGCGAAGGCCTGGGCATACCGCAACAGGTAATCATGCAGGGGTCGGCTCTCAGCCAGCACGCCCCGGAGGACATCCGCTTCGATCCGCAGGGCTCGGCACGGCACCTGAACCAGAGCCGTATGGGGCGAGGCATCGACGCCGTTCAGCAGGGTGATGCCAGTCATGCCCTCCGGCCCGACGATGCCGGCTTCCGCCTGGGTTCCATCCGCGCCGTGCGCGACGACGGAGATCATGCCAGGTTCCGGGAAATGCGCAGCGCGGATCGTGACACCAGGTGCCTCGAGGACGGCACCCTGATCGAGCGAGCACCGGACGAAATGCGATTGAAGACGCTCGAACTCAAGCGGCGGCAATGCGCGAAGGAGGCGGTTACGGACCTCAGATTGAACGATGAACGACGCCACAACTCCGGCACTCAATAGGCGGGAGTGCAAACGCAAGGTCACCCGCAACCTGAATTCATTTCAGGGAACGCAGTGGACATGGCACACGAATTTAACACAGGGAAGAGAACGTGGACTTATATTTTTGTCCGATTTCAGACAAACTTCGATATTACAATATGAATTACAACCGTAAGATCGAAATAGCCTAAGTATTATCGATTTTCGTCGATTTTTCGCCGCGATCGCCGGCCACAGCTTCTCCGCAAGTTCACTCGCGGGGATTGTGTGCCGGCTTTCGGTGAGACTTGGTAGTCACGGCCACAACGGTGATGGCCTTCAGCAGTAGACGTGACCCGGGCTTATAAAGCGACGGACAAGGGGCTTGTGGGCTCGGACCATGAGCGGAACCAGATCGCGAAACGCGACGCCGACATCGGGGAGGCGCACGACCTGAAGCGCCGCGCTTCAGGAGAGGATGACTCCTTCGCGCTCGCTGAAAGAGCAGGTGAGATCCGACACGGATGTCTCTGTTTTCACGTACGATAGCGGACTGTGGGGCCCCAGCGCAGACAAGGTCCAGAGCCAGAGATTGTACGACATAGTACAGACCCCGGACTGTGCGGTTCCTTCACACCCCGATCCAGCTATGAGGGACATCCATCCCTCCTCCCGAGCAGCAAAACGTACGATGGCTGCTCTATCGAGCCGCTACGTTTCATGCCGGTGCCGTCTCAGCGATATGTCCGAAACCAGCTCCTCAGCATCCTGGGTGGTGATGATTATGGGGCCGTTCAGGCTGTCGCCGAGAGCGTGATGCTCGGCCGGCGGGATATCCTGATCGCCGGCAACAAGACGATCACCCACGTGTATTTCCTGGAAGCCGGGATCGCCTCGGAGATTGCCGCCACTCCGGAAGGGCGCCGGATCGAGGTATGCATCACCGGACGCGAGGGTATGGTCGGGGTCCCGTTACTGCTCGATGTCGACCGAACACCGCATGAGACCTTCGTGCAGATCGAGTGCGAGGCCTTGCGGATCGATGCCGCAAGCTTCCGGACCCTGATCGAGGAACGGCCGAACCTGCGACGCACCTTCGCGAACTACGCCTACGTGGCCCATATGCAGACCGCCGGCACGGCCCTCTCCAACGGCAGCCATACCCTGGAGGAGCGCCTCGCGCGCTGGCTGCTGATGTGCCACGATCGGGTCGATGGGGACGAGTTTCCCGTGACCCATGAATTCCTCTCGACGATGCTCGGCGTGCGGCGGCCAGGCGTCACGACGGCGATCCACAGCCTCGAGGGGGGCGGCATGATCAAGGCCCGGCGCTCGCACATCCAGGTCTTGGATCGGGAGAAGCTGAAGACCGCGGCGGGAGACAGCTACGGCGTGCCGGAGATCGAATATGGGCGCCTGATCCGCACTGGACGCTGAGCGTTCCGGTGCCCGATTCGTCCGCGGCTCTATCGGGTCAGCGAGACGACGCCGGCGCAGTTCCGGCGGCCCGGATCTTGTCGAGCACGCCGGCATAACTCTCCGGTGTGAGGATGCCCACGAGTTTGTCACGGATCGTGCCGTCAGGCCCGATGACGAACGTCTCGGGCACGCCATAGACGCCGAAATCGATCCCAGTGCGCCCTTCCGTATCCAACCCCACGGCCTGGAACGGTATGCCATTCCGGGTCAGGAAGCGGCGGCCGTTCTCGGGCGTATCCTTGTAGGCGATGCCCACCAGGCGCACGCCCGGCTCGCGTGCGAGCCGCATCAGTTGCGGGTGCTCGACCTGACAGGGGGCGCACCAGGATGCCCAGAAATTGACGACGGTAACGTTGCCCAGAAGGTCGGCGCGAGACACGCCGGGGATTGAAGCTCCGTTGGTGGCCAGACCCGGCAGACCGGGAAGAACGAATTCCGGGGCCGGCTTACCGATCAACGCGGACGGAATCGCTGCGGGGTCCGCGCCCGAGCGCAGACGCAGGAAAAAGATCGCGGCCAGGACCGCGAAGGTGACGAGGGGCAGGATCACCAAAAGCGAGCGGCGCGCGGGCTCCGCCCGATGCGTGGCAGGGTCGATCGGGCTCATGGGCGCACTCCCGCCCCGTCCTGCGATCCCCCCTGCGACCCATCCTGAAAACGCGCAAGGGCCCGCTTCTGGGCAGTGTGATCCCGTCGAGCGCGCGCAATCAAGGTGCCGATCACCAGAGCCGTGAAGGCATAGGCGGCGAAAATGTAACCGGCATGCGGTCCAACGTTCATGATCGAAACTTCACCATCAGCGTTGCAGGAAATCCGACCTGTTCGTGAGGACCTGCGCCGTCCTCACAGGCCTTGCGCCACGCGCCCGACTGGCGCCTGACTCAGGGGAATGCTGCGTCCAGGCGCGACCGAGGCGGCGGTTCCGGTGGACATCCCCGCATCAAGCTGCTCCGCCTCGCGCAGGGTCAGGGCACGAACCCGGCGGCGCAGGATCTCGGTGCGCATGGCAGAGAGGTGCAGGGTCACCCCGAGCACCGTGAAGGCCAAAATCATTTCGAGCAGGGGATAGAGCATGCTCGGATCGATCGATGAGCCACCCATGCGCATGATCGATGCGGGCTGGTGAAGCGTCGACCACCAATTCACCGAGAATTTGATGATCGGCAGATTCACAGCACCGACCAGGGTGAGAATGGCGATCGCGCGTGCAGCCCGGTTCGGATCCTCGATCGTCCGCCAAAGCGCAATGATCCCGCAATAGATCAGGAACAGCACGAGCATCGAGGTCAGACGCGCATCCCAGACCCAATAGGTGCCCCACATGGGCTTGCCCCAGAGAGACCCCGTCACGAGACAGATGAGGGTGAACGCCGCCCCGATCGGCGCCGCAGCGCGCTGGGCCACATCCGCCAGAGGGTGGCGCCAGACCAGGGTTCCAATCGCGGACACCGCCATCGCGCCGTAGAAGAAGACGCCGAGCCAGGCTGCCGGCACGTGGATGTACATGATCCGCACGGTCTCGCCCTGCTGATAATCGGGCGGGACGACGAACCACGTGAGCGACAGACCGACGATCAGGAGCAATCCTGAGACCCCGGCGAGCCAGGGCATCACGGGTTGCGTCCAGCGCAGGAAGTGACCGGGATGAGCGAGGCGATTCCACATGGTTGCGCCCTCTACCCCAGGGTGCGGTGCGGCGGCAATGTGGGGGTTACGCGCAGGCGGCCCGTCCCGCCTCGGTCTGTCCGCGTACTTACCCATTCGCCTGGAAGCCAGCCAGCGGTGCCACCACGCAGCAGATCAAGCCCGCAGGCGCATAGTCGAGGCTGATGGTGCCGCCGACGGCACCGACGAGGCCGCGCTCGATCAGGCGCGAGCCGAAACCCTTCTGCAGGGGTGGCGTCACCCGTGGCCCGTTCACTTCCGACCAGGCCAATCGAACGGTTGGGCCACCATCCGCCTCCTCGATCGTCCAGGCGAGGCTGACTCGACCGTCGGGGAGCGAAAGAGCACCGTACTTGGCTGCGTTGGTGGCCAGTTCGTGCAGCATCAGCGCCAGCGACAGGGCTGCCTTCGATCCGAGCAGAATCGAAGGGCCCACAAAGTCGAAACGCCCGGGCTGACGGTCATCGTGGATCGCGAGCGCACCGCGCATCACCGCCTCCATGTCGGCGCTCTCATGTACCCCGGCGAGCAGGATGTCGTGCGCCTTGCCCAGGGCGATGAGGCGGGCGGCCAGCGCCTCCTTGGCCGCATCCATGTCGGTGACGTTGCGCAGGGTCTGCGAGGCGATCGCCTGGACCATGGCCAGAGTGTTCTTGAGACGATGGCTGAGTTCCCGGTTGAGGGTGCGCTGCTGCTCGTCGGCCTCGATCCGGGTCAGGCCGCCCCAGGCGCGCTCGGCCACCTCGCGCGCGAAAGTGATCTCTCCCGCACTCCAGTCGCGGACCTGCCGGTCGAGGACGTAGAGGATACCCACCAGACGGCCGCGCCGGAGAACCGGCACCTTGATCACGGCACGCATGCCGAGCCGGGCATAGCCCTCTGGATCGTCGACGCGATCCGGCGTCGCCACGATGTCGCCGACACTGATGACGTCGCCCCGCGCCAGACGCTCGATGCTCGCGGCCAGGGTCGACCGGGACGGCGTCGGCAGGCCAAGGGCACGGGTCGGATCGTCCTGCGCCTCGGCGGTCCAGTCGGGGTTGAACGCGGCGATCTGACCGCCGGGATCGACCTGGGCGTAACCGGCGCGGGTGACGCCGAGCGTGCGGCCCAGGCTCTCGGCCGTGGTCGTCACCACGTCGGCGTGGGTCTGCATCTCACGCAGGCGGTCGCTGAGCGCGATCAGGGCCTCGCGGCGGGCATCGGCCCGCTTCTCCTCGGTGATGTCCTCGATCATCGCGGTGGCGTGGACATCGTCGCCGAGTCGCTGGGAGACGAGGTTGACCCGTGCCCAGATGATGGTTCCGTCCATGCGACGGTAGCGCTTCTCCAGACGGAGTTGCAGGGTTTGACCGGTGGAGAGGCGCTCGTGCAGGGCGACCCGGGCGTCGTCGTCCTCCGGTGGCGTCCAGCGCGCGAGGGACTGCCCGAGGATCTCGGATTCCGGCGCGCCCCAGATCTCGCAGAGCTTGGCATTGACCGCGAAGGCGCGGACGGTGCGGGGATCGAACTGGACGATTCCGATATTGGCGCCCTGGAACACAGCCCGGAACTGGGCGGCGGCGCGGTTACGCGCGGTGAGGTCGAGCATCGCTCCGATCATCCGGATCGGCTGGCCAGCCGCGTCGCGGACGACGTAGCCGCGGTCGAGCACGTCGGCGTAGGTGCCGTCGGCGCGCAGGAAGCGATAATCGTGGTTCCAGGCCTCAGCGCCGCCCGCGATGGCGGCCCGGATGTCGGCTTCGACAGCGGCGCGGTCGTCGAGATGGAGGCGGCCGAGCCACCAGGCGCCGGTGGGCTCGATCTGATCCGGCGCCCAGCCGTAGGCGGTGGTGAGCGCCTCGTTCCACTGGACGGTGTCGGTGGCGAGATCCCAGTCCCAGATCGCGTCGTTGGTGGCGCGGGCGGCGAGACGGTAGCGCTCCTCCGTGGTGCGCAGCGCGATTTCGGCGCGTTTGGCATCGGTGATGTCGCGCATCGTGCCGACGAGACGGACCGATCGGTCGGCCGCCGGGACGCGTCGGCCGCGCGCCGATATCCAAAGCGGTCGCGTCGAGGTCGCGACACG
This sequence comes from Methylobacterium sp. Ger2507, assembly GCF_055231875.1. Classification (NCBI taxonomy): domain Bacteria; kingdom Pseudomonadati; phylum Pseudomonadota; class Alphaproteobacteria; order Hyphomicrobiales; family Methylobacteriaceae; genus Methylobacterium; species Methylobacterium sp. Ger2507. Next base: position 2,997,877 of record NZ_JBUYVC010000001.1, read on the forward strand.
GAACTCGCAGTCGAACGTCCCGGCACCGTCCGGGTCGAGGGCACCCCGCATCGCCGACTCCACGGCCGCACGATCCTCGGGGGCCAGCGCGTTCAGGAAGGTCTCCCGATAGGTGACGGGGTCCTCCGCTCCCAAGCCGAACAGGTCCCGGATCCGGGCGTCCCAGTGGAGGCTCTGCGTGGCTAGGTCGTGATCGAAGATGCCGATGCCGGCCGACTCGACCGCCAGCCTGAGACACAGCGTCTCGTCGGCGCGGTCGAGTGCGCCGGGCAGGAGACCGCCCCCGTTGGTCAGGGACGGCCCCTCCGGGGGCTGGCCGGGCAGCGTGGGAACAGCGCGCTTCTTCATCGGGAAAGGGGCGGGGATTCGGGATCTCGAGGCGGGGAGGGGTCAGGCCGGTTCCGGGGTCGCGAATTCCCGGTGCAGATCGGTTTCGCGCTGGCCGGGCGGCGGTTCCACCGCGACCAGAATCCCTCCGGGGTCGTAGACCGCGCCCAGCACGGTCTCGTAGTGGCGACGGACGACGCCGTGGCATTCGCAGGCGGCGCTCTCCGCGAGCACCCGGCTCTGCACCGTGATGCGGCCGCGGCCGACCTCGATCAGGCCCTGGCGCTGCAGCGCGTGCAGGATGCGGGTGAGATAGGTTCGCTGCACGCCCAGCATGGTGGCGAGGAGTTCGTGCGTGACCGGCAGGACGTTGGTGCCGATGCGGTCCTGCAGGGTCAGGAGCCAGCGCAGGCAGCGCGCCTCGATCGGGTGCAGGGCGTTGCAGGCCACCGATTGCAGAACCTGGGCGAGCAGGCAGTCGCCGTAGCGGGTGAACAGGTTGCGCAGGGCCGGGGACTGCCGCTTGGCCTCCTGGAGGCGCAGGGCGTCGAGGTGCAGGACCGGGCCGCCGATCTGCACCACGGCGCTGGTCGAGGCCGGCAGGAAGCCGCTGCTGACGATGGCGCCGACGGCCCCCTCGCGGCCCACCGTGGCGACCTCTGCGCTCCGGCCGTCGCGCATGGCGACGATGAGGGTGACCACCGCCTGACGGCATGGGAATGCGATGGCGGTGACGTCGCTGCCGACCTCGAACAGGGACTGGCCCCGCTCGCGCCGCGACAGCGTCAGGTGAGGTTCGAGGAGCGCACGATCCTCGGGCCGCAGGCCGTCGAGGAGAAGATTGCCCGTGAGAGGATCGAGGGCCGGACTCATGCGACGCGCTGTGTTCACCGTATGTCTCTCCGGCCTCTAGCGCACAGCCGTCGCATCCGTCTGTCTGTAAGTAGACCCTAGCTGAGACAATTTTGTCGTTTTGATGGGAACCTGCGCGGAAAGACCTGTTTGAGGCCGTCCAAGCATCGGATGCCGGTGTCGTGCAGGTCTGGGAAGTCTCGGCTTCCGACGCCGACGCGCAATCTTGACACACGCAGTCTTGGCAGCCGCAACCGAGGTCGGATCGGTCGTCGCGCTTCGACGCGGGCTGAACCAAAAAGGTTCAGGCCAACCGACAGGCTTCGACCAAGCCTCGACCAAGTCCCGATCAGGCTTGGCCGGCCTCGTCGCCCTCGCCGATGCAGTCGAGGGCGCGCTCGACCGCCGTGACGGCGTCGAGGAGGTTCTGGACCGTGCGCTCGACCTCGCGGGCCGGGCGCCCCATGGCAGCGGCCCGGGCGCTCACGATCTCCAGCTGCTCGAGGAGCGCGAAGAGATCGTCGGCGACGGCCACCACGTCGGTGACCACGACCGCGGGAGCGGGGGGGCGTCGGAGGAAGGGGACCACGTTGCTCATCGACGCTATGTCTCGCGTGTTCGTGGCCAAAGCGCCAGCCTGACGGCCCTCGGATTCCACACGTTCACCCCCCATTCGGCCGCTTCCTTGCCGAGGTGGTGAGCGTTTTCGTGTCGCGGCGACATCAGTGCGGCAGGAACCTGAGACGATTCGTTAGGCTTTGGCCCTGTCGAGCGGTGTCCGGCTTGACGGGGATGCGGGCCGGGCAGCACCACGGAGACCGCTTTCCCACCAGGATCTCCACCGATGCGCCTCGCCCCCCTCGCCCTCGCCGCCACCCTCCTGGGCGGCCTTTGCGCCTGCAACAGCGACAGCCCGAGCGGGCGCGGCGGCGTCTCCGACGCCTTCGACGCCAGCAACTATCGCCAGTCCAGCAACACCAACGGCACCCAGACCCGCCGCGACGTCAACCGCCAATACACTCAGCCGTCGATGCCCTCGATCGCCAATCGCGGAAACTGAGGCGAAGGTCGGTCTCACCCCTCCCGGGGGCTGGGTGAGACCGATGCCTCGGCGATCGGGTTCGCCGAGGCCGCCTCCAGGCCAAGCCCGCCTCCAGGCCAAGCCGACCTCAAGTCCCAAAGCGCGCTCCGGCTCGGTGCCGAGACGGTCGAGCCCGCGGAGCATGAACCGCCGCTTCATCGAAGCCGCGCGGGAGGCTGGCGCCCGCGAGGACAAGGCAGGGATCGCGCCGCCAGGAACGTCCCGAAAGACCTAGAAGTGGTCCGTCTGACTGTGGCCGGAAATCGAGACGACCGGCGACTCGATCACGCTGAAGTCGAGCCAGAGCATGACCAAACCCTGCGCATTCGTCACTTCCAGCCGCCACTCCCGGCACGAGCTGACATGCGCGGCGTTCTCCAGGATGATCCGGCCGGCGACGCCGATCGCCTCTATCCGCGCCGCATCGAGGCTATCAAGCTCCGTTCCGATGCGATCAAACCACGTTTTCCCGTCGTGCATGTTGAAATGAAAGCGCGGCATGTCCTGCCTCGGTGACGGGGAGGCGGGAGCATCTGCGCTCTCACTCGCGAGCATGCCGGTGATAGGGCGCGCGATTGCCCGCACCGTGAGCAGGTATTCTCTATGCCGCTATTTCATGCGTTGATCCGATCGTCAGATCGACGCTGTGTCGCAGGCGGATAGGCGAGCGGCAGCATCGTTGAAGACACCCTGAACGTTCCTCATGATGTCTTCGATGAGGAACGGTGACGTGATCGACCGCTCAGTTCTTCGCCAGCGCATCCGCGAAGGCGATCATGCGGTTTCGGGCGTAGGTCGGCAGGCCGGCGCTGATCGAGGTGCCGGTGTTGAAAGACGAGTTGCCCATCAGCACCTGCGCCGGCAGCAGGTTCTTGAGCACCGGCACGCGCGCGTATTCCTGCTTGCGGTCAAGGACGTCGCCCTTGATCGCCAGCGCCACGTAGGTGGTCACCACGGTCTTGCCCGGATCGCCCGGCATCGGCTGGAACACCGCCAGGAACTTGCCGAAGCGCAGGATCTGGTTGACCCAGAAGATCGTCTGCTCCAGCCCGCCGGTCACCGGCGTGTCGATCTTCGTGAGGCTGGCCAGAGTCGCGGTCTCCGCCGGGGGCAGGGTGCGCAATTCGCTCTGGAACGAGACGAACTCGGCGATCTTCTTCGAGGCTCCGTCCTCCAGGCGGTTGGCGAGCTTCACGCCGAGCGGCAGCTTGCCTTCGAGATCGTAGCGCGACTCGATGCAGGTGGTGCCGGCCTCGCACCAGGGCCGGTCGGGCCGCTTGGCGAAGGCGGCGGCCGGGTCCTTGTTCGGCGTCGCGTCGGCGGGGTTGAGAGCCTTGTGCTTGATCACCGGGTCCATCTTGGCGACGAAGCCGAGGGTGGCGTAAGCGGCGAGGTCGATGCTCTCCGGGGCCTTCGCCACCACGAAGCGCCCCTGCGCCACGTAGACCTTCAGGGTCTCGTGCCGGCGCTTGGCGACGCCGTTGAGGGTCTGCATGTAGTCGGGCTCGACGTAGCCCGGATGCGGCGCCAGCGCCGCCCGCTCGCCGGGACGGAGCTTGCCCCAGTCGAGGTAGGGCACGAGGCCGTTCTCCGGCTTGGTCGGATCGTCGCGATGGTCGGTGAACAGGATGGTGCCGGGCTTCAGGCTGGTCACGCCGGCCGCCTCGATGGCGGGCACGTCCTTGATCCGCTCGCTACCCGCGGGGCTCGCGGGCGCCTGCAGCTTCATGCCGTCCTGGGCCAGGGCCGGGCGCAGGGTGCCGGCGCCCGTCAGGGCGAGGGCCAGGAGAAGGGTTGCGGGCATTCGCCCATGCGAAAGGTGCCTGTCCAAAACTTGCCTGTTCACGTCGGGGCCTCAGAAGTCGGGGGCTACTGGATTCACACGACTTTGACGAGACTAACTTCGCCGAGAGACCGTGTGATGGCGCTCACCTCCGGGTGAGCGTAAGGCCCACCAGGCTCCCCCTCCTTCCAGGAGGCGGGACCGGCGCAGCCCGCGAGACGTGGGAATGCCGTCGAATCGGAGGAGGGGTGTGGAGTCCGGCGCCGGCACGCGATCCGTCGCGTCGGGCGGGGCGGCTTTCGCACCCGGCCGACCGGTCACAAGCGCACCAGCGGCGCGCCCGGGACGTTCCAGTGAAACAGGACGAGGTGCCACAGGCCCGGCGCCTTGCGCGACGGATCGATCAGGCCCTGCGCGCCCTGGGCGGCGATCCAGTCGCGGGCGCGCCAGGACGACGGCGCGCGACCTTTGGCGAGGTCCTGCTGCCAGTCGCCGAACGGCTCGCCGGCCATCGTCCGGACGCGTTGGGCGGCATCCGGGTCGCGCAGATCGAAGACGGCATCGGCCTGAACCCACAGGGTGAGAACGGATTTTTCCGGGTCCGTCGCCGTGGTGTGGGCGCGCATCGCCGCATCGATCCCGGCCCGCGATGCGCTGAGATACAGCGTGCGCTGATCCGGCCGCGAATATCGTCCCGCCCTCTGTGACCCGGACAGCGCCGCCCCGACATGAGCCAGTGCCACCGCACGATAGAAGGTGCCCGCGACCGAGCCGAGACCGCCAGGGGTCGGGCGGAACTCGGGCCGGGACGACTCGGGCCGGGACGACTCGGGGCAAGACTCGGAGGATGACAACGGATCCCTGACAAACGTTAGAAGCGCGGCTCGTCGCCGAACAGGTAATCGGGATCGCGGCGGCGCTGGCGCGGCCTGACCTCCTCGTCGTCGCCGAAGGGCGAGCGCTGGGTGCCCGGCCAGGGCTGGTAGGTCTCGGATTGCGCCCGGCGGTTGCGGCGCTGGCCGTAGGGATCGAGCAGATCCGCTTCGGACTGCGCCCGGCGCCGATCGTAGTCGGCGGGTGCCCCCGGCCGATCGTAATCGGGCTGCGCCCGACGTCGCTCACCATCGGGCTGCGCTCGTCTGCCTCCATCGAGGCCGCCGAACAATCCGCCCGCCACATCGGGGGCGTCCTCTTCGGGGCCGAGATCGCCGTCCTCCGGGTCGGGTCGCATGGCGGTGCGGGTCTCGCGCGGCAGCAGCTTGTACTGGGTGTCGGCCATGCGGCCGTCCTTGATCCGGAAATGCTCCTGGAAGCCGCTGCCCGCGACCCGCTCGCCGCTGCGCGGATCGATGCTGGCGTCGGCGAGCGATTGCTGCGCCTCCGGCGAGGGCGGGGCGAGGGGGGTGCGCGGCACGCCGTTGGCCCAGGCCGCCTGCAGGATGGTGCCGGCGATCGGCACCGCGAGGTGTCCGCCGGTCTGGCCGCGCCCCAGGGTCTTGCGGGTGCCGTCGGCGTTGTCGTAGCCGACCCAGACCACGATGGTGATCTCGTTGGTGAAGCCCGCGAACCAGGCGTCGTTCTCGTTCTCCGAGGTGCCGGTCTTGCCGGCGATCGACGCGGAGAACCGGGCCAGGGCCGCGGCGGTGCCGTGGTTGGTCACCCCCTGCAGCATGGTCTTGAGCTGGTAGAACGCCACCCGGTCCGCCGAGGCGATGCGCGTCGGCGCCCGGGTCTCGCGGGTGTAGAGCGCCTTGCCGTCGCGCTCGACCGATTCCAACGCGTAGGGCGCCGGCCGGGCACCCTCGTTGGCCACCGCCGCGTAGAACGCGGCCAGATCCACCATGCGCACCGGCTGCGCACCGAGCACGAAGGGATAATAGCGCTCGCATTCGGCGTAGATCTGCGCCTCCAGGGCGAGGTCGCAGACCTTTTGCAGGCTGGCCGGGGCCTTGTCGGCGATGCCGCCCTGGAGCAGGCGGGCGGTGACGAGGTTCTTCGAGAATTCGAGGCCGCGCCGCAGCGTCGTGGCCCCGGCGCCCATGCCCTCGTAGTTCTTGGGTGACCAGGAATCGCCGATTCCGCCGATGGGCGGCAGGGTGATGGCGGAATCGAGCACCAGGGTGTTGGGCTGCAGGCCGGCGTTGAGCGCGGCCAGATAGGTCAGGGGCTTCAGGGTCGAGCCCGGCTGGCGCACGGTCTGGGTGACGCGGTTGAGCTGGCTCAGCGGGTAGGAGAAGCCGCCCGCCATGGCGAGGATGCGCCCGGTGCGGTTCTCCAGCACCAGGGCGGCGCCCTGAACGCTCGGGCGGACCCGCAGGTCGGCCCGGAGTGCCTTCGCGTTCGGATCGCGCAGCTTCACCCGCACCACGTCGTAGGGCTGAAGTTTGCCGCGGGCCGGGCCGGGCTCCAGGCTCGCGGTGCGTCCGTCGGCGAGGCCGACCCTGGCGCTGCCGCCGCGCCCGGTCTCGAGCACCACCGCCAGCGGCCAGTGCACATCGTAGAGCGCGGGTCTGGCCGTCTCCAGCGCCCGTTGCCAGGCCGGTTTCGGACGCTCGACCCTGGGGGCGGCCTTCTCGGCAGCGGCCGCGACCTTGCGTTCGGCCCGGGTTTTCGGAGCCGGCGCGGGCTTGGCCGCATCGCCGACGAGCAACGGTACGCCGAGGGGCGAGGCCTCGGCGGCCGGGGCCGCACCTTCGAGCTTGCGCACGGCCTCGGCGAGGTTGAGTTCCGGCCCCTCGTAGCGGGCGCGGCCGGTCGATCGCTCGTAGGTGGCGAGCCCCTCCTGCAGCGCCGTCTCGGTGGCGGTCTGGAGGCCGGCATTGATGGTGGAGCGCACCACGTGGCTGGCGGCGGTGAGCGACTCCACCCCCGCGAAGGTCCGCACCTCGCGGGCCAGGTGATCGACGAAGTAGAAGCCCGAATCGCGCCGGGCCGCCTCGATCGGCTTGAGGCCGAGAGGCGCATTGGCGGCCTCGCCGAGTTGCGCCTCGGTGATGACGCCCTCCTCCTTCATCCGCGCCAGCACGTAGGCCCGGCGCTCGCGCGCCCGGTCGGGGTACTTGTCGGGGCTGTAGAAGTTCGGGCCCTTGGGCATGCCGGCGAGGAGCGCGGCCTCCGGCACGGTGAGCTGGCCCACCGATTTGCCGAAGTAGCTGCGCGCCGCCATCTCGATGCCGTAGGCGCCGCGACCGAGATAGATGCCGTTGAGGTAGAGTTCCAGGATCTGCGGCTTGCCCAGGATGTGCTCCAGGCGGGAGGCCACGATCATCTCGCGGATCTTGCGCTCGTAGGTGACGTCGTCGCCGACCGAGAGGTTCTTGACCACCTGCTGGGTGATGGTGGAGCCCCCGGCCGGGCGCCCGGGGGAAGCGAGATTGCCGATGAAGGCGCGGATCACGCCGCGCTCGTCGATGCCCTTGTGGCTCTCGAAGCGCTTGTCCTCGGCCGCCACGAAGGCTTGTCGGACCATCGCGGGCACCTCGGCGATCGGCACGCTGAGGCGCCGGCCATTGGCCTCGAAGGCCTCGGCGTAGCGTTTTCCCGATCCGTCGAGGATCAGGGACGCGCCGGGAAGCTTGCGCTCCTTCAGGGCCTCGGCCGAGGGCAGGTCCGCCACCGCCTTGTTGTAGAAGGCGATGACCTCGGCCGCGTCGAAGGGCGAATCCTTGGGCGTCTCGCCCTTGCAGAACTGGCGGTAGCTGACGTTCAGTTCGCCGATGTCGAGGCCGTGCAGGATTTTGGGCGCGCTCTCACCGGCCACGGCGGACGGGTCCTCCATGGCGGTGGAGATCAGTTCGTCGAGGTTGATGTCCTCGATGTCGAAGGCCTTGCGCATGTGGGCGCAGCCGTCGCGCAGGATCTGCACCACCTGGGCCTTGTCGGCCACCGGATCGAACTGCGTCTTCACCGCATCCGGCCGCGTCGTGACCTGACTGAGCGTCAGCGCCGTCGCGAACAGCTTGATCAGAATGATGTTCATGCGGGCCGGGCTACCGGAGGTTGGGTCGTGTCGCACAACGGCCGCACGGTCCGAAGCGGGACCGCCGGCGCCAGCGCGGCAGATGCACCGCACAACGCGGCTGATTTAAGATGGTGGACGCGAGCGGATGCCGGCATCCGAGGCGATCGCCGTCCCGTCCCGGCAATCGGCCGGGACCGTCCCAGTCCGCCGGCAGGCGTGAGTGCCCAGCCCCTACTTGTTGCGCCCCAGCAGCACGAGCCAGCCGATGCCGATCACGCAGACCACCGCGCCGACGGTGATGAAGGCCGGGGTGCCGAGGTCCATGAAGCGCGGGGCGAGCTGCGTCGCGAAGGCGGCGACGATGAGCGCCACCGCGATGCGGGCGGCGGCGCGCTCGATGCCGCGGGTCAGCTTCTCTATGCCCTTCAGCTCGATCTCGACGGTGACGCGGCCCTGCTTCAGGCGCACCAGCATGAGGTGGATCAGGGTCGGCAGCTCGGAGGCGGCGCCGAACAGGCCGGCTCCCACCGCCTCGACCTTGCGGGTGATGCCCTTGATCGAGAACTGCGAGGCGAGCTTGCGCTTCACGGTCGGTCCGGCGGCCGAGAACAGGTCGAAGCCGGGGTCGAGCTGGCGCATCACGCCGTCGGCGGTGACCAGGCCCTTGAACAGGATGGCCAGATCGGTGGGCATGGCGAGGTCGTTCTCGCGCGCCATGGTCATGAAGTCGGTGAGCAGGGCGCCGAAATCGAGGGAGGCGCCGGTGTGGCGCGCCACGAAGGCCTGCGACGAGGCCTCGAGCTTGGTCAGGTCCGGGTTGCTCGAGCCGCTCCAGTCGAGGAGCACGGCCATCAGCCCGTCGGAATCCTCCTTGAGCATGGCGCCGATCAGCATCAGGAGCTGGGTCCGGCGGCGCTGGGACAGGCGCCCGATGATGCCGAAATCGATGAAGCCGATCCGGTTGTCCGGCATGATCAGCATGTTGCCGGGATGCGGATCGGCGTGGAACACGCCCTCGATCAGGGCCATCTGCAGGAAGGCGTCGGTGCCCTTCTGGGCCAGCAGCACCTTGTCGTAGCCCGCCGCGTCGAGCCGGGGATGGTCGTTGGGTGGGATGCCGTGCACGAATTCCTGCACCAGCACGCGCTCGGAGGTCCATTCCCAGTGGATCTTGGGCACCACGATGTCGTCGCGGTCGGCGAAGATCGCCGCGATGGTCTCGCAGTTGCGCGCCTCATTGATGAGGTCGAGTTCGCCGTAGAGGCCGCTGGCCAGATGGCGCATCTGTTCCTGGGGCTGGTAGCGCCCGAATTCCGGCCACTCGTCCACGACGATGCGGGTGGCGTGACCCATCAGGCGCAGGTCCGCCTCGATGATCTTGCGCAGGCCGGGGCGCAGCACCTTCACCACCACTTCCTCGCCGGTCTGCAGGCGGGCGCGGTAGACCTGCGCGATGGAGGCGGCGGCGAGCGGCGTGGTGTCGAACTCGGCGAAGATCTCCGAGGCCGGGCCGCCGAGGTCCTCCTCGAGCTGGGGCCGGATGCGCTCCCACGGGATCGGCGAAACCTGACTGTGAAGCTTCTCCAGCTCCTCGGTCCATTCCGGGGTCAGGAGGTCGGGCCGGCTCGCCAGGATCTGGCCGAGCTTGACGAAGGTCGGCCCCAGGGTCTCGATCGCCCGGCGCACCCGCTGGGGCTGCGACAGGCGGGCGATGTCGACCTGCGGCGTCCGGCGCTTGGCCAGCCGCGCGACCTGGGCGAGGCCCAGGCGCTCGACCACCTTGGTGACACCGAATCCGATGAGGACGGACGCGATCTCCCCGAGGCGCTGCCGGTCCCGTGCGGCGACGAAGGCGGTTTTCAGCATGTGCGCAAGGGACCCGGGTCGGGGGAGGGGGAGCCGGCCGAGCGGGCGGCCGGATCGTGGTTAAGGCCCCGCTAGTCCCGTGGCGAGGCCGAAGTTTGGCGGAGGTGACGATGGCGGCGCGGCGGATTCGCGCCAACGGCGATCTCGGGCTAGACAGGCGGCCACCGGCGCCGCCGCGGCGCCACACCTCCCCGCGTCAACCCTGCGCCGACCCGGCACCGCCCCGGCGCCATCCCGCGAGACCCCTGATGCCAGGCACGCCCCGCGCCGGAATCATCCCGGTGACCCCCTTCCAGCAGAACTGCACCCTGATCTGGTCGGACGAGACCAAGGTCGGCGCCGTGGTCGATCCGGGCGGCGACCTCGACCGGATCACGGCGGCGATCGCCGACCAGGGCATCACCATCGAGAAGATCCTGCTCACCCACGGCCATATCGACCATGCGGGCGGGGCGGCCGAATTGCGCGACCGTCTCGGCGTCCCGATCGAGGGTCCGCACGAGGCCGACCGCTACCTCCTCGACAGCCTGCCGGAGACCGGCGCCAATTACGGGATCGACGGCGCCCGGGTGGTGACGCCGGACCGCTGGCTCGGCGACGGCGACGTGGTCGAGGTCGGCGGCCTGACCTTCGACATCCTGCACGCCCCCGGCCATTCCCCCGGCAGCGTGGTGTTCATGAGCCGCGACGCGCGCTTCGCCCTGGTGGGCGACGTGGTGTTCAAGGGCTCGGTCGGCCGCACCGACCTGCCGGGCGGCAGCCACGAACAGCTGATCCGGGCGATCAAGGACAAGGTCCTGCCGCTCGGCGACGATGTCGCCTTCATCCCCGGCCACGGCCCCACCAGCACGCTGGGCGAGGAGCGGATGACGAACCCGTTCCTGCAGGATTGAGGCTTGGCGAGTGAAGCTTGGCGAGTGGGGCTTGGCGAGATTGAGGCTCGGCAGGATCGAAGCCCGGCAGGCCTGAGAGTCCGCGGGATTCGCGCGTCGGAGACCCGCTCGTAGCGCCCCGTCATCCCGGGGCCGCGTAGCGGAACCCGGGATCCAGAAACGCAGGTGGCGCAAGACGTTGCACCGTCAGCGGCTCTGGATTGCACGTCCCCGGCGCCCGCCTTCGGGGCCGGGCTCGCCTGCGGCGCCCCGGAAGGACGGAGTGGTGCCATCCGTGATCGCCCTGCCTGCTACGAAGGGGGTGAGGAACCGTGCCCGTGTCCCCGTCCGTCCCCGGCGCACACCCCGTATCCGGACCGATCGACGAACGCCGCAACTGGGGTGGAGGGCGCCACCGTCGCGCCGGCGAGGCGGCCTTGACCGATCGTTAAAGCCGACCGCCCATCATCCCGTCGTTTCCGGGCTCGCAAAGCGCCGGAAACGATGCATTCTCAACGCGAAACGCCTATATTGCGTGAGCAAGTACGAAACGCAGGCGCGCGGGGGTCCGGCCTGGGCCGACAGCTCAGCCCAAGTGCCCGCCTGCCCGAGGAAGTTCATGTCCGACAGCTCCCACAATCTCGCCGCCGATGCCTACGGCGCGGAATCCATCCGGGTCCTCAAGGGGCTCGACGCCGTGCGCAAGCGCCCCGGCATGTATATCGGCGATACCGACGACGGCTCGGGCCTGCACCACATGGTCTACGAGGTGGTCGACAATGCCATCGACGAGGCGCTCGCGGGCCACGCGGACCTCGTCACCGTCACGCTGAACGCCGACGGCTCCGTCACGGTCTCCGACAACGGCCGCGGCATCCCCACCGACATCCACAAGGAGGAGGGGGTCTCGGCGGCCGAGGTCATCATGACCCAGCTCCATGCCGGCGGTAAGTTCGACCAGAATTCCTACAAGGTCTCCGGCGGCCTGCACGGCGTCGGCGTCTCCGTGGTCAACGCCCTGTCGCAATGGCTCCGCCTGCGCATCTGGCGCAACGACAAGGAGCACGCCATGGAGTTCCGCCACGGCGACGCGGTCTCGCCGCTGATCATCGTCGGCGACGGCAACGGCCGGCGCGGCACCGAGGTGTCGTTCCTGCCGTCCACCGACACCTTCACGATGATCGAGTTCGACTACGCGACGCTGGAGAAGCGCCTGCGCGAGCTGGCCTTCCTGAATTCCGGTGTCCGGATCGTCCTCACCGATGCGCGCCACGCCGAGCACAAGCGCGAGGAGCTGTTCTACGAGGGCGGTATCGAGGCCTTCGTGCGCTACCTCGACCGCTCCCGCAAACCGATCGAGGGCATGCAGAAGCCCGTGATGGTGCGGGCCGAGCGCGACAACATCCGCGTCGAAGTCGCCTTGTGGTGGAACGACTCGTTCAACGAGACCGTGCTGCCCTTCACCAACAACATTCCGCAGCGCGACGGCGGCACCCACATGGCGGGCTTCCGCGCCGCCCTCACGCGCCAGATCACCGGCTATTCGGAATCGTCCGGCATCGCCAAGCGCGAAAAGATCTCGCTCACCGGCGAGGATTGCCGCGAGGGCCTGACCGCCGTGATCTCGGTGCAGGTGCCGGACCCGAAATTCTCGTCGCAGACCAAGGACAAGCTGGTCTCCTCCGAGGTGCGCCCGGCCGTCGAGAACGTCCTCAACGAGGGCCTGTCGAACTGGCTCGAGGAGAACCCGACGCTGGCCCGCTCGGTGATGGCCAAGGTCATCATGGCGGCCTCGGCCCGCGAGGCGGCCCGCAAGGCCCGCGAGACCGTGACCCGCAAGGGCGTCCTCGACATCGCCTCCCTGCCCGGCAAGCTCGCCGATTGCCAGGAGCGCGATCCCTCGAAATGCGAAATCCTTCTGGTGGAGGGCGATTCCGCCGGCGGTTCTGCCAAGCAGGGCCGCGACCGGACCTTCCAGGCCGTGCTCCCCCTCCGGGGCAAGATCCTTAACGTCGAGCGCGTGCGCGCCGACCGGATGCTGTCCTCGGCCGAGATCGGCACGCTGATCACGGCGCTGGGCGCCGGCATCGGACGGTCATCGACCGACCGCGAGGGCTTCAACCCCGAAAAGCTGCGCTACCACCGCATCATCATCATGACGGATGCCGACGTCGACGGCTCGCACATCCGTACCCTGCTGCTGACCTTCTTCTTCCGGCAGATGCCGGAGGTGATCGAGCGCGGGCACCTCTACATCGCCCAGCCGCCCCTCTACAAAGCCGCCAAGGGCAAGTCGGCGCTCTACCTCAAGGACGAGCGGGCGCTGGAGGATTACCTGATCGATGCCGGCGTCGAGGGCGCCGTGCTGCGGCTCGCCTCCGGCACCGAGTTCGGCGGCGCGCAGCTGAAGTCCCTGGTCGAGGAGGCCCGCCAGTTCCGCGGGCTGATGCAGGCGCTCCACACCCGCTACGACCGCGCCGTGGTCGAGCAGGCCCTGATCGCCGGCGCGTTCCGGACCAATGTCGACGAGAACGCGGCGGAGGCCGAGGGTCTGGCCGGGACGGTCGCCCGGCGCATGGACCGGATCGCCGACGACATCGAGCGCGGCTGGGAAGGTTCCGTCTCGGAAGGCGGCTACGTCCTCAGCCGCACCCTGCGCGGCGTGCGCCAGGTGGCGACCCTCGACGCCTCGCTCCTGGCTTCGCAGGAGGCCCGGCGCCTCGCCGACCGGGCGGAAGCCCTGCGGGAGATCTACGACGAGCCCGTCACCTACGCGCGCAAGGGCGACGAGACGACCCTGCACGGCCCCGTCGGCCTGTTCGAGGCGGTGATGGCCTTCGGCCGCAAGGGCCTGCAGCTCCAGCGCTACAAGGGCCTCGGCGAGATGACCGCCCAGCAGCTGTGGGAGACCACCCTCGACCGCGACGTGCGCTCGCTCCTCCAGGTCAAGGTCAAGGACACCCAGGACGCCGACGATCTGTTCGTGAAGCTGATGGGCGACGTGGTCGAACCCCGCCGCGAGTTCATCCAGGACAACGCGCTCAGCGTCGCCAACCTCGACGTGTAAAATCGGAGCTGGGCCAGCGCGCAGGAGCACCGGCGCACCACGGCGTGGCCGCCGGGAGTCGGCGCCTATTTAAAAGGCGAGACCGTCGCGAGGGCCGGGCTCGTCGGGTCCGCCTCGACCCGCTGCCGTCTCGCATCCGGCCGTTGGGCCGGGTCCGGTGCCGGCTCTATCGCGCAGATGCTTGGGCCTCATCGCCGTCGCGCGACACGGCGAAAGCCTCGACCCTGCGCCGTGACGATCCGGTCCGGCTGGTGCGCACAATCCTCGCGCAGGAGGCGCTCCGTGCGCCGCAACGGCTTCTCGGCGCCGCCTTCGCGTCCAACCCAGGCCGCGCCGTGAGAAATCCCTGTCGGCACCCGTGATCGGCCGCCATTCCGGCAATGGCTCTCCCGGGGAAAATCTCTGAGCAGAACGCCACGGAAACGCCACGCCGGACGGGCTCGCCCCACCTCCGCTCTGCGGGTTGCCTAGCGGGTGATCCGCTTCGGGGCGATCGGGTCGCTGGCCGGGAAGGTTTCCTCGATCGCCTCGTCCAGAAGCTGTTCCTGACGGGCGCGAAGGTCCGCGTCGGGCGTCCATGGTCCGGGCGCCCGTTCGGCGGCCAGATCCGCGCGGGACCGACCCTGCGACCGGTCCGGATGGTCCTGCGGCGCTGGTCCGGTCCCGGACATCCTCGCGCCGTCGTCTCGCGGGGCGGGGGCAATCTCGCGCAGCGGCGGTTGTTCGACGACGCGCGTCCGCCGCTGCCTGCGACGCATTCCGGACCATGCGGCGAGGCTCGCCGCCGCGAGGCCTAATCCGGCGAGGCCCACGGCGACGATCACGACCGGCCGGACACCCAGGCGCCGGGCCGTCCGGTCCAGCGCGACTTCGAACGCGCCCGCGGCATTGACGGCCACCGGGACGATCTGCGTATCGAGAAACATCTTTGGCACCGATGGTCGAGCGGGCTTCTTCAGCAGATAGTCTTGGGTAATCATGACGACAACCTTCGTTAAGCCCAGAGCATAATCTCTCGAACAAACGCCAAGTTTCGAACAAACGCCAAGGCGGCGGGTTGGAGGTGCAACCTGGGCAGGCGGGCAATGTTTCCCGGCTCCGACGGGAAAGGTCGATCCGGCCGGTCGGCCTCGGCCCCAGCGCGTCGTTCAGGTCGCGGCGACAGGGAGATCATTCGTTGAAAAAGCCCGTTTTCAAGCCCTACCGCATGCCCTCCGGTGGATGGGGGTCGGCCCGTTCGGTCGGCAACATCCTGAGGCGCGAGGGTGTGCTGGCGAGCGTCCCGATCGCGCTGACCCGCCACAACAAGGTCGACGGCTACCAGTGCACCAGCTGCGCCTGGGTGAAGCCCGCGAACCCGCTGCCGTTCGAGTTCTGCGAGAACGGCGTCAAGGCGGTCGCCTGGGAACTGACCGCGCATCGCTGCACGCCGAAGTTCTTCGCCGAGCACACCGTCACCGAACTTCGGGGCTGGGACGATTACCACCTCGAACAGCCGGGGCGCCTGACTCATCCTCTCCGCTACGACGCCGCCAGCGACAAGTACGTTCCGGTCTCCTGGGGGCATGCCCTCGATGAGATCGCCCGCGAGCTTCGCGCCGTCGACGATCGCCAAAAGGGCACCGTGTTCTACAGCTCGGGCCGCCTGTCGAACGAGGGGAGCTATCTCTATCAGCTCTTCGCCCGGCTCTACGGCAACAACAACCTGCCGGACTCGTCCAACATGTGCCACGAGACCACCTCGGTGGCGCTGCCCGCCAGCATCGGCCAGCCGGTCGGGACGGTCAATCTGGAGGATTTCGGCAAGACGGACTGCATCCTGTTCTTCGGCCAGAATCCGGGCAGCAACGCGCCCCGCATGCTCCATCCGCTTCAGGAGGCGAGCGAGCGCGGCGTCCCGATCATCACCTACAACCCCTTGCGCGAGCGCGGGCTGGAACGGTTCCTGAACCCGCAATCACCGACCGAGATGCTGACCGGCAAGGACACCCGGATCAGTTCGCAATATCACCAGGTCAAGGCCGGCGGCGACCTCGCGGCCCTCGCCGGCATCTGCAAATCCGTGCTGGAAGCGCACGAGGCCTCGCGCACGACGGGCGGCCCGGGGGTGCTGGACGAGGCCTTCATCGCCGAGCACACCCACGGCTTCGACACCTTCGCCGACTGGCTCCGCGCGCAGAATTGGGACGAACTGGAACGGCGCTCGGGCCTGCGCCGGGCCGACATGGAGGCGACCGCCACCGTCTACGGCCGCTCGCACGCGGTGATCGGCGTCTACGGCATGGGGCTGACGCAGCACCGGGCCGGGGTCGAGACCGTGCAGATGCTGGTCAATCTCCTGCTGATGCGCGGCAATCTCGGCCGCGTCGGCGCCGGCATCTGCCCGATCCGCGGCCATTCCAACGTGCAGGGCCAGCGCACGGTGGGGATCACCGAGAAGCCCGAGCTGTTTCCCCTGGACCGGCTCGGTGCGCAGTTCGGCTTCGAACCGCCACGGGAGGCCGGCTACAACACGGTCGAGGCCTGCGAGGCGATCCTCAAGGACGAGGTCCAGGCCTTCTTCATGCTGGGCGGCAACTTCGTCCGGGCGATTCCCGATCACGGCCAGATGGAGCCGGCCTGGCGCCGCCTGCGCCTCACCGTCAACGTGATCACCAAGCTCAATCGCTCGGCCCTGCTGCCGGGCGAGATCAGCTACATCCTGCCGGTGATCAGCCGCATCGAGATCGACGAGACGAAGATGGGGCAGCAGGTCCTCTCGATGGAGGACACCTCCGCCTGCATCCACGGCAATCGCGGCGTGCGCCGGCCGGCCTCGCCCCACCTCATCAGCGAGATCCGGCTCATCTGCGAGCTGGGCCGGCGGGTGCTCGACCCCAATCCACGCGTGCTCTGGGACGTCTGGCAGGAGGATTACGCCGAGATCCGCAAGGCGATCGGCGAGACGCTGCCCGAGTCGTTCTGGGACTACGAGCGGCGGATGTGGGAGCCGGGCGGTTTCCAGCGTGACCTGCCGGCGCGCAAGCGCCAGTGGCACACCGAGACGGGCCGGGCCAACATCGTGACGCCCGGCGGCCTCGACGAGGATGCGGACATGCCGACGGTGGGGCACGACGTGCTGCGCCTGATCACGCTGCGCTCGAACGACCAGTTCAACACCACGGTCTACGGCTACGACGACCGCTTCCGGGGCATCAAGAACACCCGCAAGGTGGTGCTGATGAACCGCTCGGACATCGACCGGCTCGGGCTGAAGATCGGCCAGGCCGTGACCCTGAAGACGGTGGCGGACGACGGCATCGACCGCCGGCTCTCCGACATGCTCGTCGTCGCCTACGACATCCCCATCGGCTGCATCGGCGGCTACTATCCGGAATGCAACGTGCTTCTGCCGATCTGGCATTACGCGATCGGCAGCAAAACCCCGGCGGCCAAGACCATCCCGGTCACCATACAGGCCGACGACGACCGCGTGCTCGCGCCGCAACTGGAATACGCGACCGGCTGAGAGCGGGATCGCGACGAATGCCGCGGGGGAGGCGGCAAGGCAGGCGCGAACAGGTCACACGCGAACAGGTCACGCCAGCACATAACCAGCCGGCATGATCGATCCAAGGCGATCGGGGCAGTCATCGAAGCCGTGACGGCACGACCTTGACAGTGAAATCCATGAAGAAACTGCTCTTTCTCAGGCGAAAGAACCGATTATAACATGCGTTAAATCGGTATTTTATCGAACATTGGGGAAGTGTCGGACACAACACCATCAGACACTGAGGGATAACAAACGCATACCCTTTGGATTACGGTCGCGGACATCGCCCGTTTGTCTGCCGGCCTGCTCTGATGCTGCCGGCGTTCTGGGAGCCGCATCCATGAACGCCCGTCTTAGCCTCGTTCCCGCTACTCCGGTCAGGACGGCCGAGCCTGACCCCGGTCGCAACCCGCTGATCCGGAAGCTCCAAAGCCTGGTGAGCCTGAATGCGGCGGATGTCGCGGCCCTGGAGGAGATCAGTCTCCCGCCGCGGCTGCTCGGGCCGCGCGTCGACCTCATCCGCAGCGAGGAGGGATCGGGGGATGCCGTCATGCTGCTCGAAGGCTTCGCCTGCCGCTACAAGCAGCGTCAGGCCGGCCAGCGTCAGATCATGGCGTACCTGTTGCCGGGCGATCTCTGCGATGTCGATGCGTCCTATCTCGGTCGCATGGATCATGCGGTGGGGACCCTGGCCTCCTCCGTCGTGGTCCGTATCCCCCGCCAGGCCCTGGCGGATCTGGTCGCCCGCCACCCCAACATCGCGCAGGCGCTGCGCATAGCCAGGCTCTTCGAGGAGGCGACCACGCGCGAGTGGGTGGTGAATCTCGGCTGCCGCTCGGCCATGGAGCGGATGGCGCACCTCTTCTGCGAGCTTCTGACCCGCTTCCAGATGGTGGGCATGGCCGAGGGCGATTCCTGTCCCCTGCCGCTGACGCAGGCGGATCTCGGCGACACGCTGGGCCTCTCGAACGTCCACGTGAACCGCACGCTTCAGGAGCTGCGGCGCCAGGGTCTGGTCGAGCTCAGGGGCAAGAGCCTGCGGCTTCTCAAGGTGAGGCGCCTCCAGGAGATCGGGGAGTTCAACCCGGCCTATCTGCAGCCTGTCGACGGCGCGAAAGGCCATGCTGTCGTCGGGCTGGTCAGCGGGTTGGCCTGAGGCGCGGACAACCCCGTGCCGATTCCCCGCTTCCCGTCCCCGGCCGGTCGTTCAGCCGCGCGCGCACCCCGCGTCGCGCCGTGACCGCCGCCGTGGACATCGAGGCGCTTCGGAGCCGACTCGCGGCTCTCGAAGCGGCCCTGCGGGAGAAAGAAGCGGCCCTGCGGGAAAAAGCCGGTATCGAAACCGCCCTTCGAGAGAGCGAAGCGCTTCGCCGCATCGCTCTCGAGGGCGGCCGCATGGGCACCTGGTGCTGGGACCTGCGCGAGCGGCTGATCTGGGGTGACGCGGCGTTCCTGGCGTTGTGGGGATTCCCGGCCGCCGAGGAGGCTCGCCCCCTCTCCGCCTTCACCGATCGCATGTCCCCGCAGGGGCAGATCGCAATGCACGAGATGGTGACCCGCGCCATCGCCAACCGTGAGGAGCTCGACGGCCTGCTGGAGGTCGTCGCGGGACCCGCCCGGGGGCGCTGGGTGCGCTGGCGCGGCGTTGCCGAGGCGGAGCGCCCCTGGATCGTCAACGGCGTGAGCTTCGATGTCACGGAGGAGCACCGATTCGACGAGCGGCTTCGCGCGAGCGAGGCACGGCAGGCGTTCCTGCTGCGCCTCTCCGACACGCTGCGCCTCCACACCGATCCGAACGCGGTCATCGCGATGGTCACGGCGGCCCTCGGCCAGCATCTCGGCGCCGGCCAGGTCACCTATGCGGAGGCCGACCCCTCCGGCGATCACGTCACGGTCACGCGGGATTGGAACGACGGCACCATCCCGAGCAACGTCGGCCGCCACCGTCTCGAGGATTTCGGCGCGGCCTTCATCGCGGAACTGCGGCAGGGACAGACCGTCGCCATTCCGGATGTGGCGCTCGATCTCCGCACCGCACCGGCGCGCGCGGCCTTCGCTCGGATCTCGGTCGCCAGCCTCGTCGACGTGCCGCTCGTCAAGACCGGCCGCCTCGTCGCCGTGCTGGCGGTCCACAGCCGCGCGCCGCGGGACTGGTCGCCCCACGATATCGCGCTCATCGAGGAAGTGGCCGAGCGCACCTGGGCCTCGGTCGAACGGGTCCAGGCCGAGACGGCCCTGCGGGAGAGCGAGGGCCGTCTGGCCGCGGACCTCGCCGGCATGCGGCGGCTGCACGATCTGCAATCCCGGATCTCCGACACGGCGGATTTCGAGGCGGCTCTGGACGAGATCCTGGCCGCCGCCGTCGCGTTCACGAAGACGGATCGTGGCGTCATCCAACTGGTCGCCAACACCGGAGAGACCCTGGAGATCGTGCGCGCGCTCGGCTACGAGCCCGACGCCCCGGTCATCGAACGCTTCCGCCAGGACAGCTTCACCGAGGGCTGCGAACTCGCCCGCGTCCGCCGGCAGCAGCTGGTGGTGGCCGATATGGCGGACATTCCCGGCTTCGCGGGGACGCCGGACGGTGACCTCGTCGCCGCTTCGGAGGTGCACGCCTTCCAGTGCACCCCCATGATCAGCCGGAAGGGCGATCTCGTCGGCGTCCTGAGCACCCAGTTCCGCCAGCCCCACCGCCCGAGCGACGACGCCTTGCGGCTGGTCGACCTGCTCGCCTGGACGGCGGCCAACTACATCGCTCGCCACCGCGGCGACGAAGCGCTGCGGGAGAGCGAGGCGCGGTTTCGACAATTCGCCGAGGCCTCCTCCGAGGTTCTCTGGATCCGGGACGCCACCACCCTCGAATGGGAGTATCTGAGCCCTGCCTTCGAGGCCATCTACGGCCTGTCCGTCACCGATGCGCTCACCGGCGACACCTTCCGCAACTGGACCGACCTGATCGTCGCGGACGATCGCGAAACGGCAGCGGCCTGCATCCAGCGCGTCCGTGAAGGCGGGCATGCCACCTTCGAGTACCGGGTACACCGCCCCGACGGCGGTCTGCGCTGGCTCAGGAACACCGATTTTCCGATGCGTGGGCCTAGCGGAGCCGTCGAACGCGTCGGCGGCGTCGGCCAGGACGTCACCGAGCTGAAGCGGGTCGAGGCCGCGCTGCGGGAGAGCGAAGGGCGGCTGCGCACGCTGATGGAGGGCATCCCCCAACTGGTCTGGCGCTCCCGCGACGAGGGTGACTGGACCTGGGCGGGGCCGCAATGGCTCGCATTCACGGGCCAGAGCCAGGAGGCGTCCCACGGCCTCGGCTGGCTGGACGCGGTCCATCCCGACGACCGCGAGGCGAGCCTGCGGGCATGGGACGAAGCGCGCCCGCACGGCCGGCTCGACACGGAGTTCCGCGTCCGGCGGGCGAGCGACGGGGCCTACCTGTGGCATCGCACCCGCTCGGTCCCGGTGCGCGACCCGTCGGGGCACATCCTGGAATGGCTCGGCACGACGACCGACGTCGACGACCTGCGCCGGCTGCAGGAGGAGCAGACCGTCATGGTCGCCGAGCTGCAGCACAGGACGCGCAACCTGATCGCGGTGGTCCGCTCCATCGCGCAACAGACCATGACCCAGACCGGCCCCGGCGAGGATTTTCGCGAGCAGTTCAACGCCCGGCTCGGGGCGCTGTCGCGCGTCCAGGGTCTGCTCTCCCGGGCGCAGAGCGAGCCGATCACGATCGGCCAGCTCGTCCGGCTGGAGCTCGATGCGCTCGGCGCCCGGACCGAGGGTCATATCGCGCTGGAGGGGCCGGAGGTGCTTCTGCGCCCTTCGATGGTGCAGACGCTGGCGCTGGCGCTGCACGAGCTGGCCACCAACGCCCGCAAATACGGTGCGCTGAGCACCGAGGGTGGCCGGCTCGCAGTGCGCTGGTTCGTCAAGGAATCCGAGGACGCAGGCCGGCGCCTCGTGCTGGCATGGATGGAGCACGACATCGGCCATTCCACGGAGGAGCGCTCCAGCCGGCGCGGCTACGGGCGGGAGCTGATCGAGCGGGCGTTACCCTACGCGCTGCAGGCCCGGACGCGCTACGAACTCGGGGCGACGGAGCTGCACTGCTCGATCGACCTGCCCCTCACCGAACGAACCAGGAAGGTCAGCCCATGAGTCGCGTCAGTTCCATGAATCCAACCCATCCAACCCATCCGGCCGGTGCCTCGCATTCCGCCGCTCCCTCGCTCGCTGGCCGCCGCGTGCTGGTCGTGGAAGACGAGTACTTCATCGCGGACGACCTGCGTCATCAGTTGGAGGCCTGCGGGGCCGAGGTGCTGGGGCCGGTGCCGCGGGTGGGGGAGGCGCTGGCGCTGATCGCGGCGACGCCCGAGATCGACGCGGCGGTGCTCGACATCAACCTGCAGGACGAGACGGTCTACCCGGTGGCCGATGCCCTGCAGGCGCGCGGCGTGACGTTCCTGTTCGCCACCGGTTACGACAAGGCTGCCATCCCGAGCCGCTACGCCGGCGTGCGCCATTGCGAAAAGCCCCTCGAGCTGTCGATGGTCACCGACGCGCTCTTCGGCTGACGGGGCGCCCCGGAACGACTTCTTCCTTCAAAGCAGGGCGGCTTTCAGGGGAGGGCGGCTTTGAGGCGAAGGCCGCCGTCAAGGGAGGGCGGCTCCCGCGCAGATCCGGTCGGAGAGCGGCAGGATGATGGTGCAGGCGAGACCCGCCGGTTCGAAGCGCAGATCCGCGCGGGCCTTCAGCTCGTAGGGCAGTCCATCCTCGAGCAAGCCCAGGCCGAACCCCTTGCGCGGCGATGCGGCGACGGGCGGTCCCCCCTGCTCGCGCCATGTGACGACCAGGTTCGGCCACGGATCGGCGCTGACATGCCAGGACACGGTGATCCGCCCCTCCGCATGGCTGAGGGCCCCGAACTTGACCGCGTTCGTCGTCAGCTCATAGAAGACGAGACCGAGGGTCCCGGCGACCTGGGGCTGCAGCAGTACGGGCGGCCCCGACAGAGCGACCTGCAGGCCTTCCTGAGCCTGGGCCGACAGCAGCTCGTCCGAGATCAGCGCGTGGAGATCGAGCTTCGCCCGCGGATTGAGCGTCATCGCGCCCTGTACGCGGGCAAGCGCCGCGAGCCGCCCGTCGAGATGCATGGCGTAGTCCTCGACGCTCTCGCTGGTCTCGGCCGAGCGCTGCGCCACGGCACGCACCACGGCCAACATGTTGCGGACATGATGCTGGAGGTCGCGCGCGAGCTGATGCTGCTCGGTCTGCAGGGCGGTGTAGCGGGCCTCGGACTCGATCAACCGGCGCTCCGCGGCCGCCGCCTTCGCATTCGCCACGGCCAGAGCCTGCCGTAGGGTGGTGTCTTCGGCGTTCAACGTTGCCCCCGAAGGTTGCGCGCTAGCGGAAGATCCGAGCCGGTGCGGCTCGAGCAGAAGATCCGAGCCGGTGCGGCTCACGCTTCCGAACCTGCCGGCAAAACACGGTGGGAGCGTGACGGCTCCATCAAGGTTCGGTGAAAAGGTCGGCCGCCGCGTTTCGCGCCGGGAACCCCGAACGTCAGGGCGAACACATCCCCCTCGATCCAACGACAGCCCGGTCTCGCCTCGGGCCCTTTGCCGAAAGTTTGTCAGGGATCAGTGGGAACCGGTTATCCCGACCAGACAAACGAGAACGCCAGACTTCAGGGTGTCCACCGGGCGAGCCGGGACCGCCGCCGGACTCGGGGTCATGAGGTTCAGGCGGTGACGGCGGCGCGGGCCGCTTCGATCAGCTCCTGGGCCAGCGTCTCGTCGTCGACGGCCCGGGCCAGCACGATGGCGCCGACCAGAGTCGACAAGGTCGCCAGGGAGCGCTGCCGCCGGCGCGCGCGGGCGGCTTTCGGCGACAGGTCGGCCAGGAGGGTGGCGAGCGCCTCGACCCCTCGGGTAAAGCGCGCACGCACGGGGCACCCCTTCGGCTCCCGCGCGACGTCGTTGGCGAGGGCCGCGAGGGGGCATCCTTTTCCGGGGGTCTGGACGTGGGCCTCCGAAAGGTAGTTCGCCAGAAGGGTCTCGGGACCGCCCCGGTACTCCTCGGCGATCGCGGCGTCGAACGCCTCGGCCGCCAGGGCCTCCTTGTTGGCGAACTGACCGTAGAAGCCGCCATGGGTCAGGCCGGCGGCCGCCATGATGTCGGCCACTCCGACGCCGTGCAGACCGCGCTCGCGGAACAGGGCCGAGGCGACCTCGACGACGCGCTGGCGATTCAGCCGGGCCTGCTCCTGGGATACCCTCGGCATCTGCCGCTCCTCGTCCGTCGCCACCCTCGTCTGCGCCCCCTCATATGGATGCGCGGCATCATTTAAAACAGCTTCCGCTCCCTTCGCCGATCGACCGGCCCGCGCGAGGGGGCACAAGCGTAGGCCGGTCGATGGACCGCGCGCGCCGATCGGGCCGCGCGATTCCGGAACGCCCCGCCCCGGCCCGGAGGGCCGGGAGGGGTTCGATCAGCTCCGTGCCGATCAAGCCTCGGCCGGGTTCGCCAGCGGGGCTTGTCCGGCCGGCACCGGCGCGGGGGTTCGGCCCACCCGGAACCACAGGGCGTAGAGGGCCGGCAGGAACAGCAGGGTCAGCAGGGTGCCGACGCCGACGCCGCCGATCAGCACGTAGGCCAGAGCCCCCCAGAACACCGAGTGGGTCAACGGGATGAAGGCCAGCATGGCCGCGGCCGCCGTCAGGATCACGGGGCGTGCCCGTCGCACCGTGGATTCCACGATGGCCTCGTAGTTCGACAGCCCCGCCGCCTGATCGTGGTGGATCTGGTCGACCAGGATCAGGGTGTTGCGCATCAGGATGCCCGACAGGGCGATCAGCCCGAGGATCGCGTTGAAGCCGAAGGGCTGGTGGAAGAGGAGCAGGGTCGGCGCCGCGCCCACGAGGCCGAGCGGGGCGGTGGCGAAGACCATGAACATGGTGGCGAAGGAGCGCACCTGGATCATGATCACCGTCAGCGTCACGATCAGCATGATGGGGAACACCGCCACCAGCGACAGCATCGCCTTCTCGCTCTCCTCCACGGCGCCGGCCGTGTCGATGCGGTAGCCCGGCGGAAGCTTGGCCTTGATCGGCGCCAGCAGGGGGAAGACCTGGGCGTGGATGTCGGGCGGCTGCTTCCCGTCGAGCACGTCACCCTGGACGCGGATGTAGGTCTCGCGGTTGTAGCGCTTGAGAACCACGTCCTCGGTGCGGCTCTCCAGCCGGGCCACCTGGGAGACCGGCACCTGCCGTCCGTCCTTCGTCGCCAGGGTCAGGTCGCCGATCTCGCCGAGCGAGCGCCGCTCGGGGCCGGGGCTGCGCAGCAGCACGTCGACGGAGCGCAGGTTTTCCCGCACCTGGGTGGCGGGCGTGCCGTTGAGGTAGGTCTGCAATTGCTGGCCGGCCTCCTTCGGGGTCAGGCCGATCAGGCGCAGGCGCTCCTGGTCGAGGGCGAGATGCAGGCTCGGGGTCTTGTCGCCCCAGTCGAGGTGGACGAGGCGCATGTTGGCATTGGCCGCCATCACCTCCCGAACCTCGGCGGCGATGCCCCGGATCACGTCGAGATCGGGTCCGACCACCCGGAAGGCGACGGGAAAGCGGATCGGCGGGCCGAACACGATCTGCAGCACGCGCACCCGGGCCTCGGGGAAGCGGCCCTCGTCCACGAGTGCGCGGACCTTGCCCCGCAGGGCGTCGCGGGCCTGGGCGTCGGCCGTCTGCACCACGATCTGCGCGAAGGCCGGATCGGGTAGTTCGGGGTCGAAGGAGAGCACGAAGCGGGGCATGCCCTGACCGATGTAGCTCGTGATCTCGCCCGCCTCCGGCAGATCGCGCAATGCCGCCTCGACCCGCTTGACGCTGGCCTCGGTAGTCCTGAAGGCCGAACCCGCCGGCAGGGTGACCTCGACGATGAGTTCGGGCCGCTCCGAATTGGGGAAGAACTGCTGCTCGACCCGCCCCATCGCCACCACGGCGAGCGCGAACAGCCCGACCGTGATGCCGGCGGCGAGCCACTTGTGGTCGACTGACATCCGTACGAGGCGGCGCAGGCGCTCGTAGTTCTTGGTGGCGTAGATCGCCTCGTGTCCCCCCTCGACCTTCTTGATGTTCGGCAGCAGCTTGACGCCGAGATAGGGCGTGAAGGTCACGGCCACGATCCACGAGATGATCAGCGAGAAGGCCACCACCCAGAAGATGTTGCCGGCATATTCGCCCGCCGTGGAGGCGGCGAAGCCCACCGGCAGGAAGCCCGCGATGGTCACCAGCGTGCCGGTGAGCATCGGCGCGGCGGTGGCGCTCCAGGCATAGGTCGCAGCCTCGATGCGGTCGGCGCCTTCCTCCATGCGCACCACCATCATCTCGATGGCGATGATGGCGTCGTCGACGAGAAGTCCCAGCGAGATGATGAGGGCGCCCAGCGTGATCCGGTCGAAATCGCGGCCGGTGATCATCATCACCACGAACACCGCCGACAGGGTGAGCGGCACGGCCAGCGCCACCACGATTCCCACCCGGAAGCCGAGCGCCACCAGGGACACGAAGATCACCACGCCGAGGGCGGTGAAGAACTTGACCATGAACTCGTGGATGGCGTCGTCGATGACCTTGGCCTGGTCGGTGATCTTGGTGAACGTGATGCCGACCGGGGTCTCGTGGTGGATCGCCACCTCCTCGGCGTTGAGGGCCTCGCCGAGCTTCAGCCCGTTGAAGCCGGGCTTCATCACCAGGCCGAGCATCAGAGCCGGCGCGCCGTCGTTGCGGATTTCGAAGGTCTTGGGGTCCTCGTAGCCGCGCGTGACCTCGGCGATATCGCCGAGCTTGAGGCTGCGGTCGCCGGCGGCCACCGGCAGGTCGCGGATCGCATCGATCCCGTCGATCGCGCCGTCGAGGCGCAGGTACACGCGCGGGCCCGCGGCCTCGACGAAGCCGGCCGGCGTGACATCGTTCTGGTTGGCCAGCGCGGCAAGCAGCTGCTGGCCGGTGATGCCGAGGGTGGCGAGGCGCTGGTAGGAGATCTCGACGAAGATCTTCTGCGCCTGCTCGCCCAGGATGTTGATCTTCTCGACGCCGGGCACGCGCAGCAGGCGCTGGCGCATGTCCTCGGCCCGCAGCACCAGCTGGCGGTGCGGCAGGCCCCGGGCCTGCACGGCGTAGAGGGCGAAGTAGATGTCCGAGAACTCGTCGTTGAACAGCGGCCCGAGCACGCCGCGCGGCAGGCTTGAGGCTTGATCCGACAGCTTCTTCCGCGCTTGATAGAACTCCGAGGCGAGCTTGGCCGGGGGCATGTTGTCCTTGAAGATGACCTTCGTCATCATCAGCCCGGGACGGACCGTCGTCTCGGCCCTGTCGTAATAGACCAGTTCCTGCAGACGCTTCTCCAGAGGATCGGCGACCTGGCGCTGCATCTCCTCCGCCGTGGCGCCGGGCCAGGCGGCCGAGACCGTCATCACCTTCACGGTGAAGGCCGGGTCCTCGGCCCGCCCGAGCTTCTCGAAGGCGAAGAAGCCCGCCCCCGTCAGCGCGATCAGCAGGAACAGCGTGACGGCCCGCTCGCGAACGGCGAGCGCCGAGAGGTTGAAGCCGCTCATCGCACCACACCCGTCATGCTCGGCGGCGCCTGGCGCACCCGCTGGTCGGCCTTGAGGAGATGGGCACCGAGCGCCACGATCCGGTCGCCCGGGGCCAGGCCGGCGGCGATCTCGGCGCGCTCCTCGCCCATGCGGGCGACCTGCACGGGCTGGGGCCTCACCGTCTCGGTGGCGGCGTCGTAGCGCCAGACGGCGCTGCCGTGCCCCTGATCGAACAGAGCGCCGAGCGGAACCTCCAATCGGGCGGCCCGGCCGGCGTCGAGGGCGCGGAGTTGCAGGGTCACGGTGGCGCCGAGCGGCGCGGCCTCGCCGCCGCCCGACAGGATGTAGCGTGCCCGGTAGGTGCGGGTGGCCGGATCAGCCGTGGCGGAGAGTTCGCGCAGGCGTGCCGGGTAGGTCGCCGCTCCGTCGGCGTAGAGGGTGGCGGAGGCCTCGCCTTCGGCAGCCCGCCGGCTGCCCTCGGGCAGGAAGACCTCCGCCTCGCGCGCGCCGTCGCGGGCGAGCTTCACCACCGTCTGGCCGGCAGCGACCACCTGGCCGGGCTCGGTGGGAACCTCCATCACCACGCCGTCGGCATCGGCCTGGAGTTCCGCGTAGCCGGCCTGGTTCTGGATCTGGCTGGCCTGGGCCTCCGCATTGGCGAATTGCGCGTTCGCCGCGTCCGCCGCACCCTTGTTCTGGTCGTAGGTCTGTTTCGAGGTCCAGCCGTCGGCCACCAGCTTGCGGCTGCGCTCCTCGTCGGCCCGAGCCTTGATCATCTGGGCGCGGGCCGCCTCGACCGAGGCGCGGGCGGCGTTGAGCGCCAAGGTGAAATCGGTGCGGTCGAGACGCATCAGCGGCTGGCCAAGGCGCACGCGGTCGCCCGGATCGACCAGGCGCTGGAAGATCTTGCCGCCGACCCGGAAGCCGAGGTTGCTCTCGGTGCGGGCACGGATCACTCCGGTATAGCGCGCAACGCCACCCGGGGCGGACGCGACCACCACGGTCTGAACCAGCGGCGGCTCCGGCGTCACCGCCGTCTCGGCCGGCAAGCAGGCCGACAGGGCCAGGCCCGCGAGCCCCAGCATCACCCTCGTATCCATTCTGCGCCCCACGGTCGAACCATCCGCCTATAAGAATGATGATCATCATCTATTTTGGCATGACGAACCTGTCAATGGGCGCCGGATCGAGAATTCCGGCCCAGCGCGCACCGACAGGCTGCTGACCAAGCAGCATCGTCAAACGGCATCGGCGCGCAGCTCATGGGCGAGCGGTCGTGCGAGGGCAGGGCGAGGACAGAACGAAGACAGGGAGCGCCGGCTTCCGCCCGGGTCGGTGGTCGGTGGTCGGTGGTCGGCGATCCACCACAACCTGACGCCATGACCAGTCGGCACAGCGGCACCGGCGCGCCGAGCTCGCGGCTCCGCGTCCTTACCACACGATTTCCGGGAACACCGGTTCGCGCACAACCCGGTACGGCTGACCGGGCGGCTTCAAGGCCGCCTTGAGATCGTGCGAGCCGGTGAGGAGGCATTGGGGCGGCCGGGGAGCCCCTGCCGCCGAGCAAAGTCAGCCGAGCCCCAACCTCATCGCTCCGAGCCCGAACGACACATTCCCGGATAAGCGAATCCAGAGGCCTCACGCGGGGAGCGCAACCGCACCGTGGCAGCGCTTCCGGTTCGGGTTCGGCGGGAGTGAGCCCGGCTGAGGAGGACGCGCCATCCCGGCTCGCCAACGGTCGGGCCCGACACCATTGGCTGGAGGTCCAGGCCCGACGCGGGGATGCGCGCTCTACCAGAGCGCGCGGGGCAGGCGCCGCTTCCAACGCTCCCCGGGGCGCAGGGCGACGTCCTTCTGGACCCGACGCGTCGCCCGCAGCGAAGCCGCCGGGGCGTCGGCCGGGGGCGCCATCGAGGCTGGTCGTGCGACAGGCGGGATGGCCGCAGCCGGCGGCACCGTCGCTTCTTGCTGCACCTGCAAGGCCGCGCGCGGGCTGGCGTCGAAGTCCGACGTATCTTTCAAACCGGATTTCGGCTTGGCCTGACGCGGCGCGGGAGGCTTGACGCGCCGGACGCGTGGCAACCGCTCGACCACGGGTGGGGCCTGAACCTCCGGTTCGGGCGAGGGTACGAACATCGGCAGCAGGCTCTGCAGGATGCGCCGGGCCGGGGCCTCGGGAGTGGACGACTCGAGCTTGGAGGACCCGGATTTCGAGGTCCCTGATTTCGACAGTCCAGACTTCGATGTCCCGGATTTGGACGCGCTCGCCTCGCCCCACGCCGCGGGGGCGGCCGGCGCTTCGACGCGGGTGTCCGCATCCTCCAGGGAGACGTCGTGCCAGAGGTTCTGGTCTTTGCGGGGACGGGCGGAGGCCTCGGACAGCGAGGCGCGGTTGTGCTTGATTTCGACCGTGAACGGTCGCGCGCTGCGGCGCTTCATCGGCTTCGAATTCCCAGTAAAATCCGCTCGGCGAAATCCATTTCACAACGAGCACTCCGGTATCATACGGGATGCATCCAGTACTTGTCGAGACGATCCCGGCGCAGTACGCACTTTCTCTTCGGCAGGAGGCTCGGGACCGTGATAAAGCCCGCCGCGAAGGAGCCGACGGCTGTGCCTGAACAGACCTTCCGCCCGATCGCGAAGGTGTGGACAGATCATTCGGTCTCGCCCTTGGCATTCCCGCATCGGCACGGATCAAATCGACCTGCCGTTCGTCTCTAGTAAAGGCTGAGCTTGCCGAGCGCCGATCCCGTACGATGGTCCGCGACGGCCGGCGGTGTGCCCAGGAAGGATTTCTCGTGAGTATCGGACTGATTGCGCTCCTCGACGACATCGCGGGCCTGGCCAAGGTGGCG
Source organism: Methylobacterium sp. Ger2507 (assembly GCF_055231875.1). NCBI lineage: Bacteria > Pseudomonadati > Pseudomonadota > Alphaproteobacteria > Hyphomicrobiales > Methylobacteriaceae > Methylobacterium > Methylobacterium sp. Ger2507. Next base: position 3,027,674 of record NZ_JBUYVC010000001.1, read on the forward strand.
GCGGCCTCCCTCGACGATGTGGCGGCGCAGGCGGGCCGCGCCGGCGTGAAGGCGGCCGGTGTCGTCATCGACGATGCGGCGGTCACGCCCCGGTACGTCGTGGGCTTCGCCGCCGAGCGCGAACTGCCGATCGTCGGCCGCATCGCCCTCGGTTCCCTGCGCAACAAGCTGCTGTTCCTGCTGCCGGCAGCCCTGGCGCTCGGCGCCTTCGCGCCCTGGGCCATCACGCCGCTGCTGATGCTCGGCGGCGCCTATCTCTCCTACGAGGGCAGCCAGAAGGTCTACGAGGCGCTGTTCCCGCATCAGGCCCATGCCCACGAGGCCCAGCGCGACGGGGCGGCCGGCAATGCCCAGGCGCTGGAAGACCAGAAGGTATCCAGCGCGATCAAGACCGACTTCATCCTGTCGGCCGAGATCATGGCGATCACCCTGGCGGCCCTGCCCGAGGGCTCGTTCTGGATGAAGGCGGCGGTACTGGCCGTGGTCGCGGTGGGAATCACGGTCGCGGTCTATGGCGGCGTCGCCCTGATCGTGAAAGCGGACGATGCCGGCGTCGCCATGGCGGCCAACACCAGCCGGTCGGCGTTCGGCAGCCTCGTCCGGGGCTTCGGTCGCGCCCTGGTCAAGGGCATGCCGGGCTTCCTCAAGATCCTGGCCATCGTCGGCACCGCCGCGATGATCTGGGTCGGCGGCGGCATCCTGGTGCATGGCCTCGAAACCTATGGCTTGCCCGAAATCGGTCATGCCATCCATGCGGTTGCCGTTCAGGCTGCGAGCGTCGCGGGTCCGCTTGCGGGAATCGTCGAGTGGCTGGTGACGGCGGCGGGCTCCGGCCTCGTCGGCCTCGCCGTCGGCGCCGCCCTCATCCCGATCACGAGCTTCGTCCTGGCGCCGGCCTGGAACAGTCTTGCGCGACTGCGAATGCGGGCTGCCTGATGCGGCCGCGGGCTGCCTAAGCCTGCCGGGCTTCGCGCAGATGAGCGAGGTGCCGGATGGCGAGTTCGTAGCCATGGGTGCCGAAGCCCGCCATCACCGCGGTGGCGGCGGGCGACACGTAGGAATGATGGCGAAACGACTCACGCCGATACACGTTCGAGATATGGCACTCGACGATCGGAACCGTGCAGGCGCTCAAGGCATCCAGGATCGCGATCGAGGTATGGGTGTAGGCCCCGGCATTGATCACGATGCCGGCGCAATCGACCCGATAGGCCTGGATCCAGTCGATCAGCTGGTGCTCGGCATTGCTCTGATGAAACGCGATCGTGAGGCCGAATCCGGCGGCCAGGCTCCGGCATCGGGCCTCCACGTCCGCGAGCGTTTCGTGCCCGTAGATGTGCGGTTCGCGCTGGCCGAGCAGGTTGAGGTTCGGGCCGTTCAGGATCAGGATCGTGTCGTTCATGCGGCGGAACCTTAAAGCGAGCACCGAGGGTCGGAAAGGGTTCTGTCACGCGAGGCGGTGCAAGGCCTCCGGGTGAGGACGCGAGACCGTGCGTCGGGAGGCTTGCGGTCACCGCGGCTGCCGGCCATGCGGAGCGGTGAGGAACGCGACAACCGCATCCGCCAGGGAGACAGTGCGTGACAGACACCGCCAAGACCGACCCCGTCGTCATCGCCGTGGCGATCACCGGCTCGGTGCCGCGCAAATCCGACACTCCCGCCCTTCCGGTGACGGTGGCCGAGCAGATCGCCTCGACCCGGGAGGCGTACGAGGCGGGCGCCACCCTGGCGCATATCCATGTGCGCAACGACGATGAGACCCCGTCCTCCGACCCGGACCGCTTCGCCGCCGTGCAGGATGGCCTGCGCCGGCACTGCCCGGGCCTCATCGTGCAATTCTCCACGGGCGGACGCGGGCGCGATCCGGCGAGCCGAGGGCTGTCCCTACAGCACCGCCCGGACATGGCCTCGCTCTCGACCGGATCGGTGAATTTCCCCACCATCGTGTACGAGAACCACGCGGTGCTGGTGTCGGATCTGGCAGGTCAGATGAAGCGGTTCGGCGTCCGGCCCGAGATCGAGATCTTCGACCTGTCCCATCTCCACGGCGCCCTCCGGTTGGCCGAAGCCGGCCTGATCGATGCGCGCCCGCACGTGCAGTTTGTGATGGGCGTGAAGAATGCGTTGCCGGCCGATCTGCACCTCCTGGACCTGCTCCTCGGCGAAATGCGGCGCATCCTGCCGGGTGCGACCTGGACGGCCGCCGGGATCGGCCGGCATCAGGCGGAGGTGATGGACTGGGCTCTGGCACGCGGTGCCGACGCGGTGCGGACGGGCCTGGAGGACAACATCCGGATCACCCGGGAGCGCCTCGCCGCGAGCAATGC